>JACKKY010000007.1 GCA_024236175.1 Novosphingobium sp. | reverse complement strand
CTCGCGGGCCATTGAAATATTCCTGTATCCACGGGTGATCCGTAGCCAGCAGTTCCGGGATCGTGCCGACCGCGATCACCTGCTTGTCCGCCAGCACCGCGACCCGGTCACAGATCTCGTAAAGCGAATCGAGATCGTGCGTGATCAGGAACACTGTAAGTCCCAGCGTTTCCTTCAGTTCCCGGGTCAGCGCATCGAATGCCGCCGCGCCGATCGGATCGAGGCCCGACGTCGGCTCGTCGAGGAACAGCAGCTCGGGATCGAGCGACAGCGCCCGCGCCAGTCCCGCGCGCTTCTTCATCCCGCCCGAAAGCTCGGCGGGATATTTGTAGGCCGCTTCCTCGGGCAGGCCCGACAGCTTGACCTTGAAGCGCGCGATCTCCTCGCGCAGCTCGTCGCTCAGCTCCGGGTAGAACTGCTTGAGCGGCACTTCGACGTTTTCGCCCACGGTCAGCGTGGAAAACAGTGCGCCGCCCTGGAACAGCACGCCCCAGCGCGAGCGGATGTCGATATCGTCATCGTCCCCGCTGCCGGTCATCGAATGGCCGAGCACGGTGATCGAGCCTTCGTCGGGTATCTGCAGGCCGATGATCGAGCGCATCAGCACCGACTTGCCGGTGCCGGAGCCGCCGACCACGCCCAGGATCTCGCCGCGCCGGACCTTCAGCGAGAGGTTCTCGTGGATCACGAACTCGCCGAAGGAATTGCGCAGTCCCTCGACGATGATCGGATAATCCTGTTGCTCCGTGCCGCTCATCCCCAGCCCACCTCGGTGAAGAAGATGGCGAAGAAGGCGTCGAGCACGATCACGGTGAAGATCGCGGTGACCACCGCCTGGGTGGTGCGCAGCCCCACTTCCTCCGAATTCGATTTGACCTGCATGCCCTGGTAGCAGCCGGCGACGGCCACGATCAGGCCGAAGACCGGGCCTTTGATCAGCCCGACCCACAAGTCGTAGAGCGGCAGCACTTCCTGGATGCGGGTGAGGAAGGTGATGAACGGGATGCCGAGCTGGAAGGTCGAGATGAACGCGCCGCCGACGATGGCGATGATCGCCGAATAGAAGCCGAGCAGTGGCATCATCACCATCGAGGCAAGCACCCGCGGGATGACCAGCGCTTCCATCGGCGACACGCCGATCGTGCGCATCGCGTCCACTTCCTCGGTGAGCTTCATCGTGCCGATCTGGGCGGCGAAGGCCGAACCGGACCGGCCCGCGACCATGATCGCCGTCATCAGGATGCCCAGTTCCCTCATCGAAAGCCGCCCGGTGAGGTTGATCGTGTAGATTTCCGCGCCGAATTCCTGGAGCTGTATCGCCCCCTGCTGGGCGATGACGATGCCGACAAGGAAGCTCATCAGCCCGATGATGCCGAGCGAGGTGACGCCGACCAGCTCCATCTGGTGCACCAGCGCCTTCACCCGGAAGCGCGACGGGTGGCGGATCACGTCTCCGAAGGAAACCATCATCGCGCCGATGAAGGCGACGACCCGCTTCAGCCCTTCCAGCCATTCGAGCACCAGAACGCCGAATTCGCCGAGCACCCGCGGAATCAAGGGCGGGCGCTCCGGCGGCTCCGCCTCGCCGATCGAGCCCTTGCCTACCGCGCGGATCAGGCGCTGGGCCTGCTCGCTCCCGCCGGTGATCTCGGCATTCTGTTCCTGCGCGAAGCGCCACACCAGCCAAGCCCCGGTGGTGTCGATATCGGTGACGCCGGACAGGTCGAGCCTGCCGAATCCCTGCTCCAGCGCTTCGAGGCGAAGGTCGAGATCGCCGATCGAATGCACGCGAAGTGCGCCGCTGAGCGCCAGTGTCGCCTCGCCCGTCTCGTCGGCTTCCAGGGTGAAATCGGCCCAATCGCGCATTTCGCCTGGAGTGATGGGGGAAAATGCCTGCGGCGGCAAGTGCATCGCGGCCAATCTCCCGCAGCCGGAGCGGGCGCACTTGCGCCTTTCGCTGCCCGCTGGCAAAGCGCCGCGCCATGAGCGGAATGCAACTCGACAAGACTTTCGATCCGGCCGCGATCGAGGCGAAGTGGTATGCCCATTGGGAGGAGAACGGGCTGTTCCGGCCCGAGCGCCCCGATGCGGTGCCGTTCACCATCGTCAACCCGCCGCCCAACGTCACCGGCTCGCTGCATATCGGCCACGCGCTGGACAACACGCTGCAGGACGTCGTCATCCGCTACGAGCGGCTGCGCGGCAAGGACGCGCTGTGGGTGGTCGGCACCGACCACGCCGGCATCGCCACGCAGATGGTGGTGGAGCGCCAGCTCGAGGAGCGGCAGGACAAGCGCACCAACTACACGCGCGAGCAGTTCGTCGAGAAGGTGTGGGAGTGGAAGCACGAAAGCGGCGGCCAGATCACCCGGCAGCTGCGCCGCCTCGGCTGCTCGATGGACTGGGCCAACGAGCATTTCACCATGGACGAGCATTTCACCCGCGCCGTGGTAAAAGTCTTCGTCGATCTCTACAACGAGGGCCTGATCTACCGCGACAAGCGGCTGGTGAACTGGGACCCCAAGCTCAAGACCGCGATTTCCGACCTCGAAGTGGAAACGCAGGAGATCAAGGGCGGCTTCTGGCACTTCAAATACCCGCTGGCCGACGGCGTGACGCTGGACAGCGGGCAGGACCACATCGTCGTCGCCACCACCCGTCCGGAGACGATGCTGGCCGACATGGCGGTGGCGGTGCACCCGGATGACGATCGCTACAAGTCCGTGATCGGCAAGGACATCCTCCAGCCGATCACCGGCCGCCGCTTCAAGGTCGTGGCCGACGAGCATGCCGACCCGGAGCTGGGCTCGGGCGCGGTGAAGATCACGCCGGGACACGATTTCAACGACTTCGAGGTCGGCAAGCGCGCCGGGATCAGGCCCGGCGAGATGCTCAACATGTTCGATGCCGAAGCGCAGGTGGTGCAGACGGCGGACGGGCTGGTGCCGGACGCATATCTCGGCAAGGACCGCTTCGAGGCGCGCGACATGGTCGTGGCGGAAATGAAGGCGCTGGGCTGCCTCATCCCCCACATGACCAAGAACAAGGACGGCGAGGAAATCGAACTCGACGCCGAACCGCGCACGATCGCAACGCCGTTCGGCGACCGGGGCGGCGTGGTGATCGAGCCGTGGCTGACCGACCAGTGGTACGTCGATGCCGAAAAGCTCGCCGTCGCACCGATGGAGGCCGTGCGCTCGGGCGCGATCGAGATCGTGCCGAAGACGTGGGAGAAGACCTTCTTCAACTGGATGGAGAACATCCAGCCGTGGTGCGTCTCACGACAGCTGTGGTGGGGGCACCAGATTCCGGCGTGGTACGACGAGAACGGCAATGTCTACGTTTCCGTCAGCGAAAGCGGGGCTCAGGAGCAGGCGGGCGAAGCTGCCAAGCTGACGCGCGACCCGGACGTGCTCGACACCTGGTTCTCCTCGGCGCTGTGGCCCTTCGCCACGCTGGGCTGGCCGGATCAGGACGCGCCGCTGCTCGCCCGCCACTATCCCAACGACCTCTTGATCTCCGGCTTCGACATCCTGTTCTTCTGGGATGCGCGCATGGCGATGCAGGGCATCCATTTCATGAAAGACGTGCCGTGGAAGCGGCTCTACCTGCACGGGCTGGTGCGCGCACCGGACGGGCAGAAGATGTCCAAGTCCAAGGGCAATGTCGTCGACCCGCTCGGCCTGATCGAGAAGTTCGGCGCCGACGCGCTGCGCTTCTTCATGGCGGCGATGGAAAGCCAGGGCCGCGACATCAAGATGGACGAGAAGCGGGTCGAAGGGTACCGCAACTTCGCCACCAAGCTGTGGAACGCCGCGCGTTTCTGCCAGAGCAACGGTATCGGCGCGAGCACCTCGATTGCAGCGCCCGCCGCCACCAGCGCGGTCAACAAGTGGATCATCGGCGAAGTCGTCGAAACCCTTGCCGAGCTTGACAGGGCAATGGCCGAACTGCGCTTCGACGCGGCGGCCAACATCATCTACCACTTCGTGTGGGACCAGTTCTGCGACTGGTACATCGAGCTTATCAAGGGCCAGTTCGACGACGAGACCAGGGCCGTCGCCGGCTGGGTGCTCGACCAGATCCTGGTAATGCTCCACCCCTTCATGCCGTTCGTGACCGAGGAGCTGTGGGGCGCGCTGGGCGAGCGGGCGAACTATCCGCTGATCACCGCGAAATGGCCCGAACCGGGCGCGGGCGTGGATGCCGGGGCGAAAGCGGAAGTCGAATGGCTGATCGCGCTCGTGGGCAATCTGCGCGCCGCGAAATCGGAGCTGGGCATCGCGCCGGGCGCTCGCCTGACCGCCTATCTGGCCGATCCCGGCGCCGCCACCCAGAAAGCCGTCGAGCGCAATTCGGGAGCGATCGACCGCCTTGCACGGCTCGATGCGATCCGTTTCGAAAGCGCGCCGGCCGGCGCAGCGATGCAGATCGGCGTCGGCGACGACACCTTCGTCATCCCGCTTGAAGGCGTGATCGACATCGCGGCCGAGAAGGCCCGCCTCGAAAAGGCGAAGGCCACCTCGGAGAAGGAACGCGATTCCCTAGCCAAGCGGCTCGGCAATCCGAACTTCGTCGAGAAGGCCAAGCCCGAAGCGGTGGAGAAGGCCCGCGCCGACCACGACCACCACGCCGCGGAAGCCGAGCGGCTGGCAGCGGCGCTGGCGCGGCTGGGGTAAGGCACGCAGGACGGCGAAGTCCGCGGGATGCCCAATCCGTCGCCCCTGCACGGGGGCGACGGGAATAGCGGTGAACAACGCACCCGGCTTTCCTACCGAGCATCGGTCTGACAGACTGAGCAGCACACGATTCCGGAGGTCCGGCCCATGCCCTTTGCCATCGCGAACAGTTTCCGCAGGGAGGGTGTCACCTGCCACCTCCCGGGATTTATCATTGTATTTCATAACCTTGTGCGAACATCGCTGGGTGACGGGGTGTAACCTTTGTCACCTTTTTCCAACAGACCGGACGATCCCGACCCGCCATGCCGCTGACGCTTGCCACCACCTCTCCCGGCGAGCCGGAGATCTTCGCCTCGCTGCAGGGCGAAGGGCCATCGGCCGGGCGGCCCTGCGCCTTCGTGCGCCTGTCGCGCTGCAACCTTGCCTGCGTCTGGTGCGACACGGCCTACACCTGGCATTTCACAGGCGACAACCGCCCGCACCGCGACGATGAGACCTACGAGCGCGCCGCCAACCAGGTGACGCTGGACGAAGAGGACACGGCGTCCCGGATCGCGGCGCTGGGCCAACCGCGCCTCGTCGTCACCGGCGGCGAACCGCTGCTCCAGGCACCGGCGCTGGCGCGGATGCTCGCCGCGCTGCCGCCTCACGATCCGCCGATCCGTGTCGAGGTGGAAACCAACGGCACCGTCGCGCCGCCGCCCGCGCTCGACGCGCTGGTGGCGCAATACAATGTCAGCCCCAAGCTCGCGCACAGCGGCAATCCCGCCGACCTGGCACTGGTGCCCGAAACGCTTGCGGCCTGGGCCGCGGAACCGAAGGCGAATTTCAAGTTCGTGGTGGCTTCGCCGGAGGACGTCGACGAGGTGCTGGGGTTGCAGCGGGAATACGCAATCGATCCCTCGCGCATCTTCCTGATGCCCGAGGGCCGCGACAGCGAGGAGCTGCGCGCACGCTCCGTCTGGCTCGCATCGCTCTGTGGGCAACACGGGTTCAATTTCACCGATCGCTTGCATATCCACCTCTATGGCGACACGAGAGGAACGTGAGCGATACTTACGTTGCTGAGGAATCACCTTCCCGACCTGTGCCTCGTCAGGGAGACCTGACGCAGGGGCCGATCCTGCGCACGCTCATCATCTTCGCCATCCCTACGATGCTGTCCAACGTCCTGCAGACGCTGGGGCAAACGATCAACACGATCTGGGTGGGACAGCTGCTCGGCGAAGGGGCGCTGGCCGCCACCGTGAACGCCAACCTCGTCATGTTCCTGGTCTTCTCGACGGTGTTCGGCTTCGGCATGGCCGCCACCGTCAAGGTCGGCCACGGGCTCGGCGCCGGCAATGTCGACGCCGCCCGGCGGGCCTTCGGCACCGGCACCGGCTTCTGCGTGGGCGCGGCGACGCTGGGCGCGGTGCTCGGCTGGATCTTCGCCGATCCGCTGCTCTACGTGCTGGCGACACCCGAGACGATCCACGATCAGGCGCTGGCCTATCTGCGCGTGATCTTCATCGGCATGCCGATCTCCACCCTGCAGATGATGATCTCGATGGGCCTGCGCGGCGCGGGGGACGCCAAGTCGCCGTTCTACGCTGTGATCGTCATCACCATCCTGACGATCGTGCTGAACCCGCTGCTGATCCTGGGCATCGGGCCGTTCCCGGAACTGGGCATCGCCGGATCGGCGCTGGCCAACGTGCTCGCCAATGTCGGCGGCTTCCTGCTGCTGACCACCTGGGTCTACTGGCGGGACCTGCCGCTGCGGCTGAAAGGGCGCGAGTTCCGCTATCTGATCCCGCAGGGCGAGGATCTCTCCTACGTCGTCGCCAAGGGCGTGCCGATGGGCGCGCAGACCCTGCTCAATTCGGCGGCGGGCCTGATCATGCTAGGGTTCGTCAACCGTGAGGGCATGCTGACCACCGCCGCCTATGGCGCGGTGATGCAGGTCTGGAGCTATGTGCAGATGCCGGCTTTCGCCGTCTCCATGGCGGTGAGCGCGATGGTGGCGCAGAATGCCGGCGCCGCCCAGCATGAACGCTCCGGGCGGATCACGATGGCCGGGGTCGGCACGACGGCGGTCATCACGGTGGTGATGGCGTTGCTGCTGCTGGCATTCGACACGCCGCTGCTCAGCCTGTTTCTCGGCTCCGGCAGCGATGCCGTGCCGATCGCGAACCGCATCCAGCTCATCGCGATCTGGTCTTGGGTGCTCAACGGCGTGATGATGACCCTGATGGGCACGATGCGCGCCTATGGCGCCGTGGTCGGCCCGCTGATCATCATGGCGGTGGCGCTCTATCCGGGCAGGCTCGGCTTCTACCACCTCACCTACGGCGCGCTCGGAGCGGACGCCCTTTGGCTGTCTTTCGTTTTCGGATCCGCCATCGCCCTGCTGATGACCTTCGTGGTCTACAACCGCGGCGGCTGGCGCAGGTCTTTCAGCACCCCGGCTCCGATGCCGGCGGCCGCGGAATAGGGAAGATCAGCGGCCCTGCGCGCGCCAGCGCTGGACCGTGCGCATCACCATTTCCTCCTCGCCGCCGCTGTTGGTCCACAGCTGGCTGAAGGAGGGGTCTTCCGACGCCGGACGCTTGAATTCCTCGAGGTCGTCGAAAGACGCGCGGATCGGGATGGAAACGCCCTCGCCGCAGATGATGCACTCGCGGTTGCGCAGCGCCGGAATCGAATCGAGGAAGCCGCGCGCGCCTTCGGGCATCGCCGCTTTCACGAAGGACTGGTCGCGGTCGTTGTTGAGACGCATCGAGATGATCGTGCCGCACTGCGAGAGCACGCCTTCGGCAAGGTCGGAAGGACGTTGGGTGATCAGGCCGAGCGAAATTCCGTATTTGCGGCCTTCCTTGGCGATACGCGACAGCACGCGGCCGACCGACGAGCCGTCCGCGTTCTTCTCGCTGGGCACATAGCGGTGCGCCTCTTCGCATACGAGCAGGACCGGCCTGGTCTTTTCCTCGCGGGCCCAGATGGCGAAATCGAAGATGAGCCGGGCCAGCACCGCGACCACCGTCGAGGTGATGTCCGACGGCACGCCGGAAACATCGACGATCGAGATCGGCTTGCCGCGTGCCGGCAGGCGAAACGTCTTGGCCAGGAATTCGGCCATGGTATCGCCGACGAGCATGCCGGAGAACATGAACTGGTAGCGCGGGTCGGACTTGATCTCGTCGATCTTGGTCTTGATCCGCAGGTAGGGTGCGCTGGAGCCCGCCTTGTCGAGCTTGCCCATCTCGTTCTGGAGAATCGAGGTCAGGTCGGACAGGAGGTAGGGAACGGGCGCATCGACGGTGACCTTGCCCATCTGCTCGGCCATGCGGTTCTTCGACCGCGCTTCGAGCAGGCACTTGGAAAGGATGTCCGCGTCCTCCTGCCGGTCGTTGCCTGAAGAGGTCAGGAACACTTCGCAATGTTCCTCGAAATTCATCAGCCAGTACGGCATCTGCAGGTTGGTGACGTCGAAGATCAGGCCGGTGTTGCGGAACGCCGAACTGTATTCGCCGTGCGGATCGATCATGACGATGTGGCCTTCGGTCGCATGCTCGCAGATGCGATGAAGGATCAGTGCGGTCGCGGTCGATTTACCGGTACCGGTCGAGCCCAGCAGGGCGAAGTGCTTGCCGAGCAGCGCGTCCACGTAAAGCCCGGCGCGGATATCCTTGGTCGGGAACACATTGCCGATCTGGATGCTCGCGCGTCCGTCGCTGGCGTAGATCTGCTTCAGGTCCTGGCTGGTCGCCGGATAGACCAGCGCCCCGGGGATGGGGTAGCCGGTGACACCGCGACGGAAACTGTGGATCCGGCCGGTGAGCCGCTCCTCGTCGCCTTCGCCGAGGAAATCCACCGCCGCAAGCACGCCGCCCGGCGTGGACGAGTCCTGCTTCTGGCTGCGGACGCTGGCAAGCAGCCAGCTGTTGCCGACGCGAATCTTGACCTGGCTGCCGACCTTGCCGGCAAGGGCAACGGACGGATCGGGATCGGAAGAGCATTCGTTGAGCCGCTGGAGATCGAGCGCGACCTCACTGCCGGAACCAGCGATCTCGAGCACCACGCCGATCGGCTCGCGCGCGTTTTCGACCGCGCCCGACGCTGCATTCGGCGCCGCCTCGCCGGAAAGATCCTGGATATTTGCCGGCCGGCCGCCTTCAAAGCTCATACCGCTGACATCGGTCATGTGTGCAGACCCGCTTCTGCCTGTTGGTGCGATATGATGCCTAGATTGCCTAGGTTAACATTGGACTAAACATTTCAGTCGAGGGCGAACAATCTCCCGGCCGCCCAGCCCATCAGGAGCGAGATGCCGATCGCCAGCAAACCGTAGAGGAATGACTGCTGTTCGGCGAAGCGGGCGAGCGCGCGTTCGAACCCCAGCTTGCGCACTTCCACCGCGCTGCTCGCCGATGCCACTACCCTTCCCTTGGAAATGGCAAAGGTTTCAGCGATGTAGTTCCCTTCCGGCACATTCGACGGAAGCGAGATGCGCGCCTGGTAGAGCACCTGCTCGCTGACGGTCACACCGCCTTCCTTCTGCTGGTAAAGGCCGCCACGCTCGCGCAGGTCGACCAGGCCGTCTGCGAACCGGGCCTGTTCTTCCGGGTCGATCTCCCCGATCGGGGAGAGCTGCAGCCAGCGAAGGCCGAGCTCGTAGATCGCCGCGGTCTTTTCATCGACGATCTCGCTGATCGGGCGCGATGCGGCGACGGCGAAATAGGCCGGCGCGGAGCGGAACTCGGTGCTGTCGGCATTGATCCAGATACCCGCGACCTTCTCCTTTTCGCGCACCACGATCGACTGGGTCGGCCCCTTGAGCAGCACCACGATATCGTAATCGCGGCCTGCGCGGGTTCCTTCAGGCGTCAGGATCGCGCCGAACAGCAGCAGCTCGGTGCCGGTGAATCCCTGGCGCAGCCGGATCTCATGCTGGGAGACTTCCGGCACCAGGATCGGATCGCGCGCGGCGCCCAGCAGCAGGAGGGCAAGCAGGGCGAACACAGCCCTCACAGCGGCACCACCGTGTAGATCTCGTCCGGACGATAGCCGAGCCCGAGGGCCAGCCGCACGGCGATCAGGAGGACGATGACCGCGAGGACCAGCCGCAGCTTCACGGGGCTGGCTTTCTGGGCGAAGCGTGCGCCCAGTTGCGCGCCAGTCACCGAGCCGATCAGCAGCAGGGCGGCAAGCAGGATGTCCACCGCCTTGGTGGTCAGCGCGTGCATCATCGTCGTCGCCATGGTGACGAACAGGATCTGGTAGAGCGACGTTCCGACCACGACGCTGGCGCTCATGCCCAGAATGTAGAGCATTGCCGGCACCAGCACGAAGCCGCCGCCGATGCCCATCAGCATGGTCAGGATGCCGGTCACCACGCCGAGCAGGAGCGGCGCCAGCGGCGAAATGTAGAGGCCCGAGCGGTAGAAGCGCCAGCGCATCGGCAGGCTGGCCACAAGCGGGTGATGGCGGCGCTTGCGCGCAGGGATCGGAACCCCGCTGCGTTCCGCCCTGATCGCCTGGACGCTCTCGCGGGCCATCACTGCCCCGATCGAGCCGAGCAGCAGGACGTAGAGGATGTTGATGACGGTATCGATCTGCCCCAGTTGCTCGAGCAACCGGAACAGCAGGGCACCGAAACTCGTGCCGATGACACCGCCGGCGACCATCACCGAGCCCATCAGGAAGTCCACGCCGCCGCGCCGGTAGTGGGCAAAGACCCCGGAAACGCTTGCCCCGGTGACCTGGCTGGCAGCCGATGCCGCGGCCACCGTGGGCGGCACGCCGTAGAACATGAGTAGCGGGGTCGTGAGAAAACCGCCGCCGACCCCGAACATGCCAGAAAGCACGCCCGTCAAAGCCCCTAGGGCGACGATGACGAGGCCATTGACCGACAGGTTGGCGATCGGAAGATAGACGTCCATCTCTGCCGTTGCGGCCTAGCCCAGCAAAGCGGCAGATAAAAGGCGCAGCCGTCAGAATCCGGCGGACAGAGTGAGCGCCGGTCCCGAAGAGGGAGCCGCGTTGCCGGCGACCCTGAAACGCCAGTCCACCGCCAGCCGCGCCGAACCGCTCTGCCCAAGCGCCATTCCCATCGTTGCAGCAGGCCCGATGTCGAGGCGCGATGCGCCTTTTTGCGCCCCGCCCCATACGCCCGCCCCGGCGCGCAACTGCGCCTTTCCCAGACGGGCGACAGCGCGGTCGGCCCGCAGATGGCCGTCGACGAAACCGGTGGAAAACTTGCCGCCGACATATCCGGCCTGGCCATAGGCTTCCGCTTGCCCACCGAACGGCAGAACGAACGGTTCGAGTTCGGTGACGAGAAAGGCCGCAGGGCGCAGGCGGGTGGAGCCGGACTGGTCGGTCGCGCGCAATTCCGCCGATGCCGCTACCGGGACCCGGGGCAGCGGCCTTGCTGACAGTCCCAGTGCAGCTTCCCGTTCGCCCGATCCGTTCAGCGCAGCGGTCGTTCGCAGATAGGCGGCCGGCCGGTGACCATTCGCGGGCGCGATGCGGTAGCGCAGGACAGCGCCGGCCTGGCTGGCCCCGTAAGTGGAGGGCGCGCTGCCCGTCGCGAGGGACACGTTCCCGCCCCGTCTGAGGAGGAGCCATCCGTCGGCGGACCAGCGGCGGCCGTGCAGAGGCTCACGAGCGATCGGATAGAATGGCGCGGCAGCGGCTCCCGCCACCGGCCCCGCAAGGCTCATCGGCAACGGCACGCGGGCCAGCATGGCCATCCGAAGCATCTGATGCGCCGCCGCGATACGGACCGGCACGTTGCCGGGTCCTGCCGAGAGGTGCCCCACCCCCGCATATCCAGACTGCGTCAGGAAACGGCGAGCCGGCCGCCTCAGGTCTGACGCGGAGCGCGGCCACGCAGCCGCTCCCGGAGCGATACGGAAGGAGCGGTCTCGCCTCGCCGGCCGATCTCCCGCACCAGAATCGCGCTTCAGGCGCCCACCCTGCTCGCCGCCGTGCGCGACGGATCGGTCAGGCTTGTTTCCTCCCAACGGCTCATCGGCAAATCGCGCGGGAACATCCATTTCCGGCAGCGAAACCGGAGCCAATGCGTCGGCATCCCACAAGGCAGCCCGCAGGGCCACCCAGCAGCCCAGCACGGCGAACAGTGCGAACAGCGGCTGCCCCCTGAATGACGCGCCCGACATCATCGCGCGATCGCCTTCGTGGCGAAGCTTGCAGGGTGCGAGCGATGGGTCGTCTTGTCCCAGCTCACATCCGCGCCGCGAAGAGTCCTGACGTAGGCGAACAGGGCGCGCCGCCCGGCCATGATCGCGATGATATTGGCGACGGGAATCCGCAGCAGCGATCGCAGTCCCTCGACGATGCCGTATTCATAGGCAGTGAAACCGAAACGCCACGCCGCGCGCCAGACGAAGCTTGCAAGGGTGATCGCCAGCATCGCCTTCAGCGCCGGGGAGACGCTTACGGTCTCCTGCCATCCCGCCAGCCTTGCGGTGGCCAGGACAGCTTCGACGACCAGCAGGGAGTAGGCCGCCGCCAGAACCACAGCGGTCAGCGGGCCGCGCCGGTCCCGCAGCGCCATCCAGACATCCACCGGACGACCGCCCCAGCCCAGCCGGTCCCAGCCTTGCAGGGAGATTCCGTGGATCCAGCGGGCCTTCTGCCGCACCGCCTCGTCGAGCGTTGCCGGGAAGAAGGCGCGCGTGGCGACGAGTTCGCCCAGGCTGTCGCGAACTCTCACGAAGCGGCCCCGCGCCCCTTCCCGCGACACCAGCAGGCCGAGCTCGTAATCCTCGGTCAGGCATTCGGACGAAAACGGCCCGTCCTCGCCGTTGGCCCGACGTTCCTGCGCCAGCTTGTCGAGCGCCGCCCGTGCGAAGCCGCATCCGACGCCGGCAGCCGGTATCGCCGCGCCGAGCACGTCGCGCACCACAAGCGACTTGGCATGCGCCTCGGTAAACTCGTCGGAATAGTGTCCGGCGATCCATTGCGAAGCCGTCTGCGGCTCGGGCCGGACCGGCAGTTGCACGAAATCCACTTCCTCCAGGACCCGGTCGATCACCGGCAACGCCGCCGGGTGCACCATGTCCTCGGCATCGTGCAGGACGACGCTCGTGTAGGAAATGCCCCTGCGGACTTCATCGGCGATGAGCGCGCGATAGAGCCGGTTGAGACAGTCCGCCTTGGTCGTCGGGCCGGCGCGATCGTGCACGACGAGCCGCACTCTGGGGTCACCGCCTGCACCGGCCATCGCGGACGCCAGGGTCTTGGGATCGTTGCAGTAGCAGCCGACGTAAAGCGCCAGCCCGTCATGTGGCCAGACCTTCAAGGTATGGGCCACCAATTCCCCGATCACGTCGGCTTCGTGCCAGGCCGGCACCAGCACCGCGACACGGCCGTCGAGCGGGCGCAGCTCATAACCTCTGGGGAGGCGGCCTTCCGTCGCCCGGCCCGTCATGCGCAGCCAGAGCCAGCCGCAATCCACCGCCAGCTCGTCGACCGCACCGATCACGAACCAGAACGCTGCGAATAGCAGCAGCTCATGCTCGACGCGCTGCAACACGTCGAGCAGCTGTGAAAGCTCAACTATCGTCCCTACGGACACGACCCGGGTACTCCCGAAGCAATCCCCTCAAATATCTAGACTATTGCCTTCGAGTGTTACTTGCAACGCCTTCAATCGGGATTGGTTCGAATTACTAATGGATCGCTGAAAACATCAGGATGTAGGTGACTGCGCCGGCGAAATAACCGACCATCGCAAGCACGCTGAACTTGCGCGCATACCAGAGGAAATCGATCTTCTCGATGCCCATGGCCGCCACGCCGGCCGCCGAACCGATGATCAGGATCGAACCGCCGGTTCCCGCGCAGTAGGCCATGAATTCCCACAGGAAGCTGTCCGGCGGATGGGTCTCCATGCTGTACATGCCCATGGCAGCAGCAACCATCGGCACATTGTCGACGATCGCGCTGACAAGCCCGATCACAATCACGATCACGTCGAGCCGGCCTACGGTATCGTCAAGCCACTGGGCGAGCTCCGACAGGATACCCGCATGCGACAGGGTCGCGACGGCCAGCAGGATGCCGATGAAGAACACGATCGCGCTCATGTCGATGCGGGTCAGGGCATTCGCGATCGTCACGTGCTCGCGTTCTTCGTAGGGCTTGTTCCTGTGCACGAGATCGCCGACCGCCCAGAGAATGCCCAACCCCAGAAGAATGCCCATGAAGGGCGGCAGATGGGTCACGGCCTTGAAAACCGGCACCGAGACCAGTGCGGCGAGTCCCATGCAGAACATCAGGTTGCGTTCGAACAGGGTCGTGACGCGACCGTCGGGATTGGGGGTGACAGCCGCTGCTGCGAACGCTCTTCCCCGCAAGCCGTAACTGACTATCGCAAGCGGCACGATCATATTGACCAGCGACGGAACAATCACGCCGGTAATGATCGGGATCGTCGTCACCTGTCCGCCGATCCAGAGCATCGTCGTGGTCACGTCGCCGATTGGCGACCAAGCACCGCCCGCATTGGCTGAAATGACGATGACGCCGGCCATGAGCAGCCGGTCGCGGCGTTCGGCCAGAAGCTTCTTGCACAATGAGACCATGACGATCGTCGTCGTCAGATTGTCCAGCATGGCGCTCAGGAAGAAGGTCACGAAACCAATGACCCAGACGAAAGCACCCAGGCTTTTCGCGTTGATGCGCGACGTAATCACCTCGAATCCGTCATGCGAGTCGACAACTTCCACCACAGTCATCGCACCGATGAGGAAGAAGACGATCTGCGCCGTTTCGATCAGCGAATGCGCCAGTTCCTCATCGACAATCTCCGGATGGCCCATCGACAGCGCATAGACGGTCCAGAGCAGGCCGGCGCCGATCAGCGCCGCGCCGGACTTGTTGATCCTGAGAGGCTCCTCGAGAGCTATGGCCGTGTAGGCCAGCACGAAAATGGTGATGAGTGCTGCAGTCATGCAGCCTCCTTTGTCAGGATTCGTTGCAGATTGCGAGACGAACCGGAACGAATTCGCAGCGGCGGTCCGATTCCCGCACAGGGCGCTGGAAAGGCTGGCCTACCAGGTACCGGTATTAGGCATGCTCGCCCACGGCTCCTGCGGCTCCAGCCCGCCATCCTGCAACAATTCCACGGAGATGCCGTCAGGCGTCCTGATGAATGCCATATGCCCGTCGCGCGGCGGGCGATTGATCGTCACGCCGGCATCCATCAGCCGCTGGCACGTCTCGTAGATGTCCTCGACCAGATAGGCGAGATGGCCGAAATTGCGCCCGCCGTCGTAATCCTCCGGATCCCAGTTGTGCGTCAGCTCGACTTCCGCGACGCCCTCCTGTCCCGGCGCGGCGAGGAAGATCAGCGTGAAACGCCCCTGTTCGTTCGAATAGCGCCGCACCTCCTTGAGGCCGATCAGCTCGAAGAAGCGGATCGTTGCGTCGGGGTCGGTCACGCGAATCATGGAGTGGAGATATTTCGTCACGTCGGGCCTCTCGAAAATCATTTCGTCGCTACTGTAGCACGGTTCATCGTCCAGACAGCTTTGCGGCAGCATAAGCCGGTGGGCAATCGGGAGGATCCGCGATGACCGACAATACGCAAGAAGAGCACGTGCCTGCTACCTCCTTCTTCCGCGATCCCGTCAATCGCCGCTGGCTGGCCAGCGCGGGTATCCTGACGGTGGGTCTGGTGCTTGGCGGCTACCTGCTCGGCGACGGGCTCACGCGGGCGCGCCAGGCGGACCGATCGGTGACCGTAAGGGGCCTTGCGGAACGCGAGGTCATGGCCGACCTCGCCACCTGGACCATCGCCTATTCGGCCACCGCCCAGGACCTCGCCTCCGCGCAGGCCAGCGTGGACCGCGATTCGCGTGCGATACGCGGATTCTTCGGGGAACTCGGCTTTCCGGCCGAGGCGCTGCAGCCGACCGGCGTCAACGTCTCGCAATACACCGAGAACGGCACCCCGAAATTCACGGTGCGGCAACGCATGACCCTGCGCAGCGATGACATCAAGCGGGCGCAGGACGCGGTAAGGCGGCAATTCGAGCTGGTCAGGCGCGGCGTCGTTCTGGAGGAAGGTTCAGGCATGTCCTTCACCTTCACCGGGCTCAACGCCATCAAGCCGGACATGGTCGCCGAGGCGACCAAGGATGCGCGGGCGTCGGCGGAGCAGTTCGCCAAGGACAGCGGCACCACCGTCGGGACCATCAAGAACGCGACGCAGGGTTATTTTTCCATCGATGCCCGCGACGGCGATTCAGGCGGCGGCTGGGGGGTATCGGATACGCCCTACAAGAAGGTGCGCGTCGTCACGACAATCGACTTCTACCTGCGCTGAAGCGTCTGTCCGCCGCGCTTTCGAGACCGCCGGAACGAAAAAGGGCCCGCCCGGACTGCCGGGCGGGCCCTTTCGTGTCTCAATCCGATGCGATCAGAACGAAACCGAGAGCGTGCCGACGACGGCGTCATCGGTGAAGTTCTTCACGCTCGCACCTTCCGTGCCGATGTAGGCAACGCCGACCGAAAGGTTGTCGGTGACGGCGAAGTCGGCACCGATGGACCAGTCAAAGCCCGAATCGTCGGGGCCGCCGGCCAGCAGGTCCGGAGCAAGCACACCATCGGTGTAGCCGAGGTGGGCGCTGACGGAGATCGGCGTGTCGGGGATACCCGCGCCGAGGTCGAGATAGACGTACAGGTTGTCCTGATCGCCCAGCGAGTCCTGGTCAGGCGCATAGGCTACGCCGACGCTGGCGTCGGCCGGGCCAAAGGCAAAGCCGAGCGAGCCGTAGAACTCGACGTAGTCGAGATCGGCACCGGAGATGCCATCGGGATAGGCGTAGTACAGCACGCCGATATCGGCGGAAACGCCGTCGGCGATGTCGCCGGACCAGCCGCCGTAGATGTCCAGCTCGATGGCGCCATAGGCACCGCTGGTCAGCGAGGAGCCCCAGGTGCCGACATAGAAGCCGCTGGAGTGGCCGATATCGATACCGCCCTGGATGGCGATATTGCCGTTTGACAGGCTGACGCCACGGAAACGGTAGTCGGTCACGAGCGCAGCGTTGCCCGACACCGTGATATCGCTCGGCGGATCCATTTCGTCGGCGAGAGCGGGAGTCGCGGCGAGTCCGCAACCGGCAAGAAGAGAAGCGGCAACAATACCGCGGATGGACGTAAGCATGGTCAAACCCCTAAAAAGTTATGCCTCGTCCCACCTGCGCAGCCACCTTGCACCTCATTTAGCGGGCGCAATTTGCGAATGCCCGATCAGGCTGCACACATTTGTTGCGTTGCACAAGAAGAATTTGGCCCATTCGATACACAGTCTTGGAAAGTGTGGATTTTTGGCAACGCTCATTCCCGCGCAGACAGCCAGCTTGTGCTGCGCCTGCTCAAAACCTATATCTTTCCAAGACCTTCAGTCATGATCGACACGATCCGCCAGCTTTTCCGTTCGAAACGGGCACGGCACGTTCCAGCCATACCGGCGGGCGCCAGAGTCTACGCTGTCGGCGACGTCCACGGGCGGCTCGACCTGTTCACCGCCATTGTCGAAGCGATCGAAGCCGACGACCGCAATCGGGGCCAGGCAAGGACCGAGATCGTCCTGCTCGGCGATCTGATCGACCGCGGCCCCGACAGTGCCGCGGTATTGCGCTCGGCACGCCAGTGGCAGGAACGGCGCAAGGTTCGCATACTCGCCGGCAATCACGAGGAAATGTTCCTGCAAAGCTGCACCAGGCTTGACGCGCTTGGCAGTTTCCTGCGCTTCGGCGGCTATGAAACGGTCCTTTCCTATCCCGTGGACCGCATTGCCCTGCAAAGCGCCGATCTTGCGACGGCACAGCGGCTCATGTGCGAGGCGGTCCCGGAAACCGACCTGGAATTCATCCGTGGCTTCGAGGATTGGGTCGCGATCGGCGACTATCTCTTCGTGCACGCGGGAATCAGGCCCGGCACGCCCATGGAACAGCAGCATACCGACGACCTGCACTGGATACGCCAGCCGTTCCTCAACGACACCCGCGATCATGGTCATGTCATCGTGCACGGCCATTCGATCTGCCCCGAAGCCGAAATTCGCGGCAACAGGATCGGGATCGACACTGGTGCTTTCATGTCCGGGCGGCTAACCGCGCTCGGACTCGAGGGCACGGAACGCTGGATTATCGAGACCGAAGTGCACGAGGGCGAGATTTCCATCTCTATGCGGCCCGCCTGAACTGGAGTAGCTGATGAAGATCGCAATGGTTGGGGCAGGCTATGTCGGCCTGGTATCGGGAGCGTGCTTCGCGGATTTCGGCCACGATGTGGTCTGCATCGACACCGATCCCTCGAAGATCGAACGGCTCAATGCCGGCGAAATGCCGATCTACGAACCGGGCCTCGACGAGCTGGTCCAGCGCAACGTCAGGGCCAACCGCCTGTCCTTCACCACCGGGCTCGCCGAAGGCATCAGCGGTGCGGGCGCAATCTTCATCGCCGTCGGCACGCCCTCCCGGCGCGGTGACGGCCATGCAGACCTCTCTTTCGTGCACGCAGCCGCTGCGGAAATCGGCAAGAATCTCGATCATCCGGCGGTGATCGTCACCAAGTCCACGGTGCCTGTCGGAACCGGTGACGAGGTGGAACGCATCCTGCGCGAATCGGGAACCGACGTGCACTTCGCCGTCGCCTCCAATCCCGAATTCCTCCGCGAAGGCGCTGCCATCGGCGATTTCAAGCGACCCGACCGGATCGTCATCGGCACCGATGACGAATGGGCGCGCGGCGTGATGCGCGAAGTCTATCGCCCGCTGTTCCTCAATCGCTCGCCGATCGTGTTCAGCAGCCGGCGCAGCGCCGAAATCATCAAATATGCCGCCAATGCTTTCCTCGCCACGAAGATCACCTTCATCAACGAGATCGCGGATCTGTGCGAGAAGGTCGGCGGCGACGTGCAGGATGTCGCGCGCGGCATCGGCCTCGACAACCGCATCGGACCGAAATTCCTCCACCCCGGCCCCGGTTTCGGCGGCAGTTGCTTTCCCAAGGACACGCTGGCGCTGCTGAAGACCGCCGAGGACAACGACGCACCGCTCAGGATCGTCGAATCGGTCGCCAAGGTGAACGAGAGCCGCAAGCGTGCAATGGGCCGCAAGGTCATCGATGTGCTGGGAGAGGCACCGCGCGGCAAGCGAGTCGCCCTGCTCGGCCTCACCTTCAAGCCAAACACCGACGATATGCGCGATGCGCCTTCCATCGCGATCGCCCAGGCGCTGATCGACGCGGGTGTCGAAGTCACCGCCTATGACCCGGAAGGCATGGAGCTGGCCCGGCCGCTAATGCCTGAAGTGGCGATGCTGCCCAATGCCTACGAAGCGATCGAAGGCGCCGATGCGATCGTGATCGTCACGGAATGGGATGCCTTCCGTGCACTCGATCTCGGCCGCGTGCGCGAGCTTGTCAGGGCGCCCGTCCTGGTGGACCTGCGGAACATCTACGAGCCCGAGGAACTGCGCGGGGCCGGCTTCACCTACATCAGCGTGGGCAGGCCCTGATCGCTCCGCGCCTGGCCGGTTCGCGCAACGATATTGACCGAATCGCCGCCAGACGTCAGGCCGACCCGATGTCGGGCGACAAGCAAACCAGTGCATTCTCACCTTCCGCGTCCTGGGGCGCCTGCATTTCCCCTGCGTCCCGGCGGGCTCGATGAGCGAAGTCACTCCGCTCAGGATTTTCGCGGCCGTCGAACAGTGCGAGCAGCGGGCGATCGCCCTTGGCTCGGACTTGCTCAGCCGGGCCGTGGCCAGCGCACGGCAAGGGCAGGCCCAGCCTATCAAGCTGGCGATCGGGCTGCCCTGTCACGAGCACAAGGGAGAGGAACCGCCGCACGTCATCGTCGCTTCCATGTTGAACGAAGTCCTCGGCCCGCGCGAGGACGAGACGATCATCCACGAACGCTGGCACCGGTATTTCGAGAAGCTGCTCGAAGGCCCCTCCGAAGTCTTCATCTGCACAATCTTTCGCCATGTTCCGGGCCGCGTCCGGGCATCGGGCAACGACGAAACGCTTGAGCGGATCCGCAGGCTCAATCTGCTCGCCGTAGAGCTTTCGCACAGCCTCGGCCTCCGCGTCGTCGACTACAATCGCGTTCTGGCGCATTTCGGCGCGAGGCCTCTCGCGACGGACTACAGGCTCGGCGGCAACCTCGCCACCTACGTCGCCGGCCACACTCTCGCTTCGGCGATCCTCGCGAATGGCATAGACGAACTGGTCGATCCGCAGGTGCAGGAAGGGGCAAGAGCGGCACTGGGCGGACTCGACGACATCCCCGAGCAGATCCGCAGGTTCGCCAAGGCCGTCCGGGACGCTGCTGCAGCGGGATAGCCCGGCCGGGTCACACCGCCGCCGAGGACTGCGTCACTTCCTGAGGGAAAAGCCCGGGACCTTGCGCGCATCGAGGATTGCAAGGATTTCCTTGCGCAGTTCCTCCTGCATTTCGCCGTTCTGGTGAACGGCATCGGGAATGGCATGCATTCCGCCGAGCTCCGCCCCGATCGCATCGGCATCGACGATCGCGAAATCGGCCTCGCGAGCGAGATCGTGCAGTATCGCGTTGGCCTCCTGCGTACACACGCTGCGCAGCGACTGGCCGATCGGCGGGTCGAACACGTCGTAGGACAGGATGTCTTCCCGCCCCAGCGTCGACATCGCGTTGAGGACCAGAATCTGGACGTTGGGGTTCGACTTGCGGAGAATTGCCGCCAGCTCGAGATAGTCCTTCCTGGTCTGGTCGACAGGGTTGGGTTCCCGCTCGAAATTGCGTTTCAGCCATTCCATGGCGGAATGCCCCAGCCGGCGAATGCGATACTCGTGACAACCGAAAACATAGCCGAGCCGGCGATGCCGCAACCGCACTGCCGGTTCGGCGTTGACCGACAAGATCACCGCATCGGCGGGCCGGGCCGCCTCGATCCCGGTTCGTGTCAGCATGTCGAAGCGATCACTGGCGGGGGAACGGCGCAAGGCATGCACGCTGGCCGCAGCGAATATCCAGTCCGCCGCCTCACATGCGCCGGGATCGTCCCGGATCACGCCCAGGAAATCCTCGGCCAGGGCGGCGGCTTCCTCAGGCGTGCGGTTGATCTGTTCGATGATAACCCGCGCGCTGTGCACCAGCGGCGCATCCCAGACATTCACCACATGGGCCGGTCCGGCGACGCGGTCGAGCAGCGTGCCGAAGATACCGTCGTCGCCTTGCAGCACCGGCGCCAACTCGCAAATGCCGAGGCCCACGACGCTGCCGGTGGGCTCGCCATCGCTGACGTCCCAGACCCGGCTACGGTCGCGCCAGCCGCCGAGCAGGCGGCCGTTGTCCTCGGCAAGATCGCTGACCCGGCTGCCGGCGATGCATCGCACGGTGACAGGAGCTTGTGCGAGCTCGGCGTCCACGTCGTCGCCGATCTCCAGGTTTGCGACCACCTGGTCGCCGTGCCAGCGGATGTACAGGCGAATCCGGTCCAGCCATCCGCCCTTGGAGGAATTGGGCGCATGGTACAGCCGGCCGGAAACCCTTGAGATCACCGCCAGCTGGACCGCGCTTTGCTCCTGGTCGAAGTATATGTGACCCGGCAGGTCCGGGATGTCGCCGAAGAACGAGATGTTGCAGAATCCGAGGACATCGCCCGGACGGCAGGCCTGGCCATCCCTGATCAGCCAGCGAAAGCCCGAGCGCCTTACTTCGAGCTTGTCGCCACCCAGCGGGCCGAGCGTGACGGGTATGGTGCGGGGCATCGTGCCTGCTACCGGCCGCGCTCGAGATCCGGTGCGGAGCCGGCGTGGGCTCGGCAATCGCAGTCAGGCAGCGGCAAGGCAACAAGCACTTCGCGGGTCTCCGATGAAACTGGCCAATGGACCCGCCGTCCCGATCAGATCGGGCCGCTTTGGTCAAGATGCGAGAGATGCCGGGGGGCCTGTAAGCCGGGTTCTGTATCGCGGCCCGTATCCGAAGACGCGGCGCACGATGGCAGCCATTCCTCTCGGCGACATGTTGCCATGCCGCTCCAGCGACCAACCCGGGCGGTCCGGCGCGAAACCCGCCTGCCGCTTGTCCAAAGGACTTGCGGCGCGCCGCCCCTATTCGGTCTTGCTCCGGGTGGGGTTTGCCATGCGGGACCTGTTACCAGGCCCCCGGTGCGCTCTTGCCGCACCCTTTCACCCTTGCCTGTGCCCTTTAGGGGCCATCGGCGGTATACTCTCTGTGGCACTTTCCCTGGACTTGCGTCCGGCGGGCGTTACCCGCCACCCTCGTTTCGTGGAGCCCGGACTTTCCTCGGCATTCCCGCTTGCGCGAAAATGACGCGGCTGCCCGGCCCCCCGGCCATTTCTATCTAGCACGCCCGGTGTCGCGTTCCAACAACAGCTCGAACAGCAGCGCGCCGATATGGCCGTCGATCTCGCCGTCGATGAGTTCGGGCCGCCAGCGCCGCTGGAACGCGCGAACCGCCGCATGGCCGTCGGTGATGTCGTAGCCGAAACGTTCGAGCGCGAGATAGAAGGCGCCGGGATTGTCGTAGACGAGACGCATCGAGAGCTTGGGTATCGGCAGTGCCAGTCCCAGCCGGGCGAGCCTCTGCCAGTTGAACAGTTCGCCGGGATCCTGCTTGCGCGCCGGCGCCACGTCGGAATGGCCGACCACATTGGCGCGCGGAATGTCGTGACGCTCGACGATATCGGCCAGCAGCGGCAGCAGCGCTTCCATCTGCGCTTCGGGAAACGGCCGGTAGCCGAATTCATGGCCCGGATTGACCAGCTCTATGCCGACGCTGGCCGAATTGACGTCGGTGATTCCGCGCCAGTAGGACTTGCCCGCGTGCCACGCCCGCTTCTCCTCGGGCACAAGGGCGGTGACGATGCCATCCTCGTCGATCATGTAATGGGCCGAGACTTTCGCCTCGGGGTCGCACATGCGCTCCAGCGCTTCCTCGGCCGACTTCATGCCGGTGTAGTGCAGAACCACCATCGAGACCGGCAACCTGCGCTCATCCCGGTTCGGGGAGGGAACCTCGCGGTTGACCAGCCAGCGGTTCATAGCGCTCTCGATCAGGCGGCGGGAAGTACCGCCCCCATCGTCAATGCCTCTTCCGTAACGGCGAACTGCAATCCGCCGCCCAGGCTTTCGGCAAGTTGGTGAATCATCGCCGCGGGCGCGGTGCGGCTGGAAAGCTCACCCGCCGGCAGCGAGCCGTCGAGCGCGCGGCCAATGTCGGCGTCGAACGCGATTCGCGCACCGCTGGCACGCACCACGATCTCGCTCGCCCCGTCGCGCACCTCCGCGCCGATTTCCAGCGTGCCGCCCCGCACCAGCGCATCAATGCCGATCAGCGCGAAATTCAGCAGCGTCTTGACGCCCGGCTTGGGCAGGGCATCACTTACCAGCGCCCAGTTGACGGTGATCCGCTCGTTGTTTCCCACCAGCGCATCGACGAGTGCGCGCGCCTCTGAAACCGGAACCATGTCACCGAAACCGCCGGCCGCGCCGAACGCGAGGCGGAAGAACTTGAGCTTGTCGGCCGAAATCCGCGCGCTCTGCTCCAGCAGCTCGAAGCAGCGCTGGCGCATTTCCGGATCCTTCTCATCGGCCAGCAGCTCGAGCCCGTTGGTCAGCGCGCCGACGGGGCTGAGCATGTCGTGGCAAAGCCGCGAGCACAGCAGGCTGGCAAGGTCTAGCGAAGGGTTATTCATCAATGAGCTGCTTCCGGTGAACAGATTTGCATGGCGCAGTCGCCTATATGGGCGCGACCCGTGTTTAACCATACGGCGCGCGATAGAAAAGCGGTTCAACGGGTTGGGCGGTCAGGCAATCCGTCGGCGCATGCTAGAGCCAGCCCTGCTCGCGGTACCAGGCGGCGGTCGCTTTCAGCCCCTCGCGCGTCTCGATGCGCGGGCGCCAGATTTGATGCGGCACGCGCGAACCATGGCTGACCACCCAGTCCGGATGGCTGAAATAGCCGGCACGGTCGAGCGTCAGCTTGGCGCGCTTGCGCCGCACCGCCATGTCCAGCTTCGCGGCGCGTTCCATCGTCCGGCGCGACAGGCCCAGCACGAACGGGCGCCGTCCCACCGCCCAGCCGATGGCCCGGGCGAGGTCGTCGTGGCTCCAGCCGCCCCGCTTGCCGTCGTCCGGTTCGAAGCTGCGGTGGGTCACATGCTCGCCGCCGGGAAGCAGCGCAAGCAGCAGCCTGGCGAGATCGTCTACATGGATCAGCGAAGCCTTCCCTTCCTTGGGCGTCGGGACCAATCCCCATTTCGCCGCGCGGAACAGCTCGAACATCTCCCGGTCGCGCGGCCCGTATACGGCCGGAGGGCGGACAATCGTCCAGTCGAGCCCGCTCGCTTTCACCAGCCGCTCGGCGCGGTGCTTCGACGCGCCGTAGGCCGATATCGCCGGCTCGCGTGCCGAGAGCGAGGAAACGAAGACCAGCCGGGGGACGCCGGCGGCGACTGCGGCCTCGATGAGACTGAGAGTGCCCGCGACATTGCCTTGCTCGAAGCCGTCGTGATCGGGCGCGTTCACCACGCCGGCGACATGGATCACCGCCTGTGCGCCCTTGACCAGCCCGGACAGCGCTTTGGTGTCCGCCAGGTCGCCGGCGACCCAGTTGACCCCGTCGCGACTGTCCTGCGGTTTGCGGGCCAGCGCGGCAATCTCGTGCCCTTCGCCCAGCGCCCTTTCTATGAGCGCCTGTCCGACGAAGCCGGTGCCGCCGGTGACGGCGATGGTCACAGCAGGACCAGCTGGTCGCGATGCACGATGGCCGAGCGCGGCGCATAGCCGAGGATTTCGGCATGTTCGCTGGAGTGCCTGCCCCTGAGGCGCGCGCATTCCTCCGCGTCGTATTCGGACAGGCCGTGCGCCAGCACTTTACCGCTTTCGTCGCGGATCGCGATGGCATCGCCCCGGTGGAAACTGCCTTCGACCTGCGCAACCCCCTTGGCGAGCAGGCTCGATCCTCCGGCGAGCGCCTTTGCAGCGCCGGCATCGACCACCAGCGCGCCTTTCAGCCGCAGCCGGCCGCCCAGCCAGGCCTTGCGGGCACCGGCCTTGCGGCGCGGCAGGAACAGCGTGCCGATGTTCTTTTCCAGGGCGCGGGTGATCGGCTGCTTGTGGGTCCCGTTGACGATGGCCAGCGAAATGCCGGCCAGTTCGGCGATCTCCGCCGCCTGCAATTTGGAGGTCATGCCACCCGAGCCGAGTCCGGACGAGGAATCCTCGGTCGCCATCGCATGCACTTCCGGAGTGACGCCATGCACTTCGGGCAGCAGCTTCGCGCCCGGTTCGGCGGGATTGCGATCGAACAGCCCGTCCACGTCCGAGAGCAGCAGCACGGCGCTCGCCTGCGCCGCCTGCGCGACGCGTGCTGCGAGCCGGTCATTGTCGCCGAAGCGGATTTCGTGCGTGGCGACGGAGTCGTTTTCGTTGATCACCGGAACCACGCCCATGTCGAGCAGGCGCGCCAGCGTCGCCGTGGCGTTGAGGTAGCGGCGCCGGTCCTCGAGGTCGTCGACGGTGAGCAGCAGTTGCGCGGCGGTGAGGCCATGCCCGCCAAGCAGCTCCGCCCACAGCCCGGACAGCGCGATCTGCCCCACGGCGGCGGCGGCCTGCGCATCGGCAAGGTTCCCGCGCCCGCCCCTGTCCAGCTTGAGCGTTGCCGCACCGAGCGCGATCGCGCCAGACGAAACGATGATCACATCCTGCCCGCGCGCGCGCGCCTCGGCCAGTTCGCGGACCAGCCCTTCCAGCCAGTGCCGGCGCAGACCTTTCCGGTTCACAAGCAGCGACGAGCCGACCTTGACCACGAGACGCGGACAAGCGGCCTTGCTGGCGAGGTCTGAAAGGCGGGCGATCTGCATGGCGGGGAATTAGGCGAAAGCCGGATTTATGCAAACAGGATCGTCAGATCGGCGACCAGGGCTTTTCGTCCGCCTGTTCCTGTTCGCCGCCGGGCCGTTCGGTTGCCGTGGCAGCAGGAAGATACTCGAGAACCGCGTCGAGAAGCTCCGAAAGGCCTTCGCCGGTGAAACCGGAAATGGGAAACACCCGATCCGCGCCGCCTGCGCGCAGCTCTGCCGCGAACGCCTCGGCAAGCTCGGCGTCGGCAAGGTCGACCTTGTTGAGCGCCACGAGGCGGGGCTTGTCGTCCAGCCCCTGACCATATGCCGACAATTCTTCGGCGACCACGCGCATCGCCTCGGCGGGGTCGGTGTCGCCGATGTCGACCAGATGGATCAGCACCCGGCAGCGTTCGATGTGCCCCAGGAAGCGATCGCCGATCCCCGCACCTTCGGCGGCACCCTCGATCAGGCCGGGAATGTCTGCCAGCACGAATTCGCGCCCCTTGTGCCGCACGACGCCGAGCTGGGGATGCAGAGTGGTGAAAGGATAGTCGCCGACTTTCGCCTTGGTGTTGGTCAGCTTGTTGATGAAAGTGGACTTGCCGGCGTTGGGAAGACCGACGAGGCCCACATCGGCCAGCAGCTTGAGCCGCAGCCAGACCCACAGCTCCCCGCCGGGTTCGCCGGGCTGGTGCTGGCGCGGCGCCCGGTTGGTCGCGGTCTTGTAGCTGGCATTGCCGCGGCCGCCTTCCCCACCCTTGAGCAGCACGATGCGCTCGCCCGCCTTGGTGAGATCGGCCAATACCGTTTCCCTGTCGTCGTCAAGGATTTGCGTGCCGATCGGCACCTTGACGACAAGGTCCTTGCCCGATGCGCCGGTGCGGTTCTTGCCCATCCCGTGACCGCCGCGGGGCGCCTTGAAATGCTGGGCGTAGCGAAAATCGATCAACGTGTTCAGGCCGGGCACCGCCTCGAATACGATATCGCCGCCCCTGCCCCCGTCGCCGCCGTCGGGTCCGCCGTACTCGACGTACTTCTCGCGGCGGAAGCTCACGGCACCGGGCCCTCCCGCGCCGGAGCGGATGTATATCTTCGCCTGATCGAGAAAATGCATGGGAAAGGCCTAGGTTTTCCGGCGGAACGGCAAAAGCGTCGAGTTTGGCGAGCTCAGTCCGCCGGATTCGGCACCAGCCCTCTCCACCGCCCATACTGCCGTTGGGTGGCGGGGCGGAGGAGAGGGCTGGTGCCGTGCGAGGCCATCCGCAAGGATGGCCGATCAACGCACTGGATGGTGGAGCCGAGGGGGATCGAACCCCTGACCTCGTCATTGCGAACGACGCGCTCTCCCATCTGAGCTACGGCCCCGTTCCAGTGCGAGCCGGCGGACCGCTGAGCCCGCGCGAGCGGCCCCCTTAGCGAAGAGCCCTCCGGCTTGAAAGAGCAAAATTGCAGCGGCGCCGAAACCCTACTGCACCGTCGTCTGGCTCGGTGGGGCCGTCGGCCCGGCCACAGACCCGCCGCCATAGCGCGCCTCCCACGCCGCGAGATCCATGCGGTACTGGTCGTAGCTGTTGTAGAACGTGCCGAACACGGATTCGAGCTGCGGTAGGCTGCTGGCGGCAAAGGCGTCCAGATCGGACGGCTGGGCAAGCTGTTCGCGCTGGCTCATGGCCAGGACCGCGTCGCAGAAGGCCGGCAGGGTCGGCGGGAATGCGAAGTAGTTGTAGACCTGCGTCTGGAAGGATTCGCGGACGCGAATGTAGTTTGAGCCGTGTTGCGCCTTGTAGGCCTTGTCCAGTTCGCGATTGACCGAGGTCAGCTCACGCGAGTGGCTTTTCAGGAAGGAGGTGTAACCTTCCAGGATTCCGGCGTGTTCCGGCTTCTGGCAATTGAGCGCGGCAACGTTGTAGGCCGAACGCAGGTTCCACACTCGCTGGTTGGACGTAAGGCCGACATTGACGGTCTGGCGCACGCCGTTGACGTCCACCGGCGGCGTCACGAGATTGGGCGCGGCCCCAAGCGGAGGATATGGCCTGGGCGGAATCACGATCCGCGGCGGCGGTGGTGCGGGAGCCGGCTTTGGCGCACAGGCGGACAGCGCGGCGATCGACGTGATCACCATCCCGCCGAGAAAAACCCTCCTGTTTTTCAAGCCTTTCACCCCAAAACTCTCCAATTGCCAGCGCCCGGTTTCCTAACCCTATTTCGCTGCGACGAAAATGCCCGGCGCGGCAAGTTGCGCGCCGGGCACGATGATTTCCCTGATCAGGCCTGAATCAGCGCTTAACTGACTCGAATAATCGGTTACTCGCGGCTGCCGAGGAAAGAGAGAAGGAACTGGAACATGTTGATGAAGTCCAGATAGAGGCTCAGCGCACCCATCACGATCGCCTTGCCGGCGAACTCCGTGCCGGCGAGCTGGTAATACTGCATCTTCAGCCGCTGGGTGTCGTAGGCGGTGAGGCCCGCGAAGATCAGCACGCCGAGGATCGAAACCGCCAGCTGCAGTGCGGTGGACTGCACGAAGATGTTGATCACCATCGCGATCAGAATTCCGACCACGCCCATGATCAGGAAGGACCCCATGCCCGACAGGTCCTTCTTCGTCGTGTAGCCGAACAGGCTCAGACCCGCGAACGCGCCGGCGGTCGCAAAGAACGTCACCGCGATCGACTGGCCGGTATAGACGAGAAAGATCGTCGACATGGAGATGCCCATCAGCGTGGCAAATCCCCAGAACATCGCCTTGAGCGTGCCGGTGCTGAAGCGGCCCTGGCCGAAGCTCATCGCAAGCACGATCGCCAGCGGCGACAGGATGAAGAGCCAGCGAAGCGGCGTTCCCATCAATGCCAGCGCAAGGCCCGAACGCGCCATCAGCAGCGCGACGATGCCTGTCAGCAGCACGCCGGAAGCCATGTAATTGTAGATGGACAGCATGTGCTTGCGCAGGCCCATGTCGTAGGCCGCAGCACGGCCCGCTGTCCGGCCGTCAAGGCTCGGAGACGCTCCGAAGCCCGTGCGAGGGGGCTGGGGGTCGTTCCAATTCGCCATTATCAACTCCTTTCCCGGAAACACCCAAAAACGGGCCCGGTCGTTCGAATATCGCGATCGAAGATTAAGTTTTCAAGAAAAACCGGAAGCCGGAATGTCGTAAAGTGTAACCCACTGGAATTTGGCCTGTTCTCGCGGGAAAACTGCACATCTCCGCGCGCGGGGACCGCCGGGCGCCCGCTACTCGCCTCTGGCCTCGCGCGCCATCTCCGCGCTGCGCTCGGCCGCGGCCCGCAGCGTCGCGGTGACGAGCCGGGCAAGTGCCTCGTCCGCGTCGAGCACATCCAGCCCTGCCTGGGTGGTCCCGCCGGGGCTCGCGACGCGCCGGGCGAGTTCGCCGGGCTCATGCGGTGATGCGGCCGCCAGCAGTGCCGCGCCTTCCACTGTCGCAAGCGCAAGGCGATCGGCGGTCTCCGCGCTGAGGCCGAGTTCGCCGGCGCCTGCGGCAAGCGCATCGATGAAGCGATAGACGAATGCCGGCCCCGAGCCGGCAAGGGCCGTGACAAGGTCGAAAAGTCCCTCGTTCTCGAGCCATTCCGGCGTGCCCAGCGGGTCCATCAGCCGCGTGACGGCATCTTCGCGCGCCTGGTCGAGCCCGCTGGCCGCGAGCGCGACCGGGGACTTGCCGATCGCCGCCGCGAGATTGGGCATGATCCGCACGAACCCGCCCGCACCGGGAAAACGGGAGGCGAGGCTCGCCAGCTCGACGCCGGCCATGATGGAAAGGATCACCGCCCCATCCGCTGCCAGCGGCGCGATGCCGGGAGCCAGCTTTTCCAGCATCTGCGGCTTTACCGCCAGGAGAATCGCATCGAACCGGCGATCCGGCGGCTCACGCAGCAGTTCAACCCCGTCGGGCGCTTGGTCGAGCATCGGGTCGAGGATCGTGAAGCGCGCCGGTTCCAGTCCCGAGGCGAGCCATCCGGCAAGCATCGCGCCACCCATGTTGCCGCAACCGACAAGCAGGACGGATTGCGGCCAGGCCACCGGCTCAGGCCTCCCCCGCGGCATCGACCATCGCGGCCGCCAGCGCTTCGGCGGGGGATTTGTCTCCCCACAGGATGAACTGGAAGACGGGATAGAAGCGGTCGCACTCCTCGATGGCCGCCTCCACCGCCGTCTGCGCCTGCGAGGGGCTGAGCAGGCCATCGTCTCCGAGCATCAGGCCGTGCCGGTAAAGCAGTACGCCCCCGTTCGACCAGACGTCGAAGTGGCCTATCCAGAGCTGCTCGTTCACCAGCGCCAGCGCTTCGTACATCGCTGCCCGCTTGTCTTCGGGCATGCGGATATCCGGCAGGCAAAGCATCTGCAGGACATGGTCCTCACGTCGCCAGATCGCCTGGAACTGATAGTTCGCCCAGCTGCCCTGCACCTCGCCCGAGATTTCGTCTTCACTGACGAACTCGAAGGGCCAGCCGCGCGCATCGAACAGCGATGCAAGCATATCCACGGGCGCCGCGTCGTCGTCGCGGCCGATATCGTCCTGCACCGTTCTCATAACACTCGATCGGGTCTTTTTCGCATGTCGGCAGGGATGCTTCGACGACCCCCCTGCCGACAATGCGGCAGGCGATAAGCCCTGAGCAAAACTCCATAAGCTTGTTTACAAGATGTGGAAAAGGCCCGGACGGCTTCCGTGGCCGGATTCCGGCCCTACCGTCCGGGCAGATCGTCGACGACCTGTCCCGCCGGGCTGAGCCAGAGATACGGACCGTCAACACCCGCGTCGCGGAGCTCGCCGATGAACTTGTTGGCGGCCGCCTTGCTCTCGAACGGCCCGGTCAGCATCCGGTTGGTCTGGCCCATATCGCTGACGTAAGGCTTCTGGCCGCGGAAGACATCGGGAGCCTTCCGGGTGAGCCTGCGCCAGTCGAATGCCATCGCGCCCTTGTCGCGGCCCACGCCCAGCTGCACCCAGATCCGGCTGGGATGGCTGGGTGGAGGCGGCTTGGGCGGTTCGACCTTTGCCGGCGGCGGCTTCGGCTTTGCCGGTGTGATCTTGCGAATGTCCACCGCTCCCGAGGCGGGAGCGACAGTGGTTGTGGGCTTGCCGAGATCGCTGAACGCTTCGGCCAGCGACAGGCGCTCTTCCGGAGTGTCCGCTGCGGGACCGGCAACATCCGCTTCGCCTACCGGCTGCGATGGCGATGGCGTATCGCTCGTCTGGCTGTTGGGCAATCTGGCCAGGTCGAACCCGGGGCCGGGAACCGGCCGGGCAGGCTGCATGGCCGGAGCCGCAATGGCCGCCGGTGCAGCGGCAGTCTCCGGCTTGGCAACGGCAGGGGAGGAATCGGTCGCCGCGACGGCAGCGGGCGGGCTTGCAGCCGGCTGCTGCGGCGCGACCGCCGTCGCCGGGGCGGGTTCGGAACTGCCTGCTGGCGTAACCACCGTGCTGGACGGCGCCGGCCTTGGCGGTGCCGCCAGCGCCGGTTCGGTCACCGCTCCGACCTGCCTTGCAGGCTGGGGATCGGGCGGCGCTGTCCTTACGGCTTCCTGCTTTGTCTGCACCGCCAGCTTGCGAGCGGCCGCCTTGGAACGGGTTTCTTCCTTCTTTTCCTGCTTGGCGACCTTCGCGGACTTCGCGCCGCCGCCAAGCGGTTCGCCGCGCGGTACAAGCCCGGCATCGACCGGGGAAACCGGTGGTTGCTTCGCCGCCGCCTCGGCGGCCTGGGCGATGCGCGGATCGTCGCGGCCGATTTCCGATGCGCGGGGAAAATCGCCAAGATTCGCGGCGGCCGCCTGCTGGGCGGGAGTCAGGCGCGGCATGTAGCGCAGATAGGGCGCCATCTCCGACGACAGTCCTTCCGGAAGTATCGTCTTGGCAAGGCGAACCGCCTCATCGGTGCGGCCCATGATCGCCAGGGCGAAGGCCCGCGTGCGCCATGCGGCCTTGTCCTGATTGCGCAGCAGCGGCAGCAGCGTCATCTCCATGCCCGGCCGATCGCCGGAGATGGCAAGGCTCAGCGCCAGCCTGCGCGTGATCTCCTCGTCGGGGCCCGAGGTAAGCGCAAGGTGATAAAGCCGCTGCGCCGCCGCGCTGTCTCCGATGAGGTCATAGGCCAACCCGCGGTCGGCGGCGATCGAGCTCGCCTTGGCGCCCGCCTTCTCGGCTTCTTCGAACAGGGCGATGGCGCCGACGGGATCACCCTTGCGCACCATTGCCGAAGCAAGACCCGATTTCACTTCCGGGTTGTTGGACGAAATCTGGTCGGCGCGCCGGAAGAACCCGAAGGCCGCATCGACGTCGCCCATGGCGAGAGCGGCCTTGCCGGCATCGACAAGAGCGCCGAGGTCACGCGGGTTTCGCCCCAGCTTGGACAGCGCTGCATTGAGCTGAAGGCTTTCCCTGCTCGGCAGGGGCTGGACGACAGGGTAGGAAACCGATCCGCCGCTGTCCTGGGCAAACGCCGGACCGGCCAGAGCGCTTCCGCCCAGCGCCGCTACGGTTGCGGCACACAGGAGGCTTCGCGCGTGAACGGTCCCGGGATGGGCGAGCAATTTGGCCATCGTCAGCAGTTATACCCAGTCACTCCGGAGCGAAAGTGCCGCGTTCGTCGACGCAGGGCACAGTGCTCACCGGTGGATACGGCCATGCCGCATGTTACCTGAACCGCCGACGAATGACGGCCGGAAGCAGGAGAACAAGGCTTACTGGTTGTTCTGCCGCCCGAGGAAGCGGGGAATGCTGATCGACGAGCCGTCCTCGCTGTCGTCTTCATCCTCCTGGTCGGCCGCGGGCTTTCCTCCACGCGAGAGGTTGGCCATGCGCTCGAACAACGTGCTTCCCGGTGCAGGAGCCTGGGGAGCCGAGGAATCCTCATCATAGTCGTCCGACACGAGCTTGCGCCTGCGTCCTCCCATCGGAGCAACCGGGGCGTCCTCTTCGGCAAGCCGGGTCGCATCGAGCAGCAATTCATCCTTGCCACCGCCGCCGTCAGCGGCGTCATCCTCGATCTGGTCGAGGCCCAGGTCGAGCGGCTCGGCAGGTTGCTCCTTCGCTCCCGAAAGGCTCGCATAGGCGCCTGAGGATTCTTCCTCACCTTCGTCACCGTCATCTTCCGACGAGACGGCCGGCGGCAATTCGTCATTGCTTGCCTGAGGGATTTCCGGCGCGGCGCTTTCCGCGGGTTCCGGAGCAGGCTCACTGCCTGCGGAAACCGGTTCTGCACCCGGGCTCTCAGGGGAGGACGATTCCTGCCTGACCCCGTCGAACAGCCGTTGCGGTGCCGGTTCTGGTTCCGGCTCGGGCTCCGGTGCAGGCGGCACTGCCGCGACCGGGCGAACAGGCCCCCGGGACATTCCGAGATTGAGCGGACGGGCCGCATCCTCGGCCTGCGCGGCCGTCTGCTCGATGCCCGTGGCGACCACCGACACGCGAATCTTGCCGGACAGGTCCGGATTGAACGCGGAGCCCCAGATGATGTTGGCATCGGGGTCGACGAGTTCGCGGATATGGTTGGCCGCTTCATCGACTTCCAGCAGCTTCATGTCGTCGCCGCCGATGATTGAGATGATCACGCCCTTCGCGCCCTGCATCGACACGCCGTCCAGCAGCGGGTTGGCGATGGCGCGTTCTGCCGCTTCGAGCGCGCGGTTCTCGCCCTCGCCCTCGCCGGTGCCCATCATCGCCTTGCCCATCTCGCCCATCACCGAGCGCACGTCGGCGAAGTCGAGATTGATCAGGCCGGGCATGACCATCAGGTCGGTGATCGAGCGCACGCCCTGCTGCAGCACTTCGTCGGCGAGCTCGAACGCTTCCTTGAAAGTCGTTTCCGCCTTGGCGACGAGGAACAGGTTCTGGTTGGGAATGACGATCAGCGTATCGACATGCTGCTGGAGCTCTTCGATCCCGGCTTCCGCCGCGCGCATACGCCGCGTGCCTTCGAACAGGAACGGCTTGGTGACCACGCCGACGGTGAGCACGCCCTTTTCGCGCGCGGCCTTGGCGATGATCGGCGCAGCGCCGGTGCCGGTACCGCCGCCCATGCCGGCGGCGATGAAGCACATGTGCACGCCATCAAGCGCCCGCTCGATCTCGGGCAGCGTCTCTTCGGCCGCAGCGCGACCCACTTCGGGGCGCGAGCCAGCGCCGAGTCCCTCGGTGATATCCGGGCCAAGCTGGATCCGATGTTCCGCCACGGAGCTGTTCAGCGCCTGGGCATCGGTGTTGGCGACCACGAAGTCGACGCCTTCAATGCCGGCGTCGATCATGTTGGCGATGGCGTTGCCGCCGGCGCCGCCGACACCGACTACGGTGATGCGCGGACGCAGTTCTTCGATTGCTGGCGGCCCAATATTAATACTCATCTCGCTCTCCTGGCAGGCATGCGAGGGGAAACACCCTGAATTTCCATTGAATGCACGCTTCGACTCGTCGAATCAAAGCCCCGCCAGCCGTTGTCCACAGCCGGATTTGCGGCGGAAGGTGCCCGTCAATTCCGAGTTTCACTTCGCAGTTCCACTGGTCAGAAATACTCCCTCACCGCCCGATAGACCCGGTTGACCACGCCCAGGCCGGAATAACGGGTCGCAGTCTGGTAGCTCCTGCCGATCGAGCGGATGTCGACAGGGTCGGCCGCGGCATAGAGGATCAGCCCGGTCAGAGTCGCGAAACCGGGCTTCACATGCGCTTCCGCCAGCCCGGCGAGCTGGGGCGGGCGGCTGATGCGCGCGAGCTTGCCCAGCGCCGACTGCGCATAGTCCGCCAGGCCGACAAGCTCTGCGCCGCCGCCGGTGAAGACCACCTGCTGGCCGCGCTGGCCGCTGAAACCCAGCGCCTTGAGCGACTTCGAGATCTCTTCCATGAGCCGGCCGAGCTGGGTGGTGATGACCGAGACCAGCTCGGCGCGCGGGATACGGTTCTTGTCGTCGGCGTGGCGGGCGATCGGGCCCGTACCTTCCTCGCCCGGCCCGTTGACCGGGATCATCTCGCGGTGATCGGCGGGGCTGGCAATGGCCGAGCCGTTCACGCATTTGAGCCGCTCGGCCTGGAACCGGCGGATCCCGAAAGCCGATGCGATGGCATCGGTGATGTCCGCCGACCCCATCGGGATGGTGGCGAGACCGACAAGCAGGCCCGCCGCATAGACGGCGACATTGGTCACCTCGGCGCCGAATTCGACGAGAGCGACGCCGAGTTCGCGTTCCTCGTCCGACAGGCAGGCATAGCCGGCGGCGACCGGCGAGGCGACGACCGCCTCGACATCGAGATGCGCGTTCTGCACCGCCTCGGTAATGTTGCGGACCGGTGCGCCGTCGGCGAGCATCACGTGGATGTCGACCGCGAGCCGCTCAGCATGGAGCCCCTTGGGATTGGCGACACCGTGGGCACCGTCGAGCGTGTAATGTGCCGGCTGTGCGTGCAACACCATGCGGCCTTCCGGGCGGATCACGTCACGGGCCGAGACCAGCAGGTGATCGATGTCGTCCTGCTCGATCCGCCTGCCGCCGACCTCGATCTCCACTTCCGCGATCTGGCTGGCGAGGCCCGCACCCGAACAGCCGATCCAGACGCTCGACACGCTGGTGTTGGCCATCTTCTCCGCGCGCTCGATCGCATCCCGAACGGCATAGGTCGCAGCCGTCATGTCCGTCACATAGCCGCGCTTGATCCCCTGAGAGGCACGGTGACTGGATCCGAGCACGATCATCTCGCCGGTTTCGGATATCCCCGCGATCATCGCGGATATGCGAAAGGATCCGATATTGACCGCGCTGTAGACGCGGGAAATCCGAGGCGCTGCCATCAGTTGTCCTCCACCCTTCGAGCGGCACCGGCACTGAGCGCCGCTTCCTGCTTGTCCCTGCCCGGGATACGCATGTAGATCCGGCCCTTTGCACGCATGTCGAATGCCGCAACCTGCCCGCCCAGCAGGCGGTTGGTTCCGTCCAGTCGCGCGAAGGACACCAGCGCCGATGCCGATTCCCGCTCGCCTTCCGGCAGGGCGAGCACCTGGCCGGTCTTGAAAGTCAGGTTCCAGCGCCGGTTGCCGATCCATTCGGCCTCGCGCACCTGCGGCTTGAGCGCCGGCGCCGCATCCAGCAACCGGGACAGCGCGCCGACCTGCTTGCCCGCGGCAGGCCCCGAAACGACCAGCATGTCCTTGGCGCGCTCTTTCGTGACCGGCTCAAGCTCCTGCCCGGTGGCATCGATCAGCACCAGCCGCCCGGGCTTCCTGAGCACCGCGTGCGGCTTGCGCTCGACGATATCGACAACCAGCGTGTCGGGCAGCTGCCGGGAAACGCGCGCATCCTTGATCCAGGGCAGTTCGAGCAGCTCCTCGCGGATCGCCTCGATATCGACCAGCGGCATCGCCTGGTTGCGTTCGGCGAGCACGCGTTCATAGACCTTGAGCTCGTTGAGGTTCTCCACACCGCGGACATCGACCCGCCGGACTTCGAAACCGGCATCGCCGGCAACGTCGGCGAGCTGCCGGCCCGCCATCGCGGGAAGCCCCGCCAGCCCGGCGACGAACCACGCCAGCGCAACCGCGCCGCCCAGGATTATCGCCATGAAAACGCGGTGGAGCTGCTCTTCCGACAGCGGCACCCAGGCCATGACGCTGTCGAAGGCCGAGCCGGTCCTGGCCTTCGCGGTGCGGACCTTGCGCGACGCACCCTGCGCCGCTGCCGTCTTGCGGGCGCTTTTCGCCTTGCGCCTGATTGTCTGGCTCATGGCCTGCCCTCCCCTGATCCTGCATCCGCCAGCGCATCGGCGACGATCGCCTCGACGAGATCGGCATAGTCGAGGCCCATATGACGCGCCTGCTCGGGCACCAGGCTGAGCGGCGTCATGCCCGGCTGGGTATTCACTTCGAGCAGGAACAGGCCTTCCACGCCGCGCGCGTCGTCCCAGCGAAAATCGGACCGGCTGGTGCCCCGGCAGCCGAGGAGGCGATGCGCGCGCAACGCGAATTCCTTGCAGGCCTCGGCAACGTCTTCGGGAATTTCCGCCGGGCAGACATGCTCGGTCATGCCGTCGGTATATTTCGCATCGAAATCGTAGAAGCCCGACTTTGGCCTGAGCTCGGTGACCATCAGCGCCTTGTCCGCGAGAACGGCGGTGGTGAGCTCCCGGCCCCTAATGAACGGCTCGGCCAGCAGGCGTCCGAAATCGTTCCATGGCCCCTTCGCTTCACGGCTGATCGGATTGCCGTAATTGCCATCGTCGGTAACGATGGCGACACCGACCGACGACCCCTCGTTCACCGGCTTGAGCACATAGGGCCGCGGCAGCGGATCGCGCTCGAACAGCTCTTCGGTCTCGACTATCCGCCCGCCCGGCATCGGGATGCCATGGGGGACCAGCGCCTGCTTGGTCAGCTCCTTGTCGATGGCGATAACCGAGGTTGCGAGCCCCGAGTGGGTGTAGGGCAACCCCATCAGGTCGAGCATGCCCTGCACCGTGCCGTCCTCGCCGGGCGAACCGTGCAAGGCGTTGAACACCACATCGGGCTTCGCCTCGGTCAGCCTGAGCGCGACATCGCGGTCCATGTCGAGGCGGGTGACCCGATGGCCCCGCGACTCCAATGCCCTGGCGACGCCTTCGCCGCTCATCAGCGAGACTTCCCGCTCGTTCGACCAGCCGCCCATCAGGACAACGACATGTAGCTTGGGCAGGCTCATGGCTTCCCCACCCGCTGGATTTCCCACTCGAGCTCGACACCCTGCGTCTCCCTGACGCGACGACGCACGTCCTCGCCCAGCCCCTCGATATCCGCGCTGGTGGCGCTGCCGGTGTTGATCAGGAAATTGGTGTGTTTCTCGCTCACTTGCGCTCCGCCTCTGGCAAGCCCCCGGCAGCCCGCGGCATCGACGAGTTCCCACGCCTTGCGGCCCGGCGGATTCTTGAATGTGGATCCGCCCGTCTTGCTCCGCAGCGGCTGCGAAGCCTCGCGCGACGCCGAAATACGGTCCATCTCCGCCTGGATCGCGTCGGGCTCGCCGGGCTGCCCCCGAAAGCGCGCCGCAACCACGATCGCCTGTTCGGGCAGCTGAGAATGCCGGTAGGTGTAGTGCAGATCGGCGACCGGCAGCGTCACCCGTTCGCCCGAGCGCAGCACCACGTCGCAATCGACGAGAATGTCCTTCACCTCGCCGCCGTAAGCGCCCCCGTTCATCCGCACGAAACCGCCGACCGTGCCGGGAATCGAGCGCAGGAACTCCAGCCCGGCAATCCCGGCATCGCGGGCGGTGGACGAGACGAGGATGCCGCTTGCACCGCCGCCGCAATCCAGCGTCACCGCATCGACCGGTTTCACCGTGGCAAACGGCTTGCCGAGCCGGATAACGATGCCGGGCACCCCGCCGTCGCGCACGATCATGTTGGAGCCGAGCCCCAGCGCCATCACCGGCACCGCCAGATCGAGATCGCGCAGGAAGCCCTGCAGGTCGGCGGCATCGCGCGGCTCGAACAGATATTCCGCCGGCCCGCCCGACTTGAACCAGACAAGCGGGGCCAGCGGGGCCTGCGGTGTGAGCTTGCCCGCGACCGCGGGAAGGGCATCGGCCATCATCCGCCCCTCCTTTGTGCCACGGCATCGGCCAGGCCTGCCGCCCATTTTGTGATGTCGCCCGCCCCCAGGCAGACGACGATGTCGCTGTCGGTCAGGCCCTCGGCAAGGATGTCGGCCAACTCGTCGGGTCCGGCGATGGCCTGGGCGGCACGATGCCCCCGCGCCTTCAACCCGGCGACGAGCGCATCGGCATCGGCACCTTCGATCGGCTGCTCGCCCGCCGGATAGACCGGAGCGACATAGACCACGTCGGCATCGTTGAAAGCGGTCTGGAACTCACTCATCAGGTCGCGCAGGCGCGTGAAACGATGCGGCTGCACCACGGCGATGACGCGCCCGTCCCTGACCCCTTCACGAGCGGCGGAAAGGACGGCGCGGATCTCGACCGGATGATGGGCATAGTCGTCGATAATCGCGGCGGAGCCCACTTCGCCGACCTTCGTAAAGCGGCGTTTCACGCCGCCGAAGTTGCCGAACCCGGTGCAGATCACAACGTCGGGGCAGCCCATTTCCACCGACACCGCGACAGCGGCCAGTGCGTTCTGGACGTTGTGCCGGCCCGGCATCGGCAGTTCGATCCCCTCGATCCGCCGGGTCGAGCCGTCGCGCTCGCGAACGACCACGTCGAAACGGTTGCCGCCGGGAACCGGCGTGACGTTCTCACCGCGCACGTCGGCCTGGGCCGAAAATCCGTAGGTGATCACCCTGCGGTCGCGGACCTTGGAAATCACCGCCTGCACTTCGGGATGATCGATGCACAGCACCGCCGCGCCGTAGAACGGAACGTTCTCTATGAACTCGACGAAGGATTCCTTCACCGCATCGAAGCTGCCGTAGTGATCGAGATGTTCCGGATCGATGTTGGTGACGACCGCGATCGTGCCGTCGAGCCGCAGAAAGCTGCCGTCGCTCTCATCGGCCTCGACGACCATCCAGTCGCTCGCGCCCAGCCGCGCGTTCGATCCGTAGGAATTGATGATGCCGCCGTTGATCACGGTCGGATCGATGCCACCGGCGTCGAGCAGGCAGGCGATCATCGACGTGGTCGTCGTCTTGCCGTGCGTGCCCGCGACCGCAACCGTGTTCTTCAGCCGCATCAGCTCGGCCAGCATCTCGGCGCGGCGCACGACCGGGATGCGCGCTTCCAGCGCTGCGGACACTTCCGGGTTGTCTCGCCTCACGGCCGTGGACGTGACCACCACCGCCGTGCCGGCGACATTCTCCGGCTGGTGGCCGATCATCACCTTGATGCCGCGCTTGCGCAGCCCCTCGACGACATAGCCTTCGGCAATGTCGGAACCCTGCACGCTGTAGCCGAGATTGTGCATCACCTCGGCGATGCCGGACATGCCGATGCCGCCGATACCGACGAAATGAATGGTACCGATGTCGGTTCCGACACCTTTCATCGGCACTCTCCAGCATTAGGCAGCGGCGGGTCATACCGAACCGGGCGAAGGGTCATTCCGCCCCCTCCATGGCGAGCGCTTCCTTGCCCTGCGCGCTGGTCTCGCCGGTCATCCTGATGACGTCCATCAGCGGCGCGCCGCCGAAACTTTCGACGAGGTCGGCAAGGTCGCCGACGGCGTTCGGGTAACCGCAGTTCCATGCGGCATGCGCGGCATTGGCCAGCGTTTCGGGGCGCTGCGCCATCGCCTGGATCTGCTTGGCGAGCTCGCTGGCGGCGAATCTCTCCTGCCGGATGGCGCGCGCTCCGCCCGCCGCGACGATCTCGCGCGTGTTGGCAGCCTGGTGGTCGTCGGTCGCGATCGGCAGCGGCACGAGCACGGCCGGGCGGCCGACCGCGGTCAGCTCGGCGATGGTCGACGCCCCGGCGCGGCCGATGAACAGGTGGGTGTCGGCGAGCCGGTCGGCCATGTCCTCGAAATAGGTGGCGAGCTCGGCGGGGATGTCGTGCCCGGCATAGCGGTTGCGCACCGATTCGATATCCTCCGGTCGGCACTGCTGCGTCACTTGCAGGCGCGAGCGAAGCGCGGCCGGAAGCATCGCCAGTCCGTCCGGCACCACTTCGGACAGCACCCGCGCGCCCTGGCTGCCGCCGGTCACGAGAATCCTCAGCAGCCCCTCGTCCGTAAACGGCGGGAAAGGCTGGTCGCGCAGCTCGAGCACTTCGTCGCGGACGGGATTGCCGACGAGATGGACCTTGCCGGCATGCTTGGGCGCAAGCCGGTCCACTTGCCGATAGGCCGTCGCGATGGCGTCGGCCTTGCGGGCAAGGAAGCGATTGACGCGCCCCAGTACGGCGTTCTGCTCGTGGATGATGGTCGGGGTCCCGGCTGAATGGGCCGCCATGAGCGCCGGAAGTGCGGGATAGCCGCCGAAGCCGACCACGGCGGACGGCTGGAAGCTCTCGAACAGCCGCAGAGCCATGCGCCGGCCGCGCATGATCGCGCGCGCGCCCTTGACCCAGCCGACCGGGTTCTTGCCGCCCATCCGTCCTGCCGGAAGGACGTGGGCCGTCAGCGTCGCGGGCTTGCCCGGGATGGCGGCGCCCCGGGCATCGGTGATCAACGCGACATGGTGGCCGCGCCGCTCCAGCTCTACGGCAAGCGCGAAGGCCGGGATGAGATGGCCGCCGGTCCCGCCGGCGGCAAGCACGTAGTGACGGCTGACGGCGCTCATGCCTGTTCTCCTATATCGCGCCAGTAGACGCGCTCCCGCTTGATGAAGGGGTTGCGCCGGGTGATCGCAAGCAGGAGGCCGACTCCCAGGCAAAGCGCAACCGTCGACGATCCGCCATAGCTGATCAGCGGCAAGGTCATGCCCTTCGACGGGAAAAGCTGGAGATTGACGAAGATGTTGATGAAGGCCTGCCCGCCGAGCTGCACGGTCAGGCCGGCGGCGGCAAGCACTGTGAACAGGTCTTCTTCCTCGACCAGCCGGAACAGCACGCGAACCACGACGGCAATATAGAGCAGCACGATCACGGCGCATACCAGCAGGCCGAATTCTTCCCCGATTACGGAGAAGATGTAGTCCGTATGCGCTTCGGGCAGAGCCAGCTTGCGCGTGCCAAGCCACAATCCGCTTCCCGTCCAGCCGCCCGCCAGCAGGGTGCGCTGGGCAAGGTCGACCTGGTCGAAAGCCGTGCCCCCGAAAAGAAATTCAAGGATGCGATGGCGAGCGTTGGCGTAGAACACGAACGCTGCGCCCAGCGCGGCGATACCGGCGAAAATCGCAAGAATGATCCGGCGCAGCGAGAGGCCCGAAAGTAGCACGAGCGCGAACCACACCCCACCAAACAGGATCGCCGAACCAAAGTCCGGCTGGATCATCAGCAACGCGCCGACCAGCGCCATGATGGCGACGCTTATTTCCACCACCGGCAGGTTCGGGTCGCGCACGCGCCACGAAAGAACCCAGGCGATCGCGATCGCGAAGGCGGGCTTGAGGAATTCGGAAGGCTGGAACGTGACGCCGAGGTAAAGCCAGCGGCGGGCTCCGTTCACCTCGACGCCGATCAGCGGCACCAGGAGCAGCGCCACCACCATTGCGCATGCCAGCGCGATACCCAGGCGCCTCGCCAGGTCCTTGCCGAGCTGCGATGCCGCAAACATCGCGGCAAGCCCGAGAAGCTGCCACCTGATATGCTGGGTGAAGAAATACAGGTCGTCGAGCTTTACGTTGTGCGTGGACAGGCGCCGCGCGCTGGCGGGCGAAGCGGCCGCAACCGCCACCGTCCCGATCGCCATGAGCGCGAGCACCAGCAACAGCAGCACCCGGTCGATTTCCCGCCACCAGATCGCCAGCTCGCTGCGGCGGCTGCGTCGATAGCGCTGGCTGAAATGGCCGGTCGAGCTTCCGGCTCCCGGAGTGACGGGGGGATGAGTGGCCATCAGCCGACGCCTCCTGCCGCCTGTTCGGAAGTCACCAGCGCTTCGACGATCTGGCGAAAGGCATCGCCGCGCGCCTCATAGTCTCGGAACTGGTCGAAGCTCGCGCAGGCCGGCGAAAGCATCACGATATCGCCGGGCCTGGCCCCCGAGATCGCCTGCCGGATGGCCTCCGCCATCATCTCACTGCGACGCACCGGCATGAAGGGCGCGAGCAACTCGGCGAATTGCGGACCGGCATCGCCGATCGTGTAGGCGGCAGCGACATTGCCGAAATAGGGCGCGCACTCGTCCAGATCGTCACCTTTGGGAAGGCCGCCGACGATCCAGTGGATGCGCCTGTCGGGATCGGGCGGGAAGGCGGCGAGCGCCGGGGCGGCAGACGCCGGGTTGGTCGCCTTGCTGTCGTTGATGAACAGCACGCCGCCCGCTTCGGCGACGCGTTCCATGCGGTGCGGCAGGCCGCGGAACCTGGGCAGCGCCGCCTGCCATTGCTGCGGCTTCAGGCCCAGCGCATCGGCGATCGCGACGGCGACCGCCGCGTTCTGGAGATTGTGAGGCCCCTGGAGCGAGGGCCAGTCGCGCTGCATCTCGCGCAAGTCGGCACCATCGACGCGACGGACCGTTCCCGCGACATGGCGGGCCTCCTGCTCGGCGGCGATCGCGACGGTTTCCGCATCGCAGACGCCGAACACGGCGTGATGGGCCGTGCCCTGCATCGCGAACAGGCGCGCTTTCGACGCCACATATCCGTCGAACCCGTCATAGCGGTCGAGATGGTCCGGCGTGATGTTGAGCAGCGCCGCGACATCGCAATCGAGGGTCCGGGTCAGGTCGATCTGGTAGCTGGAAAGCTCGAGAACGTAGACGCCGCCGGCGGGCAGCGGGTCCTGCGAGAGGATCGGAATGCCGATGTTCCCGCCCATGCGCACCGGGATCGCCGCGCTCTTGAGGAGGTGATGCACCAGCGAAGTGGTCGTCGACTTGCCGTTGGTACCGGTTATCCCGACGACACGATGGGCCGGAAGCGTGGCCCGGGCCAGCGAGAACAGTTCGATGTCGCCGATCACCGGCACACCGGCGCGCGCGGCATTTTCGGCGACCGGGTGGCGGTTGAGCGGTACGCCCGGCGAAACGACCACGCCGTCATATCCGGCAAGGTCCGCCACGGCCGGGTCCGCGAGTTCGGCCCGCCCCTCAAGCACCTGGCGCGGTTCTTCACGACTGTCCCAGGCCATGACTTTCGCCCCGCTGGCAAGCAGCGTTTCGACCGCGGCCTGGCCCGATCGGGCGAGGCCGAGGACGGCGTAGCGCTTGCCGGCAAAGACGTCTGACACGATCATGGGCCGGCCATCACCTCAGCTTCAAGGTCGAAAGGCCGATCACGGCGAGCACGATCGCAACGATCCAGAAGCGGATCACGACGGTGGACTCGGCCCAGCCCTTCTGTTCGAAATGGTGGTGGATCGGCGCCATCCGGAAAATGCGCCTGCCGGTGCGCTTGAACCAGAACACCTGGATGATCACCGAAAGCGCTTCCATCACGAACAGGCCGCCGACGATACCCAGCACGATCTCGTGATGCGCCGCCACGGCGATCGCGCCAAGCGCGCCGCCCAGCGCGAGGCTGCCCGTATCGCCCATGAAGACCGCGGCCGGCGGTGCGTTGAACCACAGGAAAGCAAGGCCCGCCCCCATGATCGCGGCGCACAGGATCGCCAGTTCGCCGGCACGCGGTACGTAGGGAATGCCGAGATAGGTGGTGAAGTCCACGCGGCCGGCGAGATAGGCGATGATGGCGAACGCGCCCGCGGCGATGATCACCGGCATGGTGGCAAGCCCGTCGAGACCGTCGGTAAGGTTCACCGCATTTCCCGCGCCGACAATGATGAAGGCGGCGAATACATAGTAGAACGGACCGAGCGGAATGTAACGGTCGGACAGGAACGGCACGTAGAGGTTGGTACTGATCTGGCTGACGATGATCCAGGACGCCACCCCGGCGACGGCGAATTCCATCAGCAGCCGGACCCTGCCGGGCACGCCCTTGTGGCTGCGCTTCGTCACCTTGTCGTAATCGTCGAGGAAACCGATGATCCCGAAGCCCACGGTCACGGCCAGACAGGCCCAGACGAAGGGATTGGTCAGGTCCATCCACAGCAGCATCGCCAGGATCAGCGAAGTGAGGATCATCAGTCCGCCCATCGTCGGCGTGCCGCGTTTGGCAAGGTGGGTCTGCGGCCCGTCCTCGCGGATCGGCTGGCCCTTGCCCTGCCGCACGCGCAGCATGGAGATGAAACGGGGCCCGATGATCAGCCCGATGACGAGCGCCGTCATCAGCGAAGCGCCAGCCCGGAAGGTCTGGTAGCGAACCAGATTGGCGAGGCCTTCGAATTCCAACCACTGGGCTATGAGATAGAGCATCTGGGACGAAAACCTAACTTTCCTGATCGGTCAGCGCAGCAACCAGCGCTCCCAACCCCACCGAATTCGACCCCTTGACGAGCACCGCATCGCCGCGCTCCAGCCCGAAACCGCGCAGAGCTTCCAGAGCCTCGTCGGCTCCGGCGCAATGCGCGAAGGGCAGCGCCTTGCCAAGCGCGGTTTGCGCCGATTTCCCCAATTCCTCGGCAAGCGCCTGCATCTCCTCGCCGACTAGCACGGCAAAGTCCACCTTGGCTTCCGCGATCGGCGCGGCCAGCGCGGCATGGAAATCCGGCCCGTGCGTGCCGAGTTCCTTCATCGAACCGAGCACCGCGATGCGCCTGCGCGCGGGCGTGGTCGCGAGTTGCGCCAGTGTCGCTCGCATCGAGGCGGGATTGGCGTTGTAGCTTTCGTCGATCATCAGGGCCTTGCCGCCCTCGGCCTCGATCTCGATCCGCGCACCGCGACCGGCAAGCCCGCCCATTTCGCCCAAAGCCAGCCCGGCCGCGCCGAGATCGCCGCCCGCGGCGCGAACCGCGGCCATCACCGCCAGCGAATTGATGACCCAGTGATCGCCCGGCGCCGCAATCGTGTAGCACAGGCGCCTGTCGCCCATGTCCGCGGTGACGAGCGACCCGCCGCCCGGCGCCGGGACCGTATCGAGCAGGCGGACATCGGCATGGTCGGCCCGGCCGAAGGAAACGATCGTCACTCCGTGCCGCTTCGCCGCGTCCCGCAAGCGGCGGTAGTGGTTCGAATCGGAAGGGATGATGGCGGTTCCACCCGGCTCGAGCCCCTCGAAGACTTCCGCCTTGGCGTCCGCGATCGCCTCTTCGCTACCGAGCATTTCGATATGGGCAGGCGCGATGGCGGTTATCAGCGCGACATGCGGCCGGACCTGGCGGGTGAGCGCCGAAATCTCCCCCGCATGGTTCATGCCCATCTCGAAAATGCCGAACTGCGCGCGCGCCGGCATGCGGGCCAGGCTCAACGGCACGCCGACATGGTTGTTGTAGCTCTTGACCGAGCGGTGAGCGGCTCCACGGCTGGAGCGGTCGAGCGCGGCAAACAGCGCTTCCTTGACGCTCGTCTTGCCCACCGAGCCGGTGACGCCGATGATCGTTGCCTCGGTGCGCTCGCGGGCGGCCCGGCCCAGCGCTTCGAGCGCGATCGTGGTATCCTCGACCAGCATGTGCGGTCCGTCCACCGGCCTGTCGACGACGACGGCCGTGGCGCCTGCGGCATAGGCACGGTCCACGAAGCGGTGGCCGTCGGTGGTTTCGCCTTTCAGCGCGAAGAACAGGTCGCCGGGAACGACATCGCGGGAATCGATCTCCACGCCGGAAAGCTGGAAATCGGCATTGGCGACACCTCGCGTCGCGCGCGCGACGGAGACGGCATCCCACAGGGCCTGCGGCAGATCGTCGGTCAGATCCCCGGGCCATTCCAGGATACGCACTATCGCATTCATTCGCCTTCTCCTTCCCGGCCGCCGACGCTCTCGCGGGCGACGGCGACGTCATCGAACGGCAGCACGCGCATCGCCTCGCCGCTGCCAATGATCTGGCCCTGTTCGTGCCCCTTGCCGGCAATCAGGACGATGTCATCCTGACCCGCTTCGGCAATGGCGGCGGCAATGGCCTCGCGCCGGTCGCCGATTTCCCGGACCGTCCCGGCAGTGCTTCCCCCGGCTCCGGCGAGGATTTCCGCGCGGATCGAGGCAGGATCCTCGCCACGCGGATTGTCGTCGGTGACGATCGAGAGATCCGCATGGGCCGCGGCGATTCTTCCCATCTCGGGCCGCTTGCCCCGGTCGCGATCGCCGCCCGCACCGAACACGACGATGAGCCGCCCCCCGGCATGCGGGCGCAATGCCGCGATCGCCGCGTCCAGCGCGTCGGGCGTATGGGCATAGTCGACATAGACGGGAGCGCCGTTGCGGCCGATAGCAGCGCGCTCCAGGCGGCCCCGCACCGGCTGGAGCCGGGTCAGCGCGTCGAACGTAGCGTTTGCATCACCACCGACGGCCAACACCAGCCCTGCGGCAACGAGCGCGTTGGCCGCCTGGTAGGCGCCGATCAGCGGCAGGGTGAACTTGCGGCGCGCGCCTTCGTGCTCGACCTCAAGCACCTGGCCCAGCAGGCCCGGCTCGCGCGAAATCAGCCGGATGGCGTCGCCTTTCTCGCCGACGGCGAGCACGCGCAGCCCCCGTTTGCGGGCATGGTCCCCGGCGCGGGCCGACCAGGCATCATCCGACAAGATGACCGCGGTGCCGCCTTCGCACACGACCTCGTCGAACAGGCGCATCTTGGCGGAGAAATAGTCCTCCATCGTCGAGTGGTAGTCGAGATGGTCGCGGCTGAGGTTGGTGAAGGCTCCGGCGAGGACCTTGAGGCCCTCGTTGCGGTATTGCGAGAGGCCGTGGCTCGAAGCCTCGTACGCCACATGGCTCACGCCTTCGCGCGCCAGCCCGCTCATCGTGGCCAGGAAAGTGACGATGTCGGGAGTGGTGAGACCCGTCGAGACCGACTCGTCGGCGGTCGTCACGCCCAGCGTACCGATCGACGCGGCGCGATTGCCGGCCAGGCGCCAGAGCTGGCGCGTAAGTTCGACGGTCGAGGTCTTGCCGTTGGTGCCCGTGACCGCAACGACGACTTCCGGCACGGGCGTGAAGAATTGCGCGGCAAGGCGCGCGAACGCCCGCCGGGGGGTGGCGTCGGCGAAATGGACCGCGCCTTCCACCCGGGCATCGGGACGGGCGACGACGGCGACCGCACCGGCGCTGACGGCGGCCGGGATGAAGTCTTCCCCGTTGACCATCGCGCCCTGGAACGCCCCGAACACGGTGCCCGGCGCGACCTTGCGGTGATCGATGGCAAAGCCGGTGACGAGCTCTTCGGCTCCCGCGGTCAGCGGCAGGCCGGCACCGGCAGCGATCGTTCCCAGCCTCATTGCCCCGACCTCATTCACGCGCCTCGCCGGGTATCAGCGGGCGCAGGTCGGAAATATCGACGTCGCGGGTCTCGTCGGGCATGATCCCCAGCAGCGGCCCGATACGCGGCACCACCCGGCTGATGACCGGCGCGGCATTCCACGCCGCCGTGCGCTGGCCGGAAGTCGCGACCGTCCCCTTTGGTTCGTCGAGCATGGCGAGCACGACATAGCGGGGCCGGTCCATCGGGAAAGCGGCGGCAAATGTGGAAACCAGCGTGCTGCGCTTGTAGCCGCCCGCCCCGGGCTTTTCGGCAGAGCCGGTCTTGCCGCCGACGCGAAAGCCCGGCGCATCGGCCTTCTTGCCGGTGCCGTGGACCACGATCATCCGTAGCAACTGGCGCATGCGCGCGCTGGTCGAGGCCTTGAACACGCGCCGGCCGGCCGGGGCTTCACCCGGCTCCAGTTTTTGCAGCGTCGCGGGGCGCCAGATGCCGCCGTTGACAAGAGATGCATAGCCGGACGCGAGATGCATTGGCGTAACAGCGATGCCGTGGCCGTAGGAAACGGTCATTGTGGTGATGCGCGACCACTTGCCTTTCGGCCACAACGGGAAGCCGCGGGCGGGCAGTTCGATATAGGGCCGTTCATCGAAGCCGAGCGAGCGCATCGTTTCGTTGAGCCGCGAACCGCCAAGTTCGTCGGCGATCTGCGCGGTGACGATGTTGGACGAGTGGATCAGCGCTTCCGGCACGTTGAGCGAGGCTCCGAGCGCGTGGCTGTCGCGGATCTGGAAGCCGCCGATCGAAAGCGGGCGGGATGCCTGGTAGCGCTTGCCGAGGTCCCGCACCGTTCCGGCATCGAGCGCGGAAGCCACGGTGATCGGCTTGAAGGTCGACCCCAGCTCGTAGACCTGGTTGGTCACGCGATTGAAGATGTTGGGCGCGTTCGCCTTTTCGATCCGGTTGGGATTGAATGCCGGCAGCGAAGCGAGCGCCAGCACTTCGCCCGTGTCGACATCGAGCACGATGCCCGCGGCACCCTTGGCATGGGATTCGTACATGCCCCTGCCCAGCTCGTCCTCCAGCGCGCCCTGCACCCGCAGATCGACGGAGAGGACAGCCGGCGTGCCGCGGCTCATCGGGTCGGTCAGCTTCTCGTCGAAGACTTGCTCCATGCCGACCCGGCCCTGACCGTCGGCCGAGACGAAGCCGAGGATGTGCGCCGCCATCGAGCCCTGCGGATAGAAGCGCTCGTTCTCGCGCGGGAACTCGAGCGCGGGCTCGCCGAGCTCATGGATGCGGTTGGCGTCCTCGGGAAGTATCCGTCGACGCAGGTAACCCGGCTTTCCCGAGGCCAGGCGGGCTTCGATTTCGTCCCGGTCGATGTCCGGGAACACACGGGAGAGCGCAGCGGCGACTTCGCCCGGCGATTTGACCAGCGGCGTGCCGCCACCCAGCGCATCGGGATTGTACCACAGCGCATAGGCCTGGAAGGCGCGCGCCAGCGGCACGCCGTTGCGATCGACAATATCGCCGCGAACGGGCAGCAGCGCTTCCGCCGCGGCCCGACTTCGGCCGGTTGCCGGTTCGAATAGCCCGAGGGCCGCAAGGCGGATGAGCGCGCAGGCAGCCAGGACGGCAAACAGCAGCAAGACCAGCAGCACCCGCTGCTTGGCGACAAGCAGGGACCGCTGCCGCACGTTGACGAGCTGGTGGCGCCCCGCGGTTATCGTTCTCGAGACGCTGATCGCCGTCATTCGTGCCCAGCCTCTCCCAGCTCGATGCGCGTCAGGAGGTCGCCCAGTTCGTCCGGTCCGGCAGCGGCGAGGGTCTTTCCGGCGCGCGGTTCGGCCCCGGCGGGCTTGCCGGTAAGCGGCGAGACCATCGCGGGAAACGGCGCGTTCCGGTCATTGCCGGCGGCGCTGGCGACACGGATCGGCGCCGGCGCATCGGGCGCGCGCGGCTTGCCGAGATTGGAGAGCTGGCGTTCGCCCTCGATATACTGTTCGGCCTTCGGCGCCTGGTAGCCGAACTCGATGTCGTTCAGCGCCGTGAGCTGCTGCTGGTTGGAGCGCGCTTCGAACTCGGTTTCGAGGAACAGCTTTTCCTGCTTGAGCGCGACGATCTGGCGTTCCGCGAGGCGCACCTGGCTCTTTACCGCATTGACGCGGAACGTCAGCGCCATGGTCAGGGCGAAACACACGGTCAGGACAAAGGCCCAACCGATCGACTGGAGGCGGTCCCGGGTGAGGTTCATGCTGCCTTCCTTTCGCGCGCGGGCGCTTCGGTGCGGGTGGCCGAGCGGAGGGTCGCGGATCGGGAGCGGGGATTGCGGGCCACTTCGGCCGGGCTCGGGCGGACTGCCTTGCCGACAGCGGCAAAGGTCGGCTCGAACGTGCTTGCGGCAGGCGGCAGGTGGCGCGACACGGCGGCCGCGCCCCCGCTGGCATCGCGCAGGAACTGTTTGACGATCCGGTCTTCGAGGCTGTGGAAACTGACCACCGCAAGCCGCCCGCCGCTCTTAAGCAGGGTTTCCGCGGCGAAAAGCCCGGCCTCGAGCTCGTCGAGCTCGCCGTTGACGTGGATGCGGATCGCCTGGAAGGTGCGCGTCGCCGGGTCCTTGGGCGCCCCCTGACGATAGCCGAGCGCCCGCCGCACCGTGTCGGCAAGCTCTCCTGTCGTGGAAAGGGGACGTGCGGCGACGATGGCACGGGCAACGCGGCGCGATTGCCGCTCTTCCCCGAAACGGTAGAGGACATCCGCAATCTCGCTCTCGGCCGCGCCGTTCAAAAAATCCGCCGCCGACGGCCCGCTTTGACCCATGCGCATGTCAAGGGGACCATCGGCGGCGAAGGCGAAGCCACGCGAGGGCTTATCGAGTTGCATCGACGACACGCCGATATCCATGGCGATACCGTCAACGCGGGAAATGCCGGCCTCGGCGAGCGCGGCCACCATTTCCGAAAAGCGGCGGGGATGAAGGACAAGGCGCGGCGGCGCTTCCTGCGCCTCGGGCCACTGGCTGCCGGCGGCGACGGCGTCCGGGTCGCGGTCGAAGGCGTGAACCGTCGCTCCGGCATCGAGCAAGCGGCGCGTGTAGCCGCCCGCGCCGAATGTGGCGTCCACGACCAGCGTGCCCGGCGAAGGCGCCAGCGCCTCCATCACTTCGTCCAGCAGGACGGGAATATGCGGCGTCCCGTTCACGACTTGCGGGCCTTCTTGAGTTCCTTGGCGGCAAGGCTGGCGCAGGCGGCCTTGGCGTTTTTCCAGTCAGGCCCGAGCTTCTCGAGCTCGTCGGGGCTCCACACCGTGAAGAATGTGCCGCCGCCCTGGAAGAAAATCTGGCTTTCGATGGCGGCCATCGCGGCAAGATTGTCCGGCAGCACGAAACGGCCGCTGCCGTCGAACGGCACCTCCTCGAAAGTGTAGAGATCGAGCGACCGCTTTTCCTTGTCGAATTCGCGGCCGGCCTTGGCGGCAAGCTCCTCTTCGCGGTCGAGCTGGGCGGAAAGCTCGGCGATGCGGGATGCGCCGAAGCCCACCAGGCATTCCCAGCGGTCGTGCTTGACCAGCAGCATGGAGTTCTTGCCGCCGTTGGATTCCCGAAGCGTCTTGCGGAATTGGGGCGGCAGCACAAAGCGGTTCTTGTCGCGCTGAAGCGAGAAGTCCTGCCCGCTGTAAATATGTGGCTGCGCCGCCGCCATTTGACCCAATCCCCCCTAAGGGCTCCCTGAACCGAGACAAAAGCCCCCTGCCCGGCCCCGCGCGTCCGCAAGGCCGGAACACCCCCGAAGCGGGGTGCAGCTGATCGATCATCTCGATGGACCGTTTTCTTACCGCTGGGGGCTGCGATAGAAAAGCAAAAAGTAGGGAAAATTGGGGAAAATGGGTTTATCGCCAATTTTTAGCGCATTTTTGCCGTCCGGGCGGACATTTATTCTTGATATGTTCTCATAAGGGCTCGGGACGCTACCGGATTTTCCGCGAATCCCCGCTTGGGAGTCGCGCTCTCCCGTCATTTCCCCAGATTGGATGGATTTCGCGTTCAGTCGGCTTCCGCAAGCTTTTCCAGCAGCCGCTCGAGCATTGTACGGCGCGCGGCGACCTCGCCTGCCGGCACCTCTTCCAGCATCGCGGCATCGGCAACGGCGATCACCCGTCCGGCCCCGATGCGGCAACGCGCGGCTATTCCATTTCCCTCGACCGAGCAGTCCTTCGCGCCGGCCAATAGCGCGAAGCTCCCCGGCAGATTGACGGGCATCGCCTGTCCGAGCAGCTCGACCTCGCGTTCACCGGCCGGCTGGTCCTCGTCGAAACGGAGCTGGAGCCCCCAGCGCGACAGGATCGGGGAGAGCAGCACCACGTCCTGAGGCCGGCGGCTGTCTCCCAGGGCAAAGGCCGAATGGGACGTCAGCATGGGATCGGCGAACAGCAGCAGGCGCCCCCCGCCCCTGACCCAATCGTCGAGCGCGACGTTCTCGTCGGGCGAGAGCGGCCGCGGCTGTGCGACGATCAGGATGGCATCGGCGGACAGCGGCAAGTCCCCGCCACCGGGAGAAAGCGTGTCGATCCCCTGCAGCGTCGCGTGCTCGGCAATCGCCTGCTGTACCCAGTGCGGCGGGGCCTCGCTCTCGAGCAGATCGGTCAGGTCCGGCGCTTCTCGCCAAAGGATCGGCAGGGACGTGAACAGGCCGACCTCTCCCCGCCAGACGACAGGCCTTCCCTGATCGCCGCGACCGGCAAGCGCCATCGCGGCAATCACGCCGAGTAACACGATCAGCGACAGGGCAAGGACGATCCGGCGGACCGGCCCGGGAGCAAGGACGGACATAAGCGGGCCGACGCCCTATGGTGCGAGTTCGGATTCGGGAGACAGGCTCGCTTCGCCGGACGGGCTGGGATCGGCGGCAGGCACCACGCCGATATCCGCCAGCGGGTCGGCGGCGGGTTTCTTCTCTTCCTGCGCCTTGCCGATTTCCTCGATGCCGGGATCGGCTGCCTCGGTCTCTCGCGCGCGGTCCATGACGATATTGGCAAGCACGACGATCAGCAGCATGGCCGCCAGCCCGAACAGGCCGACCTGCAGGCGATGCACGGCTTGCGCGCGCAGCTCCCGCGCCGTCGGCGGCGAGAAGTGCTGCGGGGTCGTGACCGGCTGCACCAAGCGAGGCTCTCTGCTCTGCGCCATCGGCATGGGAATTAGCCTATCCTTCCAGCCAGGGGAAGACGGGCAACCCCTTCTCCTTGAGCCACGCCGCGTTGTAGAGGGAGGAAAGGTAGCGGAACCCGGTGTCGCAAAGGATCGTGGCGACGCGCGCATCCTTGCCGAGTTCGCGGCCCAGCGCCACAGCTCCGGCGACGTTGATGCCCGAGGAAAGCCCGAGGCACAGCCCCTCCTCCGACAGCAGCCTTGCGACCCACTCCAGCCCTTCCTCGTCGGAAATGCGGAACTGGGTGTCGATCGGCGCGCCTTCCAGGTTGGCGGTGATCCGGCCCTGGCCGATGCCTTCGGCGACGGACGAACCCTCGGCCTTGAGCTCGCCATGCGCATAGTAATTGTAAAGCGCCGCGCCATGCGGATCGGACAGCGCGATTGTCACGTTTTCGTCGAAGGCCTTCAGCCCCATCCCGACCCCGGCAATCGTCCCGCCGGTTCCCGCCGCGCAGGTGAAGCCGTCGATCCGGCCTTCCAGCTGCTCCCACAGTTCGGGCGCGGTGCCCTCGATATGGGCCTTGCGGTTGGCGATATTGTCGAACTGGTTGGCCCAGACCGCCCCTTCCGTCTCTTCGGCAAGCCTGCGCGAAGTGTGGACGAAGTGGCCGGGATTGGAGAATTTGGTCGGGGGAACGAGGACCAGCTCGGCCTTGAGCGCCCGCAGCGTGTCCATCTTCTCCTTGGACTGGTTGTCGGGCATGACGATGACCGTCTTGTAGCCCAGCGCATTGGCGACCAGCGCCAGGCCGATGCCGGTGTTGCCGGCAGTCCCCTCGACAATCGTGCCGCCCGCCTTCAGTTCGCCACGCGCTTCGGCGTCGCGCACGATCCACAGGGCCGCCCGGTCCTTGACCGAAGCGCCCGGGTTGGCGAACTCGCATTTGCCCCAGATTTCGCAGCCGGCAGCCTCGCTCGGTCCCTTGAGCAGGACCAGCGGAGTATTGCCTATGAGATCGAGCGTGCTGCGCTTTGGCTCGGAAGCAGTCATACCGGATGCAGGTAAGGCACGGCGCGCCCGGCTGCAAGCGCCCCGCGCGGGAAGATCAGTCTTCCTGCGCGATCGTGACCTTCAGCCCCGCGAGGTCCCCGGTCACGGGAATCTGGCAGGAAAGCCGCGAAAATTCGTTGCGGTGCTCGGAGCTGTCGAGCAGGTCGTTTTCGTCCTCGCTCATCTCCGGCATCTTGTCCATGAAGGCCGCGTCGATATGGACATGGCAGGTCGCGCAGCTGCAGCAGCCGCCGCACAGCGCGAGGAGTTCGTCGAAGCCGTTGTCGCGAATGACTTCCATCAGCGTCCGGCCCTCGGGCGCTTCAACGCTGCTTTCCTCACCCGACTGGTTGACGACAGTAATCTGCGGCATGTCCCTTGGTCCCTTCTGATACACCCTGTATCGGCGCTTTGGCGGGGCTGCTAATGCCAAGGCAGCCCTTTGGCAAGGGCATCCGGACATTAACTTTGCATTACAAAGAAGACTATGGGACTTGAGGCAGACGCCATCCGCACCGGACTGGACGCAATCGCCGCGCGGGAGCCGGCGATTGCCCGCGCTCTCGGGATCGCCGGCTATCCCGAACCGCGCATCCGTGAGACCGGTTACGCCACCCTGCTGCACACCATCGTCGGCCAGCAGGTCAGCGTCGCCGCGGCTTCTGCCGTGTGGAAGCGGCTAGAGGATTTCCTCGGCGCGGACCTGCCGCCCGAACGGTTGCTCGCCGCCGAGTTCGACGAGCTGCGCGGCTGCGGGCTCTCTCGCCAGAAACAGGGCTACGCCCGTTCTCTGTGCGAACTTGTGGCGAACGGCGATCTCGACCTGAACGCGCTGCCGAGCGGGGACGAAGACGCCATCGCCCAGCTCACTCGCATCAAGGGGATCGGCCGCTGGTCGGCGGAGATTTACCTGCTGTTCGCGGAGGGCCGGCCCGACATCTGGCCGGCGGGCGACCTTGGCGTTCAGGCCGGACTGCATCGCATCCTCGGCCTGCCGGAACGCCCCGGCGAAAAGGAAACGCGCGCGCTGGCGGAAGACTGGCGGCCCCATCGCGGCGCGGCGGCGATCTTCACCTGGCACTGCTACGACAATCCGGCGCTGTAGGCGCGATCGGATCAGATTATCCCGTCGATCCAGTTCGCCATCTTCACGTCGCGCTCGCTGAGCCCGCCCGCGTCATGCGTCGTCAGGGTGATCGAGACACGGTTGTAGACGTTCGACCATTCGGGGTGGTGATCGACCTGGTCGGCATGGAGCGCGAGGCGCGTCATGAAGCCGAAAGCCTCGTTGAAATCGGCGAACTTCAAATCGCGCGAAATCGCGAGGCCGTCGTCGCGCAGCGTCCAGTCGGGCAGGCCGTCCAGCGCCGCCCGGCATTCGGCGTCGGTGAGTCTCACTATCGCCATGTCACTCTCCTTGGCAGGCCCCCGGGTTTCCCCTATCGCCTCGCGCCATGCAAGAGTGCCGCATTGCCGCTCACGAAATTGCCTGCCGGCGTGGCGAGCGGGTGCTGTTCCGCGGCCTCTCGCTGGCGCTTCATCCTGGAGATGCGCTGCATGTGAAAGGCGCCAACGGAATCGGCAAGTCGAGCCTGATCCGCATCCTTGCGGGGCTGTTGCCCCCCTTCGCGGGCGACGTCCGGCGCACCGGCCCGGTCGGGCTGATCGATGAGCGTCCCGCACTGGACCCGCACCTGCCGCTGGGCCGCGCCCTCGCCTTCTGGCAACGCATGGACGGACCTGCCGACAGCGAGATAGCCCGGCTGGGCCTGTCCCACCTCCTCGACGTGCCGGTGCGCTATCTCTCGACCGGCCAGCGCAAGCGCGCCGCCTTTGCCCGGCTGCTGGGGCAGGCCGCGCCCATCTGGCTGCTCGACGAGCCGCTCAACGGCCTTGACGCCGATGCCGCACGACTGGGCGAGGACCTGGTCGGCGAACATTGCGCGCAGGGCGGAATCTGCATCATCGCCTCGCACCAGCCGTTCGAACTCAAGGGCATGGGCCGGCTCGAACTTTCCGGATTCGCGTCGTGATCGGGCGGCTGGCGGGTCTGCTGCGCCGCGACCTCGGCCTGTTGCTGCTGGGCGGCAGGCGCGGCGGGGCGATGCTGCCGGTCCTCTTCTTCCTGGCCGTCGCGATGCTGTTTCCCTTCGCGGTCGGCCCCGATGCCGACCTGCTGCGTCGCACCGGCGGCGGCGTGATCTGGATAGCGGCGCTGCTAGCCGCGATCCTGCCGCTCGACCGCCTCGTGGAACCCGATATCGAGCTCGGCTTCTTCGACCAGTGGGCGCTGCGCGGCATTTCGGAAGAATGGGTGATCGCCGTGCGCATGGTCGCCCACTGGCTGAGCTTCGGCCCGCCGCTGATGCTGGCGGCCCTGCCCGCCTCCGCCCTGCTCGGCCTTGACGGCACAACGCTGCGGACCGTGGAACTCGGGCTGCTCGCCGGAACACCCGGGCTTGCCGCGCTCGGCATCATCGTCGCCGCGATCACCACGGGGCTGAGGGGCGGCGCCGCGCTGGCCGGTCTGCTGGTGATCCCGCTGGCGGTGCCGCTGCTGGTTTTCGGCGCCGGCAGCCTCGCCAGCGCAGGCGAGAGCGGGCTGGCGCTGACCGGTGCGGTGAGCCTGGTCCTGCTGGCGATCGCACCCTTCGCGGCCGGAGCGGCGATCAGGGCCGCGCGGGGTTGAGGCATCCGTGATACCTCCCTCCACAGGCCACGCATTCGAAGCAGAATAGCAAACCATCACTCACCCCGCTCAGGCTGAGCGGAAGGACCGATGACTGCAACGGCGCATCCTGGTCTTCAGACGGCCCTAGAAACTTCAGCCAGCAACCTAGGCGTAAGGCGGCTTGTGCAGGCCCCTGGGGCTGAGCGTAAAGATTTCGCAGCCCTCCTCGGTGATGCCGATCGAATGTTCGAACTGGGCCGAGAGCGACTTGTCGCGGGTGACCGCGGTCCATCCGTCGCTCAGCAGTTTCACCGCCGGCTTGCCGAGATTGATCATCGGCTCGATGGTGAAGAACATGCCCGGTTTCAGCTCCGGGCCGGTTCCCGGCCGGGCAGCATGGATGACTTCGGGCGCGTCGTGGAACAGCCGGCCGAGGCCATGCCCGCAGAATTCGCGCACAACGCCGTAGCGGTGCGCTTCGGCATGGCGCTGGATGGCCGCGCCGATATCGCCGAGCCGGTTGCCGGGCCGCGCCTGCTCGATGCCGAGCATCAGGCATTCGTAGGTCACGTCGACCAGCCGGCGCGCTTTCAGCGGCACGTCGCCGACCAGGTACATGCGGCTCGAATCGCCGTGCCAGCCGTCGAGCAGCGGGGTGACGTCGATATTGACGATGTCCCCTTCCTTCAGCGTCTTGTCCGAAGGAATGCCGTGGCAAACGACGTGGTTGATCGAGATGCAGCAGCTGTGGGCATAGCCGCGATAGCCCAGCGTCGCCGGCATAGCGCCGCCGTCGAGCGTGAGCTGCCTCACCGCATCGTCGAGCGCGCCGGTCGTGACGCCCGGTTCGACCAGCGGCACGAGTTCGTCGAGGATTTCCGCGGCCAGCTTGCCGGCGCGGCGCATTCCCTCGAAGGCCTCGGGGCCATGCAGCTTGATCGTGCCGTCCCGCAGGACGGTGTCGTCGTCGGCGACTGTCTGGTACTGGTTCATACCTGCCCATGTAGCGACACAATCGGCGAATTGCGAGGCGTTAGGGCATAACCGAGAAATACTCCCGATATTCAGGCTTCACCGCGGCCAGCGCCGGCTTCGCCAGCGGCAAGGTCACTTCGTAGCTACCCTCGGCATAAGGGCCGGCCGCGTAGGGCGGTATGAGGAAACCGATACGGTTGAACGCCTTGCCGTTGGACGATCCGAGGATGATGGTCGCCTCCAGCGGATCGATGCATTCGTTGAATTCCGGGACGGTCATCTCGAAATCGCCGCGCCGTTTTGCCCGCTCCCGGTCCAGCGCAGCGCAAAAGCCGGTTCGGACCGCTTGCACGAAGGCACTTTCGGAAGTGAAGAGGGCAAGCGTATCGCGTGCCCGGTCCGCCCGTTTGTCCCACAGCAACGCATCGAAGCCGGACATCCCGTGGGCGCCGCCCGTGTAGACATATCTTTCGGCGGACAGCGAGAGGAAACGCGGCGTATCGGTCACGACTTTCCATTCCTGCCCGAACGAGCGGCTCCTGCAACTGACGCAATCGGGCGGTGAATCCTTTTGCGCCGCTTCCCACTCTCCCCGCGTCTCGGCGTAAATGCGCTTGCGGTCGGCAAGGAGCCGGGCAGCGAGCGGCGCAATAGCGCTGGCCTTTGCCGGCCAGGAATACTCGAAAGTCCAGGAGCCATCGCCTTCCTCTTCGGCGAACTCTTCTGCCTTGGCGGGCGATGGACTTGCCGAGGGTTGAAGCGGCGTTGCGGGCGACTCTGTCACGGCCTTGTCGCTGATGCCGGTATCCGCGTCCGAAGGCGCCTCGCCGCTACACGAAGCAAGCACGAGACAGGCGAAAAAAAAGATCGGCAAGGGTCTCACGGGATTTTCCTCTCGCACTGTGCAGGGACCTGGGACTAGACAAGCCCGCAAGATGACTGACAAGAACGCATTGATCCAGCCCGACCGCGGGCAGAAAGCCACCCCGATCCACCTTGTCGACAAGGACGGGCTCGAAAGCTTCCTGAAGTCGATTTCGGGACCGCAGCGCGAAGCGCTGGCCGCACAGAAGTTCGAGGCCGACGGATACCAGTCCGCCATCGTGCCGGACGGCGATTCCTGGTTTGTCGTCTCCGGCGTCGCCAACAGCGCGGACCTTTCGAGCTGGTGCATGGCGAAACTTGCCGAGACGCTGCCGGCGGGCACCTATCGCCGGGCCGACGGCGAACCCGGCCCTGCCCTGCACGGCTGGGTGACCGCGCAATATTCCTTCGACCGCTATCGCTCCGAACCGGACACCGAAGGGCCGCGCATCCTGCTGACCAAGCAGGCCAAGGCGATCGAACCCGCGCTTGCCGAAACCGGCGCGGTGGCGCTGGTACGCGATCTGGTGAACACGCCGGCCGAAGACATGGGCCCGGCGCAGCTCGAACACGAAGTGGAATACATCGCCAAGGCTGCCAGCGCCGATTTCCGCGTCACCAAGGGAGACATGCTGGAACGCGAATTCCCCATGGTCCACATGGTGGGGCGGGCTGCCGGGCGGTCTCACGCGCCGCGCATGATCGAGGTCGAATGGGGCAATCCCAAGCACCCGCGCATCGCGATCGTCGGCAAGGGCGTGTGCTTCGATTCAGGCGGTCTCGACATCAAGCCCTCCTCCGGCATGCTGCTGATGAAGAAGGACATGGGCGGCGCCGCCCATGCGCTGGCGCTGGCGCGGCTGGTCATGCAAAGCGGCCTGAACGTCAGGCTCCACCTGCTGATCCCCGCGGTTGAAAACGCGGTTTCCGGCAATGCATTCCGGCCCGGAGACGTCCTGCGGTCGCGCCGCGGCCTTTCGGTCGAAATCGGCAACACCGATGCGGAGGGCCGGTTGATCCTTGCAGACGCGCTCGCGCGCGGGGGAGAAGAAGAGCCCGAACTGATCCTGGATTTCGCGACGCTGACGGGCGCCGCCCGATCGGCGCTCGGCCCCGACTTGCCGGCCCTGTTCACACGCAGGGACGAGACCGCCGACGATCTGCTGAAAGCCGGTATCGAAAGCGACGACCCGTGCTGGCGCCTGCCGCTCCACGACGGCTATCGCGAGTATCTCAAATCCGACATCGCCGACATCGCCAATGCCCATGGAAACGCTTTCGCGGGCGCCAGCGTGGCAGCATTGTTCCTGGACCGTTTCGTGCCGGAAGACGTCGACTGGGCCCATTTCGACACATTCGCCTGGCGGCCCGCAGCCAAGCCCGGACGCCCCAAGGGCGGCGCTGCCCTGGGCCTGCGAGCCGCATGGCACATGCTGAAACAGCGCTTCGGGTAAACTTGCGCGATCGCCATGACCCGTCTAAGCGCGCCGATCTTTGGATTTGGGGACACCAAGCAGTTGCCCGTTGAGGATTCCCATACCCGGCCCGAAGTGCCGAACGGATGCCTTGCCATGACCGGACCCAGCGTCACGGTCGAGCAGGGCCACCTGCCGGTGCGCGGCGACCTGGCGCATATCAAGCTCGCCGGACGCTACTTCGTGCCGCATTACGCCGTGCCCATGCAGCATGTCGTGAAAGCCGCGCACGCGGATCTCCTCGATGCCGCCAGAAGCGATGCGCAGACGATCTCCACCCTTGCCGAGGGCACGATCTTCGACGTGCTCGACATCGCCGGCGACTGGGCATGGGGCCAGCAGGGCGAGGACGGCCTGGTCGGCTATGTCGCGCTGAGCCAGCTCGAAGCGACCGGGCAGTGAGCGCCACCGTTTTCATTGACGGCGGGGCCGGCACGACAGGCCTGGAAATCGCCGAGCGGCTGGCCGGGCGGCAGGAGTTCTCGCTGCTCGTGCTCGACGAGGCCAATCGCAAGGACGCGGCGGCCCGGCGCGAAGCCTTCCATACCGCCGACTTCGCCGTGCTGTGCCTGCCGGACGACGCCGCGCGCGAAGCGGCAGCGATGGCCGAAGGTGCGAAAGTCCGCATCGTCGACGCCTCGACCGCGCATCGCGTCGCAGATGGCTGGACCTACGGCTTTCCCGAGCTGACCGGGCATGAGGCGGTCGCCTCGTCCGACCGGGTCAGCAATCCGGGCTGTTACCCCACGGGCTTCCTCGCATTGGTCGCCCCGCTGGTCCGGGACGGCCTGCTTCCCGCCGACTGGCCCTACACCTGCAACGCCGTCTCCGGCTATTCGGGCGGCGGGAAATCGATGATCGCCCGTTTCGAGGAAGACGCCGACATCGCCTTCCGCGCCTATGGCCTGGCGCTGGGTCACAAGCACGTTCCGGAAATGCGGGAACATGCAGGGCTGGCCCTGCCCCCGGTCTTCGCGCCGGCGGTGATCCCGGCGCATCGCGGCATGGTGGTCGAAGTGCCGCTGCCGTTGAGCGCGATGCCCGGTTCCGGCTCGCCGGACGCCATGCGCGAAGCCCTGGGCGCAGCCTATGCGGGCAGCGAGATCGTGACGGTCCGCGACGAACGGCCGGACGAGCTGCTGTTGCGTGCGTCGGCGGAGCCTTCGGACCGGCTCGACCTCTACGTCTTCGGGGCCGAGGACGGCAGCCAGGCGCGGCTGGTCGCGGTGCTCGACAATCTCGGGAAAGGCGCGAGCGGAGCGGCCGTCCAGAACCTCAACCTGATGGCGGGACTTCCCGAAACGGCCGGCCTGCGGCTGTGATGCCGGAATTTTGAACACCGCCTGCCTGAATCTTAGGCAGATTCACGGTATCTCCTTATGGTTGAGCCTCGCGAATAACGCTGTCCACCGGGACAAAACCTGCGATTCCGGTCTTTTCGAGCCTGTCTCCATGCCCTACTGCGGGGAAAGCCGCCTCTGGCACGATTCTTGATGGATCGTAAACGAGGCATTTGGAAACCCGGTCCGCCTCGGCGGTTCCGGCTCTATGTGCAGGGGTTTCGCAAGAGTGAAAAAGATCGAAGCGATCATCAAGCCGTTCAAGCTGGACGAGGTCAAGGAAGCGCTCCACGAGGTGGGCGTGTCCGGCATTACCGTGACCGAGGCAAAGGGCTTCGGCCGCCAGAAGGGACACACCGAACTTTATCGTGGCGCCGAATATGTCGTCGACTTCCTGCCCAAGGTTAAGCTTGAGGTCGTCGTTGGCGACGAGCTTGCCGAGCGCGTGGTGGAAGCGATCACCTCGGCCGCGCAGACGGGGCGCATCGGTGACGGCAAGATTTTCGTCATCCCGATCGAAAGCGCGGTGCGCATCCGGACGGGGGAACGCAACGAAGACGCTGTCTGAATTCAGCCGGTGCAGTGGCGCCGCAAGCGCCCCTGTTCCGGCAAGCGGGAACGGGCCTTCGTGGGGGCCAGGCCCAGTTCCTGAAATACCCATCAACCCCTAGCTTCTTCCGGCAACGGAAGGACAATTCTGGAGAACGACGGTAATGGCTAGTGCAAAGGACATCCTGAAGCGCATCAAGGACGAGGAAATCGAATGGGTTGACCTTCGGTTCACCGACCCCAAGGGCAAGTGGCAGCACCTCCAGATGTGCGCCGGGCCGCTGGGCGAGGACGAGTTGGAAGATGGGCTCATGTTCGACGGATCGTCGATCGAAGGCTGGAAGACGATCAACGAATCCGACATGATCCTCAAGCCGGATCTGGAAGCGGTCTATCCCGACCCGTTCTCGGCCACGCCGATGCTCGCGGTCTTCTGCGATATCGTCGAGCCCTCCGACGGCTCGCTTTACGCCCGCGATCCGCGCTCGACCGCGAAGCGTGCCGAAGCCTTTGTCAAGTCGGCCGGCTTCGGCGACGCCGTCTATGTCGGTCCGGAACCCGAATTCTTCATGTTCGACGATGTCCGTTTCTATGACGGCTACACCGGCAGCGGCTACAAGATCGACGATATCGAACTTCCCGGCAACACCGAGAAGGAATACGATACGGGCAATCTGGCCCACCGTCCGCGCGCCAAGGGCGGCTACTTTCCCGTCCCGCCCGTCGACAGCAGCATGGATATCCGCGCCGAAATGGTCTCGACCATGCTCGAGATGGGCCTGCCGATGGACAAGCACCACCACGAAGTTGCGGCCGCGCAGAGCGAACTCGGCCTCACCTTCGGGACGCTGACCCAGACAGCCGACCGCGTGCAGATCTACAAGTACGTGGTGCAGATGGTCGCCCAGGCCTATGGCAAGACGGCGACTTTCATGCCCAAGCCGATCAAGGAAGATAACGGCTCCGGCATGCACACCCACATGTCGATCTGGAAGGAAGACAAGCCGACTTTCGCCGGCAACGGTTATGCCGGTCTTTCGGACACCTGCCTCCACTTCATCGGCGGCGTCATCAAGCACGCCAAGGCGCTCAACGCCTTCACCAACCCGACCACCAACAGCTACAAGCGCCTGGTGCCGGGCTTCGAGGCTCCCGTGCTGCTGGCCTATTCCGCCCGCAACCGCTCGGCCTCCTGCCGTATCCCCTACGGCTCGGGCGCCAAGTCCCGCCGCGTGGAATTCCGTTTCCCCGATCCGCTGGCCAACCCGTACCTGGCCTTCTCGGCGCTTCTGATGGCGGGCCTCGACGGCATCACCAACAAGATGCATCCGGGCGACGCCATGGACAAGAACCTCTACGACCTGCCGCCGGCAGAGCTCGCCGAAGTTCCGACCGTTTGCGGCTCGCTCCGCGAAGCGCTCGAAGCGGTCGAGCAGGATTACGAGTTCCTGCTCAAGGGCGATGTGTTCTCCAAGGACCAGATCGAAGCCTATTGCGAACTCAAGTGGGAAGAGCAGCTGCGCTTCGAGACCACGCCGTCTCCGGTCGAGTTCGACATGTACTACAGCGCCTGATCCCCGCCGAACAGATCACCGAGAAGGGCGTCCGGAGCGATCCGGGCGCCCTTTTTCTTGCACGGGCACTGCGCATTTCCCGTTTACAGGCGAAATCTTCGCGGCTAGTGGCCGCGCCCATGTCCACCACGGCGACCAAAGCGATTAGCCCGAAACCGACCCGCACTTGCGGGGCGGTCCAGCGTGCGCTGTCGGTTTACCGATAACGACTGGACAAGGCCCCGCGGAGAACGCGGGGCACTTCCATACAGGAAACGCACACCCCCGCGCCTCCGCACAGACAGGAGACGCGTACCCATCCTCAATCACGAAATCTGCATTCCAGAGCCGGTTCCGGATCCGATGTCGGCCCCAATGCCGGCATAGTCGGCGCGACCGGCCTTGTCGGCACGATGATGCTGGAGATGCTTGCCGAGCGCGGTTTCCCGCTCTCGTCTCTGCGCCTGTTCGCCTCGTCGCGCTCGCAAGGCTCCCGCCTGCCCTTCCGCGATGGCGAGATCGTCGTCGAGGATGCGGCGAGTGCCGACTATGCCGGCCTCGACATCGTCTTCTTCTCGGCCGGCGGATCGACGTCGCGCAAGCTGGCCCCGAAAGTGGCGGCGGCCGGCGCTGTCGTGATCGACAACAGTTCCGCTTGGCGCGGCGATGCCGACGTCCCGCTGGTGGTGGCGGAAGTCAATCCGCACGCACTGCGCGACATTCCCAGGGGCATCATCGCCAACCCGAACTGCACGACGATGGCGGCGATGCCGGTGCTCAAGCCGCTGCACGACGCAGCCGGGCTCACGAGCCTCGTCGCGAGCACCTACCAGGCGGTCTCGGGCGGCGGCATCGCTGGTGTCGAGGAACTGCGCGAGCAGATCGTGGCAGGCGCGGCGGACTGCGCCTCGCTGGCACGCGACGGCAGTGCGGTAGACCTTGGCGAGCCCCGCAAATGGGCAGTGCCGATCGGCTTCAACGTGGTTCCGCTGAACTATGTGCTCGCCGAGGACGGCTTTACCGAAGAGGAAATCAAGCTGCGCGACGAGACCCGCAAGATCCTCGAGATCCCGGGCCTTCCCGTATCCGCGACCTGCGTGCGCGTTCCCGTCTTCACCGGCCATTCGCTGTCGATCAACGCCGGGTTCGAACGGCCGATCGGCGTGGACGATGCGATGGCGCTGCTGGCCGGGGCGCCCGGTGTGACGGTCACGGACATTCCCAATCCGCTCGCCGCGACGGGCAGGGACGATGTCTTTGTCGGGCGCGTCCGGCGCGACCCGTCCGTCGAGCATGGCCTCGCCCTGTTCGTGGCGGGCGACAATCTGCGCAAGGGAGCCGCGCTCAACGCCATCCAGATCGCGGAAGTGCTGATCGGCCAAGCCGCGCATTGAGACGGACCGAACCGGTTGCGCCGCGGAGCGAGGGCGGCGGCGCAGCCGGTCACCAGGTCAGGGCGACAAGGAGTGCGATGGGCAGCCCCACGACCCAGACGTCGCTGAGGATGTGCAGCCATCGCGAGGCGTGGCCGATCTCCATGAAGATGCGCAGCACGAAACGCGCCTTGATCACGGCCAGGACGATGACCGTCATCGATACGGCGAGATCCACCTGTATCTCCTGCTGGCGCCATGCGCTCAGCTGCCAGGAAACATAGGTCAGGATCGTAAGGCCGATCCAGACCAGCGCCAGTCGATCCTTGAAGAGATAATTCATGGCTTACCTCATCAGGTACATGAGTGCGAAAATGACCAGCCAGAGCAGGTCGACCATGTGCCAGAACGCCGCACAGGATTCGGCGGTGTCGTTGTTGCGGCAGACCGGGTCCTTCACCTCGACATAGAGGCGCAGGAGCGCGAGCATGCCGAACAGGACGTGCAGGATATGAACCCCGGTCATGAAATAGTAGAACTGGAAGAACATGTCCGAGGTGAAGGTGTAGCCTTCCCGGATCTTGATGACCCACTCGGTGAGCTTCGAGACGACGAAGGTCAGCCCCCACCCCATGGTCAGCAGGGTCAGCCGGCCGGCGGCATCGTAATCCCCGGCGCGCTGGGCGCGGATCGCCGCAGCCACGAACCAGGAGCTGGCCAGCAGTACCAGCGTGTTGAAGATGCCGAAGCCCTGGCTCAGCACCTGCTGGCTGGCGATGAACTCCTCGCTGTACCAGTGGCGCCACAGCGCATAGGTCACGAAGTAGCTGCCGAAGATGAACAGGTCACCGACGATGAATATCCAGATGCCGTCGAGCGGATTCTCGTCGTGCCGTTCGATTCTGGCCGCCTCGGCCTCGCTCATTTCGAGTGGGCTGTCGGGAGACTTGCTTGCCATGACCAGCGCCTCCTCAGGTGGCCTGCGGCGCGAGTGACGCCCCGATTTCAGGTTGCGCCTGCGGGACGTTGCCCGACCGTGCGCGGCGGAATCCGTCCATCGGCACGTCGACGCGCCTGATCGCGTAGAACAGCACGATCGCGTAGATGATCTGCCAGAAGATGTAGACGACGGTATCGATGTAGAACGCGATCGTCCCGTCCCATGCGAACGGGCCGTCCTGGGTGATCATCGCCGTGCTGACGAGGAACTCCGTGGTGAAGTTCCAGATGCAGGTATAGCCGAACCACTTCGGAAAGATGCGGCTCTTGTCGGTGAGGATGACGACGGTCCAGATCAGGCTGCCGAACAGGAAGAATCCCATCGTGCCGTCGAACGACAGATAGGTGACGTCGTAGAGGAGCTGCGAATACTCCGGATCGCGATCGGGCCGCATCGCGGCGAGCGAAAGGGTGAACCCGCTCATGTAGGCGCCAGTCAGGCTGCCCCCGCACATCGCCACCATATAGGCGAGTCCCCAGGCCTTGGCGTAGGGCACCTGCATCCGCATGATCAGCCAGCCGATCAGGCCGTTGGCCCAGACCAGGAAGCCCAGCGAGATCATCATGACGCCGAAGCCGACACGGATCTGGTCGCTGAAACTGGTGAGGAATTCGACCACTTCGGCCTGTGACTTGGTCGCAGTGGGCGGCGGCATCATGTGCGTCAGCGTGAAATAGCAGATCCCCATGATGTTGTAGGCGATGGGGATGCTGAACCACGCGATCCACAGGTCTGCCTTGGGGTTGTGCCGCCAGTGCCAGGCTATCTTGGCGAGATAGCCGCTCGGTATCGGGGGAGGCGATGCGGTCATGCCGGTTCCCCTTCCTCGAGCATGCGATGCCGCGCATTCCAGGCGACCAGGAACATCACCAGGTTGTAGATGGCGAACGACCAGATCCTGAGATCGAACGACAGCGCGCCGTCCCAGGCCAGCGGCCCTTCGAGCGATGTGGCCGCAAAGGCCGCGGGGACGAAGGCGAGCGCCGCAAGGATGTTGAAGTGCCCTACCCAGGTCGGGAAGACCGGCGTGACCTGCTTGTCGAGGTAGACCGCGAACGCCACGGTCAGGTTCTGCGCGATCAGGAAGCCGGTCGGGACGATGAAGCAGATCCAGCCAAGATCACTGAGAAGCTGCATCGCTTCCGGAGCCCGGTCCGGACGATAGGCCGCGACGATCCAGAAACAGTTGGCGGCGGCGAACAGGCACGCGCTGCTCAGCGTCGCTGCGAGGTAGACATACGACAGCGGACCGCTGCGGTGGGACATGCGCTGCATGAGCACCGCGATCGCCGCATAGAGCGGCACCATGCCTATTTCGAACCAGTTGAATACGATCATGCTGTACCGCACGTTCGTGGCGTTGTCCGGGTCCGAATAGAAGCTGGCCACGTCCGCCGCCGTCATCTGCGGCGACATCGGAGTGATCCCCGGGAACACCAGAAATGCGGCGATCCAGATGAGGCCGACAACCGGGACGGAGCCCAGCAATATGTCCTGCAAGCTCTTTGACATTGGTCCACCCTCTCCCTTCACGGATGGACTAACGCTCCTGCTTGGTTAATGCAACATGTAATCCTATAACGGACACAGTGTAGCTTTTCTTACTTCGACTTCCCAATCGGTTGGGCCGCTTCTATGGCGAGTTCGCACCTGCGGAATGAGACTAGCCTTTCGGAGACGACCCCTTGAATACCGTCACTCAGCCTGACCGGCGCATCCGGAAGACCCGCAAGGCGCTGCGGCTGGCCCTGCAACACCTGCTTCTCGACAAGCCGTTCGAGCAGATCACGATTCGCGACATCTCGAACGAGGCGGACATCGCCTATACGACCTTCTTCAGGCACTACCCGGACAAGGAGGCGTTGCTTTCGGATCTCGCCGACGACGAGATCTCGGCGCTGCTCGATCTCACGCTGCCGATGTTCTCGACTGAAAGCAGCCATGCATCGACGCTGACGATGTGCGAACACGTCCATGAGAACGAACGTCTGTGGCGGGCGTTGCTGGCGGGCGGCGCCGCCGGAAACATCAGGCAGCTCTTCGTCAGCCAGGTCGAAATGCGATTCGATCAGTGGCCCACCGTGATGGAATGGCTACCCCCGGAGATAAGCGCGACCATCATGTGCGGCGTCACCCTGGACGTGCTGACCTGGTGGCTGGGCAAGGCCCCCGACAAGACGGCAGAGGAGATTGCCGGTATTCTCGACAGGTTCTTCGCACTGACGGCAAGCTGAGCACGCGCCAAGCCGGGCGTTCCGCCCCTAGCCTACGAACTTGTAGTGCTCCTGCACGCCCGGAACCCCGTCCTTGGCGCTGCCTTCCAGAGCGGGAGACTCGTCGCGGCGCTGGTTGGCGGCGTTCGCGATCAGGCGGTCCTGCTCTTCGGCCGGGATGAGCTCCCAGCCGTCGCGCGTAAGGCGCTCCAGCGGGCGATAGCGCACCTTGTACTGCATGCGCGGGGAGCCTTCGACCCAGTAGCCGAGATAGACATAGGGCAGGCCCATCTCCGCCGCACGGCGGATATGATCGAGGATGATGTAGTTACCCAGCCCGGAGCGGCTTTCGTGATCGGGATCGTAGAAGCTGTAGATCATCGACAACCCGTCGCCCTGCCGGTCGGTGAGGCAGGCGCCGACCAGCCGGCCCGGCGTCACGCCGTCCTCGGAAGGTTCGCGATATTCGATGATCCAGCTCGTCACAGGCGTATGCTCGACCATGTCGGCGAAATCCACGTCGTCCATGGTCGTCATCCCGCCGCCGGGATGGCGCACGCCGAGATAGCGCTGCAGCAGTTCAAACTGCTCGGACGTCGACCAGGGCTCGCAAATCGTGGCGACGAGGTCGCCATTGCGCTTGAGGTTCCGCTTCTGGGTGGAGGATGGCGCAAATTCGTCGGAGACGACGCGGACCGAAACGCAGGCCGAACAGCCGATGCATGACGGGCGATAAGCGACGGTCTGGCTGCGGCGGAAGCCGATCCGGCCAAGCGCGTCGTTCAGCGAATCCGCGTGCGGCCCCTTCAACTCGGTGAAAACCTTCCGCTCGGCCTTGCCCGGCAGATAGGGGCACGGTGCCGGGCTGGTTACGAAAAACCGGGGAAAGCGAACGGGTGCAGTCACGGGCGTTTCGCGTCCTCTTCCTGTCTTGCATACGTTTCTGGGCTCACGCGCAACTATGCATACCCCACCCGCGCGTTGAAAGTCTTTTAACCAAGAATTGCGGTTAATGGAGACTTATTTTGCACAGCCGCGTGCCTGTGGCGAAGATTGTCCCGCCCTGAGGCGGTGGCGCGAGCGTCAGTTAAGCTCGACCTGGCTGACTTCGAAACCTTCGCCCCTGAGCGCGGTTACCAGCGCTTCCAGCTGCTCCTTGTCGCGCGCTTCGCATTCGATGTCGGTGACCAGCCCCTTGGCGGGCAGATGCGTGAAGATGCGCTGGTGCGAGACTTCTATGATGTTGACATTGTGCATGTCGAACACCTTGGCGACCTTGAACAGGGAGCCTGGCCGGTCCTGCATGTAGAGCCGCAAGCGCGCCAGCCGTCCGGACCGGGCAAGGTCGCGCAGCAGCACGTTCGCCAGCAGGCGCGTATCGATGTTCCCGCCCGACAGGACGATCCCGACCTTGCGGCCCTCGAACAGCTGGCGATGCGCAAGGACTGCGGCGAGCCCGGCCGCGCCGGCGCCTTCGACCACGGTCTTTTCGATCTGCAGCAGCAGCGCCAGAGCCTGTTCGAGCTGCGATTCGGTTACCAGGACGAAATCGTCGAGCAGGCCCTGCAGCACCTTCGAGGTGAACTTGCCCGGCTCGAACACGGCAATACCCTCGGCCAGCGTATCGCCGCCGATCGGCCGGTCCTCGCCCTTGAGCAGGTTGTACATCGAAGGGAAAAGTTCGGCCTCGACGCCGATCAGCCTGATGTCGGGCCTGATGTCGCGCGCGATGGTTCCCATGCCGGCGGCCAGTCCGCCGCCGCCGACCGGAATGGCCAGAGTATCGATCTCCGGCACGTCCTCGAGCATTTCGAGGGCGACCGTCCCCTGCCCCGCGGCCACGCGCGGATCGTCGAAGGGATGGACGAACGTCAGCCCGAGCTCGTGCTCCAGCCGGCAGGCATGGGCGTAGGCCTCGTCGTAATTCTCGCCTTCGAGCACCACCGTTCCGCCGACGCTTTCGGTCTGCATCACTTTCACAGTGGGAGTGGTGCGCGGCATCACGATCGTCACCGGCAGGCCAAGTCGCCTGCCGTGATAGGACAGGCCCTGCGAATGGTTGCCGGCCGAAGCGGCGATCACGCCGCGATTGGCGCTGCCCCCGCCCATCATCAGCATGGCGTTGAGAGCACCGCGCTCCTTGTAGGCGGCGGTGAACTGCTGATTCTCGAACTTGAGGTAAATCTCGGCGCCGGTGATTTCGCTGAGCGTCCTGCTGTGCATCGTCGGCGTGCGCACGACGGCGCCGGAAATGCGCGTCGCCGCAGCGCGCACATCGTCGGCGGTCAGGAGCGGAGTATCTCCCGCTTCGGGCTTGATAGCTGGCTCGTTCATGCGCGCGCGGCCTAGAGGAAAGTGGCGAAAATTGAAAGCGCTTCGCTGTTCGGAGCCCCGCATCGCAGCCATCGCAGGTTTGCATTCGCCGAAAAGACGCTATTCAGCGCTTCATGAGCGAAAAACGCAAAGTATCCTTTCTCGGCCTCGGCGTGATGGGCGGGGCGATCGCCCGCCATATCGGCAATGCCGGCCACGAACTCACCATCTACAACCGCTCGCCGATCCGCGCGGAGAAATGGCAGGAGGCCAATCCCGGCCTGGCGGCCCGCGTCGCGGAGAGCCCGGCCGAAGCTGCCAGAGGAGCGGACGTCGTGATCACCTGCGTCGGCAATGACGACGACCTCGCCGACGTCGTGCTCGGTCCGCAGGGGGTGTTTTCCACGCTTGGCAAGGGCGGCGTGTTCATCGACCACACCACGGTGTCGGCGCGGATCGCCCGCCAGATCGCGGTGGAAGCGCGCGATCTCCAGATCCATTGCATCGACGCGCCGATGACCGGCTCCCAGATCGGCGCGGAGAACGGCACGCTCACGCTGATGTGCGGCGGCCGGGCAGACGCCATCGAAGCCGGCAGCCCGGTGATGTCCGCCTATTCCTCCCGGATCGTCCATGTCGGCAAGGCCGGCGCCGGCCAGACGACCAAGATGGCCAACCAGATCTGCATCGCCGGGATCGTCGCGAGCCTGGCCGAGGCGGTGCGGTTCGCGCAGTCATCCCATCTCGACATGGAGAAGGTGTTCGAGGCGATCTCCGGCGGCGCGGCGCAGAGCTGGCAGATGGACAACCGCTGGATGACGATGGCCGCCGACGAGTTCGATTTCGGGTTCGCGATCGACTGGATGCGCAAGGACCTCGGCCTCGCCATGGACGAAGGCCGCGGCATCGGCGTTTCGCTGCCGGTGGCGGCGCTGGTCGACCAGTTCTATGCCGAACTCCAGGCGATGGGCGGCGGCCGCGAGGACACGAGCGCATTGATCAGGCGGCTGCCGCGAAGAGGCGCCAAGTGAGAGCCGTCGCGGCGGCGCTGTTCCTTGCTGTCGCCTTCCCTGCCCACGCCGACGTCCTGATCGACAATGTCAACGGACTTACGCTCGACGAGGACGGGCGGGTGGATCATTTCAACGGCGTCCTGGTCGGCGACGACGGGCGGATCGAACAGGTGCTGTCCCGCCGCGACAAGCGGCCGGGCAATGTCGACTACCGGTTCGACGCCAAGGGCCGCGTGCTGATCCCCGGGCTGATCGATTCACATGTGCAGGTGATGAAGCTGGGGCTCTCGCTGCTGACGCGGGAGGAGGCCGCGCCGGCCTCGCAGGATGGCCGCACCTTGCCGCCGCCGCGCCCCGAAGACCGCGATGCGGCGCTCGCCAAGGCCCAGCAGCTGTTGCTGGCCCAGGGCATCACCGCCGTTGCCGACATGGGCACGACGATCGAGGATTGGCAGGCCTATCGCCGCGCCGGCGACCTGGGCAGGCTCAACCTGCGGATCGTCGCCTACGCGGCGGGACCGGAAGCCATGGCGCTGATCGGCGGCCCCGGCCCCACGCCATGGCTCTACGGGGACCGGCTGCGGCTGAACGGCCTGTTCCTCGCGCTCGACGGTACGCTCGCGAACCGCACCGCCGCGCTGAAGGCGCCCTATGCCGACGATCCGGCGAGCACCGGGCGCGCCGGCCTGACCGAGACCCAGCTCAAGAACCTGATGAGCCGCGGCGCGATCGACAACTTCCAGGTCGCCGTAAGCGCCTCGGGCGACGGCGCCGTCGCAACGGTGCTCGACGCCATCGAGGAGCTCAAGGGAACCTACACGGGCGACCGGCGCTGGCGCATCGAGCGCACGCAGGTCGTCGATCCGGCAGACATGGCCCGCATCGGCTCCTACGGCGTCTCCCTGTCGATGCAGCCGCAACTGGCGGAGACCGATCGCGCCGTGGCGGAAGCCAGGCTCGGACCTGAGCGGCTGGCAAGCGCCCAGCCGTGGAAATCGCTGGCCGCCTCCGGCGCGGTGCTGGCCTTCGGCTCGTCCGCGCCGGACAAGGCGCCGCGGCCTTTTGCGGGCATGGCACAGGCGATCACCCGCCAGGATGGGTACGGCCAGCCGTTCGGCGGGTGGCAGCCGCAGGAGAGGCTGACGCGTGAAGCGGCGCTGGCCGCCTACACCACCGGCGCTGCCCACGCCCTGCTGGCCGACGGCAGGCTGGGGCGGATCGCCCGCGGCGAGCGTGGCGACTTCGTGCTGGTTGACCGCGACCCCCTGCTCGCGACGCCGGACGAGCTTCGCGCGATACAGGTCCTCCAGACATGGGTCGGCGGCAAGCTGGTGTATGAAGCGAAGGAAAGCGCGCCCGCAGAGGGACGATAGGTACCGTCGCGTTATTCGGCCGGTGCTCCGTCCTGCGTTTCGGCGGCCTGCCCGGCTTCCTCTTCCGCCCGTTCGCGCTCCGCCTTCTTCTCGCTGAAGCGCATCAGCACCAGTGAGCCTTCGAACAGCACCAGCAGCGGCGTCGCCAGCAGGAGCTGTGAGACGATATCCGGCGGCGTGATGACGGCAGCCGTGATGAAGATCGCGACGATGACGTAGCGGCGCGCCTTGGCAAGCTGGTCGCGGGTGACGATGCCTGCCCGGTTCAGCAGCATCAGCAGCACCGGCAGCAGGAAGCTGATGCCGAACGCAAGGATGAACTGCATCACGAGCGAGAGGTAGTCGCCGGTGCCCGGAAGGGCCTCCAGCTTGAGTCCGCCGCGCTCGCCCTCGAAGCCGAGGAACCAGCTGAAGGCGGTGGGCATGACGACGTAATACGCCATCGCCGCTCCCAGGGTGAACAGCACCGGCGTCGCGATCAGGAACGGGAGGAACGCCTTCTTCTCGCGCGCATAGAGCCCGGGCGCGACGAAGGCCCAGAGCTGGTTGGCGATGATCGGGAAACTGACGAAAAAGGCGGCGAACAGCGCCACTTTCAGCTCGACGAAGAAGGCCTCGTAAAGCTTGGTGTAGATCAGCCGTCCCTGACCTTCCGGGAAGGCCGAAGTCAGCGGCTGGACGAGAAAGCCGAAGATGTCGTCGGCGAAATAGAGGCAGACGGCGAACGCAATGCCCAGCGCAACGACACACCGCAGCAGCCGGGTCCGCAACTCGATCAGGTGATCGAGCAGCGGCGCCTGCGTATCGTCGATATCGTTGATCTTCAGGACCATGGTCGCGCGCTTACGGCGGTGGCAGGGGAAGCTGCGGTTCGGCCTTGTCCCGGGCCGGTTCCGGCTGCCCCTCGTCCTGTCGTGCGTCCTGCGCACCGGATTGGGCTTGCGGCTCGGCCAGCGCCCCCTCCGCCGAAGCGGGCGAAGGGGCCGCAGCTTCCGTCTCCGGCGCGCCGGGATGCTCCTTCATGATCGCTTCGTTCTGCTCGCGCCACTTGCGTTCCATTTCTTCCAGTTCGGCTTCGCGGATCATCGACTCGATACCCGAACGGAAATGGCCGGAGACGCGCCGGACCTTGCCGATCCACCGCCCCGCCGTGCGCATGGCGAGCGGCAGGTCCTTCGGCCCGATCACGATCACCGCGACGATGACGATCAGAAGGAGTTCGGTCGCGCCGATGTCGAACATGAATTCTGTTCCACCCTTTGCGGCGGATCAGTTGCCGCCGTTCGCGCTCCCGCTTTCGGCCGGAGCCGGCTCCCGCTTGGCCTCCGGCGCCGGCGGCGCCTGCTGCGAAAGCTGCTGGGGCGGCGCGGCAGGCGTTTCCGACTCGTCGGCCATACCCTTCTTGAAGCTTTTGATTCCCTTGCCGAAATCACCCATCATTTCGGAGATTCGCCCGCGCCCGAACAGGACGAGGATGACGAGCGCGATGATGATAAGTTGCCAGGGCCCGATATTCATTGTGCAAAACCTCTATGGGAGTCCGCTGCCCGATATAGGGCATTGACCGCGCCCTTGCCAGTCAGTCCGCAGTTTCCGGCGGAGTCTCCTCGTCCGAAGCTTCGGATTGCTGGTCTCCGGCCAGTTCCATGGCGACCATCTCGTCGTCGACCGGATCGAGCAGGCCGGCCGCGCGCAATTCGTCGATTCCGGGCAGCTCCTTGCGCGACTTGAGTCCGAAATGGGCCAGGAAATCGGGCGTTGTCGCATAGATGACCGGCCGTCCCGGCACTTCGCGGCGCCCGGCGGCGCGCACCCATCCGGCTTCCATCAGCACGTCGAGCGTGCCCTTTGCGGTCTGCACGCCGCGAATCGATTCGATCTCGGCCCTGCTGACCGGCTCGTGATAGGCGATGATCGCCAGAACTTCGGTCGCCGCGCGGGACAGGCGCCGCACTTCCTCGCGCTCGCGCCGCAGCAGATGGGCAAGGTCCGGCGCGGTCTGGAAGTGCCAGCGCCTGCCGCGTTCGACCAGCTCCACGCCCCGCCCCTCGTAATGCGCGGCGAGCTCCCTGAGCGCCTCGCGCACCTCCGCACCCCCCAGATGGGTGGAAATCGCCTCGGCCGTCATCGGCTCCTCGGCGGCGAACAGCGTCGCTTCCACCGCGCGGAGCAGGTCGTCCTGCGCCCGGTCGTCCTGATCTTCCGGAGTGGTCATTGCTTGATCGCCTTGAGCCGCAGCGGCCCGAAAATCTCGTCCTGCGCCAGTTCCGCCTTTCCGAGGCGTGCCAGCTCCAGCGCCGCAACGAAACTGGACGCCAGGGCCGACCGCCTGAGCTGGACATCGGCATGGGGCGGCAGGAATTCCTGCAGCTCCATCCAGTCGAGCCGCACGCCGAGCATGGAGGAAACGCGTTGCAGCGCGCTTTCCAGCGTCATAACCGCCCGTTCGCGCACCATGTGGACCACCGGCGCCGTGCGGGCCTTCACCTGACCGTAGGCCTGGACCAGCGCAAACCAGTCGCACTGCCAGCGGTTCTTGCGGTCGACACGCAAACCCTCGGGCGCGCCGCGGCGGAAGACTTCGCGGCCCAGCCGGTCCCGCGCCATCAACCGGGCGGCGGCCTCGCGCATGGCGCCGAGCCGCTGCAGGCGCAACTGAAGGCGCAGCGCAAGTTCTTCGGGGCTGGGATCTTCCTGCTCGTCCTTGGGCAGGAGCAGCGCCGACTTCAGATAGGCCAACCACGCCGCCATCACGAGGTAATCGGCGGCGAGCTCGAGACGCAGCGCCTCGGCCCGTTCGATATAGGAGAGATACTGGTCGACCAGTGCGAGGATCGAAATGCGCCGCAGATCCACTTTCTGGCGCCGGGCGAGGTCCAGCAGCAGGTCCAGAGGCCCTTCCCAACCTTCCAGTTCGAGATAGAGGGCGTTGTCGTCAGTCGCCACCGCGCCGGGGCCCTCCCATTCTTCCTCGCCGTCCAGCGGCAGGGCGGCATCGGGTATGATTTCGACGGTCATGCCCGCACCTCCGCCGCGCCGAGCAGGGCATCGCGCTTGGTGATCAGCTCCGCCTGCATTGCCATGTCGGGAGAATGGACGCGCGTATTCTCGAGCGCGCGATCGAGCCTTGCCGCAGTGGCATGGGGCATGTCGGGCAGCAGGTCGGCGATGCCGACCATGTCGTCCATCTTCGCCCAGCAGTTGAGCGCGATGTCGCAACCGGCGGCAACGGCACGCGCGGCGCGTTCGGGCACTGCGCCGGACAGCGCTTCCATGTCGAGGTCGTCGGAAAGCAGCAGGCCGTCGAAACCGATCCTGCCGCGAATGATCTCAGCGATCACGAAAGGCGAGAGCGTAGCCGGGTTCTCCGCATCCCACGCGGTGTAGCGCACATGCGCGGTCATGCCGATCCTCGCGCCAGCAAGCGCCCTGAACGGAGCGAGGTCGGTTTCCAGCTCCTGCTCGCTCGCCTCGACCGTCGGCAGGGCCTTGTGGCTGTCGGCCATCGCCCGTCCGTGGCCGGGGATGTGCTTGACCACGCCAGCGACTCCAGCCGTCTCCAGCCCAACGAGAACCGCCCTTCCCAGCGCCGCGACCCGCAGCGGCTCGCTGCCCAGCGCCCGGTCGCCGATCACGTCGTGCGCGCCCGGCTGGCGGACATCGAGCAGCGGCAGGCAATCGACCGTGACTCCCGCCTCCGCCAGATCCATACCGAGCGCCCGGGCATTGGCCCGCGCCGCCTCGATCGCGCTGGCCGGGGCTATTTCATACAATCGGTCGAAGACTTCGCCGGGCGGGAATGCGAGCCATTCCGGCGGTTTCATCCGCGCGACGCGGCCGCCTTCCTGGTCGATGCAGATGAACAGCTTATCGCGGCCCTCGATGGCGCGCAGTTCATCGGTCAGCGCGCGAAGCTGGGAGCGATCCTGGACGTTGCGGCCGAACAATATGTACCCGGCGGGATCGGCATCGCGGAAGAACGCGCGCTCGTCGTCCGTCAGCCGCAGTCCGGCAATACCGAAGATCGCAGGTACCATCCGCAGGGAAATCGCAGCAATGCGCGGTTTCCGCAAGTTTGCGGGCTATCGCACATGTGGAAATTCACCGGTGCGGAACCGGTCGCCCCGGCTAGTTCTTCACCTGGCAATTGAGCCCGGCGGACCTCAGCTTGCTGCACAGCGACCTGGCCGAGCCGGCATCGTCGGCCAGCGCCTGCAGGCGATAGACCTTGCCGATATCCGCCTGTCCCTCGACGATCCGGTGACGAAGGCCGGAAAGCGCCGAATACTGCGCAGACAGCTTGCCCCAGCCCGCTTCCGCCGATTCACGCGTCGAGAAGGCGCCAACCTGAACGCCGACGCTCTTGCTGTCCGGCGCGGACGACGTTGCGGCAGGCGTCGGCGACGCACTGGCCGACGGCTTCGGCGTTGCGGTCTCGCTGCCCTTCTCCATCGAGGAGAAGCCCGGCTCCGGAACCGGCGAAGCCTCGCCCAGCCGGGCCGGACGCGTCTCGCCTTGCGAGACGGCAAAGCTGGTGTCGCCCGTGCCTTCGAAAGTCTTGCCGCCCGGATCCTCGGGCTTTTCCTTGTAGGGCTCCTCGGGGGCCTCGATCACGCTGCCGTCGGCGACGAGCTCGGGATCGGTAGAACGCTGCGACATCCACCAGATGCCGCCGACGACCAGGCCGATCGCCAGCAGGCCCAGCAGCAGCAGGGCTATGAGCTGGCCGGAATTGCCGCTTTCGAATTCCTCCTCGTCGTCGCCTTCCAGCCACGGCAGCGCCGCGTCGTCGTCGCCGAGATCGAGCTGTGCGGTTTCCTCGGCCGTTTCATCGGAGACGAATTCGCTGTCGCCCTGTTCCGCACCCGACGGCTCGTCGTTGGCTTCGGCAGGCGTGTTCTCGCCTTCGGTGCCGTTGGTCGGATCGTCGTCGGACACAGTCATCGCTACATTTCCTCCACGGCCTCAACGCCCAGCAGCGCCAGGCCGTTGCGTACAAGTTGACCTATTTGTGTTGCAAGGAACAGTCTAGCACCAGTTAGTTTACCATTTTGTACCACGATGAAGCGTTTTTCGGGCCGGTCGTTACCCAGGTTCCAGTAAGCATGAAATGCAGCCGCCAGATCGTGGAGGAAAAAGGCGATGCGATGCGGCTCGCGCGCGGCGGCGGCCGCTTCGACGATGCGCGGGAACTGTGCAGCGAGCTTTACCAACTCGAGTTCTTCTTCCTCCAGCAGTTCCAGATCGGCACCGGAAGGGCCGAGTCCTTCGGCGGCGGCCTTGCGCAACGTCGAACTCACGCGCGCATGGCAATACTGAACGTAGAATACCGGGTTGTCCTTCGACGCCTCGACCACCTTGGCAAAATCGAAGTCCATCTGTGCTTCGGGCTTGCGGGTGAGCATGGTGAAGCGCACCACGTCCTTGCCGACTTCGCGCACGACATCGGCGAGCGTGATGAAAGTCCCGGCGCGCTTTGACATCTTCACCGGTTCACCGTCGCGCAGCAGCTGGACCATCTGCACCAGCTTGACCTCGAAGGGGATCGCTTCCCCTTCCGCCCCGGTCATCGCCGCAACCGCTGCCTTGATGCGCTTGACGGTGCCCGCGTGGTCCGCGCCCCAGATGTCCACTAGGGCGTCCGCCGATTGCGCCTTCTGGTAGTGATAGGCGAGATCGGCGCCAAAATAGGTCCAGCTGCCGTCAGACTTCTTGATCGGCCGGTCCTGATCGTCGCCAAACTTCGTCGAGCGGAACAGCGGCAGTTCGACCGGCTCCCAATCCTCGGGCGTCTTGCCCTTGGGCGCCTCGAGCATGCCGTCGTAGACAAGGTCGCGCTCGCGCAGCCAGGCCTCCGCCTCGGCGGGCTTGCCGGCTGCCTGGAGTTCGGCTTCCGAAGAGAATATGTCATGGTGGATGCCGAGCAGGCCGAGATCCTCGCGGATCATCGCCATCATGTCGGCCACCGCTTCCTTGCGGAACAGCACCAGCCAGTCGCTTTCGGGCGCATCGACGAACTTGCTGCCGTAGTGGGTGGCCAATCGGTGGCCTGTCGGTGCCAGGTAGGCGCCCGGATAAAGCCCTTCCGGAATCTCGCCGATATCCTCGCCCAGCGCCTCGCGGTAGCGCAGGTGTACGGAGCGGGCGAGCACGTCGACCTGCCCGCCGGCGTCGTTGACGTAATATTCGCGCACCACCTTGTGCCCGGAAAACTCAAGCAACGCCGCCAGCGCGTCGCCCACCACAGCGCCCCGGCAATGCCCCATGTGCATCGGCCCGGTGGGATTGGCGGAGACGTATTCGATATTGACTGTCGTCCCGCCGCCCACGGCCGAACGGCCGTAATCGGCGCCCGTCGTGGCAATGCCACGCAGCTCGGCCAGCCACGCCTCGCGCGAGAGGCGAAGGTTGATGAACCCCGGACCGGCGATCTCGGCGCCCGTCACCTGCGGCAGCTTCGCCAGCTCCGCCACCAGCCCCTCGGCCAGGTCGCGCGGCTTCATGCCCGCAGGCTTGGCCAGCACCATCGCGGCGTTGGTGGCCAGATCGCCGTGGGACGGATCGCGCGGCGGCTCGACGGTAATGGCTGCGCGGTTCAGCCCGGCGGGCAGCGCGCCCGCTGCCTCCAGCGCATCGAGCGCAGAGGAAACATGGCCGGCAAAGGCGGCGTGGAGAGTGTTGGTCTCGGACATGGCCGCGCGGTTAGCCGGTTTGTCGAGATTTAGGAACCGTCTTCACGGCACGGCCCGGATTGGCAAACTCTGTTCAAAGTGCTGTTCTTGTCCTCGTACAGTCATTTTGGAGAGGAAGGTCATGTCCGACCAGATCGTCGCCCCCCGCACCCGAGACCTTGCCGAGTTGGGGGACCAGCTGGTCCCCTGGCTGGAAAGCAAGCTGCCGGGAGCGAGGAATCTCGCAATATCGAACCCAGATTACCCGCGCGGGGCGGGGCGATCGCACGAGACGATCCTGTTCGACGCGACGTGGAGCGAAGGCGGGCGAGACTGCAGCCAGGGCTATGTCATCCGCGTCAAGCCGGACGCCAACCAGGTCTATCCGGACGACCTGTTCGAGGAGCAGTACCGCGTGATGCGCGTCTTGCATGAGCTCGCCATCGTGCCGGTTGCCGAGACCATCGGTTATGAGGAGGATCCGAGCCTTGTCGGCGCACCGTTCTTCGTCATGAAGAAGCTGACCGGTCTTGTTGCCGTGACCTTCCCACCCTATCGCGAAACCGGCTGGGTTGCCGATGCGACACCGGCGCAACGGCGCAAATTCTGGGAGAACGGCGTGCGCAATCTTGCGCTGATCCAGCGGACACCGCTCGATCGGGTACAGTTCCTCGCCGGCCCCGAAGGCGCGCGCTCGGGGCTCGAACAGGAATGGGACAAATACGACCGTTTCGTGGAATGGGTAAGCCGGGAGAAGCGATGGCCCGTTCTCGATGCGGCCCGCGATGCGCTTCGGGCACGCTGGCCGAAGAACCAGCCGGAAGGCCTCGTCTGGGGCGACGCGCGGCTCGGCAACATGATGTTCGACGACAATTTCGACGTCATCGCAGTCATGGACTGGGAGCAGGCCTCGCTGGGCGGAGCGTTGCACGATCTCGCCTGGTGGCTGCAGATGTCGGCGTTTGCGCATGAGAAAACCGCAGACAAGCCGCACCTCGACGGCATGGGAACTCGAGAGGAAACGATAGCGCTGTGGCAGGAGATCACCGGCATATCGGTCGAAGATCTCGACTGGTATCTCGATTTCACGGCGTTCAAGACCGGCTGCCTCTCGGTCAGCACCTCCCGCCTCTGGGGCTGGCCGGAGCCCGATCATGCGGCGCTGGCAGCCCAGCTCGGGCTCTAGCGCGCTCGGCAGCGCCCCGGCCATGTGATCGCCGTGGATGACGACAAGCCGCGTAGCGCGCCGGCCTCATCGTCAACCACTGTCCATCCGCCGCTAATTCCGCTATCGGCCCGCCCATGCGCCCCACCCCGTCCCCGAAGACCTACCGGGTCAAGAGCTTCGGCTGCCAGATGAACGTCTATGACGGCGATCGCATGGCCGAGGTGCTGGCCGAGCAGGGCATCGCGCCCGCGCCCGAAGGCGAGGAAGCCGACCTCGTCGTGCTCAACACCTGCCATATCCGCGAGAAAGCGGCCGAGAAGGTCTATTCCGACATCGGCCGGCTCAGGCGTGAAGACGGTTCCTCCCCGCTGATCGCGGTTGCAGGCTGCGTGGCGCAGGCCGAGGGCGAGGAGATCATGGCCCGCGCCCCGGCCGTGCGCATGGTCGTCGGCCCGCAGGCCTATCACCGCCTGCCCGAGATGCTGGCGGAGGCCGGGCAAGGCAAGCGGGTGACCGATACCGACATGCCGGCCGAAACCAAGTTCGGGGCCCTGCCCCAGCGGCGCCGCTCCGGCCCATCCGCCTTCCTCACCGTGCAGGAAGGTTGCGACAAGTTCTGCACCTACTGCGTGGTGCCCTATACGCGCGGCGCGGAAGTCTCACGCCCGTTCAGCGCCTTGCTGGAAGAAGCGCAAAAGCTGCTGGAAGCGGGAGCGAAGGAAATCACCCTGCTGGGCCAGAACGTCAACGCCTGGACCGGTGAGGACGCGAAAGGCCGTGTGATCGGGCTCGACGGGCTGATCCGCGAACTTGCCGGGCTGCCGGACCTGAAACGCATCCGCTACACTACCAGCCATCCCAACGACATGACCGACGGGCTGATCGCCGCCCACGGCGAGATCGACAAGCTGATGCCTTACCTTCACTTGCCGGTGCAGGCTGGCAACGACCGCGTCCTCAAGGCGATGAACCGGAGCCACACCGTGGAAAGCTACCTGCGGATTCTGGACCGGGTACGCGCCGTCCGACCCGACATCGCCCTGTCCGGCGACTTCATCGTCGGCTTCCCCGGCGAGACCGAAGCGGAATTCGAGGACACGCTCAAGCTCGTCGATTCAGTGGGTTACGCGCAGGCCTTCAGCTTCAAATACAGCCCCCGTCCCGGCACACCGGCCGCGACGATGGACAGTCAGGTCCCTGCCGAAGCGATGGACGAACGGCTGCAGCGCCTTCAGGCCGCGCTCAACCGCGACCAGCTTGCATTCAACCGGAAAAGCGTCGGCAAACACTGCGAAATCCTGGTCGAGCGCAAGGGCAAGCATCCCGGCCAATGGCTCGGCAAGTCGCCCTGGCTGCAATCGGTCCATTTCGCCGATGAACCGGGGGGCGAGGCAGCGATCGGCGACATCGTGACGGTCGAACTCGCAGAAGCCGGGCCGAATTCGCTGCGTGGCACCCTGTTGCAACCGGCACACGCCTGATCACTTTTTCGGCATTGTCAAAACTGTGTCCTTGCACTGCAACATAGCAGGCGTATCTTGCATTCAGGGACTAGCTGACCCCGCATGAAAGGAGCGCATGGCTCGAAAACCTGCTCGCGCCGATGATGTGGCGCCATTTCGCCTTGAGGCGCCTCGACGCGCCCGGGTGGAGATAGAGTTCGAAGAGGCCGACATCCTCGGCACCTTGTTCGGCCAGTTCGACGCCAATCTCGTTCAGATCGAAAACCGCCTTGGCGTCTACATTTCGGCGCGCGGCAACCGAGTCCAGATCGAAGGGCCCGATGATGCCGTCGCCCGTGCGCGCGACGTGCTGAAAGGCATGCATCAGCAGCTGCTGCAAGGCCAGGAACTCGATCCCGGCGTGGTGGAATCGCTGATCGCGATGTCGAGCGAGCCAACGCTCGAAGGCATCATCGCCGGAGGCGTCGATGCTCCGCAGGTGATGATCCGCACGCGCAAGAAGACGATCGTGCCGCGCTCTGCCACGCAGATCGACTACATGCGCGCGCTGGCATCCAAGGACATCATCTTCGCGCTCGGCCCAGCCGGCACCGGCAAGACCTATCTTGCCGTGGCGCAGGCCGTCAGCCAGCTGATCAGCGGCTCTGTGCAGCGCCTGATCCTGTCGCGCCCCGCGGTCGAAGCCGGCGAGCGCCTCGGCTTCCTGCCCGGCGACATGAAGGAGAAGGTCGACCCCTATCTGCGACCGCTCTACGACGCGCTTTACGACTGCATGCCGCCCGAACAGGTCGAGCGGCGCATCGCCAGCGGCGAGATCGAAATCGCGCCGATCGCCTTCATGCGCGGCCGCACGCTGGCCGATGCCTTCGTGATCCTCGACGAGGCGCAGAACACCACGCCGGCCCAGATGAAGATGTTCCTAACCCGCTTCGGCCAGAACAGCCGGATGGTGGTGTGCGGCGACCCGAAGCAGGTCGACATTCCGGGCGGAGACACGATGAGCGGGCTCGCCGACTCCGTGAAACGGCTCGAAGAGGTGGAAGGCATGTCCGTCGTCCGTTTCGGCGCCGGCGACGTCGTGCGCCACCCGATCGTCGGCCGCATCGTCGAGGCCTACGAGGGCAAAGGTGATTAAGCTCGATGAGCTGGAACCAACTTCTACGTCATCCCCGCGAAAGCGGGGTCCCCGCTTTCGCGGGGATGACGAACTGGAATGAAGTCATTGGAACTCGACATCTCCATCGAAGCCCCCTGGGCCTCCGCCACGGACTGGCAAGCCCTTGCGGAGCGCGCCGCGGAGGCCGCTGCGCGCGTCGCTCCCGAGCTTGCCAATCCCCGCCTGTCCGCGAGCCTGCTGTTCGCCGGTGACGAGGAGGTTCATGCTCTCAACCGCGAATGGCGCGACAAGGACAAGCCGACCAATGTCCTTTCCTTTCCGATGCTTGCGCGTGACGAGCTGCTTGCACTTGCCCCGGACGGTCCGCCCGAGCTGATCGGCGACATTGCCCTGGCGCTGGAGACCTGCACGCGCGAAGCGGCGGAAAAGGGCGTGACGATCGAAGGCCATGCCGCCCACCTGATCGTTCATGGCCTGCTTCACCTTGCCGGTCACGATCACGAGATTTCTGCCGAGGAGGCGACCGCCATGGAAGCTTTGGAAACAAAGGCCCTTGCCCTTTTGGGTATCGAAGACCCATATGACGGGCCGGAAAAGACTAAAGGGGCATAAGCGGAAAAATGGCCGAGAATGGCCGCCAGAGCGAGTCCGGCACCGGAGATTCGGACAGTAGCCGTACGCTATGGCGATTGATCAGGCGCTTTTTCGATCGCGGTGACGGCGACCAGTCGCTTCGCGCGCAGCTCGAAGAGGTGATCGACGAACACTCCGAAGAGAGCGGCGAAGTCGGGCAGCACAACGGTGACTTGTCGCCGATCGAGCTGCAGATGCTCAGGAATCTCCTGCATTTCAGCGAGCATGACGCCGACGATGTCGCGATCCCGCGCGGCGAGATCATCGCCGTCCCCGCCACCGCGAGCTGGGACGAAGTGATCGAGGCGTTCGCCGAGCATGGCCACAGCCGCCTGCCCGTCTTCGACGAGACGCTGGACGATGTCGTCGGCATGGTCCTCATCAAGGACGTGTTCCCGTTCCTTGCCCGCGGCCACCAACCGCCGGAAGACTGGAAATCGCTGATGCGCCAGCCGCTTTTCGTGCCGCAGGCACGCGGCGCGCTCGACGTCCTGGCCGACATGCGCGCGAAACGCACCCACCTGGCGGTCGTCGTCGACGAATACTCGGGGACGGACGGCATCATCACCATCGAGGACCTGGTCGAGGAAATCGTCGGCGAGATCGAGGATGAGCACGACGATGCTCCTGAGGATCTTCTCGTGCCGCTTGAGAGCGGCATGTGGGACGCCGACGCCCGTGTCGAGCTGGAAGACATCGCCGAGAGAATCGACCCGAAACTGGCGGAAGTGGAAGAAGCGGTGGACACGCTGGGCGGTCTGGCGTTCGTGCTGGCAGGGCAGGTTCCGCCGGTCGGGACCATGCTGGAACACGAAAGCGGGTGGCGGATCGAGGTAACAGCGGGTAACGAACGCCATGTTACGCAGCTGCGGCTGCATCCCCCCAGCGAATCGGACGACGACGAAGACGAGTCCTAAGACAAGCCGAGAACAAGAAAACAGCTCCAGAAGACAAAGCTTGCCGGTAAGACGCCTCCCCCCATTGCGCGCCCTAGAAGCATTCGTGCGCGTTGTGCGCCTTGGATCCGCCAAGGCCGCAGCCAACGAGCTCGGGCTTTCGGCGTCGGCCCTGTCGCGCCGCATCACCGCGCTGGAGGACTTCACCGGGCGGCGGCTGTTCACGCGCCAGCACCAGGCGATGAAGCTCACCGACGAAGGCCAGGCGTTCTTCAATGCAGTCGCCCCAAAGCTGGACGAACTGGCTCTTGCCGTGTCCTCGCAGCTCGACAGCGGGCAGGTGCTGCGACTGCACCTCGGCGTGCCGCCACTGTTCGGCGGACAACGCCTGTTCCCGCGGCTGCCGGACCTGCGCAAGCTCCATCCGCGGCTGCATATCGACATCGACACCAGCCAGCATCCCGAGGCGCGCGTCGGAGATACGCTGGACGCGGCGATCGTCCTTTCCAAGGAACCCGATCCGAGCTTCTATTCGGTCCGGCTCGATCACAACCGCGTCTACGCCATCGCCTCGAAAGAGCTGGCGGAGGAAGTCGGTCCGGAACCCGATGTCGAGAAGCTGTCCAAGCAGACCTTCCTCATTCACGATATCCTGCCTGAAAGTTTCGACGCGTGGAAGGAAGCGATGGGCGTGGACGGACTGGAACCGGCTGCTATCGACCATTTCGATTCCGGACAGCTGATCCTCGAGGCTGCCGCCCAGGGCCTTGGCATCGCAATCATGCACGACGACCATTTCCGTCGCGCGCATGACGAGCGGCTCGCCAGGATTTTCGATATCGATGTGGAAAGCCCCTACAGCTACTGGTTCATCTGCCGCCCGCGCGATCTTGAATCGCGCCCCGTCCGGCTGTTCTACGAGTGGATGATGCAGGCCGGACTCTAGGCCGGCTGCCCTCGCTTTCGCGGCATTGCCGGGAGCTCGCACACCTGCCAAGGTCAGCCTGAATACGGCCGTGACAAGCGGCCTCACGGGAGAACAGGCAGTTGCAATTCGCGTTGAACATACCGCTGGCGAAGCTCGTCCAGGAAGTCGACATGCCCAAGGGCGAACTGGTGGCGACAATGGCCCGCGCGCTGGAGGATGCCGGGTTTTCGGCCTGCCTGACGTCGGAACATCCCGCGCCTTCCGCCGAGTGGCTGCATAACGACCCCGCAGCCCATGACTGCGTCGATCCACTCACCGCGCTCGCTTTCGTCGCGGGAAGCACGAGCAGGCTCAAGCTGTTCACCAATGTCCTGGTCCTGCCCTACCGCAACCCTTTCCTGACCGCGAAAGCGGCTGCGACCCTGCAGATCATGTCCGACAACCGGCTGCTGCTGGGCGTCGGCATCGGCTACATGCAGGAGGAATTCGACGCGCTGGGCGTATCCCACCGGGAACGCGGGGCACTGACCGACGAGGCGCTCGAAGTGATCCGCCTCGCCTGGGCCGGAGGTTCGGTGGAGAAACGCGGGAGGCATTTCAATGCTGTCGGGAACGAGCCGCGACCCATTCCCGGCTCTCCCCCGCCGATCTGGGTCGGCGGCGGCAGCGACAAGGCACTCGAGCGTGCCGCCCGCTGGGGCGACGGCTGGGTGCCCTATTTCACCGTGCCGACCAACGACCCGGTGGTCCGCCGATCCGCCGTCGTCGACATGGACCACTTCGGGGAGAAGCTTGCCAGGCTGCACGACCTGCGAGGCGAAATGGGCAAGACCGGCCCGTTCGACCTTTCGGTCGCGCCTCCGTTCCGCCCCCAGGAAGCCAGCTCCGCAAATGCCCGCCGATTCCTTGAGGAAGTGGACGAACTCGCCGGCCACGGGGTCAACTGGATCTGGACTTCGGTGCCGGCCCGCACCCTGGAAAGCTACCTCGACATCGTTCGCTGGTTCGGCGAGGAAGTGATCGCGGCGTACAACAAGCGGTAGATGCTGGCCTCGTCCTGTGCAGCCACGATGCGGGCCGGGTTGCCTCGCAGGGCATGGGAATTGCGCGAGGCAGCGTTAGGCTGGCAGGATAAGCAGCCTTAGCGGCCCGGCAAGATCCCGGGCACACGGGAGAAGCAAGGAGCGCCGGAATGAACGAGATCGCGCCTGTCGCACGGGACACGGAAGTCGAGCGCAAGGCCCTCGCCTGGATGGACGACCCGCTCGCCGCTCTTTCGATGTCCAACACGCGAATCCATTCCGTCCCCCGCGAAGAAGCCGAGGCGGTGCAGCTCGCCGCTTTCAACCTGCGGCTCGAGCAGCGCCGCCAGCAGGTCAAGACACTGGCCAAGCTCGCGGACACCCAGGGCATCGACCAGGTGGCCACGCTCGACGAAGCGGCGGCGCTGCTGTTCACCCACGACGTCTACAAGTCCTATCCGCCCTCGCTGCTGGCGAAGCAGCGCTTCGACCAGCTCACCAAATGGATGGACCGGCTGACGCCCTACGACCTTTCCGGCTTCGATGCATCGGGATGCGGTTCCATCGACGAATGGCTCGTGCGCCTGCGCGAAAGCACACCCCTCGATGTCGCGACATCCTCGGGGACCAGCGGCACGATGTCCTTCTTCCCCAAGTCGCGGAAGGACTATCTCAATTCGGTTACGCTGCTCAGGATCCAGCTGACCCAGGCTTTCGGCGAGGAATCGGTTCCCGCCAGTCTCGACGAAGCCTATCACGTGCTCACCCCCTTCTATTCGGACGGCCACAGCACGGTTTCGCGGCTGCCCGCCTACTTCCTCGACGTCTTCTGCAAGGGAGACAGGGAACTGTTGCACACCGCCCTGCCCTACAAGGCGAGCGCGGACCTCATGTATCTGGCGGCCCGCATCCGCGCCGCCCAGTCCAAGGGCGATACGGGCCGGATCGACGTTCCGGAAAACCTGCTGGCCCGCAAGGGCGAATGGGAGAAGCTGCAGGCGGAGATGCCGGGCCTGCAAGCCTCTTTCATCCGCGAGATGATCCCGCAGCTCGCCGGAGAGCGGGTCCTCGCGCTGGGGATTACCGGCATGTTCTACGAAATCGCCAAGGGCGGGCTCGAAGCCGGCGCCCATGCCGAGTTCGCGCCGGGTTCGGTGGTGGTCGGCGGCGGCGGCGGCAAGGGCATCAAGCTTCCCGACGATGCCGAGGACGTCATCTGCGAATTCTTCGGCGTCGAGCGGCTTCGCGATTCCTACGGCATGACCGAGCAGAACTTCTACACGAATTCCTGCGAGCACGGCCGTTTCCACGTGCCGCCGTGGGTACTGGTTCTGCTGCTTGACCCGGACACCGGCAAGCCGATGCCCCGCCAAGGCGAACAGACCGGCCGGGCGTCCTTCTTCGATCCGTCTCAGGACGGCGCGTGGGGCGGCATCGTCAGCGGCGACCGCATCACGGTGGACTTCACGCCGTGCCAGTGCGGACGCACGACGCTGCACATCGGCAAGAAGATCCAGCGTTTCAGCGAGGTGACGGGCGACGACGACAAGTTGACCTGCGCCGCAACGCCTCAGGCCCAGGAAGAAGCGCTCGGGTTCCTCAATTCGCTCTAGGCGCCGCGCCCACCGGCGTGGACGCTCTCACAGCGCCCTGATCTGTCCGCCGTCCACGCGCAATACGGCGCCGGTCGTGTAATCAGACAGGGGGCTGGCCAGGAAGACCACGGCAACGGCGATCTCCTCCGGCCTTCCCAGGCGCGGCACCAGCTGCGGGTTGAATTCCTCGATATAGCGCTGCTGCATGGCCTCCTCCTCGTGCGGCCACTGATGCTCGTCGCGCAGCGCCTCGACATAGGCCCGCGCCGCCGGTGTCATGACGAGGCCGGACAATACCGTGTTCACCGTCACCCCCTTGGGCGCCAGATTGCGCGAGAGGTTCAGCGACAGGTTCTCGAGCGCAAGCTTGGCCGCTGCATAGTCATGCATCATGCCCATGGGCTGGTGTGCGACAGTCGAGGAGATATTGACGACCCGCCCCCATCCGCGATCGACCATCGCCGGAACCAGGCGTTGAACGAGCCTCAGCCCGGACAGCACGTTGACGTTGTAGGTGTCGAGGTAGTCGGGAACGGGAATGTCCTGCCAACCGCGCACTTCTGCCGAGCCGCCGCCTCCGACGTTGTTGACGAGGATGTCCACGCCGCCCAGTTCCTCTTCCGCGACCGCGACGACGGCATCGGCTCCCTCATCGGTGGAAAGGTCGCCGATCGCGACAATCGCGCGTCCGCCGGCATCCTCGATCTCGCCGGCGGTCCGCGCGGCGCGCTCCCGGTCGCGACCATGGACGACGACCGCGGCGCCCTCCCTGGCCATGTGCCTGGCGATTTCGACGCCGATACCCGAGCTCGCTCCCGTCACGAGGGCGCGCTTTCCCGCAAGTTGAAGATCCATCGCTTACCCCTCGTCCGGACGATCCGCAGGCGGCCCCAAGGCTGCCCAGGTTCGCCTAGACTGCCTCGAGTGAAACCGGCAGGCCGGAATAGCGCACCATCCCGGAAATCGAATCCACGTCCTGCGTCCCGGTCAGGCGATTGACGTTTATCTCGTCAGACCAGCCGTGCGGGACGTTGATGGCCCCGCGGCGCAGCGTGTCGTCGATCTTCACGAACCGCTCGACGCTGCCGTTCGCGTTGCTGACGCGGACCTTGGCGCCTTCGGCCACGCCGACCGTCTGCGCATCCGCTTCGTTGAGATAGACGTAGGGCTTGTCGCGAAGGTCGAGCATCTTGGAATTCTCATGGTAGCGCTGGCGCCGCGGGATGAGCGTGAAGGCCGCGGGTTCCGCTCCCTCGAGAGCGCCAAGCCCCTCCAGCTGTTCAAGCAAGGGTGAAGGCGCCAACCGCCAGCCGCCGATCTTCTCATCGACATAGCGCTGCACCCAGCCGAACACCGGCGGACGGCTGACGTGCCGCGCCGAGCGCAGCTGCTCGAAATCCAGCTCCGAGTCCCGGGTGATGTAGGCCATCACCGTGTCGTCGGTGGCGGTATCGACGTCGAGTCCGGGAAAGAAGTCGACCCCCATGCGCTTGCCGAGCTGCCCGAGAACCCACCAGTAGGCCTTGCGGTCGCCGACGGGCTCGACCATCGCCGGCGTGTACTGGGTCGAGATCACCGGGAAATACATATCGGTGACATAGGTCATGTCCGCCCGTTCCAACTGGTCCTTGGTCGGCAGGATATGCGTGGACGCGTCGGTCGTGCGCGTCGGACGGACATCGAAAGTCGCCATCACCTCAAGCTTCTTGAGGGCCTCGTAGCTGCGGGTGGTCTGCGGCAAGCACACCTCGATATTGCCGCCGAACACGACCATTGCGCGCAAATTCCCCGCCGCGATCTCGTCGGGCATGGCAGCGCAGGGAAACTCGCCGCCGACAGCCTTCATCTCCGGCCGGCTTTGCGGACCGGGCAGGCCCCAGCCGGTTTCGGGAGCGGGCGGCACGTCCATCTTGTCCATCCCGACGATATTGCCCGGGCTGAACCAGGATCCGCCCTCGCGGTCCATCGAGCCGGTGATGATCATCAGGCACCAGCTGAGCCACTGCGTAACATTGCCCGGCCGGGACATCGTGATGCCGGTCCCGGTATCGACCGCGACACTCCCGCCGGCCTTGCGCACGGACGCGAGCAGGTCGCGCAGGTCCGCTTCGGCAACGCCGCTCAGCGCGCTTGCATGCGAAAGCGTGAAGCGCTCCACCGCGGCCTGGAGCTTTTCGGCTCCCTGCGCATGCTGCTCGATAAAGGCCCGGTCGGCACCTTCGATCAACAGTTCGCGGATCAGGTAGCCGAGAATGGCGTAGTCCGTGCTCGGCCGGGAGGCGAGGTAGCGGTCGGCCCGCTGCGCCGTTTCCGTCTTGCGCGGATCGATCACCCAGACTTCGGTGCCGCGCTGGCGCATCGCGCGCAGGCTGGCGGTGGGGCTGCTCAGCGTCCAGGTATGGCCATGCGATATGACCGGGTTGGTGCCCATGAAGATGACCAGCTTGCAACGCTCGATATCCGCACGGCTCATGAGGCCCGGAAATCCGGTAACCAGTTCCGAAACCACAAGCTTGGCGACGCTGTCGATCGTCAGGTCGCTGTAGACCGACGGCGTCGCGATGCCGTTCTTGAACGCCTGCCAGCTGAGATGGCCGCTGGCGTCCAGGTATCCCCCGCCGCCGGTGAACAGTCCCACTCCGGACGGGCCCGATTCGTCGATGATCCGCTTCAGCTTCGCGCCGAGGTCGTCGAGAACATGGTCCCAGCTGGTGGGCCGCAAGACTCCGTCTTCGCGGATCATCGGCACTTCGAGGCGATCTTCCCGGTGGTGATCCTGCGGCAGGTTGCGGCCCTTCGGGCAAGTATAGCCGGCAGTGATCGCATGCTCTTCATCGGCACGCACCCTGACTACCTGCTCTCCATCGGTTTCAACGATGATCCCGCAGGCGGACCCGCAGACCCGGCAAAACGACTTCTGTTCGACGACACCCACGACAAGCTCTCCCGTTCTTATTGATCTCCGACTTCGCGAAACAGCATCGGATCGGCATCCGTTTTCTTGTCAGTGTAGTCCAAGCCGACGCAGATGCCACATAAATGGGCAGGGACACTCAAGCCCTGCTGGCATCAGTCTAACCGCGCCATGGCATTCTCCCGTTCAGTGTTTTGCAATAGACTTCTGGCAGCTCAATTCCGGCAAGTCATCGTCATCAGGCACCGATCGGCCTGCATTTGACGCAAAGGGAGATTCAACGATGAGGCAGTTCCTGCTCGCAGCCACGGGCGCTTTGGCCCTCACGATATGTCCGACAGGCCTTGCCGCACAGGAAGCCCCTGCGGGCTCATCCGATTCCGCACGGCTGGAAACGGCCCGCGAGACGATCGACTACATCTTCCCCTCCGGAACCTATGCCCGGATCATGGAAAAGACGATGGATTCGGTCGTCGGCACGATGATGGATAGCGTCGGCGAACTGCCGCTGCGCGATCTTGCGGCGATCGGCGGCAAATCGCCCGAAGAGATCGAACAGATGGGCGAAGGTACGCTCAGGGAAATGCTGGCGATACTGGATCCGGCCCACGACGATCGCATGCGCGTGACGATGCAGGTCATGTCGCAGGAAATGACGACACTGATGGACCAGTTCGAACCATCGTTCCGCAATGGGCTGGCGCGTGCCTACGCAAACCGGTTCACGGCAGCCCAGCTGGAAGAACTCAATAGCTTCTTCGCCACGCCGACCGGCAAGATCTATGCGGCGGAATCGATGGTCATCATGACCGATCCGGAAGTCATGCAGAAGATGGCCGAGATGATGCCCGCGATGATGAAACAGATGCCGGCGATAACGCAGAAGCTGAAGCAGGCGATGGCCGGACTGCCCGAACCGCGCAAGCCCGAGGACCTCTCTCCCGCCGAGAAGACACGACTGGCCGAGCTGCTCGGCGTTCCCGAGGAGCAACTCGGAAAACCCGCAAGCAGCGATTACGGCCTGGTCGAAGTGGAGTAGATTTTCACGCCCGCTGCGCGGGCGCGGGGATCAGCCTTCGCTGACCGCCGCCTTCACGATCTTGCCGGGACTTGCCGGCGGCTCACCCTTGGGCAGCGCGTCGACATGTTCCATGCCTTCCTCGACCTGGCCCCAGACGGTGTATTGCCGGTCAAGGAACGTCGCGTCGTCGAACACGATGAAGAACTGGCTGTTGGCGCTGTTCGGATTGCTGGCGCGCGCCATCGAGCAGACACCGCGCACATGCGGTTCCTCGTTGAATTCGGCCTGCAGATCGGGCTTTTCCGATCCGCCCATGCCGGTGCCTTGCGGGCAGCCGCCCTGCGCCATGAAACCGTCGATCACCCGGTGGAACTTGACGCCGTCGTAGAAGCCCTCGCCGGCCAGTTCCTTGATCCGCGCCACGTGTCCGGGCGCAAGGTCCGGGCGCAATTTGATCTTCACGTCACCGCCGCCGTTGCCGGTGTCGAGAGTGAGCGTGAGGTATTCGTCAGCCATCATGATCTCCTTGGGTTGGCCCCGATATAGGAGCAAGCGCGACAAAGTCACGTCCGCAGGCGGTCTGCAGTTGCTTTTGTATGCCGTGCGCCTAGACCGGCGCGCATGACTCCCGAGGAACTCGACGACACCATGACCGATGAGGCCGCCGATGCGGCCGGACCGGCACAGGAGAGCGAGACCTTCGACGAGGAAAACCGGCTGAAAGCCGAATTCGTTCGCAGCGTTCACGAGGCGCTGGAGGACGACGACAAGGACCGCGTCTACGAGCTGGTCGAACCGCTCCATCCCGCCGACGTCGCCGACCTTTTCGAACTGACCGGCCAGGAGCAGCGCCTGCCGCTCGCCAGGGCCATCGGCGACATGATGAGCGTCGAGGTGATCGCCGAGCTCAACGATCACGTGCGCGAGCTGCTGGTCGAGGAGCTTCCTGCCGAAATCGTCGCCGAGATCGCCGAACAGCTTGAGACCGACGACGCGGTCGCGATGATCGAGGATCTCGACGAGGAGGACCAGCAGGCCATCCTCGCCGAGATGGAGCCGGAAGACCGCGCCGCCATTGAATCGGCGCTGGCCTATCCGGAAGAGTCCGCCGGTCGCCTGATGAGCCGGGACTTCATCGCGGTTCCCGAGCACATGGCGGTGGGCGACCTCATCGACTTCCTGCGCGACGGCAAGGAGCTCGCCAACGAATTCTGGGAAGTCTTCGTCGTCGATCCGGCGCACCGCCCGATCGGCACCTGTGCCCTGTCATGGATCCTGCGCGCGCCGCGCCACGTCGCCCTCGTCGATGTCATGAAGCGCGACCAGACGCTCATCCCGGTCGAAATGGACCAGGAGGAAGCGGCGCTGCGATTCCAGAAATACGCGCTGATCTCCGCTGCGGTCGTCGACGAAGCCGGAAGGCTGGTCGGCCAGATCACCGCCGACGACGTGGTCCACATCATCCAGGAAGAAGCCGGCGAGGACGTGCTGCTGCTCTCGGGCGCCGGCGAAGGCGACATCAACGAGCCGATCCGCGATTCCTATGTCAGCCGCGTGCGCTGGCTGGTCGCCAACCTCGGCACCGCGCTGATCGCCAGCGTCATCATCGCCATGTTCGGCGCCGCTATCGAAAAGCTGGTGGCGCTGGCGGTGCTCATGCCGATCGTCGCCTCGATCGGCGGCAATGCCGGCACGCAGACGATGGCGGTCGCGGTCCGCGCCATTGCGATGAACCAGCTCACCCGGTCCAACACGAAGCGCATACTCTGGCGCGAAATGCGCGTCGCGCTGCTCAACGGCGGCACTGTCGCCGCGCTGATCGGTATCGCCACGGCCCTGATCTTCACGCCGATGCTCGGCGCGGTGATCGCTCTGGCCGTGGTCATCAACATCTTCACCGCAGGGCTTGCCGGTGTGGTGGTGCCGGTGGTGTTCGACCGGCTGGACCAGGACCCGGCAGTGGCCAGTTCGGTTTTCGTGACGATGATCACCGATTCGATGGGCTTTTTCGCCTTTCTTGGCCTTGCCGTAGCCAGCGGCCTCGTGGGCTGACGCCCGCCCCGCACGCGGAAGGCCTCTCCGTGACTTGAGCGGCGGCGGCGAACGCCTATCTTGCTTCCGATGCCGCTCAACATGACCAAGATCGCCTTTCGCGCGCAAAGCGTCGCCAGCCTCCGGCAATGGCTGGAAAGCCACGACGGGGAAGCGCTGATGACCACGCGCTACCTTCCCAAGCGGCATGAGGAGATGGCGGGAGGATCGCTCTACTGGATCCACGAACACGCGATTGTCGGGCGCTCACCGATCCTCGGCTTCGCCCAGCGCGACGACGGGCGCTGGTCGATCAGGCTGGAACCGAAACTGGTTCCCGTGCAAACCATACCCCGGCGCGCCCACCAGGGTTGGCGCTACCTCGACGAGAAGGACGCCCCGCCCGATCTGGCGGGAGATATCGAAGAAGGCGACGTGCTCCCGCCGCGCCTGATCGGCGAACTGGCGAAACTGGGGCTGGTCTAGGAAGTCCAAGCAGAACTGCCCCCTCCGGCGCTTCCATTTGCGCCACATCAAAGTCTTCCCTGCCCCGCGGCGCGATGAAGCCTGCAATCCAGAATTGGCAGGAGAGCAGATGTGAGGCGGGAACCGCATCCTTTCACCGGTGTAGTCTATGAGGAAGTCGGAGACGGTGTCGTCCGGGTCGAAGACCCCGCTGCCGGCCAGTCCGGCCTGTTCAAGTGGGACGGGACATGGATGGAAGGCGACCTCACATATGCCGATCCGCACATGCTCTATCTTGTGGGCGGCCCCGACCTGCCGCCGGGCAAGGACATCTTCTGGACGGTCCTGCCGCCGCTCGACGACATGGAAGCCGGCGGCTTCACCGGCAATTTCGGCCGGAGCGGCAACGAATCGGTCCAGCAGGGAATGAAGGTCATCGGCAAGTTTGTCGGAGACCCGGGCCAGGAGACCGACGAGGGGCCACGCTCCGCGGCGCAGTTCCCACTCGACTTCTTCCTGGAGAACGACCGCAAGCCCGAGCTGATACCCGAAATCTTCAAGCGCAGCGCGCCGATGCCGGGCGGTCCGGCAATGGTGCCCACCGCGCGTTTCTTCGAAAAGGAATACCACGACCTGGAAGTGAGGCACATCTGGAAGAAGTGCTGGCAAATGGTCTGCCGGGAAGACGACATTCCCGAAGTGGGCGACTATCACGTCTACAAGATCGCCAGCCTCAACTACCTGGTCGTGCGGACCGGCGAGAACGAGTTTCGCGCCTATCCCAATGCCTGCCTCCATCGCGGACGGCTGCTGCGCGAGACGAGCGGCAAGCGGGCGAAGGATTTCCGTTGCCCCTATCACGGCTGGAGCTGGGGCATCGACGGCGAGCTTCGCGACATGCCGTCCGAATGGGACTTCGCCGGCGTGCGCAAAAAGGTCTGCAAGCTACCCGAAGCGAAAGTGGCGACCTGGGGCGGATTCATCTTCATCAATCCGGACCCCGAGGCGATCAGCCTCGAGGAATACATGGGCCCGGAAATGATCGAGCACTACGCCAAGATAAGGCTCGAGAACCGCTACAAGCAGGCGGACGTCGTCAAGGTCCTGCGCTGCAACTGGAAGATCGCAATGGAGGCTTTCCTTGAAGCCTACCACGTCATCGCCACCCATCCGCAACTGCTGCTCGCCGGCGGCGACCTTGCCGACACGCGCTACGACGTGTTCGGCAACTGGGGTCGGCTCGGCCATGTGAACATCAGCGTTTCGAGCCCCCACCGCGGCATGGTCGCCTCGAAGGAGCAGGCGCTCGAAGCCTATCGCCAGGCGGCCGACTTCAACCGGGAGTACCTGCGCGACATCATCGGGGAGGAAGTGGAGCAGTTCTCGGATGCGGAACTGGTCGAGCAGACCTTCAACAACCTGTTCCCGAATTTCAGCCCCTGGGGCGGCTGGGGCCGCATCGTCTACAGGTTCCGGCCGAACGGCGACAATCCGGACGAATGCCTGATGCAGGCGATGCTGCTTGCGCCCTGGCCGAAAGGCAAACCCAAGCCGCCGCCGCGGCCGCAACGCCTGCTCGGGCCGGACGATCCCTGGACCGATGCGCCCGAACTGGGCACGCTGGCCAAGATCTTCATGCAGGACACCGGCAACGTCCCGCACGTCCAGACCGGGCTGAAAACCAAGGAACCGCCCTACGTCTGGTATTCCGGCTACCAGGAATCGATCATCCGCAACTTCCACCTGAACTACGACAAGGCGCTCGGCCTCGACGAAGTGGAATAGGATGCCGGCGGTGCGCTAGGCGGGCACTTTCGCATCCTGCAGGATCATGTCGGCGCCCTTCTCGCCGACCATGATCGCCGGCGCATTGGTGTTCGCTGCCGGCATGATCGGCATGATCGAGGCATCGACGACGCGCAGGCCCTCGATGCCGCGCACCTTGAGCCGCGGATCGACCACCGACGCATCGTCCCCGCCCATCCGACAGGTCGCTACCGGGTGATAGCCGATCCCGGCCGAGTTGCGGATCGCCTGCTCCCACTGCTCGTCGGTCTCTGGCAAGGGAGACGGCATCAGCGGGCCTTTCACATGGGGCGCGAGCGCCGGCATGGTGAAGAGCTGCTGGATTTTCTTCGCTCCCGCGATCAGCGCCGCGATATCGTCGCGATGTCCGATCAGGCGGTGGTCGATCACCGACTTGTCGGTGGGATCGGCGCTGCGCAAGCGCACCTCGCCGCGGCTCTTGGGCTTGGCGACATTGGCGAAAACGACGACGGCCGGAAGCTTCTGCGGCTTCCGCGTCGCGTGATCGTGCGCCATCAGGCCGAAGGAGAGCTTGATATCGGGCCGCTCCAGCTCGGGGCGGGACCGCAGATAGGCCATCGCCTCCACCGGGATCATCGTCATGAGCCCGCGGTTCGCCAGCAGGTATTTCACGAATTCGCGCGCCATGACGGCGGGCTTCATCATCGTGTTGTAAGTCGGGATATCGACCTGGAACACCGAATGGAAACTCGCATGTTCCTGAAGGTTCCTGCCGACTTCCGGCATGTCGCGGACGACGTCTATGCCGTGTTCGCGCAGATGCTCCGCCGGGCCCAGGCCCGATCGCATCAGCACCGTGGGCGAATTAAGCGTGCCGGAACTGACGATCACCTCGCCCCGGCAACGCACGGATTGCACCTCGCCGCCACGCAGGAACTGCACGCCGACCGCCCGGCCGTTCTTTATCAGCACCTTGTCGACGATCGCGCCGGTGAGCACCTCAAGGTTCGGGCGCTTCATCGCCTCGTCGAGAAAGGCCCTCGCCGCGCTGGAGCGCTGGCCGTTCGCCTGCGTGGTCAGCATCAGGAAAGCGCCGTCGACGTCGCCCGCGCAATAGTCCTCGACCCGGCGCAGGCCGAACTGCTCGCAGGCATCGACGAATGTCCGGGCAAGCGGATGCTTGAGCCGCGGTTCGCTGACGCCCAGCGTCCCGGTCGTGCCGTGAGTCTGGCTGGGCTTTCCGCTCCAGGCCTCCGACTTGACGAAAAAAGGGAATACCTCGTTCCAGCTCCAGCCGGTGCAGCCAAGCGTACTGGCCCAATCGTCGTAGTCCGTGCGGTCGCCGCGAATGTAGATCATGCCGTTGACCGAGGAACCGCCGCCCAGCATGCGCCCGGCGCTCCAGAAGCCCTGCCGCCCGTTGAGCGAGGGATCGGGCTCGGTCATGAAGCACCAGTCGCGCTCGGCATTGCCGAGGTGCTTCATCCCGCCGGCCGGCATGCGGTTCCAGAAGCCGTCCGCACCGGGACCCGCTTCGAGCAGAACGACCCGGTTACGGGAATCCTCGGACAGGCGGTTGGCCAGAACGCAACCGGCGCTGCCGCCTCCCGCGATCACATAGTCGGCATCTTCAATCTGCATTCGCGCTCCGTTCCACCACCTTGCGCAGGTAGGCTGCATAGGTCTCCGGTTCCTGCGCCCCAGGGATCATGAATTTGCGGTTGACCAGCATCATCGGCACGGCGGTGATGCCCATTTCGAGCGCCTCCGCCTGCTCGGCGCGGATCGTGTCGGACAGGGCTTCGTCGGCAAGCGCGGCGGCAGCGCCTTCGCGGTCCAGCCCGACGCTTTCGGCGATCTCAAGCAGAGTCGCATCGTCGGACATGTTGCGCCTCTGCTGGAAATGGGCGTCGAACAGCGCAAGCTTGAGCCGCGTCTGCGCCTGCTGCCCATGGGCATCGAGCGCCCAGTGCAGCAGCTTGTGAGCTCGCAAGGTATTCCAGATCCGGCGTGGCGGCTCTTCGCCTTCGCCAGCATAGCGCATCGAATAGCCGGCCTTGTCCGCGATCCGGGCCATCCGGTCGCTGGCGGCCTGCTCGGGCGGAACGCCGTATTTGCGCAGCATGTGCTGGCCCATGTCCTCGCCTTCGACCGGCATGTCGCGGTTCAGCTCGAACGGGTGCCAGCTGATATCCGCCTCGATCTCGCCTTCCAGATCGCCAAGCGCCTGCTCAAGCTGCTTGTAGCCGATGATGCACCAGGGACACATGACGTCCGACCAGATATCGATCCTGAGATGTGCCGGCGCGTTCATCGGTTCGCTACCCACCAGCGCATCAGGTGATTGGCGACGGCGAACCGCGGCGGCGCCTGAAACGCCTTGCCCGCCTGACCGGTCTCGATCGCCGTCACCGCATCGGCGATTTCCTCAAGCGTGAACCAGCGCGCGTCCTCCAGCTCGGTCTTGTCGACAATAATTTCCGGATCGTCGGCGTAGGCATGGCAGCCGACCATCAGCGAAGAGGGAAACGGCCACGGCTGGCTGACGACATAGGATACGTCGCGGACCACCACCCCGGCCTCTTCCAGCGTTTCGCGGGCCACCGCCTCTTCCAGCGTCTCGCCCGGCTCGACGAAACCCGCCAGCGCGGAATAGCTGTTCGGCGGAAAGCGCGGCTGGCGACCGAGCAGGATGGAGCCCTCGTGTTCCACCAGCATGATCGTCACCGGATCGGTGCGCGGGAAATGCTCGGCACGGCAGTTCTCGCTCATGCAGGTGCGCTGCCAGCCGCCCTTGGCGAGATGCGTCGGGCTGCCGCAGACCGCGCAGAAACGATGCCTGGCATGCCAGCCGACAAGCGCGCGGGCACCGCCATAGGTCGCCAGCTCCGAAGGTTCGAGCGCCTGCATCGCGCCCCACATCTTGCCGTTGGCCGGCATCACGCTGCCCCTCAGGGCGGTCGGAACCTCGGCGAAATGGCCATGCCCGCCATTGAGCCCGAGGAAGACCAGTTCGCTGTCGGGATCGGCCTCGGCCAGCGAGCCCCATTCAAGCGACCCGTCCGGCCCGATCACCGGATCCAGCTCATCGAGCCGCAGCAGCCGGGCAGTGCCGTTCATCAGCCGCCCGAGCGCATCGGGATCGGCGCGGACGTGATCGGCCCGATCGAGGCGCGATCCGGCGAAAGCTACCATGGAATCGCTCATGCCGCCGCCTCCATCAGCGCCATCACATCGGCTTTCAGCGCCTTCTGGAAGTCGGGCAGCAGCGAATTGGCATTGGGTGGCATGAACTGGACGAAGATCGACGAACGCAGACCGTGCTTCATGTCGACCATGCCGACTGTACCGGCCGCACCTGCCCAGCCGAAAATGCCGGCTTCCGGGCCGATGCCGACTCGTCCTCCAGCTCCGAAATCGCTTGGCGGTCCGAGCATCGTTGGGCCTTCGACCCCGTCGGGCAGGAGATTTCCGGTGCCCACACGAACGGCAAGCTCTCCCATCACCCGCTCGCCGCCGATCGTCCCGTAGTTGGCCAGCATATGCAGGAAGCGGTCATAATCGCGCGGGCTGCTTACCAGGCCGGACCCGCCGAACGGGAAAGGCGGCTTGTCGAGGTAAATCGAATCGGCGCCCTTGTCGATCGGGACGAGGAGCTTGTCCTGCGCGGCGTAATTGGTCGTGAGCCGCCCGGCCTCGGACCTGGGGACCTGGAAATAGGTGCTGCCCATACCGGCGGGATCGAAGATGCGCTCCTTGAGGAAGGCATCGAAGGATTTACCCGACGCCACCTCGATCACCCGGCCCATGAGATCGAGGCCGAGGCTGTAGCTCCACTTGGTGCCCGGTTCGTAGACCAGCGGCATTTCGGCAAGGCGATCGGCGAATACCTCCAGGCTGGGCACCGGCTTGCCGCGCTCGAGGCCCGGAATAGGAATGCGGCTGATCTGGCCGGCGATGATCCCGGCCTGCTCCATCGCATCCTTGATCGGACCTTTCTGGATGATCGTGTAGCCAAGGCCTGCGGTGTGAGTCATCAGATGACGGATCAGGATCGGGTTCTTCGCGGGCCTGACGTCGGAAATTGATCCGTCCGGCGTGACCTGCACCTGCATGTCGGCGTATTTCGGCAAGATATCGGCCAGCGGCTGGTCTAGCCCGAGCTTGCCCTCATCGATCAGCATCATCGCGGCCATGCCGGTAATCGGCTTGGTCATCGAATAGATGCGGAACAGGCTATCCGGCGTCACCTCATCGGCATCGGTGAAGCCTTCGCTGCCGCGCGCGACATATTGCGTGTCCCGTCCCGGAAGGCCGAGCGTGGCGACCATTCCGGGGAACTTGCCCGGCCCGACCCAGCTTTCGATCACCCGGGCGACGTTCGGCATCAGGTTGGGCTGAGAGGCGGCAAACGCCAGTTTTGGCATCAACGCCGCACCGATCCCGGCCAACGCGCCCAGTCGCAGCAATTCGCGGCGGTTCAGCGCCGGCGGCAATGCCAACTGCGTGTCCATCAACGATCTTCTCCCCTTTGGGCGGCGCCCAGCTGCGCCGCCTTGGCGAACAGGGTCGGCAGTCCGGCATCGTCCAGCCGGTCCAGCGACCACCATTCTCCGTCGCCGATTTCCAGCCTAGCCCATTCGTCGCCCGAATACAGGGCCAAGTGCAAGTCCAGCGCGAAATGGGTGAAGACATGCTGAACGACGCCGCCGGCTTGCCATGGGCCAGCCAGCGGGGCCTCGCCCGAACCATCCCCTCGCGCATTCCAGCCGTCGTCGGGAAGCGCCCGCATCCCGCCGAGCATGCCCTTGTCCGAACGCCGCACCAGCCAGACCTCGCCCTCGCATTCGATCCAGAAAGCGTGACCCTTGCGCCGGGGTTTGGTCTTCTTTGGTGGCTTGAAGGGGTAGCGTTCGGGCTCTCCTTCCCGCCGCGCCACGCAATTGCCGGAAAGGGGGCACAGCAGGCAGCGAGGATTGCGGCTGGTGCAGATGGTAGCGCCAAGGTCCATCATCGCCTGCGCAAAATCGCCGGGCCGGTCTGCGGGCGTAACCGCGTCGGCCCGCTCCGCAATCGCCTTCCTGCCGCCGGGAAGCGGATCGACAATCGCGAACAGGCGGGCGACGACACGCTCGACATTTGCATCGATCACGACCGCGCGTTCACCGAAGGCGATCGCTGCCACCGCAGCCGCCGTATACGCTCCCAACCCCGGCAGCTTGTGCAATTCGGCTTCAGTGCGCGGAAACTGCCCGCCGCGCGCCGCGACCTCGCGCGCACAGGCGAGCAGGTTGCGGGCTCGGGCGTAGTATCCCAGGCCTGCCCAGGCCGCCATGACGTCTCCGTCCTCGGCGGCTGCAAGAGCCTCGAATGTCGGCCAGCGTTCGGTGAAACGCGAGAAATAGGGCACAACTGCCGCCGCCGTCGTCTGCTGGAGCATCACTTCGGAAAGCCAGACGCGATAGGGGTCGGGCGGCGGCGCGCCGGGCGGCGCGCGCCATGGCAGTTTGCGCGCATTGGCGTCGTACCAGCCGAGCAATGCAGGCGCTATCTCTTCGGAACTGGCGTCCATCCCGGCGCTATGGCATTGCAGACACCGCAATGGAACGGGACGACAAGGGAAAGCAGGGCAAATCCAAGCCGCGCCGCTATGAACGGCCGCGTGGCGGCCAGGCGCGCGCGATTTCCGACCTGATGCCCGAAATCGGCCGTACCGCATTCCGCCGCTTCGGCTTCGTGCAATCAAGCGTGGTCACGCGCTGGCCCGAGATCGTCGGACCGCGCCATGCCCGTATCTGCATGCCTGAATCGATCCGCTTCCCGCCCGGCGAGAAGAGCGAGGGAATCCTCCAGCTCGTGGTCGTGCCGGCCCATGCACCGATCATCCAGCACGTCATTCCCGAGATCATCGAAAGGGTGAACCGGTTCTTCGGGTACAAGGCGGTTGCGAGGGTCAAGATCCGGCAAGGCCAGGTTAAGGCGCCCGCTGCACAAGAAGCCGCCAAGGCGCCGCCATCGCTCAAGCCCGTGCCCATGGAACTGGGAGAAAGCCTGCGCGATATCGGCGACCCCGAGCTGCGCACGGTACTGGAATCGCTTGCTCGCAGCCTTGGCGCACAGGAAGAGGAATGAGTGCGATGCGTATTACCCGCCTGGCCATGATCGCGGCCATTGCCGTCTTCTCGATCGGCGCCGACAAGCCCCACCCGGACTGGACCACGCATGTCACCGTCACGGACAAGGGAAGTCATATCCTCGGCGATCCGGAAGCGGATGTCAGGCTTACCGAGTTCATCAGCTACACCTGCTCGCATTGCGCCGATTTCCACAAGCAATCGGAAGCGCCGCTCAAGATCGGCTATGTCCATTCCGGCAAGGTCTCGGTCGAGATACGCCACATGCTGCGCGATCCCATCGACCTGACGGTGGCGATGCTCACCAATTGCGGCGACCCGAAGCGCTTTTTCCTCAATCACAGCATGTTCCTGCATCGGCAGGACAGCTGGCTGAAGGCGCTGAACACGGCGAGCGAAGTCCAGAAGCATCGCTGGGTTTCGGGAACGAGGGTCGCGCGCATGCAGGCGATCGCGAACGATTTCGGCTTCTACCGGATCATGGAGCAGCGCGGCTACGACCGCCCGACGGTCAACCGCTGCCTCGCAGACGAGGCCATGGCGAAAAGGCTCACGGCCCAGACGCAGGCCGCGAGCAATGCGGGCGTCGAAGGCACGCCGAGCTTCATGCTGGACGGCATCCTGCTGACCGGAACGCATGACTGGCAATCGCTGAACCTGCAGCTTCAGGCGCGCATGTAGACGCAGCCCCGCATGCCGGTCTTCCCGTGCAGCGTCCCCGAATCTGTGGAGATTTGTGCCATTTCGGCTGTTCCTGCCTTCTAACCGGCCCGCCATTGGGCTAGCCCCGACCACAATTCGAAAGGGACTTGCCGCATGATCCGTCACACTCTCCGTCACCTTGGGCTGGGCGTGCTTGCGATTCCGCTGGTGCTGGGCCTCTCGGCTTGCGGCAAGAGCGATGAAAGCGGCGGCACGCTCTCCGGGGAGCCGATCGAGGCCATTGCGCCGCCGGACGGCGAAAGCTGGCAGGACATGGTGAGCGTGACCGAAGAGGGCGGCTACCGGATGGGCAACCCCGAAGCGCCGATCAAGCTCATCGAGTACGGATCGCTGACCTGCCCGCATTGTGCGCATTTTACGGAGGAAAGTTCCGACGAATTGCGGGACGAGTTCGTCGCCAGCGGACGCGTCAGCTACGAGTTCCGCAATTTCGTGATGAATCCGCTCGACCTCACGATGGCGATGACGGTGCGCTGCGGATCGCCCCAGAGCTTCTTCGCGCTGGTGGAGCAGACCTTCGCGAACCAGACCACCCTGATCGACAACTGGAGCAAGACCGACGAAGCCGCCCTTGAACAGGCGAACGGCCTCCCTCCCGAGCAGCGCTATCAGGCTTTCGCCCAATTGGCCGGCCTAGACGAATTCTACGCGGCCCGAGGCATCTCGACCGACCAGTCGATGACTTGTCTCGCCGACGGACAAACGGCCGAGGCCCTCGTCAAGGCGACCAGCGAGCAGAGCGAGGAATTCGACATCACCGGGACGCCGTCCTTCATGGTCAACGGCCAGAAGCTCGACATCAACACCTGGGCCGAAGTGAAGGCCCGGCTCGAAACCCTGGGCGCACGCTAGGAAAAGGCCGGCGATGGGGAGCCCGGACACTTCGATGCGGATCAGGCGGCTCAAGCTGAGCGGCTTCAAGAGCTTCGTCGAACCTGCCGAGCTGCGCATCGAACCCGGACTTACAGGCGTGGTCGGTCCCAACGGCTGCGGCAAGTCCAACCTGCTCGAGGCGATTCGCTGGGTGATGGGCGAGAATTCGCCGAAATCCATGCGCGGCGGCGGCATGGAGGACGTCATCTTCGCCGGCACATCGGATCGCCCGGCCCGCGATTTCGCCGAAGTCGTGCTGCTGGCCGAGAGCGAAGACCGGCAGGAGCTGGAAGTCGTCCGCCGGATCGAACGCGGTGCCGGCAGCGCCTATCGCATCAACGGACGCGACGTGCGGGCCAAGGACGTGGCGCTGATCTTCGCCGATGCGGCGACCGGTGCCCATTCGCCCGCGCTGGTGAGCCAGGGCAGGATAGCCTCGGTGATCGCTGCCAAACCCACCGAACGCCGGTTGATGCTGGAGGAGGCGGCAGGGATCGCCGGCCTCCACGTGCGGCGCAAGGATGCCGAACAGAAGCTGCGGGCCACCGAGACCAACCTGTCCCGGCTCGAGGACATCATGGCCGGGCTCGATTCGCAGATCGCGTCGCTCAGGCGGCAGGCACGGGCAGCGGAACGCTACAAGTCGCTGTCCGAAAAGATCCGGCTGGCCGAGGCGCGGCTGGTCTATGCGCGCTGGCGCGACGCCGCAGCCGCCGCCGATGCGGCAAGGGCCGAGGCGCAGGCCGCAGAAGCGCGCGTGAGCGAAGCGCAAGGCGCGACAAAGTCCGCCCAGGAAGCGCAGGCCGCCGCCGCCAACCAGCTGGCCGAGGCGCGCGATGCCCTGGCCGACCGGCGCGACGACGCCAGCGCGCACGGGCACCGCATGGCCGCTCTCACCAGCCAGCTGGAAGCCGCCGAAGAACGCCTTGCCGACCTCGAAAGGCAACGTGAGCGCCTCGAGGAGGACCGTGGCGACGCGGACCGCATGACGCGAGACGCTGCCGAAGCGCTTGCTCGGCTCGAGAAGGAGCTCGCCGAGAGCAAGGCCCGGCTCGCGGAGGACGAAGCGCGCCGCCCGGCCCTGGCCGCGGCACTCGAAAATGCCGAACGCGCGGCAGGCGCGGCGGAAGTGGCGCTGGCGCAGGCAACGGCGGAACAGGCCGGGACCGATGCCGAATGGCGGGTAGCCGAGGCGGAACTGTCTTCCGCCAGCGCCCGGCTCGAGCGGCTCGAACAGGAAGCGTCGCGACAACAGGCGCAGCTTGCCGAACTCGCCGGCCAGGGCGATCCGGACGCAGCGGTGGCCGAGGCAGGCGCACGGCGCGATGCCGCGGTAGCCGCGCTTGCCGAAGCAAGGCAGGCGCTTGAAGAACAGCAGTCGCGCAAGGCGGAATTGCAGTCCGCCCGGGACGCGTCGGCCAATGCGCTGGCTGCGGCGAGAGCGGAACTGACCGGGATCGAACGCGAGCATACGGCGCTCTTCCGCGACCGCGAGGCGCGGGCCAAGCAGACGAAGGCAAGACACGGGCTCACACCGGCGATCGACGCGCTGCGCGCAGAGCCGGGCTACGAGCGCGCACTGACCGCTGTGCTCGGACGCGATGCGAAGGCCGCGCTCGGCCCTGCCCCTGCCGACGAGGACGGCCGCTACTGGACGGGCGCGAACGCTCCTGCCGCCGTTTCGGACAGTCTGGCCGCCCATGTCGGCACCTGCCCGCCGGAACTCGCCGCCCGGCTTTCGCTGGTGCATGTCGCCGACGAGGATGACGGCCGCACGCTCGCTCCCGGCGAATGGCTGGTGACGCGCGCAGGCCGGTTGCGGCGCTGGGACGGTTTCGTGGCGCGCGGAGAAGGCGCCTCGGAAGCGGCGCGTCTCGAAGCCGAAAACCGACTTGCCGAGCTAGAGGCCGAACTTCCGGGCAAGCGCGCGCTCGTCGAGGAAGCCGAACAGTTGCAGCAGCAGGTACAGGCCGAGCTGTCGGAGTTGCAGACCAGCCTTGTCGCATCGGAACGCTCACTTTCCCAAGCCGCCGAAGAGGAGCGCCTGGCCCTGCGCGCGATGGATCAGGCCGAAGATGCGCGCGCGCGCCTGGCCACTCGCCGCGCAGAGCTGGAAGAGGCGGGACATGACCTTGCCGAGCAGCGCAAGCAGGCGGAAACCGAGCGTGCCGCCGCGGAAGATCGCCGCAAGGCGCTGCCGGATCCCGAGGCCGGTCGCGCCGCCCTCGCGGCAGCACGCACGAAGAACGACGCGGCCAAGCAGGCCATGCAGGCTGCCGCTGCGACGCTTGCCGCGCACGACCAGGCGTTGGCCGTCTGCCGCGAGCGCTCGGCAGCACAGCGTTCCGACATGGGGAGCTGGCAGGCGCGGGCGGGCGATGCCGCCAACCGGCTCGCCGAGATGGCGCGCCGGTTCGAACAGATCGAAGAGGAACGCGCGGTCATCGCCGCCAAGCCCGCGTCGCTGATGGAGGAAATCGAGCAGGGCGATGCGGTGCGCGAACGGCTCGGCGCGGAGCTTGCCGCAGCGGAAGCGGCCCTGGCCGAAGCAAGCGATTCCGCAACGAGCGCAGATCAGGACCTTGCCGTCGCCCAGGAAGCGCTGTCGGCCGCCCGGGAGTCACGCGCCGGAGCCGCAGCGCGCGCCGAGAACGAGGAAGAGCGCCGCGCCGAAATGGGCCGTATTTCCGGCGAGCGTTTCCAGTGCCCGCCCCCGCTCCTGCCCGAGCGCTTCGAATTCGATTCGGGCGAAGTCAAAGGCGCCACCGAAGAATCGGCGATCATGGACAAGCTCGTCGCCGACCGTGAACGCATCGGTCCGGTCAACCTTGTTGCAGCCGACGAGCTCGAGGAAGCCGAAGCGAAGCATGGCGAAAGCCTGTCCGAACAGGCGGAGCTGACCGAAGCCGTCCACCGGCTGCGGGGCTCGATCGGCAATCTCAACCGCGAAGGCCGGGAACGGCTGCGCGCGGCGTTTGAGACTGTCGATGCCCATTTCCAGCGGTTGTTCACTCGCCTGTTCGAAGGCGGCCAGGCGCATCTTGCACTGATCGATTCGGACGATCCGCTCGAAGCGGGGCTGGAAATCTTCGCCCAGCCCCCGGGCAAGCGCCTGCAGTCGCTGACGCTGCTTTCCGGCGGCGAGCAGGCACTGACCGCCATCGCCCTGATTTTCGCGCTGTTCCTGACCAACCCGGCGCCGATCTGCGTGCTCGACGAAGTCGACGCGCCGCTCGACGACGCCAATATCGAACGTTTCTGCGATCTGCTCGATGCCATGGTGACGGAAACCGACACCCGCTACCTCATCGTCACGCACAATGCGGTTACTATGAGTCGCATGCACCGGCTGTTCGGCGTGACGATGATCGAGAAGGGCGTCTCGCGCCTGGTCAGCGTCGACCTTGGCGAAGCCGAACTGATGGCGGCCGAGTAGCGCTAGTCGTCAAGTACATAGCGCGGCCCCGGCCCCGCCGCCGCGGCGCGATCGTCGCGGTTGGTGAGCGGGCACCGCTGCAGGCTCATGCAACCGCACCCGATACATTCATCGAGTTTCGCCCGCGTCCTTGTTAGCAGCTTGATCCGTGCGTCGATCTCACCCCGGAGTGAGCGACTGACGCGCTGCCAATCGGTCACCGTCGGCGTACGTCCAGTCGGCAGCCAGGAAATCGCCTCCTCGATCTCCGGGAGCGAAAGACCCATGCGCTGGGCGATCAGTATGAAGCTGAGCCGCCGGATGTCCGATCGCAGAAAACGTCGCTGGTTGCCCGCCGTGCGCTGCGACGTGATCAGGCCCTTCTCCTCGTAGAAACGGATGGCCGAAACGGCCAGGCCTGTCCGGCGCGCGAGCGTGCCAATCGAGACGATGTCATTCTTGTCCATCAGGAATCCGTGCCTGCCAACAACCTCAAGCTAACTTAACATTTGCAAATTGGCAAGGTCACAGGACAATTCTTTACAAAGGGTTACCGCTTTATCCTTGGGTCGATATGAGGTTTGTGGCCGCGCGATGCACGCGCGCTCCCGCAATCAGGCGTTACCCACCACCCAGCAGGCCAGCGCCAGCAGGAGCCCGGCAAAGCGGTTGGAGCGGAAGCGGGCAAGCGCGTTGTCGCCGTTCTCAGGCTCAAGCGTGACGACTTGCCAGAACAGGTGAACGGCCATCGGCGCGAGGGCGAGCAACGCCACCCAATCGGGACGCAAGACCCAGAAGGCGAGCGCCCACAGCGCCGTGGCCGCCAGGTAAAATCCGGCAACGCCTGCCCTGACGCGTCCGCCAAGTCTGAGCGCGCTCGAACGGATGCCGACCAGCGCATCGTCCTCCCGGTCCTGCAGTGCGTAGATCGTGTCGTAGCCGATCACCCAGCAGATGCTGCCGGCGTAGAGCGCAGCGAGCACCTCGACATGATCGAGCCGCAGCTCGGCCCAGCCGACCAGTGCCCCCCAGCTGAAGACGAGGCCGAGCCAGGCCTGCGGCCACCAGGTGATCCGCTTCATGAACGGATAGGCGGCCACCGGGGCAAGACTGGCCAGCGCCGCCAATTGCGCCTGCCATCTCAGTTGCAACAGCACCACCAATCCGATCAGGCACAGCACCAGCAGCCAGGCCCATGCCGCCCGCTTGCTCACCGCACCGCTCGCGACCGGACGAGCAGCGGTGCGGGCGACGCGACGGTCGAGATCCGCATCGACGATATCGTTGTAGACGCAGCCGGCCCCGCGCATGGCAATGGAGCCCAGCAACAGCCAGGCGATCAGGCCCAGGCGTCCCTCCCCGCCCGCGAGCAGCACGCCCCATGCGCAGGGCCAGAACAGCAGCCACCAGCCGATCGGCCGGTCGAACCGGGCAAGCAGCGCGTAATTGCGGAGGCGCTCCGGCAGTGCGGCGACGAGGCCGCGATGCTGGCTGTCGGGAACGATGTCGGCGGAAGGATCGGACATGGGCCGGTCATACCCATCCTGCCTGTTATCGTCATCCCGGACTTGGCCCGGAATCCATCCAGCCTCGAGTCAGGGCGAGATCGGCGAAGTGGGTCTTCGAACAAGTTCAGGATGACGAGCGGCACCGGTGGCGTTAGGTGCTGGCCTATGCCCGCCACGCCCGCCTGGCCTCCGAAAAGCGCGCCGCGCCTGTTTGTTCCCGGTCCGCTTGCCGAAGGGGCCGCACTCGCACTCGAGGGGCCGCAGGCACATTATCTCGGCAAGGTGATGCGCGTCGCCGAAGGCGATGCGGTGGTTCTGTGCGACGATGCCACGGGCGAGTGGACCGCCAGGGTAACGTCGGCGGGCAAGCGCTCGATTGCACTCGCAGTCGAGACTCGCACCCGTCCGCGCGAGCAGGTGCCCGATTTCACGCTGTACGCCGCGCTGCTCAAGAAGCCGCATTTCGACCTGGTACTGGAAAAGGCGACGGAGCTGGGCGTGCGGCGCATCCAGCCGGTCGTCACCCGCCGCTGCGTGGCCGACAAGCTCAATGCCGAGCGAGCCCGCACGATCCTTACCGAAGCAGCGGAACAGTGCGCCCGGACAGCCCTGCCCGAACTGGCCGAGCCCGCCAGGCTGGATGCGTTGCTGCGCGACTGGCCGGAAGATCGCGCCCTGTTCTTCGCCGATGAGGAAGGCGGAGAACCGGCAGCGGCTGCCTTTGCCGGCCGGTCCGGCCCCGCCGCGCTGCTTGTCGGCCCCGAAGGCGGCTTCGACGATGCCGAGCGCGCCGCGATCCGTGCCCTGCCGCAGGCTCGCGCGATTTCGCTGGGTCCGCGTATCCTGCGCGGCGAAACCGCCTCGATCGCCGCAACCGCGCTGTGGATGGCGACGGCGGGCGACTGGAAATAATTCTGGCGTAACAAACCTCGCTCACCTAACGGCACCTCATGAGCACGCGGGAGATTTCGGATCGCGCCGATCCGGTGATCGAGGATGTCGGCCAACTCGCCGCCCCGATGGCGGCGGGCGAGAAGCCGCGCGCGCAATGGCGGATCGGCACCGAGCACGAAAAGCTGGTCTATTGCGTGCAGGACCGACACGCTCCCAGCTACGAGGAACCCGGCGGGATCCACGACCTGCTGATGGCGCTGACCGAGTTCGGCTGGGAGCCGATCGAGGAAGGCGGGAAAGTTATCGCCATGAAGGGCGAAGACGGGACTGTCAGCCTCGAGCCGGCAGGCCAGCTCGAACTGTCCGGCGCCCCGCTCGACAACCTGCACCAGACCTGTTCCGAAACCGGGCGCCACCTGCAGCAGGTGAAGGCGATCGGGGAGCGCACCGGCAAGGGTTTCCTCGGCCTCGGCATGTGGCCGGACAAGCGCCGCGAAGACCTGCCGGTGATGCCCAAGGGCCGTTACGGCATCATGCTGAACTACATGCCGAAAGTCGGTTCGCTCGGCCTCGACATGATGCTGCGGACCTGCACCATCCAGGTGAATCTCGACTATTCCAGCGAAGCCGACATGGCGCAGAAGTTCCGGGTCGGGCTTGCCCTCCAGCCGCTGGCGACCGCGCTGTTCGCCAATTCGCCGTTCACCGAAGGCAAGCCCAACGGATACCTGTCCTATCGCAGCCATATCTGGTCGGACACCGATCCCGACCGCACCGGCATGCTGCCGTTCGTGTTCGACGCAGGCTTCGGCTACGAGCGCTATGTCGACTACATGCTCGACGTGCCGATGTATTTCGTCTTCCGCGACGGCCGATATATCGACGCTGCCGGGCAATCCTTTCGGGATTTCATGCGCGGCAGGCTGCCGGCGCTTCCGGGCGAACTCCCCCGCATGTCGGACTGGAACGACCACCTTTCCACCGCCTTTCCCGAAGTGCGACTGAAGAGCTTCCTTGAGATGCGCGGCGCCGATGGCGGGCCGTGGAACCGCATCTGCGCCTTGCCCGCACTGTGGGTCGGGCTGCTCTACGACCAGGCGGCGCTGGATGCCACATGGGACCTCGTGAGGGACTGGGACATGGAAGGGCGGGAAGCTCTGCGCGACGCGGTGCCGGAACTCGCGCTGGATGCACCGCTTCCGGGCGGCGGCAAGCTGCGCGACATTGCCGGCGAAGTGCTCGAGATCGCCCGCTCCGGCCTCAATGCGCGAGCCAGGCTGAACAAGGCGGGCGACAACGAGACCGGCTATCTCGAACCGCTCGACGAGATCGTCCGTTCGGGCAAGGTCCCGGCCGAGCGCCTGCTCGACAAGTTCAACGGCGAATGGGGCGGCGACATCACGCGGGTCTACGAAGAATCGTTCTGACGATGATCGTCGTCACGGGCACTTTCCGCCTGCCTTTGGGAAACGCCAAAGCCGGGCGCGAAGCGATCGAACGAGTGATCAACGCCAGCAGGGCCGAGCCGGGGTGCATCTCCTATGCCTATGCCGAGGACGTGCTGGAGGCCGGTCTGTTCCGGGTGAGCGAAGCCTGGGAAAGCCGCGAAGCGCTCGCCGCGCATTTCCAGGCTCCGCACATGCTGGCCTGGCGCCGGGAGCGCGCGGAACTGGGAATGACCGACCGGAAAGTCACCGCCTACACCGTCAGCGGCGAAGAGGAACTCTGATCACTCCGCCGGCTGCAGCTGCGGGCCGCGAGGGCGCAGCATCCGGCCGAGCCGGGAAAGTCCCCGCGTGATCGGCGCATTGCGCGCCATCCACGCATGGTATTCCCGGTATTTCGCGTCTTCGGACAGCAGGTGCATTTCCTCGGTCTTCGCCCGCCAGAAATAGACGCCGCTGACCATGGCCAGCAGGACGGTATTGCGCACCGCGTCCGTCAGCGAACCGCTCGTTGCGAAGAAGGGCAAGGTGGCGAACCACCAGAACAGGTTCTTCGACAGGTACGCCGGGTGGCGACTGAAGCGGTAGGGTCCGTTGGTGATGATGCCGCGATAGGTGAGGTTCGAGAAGCGGATGCCGAAGATCACGGTCGCCCAGGCGTAGACGCCGGTGAGGAACACGAGCAGGGCCCCCCAGACGGCCAGCAGCAACGGATGGCCCTGCAGCCAGAAAGTCCAGTCCGACGTGCCCGGATGGTAGTTGAGAGGGCCGCCGTCGCCCATCAGGATGAAAGGCGGATAACAGATCAGCGCCGCGACCCAGCCCGCGACATAGGGATTGGCGCTGCGGATATGCGCATCGAGCGGCTTCATGGTCAGCAGATAGCCGACCATCGCGATCTGCACATCGATCAGGAACAACAGCTCGATCAGGCCCATGGAGATGCCCACCGGGTCCCGCGTGATCGTGCTGATGTCCAGGGTGACGATATAGGCGAAGCCGCCCGGCAGGATCGAGATCATGAATGCGCAGAAGAAGCCCTTCACCGCCCACGAGCGGAAATGGCTCTTTACCTTGTCCACGTCATAGGGCTCGCGCCCGATCAGCATGGCCCCGAAATGCCAGGCCCCGTCGCGAGGGTTCACCAGATAGCGGTCGAGCCAGAGCACATAGGGGACCGAGAGCAGGAACAGCGGCACTGCCGCCGCGCCGATCACTTCCATCGCGAAGAGATACTGACCGTCCCAGTACCAGCGGGCGATGCAATAGAGGAATCCGATGATCGCGAACGTCGCCCACAATCCTGCGAGCTTGGTGATCGAGACATCCAGCGTCGCGCCCGAGGGCCTGGGGTTCTTCCAGTCGATCCCCGTCGAGGGACGCAGGTGCACCTTGTCGACCAGCAGCGACCACGCAACCATCAGCGTGCCCGAGAACGCCAGCGCCGCCAGCGACGCGTAGGCGCCAGCCAGGGGCTCGCGCGGCCCGGGGAGTGAGAACGCGTCCGCAATCTGCGGCCAGTTGCGGCAGATCGCGATCCAGATGAACAGACCCAGCAGCCCCGAAAGGCCCACGCCTGACGAAACATCGCTGACAGGCCGCTTGTCAGCGCCCTGCCGGTCCTTCGGCCGCTTGCTGCTCATGCCCGCCCGCTTAACGGAAAAAGGTTAAGAGCGGCGAAACGGTCCCGACTGAGATCGGTGCTGACTGCGCCTAGCGGTAGGCAGAAATCTTACCGCTGTCGTCCAAGAAGTAGATCGTCTGGTTGGCCACGACCGGCGCCAGCGACAAGCTGTCGCTCAGCTCGGTGAAATTGGTCACCGACCCGTCCATGACGTTCGCATAGGCGACAAGGCCGCGCGAATTGCCCAGCCACAGCCGGTTCCCGGCGAGCACCGGGCCGACCCAGAAGACCGGGTCCTTGCGCTTCTTCGGTTTCCGGAAGCGTTGCAGCTGGGTGAGCCAGCGGACCTTGCCACTGGTCCGGGCGATACACAGCAGTTCGGCATCGTCGGTAAGCGTGAAGACCCAGTCGCCGGCGATGGCGGGAGTCGAGATACCGGCAAGGTTAAGCTCCCAGATACGCTGGCCGCTAACCAGTTCATACGCGGCCATGCGCCCGCCCTGGCCAAGCGCATAGACCCGTCCGCGATCGATGATCGGATCCGCGTCGACGTCGGTCAGGCTGCCCACTTCGGTCGAGATCGACGTGCGGGCGAGCGCATCGGACCACAGCGTGCGGCCGTTCTCATAGCGATAGGCCGCCAGTTCGCCCGAACTGTAACCGGCAATCACCGTGCCCTGCCCCGCGGCCGGGGCGGCGACGCCGAACACGCCCGCCAGCTCCACCGAGCCAGATTCGGTCCACAGCAGCTGCCCGTCGGAAGCGTCGAGCGAGTAGATCTGGTTGTCCTGCGTCATCACGTAGACGGCGTTGAAGGCGATCGTCGGCGATCCGCGCAGCGGGCCGCTCGGCTTGACCTTCCAGAACTGCTCGCCGTTCTGCGCATCGAGCGAGGCGACTTCGCCGACGCCGGTCGTCACATAGACCCGGCCGTTGTCATAGCTTACGCCGCCGCCGAAAACCGACTGCGAACCGTCGCCGGAAATCTCGAAGCTGCGGCTCCAGCGCCGCACGCCTGTGCTGGCATCGAACGCCGTGACCCGACCGTCGGTATCCATCACATAGAGCAGGCCGTTGCCGATCACCGGTGCGGCGGCAAGTCGCCGCTTGTTGCTCGATCCGGCGACCGAGGCGGTCCAGATCCGGGTCGGCGACTGGGCAATGGCGAGATGGCCGTAACTCTTGCTCGCGGTACCGCCTGCCTGCGGCCAGTCCGGATTCACTTCCTCGGGCGGGAGGATGACGGCAACGGTCGAAAGCGAGGGATCGACCTTCGTACCGGCCTCGATACGCGAAAGGATCGGCACGCGTTCGCCCACGGTCGGAGTCTTGGGGCCATCCTTGCCCCCGAAAACGCCGCAACCCGAAAGGGTCAGCCCCAGCGCAACGACAAGGGGCAGTGCCAGACGGCGCGGCAGGCTCTTGGGGGTCATGCGTACATCCTCGTCAATTCATCTTGTCACTGTTGCGCAGGCTCGGCAGCCTCGGTCGCATCACCCGCCACTTCTTCGGGATCGTCGATTGCGTCGACGCCGAGCAGCCCTGCCATCTGGCGTGTGCGGGCGCGCAGGGAATCGGGTGAATCTTCATCGCGGGCAATCTTGGCGAAAAGCGGGCCGGCAAGGTCTTCCTTGCCCAATTTCAGATAGGCGATGCCGACCAGTTCTCCGGCAGGTCCGAACCAGGGATTGCCGGGAACCGCCAGCGGCTTGAGCCGGTCGACGACTTCCTGCGGCTTCATCTTGTCGAAACCGGCCGCGATCTCGCGGATGGTCGCAAGATCGCGGAACGGCTGCGGCGCATCGCTGTCGTCGGCGACTTCCGCGTAGAGCCGTATCGCCTCTTCCCGGCGGTTCTGCTGGAGGGCAATGCCCGCACGGGCGAGCTTGGCTGACGTGGCGCTGGCGCCCGCACCGTCTTCGGCAATCGGCGCCAGCTGCTTGTCCGCCGTCGCCAGATTGCCCGCTTCGAGGTGGTCGAGCGCCATGACCAGTTTTTCGCCGCGCTCTTCCGCCGCCTGCGTCTGGCTGTTCTGCCACCACAGATAGCCGCCAAGGCCCAGCAGGACGGCAGCCGCCAGGCCCAGTACCGGCACGCCGTAGCGCCTGAACATGCCCATCATCTGGTCCTGCCGCAGGGCATCGTCGACCTCGCGCATGAATACGTCCTGCTGCGCGGCGTCGCGCTCTGCTTTCTTGTCGCTGTCGGACTTCGGTGATTGCGGGCGCAGGGCCAATGCAGACGCCTTTTTGCTGGTTAGGTGACGGTGCCCGGCTGTTTAGCGGATGACAGCGCCATTTCAACGGCAATGATCGTTGGCGCGGGGAAAGTGAAGCGTGGCTGAATTGCGTGAACCCTTCAGGGAAAGTCGGGTTTGCGAAGGGCCTGCGCGTAAACCGACCGGTAGGCGGCGATCATCGTCTTTTCGTCATATTCCGCCGTCGCGCGCTTGCGATTCGCGGTTCCGACCGCTTTGCGCAGGGCATCGTCATAGGCAAGCCTGGAGATATTCGCGGCCAGCGCCTCCTCGTCGCCGGCGCTGGAAACAAAGGGCCGGTTCTCCGGGGAAAGCATGTCCATGACATCGCCGACGTCCGGCGAGACGACCGCAAGGCCAGCGGCCATCGCCTCGACAACCGAAATCGGAAACTGCTCGCTGTGCGAAGAGAGGGCAAACAGATCGAACAGTCCGATGGCCTTTGCAGGGTCGGCAAAGAAGCCGGGCAGATGCACGCGGTGGGCGACGTTGAGACGCAGGGCCTCTGCGCGGATCGCATCGCGTTCCGGCCCTTCCCCCAGAATCACCAGCTGCCATTCATCCGGCAGGCTGCTGAAGGCCCGCACCAGCAGCGGCAGGTTCTTTACCGGCCTGAGACCGGCAAGCGTGCCGAGCCACCGCTCGCCCGGCCGTTTGATGACCCGGGGCAATGCATCGGGCTTCGGCCGGTGCGCGAAGGCGGCGGTGTCGATGCCGTTGACGATACGCCTGACCTTGGCCCGGGGCTGCTGCCAGACGTCCAGCGCAATCGTTTCCAGCCGCCGCGACGGCACGACGAGAGCCGACGCGCGGCCCAGTGCGATGCGGCGATACCAGTTGCGCGAACGCTTGAGGCCCACCGCCTCGTCTTCGTTGAAACCGTCTTCGTGATGGACCAGCGGCGGAAGCGAGAAAACGTCCCGGAACACGGTGTAGGCCATCGCCGCATCCATCGCGCCCCAGTTGTAGGTGAGCAAGAGATCGTAGCCGCGCATCGCCGACGCCAGCCGCTGCAGCCGGCGAGGCAGCGGCTTGCCGGCCAGCGGCGGGAAATCCTGCGGGCAGCTCACGGTGATGCGCGGGTCGATCGCCGATGTGGCGGAAAGGGCATCCGGCTGCGATGAAACGATCGTGTGCTCCAGCTTGTCGCCCAGGGCATTGATCAACTTGACCGAGCGCAGCTCCTTGCCCCCGGCGTCGAAGTTCGAATGTAGATGGAGGATCCGCAACGAGCGTGTCCGTCAGGGCTCAGGAGACCCGCGCCAGCAGCCGCCCGATCGCGGCCACGGATTCGGGCTCATCAAGAGTCGGAGCATGGCCCACGCGGGGAACGGTGACCGCTTCCGCTTCGGGCAGCCGCTCTGTCATCGTCGCGAGCGTCTTCTCGCCGAGGATGTCGGACAGCTCGCCGCGAACAAGAAGCACCGGCCGACCTCTCAGGCCTGCGATGCCGGGCCAGAGATCGACATCGCCGGAGGCGTCGTTGGCGGCGAAGGGCTCTGCGATCTTCATGTCGTAGTCGAACACGATCCGGCCGTTGCTCGAAAGCGTCATCAGCCGCTTGGCCATGGCGAGCCAATCGGCGATTTCGTAGTCCGGATAGGCTACCGACTGCCCTTCCTCGATAGCCCGGGCAGCATGCATCCAGGTCGGGAAATTTCGTCCCTGGCCGACATAGCCCTGAATACGCTCAAGGCCCGCCGGCTCTATAACCGGGCCGATGTCGTTCAGGACGGCAGCGGCAATGCGTTCCTGCATGGTCATCGCCATCACCATTGTCATCAGCCCGCCCAGCGATGTGCCGATTGCAACGAAACGCTCGATCCCCGCCTGCTCAAGCAGCGCCGTAATGTCGTCGACATACTGCAGCGGATTGTAGGTGGTTGAATCCTTTGCGTAGTCGCTATCGCCCCTGCCTCTCATTTCCGGGCACAAGACGCGCCATTCGCCGCAATAGCGTTCGGCCAGATTTTCGAAATCGCGGGCATTGCGCGTCAGTCCGGGCAGGCACAGCAGCGGCGGCCTGTCCTCGCGCCCTGCATAATAGCGATAGTGCAGCGTGAGCCCGTCGCGGCTCGACCAGTAACGATCCTCGAAATCGGACATTCGCGACTCTGGGCCGTCTCCGTTGCCCGCCTTTGCCGCGGGGATCTGAACTGCCTTATCGGTAGTTGCGAAGCGTCCGGCAGGCAACAGCCGATTGACGCCGAATTGAGGTTCCGGCACCGACCGGGCAAGCTGTTGCCTGCGCGACGACGGCAATTTCGAGAGCAAGAATGGGACAGGGCCGCGAGCGGCAGGCCCACCGGCAGCGAAGAACCGGACTTTCCGGTCAAATCGGCCTGCAGAGGCATTCGCAAGGGTCGTTCTGAAGAGATCGTTAACCAAACTTGGCTACCAAGCTCGGGAAGCACGGTGGTTAATCGCCTTTGTGCAACTGGATATCCACCGCAACAGGTTTGTAGTCAACGCGCAGCATCGCAACGATCGTCCGAGATTATGATAACCGAAACCGACCAGGAAGTGACCCAGTCAGAGATCGTCTCGTACGAGCCGGCCACTGGTGAGGAACTGTGGCGCGGCAAGACGAGTGACATCGATGATCTCGTCGACACTGCCCGGCGCGCATGGCCGGGCTGGGCCGCGCAACCGCTGTCCAACCGAATGGAGCTGGTGCGCCGATACGCCAACGAAGTGCGCAAGGAGCACGACAAGCTGGTCGAGACGATCTGCCGCGAAACCGGCAAGCCGAAATGGGAAGCCGGCGAAGAAGTCGAAGCGGTCGTCAACCAGGTCGAAATCTCCATCCGCGCCTATGCCGAGCGGACCGCGCAACGCAAGTTCGACAACGCACTGCAGGGTACAATGGCCGTGCGCCACAAGCCCCACGGGGTCATGGCAGTGCTGGCGCCTTTCAATCTGCCGGCCGAAGTGCCCAACGCCCATATCGTTCCAGCGCTGATCGCCGGCAACGCGGTGATCTTCAAACCGAGCGAGAAAGCCCCGGCGACGGGCGAACTGCTCGCCCGGTGCTTCAACCGCGCCGGAATTTCCGCTGCGGTGATGCAATTCGCCATCGGTGGCCCCGAACAGGGCATGGATCTCGTCGCGCATGAGGGAATCGACGGGATTCTCTTCACTGGCTCTGCGCACGCCGGCATCACCATCAACCGCAAGCTGGCGGCGCGGCCCGACAAGATCGTCACGCTGCAGATGAGCGGCAACAATCCGCTCGTCGTATGGGATACGCCGAAACTTACCGATGCGGCTGCGCTAGTGGTGCGATCCGCGTTCACAGGCGCAGGCCAGCGCTCGACGTCTGCGCGCCGGCTCATCGTCAGCACATCGATGTACGAATCGCTGATCGCCGAAGTGAAAAAGCTGGCCGACCGGCTGATCTTCGGCAAGCCGTTCGACGAGCCCTCGCCTTTCATGGGCCCGGTGATCGACAATCAGGCCGCCGACGGCCTGACCGAGAGCTTCCTCTATCTGCTGAGCCACGGCGGCAAGGCGATCAAGCATCTCGTCCGCCCCGACGAATCGCTGCCTTTCCTGACGCCCGGCATCATCGACGTGACCGCGATCAAGGACCGGCCGGACGTGGAACTGCTTGGCCCGATCCTTCAGGTGATCAAGGTCGAGGATTTCGACGAGGCGATCTCGGAAGCCAACAACACCCGTTTCGGCCTGGCCGCGGCCCTCGTCGGCGGCAGCCCCCAGGACTACAACCGCTTCTGGGCGAATGTGCGCTGCGGTATCGTCAACTGGAACCGTCCGACAATCGACCTTTCAGCGGCCGCTCCGGCCGGTGGCGTCGGCCTGTCGGGCAACCATCGCCCGGCGGGATACTACTCCGCCGACTACTGCGCCTATCCGGTCTCTTCGGCCGAGATGGAACAGCCGCGCGCCGCGGTCGGCGTGGGCCTCCGCGACGACGGCTGACCGGTTCGATATCTCCAGTCGGAAATCTTAAGGCAGCTACGGCAGGGCCGTTCAGCTGCCGCTGGCGATCAGGTCGACCTCGGTAACGCCGTTGTCGAGCTTGCGAGCGTAGATCAGATAGGCTGCGCTACCCTTGCTGCCGCCCAGCACATGATCCTTCCCATCGAGGCTGTGCTTGGCGTCATAGCCGGCCGCACGCACCCGGGTGAAATAGAAGTCGATCACGTCCTCGGGCGCGACGGGCGTCGCAAAGCTGACGACGCGCATACGGCAACCGTCGCTATCGGTCCCAGCGGCTTCCTGAACCGCGCCGCGCGGATACACGCCGAGCGCCTCGGGCAACGAGCTCGCCCATTTCATGGAATATTCGGCCTTGCCGGCGCAATCGACCTTGCCGGTCTTCGCCGCTTCGGCAACCTGCGCCGCCGTCGCGGCATTCTCGACGAGCGACGCCACACCCGCACCGTCGCCCGGCTTCGGCGCCGGATTGATCACCCCGCCGGCTAGCTTGGCGGCCTCACCCTTCGCGGCGGCGATCGCTTCGGGGCTGCGCAGTTCGGGCGGCAACTCGATCTTGCCCGAAGCGGCGGCGACGCCGGCGTTGGCCTGGTTCTGACCGGTGAGTTCCGGATCGACCATGATCTGGTCGCCGAGCGCTCCGCTCAGTGCGGGATCGTCCTCGGGCGCGTCTGAAGCCTTCTTGCTGGTGCTGTCGCACCCGGCAAGCAGCGCCACGGTGGCAAGTCCGGTCAGGACGAAACGGGCTGGAGACCTCATGTCTAATGCTCCTCTTTCGGACGTGCTCCCAAGGCCGGGCAGGCATCGCCATCGAATTTAACTTTCCGTTAGCCATCACTGACAATCGTTAACAGAATATTGAAAAATCTGGTTAATTCGAGTCCCCTGTTCAAGCCGTGCCAATTTGGGAAATCAGGCGCTGCGATGGTTTACGCCCCTGGCGGCATCATCGCCGGAAACGCGCGAGGCGCCTGCGGGCAATGACCGCAGACGCCTCGGCAAGATTGAAACCGGCCTGGAGCTTATCGGCAGCGCGTGTTGCTGCGATCGATCGACCGGCCGAGCAAGGCGCCACCGGCAGCGCCGAGAATGGTGCCCAGCGAGCGGTTGTAGCCACCGTCGATCTCACGCCCCAGCAGGGCGCCCACAGCACCGCCGATGATCAGGCCCGTGGTGCCGTCACGCTTGCGGCAGTAGTAGCGCCCGTCCCTGCCGCGCCAGACGCGAGTGTTGTTGTAGACCGGCTCGCCATAATGGACGCGGCTTCCGCGATAATCGCGATAGCGATAGCCGTCGCGATACCCCCGGTCGCGATAGCCGCGGTCCCGGGAGTGCTGCCAGGCAGTCTGCGAGCCGGCGTGGACGTTTTCCGAACCGGCGGGGTTGTAAGCGGTCACCGCGCCGGCGGGGACGGCGCTCGCGAAAAGCCCAGCGGTTGCGGCTGCGAGCGCGGCGGACTTGATGAGCTTCGTCATGTCTATTCTCCTGCTTGGGCCAGCGTTGACGGAGTGAGCCGGACCAATGCGTTCATGAATAGAGTTCTGAAGCTGAACGGCGCGCAACACCGCTGTCAGATTTCGTGGAAGTTCAGGTATATGCGACGGAACGATAGCCAGCGTGGCTGAAGCGAAACATGCAAGTGCGTGCCCCGGTCAGGGTACGATTCGCCATCCGATCGCCTCGCCCGCATGAAACGGCACTATCGGGGTGCCGCAGGCATCGAGCACCGCAGGCACTTCGACATCCGTGCGTTCGAGCGTGACGGAGCCATCGTTCAGCGGCAGTCCGTAGAAGCGCGGACCGTGTTCCGACGCGAAGCCCTCCAACCGGTCGAGCGCGCCCTCCTCGTCGAACACCGCGGCATAGCTTTCGAGCGCGAACGGCGCGTTGAATATCCCGGCGCAGCCGCAAGCGGATTCCTTGGCGCTCACCGCATGGGGAGCGCTGTCGGTGCCCAGGAAGTATTTCGGCGAACCCGAGGTGGCAGCCTTGCGCAACGCCAGCCGGTGCTTCTCGCGCTTGGCGACCGGCAGGCAGTAGGCATGCGGCCTGAGGCCGCCCGCGAACATCGCGTTGCGGTTGATATGAAGATGCTGGGGCGTGATCGTCGCCGCGACGTTGGGCCCTGCGCTTTCGACGAAGCCGACCGCGTCGGCGGTGGTGATATGCTCGAACACGAGCTTGAGGTCCGGCAGGCGGCCGACGAGCGGCGCGAGGATTCGCTCGATGAACACCGCCTCGCGATCGAAAATGTCGGTCCCCGGATCGGTCACTTCGCCATGGACCAGCAGCGGCATGCCGATGTCCTGCATTGTCTCGAGCGGCTTCGCGATGTTCGCGACGTCGGTCACGCCGTGGGCCGACCCGGTCGTGGCATGGGCGGGATAAAGCTTGGCCGCGGTGAAGACGCCTTCTGCAAATCCTCTCGCCAGCTCTGCCGGATCGGTCGAGTCGGTCAGGTAGCAGGTCATGAGCGGCGTGAAGTCGCTGCCTTGCGGAAGCGCCGCCAGTATGCGTTCGCGATAGGCAATCGCAGCGTCGACATCCGCGATCGGGGGCGAAAGGTTGGGCATCACGATCGCCCGGGCGAACTGACGCACAGTATAGGGCAGGACCCCGCGCATGACGTCGCCGTCGCGAAGGTGGACGTGCCAGTCATCCGGGCGACGTATCGTCAGTCTCGTGTCGTTGGGCATCCGGCCTATCTAGGGCCAAGCGGGCCTTTTGTAACCCATCACCGGCACGAAGTTGCCCGGACCGATTTGCGAGATAGAAGGGCGCATGGCCAATTTTTCCGTCGATCGCGAATTGCGGCGCGCGCAAAGTTGCGAGCGCAAGGGCGAGCGTGACGAAGCGCGTCGCATCTACGGCGCGATCCTGGAGAAATTCCCGAACAACGCCCGGGCGCGCAGCGCCCTGTCGGCACTGCAGGGGACAGCAGGCGGGAACGGAAATTCCCAGCCACTGCGCGAAGCGAAAAACGAGCTTCTCGCCCTCTACAAACAGGGGCGAACATCCGACGTAGCCGAACGGGCCGAAACGCTTGTCGCCGCACATCCCAGCTCCGCGGCGCTGTGGAGCCTGCTTGGCGCCGCCAACAAGGACCTCGGAAAACTCGAAAAGGCGGCGCTGGGATTCGGAAAAGTCGTGGAGATCGATCCCGGACAGGCACAAGCGCACTACAACCTTGGCCTTGTCCTTGCCGTCATGGGCCGGTTCGACGAGGCGATCGAATGCTACCAGGCGGCGATCAGGCTCAAGCCGGACTATGCGCTGGCGTTCAGCAATCTTGGCTGTGCCCTGCGCGATCGCGGCAGGATTCCCGAAGCGATAGAAAGCTTCCGGCAATCGCTGCGGATCGCCCCCGGTGACCAACTGACCCGTACTTACAAGCTCTTGCAGGAAGCCTACATCTGCGACTGGTCCGCGTTCGGCGAATTCGAGCGCATCAGTGAAGGCTTCGGGACAGGTGAGCGGTCGGTCGATCCGTTCACGACCCTCGCCTTCGAGGACAATCCCGAACGCCAGGCGCGGCGCTCGCTTGTGTTCGCCCGCGAGAACTTCCGCCAACCGCCGCTCCCGCTGCCACCTGCCTCGCAGCGGCGGCCGGGGCGTATTCGCGTTGGTTACTTTTCCGGCGATTTCCACGACCACCCGACGCTCTACCTGATGGCCGGCCTGTTTCGCGAGCACGACAGGAGCCGCTTCGAAATCTTCGCCTATAGCTATGGCTCCGTGCGCAGCGGCCGCATGCGCGAGTCGGTTGCAAACGCCATCGAGCACTTCGTCGATATCGCGGACCTGCCCGACCGGGCGGCGATCGATCTCGTACGCGGGCACGAGCTCGACATCGCCATCGACCTCAAGGGCTACACGCAGCTTTCCCGCTCGCGCCTGTTCGCCCGGCGCCTCGCGCCGCTGCAGATGAACTACGTCGGCTATCCCGGCACGATGAGCGCCGATTTCATCGATTACATCGTAGCGGATCCGGTGGTCATTCCGGACGCGGAACGCGCGCACTATTCGGAAGAAATCATCCGCCTGCCGAACAGCTACCAGCCCAACGACAACTGCCAGGCGACGGCGCAGGACGCTGGGGCAAGGAGCGATTTCGGCCTGCCGGAGCACGGATTCGTGTTCTGCTGCTTCAACCAGAACTACAAGATGGGTCCGCGGGAGTTCGACATCTGGATGCGCCTGCTGGGCAAGGTGAAAGGCAGCGTGCTGTGGCTGTTCCGTTCAAACCAGTGGGCCGAAGAGAACCTTCGCAGGGAAGCGCAGGCCCGGGGCGTGCATCCGGATCGTCTGGTCTTTGCCGAGAAGCTGCCGCACGCCGAACATCTCGCCCGTCACGTCCATGCCGACCTGTTCGTCGACACTTTCAACTACAACGCTCACACCACCGCCAGCGACGCGCTTTGGGCCGGCCTTCCGATAGTGACCAGGGCGGGCAGGCAGTTCTCTGCCCGCGTCGCCGCAAGCCTGCTGACGGCTGTCGGGCTGCCCGAGCTGATCACCGGGTCGGAAGAAGAGTACGAGGCGCTCATCCTCGATCTGGCGACGGACCGCGAAAGGCTAGCGGCTGTCAGGGCGAAACTGGCCGAAAACCGGCTCACCCAGCCCCTGTTCGATACCGTCCGCTACACACGCGACTTCGAGAGCGCGCTCGAAACCGTGTTCCGGCAACACATGCAGTCCGCAGGCTAGCTCAGCGGGACATCTCGATCCTTGCCGGATGCAGGCTGAGCGGCTCCACTTCGCCCTCGGCCGGCGTGACCCGGCAGATCAGGCCGCGCATGTAGTTGTCACCGGCATAGTCGGTATATTGCTCGCCGTCGGGCAGGATCGCGTTGATGTTCGATTCCCAGACGCCGAAATGGGCATCGCCCTCGGCATCGCGCTCGGGATACCACATGTGGCTGTCGGCGTGGACGACGCGCGGGTGCATGCCGGCATCGAATTTCGCCTGCTGGCGCACCTTTCCCATCGGAGTCTCGACCCAGACCGGCGAATCCTCCTCGATCCCCAGTTCGGCGGCGGTGTCCGGATGCATGGTGAACTGCGCGTAGGGATGCTGCTTGCGCATCACTTCCAGATGCTTGTGCTGCGAGCGGTAGTACCACTTGAGCGAATTGCCCGTCATCAGGATCAACGGGAAATCCTTGAACAGCTCGGGGCTGCCTTCCGGACTCCACGCCGGCTCCTCATATTCCGGAATCGCCGGATAGCCGAGCTCCGCGAGCAGGGCCGAGGCGAGCTCGACCTTGCCGGAAGCGGTGGCGAAGCCCCTCTGCTCGTAACGCCGGTAGTCCGGCTCTGCCATGATCCAGGGCACCGGCTGGTCGGCCAGTTCGGCATGGGTGATGCCGCTGGGTTCCAGGATCCGGTCGAACCATTGCTCCATCGTGTCGGGCCACATGCCTTCCTGGCCCAGTCGATTGCCCAGCTCGCGCCACAGCTGGTAGTCGTCCCGCCGTTCGTAGAGCGGTTCGACGATCCGCCTGGACGCCGAGAACGCATCGCCGAAGCCCCACATGTTGCTGAGCAGCGGGCGCTCGAGCCCGTCCGTCGCCGGCAGGACATAGTCCGCCAGGGCGCCGCAAGGCGTCATCCAGTGGTCCATGTTGACGCTGAGCTCCAGCTCGTCGCTCGTCAGCGCTTCGTGCAGCCGGCGCGCGTCGTTCAGCGAAACCAGCGGATTGCCCGCCTGCAGGATCCAGGCCTTCACAGGATAGGGCTTGCCTTCCAGGATGGCCGTCGGGATCGCGCTGGGTGCGACCACCATGTTGTAGATCGTCGGCCCGACGCCGAGCGGATGGACCTTCTCCATCGCCTTGCGGAACGCCTTGAGCCCCCGCACCGAGGCGATCGGCCAGCGGTCGGCACTGATGTTGTCGCGTTGGCGCAGCGGATGGTCGATCAGCGTGTCCCAGTGCATTTCCTCGCGGAACCGGGTGGACTCGGGAGGATCGGCGAACCGGGCCCCGCCCTCGACGTCGAGATTGCCGGTAATGGCCCTGAGATAGGTCTTGCCGAACACGGCCGAGGTCGTCGCCTTGCCCAGCTCGGCCGTGCCGAGACCGAAGGGAATGAGCCCGGGCGTGTTGGTGGCGAACATGCGCGCCGCCTCGACGATCTTGTCAGCCGGCACCCAGGTGATCTGCGAAGTCCGTTCAGGCGTGAACCCGCTGACCGCTTCGGCCAGCTCGTCGAACCCGGTGCACCAGCGCGCAACGAAGTCGGCGTCGTGCAGTCCTTCCGAAATGATCACGTTGATCATGCCGTAGGCCAGCGCGCCGTCGGTTCCCGGCCGGGGCTGCAGCCACAGGTCGGACATCTCGGTAACGTCGGTCCGCCGGGGATCGATGGCGATAACCTTGCCGCCCTGCCGCCGGTATTCCTTGAGGTTCTTGACCTGGCTGGCCATCGACATGGAGCCGCCCACGCCCCACAGGATGATGCATTTGGTCGTGCCGGGAATGGCGCGATTGCCGATGCAGGTCTGATCGCCATAGACCGCCCATTCGGACAGCAGTTCCGCCTCGCCGCAATTCTTGCCCTGGTAGAGGATGTTGGGCGTGCCCCACAGGTTCGACCAGCGCCAGCAGGATGCATCGCCCGCACCCTTGTAGGAGCCGCCCATGGTCTGCACCGCTTCGGGGCCGAAACGGTCGCGGATGGAGGAGAGCTTTTCGGCGATCTCGTCGAGCGCCTGGTCCCAGGTGATGCGCTCCCACTTGCCCTCGCCGCGCTTGCCGACCCGCTTCATCGGATAGTTCACGCGTTCGGGATGGTCGTGGTAGTCGACCGCCTGGCCCGCACGCGGGCAATCCGCAGGAAAGCCCGCGGTCCGGTCCGGCCGGATGGAAACGGCGCGGTTGCCCGCGATCTTCGCCTGAACGTAGCACCCAGCGCCACAGATCGGGCAGGTGCCCCGCTTGGTCTCGATAACCTCGGCTTCGTCCAGCACGGTGGCCAAAGCGCTTCTCCCATGTCGTTCTCTTGGTGACGGAACTATGCGCACTCCGCGCATACTTTGTCAAAGAAAGCAGACAGGGCCGAACAGACGGAGCCGATTGCAATCCCCGGCCAAGTCCCCACCTTGCCGGAATGACCGCAACCCGCCTCTTCTCCCGCGCCGTCGTCCGGCTTTCGCCCCGCGATGAAGGCGAAGACGCCGCCGAATTCCTGCAGGGGCTCGTCACCAACGACGTGAAGGGGCTGCTACCGGTCTGGGCCGGCCTTCTGAGCCCGCAAGGCAAGGCGCTGTTCGACTTCCTCGTCTGGCCCGGCGAGCGCGACATGCTGATCGATTGCGAGGCAGACGCTGCCGACGATCTGGTCAAGCGCCTTTCCCTCTACCGGCTGCGCCGGCGTATCGACATCGCGCGCGACGACGGGCTTGCCGTGCACTGGCGAGCGCACAACGGCGACGGCGCAGCCGCCGACCCGCGGCTGCTCGCCCTGGGAGAACGCTGGCTTGCCCCTACCAGCCGCTCCGACGAGAGCGCCGACGAGGCGTGGCTCGCGCACCGCCTTTCGCTGGGCGTGTGCGAAGGCCGGGCCGAACTGGGCGATGGCGAGACTCTCTGGCTGGAATGCAACGCCGCGGAACTCAACGGCGTGAGCTTTTCCAAGGGCTGTTACGTCGGACAGGAGAACACGGCGCGCATGAACTGGCGGCAGAAGGTCAACCGCCGGCTCATCGTGGTCCCGCTCGACAAGTCCGATCCGAAGCGTCAGCGCGCCGTCTATCCAGAATTGGGCCTGGCAGTCGATCATTTGCGCATCGAGGACATCTCCTCCGACATGCAGCCGGTCTGGCTCGAGCTGAACTGACGAAGCGACGCCGACGGGAAGGCCCGGTGCGGGGCTCTATCGACCGACACTATTAACGCTTCAGGGCCCGCGGCAGTGTCCAACTGTCTCAAAACAACGCGATTGCGCAGTTCTGACGAAACGACTTCGTCACTTGCCATTAATTGTCATGGCTAATATTCTGTAAACATGGATGTAAAGGAACGCCCCGACGGCGAAATCGCCGACATCGAGCGTCCGCTTGTCGCCGGCAAGCCGACCAGCACTCCGGAAGAGCTTGCGCTTATTGTCCGCGACGAGCGGTTCTGCCGCGACAAGCAGCCGGCGCGCTGGTGGCTGAACGGCGATCCCGTCGCGACCGCCTGGTACAATTCGGTATCGGCCAGCCTGCCGCGCGGCGAGGCCTTCTTCATCGATACGCTGAAGAACTTCCGCGACGATATTCCCGCGAAATACGCCGATGACGTCAAGTCCTTCGTGAAGCAGGAAATCAACCACACCCGGGAGCATCTCGCGTTCAACCGGCTGACCGAGGACCACGGCTACGACGTCGCCAGCATCGACAAGGGCATCACCGAAATGCTGGCGCTGGCGGAAGGCCGGCCCCGGGAAGTCAATCTCGCGGTTGCCATCGCCCTCGAGCATTTCGCCGCGACGATCGGCCACCGGCTGCTGACCGACCCGCGCTACCTTGAAGGTGCCGATCCAGACGTGGCCGACCTGTGGCGCTGGCATGCCACCGAGGAAATCGAGCACAAGGGCCTCGTCTTCGATATCTGGCTTCACGTCACCCGCGACTGGAGCGACTTCAAGCGCTGGAAGACACGGGCGCTCGTCGCGCTGCTGATCACCCGGAAGTATTTCGGCAACCGCATCCGCGATGCGCTCGACCTGATGGCGCAGGACGGCATCACCGGCTGGCGCGGCAAGTGGAAGCTCTACAGTTTCCTGTGGCTGAAACCGGGCATGATGCGGCGCATGTTCTTGGAATGGGCGCACATCCTCATGCCGGGCTTCCATCCCTGGAAACTCGATAACAAATATCTGATCGAGCGCTACCGGGCCCAGCCCGGTGCCGTGCTCGAACCCGCCGAGTAGGCGCCGGGGGCCGGATCAGCATCCGGCCCGCCGACTCCATTTCTGCCTTCGGTCAGGCCGCAAGCGATGCCCGGTCCTGCGCGGTTTCACCACCAACCAGCGGTTTCTCGTAACAAAGGACGGGCGCCTCGCCGCCGCGGCCGGCACTGAAACGCATCCTGGTCTCGCCGGTCGGCGTGAAGCCGGCCTTTTCGAGCACGCGCGCCGAAGCTCCGTTGTCCGCGAAATGATTGGCAACCACCCGCTGATGGCCGAGCGCCGTGCAAAGGCGCAGAACGGCGCGCAGCGCCTCCGTAGCATAGCCCTGGCCCCAGTGGTCCCTGGCAATCCAGTAACCAAGCTCCACGTCGTCGCCGTCGTGTCCGAGCCCGATGCTGCCGATCAGCTTTGCTCCCTGCCGCGCAGGCACGGTCACGAAGAAATGCGGCAGCAGCTTCTCGCGTGGGCGGCAGATGAATTCACGCGCGTGCTCGGCCGTATAGGGCCACGGCACGGCCGCGAGATTGCGCACTACCTCCTCATCGTTGATCAGCGCCAGCAACTCTTCCCAGTCCTCCGGCCAACCGGGCCGAAGAAACAGCCTTTCGCTGCGAATGAACATCTGTCCTACTCCACTCACCGGCCCCACGCCGCCCATCTAGAAGCGGCAGGTAACATTTCCATTACATGATCCGCCGGGGCGTTCGCAGCTTGCGACACCCGGGCAAATCCGTTCCGAGGGAGAGACAAAAAAAGGGAGACGGGTGGGCCCCTCTCCCTCTACTGGCCGGATCCGCTGATCCGGCGGGGCCATCCCGTCAGGATGGCCCTTTATCGGCCATCCACCTATTCGGCAGCTTCCGCCATCGCGTCTACGGAGACGTATTTGCGGCCAAGCTTGCCCTTGTGGAAGCGCACGCGGCCCTCTGCGAGAGCGAACAGCGTGTGATCCTTGCCCATGCCGACATTGGCGCCGGGATAGACCTTGGTGCCGCGCTGACGCATGATGATGTTGCCGCCGATGACGGCCTCACCACCGAACTTCTTCACGCCGAGGCGGCGGCCGGCTGAATCGCGACCGTTACGCGAAGAGCCACCAGCTTTCTTATGTGCCATCTCGATCTACTCCGAACTTACTCAGCCTTGGGCTCGGCGGCCTTCTTCGCCGGAGCCTTCTTGGCGGGTGCCTTCTTGGCGGGTGCTGCTTCGGCCGTGGCGGGAGCCGCATCTTCCTTCGGCGCGGCTTCCTTCTTCGGCGCAGCCTTCTTCGGCTGGTCACCCACCGATAGGATGCGCAGCAACGTCATCTGCTGGCGATGGCCCTGCTTGCGCCGATAGTTGTGCCGCCGACGCTTCTTGAAGACGACAACCTTCTCGCTCTTGGCCTGGGCGATGATTTCGGCCGACACGGTCACCTTGGACGCATCTTCCACCTTGCCGCCGTCGCCGGCCAGCAGGACGTCGCCCAGAGTGATCGTATCGCCGGCTTCTCCCGCCAGCTTCTCGACCGCGATCTTGTCTCCGGCGGCAACCCGGTACTGCTTGCCGCCCGTGCGCACTACTGCGAACATGGTGCCCTTACCTGTCTAATCTGTCTTGCCGCCCCACACGAAACCACAGCTCGGGCGGGCGACACGCCGGACGCCCCGCGGAATTGACGGGGGCCGGAAAGAGAGGTGCCGTTAGTCGAAGGGCTGCCGGGTGTCAACAAAGGATAGGCCGGTTCAGGCCAGATCGTCGATTGGCACTCGCGCGGCGCGCGCGCCGTGCTATGGCACCGCCATGCCGCTCAAGCGTTCACTTCTCCTGCTGCCGACCACACTGGCGATCGCCCTGTCGGGCTGTGCGTCGACCGGGGAATACCCGTCCCTCGCCAGGCGCGATGCCGAGCGATTCAGGGGCAGCGCCGAACCGGTAACGCCGCCGGCGCCACCTGCGGAACTGGCGGCGCCGCCCAGCGCCGAGCTGGATGCGCGCCTCAGCGGCCTCGTCGAACGGGCCAGGGCGGCGCACCGGCGCTTCACCGCGACTCGCCCGCGAACCGAACGACTCGTCGATGCGGCCCGCGGCTCGGCGGTCGCAAGCGAAAGCTGGTCTGTCGCAAGCGTGGCCCTGGCGGAGCTGGGGACGCAGCGCAGCGACGCGATGATCGCGCTGGCCGAGCTCGACCAGCTCTATGCGGCCGAACGCATCGAGAATTTCCAGGGCGAGAGCCGCGTGGCCTCCGCTATCGGCACGGCGCGCGACGAGGTCGCCCTGCTCGTGAACGAGGAGGAAGGCGTACTGGCCAAGCTGGGCCGCCAGATGCCCGGCGGCACCGCCAGCCCTCCACAATAGAAAACCCCTCCCCCAACAGGTGGGGAAGGGGTTCTGGTGGAGTTCTGAAAGCCGATTGTCAGACGAAAGCGACGATCACTGCGATGGCAAGGCCCCAGCAGACGATCAGCGCGGGAAGGATCAGCACCTGTGCTGCCGCTTCACCGGCGGTAAGATGCCCGCTCAGTGTCTGGATGCCGCGATTGGCGAACTGGCCCCAGCTCAGCGGCGACGTATCGTTTTCCGGGTTCATCGTCGCCCAGATGCCGCAGATGCCGAAACCGGCGATGATCACGCCCACGAAAAGCACCATCGGGATCGCCAGCTGGGGGTTCATGAACAGTACCGTCATGATCGCGAGAAAAGCGAAATAGAGGCCGACCGTCCCGGCATACAGGCCGTTGGGCAGGCCGAAATTGCGATCGACCTTGGTCCGGACCGGCGCGCTTGCGGTGGTTGCGACCTGCGCAAGCTCAGCATTCGAAATCTTCTGCGACATGACAAAGGCTCCTTCCTTGACCGGCCATTGCCGCAAGGGGCCTTTGTGAGCTTTGACCAATGTCAAAGAGATACGGAATGTCGGGGCCTGCGCTAGCCCCAGCGCTGGAGAGCTTCGAAGTCCACTTCGCGCGGTTCGATCCAGCGCCATTCGCCGCCTGCCCGTTCGCGCTTCCAGAACCAGCTTTCGCTTTTCAGATGGTCCATTGCGAACTCGGCGGCTGCAAAGGAATCGCGCCGGTGACGGGAAGCTGCGGCGACTAGCACGATGGGATCGCCCGGATGCATCAGCCCGGAGCGATGGATGATCAGCAATGCGTCCAGCGGCCAGCGCCGTGTCGCCTTCTCCGCCAGCTTCTGCATGCCCGGCAGGGTCAAGGGCTCGTAATGCCTGAGTTCCAGCGCCTGCACGCCTCCGCCGCTGCGCACCTGGCCGAGAAAACTGACGATGCCGCCGGCTGTGGTCTGCCCGGCCGAAAAGGCGGCCAGCTCTGCCGCCGGATCGAAGGGTTCGCAAAGGAGGCGGACATCCGTGATCACCTCACCCTCCGCTCACCGGCGGCAGGAACGCCAGTTCCTGACCGTCCCTGAGGGAAAGAGAGGCGGGATCGCCTACCAGCACGCCGTCGAGCGCGAGCCTGATCCGAACATCGCGCAGCGTGGCCGCCAGCTCGGGTTCGAGCCCGGCCAGCACGTCGTCGTAGGTTTCGGCGGCTTCGATCTCGCGTTCGGCAGCTCCCGCCGCATCCTCGAGCCGTCCGAGGAACACCAGCTTCAGCATCGCCGCTAACCGCCCGTCATCGACATATGCCGCGAAAGCGCCGGCGCGCCGCCCGGTTTGTCGATCACGAAATGATGGCGCTCGGGCTTGATCCGCATCGCCACGTCCAGCGCTTCGGCCAGAGCCTTGTCCGGGTCGTCGGAACGCAGGGCCGCGCGCAGGTCGACACGCTCGTTGCCGCCAAGGCAGGCGTAGAGCTGGCCCGTGGCGGTAACGCGGATGCGGTTGCAGCCTTCGCAGAAATTGTTGGTGAGCGGCGTGATGAAGCCCAGCCGTCCGCCGGTTTCGGCAACATCGACATAGCGCGCCGGACCGCCCGTGCGGTGATCGTTGGCGGACAGTGTCCACTGTCGCTCCAAGCGCTCGCGCACGACGGACAGCGGCAGGTAGTGGTCGAAGCGGTCTTCCTCAACCTCGCCGAGCGGCATGACTTCGATCAGGGTAATATCGAAGCCTTCCCCATGCGCCCAGGCGACCAGTTCGGAAATCTCGTCCTCGTTGATGCCCTTGAGAGCCACGGTGTTGATCTTGACCCTGAGCCCTGCCTGTTTCGCGGCGGCAAGGCCTTCCAGCACCTGCGGCAGCGAATCGCGGCGCGAAAGCCTGGCGAAGGCTTCCCGATCCAGCGTGTCGAGCGAGACATTGACGCGGCGCACGCCCGCGGCCCGGATATCGTCCGCGAATTGCGCGAGTCGCGTGGCGTTGGTGGTCATCGTCAGCTCTTCGAGCCCGTCGCCCACCTTGCGGCCCAGCGCCCGGACCAGTTCGATCATGTCCCGACGCACCAGCGGTTCGCCGCCGGTAAGGCGGATCTTGGTGATCCCCCGCGCGATGAAGCCGAGCGAGAGCTTGTGCAGCTCTTCCAGGCTGAGCACTTCCTTGCGCGGCAGGAAGACCTGGCGCTCCGGCATGCAATAGGAACAGCGCAGGTCGCAGCGGTCCGTCACCGACAGGCGCAGATAGGTGATTCGGCGGGCGAACTGGTCAACAAGGGGCGCGTTTTGCGTCATTTAGAGTCAGATAGCACTTCGCCGGCGCCATTTCCATCGAGCGGCAGCAATTGCCCCGTGACGCCTCCCGCACCGGCCAGATAGCGCCCGGCTTCGGCGATCGCCCGCTCATCGTCGCTCACCAGCGCATTGACCCGCAGGGGCGCATGCTCGCGCGCGAGCCCCTGCACCGCTGCGAGTCGCCATCCGGCATGAGTGAAATCCGCGGGCGCAAAGACGAGGGTCAGAGGGCCGTCGCCCCCCTCCAGCTCGGCCAGCAGCTTCGGAAGCACTTCGGCGTGGAACCGCGCCGCTGCATCGGTGGCCTTGTCCGGCAGGGCTCCCACGCGAAACAGCACGGATCAACGGCGCTCCCGCGTGAGCGTGATGCCGATCTTCTCGCCGTTCTCGCTGATTGCCAGCTTGACGATCCGCACCGTCACCGCCTCGACTCGTTTGTCCTGCAGGAACAGGGTCTCGCAGATATGATCGGCCACGGCCTCGATCAGCTTGAAGTGCTGGCCCTCGGGCAGCGCCTCGGTCGCCGCGAACTTCAGGTCCATGTAGTTCTTGCTGGCGGACAGATGCGTATCAGGCGCGTAGTGATCCGCGGGCGTCAGCTTGACGGATATGCCGATGTGCAGCGGCTGCGGCTTGCCGGTCTCCTCGGAATAGATTCCGGTGAGCACGTCCGTTTCGAAATCGGCGACTTCAAGGATCAGGCTGTCGGCCACGTTTGTCTTTCCGATCGGCAGGGAATTGCGGCGGATGGCACCGGATGCGCCGGATGTCCAGACCAGCTGCCCGAGGCGGCTATCCGCGCGGCGCGCGGCGATAGATCAGCCAGTAGACCGCCGCGACGAGCAATCCGCCGCCGACGATGTTCCCGGCCGTAACATAGAGCAGGTTCTCCCCGAGACCCGCGAGGTCGAAATGTCCGGACTGGAGCATCCCCACCGGTATCAGATACATGTTGGCGACCGAGTGCTCGAAGCCGAGCGCGACGAATGCCGTGATCGGGAACAGGATCACCAGCACTTTCCCGCCGACACTGTGCGCGGCGAAACACATCCACACGGCCAGGCAGACAAGAATGTTGCACAGGACGCCGCGCATGAACGCGTGCAGCGGGGAAAGGGCTATCTTGCCTTCCGCGATCGCCACCGCCGTCGCGCCGACCGCGCCATCGCCGAGCGACAATGCACCCGTCAGATGCACCATGACCGCCGTTGCGACGGCGCCGGTGAGATTTCCCAGATAGACGATCCCCCAGTTGCGCAGGAGGGCCCCGCTGGTGATCAGGCCGCTGGCCCGCGCCATCACGATCAGGCTGTTGCCGGTAAACAGTTCCGCACCGCCGACGATGACGAGGACAAGCCCGAGCGAGAAGGCCGCTCCTCCCAGCAGCCGGGTGGGCCCCAGGCCGAACTCGCTCCCGGTGACGGCCAGGGTGAAGAACATGCCGCCGAAGGCTATGAACGCACCGGCGAGCACTCCGAGGGTGAAGGTTTCGACGAAGCCCAGGCCGGTCTTGCGGACGCCCACCTCCTCCACAAGCTGCGCGATCCTCGCGGGCGCGACAACATCGAGCGGGTGTGGTTCAGAACTCATCGAAGGCCCCTCTTCCCTCTGGCTCCCGCGCGAACCTAGCCCGGCTGCCGGCGAAGGTCACCAGCCCACGTGTGCAAGGTGGGCAATCGCGCCATACCGACCCGGGGAAAACGGTGATGCGCCCCGGCCGAAGTTACGAACGGGACGCCCGGCATGTCCAGGCGTCCCGTCAGCCGTTATGCTGGGCTTCAAACCACACCGAACCGACCTGGGAGAAGGCCATGGACCTTTACGAAATGGAGCTTGAAGAGGCGAAGAAGCGCCTGCAGGCCAACGGCGGGAATCCGGACGATTTCCTATTCGCAATGGAGATCATGCCGCCCGATCCCGACGGGGGCGGCATGTTCACGGTCCGCTATGCCGTTACCGTCACCTGCAAGAGCAACGGCAAGAGCCTGGAAGCCATCGGCGGCATCGGCCTCGACTGGGTCGGCTATTTCGAGGAAGCGCTCAACGAGGGTCATTTCGCCTGAACGGCGCAATGGGCCGGTAGCGCATCCCGCCGTCAGGCGGCCTTCGCCTGCATCACGTTCATCGGCACGGTCCGTGTATCCCGGCCGGAGCGCAGCAACTGGCCGGGCAGTTTGCCGGTATGCTCGCCCTGCCGGACGATCTCGACGCCGTTGACCAGCACGTGGTCGATGCCTTCGGCATCGGCGTAGAGGCGGAATTCGTTGCCGCCGGGCAGGTCGTAGCGCTTGTGCGTCGGGCCGCAGCCGACCGTTTCCGGATCGAAGACGACGATATCGGCATGATTGCCCTCGCAGATCTCGCCCCGGTCGACGAGGCCGAAATAGGCCGCCTGGCGCGAAGTGATCTGGTGGATCGCATCTTCCAGCCCGATCACCTTGTGCTCGCGAACGCCGCGCTGGAGCATGATCGTTGAGAAGGCGAACGTGTCGAGCACGTCGAGGTGTGCGCCCGCGTCCGATGCGCCGACCAGCGTGCGGTCGTCTTTCCAGATCCTGCCCCTGATCTCGTAGGTCGCATGATCCTCGCCGCCCATGCAGGGCGCAAACACCGTCTCGAGACCGTCGGCGATACCGATGTCGAACACGAGGTCGATCGGCGCACGGCCATCCTCGGCCGCGATCTCTCCGATGGTGCGGCCTTCGTACTGCTTGTTGGCCTCGGCCTGGACCGAGACCACCGTGTATCCGGCGAAATTGGCGAACATCCGCATTGCCGAGCCTTCCGGAATATCGGCGATCGCCTTTGCCAGGCTGGCCCGCACTTCCGGGTCGTCAAGCTTGCCGATCCGCACATCGACGGGTTCGCCGAAGACTTCCCGCCACGGCCCGGGCATCGCCTCGAAACCCATGCCGGTGCGCAGGCTCATGTAGGGCTTCGGCATGCAGGGCACGGTGAGCGCGATCACCTCCCCGCCGCGCTCGCGCGCCATGTCGCTGATCGCGAGCTTCTCCTCGACCATGCTTGCGGCATCGGGACTGCCGGGAACCACCAGCACGTTCCAGTTGACCGGGCGCTGGCCGGCGACGGAGAAGTCCACCATCAGTTCGGGCGTGCCTTCCGGGAAATCGATATTGGGGAGCAGCTCCAGCCCGGTTCCCTCGTGATCCTTCACCACGCTGGCGAGCGCGAGGAATTCCTCCCGCTCGGCCCAGCGCGAGGGCACGGGCTGGCCTTCATAATCGTTGTGAGTCGGCGAAACCGTGGTCGAGAACCCGAGAGCGCCGGCGGCCAGCGACTCGTCGAGCAGCGCCTGCATGCGTTCGATGTCCTCGCCGGTCGCCTTTTCTCCGACGGCGCGCTCGCCCATCACCGCGCGGCGGATGGCAGAATGGCCCGCGAAGAATCCGGCATTGAGGCCGATCCTGCCTTCGATCCGGTCGAGGAAATCGCCGAAGCTGGACCAGCTCCAGTCGGCGGCCACTTCCAGCGTCTCCAGCGGCATGCCTTCGACCCGCGCCAGCATCCGCTGGATATAGGGCGCCGATTCCGCAGTCAGCGGGGCGATGGAAAAGCCGCAGAAGCCACCGACCACGGTCGTCACCCCGTGATAGCAGGAGGGACTCAGCGTCGGCTCCCAGAAGGCCTGCGCATCGTAGTGTGTATGGCTGTCGATGAATCCGGGCGAGACGACCCGGCCGCTCGCGTCGATCTCCTCACGCGCTTCCTCGTCGACCTGGCCGACGGCAACGATCCGTCCGTCCCTGATGCCGACATCGCCCGCAAAGCCCGGGCTACCGGTGCCGTCGATGATCGTGCCGCCTGTGATCTTGAGATCGAGCATCGCATTGTCTCCCGTCCTGCGCCGTCGCCTCTGCACTTCGCGTGAGTCGCGAGCCGGGCGCGTCGCCTTGCGGTCAGACTACATGGCTGCACACCGCCGCTCCAGCGGCAAGATTTGCCGGTGGCGGAATACGGCAATCAGCCGTTGCACCAGCGCGCGAATATCGCGGTCGGCAACAGCCGCCCATCTTCCCCCTCTTCGCGCACCGCAAGCTCCCCGTGCTCGACGGTGCCCGGAAGATCGGCAAGAGCTTCGCCAAGCAGGCCCGCGATCGCCAGCGAGGACATGCGCACGGCATAGACCGTCAGGAAGAGGAAACGGCTCTCGCCATCGAGCAGCCTGCGGCAGTCGCCGATCAGGCCCGGCAAGTGCTCCTCGAGCCGCCATACCTCGCCGCCGGGCCCGCGCCCGAACTTGGGCGGGTCGAGGATGATCCCGTCATAGCGCCGCTCACGCCGGACCTCGCGCGCCGCGAACTTGGCGGCATCGTCCACCAGCCAGCGGATCGGCCGATCCTCCATGCCCGACAGGGCCGCGTTGTTCTTGGCCTGCGCCACCGATTTCTTCGAGGCATCGACATGGGTGACGGGGCCGAACCCGGACAGCGCAAGCGTGCCGACGCCGGTATAGCCGAACAGGTTTAGCGTCGCCGCGCCCTTCCTGCCGTCGAGCCGGCTTCCCATCCACTCCCACACCGGCGCCATGTCGGGGAAGAAGCCAAGGTGCCGGAACGGCGTGCACTGGGCGGTGAAGCGAACATCGCCCCAGGCGAGCGGCCAACCCTCTTGCGGAACCTCGCCGGAAAAGCGCCACCTGCCGCCACCGTCCTCGTCCGAACCCGGCACGAATTCGCCGTCCGCCTGCCAGTCGGACAGTCTGGGGGTCCACAGCGCCTGCGGCTCGGGACGGATGAAACGATAGGAGCCGTAGCGTTCGAGCTTTCGGCCGTGCCCGGAATCGACCAGCCCGTAATCCGCCCAGCCCCGGCTGGCGAGGATCAGCGGATCGGGCGCAAGCGCGGCCATCAGCCGCGCGGCACGGCATGGGCGGCAACATAGTCCACCACCGCCGCATAATCGCCTTCGAGTTCGGTGAAGCGCTCCTCGCGCTGGAAAAGATCGCCGACCCGCGCCGGCAGGGCCGGACGCTGGCCGGTGGCGCGCTCCACAGCGTCGCGGAACTTCGCCGGATGCGCGGTCGCCAGCGTCACCACCGGCACTTCTCGCGGAAGGCCGGACGTGCGCGCGGCATGGATGCCGCAGGCGGTGTGCGGATCGATCAGCTCGCCGCAGGACTCCCAGGCCCAGCGGATCGCCTGGCTCATGTCGTCGGCGTCCGCCCTCCCGCTGGAGAACAGCGCCGATGCGCCGTCGCGCTGCGCATTGGTGAGCTGCATCGCCTTGGTCTGTTCGAACCCGGCCATTTGCGCAGCGAGCGCACCGCCGTCGCGACCGCCGAGATCGAACAGCAGCCGTTCGAAATTGGACGAGACCTGGATATCCATCGACGGCGCGGCGGTCGGCGTCACCGTGCCGGCGGAATAGTCGCCGGTGGTCAGCGCGCGATGGAGGATATCGTTGACGTTTGTGGCGACGATCAGCCGCTCGACCGGCAGGCCCATCCGAGAGGCGACATAACCGGCGAAGACGTCACCGAAATTGCCGGTCGGAACCGAAAAGGCGACCGGCCGGTGCGGTGCGCCGAGCTGCACGCCGGCAGCGAAGTAATAGACCACCTGCGCCATCAGCCGCGCCCAGTTGATCGAATTGACCGCCGAGAGACGGAAGCGCTGGTTGACGTCCGGATCGCCGAACATGCGCTTCACCATCGCCTGGGCATCGTCGAATGTGCCGTCGATGGCGATGTTGTGGACATTCGGTGCCAGAACGGTGGTCATCTGGCGGCGCTGAACGTCGCTGACCCTGCCGTTGGGATGCAGCATGAAAATGTCGACCTTGGCGCGCCCGGCAACGGCATCGATCGCCGCGGAACCGGTATCGCCGGACGTCGCACCCACGATCGTCAGCGGGTCACCGCCGCGGCCGAGGAACTCCTCGAACAGCAGGCCGAGAAGCTGCAGCGCCACATCCTTGAAAGCGAGCGTCGGCCCGTGGAACAGTTCAAGCAGCCATTGCTGTTCGTCGAACTGCTTGAGCGGCGTGACGGCCTTGTGCGCGAAGCGGCCGTAGGCAGCGGTGGTCAGCTCCAGCAGCCGCTCGGGCGTCAGGCTGTCGCCGACGAAGGGCAGCATCACCCGCTGGGCCAGCTCGGCATAGGGCAATCCGGCCATTGCCGCGATCTCGTCCGCCGAGAAGCGCGGCCATTCGCTCGGCACATAAAGCCCGCCGTCCGAGGCAAGCCCGGCCAGCGTCGCCGCTTCGAAGTCGAGCGCCGGCGCGTTTCCCCTGGTGCTGATATAGTCCATGGGCCGCGCGGTTAGCGCTCGCCGCGCCTGTCGGCAAGCCGCTTGCGCAACGCCAGCACGTAGATCACCAGGGCGACGGCCGCGAACAGGAACCACTGGACCGCGTAGGCAAGGTGGTTGTTCGGCACTTCCGACGGGTCCGGTCGGGCGTTCGCAGCAAGTCCGGCGAGCGGCGGATCGGCGACGAGGCGCGGCCCGGGTGCGATAATCCCAGCGACGTCCCCGCCCTGCCAGTCTGGCACGTCAGGAGCCCGCGACCATCCCAGAATGACACGCGCTTCTCCGCCATCGGCGAGGCGGCAGTCCGCGGCCTGCGCCAGTCCCGCTTCGCCCTCGGCATTGCGTCCGGAGATGGAGGAAAGTCCCGAGACATCCACGCAACGCACTTTCGTGCGGTGATAGAGCAAGGCATCGGCCTGTTCCGGATCGTGCGGCCAGGCAGCCTCCTCGCCCGAGGAAGCGGCGGCTTCGTAGCTCGCCAGCAGCGCTTCCTTCTCATGAAGCCGGTCGATCTGCCAGAAGCCGAGCCGGATCATCACGCCCACCGCGGCCAGCACCAGCAGGGTCGGCACAAGAGGAAGGCGCTGGAGCATCAGTCCCTGATCCGGCCCTCGCCGGCCTTGCGCTGGTATTCCGCCGCCAGGAGCGCGCTCTTGCCGGCGCGCAGTCCCCAGATCACGGCGAAGGTCGTGATCGGCACCCAGAGGATGACATGGACCCAGAACGGCGGATGGACCGCCACTTCCAGCCACAGCGCCAGCCCGACGACCAGCGCGCCGATGATCAGCGTCAGAAAGGCGGCCGGACCGTCACCGACGTTGAAGGACGAAAAGTCGAGGCCGCAGACCCGGCAACGGGGCGCGAACTGGGCGACGCCGCCAAACAGCGTACGCGAGCCGCACTTGGGGCACAGACCGAAAAGGGCAGCCGAGGCGATCCCCGGCTGCCCTTCAGTATCGGGACCTGGATCGGTCATCAGTGGATCGGATATCCCCAGCCGCCCCAGACGTAGATGCACACGAACAGGAACAGCCACACGACATCGACGAAGTGCCAATACCAGGCAGCGGCCTCGAAGCCGAAGTGATGGCGCGGCGTGAAGTCGCCGTTGTAGACGCGCTTCAGGCAGACGATCAGGAAGATGGTGCCGACGATGACGTGGAAGCCGTGGAAACCGGTCGCCATGTAGAAGGCCGAACCGTAGGTGTTCTCACCGAAGGGGAACGGCGCGTGGGCATACTCGTAAGCCTGGATCGCGGTGAAGGTGAGGCCGAGCAACACGGTCAGCCACAGGCCCTTCTTGAGGCCGTCGCGATCACCGTGGATGAGGCAGTGATGCGCCCAGGTCACCGTGGTGCCGGAGCACAGCAGGATCAGCGTGTTGAGCAGCGGCAGGTCGAACGGATCGAGTACCGCTTCGATCGCCTTGGGTGGGAATTGCCCGCCGACCACTTCGGTCAGGTCGGAAGGGAACAGCGAGAAATCGAAGAAGGCCCAGAACCACCCCACGAAGAACATCACCTCCGAGGCGATGAACAGGATCATGCCGTAGCGCAGATGCAGCTGCACGACCGGCGTATGATGCCCTTCGTGCGCTTCCTTCACGATGTTCGAGAACCAGCTGAAGAACGTGAGCGCCAGACCCGCAACACCGATCAGCATGATGTACTTGCCGGCCGGATTGTCATGCATCCACAACGCCATGCCGCTGGTCATGGCCAGCGCGGTGAAGGCGCCGACGATAGGCCAGATATCGGGCGGCAGAATGTGGTAATCGTGGTTCTTGGTTCCGGCCATGATGCCCTCGTGTCCCTGTTTCAAGCGATGGCGACCTCAGCCGCCCAAATACCTCGAGCGCCCCTTAACCGCCCGATCCTGTACGGTCCAGTGCTATTGCGTTCGCACCGGCCAGGGGATGGAAAGTATAGCTCAGCGTGATCTGTTCCACGTCCTTCGCATCCGGATCGTCGAGGATCCTCGGATCCACGTAATATAGCACCGGCATGCGCACCTGCTGACCGGGCTGCAGCGTCTGCTCGGTAAAGCAGAAGCACTGGATCTTGTTGAAGTACTCGCCGACGTATTCCGGTTCGACATTGAAACTCGCCATGCCGGTGATCGGATGATCGGACAGATTCTTTGCCGTGAAAATGGCCATGTCGCGCGCGCCGACCGAGACCGTGTCGGTAACCTGGAGCGGCCGGAATTCCCACGGCATTCCCCGCTCGACGTTGGCGTCGAAGCGGATCGACATCGTCATGCCGGAAGCGGTGACGGTAGCCGCTTCGGCTTCGGTGACGCGCTGCGTCGTCCCGCCGAAGCCGGTCACCTGACAAAAGATGCGGTAGAGAGGAACCGAGGCAAATCCGAGCGCGAGCATTGCAAGCGCCACGATCAGGAAAGTGAACCCTACGCGGCGATTGCGATGCTGGATGTTTGCGGTCGCCATGGCGGATCAGTTCATCTTGACGATCGAGATGGCGTAGACGAGCACGACGAAGGCGAGCAGCAGCAGGCCGAGCACCTTATTGCGGCTGCGACGGATCCGCGTGTTTTCGGTTTCCGGATCGGGAACATCGTTCATGGCCGTCATCCCTGCACCACCAGCCAGCGATCTGCAACCAGCGCGGCGAACAACGCGAAGAGATAGATCACCGAAAAGGCGAAAAGCTGCTTCTCCGGCTTCATCGAGTCGGCCTCGCCGCTCCGGCGCCGCAGCCCCACCCTCGTGGCAAGCACCAGGAAGGCGAGCGACAGGGCCGCGGCCGAGAGACCGTAAACACTACCCGCGCCGCCGATCATCCAGGGAACGAGGCTCAGCGGCAGCAGTAGCGCCGAATAGAGCAGAATCTGGCGGCGAGTCGCCACCTCGCCGGCGACCACCGGCAGCATCGGAATGCCGACCTTGGCGTAATCGCTCTGGACGAACAGCGCGAGCGACCAGAAATGCGGCGGCGTCCAGAAGAAGATGATCGCGAACAGGGCGATCGGCATCAGCGTGATATCGCCCGTTGCCGCGACCCAGCCGATCAGCGGGGGAAACGCTCCCGCACCGCCGCCGATGACGATATTCTGCGGCGTGCGCGGCTTGAGCCAGATCGTGTAGACCACCGCGTAGTAGACGATCGAAAGGGCCAGGATCACCGCGGCGAGCCAGCCTATCGCCACGCCCATGAGCAGCACCGAACCGACCGAAAGCGCCACGCCGAAATCGCGTGCGTTGATACGGTCCATCCGGCCCGCAGGCAGCGGTCGTCCCGAGGTGCGGCGCATGCCGGCATCGAGATCGGCTTCCCACCACTGGTTGAGCGCCGCCGCGCCGCCCGCGCCCACCGCGATGCACAGGATCGCGGTGAAACCGAGCACCGGATGGATGCGCTCCGGCGCGGCGAGCATTCCGCAAAGGCCGGTGAATATCACCAAGCTCATGACTCGTGGCTTGGTCAGCGCGAAGAAATCGCGCCAGTCGGTAACGAGCGGAACTGCGGTCTGCTGGGTCATAAGCAAAGCCCCCCGCTATCGGGGGGAGCAAGGCAAAGGCGCGCCCCTCCCCGTTGCGGGAGGGGCGGAGCCTTCATCAGTGGTGGCCCGCGTCTTCGATGACGGGCAGCGTTTCGAACTGGTGGTACGGCGGCGGGCTCGAGAGCGTCCACTCAAGCGTGGTCGCGCCTTCGCCCCAGTAGTTGCCTTCCGCCTTCTTCCCGGCGGTGAACGCGTAGATGATGTTCACGAACCAGACGATCAGCGAGAACGCCATCACCGCGTAGCCGATCGAGGAGATCTCGTTCCAGTGTGCGTAGGCCTCGGCATAGTCCGGATAGCGGCGCGGCATGCCCTGCAGACCCAGGAAGTGCTGCGGGAAGAAGATCATGTTCACGCCGACGAAGAAGATCCAGAAATGCACGTGCGAGAGGAACTCGCTGTGCATCCTGCCGCTCATCTTCGGGAACCAGTAGTAGAACCCGGCGAAGAGAGCGGTGACCGCACCCAGAGAGAGCACGTAGTGGAAGTGTGCCACCACGTAGTAGGTATCGTGCAGCACGTCATCGACGCCGCCGTTGGCAAGCACGACACCGGTCACGCCGCCGACCGTGAACAGGAAGATGAAGCCGATCGCCCAGACCAGCGGCGACTTGAACTCAAGGCTGCCGCCCCACATCGTCGCGATCCACGAGAAGATCTTGATGCCGGTCGGGACCGCGATGACCATGGTCGCCGCGGTGAAGTACATCTTCGTGTTTACCGTCAGGCCGGTGGTGTACATGTGGTGCGCCCACACGATGAAGCCGACCACGCCGATCGCGACCATCGCGTAGGCCATGCCGAGATAGCCGAACACCGGCTTCTTCGAGAAGGTCGAGACGATCTGGCTGATGATGCCGAAGCCCGGCAGGATCATGATGTAGACTTCGGGGTGGCCGAAGAACCAGAACAGGTGCTGGTAAAGGACCGGGTCACCACCGCCGGCCGGGTCGAAGAACGTCGTGCCGAAGTTGCGGTCGGTGATCAGCATCGTGATGGCCGCGGCGAGCACCGGCAGCGCGAGCAGCAGCAGGAAGGCCGTAACCAGCACCGACCACACGAACAGCGGCATCTTGTGCATGGTCATGCCAGGTGCGCGCATGTTGAAAATGGTGGTGATGAAGTTGATCGCGCCCATGATCGATGCGGCGCCGGCAAGGTGCAGCGAGAAGATCGCGAAGTCGGTCGACGGACCTTGCGATCCGTAAGTCGAAAGCGGCGCATAAACGGTCCAGCCGACGCCGGAACCGATGCCCAGGCCGCCCGGCAGGAACGCCGACATCAGCAGCGAGCAGAAGCCCGAGACGGTCAGCCAGAACGAGACGTTGTTCATGCGCGGGAACGCCATGTCCGGCGCGCCGATCATCAGCGGGACGAACCAGTTGCCGAAACCGCCGATAATCGCCGGCATGACCATGAAGAACACCATGATCAGGCCGTGGGCGGTAATCAGCACGTTCCAGGTGTGGAGCGTCTGGTTGAAATCGGGATTCGCCACGCCGAAAAGCTTGGTGAAGGTATCGAGATACTGGATACCCGGTTCAGCCAGCTCCAGGCGCATCATGCCTGAAAAGGCGCCGCCGATGATCCCGGCGCAGATCGCGAAGATCAGATAGAGCGTGCCGATGTCCTTGTGGTTCGTCGACATGAACCAGCGAGCGAAGAAGCTGGGCTTGTGGTCGTGATCCGCATGGTCGTGCGCATCGCCATGGGCCGGAAAGCTTTCGGGTGGGGCAGTGGTAGCCATGATCTTGTGAACCCTATCTCGATTTTGCTGGCTTAGGCGGCAGGCGCCGGCGATTCGGTTGCGGCCGGCTCGGCCGCGGCATCAGCCCCGGCTGCCGGGCTTGCCGCAGGAGCCGGCTGGTGATCGATCGCACCGCCGGGCTGGGAAAGGACCCATTCGTTGAACTTGTCTCGCGGAAGCGCCTCGATCGCGATCGGCATATAGCCGTGCTTCACGCCGCACAGTTCCGAGCACTGGCCGTAATAGACGCCGGGCTCGCTGATCATGAGAACCTTCTCGTTGATCCGGCCGGGCACGCCATCGAGCTTGAACCAGAGCGACGGGACGGCGAAGGAGTGGATCACGTCGGCGGCGGTAACCTGCAGGCGGATCGGCTCGCCCACGGGAACGACCATCCGGTTGTCCACTTCAAGATGCGAGGGCCCGTCGCTGGGATCGGTGCCAACGTCGCGCACGCCGTTGTTGATGATCGGCTCGCCCGGGATGTTCAGCATGTTCGAAGTGATCTCGAACTCGCCGTTGTCGGGATAGCTGTAGCTCCAGAACCACTGGTTGCCCGTTGCCTTGATCGTCAGCGCCTTGGCCGGGGCCGGCTTGAACTGCTTGGCCAGCAGGTCGATGGAGGGAACCGCGATGCCGACGAGGATCAGCACCGGAACCAGCGTCCAGACGACCTCGATAAGCGTGTTGTGGCTGGTTCTCGAAGCGGTCGGGTTCGCGCGGCGGTTATAGCGCGCCATCACGAACAGCAGCAGGAACAGGACCAGAAGGGTAATGACGGCGATGATCGGCAGCAGCACACCGTCGTGAATCCAGTGGGCGTAATCGCCGAGCGGCGAATACTGGTCCTGAAGTCCCAGACCGCCGGGTACGGGCATGCCCTTGCCTTCCGTCGGGGCCATGCGGACATAGGCGCCTTCGGCCGGCTGCGCATCGAGCGCGGCATCGGCGGAAACCTCTCCGACCGGGGCGACAGCAGCCGGAGCGGCGGCCATCGCGGCTTGCGGAGCAATCATAAGGGCAAGCGAGAGGCAGAACGCCTTGATCGCCAGAGCTGCGGCACTTGCGTGTTTGCCGAATATCATCGTCTTCTTGCTTTCGCCTTCCATGAGCGGCGAGAGAACACCCCCCATCTCGCCTCTTGGGAGCCACGGGGACGCGTGCCCCATTTGGCGGGGCCTATACGCGCGCTTGCGGGTAGTCTCAAGCGCCTCTAGGGGATATTTTTTGATTGGCCGCCAAACCGGGCCTGTCAAGCCACGAATGATTTCCGCAAGGGGCCGAAAATATCATGCAGGATGAAGAGGTTCTGGCCGAATTCCGAGCCAGCAAGGCGCTGCTCGAAGGCCACTTCCTTCTCTCGTCGGGCCGGCACAGCGCGCATTACCTGCAATGCGCCAGGGTGCTGATGGACCCGGAGCGCGCGTCGCGCTTGGCGATCGCGCTGGCGCAGAAACTGCCGCGCGAGCTGCGCCAGGAGATCGACAAGGTCGTCTCGCCCGCCATGGGCGGGATCATCATCGGCCATGAGATGGGCCGGGCGCTGGGCAAGGAGGCGATCTTCGTCGAGCGGCCGGAGGGAACCTTCGAGCTGCGCCGCGGCTTCTCTCTCGAACCGGGCGAAAAGGTGCTGATGGTAGAAGACGTGGTCACGACAGGGCTGTCTTCGCGCGAGGCGATCAAGGCGGTCAGGGCAGCGGGTGGTGACGTGGTTGCCGAAGCCGCGCTGGTCGACCGGTCCGGCGGCACGGTCGATCTCGGCGTGCCGTTCCACCCTCTGATCGAGCTGAGTTTCCCGACCTACGAGGCCGACGAACTGCCCGACGAACTCGCCGCGATCCCGGCTATCAAGCCCGGCAGCCGGGCGCAGCCCTAAGCCGGCGAACGTGAACCAGCCCTCCCGGCCCCATCCGCTGCGACTCGGCGTGAACATCGATCACGTCGCGACGATACGCAATGCGCGCGGCGGCGATCATCCCGACCCGGTGCGCGCGGCGGAAATCGTCGCCGGCGCCGGCGGGAGCGGAATCACCTGCCATCTGCGCGAGGACCGCAGGCATATCCGCGACGACGACCTGGCCCGGATCCAGGACGCGACCTTACTGCCGCTCAACCTCGAAATGGCGGCAACGGACGAAATGCTCGAAATCGCTCTTCGTCACAAACCGCATGCCGCGTGCATCGTTCCGGAACGGCGCGAGGAACGCACAACCGAGGGCGGACTCGATGCCGCCGGGCTCCACAACCGCCTCGCACCGGTGGTCGGCCGCCTTTCGGACGCGGGTATCCGTGTCAGCCTGTTCATCGCGCCCGAACCGCGACAGATCGAAGCGGCGATGCGGCTCGGCGCTCCGGTGGTCGAGTTCCACACCGGCGAATACGCCCATGCCGAAGGCGATGAGCGTGTGCGCGAACTCGCACGCATCGCCGAAATGGCCGCGCTGGCCGCAAAGAACGGGATCGAGCCGCATGCCGGCCACGGCCTGACGTATGAGAACGTGCAGCCAGTCGCCGCGATCCCGCAACTCGCCGAACTGAACATCGGCCACTATCTCGTCGGAGAGGCGATCTTCTGCGGTCTGGAAGCCAGCATCCGCCGGATGCGCGAACTCATGGACGAAGCGAGATGATCATCGCGATCGGCTCCGACCTGTGCAACATCGAACGCATCCAGGCTTCTCTCGAAAGGTTCGGCGAGCGTTTCGAGCTTCGGGTGTTCACGGAAATCGAACGCGCCAAGGCGGCACGCCGGCCATTCACCAAGGCTGGAACGCTGGCCAAGCGCTTCGCCGCCAAGGAAGCCTTTTCCAAGGCGGTCGGCACCGGCTTCAAGGCCGGCGTCTATATGAAGGACATCGGCGTGGTGAACGCGAGAAGCGGCGCGCCGACACTGGCACTGACCGGCGGCGCCGCCGCGCGGCTCGCCGCGCTCACGCCCGACGGCCACGAGGCTGTCGTGCACCTGACGCTGACCGACGATCACCCCTGGGCACAGGCCTTCGTCGTGATCGAGGCGCGCGCGCTGTGAGCGATGAAGCGGAGAAAGGCGACGGGAAAAAGCGCGATGAGCCGATAGACTGGGTTGCCGAACTCAAGGGGCTGGCGCTGATGCTGCTGGCCGTACTCGCGTTCCACAGCTTCATCGCGAAGCCCTTTTACATCCCTTCGATCTCGATGATGCCCAACCTGCTGGTTGGCGACCGGCTGGTGGTAAGCAAATACCCCTACGGCTGGAACTGGTCGTCGATCTCATTCCATGTTCTGCCGCGCGGGACATGGCGGCTGTTCGGGGGAACGCCGGAATATGGCGATATCGTTATCGTGGTTCCCCGCAACCGGCGGGATGACCTGATCAAGCGCATCGTGGCCCTGCCGGGCGACCGCATCGCAGTGGTGAACGGGCAGATCATCCTCAACGGCAAACCGGTTCCGCAGGCGGTTGAACCGCCGATCGAGATTTCGGCTGACGACGAGCTGGAATGCGACCGGGGCGGCTATCCCGGATCGTGCTATGATTCGTTTGCCGCATATCGCACCCGCCTGCCGAGCGGGCGCGACGTTTACGAATTGCCGGCCCTGCGCGAAACCCTGCCGAACGGTGCGAGTTACCTGGTTATCGACCACCTCGACCAGACGCTGGACCACTATCGTGAGATCACTGTTCCGCGAGGCCATGTCTTCCTGATGGGCGACAATCGCGACCACTCGGCAGACAGCCGTGCCCCGCTGGACGAAAGCGGGCTCGGTGGCCCGGTACCGCTCTCCGACATCGGCGGACGCGCCGAATTCGTGACCTTCTCGCTCGACGGCAGCGAAAGCTGGAATCCGCTGACCTGGTGGAACGCCTTGCGCGAAGGCCGCGCCTGGCGCACCCTGCGGCCAAGACTTGAAAACACCGGGGATTGACAATGGCGGACGAGCCGGACGACCAGGAAGCGCCTCCTCCTCCTCCTTCCCGGCGCGCGATGGGACCGACTGATTTTTCGGACCCCCTGATGCGCCAGGAAGTGAAGCGCGCCTTCGTCTGGATCGGCATCGCCTCGCTTGTCGCACTCACGGTTCTGCTCGCCCAGCCGCTGCTGGTGATTTTCGGCGGCATGGTGTTCGCCACGCTGATCGACGGCGGATCACGCCTCCTGCACCGGGTGCTGCCCATCGGGCGCGGCTGGCGTGTCGCCATCGTGCTGCTAGCGACCGTCGCATTTATCGTCTGGACTCTGCAATTCGCAGGCAGCCAGATCGCATCGCAGGCGGCAGCCTTGCCCGCGATCCTCGAAAGCCAGTGGATGGTCGCGCTGAAATGGCTCGAAAGCCAGGGTTTCGCCATCGAAGCCAAGGATCTCCAGGGGCTCGTCCAACAGGCCTTGGGCGGGATCGGTCAGCTGACCCGCGCTGTCGGCGGCATCATCGGCGCGGTGACGACCGGCTTCCTGATCATCGTGCTCGGCATCTATTTCGCGCTCGAGCCACAGCTCTACCGGCGCGGCATCGCCTGGATGCTGCCGGTCGACCAGCGCGAGCATTTCCAGGGCACCGCCGAACGGATGGGCTATTCGCTGCGGCGCCTGCTGGCGGGCCGGCTGCTCGGCATGGTCGTGGAAGGCGTCGCCACCTGGATGCTGCTGGAGATCTATGGCGTGCCCATGGCCGCCCTGCTCGGCCTGCTGACAGGCCTGCTGGCCTTCCTGCCGAACATTGGCGCGCCGATTTCCGGCGCACTGATGATCCTTGTCGGCTTCTCGGGCGGGACTGACATGGGAATCTACTGCATCATCGTTTACGTCGTGGTGCAAACGGTCGACGGCAACATCATCGTGCCGCTGATCGCCAAGAAGACCGTGGATCTCGCCCCCGCACTGGTGCTCGGCGCGCAGCTCATCATGGGCGTGCTGTTCGGCATCCTCGGCCTTGCACTGGCCGATCCGCTGGTGGCGATGATCAAGGTCTGGCTGGAGCGCGAAGCGGAACGGCGTAACGGCCCCGAAGCGGAGGCCGCCTGACGCGATGGCGCGAAAGTTCCTCTATTTCATTGCGATCTGCGTGGTGCTGGTCATCGCCGCCCTGCTGGCGCTTCGCTTCTGGGCGCGGGACCTGACCGAAATCGCCTTCGTTCCCACCGCGGAGTTCAGCCCCCAGCCGCCGCTGGAAGCCAACATCTACTCCGACCTTTCGATGTGGATATCCCGCCCCGGAATGGGAGCCGGCAATCCCGTTAACTGGCTACCACAGGGGCTACCCGAAGAATCGGGCGAGACACTGCACGCCGCAGTCTTCTTCATCCATCCCACCAGCTATCTCGAGAAGGCGAAGTGGAACGCGCCGCTCGACGATGCGGTTTCGCGCGAACGGGCTGCGCTGTTCGTGCAGGGCATGGCGAGCCCCTTCAACCGCAGCGCCGACATCTGGGCGCCGCGCTATCGCCAGGCCGCGTTCGGAGCGTTCCTCACCGACGCGCCGCCATCGCAAATGGCACTGGACGCCGCCTATCGCGACCTGCTCGAAGCCTTCGAATTCTTCCTCGGCACGGTCGACAAGAGCGCGCCGATCGTATTGGCCGGACACAGCCAAGGCGCCTACCACCTGAGGCGGCTCATGCGCGACCGTGTCGCCGGCACGCCGCTGGCCGGCCGGATTGCCGCCGCCTATGTGATTGGCTGGCCGGTCTCGATTGACCACGACCTGCCACAGATGGGCCTCCCGGCCTGCACCACATCGGCTCAGCCGGGCTGCGTGATGAGCTGGATGAGCTATGGCGAACCCGCCGATAACGAGATGCTGCTGGATGGCTATGCGCGCTGGCCGGGCCTGGACGGGCAGGACCTGGCCGGCACGCCCTTCCTGTGCACCAACCCGCTGACCGGCACGTCGGGCGGCAAGGCCGGAGCGGACGACAATCTCGGCACGCTGGTGCCCGATGTGAAGGCGAAGACCGGAAGGCTGGTGCCCCGCATGGTCCCTGCCCGCTGCGGCGAAGATGGCTTTCTCTCTATCGGGGAGCCGCCCGAGATGGGCCCTTACGTGCTGCCCGGGAACAATTACCACCTCTACGACATCCCGCTGTTCTGGGCGAACTTGCGCGCCGATTTTGCCAGGCGAGTGACGGCATGGCAGCCGGAGCCCTGATCACCACGCTGACAGGCGACTTCCGCGCAGCGCTTCCCGAAGGCGGAGCACTGATGGGGCTCGATCTGGGGACCAAGACGATCGGCACCGCATTTTGCGACCGGGACTGGCGCTTCGCCTCGCCCGGCAAGACGCTGGCGCGCGGTAAGTTCGGCGCCGACCGCGACAAGCTGGCGGGGCTGGTGCGCGATCGCGGCATCGCGGCGATCGTCATCGGCCTTCCGCTCAACATGGACGGCTCAGAAGGCCCCCGCGCCCAGGCAAGCCGCGCCTATGCCCGCAACCTTGCGGTGCTGGGATTGCCGATCCTGCTGTGGGACGAGCGCTGGTCGACGACGGGCGCCGAGCGCGGCCTGATCGATCAGGACATGAGCCGCGCGAAGCGGGCGGAACGGATTGATTCGGCCGCTGCGGCCGTGATCCTGCAAGGCGCGATCGACGCCTTGGCGGGGGGTATCATCTAGGATGCTGCGGCCGGTGCGCGCAGCAAGGCGCTGGCCGGCACGCCGGTTTCAGAACCCGGGAGACGCGGGGATCTGATAGGGTGGCAAGCTCGGCAGCAACCTGCCGAAGCGGTCCCTCGGGGAAATGTCCTCGAAAGGCGTCGTGGTCGGCTGGAAACCGAGCTTTTCAACCAGCATGTCTGGAAGCCGCTCATCGAACCGGACACCGGCATTCCCACCGAACTGCCAGACGACTTCGCCATGCGTCTCGATGAAGTGTGTCAGCTTCAAGAGCAGGCGATCGCCGACCTTGAACTGGCCGCGTGAAATTTCAATCATGCATCCGCCGACGGACAGGTCGTAGAGGAAGACCCACTCCTGCCTCCCGGCGATCATGCATTCGATTTCTTTGTCGACGACGAAACGTCTATCGGCTCGACTATCCATAGGACGACCCCTGAAACAGCGACTCCTTTTAAGTAATTACTGCATAAAATTTTATTAAGCCGGCTGTCGGGTGCCGAAGAAATCCGGCTCAAGCCGGCGATGAACCGCCCGCCAGCGCCGCGCGGCGCGCGCCGGCTTCCCTTGCGACCAGCAGGCTGCCGGCGCCTTCAGCCTCTCGCCAAACCTCGTCGCGTGCCGTGGCGCCTCCCGCCACCGAAGCCAGCGCGCTCCAGGCCGCAAGCCGCATCCGCTCGCTGGGATGCGCCTTGCCGAAATTCCGGGCGAGATCGCGCGCCGCGTCGCTGCCCAGAGCGACGGCGATGCGAATGAAGGCCTCGCTTGCCCCGTTGCTAAGTATCGAGCCGACGCGTCCGTTTTCGACATCGAAGGAATACTGGTCGAGCCAGCCCAGCGCGCCCGAAGTGTGCAGGATGTTGAACGACACAGACAGCGAATCGGCAGGAAGCTGGGCATGGACGTCGCGATGGGCTCGGTAGTGCATGATCTTGCCCTGCTCGAGCCGGGATCGCTCGACGAAACGCAGGTCGACCGGCTCGCCGCGCCAGCCCGTGACCGTCTCGTAGTCGTATTCGAAGTAATCGCTCCAGTAGCCCGGCCCGAAATAGCCCAGCGTCAGGAAATCGAAATTGTGGTCGTGCGGCAAGCCATAGACGAAACTGGCGCTGCCGCTGGCACGCATCATGAACTCGTCCTGCGACGGCCAGATGTTGGCGCGCATGAAGAAGTCGCCCGCTCCGGGCGGCTTGAGCATGATGACCTGAGGCCCGTAGGAATTGTTGTGCAGTTCCTCGCGGTGCCGTTCCGCAAGCTCGGCGGCGATCATGTCGCCAAGGAAGCCGCGATCGTTGCCCAGCCTGCGCAATTGCCCGGCGGCATGGACGAGGCTCTCTTCCTCGCAAGGCCGGAATCCGCTCGCAGAGAGCGCGTCGATGCATTCGGCAAGACTGGAGACAGAGTCGTCCTCGACAGCGATCACGCGGGGCATGGTTCGACTCCGGCCAGTTGCGGATAGGTTTCGACGAGTTGGGAGCGCAACGTCCCCGCCGCCGGAGCCAGTGCGTCATCGTCCGAGCGGGCAATCGCCGTCAGCGCCTGGAAGCCCGCCAGCGTATCGAGCGCGAGCGCTTCACGCAGCGCCTGCCAGCGCAAGGCGTCGCTGCCCTGCTCCTGCGCGATCCCGGCCAGCAGCGGCGCCGCGTCCGCGCGGTCCATCCGCCCCAGCAGCGCCATCATCAGTTCGATGCGGCTGTCTCGCGGATTGCCCGCCGCCTGGTGGACCAGCCTGCCGTCGGCCAGCCGGTATTCGCGGGTGACCCCGGCCTGCACCTGCCGCCGCTGGAGGCGCAGCGAGACCAGGCACCCCTCGACGTCGCGAATCTGGAGGGCCTCGCGTTCGGCATCGCGGACGACGATGCTACCCTTGCGCAGCGAGACGGGGGACCGCTCCAGTTCGGCCACGCGGTCATCGAAGGAACGGCATTCGATCAACTCCGCCGTTCCCGATCCGCCCAGCACATGTTCCCACATTTCGCTGGGACCGAAATCGACCGTGACTGGCGCAGGCTTGCTCCGCAGACCGTCACCATCAAGCGCGACCAGCGACAATGTAACATTGCCCGAACGCGCCAGCAGCAGGGTGGAGAGCACACCATCGGTGAAATGGCGTAGCCGGACGTGCCCCAGCGGGATCCGCTTCAGCGCGCACGCGGTCTCGGTGGCGAAGGCCAGAGACAGATCGCGCGCGCCGGAACTTCCCGCTTCGAACAGCGCCGCCAGTGCAGGACAGGCGGAAATCGGCCCGCCAAGCGCAAAGCGCTCAAGATCGCCGAGCACTTCGGCAACCTGCGGGCTTTCCCGCCAGCGGGTGATCGAATGGTGGAGCCGCTCCTGAGCGTCGCGCTGCGGGGAATCGTCTCCCCGCAGCGCGCTCAGCACGGGATGCACGATCATCCCGGGATCCCTCAGCCGCCGGGATTCAGCTCGTAGAGGAAGGTCATCAGGATGACGATGGTGTCATCCGACGACTGGACCCGAGCGGCGTCCAGCAGGCTTCCGAACAGACCCGTGACCGTCTCGAGGTCGGGCAGCGAAGAGATATCGATTTTCGGCAGGTTCATGGTTGCACCCCTTTGTTGCGCGAAGCGAAGGCGCTCCGCGGCGGGGAATGTGACCAAGCGGGAAAGGTGCCCGAAATTAAAAGATTGTAATCGCCCGCAAGTGGCCGTCAGCTGCGCAGGATCACGACCAGGCCCGCCGCCCCAACAGGCATCGTTCCGGGCACGAGCGCGACTCTTGCGGCATCGGCCCTTGCACGGTCGAGTATCGCATCGGGAGTGCCGGGCTCGTAGGCCAGGACGTCCGCCGATCCCAGCAGGCGCGCTTCACGAAGCGTGAGATCCTCGGGATCGGCACTGCGCATCCGGATCTCGACAAAGCCCGACTCCCCTGGCGGTGCCGTGCCTTCAAGCCAGTCGGCCAGACGATCCGCGCTGTCTTCGCGAAGCGGGTCGATCGCGCCGCCTTCGCCAAGAGCCGCGTCCAGCACCTGCCGTCGCGCGCCGGCATCGGGAAACCGCTCGCGCAACCGCTCTCTCGCCGCTCCGAGCGCGGCGGCGAGCCTGCCCAGCGACTGCGGCAGGATCGTCTCGAGCCTCAGTCGCAGCGCCTTGGCCAGCCCCGCCGACGCCCCGCCCGTCCCGATCGCGAGCAGCACCGGCGACCGGTCGAGAATGCTCGGCGTGGTGAAATCGCACAGATCAGGCCGGTCGATGACATTGACCAGCAGCCCGCGCGCGCGCAGCCTCTGCGCGGACGCCTCCGGCTCGTCCATGGCGATGAAGGCGAGCCTGGCTTCGCCGTCGTCCTCGCCGACAACGACGCCGCCGGCGCGCCGCACCAGCCGCCGCTTGGCTTCGGCTGCCTCCCCCTCGCCCAGCACGATCACCGGCTGACCGGCGATGCGATGGAACAGGGGAAGCGAGTCGATCATTTCAGGAAGCGCCGGACTGGCCCACCCCGCTACGACTAACCTCGCCAAGGCTCGGCAAGTCTCGCTCTCCTCCCGCTTGCGGGAGGGGTTGGGGCTGGGCAATTCTCATTCAAGCCACTCGGGCACATGCTCGGCGGCAAGGATTGTGGCCGGATCGATGCGGTTGGCGACGAGCGCCCACCTGTCGCCGTCGACCATCACCTCGGGCACCAGCGCGCGGCTGTTGTAGGTGTTGGCCATGGTCGCGCCGTAGGCACCGGCGGTGCGGAAGATGGCGAGGTCACCCGCTTTCACCACGTCGATCTCGCGCCCCATCGCAAAGGTGTCAGAAGTTTCGCAGATCGGGCCGACGATGTTGGCGGTCATGCGTTCGCCGGTCGGCTCGACCGCGAGGAAATCGTGCCACGCATCGTAGAGCGCCGGCCGCGCAAGGTCATTCATCGCCGCATCGACGATCACGAAGGGGCAGGACGCGCCGGGCTTCACGCGGATGACCCGGGTTATCATCACGCCCGAATTGCCGGCGATCACGCGGCCCGGCTCGAACATCAGCGTGACGTCCCAACCGCTGGTCACCCGAGCGACCATCTCGGCATATTCGGCCGGGCTCGGGAAGACATCGCCTGCCTTGTAGGGCACGCCGACGCCGCCGCCGAGGTCCATATGGGTGATCTCGTGTCCCGCGGCGCGGATCGCGCGCATCAGCTCGCCCATTTGCGCGAAGGCGGATTCCATGGGATCGAGCTTAGCCAGTTGGCTGCCGATATGGACGGCCAGCCCGCGCATGTTCAGCCCCGGCAGCACCGCCAGCCGGGCGTAGATTTCGCCAGCCGTGTCGTAGGGGACGCCGAACTTGTTTTCCGCCTTGCCTGTCGAGATCTTGCCGTGGGTGCCGGCATCGACATCGGGATTGACGCGCAGCGCCGCCGAAGCGGTGAGTCCCCGGGCATTCGCCAGCGCCGCGAGTTCGATGCCCTCCTCTTCGGATTCGAGATTGAACTGGCCGATGCCGCACTCCAGCGCGCGGATCAGCTCGGCCTCGCTCTTGCCGACGCCGGAAAACACGATGCCTTCCGCCGCCATGCCGGCAGCCAGCGCCCGGTCCATCTCGCCTCCGGAGACGACATCGGCACCGTAGCCTTCCTTCGCCAGAAGCTTGAGCACGGCAAGGTTCGGATTGGCCTTGACGGCAAAGGCGATGTGGACGCTCGGCAGGATCGAGAGCGCGTCGCGAAAGACGCGGGCATGGCGCGTCAGCGTCGCGCGCGAGTAGACATAGACCGGTGTGCCGACCGCATCGGCGATCGCCGTCAGCGGCACGTCTTCGGCGTGAAGCACGCCATTCCTGAGTGTAAAATGATCCATCTGAAATCCGTGAGCGGCGCCCTATGCGGGATCGTTGCAGAATTCAAACTTCCCGTCATCCCCGCGAAAGCGGGGACCCAGCTCGTCAGCTAACGCCGGAATGTACCGGCTGGAGCTGGGTTCCCGCTTTCGCGGGAATGACGAAGGTTCAAATGTTATTCGGCGGGTGGCAGGTCGAACGGGTCGTCTTCGCGCTCTTCGGACCGTTTTCGCAATTCGACACTGCGCTCCGGCGCGGCCTGGGTCGGGACCTCGAGCAGCACCGTCGCGGGAAGCCGCTCCTCGCGGCCATAGGGTGCGACAGGCAACTCGTTGCCAGCCGCCGGCCTGAGGTCGGCCTTCTGGCCGCAGGCGGCAAGCGCAAGGATCAGCAACAGGGCAGCAGGCGCACGCATCGGTTTCACTCCATGCCCAGCGCGGCACGCGCCTCGGCAACGCGCTTCCTTACCTCGGCGGGCGCGGTTCCGCCATGGCTGCAGCGCGCTGCGACGGACGCCTCGACCGAAAGTGCCGGGAAAACGCTCTCGTCGATCCGCTCGTCGATCGCCTTGAGATCCTCCAGCGGCAGCTTGTCGAGCGCCACGCCCCGGCTCTCGGCGAGCCTGACCACCGCCCCGGTGATGTGATGCGCCTCACGGAAGGGGATGTTCGCCTCGCGGACCAGCCAGTCGGCAAGGTCGGTCGCGGTCGCATAGCCGAGTTCGGCCGCCGCCCGCATGCGGTCGGTGCGGAAATCGGAATCCCCGACCATTCCCGTCATCGCCGCGATGGAGAGAGCGAGCAGGCCGGCGGCTTCGAAGACCGGTGGCTTGTCGTCCTGCATGTCCTTCGAATAGGCGAGTGGAAGGCCCTTCATGGTCATCATCAGCGCGGTCAGGCAGCCGGTGATCCGCCCGGCGTGGCCGCGCACCAATTCGGCCGCGTCGGGATTCTTCTTCTGCGGCATGATCGAGCTCCCGGTCGAGAGACTGTCGGGAAGCACGACGAAGCCGAAGGGCTGGCTCGCCCAGATGATGAACTCCTCCGCCAGCCGCGAAAGATGCAGCGCGCACTGGCTGGCTGCCATCAGGTAATCGAGCGCGAAATCCCGGTCGGACACGGCATCGAGGCTGTTGGCGGTCGGCCCTTCGAAGCCCAGCGCCTCTGCCGTCATCTTGCGGTCGAGCGGAAAGCCGGTGCCGGCGAGCGCTGCCGAACCCAGCGGGCACTTGTTGAGCCGCGCCCGCGCATCGGCGAAGCGCGAACGGTCGCGCGAGACCATCTCGTAATAGGCCATGAGGTGATGGCCCAATGTCACCGGCTGCGCGGTCTGCAGGTGGGTGAAGCCCGGCATGATGCTGTCGGCGTGCTCTTCCGCACGCGAAACCACCGCTTTCTGTAGCGCTTCCAGCCCGGCATCGGCCTGGTCGATCGCATCGCGCACCCACAGCCGGAAATCGGTCGCCACCTGGTCGTTCCGGCTGCGCGCGGTGTGCAACCGCCCCGCCGCCGCGCCGATCAGCTCGGCCAGCCGGCTTTCGGTGGTCATGTGGATGTCCTCGAGGTCCCAGTCTTCGGGCACCCCGTTAGCCTCGTATTCGGCGGCCACGCGGTCGAGGCCGTCGGCGATCGCCTGCGCATCCCCAGGCGTGACGATCCCCTGAGCGCCGAGCATCGCGACATGCGCCTTCGATGCCACGATGTCCTGCCGCCACAATGCCTTGTCGAAGGGGATCGAGGCATTTATCTCGCGCATGATCGCGGACGGTCCCTCGGCGAACCGTCCGCCCCACATCGCGTTGGAGCCTCCGTCCTTGCTGTTATCCAGATCGCTCAAAGCTGTCGTCCTTGGCTGCGCCCTGCTGGCGCCCGTTTTTCTTGGCGGCTGCGATAGGCAAACCGGCGAAAGCGCGCAACCGGAGCTTTCCGGCGCCATGAACGGCGGCGAAGTGCAGACAGGCGTGATCGACCGGTCGCACAAGGGCAGCACGCTGCCCGAATTCACCGTTTCCGACCCCGACGGCGGCACGCTCGACCTGCCGTCGCTCAAGGGCAAGCCGGTGCTGATCAACCTGTGGGCGACGTGGTGCGCGCCCTGCGTGACCGAACTGCCGACGCTCGACGCGCTCGCCGGCCGGGCCGACATCGACCTGCAGGTCCTCACCGTCTCGCAGGATTCGGGCGCGCCCGAAACGGTCCGGGCGTTCCTGCAGGATCGCGGTTTTTCCCGGTTGCCCACGTGGCTCGACCCGCAGAACGACCTGACATTCCATTACGCCACCGGGACGCTGCCGACGACTGTGCTCTACGATGCCGACGGCAAGGAAGTATGGCGCTACGTCGGCGGGCACGACTGGAACAGCGCGGAATCGCAAGAGATGCTGGCAGAGGGGCTGTAGCCTGGGCTTACTGAGAAGCCTGCCCCTCGACGGGAAATAACGCAGGTTCCTGCAACCTCGAACCCAACGGCGGATATCCCCCGACCTCCTGCTCGGTAAGATAGATCAGCCGGCCGTGCGCGAGTTCCGACGGAATGGCGAAACGGGCCGAAGTGTCGCCGACAAGCTCGTACCCCCTGCCGCGCAGGTAGGCTGCCGCGGCCTTCCCGTCCTTCACCTTGAAGGTCAGGCAATAGATGCCTTTCACTTCGCGGGCATGACGAGCGACCGGCCCGCTCTCGTCGCGGCCTTGAATCGCCTCGATCACCGTGTCGCCGAGCAGGAATGAAGCGCAATTCGCCTTGTCCTCCAGCAGCTCGCGCGATCCGACTTCCGGCCACTCGAAACGACCGGCGAATAGTTCCCGCGCCTCGTCCAGCGACGGCACCGACACACCTACGCTCTGAAGCCCTTCGATGCCCAGCGGATGCTCGTCCCGCCACTTCGCAGGAGTCCAGTTTGGGTCCCGACGCGGATCGTTGGGCAGGTCCTGCACCAGGATTTCCAGCCGCACTCCCAGCGCCTGCCCCCGGCTGATCAGGAAGTAGTGGGCTTCCATGCCGGGATCATAGTGGAGCTTGAAATCCCTTGCCCGAAACCAGGCATCGGCTGAAGCGAGATCGGCTACTTTCAGGGCGAGCCCCAGCCAGCGGTTCGGTGCAGCGCTGCGCCTGAGCATATCGCCGATCGGCGCCCCTTCGGCCGCACCCGTGCCGGCAGGAGCAATCGGGATGATCATCGTGTCGCCGATCATCATCAGGCTCTCTTCGCGGTCGAGCCCCATCGCCTCGGTATCCGGCGTGATCAGCATCTCGTATGCGGTTTCCGCACCGAAGACGTCCTGGAAAAACGCGTCGCACGGCTTGCGGTCGGCATTGTCCGCGATCGCCCAGCTTACGTGAGCAAGAGGAATGGCAACCATCTCTCGCGAATCCTTTTGTTCTGGTCTGTGCTCACACTGGCACAGACCAGAAGGGTTGCCGAGAGGCGTTTGCCCTACTTGATCTTGTGAGGTTCGCCCCTGCCCATGAATCGCGACAGGTTGTAATGCAGGCTGGCTACCGCGCGCTCCATGTAGGGATTGGGCTGCGCGCCCTTGAAACCGACGTTCTTCATGCCCTGCTGGACCGCAGCCATATTGTTGAAGTCCTGCTGCAAGACGGGCGGCCAATCCTCCGGTTCCGTGTATTCCCACTCGGTTTCGGGAGCCTGGCCTTCGGGATAGAGCTCGTAGACGGCGGCCTCGAAGATGCACATGTCGGGATTATTGCCATAGGGCCGCGCCTGGTAGCACAGCATATTGTTGACGGCGTGGCCGATCTGCTGGTTCGGGAAGACTTGCCAGCTGGTGCCGCTCTTGGCCGTGTGCTGCGGGTCGACGACAGGCCAGGTAACACCGCGTGCCTCGTCTTCCGCCCGAGCCGTGGTAAGCCAGTACTTCGACACTTCGACAGCGGGAGTACCTTCGGGAAGCTCATCCTTCAGCCGCAAGGCGACATCGACCAAGGTGCGGGTCGTGTTCGTGTTGGCGTTCTCCCAGGTGAACGTCTGCATTTCCGCAGTGGTGACCCGGGGGTCCTCGCCGGCTCCAAGGCGCAGCTTGGCCGCATCCTCTTCCTGGCCCTTGGGGGCGTCATAGCCGATGTTGGAATGCAGGCCCTGGTTGCGTCCCCAGCCGCGGAACTGACCGAACTCCATGAATTCCGGATGGGTACCGGGCACATGGTAGGTCTCGCAAAAGGCCTCCATGGCGACTTTCCAGTTGCATTCGAAAATCACCCACTTGCGCCAGCGCGTCCGCATGTTCTCGAGCTGGAACGGATCAAGCATCGAAGCAGCCGGCTCGAGATACTCGCGCAGCGGCATGCAATCGGGATCAAGGTTGATCCAGAGCCATCCCCCCCAGGTGTCGACATTGACCTTGCCCAGGCTGGTGCGGTCTTCGGTCAGGCAACCCTGCCAATCGTCCTGATGTTCGATGAACGTGTTCTTGCCATCGAGATCGAACGTCCAGGCGTGATAGCCGCAGATGATGTTGTTCTTGGTACCGCGCGCATTGCGCATACCCTTTGGCGTGTCGATCAGCTTGCGGCCGCGATGCGGACAGACATTGTGGAAGGCACGGATCGTGCCGTCGCTACCGCGCAGCATGATCACGGAATCGTCAAGGATATCGTAGGTGACGTGGTCGCCGGGATTGGGGATGTCCTCCACCCGACCGGCCTGCAGCCAGACCTTGCGCCACAGCTTGTCGCGCTCGGCCCTGACATAATCTTCCGAAACATACGCTTCCGGCGGAACGATGACCGGTTCGGCCAGTTCGTCGGGAGTTTCGACGATCTTTCCCATCTCACCCATGACTATCTCTTTTCCTTCCGTTCGCGGCGCTCGAAACCGTCTCGGAGAGTAGACGCTGTCGGCTGCCGGGTCACGTCCTTGCTAGCATCATTCAATCATCCAGAAAACCGCACGTTGAACGAAAATCGGCACACCAATATCCGCGCGGCGCTTTTGGGCATGGACTCGGCGCCCCGATATGATGCAAGCCGGAATCAACAGTTTCTCAAGGGAGAGTTTGATGAGCGACGCCGAATCCGAAGCCATCCGCGCCAAGCGCGGCGACTGGGTGACAGAACACCGCGAGATGTATCTCAAGTCAGGCGGCGCCCAGGGCCACATCGAAGACCTCACTCCGGTCAACGGCCACCCGTTCGGCACGCACCTGCTGCTCAAATACAAGGGCCGCAAGAGCGGCAAGACCTTCATCACCCCGCTCTGCTACGCCGATATCGGTGGCGAGGTGGTCATTTGCGCGTCCAAGGGAGGTGCCGACAGCCACCCGGCCTGGTACCTCAACGTAGTCGAGCAGGACGAGGTCGAGTTCCAGATCGCAACCCAGGCTTTCCGTGGCACATGGCGGGAACCCGAAGGTGCGGAGCGCGAGAAGGTCTGGAACTTCATGGTCGACTGCTTCCCGTTCTACGCAGACTATCAGGGCTGGACCGATCGTGTGATTCCGCTGGTGATGATGAAGACGGTCGAATCGATCCCGGTCTTCAAGCTGGAAGACGCCGACGGCTGGCGCGACGGCTAGCCGCAGCCTTCGTCAACGGACACCGGGGAGAGGATGCGTTTCGAAACCGTCGAACTGAGCCCGCGCATCGGCACCGAAATAAGGGCCGGAAAGACTGACCTTCTGAAAGGCGGTTTGCGCGAGGAGATCCGGGACCTACTGGAACAGCGGGGTATTCTCCTGTTTCGCGGGCTCGGACTGACGGAAGAGGAACAGCTCGAATTCTCCTCGACGATCGGCGAAGTCTTCGACCAGGGCGAGAAGGGAATATTCCGGGTCACGCTCGACCGGTCGATCACGCCCCAGGCGGACTACCTCGAAGCGACGACCTTCTGGCACATCGACGGCGCGCACGACCGGGTGCCGACGCGCGCCTCGGTTCTGACCGCCCGCGTTCTAACCGATGATGGCGGCCGCTGGACCGAATTCGCCAACACCTACGCCGCCTACGAAGACCTGCCTCTTGAAAAGAAGCAATGGGCGGAAACCCAGCGCGTGGTTCATTCGCAAGTGTATCTGCAAAGCGCTCACTACAAGAGCCCAACGCCGGAGATGGCAGCGCATTGGCGCACCCACTCGGAGCAGATACATCCGCTCGTCTGGAAACATCGCTCGGGGCGCAAGTCCCTGCTGCTCGGCCATACCGCCGGCCGAATTCTGGGAATGAGCGACGATGACAGCCGGCGGGCACTGGGCGAGCTGCTGGAGTGGGCCTCGCAACCCCGGTTCGTCTATCGGCACCACTGGACGGTCGGCGACATGATCATCTGGGACAACACCGGGGTGATGCACCGCGTCGAGCCATACCGCGCCGACAGCGGACGCCTGCTCAGCCGGACCACGCTGGTGGGCGAAGAACCGGTGATGTAACCCTGCGCGCGCCGCAGACCGATACGCTCAGCCGACGGCCCCGCTCTCCTTGAGCTTCGATATCTCATCCCACGACAGGCCGAGTTCAAGCAGGGCGGCCTCGGTATGCTCGCCATGTTCGGGAGCCCGGGTCGGCTTTTGCACTTGCTCGTCGAACTGCACCGGCGAGGTCACCAGCGTGAGCTTCGAGCCGTTGGCCATCTCGACATCGGAGAGATAGCCGTTGGCCGCGACCTGGGGATCGCTGTGCACTTCAAGTGGCGTCTGAAACGGCGACCAGACGCCCTTGGCCTTCTTGAGCACCTCGCACCAATCGGAATAATCGCGCGAGGCGAATACTTCGTCGAGGATATCTACGCAGGCCGGTGCGTTCTCCTTGCGCGCGTCCATGTCGATGAAACGGGGATCGTCCGCCAGTTCGGGACGGCCAATCACGTTGCAGAAGTCCGCCCAGTAGCGATCGGCGTCCAGCATGACGAGAATGATGAAGCGGCCATCGCGCGTGCGGTAGGTGTTGGACAGAGGATTCCAGGTCGCCTTGCGGTCGTAGACGTGTTTGGGCGTGCCTTCGTTGAGCTTGGCGTGGACGATGTCGGGCTGCAGCTGCCACATGCCCACGCCGAGCAGCGAAACGTCGATGACGGATGGTTCGCCGGTCGAAGCACGCCGATACATGGCCGCAGAGATGGCGCCGGCGATAGTCAGCCCGCCGACCACGTCGCCGAAGGCCGGCCGCTGCATGGTCGGGAATTCCGCATCCGCCGGAGTGAACACGTCGCCGAAGCCTGCGCGGCTCCAATAGGCTGCAGCATCATAGCCGCCGCGCTGAACGTCAGGCCCGCGCGCACCGTAGCCCGAACCGCGAACATAGATGATCGAGGGGTTCTGGGCGCGAATGTCCTCGCACTCGATCTGCAGCCGCCTGCGCGCATCCGGCCTCATATTGGTCAGGAAGACGTCGCATTCCTTGGCGAGGCGATAGACGAGGTCGCGGCCTTCCGGCTTCTTCAGGTCCACCGCCACGGACTGCTTGCCCCGATTGGTGAACTGGAAGCTCGGATCGACGCCGTCGTAACTCTTGTGGAGCCCGGCAGTAACAAGCCCGCGATATGGATCGCCCGTCACGGGATGCTCGATCTTGATGACTTCCGCGCCCCATTCGGTGAGCACGCCGCCGGCAATCGGAACAAAAACGTGCGACGCAACCTCAAGGATGCGCACACCGGAAAGTGGTTGCGACATGAACTTCTCCCTAACTCGGCCCTAGCTGCGCGATCGGTTGGGAGAGAGCAATGGCGCGCGCGGCCTTATGGACTATCTGCCAAGACTTACGGATTTTGGGAATGTGGCCTGGGCCTGACTGGCGCCGCCATCCGGAAGACAGCGGCGCTCAGGCTCAAGGCGGCAAAAGCCCTCGTCAATCGCCGTACCGCAGCTCGACGTGGGTCGCCTCGCCGTTCGGCCCCATCGGCGAATCGGATTCCTCGATCACCGAGCAGATCGGGTTGGCGTGGGTCGCGAAAAGCTCCTTTTCGTCTGCCATCGTGTGCGGCAGGCGCTCCGGGCTGGCGATGATCGCCTGCGAGGCTTCGAAGTCCTCGCGGCTGTTCCACCAGATTTCCATGATGCAGTCGAAACCCGAATCATGCACTTCGCCGGTGACCGGGTTCTTCTCGGGCTGGAGGTAGCGGCGGACGTAACGCGTCGCGTTGGGGATCGATGGCTTCAGCCCCATCCGCTTGGAGAGCTGCGAGTGCTGGTTCTCGTAGTAGTCCATGAACTGTTCCATGGTCATGTCGGGCCGCTTCCTGAAGAAGCAGATCTGCTTGAACATCTGATTGTCTCCCAATGATCGGTAGGCTTCGGAATGAAGCCGGAAATTCAGGCCGGACGGAGCGCCAGGACGCTGCCTTCGAGGTCTCCCGACACGTAAAGCGCGCCGTCCGCCCCCGCGGCGATGCCGGTAAACGGCCACATCGGTCCGCACATGTCGCCGACGCCGCCGAGCCGCAACGGCGTCACGCCCTGGGGCACGCCGACCGCGAGGTCGCTGGCAAGGGTCTGTTGCGCGCCGGACGCGAGATCGCATTCGATCACGGCCTTCGCGCCATTGTCCACCGCGTAGAGCTTGCCGCCGCGGATCGCGATGCCCTGCGGTTCGCCGAGGCCGTCGACGAAGGTTTCGGCCCTGCCCCCGGCGATCTTCGCGATCCGCCCCTCGCCGGGCAGCGAGACGTAGACGGTTCCGTCGGAAGCGACGGCAACGCCGGTCGGCCGGTCGAGCCCGCTCGCCAGTTCCGATACCTCGCCGCCTTCGGCCGAGAGCACCCGGCCCGCGCCGGCATCGGCAAACACCACCGCGCCGCCGGGCGCCAGCGCGATGCCCATCAGCAATTCGCCGCCGCTGGCGAGCAGTTCGGGCTCGGTCCCCGGCACCCAGCGGGAGACCGTGCCGTTGGCGGTGGTGGTGAACCAGTCGCCCGTATCCGAGCAGGCAAGGCCGCGCATGAAGCCGGGATAGTTGCCGGCGAACAGCATTCCCGCCTGCTCGGGCCTGCCGCCGGGCCTGAGCGTATAGGCGAACATGCCGTCGGCGATGCAGACGGTGCCCTCGCCGTCGACCGCAAGGCCCATCGGCCACTGGAAGCCCTTCTCGACCAGCGCCCTGACATTGCCCTGAGCGAGGATTTCGAAAAGCCCGCCGGTGATGTGCGACACGAACAGCCGGTCGCCGACGAAGGTGCAGTTGTCGAGGCCGGGCCCGATATCGGCGAGCACGGTCTTGTCGCCGGTGCGCGGATCGATCCGCAGCACCTGGCCGCTGCCGACCTGGGTGGAGACGATGAAGCCCTGCGGGTCGAACTTGACCGAGTCGGGCACGCCGAGGTCCTTCGCGACCACTTCGGGTTCGCCACCGTCGAGGCTGACGCGCCAGATTTCGTTCGCCCCCTGCGCGGGGAAATACAGCTTGCCGTCGGGCCCGACCTCAAAGGCGTTGGCCATCGGCACATTGTCGAGGATGACCCTGGGAGCACCGCCGTTGCGATCAAGCTCCATGATCCTGCCGCCGACCCTCAGCTCACCGGCGATCAGATGGCCCTGATGATATGTGATCGGATTGGCGACCGGCATGTCGTCCCAGATGACCTTGCTCTCCCCGTTGGGCGCCAGCATCCGCACGCGGCCCTCGGTGATCTCGGTACAGTAGAGATTGCCGTCGTCGTCGAAGACGAGGTCGTCCGGGCCGATGATCGCTCCGCCCGTCGGGCTGACGGTTTCGATCTCGCCGGTGTCGGGATCGACCGCACTGACCTTGCTGCCCGCAACCTGGGCTACATAGATTCGCCCGTCAGCGCCTGTCCTGATGCCGTTGGCGCCGTTAAGGCGGCTTGGCTGGGTAAGGCGCTGGACGGTCCAGCCTTCGGCGGTGCTGGCAACGCTTGCCAGCCGGTCACGAGGGGCCTGTTGCGCCATGTCGTGTATCCTCTCCTTGGATATCGCATTGATTCTTCAATCTGTCCTAATCGTGCGGTCAATGCTGTGCAACGGTTCAAACTGCGCTGAAATTGCCATACGACACGGACCGCATAATTGGACTAGAGCGAACGTCGCCAACCGAGAGGAGACCTGAATGAGTGAGATGCGTTTCGACGGCCGCGTGGCGGTGATCACCGGCTCCGGAAGGGGACTTGGCCGCGCATACGCGCTGCTGCTGGCGTCCAAGGGCGCCAAGGTGGTGGTGAACGACCTCGGCAGCGCCATGCGCGGCGGCGACAGCGATACCGATACAAGCGTCGCCCAGCAGGTTGTCGATGAAATCAAGGCGGCCGGGGGCGAAGCGATCGCCAACACCGATTCGGTCGCGAGCCCGGAAGGCGGCCAGGCGATCATCGGTTCGGCGCTGGACGAGTGGGGCCAGGTCGACATCCTCATCCACAATGCCGGCAACGTGCGCTACGGCACGATCCGCGACATCAGTTACGAAGACTTTAAATCGGTTGTCGACGTCCACCTGATGGGCGCGTTCCATGTGGTGAAAGCCGCATTCCCGCAGATGTGCGACGCCGGCTACGGCCGCATCGTGCTGACTTCGTCGATCGGCGGCATCTATGGCAACAATCGCTGCGTGAATTACGGCATCTCCAAGTCCGGCATGATCGGTCTCAACAACATCGCCGCGCTCGAAGGCGAGGAACACAACGTAAAGTCGAACATCATTGTCCCCAGCGCCGTAACCCGCATGGCCGAAGGGCTCGATATTTCCCAATATCCGCCGATGGATCCCGAACTCGTCTCGCCGGTGGTTGGCTGGCTCGCGCACGAGAAGTGCGACGTTACGGGGGAAATGATCGCATCGATCGCCGGTCGCATATCGCGCGTGTTCATTGCCGAGACCAAGGGCGTCTACCAGCCGTCCTGGACGATCGACGAAGTGGCGGCGGCCAGCGAGGCGTTTCACGACAAGAGCGAAGTGCTCGACTTCGGGCTGCACGGCCATGTCGGCCATATCGGCTACAGCTTCGAAATGGCGCGCAACGGATAACCGAACGTCCACCAAACCGCCACCAGCTGCCCCCCGGCTTGCCCCCCGGGGCCATGCTCGCGTAGACTTGCGCGCAGAATTTCACTGAACGGAGTTTGCGTGCCCCAGGTCAACATCGATCGAATAGAGCGAGACATCACCGCCATTTCGCGTTTCGGCTTCAACGAAAGCGACAGGGGCGTTTACCGCCAGGGCTTCAGCGAAGCCGACATGGCGGCACGGCAGTGGTTGCGCGAGCAATTCGAAAAGTTGGGCATGGAACACCGGCTGGACGGCGCCGGCAACGTGATCGGTCGCTTCGGTCCGGCAGGCAAACCCGCAGTGATGATCGCTTCCCACGTCGACTCGGTTCCCGCCGGCGGGATCTTCGATGGCGTGCTGGGCGTCATCGCCGGGCTGGAGTGCGTGCGGGTGCTGAAGGAAAACGGGATCGAACCCGGCTTTCCGATCGAGGTTATCGGCACCAGCGAGGAAGAAGGCCGCTTCGGCGGCATGCTCGGCGCGCAGGCGATGACCGGCCACGTTACCCTCGACTGGATCGACAAGGCGACGGATGAGCGCGGCTACGCGCTGAAGGACGCGATGACCGCCGCCGGACTGAATCCGCACGATGCGCTGCACGCCTACCGCCGTCCGGAGGAAATCCGCGCATTCCTCGAACTGCATGTCGAACAAGGCCCGGTGCTGGATACGGAAAGAACCACCATTGGCATCGTCGAGGGAATATCGGGCGTGTTCAAGTGGAACTGCCGCCTGATCGGCAAGGCCGACCATGCCGGCACGGCGCCGATGGACATGCGCTCCGACGCGTTGATGGGCATGGTCGATTTCGCCCATGAGATCACCCGGATCATCGAAGAGGAAGGCACCGACAAGAGCCGCATCACCATCGGCCACGTCGCCTGCAAGCCGGGCTTTCCCCATACCGTGCCGGGCGAAGTGGATTTCACCATTGTCGGGCGCGACCTCGACAACGGCGTTATGGAAGGGCTCGCCAACGCCTGCCGACGCGTGCTGAGCGCGATCGCCCGGCGCCACAAGCTCAAGTTCGAATATGAAGAGATGAGCTGGCTCAAGCCCGCGCATTGCGATCGCGACCTGATGGAGCTGATCGAGCGGAAAACGAAGGAACTGGGCTACAGCTACAAGATCATGCCGTCCGGCGCAGGCCACGACGTGCAGTTTTTCTGCAACCACACCCGGGCCGCGATGTTCTTCGTTCCCAGCGTGCACGGCATAAGCCACGCGCCGGACGAATGGACCCACTGGTCCGATTGCGAGCGCGGCACCCAGCTCCTGCTCGAATGCGTGATGGAACTGGCGTGCGAGGAACGGGCGCTGGCAGGCGCCGGCCAATCTTGACGCAAGAGGCTCGCAGGCTTGTCTGCCTGAGGCCCGGCTCACCTTCGACCTAGCGCAGAACCGGTGAATCGGTCGAAGCTGCCGGCCGGACGTCGCGAAGCCGGGAAGCGGACACTGGGAGAGGGAAAGCGTGAAGGCTCCGGAGAGATTCGACCGCAGCGAAGACTATCTGCACGAGGTCGCGCACAATATCAGCGGGCTCACAGACTTCGGAAGCGGATACATGGATGGCCTGCGGGTTTGCCTGGCCTGCATGGACCGGGACCCCGACTTCACTCCGGCGGGGCGAGAACTCGCCTGGGACGCGGTGGTCATGACGCTGGTCAGCCGCGCCATCGCCGAAGACAACTGGAAAAAGTTTCCCGAATGGCGCGACGCGCCGATCAGCAAGCCGGTCCTGATCACCGGCCTGCCCCGCACGGGCACAACCGCGCTGCACAAGCTGATGGGGGTCGATCCGCAATTCCAGGGCGTGGAAAACTGGATTACGGCTTCACCCATGCCGCGCCCGCCGCGCGACACCTGGGCGGAAGACCCCGGGTTCCTTCGGGCGATGCGGTGGCTCCACCAGCAGCATTCCGAATCGCCGGGCGTCGCCATCGCCCACAATGTCGTCGCCGACGAGCTTGACGAGCAGCTCGAGCTGCAACGGCAGAGCTTCGTGTCGAACCGCTGGGCCTGCACCTGGTATTCGCCGTCCTACGACGCCTGGTGGCAGACCCAGGACGAGCATCCGAGCTTCCTGCGGGAGCTCGACCTGATGAAGCTGATCGGCTGTCATGACGAGCGCCGCTGGCTGCTCAAGAACCCGGGCAGCATCGGCATGCTGGGCTGGTGGCTGGAATCGGTGCCCGACGTCTGCGTGATCCAGACCCATCGCGACCCGGTGAAGTCCACCGCGTCGATCTCCAGCACGCTGCAGCACATCCATGCCTCCTTCGAAGGCGAGGCGGCCGAGCGCAGCCGGCGGCTGCTCGGTCCGCGCGAGATGGAGAAATGGGCGCATATGCTCGATGCCGGAGCGCCGCACCGCGCCCGCAGCGAGGCCAATTTCTTCGACGTGCACCACGCCGATTTCCACGCCGATCCGATGGGCACGATCGGGAAGATCTACGACCGGTTCGGCCTGCATCTGAGCGCAGAAGCGGAAGAACTGATGGCCGCGCGCATCGCCGAGAACCCGGAAGGGCACGGGCTGCATACCTACGACCTCGACAGCTTCGGCCTGAACCGGGAGATGATCGTCGAGCGCTATTCCCATTACATCGAACGCTACGGCATCGAAGTGGCGGATTAGGCGGAAGTCAGGAGAGAAAATGAGCACAACCGGCCTTCGCCCCTGGAGCGACTATGTCGACCTCATCCGCCAGCAAGAGGAGCTGATCGGCCTGACCTGGAAGCCCGAGGACAAGCAGTACCGCGCCGACTTCTACCGCCAGCTGCTGATGAACCTGTCCTACGCCTACGTCCAATATTTCCAGTCGAACCCGGACCATCCGGAATTCATGCCGCTGTGGAACTCGGTCTACCTGTTCCAGCCCAATCCGGACGATGTGTATTACTATGCCCCACTGGACGGCCGGAAACGCTACCGGATCGTCGGCGATCGCGGCTCGATCCACATGGTGATGTTCCAGTTCGGCAAGGGCATGATGGGCATGGTCGAGCCGGGCGGAGGCCAACAGCACTCCTCCTACCTTGACGAAAAAGATCTCGTCGTCGGCGCAGACGGCAGGTTCGAAATCCTGCTCTCGCCGGAAAGGCCCGACGGTTTCACCGGCACCTGGCACCCGATCCGTGAGGATGTGGACTGCCTGATGGTTCGCCTGCGCTCCTATGACTGGGGCAACGAAGCGGATGTGCGCATGGCCATCGAATGCCTGGACGCACCGCTGCAGAAGCGCCGGATGGACATCGCCGAGATCGACGAAAAGCTGCGCGGCGCGCTGACCCTCTCAAACCGCCTCAACCCGCTGTTCTACGGCTTCCAGAACCGCACCTTGGAACGCGTCGGCAAGAATGCTTTCGAGCTTGAGGCCTTCGCCGACACCGGCCTTGCAACCCAGCTTTACTGGGCCTGCGTCTTCGAAGTGGCCGAGGACGAGGCTCTGATCGTCGAGACCGAGCTGCCCGAAGTGCGGCCCTACTGGAACATTCAGGTCAACGATCCCTATTTCAACGCGGTCGAATTCGTCCATCGGCAGACCAGCATCAACGGCCACACCGCAAAGATCGACAGCGACGGCAAGTTCCGCGCCGTGCTGTCCCACAAAGACCCCGGCATCGCCAATTGGCTCGACAGCGGCGGCTTTACCGAAGGCACCCTGTTCGGACGCTGGACCCAGTGCGACACGCACCCGATGCCCGCGGCGAAGCTCGTAAAGCTGGCCGAGCTCGACCGGCACCTGCCCGCGGATTCCGCCCGCGTCACACCCAATGAGCGCACCGAAGCCCTGCGCCAGCGCCGCCTCGGCGCGCAGTTGCGGCGGCGGTGGTAAGCAAGGTCGCCTAATCGCGCCGGGTGCGCATGCCGCACAACGGCATGCCCCGGCAGGAGCATACGCAGGCCACGGCCTTGCCCGGCCGCGGACATCTGATCTATTGTCCTCGCCAGGCAATTCGAATCCGACAGCTCGATCCAAGTCGTCCAGCCAAGTGACAGACTGCATCAGAAAGGACTTTCGATGCTTGTTGACCTTTCCATTGCAGACATACTGCAGGGCCTTCAGATACCTGGAGCCTCTTTTTCGTCGGAACAGTTTACTTTTTCGATCCCGGTCGAGGGGTCGACTTGGCCAACCTACGAGCTGGACAGCGAGCCTTTCTCGGGTTCCTATTCGGTGGTTTCGCAGGACCAGGCGACTTCGTTCCGCCTGGCGCTCGGCCTGTGGGACGAACTGATCGCCCCGGATTTCTCGGAAATCATCGAGAGCGCGGACACTTTCGGAGAAGTCCGCGTCGCATTTACCGAGATCGATACGGGCGCTGCGGGTTACGCCTATTCCGGCACTCCCCAGGCACCCGGAACCGCCGTCGGCGATATCTGGATCGATTCAGATACTTCCGGGGAAGAGTTCATCCCGGGCAACCAGAATTTCGACACGTTCATTCATGAAATCGGCCATACGCTCGGCCTGAAGCATCCGTTCGAGGAGCAGCTTCTCGCTCCCGAGTATGACAGCCTGAACTATACCGTGATGTCCTATACATCGCCGGGTTTCTTCGTGTCGTTTGCCGCCGACGGACAGAGCGTACAGGCCGTTGCGGTGCCGATCTCGGTCAACGGCCCGATGGTCCTCGACATCGCGGCAGTGCAGGAGATTTACGGCGCGGAAACCGATACGCGGACCGGAGACGACATCTACGTATTCGTAGAAACGGTGCCGGTGGTGAACTCGATCTACGATGCAGGCGGCAACGACACGATCGATGTTTCGAACTTCACGCTGCCCAACATCATCGATCTGCGCCCGGGGGCCTATTCCAGCATCGGCTTCTTTGAAGAGGATGCGCAAAGGGATTACTGGAAGGGCCAGTTCCCCGGTTTCGCCTCCTATATCGACGGCGTCTTCGATGCCGCCGCTCCCGTCTTCGAATTCGCCGACAACCTGGGAATCGCCTTCACCACGATCATCGAGAATGCTTTCGGGGGAATGGCGGCAGACAGCATCCTCGGCAACGACGCGGCCAACGAGCTGCGGGGCAATGCCGGAAACGACACGCTCGAGGGCGGCATGGGCGACGATACCCTCATGGGCGGGGATGACGAGGACACTGCAGTCTTCAGCGGCAATCGAAGCGACTACCTCGTAGCGCAGGAAGGCGGAGCGTTGCGCCTGACCGACCAGCGCTCTGGAGACAACGACGGCAGCGACCTTGCCGAGGACATTGAGATCTTCCGTTTTGCCGACGGCGATGTGCTTGCAGCCGAGCTGCTCACCGGCAACCAGGCACCTGTTGCCCTGCCCGCAACCGCGAATGCGACGGAAGACGGTCCCGTCGTGACGGGGCAACTGGAAGCAAGCGACCCCGATGGCGACACGCTGACCTTCTCCCCGGTGCTGACCGGAGCGTTCGCGCCCGGCGTCGCCGGCCTCGAGATATTCTCGGACGGCAGCTACAGCTTCGACCCGTCGGATCCGGCCTACCAGAGCTTGGCCGAAGGCGAGATGCAGGAATTGCTTGGCGGCTATTTCGTTTCGGACGGAGAACTCACCGACAGCTCTGAACTGACGATCACGATCACCGGCGTGAATGACGCGCCGGTCATCGATCCCGCCGTGCTGGAGTTTGCGACGACGGCCAACACCTCGGCCGAATTCTCGGTGGCCGCCAGCGATGTCGACGGCGACACGCTCGCCTACATGGCAGCCGATCCCGATCACGGTACGGTGACCGGCGGCACGGACGGACAGTTCACCTACACGCCCGATCAGGGCTACCTCGGCATCGACACCGTCACCGTCACCGTTACCGACGGGCACGGCGGATCGGCGATGCAAAGCTACGTCGTAACGGTCAATCCGCCTTCGGCCACCGATTGGCGCCTGTTCGCCAGCGACGGCTTCATGGGCGAGATCGGCGGCAGCGGCCAGGTGTTCGGTACAGCAGGCCTGCAGGACATTGCGGTGCTCGACGTGGCGGGAAGCATCGCCTTCGATCCGTCCTTCAACAAGGGCGGCGACATCGTGCGCCTCGCGGGGAATGCCGGCGACTGGCAGGTCGCGCAATCCGGGTCTGCGGCGATCTTTTCCGACGGCGATACCTTCGTTCAAATTCCGGTCGGAACGGCAGGCATTGCGGTGCTCTTCGACGACGGGGTGCGCACCCTGCTCTTCGACCAGGGCGCCGCCAGCATGAAGATCGGGGCACAGAGTTTCGCCAATGAGGCGGTCCAGATCACGGCTCCGACAGACGAAACGCCGCTTCCCACCGGGGCGGATCCGCAAGCCTCTGCCCGGCTGTTCCTTGGCCAAGGGCAGAGTGCATCGGTCGGCGGCAATCTCGATGTGTTCGGAACCTCGGGCGCAGAGCAGGTCACCGTCACCAAGGGCGATATCACCCTGGACGGGTCGTTCAACAAGGGTGGCGATACTCTGGTCCTCGGCGAGCAGGCTCCCGATTTCCTGGCCAGTCGCTCGGGCTCCAGCGTGCTGCTCGACAGCGACCTGAGCGATGTGCTCATTCCCGTCGGCACCGCCGGCATGACCCTGTCCTTCCCGGCCGAGGACGACCGGACGCTGCTGTTCAACACAATACTGGGAAACCCGACGATCGGTTCGCAGGAAATCGACACGACGCCCACGGCGCTCGCCGCCTTCGGATAAGGCCGGCAGGCCTCACTGATCGATTGCGATGACCCGCTTCGTCAGCGAGCGGCGAGGAAGCCGGCCAGTCTTACATCAGCGAGTCCATCGCGTGCAGGGCGATGGCGTGGTTGAGGATGATGTCCTTGCGGGTGTTGGCGGCATGATCGTCCGACTTGCGGTATTCCTCGATCGAGGCGGTCAGCTTCGCTTCGTCGAAGATGCCGTGCTCCGCGAGCTTCTCCGATGACAGCCATTTGTGGATCAGCTTGTTGATTTCCGCCGTCTTGGCCGCATCGGTATGCGCCGGCGGGGCCATGAAGGCAAATTTCTCGCGCTTGTAGAGCACTTCGGGCAGCACGTGCTTCATCGCCTCGCGAACCACCCATTTCTCGATGCCGTCACGCACCCGCACATGCGGCGGGATGCGCATGGCCAGTTCGGCGACGTGATGGTCGAGGAAGGCCGGGCGCGATTCCAGGCTGTTGGCCATGTCGACACGGTCCCCGCCCCAGTTGAGGATCTGGCCTTCGAGCATCGTCTTGATCCAGCTGTACTGGCACTTGTCGAGCACATGCCGCCCGTCGAGCATCGACTTGTCGAGGCTGTAGGCAATGGCGGCGATCGGGTCGTAATCGCCGATCTTCGCCTTGAACTCGTCGGACAACAGCGGCTTCACGCGTTCGAGCGTGAGCATCCACGGCTGGATCCAGTTGGGAGTGAAGCCCATCACTTCCTCGAAGGCGGGGTGCGATATCTGGGTTTCGGCCAGCACACTGCCCGAGAAGATAGCGTTGCGCTTGCGCATTTCCTCGGCCGCCGGGGTCTTGGCGTATTCCGGGTCATGCAGGAACAGGTCGGCTTTGAACTGTGCGTAGCCGCCGAACAGCTCGTCCGAGCCCTCGCCGGTGATCACCACCTTGTAGCCGACCTCGCGGACGTGCCGGCTCATCAGCATCTTGGCGACGCCGAGCGTGTTGTAGAAGGTGCGCTCCGAATAATAGACCGCGTCCTCGAAATTCTTGCCGTAGAGGTCGAGCGCCTTGACGTTGAGGATGTCCTGGTCGGCGCCCGCCTTCTCGGCCATCTCGGTGGCGATGGCGGCTTCATCGTAGCGATCGTCGTCGAAGCTGATGGTGAAGGCCTTGACCGGCGACTGCTGGATCGCCGCCGCCATGCCGAGGATCGAGCAGCTGTCGATGCCACCCGAGAGGTAGCAGGCGACCGGAACGTCCGCCTCCAGGCGGAAGGCGATGCTTTCAACGAGAGCCTGGCGCACATTCTCGATATGCTCTTCATCCGGCAGTTCGTCGTGCTGGCCTTCGAGCGGGAATTCGGCATCCCAGTAGCGCCGGTCCTCGATCTCGAACCCGTCGCCCTTGCGGCTGACAATCAGCATGTGGCCGGGCTTGAGCGCCTCGATGCCCTTCCACAAGGTCATGCCGGGGACCATGACCTGCATCATCTGGTGGAGCTGCGCCTTCGGGCACATCTCGCGCGGAACATCGGGATGGGCGAGCATCGCCTTCATTTCCGAGCCCCAGAAGAAGCCGTTGTCGCCAAGGTGGTAGAACAGCGGGCGGATCCCGAAGCGATCGCGCACGAGGATCAGCTGCTGCTTTTTCTGATCGAAGATCGCGAAGGCGAATTCGCCGCGCAGATGCTCGACGAATTCGAGGCCGTGCTTGTGGTAGAGCTTGAGCGCGATTTCGCTGTCGGACTTGGTGTTGAATTCGTAGCCGTCGGTGCGCAGCAGGCCGCGCAGCCGCTTGTAGTCGTAGAACTCGCCATTGATCGTGCCGACGAGGCCGCCGGTACCGTCGCTCTCCCGCCCGTAGATCGGCTGGTCACCAGCATTGAGGCCGATGATCGACAGCCGCGTGTGGATCATCGCCAGCTTCTCGTCGGCGTCGAAATGGAAGCCGCGCCCGTCAGGACCACGGTGATAGAGCTTATCCGCCATTTTCATGGCGATGGATTCGGTTTCAGTCGAATAACGGGTTGGGCTCCACAGCCCGGCAATGCCACACATTGGCGCTCGTTCCTCAGTCAGACAGAATGAATCAGGCGATCAGTTCGTCGGGCACGACCTTGGGGACACTGCCGAAGACTGTCAGCAGCAGCGCCTGGCGCACCCAGACGGCACCGTCCGCCTGGTTGAAATAGAGATTGTGCTGGGTGTTATCGAGGCTGATATCCAGCTCGTCGCCCCTCGCCAGCGGATGAAGAATAACCGTATCGTCCTTGAGCTTGCTGGAGCTGTTCAGCGTGAACGCATCCCCGAAGAAGCGGTAGCCGTCGCCCAGGAATGCGATCGCGTTCATGTAGATGACGTCGAGATACTCAAGGCTCTGCTTCAAGTCCTGGGAGAAGTTGATGCTGATCGGGTTGGCATTGGTCATCTCCCGGATCTCTTCGCCCAGCGGATCGGCCATTTCCGAGAAGATCGTGATATGGTCGATATTGTCGTGAAACAGCAGCGCCAGCATAAGGAAACTCTTGACCGTACGCATGTTTCCCGGCGTGCCGATGATGCCGATATTCAACCGGAATTTTTCCGGCAGCTTGCCGAAAGCGATCTCCGGGCGCCACTTCAGCAGCGCGTACCAATCGGCGATCGCCTGGCTGGGGTGCTCATCCGAACCGTTGCCGCCGTTCAGCAGCGGGATGCGCAGATACTCGCACAGTTCCTGAACGGCCGACTGCTCGGTGTGCCGCACGGCCACGACATCGGCGTAGGAATTGAACATCTGGCCGATGTCGCGCAGGGATTCTCCCTTGGCGACGCCGGTGGTCTTGGCATCGGAAACACTTATCGTCTTGCCGCCCAGGTGCAGCATTGCGCTTTCGAAAGACAGGCGCGTGCGCGTGCTCGGTTCGAAAAAGGCGGCCGCCATGATCCGGTCTTCAAGCGCATGCGCGACAGGAAACTTCTTCAGCTGAAGATAGGCCGCCAGCTTCAGGAGTTCGCACAGCAGCGGCTTGTCGAACTGGGCAGACGAAAGGATCGACTGCCCGCGCAGCCTTTCCAGCACATCGAGCCGGATCTTCGGGGAATGCGCAATCAACCCCGCAGGATCGGGGCAGTTACCGATCTGTTCGTTGTTGAAAGTCTGCTCGCTGGCGACCTGGGCTGCAGGCCGGATCACCAGGTTTCTCCCCTGACCAGATCACGGATCAGCAGTGCGCCGAGCCCCAGAGCGGTGACGGAGCACCAGACCAGTGCACCGTAGACGATGACGGCCAGAAATGTGGCGGAAAAGCTCATCCAGATTCACCAAGCTGGGCCCAGTCGAACCGGGTCTTTGACAGGCGGGCACAGGCCAGCACCCAGATCATCGAAACTGCAGTGGCTATCAGTGAGGCCACGTACCAGCCGATCGCGAAATAGCAGACGAGGCCAACGCCTGCGCCCAGCAACATCCCCCCGACCGCGCCGACGCTATTTGCATTGCGCCAGTATAGGCCGGTGACGATCGGCCAGATCATTGACCCCACGAGTGGGCCGGCAAAGAACAAGACCGATGCCAGCGTGCCGATGCGGGGCAGACAGACCGCCCAGGTGAAAACACCAAGGCCCAATGTCACATATTGCGCCACCGCTTTCAACCGCGCTGGCGTTGCCGCCGGGCGGAACACGCGGCGGTAGACATCCTCGGTCAGCAGGTCGGACGTCGCGGCCAGCAGGCTGTCGATGCTCGATGCGAGCGAGCAGAAGACGATGATGAAAATCGCGATAGCCCCGACCTCGCCCAGCACGTTGGCGACAACCAGAGGGCCGACCATGTCGGCCGCCGGCACCGAAACGTCGAGCGCGCCGGAGGCAAGCGCGATGAAGCCGGCAGCGATGGGGATCGGAAACCAGATAAGCCCACCCAACGCGAACGCCTTGCCGCCCAAGCCCTCACGGAAGGCGAAGGCACGGCTCCACCAGACGTTGTTGTGAAACACCTCGCCGAGCCCGAACAGCAGATTGTTGAAGATCGCCATGATCGCAGCCGGAAACAGGACATCCAGCAACGCGGGCCGATCGGCCTCCAGGTTGGCGTGGATTTCACCTATGGAGACATTCGACAGTACGGCGAACCCGACGATGACAATGCCGACGATGATGATCAGGCTCTGGATGAAGTCTGTGCCGATAACCGCCGCCAGGCCGCCGCGCATGGTGTAGAGCACGCAAACCGTGAGGATCACGGTCATGCCCCAGGCGTAGGGAATGCCCGACAGCGCATTGAGCAGTATGCCGCCCGCCATCGCCATGCTGACCAGCCATGTGAGGGAATAGAACAACGTGAACAGCATGAAGATCGCCCACGCCGGCCGGCCGTAACGCAAGCGGAAGAAATCGCCGCTGGTGTAACCATGCGGCATCAGCGCGCGGATGCGTCCGGCCATCGGGGCGAACAGCAGCAGGCCGAAACTGGCAGTCGAATAGGCGAGCATTCCCCATATGCCGAGTTGGAGGGCGAATTGCGGGGCAAGCATCGTGGTGTTGGAGGTTATCCAGGTAGCGGCAGCCGTCGCCGATCCCAGCGCAAGGCCGATATTGCGGCCGGCAAGCGCATGATCCTCGAAGTTCTTGTTGCGCCGCCCCCAATAGATGCCAAGCCCGATCCACAGCGCGCTGAACAGCGCGAGCAGGATCCAGCCGACCATCGGCGGCAGAATGGCGGCATTCTCATTCATCGGGCGCCCCCCGCAGCACCGCTGCGACAACGGCCAGGGCGACGATCAGTCCGACCAGGGCGAGCCAGAGCGCACGCTGCAGCGATTGATGCCGTACGGAAAGTTCGATCGGCGCGGACAGGCTTCCATCCTCGCCCCGCAAGCGCAGGTAATAGGAACCGTCCGCCAGACCGGACAGGAAATGGGCGTGGTTGGTTCCAAGATAGATCGGCCGGGCATCAGCGAAGGCGGGATCTCGGGCCATCTCCAGTGTGACCGCTCCCTCGGCATTCCAGGCGATCAGTGCATGACCGGTGTCGGTCTGCAGAGGGCCGGGTTCAGAAAAGTCTGCCGCCCTGGCGTCGGTGCCGGGCCCAAACGCCGCGAGGCACAAGAGCATTGCCGCGACAATGTACATGAACCATGCACGAGCGGCGGGCCGCAGCCGGTTGCTTGCGGAAAGACTCAGGCGATCCAAAGCCCGGCCGGGCTTTGGCAGGAGATTCGTTAATTCGAGAAAGATTGCTCTTTGACCGTCCTGCCGACCGTATCGCCGGAGCTCCTGCCGTTGTCCCTGAGGCCTCCTAACAAATTGAAGCCCGGTTGAGAACCGCCCCGACTTTCACGCCCCGGAAACCCGGAAAAAGGGGGCTCTGTCCTGGTCGGGCACCTGCCTGATCAGGCAGGCAATGCCAGGGGCGCGACCTCGCGTTTCACTTCCCCGATCTTCTTGCCGTCCTCGAACCGGCCGAGACCGTAATCGCCCCGGATCGTGGTGCGGTGCATGCGGCGCTCGTATTGCGGGTCGCAGCCTTCCACCGCGTGCAGCACGCGCAGGTTGTCCCAGATCAGCATGTCGGTCGGCTTCCATTCATGCCAGTAGGGATCGATGTGGCGGTACATTTCCTGCAGCGCTTCCTCGAACAGGGCCTCGCCCTCGGGATCCTCGTGACCTTCGATGCCGACAGCCGAGAAACCGCAGAAATGGGCGACCTTCTCACCGGTGGGCCGCGTCCAGACCATGGGATGGATCGCGCGCGGGAAGATCGTTGACTCCTGCGTGTTCGCGGCATCCCTCTCGGTATCACCGAAAGTGTTGAAATAGCGGCCGAAACGCATCTGCGTCAGGCGCACATCCAGCGTGTAGATCGCGCTGAGGTTCTCGATCTTCCTGAGGATTTCCGGATCCATCTTCCTGTAGATGTCGATGCCGTCGGCAAAGCCCGTCCGTCCGCCCACCGGAGCCTGCGCAACCGCGCGCAGGACGCCGGCGTAGTTGAGCTCGTCGTTATAGGTGTGGTCGAAATGCCACGGCAGGAAGGACACGACTTTCCTGCCATTGGTCTCGACCAGCCCGTGATCGTGGGTGCGTTCGGTCTCGGGGATGTAATGCATGTCGATCACGCCTTCGGCGAGATCCGGATCGGCGCGCGGTACGTTGCGGGTCGGGTGATCCTTCAGCGGGCCGAAAACCGTGCTGAGCTCGACCTGCATCTGCGACGAAGGCTCCATGCCTTCGAAGACGATCACGCCCCGGTCGACGAACAGCGCCTGAAGATCGGCCCTCAGGGCTTCGTCACGGATATTGTCCCAATTGAGGCCTTCGACACGAGAACCGAAGCCGAGATCCGGGCTCAGGTCACGAATATTCAAGCTCGCCATCATCCAGACTCCCAATTCAAACGGCAGCAATTCCTAATGAAACATATCATGCGCAATATGCAAGGTCGGGAGTTCGACGCGTATCGGCGCGCCTACCGCCCCTTCCATTCGGGCTTGCGCTTTTCGGCAAAGGCACGCGGCCCTTCCTGTGCGTCTTGGCTGTTGTAGGTAAGTTCATGCGCGGCACGAGCCGATTGCAGCGCGGCCGCGCGCCCCATCTCTGTCGCCAGCATCACCGTCTCCCGGCCGGCCTTCACCGAGAGCGGGGCGCCTTCCAGCACTTCCTTCGCCAGTTCGATCGCCGTGTCCAACAGCGCTTCCGGCTCGGAAAGGCGGTTCACCAGTCCGATCTCGTAGGCGCGCTGGGCGGTGATCGGCTTTCCGGTCAGGATGATCTCCATCATGATCCGCTGCGGGATCATGTGGATCAGCGGCGCGGCCCACGGCGACCCCCTGCCGACCTTGACTTCGGTGATCGCGAATTTCGCGTTGGTCGATGCGACGCACAGGTCGCAGGCCTGCGCGATCAGCCAGCCGCCGGCGAAGGCGAAGCCGTTGACCGCAGCGATCGTCGGCTTGGAGAGTTCGAGGTTGTCGTAGGGCACCGGAATGAAGTCACGCGCGGGCACCGCCATGCCGGTTTTGACCATTTCCTTGAGATCGCCCCCGGCGCAAAAGCTCTTCTCCCCGGCGCCGGTCAGGATGGCGATCCGCAAGGCATCGTCATTCTCGAACCGGTCCCATGCGGCGTAAAGCGCTTCACGCACTTCCCTGCTTAGGCAATTGCGCTGCTCGGGCCGGTTGATGGTGATGACGGCGATCCCGTCGTCGCGGGCATCGAACAGGACGGCGTCTGACATCAGAATCCCCTCTTGGCGATTTCGTCGGCTTCCCGTTCCAGTTCCTCGCGGAAATCGGGATGGGCAATGGCGACAAGGCGGCGGGCCCGCTCGGCCAGCGTCTGGCCGCGCAGTTCGGCCGCACCGAATTCGGTGACGATCACGTCCGCCTCGGTGCGCGCCGTGGTGACCGGGCCCTTGAGGGCAGACACGATCTTGCTGATCGTTCCGCCCTTGGCCGTGGAGGGCAAGGCGATGATCGAGTGACCGCCGGGCGAACGCACTCCGGCGCGCACGAAATCGACCTGCCCGCCGGTGCCGCCGAGATAGGCGGAGCCGACAGTCTCGGCATTGACCTGCCCGGTCAGGTCCACCTCAATCGCCGAATTGATCGTGACGAGCCGCGAAAGCTGCGCGAGGACGCCGGCATCATGGGTATAGCTGGTTGCCGTCATGCGGATCGCGGGGTTGCGGTGCGCCCACTCATAAAGACGCTTCGTGCCGATCAGTGCGCCGTTGATAGACACGCCCCGGTCGATCTCCTTGCGCGCATTGGTGACGACCCCGGCTTCGACCAGATCGACCAGCCCGTCGCCCAGCATGCCCGAATGGACGCCGAGGTCCTTGCGGTCCGTCAGCAGGCGCAGGATCGCGTCCGGCACCGCGCCCACGCCGGTCTGGATCACGGCACCGTCGCCGATGTACTCGGCGCAGTTCCTGGCGATGGCTTCGTCAAGCTCGCTGATTTTCGCCGCGGGAACCTCCACCGGCGCGCGCGACACAGCGACAGTCACGTCGATCTCGTTTGCGTGCAGAGTCTCGCCGAAAGTGAAGGGGACCTGGTCGTTGACTTCGGCGATCACCAGCCTCGCCTCCCCCACCATGGCGCGGGTGTAGTCAGAGATCAGGCCGAAGCTGTGGTTGCCGTTTTCGTCCGACGGGCTCACCTGCACGAAAGCAACGTCGCAGCCGATGATGCCCTGCTCGATCATCGGGCCGACCTGTCCGACGTGGCAGGGGATCACCTGCAGCGCGTGCCCCTTGGTCATCGAGCGCAACGCACCGATCGCGCCCATGCTCGACAGGGTGAAGCTCTCCGCGCTCTCGGGCTGGAACAGGCCGGAAAAACTGGTGGCGATGAAGGCTGACAGCCCGCCGATGTCCTTGCCTTGCGCGATCAGCGCCTCGGCGAGCGTCGAAGGTTCGCCGCATGCCTGGCCCATGACGATGCGGTCGCCGGGCTTGAGATATCGCGCGAGATCGAGCGCGCCCGCCTCCACCGCTTCGGTCACAGGCGGCCCGCCTGCTTGAGCAGGAGCTGCGCGCGGGCGAGATAGGGCCGGTCGAGCATGCCGCCCTTGTAGCCGATCGCGCCGACCCCCGGATTGGCGGCGAAGATGTCGACGATCTCCTGCGCCTCGGCGATCTCCTCCTCCGACGGGGTGAAGGCCTCGTTGATCACGTCGACCTGTGCGGGATGGATCGCGAGCATGCCGCGATAGCCGTCGCGCCGGACCCGTTCGGCGCGTTTGCGCAGGGCCTCAAGGTCGCGGAAATCTGCGGATATGGTCTCGATCGGGGTAACGCCGGCCGTCGCCGCGCCGAGCAGGGTCAGGCTGCGTGCCATCTCATAGGTGAAGCTGTAACTGCCATCCTCGTTCCTGTTGGAATTCGCCCCGATGGAATCGGCGAGGTCCTCGGCGCCCCAGGTCAGCGCAACCACGCGCGGCGCGCCCTTGTAATCGCCGGTGTGGAACATGGCCTCGGCGGTCTCGGTGATCAGAACGATTACCCTGGTCGAGCCTTCCTCGATCCCGTTCGCCACTTCCAGCGCGGAGAGGCAATGGTCGAGCTTCTCGACATCGGCCCGTCCATAGACCTTGGGCAGCATGATGCCGCCGGGACATGCCGGCATGATCGCGGCGAGATCGCCCAGCGTGTAGGGTCCGTCGAAGGGATTGATCCGGACCCACAAACGGTGGCGCTGCTGCGGATTCGCCTTGATGAAATCGTGCACCATGGTCCGGGCCAGCGGCTTGTTCTCCGGCGCAACGGCATCCTCGAGGTCGAGCAGGGCGATGTCTGCCGTGCCCTCCATCGCCTTGGTCATCTTCTTTTCGCTGTCACCCGGCGCGAACAGCCAGGAACGCGCGGAGATCGATTCGTGCTGGGTCATGTGCATCCTGTCCTTGTTCGTCATCCCCGCGAAAGGGGGATCCCGATTGTAACGCTGGAACTCCGTTCCCGCTTTCGCGGGAATGACGAGTTTTTCAACCGCGAACTCAATAGCTCTTCGGCAGCTCCAGCACTCTTTCGGCGATGAAGTTCATGATCTGGTGCGGGCTGACCGGCGCGATCCGGGGGATCAGCACTTCGCGAAGGTATCGCTCGACGTGGTATTCCTGCGCGTAGCCCATGCCGCCCATCGACATCACCGCGGTCTGGCAAGCCTCGTACCCGGCTTCCGCGGCGAGGAACTTCGCCGAGTTGGCCTCGACTCCGCAATCCTCGCCCTTGTCGAACAGGGTGGCGGCCTTGAACACCATCAGGCTGGCGGCCTCATTCTGCATCCATGCCTTGGCCAGCGGATGCTGGATGCCCTGGTTCTGACCGATCGGCCGGCCGAACACGACCCGCTCCTGAGCATAGCGCGACGCGCGCTGGATCGCCGCGCGCCCCAGCCCGGTCGCTTCGGCGCCGAGCAGCACGCGTTCGGGGTTGAGGCCCTTGAGCAGGATGCGGAAGCCCTGCCCTTCCTCACCAATGCGATCTTCCTCGGGGATGAACAGGTCGGAAATGAAAAGCATGTTCGAACCGACAGCGTGCCGGCCCATCTTCGGGATCAGCCGGTGTTCGATCGCCTCACGATCGAGCTTGCAGTAGAACAGCGTCAGCCCTTCGGTCTTCTTCTTCACTTCCTCGAGCGGCGTGGTGCGCGCGATGATCAGCATCCGGTCCGCAACATGGGCATTGGTGATCCAGATCTTCTCGCCGTTGACCCGGTAGCCGCCGTCGACCTTCTCCGCGCGGGTCTTGAGGCTGGTGGTATCGAGCCCGGTATTGGGCTCGGTGACCGCGAAGCACATCTTCTCCTCGCCCGAAATGATCGGCGGGATCATGCGCTGCTGCTGCTCTTCGGTGCCGAAGAGGATGACGGGTTCGAGCCCGAAGACCGGGCCGTGGATGCTCGAAGCCGCGGTCATGCCACCGCCCGCTTCGGCAACGGCCTGCATCATCACGGCCGCCTCGGTAATGCCGAGACCTGCGCCGCCGACCGATTCCGGCATGGCTATGCCGAGCCAGCCAGCCTCGGCCATCGCCTTGTGGAACTCCACGGGAAACTCGCCGGAGCGGTCACGCTCGAGCCAGTATTCGTCGGAAAACTGGGAGCACTGCCTGAGCACCGCCTCCCTGATGTTCTGCTGATCTTCGGTGAACGCAAATTCCACGGCTATTGCCCTTTGCCTGCGGGTAACGAGGTCGCTCGCCTAGCAGCGGTCGCCCCCCAAGACAACTGAGTATTGTGCGAATATGCGTACAATGAACGAAAATCGGAATGGATTTTCCCTGCCGAATCGGCTAGCGAGACGCTTTAGGGTCAAGAGAGTCGAGGATGTCTATGAGCAGCAGCGCCCAGGATTCGGTGCAGGGAAAGGCTGGTCCACTTTCCGGCATCCGCGTCGTCGACCTCACGTCGATGGTCTTCGGACCCTATGCGACGCAGATCATGGCCGACATGGGTGCCGACGTGATCAAGGTGGAACCGCCTGCGGGCGACAACACGCGCTATATCAACGCCGGGCCTGCTCCCGGCCTCGGCGGGGTCTATGTCAACGTCAACCGCGGCAAGCGCAGCGTCGTCCTCGACCTTCGCCAGGACTCCGACAAGGAAGCCCTGCGCCGTCTGATCGCGACGGCCGACGTCTTCATCCATTCGATGCGCGGCAAGGCGATTGCGAAGCTCGGCTTCGACTATGAGGCGGTGAAGGCGATCAAGCCGGACATCGTCTACACGAACTGCTACGGCTACAGCCGGCGCGGGCCCGATGCCGACAAGCCGGCCTATGACGACACCATCCAGGCCGAATGCGGCCTCACCCACGTGCAGCAGCTGATGACCGGCGAGCCCGAATTCGTCGCCACGATCATGGCCGACAAGGTCGCCGGGCTGACCGGACTTTACGCCACGATCATGGCGCTGTTCCACCGCGAGCGCACCGGCGAGGGCCAGGAAGTGGAAGTCGGCATGTTCGAGACCATGGCGTCCTTCATGCTGGCCGAACACGCGAGCGGCATGCTGTTCACCCCCCCGCTGGGCCCGGCCCATTACCACCGGGCGGTGGCGAGAAACCGCAAGCCCTACAAGACCAGAGACGGCTATGTCGCCGCACTGGTCTATAACGACAAGCACTGGAACGCCTTTGTCGGCGCGGTGAAGCCGGCCTGGGCGACGGAGGAATTCTCCACCCTGGAAAAGCGTGCCAAGCAGATCGACCGGGTCTACGGACTGCTCGCGGAAACCTTCGCCGAACGCAGCACCCAGGAATGGCTAGACCTGCTCGAGGAGTTGCACGTCCCGGCCGCCCCCCTGCGAACCACCGACGAGCTCTTCGAGAACGAGCACCTCAATACGATCGGCTTTTTCGAGACGGTCGAAAGCCGCCACGGCCCGATCCGGTTTCCCGGCGTGCCGACGTGGTTTTCGGAAACGCCCGGCCGCGTTGCCGGACCTACGGCCGAACTGGGCGAACACACCGACGAGGTGCTTGAGGAACTCGGGATGGCCCGACCGGTCGCGGAAGCCGGAACCAAATGAACAGGTGTGTTGATTTGGACTGGCAGGCTCCTCGCAGTTGGGCTAGCGTTCCGTCCAAACCGAATAACGGGAGAGGAATCGCACCCGCCGCGAAGCCGGACCGCTGCTCACAGCATCGGTAAGGGGGCGTTCGCCAACTCTCGATAAATCCTTTTGTTTTAACTGTTTATACCAGACCAATTCGATCGAGATCAGGAAAGGTAAATCATGTACGACGACAATCCCCAGGCCGAGAAGACGCCTGCAGATTCGAATAGCATCCCGGTCTACAAGCGCATTCTCGACCTGTTCGAGGCGGAAGGAATCCGGACGCTGTTCGGCATTCCCGACCCGAACTTCGTCCACCTGTTTCTCGAAGCGGAAACGCGCGGCTGGACTGTCGTCTCTCCGCACCACGAGGCATCCGCCGGCCACATGGCCGCCGCGGCCGCAAGGATCACCGGCAAGCCTGCTGTCTGCATCGGCACGCTCGGCCCCGGCATGGCAAACGCCATGCCCGCGATCCAGTGCGCCAAGGTCGAGAACGATCCGGTCATCTTCCTGGGCGGTCAGCGCGCCCGCGTGACCGAGCGGCGCGTGCGCCGCGGCCGCATCCAGTTCGTGCGGCAGGAGCCGATGATCGAGGATTCGGTGAAGTTCTCGTCGTCGATCGAATATGCCGACCAGACCGACGAGATCATCCGCGAAGCGATCCGCGTGTCGATGTCAGGCACGCCCGGACCGAGCTACATCGAATATCCGGCGCATGTGATCCTGGAGGAAGTCGAGAACACCCCGATCCTGCCGCCGCACCGCTACCGGCTGACCAACCAGGGCGCCGACGGCGACCGGATCGCCGAGGCGGCCAAGCTTATCAAGGAAGCCAAGAACCCGATCCTGCTCGTCGGTCACGCGGTCCACACCTCCAAGAGCGGCGAAGCCGTGAAGGAGCTGGCGCTGAAGATGAACTGCCCGGTCATCCAGACCTCGGGCGGCACCTCCTACATCGAAGGTCTGGAGGATCGCACGTTCCAGTACGTCTTCTCCGAGGCATCGATCGACGCGGTCGAGGAATCGGACGTGGTGGTCGCGCTCGGCACCGAACTCGGCGAGCCGCTGCATTTCGGCCGGTGGCGCCACTGGTACGACAAGGAAGACGAACGCAAGTGGATCTACGTGCAGCAGGATCCGACGGCGATCGGCGTCAACCGCCCGATCGACGTTCCGCTGGTCGGCGACCTGCGCGCCGTCGTGCCGCAGCTCTCCCGCGCGATCGGCGATGCCCTGCCGCCCGCCAAGGGCCTCGATGTCTTCATGAAGGAAGGCGCGGCCGAACTCGACGAACTCGCCGAGGAATCGCTCGAGCACAGCGACGGCAGCGGCAATATCGCGATGAACACCGCACGCTTCGTCGTGGAATCGACCAAGGCCTTCCCCAAGGACGGCATCATGATCCGCGACGGCGGCGCGACGGTGATCTACCAGTGGACCTATTCGCAGTGCAAACCGCATGACGTGATCTGGAACCAGAACTACGGCCACATCGGTACCGGGCTGCCCTATGCGACCGGCGCGATGCTTGCCGACCAGGCCGCGACCGGCAAGGTCCGTCCCGGAATGCTGCTGACGTCAGACTCCTCGTTCCTGTTCCACGTCGCGGAACTCGAAGTCGCGGTACGCAAGAACCTGCCGCTGGTCTGCGTCGTCGGCGTCGATTTCCAGTGGGGTCTCGAAGTGGGCGTCTACAAGCGCACCTTCGGCCAAGGCACGGCGGAGACCGGCACGCACTGGTCCGACAAGGTGCGCTTCGACAAGATCGGCGAGGGCTTCGCCTGCTACGGCGAATTCGTCGAGAAGGCGGAAGACCTGGGCGCCGCCATCGCCCGCGCCTACGCCAAGGGCGGCCCGGCGGTGATCCACGTGCCGATCGACCCGAAGGCCAATTCGGAAGAAATGCCGAAGTACGAACGCTTCCGCACCTGGTACGCAGAGGGCACCCAGTAAGCCCACACTGTAACGGAACCACCGCAGATGAGCCGCGCCGCAAGGCGCGGCTCTGGCATGGCCCGGTCCGGGCCGCTAACTAATGACCTGGCGATTCTCTGGGAGAGGTTATGCGCGACTATCTGAAATTCTACATCGACGGCCAGTGGGTCGATCCGGCCGAGCCGAAGACCGCCGAGGTCGTCAATCCCGCTACCGAGGAAGTATCCGGACACATCTCGCTGGGGTCACCGGCCGACGTCGACAAGGCTGTCGCCGCCGCGCGCCGGGCCTTCGCCACCTTTTCGGAGACGAGCGTCAAGGAACGGCTCGACCTGCTCGAGACCATCCAGGCCGAGTACCTGCGGCGCGAGCGGGAACTTGGCGAGGCGATCACCGAAGAAATGGGCGCGCCCATCTCGCTCGGTTGCGGTTTCCACACGCTGCTGGGCAAGGGCCATCTCGGCACCGCGATCGAAGTGCTCAAGGAATACAAGTTCGAGGAAGAGCGCGGGGTAACCCTCATCCGCAAGGAACCGATCGGCGTTTGCGGCCTGATCACACCGTGGAACTGGCCGATGAACCAGACCTGCGTGAAGATCTTCCCTGCCCTCGCCGTGGGTTGCACGATGATCCTCAAGCCCCCGCAGCTGGCGCCTTATTCGGCCCAGATCCTTGCGGAAATCCTGGACAGCTCCGGCGTCCCTGCCGGCGTGTTCAACATGATCCAGGGCAAGGGCAGCGTGATCGGCACGGCGCTGACCACCCATGAAGACGTCGACATGATTTCCTTCACCGGGTCGGAAAGCGTCGGCATCCAGATCCAGAAGGACGCGGCGGACACGGTCAAGCGTGTCGGCCTCGAACTGGGCGGCAAGAGCCCGTGGATCATCCTCGACGACGCGGACCTCGCGACCAATGTCGCGGGCGCCACCGCGGGCATGATGGGCAATTCGGGTCAGACCTGCAGCGCCGGCTCGCGCCTGCTGGTCCCCAATTCGCGCATGGACGAGGCCAAGGCCGCAGCGAAGGAAGCGTGCGAAGGCGTCACCGTGGGCGATCCCAACGGCAATTTCGCCATGGGGCCGGTCGTGTCCAAGGACCAGTACGAGGACATCCAGCGTTATATCCAGCTCGGCATCGACGAGGGCGCGGAACTGATTGCCGGCGGCCCGGGCAAGCCGGAAGGCCTGGAAAAGGGCGCCTATGTCCGCCCGACCGTGTTCGTCTCCAACAATCAGCGCACGATCGACCGCGAGGAGATCTTCGGTCCGGTGCTGGTGGTGATCGGCTACGACGACCTCGACGACGCGATCGAGATCGCCAACGATTCCAGCTTCGGCCTGGGCGGCTATGTCAGCGGGCAGGATCTGGACACCGCCCGCGCGCTGTCGAAGCGGATGCGCACGGGTGCGATCTGGATCAACGGCGCATTCGATTTCCACGCGCCGTTCGGCGGCTACAAGCGTTCCGGCAACGGCCGCGAATGGGGCGAGTTCGGCTTCGAGGAATATCTCGAGGTCAAGTCGATCATCGGCTGGAACGCCGCCTGACCGCACTCCGACGACAGTAATACGCGGCCCCGTTCGCACTCAGTGTCCGGGGCCACGTATTGCGCGGCCGGGTTACCTCTTTCCCGTTCGAACGGTTTGGTCTAAGGGCGCGCGTTCCGGCACAAGTGCCTTCGTGCCTGGGCGGTTAGCTCAGTTGGTAGAGCATCTCGTTTACACCGAGAGGGTCGGCGGTTCGAGCCCGTCACCGCCCACCATACTTCCCCTGCACGCTCGACCATGGGCATTGGCCTGAACCCCGCTCTCCGGCGCAGGATTGACCTTGGGCCCTGCCCGGCTACTCTCTAAGCCTTGGCGAATCTGACAGGGGGCCTACCTGCAATGACCAGCAAGCGCAGCAGCGACGGATCGCATCGGCACGGCAGCACAACCGCGGACCCTGCCTCGCCCGTCAGGATCGAATTCTTCGCGCCTTACGGCTCGACCGCGTGTGCTGCTTCGGTAGCCAAGGTCAGCGTCACGCCTCCCTCGCCGCCTCCCCCTCCGGCGCCTGTGCCTTCGCCCAAGGCGCCACCGGGACCGGTGATCAGGCGCAACGCCAAAACGCGCTAGGAACAGCTATCGTCCCGGAGCAGGCGGCTTGCGGGAGCGCCGCAGGTTTGCTGCCGCCGCCATTCCGTCAGGCGACTTCAGGGGCATCGCGGACGCCGGTCCGGCGACGACAGCAGGGGCATAACGATCCGGGCGGCAAATAGTTCCAGCAGCCGGGCGCATGTGAGGCACGGTTCGCGGCCCGCGCGCATGGCGGACAGCGCCTGGCGACGCCGCACGACACTTCCATGCGATCCGATGACCGAATCGAAAGATTAAAATCCTAACCATCCCTGTAAACCGGATGAAAATCCGGGTGCGCAATTCTTGCCGTGTTCACCAGCGCAGCAGGAGGCCTCGATGGCCCATCCCAGGGAATATCGCCAGCGAGCCGAGGAGCAGAGGCAGGCAGCCGCGTCTTCCGATCTGCGCATGGTGCGACTGATGCACAAGAAAGCCGCCGATCGCTGGGAAAATCTCGCCGAGGAATTCGAGCGCGACAAGCATGACTCATCCGACACCGCGCCACCGGCCGACAGCCGGATTTCCCCCGATCGATAAGTTTCCGACTGTCCCTCCCGGGCCTTCCCCGTGCCGCGGAAGGCCGAAAAGCACCCCAACGAAGCAACCCCCAACTGCCCCCGCCAAGAGCGGGGGCAACTTTTTGTCGTTGCAGCGAAAAGGCCGGCGGGCGTTGCCAATCCGACCGGTCCGGTCGGGAAAACTAGACCAGTCGCGCCGCGTCCTTGTCCAGTTCGGCAAAATAGCGCGCCATCGCGTCGGCCGCCCCTTCGCTCAGCGCGATAAAGGCACGGCGGCGGTCGGCCTCGTCTTCGACCCGCTCGAACAGCCCGGCCTCCGTCATCTGGCCGATCCACCTCAGCGCGGTCGTCGGCGGCACGGCCGAGGCGATGCACAGCGATGTCACCGAAACGCGCGTATGCTCGGCGCGCGCCGCGGTAAGATCCAGCAGCATGTCCCAGGCCGGGTCGGCAAACAGATCGCCATCGAAGAAACGCGCGCGTAGCTGACGCTGCCGGATGATCCGGCGCACGAGACGCGGGTCCGGGAGCGGCGGCCTTGTCGACCGCACTAGCCGGCCGGAACTGTCGTCCCCGTCCCCGGAATAGCCACGCCTGGGAGCCTCGAAACGGAAGGCGCCGTCTTCGCCGGCCGTCTCGCCCAGACCCGGGCGCGGCGAACGCAGGCGGTCAAGCCGCTCCGCGATCTTGCCGACCTGTTCGGTAAGGCGCAGCAGCAGCACCCGGTCTTCCTCGGCGATCTCGCGCAGCCGCAGATTGGGAAACCGCATCAGGACGCGGCCCAGCGCGATCATCCGATCGGCACGGGTGGGATCGACGAGAATTTGCGGATTCGACTGATCCATGCATGCGAACACGTCGTCGAGAGCATCGACGCTGGTCGAGACGATAAGGTGCGCCCCGCAATGGGCGGCGCGCATGTCGAGCCGGGCCAGCGCGGCCAGAGCCGCTCCGTCGATTTCGGGGCAATCGAGCAGCACCACTTCGCCCAGCGCACGGGCCTTGCAGCCGAGCAGGCTGGCGACACCGGACGCCTCGGTGACACGGAAGCCAGCCGCCTGTGCATCCTCGCGCAGCTCTGCTCGCAAATGGAGCCGATCAGCGAAGATCGATAGTGCCATTGGCAACCCGGCCGCATCGTTGGCCGGCGCGGCATAGGCAAAATCGGCCTGTTCAGGACGTGGGGGGCTCATGAGTGCGACTCCGTTCCAATGCTGGAACATGAGTAGAACAAAAAGGGATTATGTCAAGAATGGAGCCACCTTTGTGCGCGATGCGGAAAACAAGTACCGATGTTATTCCCCCACAGGACCTCGTGCCCCGTTCCTGCCCCACAACGGCCCGGACATACGCTATCCGGACATTCCCTTCCGCATGGCGAACTGGTTCTCCTTGTTTCGGCAGTGCCAGTGATGGTAGCGGAACCTGATTCTGAGAGAGGATGGAATTTCGTGAGCAAACCAAACGGCGCCGTGACCGATCCCGCTTCGGCCGAGACCTTTCCGCAGCTGATCCGCGCCGCCGCGGCTGCCTATGGCGACGAACCCGCCGTCGTCTTCCGTCCCGAGGACGGCCCGGACTGGGTCATGAGTTTTCGCGAGCTCGACGACAAATCGGCCGAGCTGGCCCGCGGCCTCATCGCGAAGGGCGTCGGCAAGGGCATGCGCGTTGGCTTCATTTCGGGCAACAACCCCGATTTCGCGATGCTGCTCGCCGCGATTTCCCGCATCGGCGCGATCGCCATTCCGATCAGCACCCTGATCCGCTCCAACGAGCTGGTGCGCGTGCTGCGCCAGTCCGACGTGCACGGCCTGATCGTCCAGCGCGAGCTGCTGGGCAAGGATTACGTCGAGCGGATCTGCGAGGCGCTGCCCGAGCTTCTCGAAACGAACGACCCGGACCTGCGGATCGGCAAGACGCCGTTCCTGCGCTGGATCCTCTCCACCGGAGACGCGCTTCCGCCCACCATCCGCGACCTGAGCACCCTTGGCGAGGCAGCGGCTTCGGTGAGCGAGGAGCTGCTCACCGAAATCGAGTCGGAGGTTCACCCGACCGACCAGATGGTGGAAATCTACACGTCCGGCTCGATGGCGCTGCCCAAGGGGGTGAAGCACAATCACGGGCCGGTGATGTTCCGCGCCCACTACCTGCGCGGGATGATCGGTCCGAAGCGCGGCCAGGAAAGCAACGCCATGCTGCCGATGTTCTGGGTGGGCGGCATGATGATGTATCTCATGCCCAACTGGGAAGTGGGTGCAATCACCGTCTGCGCCGAAAAGACGCTGAACAACAGCCGCGTGGCGATGGGCAGCGTGCTTTCGGACGACGATCTCGCGTTGCTGTCCAACCAGCCCAAGCCCTGGTGGGGCCTGGGTATGAGCGAGACGCTGGGGCCCTACTCCTACGGCGACGAGTTCCGCGCCGAAGGCTATCCGGTCTGCGCGCCGATGGACCATTTCGCCGATCGCTATGACGTGCGGATCGCCGACGAGAACGACCAGCCGGTCGGCGACGGCGAGATCGGCGAGCTGCAGATCCGCGGCTATCCGGTCACGCCCGGGCTGCACAAGATCGAGCGGGAAGGATATTTCACGCCGGACGGCTACTATCACACCGGCGACATGTGCCTTGTGGAAGGCACCCGCGTCCATTTCGTCGGCCGCAACGGCGACATGATCAAGGCCGCCGGCTCGAACGTCTCGCCCGCCGAAGTCGAGATGGAAATGCAGGCGCTGGAAGGCGTGCACAACGCCTATGTCGTCGGCCTGCCGGACAAGGAGCGCGGCCAGCTCGTAGTCGCCGCCGTCGTCCCGCGCGAAGGAGCCAAGCTCGATTTCACCGATATCGAGGCGCAGCTGCGCCAGAAGCTGTCAAGCTACAAGGTGCCGCGCGCCTATGTCGAGATCACCCGCGAAGAGGTGCCGATGCTCCATTCCAACAAGGTATCGAAGCGCCTCGTCGAAAAGATGATGGCCGAAAAGCTGGGACGCGCCTGACCGGAACGAAGGAACAGGCCCGGATAAGCATCGTCGCTTATCGGATCGTCGTCTCCGCGAAAGCGGGGACCCGGTGCCTGACGTAGCGTCAGGTCAAGGGTTCGGGAGCCGGGTTCCCGCTTTCGCGGGAATGACGACGATTGTTTCAGCCAGGAATGACTACGCTTCAGCCAGGATCGGCGACGAACCAGTGCCGGGCGCCGTCCAGCATGAAGGCATGCGTGTAGCCGCTGCCCGCCGGAGCCGGTTCACCCGGGACGTTGCCGCTGTGGTTGTTGCCGAAATGGGCCGCGGCGGCCTCGGGATCGGCGACTTTCCACGCAAGGGCATAGACCCCGCCATTGGGGCCGTTGGCAAACCGCGCCAGCGCGCCGTTTTCCCGGTCCGCGGGATCGAGGACCAGCAAGGTCGCGTCGGCGACGTCGACGCGCGTCGCGGTGGCCCGCTCGGGCCACTCGATCTCGACCGGATCGTGCGCCTGGCCGCTCAATACGTCTGTGAGGAAGAACACCGCCGCTTCCGGATTGCGCGGCGCGCAGACGATATGTGAGAGAGCGTGCGGTTTCTGAGGCCTGCCGACGGCCCAGTCGCGGCGCCAGTTCGGCAGGTCCCAGGGGTCGTTCGGCATCATGTGGTCGGTCAGTTCCATGATGATGCCGCCGGTGCTCTTGGGATGCAGGAAGATCAGGCCCGGCCCCTCGGTATTGATCAGCACGCCCAGTTCCCGGCACCGTTCGTGGGCGGCTTCCGCGCTGGCGACGCGGAAGGAGATCGAGTGGTAGCCGGGCCCTGTCTTCGCGACATAGCGGGCAAACATGAAGCCCATGTCCTGCGTATCCCGCGGCGACATGACCTCGATCATGTGATCGGCCACATAAAGCAGCGCCGCGTCCCGGTCTTCGGGAGGATAATAGCTCTCGTGAAAAACGAGACCGCCGAACACGTCGGTATATATCCGCCGCAGTCGCTCGCATTCCGGCGCCGCGTGAATCGTGTGAAGATAGCGCTGCGGAAACAGCGGATCGGCTTCGGCCATGATGCTCTCCCTTGCGGCCCCTAGAGGATTCGGGACTCGTGATTGCCCAAGGCAGCGCAAAGCCACGGGCGCGTCAATGCGGGTCTGCAGGTGCAGTCGACGCGAAGCTGATGTTCCAGACGGCATGAAACAGCGCGCGCGAATAGCCGGGGTCGCCCCAGAAAGCGTTGTCGACACAGGCATGCTCCCTGCGGAAGTCGGCGGACCGCGCGACCATCTCGGCACCGCCGTTGGCAATCGAGCGCGCTTCCTCGACCAGGCTGACGTAACCCGTCGCGTCGGCGTCTTCCGGCTGGCATTCAAGGTCGGCAGCGGAGCGCGACCACGGCAGATAGCCGGCCGGCAAGTCGATGCCCCGCTTGAGCCCGAAGATCGCCGTCCCCGAGAGCCGGGGATTGATTTCCAGCAGGACGTGCCCGCCATCCGGCGTGGCAATGAAATCCAGATCGATCCCGCCGGTCCAAGCGAGCGCCCCGGCGATACGCCTCAGCGCATCGAGCAGGCCGGCATCCTCGACGATCACGGCATGCGGCGAGGTTCCGCCTTGCGCAGTTCCGCGCAGGCTCTGGAAGGAGAAACCCGCGAGGAGTTCGCCATCAAGGCAAAATCCTGTGACGCCGACGAGTTCCCCATCGACCGCCTCCTGGATCTGGAATTCGGCATTGCGCGAAAGTATTCCAAGCCGTTCGCGAAGATCCGCCTGACTTTTCAGCAGGAATACGCCGCGCGAGGCGGTGGTGCCCGACACCTTCAGGTAGCAGGGAAAGCCGATCTCCTGGCAGGCGGACATGGCATTTTCCATCGTCGCGAAGGATGTGCGCGGCGTCGCGATATCCAGCTTGCGACACAGTTCCACCGTGCGATTGCGACTGATCGCAACGTCGACCGCATCCTCATCGCTCACGCCGTACCGCTCGACATCGCCGGACAGGGTCCTGCAACGGGCCAGGATCCGCGCATCGCCATCGGACACCGGAATAACAAGGTCCAGCCGGTGTTTCTCGACCAGCTTCATCACGAAGTTCGCGTGCGATCCCAGACCCCTCGGGCCGGAGTGTCTGGCCACGCCCCTGACATGCGACGAGCGGGAATTGATCGAGACTTCGGAACCGGCGAGCGTATAGATGTGATGTCCCCTGCGGCCCAGCGACTGGATGCAGGCCAGTGCGCCTTGCCAGCCTTCTGACATCACCAGAATCCTGAGGGGGCGATCTGGCCTGTCCACGTTACAACCAGCCGGAAAGCTCGCGGCGGACCAGCGTTTCCAGCATCTCCATGCCCGTTTCGCTGTCATTGAGGCAGTCGAGTGCCGCGAACTCGCGGCCGCCCGCTGCCAGGAACTGCTCCCGTCCCCTGATCGCCAGCTCCTCCCGGGTTTCAAGGCAATCGGCGGCAAAGCCCGGCGCGGCCACGGCGAGCCGCTTCGTGCCCCGGCCTGCCTCCTCGGCCAGGACGACATCGGTATAGGGGGCCAGCCATTTCGCCTTGCCGAAGCGCGACTGGAACGCGACTTCGATACGCAGGCCGGGCCAATCGCCCGCCATCGCCTCGCCCAGCAAACGCGCGGTCTTGCGGCACTGGCAGTGATAGGGATCGCCGAGATGCAGCGTGCGCTCTGGCATGCCGTGAAAGCTCAGCAGCAACACCTCGGGCCGGAATGCGAGGGCGGACAGCTGTCTCGAGAGGTCCGTCCGCAACGCGGCGATATGGGCGGGATCATCGTGATAGGCCGGCAGCGTGCGGATCGCGGGCAGCCAGCGCTGGCCTTCCAGCCAGTCGCCGAGGGCGTCGAGCGCCGACGCCGTGGTCGCGGCCGAATATTGTGGATAGAGCGGTGCGACAAGCACACGCTCGCAACCCTGCGCCTTCATGAGGTCGAGTTGACTGGCCATCGCCGGATTGCCGTAGCGCATCGCCCATCCGACCTGCACCGCATCGCCCAGCCGCTGCTGCAGGCCGCGCGCCTGCGCGGCGGTGATCGCAGCAAGCGGGGCACCCTCGTCGGTCCAGACCTGGGCATAGGCATGGGCGGACTTGCGAGGCCGCGTATTGAGGATGATCCCGCGCAGGATCGGCTGCCAGACCAGCGGCGGGATTTCCACCACGCGACGATCGGACAGGAATTCGGCGAGATAGCGGCGTACGGCCGCCGGTGTCGGCGCGTCGGGCGTGCCGAGATTGACCAGCAGCACGCCGATCCTGCTCGGGGGAATCTCGGGATGATCGGGTGGCCGGTTCATAACCCCTCCGAGAATAGCGGAAGACGCCGGAAACGCAGCCCCGTGGCCGAAAACAGCGCGTTTGCTATCGCCGGTGCGACAACCGCTACGCCCAGTTCACCGGGATCGGCCGTATCGGCGTCGCTGGCGATGAATTCGACTTCGATCGCCGGGCAGTCTGCCAGCAGCGGCAGGCCCAGTTCGCCGAGCCGGGCGATCACCGGCAAACCTTTTTCGTATGTCGTGCTCGAACCGAGTGCGAGCCCCATGCCGAAGACCAGTCCGCCTTCGATCTGCTGGCGGGCGATGTCGACATTCACGATCCGGCCGATGTCGGCAACAGCGGTGATCCTGTCGACGCGCACGCCACTTTCGTCGCGCCGTGCCGTTGCCACCACCGCGATCCGCCCGCCCGTGTCGTGGTCGCCGATGACGTGACAGGCAAGCCCCTGGCCGCTGTTGTCGCCGCCGCCGTCCCAGTTTGCGAGTGCAGACACCTTTTGCAGGCAAGCCGCCAGCCTGAGATCGTGGCCGAGCAGCGCCATGCGGAAAGAAAGCGGCTCCCGCCGGGCCTTGTGCGCCAGTTCATCGATGAAGCTCTCGTTGAAGAAGGCCGTGTAGCCATGGGCGTTGCCTCGCAGGCGAGCGGTCGGCAAACCGATGTTCACGGGCACGTGCTCGACGAGCAGATGGGTGAGCGCATAGGGAGGCACCGCACCTTCCATCGCCATCGCATCGGTCATCCCCTCGCTTTCCGCCATGGCGGACTGCGGCGTGAGCCCGCCGAACATGCGGCGGCCGAATTCATGCGCGCTGGCCGGAAGTGCGAGCCGGGCCTTCCACCCGCTCAGGTCTCCCGACGGCGTCAGCCGCGCGGCCATCACCGCGGCGACTGGCGCCCTTGGCCAGCCCGCGAGATGCTCCTGCCAACGCGACCAGGTGAGCTGCACCGGCCGGCCTGCTTCGCGGGCGATAAGCGCCACCTCGATGGCATGGTCGTTCTCCAGCCGCCGGTCGAAACTGCCGCCGGCCGGCATCGGGTAAAGCACCACATCGCCGATATCGATGCCCAGCGCCTCGCCGGCGGCACGGCGGGCGGCTTCGGGTGCCTGCGTCGCCAACCACAGGTTGAGCTTGCCGTCGCGCAGCCATGCGGTGGCGCTTGCGGTTTCGACGGTGGCGTGTAGCGCAGGCGCGACATCGTAGCGCAGCGCGAGCGAGAAATCGCGGGCGAGCACCTCGTCCGGATCGCCATGCTTCAGGATCGTGCCGGCGTCCCCGTACCGCAACGCCTCTTCCAGAGCCGTTTCGATCTTCACACTGTCCGCCCCCTTGCGGAAGGTGAAGCTTGGCGCCGCATCGGACAGCGCGCGGTCGGCGGTCCACCAGTCGCTTGCGACGGCGGCGAGCCAGTTCCTGCCTTTCACCAGCGACATCAAACCCGGCCGGGCTGCCGCTTCCTCGTCGAAGCCGGACAGCTCCGCCTGGCCGATCGGGCCATGGCGGATCGCTGCATAGACCATGTCCGGCAGCCGCACGTCTGCTGCGAACAGATAAGACCCGTCGGCCTTGGACGGCAGATCGAGGCGGGGAAAGGCCAGTTCCGCTCCCGCCGGGACCCGTTCGGGATCTTCCATCGCAGGCTTCGCGCGCAGCGGTGGTGGGTTCGGCGGACTGAAACCGACGGCTTCCTGCGCCAGGCTGGCGAAGCTCAACCGCTTCTTTTCGTGGACGATGAACCCGTCTTTCGCCTCACACTCTTCCCAGCCGACGTCCCAGCGGTCGGCGGCGGCCTTGGCCAGCAACGCACGGGCGCTGGCGGCCGCCGCCCTGGCCGGTGCTTCGTAGGCGGCAAGCGACATGCCGTCGGCCGTCGCCATGAAGCGGCTGTCTTGCGCATAGCGGCGAGCGATGATGCTGTCAGGTTCTGCAGCAAGGCCGGGGAGCATCGGCATCCACAGTTCCGCCCACCGGGCCGCCAGGACCGTGTTGGCATAGTGGGCGCTGACCGGCGCCGGTTCGACCGCCATCTGGCGCCAATCGGCCCCCAGTTCCTCGGCCACGATCTGCGGGATCAGCGTTGTGACGCCCTGCCCCATCTCAAGCTGCGGCACCGCGACGGTTACCACCCCGTCCCCTGCGATCTTGATCCACGCGTCGAAGGCAACTTCATCGCGGCCGGGCTCGAGCGGAAGCGGAAAATCGCGCGGACGCAGGAAATAGCCGATAGCCAGCCCGCCGCCTGCGAGTGCCCCGATGAGTATGCCTCGCCGCGAGACCTGCATGTCAGCCCGTCTGGTTGTCCAGCCACGTCGCCACGCGCCGGGCAATCGCGCCGAAGGCTTCGGCCTGTTCCCCTTCGCCGGCGGCAGGCGGCGTGCCGGCATCGCTGTCCTGCCGGATCGCGAGATCGAGCGGGATACGCCCGAGGAAGGCATGGCCCATCGTCTTGGCTGCCGCCTCCGCCCCGCCGGAGCCGAAGGGGTCGCTCACTTCGCCGCAATGCGGGCAGGCGTAGCCGGCCATGTTCTCGACAATGCCGATGACCGGCACATCTCCCTGATCGAACAGCTGCATGGCACGGGTCGCGTCCATCAGCGCGAGGTCCTGCGGCGTCGAGACGATCACGGCGCCGGCGGGCTTGAAGCGCTGCAGCATCGTCAGCTGCACGTCGCCCGTGCCTGGCGGCAGGTCGACCACCAGGATCTCCGCATCGCCCCAGTCGGCGTCGACCAGCTGCGACAGGGCGTTGCCGGCCATCGGCCCGCGCCACGCGATCGCCTGTCCGGGATCGGCAAGGTGCCCCATCGACAGCACCGGGACACCCCAGGGGCTCGGCACCGGCACGAGTTTCTTCTCCGCGACCCCGGGCTTCTGCCCTTCGTTGGCGAGGAGGCGCGGCAGCGACGGTCCGTAAATATCCGCATCGACCAGCCCGACCTTGCGTCCGGCTCTTGCCAGCGCCACGGCGAGATTCGCCGCAAGCGTCGATTTGCCGACGCCGCCCTTGCCCGAGCCGACAGCCACGATCTTGCGGCGCGGCCGGTCGGCCGTCATCGCCACGCGCACTTCGGAGACGCCGGGCTCGGAGCGCAGTGCGTCCTTGACCGCCACTTCGAGCCGGTCGCGCTCGAGCCCGTCGAGTCCGGCTACGTCGAGAACCAGGGTCACGACGCCGTCGGCAACGCGAATCGATTGCATGCGGGATTGCGCCAGCGACGGCAGTGCAGCCGTCAGAGCTTCTTCATTTTCGCTACTCATCCGCTGACTCTGGCCATGAAGGTCCCCCCGTCAAACCCCCTAGCAAGGAAAAACCGCCAGCAGGCACTGTTTTTGTGGCCGTTGGGTACCTATAAATGCCCCATGAAAACATTCGGGAGCGCAATCGCGCGCGGCGCATTGGCAATGGCTGGTCGCCGCAGCCCATGGGGCGGCGGGAACAAAGGCGATAGGGAGCCGACCGGCGAAGCCGACGGCAATGGCGGCAATGCCGGCGACGACGAGCCGGAAATTTCCGATGCGCCGCCGCCGCGTGGCCCCAGAAACCCTTGGCTGCCGCCGGAGGAAGGCCCTCCACGCCGTTCGGCCGGGATCGAGGACATCTTCCGCGGTCGCGACCGCAGGCGCCCGCCCGGCGGCGGAGGCGGCCGGGGCGGCATGCCGCGCCTGCCGGAACCTCCGGGTGGCAAGAGCTGGTTTCCGTTCCTGGTCGGCGGCATAGTTCTGATCGGCCTGCTCGTAACCAGCGTACATCTCATCGGTCCGCAGGAGCGGGCGGTGGTCAAGACCCTTGGCAACTACACCCGCACGCTCGAACCGGGCCTTGCCATTTCCGCACCCTGGCCGATCGAGGCCGTCGATGTGGAAGACGTGCAAGGCGTCCGGGCGGTCCGGATCCCGGAATCAGGACAGAAGGCGAAGCTGATCCTTACCGGGGACCAGAACCTCGTAGACATCAGCTATATCGTTCGTTGGAACATCAAGAACCTTGAACAGTTCAAGTTCCGGCTGGCCGAACCGATCGAGACGGTCAACGAGGTCGCCGAGGCCGCGATGCGTGCATCGGTTGCAGAAAACACGCTCGACGACACTTTCTCCGGACAGGGTCGTGCCGAGATCGAGCAGCGCGTGCGCGAACGCATGCAGCGAACGCTGGACACATACCGGGCAGGCATCCACGTGCTGGGCGTTGAAATCGACAAGGCGGATCCGCCGGCCGAAGTGGTCGACGCCTTTCGCGACGTTTCGGTGGCCGAGCAGAATGCCGATGCGGTGAAGAACCAGGCGCGCGGCTACGCGCAGCAAGTCCTGGCGCAGGCTCAGGGCGAGGCGGAAGCGTTCGACAAGGTTTACGAACAATACCGTCTCGCACCGCAGGTTACGCGGCAGCGTCTCTATTACGAGACGATGGAGCGCGTGCTCTCGCAAACCGACACGACGATTATCGAGGCGCAGGGCGTGACTCCCTACCTGCCGCTTCCCGAAATCCGCCGACGCGCCCGGACGCAGCCGGGCACAACCGTGACCGCGCCGGAGAAACAATAAGATGACGAACCTCCTGCAATCCTATCGCGGCGCGGTAATCGCGGTCGGCATCCTGATTTTCGCCCTGCTCACGAGCGCGTTCATCGTGCCGGAGGAAGAACAGGCAGTGGTGATCCGGACCGGCGAACCCATCGGCACGGTAAATACGCCAGGCGGCAAGACAGGTGCCGGCCTCTATCTCCGGGTCCCGTTCATCGACCGGGTCGCGCGCATCGAAAAGCGCGTGCTCGACCTTGAAATGACCGATGAGGAAGTGCTCTCGAATGACCAGCAGCGCCTGCTGGTCAACGCCTATGCACGCTTCCGCATCGTCAATCCGGTTCGGATGGTTCAGCGCGCGGGCACCACCGATGGTGTGCGGGTGGCACTGGAGCCCATCCTCAACTCGGTCCTGCGGCAGGAGCTGGGCCGACGCACCTTCCAGGCCATGCTGACCGCCGAACGCGGGACCGCGCTTGCCAATGTGCGCGCAAATCTCGACCGGCAGGCGCGCCAGTATGGCGCGGAAGTGATCGACGTGCAGATCAAGCGGACCGATCTTCCCGACGGCGCACCGCTGCAATCGGCCTTCCAGCGGATGGAGACGGATCGCGAGCGCGAAGCCAGGACCATCCGCGCCCAGGGCCAGCGCGACGCGCGAATCATCCGCGCCGACGCCGACGCCGAAGCCGCGCGTATCTATGCCGAAGCCTTCGGCAAGGATCCCGAGTTCTACGATTTCTACCGCGCCATGCAGAGCTATGACGCGACATTCTCTTCCGAGAACGGCGATGCCGAAAGCAGTGTGATCCTGTCGCCGGATAACGAATACTTGCGGCAGTTCCGCGGCCGTCGCTAGCCTGCCTCAGGGCATTGGCCGGACTATTCAAATCCCGTTAATCCGCGAAGGCGTGAATCGCGGCCATTTGCAAGTGCCGAAAGGCGAGGAAAGAGGACGAAGGAAAAGGACGTGAAGCCCGTGCGATACGCTTATGGAGTTACCGCGGCGCTGCTGCTAGGCGGCGCCACCCTGTCGCTGGCGACCGGCCTGCCGGCCGGTGCACAAGTCGCCCAGAACGAAGCCAGCCGCATGAACACGGTTGTGCCGCGAGGCGGTGCACCAGCAAGCTTCGCCGATCTGACCGACCAGCTCGCTCCGGCCGTGGTCAACATTTCAACGCGCCAGCGGGTCAAGGTCGCCAATTTCAATCCTTTCGCCGGCACGCCATTCGCCGATCTCTTCGGCGGGCAGGACGGGGGGCCGCAAACCCGCGAGGCGCAATCGCTCGGCTCCGGCTTCATCATTTCTGCCGACGGCTATGTCGTAACCAACAACCACGTCATCGTCGCCGACGGCCGTGGCGAAGTTGAATCGATCACCGTCACCATGCCGGACGGCACCGAGTATCCCGCGAAACTGATCGGGCGCGACACCGCTTCGGACCTGGCCGTGCTCAAGGTCAGCCCCGGAAAGTCGCTGCCTTTCGTCAAGTTCGGCGATTCAAGCAGCGCGCGCGTGGGAGACTGGGTGATCGCCATCGGCAACCCCTTCGGCCTCGGCGGCACGGTGACGTCGGGGATCATCTCGGCAGTCTACCGCAATATCGGATCGGGCAGCCCATACGGCCGCTACATCCAGACCGACGCCTCCATCAACCGAGGCAATTCCGGCGGCCCCATGTTCGACATGAAGGGCCAGGTCATCGGCATCAACAACGCGATCTTCTCGCCGACCGGCGGCAGCGTCGGCATCGGTTTCGCCATCCCGGCGGAAATCGCCGCCCCGATCGTGGAAAAGCTCAAGAAGGGCGAAGCGATCGAACGCGGCTATCTCGGCGTGCGCATCCAGGCGATCAACGAGGATCTCGCCGATTCGCTCGGCATCGCCCACAACAAGGGCGAATTCGTACAGGCGGTCGAGCCCGGCCAGGCTGCGGACAAGGCCGGCATCCGGCCCGGCGACGTCGTCATGAAGGTGGCCGGCAAGGAAGTCACCCAGGAGCAGACGCTTTCCTATCTCGTCGCCAACACCGAACCGGGCAGCCGGATCGCCATCGAGCTGATCCGCAACGGCAAGCGGATGACCGTCAATGCCACCGTCGGCACCCGGCCGAGCGAGGAGGAACTCGCCCAGCAGAGCTTCGATCCCGAAGACGAGCAGGACAGCAACCGGTTCAACCAGCCGCCCGAACGCCAGGGCGAAGGCCTCGCCGAGAGTTCGCTCGGCCTTTCGGTCCTGCCGCTCACGCCGCAGATCGCGCGCCAGCTCGGAGCCGGGGACGACACCCGGGGACTCGTGATCAATGCCGTCGATCCCAATTCGGACGCGGCGAGAAAGGGTCTGCGGCGCGGCGACATCGTGCTTTCTGCGAATTACCGCGCTGTCACGAGCATCGACAGCCTCGAAACCGCGATCCGGGACGCAAAGCGCTCGGACCGGGAAGCGCTGCTGCTGCGAGTCCAGCGCCGTGGTCAGCCGGTCACCTATGTTCCGGTAAGGCTGCGCTGACGCACACCACCTGAGCCCGGACCGGAGCCTAGGGCTGCACGCCCGTCGCGCGGTCGCTTTCGTTGGGCAACAGATTGGCCGGCGCCCCCGGGCCTCCTCCGGGCTGCGCCGGACGCAACCCGGGATCGCGCGCTTTTCCGGTCGCCCGGTTCAGGAAGTCGTCTCCTGCGGCCGGCGGGGGCTCGACCGGCACCAGCCCGCCGTTTTCGCCGGGACGCGGCCGGTCCGCAACCGGCGGTTCTCCGGGCCCGGAGTCGGGCGACCGGTTTCCCGGTTCGATCAGGTTCCCCTGCTCGTCGACGAAGTAGTAGTCGTCCGGATCGCCGAACAGGAACTCCTCGTCGGGTTCCAGCTGCCATTCGGGAAGCTTGAGCTCGGTATCGAATTTCTCGACCGGCCTGCCGGCCACCGCCTGGCGCATATAGGATGCAAATGCGCGCGCCGGCGCCCTGCCCCCCTGCAGGCCGGGCACGGCCCTGGCGTCATCGCGCCCCATCCACACGCCGGTGGTTATCCCGCTCGAGAAGCCGAGAAACCAGCCGTCCTTGTTGGAACTGGTGGTTCCCGTCTTGCCGGCGACCGGCCTGCCGATCTGGGCGGCCCGGCCGGTACCGGTGGCTACGGCGGACTGCAGCAGGTCGGTGATGCCCGCCGCGACATATTGCGGGACGAGCAACTCGCCCCGCTCGCTGGGATGTTCGTAAAGCGCCTCGCCGCCGGACGTCGTCACTTTCACGATCCCGTACGGCTCGATCGCGGTCCCCTTGGCGGAGACCGCGGCAAAGGCCCGCACCATGTCGATCAGGCGGACTTCGGATGTTCCCAGCACCATCGAAGGCAATGTATTGACCGGCGTGGTGATGCCGAAGCGGCGCGCCATGCTTGCGACCGTGCCGAACCCGACATCATTGCCGAGCTGCGCGGCGATCGTGTTCTTGGAATATGCGAATGCGGTCCGCACATCGATCTCGCCGGCGTAGTTCCCGCCGGAATTGCGCGGACTCCAGCCATCGATCGTGACCGGCTCGTCGATAACGCGGTCATCGGGGGTATAGCCGGCTTCCAGGGCTGCGAGATACACGAACAGCTTCCAGGCGGAGCCGGGCTGGCGCACCGCGTTGACCGCGCGGTTGTAATTCGAGGTGACGTAGTCCGTACCGCCGACCATGGCGAGCACGGCGCCGTCACGATCGAGGCTGACCATTGCTCCCTGGGTACCGCCCGGCACATTGTTCTTGATCGCGGCCGTCGCGGCGCGCTGCATCCCGATATCGAGCGTGGTCCACACCTCGATCGGCTCGGTGTTGTCGGGCAGCAGCAGATCGAGCTGGGGCAAGGCCCAGTCCGTGAAGTAGCGGACCGAATTCTGGCCCTTCTCCTTGGCGACCTTGACCGTGTCGAAATCGACATTGGCCGCTTCCTCGGAAGTGATCGTGCCGTTGGCCTGCATCACCTGAAGCACGACCTTGCCGCGCGAGACCGCCGCTTCGACATCGGCGGTCGGCGAATAGCGCGACGGCGCCTTCACCAGCCCGGCGATGATCGCGGCCTCGGACAGCGACAGGTCGGTGCCGGGATGGCCGAAGAACTTGCGGCTCGCCGCGTCGACGCCGTAGGCGCCGCCGCCGAAATAGACCTTGTTGAGATACAGCTCGAGAATCTCGTCCTTGGAGAACTGGGTCTCGATGGCAAGGGCCAGGATCGCCTCGCGCAGCTTGCGGCCGAACGTGCGGTTGTTGTTGAGGAAGATATTCCGGGCGAGCTGCTGCGTGATCGTCGAACCGCCCTGGCGCCAGTATCCGGTTTCAATGCGCACCATGACGGAGCGGATCACGCCGATCGGATCGACGCCGATATGCGAGCGGAAGCGCCGGTCCTCGACCGAAACCATCGCGTCCTTCATCACGCGCGGGATATTCTCGTAGGGAAGCCAGCGGCCATAGCTGGGGCCCAGCGAAACGATCTCGGTGCCATCGCGCGCGCGCACCACGATCATCTGCCCGGCCTGGCTGCTTTTCATCTGCGTGAAGCTCGGCAGGGAACGCGAGGTCACGAAAACCGCCGTGCCGATGCCGGTCACGAGCAACAGGCCGAGAGCAATCCCCCAGATGAACAGGCCGCGCACGACGCGCCGCCAAAGCGGCTTCTTTTCGGGTACTGATGAACGGCCGCCCTGGTTGCGGCGCCGCCCGGCGTCTCCTGCCATCAATCCAGACTCAGGCCTTCATTGCGGACACGCGCGTCCGATCCGGCAATAGCCCGTGCACGGAGAAACTGTAACCCATGCTTAACGAGGGACTCACAGGAAATTCGCCTCACTCGCCTTCCGGTTTGAAATCGAGCGACGCGGAGTTGATGCAGTAGCGCAGTCCCGTCGGCTGCGGACCGTCCGGGAAGACGTGGCCCAGGTGGCCTTCGCACTTGGCGCAACGCACTTCGGTGCGCACCATGCCGTGCGACGCATCGCTGTGCTCCTGCACGGCGTCCGCCTCGACCGGCTGGTAATAGCTCGGCCAGCCGGAACCGGAATTGTACTTGGTGTCGGAGCTGAACAGCGGCGCGCCGCAACCGGCGCAGGAATACATCCCTTCGGCCTTGTTCTGCTCATACTTGCCGGTGAAGGCACGCTCGGTGCCCGCTTCGCGCAGGATGTGATACTGCTCGGGCGAGAGGCGCTCGCGCCATTCTTCTTCGCTGAGTTCGAGCTTTTCGGTCATAGGTATCTCCCTCGCAGCGGAATATGGGAAAGGGCGCCGAATCTTTCCAGCCCAATGTTCCGCAGCGCGCGCGTACCGGAATTGACCCGCAAGCCGCGCCGGCCCTAGCGTGCGGACCGAATTGGACTCTCACCGGGTCGCGGGGCACGCATGCGCATCAATATCTACGGTTTCCTTGGCGCGACCTACGGCTGGGCGACGCACTGCCGCAACTTCGCGCAAGCCCTGGCTCGAAACCATGAAGTCCGCATCATTCCGTTGGACGAACAGCCACCGGCCGAAAGCCCGGTGCCGCTCGGACAGGCCGATCCTTCGGCGGATGTGGCCTTGTGCATCGGCCCCCGCACCATCACCCGGCAGATACAGGGCCGCTGCAAGATCATCTTCTTCACGGGCGAGACGACCCGGATCCCCGCCAAGGTAATCCAGGCGCTCCTCGACGCCGACGAGATCTGGGTGCCCTCGCGCTGGGGACGGGACGTTCTTGTCGCCAACGGCATCGCCGGCGAAACCGTTCACGTCGTGCCGGAAGGGGTGGACCCGCACCTGTTCACACCTGCGAAAAGCCGGCCGGAAGGTCCATTCCGCTTCCTGTTCGTCGGCAAGTGGGAAAAGCGCAAGGGAGTCATGGGGCTGCTCCGCTGTTTCCGGTCGGCTTTCTCCCCCGACGAGGACGTAGAGCTCGTGCTGCGCTCCAACGTCTACCATCCGCGCGGGCTTACTATCGAAAAGGCGGTAGCCGACCTCGGCCTCGGCCGGACCGCACCGATCCGCTTCATCGAGCCCCTGACCGAAGCCGGCCTCGCAGAGCTGTACCGCGCCAGCGACGCTTTCGTCCTCCCGACGCGAGGCGAAGGCTGGGGGCTGCCTGTTCTTGAAGCCATGGCGAGCGGATTGCCGGCGATCGTCACGGCCTTCAGCGCGCCACTCGACTTTCTCGATCGCAGCAACAGCTTTCCGGCCAGAGTGCAGGCAATGGTTCCGGTCCGCGACCCGATATACTTCGGCGGGGGCAACGACTGGGGAGAATGGGCCGAGCCCGACTGGGTGCATCTCGCATCGACCATGCGACAGGTCTTCGAGAACCGCGAGGAAGGACGCCGGCGCGGCGCGAAAGCCCGCGAGGACGTCGTCTCACGCTGGACATGGGATCACGCCGCCAAGGTCGCCGAAACGCGGCTCGCGGCGCTCTCGCCGGCCTGAGTTCGAATTGGCTTGCAATGCCGGGGGTGCGAACTGACTGTCGCGGAAAGAACTTTGCGGAGACTGACAATGGGACAGGAAGGCAACGAACGGCTCGACTATCTGATGAGTCGCATGGACATTCTCGACTGCATCAACCGGATCGCAAGAGGCGTCGACCGGCTTGACCGGGACATCTTCCGCACCGGATATCACGACGATGCGATCCTCGATTTCGGGACGCATATCGGCACGCCAGACCAGCACATGGATTTCTTCTTCGACCTGCACGCGAAGATGCAGACGGCAACCGCGCACACGATCTGCAATCATACCTGCGAGATCGACGGAGACGTCGCCCACACCGAGACCTATTACATCTACGGTTCCGAGAACACGTCGGGCACGCCGGTAACGGTGGCCGGCGGGCGTTACGTCGACAGGTTCGAGCGCCGGAAGGGCCGATGGGCGATTTCACTGCGCAAGTGCGTTCCCACCTGGAACATGACGCCGGACAGCGACGTTTCCAAGCAGATCGCCGAAGCCTTCAGGCTGGTCGGCAACAACGTGCGCGACCGCAGCGACATGTCATACCAGAGGCCCTCCACGCTTTCACCGGACCGGCTGGCGGCCGCGCAGGCGCAAGATGAATGAGCCGAACGCCCATTCACCCGGAGAAAAGATCGACGAACTGTCTGCTCTTTACAGACAGGGGAAGTTTTCGCTTGTTGCCGGAAAGGCTTCAGAACTCATCAGGCAATTTCCCCAATCGGCTGCGCTCTGGAATATGCTTGGCGCCGCCCACAAGGGGCTGAGGCAGCCGGACGAAGCGGAGCGATGTTTCCGGAAAGCCTGCGAAATGGATCCCGGCAACCCGGGCCATCTCAATAATCTGGCAGCGCTTTTCCAGAGTCAGGGCCGGCTCGACGAAGCCATCGAAAAGCTGGAACTGGCGCTACGGACAAAACCGGATTTTCCCGAGGCACTCTATAATCTGGCCAATGCTTACGTGGGCAAAGGCAGACAGGACGACGCCGTCGACAGCTTGCGGCAAGCCCTGCGGATCAAGCCAGACTATGCCCGGGCACACTTTGCTCTTGGCAATGTCCTGAGAAGCCAGGGCAGGCTCGACGAAGCGGTGGAAAGCTATCACCGCACATTGCAACTCCAGCCCGGAGCTTTCGCAGCATACCAGAATCTCGGCATCGCGCTGATGGATCAGGGCAAGCTCGATGAGGCCGCCGAAAGTCTGAATCAGGCAATTCGGATTGGCCCGGCTTCCGCAAGCGTCCACAATCATCTGGGCGTCTTGCTGCGGAGAATGGAGAGGCCGCAAGAAGCGATAGACAGCTACCGACGTGCGCTCCAAATCAATCCGAACCATGTCAATGCGCACAACAACATGGGTAATCTTCTCAAGGATCTGGGCAGGCTGGACGAAGCCATCGAGCATTTCCGGCTAGCCCTGCAGACCGAACCAGCCATTGACTCAATTCGTGCCCAGAAGCTGCATCAGCAAGCGCACATTTGCGACTGGAGCGCCTTCGTCGAATTCGAAGCTCTAGGGCATAAACTCGGCATCGAGGGCGAAGCGGTCTATCCTTTCGCAATGCTGGCGTTCGAGGACAATCCGGAGCGCCAAGCGAGACGTTCGCAGAACTTCGCGCCACGCCCGCCGGGGCGTCAGGCAACGCCGCTCACTCCCCTGCGCGGCCGACCGCAAGGCAAAATCCGCTTGGGCTACTTCTCGGCCGATTTTCACGACCATGCGACGCTGTATCTCATGTCGGGCCTGTTGCGCGAGCACGACCGCCGGCGGTTCGAGATCTTCGCCTACAGCTATGGTGCCACCCGGGTTGGCGAAATGCGCGAGAAGCTGATCGGCGACGTGGATTGCTTCTCAGACGTGAAGGACCTCTCAAACCAGGAAATCGCCGAACTGGCCCGCAGCCACGGCATCGATATCGCCTTCGACCTGAAAGGTTTCACCCAGCATACGCGCTCGGCATTGTTCGCCCGTCGCCTGGCTCCCATCCAGGTCAACTATCTGGGCTATCCGGGAACGATGGGCGCAGAGTACTTCGACTTCATCGTGGCCGATCGGGTCGTCATCCCGGAAGCTGAGCGCGGGACGTACACGGAGGAAGTCATCGACCTGCCCAACAGCTATCAGCCCAACGACAATCGGCGAAAGATTGCGGAAACGCACACCTCTCGGGGTGATTTCGGGCTTCCGGAAAGCGGCTTTGTCTTTTGCTGCTTCAATCAGGCCTACAAGATCACGCCGCGAGAGTTCGACATCTGGATGCGGCTTCTCAAGAAGGTCAACGGCAGCGTCCTGTGGCTGCTAAGCTCGAACCGGTGGGCTGAGGCGAATCTTCGATCCGAAGCCGAAATGCGAGGTATCGATCCCGTCCGCCTCGTCTTTGCCGAACAGCTTCCCCACGCAAGCCATCTGGCCCGCCACAAGCATGCCGACCTCTTCATCGACACTTTCAACGTCAACGCTCATACCACGGCCAGCGATGCACTCTGGGCCGGGCTACCACTTGTCACCAAAGCGGGGCGGCAATTCGCGGCACGGGTCGCGGCAAGCCTCCTGAGCGCCGTGGGCCTGCCGGAATTGATCACCGAGACCGAGGAAGACTACGAGGCGCTGATACTGGACCTTGCGAACCGGCCGGAAAGGCTTGCCGCCATCAAATCGAAACTTGCCGAGAACCGGCTCACCCAGCCGCTATTCGACACTGTCCGGTATGCGAGGGATTTCGAACGGGCAATTGAAGCGGCATGGACTGCGCACGCCTCCGCGCAATGACCGGCCGGGGCCCGGCCGCGTTACTTCACATTGCCCTTGAAAGCTTTGCCGGACCGGCAGGCGGCGGCGCATGGCTGGAACCGCGCGCTCAGCGCAGCCGGTTCGCCCATTCCCCGGCGCGCTTTTCAAGCTGGGCCTGGCGCCCCTTGGGCGTGATCTTCGCAATACCTGGCAGTTTCGCGGCCTCTGCCACCTTGATGATCCGGAAACTGCGCAGCAATCCATCGTTGGTCGCGCCGGCCCGCGTCGCCTGCCAGCGCACGATGCCGAAACCATCATGCAGGCCGGCGGTGTCGAGCCAGTTCGCCACGCCGGGATCCTTTGGCGAAATGACGTAGGTGTAGGTCCCGCCCCTGTCCGGGGTCGCCTGCGCAAGATTGAGGCTCGTGATGTTCTTCCTCGCGTCTCCGGCGATCGTCCACGGATCGACCACCTGGAAGCCGAGATATTTTGCGTCACCGCGCGAGACGGTGACCGCCAGCGCCTCATCCTCGGCAAGGCTGAAGCGGATGCCCATCACGAAGCCCCAGCCTCCGGCCCGCCCGGTCGGCGGATTATGGGTGTTGGGGGCAAGTCCGCCGAAGCCGTATTTCGCATATTCGCTCCAGCCCCGCACATAATCGCCCATCCGGCCGACGACACGGCGACGCAGCTCTTCCGGATCGAAGGGCGTCGGCTCGACGGGATCCAGGGCGCGGAGCTTCAGGCGCACCGGCTCCTGGTTCCAGTCCGCCATCGTATCGCGAAAACCGAACGAGACCGGCCCCGGCGGGGTTACGACGTGATTGGTCCCGCCGGTTTCGCCACCGACGGTCACGCGGAAGCTGCCGTCCGGCGCGATTTCGAGTTCGCGGTCGGAAAAAGCGCCCAGCACTTCCACCGCTTCCGATCCGGCCGTGGCGAGATTCGGCGCAAAGCCCGGCTCGCCCGGCCCGGCCTGGAAAATGAGCTGCGTTGCCCGGTGATCCGGATCGAACTGGCCTAGCACCTCATAGCGTACGCCGCCCTGCACTACCGCCGTTCGGTAGATGTTGTCGGGATTGTCGCCGGCAGTGCCGATACAACCCATTTTCCGGCCGCGCCATTCACGCGGCGTGTCCTCCGTGCCCCACAACAGGTACGGCGCCGGCCTGTAGGTAGACAGCTCCTTGAAGATCAGGGAGTTCGTCAGGCAATCCACTGCACGGTCGATGGTTGCCGCACCGTCCTTGGTCCGGCCGATCTCGGTCGCCCGGAGATGTTCGCGCAGTCCGGCCTTGATGGCCTTCACGTCGGGATGTTCAACCAGTTCCAGCGCCAGTTCCTCGGCCGCGTCCTGCTCCGGGGAAGCCAGGATCGGCTCCGGCTCCTTGTCGCGCGCAAGGGCTTCGAACGGAACCGACGACCCTGCCAGCGCAAGCGCGGAAAACAGCATGCATGACTGGCCGACAACAATGCGCGACATCCCGATTCTCCCGAATATGCTTTTGGCTCAATGCCTGTTTGGCGGCGAGCCTAGGGCGCACATCGGGGCGAAACAAGGCGGCGCGGCAAATCGGGCCACGGTTTCACGGCTCATTCCGGAAAAACCGGCGGGCCGGCGCCCGCCCGGCGTCAGGGCGCCTCGACGATCAGCACGACGCCATCGTGGCCGGCAACACGCAACCGCGTGCCGGGCGCGGCGTCGGCGCCCCTGGCGAGCCATTCGCTGTCGCCGAGCTTTACCTTGCCCGATCCGCCTTCGATCGCCTGGGTCACGACGACCATCTCGCCGATCACCCGTTCGCCGCGCTGGTTCATCTTCGGATCGGCGGCCTCGACGGGATGGCTGCGCAGATAGCGCCGGCCCGTGAACACCGCGACGATCGCGAGCAGCGCGAACAACACGATCTGCAGGGGAACGCCGATCGGCACCGCCCAGGTTACGAAACCGACGATCAATGCCGCGCCGGCCATCCAGATCAGGAAGACGCCGGGGATCGCCATTTCGGCGGCAGCGAGCACGAGGCCCAGCGCCAGCCAGGCATAGTGCGGTTCCAGGCTGTCGAGCCCGCCCACTAGCGGTTACCGCCCATGGGCTGCGTCGGCGGAACGCTGGGCTGGGGCGAAACAGGCCGACGGGGAGCAGCCGGCGGCGTGCCGCCTCCGCCCGGACCGCGACTCGGGCCATCACCGCCGAGAGCCTCCCTGGCGAGTTCGCCGATGCCGCCGAGCGTACCGATAAGCTGTGTGGCCTCGACCGGGAACAGGATCGTCTTGGCATTCGGTGAAGTCGCGAAGGCCTGGACCGCCTCGGTATATTTCTGCGCCACGAAGTAGTTGATCGCCTGGCTGCCGGAGTCGGCAATGGCGTCAGACACCATTTGCGTCGCCTTGGCCTCCGCTTCTGCTTCACGCTCGCGCGCCTCGGCATCGCGGAACGCGGCTTCGCGGCGACCTTCCGCCTCCAGAATCGCGGATTGCTTCTCACCCTCGGCCCGCAGGATATTAGAGGCACGGTCGCCCTCAGCCTCGAGGATTTCGGCGCGCTTGAGGCGCTCGGCCTTCATCTGTCGGGCCATCGCCTCGGAAATGTCGACAGGCGGGCGGATGTCCTTGATCTCGACGCGGGTGATCTTCACGCCCCAGGGAGAGGTCGCATGATCGACCACCGCAAGCAGGCGGGCGTTGATCTCGTCGCGTTTCGACAGCGTCTCATCCAGGTCCATGGAGCCCATCACCGTACGCAGGTTGGTGGTGGTGAGCGCCATGATCGAAGCATAGAGGTTGTGCACCTCGTAGGCAGCCTTGCCCGCATCGAGCACCTGGAAAAACACCACCGCATCGACGCCGACCATGGCGTTGTCCTTGGTGATGATCTCCTGGCCCGGAATGTCGAGCACCTGTTCCATCATGTTCACCTTCTGGCCGACCCGGTCGACGAAGGGGATGATGAGATGCAGCCCGGGCTCCGCCGCAAGCGTGAACTTGCCGAGCCTTTCGATCGTGTAGACGTAGCCCTGCCGCACGACGCGCACGCCCATCAGCAGGAACACCACGACAACAACGACAAGCGAAATCAGAAAACCGCCCATGCCCCCAACTCCTTCTGCGTGCGGTGCGAATGTTAGCGCAGGGTATAGTTCGAGCAAGTAAATGTGGTGTTAGGAACCGGTATGGACGCTCCGAGCGGCAGTTTTGCGTCGGATAGCCTAGAGTTTTTCGTACAGCGCCATCATCCGCTCCCAGGCGCGATCGGCTTCGGTCGGATCGTAGGATGGCGCATCCGCCACGCACCAGCCGTGGTCGGCCTCGTAGACCTCTATCTCGGCCGGCCGGCCTGCATCGTCCGCGGCCGTGCGCAGCGCGTCCTTGTCGCCCGGCGCGCGCTTGTCGTCATCGCGACCGATGGCGAACAGGAAGCAGGCCTTCGTGTCCTTCAGCAGGCGGTGCGGACTGTCGGGTTCCTCGGTCACCATCCAGGCACCGTGCATGGCCGCGGCAGCGCCCACACGATCCGGTGCGGCGGCCGCCGTGCGCACGGCGAATGGCCCGCCCATGCAGTAGCCGTGGGAACCGATCCCGCGCGACTTGTCGACCGAGTCCTGGCTGTCGAGGAACGCGACGAAGGCTTTCGCGTCGCGCACGATCGCTTCCGTTGTCAACGGTTCGCGCATGGGCCCGAGCTTTTCCACTCCCTCCGGCGTCCGAAACTCTGAGAAGCTTTCGAAAACCGGCGCGGGAGCGGATCGATAATACTGGTTCACGACCAGCACCGCATATCCGGACGCCGCCAGGCGGCGCGCCATGATTTTCTTCACTTCGCGCAGCCCGGCAATGTCGGGCCACATGATCACGCCGGGAGACGCGCTCCTGGCTGGATGGACGAAGAAGGCGTCGGCGATGCCGTCTTCGGTGGTGATCCGCACCATCTGTTCGGCCAGTTCCGACTGGGCCGCGTCCACCCCGTCTGAGCAGGCGGCCAGTGCCGCCGCTGCGCTCATCGCGGCGAACTCGCGCCGGGTCATACCCTTCCTGGCAAGAGCCCGGTCTTCCGACTCCCGGGTGAATTCGTCACACATGGGCCTCTCCTCGCTTCTCCGCTCGCCGGGGATAGCGCAACGGGGCCATTGTCGCTAGCCAGCGGGGAGAAAGGGGGCGAAGCATGGCAAGCGATCCGGAGGATATCGAGGCCTGGCAACGGCTCGATCCGCGCACGACAACTTCCGGCAAGCTGCGCCCGGAAGACGTTGCAAAACTGGCCGGGATCGGCGTGCGCCATGTCATCAACCTCGCGCCCGACGAGCGGCCGAGCGCCCTGGCGGGAGAAGCCGAACTGCTTAAGCAGGCGGGCATCCGCTACAGCTATATCCCGGTTCCGTTCGACGATCCGCGCGGCAGCCATTTCGATGCCTTCGTTGCGGCCTATGAAGGCGATAGGGAGCCCGTCCACGTCCATTGCATCGCGAACTACCGCGTGTCGGCCTTCTTCTACCGCTACAATCGCGACATCGCGGGCATGGCCGAGAAGGACGCCCGGGCGCTGATGGAGCGGCAATGGGCACCCGACAAGAGCGAACATCCGTCCATGCAAGTGTGGGCGCGATTCATCACACAGGGAGAAAATTGATGGATTTCACCGGCCAACACGTGCTCGTCACCGGGGCATCGAGCGGCATCGGCCGCGCCACGGCGGCGCGCATCGCGAAGCATGGCGGAACGGTGACGCTGATCGCGCGCCGCGCCGAGGTTCTGGAGAAGGCCTGCGAGGAAATCGGAGAGCGCGCCTCATTCGTCGCCGCCGATGCCGGCGTGAAGGACGAGATTCTCGCCGCGCTCGATCTCGCCGCGGAACGAAGCGGCCCCATCGACGGGCTGTTTCTCAATGCCGGCACCGAAGGCATGTTTTCGCTCACCCCGGACTACACCGACGACGCCTTTGCCGAAGCGCTGCTCGTCAATGTCTGGTCGCTGTTCTGGACGATACGGCACGTGCTGCCCGGGATGATCGAACGCAAGAAAGGCGCGATTCTGGTCACCGGGAGCCTGGGCGCCGAAACCGGCATGGTCGGCAACATCGGCTATTGCACCAGCAAGCACGCAGCACTCGGCATCGCGCGGACCATCGCCATGGAAGCGGCGCCGCACGGGGTGCGCTGCAATTGCATCAACCCCGGCTTCATCGACACGCCGATGCTGAGCGACGTGCCCGAAAGCTTCAAGGCGCAGATGGCCAAGCGCGTCCCGCAAAAGCGGGTCGGTTCCCCCGAGGAAGCCGCGGCCGTTGCCGCTTTCCTGCTCTCCGACGACGCCAGCCACGTCACCGCGCAGAGCCTTGCCGTCGACGGCGGCCTGCTCGGCACGCTGATGATCGAGGAGTAGGCACAATGGCCGGTTTCGTCCTGATCCACGGTGCATGGCACGGCGGCTGGTGCTTCGACCCGGTCGCCGAGATCCTGAGTGCCAAAGGCCACAAGGTCGTCGCGCCCGACTTGCCCGGGATGGGCGGCGATACCGAAACGCTGCGTGCCGTGACCCTGAAAGGCTGGGCCGATTTCACGGCCGACATCTGTCGGACGCTCAAGCGCGAGCTGGATGGGGAACCTCTCGTCCTGGCCGGACACAGCCGCGGCGGGCTCGTGGTGAGCGCTGCGGCGGAAAGAGACCCCGAGGCGGTGGACGCGCTCGCCTACATCTGCGCGCTGATGGTGCCGGACGGCAAGTCGGGCAACGACATGAGCGGAGTGATCATCGGTGAAGGCGGCCCACCCGAGGGGGCCGGATCCTTCGGCGAGATCGTGGCGGAAGGCGCCGGCTGGATGATCAACAGGTCCATGGCCGGACCGGCGCTGGCCCAGCTGTCACCGCCGGAACTCGTCACCCGGCAGGTCGAGCGGCTGGTGGTGGAACCAACCACGCCGCTCGCGACGGTGATGCATGTGACGGAAGAGCGCTGGGGCAGCAAGCCGCGCTGGTTCATCGAATGCGAGCAGGACCGGATCATGCCGATCGCCGGGCAACGCCGGCTGCAGGCACTGTTTCCCGGCACCCGGACAGTCACCCTCGATGCCGACCACAGCCCCTTCTACTCGGCGCCCAAAGCGCTGGCCGATGCGCTGCTCGAAGCGGCAGGACCGGCCGACAGCGGGGGCTAGCCGATAGGGCTGCCCGGCCAGTCGTCCGGCGTCGCTTCGCTATCTGCGGCTCAGTCCGCCTTTTCCAGCTCCGACCGCTCCTCGAACCGGCCAAGGCCATAATCGCCCTTGATGGTCGTGCGGTGGACGATGCGTTCCTCGTCGGGATTGCATCCGCAGGCCTCGTGAAGGATGCGCCAGTTGTCCCACAGCACCATGTCGGTCTCTTTCCACTCATGGTAGTAGGGCTTGATCACGCGCATCGCCTCGTCCCAGATCTCGGCGAGCAGTTCGAACGCCTTGTCGCTCCTGTCGCCTTCGATGCCCCTCACGCCGTACGGACACATGTGGAACACCTTCTCGCCGGTCGCACGCGTCCAGAGCGCCGGATGGATCGAGCAGGGATCGCCCGCGGTGATCTCGTGCAGGTTGCTGGCATGCGGGCGCACGACCCGGAAATTCTCGGGAAGCCCGAACCGCTGCTCCGTATAGCGCAGGTCGAGGTTGTAGAGCAGGTTCACACCTTCCGCCTTGTCGCGGATCGCCGGGTCCATGTCGCGGTAGATCTGGATGCCGTCGGCAAAGCCCGTACGGCCGCCGTCCTTGGCGATCTTGAGCGACCGCAGCACGCCGGCGCGGTTCAGCTCGTCGTTGTAGGCATGGTCGAAATGCCACGGCTGCCACGTGGAGAGCGGCTTGCCGTCGATCTCGACGATGCAGGATTCCGGCCCGGACGAGATCGCGATCACGCCGAGCATCTTCTCGGCATCCGCACGCTCGACCGAAGCGACCGGGTGATCCTTCAGCGGTCCGAACACCTTGCTGATCTCGACCTGCATCTCGGCGGAGGGTTCGACGCCTTCGAAGACGACTACGCCGCGATCCTCGAACAGGCTGTTGAGTTGGGCGCGGACGTCTTCGTCCTTGAGCGCCGCGCTGGTGACGCCGGTTACCCGCGCACCGAATGTCAGATCGTCTTGCAGGGGACGCACTTCGATAGAAGCCATCACATTCTCCTTGGTATCTCCCGTTGCGTCCGTGTCATGGCCCGGACGCACATCATGAATTGAGCTTCCTCATCCATCCAGACTGGCAATCGACGGAGTGGGCTCAATCCCGTTCAGGATAAACCCTTTGGCCGCCGATGGACAGAGGGCCGCACATGCCTACACAGGCAATCCCTGAAGCCTGCGCATCGGACTGGCGCTCAATCAGCCGATTTCCCGATGGATTGCGGCAGACCGCGACGAAATAGGGGAACGGCCGAAGCGATCAGCCTTCCGGAAAATTCAGCTCCAGAAGCACGTTGTCGGGGTCGGTCACGAACACCTGCCTGAGATCGCCGAACTGACGGTCGTTGATGCGGTGTTCCAGCCCCAGATCCTCGCAGCGGCGGACCATGCCGTCGAAATCGGAGCAGGTCAGCGCGACATGATCGATCGGCCCGGTCGTATCCTTGCCGACGGTTTCTCCGTGTCGCTCAGGGTTGTAGGCCTGGACGTGGATGATGGGCTGTTCCGCTTCGTCGTATATCCAGCGACCGCTGAAACCGGCCGGCGCCATCGGAATCTCGGCGGCGCGCATGCCCAGGACAGATTCGTAGAACTGGACCGTCTTTTCCAGGTCCGACGCCACGATGTTGACGTGATTGAGACCGTTCACGCGCATTCGATTTCTCCCGTTCCGGCGGTCTAGCTCTTGAACACGACCGTCCTGTTGCCGTTCAGCAGCACCCGATCCTCCAGATGCAACCGCACGGCTTCGGCGAGCACCCGCCGTTCGATGTCCCGGCCCTTGCGAACCAGGTCTTCCGGCGAATCGGCATGGGTTATCGCTTCGACATCCTGATGGATGATCGGCCCCTCGTCGAGGTCACCGGTGACGTAATGCGCCGTGGCCCCGATCATCTTCACACCCCGCGCATGGGCCTGGTGATAGGGTTTGGCCCCCTTGAACCCCGGCAGGAAGGAATGGTGAATGTTGATGCAGCGGCCGGAAAGCCATGCCGCCATTTCGTCCGAGAGAATCTGCATGTAGCGGGCGAGAACAACCAGCTCGGCTCCGCTTTCCTCGACGATCGCCCTGACCTGCGCTTCCTGCTCCGGCTTGGTTTCCCTGGTGACCGGCAGGTAGTGAAACGGGATGTCGCGGATGTTGGTGTGGCCAAGCACCTCGCGCGGATGGTTGCAGACGATCGCGACGACCTCCATCGGCATCTCGCCGATCCGCACCCGGTAGAGCAGGTCGGCAAGGCAATGGTCGAACTTCGAGACCATGATCACGACCTTGCGCGGGCGTGACTGGCTCCTGAGCTGCCAGCGCATGCCGTATTCGTCCGCAATCCCGCAGAAGCCTTGCCGGAACCGTGCAGGATCCGTCTCGCCCGGATCGAAAGCGACGCGCATGAAGAACTGGTCGTCGGCAAGGTCGTTGAACTGCTGCGCCTCGTAGACGTTGCCGCCCTGTTCGAACAGGTATCCTGTCACACGCGCGGTAATGCCGGGCCGGTCGGCACAAGACAGGGTAAGTGTCTGGATTTCGGCCATGGTCCGCCGTTCCCTACGCAGCGTTCCGGCGGGACAAGGCCGCCTCGCATTCCTCGAGCAAGGTGGCGATGACTTCGGCAACGGGTTCTTCCCGGGTCACCATGCCGACCGACTGGCCGGCCATGATCGAACCGGCCTCCACATCCCCGTCGATCACCGCGCGCCTGAGCGCACCGGCCCAGAAGTGCTCGATCTGGAGCTGGGCCTCGCCCATCTCGATCTCGCCCCGGTCGAGCTTTCCGGCAACCTCGATCTGCTTGGCGGTGAATTCCTCCGTTCCCTTGTTCTTGAGCGCGCGGACCGGGATCACCGGCAGGCGCGGATCGACCTGGACGCTGGTCACCGCATCGCGCGCCGACGCACGGAAGAAGGCCTTCTTGAAATCGGGGTGGGCGATCGACTCCGTGGCGCAGGCAAACCGCGTGCCGAGCTGCACGCCCGCAGCGCCCATTTCGAGGTAGCCGGCGATGGCCTCTCCCCGGCCGACACCGCCGGCGACGAACACGATGTTCTCTTCGGCCAGTGCCGGCAGGATCTCCTGGGCAAGCACGCTGGTAGAGACCGGACCGATATGCCCGCCGGCTTCCATACCCTCGATCACCAGCGCGTCGGCGCCCGATCTCAGCAGCTTCTTGCCAAGCGCCAGCGTCGGCGCGAAGCAGATCACCCGCGCGCCGGACTGCTTGATCGCCTCGACACTGCCCTTGGGCGGGATTCCCCCGGCCAGCACGACATGGCCGACGCGATGTTTCGCGCAGACCTCGATCAGCTCGAAAAGCTGGGGATGCATGGTGATGAGATTGACGCCGAACGGCTTGCCCGTGAGCGCCCTGGTGCCGGCGATTTCCGCATCGAGCAGGTCCGGCGTCATGGCGCCGCAGGCGATCACGCCGAAGCCGCCGGCGTTGCTGATCGCGGAGACCAGATTGCGCTCCGACACCCAGGACATGGCGCCACACAATATGGCCCATTCGCTTCCGAGAAATTCACTGCCGCGCGCCATCAGCGACTTGGTCCTGGTGTACACGCTTCCTCCATCCCCGGTGTTCGGTCTGCGGGGGCTATAAGCAGGCACGCGGGATTGCGCCAGCCCCCGGAACAATTGCCGGTAAATCGCGTTTATCGATTACAATCACAAGATTAATCGGTTTTCACGAATTTATCGACTGCTGTAACAAGAGTTTATCAAGACCGGAAAACCCTTAAACTCTCCCATGACTAACGGAGGATGCAATCATGGACGACATTACGAAAAGCGCCGGGAAATGCCCCGTGATGCTGGGCGGAAACACTTCCGCCGGAAAGTCGATGGATTGGTGGCCCAACGCCCTCAAGCTGGAAATCCTGCACCAGCACGACGCCAAGACCAACCCGATGGGACAGGACTTCGACTATCGCGAAGAGCTCAAGAAACTCGACGTCGAAGCGCTCAAGAAAGACGTCTATGACCTGATGACCGACAGCCAGGACTGGTGGCCGGCGGACTGGGGCCACTACGGCGGCCTGATGATCCGCATGGCGTGGCACTCGGCGGGCTCCTACCGCATGGCCGACGGACGTGGCGGCGGCGGAACCGGGAACCAGCGCTTCGCCCCGCTCAACAGCTGGCCGGACAATGTCAGCCTCGACAAGGCCCGTCGCCTGCTGTGGCCGATCAAGAAGAAGTACGGCAACAAGGTCAGCTGGGCGGACCTGATCATCCTAGCCGGCAACATGGCCTATGAAAGCATGGGGCTGAAGACTTTCGGCTTCGCATTCGGCCGCGAAGACATCTGGGCGCCCGAAGTCGACACCTATTGGGGTTCGGAGAAGGAATGGCTCGCCCCCAGCGGCAGCGAAGGCAGCCGCTATTCGGGCGAGCGCGACCTCGAAAACCCGCTTGCCGCAGTGATGATGGGCCTCATCTACGTCAATCCCGAAGGCGTCGACGGCAAGCCCGATCCGCTCAAGACAGCACAGGACGTGCGCGTCACCTTCGCCCGCATGGCGATGGACGACGAGGAAACCGTCGCACTCACCGCAGGCGGCCACACCGTCGGCAAATGCCACGGCAACGGCGATGCCAGCACGCTCGGCCCCGATCCGGAAACCGCCGGCGTCGAGGCGCAGGGCTTCGGCTGGGCGAACACGGTCGGCAAGGGCTTCGGCCGCGATACGATCACCAGCGGCATCGAGGGCGCCTGGACCTCCGATCCGACGAGGTTCGACATGGGCTATTTCGACATGCTCCTCGACCATGAGTGGGAGCTGGCGAAGAGCCCGGCAGGCGCTTGGCAGTGGCAGCCGGTCGAGATCGCCGAGGAGGACATGCCGGCCGACGTCGAGGATCCCTCGATCCGCACCATGCCGATCATGACCGACGCGGACATGGCGATGAAGATGGACCCGGCCTATCGCGAGATCATGGAAAAGTTCCGGGCCGATCCGGACTATTTCAAGGACACCTTCGCCCGCGCCTGGTTCAAGCTGACGCACCGCGACATGGGCCCCAAGGCCCGCTATTTCGGCCCCGATGTGCCCGAAGAGGACCTGATCTGGCAGGATCCCGTCCCGGCAGGCCCGACATCCTACGATGTCGATGCCGTCAAGGCGAAGATCGCAGCCAGCGGGCTGTCGATTGCCGAGATGGTGTCGACCGCCTGGGACAGCGCGCGCACCTATCGCGGGTCGGACTTGCGAGGCGGCGCCAACGGCGCGCGCATCCGGCTGGAGCCGATGAAGGACTGGGCGGGCAACGAGCCCGACCGTCTGGCCAGGGTGCTCTCGGTACTCGAACCGATCGCCGCCGAAGCGGGCGCGAGCATCGCGGATGTCATCGTGCTCGCCGGCAATGTCGGCGTCGAGCAGGCGGCGAAGGCGGCCGGCACGAACGTCACCGTACCTTTCAGCCCGGGCCGCGGCGACGCGACCGACGAGATGACCGATGGCGAGAGCTTCGAACCGCTCGAGCCGCTGCATGACGGTTATCGCAACTGGCTCAAGGCGGACTACATCCCGAGCCCGATGGAACTGATGCTCGACCGGACCCAGCTGATGGGCCTCACCGCCCCCGAAATGACCGTGCTGGTCGGCGGGATGCGCGTGCTCGGCACCAACCATGGCGGAACCGGACACGGCGTCTTCACCAACCGCGAGGGCGCTCTGACGAACGACTTCTTCGTCAACCTGGTCGACATGGGTAATCGCTGGAACAAGGTGGAAGAAAACCTCTACGAGGTCATCGACCGCGCCTCCGGCGAGACCAAGTGGACCGCCACCGAGGTCGACCTCACTTTCGGTTCGAATTCGATCCTCAGGGCCTATTCGGAAGTCTACGCCCAGGACGACAATCGCGACAAGTTCGTGAAGGACTTCGTTGCCGCCTGGACCAAGGTGATGAACGCCGATCGTTTCGATCTCGATTGATCGCCGATTGAGGTTCCACCCCTACAAGACCCGCCTCCGGCCCCGCGCCGGGGGCGGGATGCTTTTCGCCCGTTGCGCCTTGCGGGAAGGCGCCGGCACCCTATCTCCTGACTATCATGACTACACAGCTTCAACGGGTGCTGCTCGACGCGCTTGAAGACGAACGCAAGGCCGAAGCGACCTATGCCGCCGTCATCGCGAAGTTCGGGCCGGTACGCCCCTTCATCAACATCATCGACGCCGAGAAACGTCACGCGCGCGCTATCGAGCGCCAGCTGACGCGGCTCGGCCATCCCATCCCCGAAGACCGCTGGAAAGGCACGGTAGAGCCTCCGCAATCGGTGGCAGAGGCCTGCGAACAGGCCGTGGCAGCCGAGGTCGAGAACATCGCGCTTTACGACCGGCTGCTTCCCGGAATCGAGGACCAGGCCGTTCGGCAGGTTCTCACAAGATTGCAGGCGGCCTCTCGCGACAACCATTTGCCGGCATTCCGGCGCTGTCTCGCCCGCGAAGGCGGCGAACGCGGCGGTTGCGGCCCTCGAGGCAGAGGCAGAGGCCGGGGCGGCAGACGCGTGCACTGACACCGTCGCGCTTCGCGGCGATGCGAATCTGTTGCCGGGCTCCCGCCCGCGCTCTAGGCTCCCCGGAAACGGGAGAGTCTGGCCGTGACCTTTGCTATGCACGCCACCAAGCTCGTGGTCCGGGATGTGCCGGCCGCGGAGCGCTTCTACACCGGGCTGGGCCTCAAGTTCGTCAGCCGCAATGTCGGCGGAGAGGACGTGGTCCACCAGGAACAATGCTGGCTGTCGACGACCGGCGACATGAATTCCCATGTCCTGATCCTCACCCGATTCGTCGAACTGCCACCTCCGCCCAGGCCGGTCTATCCCGGTGAAATCTGGCTTTGCTTCATGGTCGAGGACGTGGACCAAACCGTCGCCGGCGTCGAGGCGGCAGGCGGAAGCACACTGCGGGTTGGCGAAGACCGACCGGAGCATGCCGTGCGCGCGGCCGTCGTCGCAGACCCGGAAGGCCATGTCATCGAACTGGTCGGGCCGATGAAGGCGGGCGGATGATCACCTATATCGCCCACATGCGCGTGCGCCGGGAAAACTCCGATGCGTACAAGGCGCTGATCGACGAGATGGCGGCCAACGTGCAGGCGCACGAACCGGGCGTCGTGTTCTACGAAAGCTTCATCAGCGACAGCGATCCGGAGGCGTGGGTGGTGATAGAAGTCTATCGCGACGAAGCAGCCTTCAAGGCGCATTGGGAAACCGACTACATCAGGCCGTCGGTCGAGCGCACGAAGCCGCTCATCGAAGAGGGATCCCTGGAAATCAGGCGGTACGTCAGCCCCTGAACAATGGGGTAAGAGGCAATGATGACAGGTCCATCCGGGCGCTGCCGAACTCGCCAAGAACAATGAAGTTTGCGCGCTAGCGCGCTATTCCTGCGCCCCGTCCGCCGGACGATCGAGGCCGGCGAACACCGGCTGCGACCGCCCAGCATGTCATCGGCGGACCAGGTTCAGCCCACGCCCATCGTCGGGTTTTCGCCGGAGAAATCGGCAGCCATAACGGTTGCGCCAGGCGAGCTCTCCGCATGGGTGCGGTCCAGCCTGCGGTAAGTGAACCGCCACTGCCCGTCGGCTTCGCGCACGTAGGTCTCGTGGTAGAACCCGTAGCCGCGCAGCCACTGCTTCTCACCGTTGCGCTTCCAAAACAGATTGTCTTCCATCGCCCAGACGCCGGTCGCATGATTGCGATCCTGGAACTCGATGACCGGCGTGTGCGAATGGTGCACCGTTGTCACATTGGCCATGTGCGCCGCCAGCGCATCCGCCGCCGCCCGGCCGCCGACGACCTTGGCGCCGGGGATGGATGCTCCCTCGTAGTCGTCGCTGTGCAAAGCGGCGTAGGTGTCCCAGTCCTTCTGGTCGACCGCGTGGTCACGGCGATGCTTCAGGTCGTAGATCTTGTGAAGCTCGATCAGCCGCTCGATTTCCGTCATTTCCGCATTGTCATTCATGCCTGCCTCCCGTTTGCGCATCCTATCTCATCGGCCGAGCACCGTCTGCTTTATGCGCCGGAGGTTCTCCTTCATCGGCATGTGGTTGATGACCGACTGGCGCAGCGTCGTGCGAGCCCGCCTGTCCGGAGTCGGCCGAATCTCGAAATCTCGCCATGTGGGCTTACCCGTCTTGGCGATGCGATTGTACCAGAGATTGCCATAGAACTGGGTTCTCTGCGCCGGCAGGTGATCGTAGTTCGCCTTGACCCCGTGAAGGGTATCATCCGACGGCGCGAAAATGACGATGCTGTTGTTGCGGGACTGGCGCTTCACCGTCTCGCACCACGACCACGGCACCCAGCAACGGTCGTGCTGCGGATTGCCGCGCCAGTATGCCTCCACATAGGATCGGCCAGGCGTGAAGCGCATGTAATGCGTGTGGTAATCCTGCTGTTCGGAGGCGGGATCCGGGTTGACGTTGATCATGTAGGTCAGCGCCTTGGCACGGACATCGGGGTGCGGGCTGATCTCGTATCCGGCAAGGTACTTCTGCAAACCGACATCGGGGAAGACACCCTCTTCGTCCAATCCGAACTTCTCCATGAGGCAACGGCGGAATTCGGCCGATTCGAAGAAATCGTTGAGCTCCTCGACGATGCCGCCCGCAACGGGCCGCTGGAGGCGAAAAGTCAGGCCAAAGCCTTCGCAGGTATCGATATTGGTGTGGAGGCAGCCAGGATCGTCGCGCCAGTCAAGATAGTCACGGATATTCGACGCCGTTCCGGGAAACTCGATCGGCTTGTAGGAGAGCTTGCCGAGCTGGTCGATCAATTGCCGGTCGTCGGCAGCCGCCTCGGTCTTGATCTCAGGGGCCTCCAGAAGCTGCGCGAAATCCGGCTCCGAGAAGAAGTCCACGATCTCCACATGGCGGAATGGTTCGTCGAGGAAGGGCGCTTCCCCGATCTTGGCCAACAGATAATCAAAGCGCGACATGGATCCCCCAGATCTGCCTGGACACCGCCCCACCTAACAACCGGAAGTTTAGGTTCTGTTAACCACGAGGCATGCGCGCAGATCGCACAGGCGGGCCTCCATCCGAATTTGAATGGGAGCCTAGCCATGGCACAGCATATCTGTTAGCGGACCGTATCTCATCGAGATCGTTGAATCATTTCCACTGCTCAGTAGCGGTGCGGTGGGAATTTCATCCGAAAGGATTAGAAAGGGGAAGATCGATTCGACAGCCGTCCAAAGTAACATTCGCGCCTGATTTTGAGCAGGATTATGGCTCGAATCCGATTTCTGTCAGAAATACTGACAAATATGTGTCAGAATACGTTCGTGGTTTTGTAGAAAAATGGGATGAATTAATCGATTGGGAGCAGCGGGCCGAAAGCGAAGGCCGCTTCTTCATCGATGTCCTCAAGGCCCGCGGCAAGGAAACCGTCCTCGACGTCGCCACCGGAACGGGCTTCCACTCCGTCCAGCTCCTCAAGGCCGGCTTCAATGTTTTCTCGGCCGACGGTTCGGCCGAAATGCTCGCCAAGGCGTTCGAGAACGGCATGCAGCACGATGTCGTGCTCAAGACCATCCACGCCGACTGGCGCTGGCTGAACAGAGATGTCCATGGCAAGTTCGACGCGATCATCTGCCTGGGCAACAGCTTCACCCACCTGTTCGACGAAGCGGACCGCCGGCGTGCCCTTGCCGAATTCTACGCCGCGCTGAAGCACGACGGCATCCTCATCATCGACCAGCGCAATTACGACCGCATTCTCGACGAGGGCTTCTCGTCGAAGCACAAATACTATTATTGCGGCGATCAGGTCGAAGCCAAACCGGTGCATGTCGACGACGGGCTCGCCCGCTTCGAATATCGCTTCCCCGACGGATCGAGCCACAATCTCAACATGTTTCCGCTGCGCAAGAGATATCTTCGCGGCCTGCTTGAAGATGCCGGCTTCCGCAAGATGCACAGCTACGGCGACTTCCAGGAAGAGGGAGAGGAGAAGGATCCGGACTTCTTCATCCACGTGGCGGAGAAGACCTATGGCGAGTGATGCTCAGGTTGCCGAAGGCGTTGCGGTCGCGCGCGACTATTACGACAGCGACGAGGCAGACACCTTCTACAGCGCGGTCTGGGGCGGCGAGGACATCCACATCGGCCTTTATGACGGAACCGATGATATCCGCACGGCCAGCCGGCGCACGGTGGACCGGATGGTCGAAAAGCTCGGCGATCTTTCCGGCAAGTCAGTCATCGATCTCGGCTCGGGTTATGGCGGAGCGGCGCGGGTCCTGGCCGGCGAACACGGCGCCAGGGTCACCTGCCTGAACCTTTCTTCCGTAGAGAATGAACGCAACCGGGCACTTACCGCGCAAGCCGGGCTTTCGGACGCGATCACCGTGATCGACGGCTCGTTCGATGCCATGCCCTTCGCCGACGCCAGCTTCGATGTGGCATGGAGCCAGGACGCGATCCTGCATGCCCCCGATCGCGGCGCCGTGCTCGACGAGGTCGCACGCGTCCTCAAGCCGGGCGGACTGTTCGTCTTCCATGACCCGATGCAGGCCGACGGGCTGTCGGATACGGACGCTCTCCAGCCGATCTATGACCGGATTCACCTCCCCGACCTCGCCTCTATCGGCTTCTACCGGGAGGGGCTGACGGCGCGCGGCTTCTCCGAAATCGAAACGGAGCTGCTGACGCACCAGTTGGGCACGCATTATCGACGTGTGCGCGAAGACCTGCTGGGCCGCCAGGCCGATCTCGACCTGCCCGAGGAATTCGTCACCAGAATGTCCGCAGGGCTCAACCACTGGGTCGAAGGCGCCGCCAACGGCAATCTGCGCTGGGCCATCATGACCTACCGCAAGAACGGCTGACAACGGCCGCGGCCGTTTGAAATCCGGGAGAGCAGGACATGGCGACACGTATCCCCAGGCCCGACGCCGGCTTCAATCCGACAGTCTTCTACGGGGCGATCGGACTGATCGCATTTCTGCTCGCGACGGCGTTGCTCAACCTGCACCGGGCGGAAGAAGCGTTCCTGGCGGTCCAGAGATACGCAACGGCCAATTTCGGCTGGCTGCTGGTACTCACCGCCAACATCCTGCTGATCGCCTGCGGCTATCTGGCTGCGACCCGCCATGGCGACGTGCGCCTCGGCGGAAGCGAGGCTCGCCCCGAGTTCTCGCGAACTGCCTGGTTCGCCATGCTGTTCAGCGCGGGAATGGGCATCGGCCTCCTGTTTTACGGGGTGGCCGAACCGATCCAGCATTTCTCCCATCCACCGCTGTCCCACTTTTCTACCCCAGAAGCGAACACGCCGCTGGAGTTGGCCGGGAATGCCCAGCATGCCATGGGCCTGACCTATCTGCACTGGGGCCTGCATGCCTGGGCGATCTACGCGATTATCGCGCTGGGGCTGGCATATGTTTCCTTCAACCGCGGCAAGACGCTCAGCATCGGCGCTTTCCTGCACCAGCTCTGGCCGAACCTGCCGCGGCTGGCAGTCGACATCGTCGACATACTGGCGATCGTCGCCACGGTTTGCGGCGTAGCCACCTCGCTTGGTTTCGGCGCTTCGCAGATCAATGCCGGACTGTCCTTTCTGGTCGGCGCCGAGGATACGATCGCCGCAAAATTCGTCATCATCGGGGTCGTGACGGCACTGGCCACCCTTTCGGTGGCCCTTGGGCTCGACAAGGGGATCAAATGGCTGTCGGAGGTCAACATGGGCCTTGCCATCGGCCTGGCCCTGTTCCTCCTGATTGTGGGGCCGACGGTCTTCCTGCTGGATTCCTTCATCCAGAACCTTGGCTATTACGTCCAGCGCTTCATCTACCTTTCCACCTGGACGGAGAGCTATACCGGGGAAACCTGGCAGCTTGACTGGACGATCTTCTATTATGCCTGGTGGATCAGCTGGTCGCCTTTCGTCGGAATCTTCATCGCCCGCATCTCCTACGGCCGCACCGTGCGCGAGTTCATCCTCGGGACGCTGCTCGTGCCGGTGCTCTTCACCTTCCTGTGGATGACGATCTTCGGCGACAGCGCGATCCATATCGAGCTGTTCGGTGCCGGCGGGCTTGCCGATGCCGTGAGCAAGAGCATGCCCGATGCGCTGTTCGCATTCCTGAGCCACTATCCGCTCACGTCCCTGCTCTCTGCGCTGGCGATCTTCATTATTGCCACCTTCTTCGTCACATCTGCCGACAGCGGGGCGCTGGTAGTCGCCATGATCGCCTCGGGCGGCGACCACGAGGCTGGCTTCGCTCCGCGCGTGACCTGGGCCATCGCCATGGGCGTCCTCGCAGCCGGCCTGCTGTTTGCGGGAGGTCTCGGTGCCCTGCAGACGGCCGCGATCGTCACCGGCCTGCCATTCGCGCTGGTCCTGCTCGTGATCGCCGGCGGGACCATAAGGCTGATCGGTCAGGACCTGGACAAGGACGCACAAGCCGCCAAGCCCTGAAATCCGGCGCCTCATTACTAGCGTCCGCCGCACGTTCCCCGGAACGGCGTTCGGCCATTGCCGGTGGCTTCCCGTCTGTGACAGAGTTAATGAAACGCCCGAATCGCGGCGGGGAGCATGGGATGGATGTCGAGATCGTCGCCGAGGACCTGCAGTTTCCGGAAGGCCCGGTAGTCTGCGAAGACGGTTCGGTGATCGTCGTCGAGCTGCGGCGCCAGCAGGTCACCCGCATCCGCAAGGACGGAACCAAGCAAGTTGTCGCGAGAGTCGAAGGCGCGCCGAACGGGCTCGCGGTCGGCCCCGACGGAGCGCTCTATTGCTGCAACAACGGCGGTTCGGTGTGGGTGCAGCGCCCCGGGCGCCCGGGCTTTGTTCCGGCGGGAGCACCGGAGGACTACCGCTACGGCTGGATCGACCGGATCGACATTTCGACCGGCAAGGTCGAGAGGCTTTACACGGATTGCGACGGGATCCCGCTTGCCGGCCCCAACGACATCGTCTTCGACGCATCGGGCGGGTTCTGGTTCACGGATAACGGCAAGGACCTGGCGACGCATGAGCGCCACGGCGGGCTATTCCATGCATCGGCGGACGGCAGCTCCATCAAGCGGGTCGTCCACGGCCTGGCGCTCAACGGCGTCGGCCTCTCGCCCGACGGCGAGACGGTTTATGCCGCGGAGACTCCTCGCCGCCTGCTCATGGCTTTTCCGGCATCAAGCAAGGACATTGCGGCCGACTCCGATGCGGCAATCCCGGCAACAATCGGCCACGGAATATTCTGCGGCCGCATCGTCGCCAGCTTTCCGAACCGGGAGATGCTCGATTCGCTGGCCATCGAAGCCGACGGCATCGTAGCCCAGGGCAAGGTGGCCGAGGGCTCGGGCATCGCCCGCATCGATCCGGAGACAGGCCAATCCGAGCTGGTCGAATTCCCGGATCGCCTGCCGACCAACATCGCCTTCGGCGGTAGCGACATGCGCGACGCCTATGTCACCTTGTCGGCTACCGGCAGGCTGGCAAAGGTCCGCTGGCCCGCCCCCGGAATGCGCCTGCCATTCGGGTGCTGAGGCGTCCGTTCGCATGACCGACGACGCCCGGCAGGCAAGCGGACGGATATCCGATCAGGGAGAGAGCGGATGAGTGGATGGATGTATCTTGCAGGCGCAATCGTGCTGGAAGTGGCGGGAACTTTCCTGCTCAAGCTATCGGACGGTTTCGCGCTGGTTCACTGGGGCCTGCTGTCGATCGCCTGCTATGCGGCCTGCTTCCTCGCGTTCGCGCCGGCGCTGAAAGTGCTTCCCGTCGGAGCCGCCTATGCGATCTGGGCAGGCGCGGGGATAGTCGCGGCGACACTGATCGGAATGCTCGCTTTCGAGGAGCGGCTGGGCATGGTCCAGCTGCTCAGCATCGCGCTGATCCTTGCCGGCGTTGTCGGACTTCGGCTTACCACACAGGCGTAAGCGCCTGAACGGACCGCTCCCGCGTTACTTGCGTTCGATCACCACCACCGGAATCTTGCGGTCGGTCCGCGACTGGTAGACATCGTAGTTCGGCCAGGCCTTCACCGCCTCCGCCCAGAGCTCTTCCCGCTCGGGCGATTCGGCAGTCCGCGCCGTGGCCTGGAACACGTCACCCTTGATCTGGACCTCGAGATTGGGGTCTTCGAGAACGTTGAGATACCAGGCCGGATGCGTGGGCGATCCGCCCTTCGAAGCGATGATCACATATTTGTCGCCGACCGGAGTGAAGATGATAGCGTTGGTCCGCGGCTTGCCCGTCTTGCGGCCCTTGCTGGTGAACAGCAGGATCGGCACGCCGTTCCACAGATAGCCGGTCTCGCCGTTGGTCTCTTGGTAGATCCGCACGTGCTCGTCGCCGATCAGGGTGATGTCCGTTCCGGTGCCCGGTGCCTTCTGCTGCATCTGTTCGCTCATGTTCGAATCGCCTCGCCCTTCACAATGGTGAACTATTGTTCATGAGTCAGACTAGCGTGTCCGCGGCGTCAAGACCATAGGCTGCGCAGGGGGAAGGTGCGGAAAGCCGGGACCGGCCCCCGCCGCTGCGGGCAGTGACTACCGCTTGCACCTCGTTGCGCTCGCTTCGGTTCGCCAGGCCAGCAATGCCGGTATCAGTAGAAATTGCGCCGCAGGACCGTGACGCTGCGATCCTCCCGGGCCATCGCCATGACATGCGCGCCAGGATAGGCGATGCGCTCAAGCTCGCTCTTGGGAATACGCGGCCAGGGATTCATGTCACGAATGAGCGTTTCGTCGCCGACATGGACGGTGACGAGTTCGTCTTCCTCGGTCCGGATCGTGACGTCAGTCCCTTCGACCTTGTCCACCTCTCCGATGACGGGCTGCGGAGCCCAGGCCGGAATCGCCCGGACATCGAGCGACAGGCGGATTTCGTCGGACGGGTTGGGTAGCGCGGTATGGGCGGTAAGGTAATTGAAGATCAGCACGTCGCCCACGCGGAAATCCGCAGAACGCCACGCATCTTCCGGGATGGAGCCAGGCGGGATCGCATTGCCCTCGACCCCGGTGTCGTGGAGGATTCCGCGCTTGTGCGTGCCCGGCGCGACCGCGAAACTGCCCCGGCCGATATCCACGTCGCGGATCGGCATCCAGCAGATCGTGAACAGCATGCCTTCGTTGTAGAAGCCGTCCTGGTGGCGGCCCGCAAAGATATCCTGCCCGTCTTTCAGCGGCCCGGTCGGAAATCCGGAACGGTGGGCGGCAATCGGAATCCACACCGGCTCGGAATCGAAGATGTCGCGCATGATCGCATTGAGCGCGGGTTGCTTGACCACCTCGTGCCAGACCGTCGTGCCCAGCGCGTCGCAAGGGCGCCAGGTCTTGGTGACCTTTCCGGTCCACACCGGAGCTTCCAGGGCCGGATCGATAAGCCCTTCATCTACGAGCGCACCGCGATATTTCCCGCGCGCCCAGGCGATCAGGTCCGGATCCATGACACCGCGCAGGAACAGGACCCCGTCATCCTCGTAGCGCCGGCGCAGGGCGGCCGCATCGCCGATCAGGGAAGTGCTGTCCGTAAGCTCTGCAACGTCGATCATTTTTCCTGCTCCCAAACCGTTCGCGAATCCGACCCCGTCAGGCCACCACAACGCCATCCGCCACGGGTGGTCCATGCCCGATATGGGCAACGGGCGGAACCCGCGCCAGATGACGTCGTCCGATGATGATGCAGAAACGCCAGACCGGCGTCGGCCGACACGGCCTTGGCGTCAATCCGCGTCGAGTCCGTAGGCGGTGTGCAGCACGCGCACGGCAAGCTCGGTCTCATCGGCGTCGATCAGCACGGAGACCTTGATCTCGCTGGTCGAGATCGCCTGTATGTTGATGCCGCGATCGGCCAGCGTCTTGAACATCGTCGCCGCCACGCCGGCATGGCTGCGCATGCCCACGCCCACGACGCTGATCTTGGTGACGTCGTCGTCGGAGATCATGCGGAAGTAGCCGATCGCGTCCTTGTGCTCCTCCAGCAACGCCTGCGCGCGGGTGAGGTCGGCTTGCGGCACGGTGAAGGTGACGTCCGTCTCGCCCTTGTCCTTGGCGACATTCTGGATGATCATGTCGACATTGATGTTGGCGGCAGCCAGCGGCGTGAAGATCGAGGCGACCGCGCCGGGGCGGTCGGGCACCCGCGTAACGGTGACCTTCGCCTCGTTCTTGTCGGCGGCGATACCGGTGATGAGCTGGCGTTCCATGTCCAATCCTTCAAGTTCCTCGTCGCTGACGATCATCGTGCCGGGCAGGTCGTCGGCCAGCGGCGCATCGTCGTCGACGAACGACGAGAGCACCTGCACGCGCACGCCTTCCTTCATGGCGAGGCTGACCGAGCGGGTCTGCAGCACCTTGGAGCCGACCGAGGCGAGCTCCAGCATTTCCTCGTAGGTTACATTCTTGAGCTTCTTCGCCCTGGCGACGATGCGCGGGTCCGTGGTGTAGACGCCGTCTACATCCGTATAGATGTCGCAGCGATCCGCCTTGACCGCGGCCGCGACGGCCACGGCGGAGGTATCCGAACCGCCCCGGCCGAGCGTCGTCACCCGCCCGGTCGGCGCGATACCCTGGAAGCCCGGGATCACCGCGATCTCGCCCGCCTGCATCGAGGCGATGACCGCATCGGAATCGATTTCCTCGATGCGGGCCTTGGCATGGGCATCGTTGGTGCGCACCGGCAGCTGCCAGCCGAGCCAGCTGCGCGCCTTGCATCCCATCGCCTGCAGCGTGAGCGCGAGCAGGCCCGAAGTCACCTGTTCGCCCGATGCGACGACCACGTCATACTCGGCGGGATCGTAAAGCGCGTTGGCCTCTCGACAGAAGTTCACCAGCCGGTCGGTCTCTCCCGCCATGGCCGAAACCACCACAGCAACCTCGTGCCCCGCCTCCTGCTGGCGCCGCACGATATTGGCGACGCGGCGGATGCGCTCGGTGCCGGCCATCGAAGTGCCGCCGAATTTCATCACGATGCGAGCCAAGGCCTGTGTGCTCCGTTTGCTGGATTGCGTGTCGGCGCGCTGTTAGGGATGTGACATGAGCAATGCAACCATCCGTCCCGCAGAAGCGGCCCATTTCGGCGCACTTGCCGCGGAATGGTGGGATCCCAAAGGGTCCTCGGCAATGCTGCACCGCCTCAATCCGGTGCGGCTCGCCTTCATTCGCGAAGCCATCGATTCGCACTGGCACGGCGATCCGCGCTCGCCGAAGCCGCTTGCCGGCAAGCGCGCGCTTGATGTCGGGTGCGGCGCCGGCCTGCTGTGCGAACCCCTCGCCCGGCTCGGCGCGGAGGTGACCGGGGTGGACGCTGCCAAAGAGAATATCGAGGCGGCGCGAGAACACGCCGCCGGCTCTGGCCTTTCCATCGACTACCGCTGCGGGGATGTCGGCACGCTCGGCCTTTCCGGTTTCGAGTTGGTCTGCTCTCTGGAAGTGATCGAACACGTCGCCGACAAGCCGGCTTTCGTCTCGGCGCTTGCCGCCGCGATGGAACCGGAAGGGCTGATGGTGCTCTCCACGCCCAACCGCACGCCGCAATCGCGCGTGCTGATGGTGGAAGCGGCCGAACGGCTCGGCGCGATCCCGCGCGGCACCCACGAGTGGGACGATTTCGTCACATCCGGCGAACTGCGCGACCTGCTTGCCGATGCCGGCCTGGCGATGGGCGACCCGAGGGGAATTTCCTGGTCGCCGTCGAAGGGGCTGCATCTCTCGGACAGTCTTGCGCTCAACTACATCGTGACGGCGCAACGAGGTTGAAGCCTACGCAATGCCGGACCGGGCGGGAACATGCCCGGCCGCAAGGGAAGGACACCGGAAGGGGCCATGCCATGAACAAGGTCAGCTTCATCGACGAGGAAGTGCAGCGCTGCCCCTTCGCCGCCTATGCGCAGGTGCGCGAGGCGGGCCCGGTCTATTTCGACGAGAGCTGCGGCTACTACATCGTCACCGGCTATGACGAAGTGCGCAAATGGGCCGCCGACACCACCAACCTGTCCAACGTCACCGGCCTGTTGCTCTCCTTCGATTCAAAGCCCTACCAGCAGCGGATCAACGACATCTACGAGGCCCGCGGCGTGCTGCCGATGAACACGCTGACAGTTTCGGACCCGCCGCTCCACTCCTTCCACCGCTCGCTGGTCGACAAGGCCTTCACCGCATCGCGCGTCAGGCAGATGGAGGATTACCTCCAGAGCATCATCGACGGCATGATCGACGAATTCATCGACCGGGGCGAATGCGACTTCTACGCCGATTTCGCCGCGAAAGTGCCGATCCACGTCATCGCCAGCCAGCTCGGCGTCGAGCTGGAGGACATCGACTGGTTCAAGGAATGCTCCGACGCGGTGATCGCCGAGAGCAATCCCAGCAACGACGAGGAAACGCAGGTCGCAATCACCTGCAAGATCACCGAACTGCAACAGTTCATCTTGCGCAAGATCGGCGAGTTCCAGGACAGGCCGGGCGACTGCCTGCTGAGCGACCTCGTCCACGCCGACGACAACGGCCGCAAGATGTCGATGCGCGAGATGGTCTCGATCATCCTGATCCTGCTGGTCGCCGGCAACGATTCGACCGCGCTGGCGATGACCAGCGCGATGCACCGGATGATCGCGCACGGCCTTGAGGACGAGCTGCGAGCCGACCCCGCCCGGATACCCAACTTCATCGAGGAAGTGCTGCGGCTGGAAGCGCCCGTGCAGGGGCTTTACCGGCGGGCGGTCAACGACATCCGCATCGCCGACACAGACATTCCGGCCGGCGCGATCGTCGTCATGCGCTTCGGCGCGGCCAACCGCGACCCTGCGCAGTTCGCCGAGCCCGATGAGCTGGACGCGACACGCGGCAATGCGCGCAACCACCTCGCCTTCGGGGCGGGCCCGCATTTCTGCCTCGGCAACCAGCTCTCGCGCGGAGAACTGCGCATCGCTTTCGATACGCTGCTTCGGCGGATGCGGAATTTCCGCCTCGCGGACGGACAGGACGCGGCCGCATGGATGTCTCATTTCCTTGTCTACGGGCCGGTAAAGCTGCAGATTGCTTTCGACAAAATGTGAGGCTGGCTGCGGCAGTCTGGCAGCCGGCGGGAGAGGCCAATGAACGAAATGAGCAACACGGGTTCCGTGGAGAAGCCGGTAGTCATCCCGATCGAAGCCTATGTTTCCGGGGATTATGCCAGGGCGGAAGGCGAGAAGCTTTGGCCGAAGGTATGGCAAATCGCCTGCCGCGAGGAAGAACTCACCAAAGTCGGCGACTACGTCACTTACGACATCCTCGACGAATCGATCATCGTCACGCGATCCGCTCCCGACAGGATTTCGGCCTACTACAACGTCTGCCAGCACCGCGGCCGCCGTCTCACCGAAGGCTGCGGCCACGCCAACCAGTTCTATTGCCGCTTTCACGGGTGGTCATGGAATATCGACGGATCGAGTCGCGATGTCGTCGATCCGGAGGATTGGGACGGCGCGCTGAATGAGGAGAACCTCCGGCTGCCGGAAGTGAAGGTCGGACTCTGGGGCGGCTGGGTCTGGATCAACATGAACCCCGACTGCGAACCGCTCGAGGACTATCTCGGCCCGGCAGCTTCGTTGCTCGCGCCCTTCGAACTGGACAGGATGCGCTACAAGTGGCGTCAGTGGCTCTATTTCCCATGCAACTGGAAAACCGCGCTCGAAGCTTTCAACGAGAGTTACCACGTCACCGCGTCCCACCCGCAGCTGGGGCGCTGGGTCTGCTACAAGCACTGGAGCCGGTCGCAAGGCCGCCATGCGCATCACGGCGTCGCCGGTCCAAGGGGTGAAGGCGAGACAGGCGGCTCCGGCCTGAACAGCATCAACGTGCGCGGCAGCGACGATCCGCGGGTTGCGGTTGCCGAACAGCTGGAGGAGCTGAAGCGCACGCTGGACACGACGACCACGGACACCCTGGTCAATGCCGCTCAGCGCCTTGTCGACGAGTTGCCGGAAGGCACACCCGCACATGAAGTGGCCGCCCACCTGATGGCCTCGGCCATACGCGACGACGCCGAGCGCGGCGTCAGCTGGCCCGAAATGACTCACGAGCAGATGGAAAAGGCCGGTTTCGACTGGCACCTCTTCCCCAACTCGGTGATCCTGCCGGGCCTGACCTTCGCCCTGTGCTACCGCGCCCGGCCGAACGGCCATGACCCGAACAGCTGCATCTTCGATGTCTACGCGCTCGAACGTTTCCCGGAAGGCGAGGAACCGAAGACCGAATGGGTGTTCGAACCCGATCCGACCGAAGAGAAGTGGCGGCTGATCCTCAGCCAGGATTTCGGCAACATGCCCGAAGTCCAGAAGGGCATGAAATCACGCGGTTTTCGTGGGGCCCGCCCCAACCCCAAGGAAGAAGTGGCCGTCATCAACTTCCACCGGGTTCTGGCCGAATACATGGGCTCGGGTGCTCCCGAGCCCCTTGTCTGACGCGGTCGCCGCAAACGCGAATTGGCCAGGCCGGGCGATTTCGGCGAGGACCGGCGCAGCTAACGCATCATTGCCTCTTGATCTTCGGCATCACCTCGGCAGCGAACAGCTCGAGCATTTCCCAGCCGAGCTTGGGATCGAGGCCGGAAATCAGCGGCGTCAGCGAAATCGAAGTCTTGCTCGCGAACTCTATGGCCTGCTCGGGCGTCATGACATTGAGGAACCCGGCCTTGCGCACCGATTCGATCGTATCGAGCCCGTAGAAGGGCGAAGTCGTCGTATCGACGTCGCTCGCCCACGAGGCGTAGCTCTTGACCAGGTGCATGATATGCGGGCCGACCTGCTCCCAGGCCGCTTCGGGATCGCGTGCGACATGGACTGCCGGATGCGTGGACATGATCGGCCCCGGCTGGTGGCCGAGCCGGGCGCATTCCTCGTTGTAAAAGGCGATGAGCTTCTGGCAGTCCGGCATCATTTCCGGCTGGAGCACCCACAGGCCGAGGCCGTGCTTCGCGGCGCGGCGCGCCGCCGCCGGAACACCGCCGCCGACCAGGATCTTCGGCGGCTTGCTGAACGGCAGGGGCCGGACGAAGACCTCGCGGCCCTGATAGTCGAAACGTTCGCCCGAGAGCGCGCGCATGATGACGTCTAGTCCCTCGTCCATCAGCTTCGCACGGTCCTTGAGCGACTTGCCGAACATGTTGAATTCGGCTTCGACATAGCCCGCGACCAGCGTGGTGGTGAGCCGGCCGCCGCTGATGATGTCGGCAACCGCGATCGTCTCAGCGACCTCGACGGGATCGTGCAGCGGCAGGACGATTGCCCCGAGGATGATCTCGATCTGCTTCGTGCGCGCGGCGACCGCCGTCGCCATCAGCGAGGGGACCGGATTGTAGCCGTCCTCGGAACAATGGTGTTCCGGAAAGATCACGCCATCGATTCCGATCTCGTCGGCAAAGGCGCACATATCGAGCGCGGCATCGTAGAGCTCTTGCGTCGATGCTCCGAAATCGGGTGCGCGCATATCGAAACTGATGACTGTCGGAAACATGACCTCTCCCATACCGTAAACTTTGCAGCGCAAAGTGCGCTATTGCTTCCCGCCCAAGAATGCACGCCCGGAAATCGGCTTCAAGCGCAATCCGTGTTCGGGGAGGCCAACGGCGAAGGATCGGGCTGGTGCTTGTCGACGCGCAAGCCCAGCAGGTCCATGGTTTCCGCCACGCTCGCCGCCACGCTGCGCCCGGCCGTATTCACCGTTACACGCGGGCAGTTCCACCGCTCAAAGGGACGGTTTTCAACTTCATCCCAACTCGGCGTGCAGACGTGGGGATGATTCGTCCTGCGCCAATCGAGGCGGGCACGGTGCTCGTTCCTGTCGCCGCATTCGACTTCCAGGAATGACACCTCCGCTCCCGCGCGGGTGCCCGCCTCCTGCCAGGATTCGCGCATCGTGTTCCATTCGTTCACGCAGTCCGCGATGACATCGTAGCCGAGGCGCAGATTGTCCTGAGCGACCGCCTGTGCACCCCCATATGTCCAGATCTTCAGCTCGGGCGGCACGGTTCCGCTGGCGATGATCACTTCATTCAGCGAATCGACGCGCAGCCAGATTGCGCCGATCTGCTTCGCGAGCGCCGCGGCGATAGTCGACTTGCCCACACCGGGCAGCCCCGAGAAAACGATCAGCCTGGCCAAACCCCTGTTTGCCCCCTACCCGCCCGTCAGCCGAGCGCGTCCTCCCATTCGTCCTGCTTGAAACCGACCAGAAGCCCGCCGGGATACTCGACGACCGGCCGCTTGATGCAGCTCGGGTTGGCCGCCATCACGGCGACCGCCTTGCCGGCGTCGATGCCTTCCTTGTCGGCATCGGGAAGCTTGCGGAAAGTCGTGCCACGCCTGTTCAGCACCACTTCCCAGCCGGCCTTGTCCACCCAGCCGGCGATCCTGCCGGCATCCGCGCCCTGCTTCTTGTAGTCGTGGAACTGGTAGTCGAGGCCCTTGGCGTCCAGCCAGTTACGCGCCTTCTTCACCGTGTCGCAGTTGGGTATGCCGTAAACCGTGATGCTCAAGCTTCTCTCCTGTCGAAACGCCGCACGCGCGGCTCGGCGCAGCTGAACAGCGTATATTCCTGATAGTAATCGGCGCGGGCGCGCTGCTGGATCGCGGCGTGTTCCGGATGGCTGCCCCAGGCATGCACGGCTGCCTCGCTCCCCCATTCCGATATGGCGACGACCTCGCCGTCATCGGACGTATAACTCCTGAACGAAATGAAGCCGGGCTGCGCCCGCGCGAGTTCCTCCATGCGCGCGAGATCGGCCGCGTAGGCTTCGGTATCGAAGCCGGGCCTCTTGCGGTTTCGGAAGACGACCAGATGCATGCATTCGGCTTAGCCATAACCTTTCCTGCCGTCACCCCCGCGGCAACCCGCTCGCCCCTGTGCGCAAGCTCGGGAGTGGACTTTTCCTCCCGAGATGGACAGAAGCCCGGACATGAGCGTCAACAGCTTCGGCCACCTGTTCAGATTTACCACCTGGGGCGAAAGCCACGGGCCGGCGCTCGGCGCCGTGGTTGACGGCTGCCCGCCGGGGCTGGAGATCGACGAAGCGGCGATCCAGCCCTTCCTCGATGCACGGCGGCCGGGCCAGTCGAAATTCACCACCCAGCGGCAGGAACCCGACCAGGTGAAGATCCTCTCGGGCGTGTTCGAAGGCAGGACGACCGGCACGCCAATCAGCCTGATGATCGAGAATGTCGACCAGCGCTCGAAGGACTATTCCGAAGTCGCCAAGGCCTATCGCCCGGGCCATGCCGATTACGCCTACGACGCGAAATACGGCTTCCGCGACTATCGCGGCGGTGGCCGCAGCTCGGCGCGCGAGACGGCGTCACGCGTCGCGGCCGGCGCGGTGGCGCGGCTGGTCATCCCCGAGGTGACGATCACCGGCTATGTTTCCGAGATCGGCGGCGATGCGATCGACCGGGGCAATTTCGACGGCGAAGAGATCGCCCGCAACCCGTTCTTCTGCCCCGACGCGGATGCCGCAAGGCGCTGGGAAAAGCTGGTCGATGATGCCCGCAAGGCAGGGTCTTCGCTCGGTGCCGTCGTCGAATGCGTCGCGACCGGCGTTCCGGCCGGATGGGGCGCCCCGCTCTACGGCAAGCTGGATGCGGACCTCGCCGCCGCGATGATGAGCATCAACGCGGTCAAGGGCGTGGAGATCGGTGACGGATTCGCCGCCGCCCGCCTGACCGGCGAGGAGAATGCAGACCGCATGCGACCCGGCGACAGCGGCCCCGAATTCATGGCCAACCATTCCGGGGGCGTCGCGGGAGGGATCTCCACCGGCCAGCCGGTCGTGGTGCGCGTCGCCTTCAAGCCGACCAGCTCGATCCTCACCCCGGTCGAGACGATCACCCGGGAAGGCGAAGCCACGGATATCCAGACCAAGGGCCGCCACGACCCCTGCGTCGGTATTCGCGGCGCTCCGGTGGTGGAAGCGATGATGGCGCTGGTGCTGGCCGACCACAAGCTGCTCCACCGCGGGCAGTGCGGCTGATCAGCGAGGCCTTCTGAGAACGATGTAGAGCGCCCCTGCCCCGCCGTGGCGGCGATGGGCACCCCGGATCGCGGCAATGTCGAAAGCGTGTTCGCTCGCCGCCAGCCAGTCGCCGATCTTCGCCCGGATCGCGCCGCGCTGCCTGCCGCGCTCTCCCGGCTCCACGTTCCTGGGCTTGCCGGTGACGATCAGCACGACCCGCGCGCCCATCGCCTTGGCCTGGGCCAGTCCGCGGTCCAGCCGCGCGTGGGCGGCATCGAGCGATGCGCCATGCAGGTCGAGCGTGAAGTCCGGCGGAACCAGCCCGCGCGCCAGCTTGCGATCCCAGCCGGCATCGAGGCCGAACTGCCCCGACAGGGCGGGCTTGCGGTCCTGCGCAGCCCTAGGCGGGGAACCCGGGCGTGTCGTCGGTGGAGCAGCAGGACGAAGCGCGTGGCGATGCGGTTGCAGGTGGTGCGTCACCGCCTTGGGCCCACCCTTCGTCGTGGTGCCTTCCCCGGACTGATCCGGCGCCCGCTTGCCTTCCAGCGGCGTCACTGTCTTCGCCACCCGCGCCCATAGCGCGGCTTCCTCGGCGCTGAGCCCTCGCGGCGGCCTCACTTGGCGATCACCTTGCGCCGTGTTTGCCGAGCGTGCCCTTGGGCAGGAAGAGCAGCGCTTCTCCGCGCGCGCTCATGCCACCAGCGGTCGCCCGCGCATCCTCGCCGGCGCCCCAGAAGCTGTCGAAGCGGTTGGCTCCCTTGATCGCACCGCCGGTATCCTGCGCGATCCAAAGCCCGTCGGCCTCGCGCCGGTCCAGATCGAGCCAGACCGGCGCTCCGAGCGGCACGAATTTGGGATCGACGGCGACGGAGCTTTCCCGCCGCACCGGCACGCCCAGCGCGCCGACCGGCCCGTCGCCGGTCAGCTCACGGAAGAAGACCCAGCTCCTGTTCTCGCGCATCAGCGCGCGGCCTTCCGCCGGATGCTCCCGGATGTAACGCATGATGCCCTGCATCGAGCCGGAGTACTGGCCGGGGCCGCTGCCGATCAGCCCGCGCTCGCGCATGACCGCGCCGATGCCGGTATAGGGCTGGCCGTTCTGCCCGGCGTAGCCGATCCGCATCACGCTGCCGTCCGGGGCACGCAGCCGGCCGGATCCCTGGATCTGGAGGAAGAAGAATTCGACCGGGTCGGCGGCCCAGCCGATCTCAAGCCCCTTGCCCATCAAGGCTCCGCTTTCGATGTCGGCCCGGTCCCAATAGGGAACGAACTTCCCGCTCGCGTCGTACCGTCCGACCGGCTGGCGTCCGGCCGGCAGGGGCGCAGCATCGCCCGGACGGGCACGCACCAGGTCCGGCGGCAAGCCGTAGACGGGAACGTCGAAGCCCGGCTGGCGGCGACGCACGCCGGCGATCTCGGGCTCGTAGTAACCGGTGACGAACGCCTTGCCATCGCCGATTCGCGCCGTCTCGAAATAGCGTTCGAAGAAATCTAGCGGACCGGCGGAGGACCACGCGCCCGCCGCATCGCAGGCAGGCTTCCAGTCGGCGGCGCGCGTCAGCCCGCTCGCATCGTCTCGCACGAGCAGCTTCGGGCAGCTTTCGCGGAAAGAAGCCAGCGCGGCTCCCGCATCGGCGCCCGACAGCCCGAGCCGTGCGACCGGCGGGCCTGCGTGCAGGCCGGCGGCGAGCGCGGTGCCGGCAGTGGGCGGGATTCCGGTAGGGGGGACGAGCCTGCCGCACGCGGACAGGAACAGGAGGAGCGTCAGCCCAGCGAGGCTGCGGAGACGCCCCCGGGCCAAGGGATCAGCCCTCGTCGGTCTCGTCGAGCAGCCAGTCCGGATCGGCGGAGCGCACGTGGCGGCTGAACGTCCACACGTCGATCGCCTCGATCGCATCGTCGAGCGAACCGGCGATCACATTGCCATCGGCGTCGCGGGTGACGGCGGCGATATCCGAGCGGAAGCGAATGGTGATCCGTGCCACCCCAGCATCGACGCCCGCATCGACGATCGCCGCGTCCTCGACTCGCACCAGCCGGTTGTCGAGCGTCTCACCCGCTTCGTTGCGCGCATCGATGGCGCCGGCGAAGCTTTCATAGACGTCCTTGTCGCACAGCATCCGCAACTCTTCCTTGTCGCCTTTCCAGAAGGCTTCGAGGATCATGCGGTAAGCTTCGCGGCCACCGTCGAGGAAAGCGAAGGCATCGAAATGCCGGTCCGCGGCTGCGATCTCGCGCAGGCCGCGCTCCACCATCGGCGTGGCGGCGGGATATTCGCGTTGACGCAATGCCGGATTGAGCGGTTGCGGCTCGGCCGAATCGCGCGAGGCGGGTGAGCGAGCGGCACCCGGTGCACCGGGCTGATTGTCGAATCGGCCCTGGATCGGCTCTTCCTCGTGCTCGGCGCGCCGACCGAGCACCGAATAGAGACGCAGCCCCAGAAAAGCTGCGATCATGGCCAGGATGACGATTTCGACAGTCACTTAAGCGATTCCATTCGTTCGGACGGTTCGGGCTGATCTCATATACTAACCCGATGTAGGTAAGGTTTACAAATGAACAACGCGAGAATGGGCCAAACGGGCTAATTTTTCGTCCATCCGATGACATTGCGACGACGCGAATGCCGTGCCGGGCCTTTCCCTTTGCCGCGACAGGGTCTAGACGCGCCGCGAACCGAAATCGAAGCGCGAGAAAGCAGACGATCATGGCCGACGAAGGCAACATCATTTCCGACCTCAAGCTTGGCTCCGAAGGCAATGGCGAAGACAATGCTCCGACCGCGGGGATTATTTCGCAATATGTGAAGGACTTGTCGGTCGAGAACCCGAACGCGCCGGACAGCTTCCAGTGGCAGGACGCGCCGCAGCTCGACATCCAGTTCAACATCGGCGCGAGGTCGGTGGGCGAAGAGGTGCATGAAGTCGAGGTCAAGATCGTGGCCACGGCCAAGGCGCAGGCCGGCACCGCCTATGTCGTCGACCTTGCCTATTGCGGCCTGATCGGCATGCGCAATCTCGACGATGGCCAGGCGCACGCATTTCTTTACGCCGAAGCACCGCGAATCCTGTTTCCCTTCGCTCGCCGCATCATTGCCGATGCCGTGCGCGACGCCGGATTCGCTCCGCTGATGCTCGATCCGATCGACTTCAACGGCCTCTACATGCAGCAGCTCGCCGCGCAGCAGGACCAGCCGCAGGGTGGCGAGGACGCGCCGACCGGCAACGCCTGAGACGCGGGCGGCGGCGATCGCGTCATGAGCCTCTTCGGCCCATGAGTCTCATCAGGAATGTCGGGACGATCGGCGGCCTGACGGCCGTCAGCCGGGTTTTCGGTTTCGCCCGCGACATGCTGCTGGCCCGCGTGCTCGGCGCGGGCGGTGTCGCCGATGCCTGGCAGCTCGCTTTCCAGCTTCCCAACATCTTCCGCCGCCTGTTCGCGGAAGGCGCCTTCAGCCAGGCCTTCGTTCCACTGTTCAACCGGCGCTACAAAGAAGACGGCGGCGACCTCACCGACGCCAGGCACTTCTCCGAGGAAGTGCTGGCGATCCTGATCCCGATCCTGATCGTCTTCTCGGCGCTGGCGCTGATCGCGATGCCCTGGATCATCGGCCTGTTCGCCAGCGACGCGCTGGCCGGCGATGCCACGCGCTTCGACCTTGCCGTGCTGATGGCGCGGGTGGCCTTCCCCTACCTTGCCCTGATGAGCATCGCCACGCTGCTGGCCGCTGTGCTCAACTCGCTGTCGCGCTTCGCCGCAGCGGCAGCCGCGCCGATCATGCTCAACATCTGCCTGATCACGGCGCTGATCGCGGGCGCCACGCTCGACGGTTCTGAAGGGGCGCGGCAGACGACCGGGATGATGCTGGCGGTAGCGGTGAGCGTATCGGGCCTGTTCCAGCTCCTCTGGCTGGGCTTCTGGGCGAAGCGCGCCGGATTTCGTATGACGCTCAGGCGCCCCCGGATCACCCCGGGCGTGAAGGAGCTGGGAATACTCGTGCTGCCGGCCGTGTTCGGAGCCGGGGTCTACCAGATCAGCCGCTTCATCGACCTGTTCTTCCTGTCCACCCTGCCCGACAAGTCGATCACCTTCCTCGCCATGGCCGACCGGCTCAACCAGCTTCCGCTCGGCATCATCGGCATCGCGCTCGGCACGGCCATCCTCCCGTCGCTGTCGCGCTACATCGCCCAGGACGACGGGAGCGGCGCGTTCCGGCTGCAGAGCAACGCCGTGGAGCTGGCGCTGCTGCTGACCCTGCCGGCGGCGGTCGCCCTGTTCGTCACCGGCAGCGCCTTCACCCGCGCCTTCTACACCGGCGGCGCCTATACGCTGGCCGACAGCCTGGCAACGGGTGCTGTCGTCTCCGCGCTGGTGGTCGGCCTGCCCGCCTATGTGCTGGTCAAGGTGCTGGTGCCGAACTTCTTTGCGCGCAAGGATACGCGGACGCCGGTCTACACCGCCGCAACCGGGCTGCTGCTCAATATCGGCGCGAACCTGATCCTGGTTCCGCGCTTCGGCGTGGTGGGCCTGGCGCTGGGAGGCGCGGTGGGAGCCTGGAGCAATTGCATCCTGCTCTACGCGATCCTCTCGGCCAAGGGCTACTACCACCTTACCGGGCTTGTCGCCGGGCGCATCGCGCGAATCGCACTCGCCGCCGCGCTGATGGGCGCCGCGCTGTGGTATGCGATGCCGCTGGGTGCGAGCTGGTACTCAGGCTCTGTGCTCGAGCGCATTGGCGCCGTCGCCGCGCTGGTGGCGTTGGGCATGGTTGTCTTCTTCGGCGCCGCCGCAGCCCTCGGCGTGCTCGACCGCAAGACCATCGACCAGCTCCTGCGCCGCCCCGCCTGAACCCGCCAGCGATTGCCAAACCCGGCCAAAGCCCCTTATTGGCCGGCATTCCGCAAATCCAAGGTCCTACAGAACATGCGTATCGTTTCCGGCATCCAGCCGACAGGCAATCTCCATCTCGGCAATTACCTGGGCGCCATCCGCAACTGGGTGCGGATGCAGGACGATATCGAGAGCCATGGCGGGCAGTGCCTGTTCTTCCTTGCCGACCTGCACGCCATCTCCATGCCGCACGACCCGGCGGAGCTGGCCGCAAACACGCTGGAGATGGTCGCCGCGCTAGTCGCCTGCGGGATCGATCCTGACCGTTCGATCCTGTTCAACCAGGCGCAGGTGCCCGCGCATTCGGAGCTGCAATGGCTGCTGAACGGCACGGCCCGCATGGGCTGGCTCAACCGCATGACCCAGTTCAAGGACAAGTCCGGCAAGAACCGCGAAGGCGCTTCCATCGCCCTTTTCACCTATCCGGTGCTGCAGGCGGCCGACGTGCTGCTCTACCAGGCGACCCATGTCCCGGTCGGCGAGGACCAGAAGCAGCACCTGGAGCTCGCCCGCGACATCGCGCAGAAGTTCAACAACGATTTCTGCCCGGTGGACGCGCCGGTCTTCACCCTGCCCGATCCGATCATCCCGCCCGACGCGGCGCGGATCATGAGCCTGCGCGACGGCAGCGCGAAGATGAGCAAGTCCGACCCTTCGGACATGAGCCGCATCAACCTCACCGACGATGCCGACACCGTCATGCAGAAGGTCCGCAAGGCGCGGACCGACCCCGAAGTGCTGCCATCGGAAGCGGCGGGCCTGGAAGGAAGGCCGGAAGCCGCCAACCTCGTCGGCATCTATGCCGCCATGGCGGGCACGGGCGTCGACGACGTGCTCAAGGACTTCGCCGGCGAGGGCTTCGGCAAGTTCAAGCCGGCGCTGGGCGAGCTGCTGGTGGAAAAGCTGTCTCCCATCAACGAGCGTTTCGTCGAGCTCAAACAGGATCGCGAGCAGCTCGATGCGATTCTCGCCAAGGGCGCGCTCAAGGCGCGCGATCTCGGCGCGCCCACGCTGGATGCGGCCTACAAGGCACTGGGCCTGGTGCGGGGATAACCGGAAAGGATTCAGTGCTTATCAGGTTTGGAATTCCAGTTGTCTCCGGCGCTGCGCTTGCCCTTCTTGCCGCGCCGGGTGTCGCCCATGCCAGGCTGCCGGAACCGGTCCGGGCAATGATCGATGCGGCCATCGCCACCGGCGATCCGGCCACAGTCAAGACAGTCGCCGACCTCGCCATCCAGACCAATCCCGGCGATGCCGCCGAAATCGAAGCGATGCGCGCACAATTCCTCGCCGGGCAAGAGCGGCTCGCGGAGGCGAAAGCGGCGCGCAAGGAACAGCAGCTTCGCTCGGCGGGCCTGTTCGACAACTGGAGCGGCAAGGGCGAGATCGGCGCGTCCCGCTCGACCGGCAACAGCAGCGAAACCGGCCTGACGCTGGGCCTGACCCTGGAACGCAAGGGTATCGACTGGCGGCACAAGCTTACCGCCGCCGCCGACTACCATCGCACCGACGGCAAAACCACCAAGGAGCAGTTCCTGTTCGCCTATGAGCCCAACTACCGGCTCGGCGACGGCGCATTCACCTTCGGCCTGGCGCAATATGAACGCGACCGCTTCCAGGGCTTTTCAAGCAGGATCTCGCTGTCGGGCGGCCTGGGATACCGGTTCGTCGACCGGGACGACATGCAGCTATCGGTCAAGGCCGGCCCCGCCTGGCGGCGCACCAGCCTGATCCCGTCAGGCCACAGGAGCCATCTGGCCGGCCTCGCCGCTCTCGATTTCGACTGGCAGTTCGCGAAGAACATGAAGCTGACCCAGACTGCCAGCGCCTATGTGCAGTCGGACAACAGCACGCTCGCTTCCGTCACCGGACTGCAGGCGAGGCTCAACGGAAAGCTGTCTGCGCGTGTTTCCTATACCGTCGAGCATGAAACCGATCCGCCGGACGGTGCCGTCAGGACTGACACGCTGAGCCGCTTCACCCTGATCTACGACTTCTGATAACGCACCATTAGCCCGAGGGGAGCGCGACATTGTCCAGCCGCAAGATGCATTTCGTGACGCTGATGTGCGCGGGGCCGACCAACCATCACAACGGCGGCTGGCGCCATCCCGACGGCGACGGTCATCTCGTGCTCGATGCCGGGCGTTACGAGGAGATCGCGCGGATCAGCGAACAGGGCCTGTTCGACGGGCTGTTCCTGGTGGATTACCAGTTCATCCAGGGCCAGTCGGAAGACAAGCCGAACCTTGTCGCGAAATACGGCGGGCAGATGGTCATGCTCGATCCGATGCAGTTGCTCGCCGCCATGGCGCGGGTGACGAAGCATCTGGGGCTGACCGCGACGATGAGCACGTCCTTCTATCACGCCTATCATATCGCCCGGACTTTCGCCTCGCTCGATCACATCAGCGGCGGACGCGCCGGCTGGAACATCGTCACGTCCGGCAACCCGGCCGAAGCGGCCAATTTCGGCCTCGACACCCTTGAAGAGCGCGTCTCGCGATACGACCATGCCGACGAGGTGCTCGAGGCGTGCATGACGCTGTGGAACACCTGGGAGCCGGACGCGCTGCGCCTCGACAAGGAGCGGGGCCTGTTCGCCGACCCGGAGAAAGTCCATTTCGTGCAATACGAGGGCAAGAGCGTGCGGACTCGCGGCGGGCTGACGACGCCCCATCCGCCGCAGGGCCATCCCGTGCTGATGCAGGCCGGATCCTCACCGCGCGGGCGTGACTTCGCCGCGCGCTGGGCGGAAGTGGTCTTCACCGTCCAGCAGGAACTGCCGCTGATGCAGGAGTTCTACGCGGACATGAAGCAGCGCGTCGCCGCGCAAGGGCGCGATCCCGCCCATTGCGCGATCCTGCCCGCGCTCGACGTGATTACCGCCGCTACCGAGGAGCAGGCCCGTGAACAGGCCGACCATGTCGACAGCCTGGCCAGCGTGGAGCTCGGCCTGCAAACGCTGTGCGACCTGACCGGGGTGGACTTGCGCAGCTTCCCGCTCGACGCCGTTTTCGCCGACATCCCGGTGGAGCATGAGCGGATCGTCTCGGTCGGGCTCTACCAGAACGTCTGCGAGATCCGCAAAGACGGGCGACCGCTGACGCTGCGCGAAGCGGCCCTGCTCTACGCCACCACCTGGATGGCCCCGCGCATCGTCGGGACACCCGAAGCGATCGCGGACCATATGCAGGAGATCTTCGAAGCCGATGCCTGCGACGGCTTCGTCATCGGCACCTCGTCCAGCCCGATGGGCCTGCGCAATTTCGTCGATCTCGTCGTGCCCGAGCTGCAGCGGCGGGGACTCTACCGCACCGAATACGAAGGGCGCAGCTTTCGCGAAAACCTGCGATCGTGACGGTCGCCTCTCCATGGCCTTCCGTCGTATCCAGCGCCGGCGCTCTCTGGTAACAAGGGCCCGGGAACAAGCGTCAAAAGGAGAGGTGCGGCATGCCCATCAAGAAGATCGTGATGGTGAAGCGCAGGAAGGACCTGACCCCGGAGCAGTTTCGCGACGGCTACGAGAACAGCCATTCGCGCATCGCGGTGCGGCTGTTCGGCCATCTGTGGACCGAATACCGGCGCAACTACCTGACAACCGGATACAACTTCGACCAGAAGGACGGCGGTCCGGCGGAAATCGGCTTCGACGCGGTTTCCGAATTCGTGCTGCCCGACGAGGCCGCCTATCGGGAAATGGGCCGCATCTCCGCCGAGAACTTCGAGATGATCAAGGAAGACGAGGCGAAGTGGTTCGACCAGTCGCATTGCTGGATCGTCGACTGCGAGACCATCGAGGAGGATCCGAGCGGTCTGAGGCAAGCAGCGGACGCATCGACATAGGCGGAACGCGCAACCCGCGCTTGCGGGCAAGGCCTGCCCCATTTCGGATCACTGTGTTCAAAACCGTATTCAAGCCCTATTCAGCAGTGTTTGTTTACGAGATGTTCGCATATGCGAGGGCCGCGTCTTGGAGGGTGTGACAGGGCCTGCAAAGTATTTTGGAGAATAAGACAATGACCGCAAATCAATCGTCCGGCCTGGGACGGATGAAGCTGGCCGCCGCTGTCCTCCTGCTGCTGGGCCTTGCCGCCTGTACGTCCCCGTTCAAGGCGAATGTCTCGCGCTTCCAGTCGCAGCTGCCGCCCCCCGCCGGGCAGACGTTCGCGGTGGTCGCGGACGATCCGGTGATGGCCGGCGGCATCGAGTTCGGCCAGTATGCCGACCTCGTGGAGCGCCAGATGGCCGCGCAAGGCTATACTCCGGTCGAGAATCCGGAAGAAGCCCAGCTCCTGGTGCGCTTCGACTACGGCGTCGACGGCGGACGCGATCGCATCCGCAGCTCCGGACGGGGCGCCTACAGTCCCTTCTGGGGCCCGTGGTACGGCTACGGCCCCTATTGGTCCCGGCCGTGGCGGACCGGCTTGTGGCACTATGGCTGGCACGATCCCTGGTTCGACAGCGGCGTCGATGTCGATACCGTCTACACCAGCGGCGTCGAGCTGAAGATCGACCGGCGCGTCGACGGCTATCGCCTGTTCGAAGGCCAGGCCCAGGCCGTCTCGACCTCGAACCGGCTCCAGTACCTGGTGCCGAACCTGGTCGAAGCGATGTTCACGGGTTTCCCGGGAAATTCCGGCGAGACGGTGCGCATCACCATCGCGCCGGAGAAGAAGACCGTAAAGCCGGTCAAGTAGGCCCGGCTACCCGGACTGTTTGGAAGGCGGGTCCCGCAAGGGGCCCGCTTTTTTTGCCGGGCGTCACCCCACGCAGCGTCGATCCGGTCAGGGCCAGCTGACGCCGAAATCCTCCGTGCTCAGCACGTTGCCGCTGTAGGTTTCGCCGGTTTGCCGCGCGAGGAACAGCAGGGCCGGCCCCATCACTTCAGGAGTCGGCAGCTTGCCGCGACCGGCCTGCAGCATTTCGTCCTTCATTTCCTGGGGCACGCCCCGCCATGAGTTGGTCACGACCGAGCCCGGACACAGCGCGTTGACCGCGATGTTGTGCTCCTTGAACTCGACGGCGAAGAACTGGCTCATCCGATTGAGCGCGGCCTTGGTGGTGACATAGGCCAGCATGCCGTATTGCGCCGCCTGGAACTCGTTGCCCAGGGCTGCTCCCGAGGTGATGTTGATGATGCTGCCGGACCGCTGCTCGATCATGTAGGGCGCTGCCGAGCGTATCGTCAGATAGGGCCCGATGACATTGACACGGTTGTATCGCTCCCACTCTTCGGTGGTGAAACCGAACGGATCGTAGTGCGGCTCAGCCTGGTCTTCCGGATAGGTCGCGGCATTGTTCACGAGAATGTCGATGCGGCCGAAATTGGCGATGACCTCGTCCATGCAATGCACGATCTGCTCTTCGACTCCCACATCGCAGGCGATCACGTGGATCGCTTCTCCCGCCGCCCGGGCGACATCCGCAAGTTCGGCCAGGGTGTTGGCGGCGGCCGTCTCACCCGGACCGGGCGCCTTCATCGAGCGCGAGGTGGCGATCACCGTCGCGCCGGCCTGCGCCAGGGCCCTCGCATAGGCCCTGCCGGTTCCCTGGCTTGCACCGGTCACGATCGCGACCTTTCCCGACAGATCCTCGGCCATCACAGTAATCCCCGCCCTTGTTGTCCGGAGCGGTCATAGCATCACCGCCCGAAATAAGAAGCACGGCCCGGCGCATTGCCGGGCTGGCCGGGTAGCCGACAATCGTGGAAGGGGCGGTTCGCCCTAGTTGCCGAGGGCGACGACCCCGCCGGTCGAGCCGAAGCCGCCTTCGCCGCGCTCGGTCTCGTCGAGCTCATCGACCGGTAGCCAGCTCGCCCGGGTGACGGGGGCCAGAACCAGCTGGGCGATACGGTCGCCCCGGCGAATCTCGAAGGCGTCGCTGCCGTGGTTGATGAGGATCACCTTCACTTCGCCCCGGTAGTCAGAATCGATGGTGCCGGGCGTGTTAGGAACGGTGATGCCGTGCTTGAGCGCAAGGCCCGAGCGGGGACGCACCTGGATCTCGAAGCCGTGCGGGATGGCAACGGCGATCCCGGTGGCTACCGCGTGGCGCGCACCGGGCGCCAGCGTCACGTCTTCGGCAGCCAGCACATCCATTCCGGCCGCGCCGTCGGTGGCGTAGGCGGGCAGTTCCAGACCTTCGAAATGGCCCAGACGCTTGACCGGTACCGGAACGTTACCGGGTGACTGCATCGATGATCCTTTCCACCAGAGCGTGGGCGACGTCCTCCTTGGGCATTTCCGGCAGGCTTTCAACTTCGTCGCCGGAAACGATGTGGACAGTGTTGGTCGCCCCGCCCATCGTGTCGCCGGTAACATCGTTGGCGATGATCCAGTCGGCGCCCTTGCGCTTGCGCTTTTCCTTGGCGTGCTTGAGCACATTTTCGGTTTCGGCGGCGAATCCGATCAGCAGTTCGGGGCGCCTCGTATCGCCGGCCAGATTGGCGAGAATGTCCGGATTCTCCGTGAGCATGAGCGCCGGCGGCGCGTCCCCGCGCTTCTTGATCTTTTCCGTCGCGAATTCCTTCGGCCGCCAGTCGGCGACGGCCGCTACCATCACGGCGACATCCGCGGGCAAGGCATTCTTGACCGCATCGGCCATATCCTCGGCGCTTTCCACATCGACACGGGTGACCCCGGGAGGAGTCATCAGGTTCACCGGCCCGGAAACCAGCGTCACGCGCGCGCCCGCGGCGGCGGCTGCGGCGGCAATGGCGTACCCCTGCTTGCCGGACGAGCGGTTGGCTATGTAGCGGACCGGGTCGATCGCCTCATGCGTCGGGCCGGCCGTCACCAGCACATGCTTGCCGTAAAGCGGCAGATCCTCGGGATCGCCTTCGAAGACGATGGGAGGCGCCAGGACTTCTTCCTCGAACGGCTCGGGCGCGTCGACCTTGCCGGAAACCAGGTGATTGAGCGCTTCCGGATCGGTGGGCGGCGCCGCGCGGGCAGTTCCCTTCTTCGAAAGCAGCGGACTGTCGAGATTGAGCGGCGGCGGCGCTTCTTCGCCCTGTGGCTCTTCCCCGGGAAGCGGCGCCTCGCCCGGCGGGATATACTCGCCTGAGAATTCCGCTTCGTCGAGCGGCGGCTCCTTGTCGAGTTCCAGGGTCGCTTTCGGGCTGCGGATGATCATGGAGGCGGACAAGCCGCCGAGCCCGATGTCCTCGGCCTGCTCGAAATCAGTATCGATCTGCTCGATCTGTTGGGGCTCGGCAGGCTCGGGCCGGGGCAGCGCGGGCAGTTCGCCGGGATCGATGTCCAGCGCCCAGGCTATCTGGCCCCACACTTCGACAGGCTCGGGCAAGCGGCCGGGCCCGAATTCGCCGCAAGCCATCGCGCCTTCGTCGGGCTCCATCACGAAGACGCCGGCTTCGCGCAGGGTCTCGACGTTCTTCCGGGTCGCAGCGTGCTCCCACATGCGCACGTTCATGGCCGGGACCGCCATCACCGGCTTGTCGGTGGCGAGCAGCACGGTGGTTGCGAGATCGTCGGCGATCCCCGACGCCATCTTGGCGAGCAGGTTCGCGGTCGCGGGGCATACGACGATCAGGTCGGCTTCACGCGAAAGCTCGATATGGCCCATCTCGACCTCGTTCTTGAGGTCCCACAGGGTGGTGTAGACGGGGTTGCCCGAAAGCGCCGCCAGCGCCATGGGCGTGACGAATTGCGCGCCGCCTTCCGTCAGCACGCAAGTCACGTCCCCGCCGCCCTTCTTGATCATCCGGACGAGTTCGCAGGCTTTGTAAGCGGCAATGCCGCCGCCCACGATCAGGAGAACACGCGGGCCGTTCGTGGTTTCCGGATCATTCATGGTTGGCTTTTTTGCAACAGCGAAGGTTTACGTGCAATTACTTTGCCAAGGCGGCGTTAACCAGTGAGCGCGAAAAACGCGGAACGAAGGCAAGCCCCATGAACATGGCGGGCGCAATCACGGCCCCCCAGTAGAAGTTGTCGGGCCTGCCCGCCAGCATGAATGCAAGGCCGTATCCCAGAAACAGGAACGTGCCGAAAGTGCCGGCCGGAGAGCGCCATCCGCACCAGCCCAGCACCATCAGGATGACCGCGGGTCCCGCCAGCCAGTGCGGCAGGAAGCGCAGGTTGCTGGAAAGCGCGATGTTGGAAAGCCAGCCGGAAAGGCCGCGCATGACAAGCCAGGGATCGGAAGGCCGTTCGCTCGGCAGCACCAGCTCCGAAACGATCGAGAGATGCACCGCCAGCGCCACCAGGAAGGCGACGGTCAGTGCGGTCCAGGCGGCGCCTTCCTTCCAGTCGCGCCGCCAGAAGGCCATGGCTCCCATCAGCAGGACGAAAGGCAGCGCATGCTCCCGGATCGCGACGGCCAGCGCGGCGACGGCGAGCGAAGCGCCCCATTTCCCGGGCCGGTGCAAGCCGAAGGAAAGGACCAGCAGCATTCCCGCCCACAGCTCGTGCAGCACGAAATAGTAACGGTTGAGGCCGAGCGACACGCCGACGAACAGCAGCGACATGGCGATCAGCCTGTGCCGGGGGCCTCCCGGCTCGTCTCCGAGCCTTCGCCACCAGGCGAGGAGCACCGCGATCATCAGCACCATCGCCATGACGATCTGCCCCGGCTCGCCCAGCCAGGCATCGATATAGGCCAGCGTCGGCAGGCGCACGGCCAGGCCCGGCCTTACGGGGTAGTTGGCCTGGCGATGCTCCTCGACGATGAAGTCGTAGTAGTTCTCGCCCTTCTGGATGCGTTCGATCGCCCTGTCGTAGAGGGCAAGGTCGTCGTCGCGCTTGCGTTCCGGGCCCTTCTCTTCGCCGACGAGGTTCTCGACGAAGGACTTGGTCTCGACGGTTGATCGCCCGGCGGTGATCGGCACCATGGCCGAAGCGATCAGCACCAGCACCAGCGCTAGCAGTGCGAGGCGCGCACGAAAGGCCGGCCAGTGGGCGAACCGGTCCCACGCCGGCGCGCCTTCGGCCGCTATCCCAGCAGTCCGCCCTGCATCATCGCCCATGCCAGCGCCCCCCCTGCAAGCGCGGCCAGTATATAGCGCATCCAATGGTTACTTCGGCGTTTACGCGCCCACATCAGCTCGACTTCCGGCAGCGGTGCCTGCTCCGGCGCGCCGCCCCGGGGCGGGTACCGGTCCTCGATCCGCCGGATCAGCTCCGGCAGGCGCAGCAGGGTCTGCGTATCCTCGCGCAGCCGGTCGGCCAGCGCCGCCTCCGGGCCCAGTTCGTCGCGAATCCAGTTTTTCACGAAAGGCCCGGCGACATCCCACATGTTTATGGCAGGATCGAGAGCGGTGGCCAGCCCTTCGACCATGACCATGGTTTTCTGCAGCAACAGCAGGTGGGGCTGAGTCTGCATGTCGAAGTCGCGGGTAATGGCGAACAGCCCGTCGAGCATCTGGCCGACCGACAGCTCGCTCACCGGCTTGCCGCGCATCGGTTCGCCCACGGCACGCAGCGCCGTGGCGAATTCCTCGACCGAATGATAGCTCGGCACGTACTGCGCCTCGAAATGGATTTCGGCGACGCGCCGGTAGTTGCCGGTGGTCAGGCCATAGAGGATCTCGGCAAGCCATTGCCGCGCCCTGCGGTCGATCCGGCCCATGATGCCGAAATCGATCACCGCGATGGTCCCGTCTTCCTGCACGAACAGATTGCCCTGGTGCATGTCGGCGTGGAAAAAGCCGGCGTCGATCGCCTGGCTGAGGAAGGCCAGCACCAGCCGCCGCGCCAGCGCGGGCAGATCGTGCCCGGCAGCCCTGAGCGCATCGAGGTCGCTGATCTTGATGCCGTCGATCCACTCGATCGTCAGCACGCTGCCGTTGGTGCGGTCCCAGTCGATCGCCGGGACGCGATAGCCCTCGTGGCTTTTCATCGCCTCGGCCAGTTCGGAAGCGGATGCCGCTTCACGCCGCAGATCGAGTTCGCGCACCGTCCAGCGCCTGAAATTGGCGATTATCGCGCGGGGGCGCAGCCGCGCCGCCTCCCCGCCGAGCGCTTCGAGATGCGCGGCGGTCCATTCATAGGTCTCGATATCGCGGGCAAACTTCTCGCGGATGCCGGGCCGCAGCACCTTGACGGCAACGTCCAGCCCGTCCTTGGTCACGGCGCGGTGGACCTGGGCGATAGACGCCGAACCGACCGCCTCGGGCTCGACATGGTCGAACAGCTCTTCGGGCGGGCAGCCGAAAGCCGCTTCCATCTGGCGCCGTATCGCCTCGAAGGGAACCGGCGGCAGGCTGTCCTGCAGGGTCAGGAGGTTTTGCGCCGCCTCGAGGCCGACGAGGTCGGGCCGGGTGGCCAGCGTCTGGCCAAGCTTGATCGCCGCCGGGCCGATATCCTGAAAGGCGCCGGCATAATCCGGAACCCGGGGCTGGATAGTGCCGAACCGGGCGAGACGGCACAGTCGCCTGACCGGCGCCGGGGTGTTGCGGCCCTGCTCGATCAGCCTGAGCGCACCGTGTCGGGCAAGCACCCGGCCCCAGCGCAGCAGGCGCGATATATGAGTGGCGGATCCGGTCACGCTTGCCCTCCCCTCCCGCAAGCGGGAGGGGCAGCGAGACTCGCGTCTGCAACGCAGGCGCGAGCCGCAGCGGGGTGGGCCTTTCGGCCCAGCGCGACGCAATTCGCCGCGTGCCCACCCCTGGCCCCTCCCGCTTGCGGGAGGGGAACAGAATGAAGCCTGCTCAAACCTTCCACCCCGAATGGATCGCGACCAGCCCGCCGAGGATCGGTTCGACCTTCGTATGGGCGAAGCCCGCATGGCGGATCATCGCTTCGAATTCGGGCATCGGCGGAAAGCGCCGGATCGATTCGATCAGGTAGCGGTAGGATTCCGCATCTCCGGCAATGGCTTCCCCGATCTTCGGCACGAGCTTGTGCGAATAGACGTCGTAGGCTTCCTTGAAGCCGGGCCATTCGGTCGTCGAGAATTCCAGGCAGAAAAAACGCCCGCCGAACTTGAGCACACGGAACGCTTCCGCCAGCGCCTTGTCGATATGGGTCACGTTGCGGATGCCGAAAGCGATTGTGTAGGCATCGAAGATGCCGTCCGGGTAGGACAGGCGCTCCGCGTTCTGGCACGACCAGACCAGGCCGTCGACGCCGCGCTCCATGGCCCGTTCGACACCGACGTCGAGCATGTCCTGGTTGATGTCGGCGACCGTCACTTCCGCGCCGGCCCCGGCAAGGCGAAAGGCGATGTCGCCGGTCCCGCCCGCCATGTCGAGGATCGCCTCGCCCGGTCGCGGCTTCACCCGGCGCACGAACCGGTCCTTCCACAGCCGGTGCAGCCCGGCCGACATGGCATCGTTCATCACGTCATACTTGCGCGCGACATTGGAGAAGACGGCGCCGACACGCTCGGTCTTTTCCTCGGGGCTGACGCTTTCGTAGCCGAAGGATACCTTTTCGCTCATGCGCGGGCCTTTAGGGGAGTTTCAGTCCAGCGGAAAGGCTGTAGGGAGCGACGATGCATGGTCCGCCCCGGCCGACGCCGGGGCTGCACGGTACCGGCTCCCTGCCGGTGCGAGGCACGAGGGCCCCAAAGCTGGACCTGGACAGACGCCGCGATATGCCAGAACTGCCCGAAGTCGAAACCACCGTGCGCGGCCTTGCCCGCTATCTCGAAGGCGAGCGGATCGCGCGCATCGCGGTCAACCGCCCCGATCTGCGTCGCCCCTTCCCGCCCGGTCTGGTGCAGGCGATGACCGGCGCCACCGTCACCGCCATGGGCCGGCGCGCCAAATACGGCCTCATCCACACCGACCGCGAGCAGACGATGATCTTCCATCTCGGCATGTCCGGGCGCTGGCGGATCGAGCCGGAGACGCTGGAGAAGCACGACCATCTCGTCATCGAAACCGGCTCGGGCCATGTGCTGGCGCTCAACGATGCGCGCCGCTTCGGCTCGGTCGACCTGGTCGACACGAAGCTGCTCGACCAATGGCCTCCCTTTGCGGCGATGGGCCCCGAGCCGCTGGGCGACGAACTGACGCCGCAGCACCTGGCGCAGGCCCTGCGCCACCGCATCGCGCCGATAAAGCAGATGCTGCTGGACCAGCGAATCGTTGCCGGGCTCGGCAACATCTACGTGTGCGAAGCCCTGCACCGCGCCCATATCCGTCCCGACAAGGAGGCGGGCCGGGTCTCGAAAGCGGCGCTCGGCAGGCTGGTCCCGGCAATCAAGCAAGTCCTGAGCGAATCCATCGAGGCGGGCGGCTCGACCATTCGCGACTATGCGCAGCCCAGCGGCGAGCTTGGCTATTTCGCCGCGTCCTGGCGCGTCTACGGGAGGGAGGGCGATGCCTGTCCCTGCGGGGGGACGGTGCAGCGCTTCGTGCAGGGCGGGCGCAGCACCTTCTGGTGCCGCAAGTGCCAGAAATGATTCGGCCCGGTCCGGCGCGGACCGCCTAGTCCTCCACGGCGGGCAGCACCTCGCGGACGAGAAGCGACGTCTGCTCCATCAGGTCCCCGAAATCGCTGGCCATCGGCAGCGCGACGAATTTCGACATACCTTCTGAGACGAAATTCCTGATCAGGGCGACGATCTCTTCCGGCGGGCCGACGGCGAAAGCATCGTCCCCGACGCTCCTGTCCATCTGCTTCATGCGCGAGAGCAGGCCCTGCCGCGCCCCTTCAACCTGCGGATCGTCCGCCGAACCGATGCGCATGAACAGGGTAACGCCGTAATGATCCGAATCGATCGTACGCCCGGTTTCGGCAAGCGCGGCTTCGATCCCGCGCCGCGCCGCGCCGGCCCTCGCCGGCCCCATCAGGCTGCCCAGCCACCCGTCGCCGAGTGCAGCGGTGCGCCGAAGCGCGGCCGGCGAGTTGCCCCCGATCCAGAGCGGGATCGACCTGGCCGGTCGGGGATGCATGCCCGGGCCGTGATAACGGTAGTGCGAGCCCTCGAATTCGACCTGCTCGCAATCCAGCAGCAGGCGCACGAGCTCGATCGCTTCGTTGGCCCGCCCGCCGCGCCCCTTGCTGCTCACCCCCGTCGCATTCCAGTAGGGGTCCGAAGCGGCACCGACGCCGAAGACCGGCAGCAGCCGGCCGCCGCCGACGAGATCCACCGTCGCGAATTCCTTGGCGATCACCACCGGATCGCGGAACGGCAGGACGAGCGCGTTCGTGCCGAAGCGCATGCGGCTCGTACGGGCGGCAAGCGCCGCAAGCATCGTCACCGGCTCCAGCGTGGAGCCGAGCAACTGGTCGGAATGCCAGAGGCTGTCGACGCCCGACTCTTCGCAATGGTCGATCCAGCGCCAGTATTCGCCGGGAGAAAGCTGTGCTCCCAATCCCGGCCCCATGCCGATCCTGACGCTCATCGCGGCGCCTCACACCAGTCTGTTTTCGGCACGGGACGGCTCCTTTCATGGCTTGTCGGGCTCGCATGCGCTATGCGGCCGGTATCTGTCGGGGCGGCATTTGCTTGACGATCCGGCGCCCCGCCGCTAAGGGCCGCGCTTCCCGCGAGGTGACGAATGTCAGCCTCGCGTTTTTGCACGAGATTGAACATTCTTACCGGCATGCGCCAAACGCAGCCGAACGAAACAGAGGTCGAAGAGTTTCATGGCCAATACGCCGCAAGCCCGCAAGCGCATCCGCCGCAACCAGCGCCGTGCCGTCATCAACGGCAATCGCATGAGCCGCATTCGCACATTCGTAAAGAATGTCGAGGCCGCTATCGAGGGCGGTGACAAGGCAGCGGCAGCCGAAGCATTCAAGGTGGCCCAGCCGGAACTCGCGCGCGGTGTCGCGCGCGGCGTCGTTCACAAGAACACTGCCGCCCGGAAGCTGTCGCGACTCAGCAAGCGCATCGCCGCACTCTGATTCGCTGAGCCGATTCGGCCCCGCCGAGAGCATCGGGCGGGACGAAAACAGAACATGTGGAAAGCATATCTTCGAAGCATTAACTCTGCTTCGAAGAGCTTTAGACGTGCCGATTTTCGAAGTTGTTGAATTCCCGCGATTCGCGAAGCATGTTGGCTAAAAGCCATATGTAATTCATAGGGTTAATACCTTCAGGAAGAGTTTTCCGGGGGTCCTGCCCTGTCAAGGCAATTATTTCATTTTTTTTACGACGAGCGCCTTGCCCTCCGCCAAGCGACCCACTTAAGAAGTTCTTCGGCCGGAGCGGACCCGGCCGTTGATCATACGAGAGAGAATGCTTGTCGCTTCCCGCATCTAGGGGAAGCGGGAGCGATATAGTTGCGCGTCCTGCCGGGTTTCTTGCCGGCGGAAGGCAGATGAGGTGAGTCATTTTTATGGGAGGAGGAGCCCAATGGCGGTTTCTTCGGCGAAAAATCTGCGGTCCAAGACAGCGGCCGCCAAAGGAAAGGCATACGGGGCGGCAATGGATGAGGATCGGGAAGCTCTGGATCTCGCGGCGGATTGGGCCGACATCAGCCAGGGCTTGAGGAAGGATCTTGGCCATCAGCTCCACAGCCAGTGGATCAAACCGATTCAGCTGGGCACCATCTGCAAGGAATCCGGGACTCTGGACCTGTTCCTGCCGACGGAATTTTCGGCGAACTGGGTCGCGGACCGTTTTTCGGACCGCTTGTCCCTGGCCTGGAAGATTGCCCGGCCGGACTTGCGGCAGGTGCGCATTTCCGTGCACCCCGGGCGACGCCAGCTGCCTGAGCTGCGGCTCGGCAACGGCGGCGAGCCGCGGCCTCCGGCCAACGACGGCACGCGCTTCGGCCGCGACACGGGTTCGGGCGCCCTTGGCGGAGACGAGTTCGGCGGCCTCGGCCAGGGCACGATCGGTCTCGATCCCTCGCTGACTTTCGTCACCTTCGTGACCGGCTCGGCCAATGTGCTGGCATGCAATGCCGCCCAGCGCATGGCCGCGACGGAAACGCCGCAATTCTCGCCGCTCTACCTCAAGGCGGCGACAGGCCAGGGCAAGACCCACCTGCTGCATGCGATCGGCCATTCCTATCTGGGCGCCCACCCGCGCGCGCGAATCTTCTACTGCTCGGCCGAGCGGTTCATGGTCGAATTCGTCCAGGCGCTGCGGCAGAACCAGATGATCGAATTCAAGGCGCGGCTGCGCGGTTTCGACCTTTTACTTGTTGATGACATTCAATTTATTATCGGCAAGGCGAGTGCACAGGAAGAACTCCTGTATACGATCGACGCCCTGCTGGCCGAAGGAAAGCGGCTGGTCTTCGCCGCCGACCGCGCGCCGCAAGCTCTCGACGGCGTCGAGCCCCGGCTGCTTTCGCGCCTGTCGATGGGGCTGGTCGCGGACATCCAGCCGGCCGACATCGAGCTGCGCCGCTCGATCCTGGAACACCGGCTGGCGCGCTTCTCGCCGGCGGAAGTCCCGGCCGACGTCATCGAGTTCCTCGCCCGCACGATCAACCGCAACGTGCGCGAGCTGGTCGGCGGCCTCAACAAGCTGATCGCCTACGCCCAGCTCACCGGACAGGAGGTTTCGCTCCAGCTTGCCGAAGAGCAGTTGACCGACATCCTCTCGGCCAATCGCCGGCGCATCACGATCGACGAGATCCAGCGCACCGTCTGCCAGTTCTACTGCGTGGACCGGACGGAGATGTCGTCGAAGCGGCGCGCGCGTTCTGTCGTGCGGCCGCGGCAGGTCGCGATGTATCTCGCCAAGGTGCTGACTCCGCGCAGTTATCCGGAGATCGGCCGCAAGTTCGGCGGCCGCGATCACTCGACCGTGATCCACGCGGTGCGCCTGATCGAGGACCTGCGCCAGCGCGACGCCGACATGGACGGCGACGTGCGCAGCCTGCTCCGGCAACTCGAAAGCTGACAAGCCGATGCCGCGCCCCCGGATCATCCGGGGGCGCGACACCGCAAACAAGGCTCCCCGCGAAAAGCGGGGTTACCGCTTTCGCGCCATTGGCGTTATGGGCATTGCATGAGTCTGCCTCCCGAACGCCTCTCCCGTTTCGCCCGCCATATCGTTCTGCCCGAAGTGGGCGGAGCCGGCCAGGTCGCCCTGGCGGAAGCTCATGTCCTCATGGTGGGCTGTGGCGGTATCGGCAGCCCGGCATTGCAGTACCTTGCGGCAGCGGGGATCGGCCGGCTGACGCTTGTCGACAGCGACGTCGTCGAGGAAAGCAACCTCCAGCGACAGACGATCTTTACTCCTGCCGATCTCGGCATGCCCAAGGCGGAAGCGGCAGCCGAATGGGTGCGGCAGTTCGATAGAGCCATCGAAGTCCTCCCGGTCGTTGGGAGGTTGGGTGTCGATAACGCCGGGCAAGTCTTCGATGGCACGCAACTGGTACTTGACGGCTGTGACAATTTCGCGACTCGGCTAGCCGTTTCCGACGCCTGCGTCGCCGCCGGGATTCCGCTGACCACGGCGGCGATCGGGCGATTCCAGGGACAAATCGCCAATTTTTCCGGTCACTTGGCCGACCAGCCCTGCTATCGCTGCTTTGTCGGCGATGCGTTCGACGAGGACGATTGCGACAGCTGCGCCGCCGACGGGGTGCTCGGCGCGATGGCAGGCATCGTCGGCAGCTTCGCGGCGATGCACGCGATTCGAGTTATCCTTTCCGGCCGCGCGGCGCTGGGCGATCCGCAATGGGGCAAGCTGCATCTGTTCGAAGGGCTCGGTCCGTCGCTGCGCACCCTGCGGATCGCGAAGGACCCGGACTGCCGGGGCTGCGGCGGGAGCTCGAGATAGAATACCTCCCCGGCCAAGTAATTCTGACAGTTTTATTTCCGTTTCACGACAGCATTTCTTCTACCCAGGCAGGCACCACCTCGGTCGCCGGACCGAGACGGCTTTCGTGGAACCAGGCCGAACCCTGCGACGGCTCGAGATTGAGCTCGAGAGTCCGTGCGCCCAGATCGCGGGCGCCGCGCACGAGGCCCGCAGCGGGATAGACCGCGCCCGAGGTCCCGATCGAGACGAACAGGTCCGCCTCGCGCAGCGCGGCATATATCTCATCCATGCGATAGGGCATCTCGCCGAACCAGACGACATCGGGCCGCAACGCCTTCGCCCCGCAAGCCGGGCAGGCCGGTCGCTCGATGAGCGGGCCGCGCCAAGGCGAGCGCACGTCGCACGCAGTGCACCAGGCATTGAGATGCTCGCCGTGCATGTGCAGCACGCGCGAGGCCCCACCCCGCTCGTGCAGGTCGTCGATGTTCTGCGTAACGATCAGCAGGTCGCCCTTCCACTCGGCGTCGAGCCTGCCCAGCGCGAAATGCGCCTCGTTGGGCAGCTTTTCCTGAATCGCCGCGCGGCGCATGTCGTAGAAGGAAAGCACGAGATCGGGGTCGCGCGCGAAGGCTTCCGGCGTCGCGACATCTTCCGGCTTGTAGCGTTCCCACAACCCGCCCTGGGTGCGGAAAGTATCGATACCGCTCTCGGCGCTCACACCGGCCCCGGTGAGGATGACGATGTTGCGGATTTGGCTCATGTCGCCCATGAAGCACGGAATAGAGACGTTTTCCACTTGCTTGGAAACGGCCCCGCTCCGGTCCGGCCGAAGCGGAGAAGAAAGGGAATTCAATGGCGCGCATCGGTATCATCGGCAGCAAGGGACGCATGGGTCACGCGATCGCCCAGGCCATTGCCGACGCCGGGGAAGACCTTGCCGGCGGCATCGATGTCGGGGGCGATCCGCTCGCGCTGGCGAAACAGAGCGATGTGCTTGTCGATTTCTCCTCGCCCGGCGCGCTGGAAGCCAATCTCGACGCGGCGATGGAATCAGGCGTACCGCTGGTCGTCGGCACCACCGGGCTCGAGGAGCGGCACCACTTCCTGGTCGACAGCGCCAGCCACGACCTCGCCGTCCTGCAGACCGGCAACACCTCGCTCGGCGTCACCCTGCTCGCCCATCTGGTGCGCGAGGCGGCAAGCCGGCTCGGCGAGGACTGGGACATCGAAATCGTCGAAACGCACCACCGCAACAAGGTCGATGCGCCTTCGGGCACCGCGCTGCTGCTCGGCGAAGCGGCGGCCGGCGGGCGCGGGATCGACCTCGCGGAGAGCAGCGAGCGCGGTCGCGACGGGATCACCGGGGCACGCAGGCAGGGCGCGATCGGCTTCGCCAGCCTGCGCGGCGGATCCGTACCCGGCGACCATGCTGTCCATTTTCTGTCGGACAACGAGCGTATCGCCTTGTCGCATCTGGCCGAGAACCGGATGATTTTCGCCAAGGGCGCGGTGAAGGCGGCGCTGTGGCTGATCGGCAAGCCGGCCGGACGCTACACTATGCCCGAGGTGCTGGGACTTTGACGGCAAGCCTGCGCAACAAGACCTATCGCCAGCTCTTCGCCCGGGCAGAGGCCGGCGGCAAGCTCACTCCCTTCAATCGTTTCATGGTCGTGGTGATCATCGCCGCGGTCGCACTGTCCATCATCGGCACCGAGCCGACGATCGTGCGCTCCCACCGCAACGCCTTCATTGCGCTGGAGATGTTCTTCGGCGTGGTGTTCGCTGTCGAGTATGCCGGCAGGGTATGGAGCGTCGCCGAATCGGACGGGGACGGTTCCGCCCTGGGCAAGCGCCTGCGCTTCATCGTCTCGCCGATGGCCATAATCGACCTTGTGGTCGTCGTGGCCTCACTCTCGCCCTTCTTCTTTAGCGACGCGGCGATCCTCAGGCTGGTGCGGCTGCTGCGGCTGGCGGCGCTCGCCAAGTTCGGCCGCTTCTCCCGCGCCTTGCAGGAACTCGCCCGCGCGATTGCCGAGCGCCGCTACGAACTGTTCGTGACGATGGCGCTTGCCGGCATGCTGCTGCTGTTCGGCGCGACCGCGCTCTACTGGGCCGAACGCGAGGTGCAGCCGGAAGCCTTCGGCTCGATTCCCCGCTCGCTGTGGTGGTCGATCATCACGCTCACAACCGTTGGCTATGGCGACGTCTCGCCGATCACCCCGATCGGCAAGTTCCTCGCCTCGCTGGTCGCGCTGGGCGGCATCGGCCTCGTCGCCATGCCCACCGGCATCATGGCGGCAGCCTTCAGCGAGGCAATGCAGCGGCACCGCGAAGCGGCGGCGGAAGAAGCGGCGGCAAACCCGATATGAAGCGCGACGACATTTTCGAATTCTTCCGGCGGCTGGCCAAGGCCAACCCCTCGCCCGAGACGGAGTTGGAATACGGCAACATCTATCAGTTGCTCGTCGCCGTGGTGCTGTCGGCGCAGGCGACCGATGTCGGGGTGAACAAGGCGACGCGGGCGCTGTTTCGCGAAGTGACGACGCCACGGCAGATGCTGGAATTGGGCGAGGACGGCCTCAAGCAGCACATCAAGTCGATCGGCCTGTTCAATTCCAAGGCCAAGAACGTGATCGCCCTTTCCGAAATCCTGGTGCGCGATTTCGGCGGCGAGGTTCCGGCCGACCGCGATACGCTGATGGAGCTGCCCGGCGTGGGGCGCAAGACCGCCAACGTCGTCATGAACTGCGCGTTCGGCGCGGAGACCTTCGCCGTCGACACGCATATCTTCCGGGTGTGCAACCGCACCGGCCTTGCCAAAGGCAAGACGCCGCTCGCGGTCGAGAAGGGGCTGGAGAAGAAGGTTCCCGAACCCTTCCGGGTGGGCGCGCATCACTGGCTGATCCTTCACGGCCGCTACATCTGCAAGGCGCGCACGCCCGAATGCTGGCGCTGTCCGGTGGTTGACTTGTGCAGCTTCAAGGCGAAGATACTCGAGAAGGGGGCGAAACCGGCGGGGAAAACCCGCCGGAAGACTGCAACGACACGCTCTTGAAGGAGGATGTCATGAATTTGCGCCTTGCCCTTACCGCCGCTTCGGCTTCGCTGGCTCTTGCCGGCTGCGCCCAGGAGCCTCCGCGAAGACCGCCGGTCTCTCCGGCAGCGAAAGTTGTCGGCGAAGCCCGAAGCTGCATTCCGATCGCGCAGATCAGCTCGACGCGAATCCGCGACGACTGGACGATCGATTTCATGGGCGGCGGCAAGAAGGTCTGGCGCAACACGCTGCCGCACCGCTGCCCCGGCCTGAAGTCGGAAGACGCGTTCACCTACGAGACTTCGCTAACCCAGCTGTGCAGCACCGACATCATCTATGTGCTGCGCCGCATCGGCGGAAGCCTGGAGCGGGGACCGGGCTGCGGCCTCGGCAAGTTCGTGCCGGTAGAGGTCGAGAAGAAATAGTCTTTTCCTGAAAAGTCTCGTCATTCCCGCTTTCGCGGGGATGACGACTTATTCGAAAGCGATATTGCCCGGGACGCAGCGAGGTTAGCCCTGCGGCCCATGCCCATCCTCGGCCCCTCCCGCTTGCGGGAGGGGAATGAGTGCACAGCCATCTCAGACGTCGTCGGCGCTGATCATTTCCTCACGGTCGATGCCGTCGGTCAGCACCGCCACGGTGGTGGTTACCGCCGCATCGCCGGTGACATTGGTCGCCGTGCGCATCATGTCCATGATCCGGTCGACGCCGGCGACGAAAGCGATCGTCTCCAGCGGCACGCCCACCGCGCCGAATACGAGCGCCATCATGATCAGTCCCGCGCCGGGAATGCCCGCCGCCCCGACCGAGCCGAGAGTGGCGAGCACCGAGATCAGCACATAGTCCCCGAAGCTGAGGTCGATGCCGAAGACCTGCGCACCGAAGAGGGTGGCAAGGCCGAGATACATGGCGGTGCCGTCCATGTTGATCGTCGCGCCGAGCGAGACGACGAAGCTGGAAGTCGAGCGGCTCACGCCCAGATTGCGCTGCGTGCAGCGCAGGGTCACCGGCAGGGTCGCGCTGGACGAGGCGGTCGAATAGGCGACGGCCACGGCATCGACGATCCCGCGGAAGAAATCGTGGATAGGCAGCTTCGCCAGTAAGCGGATCAGCGAGGTGTACATTACCCCGATGATCAGCAGGCAGCCGAGGTAGTTCAGCGCCACCAGCTTGGCGAGTGCGAACAGCGCATCCTGCCCAAGGGTTCCCGCCACCCAAGCCATGAGCGCGAACACGCCGAACGGCGTGAGTTCCATGACGATCATCGTGACCTTCTGCATGACCGCCGCGCCGCTGTCGAAGACGCGTACGACCGGGCCGCCTTCCTCCCCGGCCATGACGATGCCGATTCCTATCAGCAGCGCGAAGACGATCAGCGGCAGGACCTGTGCATCGGCCATCACCTGGATCGGGCTTTCCGGCACCAGCGAAAGGATCATGTCGACGGCGGTCGTCTGGCTCGGTTCGGGTATCGGCCCCAGCTCGATCGCGCTGGTATCGACGCCCAGGCCCGGGGTGAAGAAGGTGCCCAGGGCAAGGCCGAGCCATACGGCTACCTGGCCGGTGACCAGGAACAGCACCAGCGCCCGCCAGCCCACCGCGCCAAGCTTGCGCAGGTCGCCGATGGAAGCGACGCCGCCCACGATCGATACGAAGATGAGTGGAACGACCAGCATCTTGATCGACTTGATGAAGAAGTCGCCGATCCACTTGATGCTTTCCGCTTCCGGACCGAGCAGGATGCCGGTGACGATACCCAGGACAAGCGCCGCGATGACTCGCCGCCAGAGCGGGATTGCGAACCAGAAGCGAAGCATGCTTGTCCCCTTGGAATTTATCCGGCCAGCCCCGCTTCGGCGATTCGCCGGTAGATCCGGGCGAGCGTTTCTAGATCGGCGAGCGCGGCAGCCTCGTCGCGCTTGTGCATCGTGGCGTTGGGCAAGCCCAGTTCGATCACAGGGCACAGCACCTTGAGGAAACGCGCGTCGGACGTTCCCCCGCTTGTCGAAAGCTCCGGAGCAATGCCCGTCTCGGCTTCGACGGCGCTGGCCACCATATCGGAAAAGGCGCCGGGCTTCGTCAGGAAGGCCTCGCCGGAAATCACCGCGCGGGCGGTGCCGCCGTGGCTCTCGGCGATGCCGGAAACGCGCTCGGACAGGCTCTCGCCGGTATGCAGATCGTTGAAACGGATCGATATCCGCGCACCGGCCTTGGGCGGAATGACGTTATGCGCGGGATTGCCCACCGTGAGGTCGGTGATCTCGAGATTGGACGGCTGGAACCAGTCGGTCCCTTCGTCGAGCACCAGTGCGTCGAGGTCCGCCAGAAGCGCGACCAGCTTCGGGACCGGATTGTCGGCGAGGTGCGGATAGGCGACATGGCCTTCGCAGCCTTCCACTTCCAGCCAGATGTTGACCGAGCCGCGGCGGCCGATCTTGACCATATCCCCCAGCCGCGAAACCGAAGTCGGCTCGCCGACAAGGCACAGGTCGGGAATGGCGCGGACTTCGCGCATGTGATCGATCAGCGCGAGCGTGCCGAACTTCGCCGGACCTTCCTCGTCGCCGGTGATGACGAAGCTGATCGTACCGGCCTCGGCCGGGATTTCGCGCACAGCCGCGACCATCGCCGCGATCGCGCCTTTCATGTCGACCGCACCGCGCCCGTAGAGCAGGTCACCGCGACGCTCCGGCGCGAACGGCGCGCTGGTCCAGCCCTCACCTGGCGGGACGACGTCGACATGGCCGGCGAAGGCGAAATGACGGCTGCCTTCCGGCCCTTCCCGGATCGCGAAGAGGTTTTCCACCGGCCCGTCCGGAGGCTCGCCGGTAATGGCGCGGTGCACGGCGAAACCCAGCGGCGCGAGCTGCGCTTCCAGGCAATCGAAAACCAGCCCGGCGGCCGGCGTGACGCTCGGGCAGGCGATCAGCGCTTCCGCCATATCGGCTACGCTCTGGACGGCAGGATCAGCTTCACTCATGGCTGCACCACCGCATATGGGCTAAGCTACGCGGAAACAAGCAGGGCGCCTGCCGCCATTCACAGACGGCCTTCGAACAGGGCGTAGGAAAGATCGTTGCGGTCCAGCGTGAGCCTGGGCGGGATGGAACCGGGGACCGCGCGCCGCACCTCGTCGAAATCGTTGACGAAGACGCGCCTGTCGATGCCCCAGCGGCCATCCCGGCGCGACCAGCGGTCGAGATAACGACCGCGCGTGTTGACCTGCAGCAGCTCGCCCTCGTGCATCATGCGCATGGCGGAATTGACGTATGCTTCGCTGAAGGCACGGTCGCCGTCGAGCCGGATGATGACATTCGCGATCTGGTGCGAATGCGCGATCCCCTGCAGATGTGAGTCGCAGATATGATCGATCACGCCGCGAGCCGGGCCGACGAAGATCGCTTCGCCGTAATCGACTTGCGCGCCCTCGTTCCAGATCGAATAGCCCAGTTCGCGGTCGACCCGGTCGACAGCGCGGCAATAGGTGTAGAGCGCTTCGGTGATCTGGCTGCGGTCGAGCCATTCTCTCAGCTCGACCGGCAAGTCTTCTGTTGTGGTCGCCACGGTCCTGTCCTGCCTTTCCTGTATCTCCCGGCGGCAAGACTATAGCGCGACCGTTCCGTGCACAACGTGGGGCATGCAGCGATGGTCGTGGAAGGTGAAGGGAAAGCAAAACCCCACCGTTGTGTCGATAGGAACGGAGACAGTCCGGCTTCCCCTTCAGCGCGAGAATAGGCCCTGCGGCAGAGGGCAGCAAGCTTTCAGGAGGCAGGGCTGGAATCGCCCTGCGGCAGACTTCAGGCCCGGGCCGGTTCCTCGAACTGTTCGATCACCCATTCCTCGGTTTCGGCGGCGGCGATCCATTGCTGCATCCACTCGTGCTCCCAGACCGCCTCCATATAGGCCTCTGCGAAACCGGGTACGCCCACACCATAGGTCAGGAATCGGCTCACCACCGGTGCGTAGAACACGTCTGCGGCGCAGAAGGTGCCGAACAGGAACGGCCCGCCCTTGCCGAAACGCGCGCGCGCTTCGGCCCACAGGGTGAGGATGCGCACGATGTCGGCCTTGACCTCGTCCGGCAGCTCGACGCCTTCCATGCGGCGGCGGATGTTCATCGGGCAGGCATGGCGCAGCGGCAGATAGCTCGAATGCATCTCGGCGACCATCGAGCGGGCCATCGCCCGGGCTTCGTCGGCCTTGGGCCAGAAGCGGTCACGCCCCACCTTGTCGGCCAGGTATTCAACGATGGCGAGGCTGTCCCACACCACGGCATCGCCGTCCCACAGGATCGGGACCTTGCCGGACGAAGGGGCAAGATCCTGGGTCTGGCGCTTTCTGCGATCCCATTCCTCGCCATAGAGCGGCACGGTGAGTTCTTCGAAATGCAGGCCGGACTGCTTTGCCGCGAGCCAGCCTCGCAGGGACCAGCTCGAATAGTTCTTGTTGCCGATGATCAGCTTCATGGAACGCGCCCCCGTTTGCGGAGGTGACGCCTAGCCGTTCAGCCAGCAGGAGTCGAGGATGAACGGGCAGGCCGGATGGGTAGGTCCGCGCGCTGGACAGGATCGGCCTGCCCACGCATATACAGGCGATGCGCGCACTTGCTGCGATCCTTGCCGCCCTTGCCCTCGCCGCCGCCAACCAGCCCGGCGCACCGATCACCGTCGCGGTATCCGGGATCGCCGCCGCCAAGGGCAAGGTGCACGTCGACATCTGCCCCGAGACAAAATTCACCCGCGAGGATTGCCCGTGGTCGGCCGAGGCGCCGGCCGTGGCCGGCACGACCACCGTTATCGTCCGGGGCGTGCCGCCGGGCCGATACGCCGCGCAGGCCTATTACGATGCGAACGGCAACGGCAAGGCGGACCGCAACTTCATCGGCATGCCCACCGAACTGGTCGGCTTTTCCAACGACGTCGTGGTCCGCCTGTCCCGTCCGAAATTCGCCGCTGCCGCTTTCGAGCACGGGCAGGGCCCGACGCGGATAGGTTTTGCGGTCCGCAAGATCCCCTGACGCCCGACAAACTCGGCGTGTTGCAATCGCCGCAAACCCCGCGAAGGCGGGGGCGGATGGGCACGAGGTGAACCACCGCAGAACTCCCGGCTTTTCCGACCGTTTCTGGCCCGACAATGTGGCAAAAATCACATCACGCCTGTGCGCTGGCACACAGCCGGAAATCATCAACTCCGCGAGAATGGCAACTGTTCAGGGCGAGTAAGGCCCGGTTCAGGGACACGAAATTAAATTGCCTTCGAGGAGTTGATCATGTCAGCATATCGATACCACAGCAGTCGCCCGCACGAGTGGATCATGCCGCGCCCGCATCGCGACGCGCATCAGCGCTATCTGACCTACGGGCCGATTCTGCCGATGGACCAGGACAAGAAACCGAGCCTGCTGCAGCGCCTGTTCGGGTTGCACTGACCGGCCGAATTCTTCTCCGGGTGCGGTCAGGTACCGCACGGGGAGGCATGCGGGCCGGAAGACGCTACCTCTCTCACGCTTCCGCGTCCGCGAGCACGGCCGCCCGCAGGTCCTCGATCCCCCTCTTGGTCTCCGATGAGGTGACGAGGATCTGCGGGTAAGCCGCGGGATGCTTGCGCGTTTCGGCTTCCGTGCGCGCGAGCATCCCGGCTAGCTCGCTCTCCTTCACCTTGTCCGCCTTGGTGAGGACGATGCGATATCCCACCGCCGCCTCGTCGAGCATCCGCATGATCTCGGTATCGACCGGCTTGATGCCGTGGCGGGCGTCGATCAGCACCAGCGTGCGCCTGAGCACCTGCCGCCCGCGCAGATAGCTCCTGACCAGGTTCTTCCACTTTTCGACCACTTTGACCGGCGCCTTGGCGAAGCCGTAGCCCGGCATGTCGACCAGCCGGAACACCAGCGGGTCACCCACATCGAAGAAGTTCAGCTCCTGCGTGCGCCCCGGCGTCACCGAAGTGCGCGCGATCGACTTTCGCCCGGTCAGCGCGTTGAGCAGGGAGGACTTGCCGACATTGGACCGGCCGCAAAACGCGATCTCGGGGACGACCGGGTCGGGCAGGAACTTGAGCGCGGGCGCGCTCTTGAGGAACTCGACCCTGCCGGAGAACAGCTTGCCCGCCCGTTCGGCCAAGTCCTCGCTGTCCGTCACTTCCCGCTCTTGGCGGGCTTGTCACGGTCCGCAGCCCGTTTCTTGTCAGCCGCCTCTTTCTCGGCCTGCGCCTTAAGCTGCGGGTGCCGAGAATAGAGATAGGTCTGCTGGGCAATCGTCAGCACGTTCGATGTCGTCCAGTACAGCAGCAGGCCGGCCGCGAAAGGCGCCATGATGAACATCATCACCCAGGGCATGATCTTGAACATCTGCTCCTGGATCGGGTCCATCTGCGCCGGGTTGAGGCGGAACTGGAACCACATGGTCACGCCCAGCAGAACCGCGAGCACGCCGATGCCCAGGAAGCTGGGCGGCGTGAACGGCAGCAGGCCGAACAGGTTGAGGATGTGGAGCGGATCGGGAGCGGACAGGTCCTTGATCCACAGCACGAAGGGCTGGTGGCGCATCTCGATCGCCAGGATCAACACCTTGTAAAGCGCGAAGAAGATCGGGATCTGCAGGAAGATCGGCAGGCAGCCGGCCAGCGGATTGACGCCCTCTTTCTTGTAGAGCGCCATGATCTCCTGCTGCTGCTTCTGCTTGTCGTCCTTGTAGCGCTCCTGGAGCGCTTTCATCTTCGGCTGGATCGCGCGCATCGCGGCCATGCTCGCGAATTGGCGCTGGGCGATGGGGAACATGATGCCGCGGACGATCACGGTCAGCAGGATGATGGCGACGCCGAAATTGCCGGCGAGAGTGAACAGCTTCTTGAGCAGCCACAGGATCGGCTTCTCGATGACTTCGAACCAGCCCCAGTCGATCGCCCGGCTGAACTTGGGCACGCCGCCGTCCTCATAGCGGTCGAGCGCGGCGCTTTCCTTGGCGCCCGCGAACAGTCGGGTCTCGGTCGTCACCTGCTTGCCCCTGGCCACCGTCACCGGCTTGTAGAGCAGGTCTGCGCGGTACAGCCCGCTGCCAAGCGCCCGGAAATCGCTGTCTGCAGAAACCTTTCCGGGAATCAGGGCCGACAGCCAGTAAACGTCGGTGAAACCGATCCACCCGGTCTTGCCGTCGTTGCGGACAGTGCCTTCGTCGCGCAGGTCGTCATAGTCCGGGCCGTACTGGACGGCATCGTCGAACGCGCCGATCGGGCCGGAGTGGACATTGAAACTGTCGAGGCTCGCGGTCTTGTCGGTGCGGTTGATCAGCGCGAAAGGCTGCACCACCACCGAACCGTCGCCCAGGTTCGCCAAGGTCTGCTTCGCCGTGATCATGTAGTCGTCGTCGATCGACAGGTTGATCCTGAACGACTGGCCGGTCGGATTGATCCAGCTGAGTTCCACCGGGTTGTCAGGCGTAAGCGTGGCGCCGTCGGGCGCCGACCAGCGCGTTTCGGCATCCGGCAGCTCGATCCCCGCGCCGACCCAGCCGAACTGGGCGAAATGCTGGGCAGGCGTTCCCGCCGGCGAAAACAGGCGGGCGGGCCCGCTGTCCTTCTCGACCGCCTGGCGATGGCGGTTGACGACGAGGTCGTCGATGATCGCGCCGGTCAGGTTGACCGATCCCGACAGGCCCGGCGCCTTCACCGGCAGACGGCCGCCCGCGGAAAGGACCTGCTTCAGGTCCTTCTTTTCCAGCGCTATGTCCGCTGCGCTGGTCAGCCCGCCTTCCCGCGTCGGCTTGGCGCCGCCCGGCTCCTCGGGAACCGCTGCCGGCGCGCCGGCTTCAGGCTTCGGCTTCTCGGCCTGCGGATAGAGATAGCGCAGCGCGGCATCCCAGCCGAAAAGCACCAAGGCGGTCAGTACGACCGCAAGGATGATATTGCGCTGGTTATCCACGAAGGCGTCCCTGTTCTTCTTCCGTCATCACTGCGTCGGCGGCGCGTGCCTACGGCACCGGGTCATACCCGTGCCCGCCCCATGGGTGGCAGCGCAATAGACGCTTCGTCGCCAGCCAGCCACCCTTAATCGCACCATATTTCTGCAGCGCCTCGATCGCGTATTGCGAGCAGGACGGCATGTAGCGGCAGGTCGGCGGCAGGATCCGCGACGGGCCGAGCTGCCAGGCGCGGGCGATCCAGATCAGCACTTGCTTCATCGTTTCCCCCTCGGCTTGCGGGGTTTGTCGCCCTTGCCGGCCTTCGCACGATCGAGCGCGACCACCAGTTCCTCGCGCAGGCGACCGAAATCGCGCTCTATCCCGCCTTCTCGGCCGATCAGCACGTGGTCGGTATCGGCAAGCCCGTATTCGGGCAAGAGTTCGCGCAGCAGTTCGCGAAAGCGCCGCTTCATCCGGTTGCGGACCACCGCATTGCCGATCCGCTTGGTGACGGTGATGCCGTAGCGCTTGCCGGCGCCGCCGTTGGCGCGCGTGAGCAGCACGAAGCCGGGGCGCGCGATCCGCAGGCCCCGGTTGGCGGCGAGAAAATCGGAACGGCGGGTGAGAACCTTCAACCGCGCCGAATCGTTGGAAGGCGGGCTTGCGGCCTCGCTCAGGCCGACAGCTTCTTGCGGCCGCGGGCGCGACGGGCGGCAAGCACCTTGCGGCCGCCGACAGTGGCCTTGCGGGCGCGGAAGCCGTGACGCCGCTTGCGCACGAGATTGCTGGGCTGGAAAGTGCGCTTCATCGCAAACCTCTATACTCGATCGTCTGAATACCGGGCACCCTTGCGGGCACGAACAAAAAGGGCCGCCTGCAAGGGCGACCGCATTGCAAGCAAGGGCCGTTAGTGGAGCGGGATGCTCAAGTCAAGATTCGCGAGCAGTGGCTGCTTTTGCACTTCGCCGGGCTCGCCGGTGTCCAGCCAGCCCCGCATTTCCGCGGCATCGAGCCACAGCGCCTGCTCGAAAGGCGCGGAATTGGTCATCGCATAGAATGCCAGTGCCTGCCCCTCGCCCATGCCCATGTCGCGATAATAGGCCAGGTACTTGCGGTTTTCCGGAGCATCCGGCGCGTAATCCTGCGCCTGACGCCCGTCCTCATCGATCCACGCATGGACCGCGAATTCGGCGCCGTCGTCGATGATCCGGTGCGATCCGGCCAGGAACAGCTCGACCGCACCGGAGCGAACCGAACCGCCCGCCGGCACATAGGTCACCATTCCGCGGGCGCGGATCATCCGGCCGAGCTGAAGATTGGCGCGATCGTCGTCGGTGCCGGGGCAATCGATCATTTCGATGACCGCGATGCCGGGAAAATCGCGCAGCATCGCCCGGAACGCTCCGGGTGAACGCGAATCCGTAACGTCGACAAGCGCCGCACGCCCCTCGTCGAACACGCGGAACGGGCCGTATTCGGCGATTGCATCAGGGACATCCGCCTGGGGCACCACGGCCGGTTGCGTCGAAAGGTAACGTTCGCTGCCGCCGTCGAGCCAGGCCGCCTCCTCCAGCACGACAGTCTCATAAACGATCTCCTGTGCCGCCAGGGGGCTCGCGGCAAAGGCAAGGACCGAAAAGATAAAAACGGCAAGCGAACGCATGCCGCAAGGGTGCGCGCCAACCCTTTACCCCAATGCTGACGGCAAGGATTAACAGGAGGCTGCGCGCGAGGGTTAAGAGCGTGTTTGCCTTGACCGCGCGTTTGCCCGATCATGCCGGGGAACTGCCGTGCGGCCAGACATATCAAGGACGCCGCATGCGAAAGAAATGGAGGGTTGCCGGACATGCACCTGGATCTTCACGTCACCCGATTCGACTGGGCTGGAGGCCCCTCCGGCATCGCTCGGGGCGTGGCAGAGCTCGCCCGCACGGCGGAAGACGTCGGCATCCGCACCCTCTCCGTCATGGACCACTTCTTCCAGATGGACATGATGGCGCCGGGCGAAGACCCGATGCTGGAATGCTATACCGCGCTCGGTTTCGTGGCCGGAGTCACGCAGAGCCTGCGCATGCGCGTGCTGGTCACCGGCGTTACCTATCGCCATCCCGGCTTGCTCGCCAAGACGATGACGACGCTCGACGTGCTGTCGGGCGGGCGTGCCGAACTGGGCATCGGCGCGGCGTGGTACGAGCGCGAGCACAAGGGCCTTGGAGTTCCCTTCCCGCCGCTTGCCGAACGTTTCGAGCGGCTAGAGGAAGCGCTGCAGATCTGCCTGCAGATGTGGAGCGACGACAACGGTCCGTTCCATGGCAAGCATTACCAGCTTGCCGAGACGCTGTGTTCACCCGCGCCCGTGTCTTCGCCCCGCCCGAGGATCATGATCGGCGGGGGCGGCGAGAAGAAGACGCTGCGGCTGGTCGCGCAATATGCGGACGCCTGCAACTTCTTCGGCAGCCCCGATGACGTGGCCCACAAGATCGACGTCCTCAGAAGACACTGCGACGCGGTGGGCCGGGACATCGGCGAGATCGAAGTCACCGCCCTGCTCAGCGCCGACGAAAGCTGGACGGTCGACGACGTGCTGCGCGCCGGCGAGGCCTATGCCGCAGTCGGCACCGCCACGGTCATGGCCTCCGCCGTGGGCGACGACCCTGCGGGCAAGGTGGAGACCCTGTTCGGACCGTCGGTGGAACAGCTCAAACAGATCGAGCCGCTGGCGCTCTGATAAACGGGCTGCGGAAGCAATGGATGCGGGATGCGGGAGGGACCGGGACCGGCTAACCGAATACGCTCAATGAGCTCGCCGCCGGGACAGGCCCATCTTCCCCCTCTCCCAGTATTATCTGATCTCCGATAAACACCCGGCCGATGTCGCTGTCGTAACGCAATGTCCGACTATCGTTGGAAAACTCGACCTCCATGCCTGCGGTGCCGACGGGAATGCTTATGTCATATCCGGGCCCGGTCAGCTTGACCCTCGAGCCTTCGACCACGGCGCTGAATTCGTAGTGTGGAAGGCCCAGGGTCAGAATGTCGCCACCGCGATTGAACGAGGGATCCAGAACCACCCGCCCGCCATCCAGAAGGATGTGTTCGCTTTCGGCCGTGCCAAAGATCGACAGGTACCCGCTCACCGTTACCTCTCCGCCGGGTGAGAGGAACAGCCGCCCGCCAACGGACAAATCGATAATGTCATTGCCCCAGAATGTATCGTTGAAAAGCGGCATCACCGGCTCGAACTCAGGCCCGACAACCTGATCATCAATCTTCACGCTATCGGTGTCGACTTCGTACCGAAGAACTCCGACAACGCCTCCGAATCCGATACCGGAGCCGGTCGTTCCAACGGGTATCTGCACAAGCGTATCGCCGTCGCTGAACCTTGCCGTCGAACCGTGACGCTGGACTTGCCAGTCCTCGGTTTCACCCGGCAGCCCGATATAATGACCTCCGGAGTTGAACGAGGGGTCAAATACGATGGTGCCGGCAACATCCCGGACATGGACTCTGGCCCCTCCACCTGTTCCGAAGATCGTGCCGGTACCCCCGATTCCGTAAGTTACATTGTTGTCCAGAAAGAAACGGAAACCGTCGAAACCGCTAGCCAGAGCCGGCATTGGCGTATTGGCCTGGTCAGCCGCATTCATTTCGGTCATGGCGATACCCTCCGACGAGATTGTCCCACCCGGCTCAACGTGAGCCGGTCCCTCATCTTCGATTTTCCCCGATGAAGACTCGCCGATATCGCGACCCGATATCCACATCTGTCATCAGCCTCTCCCCAAAGCTTCGCATTTCCAAGGGAGCAATGATAGCCGCTCATTGCTCCATTCCCGACCCACCCCCTCGACACGCGCGCAGGCGTGGGCCATCACGGCCCTCGGGAAAATACAGGGGTCGCAGTGGTCGCGCTCGTTTCGACAGTCGCCTACCTCGGGCTGGAGGCGCGCGCCGTTGAGGTGCAGTGCCAGGTGGCGCCGGGCATGCCCGGCTTCCACCTCGTCGGCCTGCCCGACAAGGCCGTCGGCGAAAGCCGCGACCGGGTGCAGGCCGCGCTTGCCGCCATGGGCCTGTCGCTGCCGCCCAAGCGCATCACCATCAACCTCTCGCCCGCCGACCTGCCCAAGGAAGGCTCGCATTACGACCTGCCGATCGCACTGGCCCTGCTCGCCGCCATGGGCGTGACCGATGCGGAACTGCTGGCCGACTACATCGCGGTCGGCGAACTGGCGCTGGACGGGCGGATCGTCCCTTCGCCCGGCGTGCTGCTCGCCGCGCTGCATGCCAGCGCCGAGGAAAAGGGCCTGATCTGCCCGGCCGCGCAAGGCTCCGAAGCGCGCTGGGCCAGCGGCGTGCCGGTGATCGCCGCCCCGGATCTCGTCAGCCTGCTGAATCACCTCAAGGGCACGCAAGTGCTGCCCTTGCCCGACCCGGGCGAGGCCGAGCCGCCGGACCACGGCCCGGACCTCGCCCGGGTCAAAGGGCAGGAAACCGCCAAGCGCGCGCTCGAGATCGCCGCGGCGGGCGGGCACAACCTGCTGATGATCGGACCGCCCGGCGCGGGCAAGAGCCTGCTGGCGAGTTGCCTGCCCGGCATCCTGCCGGAGCTGACGCCCGCCGAAGCGCTGGAAGTCTCGATGGTCGCCTCGGTCGCCGGAACGCTGGAAGGCGGGCGGATCAGCCGCATGCGCCCGTTCCGCACGCCGCATCATTCGGCATCGATGGCGGCGCTCACCGGCGGCGGGCTGAAAGTGCGGCCGGGCGAAGTCAGCATGGCCCATCTCGGCGTGCTGTTCCTCGACGAGCTGCCCGAATTCCAGCGCGCCGTGCTCGATTCGCTGCGCCAGCCGCTGGAGACAGGCGAAGTCAGCGTCGCGCGCGCCAACGCCCATGTCACCTTTCCGGCCCGCGTCCAGCTCGTCGCCGCGATGAATCCGTGCCGCTGCGGCCATTTGGGCGATCCGGCGCTGGGTTGCAGCCGCGCGCCGCGCTGTGCAGCAGACTACCAGTCGAAAGTCTCCGGCCCGCTGCTCGACCGCATCGACCTCCACGTCGAAGTGGATCCGGTGAGCGCTGCGGACCTGGCCCTGCCACCGCCCGCCGAGGGCTCGGCGCAAGTGGCGGCACGGGTAAGGACGGCGCGCGACATCCAGACGAAGCGACTGGAAGGGACCGCGATGCGCACCAACGCCGAACTCGACGGCGACGCACTCGAAGCCCATGCCACGCCCGACGAGGCGGGCCGCAAGCTGCTCATGCAGGCCGCCGACGCCATGCGCCTTTCCGCGCGCGCCTACACCCGCATGCTCCGCGTCGCGCGGACAATCGCCGACCTGGCAGGAGCGGAAACGGTGGGCAGGATTCACGTTGCCGAAGCGCTGAGCTACAGGAGGCAGCCGCCAAGGGCGTGACGCCTTGCGACAAAGGCGTAGCCGCAACTGGCGGCCTAGGCCTTCACATACCAGTCGTCGACCTGCGAAACCTTCTCCAGTTTCCTGCGGTATCCGTGCCTCGACAGGAGCTCGAAAACCTTGTCGCGCGAGGGCGCGAAATTGTGTTCGCAGGTTATCACCCTGACATTGTATCGATCGAAGTCGAAGTGGCTGAGGATGTCGTATTCGCTCCCTTCGGTATCGATCGACAGATAGTCTATGTCCCGCGGCGCACCGTGCTTTTCCAGCAGGTCGTTGAGGGAAATGGTCGTGACCTCATAGGTCTTGCCGGTGTTTCCGTCTGCCCCGTCGGCACTGGCGCCGCCCGACGCGTCGATTGCCGAATATTCCCTTATTTCCGTCTCGTTGAAAGCGAGCTGCTCCCCCGACGAACTCCAGACGCATCCGGTGTCGATGCTGCATCTGCGGTTCCGGTGCAGGTCCTCGTGCCAGCCCACTGCCGGTTCCGCCAAGATACCGTTCCAGCCGAAATGGTTTTCCAGCAGCAAGGTGTTGCTTGCCGATACGCCGTCGGCCGCGCCGAACTCGACGAAGAAACCGTCACGCTTGTAGCCGAGCTCGTTGAGGGCGAAAATGTCTTGCCTGAACTGCGACGTCGATTGGCCAAGCAACTCCCTGTGAAGCTCGTAGAGGAACGAGAGATCGTCGGGCTTGCCGCCGCAGTTGATCGAGACCAGGGCCTGGACCGCCTCCAGCATTTCCGGATCTTTCCGGAGTATCTCGTTCAGCCTCTCGAGAAAGTCCCGCGGCGTGATATTGGACATTTGAAAGTATCCGGAGCTGAGAACACCATCGCAGGCAGATCGCTACTTGGTGATTAGGCATTCTTGCCCGGTGTCCGCAATGCCCTCGCGCCCCGATCCGGGTCACAGATGCGGCCGTGGGCCTACATTATCGGCCCGCCGGTGATGTCGATCGTCTCGCCGGTGATGTAGGACGAGGCCTCGCAGGCGAGGAACACGATTGCCCGCGCGATTTCCTCGGGCCGGCCGGGCCGCCTCAGCGGGAAGCGCGAACACACCGCGTCGATGTCGAGCTTCACTTCCTCGTAATATGCCATGGCATTATCCGTCGCGATCAGGCCCGGGGCGACGCAATTGACGCGAACGCCTTTCGGCCCCCACTCGGCGGCGGCGACCCGGGTGAACATCTGCATCGCGGCTTTCGCCGAGGAATAGGCGGCAAGGCCCGGCGTACCGTTGCTGCCGGCGATCGACGACACGTTGACGATCGCGCCCGATCCCTGGGCGAGGAAATGCCGGGCGACTTCGCGCGCGCAGAAGAAGGCCGTGTCGACATTCAGCGCAAAGTCGTTCTTCCACTGGTCGGTCGGCATCTCGCTCAGCGGAGAAGCGGAGGACCAGCCGACGTTGTTGACCAGAATATCGATGCGCCCCAGTTCCTCGATCGTGCGCGCAACCAGCCGCCGGACCTGTTCCTCATCGCAGACGTCCGCCTGGACTCCGAGGCACCGGCTGCCTGTCTCACGGGCGATGCTTTCCGCAGTCTGCTCCAGCGTCTCCATGGTCCTGCCGGCTATGACGACATCGGCTCCGTAGAAGGCGAGCAGCTGTGCCGTCGCAGCGCCGATCCCCTCGCTACCGCCGGTGACGATGGCGACCTTCCCGCCCAGTTCGTATCCGTCGGGTGACATCCTTGCCCTCCCTGCCCGTCTGTTCTCCGCGCGGTCCGGCAACGGAACCGCGAGTTGTTCGTCACTCTATACATGGCAGGGCCGAGATCAGGGAGAAGAATCGCGCAGGTGAGCCCGTCCCGCGTGCCGCCGGCCCGCTCCACAAACCGCCCGCCGATAAACAGGTTACATTGTGACCATCTTGGTCTAGAGCGCTGCACCCGCCACGGCCGCGCAGGCCGGCGGAACCGCCGCGCATCCGGAGCGTTTCGGAAACGTGGCCGGTCTCTGATCGCAAGGAACCAAGGGGAAACTGGATGAAATTGCTTCGGTGGGCCGTGGCTGGCGCTTCCGTTTACGCCATCTACAAATATTCCATCGGCAAGAAGGCGAAAGGCGAGGACGTCTTCGTCTCGCCCCAGCGCGAGATCGAGAAACTGACCGACGGCGAAGGCGTTGCCGAAGAGGCCCCACCCGCCAAACCCAAGCGCCAGAGAAGCAAGACCGCCAAGCGTCCGGCGAAGTAGCTACGCAGCCCGGCCCAAGCAGCCGGGTACGGTCGCTCAGGCAGTGGGGCTGAGTTCCGCCTCGCGCAAGGCCGGGATGACTTCCCTGCTGAAGAGATTGCGGGCATCGCCCCAGTCGGCCGAATAGAAGCCCGGGCCGACCACGACGAAACGCTCCAGCCCCAGTTTCCTGAGCCCCAGCAGCCGCTCGGTGACCTGGTCGGGCGAACCGACAATCGCGAAATTCCGCACGAACTCGGGGGTCAGCCCGCCACCCTTGATCTTGTCGGCGGTGTTGATCTCGCCGTGCTTGGTCATGTCGTAGCCGCTCTTGATCGTGTCGAGGTTCCGGGATGCTTCCGAACCCTGCGGGCCGACCTGCTTGCCTTCGATGACCTGGAAGCGCGCCAGCGGCGGCGCCATGCGCATCGCTGTTTCCATCGCGATGTCGTCGTCGGGATGGCAGACCACGACGAGCTGCGCGCCGTAGGAGATGCCGTCGTCGCCCAGCCCTTCGGCGTGACGCGCCGCGCGCGCGACGCCCAGCGCCCATTCCATCCGCTCCGGTTCGGCCCCGACGCTGAATGTCACCCGCTCGGCGATCAGCGCCGACATGGTGATGACCTTGGGGCCGGTCGCGGCGACGTCGAGCGGGACTTTCGCCATGTCCTTCGGCATCCACTTCAGGCTCACGCCCTCGGGCCTGCCGCCCAGCGACAGCGCATGGACCGATGGCGCCTCGCCCGATGCACCGAATTCCTCGAACGGAATCTCGCCGCCGGACAGCAAGGTCTGCAGGTGGCGCAGCGCCTTTTCGAAGCTCGCGCTGCCCACCGGAGCGTGACCGAGATAGGCGAGCGCCGAATCACCCCGGCCGATGCCGAGCACCGCCCGCCCGCCGGAGATCGACTGGATCGTCGCTGCGCCGGTCGCGGTTACCGCCAGATTTCGGGTGAAGGGATTGGTGACGCCGGTGGAAAGCTTGAGTCGCTCCGTCGCGACGGCCCAGACGCCCATCTGCGCATAGGGGTCCGCGCACAGGCACTGGGAATCCATGAACATCTGCCCGTCCCAGCCTTCGGCTTCGACGGCCCGCGCCTCCTCCAGGCTGGCACCCGTGTTCGAGCCGCCCGCCCGCCAGATCTCAAGCATTCATCCTCTCCCGGCAATCTGTCTTCGGGAGGCATCCTGCGCCCATGCCCGCGAAAATCAATCCTCCCAATCGAGCTGGCGCAGCACTTCGGCGATCACCGCCGGATCGTTGGAGAAACCGAGATGGGTGCAACGCAGGGCCACGGCGCGGTCGCGCTCGGCGCGACGACCGCAGGCGGAACGCGGATGGACGACGCCGTCGCGCGGACTCCACAGGGCAATGGTCGGCACCGGCGGCTTGACCGCGAAATCGCAGTCCACCGGCGGCTCGTCGACCGGATGGCCGGTCACGAACTGGTAGGCCCGCCAGGCATTGTTGGCGCGCGGATCGCCGGAAAAGGGCGTGCCCATGGTGATCACCCGAGATACCCGGTCCGGCTGCCGCCGGGCGATCTCTCGCGCGAACAGGCCGCCCAGGCTCCAGCCGACCAGCGCGACCGGCTGGCCGTAGGCCCGCGACAGCGAGCCCACCCTGCGCATCAGGTAAGCGAAATTGTCCGGCGTCGGGCCAAGATTGAAACCCAGCCCCCAGTGATGGACGCTGTGTCCCGCCGCTTCCAGCGTACGCTCCATGCGCCGCATCCGCGAAGGATGGGCACCGAACCCCGGGAGCAGCATCACCGGCTGCGGGTTGCGCGCCGGCGGCACGGGCACCGACTTCCTGCCGCGATTGCCGAGCGCAGCCAATTCGGCCCAAAGGTACTTCGCGGGCGGTCCGCTGACGCCGACGGGCCGCGGCTGCCGGGCAAGCGCGGCACGCCTCGCCAGCTCGCGGCGAAACGCGCCGGCGCGCCGGCTCGCCTCGCGCCACATCGCCTGTCCGGCGGACCGCGCCGCGTTTCTTGCTCCGGGGGACGTCATGAGCTGTGCGGGCGGCCTCAGGCCGCTTCAAGTTCCTTGAGCGGTCGGCCGAGCCGTTCGGTGCCCATGATCGTCGTGCGGTGCATCATCCGCCCGCAATCCGCTTCATAGGGCACGACGCGGTGCATCAGGCCGCAATTGTTCCAGACGACGAAGTCTCCCTCCTGCCAGTCGTGGCTATAGGAGAAATCGGGCTGCGCAGCCCATTCGGTGAGCTTGGCGAGCAGGGCGCGGCCTTCGGGCACCGGCATGCCGATCACTTCGTCGGCATGCGTGCCGAGCACCAGCGACTTGCGACCACCCTTCTGCGACCAGACCAGCGGATGGACCATCCATGTCGCCATCGAGCGATACCGCTCGAGGCGCTCTTCGGGCATGTCGACATAAAGCGGGCGCATGCTCGCTTCCATGCGATGAATGACCTTGAGGTCCTCGATGGCCTTCTTCTGGTCCTCCGGCAGATTCTCGTACGCCGCGAAAGTGCTGGCGAACTCGGTCTGCCCGCCGGTCGGCGAAAGCGCACGCGCCGACAGCATCGTCGCCTTGGGCAACGGCTGGTCGATGGTCACGCCGTCCATGTGCCAGAAATAGGTGCCCAGCACATAATCGGGCTCCTTGTTGATCTTCTTGTCGAGCGTGATCTTGTAAAGCTCGTCCCCGCCGCCTTCGCCGCCCGGGACCGTGCCGGTGAACTTCACGCGCTCGCCGAACTTGTCGGTGAAAGCGAGCTGCTCTTCATCGGTCAGGTTGATCTTCGGGAAGACAAGCACGCCGCGGTCTTCAAGCGCGTCGCGGATCGCCTGCACCACGTCGTCGTCGCACAGGTGCTCCTTGTCGACATGCACGATTGCGCCGATGTGTTCCTTGATAGGTTCTATGGTGACGTTCATTTTTCCTCGTTCCCGTTACATTCGCCGACGCGGCGGGACGCGATCGACATGGCCATGGACATCGGCATGCCGGGTCCCGCCTCGCCGTCCGCAGTGACCTTCATATCATAGCTTTGCTCGCCATACGTACCCATCATCGTCATTTTCTGCGAGTGGCCGTTTTCCTGGCAGGTCATGACGGCATCGATCTTGCCGTCGCCCATCGAGAATTTCTCGTAGTCGCAGCCCGAATCCTTGCCCTGGAAGAAGTCCGCCTTGGGCTTGGCCGCCTCTTCGGGGGTCAGGCAGGAGGTGAACGTCTGCGTCGTGCCCATGTGGTCCTTCATCGCCTTTTGCGCTTCGGGCAGCATGCCTCCGATTTCCATCTTCTCGATCGTCATCGTCGATTCCCAACGCCCCGCCTGCGGGGTGAGATCAGCCTTCGCGACCTGTTCGGCCACGGATTCGGCGCTGACGTTCTCCGCCTCGACCGTGTCGTTGCTGCCGCAGCCGGCAAGGGCGAAACTGCCCAGAGCGACGGCGGACAGGGCGGCGATACGGAAATTCTCGGTCATTCAGTCATACTCCGGGTGGTTTGGCGAAACGTATCAAGCGCCAGGGAAGCTGCCAATCCATTAACGCGGCCGCTCGATCGGCGCCGGGTGGGTCAGCGCGAATAGGACGGATCGCTGCTGTCGCGGCGGGCGCCGCCCGTCTTCGCCCCGTCGCAATATTCGGGCACGGGATCGGACCGTGCCCAGTCGAGCACGCACTGCCGCCGGGCGATGCGCCATTCACCGTCCCGCCGCTCCATCCGGTCTATGTACCGCACCGCCGCGACGTAATCGCGCTCCGGCCCGTTCCCGTCCGCCGCGATCCGGTGCGTGGCCGTGGTATAGAATTCGCACCAGGCGCAGTCCCCATCCACCTCGATGAGCTGGTTGGCGGTCGCGTGGGTGGTCACCGTGAAGCGCGCCAGGCTTTCCCGCGCCATTTCCATGAACTCGTCGACGCTGCCGGTGAAGAAGCTGAAATCGAGCACCGCATCCGGGTGGAAGCAAGTCCGGTACAGATCGAAATCCATACGGTCGGCAGAGCGGCAATACCGCAGCTGCACGTCCTTGATGGCCGATTCGGCCAGCAGATCATCTATGCTCTTCGGCATCGCTTCCTCCCGTATTGCCGCTGCTGGACCGCACCGTCGCCGCGCGGTCAGCGCATCGCGTTCGACAGGTCGCCGGCGTCGCGCCGGCCCGGCTTCATCGTCGGCCCCGGCCCCAGATCGTCGAGCGGCACGCGCCGCCAGCTGTCGACAAGCAGGACCCGCCTTGCGATCCGCCATTGCCCGTCGCGCCTCTCCATCGCATCCGCATAGCGGAAGTTGCAGATGAAATCGTGTTCCGGAACGCCTCCGGCCGCCGGGCAGCGGTGATAGGCAACTACGTAATGTTCTGCCCACGCGGTCTCGCCGCTGACCTCCACCAGCTGGTTGCCGATGAAGTGGGTGGTCATCGAATAGGTACGCAGGCCCGGTTCGGCCCAGCCGACGAACTCGTCCACGCTCAGATCGGAATCGCCGTAATCGAGCGCGGCATCGGGATGAAAGCAATCCCGGACCATGGCGAAATCCATCCGGTCGACGCCGCGGCAGTAGCGCCGCTGGACATCGCGGATCTCCGACTCGGCCTGCAGGGTCTCGACTGATTTCGCCATGGTCCTCTCCGCGATTTTCGCCTTGCCCGGACGGTGGAGGACAGCGCGGCGCAAGGCAACCGCTCTCGCGACCGCAAGCACGTCTGGACAAGTGGCCTGCGATGGTCTGAACTGCGGTCAAACAATCATCTTGGGAACGAGGATATGGAAAAGGCCGAGGCCGGAGACGGTCGCAGATTGCGCGTGGTCCAGTGGGCGACCGGCTATGTCGGCACCCACACGCTGAAGAAGGTTATCGAGCATCCCGGGCTCGATCTCGTCGGGCTCTACGTCTTTTCCGAAAGCAAGGAAGGCAAGGACGCCGGCGAGCTGTGCGGCCTGCCGCCGACCGGGGTGAAAGCCACGCGAGACATCGAGGAAATCGTCGCCCTGAAGCCGGACTGCGTGCTCTACATGCAGGAAGGCATCGACTTCGACGACATCTGCCGGCTGCTCGAATCGGGCGCGAATGTCGTCACCACCCGCGCCGAGTTCCACTACGGCGCGAAGCTCGACCCCGAGATCCGCGCGAAGGTGGAAGAGGCCTGCCGCAAGGGCAATTCCTCGATCCACGCAACCGGCTCCAGCCCGGGCTTCATCACCGAGGCTATTCCGATCGTGCTGACGTCGATCCAGCGGCGCGTGGATTCGATCACCATCGACGAGTTCGCGAACATGGTCGACGGCTGCTCGCCGTTCATGCTGTTCGAGACGATGGGCTACGGCAAACCGCCGTCGACCTTCGACGAAAACCGGCTGGGCATGGTCCACAATGGCTTCAGGCAGTCGCTGGAACTGCTCGGCGATGCGCTTGGAAAGCCGATCGAGGAAATCGTCGCCAGCGCCGAGACGGCCTGCGCCAGCAAGCCCATCGAAGTGCCCGGCGAAGGCGGCGGGACCATCGCGCCCGGCACGCTGGCGGCCGAGCGGGTGACGCTCAGGGCCATGCACAAGGGCGAGCCGTACATTACCTTCCGCGCCAACTGGTATTGTAGCAAGGATATCGATGCCGACTGGCCGCTGCGCGACGTCGGCTGGCGCGTGCAGGTTGCAGGCGACTGCCCGCTCGACGTCGAGATCCATTTCCCGATCGCGAAGGAGGACATGGCGGCGACACTGGCGGGCTACACGGCGCACCGCCCGGTCAACGCCATCCGCGCGGTGGTGGAAGCGCCGGCGGGCATGGTCTCCGCCATGGACCTGCCGCAGATCGTGGCCGACGTGGGGGAGTGAGCCGGGTGAAGGTCATCATCATCGGAGCCGGCTTCGGCAAATATGCAGTCGCACCGGTCTTCGAGAAGCTGGGTGCCGAGACCGAGGTCGTCACCCCGCGCGACGCGGCGGCGGTGGAGCGCGCAATCGCCTCGGACGCGGATCTCGTCTCGATCCATTCGCCGCCGTTCATGCACCACGAGCACGTCATGATGGCGCTCGATCGCGGCCACGCCGTGCTGTGCGACAAGCCGTTCGGCCTCAATGCGCATCAGGCCAGGGACATGCGCGACACGGCCAGGGCCAAGGGCGTGCTTCACTTCGCCAATCTGGAAATGCGCAACAAGCCGGTGCGCGCGCGCATCCTGGAGCTGGTTCGCGGCGGCGCCATCGGCGAGCCCAAGCACCTGAGCTGGACCTTCATCTCGAACGGCTTTCGCGGCGGCACCCATGGCTGGGTGCACGACAAGGCGCTGGGCGGAGGCTGGATCAACGCCTACGGATCGCACCTGATCGACTTCATGCGCTGCCTGTTCGACAGCGAAGTGGCCGATTGCGGCGGGGTGGCGCGCACCGAATGGCTCACGCGCAAGGACCGCGAAGGCGCCACGCAGGACGCGACCGCCGAGGACGCCTATTCGGCATGGTTCCTCATGGAGAACGGCTGCACCGTCTCGCACGACACCGGCTATTGCGCTCCCGTACCGCTTCCCAGCCGGGTCACGGTCACCGGGAGCGAAGGGGCGATCGAGGTCATCAACGACACCAAGCTGACGGTGCGCAGCGCCGTCGACGTGGAGGGGCTTTCGGCGGAAGAGAGGATCAAGCGCGGCCTGCTGCCGGGCGAGGGAGACGCCGTCGAGGATTTCACCCCGGCGCCGGGCGAAGCCCACGAACCCTCGCTGATGCCGTGGCTTGCCCAGGTGAAGCAGGCGCTGGAGACCGGGACGCAGATCAAGCCGGATTTCGACGACGCAGTCGCGATGGCGGAGGCCATGGACATGCTCAGGAACAACATGGTGACGGCCTGAGCGCCGGATACCGAGAGGGGGAGAGATTTGATGGAAGGCATGGACGAGACATTCGATTTCGTGGTCGTCGGCAGCGGCGGCGGCTCGATGTGCGCGGGCCTGGTGATGCGCAAGGCCGGCAAGCGCGTGCTGATCCTGGAGAAGACCGACCTGATCGGCGGCTCGACCGCAAGGGCCGGCGGGGTGATGTGGATCCCGAACAACCGCTTCATGGCGCCCGCCGGAGTGGAGGACAGCTTCGAGAAGGCGGCGACCTATCTCGACTCGCTCATCGGCGAGCAGCAGGATGTGCCCGGCGCCACGCGCGAGCGGCGCCTCGCCTATCTTCGCGAAGCCCCCGAAATGCTGGAATTCCTGATTTCGCAGGGCATCCCCTTCAGCCGGGGACCCTACTGGCCGGACTATAACGACGAACTGCCCGGCGGCAGCGAGCCGGGCCGAACGGTCGTCGCCGACCTGTTCGACGTCAACCAGCTCGGTGAATGGAAGGACAAGCTGCGCCCGAACAAGTTCCAGATGGCAGTGCCGATCTATCATGCGATGACGCTCCCGCTGATCCGGCGTTCGTGGAAAGCGCGATGGGTTGCGTTCAAGACCGTGATGAAGGGCTTGTCCGGCAAGCTCACGGGCAAGCACTGGGTTACCGCCGGGGCGGCGCTGCAGGGACGCATGCTGCAGGCGGCGCTCAAGTCCGGAGTGGAGCTGCGCACCCATTCGCCGGTCAGGGAAGTGATCATCCAGGATGGCGCCTGCGTCGGCGTCGTCACCGAAAAGGACGGCAAGCCCTGGCGCGTCGGCGCACGGGCGGGCGTGCTGCTGAATGCCGGCGGCTTCGCCCACAACCAGGAGATGCGCGACAAGTACATCCCCCACACCCGCAAGGAATGGACGCATGCCGCGCCGGGCGACACCGGCGACATGCACCAGGAGATGATGCGGATCGGCGCGGCCATGGGGCAGATGAACGAAATGGTGGGCAATCAGATGTCCCTGCCCCCGACCGACCCCGATCCGGCCGGGATGCAGACCCAGCTCGCCAAGCCGCACGCCTTCCTCGTCGACCAGACCGGCGTGCGCTACATGAACGAGGGCGGCTCCTACATGTCGTTCTGCCAGGGCATGCTCAAGCGGCATGAGACCGTGCCCGCGGTGCCGAGCTGGATGATCATGGACAGCCAGTTCATGCGCTATCACATGCTCGCCCACACGATGCCGGGTTCGAAGAAGCCCGACATCTGGTTCGAATCCGGCTATCTCGTGACCGGCAAGACGATCGAGGATCTCGCGGCGGCGATCAACGTCGATCCGGCCGCGCTCAAGGCCACGACCGAGCGTTTCAACACCTTCGCGCGCCAGGGCAGGGACGAGGAATTCGGGCGCGGCGACCGCGCCTATGACCGCTTCCTCGGCGACTATACCCACAAGCCCAACGCCACACTGGGCACTGTTGAGGAAGGTCCGTTCTATGCGGTCCAGATCGTGCCCGGCGACGTCGGCACCTACGGCGGCGTGGTGACCGACAGCAACGCCCGCGTCATGCGCGAAGACGGCTCCGTGATCCCGGGCCTCTACGCAACGGGCACGACCACGGCGTCGGTCATGGGCCGCTCCTATCCTGGCGCCGGCTCCTCGATCGGTCCGAGCTTCACCTGGGGCTTCGTCGCCGCCAAGCACGCGGCCAATCTCGGCAACGAGGGAATCTGAGGTCGACATGCTTCTGCAGGGAAAGGTAGCCGTGGTGACCGGCGCGGCAGGCAATCTCGGGAGCGCCTGCGCTTGCGAGATCGCGAAGGAAGGCGCGAAAGTCGTCATCACCGACCTGCCCGGAACCGGGCTCGAACAGACCGCCGAGCGGATCAGCGAGGATTGCGGCGAAGTATCCGTCCATGAGGCCGACCTGACATCGGAAAAGGACATCAAGGCGCTGATGCGCGGCGCTGGCGAGGCCTTCGGCGGCATCGACGTGCTCGTCAACGTCGCGGCCTTCATGCAGGGCATCGACAAGGACCGGGACCTCCTGACCATGTCCTCCGAATACTGGGACACGGCGATGGCGGTGAACCTGCGCGGCACGATGCTGTGCTGCAAGCACGCCATTCCCGTGATGCTGGAGCGCGGCGGCGGCGCGATCGTCAATTTCGGATCGACGGCGGGCGTCCTGGGCGACGTCGGCCTGTTCGCCTATTCCGCGACCAAGGCGGCCCTGCTCAGCCTCGCCCGCTCGATAGCGACCACCTACGGCAAGCAGGGCATCCGCTGCAATTCGGTCTGTCCCGGCAGCGTCTGGACCGATGCGACCAAGGAGATGATGCCGGAGAGCATGCTCGACATGATGACGCGCACACGCCTTACTCCGCGCCTCGGCCTTCCCGAGGACGTGGCGGCGATGGTGGCCTTCCTTGCCTCCGACAAGGCGGAATACGTCACCGGGCAGACCTTCATGGTCGACGGCGGCGGCACGGCGCACCAGCCATGGGTGCGGATGGAGTGAGAGGCAATTCCTCCCCTCCCGCTTGCGGGAGGGGTCGGGGGTGGGCCTGCAACGGGGCGGACGGAAGCGCGACGTAGCGGTCGCGCACCCACCCCTAGCCCCTCCCGCAAGCGGGAGGGGAACCAGCTCAAAGCTATCCCGGAAGCTTGCCGCTGCTCGCGGCAGCCGAGCCCCGCGTCAGGCGGATCACCGTGCCGGAAAGCAGCAGCAGTGCGATCAGGTTGGGCACCGCCATCAGGCCGTTGAGGATGTCTGTCACGGTCCACACCAGCTTGAGTTCCGCCACCGAGCCGAGGAACACGAAGACCACCCACAGATAGCGATAGGGCAGCACCACTCGCACGCCGAACAGGTATTCGGCCGAGCGCTCGCCGTAGTAGCTCCAGCTCAGCATCGTCGTGAAAGCGAACAGCACCAGCCCGAAAGTGACGATCCACTGGCCGACGCCGGGAAGCCCTGCGCCGAAAGCAAGCGAGGTGAGCTCCGCGCCGGTCTGGCCCGAAGCCCATGCCGCCATCATCTGCGTGGAGCCGTCGCCCATTTCGACCGGGACGTGGACAGTGACGATCACCAGCGCGGTGATCGTGCAGACCAGCAGCGTGTCGATGAAAGTGCCCAGCATGGCGATCATACCCTGCTGCACGGGGTCCTTCGTCTTGGCGGCGGCATGGGCGATCGCCGCCGAGCCGAGCCCAGCCTCGTTCGAGAACACGCCGCGGGCGACACCGAAGCGGATGCCCGCCCAGATCGCCGCGCCAGCGAAACCGCCGGTCGCCGCCGTCGGGGTAAAGGCGCTCCTGACGATGAAGGCGAGCCCTTCGGGAATGTCCTGCCAGTTCAGCGCGATCACGGTCAGTCCGCCCAGCACATAGGCCACCGCCATGAACGGCACGAGGTATTCGGCAACCGCGCCGATCCGCTTCACGCCGCCGATGATCACGGCGAAAACCAGCGTCGCCAGCACGACGCCGACCACCCATTCGGACAGGCCGAAGCTCGATTTCATCACCGCGACGACCGAATTGGCCTGCACCATGTTGCCGATGCCCAAGCCCGCCAGCGCGGCGAACAGCGCGAACAGGAATGCCAGCCAGCCCCAGTTCTTCCCCAGCCCGTTGCGGATGTAATACATCGGCCCGCCGACGTGGCGCCCGTCCGCATCGACCTCTCGGAAGTTCACCGCCAGCACCGCTTCGGCGTATTTCGTCGCCATGCCGACCAGCGCCGTCATCCACATCCAGAACACCGCGCCCGGACCGCCCAGCGCGATCGCGGTCGCGACGCCGGCGATGTTGCCGGTGCCGATCGTCGCGGCCAGCGCCGTCATCAGCGTCTGGAACGGGGTGATGTCACCCGGCTCGGCGCCAGGATGGCGACCCCGGAACAGCAGGCGGAAGGCGGTTCCGATCCTGCGCACCGGCATGAAGCGCATCGCGAAGGTCAGGTAGAGCCCCGTACCGAGCAGCAGGACGAGCAGCGGCGTGCCCCACACGAATGACGATACCTCGCCGAGCAAGGCCGTAAGCGCCGCCTGATCCATGATCTTGTTCCCCCACTCGCCGAGCCGGCCGTCTCAGGCGGCGCACGCTAGGCGCTTTTGGCGCGCGATGCCAATCGCGCCCTTCGCCGCGCTTGTCCGGCCATGTGGAGTAACGATTGCCCAAGGGCATTTCCCGAATTACCGTGCCCGCCGACAAGGTGCCGCTCTGCTCCGCTGCAGAAGAACCGGCGCGAGGGATCGGTGAGGGGTAAATGGCCGGAAATACGACGTTCCTGACGAGGATCTCGGGTGCGCTGCTGTTCCTGATCGGAGCGGTGCTGCTCGCCGGGGGCGGCTACCTCGCCTCGCTTGGCGGATCATTCTATTACCTGGCCGCCGGTGCTGCCGTACTCATTTCGGGCGTGCTCTACTGGCGCGGGTCGCGCTGGGGCGAACATATCTATGCACTGATGCTGGCGATCACGCTGGTCTGGGCCGTAGTTGAATCCGGCGCCAACCCATGGGCCCTGGCGGCACGGCTGTTCGCACCCGCGGTGCTCGCAATCTGGCTCGCCCTGCCCTGGGTCCGCCGCGGCCTGCACGATACCGGCAGGTCGGCGCTCTGGCACAGCACGGCGGGGCTGGCCGCCGCGGTGGTTCTCGCCGTCATCGTGTTTCGCTTCGTACAGCATGAAAATACCGCGTCGGTGGATGCACCGCCCTCGCCGGTCGCCGCTGCCGCGAATCCGGGAACGGACACCGACTGGCCACACTACGCCAACGATCTCCACGGAAAGCATTTCGCGGCGCTCTCCCAGATCAACACGCAGAACGTCGACAGGCTGGAAGTCGCCTGGGTCCACAATTCCGGCGACAGCGGCAAGGGCGAGGCGACGCCGATCAAGATCGGGAACACGCTCTACACCTGCACGCCGCATGGCGTGGTGTTCGCTCTCGATCCGGTGACCGGCAAGGAGAAGTGGCGCAACGACCCCAGGCGCGACATCTCGCAGCTCACCCTGGCGACCTGTCGCGGCGTGAGCTTCTATCGCGTACCCGAAGGAACCGGCCTTTGCGCCGAACGGATCATCGCCGGAGGCCCCGGAGGCGTGCTGCGCGCGATGGATGCCGCTTCCGGCAAGCCCTGCGAGGATTTTGGCACGCGCGGCGAAGTCGACCTGCTGGCGGGAATGGGCGAAGTCGGGCCGAGCGACTACACCGTGAACTCGGCGCCGACCGTGGTGAAGGACGTCATCATCACCGGAGCCTTCGTCAACGACAACCAGAACGCGGATATCGCCTCCGGCGTCGTCAGGGCCTTCGATGCGAAGACCGGGGCTTTGCGCTGGGCCTGGGACATGGGCGCTCCGGACCGGATCGGGGCGCCCGAGGAAGGCGAAACCTACACGCGCGGCACCGCCAACGCCTGGACCGCCTTCGCCGCAGACGAGGAGCTGGGGCTGGTCTACGTCCCCACCGGCAACCCCAGCCCGGACCAGTACGGCGTCAACCGCCGGCCCTTCGACGAGAAGTACGGCAGCGCCATCGTCGCCCTGAACATTGCGGACGGACGGGTGCGCTGGTCCTACCAGACGACTCACCACGACCTGTGGGACTACGACGTGCCGGCGCAACCGACCCTGATCACGCTTCCCGGACCGAACGGGAACCGCCCGGCCCTGCTGCAGGGCACCAAGCGCGGCGACATCTTCGTGCTCGACCGTCGCACAGGAGCGGAGATCGTACCCGCGCCCGAAACCCCGGTGCCCTCCGGGGCCATGCCGGGAGAAGCGCTGAGCAAGACCCAGCCGATCTCCGAGATCAACTTCCTGCCGCCGCCGCTGACCGAAGCGTCGATGTGGGGGGCGACGCCGATCGACCAGATGATGTGCCGGATCGCGTTCAGGCAGATGCGCTACGAAGGCCCGTTCACCCCGCCCGGCCTCTACCGCACGCTGATCTATCCCGGCGCGACCGGCGGCATCGGCTGGTCCGGCATCTCGGTGGATGACGACAACAAGATCGTCATTGCGAACACCAACGATTTTCCCGTCTTCGTCCAGCTGGTGCCGCGCAAGGACGTTTCGGCCACCGAATGGGTACCGTTCCCGGCCCTGAAGACGCCATATGTTGTCCAGATCGGCCTGTTCATGGGGCCGCTCGGCATCCCGTGCCTGCAGCCGCCCTGGGGCCAGCTTGCCGCCGTCGACCTGAAGACGGGCAAGACCATGTGGCGGCGCGAGATCGGCACCGCGAAGGACAGCGGCCCGATGGGTATCGGGCCGGGCCCGCCGCTGCTGATCGGCACGCCCAACCTCGGCGGTTCGCTGACCACGCGGGGCGGCCTCGTCTTCCTGTCGGCGACGCTGGATCGCTTCATCCGCGCTTTCGACACCAGCACGGGACGCATCCTGTGGCAGCACCGGCTTCCCGCCGGCGGGCAGTCGACGCCGATGACCTACATGGCCGGCGGCAAGCAATATGTCGTGATGACCGCGGGCGGCCATGCCCTGCTGGGCACCAGGCTGGGCGACGCGACGATCGCTTTCAGGCTGCCCGACTAGCCACGACCGACCTGGCCTTGGCCGGCCGCGCCGCTACTCGCTACTGGGCTGGGCGCAGTCGCCGATGCGCTCGGTGACCATGTGCATGCCGATCTTGGCCTTGCCCATGGGCGAGTTCGGATTGTCCGAGTCGATCCGGACCTTGATGTCGGATCCTTCCGTGGTGACCTTTCCGGCGAGCGAGAACTGCGCCTTGCCTTCCGCCTCGCTCTGGCACTGCAGCAACGCATCGAGATCCCCGCCGCTGACGTTGAAGCGCTCGTAGCTGCACTCGCCGTCGTCGCCGATCTTCTGGAACATGTCCTGGAAGCCCTTCTTGGACATCTCCTCGGTCAGGCAGAACTCCTGGTCGTTGCTCTGTCCCAGCGCCGACTTGAGCTGGGCGGCCATTTCCGGCGGCGCGCCGGGCAGTTCGAACTCGGTGACGGTCATCGTCTGCTTGTACTGGCCGGGGCGCGGCCGCTCGAGCTTGCCGGCCTCTTCCTTCGCCTCTTCCATCGTCTTCGGCCCGCTGTCTGCCGAATCGCAAGCCGCAAGCTGAAGCGCCGCCGCGATGACCGCGACCGTGGTGATCCTGGAATTCATGTGACCGGCCTTTCCGCCCGAACCGTAGCAGAGCGAAGCGCTATCACCGGCCGCAACAAGCGCCAACGATTCGTTGCGGGGCGCGTGAGCATTCCCCATATTCGCCCCATGGCCGAACTCGTCATCCGCCGGGGCCTCGAAGAGCCCGACACCGCAGGAAGCTTCGTTCCTCACAAGCCGCAACGCCCGGAAAAGACCGACGGCGGCAAGGCGTTCCGCATCGTCTCCGACTACGAGCCCGCCGGCGACCAGCCGCAGGCGATCGCCGAACTGGTCGGCGCCGCGAAGGAAGGCGAGCGCACGCAGGTCCTGCTCGGCGTCACCGGATCGGGCAAGACCTTCACCATGGCCAAGGTGATCGAGGAGCTGCAGCGCCCCGCCCTGGTGCTTGCGCCCAACAAGATCCTCGCCGCCCAGCTCTACGGCGAATTCAAGGACTTCTTCCCCGACAACGCGGTCGAGTATTTCGTTTCCTACTACGACTACTACCAGCCCGAAGCCTACGTCCCGCGCTCCGACACCTACATCGAGAAGGAAAGCTCGGTGAACGAGGCGATCGACCGCATGCGCCACTCGGCCACCCGCGCGCTGCTCGAACGCGACGACGTGATCATCGTCGCCTCGGTCTCCTGCCTTTACGGCATCGGCTCGGTCGAGACCTATTCGGCGATGATCTTCGACCTCAAGAAAGGCGAGACGCAGGACCAGCGCGAGATCATCCGCAAGCTCGTCGCCCTGCAGTACAAGCGCAACGACCACGCCTTCGCCCGCGGCAACTTCCGCGTGCGCGGCGACAATCTCGAAATCTTCCCCAGCCACTACGAAGACATGGCCTGGCGCATCTCCTTCTTCGGCGACGAGATCGAGGACATTGCCGAATTCGATCCGCTGACCGGCAAGAAGGGCGCGAGCCTCGACAAGGTGCGGATCTACGCCAATTCGCACTACGTCACCCCCGGCCCGACGATGAAGCAGGCGATGGAGGCGATAAAGTTCGAGCTGGCCGAGCGGCTCAAGGAACTGGAAAGCGAAGGCCGCCTGCTGGAAGCCCAGCGGCTGGAGCAGCGCACCAATTTCGACCTCGAGATGATCGCCGCCACCGGATCATGCGCGGGGATCGAGAACTATTCGCGCTTCCTCACCGGACGCCTGCCGGGCGAACCGCCGCCGACGCTGTTCGAGTATCTGCCCGACAACGCGCTGCTGTTCGTCGACGAAAGCCACCAGACGGTGCCGCAGGTCGGCGCGATGGCGCGCGGCGACCACCGCCGCAAGCTCACCCTCGCCGAATACGGCTTCCGCCTGCCGTCGTGCATCGACAACCGCCCGCTGCGCTTCAACGAATGGGACGCGATGCGCCCGCAGACCTTCGCCGTCTCCGCCACCCCCGGCCCGTGGGAGCTGGAGCAATCGGGCGGCGTCTTCGCCGAGCAGGTGATCCGCCCCACCGGCCTGATCGACCCGCCGGTCGATATCCGGCCCGTCGAGGACCAGGTGCAGGACTGCATCGAGGAATGCCGCAAGACCGCAACGAACGGCTACCGCACGCTCGTCACCACGCTGACCAAGCGCATGGCCGAGGACCTCACCGAATTCATGCACGAAGCCGGTCTCAGGGTCCGCTACATGCATTCCGACGTCGAAACCTTGGAGCGCATCGAACTGATCCGCGACCTGCGCATGGGCGTGTACGACGTGCTTGTCGGCATCAACCTGCTGCGCGAGGGGCTCGACATCCCCGAATGCGGGCTGGTGTGCATCCTCGATGCCGACAAGGAAGGCTTCCTGCGCTCCGAAACCTCGCTCATCCAGACGATCGGCCGCGCCGCGCGCAACGTCGACGGCCGGGTGATCCTCTATGCCGACCGCATCACCGGCAGCATGGAACGGGCGATGGCCGAAACCGAACGCCGCCGCGAAAAGCAGCGCGCCTATAACGAGGAACACGGCATTACCCCCGCCTCGATCAAGCGCCGCATCGCCGACATCGTCGCCGACACCGCCAGCCGCGACGGCGTGGTGGTCGAGCTGGAAGACGATGAGCGCAACAACCTCGTCGGCCACAACCTGCGCGCCTACATCGAGGACCTGGAAAAACGCATGCGCGAAGCCGCCGCCGACCTCGAATTCGAGGAAGCCGGTCGCCTGCGCGACGAAATCCGGCGACTGGAAGCGGAAGAGCTGGGGCTACCCGAAGCCGAGCACAAGGCGCCAAAGGTCGGGCGGAGCAACGAGGGCAGGCCGGGAACGCGGAAGATGCGGTACGGCAAGACCCAGCGGAAGTGGGGGCGGTGAGCAACTCCGAGAGATCAAACCTGAAAGTAAGAACTCATGGCAGACCCGAAGAAGCATCACTACAACCCGAGATATTATTTGGAGCGATTCGAGTCCGACGATGGACAGCTCTGGCGACTCGATAAAGAGACAGCGAAGGTCATCCAAGGTAGCGCGAAATCCCTAGGGTATAAAAAGTACTGGAATCGGCTCAAAGAACCTCCTCAGGAAATCAATGCAAATTGGATTGAATATCGAATAAGTGACATTGATGGAGCATCGGCCAAGGTCATCTCAGGCATTGTTGAGCGAGATCCGCCGGAAAGCATCGCCCCGCTAGCCGCTGCCATCTCGTTTATGCAAAACCATCAGCCTAGACTCAAAAGGGAATTGCAGCTCCAACATCGTGACCGAGTTGCGAATTGGAGTGACGACTATTTTCTTATCGTCGGCGTGTGGACTGCACTAAAGAATTGGCGCGAATACATTCCTGCGACCTACGCCGTTTTAACGCTTCCAGACGATCGTCCGGAGTGGCGATTTCTAACTTCGAGCAACCCTCTCATCAGTTACGCAAACAAGCCTCGCATGCTTTTACCAATTTCCTCTAGGCATTGTCTTCTCTTGAATAATGGTAGTGACCTAGTCCCATTCGGTAGTGGTTATATGCAGTTGAAAGGCGAAGAGATGCTCATTGGCATAAATCGCCACACTGTCGAAAATTCGTGGCAATATGTTTATTCTTGCCGCCCGGACTTTGCCCCTCTGTGAGATGCGCATGACGTCGAAATCGCCGACTACCACTAACCCAGACTGGCTGCACAACAGTCTTGCGGGTGAATTGCTGGTGTCGGAATTCATGGAGCCGCTGGGGCTCGATTGCGCCGCCTTGGCCAAAGCCATCGCGGTCGATCCCGCGCGCCTGCAAGCCATGATCGACGGGACCAGGGCTGTCGACGGCGAACTGGACCTGCGCCTCGGCCGCTATTTCCGTATGTCGGAAGGATTCTTCCTGCGCCTTCAGGATTGCTACGAACTGCTCGAAGCCAAACGCGCATTGAACGGCGAGCTTGACCGCATCGTCCCGCGCGCCGCCTGAGCAGGCAGCACCTTTCCCGACAAGAAACGGGAAGGACATGGGGCAAGAGGGCGCTACCATGCCTGCCATGACTCCTGCCGATCCCGATCTTGCCGACCTCGACACGCACGGCGCCGCCGTTCTCCCCACCCTGCTATCCCCCGCCGAATGCGCCTCGATGGTCGCACTTTGGGATGATCCGGCGCGCTTCCGCAAGGAGGTGGTGATGGCGCGTCACGGTTATGGCAGCGGCACCTATCGCTACTTCGATTATCCCCTGCCCGAACCCGTCGCCCGCCTGCGCACGGCGCTCTATCCGTCGCTCGCCCGGATCGCGAACCGCTGGGCGGCGCAACTGGGCCGCAGCGAAAGCTACCCGGAAGAACACCAGGCCTACATCGACCGGTGCCGGGCACTGGGGCAGATCAAGCCAACGCCGCTGATCCTGCGCTACGGACCGGGCGACTGGAACGCATTGCATCAGGACATTTACGGGGAATGCGTCTTCCCGCTTCAGGTCGTCGTCCTCCTGTCCGCGCCGGGACGCGACTTCAGCGGTGGCGAATTCGTCCTTTCGGAACAGCGTCCCCGCATGCAGTCGCGGCCCGAAGTCGTGCATATGGAGCAAGGAGATGCTGTGGTCTTCCCGGTGCGGGAACGCCCCGTCCCCGGCCAGCGCGGCTACCGCAAGGTCCAGCTTCGCCACGGGGTGAGCCGGGTCCGCTACGGTGAACGCTGGACGCTCGGCATCATTTTCCATGATGCGGCCTGACTCACCGCGATTTTCCAACGCCGATCCCACCTGTCATGATGCGCCTGCCGGGGTTTGGCTGCCTGCGCTCTGGCAATGCCGGCGCCTTTTTCCCCGGAGAAGTGTCACCCGACGTGTTTCCCGGCAACGGATTGAAATATCTGGGTTTAGGCCATTAAACGCAGGGTGACAGGGTGTAACCTTTGTCACCTTCAAGGAAGCGATTGACGCGATCCGCGCCCCGGATTAATGATACAGTGTATATCACAAATCCTTCGTGTGGAGAGGGCCATGACCAAGTACGAGAAAGCCGACGTTTTCAACGACGCCGAAGTCACGGCGGATCCCTATCCCTTTTTCGAGTACCTGCGCGAGATGGGGCCTGTCACCCGCGATCCGCTGCGCGACGATGTCGTCCACGTCACCGGCTATGACGAGGGCAACTCCATCTTCAAGGACGACGAGAACTTCTCCGCGGTGGACTGCACCACCGGCCCGTTCCTGCCCTATGCCTTCGACCGCTCGCGCGACATGGACGAGCAGATCGCCGACTGCCGCAAGCAGTTCCCCTTCGCGGATTCGATCATCAACCAGGACCTGCCCGCGCACAACCGCTCCAAGTCGATCCTCAACGGCATCATCACCCCCGCGCGCCTCAAGGCGAACGAGGAGTTCATGCACACGCTGGCCAACGAGATCATCGACGAGTTCATCGATGACGGCCGGTTCGATGTCGTATCGCAATACGGCCAGCCTTTCGCCCAGCTGGTGATCGCCGACCTGCTCGGCGTGCCCAAGGAGGACCACAATGAGGTGCGCGGGCTGATCGGCGCGCCGGACCAGATGCCCGGCACGCTGGGCGGCCAGTTCGATTTCGCCAACAACCCGCTGATGAAGATGGGCATGCACTTCGTCCAGTACATCACCGACCGCCGGGCCAATCCCCGCGACGACGTGCTGACGCGGCTCGCGCACCAGACCGTCGACGACGGCAGCCTGCCCGATCCGCTGGAAGTCGTGGCCGTCGCCACGTTCCTGTTCGGCGCCGGCCAGGATACGACCGTGCAGCTGTTCACCGGGATGATGCGCTACCTCAGCGAATATCCCGACCTCGAGGACCGCCTGCGGGCGGACCGTTCGCGCATTCCCGATTTCATCGAGGAAGTGCTGCGCATGCAGGGCACCACCAAGAGTACGTTCCGCCTGTGCCGACGGCCGATCACCGTCGGCGGCGTCGACATCGCGCCCGGCACCCATGTCATGCTGCATCTGGCCGGCATGAACCGCGATCCGCGCAAGTTCGAGAACCCCGGCAAGTTCGACATGGATCGCTCCAACCTGCGCACCCATGTCACTTTCGGACGGGGCATCCACGCCTGCGCCGGCGGCCCGCTGGCCCGCGCCGAAGGCCGCGTCTCGCTCGAGCGGATGTTCGACCGGTTCCGGAACATCCGGATCGACGAGGAAAAGCACGGCAGCCCGGGTCAATGGGAGTTCGACTACCTGATGAACTATTCGCTGCGCGGGGTCCTGGAGATGCAGGTGCTGTTCGACCGCATCGACTGACGGGACGGCGAAGGATTTGCAGGAGGCCGGATTGGTCAAGATTACCTACATCGAGGACAATGGCGAGCGGCACACGGTGGATGCGCCGCTCGGCCTGTCGATGATGAAGGCTGCGGTGAATCAAGGGATCGAGGCCATCGTCGCGGAATGTGGCGGGAACTGCGCCTGCGGCACCTGCCGGGTCTATATCCCCGAGGAATGGCGCGACAGGCTGCAGCCGCCGGAAGAGAGCGAAAGCGAGATGATCCAGTACTCGGGCGACGAGGATCCCGGCGTTCGCCTGTCCTGCCAGATACCCGTCACCGAGGAGCTGGACGGCATCGAAGTGCGGATGCCGAAAAGCCAGTATTGATCCGGACCGGCTGCAAAAAACCGTTGCCGGCCGAGCCGCGCCGTTAATCCTCCGGGAACCATCGCACGGTAATTCTACGGTTCCACACCCCGGAGCAGCGCATGATTGCCATCCCGCCCGAACAGTTCCTGCGCATCGCGGAGCGGGCCAACGACCCGCGCCGGCGGACGTTCACGTCCGGCATCGAAGCTGCTGCCCAGCCGCTCGATTTCGCCCGCCTGGCCGAGGACCTGCGGCGTCACGGCGCGCCCGGCCTGCCCGATGTCCTTCAGCAGTTCGCAGGCCCGCTGGACGTGCTGGACGGTGGTGTGGCGATGGGTCCCCGCAGCGCGCTCCGCATGGGCGGCGAAGCCCCTTCGCTCCAGCTCGCCCAACCGCCGACGGAAGGGGAACTCGCCCTTGCCGAAGCGCGGATCGGCCGGAGGATCCCGCAGGAACTGCGCCAGCTTTACGCGATCGGCGACGGCGGCTTCGGCCAGGGGCGCGGGCTGTTGCCCCTCGACCAACTGGTGGAACGCTATCGCGAATACACCGAAGAGCCGTTCGGCCCCACCGGTCAGCCTTGGCCGGCCAACCTGCTGCCCGTTTTCGACGAGGAACTGGTCATCGTCAGCCTCGATCTCGACGACGGCGCGGTGGTGGTCTGGGACCCGGCGGAGCTGGAGGACGAAGAGAGCGAGGAAGGCTGGCGGCGCAGTTTCAGGCGCGAATTCGCCAGCCTGGCCGAGTGCATGGTTGCCTGGCTGGAAAGCCCGGTCTTCGGCGAACAGCCACGCTAGCTCGTCATTCTCCTGTATGTGCCTCTGCTAGCCGGCATGCAGGCGACCGCCAGCTTCACAATTTCCCGAACTTCGCCTCGAAACCCGCCGTGTCGCCACCGGCGAGGAACTTCGCCTGCTCCACCCAGCTGTCGCGGCGGATACGGCCGGCGAATGCGCCGAGCTGGCCGTCGATCCGGTCGATGTCTTCCTCCGACCAGCCGGCAATCTGCTCGAAGCGCGTCACGCCCAGCGATTGCAGCAGCACGACGAGTTTCGGGCCGAGCCCCTTGATACGGCTGAGATCGTCGCCCTCGCCCGTCGCCGGTTCGGGCGCCGGTCCGGCGGGGGGCTCCTGCACGGCCCGGGCCGCTTCGGCTTCCTCTATCTCGTCCTGGGCGGCGACCGCGATCACTTCGCCCACCCCTGCCATTGCGCCGGCCTGCGGCGGCGGGGTTATCGTGGCGGCCGAAGACGCCGCGCTTGGAGCATCGATCAGCGCCTGGTTGCGCTTGGCCGGTTCGGCACCCTCGTCGAGCACGTCGGGCCGGCGGCCACGCGGCTCTGCGCCCTTCGATCCCCTGGCGAACAGCCACCAGGCGACCAGCAGGCCGATCAGCAGCGCCAGCACGAAAGCCAGCCAGTTTGCCTCGATCATTTGAACCACGAGTTACGCCCTCCGTTTGAACAGCAGCCAGCCGAGCCCCAGCCCGGCGGCGTATGTCAGCAGCATCAGCACCTGCATTTCCACCCACATCGGCATCGCGCGCTCCTAGCTCGGCCCTGGTGTGTCGATCGGCGTCGGCTTGAGCGGCATGGTCGCGATCACCGAAAACTCAATGCGGCGGTTTGCCGGGTCGGCGGGATCGAGGCCTTCGATCGGCTCGCTCGAGCCCTTGCCGGCAGCACGAAGCCCGTCGGCAGGAATGCCGCGACCGATCAGCGCCCAGCGGATCGCATCCGCGCGCGCCTTCGACAATGCGAGATTCGCTCCCTCATCGCCGGCGCTGTCAGTGTGGCCGGTGATCGCAATTATGCCGCCGACGCAGGGCTTGAGCGCAATCGCCACCTCATCGAGCAGCTTCTCGCTGGCGGGATCAATGGAAGCGCTCGCCTCGTTGAAGCGGATGGAACGAGCCTTGACGATGGCCTCTACGTCTTCCTGACAATGGACCGAACGCTGGCCTGCCCCGCCAAGAGTGCCCTCGCCATCCGGCTTTCCGCCTTGCCACACCACGCCGCCGGTCCCCGGCACCGCGACGATGGCGGCCGCCGTTCTGGAACGCGTTTCTTCGTCCAGCCGGTCGCCGCCGCTAAGGACGGGATGGCGCGTAAGCCAGCCCTGCGGCGTGGTGAAGTCGAGCTCGATGCCCGCCCCACCACTCCGGTCGCGTGCCAGTTCGGCCCGCTGCGCGATCTGCTCGATCAGCGCAGGCCCGTGCGCCATGTTGCTCGCAAATGCGATCACGGCCGTGGCGACGGCGCCGGCAAGGACAATCAGGAGGCGATAGACGGTCACGCGCGCAGCGATAGACGCACAGGCCCGCACACTCAACGGGATAAGGCGTGGGCTGATGCACTGGCGGCACCGCACCCTTCGATTTCAGCCGCCCTTGAGCGATTCCGCCACGCCGACAAGCCGCACGAATTCCTGCCGCCAGAAATCGTGCTGGCCGCGAGCCAGGCCGGTAATCTGGTCGAAAGTGAAACCGTTCATCATCTCGTCACCGCGCAGGGTCTGGCCGAAAGCCGCCACTGCGGTCGCAAAGGCGAAATCGCCGGTAGGCCGCGAGCTGCGATGCATGAGGCCAGCCGGGACAGCGCGTTCAATCAGGCGGGAGGCCTTCCCGTTGGGCAGCTTGTAGCGCAGCTTGACAAAGGCCAGCTCTCCCGCCTTGCCGCGCGCGGCTTCCGGTAGCGGATCATCGTAGCGGCGCGGCCCGATCCAGCCTTTCGCGCCCGCCGGCACGATCTCGTAGATCGCCGTCACCTGGTGACCCGCGCCGATATCCCCCGCATCGACGAGGTCGTTGTCGAAATCCTCCTCGCGCAGCGCCCGGTTTTCATATCCCAGCAGGCGGTACTGGCTGACTTGCGCGGGATTGAATTCCACCTGGATCTTCACGTCCTTGGCGATGGTGAACAGGGTGGAGCTCATCTGCTCGCCCAGCACCTTCCTCGCCTCCAGCGCGCTGTCGATATAGGCGTAGTTGCCGTTCCCGTGATCGGCGATCTGCTCCATCATGGCTTCGTTATAGTTGCCGGTGCCGAAACCCAGCGTGGTCAGGGTGATGCCATTCTCGCGCTCGCGTTCGATCATTTCGATGAGCGACCTGGTATCCGAAACGCCGACGTTGAAGTCGCCATCGGTCGCGATCAGGATGCGGTTCACGCCGCCATCGATGAAATTGTCACGGGCAATATTGTAGGCGAGCTTGAGCCCGGCGGCACCGGCAGTCGAGCCGCCCGCCTGCAGCCTGTCCAGTGCCGCGCGGATCTTGCGTTCGTCACTGGTCGGCTCAAGCACCAGCCCAGCCGCACCTGCATAGACGACGATCGAGACCCGGTCCTGCTTGCCAAGTTCGCCCGCAAGTCCGGACAGAGCGGTCTTCACCAGCGGCAGCTTGTCCTGGCTGCGCATCGAGCCCGAAACATCGACCAGAAAGACAAGATTCGCGGGCGGACGGGCCGAACGCCGAAGGTCGTATCCGCGCAGGCCGATGCGCATCAGACGCGTTTCGGGATTCCACGGCGTGACCGCAACATCGGTAGTGATCGAAAACGGCGTGTCGCGGCTGTCCGGAAGCGGATAGTCATAGCGGAAGTAGTTGATCAGCTCCTCGCTGCGCACCGCATCGCGCGGCGGCATGCGGCCTTCGGTCAGGAACCGGCGGGTGTTCGCGTAGGCGCCGGTGTCCACGTCGACCGAGAAGGTCGAGACCGGTTCCGCCCTGACGAGATGAACCGGACTGACTTCCTTGCCGTCATAGCGCTCCCGGCCGGGGTCTATGGCGACCATCACCGGAGGGACGCGATAGCCCGGCGGAGCAATCCGGGCTTCCTGGGCCACCTTTCCGACAATCGGTGCCGGCGGCGGAGGTGGGGGCGATGTGTGGGTCGGTGCATTCCGGACCGCTTCGTTCTGGCGGCTGCCCGTCGTGACGATCACGTCGCTCCCATCGGCGACTTCCTCGGTGGTGGGTCGACCCGATGCTACCGGCCCCATGTCCTGCTGCGCAGCGCAGCCTGCCAGAAGAGCGGTAATACAGCTCGCGGTAATTGTCCGTGCCATGCGCATGGCCATCCCTCCTTCCGTCTGTCCGCCCCGCGCACGATGAGGCCAAACAGGCGGTGAACGGCGACTGAACGCCCTACAGGAGCGGCAAACCGTTAGCTGGCCGCGCTTTTCCGGAACAGGATGCGATCTTCGGGTCCGAAGCCCCGGGTCCAGATGACCCAGCAGTAGATTCCCAGAATTGCCGGAATGCCGAACGCCAGCTCTGCCCATTCCGGCAGGAATCGGGTTGCCGCCCACCCCACCAGAATGGCGGGAGCGGCCGCCCAGACAAGCGACCACCGCCAATTGTTGATCGGCTGATCAAGTTGCCGCGCCAGAAGCCTCGACTTCACCAGCGATGCGACTGCAAGCGATATGGCCAAGGCCGCTGCGGCAGCCGCAGCGCGGAACAGCTGGCCCAGCCCCAGCATCTCCACGAGCATGATCCCGCCGACAGTCAGCGCTGCCTGCAGGCTGATCGTAGCCACCGAAACCACCAGATTGCGGACGCGCGCCATATAGATCAGCGCCGCTTCGCTCACGACCGCGGTGGCCGCCGCCACTTCGGCCGCCAGCAGAAACGCAAGGGCACCGGTACCGCCGACGAAGGCGGGACCGACAAGGCCCATTACACCCTCGCCCGGAATGCCGAGCGCCAGTGCGATGCCGGCCTGCGCAGCGGTGATCCAGAAACCCACCTGGCAGACCTGCTTTGCGATGGCGCCGTAGTTCTTCTCTTTCAGGTTTCGCGTGATCACCGGCCCCAGGATGGGCTCGAAGCTGGTCTTGAGCTTCTGCGGAAGGCTCGCGACCTGCTGCGCGACGTAATAGACTCCGACCGCCGTCGGCGATGCGAAGAAGCCGAGGATCAGGATGTCGATGCGGCGGGTGCCCCATTCGATCGCGTCCGCCCCCGCCAGGGGCAGGCTGCGCAGCGTGAGCCGGCCCATCGCGCCGGGCCGCGGCCTCCATGCCCGGGGAAGGCCGTATTCCCTGAGGAACGGGATCGCCGCAGTCAGCGCGGCAGCGTAGATCGAAACGAGGTAGGCGACGGAAAGCCCACTTTCCGGCGCCACGAAAGTCATCACGCCGGCCATGATCGAAAGCGTCCACGGCTCGACAATCGCCCGGGCGCGCACAGTCGCGGCGATGTTGTAGCGATAGGCAAGGCCCGCGAGCCAGATTTCGGTAAGAGCCAGCGGGGGGATGGCGATCACCATCAGCCGGTCGATCTGGCTGTATTCCCCTCCGGGAAACAGCGGAGCAGGAAAGAACCAGAACACCGCTGCCAGGCTGCACGAAGTAAGCAGCGCCAGCAGCGTCCCGTCCGCGACGATGTTGGCGGGATGCTCGTCGGATTCGGACAGCCTCTGCGCCAGTCCGCGCTTTTCGCCCATGGTGCAGACCATCGCAGTCAGCTCGATCACCACAAGCGCCGAGGCAAAGCGGCCAAGCGCGGCCGCGCCATAGGCATCGGCGCGGCCGGCGATGAACAGGAACGGGATGCGCGCGGCCAGCCGCAGGAAGAAGCCGAAGAAATTGGTCCGCCCGCCCCTCGCAAGGGCCGCGATATCGTCCGGCGGTGCAGGCTGGCTCAAGCGCCTGCCTCCTGTTCGGCTTTCAGCGGCCGCGACAGGAGTTCCGAAACGATGGCGCGTGCGGGGGCCTCACCGGCAAGCAGGCGGCACACTGCTTCGACGATCGGCATGTCGACACCCTCGCGCAGGGCGAGGTCTGCCAGAACCGGAGCGGTATGCGCACCTTCGGCAACGCTGTTCTTGCCCGACAACGCTTGCGCAACGCTGCGCCCTTCACCCAGGGCAAGGCCCAGCGAAAAGTTGCGGCTCGATGTCGAGGAGCAGGTCAGCACCAGGTCACCGAGACCGCAAAGCCCGGCAAGCGTTTCGGCGCGGGCGCCCTTCGCCTGTCCGAACCGCAGCATTTCCGCATAGCCACGTGCGATCAATGCCGCCCGGGCATTCTGCCCGAGAGCCAGTCCCTCGACGACGCCGCAGGCGATCGCCAGCACATTCTTGACCGCGCCGCCGATCTCCGCACCGACGACATCGTCGGAAAAATAGGGGCGCAGGCTGGGCCGCGCGATCAGCGGCGAAATGCGCCGCCATTGCTCGCCGCCGCCGGAACAGGCCAGCGTGACCGCAGTTGGAAGGCCGGCGGCCACCTCATGCGCGAAGGTCGGGCCGGAAAGCACGGCAAGTTCGGCCGAAGGCGCAGCATCCCGCGCCATTTCATGCGTCATCCGGCCGGTACTGGCCTCGATGCCCTTGGCGCAAAGCACGAGATCGCGGGCAGTGTCCGGCAGTTCGGACAGGACCGATGCCAGAAACTGCGCGGGCACGACGGCCAGCAGCGCCGGCAACCGGGCAAGATCGGCCAGTTCGCTGGTCGCCTCGATCGTGTCGAACAGCTGTGCACTGGGCAGGAAAAGGCTGTTGGTCCGGCTGGTATTGATCTCCTCGACCAGCTCCGGCTCGCGCGCCCAGATCAGCACCTCGCTGCCGTCGCTTGCCAGCATCTGCGCCAGCGCCGTACCCCAGGCACCCGCGCCGATGACACCTACCGGCGCGCTCACGCCTTCACTCCCGCGCCGCGAACCGGCTCCGCATCCGGGTCCAGCGGCCAGCGTGGCCGCGCCGCGAAATCGAGCGGGTCGTTCTGGCCCGTTGCCAGCCGCTCCAGCCCCGCCCAGGCGATCATCGCCGCGTTGTCGGTGCACAGCGAGAGCGGGGGGGCGACAAAGCGAAGTCCATGGGCACCTGCCAATTCCTCGAGCGCCGAACGCACCGAGGCGTTCGCGGCGACACCGCCCGCAACCACCAGTGCGCTGACATCGTCTACAACGTCGATCGCCCGTTTCGTACGGTCGATCACGCAGTCGATCGCGGCCTGCTGGAACGCGGCGGCAATGTCGGCGTCCCTGTGCCGGCCGGATTGTTTCGCTCGGAGCACGGCGCTTTTCAGGCCCGCAAAGGAGAAATGGGGCTCGGCACTGCCCATCAGCGGACGCGGCAGCGTCACCGCATCCGCATCACCCGTCGCGGCCAGGCGTTCGACCGCCGGCCCTCCGGGGTAACCGAGGCCGAGCATCTTGGCCGTCTTGTCGAAAGCTTCGCCCAGCGCATCGTCGATCGTCGTGGCGAGCCGACGATACCGCCCGACTTGCTCGACGAGCAGGAGCTGGCAATGGCCTCCGGACACAAGCAGCAGGAGATAGGGGAAGTCCAGCGTGGGGTCGGCCAGGCGCGGAGACAGCGCATGGCCTTCGAGATGATTGATCGCGATCAGGGGTTTGTCGCTGGCCATGGCCAACGCTTTTGCCGTCACCAGGCCGACCATCACGCCGCCGATCAGGCCCGGCCCGGCGGTCGCCGCAATCGCGTCGACATCGCCCAGAGCCATGTCTGCCTCGGCCAGGACTTCTTCGATCAGCGGGGCCAGCCTTTCGGCATGGGCACGCGCGGCGATCTCCGGAACGATGCCGCCGTAGGGCCGATGCGCGTCATCCTGCGAGGCGATACGTTGCGCGAGAATGGTGCGGTCGCCGGTGACCAGCGCCGCTGCAGTTTCGTCGCAGGACGATTCAATCCCGAGAACAGTCTCCATCCCAGTCTTTTCCTTAACCGCAATGGCGAGTAGCACAAGCCGCGATGCCCAACCTTCCCCTCAAGCTCGGCACCCGCCGATCGCCGCTCGCGATGGCCCAGGCCCGTGAGGCCCGCGCGAGGCTCGTGGCGGCCCATGGCTTCGACGAGTCCGATATCGAGCTGGTCGATGTGACCGCAAGCGGCGACCGGATCCAGGACCGGCCGCTCGCCGAGATCGGCGGAAAAGCGCTTTGGACCAAGGAACTCGATAGCTGGCTGCTGGAGGGCGAGATCGATTTCGCAGTCCACTCCGCGAAGGATGTCGAAACGATCCGGCCTCCCGAAATAGCAATCGCCGCCGTGCTGCCGCGCGAAGACGTGCGTGATGTGCTGGTCGGCGCTGCGAGCATTTCCGCCCTGCCGCCGGGCGCGCGTGTGGGGACCAGCGCGCCGCGACGCGCGGCGCAGCTGCTTCATGCCAGGCCGGACTGTTCGGTAGTTCCCTTCCGAGGCAACGTGGCGACCCGGCTCGCCAAACTTGCCGCTGGCGAGGCGGACGCAACATTCCTTGCCGCAGCCGGCCTCAACCGGCTTGGCCAGAGCGACACGGGCCATCCGCTTGCGGCGGAACAATGGCTTCCCGCTCCCGGGCAAGGAGCAATCGCCATCGAATGCCGGGCAGATGACGGCAGGATGCAGGACCTGCTGGCTGCAATCGACGATTCCCGCAGCCGCAGCGCGGTGACGGCAGAGCGCGCATTACTCGCCGGACTGGGCGGCAATTGCCACAGTGCCATTGCCGCTCTCACCACACAGGAAGGGAGCGAGCTTCATTTGCGCGCCGTGCTGTTCAGTCCGGACGGAGCCGAGCGCCTGGACGGCGAGGCGCGGTTTGCGGCGGATGACTCCGACGGGCCATTGAAGCTGGCCGACGAACTTCTGTCTCGTGCCGTACCAACCATAGCCCGGCATTTCGGCGGTCCGCAGCGGAACGACGCGTGATTCCCGTTATCGTCATCCGCCCCCAGCCGGGCTGCGACGCAACCGTCGCTGCCGCCAGCGACATGGACCTGGAAGTCCACGGATTTCCCCTCTTCGAAGTGAGGCCGCTGGCCTGGGAAGCGCCCGATCCCGACGAGATCGATGCGCTTCTGATCGGCAGCGCCAACGCCCTGCGTCACGCCGGAGCCGCGCTGTCCGCCTTCCGCGGCAAACCGACCTACACAGTCGGCGAGACCACTGCCGAGGCGGCCCGGGCGGCGGAACTGGACGTGGTTGCCTCCGGGGAAGGCGGGCTGCAGGCGGTGCTGGGCCTTGTCCAGGCCAGGCACCGCAAACTGCTGCGCCTTGCCGGGCAGACCCGCGTCGAGCTGGCCGCGCCGGACGGCGTCACGATCATCGAGCGCATCGTCTATGCCAGCGAACCACGTCCGATGCCGCCCCGACTGGTCGAAGCACTGCATGATCCTGCGCTCGTCCTTCTCCATTCTGCCGAAGCGGCAAGGCATTTCGCGCAACAATGCGACGAACACGGGATAGACCGTTCGTGGATAAGCCTCGCCGCATTGGCACCGCGTGTGGCGGAGGCGGCGGGCTCGGGCTGGGCTGCGCTCGCAACGTCGGAAAAGCCCGAAGACAAGGCCTTGCTGGCCTTGGCAGAGCAGATGTGCCAAGAGCGTCCCGGGTCCCGACAAACCGACGACAAGAGTTCAGAACTGACCCCGATGCAGGACGAACAGCCAAACCAGCCGCTGACGGCTGCGCCGCGCCCCCGAATGGGGCGGGTCATCCTGGTGGTCGCAATCCTTGCCTTCGTGCTGGGTGCAGGCGTGGCCGGCTGGCTCGACTGGCGCGGCGACATCGATTTCGCGCAAGCCGGGAAGGCCGGCGGAGAAGGCGTTATTCCCCAGCTTGCCGGCGATGCAGAACCGAAAGAAGCCGGCGCTGCCTCGGGCGAGGACGGCAAATCGGCATCGCTCGACAACCTGGGCGCGGTCGAGACCCGTCTTGCACTGCTGGAAGACAGGCTCTCGCGGCTCAATCTCGAGGCCAACGCGGCATCGGGCAATGCGGCGCGCGCCGAAGGGCTTCTTATCGCCTTCGCGGCACGACGCGTCACCGACAAGGGGGGAAATCTGGGCTATCTCGAGGATCAGCTGAAACTGCGTTTCGCAGACGCCCAACCCCTCGCTGTCGGCACGATTGTCGATTTTGCCAAGGATCCCGTGACGCTGGACGAGCTCGGCAGCCGGCTGGACGCCCTTGCTCCCGACCTGTCGGGCACCCCGAACAACCAGAGTACCTGGAGCTGGGTGAAGCACGAGTTTTCCAGCCTCTTCGAAGTTCGCCGCAGCTCCTCGCCAACCATGAGGCCGGAAGACCGGATAGACCGAGCCAAGCTGATGCTCACCGCCGGCAAGATCGACGATACGATCGAACAGATCGAGCGATTGCCGGGCGCGGAAGCTGCGGAAGACTGGATAGCCGACGCCCGCCGCTATGCAGCCGTGCAGCGTGCGCTCGACCTGATCGAAACGACCGCTATGCTCGAACCAAGGCGGCTACAGGATGCCGAGGGCAGGAAAGTGGACCAGCCCAGCCCGCTTGCCCAGCCTGCGGACACCGTCAAACCGCAAGATTGAGGCGCTACCTAGGCTTTCAGGAGCGCGGGCAGATGCCCGCTCATCCCGCGCGCCTCGTCCATGAAAAACCCCTTGAGAGCAGGCAGGCGCTGGACCGCGCCTAGTCCGAAGCGGCGAATTGCGCTCGGCAGGCGCCCGGGAATGCCGAACAGCCGGGTGATGCCGTCCGTCACAGACATGACCGAGAAATTGTCGAGGCTGCGCCATTTCTCGTAGCGGGCCAGCAACTGCGCATCGCCGGGTTCGAGACCGAGGCGCATACCATCGGAGAGCACTTCGACCAGTGCCCCCACATCGCGCAGTCCGAGGTTCAGACCCTGGCCCGCGATCGGATGCATGCCGTGGGCAGCGTCTCCGACAAGAGCCAGGCGATCACCGATGATCCTACCGGCATGGTGGAAGTTGAGCGGATAGGACATGCGCGGCGCGGCCAGTTCGATGGCACCGAACATCCCGTCCATGTTCTTGAAAACCTCATGCAGGAACGCCTTTTCGCTCATGCCGGTCACGCCTTTCGCGTCACCGGCATCAACGGTCCACACCAGCGCGCTGCGGTGGCGTCCGTCCGGCGCATCGAGCAACGGCAGCAGGGCGAAGGGACCAGCCGGATAAAAGATCTCCCAGGCCACGTTCTCATGCGGCTTTTCGTGGAAGAGCGCAGTCACCACGGCACAATGGCGGTATTCCCAGCGGGCCAGTGCGAAGCCGGCTTCCTCCCGCGTCGGCGATTGCCGACCTTCCGCCGCGACCAGCAGGCTTCCGGTCATCACCCGGCCATCGTCGAGCGTGACCGAAACGCCGAAAGCGCCGCGTTCGCGCTTCACCGCTTCGGCCTTGGTATGCCAGGCGATCGCAGGTTCAGCCCGCGCCGCATCGAACAAGGCCAGGCGCACGTCCCTGTTGGCGAACATGCGGCCCAGCGACCCCTCGTCGGGCCCGGGCCGGAAATCCAGTCGCCCGGGCTTCATGCCGTCTGTTACGGCGATGGCATCGATCGGACAGCCCAGCGTTTCAAGGCGGTCGCCCAGTCCGATGTTCCGGAACAGATTCCAGCTCGCGGTGGAGATCGCCGACGCGCGACCGTCCGCGCCCTCGGCAGTGAGCTGGTCGGGATCGGCCTTGTCTATGACGTGGCTGGAAATACCCGCACGCGCAGCAGCAAGCGCCAGCGTCATGCCGACGAGCCCGCCGCCGAGAATCACCAGATCGCGATAGTCGCTGTCAGACGGTGCGTTCATTGCCTGCATATATTGGCAGCGCCGCCGTCAATGTCGAGGCAGCGACCGTCGAACTCTTCCTCGGGAACTTCAAGGCCGACCAATGCAGCCAGCGTGGGCGCGATGTCGATCGTTTCGACCGGGGCAGGCTGTTCGAGTCCCGCCAGCCCTTTCCGCCAGAAGAGCATCGGCACGCGCCGGTCATAGTCCCACGGGCTGCCGTGCGTCGAAACATAGCCCCTGCCGGGATCGACCGGCACGATCCCGCGCTTGAGCAGGACTGTGAGATCGCCCGAGCGCTCCGGGTCGAAATTCGCCCTTGCCCGGTCTCTCAGGCTCCATTCCTGCGGCGAGCCGGAAGGGAGAGGCGCTTCGGCGAGTTCCCCGGAAGGGAACACGGCCGCGACCTGTGGATGAGCTTCGAGCAAGCTCACCAGTTCCGCGGACACCCGCGCCTTGTCAGCAGGGCTCAGACCTGCGGAGATGTAAAGATCGCCGGAGCCGCCCCCGCCCAGCAGCAGGGGACCGGTCGGCGCCGCTATCCCGGTGCGACGCGTGATCTCCTCGCCGAGAGCCTTGGTCGACAGGTCGGCACCCGCCCTGCCCGCCTGCGGATAGCCCTGTTCCTCGAGCCGCTCGGGAGCATCGATCCCGCCGTGATCGGCGGTGAGCACGGCGACGTAGTCGATCCCGCGCTTGTCGAGTTCGGCAAACAGGCGTCCAACGGATTTGTCGAGCTGGGCCATCTGGATGCACATCTCGACGCCCTCGTGACCGTATGCATGGCCGATGTAATCCGTCGCGGAAAGGCTGACCGACAGGACGTCGGGTACGGTGTCGCGGCCGAGCTTCTGCTCATCGATCAGCCGCACTGCGAGATCGACGGTCGCCGCATCGAAACGCGGCGAAATCCGGAATGCATTGGGCGTATCTGCAGGCAGCGAAAAACGTCCGGTGCCGATAGTGAAGTCCCCCACCGGAACGGCGCGATCGCGCGGCGCACACCACTCCGGCACTTCGAGCGTCCCCGCGCCGGTTTCGATCAGTTGCGCCACTTCGCGATTCTGGGCCTGCGCCGCAGGGGAGAGCTTGCGTCCGGCAAGGCTGGTGAACCCGCTGCCTTTCCACCAGTAGACGGCGTCCAGATCGTGCCCGCCCATCATGATGGCTGCCCGATCCTTGCCGGATACCGAAACGTTCCGGCTCTTGGGATTCTCGGCCTTCATCCTGTCGCCCAGAGTCGGCACCTTGAGATGGGCTGCCGATACCACCGGGTCGTGCGAATTGCTCGCCGGATCGGTTTCGTCCTCGGCACAATAGACGCTCTTGTCTTCTCTCGCGATCTCGGGATCGAACCAGTGATTGGCAACGATCCCGCTGCGCGCCGGATGTACGCCGGTCATCAACGTCGAATGACCGGGGCACGTCTCGGTCGCCGCATGCGCCTGATATCCGGACGGAAAGACTGCGCCTTGCTGGAGGCGGGCAAGCCCATCGGTGAAGTTGCGCCGGTACTGGGCGAACAGGTCCGCGGAGAACTGGTCTACCGAGATCGCAAGCACAAGGCTCGGACCGGCTTCGGCGGCTTCTGGTGCAGCGGCCGGTTCGGTCTCCTCGGCACAAACAGGAGCGGCGGCCGCCAGCGTCATGGCGGCTGCGAAAGCGGTGATCGGACATTTTGCGCGCATTGGCATTCCTTGAAAATTGGCCGTGAAAACGGCAGAGCCAGATGACCGCCCCGCGCCCAATGCGCAAGGCCTCGTCACCGGAACCCGGGAGCTGCGTGGAAATGTGCTGCTATCGCCTGCTTGTTGCGGTGCTGTGGCAGTGCCTTGTCATTGTCGCTCTGACAAACCCGGCACGAGCCGAACCAACCCACATCGCCGCCGAACTGATGAGCGAGTCAGCGGCGCCTGCAGGCGAGAGCGTAACACTCGCAATTCACATGCGCCCGGAACCGGGCTGGCACGGTTATTGGCTCAATCCGGGGGACGCCGGGCTCGGCATGGCCCTCGAATGGTCCCTGCCCGAAGGCGCGAAAGCGGGCGAGCCGCTCTACCCGGTGCCGCACACCTTGCTGATCTCCGGGCTGATGAACCATGTCTACGAAAGCGATTTTGCGGTCCTAGTCCCGCTGACATTGCCGACGGAGACACAAGCCGGGACCAGGTTGCCGATCGCCGTCGATGCGCAGTGGCTCGCCTGTACCGACGAAATCTGCGTTCCCGAACAGGCCAGGCTTCAGACCACGATCACGGTCGGCCCGCGTTCCGCACTCGACCCGCGATTCGACGAGTGGCGGTCGAAACTGCCGGCCCCGATCGACTCAAAGGCCCATTTCGCCATCGACGGCTCGACACTGCGCCTCGGCATCCCGCTGCCGGCCAGCATGGATTTGCATAATCCGCATTTCTTCGCTTCCCAGGACCGGGTGGTCGCCTACGCCGCGCGCCAGGTTTTCAGCCGGAAGGGCGACCTGCTCATCGTCGAGTTGCAGCGTGCGGGCGGAACCGCCCGCGTGCCTGAGGAGATCGATGGCGTCCTGAGGCTCAACGACGCCGACGGTGGCATTGTCATCCGGGCCATGGAGGGAACGGTCCCGGCTGGAGGCGAGCCTCTGTCGTTTGCCGGCGCGCCCTCCCCTCCGAGCCTTCCCTTGCTGTTGCTGGGGGCATTGGTCGGCGGACTGTTGCTCAACATCATGCCCTGCGTGTTCCCGATCCTCAGCCTCAAGGCCTTGAGCCTTGCCCGCGCCGGTGAGAGCGAGGCGCAGGCGCGCGCCGAGGGTCTTGCCTATAGCTCCGGTGTGGTCCTGGCCTGCACCGGGCTGGGCGTCTTGCTGCTGGCGCTGAGAGCCGCAGGCGAGGAAGTGGGCTGGGCCTTCCAGCTTCAGGAGCCGGGGGTCGTCGCCGCGCTGCTGCTGCTGGCGACAGCCATTACCGCCAATTTCATGGGGCTGTTCGAATTCGCCGTGCCCGGTTTCGCCAGCGAGGGAAGCCCGCAAGGCGCATTTGCGACCGGCCTGCTTGCCGCATTCGTCGCGACCCCGTGCACCGGCCCGTTCATGGCCGCAGCCATGGGTGCTGCCCTCCTTCTGCCAATACTTCCTGCTCTTGCCCTTTTCGCGGCGCTCGGCCTCGGCATCGCCCTGCCGTTTCTCGCAATCGCCTTCCTTCCTTCGCTCAGGAAGCGCCTGCCACGGCCGGGTGCCTGGATGCAGCGTTTCCGCCTGTGGATGGCATTGCCGATGGGGCTGACGGCCCTGGCGCTGCTGTGGCTGACAAGCCGGTTGGGCGGCACAGGCTTTGCAATCCTCTGCGGCCTGCTGACGATAGCGCTGATCGCGCTCCTGGTCTGGGTCGGCCGGCGTCAGCGCGCGGGTCGTCCCGTCGCACGTCAGGTCGTGCTTGGGGCGGTCGCTCTCGGACTGACCGCCGCCATCCTCGTCCCGCGCAGCATTTCCAGTCCGGCAGCAAGCGGCGAAAGCATTCTGCCCTATACTCCGTTCAGCGAGGCGGCGCTTGCCGAAGCCCACAAATCCGGAAAACCGGTGTTCGCCTGGTTCACCGCGGACTGGTGCATCACCTGCAAGGTCAACGAGCAGGTCGCGATCGAGCGGGTCGAAGTGCGCGACGCCTTCGCACGCGCCGGCGTTATCGCATTGCGCGGCGACTGGACCCGGCGCGATCCCGCGATCACCCGCTACCTGACAGCGCAGGGGGCCGCGGGCGTTCCTCTGTACATCTGGTATCCGCCAGGCGGCGCGCCGCAGCAGCTGCCGCAAGTGCTGACCGCCGACACGTTGCTGGAACTCACAAGACGCTGAGCGCTCACCCTGCTTCGGCGGTGAGTGCGTCGGGATCGAGGATGACGACTTCGCGGCGCGACGGCAGGTCGATCACCCCTTCGGCCTTCAGCCGGGTGAACTGACGGCTCACCGTCTCGATCGTCAGCCCCAGCACATCGGCAATCTGCTGGCGCGAAAACGGCAGCTCCAGCCGCTTCGGGCCGGGCTCCTCGAAATCGGTCTCGCAACCCACCGGCGTCATGCGCTCCGACAGCTCCAGGAGGAAACTCGCCAGCTTCTCCGAGGCCGACTTGCGCCCCAGCAGCAGCATCCAGCGCCGCGTCCGGTCCAGCTCGCCCAGAGTGCGCTCCAGCAGCTTGTGCTCGAGCTTGGGATGCTCGCGCGCAAAGGCATCGAAATCGCGACGCGCAAACACGCACACCCGCGCATCGGTCAGCGCCGTCACCCCGTGACCGCTCGTCCCCCCGAACGGGCGGCCGATGAATTCCGAAGGATAGACCACGCCCACGATCTGCTCGCGCCCGTCCTCCGTGCCCGTCGACAGCTTGAGAACGCCTTCGATCACATTGGCGACGAGGACCGAATCCTCGCCTTCCCAGATCAGCGATTCCCCAGCCTTCAGGTTCCGCCGACGCCCGATCGCGTTCAGCGCCTCGATCTCACTGCCATCGAGCGCAGAACAGATCGCGCGGTTGCGTACAACGCAAAGATCACAGGACGACATATCCCGCAGCTAACAGCGCTTTGCCGTCGCCGCAATATGTCACGAATGCGAACGCCGCGCCGGAAGGTTCATGCCCTTCCGGCACGGAACTGCAATTCAGAAGCCGAGATCCTTGATCGGACCGTCGAAATTTCCGCCAAGCTGCTGGTTCGCGGCGGCGAGTTTCGAAGGCTCAACGCCCGCGATATAGCCGTCGATCAGCCGCTGATAATTGCTGACCAGGCCCTCGCGATCCTTGGACAGGCGCATGAATTCGAAACCTTCCGAATGCAGGCCCTTCTGCTGGATCGGAATGTTCGAATAGTCCTGGCGGGGGATCATCGGGAAATCCTGGCTGTCGTAAGGCAGCACGGTCGGTTCCATCGGTACTTCGGGTTCCTGGCCCTCGGGGTAATGCGTGAGGGACCAGATCTCGAAGAAGCATTCCTCCGGCCCCAGCGGGCGGATCCGGTAGGATGCGTAGCTCGTCAGCGAGGGGAGCAGGAAGTAGTGCGGGAAGAGGTATTCCACCGCCTCGACCGGATCGGACTGCGACACGGCGATCAGGTCGGGCACGTCCTCGCCCCGCTCGCGCAGCTGCTTGCTGACGGCGTCCATCACCATGCCGTACCACATCGGAACCGCTTCCTCGAGATTGTCGGGCAGCTCGACATTCTCGAACTGGCGGGCGATCTCGATCTCCTTGGCCTGGATCATGCCGCCCATGCCTGCGTTGAGGAGTTCCATGTTGGCGATCTGCGCCTTGATGTTCTCGCGCACCGACATGTTCGGATCGACGGTCGCGCCGATGCCGCCGGTATCGTCGCCGTAGCGCTGGTTGTAGAGCGAGGGCAGGCCGCGCTGGAGCTGCGGGTGCGTCATCATCACGTGATAGCCTTCCATGAAGGCTTCCATCGCGATCTTCCAGTTCGCCGGCAGCTTGGTGCCGAACCACCATTCGGAGCGCACCTTGCTCATGCCGTGGGCTTCGAGCCGGTCGGCGACCGGGCCCAGGCTCTCGCGCAGCGAAGGCGCGTCTGCATCGTGGTTGATGAAGGCGCAGCCGCCCCAGGTCTCGACCCGCACCGGCTTGAGCGCGAGTTCGGCGGGATCGAGCTTGTCCTGGCTGAACAGCTGCTTGCCGTAGACGAAGGTGTTCTCGCCATCCATGTTCCAGCGCCAGCCGTGGAACGGGCAGATGAAGCCGCTCTTGGAGCAATTGCCATGATCGTTGCCGTGCCCGCCGGCGATCGGCACGCCGCGGTGGCGGCAGTGGTTCTCGTAAGCCTTCACCCCGTCGTTGGTGCGCACCACGAGCACAGACTTGCCGACGTTGGTGTATTCGATCCAGTCGCCGGGCTCGGGGATCATTTCCAGCCGGCAGGCCATCTGCCAGACATGCGGCCAGAGGCGTTCGCATTCGAGCCGGTAGAATTCCTCGTCGTAATAGCGCTGGGCCGGAATCATTTCCGGATCTTCGATCGGATAGGCGTTGGCCGCGAGAGCCATTCCTGCAGGATCCATCTCAGCCATTGGGGGGCCTCTCTTTCTTGTCCTGACCCGGCGCGCCAGCGCGGGGCTGTCGGCCACGTCCTGATCCATCAGGCGAGAGAGGCGCCTTGATCTAACGCAAATTGCGCGAGGTAAATCGTCCCTGCGAAGGCCCGGCAGGCGGACGGCGGCTCAGATGCCGACCAGTATGTCCTCGCCCTCGACCTTCACCGGATAGACGGAAAGGTCGTTCTTGGCCTTCATTTTGATGAACAGCAGCTTGGGATCCCGGTCGATCTTGCCGGTTTCGAGGTCGAACCTGGCCTTGTGCAGCGGGCAGACGACCGAGTCGCCCTCCAGCTTGCCGCGGCACAGGTTGAAGCCGAGATGGGGGCACTTGCGCTGCGCCGCGTAATGCCGCTCGCCGACCTGGGCGAGCAGCAGCTTCTGCCCGCCGGCTTCCACCGGCACGATCTGCCCGGACGAAATGTCATTCACGCTCGCGACTCGCACGTAGTCCATCCCCTGCCTCCCCTGTGGCGGTTTGCGACGCAGAGTATGCGGCAGCTCAGGCGCGGTTGTCCAGTTCGACGCACCGTCGCGAAGGCCCACCCCCAGCCCCTCCCGCCTGCGGGAGGGGAGCGAGACTTGCCGAGCCGATGGCGAGGCTAGTCACAGCGGGGTGGGCGCCTAAGGCTGGGCCAGCCCCGTGAACGGCCGCGCGTCGGACCAGGCGCAGCCGTAGCGCGTCTCCGGCCCGAGCTGGAGCGTGACATTGAAGGGATAGGTTCGGTCCGACATGCCGTCGCTGCATTCGGCCGGGGTCACCATCATGTCGAAGCTGGCGCCGTCCAGCGTCCCGCTGAACGTCAGGCCGCCGCGCCCGCCGAAGCGTTCCACCGCGATCGTCGTGCCCTCGATATTCTCCGGCGTGGTCCAGGTCAGCGTGCCGCCGGTCACCTGCCCGCCCCAGAACGGCTCGGTCCCGGTGAAGCGCAGCGTCTCGTCCGCGCCGATCCCGTCATAGGCCCGGTGGTCGTCCGCATCGCCCGGCACATTGGCCCCGCCGCCGGGCTGGCAGGCGGCAAGCAACAGGGGCAGCAGGAGGAAAAGGCGCGGCATGCCCGCGTCGATACCCAGCCGCGAACCGCCCTGCAAGCGGGCCCCGCCGGCGGAACAATCTCCCGGCGTGCCCGTTTCCCTTCCCGAACGGACAACACGAGGCGGACAACAGGAGCGACCGGATGATCTCGGGCAAGATCGTGCTGACAGTGCTGGCGGGCGGCACGCTGATGGGACTGGCAGGGCAGGCGATCGTGCCGACGACGATGAAGCCGGCGCCGGAACGGCCCTGGCAGAAGATGATGGAGCGCAACGCCGCGCCCACGATCGCAAGCTACGAATTCGTCGAAGCCGGCCCGGTCGATCTCGACCCGCAGCGCGACCCGATGCCGTGGCACCGCCACCGCCGCCCGCTGATGGTCTATCCGGTCGATCCGGTGATGGACGATTACGGAGCGATCGAAACCGACTTCGGACCGGTCCCGGCCGGAGACCCGGCGCCGGACGTGGTGGAATACCGCAGCGCCGCCCTGCCCCGGCCGGTCGGCGAGCAGGTTGCGACGCTGTCCGCCCCGGAACAGCTTGAACCAGCCGCCTACAATGCGCCCACCGACCGCGCACGCACCGCGGCCGAAGCCGCGCAAGACGCCGCGATCGATGTCGCGCAAGCCCTTGCCGACACCCGCAAGGCACTGGCGGGACTCTAAGGCGACCAACAAATCCCGATACCCGTCGTCCCTGCGCAGGCAGGGACCCAGATAAGCACGAGCTTTGCCGCGGCCGGTGCCTGATTGCGCCGTCGCATCCCGACGTGCGGTGCGATACAACGCCAGCCTTAGATAGGCCCCTGCCTGCGCAGGGGCGACGATTGAATTGCAAAAAATTTCGCCAGACCGGCAATCCCCCTGTTGGAAAAAGGCCTGCCCTCGCGGCGGCGAGGGTGACAAAGGTTACACCCTGTCACCCACCCCGAAAGCCCGGAAAGCCCTGCAATTCCGCCAGTATCGACGGATCCGACCAGGGTGACAGGTCTGCGGGAAAACGCCGCGCCAGCTCGCCGGGCGAGGCATCCTCGGGCGGCTCGGCCGGCGCATCGCCGCCGCCCGCCGCCACTTTCTCCACCAGCGCCTCGAAGCGCTGGGCGTGCATTTCCGCTTCCATCGCGTTGCGCCCGAGCACCGGCACGTTGCCATATGTGCTCATCGCCAGCAGCGCCAAGGTGAGCTTCTCATCGAACTTGCGGTAGGAGCCGACCTGCTCGCCCTTGAAGAACACCGGGATTTCCACCCCGTTGAGCGCCCGCTCCAGCGCGGCGTGGGCCAGATTGTCGTAGCTGTGCTGGAAAGCGACGTCCCAGGCGACGTCGAAGGCCATGCCCTTGAGCCGCGAGCGCAGGCGATAGGCCGATTGCCGGCTCATCCCCACCGCCCGCGCCGAGGCGCTGACCGAATGGGTGGCGGAGAGCTGGCGGAGGAACTCGGCCATCTTGCCCCTGCTCCACCGGACGCCGGTACACGGCTCAGGCACGGCGGGCAGCGCGGGGGTTTCAGGATCGGGCGAAGCGGTGTCTGCTGTCTGCGTCATCCGACAGGATAAGACAGATTTCGGGCGAGTAGGAAAGGATTTCCAATCGCACCCCACTCGTCATCCCCGCGAAGGCGGGGATCCAGATAAGGCTAACGCCACAACATGCCGATTGCCTGTCTGGCCGCCTGCGTCCGCAAAGGCGAGGGCCGACGGGAAGTCTGGTTACGCAGCCTCGTCCAGATCGGCCTCGCATTTGAGCCTGAGGCCAAGCGCCGACAGCACGCCCAACAATGTCTCGAGAGTCGGATTTCCGTCTTCGCTAAGCGCGGTGTAAAGCGCCTGCCGGTTCACGCCCGCTCTTGCCGCAATCTTCGACATACCCTCGGAACGGGCCGCAACGCCAAGGGCCTTGGCGATATAACCGGCGTGGCCGCTCTCGAATGCATCGTTGAGCAGCTCGACAACGTCGTCAGCCTCGGTGATATATTTCGCCGCGTCAAAGGGCGTCGTCTCGATCTTGCCCATGTTCGTTTTCCTTTTGCTTGCCCAGAACGTACCGGGGCCGAGCGCGCCGCATCAGACCTTCTTCACCAAGGCCTTGGCATTCCTGATCGCCATCTTCTGTTCGCTCTTGTCGCTGCCGCACAGCAGGATGACGATCACCTGTTCGCGCATCGTGTAGTAAAGACGATAGCCCGGACCGTAGTCGATCCGTATCTCACTGACGCCATCACCAACTGTTTTCCAGTCGCCAAGCAGCCCCGCTTCTATCCGCACCAACCGCGCGGCAATCTTTGCCTGCGCCTTCCGGTCACGCAGGCCGTCAAGCCAGTTCGCGAACTCGGCAGTTTGCTCGACCCGAAACTTTGTCGTTTATACACGACATATTGTGACGGTGGTCAAGACGACGTGAGCCGAGCAGGCCCAGCGCCAATCCCTCAGTTATGCCGCCAACGGTTGCATGTGTGCGGCGGGAATGCGGAACCTGTCGTCGTCCGTTCACGTTGTGGAGGTAGGGTACACCCGTAAACCTCCGGAGCATGACCATGGCAGACAGGATCGAACATCGTAACGAGCAGGCCGAGCGCGCGCATTCGCCCGCGGCGATCGGCTCGGCCGCGCTGAGCGCCGCGGTGCTCTATGCGCCCTCCCCGGATCGCCACCGGGACGAAAAGCGCAAGCCCGACGGTCCGGTTCCCCCCGATACCGACTGACCGCCGGGACGAAACGCGGCGCTGTGGCGACGAAATGCCGGCGAACGGATTTGGTCTCACACGACGCCTGACTGATCGCAGAACCACTCGACAGTCGCGGACCGGAAGCAGGATACTGCGCCCATCGGATCCGGGACGGAGTATCTCGATCATGAAATATGCAACCTTGCGCCACAGGCTGAAGAACAGCCTGCTTGTCCCGATAGGCCTGATCTGGATCGTGCTGCTGACGGTTCCCGCCGCGGTGCAGATCGTTCAGGACAAGGAAGTCACCACCATCGACTGATCCCGGCCCGGGATGCGACGGCTAGACCGGGCGACTGCCCTTTCCGGCCTTTGCGAGGCCCATCAGCCGCCGGCGGTTGCCCCGCACGTAGCCGAGGTAATGCGTCACCACGCCGCCGGCGATCGCTTTCGCACCGGGGCCCATCTCGCCGCCGGCGAGCGCGCGCACGAGCTTGCCGTGGGCTTCCACCTTTTCGCTGACCATCAGCCGGGCTTCGGTGCAGGCGCCCTTGCCGCCCAGCGCCAGCCGGGTGAGGCGCAGCGGAATGACCATCGCCGATTCCGCGCCCAGCCACCAGCAATCGGCCGCAATGCCGAGCCAGTCCTGCGCATCGGGCTGTCCGCCCGCTTTCGATCCCGTCATCTGCCCCCGGCCCCTTTCGTCAGGCGCGCATAGAGGCAATCGCGGCGATGAACAACGCCAGCGAGACCGTGCAGGCGATCGTGCGCACGTGGTTCCAGCGCGTCCATTGCCGCAGATATTGCGCCCAGACCGCCGCGCCGGTGTCGCTGGCCGGGTCGACCGCGGCCAGCGCGTTGTTGAGCGGGACGTTGCGGCCCACCGTGACCATGAACATGCCGACGAAATAGGCGGCACCGCCCTGCGCCATCGTCGTCCCGCCCGACACGCCCCAGTGCAGCCCGCCGATCACCGCGAGCGCCAGCGCGCCAAGGCTGCTCGCGAAGAACAGCGGCAGGAAGGCGGTGCGCACGATCACCGCGTTGATCGCGTTCATCGCGCGGATCGCCTCGCCCCGTTCCAGCGTCGCCAGCGCGCGCATGACGAACACCGAGAAGGCGAAGTAGATCCCGGCCATCAGCCCGCTCGACACGGCCATGAACCAGAGCAGCACGGTGACGAACAGGTCCATGAGGACTCCTGCGGCTCCTTGCGGGGATGGGTGGTTGTGCGTCCGGGGGAAGCGGGCGGCGGGGCGTCAGCTCTGCGCGCCGACCCCTTCGAGGTCCCACTGGTGGGCCTGGTTGGCCTCGGGCGGGGCCTTCATCTGCAGGAAGATGCCGAGCCTCACCAGCTTGCCGTCGTCGTCGAATTCGTAGATCGAGACGGAATTGTAGGTCTCCTGCCGGTCGGGATAGTCGGCATGCTCGGTCAGCTCGAGGATCGCATAGCCCTCGCCTTCGGTGATGCGGCGCACATCGAAGGTCCAGCCGGTCGCCTTCGACCAGGTGGAAAGCAGCGGGACGTATTGCTGCCAGTTCACCACTTCCATGAAATTGCCGGTGCGCTCGAAACGGGGGATGTTGACCAGATCGCCGAGCGGGTCCCACTGCGCGTCGGTGAAGCCGGGCAGCTTTGCATCGTCGAGGATGCCTTTCATCACATAGGAATACTCGATCGTCCGGCGCGAATTGGGGCCGTGCGCCTTGGTGAGCGCCTGTTCCTTCGTTTCCATGTCCGTTACTCTCCTCAGGCGGCCTGGCTGGCCGGTGTCCAGGCGCACACGGCATCGAGGCCGAGCACGTGCAGCGCGCGGCCGTTGGCCATCCAGGCGCCGATCGAATAGGTCATGTCGACCAGTTCCTCGTCGCTGAAAGCGGCGCGAGCGCGCTCCCAGAATTCCTCGTCTGCGGCGATGTCGTGGGGGGTGAGGCCCATCCCCTCGGCATAGCGGATGGCAAGCCGCTCGCGTTCGGAATAGCCCTCGTAGTCGCGCCAGTTCTCGACATTGGCGTAGAAGTCCTCGTCCGGCGCGGGGCCGCGCGTGTAGACCGAATTCTCCAGGTCGCCGTCGAAGCTTTCGAACATGCCGGGAAAATCGCGCCCGCCGCGAAAGGCGGTGCATGTGTTGCAGCCGTTGATCAGCGCGGTGCGATAGCGCGCGCCTTCCAGCTCGCGCAGCGACAGCTTGCTGTGCTGGTAGGGCGCGGTGCCGTAGATGCCCGCCGCGCCGACGATCTGCGGCGCATAGACCTTGGCGACGTGCTCCATCGGCCGGTCCTGGTATTCCTCGGGTAGCTCGATGCGCATGGTTCTCTCCCTCTGTCCTCTCCCGTCCGCTTTGGACGGCAAAGCAAGCCTAACACGATCGGCGGGCAAAGGCGACGGGCCGGGCCGCCCGGCCCCGGCGCGCAAGCCGGAGCCGCGCAGCCTCGGCCTTACTCCCCGCCGATGCCTTCCGGCGCCTCGCCGGGCATCAGCAGCGCGCGCCAGATCAGCGCGCCGACCGCCGCGCCGACCAGCGGCGCCACCCAGAACAGCCAGAGCTGGCCCATCGCGCCGGTCTCGGCGAACAGGGCCACGCCGGTCGACCGCGCGGGATTGACCGAGGTGTTGGTCACCGGGATCGAGATCAGGTGGATCAGCGTGAGCGCCAGGCCGATCGCCAGCGGCGCGAAGCCGGCCGGGGCGGCTTTCGAGGTCGATCCCAGGATCACGATCAGGAAGCCGGCGGTCAGCACGATCTCTATCAGCAGCGCGGCATGCAGCGCGTAGCCGCCCGGCGAAAGCTCGCCGTACCCGTTCGAGGCGAAGCCGCCGGGCGTGAAACCGGCCTGGCCCGAGGCGATTGCGAGCAGCACCGCGCCCGCCGCCACCGCGCCGGCCACCTGCACGATCCAGTAGGGCACCAGGTCCTTCCACGCGAAGCGGTTCGCCAGCGCCAGTCCGAGCGAGACCGCCGGGTTGAAATGCCCGCCGGAAATGCCGCCCACCGCATAGGCCATCGTCACCACCGTAAGCCCGAACGCGAGCGCCACACCGGTGAAGCCGATGCCGAGCTCGGGAAAGGCGGCGGCCAGCACAGCCGATCCGCAACCGCCGAAAACAAGCCAGAAAGTGCCGAAGAATTCGGCCGATAACTGCCGCAGCATACCCTTCTCCATCCTCACAATTCCCGCGGGCGAGAATAGGCCGATTCGGCCAGGCGGCAACGGCGTTAACTTTTGCTCCGGCGCAGCGGGCCGTTGCAGCGCAGAAGCGCGGCCCGCGCTTGCACGCCCGGCGCACCCGTGCGACGGGGCAGCGATGGACAGCCCGGCGCAACCGCAGATCCTCGTCGATGCCGACGCCTGCCCGGTGAAGGAGGAGATCTACCGGGTCGCCGAGCGCCACAAGGTGCCCGTCGCCGTCGTCAGCAACAGCGCCTTCCGCATTCCCCGCAGCGATCTCGTCCGGCGGGTGGTGGTGAGCGACAGCTTCGACGCGGCGGACGACTGGATCGCGGAGCACGCCGGGCCGCGCAGTGTGGTGATCACCGGCGACATCCTGCTGGCCGAACGCTGCCTCCAGGCAGGGGCGCAGGTCCTCGCCCACAACGGCAAGCCGTTCGACGCCGCCAGCATCGGCAGCGCCATCGCCACTCGCGCGATCATGGCCGACCTGCGCGCCGGGATGGACGGGATCACCGGCGGACCGCCCCCGTTCAACAAGGCGGACCGCTCACGCTTCCTGCAGGAGCTGGACAAGGTGCTGGTGAAGCTGGGGCGGGGCTAGCGGGCGATCTTCTCGCGGAACCAGTCGGCCAGTTCGTCTTCGGTCAGGTCTCCGGCGGCAAGTGATTCCACCACGCCTATCGCTTCAACCTCGTTGAACGCCAATCCACTGCCGTTGAGCTCCAGAAACAGGTTTGCGACGACCCATCCCGAACGCTTGTTTCCATCAACGAAAGGATGATTGCGGACGATACCGAAGGCATAGGCGGCGGCAAGCACCGCGAGATCGTCTTCGCCATTTTCCCAACGGTTGCGCGGTCGGGCCAGCGCGGAGTTCAGCCCGCCCCGGTCACGAACGCCAACGCCTCCGCCGTGTTCGGCAAGCTGGCGGTCGTGAACTGCCAGCGCGACCGCTTCCTTCACCCAGGCGGGTTCGAACCGGACAGGTTTGCCGCTCATTCGCCCACCCCCGGCCTGATCGTCATGCCAGCGAACGCCGGCATCTCAGGTTGCCGCTCTTCCGCCCGAAACCCCGGCTTCCGCTGGGGTAACGAAGCAAGCATGCCGTGTAATCGGGATCACTTCGCCAGCGCGCGCAAAACGTTCCGGTCCCGCCGCATGATGCGCTCGGCGACTTCCATCTGCTCGGCAAAAGAGGGGTCGGCGGCGGTGATCCGGATGCCGTCGGGCGCTTCGGTGACATGCAGCGTGTCCCCCACGCCCGCGCGCAGGCGCGCCAGCACTTCCTTGGGCAGGATGACCCCGGCGGAATTGCCGATCTTCGTGATTTTGAGCGTCGCGTTCATACGGGCGTTATAACGCACAATGCGTTGCCGGACAATTGCGATATCGGCGGAGTGGAAAGGCCAGTCTGAGCCATGCCCACCCCCCAACCCCTCCCGCCCTTCGGCTGGCCGGCAGGCCGGCCGCTCAGGACAGGCTTTGGGAGGGGAGCGAGACTTGCCGAGCGGGTAGCGAGGCTAGTCGCAGCGGGGTGGGCTATCCACCAATCACAGCACCTTGTCGGGACGCGGGTCGTGGGCGTGGCGGCCGCCCTTGCCGAAATGGCGGTCGAGCCGCTGGGCGAGCGTGGTCGCCGCCTTGCGCGCGGCATCGTCGACATTGGCCGCATGTTCGGTGACGCCGATCGCCCGGCCGCCGCGCGGGCGCGCCTCGATCGTGCAGGCCTTGTCGTCCGCCCCGTGCTTGCGCCCGTTCTCGTCGCGGACGTGGATTTCGATCCGGGTCAGCCGATCCTCGAACCGCGCAAGCCTGTCGCGCACCTGCGCCTCGATCCGCTCGGCGACGTTCGCCGTGCCCATGACCGAACTGTCGGAATTGAACTGGACCTGCATTGGGGCGCGCTCCTCTCGGGTGTGGTTTGGTCACCACCCGAGATGGGGAGGATTGAGCGGGATGGAAGGGGAATTGAGCTCCGATCGGAAAACTACACCATCAATGCGATCATTCGCGAATATCGATTACCAAAGTGTCCTGACTTCTTTGATATAGATTGAAATAACTCAGCCACATCCCAAAGAATATGAACGATCTTTGCGTTTAAATTTTCAAACAATGGCAGTGTTTCCCTTGCTCTAGATAAATCAATTCGAAAGACAGACTCGGCATCTGGACCCAACAACCGTTCACGGAAATTGACATCAAGCGACTTATGATAAGGAAACCACGCATTTAACTCGTGACGGTAGTTAATCGCGTTGCGAGTTTCGGCCAACCAACTGGCGGTGCCATTGCCACCAACCAAAATTCTGTCCGTCAGAGCAACAGTAGCTGCTAACAAGTCTGTCGCATCAGAACCACCTTCTGCCACAGACTTTTCGGCTCTCCTTTGGATAAAATCGCAGAAGTCTCTCCAAAATCCATCATGCACCCCCTTCCCGCGGGTCCCAGAGCGGATGGTGAGCCGCCAACTGCCATCTTGCTCAAGGATTTCGAAAAAGACCGAACCTGCCGCCAGATCAAAATCTGAGAGGCCATAGAGGTCTGCAATCTGCCTGATTCGACTTGCCTCGCTGCTGGCAAGGTATGACACGCCGCCGCCAAGAGCTCTCATTATCGCGTGTCCAGCAAAGAAAGCTGCGTAGTACGATTCCAACAGCCTCCAAGCCGTAAAGCTCAGATCTGTTCCTGCAGATCGTGACCGATAGAAGCTTTCAATAGCTGCAAGCGTAAATCTTTCAAAATCTCCCGCTAAGAAGCGCTGAAATCGCTCCTCGTCTTGAATCTGAAATTCATTACAGCCCGTATCTAGACTTTCCATCGGAACAATATCTGCAGATTGGCAATATGCATTGAACCCGCCGTACTCCATCCGAGAGCGTGCGAGATCGCGTATAATTATCGATCGCAGACCTGCGCCGAATTGCATAGAAATACCTACAATGTTAACTTGCTTGCTAGTCTAATTTCGAGGTAATCTTGCAGCTTTGACCAACTGGTTCCCGGCTTCTCAAGTTTTCTAATTTGCATATTTTGAAATACTGGAGCGATTATCTGTTGAAAATTTGTCGGCGTGTAATCCCCACCATACTTATCTACCATTCTTTGGGCAACATACTTGAATATTCCCATAAATGCCCGAAAAACAACAGGCTTGTTAAGAATAAATTCACTCGATTTCTTTTCTATCTCTGAACGCACGGCTAGAATGTATGCATTCAATATCAAGTATATTTCGTCTGGCTCTCGCCCTGAGAACAGAGAAAGGTTTGGCTTAATGGCTTGATTAAAAGTCACTCTCGTCAACTTGTTCTTCGCGGCTTCAGCAGGTGACATGTATCCTTTGAGAGCACTTCTCTTGTCGGTATCAAAACGGTCAAAAATATTCCTTAGAGCCTCCTCCGATTCCGTCTCTATGTCAGCGAGATGCTTTATATCTAATAGTAATTGTGACGGAACGGGTTTCTGCTTAGTATTAATATCAATAAAAAGTCGAGTTTCTTCTTTTCTGCTTAGGCCATTGTAAATCACAACGGGGACGCGAAGTCTTGTTCGCGCCATAGAAAAACCGTAAACTCTATGCTGGCCATCAAGAATAAGAAAGGCACCGGGCGTGTTAGTAAATTCAAGCGTCTTGCCGCGCCCAACAATTTTCAGATTCGCCTCTGGCTGAGCGGAAAGTACGATTGAGTTAGGGATCGTCCCATTCTCGTCATCAATATATCTTGCAATTTCCTTAGCTCGACGCTCATCGAGTGTCCTTTGAAATCCCCTCTTGGGGTCCTCTTTCCGGGTCGTAACCTTGCATGTTTCCGCTAGAACATCGCTATACATAGTCAACGTGTAAAACTGGTGGTCACCCTGAGTGACAAGTGAGACGCTCAATCGAAGGCGGTCTTTAGCCTCTAAATCGGCTGTGCCCTGTTCAATCTCTTTGGTCATTCTTGTCTCCCAGACGCACTCCGTAACTCTACTGGCCATCCTGCGGTAAGTACAGTCTTTCTCCCTTCTCCCGAGAAAGCTTGCTCATCTCCTCCATTGCGCAGCCAGCGTCCTTCTCGTCCCACTGGCCAGCAGAGCGATCCCCTGCCATACGCTCCCGGTCAAAGGAGACACCTGACGTGAGCAGTGACGACGAAGACTACGTCTATGACGAGGCAAGCGGCGAGTGGATGCCCGCTTCGGAGCTGGCCGCGAAGCAGGCAGCCGAGAATGCCGTGGAAGTGCGCGATGCGGTCGGCAACCTGCTGGCCGACGGCGATCAGGTGACGCTGATCAAGGACCTTGAGGTGAAGGGCGCAGGCCAGACGCTGAAGCAGGGCACGCTGATCAAGTCGATCCGGCTGACCGGCGACCCGCAGGAGATCGACTGCAAATATCCCGGCATCAAGGGCCTCGTCCTGCGCGCGGAATTCGTGAAGAAGCGCTAGCGCCCGCGCGCGCCGTCAGACTGGGTGGAGCGCCTTGCGGCTCACTCCACCTCCTCTTCGGGCAGGTAGAGCTTGTCGCCCTTCTTGCGGTAAAGCTCGCTCATCTCCTCCATGCCCTTCTCGGCTTCCGCCTCGTCCGACGCGATGAAGCCGGTGCTCTCCTGGTTCTGCTTCGCCGCGAAGTCGCGCACTTCCTGCGTGATCTTCATCGAGCAGAACTTTGGCCCGCACATCGAGCAGAAATGCGCCGTTTTCGCGCCTTCGGCGGGCAGGGTCTGGTCGTGGTATTGCTCCGCCGTGTCCGGATCGAGCGACAGGTTGAACTGGTCGCGCCAGCGGAATTCGAAGCGGGCGCGGCTCAGCGCGTCGTCGCGGACCTTAGCGGCGGGGTGGCCCTTGGCAAGGTCGGCGGCGTGGGCGGCTAGCTTGTAGGTCACCACGCCGACTTTCACGTCGTCACGGTCGGGCAGGCCGAGGTGCTCCTTGGGGGTGACGTAGCAGAGCATCGCCGTGCCGTACCAGCCGATCATCGCCGCGCCGATGCCGCTGGTGATGTGGTCGTAGCCCGGGGCGATGTCGGTCACGAGCGGGCCGAGCGTGTAGAACGGGGCCTCGCCGCAGGCTTCGAGCTGCTTGTCCATGTTCTCCTTGACCTTGTGCATCGGCACATGGCCCGGCCCCTCGATCATCACCTGCACGTCCTGCTCCCAGGCGCGCTTGGTCAGCTCACCCA
>JACKKY010000006.1 GCA_024236175.1 Novosphingobium sp. | reverse complement strand
GCGGTGCGCTGTTCCGGCCTGCCCGAAAAGCTGAGCTTCGACCGGGTGCCGCCGGGCCTTTCCGCACAGCCGGTATTCTCGCTCGATACGCGCGATGCGACGGGAGGATCCTATCGCGTCACACTGACCTATCTCGCCTGGGGGTTCGACTGGCAGGCGCACTACGTCGCGACGCTCCGGCAGGGCGGCGCGAAGGGTAAGCGCAGGATGCGGCTGCTGTCGTGGCTCACCTTGCTCAACGACAACGGACAGGGTTTCGCCGACGCCGAACTGCTGGCGGTCGCGGGCAGGCTGAATGTCGAAAGCGATTTCGAGGAACTGGCGGATCCGCCTCAGGCGAACCCGCTGCGCCTGCTGTGCTATCCTCTCGGCAGCACCTCCAGAGGCTCGCCTGCCGGGATGCCCGTGCCAGCCAAGTTTGCCGCCGCTCCGTTGATGGAGGGCGACCAGATCATCGTCACCGCGCGCCGCATGGAAGCGGGAATGATGGATGTGCCTGCCTCCGTCGCCATGGTCGCGTCCGAGGAACAACTCGGCGACCTCAAGCTTTATCGGGTCCCGGAACCCGTCGATGTCTCAGCGAAATCGCTCAAGCAGGTCGCTTTCCTCAACCGCGACGATGTCGAGGGCGAACTGATCTACTCCGCGCAATGCGCGCCATGGCAGCGGGACGAGGAGCCCCAGCCCGCGCGCATGGTGCTCACCACCGTCAACGACGAACGCCACGGGCTCGGCGTCGCGCTGCCGATGGGCGGTGTCGCCCTGTTCGAACTTTCGCCCGCCGGCGAGCTTCTCGTCGCCGAGAACCGGCTGCGCGATTACGCGGTGGGACAGGATGTGGAAATCGAACTTGCCGACAGTGCCAACGTCTTCGTCACCTGCGCGCTGCAGGGCGAAGAGGACTGGGACGAAAGTTCGCCCCAGTGGAGGACGATGCGTGCGGTGGTCTCCAATGCGAACAGCCGCAAGGTCGCGGTCCGCCTCGATCTGGGACCTCCGGATCGCTGGCAGCTGCGCAGGACGCCTGGACGGGCGAAGGTCGAGGACGGGCTCTGGCGGATCGAGACGAACGTCGGCAGCGGAAAAAGTCGGGAACTGACCTGGCAGATCCGCCCCGCCAATGCCGTCGCCGACGAATAGCCTCCGATTTTCGCCGATTTCGGCCTTCAGGGAAAATATCTGTTCCACTCTTGTTCTCAAAGAACAAATAGGATACGAATGCCTGAGTTGACCTTTCGCGTCAGCCGTCTAGGCAAGAGGGGAATCGATGATGAGTGCTCAGCTGAAGCTGGTTCATGAAGGCAAGGAGAATTCCGTGGATCGTGAGAAGGCGCTGGAAGCCGCGCTTGCGCAGATAGACCGTGCCTTCGGCAAGGGTTCGGCGATGAAGCTGGGCTCGCGCGAGGCGATCGAGATCGAATCGATTTCGACCGGCTCGCTCGGTCTCGACATCGCGCTGGGCATCGGCGGCCTGCCGCGCGGACGCGTGGTCGAGATTTACGGGCCGGAAAGCTCGGGCAAGACGACGCTGGCGCTCCACGCCATCGCAGAGGCGCAGAAGGCGGGCGGCACCGCGGCCTTCGTCGACGCGGAACATGCGCTCGACCCGGTCTATGCCAAGAAGCTCGGCGTCGACATCGACGAACTGATCGTCTCGCAGCCCGATACCGGCGAGCAGGCGCTGGAAATCACCGACACTCTGGTGCGCTCCAATGCGGTTGACGTGCTGGTGGTGGATTCGGTCGCCGCGCTGGTCCCCCGGGCCGAGATCGAAGGCGAGATGGGGGACAGCCACGTCGGCCTGCAGGCCCGGCTGATGAGCCAGGCGCTGCGCAAGCTCACCGGCTCGATCAACCGTTCCAAATGCCTTGTGATCTTCATCAACCAGGTGCGCATGAAGATCGGCGTGATGTACGGCAATCCGGAGACGACGACCGGCGGCAACGCGCTCAAGTTTTATGCCTCGGTCCGGCTCGACATCCGCCGCACCGGCCAGATCAAGGACCGCGACGACATCGTCGGCAACGCCACGCGGGTGAAAGTCGTCAAGAACAAGGTTGCGCCGCCGTTCAAGCAGGTCGAATTCGACATCATGTACGGCGAAGGCATCTCCAAGGTCGGGGAGATCCTCGACCTTGGCGTCAAGGCTGGGCTCGTTGAAAAGTCGGGCGCCTGGTTCAGCTACGATTCGATCCGCATCGGCCAGGGTCGCGAGAACGCCAAGCAGTATCTCAAGGACAATCCCGAAGTCTGCGGACGCCTGGAAGCGGCGATTCGCGGCCAGACCGACGGCCTTTCCGAAGAAATGATGGTTGGGCCGACCGAAGAGGCGGAAGAAGACGCCTGATCGCCGGCCAGGGCGGGGGCGGACGTCTGCGCCGCTCCCAGCTGGCGATCCGCCAGCCAGAAAGGCGGCACGCGTTCGGGCCGGGGCCGGGGGCTTCAGCGCACCATCGCGGATGTGACCTGATTGGCCAGTTCCCGGCCGGCTTCGGCATCGCTGATATTGGCGAGGGTGGTTTCGGCGATCGCCCTCAGCGCTTCTTCCGTCAGGAAAGCCTGATGTCCGGTAACGATGACATTGGGAAAGGTCAGCAGCCTCTGGAAGACATCGTCCTGGACGATCTCGTCGGACAGGTCCCTGAAGAACAGGTTGTCTTCCTGTTCATAGACGTCGAGCGCCACACCGCCGACCTTGCCGCTCTTGAGCGCTTCGATCAGCGCGGCGGTGTCGATAAGCCCTCCGCGGCTGGTGTTGACGACAACCACGCCCTCGCGCGCGGTCTCGAGCGCGGCGGCGTCGATCAGATGATGGGTCTCCGGCGTCAGCGGGCAGTGCAGGGTGATGATCCCGCTCTCCCTGAGCAGGACGTCCCGTGACACATAGCGTACCCCGAGAGCGGAAAGTTCCGGGCTTTCGATCACGTCATGCGCCAGGACCTCGCATCCGAATCCTGCCTTGAGGATGCGCGCGACAATCGCGCCGATGCGCCCGGTGCCGACCACTCCGACGACTCTTCCGTGAAGATTCCTGCCGACCAGCCCGTCCAGCGAGAAATTGTTTTCCCGCATCCTCGCCCAGGCCCGGTGGATCTTGCGGTCGAGCACTAGCAGGAGGCCGATCGCGAATTCCGCTACGGCATGCGGCGAATAGGCGGGAACCCGCACGACCGGGATGCCGTGGGCTTCCGCAGCCGCCAGGTCGACATTGTTGAAGCCCGCGCATCTGAGCGCGATGAGGCCGACACCCAGTCCCGCCAGCACGCAGATCGCTTCCGCGTCGAGACGATCGTTGACGAAGACGCAAACGGCGCCGCAACCCGCGGCCAGTTGCGCCGTGGTGCTGTTCAGGTCGGTTTCGAGGAACACCAGTTCGTGGCAGCCCTCCGCGTTCGCGGCCGTGAGGTACTCGCGGTCGTAGCTTCTTGCTCCGAAAACGGCGATGCGCATGGCACCAAGCTTGGGATGCTCCGGCTGGACGTCAAGCCCGCATCCCGTCATTCGGCCGGATGGGATGCGCGCCCGGCGCCCTGTGGCGAGTGTCGGTCCTGCCTGTTGTCAGGCCGCGGCAAGTTCCGCCTGTGCCTTCACCACGTCGTCGGCGAGCCTGCCGCTCAGTTCGGCGAGGTGGTCGAATTCGGCCGTGAAGCTCGCCAGTCCCTGGCTCATCGAGCGCAGCTCTGCATCGAGTCCCTGCAGGCCGGCTTCGGGCAGCAGCGCTTCGACCCGTTCCCAGCGGCCCCACGTCGGATGCGGGGCAAGGCTGAGGATCTGCCCGCGCCGGCTGGACAATACCGAGCCTGCTTTCGAACCGGTTCCGGTCGGCGTGTCGACAATCACCTTGCAGATCGGTTCGAGCAGGTAGGGCGCGGCCTGTTCCAGCGCTTCGCTCATCGCGAGTCTTCCGGCGAGACGGAAGGCGAGTTCGGAACTGTCGACCGAATGATAGGACCCGTCGGTCAGCGACACTCCGACATCGACGACAGGAAAGCCCAGCGGCCCCCGTTCCATTGCATCGCGCACGCCCATTTCCACTGCCGGGAACCATTGCTTCGGCACGACGCCGCCGCTGATCTGTTCGTCGAAGACGAAGCCTTCCCCGCGCCCGAGCGGGCGCACTTCGATGATCACGTCGCCGTACTGGCCGTGGCCGCCCGACTGCTTCTTGTGGCGTCCGCGCTGGGACACGGGTTTGCGGATCGATTCGCGATAGGCGATTCGTGGCGGGCGGGTGTCGACCGAAACGCCGTAGCGCCGCTCCAGCCGTCCCAGCACGACCTGCAGGTGATCGTCGTTGACACCTTTCAGCAAGGTTTCGTGGGTCGCATCGTCCTGCGTCCACTCCAGCGCCGGGTCTTCCTCGCAAAGCCGGTGCAGGGCGGTCGATAACTTGACGTCGTCCTTGCGGTCGCGGGTGGTGATGGCGACGGCGGCGTTGCGCGCCGGGTATTCGATCAGCAGCTCGCTGCTGTCGGAAGCCCCCTTGCGGCCAAGCAGCGCGCCGCTCCTTGCGGCTTCCACCTTGGCCACGGCGACGACGTCCCCGGGTGACGCGGAGCCCTGCTTGGTGGTCTTGTCGCCCTGCACCGAGAACATCGAGCCGGTGCGTGCAGGCTCGCCACCCACCACCAGCTCGTCGCCTTCGTTGAGCCCCGAGCCCAGCACCCGGCCCAGCGCCAGCCGCCCCATCGCGCCGCCATTGGCGATCTTGAAGACGTGGAGTGCGCCATTGTCCGCGCCGACCCGCATCGCCGCAAGGTTCGGATCGGGGGCTTCGTGGCGCAGCAGCTTGAGCAGCCGGTGCATGCCGCCGCCGTTGAGGGCAGAGCCGAGCAGCACGGGAACGACTTTCGTGTCCGCCGTGTCGGCGGCAAGATCGGCCATCACCGTCGCGGTTTCCGGCGTCTCGTCCATCAGCAGCGCTTCGAGCAGGTCGTCGTCGAAGTCGGCCAGGGTCTCCAGCAGGTGAGTGCGGTCTTCCTTCTCGCGCACGGCCAGTTCGTCGGGAATGTCTACCCGCTCGGATTCCTTGCCGGGCCGGTAGCGGTAGGCCCGTTCGAGCGCGAGGTCGACATAGCCCGTCACGTCGTCGCCGTCGCGGATCGGGATCTGGCGCAGCGCCAGCGGTTCGCCGCTCATCGGCTGCAATTCGGCGATCAGCTCGCGCACTGCGCCTGCGCGCGCGCTTTCGATCTTGTTCACGAAAATCGCATGCGGCAGGCCCAGTTCGTCCAGCTGGCGCAGCATCGGCTCGGCCAGCGCGGCGCGTTCCGGTGCCGGGTCGATCACGACGAGCGCAATATCCGCCGACTGCAATGCGGCGAGGCCGTCGACTGCGAAGGCAGTTCCGCCCGGCACGTCGATCAGCGCGAAACGATCATCCAGATAGTCGAAATGCATGAGGTTGATTTCTGTCGAGCCGTGGCGCGCGCGCGCTTCCGGGCTGGCATCGCCCACGGTCGTTCCCGCCTCGATACTGCCCTGCCGGCTGATCGCGCCGCTGGCGAACAGCAGCGCTTCGGCGAGGCTGGTCTTTCCCGTGCCCGCCGGCCCCACCAATGCGACGGCACGGGTTGCCTTGCTGCCGTTGGTGTTACCTTGTGTTGTGGTGTTGCCCATCATCGCCTCCTCTCTCCAGAAGGCGCGCCGGGCGCTCGGTCTTCCGCTCGACGCGCAAAGACAAGGGAGCCATCGTCTGACTCTTGGCGGTGAGTCGCAAGTGGAATCTTTCTTGTGTGCCGAACAGGTGTTGCTAGGCATCGCCCATGAGAACGAGGACGGACTGGCAGGAGCAGGTCGGGCGCAGCTGGGCGGAGATGTACCGCCAGACGGACCGTTCCTTCGCGGAGCTGACCCGCAGGCTCGTCGGCCGCATTGCTGACCTGCCGGGCGAGGCGATCCTCGACATCGGTTGCGGCGCGGGCGAACTGTCGCTGGAAGTGGCCGGGGTGCGGCCGCGGGCGCAGGTTGTCGGCCTCGATGTTTCGCCTGATCTCGTTGTGGTTGCCGGGACACGGGCGAGAGGGCTGGCCAACCTCGATTTCGCGATCGGGGATGCCGGCACCTGGCGGCGCGAGGGATTCTCGCCCGACCTGCTGGTCTCGCGCCATGGCGTCATGTTTTTCGACGAGCCCGTCGCCGCGTTCGGGCATCTGCGCGGGCAGGCCGCGCCGGGTGCCTCGTTGCTGTTTTCCTGCTTCCGGACGCCGCGCGAAAATCCCTGGATGGCGGAGCTTGCCGCGATGCTGCCGAAGGACGAGGGCGTCGCGCCGCCCGATCCGCATGCGCCGGGCCCGTTCGCTTTCGCCGATCCGGCGCATGTGCGCGGCATTCTCGAACCGGCCGGCTGGACCGGCGTCGAGTTCGAGGCGGTCGACTATGCCTATGTCGCCGGCGCGAGCGATGATCCGGTGGCAGACGCGATGGCGTTCTTCTCGCGGATCGGGCCGGCTGCCGCCGCCCTGCATGAGCTTGCCGGGCCCGAGCGGGACCGGGTGAAGGCGCGCATTCGCGAATGGCTTGAGGCCCATCGCAGCGGCGGCACGGTCGCGTTTCCGGCAGGTGCGTGGTTCGTTTCCGCCCGACACGGCTGATTCCCGGTCACAGCAACCATGCCTTCGCGCTTGTCGCCCGCGCGCGCGTGGCCTATCGGCGGCTGCCATGAGCTCGACCAACGACATCCGCAGGTCATTCCTCGAATATTTCGAGGACGCCGGGCACGAGGCCGTGCCGTCCGCTCCGCTCGTTCCGCACAACGATCCGACGCTGATGTTCACCAATGCGGGGATGGTCCCGTTCAAGAACGTCTTCACCGGGCTTGAGACGCGGGCGGTCCCGCGGGCCGCATCGTCGCAGAAATGCGTGCGCGCCGGGGGCAAGCACAACGATCTCGACAATGTCGGCTACACCGCGCGCCACCACACCTTCTTCGAGATGCTGGGGAATTTCTCCTTCGGCGACTATTTCAAGGAACAGGCGATCGTCCATGCCTGGACGCTGCTGACGAACGAGTGGGGGCTCGATCCGGACAAGCTAACCGCTACCGTCTACCATACCGACGACGAGGCATTCGACCTCTGGCGCAGGATCTCGAACCTGCCGGAGGAGCGCATCATCCGCATCGCCACGTCGGACAATTTCTGGTCGATGGGCGATACCGGCCCCTGCGGTCCGTGCTCGGAGATATTCTACGACCACGGCGAGCATATCCCCGGCGGCCCCCCGGGCAGCCCCGACGAGGATGGCGACCGGTTCATCGAGATCTGGAACCTCGTCTTCATGCAGTACGAGCAGCATGCGGACGGCAACCGGGTCGACCTGCCCAAGCCCTCGATCGACACG
>JACKKY010000005.1 GCA_024236175.1 Novosphingobium sp. | reverse complement strand
CAGAGAGAGAGCATGTCAGGGGCATATCAGGCCTAACCCGGTGGAGAGCCCTTTGCCTATAACCCTTGAAACAAACGGGATTTTTCGATCTCAACCCATGAAATAGAATGATTCCAATGGGTTAAATGGCGGAGCGGGAGGGATTCGAACCCTCGATACGGGTCCGAAAATAACCCTCGGAAATGTCGGCAGAAAACGACCCGAAAATCCCGAAACTAGCGAACAGAGAAATTCAGCCCGAAAATGACCCGAACCGTACTGGGAGAAAGTTGCAAAATTGATGGTCTTTCAGACCATCAATGCAACATTTTTTCATTCAAATTCAATGACTTGCTGGCGGAGAGGGAGGGATTCGAACCCTCGGTACGCTTGCGCGCACAACGGTTTTCGAGACCGCCCCGTTCGACCACTCCGGCACCTCTCCGCGAAGCGCGATGGCGGGCGAGGCCCGCCCGGTCGACGAAGCGCGGCGGTTAGCGGAGAAGGAACTGCTTGCCAAGCCCCTAACAAGCGGAAAACCGGGGAAGGTTAAGGAGGGTTGCTTGTTTCGCAGGTGCATCAATCCTATATCCGCAATCATGAATCGTGCGACGTTCTTTTCCCCCCAGGCAGGACGGCTGATTGACGCTCCGCGCCGGACCAAGGCCCATTTCGCCATTGGCGACGTCGTAAAGCACAAGCTCTACGATTTCCGGGGCGTGGTTTTCGATATCGATCCGGTCTTCGCGAACAGCGAGGAATGGTACGAATCCATCCCGCCCGAAGTGCGCCCTCACCGCGAACAGCCCTATTACCACCTGCTCGCCGAGAACGAGGATTCAAGCTACGTCGCCTATGTCAGCCAGCAGAACCTGGTTGCCGACGGCGACGGCGGCCCGGTCGACCACCCCTCGCTGCCCCAGCTGTTCGAGGATTACGACGGCGCCCGCTACCGCCTGCGCCGCGGCCTGACGCACTGATCCTGCTCTTTCCCGGGACCTACCCCCCGGGAAATCTCAGCTCTTGAGCTTCCAGCCCGAGCGCAGCACCGCGTAAAGCAGCACGCCCAGCGCGATGTTGAGCACGCCCAGCCCGATCGCGCTGTGCAGCACTGCCTGGTTGGTGCTGCCGATGTCGCTCTGGCCGAGGAAGCCGAAGCGGAAACCCGAGATGATGTAGAAGAACGGATTGGCGCGGCTGATCGCCTGGAATGCCGGCGCGAGGTTGTCGATCACGTAGAACGTGCCCGAAAGCAGCGAGAGCGGCGCGATGATGAAATTGGTGATCGCCGCGTTATGATCGAACTTCTCGGCCCAGATCGAGGACAGCAGGCCCAGGAACGACAGGAATATCGATCCCATCAGCCCGAACCAGACGACTGCCCAGGGATGCGCCATCGCCAGGCTCACCCCCGGCCACAGCAGCATCGCCAGCGACAATGCGAGGCCGACCAATACCGCGCGGGTCACTGCCGCCGCGGTCATCGCCAGCATCAGTTCGCCTTCGGAAAGCGGAGGCATCAGGAAATCGACGATCGTGCCCTGCATCTTGCCGGACAGGAACGAAAAGCTCGCATTGGCGAAGGCGTTCTGCATCATCCCCATGACGATCAGCCCCGGCGCCACGAAAGTCGCGAAATTGACGCCGAGCACGACGCGGCCGCCGCGCCCCATGGCGATCGTGAAAATCACGAGAAACAGCAGCGTGGTGATCGCCGGCGCCCAGATCGTCTGGGTCTGGACCTTGAAGAAGCGCTTCACCTCCTTCATATAAAGGGTCTCGAGCCCGAGCCAGTTGACCTGGTGGATCACGGGCTCTCCCTGGGCCGGAAACGCACGGCGTCCCGAAACCGGATGGGACGGATCGGCTGCTTCGGTCGTATGGGGTTGATCGGCCATGCGCTGCCGACTATCGGCTGCCCCTTCCCGTGGCAAGCGGCGAGACGGCAGCGGCCTCTGCAAGGAATGGAACTGGAATGAGCTGGACCGACGAACGGATCGAGAAGCTGACGAAGATGTGGGAAAGCGGCGCGACCGCGAGCCAGATCGCCGACGAACTCGGCGGCGTCAGCCGCAATGCCGTTATCGGCAAGGCCCATCGCCTTGGCCTGAAGGCGCGCCCATCGCCGGTCAAGGCTGCCGAAAAGCAGGCCAAGAAGGCATCTTCGGGGGCGAAAAAGGCCAAGCCCGCCGCCAGCAAGCCGGCGCCCGCGCCGGCAAAGGAAAAGCGCGCGGCCGAACCTGCTCCGCCCTCCCCGCCGCGTCCGAGCCAGGCACCGCCCGCTCCCGCATCGTCGCAGCCGGCGCCGTCAGCCTCGCCGCAGCCGCGGATCGTCTCCGTCGGCCCCGGCGGCTTCCTGCGTCAGGGCCCCGGCGACCAGCAGGCGCCGATTCCGCCCGCGCCGCCGCGCCGGCTGGTACCGGCCAAGCCGAGCCCCGAAATTGCCGACAAGACCAGCCTTCTCGATCTCAACGACCGGATCTGCCGCTGGCCGATGGGCCATCCGGGCGAACCGGATTTCCATTTCTGCGGCGAGAAGGTCAACCCGGGCTTTCCCTATTGCGTCGAGCATTGCGGCCGGGCCTACCAGGCGCAGCTCCCACGCGGCGCCCGGCGCCCACCTCCGCCGCTCCCGTTCGGCGGACCGCGCGTTCGCTGATCCGGAATTTCCGGCGCTGATCGCCTGACTCAGGCCGGCGCGGTCGCAGCTTTCGCTGCCGGCTCGCGCCCCCTGAGGAAAAGCCCCGCGAAGGCGGCGACGAAAGTCAGCCCTCCGATCCACGCCATCGTCAGCCGGAAGCCGGCAGCCGAGGGGAACGACGCCGTGCCGTCCGGCGAGACGATCATGTCGCTTGCCAGCGATACGGCGATAAGCTGCGCCCCGATCGCCGCGAACATGCCGCGGATCACCGACATCATGCCGATTGCTTCGCTGGTGCGCCCTTCGGGCACGGCGGAGATGATCGCATTCGGCATCGCGGCATTGAGGCCCGACGTGCCGAAGGAAATGACGCAGAGCAGGATGATCACGCCGATAATCGTATCGGGCAGCGGCAGAGCCACCATCCAGCCGACGGCGGCGAGCAGCGCTCCTGCCACCACGGGCACGCGATTGCCGAACCTCTGGGTGAGGAATCCGGAAAGCGGGCCGGCGAACAGCGACAGCAGGTTCGAAGGCAGCTTGGCCAGACCGGCGACGGTCGCGCTCAGCCCCAGGCCGGCCATGGTCCAGGTCGGCGCCTGAGTGTAAGTCGAGAACAGGAATACGATCTGCATGGTTCCGAGCGCAAGCAGCACCGAGATCACGTTGACGAGCGCGACATTGCGCGACCCGAGCAGGCGAAGATCGATGAACGGTTCGCGCGAACGCAGGCTGCGCCTCGCCCAATAGGCCAGTATCACGACGCCGAGCGCCAACAGGCCGAGTACCTGCGTGTCCAGCCATCCCGACGATTTCGAAAGCGTGATCCCCAGCAACACGCTGGCGATGCCCGGGGCGGGCAGCAGCCCTTCCACCCAGTCCACCGGCTCGCTGGGCGGAGTTCCCGGCCGCGACGGAACGAACAGGGCGACCGCCAGCCAGGCAAGCACCAGCAGGAACGCGCTGAAAGCGAACAGCCAGTGCCAGTTGAAGTTGTCGACGATGGCACCGCCCAGCACCAGTCCGACCGCGACGCCGGTGCCCTGGGCGGTGGTCATCAGTCCGATCGAGACCGGCACTCTCGCAGGCGGCAGCGTTTCCCGGATAATGCCCATCGACAGCGGCAGGACGCCGATCGAGAAGCCCTGCAGCGCGCGCCCGGCAAGGACGACCGCATAGTTGGCGGTAAGCGCGCTCATCACCGAACCGACCGCCGCCAGCGCGATCAACACCAGGATCACGCCCTTGCGGCCGCGCATGTCGCCGAGCCGGCCGACCACGATGCAGGTCGCCGCCCCGATCAGCATATGCATGGTAACCAGCCAGCCGGCGCTGACGGGATCGCCAAAATCGCGGATCAGCGTCGGCAATGCGGCGTAGAGCATCGCCGATTCGAAAGTAGCGGCAACGGCCGTCATGAACATGGCGGCAACAATCGCCACCGGATTCGATCGCATGGACTAATCCTCTCCAGCAGAGCAGCCGGACCACTCAAACGGCAGGCCTGTCCGCCGGGGCATCATCCGCCGGAAACGGGCTGCTGGCAATGGGGCTTGGAGAACTGCTGCGCGGATTGTCGACAGCCGAGCGCGCATTGCGCCGCGCCTGGCTTCGAAATCGTCGCTGCGATTGGCCGGGCGCGAGCGCTCTGCCCGCTGCGTGTCAGGCGGCCTGGCGACCCGACTTGTGAGAGCTTAGGAATTCGGCGATCTCGGCGGCCGGGCGGGCAGCGGAGAACAGGTTGCCCTGCATTTCCGTGCAGCCCAGCGACGCCACGATCGCCCGCTGGCGTTCCGTCTCGACGCCTTCGGCCGTGGTTTTCATCCGGAAGCTGCCGGCGATCCCCGTCACCGCGCGGACGATGGCGATGGATTCGCCTTCATTGGGGAGGTTGGCGATGAAAGCCTGGTCGATCTTGATCTTGTCGAAGGGGAACTTCTGCAGATAGCTCAGCGAGGAGTACCCGGTGCCGAAGTCGTCCATCGTGATACGCACGCCGAGCGAGTGAAGCTGCTTGAGCACCGAGAGCGTTTCCTCGGTCCGCTCGAGCATGACCGCCTCGGTGATTTCGATTTCCAGCCGCTCCGGAGCCAGGCCCGACGAAGCCAGCGCGTGCGTGACGATCTGAACGAGATTGTTGTTGCGGAACTGGATCGGCGACACGTTGACGGCGACAGTCACCTCTCCCGGCCAGCTGCTCGCCTCGGCGCAGGCGGTGCGGATGACCCACTCGCCTATCCTGTCTATCAGCCCGATTTCCTCGGCGAGGCCGACGAACGTACCGGGCAGGACCATGCCGCGTCGTGGATGTTTCCAGCGCAGAAGCGCCTCGCAGCAGCTGATCGTATCCTTCTCGAGGTCGATAAGCGGCTGGTAGTGGAGTTCGAATTCGCCATTCACCAGGGCAGCGCGCAGGTCGAGTTCGAGGTCGCGCCTCGCCATCATGCGCACGTCCATGTCATTCTCGAAGAAATGATAGGTCCCGCGCCCGCTGCCCTTCGCACTGTAGAGCGCCAGGTCCGCGTTCTTGAGAAGTTGTCCGGCATCGGTGCCGTCGTTGGGCGAAAGGGCGATACCGATGCTTGCGTCGACCACCACATGGTGATCGCGCAGGTCGTAGGGTTCGAGGATGCTGTCCCTGATCCGCGACGCGAGGAGCGCGGCATCGGAAGGCTTGTCGAGCGCCCAGGAGATGACGACGAATTCATCGCCGCCGAAGCGCGCCACCGTATCCGTTTCGCACATGCAGGAGCGAAGACGCTCGGCCACGGCCTTGAGCAGCTCGTCGCCGATCTGGTGCCCGAGCGTGTCGTTGATCGCCTTGAAATTGTCGAGATCGATGAACATCACCGCGACCAGCTTGCCTTCGGCATTGAAGCGCAGCGCGTGATCGAGCTGGTCCTTGAAGGAATTCCGGTTGGGAAGGTCGGTCAGCGCGTCATGGCTGGCCATGTGCGCGATCTGCTTTTCGGCCTGGTGCTGCTGCGTCACGTCCTCATGGGTGACGAGCCAGCCGCCCGACTGCAGCGGCGTGTTGATGCAGTGGATGTTGCGCCCATCGTCGGTGGTGAAATTCACGGTGATCACTTCGCCGGCGGCTACGGCTTCACGCAAGCGCCGGCAAAGGTGGTCCGCCTTGGGCTCCAGCGTCGCGGAACCGCTCCGCAGGCGGAATAGTTCTTCCAGAGTAATGCCGGGAACCACATGCTCGGGCGGCAAGCCGTAGATTTCGCTGTAGCGGCGGTTTGCGAACTGTACCTTGCCGTTGGCATCGAACATCACCACGCCTTGCGGGAGACGCTCGAGCACATCCTTCATCAGGTCGTCGTGCCCATCCAGTGCCGCGGCTTGCATCACGCCGGCAGGACCAGGGTCGCCGGCACGCTTGATGCGCTGCGGCTCAGGCACGGGATGCCTCGCATTTCCCGAATGCGCATCGAAAACAATGCATGCGACCTCTCCGCCATTTTTTAGCGAATGACGCCCGCTACATCCCAATCCTTAATATCCTATTGTCATGACAGTTCTTTTCTATTTGTATATTAAGACAAACTCGGCAGTCGGCATGACCATGCGGGGCCTTTACTCATGGCAACTGCGCAGGCCCGGTGACTTCACAGACGAGGCATCCAAAACAGGTTTCCGGACCAAGTCGTTCCCGGCCGCCGATCGCCTGTTGCGACGGATACTGGCGCGATCCGGACAGATCGCGCAATCATTCCGGCATGACTGCTCGATTCGCCCGTCTCGCCGCCGCACTATGGCTTTTCCTGTCCGCCGCCCTCGCCCATGCTGAGGAACCGCCCCAGCCGGCTCCGGCGCCTGAGCTGGTCCGCGTGGCGATGACGACCCAACTGGGGACCATCACGCTCGATCTCGACGCCGGCCGGGCGCCGGTCACGACGGCCAATTTCCTGCGCTATGTCGACGAGAAGCGGTTCGACGGCATCGTGTTCTACCGCGTGATGCGGCTGGAGTGGGGAGAACAGCCCAACGGGCTGATCCAGGCCGGCGTACAGGGCAATCCGCAAAGGGTTCTGCCCCCGATCGCGCACGAGCCGACCAGCGAAACCGGGATACTTCACAAGGCTGGCGCCATATCGATGGCACGCTTCGCGCCGGGCACCGCCACAGGCGACTTTTCGATACTGGTTTCGGATATTCCCGGGCTCGACGCCAATCCCGATGCGCCGGATCCGGACAGCGTGGCGGGATTTGCCGCTTTCGGCCATGTCGTCGAAGGCATGGAGGTGGTGCGCAATATCTACGACGTACCGCTGTCCCCGACCAAGGGCGAAGGTTTCCTCAAGGGCCAGATGATCGAAAATCCGGTGAAAATCCTCACCGTCCGACGGGTCAAACTCGCTCCGCCCGCCCCGACCGAGAGCGAAGACTGAAACGCCGGAGCCCGGCACCGCGGCGATGATCCATCTCGAAACCGCGTGGTGGGCGCATTACCTCGGCGACCTTGCCGCATGGACCGGAGCGGCACTTGCCGCCCGCTGGCAATACCGCCGCTGGCCGGAGGAAGCCCGGACGCTGGCTGACGCAACGGCGCCCTCCTACTACGTCTGGCTGGCCATCGGTGCGCTCGCCGGGGCCTGGATTTTCGGATCCGCCAATTCGCTTCGCAGCTTCGTTCTCGCGCCGTCTCACAGCGTTGCCGGAGCGCTCGCCGGAGGAATAGTCGCCGTCGAGCTATGGAAATGGCGGCATGGCGTCACCCGCTCGACCGGCGGCGCCTTCGTGCTGCCGCTGGCGGTCGGGATCGCGATCGGACGGCTCGGCTGCCTGTTTTCCGGGCTTTCCGACTTCACCTACGGGACGCCGACGGGGCTACCCTGGGGTGTCGATCTGGGCGAGGGCATCGCGCGCCATCCCGTCCAGCTCTATGAAGCGCTTGCCATGGCGGCTTTCGCGCTCGTGTTCGCCGCCGCAAGGCTGCGCGGACAAGAATGGGCACGCGATCACGCTTTCCACGCGCTGATAATCTACTATTCTGCGCAGCGTTTCGCGTGGGAGTTCGTAAAGCCCTACCCGCCGGTAGCCGGGCCGCTGAACCTCTTCCACCTGCTGATGCTGGGGCTGGCGACGTATGGAATTATCTGGTGGTGGCGCACAGGCGCTCGGCACACGGCAGCCGGCTGAAGCGCCGCAACGGAAAGCCGCTCCCTATATCTTCCACGGCCAGACCACTTCGCTGTGCGAAACCTGCCTGGAACCCGTGCCCGCGAAGGTCATCGTCGAAGAAGACCGGGTATTCTACCTCAAGCGCTGCCTCGACCACGGCGTGCAGAAGACGCTGATCAGCGACGACATCGAATACTGGCGCCAGCAGAAGCTGTGGATCAAGCCGGGCGACAGGCCGCTGGCCACACAGACGCGAACCGAGGCCGGCTGCCCTTTCGACTGCGGGCTTTGCCCCGATCACGAGCAGCACAGCTGCCTTGCCATCGTCGAGGTCAACCAGGCCTGCAACCTTTCCTGCCCGGTCTGCTTCGCCGATGCCGCCGACGTCCACGGCAGCCACCGCCCGCTGGCCGAAATCGAGGCGATGCTTGACGCGCTCGTCGCCAGCGAGGGCGAGCCCGACCTTGTCCAACTCTCCGGCGGCGAACCGACCATCCATCCCGAATTCTTCGAAATCCTCGACGCGGTGAAGCGGCGGCCGATCCGCCATGTGATGATCAACACCAACGGCCTGAGGATCGCACGGGACCGCGCCTTCACCGAGCGGCTGGCGAGCTATGCACCGCGCCTCGAAGTCTACCTGCAATTCGATTCCCTCGACGACGAAGCGCTGATGGACTTGCGCGGCGCCAGACTCGCGCGGGTTCGACAAAGGGCGCTCGAAGAACTTGAACGTGTAAATCTTTCAACGACTTTGGTCGCAGTTATCAAGCGCGGTGTGAACGATCACGAAGTGGCCGGCATCGTGCGCCACGCCCTTGAATGGTCCTGCGTGCGCGGCGTGACGTTCCAGCCCGTTCAGGATGCCGGGCGCAACGACGGATTCGACGCCGGCGACAACCGGGTGATCCTCACGCAGATCCGCCGCGAGGTTGCGAAAGCGGGCGTATTCGGTCTCGACGACATGATCCCCCTGCCCTGCAATCCCGACCAGATCTGCATCGGCTACGGCCTGCGGCAGGGGCGCGAAGTGACGCCGATCACTTCGCTGCTGCCGCGCGAGCTGGTGCTGCAGGGACCGAACACGATCAGCTACGAAGCCTATCCCGAATTGCGTGAGAGCATCCTGGACCTGCTGTCGCTCGCGACGACCCAGTGCAACACCGAGGACAAGCTGGCCGGCCTGTTGTGCTGCCTGCCGCAGGCGATGGTCCCGCAGGAGCTGACCTACGCCAACAGTTTCCGCGTGGTGATCCTGCAGTTCCTCGACCGCTACAACTTCGATCTCGGCACGGTGAAGCGCAGTTGCGTCCATTTCGTCACCGGCGACGGGCAGATCATTCCGTTCGATACCTACAACACATTTTACCGCGAAGGTGCGGAAGGCGCCGCGGTGGTCAGCCGGCACCGGGCACTTTCGACAGGGAGGCCCGCATGAGGAGTCTGTTCGGGGGGCTGCTGCTGGGCTGTGGCCTGTTGATCGCAGGGCTGAGCGGCCTTTGCACCTTGCTGGTCGTCGGCGGCTCGCTCGCCAATACGAGCACCCGGGGCGTTTCCGAATTCGCCTCGATGATTCCCGCCGTCCTGATATTCGCCGGCATCCCCTTCGTTATCGGGCTCGGTCTGTTTTTCCTCGGCCGATACCTGCTGCGTTCGGGCCGGGAAGAGAAGCCGGGCGGCGCCGAGCAGGCCGACACCTTCAAATGACCGGCTTTCAGCCCGCCTTACGGCCGGGCGTGAATGTCACCGGAACCGACAGATAGCCGTACAAAGTCGAGGAATCGGGGATTCTCTCGAGCCCTTCCTCGACGACACGGTAGTCCGGCAGTCGGGTCAGGACCTCGGTCATGCAGATCTGCGCTTCGAGCCGGGTGAGATTGCGGCCCAGGCACAGATGCGCACCGGTGCCGAAGGTCAGGTGGCGATTGGGCTTGCGGCGGATGTCGAACCGGTCGGGATCGTCGAACTTCGCCGCGTCGCGGTTCGCCGAGGCCCAGCTCATGAAGACCTTTTCGCCTTCCCGGATCGTCTGGCCGCCGATCGCCGTATCGCGCGTCGCGATGCGCGGCAGGCCGGGTTGCGGCGAGAAGCAACGCAACATCTCCTCCACGGCCGCCGGCATGAGGTCGAGGTTCTGCCGCAGGTCCTCCCGCTGGTAGGGATTGCGGGCCAGGTGCACCCAGGAACTGCCGAGCAGAGCCTGCGTCGTCTCCAGCCCGCCGACCACGAAATTGATCATCATCGAGATGTATTCGTCTTCGGTGAGCGGCCTGCCGTCGACGCGCGCATCGATCAGCCGCGCGACCAGTCCTCCCTCGACCGGGTTCTCGCGCTGCTTTTCCCACGCATCGAGATAGGCCCGGCGCGACCATTCGAAACGTTCCATCACCCGCCGCATTTCTTCTTCGGGCGGCAAGGGTTTGGAATTGGCTTCGCGGCGTTCGGCGACGTGGCGCGGCCAGTCTTGCTCGGGCAGGCCGGCGATGTGCAGGGTGACGATTGCCGTGAGCGGCACGGCGAGATCCTGCACCAGGTCCGCCTCCCCTTTCTCGACAAAGCCGTCGACCAGGTCCCGAGCGGTCTTGCGCACGAAGGGATCGAGCTTCGCCAGCGCGGAAGGGCTCACCAGCGGCTCGAGGATGCTGCGGTACTTGAAGGATTCGGGCGGATCGAGATCGCCGGGCCGGAACGACGGCGGATCGCCCGGCTGGCGGTTGGACGGGATCGACAGGCCCGCCTTGAGCGAGAAGGTCTCGTCGTCGCGCACCACCTGCAGGACGTCCTCGTAGCGCGTGAGCACCCAAAAGCCCCCATAGGCATCGGTATGCGCCACCGGGCACTGCTCGCGCATGTGGTCCAATATCTCGTTCAGGTGATCGCTGTATTCGCGCGCGTGGTGATCGAAGCGGCGCGCGAAGGCGGCGACGTCGAATTCGCCCGGCTGGATGCCCTCGGCCATCCCCTTCCCTCCTTGTTGTTGCGAAGCAACGATAAGTCGCGACAGTCCGTTACGCCAGCGCCCCGCCAAATTTCCGGTTGCGTTGCCGGGCGGCTTGCCCAAACTGCGCGCAAGCCGGAGAGAGCCCAAAATGCAAAAACGTCCGTTCGTGTGCCGCAACTGCGGATCGACCTGCCCGATCATCGTCACGCTCGACGGCGAGCGGGTGGTCAAGGTGGAGGGCGATTTCGATGCGCCTCTCTATCGCGGCTACACCTGCCCCAAGGGCCGGATGATCCCGCAGGAACATCACAATCCCCGTCGCCTGCTGCACAGCCTCAAGCGCCTGCCCGACGGCACCCGTGTGCCGATCTCCAGCGAGCAGCTGGTGGAGGAAATCGCGGAACGGCTGTCGCGCATCATCGACGCACACGGGCCGCAATCGGTCGCGACGTTCCTCGGCAACGGCGTCGCTGCGCAGCCGGCCGCTTCAGGCATGATGCTTTCCTTCCTCGCCGCGATCGGTTCGCCGATGATGTTCTCGCCGGGCACCATCGACCAGCCCGGGCTGCTGCTCGCCAAGGCGCTGCACGGCAACTGGCAGGGCGGACGGATGCACCCCGACCAGTGGGACACGCTGCTGGTGGTGGGCGGAAATCCGGTGGTCTCCAAGCAGTATCTGCCCCAGAACCCCGCGTGGCAGCTCAAGGAACTGCAGGACCGCGGCATGCGCATGATCGTGATCGATCCGCGCCGCACGGAAACCGCGCGACGAGCCGCCGTGCATCTTCAGGCTATTCCGGGCGAGGATCCCACCGTACTCGCGGGCCTCATTCACCTGCTGTTCTCGCTGGGCGGCGTCGATGAGGACTTCGTCGCCGAGAATGCGGAAGGGGTGGAAGCGCTGCGCGAGGCGGTAGCCGGTTTCACGCCGGACTACGTGTCCGCACGGGCCGGCGTCTCGCAGGAAGATTTGGTCGCCGCCGCGCGCATCCTGATCGAATCGAAAGGCGGCGACACCGCGCCCGGCGTCGGCACCAGCATGGCGACGCGCGGAACGCTCACCAGCTATCTGGCGCTGTGCATCCAGACCTTGCGCGGGCACTGGTCGCGCGAGGGCGATCCCGTCTCGCGGCCCAAGGTGCTCACCCCGCGGCGCGACTGGCGGGCCCAGCCGATCCCGCCGCATCCGGCCTGGGGTTACGGCCTGCAGACATCGGTGCGCGGGCTCCAGCAGACGCCGGCCGGCATGCCCACCGCCGCCCTGCCCGACCTGATGATGACCGACGCGCCGGACCGCATCCGCGCCTTCTTCCTCCACGGCGGCGCCTATTACGCCTGGCCGGACACCAACAAGACGGTAAAGGCGCTGTCCGAGCTCGACCTGTTCGTCATGCATGACGTCGAACTGTCGGGCACGGCCGTCCACGCCGACTACGTCATCGCCACATACGACCAGCTCGAGACGCCGGCGATGTCGGCGCTCAACGAATCCGTAGGCGACCTGCATCCCGGCTACGACTGGAACGAGCCATACGCCTGCTACCGCCCCGCCCTGCTCGATCCGCCCGAGGGTTCGGACCTGATGGAAAGCTGGCAGATCTACTACCGGATCGCCCGGAAACTGGGGATGCCGCTGAGCTACATCGTCTACGGCGGTGCGAAGACCGAGCCGGTTCCCTTCGACATGGAAAACGAACCAACCTCCGACGACATCCTCGAGATGATCTGTCACGGCAGCGCAGTCCCGCTGGCGGAAGTGAAGAAGCACCCGCACGGCGCGATCTTCGACGAGGCGCGCGACACCGTCGGCCCGCGCGACCCCGCCTGCACCGCCCGCCTCCAGCTGGCCGATCCGGCGATGCTGGACGAGCTTGGCGAAGTGCGCGCGGAAGACCCGCTCGCCCGGCGCAGGACCGATGGCGAATACCCCTACCTGCTGGTCTGCCGGCGCATGCAGGCCACCACCAACAGCGCGCCCCGCCCCGAAGGCATCGTGCGCACGGGCTACAACCCGTTGTGGATGCACCCCGACGACATGGCGCAGCTCGGCGTCGAGGATGGCGACGAAGTGGAGATTCGCTCACACCACGGGGCCATTCCCGGCTTCGTCGAGGGCGATGCCGACATGCGGCCGGGCGTCGTCGCCATGACTCACGGCTTCGGGCCGAAGCCCAACAGCAACTACGACCCGCGGCGCGACGGATCGAACATCAACTTGCTGCTGAGCTGGGAAGACGATGCGGACCCGTATCACGGCATGCCGCGCATGAGCGCGGTTCCAGTGGCGGTAAAGGCGAAAGTCGCGGTGGCGTGACGGCGGTTGGCTGACGCCGGCGAGCGCGGCGGCCGGCGCAGGAGGAACGCGCCCGCGAAACATGACCTGGGAGACCTGAATGCCTGAAGCCGACGAGATGTTCGATTGGGTGATCGTCGGCAGCGGCGGCGGCGCGATGACCTCTGCGCTGATGATGTCCCGTGCCGGCAAATCGGTCGTCATGCTGGAAAAGTCGGACTGGGTGGGCGGAACCACCTGCAAGTCGGGCGGCACCATGTGGATTCCGAACAATCGTTTCATGGATCCGGGCGAAGACAGCACCGAGAAGGCCATCACCTATCTCAATGCGGTCGTTCCCGACGGGCCGGAATTTCCCGGCACATCGCCGGAACGGCGCATCGCCTACGCGACCGAGGCGCCCAGGATGATCGATTTCCTTCACGGCGAAGGGATCGCGATGGAACGCGGGTCGCGCTTCTGGCCAGATTACTACGATGAGCTTCCGGGCGGCTGCAAGACGAGCCGGACGGTCCAGGCCTTGCCGTTCGACAAGACGGAACTCGGAGATTGGGCACCCCGGCTGCGCCAGGGATTCCTGGAAATGCCGGTGCGTCTCGACGATGCGCAGAAGATACCATTTGCCCGCAACAGCTGGGCCATCAAGCTGATGATCGCGAAGGTCGGCTTCCGCGTGGTCCTGGGCAAGATCCTCGGCAGGCGCTGGGTCACGGCGGGCGCGGCGCTGCAGGGAAGGATGCTGCAGGCGGTGCTGAAGACGTCGACGGACATCCGCACCGGAACGCCGGTATCCGATGTCATCGTCGGCGATGACGGGAAAGTCACCGGGGTCGTGACGGTCAGGGACGGCAAGCCGTGGCGGATCGGCGCCCGCCTGGGCGTGCTCGTCAACGCGGGCGGCTTCGGCAAGAGCCAGCCGATGCGGGACAAATACATGCCGGGCACCCACGCCGAATGGTCCAACGAGATCGAAAGCAACACCGGCGACATGCACATGGCGATGGAACGTGCCGGGGCCGTGCTCGCGCAGATGGACGAGATGGTCGGCTTCCAGAGTTCGCGCGCACCCGGCTGGGAAGACGCCTACGTCATCCCCGGCATGCAGGCGGTGACGGCCAAGCCGTACTCGATCCTCGTCGACCAGACGGGCGTGCGCTATCTCAACGAGGGCGGGTCCTACGAGCTGTACTGCCAGTCCATGCGAGAGCGCGACCGGGTCGCCCCTGCCGTGCCGAGCTGGGCGATCATGGATTCCCGGTACATGGCCAAGTATTCGCTCGCGGACCGGCTTGGCGGCGGTGCGGTCAAGCCGGCGTGGCGCGAATCCGGCTGGCTCAAGGAAGGTGCCACGATCGAAGAGCTGGCGCAGCAGATCGGCGTTGATCCGGCGACCCTGAAGAACACGGTCGAGCGTTGGAACGGCTTCGTCGACGCGGGCCGGGACGAGGACTTCCATCGCGGCGCGCGCGCCTATGACGACTATCTCGGCGATCCGTTCTTCGACGGCCCGAACAAGACGATGGGCAAGCTCGAACAGGGTCCGTTCTACGCCGCCGAAGTGATTCCCGCCGATGTCGGCACCTATGGCGGCGTGGTCACCGACATCAACGCACGGGTGCTGCGGGCCGACGGTTCGCCGATCGAAGGGCTCTATGCCTGCGGGATTTCAACCGCTTCACCGTTCGGGGGCGTCTATCCGGGCGCCGGCGCGAGCGTCGGCCCTTCGATGACCTTCGGGTGGATCGCGGCGAAGCATGCGGCCGGTCTCGGCAACCAGTAGCCTCGCCTTCATCCGTCCGCGCAGAATTGCGCCAGCTCGCGGGCAGTGCTTCGGCTGATTTCCGGGCAGGCGAGGCCCATCACTTCGGTTGCGTGGACGGTGCCCATGATGATGCGGCAACGCGTCGTCACGCCGGCTCGCAGGAGCAGGCGGTAGAAGTTCACGCCGTCGTCGCGCAGAGGATCGCATTCGTTGACGTTGATGATCACCGGGGGAAGGCCCGCCACGTCCTCCTCGCTCGCAAACGCCGGCCAGGCGAGCGGGTTCCGGCTGTGCAGCTGCTCGATCCCGTAGGCCACCGCCCCATAGTTCGAACGCGCGTCCATCAGGATGCCCGCATTCTCCAGCGCCGAGGAGCCTTCCTCGCCTGTCCACTCGCCGGCGAGATAGGGACACATGACGAAAATGCCGGCGATCAGGCCGAGTGCGCCGTCCCGCTTCAGCCGCATCGCCGTCGCGAGCGTCAGGTTCGCGCCGCCGCTCTCTCCGGCGATCACGACGCGCCGGGGGTCGATACCCAGCTCGGCTGCGTTGTCATGGACCCAGCGCAGCCCCGAGACGCAATCGTCGAGCCCCGCAGGGTAAGGCGCAATCCCGGGCGCCGACGAAGGCATCACCGCATTGCGGAAGTCGACCATCGCCACCGCGACTCCGTTGGCGGCGACCAGCCGTCCCCAGGCGCTGAACATCGGGTCGAAGCAGGAACCCATCATCATGCCGCCACCATGCATATAGTAGACGCAGGGCCAGCCCCCCTCGCCTTCCGGCACGATGAACTGCAGGTTGATCGAATTGCCGTCGGGTTGCGAGGTCACCTGCCTGGTGCTGATCGCAAGCCCGTCAGCCGGCGAAAAGGCCTCGTAGGGCGCAGGGTCGAAGGCCGCCGTATCGAGCGACCGGTCCGCCGACTGCCCGGCGAGCGACAGCAGTTCCTCGCGGCTTTCGACGTTCGGCAGCAGCGTCGGCGGCGCCTTGGCGAACATTTTCCTGATCCGCGGATCGATCCGCGGATCATCGGCCACACGGTTGGTCATCGAAGCCTCTCCCGGTCATCTCCATCGATGCATGGCTTTTGCCCTTACACCGCCAGTTGCCATCGCGCCGCCGCCGGCGCTAGCGTGATCGCTCAAATTATCGACCGGAGACCAGCAATGAGCGACGACCAAACCGAAACCGCCCAGGACGAGGGCCGCGCGCTCACTCCGGCCGAGGCCCATTGCAAGGAATATCTCGAAACCGGCGGAGCGTCGGGCCATATCCGCGACTTTACCGGCGTTGGAGGCTACCCCTTCGGCGCTACCCTGCTGATCGAGACCTTCGGCCGGAAGAGCGGGAAACGGCGTGTGATCCCGCTCTGCTACGGCATTCTCGACGGCGAGGTCATCATCGTCGGATCGAAGGGCGGCGCTGACGAGCATCCCGAATGGTATCTCAACCTCACGGCGAGGGATGAGCTCACTTTCCAGATCGCGACCCAGGCATGGCGGGCGACCTGGCGCGAGCCGGAAGGCGCGGAACGCCAGCGGATCTGGGACTACATGGTCGGCGTTTTCCCACCCTACGCCGACTACGTGAAGGGCACCGACAGGAAAATCCCCGTGGTCATGATGAAGCCCGGAAGCCGGGTGGACGTGCTGAAACCCTGACGCGGCGCGCTCACCAGCCCCGCATCGGCGAATCGGACTCCATTACGGTGAAAACCGGGTTGTCGTGCGAGGCGAACAGGTTGTCCTCGTCCTTGTAGATCGTCTCGCCCATGCTGCTGGCGGCGATTTCCGCCTGCATCGCGTCCCACTCCCCGCGCGAGTTCCACCAGATTTCCATGACCGTATCGAAGGGCAGCTCGATGGCCTCGCCGGTGATGGGATTCTTCTCGGGGACGACGTGGCGACGGACATAGCGCAGCGCGCCCTGCATCGCCTCCTCGCCCAGCACGCGGTGGCGGGTCTCGTAGTAGTTGCGATACTCCTCGACGCTCATCCCGGGTTTGCGCTTGAGCAGGAACACGAGCTTGAGGATGCCCTCCTCGCCGTTGCATTGCCGCAGCCCCTCAAGCGCGGGAGCATCCTGAAAACCGCGCATCGGCGATTCCACTTCCTCCACGGAGAAGACGGGATTGTCGTGCGAGGCAAAGATCTTCTCCTCGTCCTCGTAGATCTTCTCGAATGCGTCGCCTTCGCCAAGCGAGGCCATGCATGCCTCGAATTCCTCTCGCGAATCCCACCACAGTTCCATCAGGCAATCGAACGGCACCGGCGGGGTACTGCCTGCCAGCGGATTGCCTTCCGGCTGGACGAAACGCCTCACATAACGCCTCGCCTGCGGCATCATCGTGGCCAGCAGCGGCGCATGGCTGTTTTCGTAGTAGTCCTTGAACTCCTCCATCGACATGCCCGGACGGCGCGTGAGCAGGCAGACCTGTTTGAACATGGCGTTTTCTCTCCCCGGCCTTCCCGCCTGACGCTAGTTGAAGTCGAGCGGGTTGGGAACCGGCATGACCCGCCGGTTTGGGCGTTAAACTGCCACCCGCAATCTGTTTCGGTTTGGCACTGGGGCAGATCGCCGCATGGCCCGGCACCGGGGCAGCGCTATGCAGGGGCGTGCCGGCGGTGAATACGCTCCGGCATCAACCCCAACATGAGAAGCACCATTCCCCCGCTCCGGCGGGGGCCTTTTTGCACGGACCGGCTGTCAGACGCTGGGCGCCTGCCCGGGTGGCGGCTTTTCCAGGTCGATCCGGCTGCGCCAGATTTCGAGCAGCCCCAGTGACAGGGAAACGATCAGCGGGCCGAGGATGATACCGTGGGCACCGACCATGATCAGCCCACCCACGATGGCGATGAAAGACAGCATCGAATGCATGGCGAGCTGCCTGCCGACCAGGATCGGGTAGATGACGTTGTCGATCAGGCCCACCACGACCGTTCCCCAGATTGCCAGGGCGATTGCGGAAACCCACTGCCCGTTGAGTGCAAGCAGGATGCAGGCCGGGACCCATACGATAAAGGCTCCCAGGAACGGGACGATCGCCAGCAGGCCCATGATGACTCCCCAGAACACCGGCGAAGGGAGGCCAAGGAACCAGAACATCAGCCCCGCAAGGAAACCTTGCAGCAAGGCCACCGCGACCGTGCCGTAGACCGATGCGTAGATCGTGTTGACCACGCGAACGGCAAGCACCGAGAATTCATCGCCGGTGAGCGGCATCGTCCGCGCCAGCGCATGCCGGATGCGCGTCTGGTCGCGAAGCAGGTAAAACAGGAAATAGAAGATGAGCAGCAGGTTGATAATGGTCGTGATCGAGACCTGGACCACTCCGGCGCTCCACTCGCCAAGCAGGTTGGTCGCCGAGTTCAGCAGCTGCGGCAGGTCCAAATGCCGGCTGAGCCAGTCCATCAGCGGAGTCAGCCAGGGCTGCTTGCGCTCAAGCTGCTGCCAGTGATCGCCGGTCAGCAACGATCCGATCAGATCCACGCTGTCGATGATTTCGTTGATCAGCGCGCGCGAGACGAAAAAGATCGGAGCGACCAGAATGGCGCCGCAAAGCATCAGTGTGATCGCTGCCGACAGGCCCGGCGACCTGACGCTGCGCCGGATGCGTTTCTCCGCCGGGGCGAACAGCACCGCGAGCGTGAGCGACCAGACGAGCGACGAAATGAAAGGCTCGAGAATGCGATAGCACAGCACGACACCGAAAATGAGCGCAATGGTCATCACGGCGGTCGAGTAACGCTGAGGCAACGGTTGGTGCTGGCTCGACAAGCTCAATTCCGATAATATGCGGACAAAGCCCATGATTATTCGGTCGAAGGTACATTGTCAGCGGGATTCTTGAGCCGGCGGTCTGATCGATGAGTGGCGCCCTGCTTCCGTGGCTGCAATTGGCGGTCTGCGCGCTGCTGATCGGCTATGCCGGCAGCCGGCTCATTCACTATGGCGAGACAATTTCAGTCCTGACCGGTCTGTCCCGGTCCTGGATCGGCCTTGTCCTGCTCGCGGCTGCCACTTCCCTGCCCGAGCTGTTCACCGGTATCAGTGCATCCGCGATAGCTGTCGCTCCGGACATCGCGCTGGGCGACGCGCTCGGAAGCTGCGTCATCAACCTGCTGCTGATCGTGATTCTCGATGCGCTGAGCCGGGACGAGCCGGTCTATTACCGGATCGACCAGGCCCATATCCTCACCGCCGGGTTCGGCGTTATCCTGATCGGTTTCGTCGGCGCACTGATCATCGTCGCGCGCGACGAGCTCAACCTCTCGATCGCACATGTCAGCGTCTACACGCCGTTCCTGATCCTGATCTACCTCGTGGCGATGCGTGCCACTTTCCTCCACGAACGCAGGCAGGCGCCCGCCGCCGCCGCTACCGACGTGGATGCGAAGGCCAGGCTTTCCGGCACGCTGGCGCGTTACGCGGCGGCAGCGGCGGTGGTTGCCCTCGCCGGCGGACTGCTGCCCTTTATCGGCATGGAAATCGTCGAGACGACCGGCATGCGCACCAGCTTCGTCGGCACGCTCCTGATCGCGGCTGCTACGTCCCTTCCCGAAGCGGCGGTCACCATCGCCGCGCTTCGCCGCAATGCCGCCGACATGGCGATTGCCAGCCTGCTCGGCAGCAATCTGTTCGACATCCTGGTGATCGCCATCGACGACCTCGCCTATTCCCAGGGTGCGCTGCTTGCCGACGTATCGCCTGTCCACGCAGCGTCGGCTTTCGCCGCCGTCATCATGAACGGCATTTTCATAGTTGCCTTGCTGTTCCGGCCGAAGAACCGCTTCTTCGGCGCGCTCAGCTGGGTAAGCCTGTCGCTCATGGCGGTCTATTTACTGAGCGCCTACGCGATCTATCTGCACGGACATTGATAGATCAGGCCGGAACGGTAGCAGCCTCGCGATTGCGCCGGCCGCCGTCTCTCCAGTCCGCACCGGCCTTCGCTTCGTAGCTGAAAGGCAGGAAGCCGCCTTGCGCATAGGCTTCCATGGCTCCGTCGACGGGGTTACCGCGGTCCTGCCGCGCGAGCTGGTCAAGCAGGTACTGGCGCATGCGCACGATGGCCAGGTCGGTGCCGCACAGCTGCTCTTCGCTGCGGTCGACGATCGGCCCCATGCTCATCTGCACGCCCACGTCCTCATGCAGCACGCTTCTCGTGAAGCCGCTGAAATGGCCTTTCGCCATCGCCTCGCGGTCCTGCCCCCAGTTGTTCGCCCGATCGAACTCCTCGGTCACCAGATCGTCCGGATCGAGGCCGGAAAAGAACTTGGAAATGTCCGACAGCTCGCCGGTCTCGTCCCAGAAGCCGAAGAACAGCATATGGTTCTCATCGTCGATCGGCACGGAGATGAAACAGGAGCAATCGGACGGGATCACCGGCTGCCTGCTTGCCGAGAAGGCGAAGAACGGCGCGATGAACTCGGCGACGCGGAAATGCAGCCCGTCCGCCCCGCGCTTGCGGATTGCCGCCGTGCGCAGGCCGTAGCCGGTCTGCTCGATTTCGTAGACCGGCGCATCCTGGACGATGACGCTATCGTCGCGGGTTTCCTCCCAGCCCTGGTGCAGCCAGTTGAGATGGACCGAATCGAGTGCGCCTTCGAAACCCTGCAGCCAGTTGCACCTGACCACCATGCGGCTCCACCAGCGGCCTTCGGGCGGAACGTCCATGAACGGGAGCGGCGGCAGGCGCGGCGGTTCTCCTTCGCCGAGGAAAGCCCACGCCAGCCCTCCGCCTTCGGCCACGTGATAGCGTCTCGTCCGGATCCGCGCGGCGAACTGCGCCGAACGTTCGCCTTCCGACGGAACTTCGACGACAGCACCGGTCTGGTCCATTCTCCAGCCGTGGTAGATGCAGCGCAGCGAACATCCCTCGACCCGCGCGAGCGCCAGCGAGGCCAGCCGGTGCGGGCAGCGTTCGTCCACCAGCCCCAGCGAGCCGTCCTCGGCGCGGAAGGCCACCAGATCGGTTCCCAGCAAGCGGACTTTCATCGGCGCGCCGCCGGCTTCCAGCGCCTCGCAGCGGGCGAAGGGCAGCCAGTAGTTCTCCCGCATCAGCCGGGCCATCGGCGCATCTCCGGTAACGCGCGTAAGCCGTTCGTTCTCGTTTGGCGTCATTGCCCTTCTCCCGGTCTGGCCTGACAGGACTCTCGTGGTCCCGCGTTCATAGAAGGCCCGCACGCCATGCGGGTCAAGCGGCCAATCGCCAATCTTTCGGTGAGTCTGCGTTGAGATGCGATTTACAGCGGCTCAGAAAAAGCGGTAGTGAAGCTGGCACAAGCATGGGAGAAGATGCAATGCGCCGGTTTATCCTGCCTGCCCTCGCCGCTGCGGCGGCGCTGACAATGACGGGCTGCTCGCGAGGCGGCACGGAACAGCCGGAAGAAGGCATCGGCACGGAAGCGGATTGGGCAGCGGTCGGCGGCGGGTTCGACGAAGCAAGCTACAGCCGGCTCGACCAGATCGACGCCGACAACGCCGGCAAGCTGGGCCTGGCCTGGTCGCTCGACCTGCCGGGCGAAGTCACTCTCGAGGCAACGCCGATCGCGGTGGACGGCACGCTCTACATCTCCGGAAGCTATGCCGCGGTCTATGCGGTCGACGGCGCCAGCGGCAAGCAGCTGTGGAAGTACGATCCCAAGACGTGGGAGCACAACCCGGCGAAGATGCACTTCTCCTTCGGGGCCAATCGCGGCGTCGCATATGAGGACGGCAAGGTCTTCGTCGCGGCGCTCGACTGCCGGCTGATCGCACTGGATGCGAAGACGGGCGAAGAGCTGTGGGTGGCACAGACGACCCCGGCGGAGTCGTTCAACATCTGCACCGGCGCGCCGCGCACGATGAACGGTAAGGTGATCATCGGCAACGGTGGCGCCGACTTCGGGGCGCGCGGCTTCGTCACCGCTTTCGATTCGAAGACCGGCAAGCAGCTCTGGCGCTTCTACACCGTCCCTGGCTCGCCCGAGCAGAACAAGAGCAATGCCGCGATGGAAGCCGCGGCCAAGACCTGGTCCGAGGATTTCTGGAAGACCACCGGCGGCGGCGGCACCGTATGGAACGGGATGACGTTCGATCCGGAAATGAACCGGATCTACATCGGCGTCGGCAACGCCGGCCCCTACGACCCCGAGCTGCGCAGCCCCGGCGGAGGCGACAACCTCTACACCTCAGGCCTCGTCGCACTAGATGCCGACAGCGGCGAATACATCTGGCACTACCAGGAAAACCCGCGCGATGCGTGGGACTACAAAGCAACGCCGAACATCGTGACGGCGACGCTCGATATCGACGGCAAGCCGCGCAAGGTCATCATGCATGCGCCGACCAATGGCTTCTTCTACGTGATCGACCGTGAGAACGGCAAAGTGATCTCCGCGGGCAAGACGACGATCATCAACTGGGCCAAGGATATCGACCTTGAGACCGGGCGCCCGATCGAGGAGCCGAACATCCGCTACGAGGAAGGCGCCACGGAGATCTGGCCGGGCACCATCGGCGGCCACAACTGGCAGCCGATGAGCTACAATCCCAAGCTCGGCCTGGTCTATATCCCGATCCAGCAGATCGGTGGCCGCTTCGCCCGCGAAGTGAAGGAATCGGACCAGGCCTTCAACGTCATGGGCCTGACGACCGAAGCCATCATCAAGAAGCCGAACGACGGCAAGGGCCAGCTCGTCGCCTGGGATCCGATCGCCCAGAAGGAAGCCTGGCGCATCCAGCACGACAACCTCTGGAACGGCGGCACGCTGACCACGGCAGGCGGCCTTGTCTTCCAGGGGACCGCCGAGGGCTGGTTCAACGCCTACGACGGCAAGAGCGGCGAGCGGTTGTGGCGCTTCGATGCCGGACTGGGCATCGTCGGCGCACCCATGAGCTACAGCGTGGACGGCAAGCAGTATGTCTCGATCCTCGTCGGCTACGGCGGGACCACCGCGGCATTCGGCAAGTTCATGGACATCGGCTGGAAATACGGCGCCCAGCCCCGCCGGTTGCTGACCTTCGCCATCGACGGGAAGAAGAAGCTGCCAGACGGCGTGCCGCCCGACATGAAGATCGATGCGGTGGACGACCCCGAACTGGTGCTCGACGAAGCCGATATCGCGGCCGGCCGCATGCTTTCCGTGCGCTGTGCCGCCTGCCACGGCGTGGGCTTCTACTCGCCGGGAACGCCGGGCCCCGATCTCAGGGAATCGCAGCTCGCCGTCAGTCTCGAGGACTTCAGCCAGGTGCTGAAAAGCGGCGCCCTGCTGGAACGCGGCATGCCCAAGTTCGACATGCTGAGCGACGACGAGATCCGCCAGTTGCACGCCTATCTGCGCGCGCGGGCCCGCGAGGCGCTCGGCAAGCGCAAGGAAAGCAAGGCGGCGCCGATGCCCAAGCTCTAGGCCGGGCCGGTATCGCCGGAGCGATCAGCAAGGGGCCCGGTTGAAGGCGACGCGCACTCCTGCTTACCACTTCGGCCGGAAATGGCGCGGCGCCCCGGCCGGACAGCCGATTTCACAAGGAAGGACGACCCAATGAGCGATATTCTGGGATACAAGGGCAAGCGCGTTATCGTCAGCGGCTGCTTTTCCGGCATGGGCGAAGCGACCGCGAAGATGTTGCTCGACCTCGGCGCTGAAGTGCACGGCTTCGACTACAAGGACAGCTCGCTTCCGCTGGCTTCCTTCACCAACGTCGACTTGCGCGATCCCGCCTCGATCGAAGCGGGCGTCGCCGGCGTCGGCGGCAAGATCGACTGCCTGTTCAATTGCGCCGGCCTTCCGGGCGGCGGCGCCTTCCCGCCGATCGACACGATGAAGGTCAATTTCATCGGCACCCGCCACCTCACCGAGCAGGTCATCCCCCTGATGGGTGACAAGGGCTCGATCATCTCGATCGCGTCCACCGGCGGGCTCGGCTGGAGCCAGCGCATTCCCGTGCACATGGAACTGATGATGACCCAGGGCTTCCAGGGTGCTCTCGACTGGTGCGAGGGACACATGGACCAGGTCGCCGAAGGCTATGCCTTCTCCAAGGAAGCGATCATCGTCTGGACGCAGTTCATGGGTGCGCAGCTCATCAAGAAGGGCATCCGCATCAACTGCTCGCTGCCTTCGCCGACGCAGACGCCGATGATGGCGAGCTTCCACGAGCATTCCGGCAAGGACGTGGTCGATGCCGCAGCCGAACCGCTGGGCCGCTACACCACGCCGGAAGAACAGGCCGGCCCGCTGGTGCTGATCAACAGCGATGCCGCGGGCGTCGTCAACGGCATCGTCCTTCCCGTCGATGGCGGGTTCATGGGCGGCATCGTTACCGGCCAGGTCGATCTCAGCAAGATGATGGCCGCCGGGTCCAAGCAGGACGCCTGACGAGCGCCTTTCGCTCGTTCCATTGAGGCACGGTAAGGCCGGCGCATTCCAACCGGAAGCGCCGGCTGTGCCGGCTCCGCGTTCAGAGCATGCCCACTCCGGCCTGCTCCATCCCTGCCGTCTCCCCGCCGTCGACGATCAGGTCCGTCCCGGTGACGAAACTGGCCTTCGGGGAAACCAAGAAAACCGAGACCTCGGCCAGTTCCTCGGGCCGTCCCTTGCGCTGGATCGCGGCGACGTCGAGCATGTACTGCGTGCTTTCGTTGACCGGCCCCTGTGTCATCACCGTATCGACGAGGCCCGGTGAAACCGAAACGAGCCGCGCGCCCCTCTCGCCGAAGCTCTTCGCCTCTCGGCGGACCAGCGCTCTCACGGCGCGCTTGGACAAAAGATAGGCGGCCATCGAATCGGGCACCTGATCGACAAGCTCCGCCGTTCCGCCCTCCGGAATCGGTTGCTCGAACAGAGCTTCGAGTTCGGGCGTCACCGGCATGTGGCCCGCCGTCGATGCGAACAGCACCGCTGCGCTGCCCTGGGCCATGCGCGGCCGGATGGCATCGACCAGCGCGATCGTCGCATCGAGATTGATGGCAAGGATGCGGTCCTTCTCTCCCATCTGCGGGGCAATGCCCGCCGTGTGGATGACCGCAGCGATTCCCCGGTCGCCGATGGCGGCGAGCAGGCGGCCGATGAAAGCGGGATCGGTGATCTCTCCCGCCAGCAGTTCCACCTTGGCGCCCTTGTCCCGCAGCGGAGCCGCTACCTTCTCAAGTCCCGCCTCGTTGATGTCGCACAGCAGCAGGTCCTGCCAGCCGTCTTCCGCCAGCAATCTCGCGCAGTGCGAGCCCATGCCGCCCGCTGCGCCCGTGACTATGGCGACGCCGTTCGCGCGTTCCTCGGTTCCCATCGGCGAATCCCCTCCCTTGGCCTTCTGCCGATGTGTGAAAGGGGGACGATCCCTTCGTCAAGGACTTGGAGCAACAGGGCATCTGGCCTAATGGCAGCGCAGCGACTGGGAGGCCGACTATGAGCGATGCGGTGATCTACGAAAGCGAGGGCGACGGGATCGTCACGCTCACTCTCAACCGTCCGGAACTGCGCAATCCGATTTCGGATCTTGAAGTCGTCGAGGCGCTGCTGGCGGCGCTCGAAAAGCTGGAAGGGGATGCCGGCGCGCGAGTCGCCATCCTCACGGGTGCAGGCAAGGGTTTCTCTTCCGGCGGCAACATCCGCGAGATGAAACCCGGGAGCGGCAGCCTCAACGCCGGCGCTCCAGCGGCGACGCGCTGGAACTACAAGCGCGGCATCCAGCGGCTTCCGCTGGCATTCTCCGCGCTGGAAGTCCCGGTGATCGCCGCCGTGAACGGGCCTGCGATCGGCGCGGGGTGTGACCTCACCTGCATGTGCGACCTGCGCATCGCTTCGCAGAGCGCGGTTTTCGCCGAGAGCTTCGTCAAGCTCGGGCTGATCGCGGGCGACGGCGGCGCCTGGCTGCTGCCCCGGGTGGTAGGCTGGTCGAAAGCTGCGGAAATGGCCCTCACCGGCGATGCCATCGATGCCGCCGAGGCGCTCGCATGCGGGCTTGTCTCGCAGGTCGTTCCCGACGGAGAGCTGATGGACGCAGCGCGTGCGCTCGCCCGGCGGATCGCCGCCAATCCGACCGATGCGGTGCGCATGACCAAGCGGCTGCTGTGGGAAGGCCGGCGCACCGACCTGCCCGCGATTCTCGAGATGGCGGCCGCGATGCAGGCTGCCGCCCACACCACCGAAGATCACGCGGAAGCGGTCGACGCATTCCTTGAGAAGCGCAAGCCGTCCTTCAAGGGTCACTAGTGGACAATGTGATCGATCGGGCTTGTCATCACATTTTAATGTGATAATTCACATCCCATGTCAGACAATCTCATCGAAAAGGTCCGGGAACTCGTCACTGATGGGTCCATGACCCGGACCGGCCTCGCCCGCGCCGCGGGACTTCACGCCAATACGCTGCGGGATTGCACCGAAGCGGAATGGAATCCCACCGCCGAAACGCTCGGCAAGCTGGAGCGCTTCCTGATGTCGAACGACGACCGTCCCGTCGTCGTCCCCATCGAGGAAATCATCGACGAAGCGCGCAACGGTCGCATGTTCGTGCTGGTCGACGACGAGGATCGCGAGAATGAAGGCGACCTCGTCATCCCGGCACAGATGGCGACTCCCTCCGCAATCAATTTCATGGCGACTCACGGACGCGGCCTGATCTGCCTGACGCTGACGGCCGAACGCTGTGCCCAGCTCGGCCTCGAACCGATGAGCCGCCACAACGGCACCCGCCACGAAACCGCCTTCACCGTTTCGATCGAGGCGCGCGAAGGCGTGACCACCGGCATTTCCGCGGCGGATCGGGCGCGCACAATTTCGGTGGCGATCGACGGCAGCAAGACGCGCGACGATATCGTCACGCCGGGCCACGTCTTCCCCCTGCGCGCCCGCGACGGCGGCGTGCTGGTCCGTGCCGGCCATACCGAGGCGGCAGTGGACATCTCGCGCCTGGCCGGTCTCAATCCTTCGGGCGTGATCTGCGAGATCATGCGCGACGACGGCAGCATGGCGCGAATGGACGACCTGGTGTCCTTCGCCCGCCTGCACGACCTCAAGATCGGCACGATCCGGGACCTTATCGCCTATCGCCGCAAGCATGACCGCATGGTCGAGAAGCGCGCGGAAGCCCGCTTCAAGAGCCGCTGGGGCGGGGACTGGGCGGCCTGCACCTTCTACAACAAGGCGACCGGCGAGGAGACGCTGGGGCTCGTCAAGGGCAAGATCGACCCGACCAAGCCGACGCTGGTGCGCATGCACACGCTTTCCTACTTCGCCGATATCTTCGGCGAGGAGACAGAGCGGGCCGACCTGCTGAGCCGGTCGATGGAAATCATCGGCAAGGAAGGTTCGGGCGCAATCGTCGTCATCAACAGGCGGACGCGCAACACGGTCTCCCAGGCGATCGATATCCGCGAGCGGTTCCGCAGGGGCGACACTCCGCCCACCGAAGAATTGCGCGACTACGGCGTCGGGGCGCAAATCCTGGCGGAACTGGGTATCCACGACATGATCCTGCTTACCAACACGCACCATTCGCTGGTGGCGCTGGAAGGCTACGGCATCAACATCGTCGGCGAACGCCCCATCGACTGAGCGGGAAGACAAGCAATGGCCAGTTTCCTCATCGTGGAAGCGCGCTTCTACGACCACCTGAACGACATGCTGATCGACGGCGCCAAGGCGGCGCTGAAAGCGGCCGGCCACAAGGCCGAAGTGATCACCGTGCCGGGCGCGCTCGAAATACCCGGCGCGATTTCGCTGGCGGAAGAATCCGGCCAGTACGACGGCTATGTCGCGATCGGCGTGGTCATCCGGGGCGAAACCTATCACTTCGAGATCGTAGCCGGGGAAAGCGCCCGCGGAATCATGGCGTTGACCATGGACGGGGTTGCGATCGGCAACGGTATCCTTACCGTTGAGAACGAGGCGCAGGCCATCGTCCGCGCCGATCCGAAACAGAAAGACAAGGGCGGCGAAGCGGCCAAGGCGGCGGTCGCCCTGCTGGGATTGAAGGAAAAATTCGGTGTCTGACGCTCACCCCTCAATTGGTGGAATTCCCCTCGCATTCGGCGGAAACGTGTTCGGCTGGACGATCGACCGGGATCAGAGTTTCGTCATCCTCGATGCGGTTTACGAAGCCGGCATCCGGACGATCGACACGGCCGAGGGCTATTCCTCATGGGTTCCCGGCAACAAGGGCGGGGAATCGGAAGCCATCCTCGGCGAATGGATGGAAAGCCGTGGCGTGCGCAAGGACATGCTCATCGGCACCAAGACCGGCATGGGCGGCCCGCCGAACGCACTCAAGCCGGAAAACGTCGCCAAGGCGCTGGAAGGCTCGCTCGAGCGGCTGCGGACCGACTATGTCGACCTCTATTATGCCCATCGCGACGACCTGACCACGCCGCTGGACGAGGTGGTTTCGGCCTATGACGAGGCTTTCCGGTCAGGAAAGGCCCGCGAGTTGGGCGCATCGAATTATACCGCGGAACGGCTGGCCGAGATCGTCGCGACGGCGGAGCGCATGAATGCCCAGCCATTCACCGTGGTGCAGCCCAAGTACAACCTCGTGTGGCGGCAGGAATTCGAAGGTCCGCTCCAGGACCTGTGTCTTGCCAAGGGCATCGTCGCCCTGCCCTATTACGGCCTGGCGTCCGGCTTCCTGTCCGGAAAATATCGCTCGGCGTCCGACTGGGAAGGTACGAACCGGGCGTTCGCGCTGGCCGAGTTCGCCGAGAACGGCGGCTGGGATATGCTGTCGGTGATGGACGAGATCGCCGGTGAAACCGGGGCGACGCTGGCGCAGATCGCGCTCGCCTGGCTGAAGTCCCAGCCCGCTATCGCCGCGCCGCTCGCCAGCGCGACGACGACCGAACAGCTCGACCAGCTGGTCAAGGCGGTGACCATGGCTCTTTCGCCCGACCAGATTTCCCGGCTGAACCGGGGCGGCAGGTCCTGACAGGGAACAACCGCCGCGCTTGAGCATTCAATGGGCGATGAATGATCCACTCGAATGGTTCGGCGCGATCGGCACGATCGTAGCTGCGGGGCTCATCGCCTCCGACCTCGGCCGCAAGGCAACAGGCTGGGCGTTCGTGCTGTTCGTCGTGGTTTCGCTGAGCTGGATCCTGGCCGGGCTGCTGACCGACAATCAGCCGATCGCGATGCAGAATGTCGCGATGCTCTTCGTCAACGCCTGGGGCGTCTATCAGTACCTGATCAATCCCCGGAAAAAGAAGGAAATTGAGCTGACCGAGCAGTGCGCCGAAAAGGCGAAGGAAAAGCTCGAAGAAGCGGAAGCCTGAACGTCCTCGCCGACGCGGCGGAAATCGTCCCTCAGCCGTCCACCAGGGCGAAATTCGCCGTCATGTATTGTTCGCATTCGCTCAGGATCGCTTCGCCCAGCGGCGTGAGATGGCCGTCCCTGCGAACCGCTTCCACGCAATTCCAGAAACTCAGCACGCTGGCCTCGAGAATCTGGGCGGCGCTTTCAAGCTCGCTTTCGGAAAGCCCCCCGGTTTCCTCATGCCAGGAAATCAGCCGGTCGAAGGCCAGGCTCTCCCGGGCCGTTACGAATGCCGCGTGAAAAATTCCGTCAATCGGCCGGTCCTGCCCGCGCAAGGGCGAATGACGCCAGTCGTTGGGATCGTCGCTCACCAAAGGCTCGTTGCGGGCGATCGCGAACAGCAGATTGTGGGCGCCCTCGTGAACGATCGACTTGTAGTAGTTGTGCCAGGCGTCATGGGCGTCGAAATTGAGCAGCATGGCGCCCCAAAGCGCGAACGACGTCGCGCCTGCGAAACTGTGCAGCCGCGCCTCGCCTTGCCGGCAGACAATGATCTCCCTGACGATCGCCAGCAGTTCGCTCCGCATTTCCGGCACCGCCTGCGCAAGCCGCTCGAATGCGGTCGCGATCCGGCCCCGCGCAATCTCCACCTCATCCTCGGAAACCGGGATCAGTTCCATCGCATTATCGGGTTCGATGTCCCACCAGCGGGTCAGGCGCGCTACAGCGGCGGGTGAGTAATAGGCTTCCGACAGGGCAGTGACCGTGGGAAGGGTTTCGCCGGATTCCCCGGGGGGAACAGCTTCCATCTCGACCAGGCGACGCGCAAGATCCTCGGACGCGGTGTTTCGGTCCGCCTCCGAAATGGTCTTGCCGTGGGGAGGGTCGAGCAGCAGGTCGAAATAGGCGCCATAGTCCAGCGTCCCCGGGCCCGTCGCACCGCTCGACTTTCCGGCTTCCGCGCTTTCCGGCTGCACCGACAGCTGTTCAAGGACGAGCCTGGAACTCTCCAGCAGAGCAGAATCCATCGCCCTGCGATATTCCCGCGCGCGCCCGGCGGAGGGTGAGAAGTAATCCACGGAGCGTCAGGTCCTCCGGCAGGCAGCGGTCATGAACCCGGAAAGGTCAGCAATGCCCTGCTTTGAGACGAACCACCCTGACGCCCTTCGATGTGCTGGCCACGAGGCTGTCGTTGTCGAAATCCGGAGACTTGATCGGACCGATCTTGGCGGTGAGGTTGGTGTTTGCGAATGACCCGTATGGCGCAAGCCGCACCACCTTGTCGCCCTCACCTTTCGGGGGGACCGGGATCGGCGGCATCGGAGGCGTGCCGACCTTCGCGACAAGGGCGCTGTTCTCGCACGATCCGTAAGGCTGAAACAGGTCAATCCTGACCTTCTTAGACAACGCATCGGCGCTTTCCGAACGGGTCGATGTTTCGGGCTTGGTAGGCTTCGCCATTGTCGGTTTCCCCAGTGTCGAGCTGCACAAAGGCAACTGCATTGCTATTGCAATCAGACTAAGGCGCCTCTCAAGACGAGGCAACCCTGAGGGACAAGGATTTCACAAGTGCCCGGATTGCACTTCTTCGGCTACGATTTCATGGGCAGCCAGCCATGCGTCAGAGTCGAGCTGAAGCTGAAAATGAGCGGCGTGCGCAATACCAGGAATATCGACGCCTGGTTCAAGGACTTCCTCAAGATGAACGAGGAAGCCTACGCCGATACGCGAACGCCGCCAAAGGGCGATCGCGTCGCGCTTGCAAGGACGGTGGCCGGGCGCGTGCTTGCTCTTTACGGCGAACTGGCCCGCGCGGGCGGCATCCCCTGCTTCGACAAGGGCAAGCTGCTGCGCCTGGAAGCGGATCCCGGCGAGCGGGAAACCTATCGCACAACACTGGCCCTCCCGGTTGTCGACAGCATCAACCTGTCGCTCTTCGAACGGATCCTGGAAACGGCCGTCAGGCTCGTGACCGGGCCGCTCACTGCGAAGCCGACACGCGAAGCGGCCACCAGCCTCTTCGAACCGATCGACGAAGGGCTGATCAGGAAGCTCAAGCAAGCCCATCCATTCGGCACTTCGACCGTCTACGTCTGCGAGCTGGCGCATCGTGCGAAAGTGCCGTTCAGGCATATCGGCAACGGGAATATCAGGCTGGGTTGGGGGGCGAACTCGCGACTCCTGAACCGCTCTTCCACCCAGAGCGATTCAGCAATCGGCAACGCCATCTGCGGCAACAAACGGCTGACTGCGCACATCCTGCGGGCCGCCGGCTTTCCGGTTCCCGACCATGTGCCGGTCGGATCGTTCGAGGCAGCGCTGGAGGCCGCCGGGAACCTCGGCTGGCCGGTGGTGGTCAAGCCCGAGGACCGGGACAGGTCCGAAGGAGTCACGGTCGAGGTCGATTGCGAAGCGAAACTGCGCGAAGCATTCGATGCCGCGCGCAAATTCAGCGATCATATCCTCGTCGAGCGCCAGTTGCCCGGCGAGTGCAACCGTCTCATCGTAGCCGGCAACGGGATTGTCTACGCGGTCTGCCGCAGGCCCAAGGGTGTGAGAGGCAATGGCGAGGACACGGTCGCCAGGCTGGTGGAGATCGCCGACGATAAGGAACTGCGGATGCCTCCGTGGAAGCGGTTCAAGCGTTACATACTCGACGACTACGCCCTGGAGTACCTCGCCGGACAGGGCTTCACGCCCGATACGGTTCTCGATGAAGGTCAATGGGCCTTCATGCGGCCGATGAGTACGGACGCCTGGGGCGGCGAGACGAAGCAGGTCACCGGGGATGTCCACCCTGACAACGCCGATCTTGCGATCCGGGCATCGCGCCAGGTCGGCCTGACCGTCGCAGGCGTCGACATCATGACAACCGACATCGCGGTCCCGTGGCACGAGAACGGCGGCGCGATCCTGGAGCTGAACTATCGGCCGGAATTCTACTCGCAAGGGCGTGAGAAGGAGGCCAGGGCACTTCTGGAAGTGCTGGTAGAAGGCGATGGGCGCATCCCCGTACATCTCGTGACCGGCGAAGGCGATCTGCTTCGCGGCGCGCGCGAGCTCGGGGCGCGGCTGGCAAGCGAAGGCCGCAAATGCCACCTCACCAGCGCCGATCACACGGAAGACCCGGATGGCCGCGAAATCCCCATGGGCCTCTCGTCCCTGTTCGACCGCAGCCTGGCGCTGACCATGCGAGACGACGTCGGGGAGATGATCATGGTGGGCAAGTCCGGCGAGCTGTTCGCACACGGGCTTGCGGTGGACAGGCTCGAAAGCGCCCTTGTCGTCGACGAGGATGAAAAACGTGCCGAACGCACCGCACGCGAGATCAGCATGCGAATCCCCGCCGGTTCGTTACAGGGGGCACGCGGCTGAACCGGACGTGCGCGGTGGCGCTTTCCGGCAGTCCTGAACGGCGGACAGGTTCACCGAACCGGCGCAACGTCAGCGCACTGCGATTGTCAGGGATGGGCGGTTGCTCTACCTCTGTGGGAGCAGCCGTAATCCCGAGACCTCTTGCACCAGGTTTTCCAACCGGACTTGCCTCCGGGACTGCGCACTGAAGAAGGACGAACTGCTCGCGGTGGCTCGACAATCGGCAACTGAAGCACGTTTGGAGGAACTGTCGGCAAGCGTGACTGCAATTGACGTGACAATCACGGAACTGCTGCCCGACCACACCGCGGATGTCTTCCAGCTATACGAACGCATCATGCTGTCCCTGCCGCACGGGTTCCTGGCGGAACGTTCCGTGGTTGAATTCCAGCAGATTCTCTCCGTTCCCGAAACGTCGGCCTCTGTCGGGGCATGGCGTGATGGGCAGCTTGTCGCCTATGTGCTCTACTCTGCAAGGTCAGGGCGAATGGAACATGATAGCCCGGTTCTCTCGCAACTGTGGAAGTCCGGAGAGCCCTGGCTGGTAAGCAGGGGCGCCGGCGTCGACCCCGAATTTCGGGACATGGGCATCATGGCCCACCTCGTCGAAGCGCGAAAAGCCCTGTCGAAATCGAAGGGGTTTGACCATGCGACTTTCCTGATAGCCCGGCAGAACCTGGTCTCGCTCTACGCTGCGCTGCGCTCGGGCAGCTGGCTCGTCGGCTTTGAGCATGACGAATACTGTCTGAACTATCTATGCTATTCTGGCCGGTTCTGCGACGAAGTGCCGCTATCCTCGGAAGCGAATATATCGCTCGACGATATCGATTCTCTCCGCAAACATACGTCGGACGGGTGGGTTGGCATCTCGCTCGACAGGAAGAATGACAGCGTGGCGGACAGCGTGACGCTCAAAAAGGCCGGCAGATTTCTGTGAAAGCGTTGGACCGGATCGCGATTTTTTTGTGGATGAACGAAACAAGCCATCCGCATCGTGAGGTGGGCCGGCCGTTGACGGAATAGGGAGGCAAAGACGCCAGAATGCCGCAAAATGTGCTCGAAGAGCAGTATTACGGTTATCAATTCCACAGTCGCCAGCCCTGCGCTGTCGTCGAACAGAAGCTGGTGCTCGGCGCGCTTCGGGACACGCAGAATATCGATGCCTGGCTGACCGAATTCTTCCAGGCCGACATTTCACAGATACGCGAAGCCGAGGCGGAGCGCAAAACGGACCGCAGCGGCCTGGCTGTCGCGGTCGCGAACCGCGCGCTTGCCGTATACGGGGAACTCGTCAGGGCATCTGGTATCCCGTGCTTCGATCTGGGGCGAGTACTTCGCGTTACGGCCGCTGATGGGGAAGGCGTCTACCGTGCGGCCATTGCCCTCCCGATCATCGACCACATGCCCGCGCCCCTGTTCGCGCAGCTGCTTCGAACCAGTGTGGGACTGGTGCTGGAGCGATTGGCCACGGAGCCCTCGCCCGAAGCCGCCCGCGAACTGTTCCGCCAGCTCGACGAGGCGGTAATCAGCCACGCGGTCAAATACAGCCCGTTCTCCTGGACTACCCTGCCGATGTGTGAAGTGGCCCAGCGCCAGAACGTGCCGTGGCGGCATGTCGGACGGGGGATCGCAAAGCTGGGTTGGGGCGCGAGGTCACAATTGCTTCAGAATTCCTCGGTTGAACGGGATTCTGCGATTGGCGCGCAACTGAGCGGCAGCAAGCAGCTCACGACGATGTTGCTGAGATCCGCGGGCCTTCCCGCGCCCGAACACTTGCTTGTTCGCTCGGCCGATGCCGCGGTCGAGGCCGCCCGGCAGTTGGGCTGGCCGGTGGTCGTGAAGCCGGAGCACGAGGCACGATCAGAAGGCGTTACCATCAACATCAGGTCGGAAGGCGCTTTGAAGGACGCATTCGCGAAGGCGAGTGAAAAGAACAGGGAAGTGCTGATCGAGCGGCAAGTGGCCGGAATCTGCCATCGCATCACCGTGGCCCGCGGCAACATCATCTATGTCGTCAAGCGCCTGCCAAAGAGTGTGCTGGGCGACGGCGTTAACACGGTCAGTCAGCTGGTTGAGAGTGCCAACGCCGCTCGGGAGTCCGTTCCCCCGTGGAAGCGCATAAAGGAATTCCCCTTGGATGATCTGGCGCGGGAATGCCTTGATGAACAGGGTCTTGCACCTGACTCCGTACCGGCAGAAGGCCAGCGCGCGCTTCTGCGCCCCCATTCAACCGACGAATGGGGAGGCGACGTCGAAAATCTGACGGAGGCAATACACCCGGACAATGTCAGCCTGGTGATCAGCGCCGTTGAGATACTCGGCCTTGCGATAGCGGGCGTCGATCTCATGACCACCGACATATCGCGCCCCTGGCACGAGAATGGCGCTGTGATCATCGAGGTCAACTACATGCCGCAGGTCTACTTGCGTGGCCGCGAGGATGAGGCAAACATTCTGATTCCCACTCTGTTGGGCGGTGACGGGAGAATTCCCGTGCACCTCTTGACCGGCGTAGGCGACCTGCTCGGCGAAGCGAGGAAACTGAAATCCGAGCTGGAGAGCAAGGGTCGCAAATGCCACCTGACCAGCGCCGTCTACAGCGAAGACGAAAGCGGGCGCGAAATTGAGATCACCGTATCAGGCTTGTTCAAGCGGAGCCTTGCCCTGCTCATGCGAAAGGACGTGCACGAGCTGATCATGGTAGGCGAAGCGGCTGAGGTTTTCAGCGGTGGACTTGCGGTGGACCGCCTGGAAAGCGCACTCGTCATAGACGCCGATGCCGAACGTGGCGAACTCACCGCACGCGAGCTGTCCGTCCGGTTTCCGGTCAGGAATTGCCGCCAGCTCGCGCCGGAGACCCTACCTAACGGCTGATACGCAAAGGGCCGGGAGCCCGCCCTTTACAATCGTGGGCTTGCGGCCATCCTGCTCCGGCACCAGCGGAGAACCGGGATGATCAAGACGACCGACACGATAATGTCCGAGATCGCGGACCGCGAGGCGATCCGCGACTGCCTCTATCGCTATTGCCGCGGGATCGACCGGCTGGACACGGACCTGATGCTTTCGGCCTACTGGCCCGATGCGACCGACGAGCACGGCAACTTCGTGGCCGAGACCGCGCAGGAATTCGTCGATCACGCAGTGCCGATCCTGCGATCGATGGAGCTGACCACGCATTTCCTGGGCAACATCCTGATCGATATCGAAGGCGACGGCGCATTCGTCGAATCCTACATCCAGGCCTATCACCGGATGCGTCGGGACGACGGCTCGCGCTATGACAACTGGTCTTCGAGCCGGTTCATCGACCGCATGCAGCGGCGATCGGGCGAATGGCGGATCCTGCGCCGCGTGGTGGTGCGCGACTGGTTCCGCGAGTTCCCGGCGCCCGACGACTGGGAGAGCGGCGCAATGCCGGCCACACTCGGCTATGGCAGGGACCGCCCGCTCGAACTGGGGTTACGCAAGCCGGACGATCCCAGTTACACATTGCTGCAACATTCCCGCCTGACGTGAGCGCGTTCACGTCGCATGGAGTAAAGCATTCATGGATATCCGATCGAGCCAACCGCAGGGCCCCAGCCTGCCGAGCGTCGAGACTTACGAACCACTTGTCGGAAACGAAGCGATCGAAAGGATCATGCGCAAGGCCGAGCGGCTCAGCGACCTGCATGTCATCAACGTGAATTCCACCTATTATGGCGGCGGCGTTGCCGAGATACTCTCGTCGCTCACGCTGCTGATGAACACCGCCGGAATCCGCACCGGCTGGCGCGTAATCCAGGGACGGCCCGACTTCTTCAGCATCACCAAGAAGATGCACAACGCGCTGCAGGGCGGGGAAATCAACTTCAGCGACCTCAAGAAGGACATCTACGAGGAAGTGGTGTTCGAAAACGCCGCGCGCATGCATCTCGATCACGATCTGGTGGTCGTCCACGATCCCCAGCCGCTGCCCCTGATCGATCATTTTCGAAAGAAGGCGCCGTGGATCTGGCGCTGCCATGTCGACATGTCGCGCCCCGATCCGGAGCTGTGGTCCTACCTCTGCGGCTTCGTCGAGCGCTATGACGCGGTGGTGCTCTCGCTTCCAGAATATGCCCAGAACCTGAGGTCGCCGCAGCGTTTCATCATGCCGGCCATCAACCCCTTCTCCACCACCAACAAGGAACTGACGGAGGACGAGATCGACGACCGGTTCGATCATTACGACATCCCGACCGACTTGCCCCTGGTCGTGCAGATTTCCCGCTTCGACAAGTGGAAGGACCCGCGCGGTGTGATCGAGGCCTTCAAGATCGCCCGCAAAGAGGTGGACGCGACGCTGGTGATGGTCGGCAATGTCGCGACCGACGATCCCGAGGGCCAGGAAATCTTCGAATCGCTGTGCAGTTGCCGGGAAGAGCGCATCATTATCCTGTCGGTCCAGGACTCCGCGCTGGTCAACGCGCTGCAGCGCCGGGCCGCCGTGGTGCTCCAGAAATCGACCCGAGAAGGCTTCGGCCTGACCGTGACCGAGGCGATGTGGAAAGGCGCCGCCGTGATCGGCGGGAATGTCGGCGGCATCAGGCACCAGATCGAGGACGGCGTGAACGGCTTCCTGGTCGACAGCGTGGAGGACGCGGCCAGCCGCATCGTCCAGCTGCTGAAGGATCCGCAACTGCGCAACGTGATGGGCCACAGGGCGCGCGAATCCGTGCGTTCAAAGTTCCTGATGACCCGGCTGATGGAAGACTGGCTCGACATTTTCGGATCGTTCGAAGCCCATTTCACCCTGACCGGGCAGAGCGATCCCAGCCGCTAGGACCGGGCCGATGAGCGAATTCCGGCAGGACGCGACGAACGGCCGCTGGGCCATCATCGCGCCCGACAGGGGCAAGCGGCCCCACGCAGGCAAGGCCGCCGGCAAGCGCGAACGGGTCGATGTGGATCCCGCTTGCCCGTTCTGCCCGGGCAACGAAGGCATGCTGCCGCCGATCATCGAAGAGACGCCATCCGCCGACGCGGTGGGCTGGCTTACCCGCGTGGTGCCCAACAAGTACCCGATCCTGTCCGACGCCGACGGGCCACCAACCGACCCCCTTGCCTCCGGATATGGCCACCACGAAGTCATCGTCGAGACGCCGCAGCACGATGCCGACTTGCCGGACCTCCCGGAGCAGGACATGGCCGCGCTCGTCGAGACCTGGCACCGCCGCTATTGCGCCGCGCTGGCGCTTCCCGGCATCCGCTCGGTGCAGCTGTTCCGCAATCACGGTAGGGGAGCAGGCGCGTCGCAGGGCCATTCCCATTCGCAGCTCGTCGCCCTGCCCCTCGTGCCGCCGCGCGTCGCATCGGCGCTGGCATGGGCGAGCGGACGCCACGAAGACCAGCAGGCATGTGCGACCTGCGCGGAACTGGACCGCGAAGTGGAAGCGGGCACACGGCTGGTCGAGCTTACGCAATGCTTCGCCCTGCTGGCGCCTTTCGCGGCCGGCAGTCCTTTCGAACAATGGATCGTGCCTCGCTGCCACCGGCCCTGCTTCTCGCAGGCCGACGCGCAGGAGCGCGCCGCACTCGCCCCGCTGCTCCAGAGTGCCTTGCGCAGGCTGGCATCGGCCGCCGGCGCCCCGGCATGCAATGTCGTGTTCGAACCCGGAGCGGTGCCGGACAACACGGAACGGGCAGCGCACTGGAGCATCCGGATCGTTCCCGATCTCACCACGCCCGGAGGATTCGAACTGATCTCGGGAATTTCGGTCAACCCGTTGCGCCCGGAGGATTGTGCCCGGCAACTGCGCGAGGCGTTGTAGCCGACAGATCCTCCCGGCGAGGTCGCAAGCTGGCCCCTAGAGGGTGCTGTAATACTTCACGCAGTCTTCGACTTCCTGCGGAAGCACTCCCCTCTGGTAGCCGAGCTGGGCCGTTTCCTCGGCCGGCGGTTCGTAATCGGTGGAGCCGAAGCTGAGATAGGTCAGCGCGAAATCCGGGATGATCGGATGGCCGGTCCGCACTTCCAGATCGCGCGGACGGCCCGCCGCCTTGAACCACGTCTCGAAGAACTGCTTCCAGCTGAGATTCACATCGCCGACAAGGTAGGACTTGCCGGACTCGCCGCGTTCGAGCCCGCCCAGCATGGCCTCCGCGATGGACCGGCAGCTCATGAAGTTCGCACCGCCCGGCGGAGCGAATTCCGGCACGCCTTCCAGCTTGCCCTGCGCATAGCGGGTGAGCGCTTCCCAATGCGGCACGGGCAAGCCCGGCGTGTAGCCGACGATCCAGGGCAGCGCACAGCTGCAGACGTTGAAGGACGGCGAACTCAGCGCCCGGATCGCTGCGTCCGACAGATGGCGTGAGCGAACATAGGGGATCTTCTCGATATTTTCGGGAGCGACGAAGGAATAGAAGCTGCCCATGTAGACCGCCCGGGAAATCCCGGCTTTCTTCGCCTGCTCGAAGAAGCGCGGCAACGCTTCGATATTCGCCTTCTCGAAATACTCCGCCTCGCTGACCGAACCGTCCGGGGGAAAGGTTCCCATGTCGCTGCCGGCGGCGAAGATCAGCCAGTCGTATCCTTCCAGCCGGCCATCGTCGAATTGCTCCTCGATGTAGTTTCCGGCCACGAACGGCAGGTCGTTCAGCCGCGAGGTACCTCGCGGCGCGGAACGGGACATGATGGTGACATCGTGGCCCAGGTCCTTGAAATACAACGCCGTATGCCCGCCGACAAAGCCGGTCCCGCCCACGATCAGGGTTTTCATGTTTCAGCTTCCTCCCCGCCTTCCGGCTTCAGATCGGGTCCCATTCCAGAGGCAGGCAATCGAGCCCGATCGTGTTCGACGTATGATATGTGCAAGGCTTGTCTTCCGCGACGCGGATGTTGTTCATCCGCCGCAGGAACGTCTCGATCATGATCTTCATCTCGCGCTTGGCGAGGTGGATGCCGATGCACAGGTGCGAGCCGAGGCCGAATGTGACGTGGCGCGGCCGCCTGTCGATATCGATCACATGCGGGTCGGGGAACGCGCGAGGATCGCGCCCGGCCAGATAGGTGGGAAGCAGGATATGCTCGCCCTTCTTCATCGGCACGCCTTCGAACACCAGATCCTCGGCGACAATCCGCGACGGCGCGCTGACACCGAAAGCGCGGGTGAACTCATCGACCGCGGCGGGCATGTCCTGCGGATTGTTGCGCAACCGGTCCTGCAGGGCCGGATCGGTAGCGAGATGTTTCATCATCCAGCCCATCGAGGAAAAGACCGTGTCGAGCCCGGCGATGAACAGGAGGTAGACGACGCCAAGGATCTCGTCCTGGTTGAACGGCCGGTCCGCCATCTGCCCGGCCAGGATCGCCGCCATCAGCTCGGACGCGGGCTCGCCGGTGCGTTGCTGCTCGGCGATGAAGTCCCTGAGGTAGTCGTGGATGGCGATGCCTGCGCTCAGTTGTTCCGCATGGCTGTTGCCGTGGATCGCGGTTTCCTCCCATTCGAGGAACTGGTGCAGCATCTCCTGCGGCAGCCCCATCAGCGAGACCACCATGGCGTTGGGCAGGATCGAGGCGAATTCGCCGACGAACTCGCATTCGCCGCGGTCGATGAAAGCGTCGATCAACCGGTCGGTCAGCGCCTGCACTTCTGCCTGGCGGGCATCGATCGCCTCAGGCGTGAAGAACGGGCGCAAGACCTGCCGATAATGCTGGTGGAACGGCGCATCGGATTCGACCGGAAGCAGCATCCACCCCGGGTCCATCACCGCTTCGGTCAGCGGTCCGCGCAGGCTCGAGAATTTCTTCGCGTTGGCGAACCCTTCCTGCACCGTCCGGTGATGGGTGAAAATCCAGGACGGCATCCCGAACGAGGCGTTGGTCGCCCAGATGACGCCCGGACCGTCATGCAGCCGGCCGCCGGCGCGATAGGGATCGTCGCCCTCTGCCAGGAAAGCCGAGAAATCGTTGTCCCAGACGCACTCGGGCGGAATGTGGTCGGGTATCTGCGCTGCCGTGAGCTGCGTCGCCGCCATGTCCGTTACCCGATCCTCTCTTGTCAGCATCGAAGCCACGGCAACTTCCCCCTCCCATCGATCCCAGCGGACTGTGATCCCGGGGCGCCGTGCTTTGCCTTGCAAAGCTTCCAGCTTTTCGGATTCGATTCAAGCGTTTTGCGCCTCGCCCATGATCAAGCCTGCTAGGAAATTGCGCCCGGCACGGCTAAAAGCGGGCGATCATGCATGAACTCTCGGCATTCGATGCGGCTGCTATCCTGATCGTCCTGGCCGCCGCACTGGGCTATCTCAACCACCGCCTGCTCAAGCTTCCGTCAACCGTCGGGCTGACGGTGATGGGCGCTGTGGCTTCGATGCTGGTGGTCGCGATCGACCGGATCATGCCGCAAAGTGACCTGGCCGACCAGCTGTCCACCTTCCTGCGCGATATCGATTTCCACACGACGCTGATGGAAGGCATGCTCTCCTTCCTGCTGTTCGCCGGCGCCTTGCATGTCGACTGGGCGCATCTGCGCAAGGGGCGCTGGCCGATCCTGGTGTTCAGCACCATCGGCGTGATGATCTCCACACTGCTGGTCGGTTTCGCCTTCCACGCCATTACCGGCGCTCTCGGCATCGGCATGCCGCTGATCTGGTGCTTCGTGTTCGGGGCGCTGATCAGCCCGACCGACCCGGTTGCGGTGATGGGCGTGATGAAGCGCGCCGCCATGCCGCAGACCCTGCAGGCCACCGTCGCCGGGGAGAGCCTGTTCAACGACGGCGTCGGGGTCGTCGTCTTCACGATCCTGCTGTCGATCGCACTGGGAACCGAACCGTTCAGCCTGTCGCTTGCCGCCGGACATTTCCTGCAGGAGGCAGGAGGCGGCGCACTGCTCGGCCTCGTCACCGGCTGGATCGCCTTTCGCGCCATGCGCAGCATCGACGAATACAATATCGAGGTGCTGATCAGCCTTGCGGTGGTCATGGGCGGCTACAGTCTCGCCCTCGCCCTTCATGTCAGCGGCCCGGTCGCGATGGCGGTAGCCGGGCTGATCATCGGCAATGCCGGCGTCACCCATGCGATGAGCGACGAGACGCAGGACTATCTCATCAAGTTCTGGGCGCTGATCGACGAGATTCTCAATGCGGTGCTGTTCCTGCTTATCGGGCTGGAAGTGATCGCGCTCGCATTCGAAGGCCGGCTGCTGCTCGCAGGCCTATGCACGATCGTCCTGGTGATGGCTGCGAGGGCCATCTCGGTCGGCGTGCCGCTTTTCGCCATGAAACGGATGATCGACATGGGGCCCCTGGCCTTCCCGACGCTGGTGTGGGGCGGGCTCAGGGGCGGCATATCGGTCGCGCTGGCCCTCTCGCTTCCCGATAGCCCGATCCGGACGACGATCCTCGCCGCCACCTACGCGGTCGTGCTGTTCGCCGTGGTTGTGCAGGGCGGCAGCATCGGCTGGCTGATCCGCAGGATCAAGGCCGGCCGGACGTCGGATGTCGAAGGAGTACCGGTATGAATGCCACCACGACTTCCGACGCGGCCCCGGTGACCGAGCCGCAGCCCAAGGAGAACGGGGGCGAGCGCCGTCGTCCTCACCCGATCAAGGTCTGGGCGCGGTTCCTGCGCATCCGCATCGCCCGCGCGGTGCTGCTGCCGGAGCTCACCTCGGCAGAGGCCAAGACCCTGCGCCAGTCCGTGCACACCGATGCCGAACTGACCAGCGGCTACATCCTGATGTGCGCGCTGTCCGCGGGCATTGCCACGCTCGGCCTGCTGCAGTCTTCCACCGCCGTCGTCATCGGCGCGATGCTGATTTCTCCGCTGATGAGCCCGATCGCCTCGCTCGGCTTCGGCTTCTCCTCGATCGACGGCCACCGCATTCGCGACGCCGCCCGCGTGGTGATGGTCGGTGCCGCCATCGGCATCCTCACCGGCATGCTGGTCACCTGGCTGAGCCCGATCCGCAACGCCACGCCGGAAATCCTGGCGCGCACCCAGCCGACCCTGCTCGATCTCGCGGTGGCGCTGTTCTCCGGCATCGCCGGCGGCTACGCCACGGTAATCGGCAAGGGCGGCACCGCGATCGGCGTCGCCATCGCAACCGCGCTGATGCCGCCACTGGCGACGCTGGGCTACGGACTGGGCGTGCTGGAGATACGCTTCGCACTGGGCGCATTCCTGCTTTTCCTTACGAACCTGGCGGCGATCACTTTCGCTTTCGCGCTGATTGCCCGGCTCAGCGGCGCCGCGCGTCCGTTGCGCTCGGTCGAGATGACGCCACGATACCTGGCTGTGCTGTTCGCGGCCTTTCTAGCCCTGGCGACACCGCTTTCGATGACGCTGATACGCATCAAGCACGAAGCATCGATGCAATCCGCGGCACGCACCGCGATCCTCGAGGCGACGGGTGAATCCAGCGCCCGCATCGCCCAGCTCGAAGTGAGCTGGCCGCTGTTCAGCGACCCGCGGGTGGAAGCGCTGGTCGTCACGCCGCGCTACACCAGCAACGCGGTAAAGGATGCGGAAAAGCGCCTGGCCGAGGAACTGGGAGAAAAGGTCACGATCAACCTCCAGCAGGTGCTTGCCGCCGACCTGGAATCCCAGACCCGCGCGATCGTCGACGCCGCGATGGAACGCACCGTCGCCGGCCTCTCCGCGGACGTGCCGCCCGTCGACAGGATACGCGGCAGCATCGGCCTGCCGACGCGCGCGATCTGGACCAACCGCACGGGCCGCACGGTCTATCTCGAGCCCGTGCCGGCACCGGAGTGGACGCTCGCCGATTACGCGCTCGCCGAACGGCAGGCCAACGCCAACGACGACCCGTGGACGGTCATGATCATCCCGCCGGCCGTGTCGGAATTTCGCGTGCTGCTGGGCGAAGCGCCCCCCGAGGCTGACAAGGACAGCGACGAGCCGGAGGACACCGTCTCGTCAGACCTTGCGATCTGGGCGCTGCAACGCTGGGGCATGACCAAGGTGGTGCTGACCGCGCCCGAGGGCGACGCCGCCGACAAGCTCTACAAGGCGATCCGTGCGGCAGGCATCATCGTCGCCCGCCGCGAGGCTCCGGAAAAGGACGACAGGGACGCTCAGGACATCGCCGTGATCGGCGTCTATGCGCCGAGCCCGACAAGACTTGCCGAGGAAGCCGCCAGGGCGAAAGCCGAAGCAAAGGCGAAAGCCGAGGCCAAGGCGAAGGAAAAGGCGGAAGCCAGGGCAGCGCCCTCCGCTCCCGCCAGTCGGTAAGCCGATCAGTTCAGGTTGAAGACCCGCACGGCGTTGCCCGCCAGGATCTTGTGCTTGGCTTCCGGCGCGCAGTTGACGGTCGCCCGCGCGATGTCGTCCTGCGTATCGGGCCACAGGCAGATGCTGTGCGGATAGTCGGTCGAGAACATGGCCATGTCGGCTAGATAGGGCTCGTCCTCGACCAGATCGAAGCCCAGCTTGTCATCGAGCACGGTGACGAAGAGATTCTTGCCCAGCGCTTCGCTCGGCGTGTTCTCGATCGGGAAATTGGCCCAGCCCTTCTGCTTTTCGAAGCATTCGTCGAGCGTGTTCTTCCAGAACGGGATCCAGCCGAAATTCACTTCCGCATCCATGATCTTCAGCTTGGGGTGCCGCTTGAACACACCGGTGTAGATCATCTTGGTGAAAGGCTCGACGGCGGCGAAGAAGCGATGCACCGTACCCGCGACGTTCAGGCCGGGCACGTTGAACTGGAATGTCGACTTGCCGGCCGGGTCATGGCCACCCGAAGTGCGGTGCATGCACAGCGGCACGTCCGCATCCGCCGCCAGCTCGAAGAACGGATCGTAATAGGGATCCCAGTAGGGCTTGTCGGGATAGACCGGGATATGCAGCCCCTTCGCGCCCTTCTTCAGGGTCCGCTCGGCCTCGGCGAGCAGCACGTCCATGCCGTGATTGACCGGCATCATCGGCAGGGCGATCAGCCGCTTGGGATCGGGCGCGCAGAAATCATCGATCACCCAGTCGTTGAAGGTCTGGAACAGCGCGAGCGCATAGGGATCGTCGCCCATGAACCAGCCCATCAGCGGAACGGAGGGAAACAGCATCGCGGCATCGACGCCCGCATCCTGCATATCCTTGAGATGGGCGGCGCCGTCGTAATTGCCGGGCAGGATCTCTTCCCATTTGTAGCCGCTGATCTTCACGGCCCGACCGGCGGTCGCCTCGATACCCAGCGTGCGTTCGACTGTCTTGCCGTCGAAGGACCAGCCGTCGCCGCCGTCTTTTCCCTGCATGACGCGAGGCGCCCGGTCGCGATACTCCTCGGGCATGCGCGTGATGAACAGGTCGCGCGGTTCGAGGATATGGTTGTCGGCGGAAATGACTTTGTATTCCATGGCTCACTCTCTCCAGACTTCCCGGCCCCGCAAGGGACTCGTCATCGTCCCGCCTAGGACACGGCAACGCCGTATTCCATTGCGGTGGCTCCGAAGGGAATGCCGAACCGTCCGGAAACTTCCGGAACGGGCCTGGAAATCAGCCTGTCGGCGTCAGCCGGCGCTGGCGGTCATGCATTTCGCGCCGCCCTGCTCGGTCCAGACGCTCACGCCCTCGTCGCTCGGCTCGCCGCAAACATGCAGGGTGGTGCCGGCAAAGGCCGGCGACATGCCGCGAAACTCGAATGTCTTGAGCGGGCGACCAAGCTCGCGCTGGGCCATCGCCGCCAGGCAGGTCGCCTGCAGCGGCCCCTGGACGACCAGCGCCGGATAGGCTTCCTCATCCCTGGCATAGGGCAGGTCGTAGTGGATGCGGTGGCCGTTCATGGTGAGTGCGGAATAACGGAACAGCAGGACCTCGTCCGGGAAGATGGTGCGGTGCCAGGTCGATTGCGGCTGCGGGCCTTCGCCGGAGGGACCGGTTATAGAACCGGGTGCGGCGGCCTCGCGATAGACGAGGTCCTGCTCCTCGATCACCGCCGTCTCGCCGGAAACCGCCAGCTTGTGCTCGACCGTCACGAACACGAGCTGGCCGCTCTTGCCCGACTTTTCCTGCACCTTGAGGATCGTCGACGTCCTGGTGACCTCGTCGCCGAAGCGCAGCGGGTTCTCGAACCGCAGCCTGCCCCCCGCCCACATCCGGCGGGGCAGAGCAACCGGGGGCAGGAAGCCGCCCTTGGCGGGATGCCCGTCCTTGCCGAGGCCTTCGGGCGGCTGCACGTTCCAGAAGTAAAGCCAGTGATGCAGCAGCGGCAGCGGATCGCCCGCCTTGAAGTCCGTCATCACGCCCAGGGCCGCGGTTATGGCGTTGCTTCGCGACGGCTCCAGCACATCGCTGGCCGTTTCGCTCTTGCCGATCCAGCTCGAAAAATCCTCACTCATCAAACAGCTCCCGCGCCTTATTTGCCGCGCCGCAAAGATAATGCATTATTTTTGCGACACGGCCGAACGAATCACTAGCCAAACCCGCTAAACGACGTTATCGGCCGCGGCAAGCCTTCAAGATAATGCATTATTTAGAGGACGCCTCCACGGCATGAACATGACGCACCAGCCGCTTTCCGGACGCCGCGTGATCGAGCTTGGCACCATGGTCGCCTCTCCGTTCGCGACTCACATCCTGTCGCAGCTCGGCGCCGAAGTCATCAAGATCGAGCCGCCCGCGGGCGACACCACGCGCTCGCTGGTGCGCGGCGGCCCTTCGGGAACGATCATCGCCTATTCCCACTCGAAGAAGGCCATCTGCCTCGACCTGACGACCGATGAAGGCAAGGAGGTCTTCCGCAAGCTGGTCGCGAGTGCCGACGTTGTGATCCACAACCTTTCGCCGTCCGCCTCGCGCAAGCTCGGCCTCACCTTCGAGGACTGCAACGCGGTCAATCCCGCGATCATTCACTGCCACATCAAGGGCTACGCACACGGCCCGCAGGCCGACGACCTGGCGACCAACCCGGTCGCGGAAGCGGCGACCGGAGTGATGTTCGACCATCGCATCGGTGATCGCCCTAGCCGCTTGGGCCCCTCCTATCACGACCAGTTCGCGGGAACCTTCGCCGTCATTCGCGTGCTGGCGACGATGCTCGATCCTGCGCCGACGGAAGAGGACCGCCGGATCGAGATCGGCCTGTACGAGACCGGCCTGCACCTTGCCGCGCGCGACCTCGCCGGCGTGCAGCTCAAGACCCAGCTGCTGGGACGGCCGGAAAAGGAAGCCGGCGGCGAATTCGCCATGCCGGGCTACGGCGCATACGAGACGAGCGACGGCCGCTGGATCTACCTGCTGGTGATGTCCGACGCGCACTGGCGCAAGCTGACGGCCTCGCTCGACATGCCGGAAAGCGACAACGAGGAGATGGCGACCCTGCGCCAGCGCAAGAAGCTGCGCGACGACGTGGAAGCCGCGGTGCGCGCCGGAGTCGGCAAGTTCACCTATGACGAAGCGGCCGCGCGGCTCAGGGATGCCGGTCTCGGCTTCAACGAAGTCCTGCCGCTCGAGCGCGTGCTCGATGCCCCGCAGGCCCACCAGCCCGGCAAGCTGCGCGAATTCGACTTTCGCGGCCTGCAATTCGAAGTGCCCGAGTTTCCGGGCCAGCAGCAGGTGCGGCCCAACCTGCCGCCCCCCGAAATCGGCGAGCACACCGTCGAACTGCTGGCCGAGCTGGGCTACGACGAGCAGCAGCGCGACGCCCTGATCGCGCAGGGCGCGGTCAAGCAGGGCGGGCCCGAGGATTTCGCCTGGGCCCCGGTCCGGCAGAAGGGGTGAGGACGATGGAATACCGCCTGCTTGGCCGTAGCGGCCTCGAAGTCTCGGTGTTCAGCTTCGGCGCGATGACGTTCGGCGACGGTTCGGGCCAGTTCGCGGTCGTCGGCGACACGCGCGGCGACGAGGCCCGGCGCCAGATCGACATGTGCATCGAGGCAGGCGTGAACCTGTTCGACACCGCCGACATGTATTGCAACGGCCAGTCCGAGGAACTGCTCGGCGAAATCGTCGCACCGCGTCGCCAGCAGGTGGTCATCGCCACCAAGTTCCTTGGGCAGATGGGCCCCGGCGTGATGGACCGGGGCGGCAGCCGCAAGCACATTATCGAAGCCTGCGAAGCCAGCCTGCGCCGTCTCAAGACCGACTACATCGACCTGTACCAGATCCATAACCAGGACCTGCTCGTACCGGTCGAGGAGACGCTGCGCGCGCTCGACGACCTGATCCGCGCCGGCAAGGTGCGCTACATCGGATCGTCCAACCATTCCGGCTGGGCGAAGATGCGCGCTCTGGCGACGTCGGACCGGCTGGGCCTCAACCGCTACGTCAGCCAGCAGATCCGCTATTCGCTGCTCGACCGCGTGGCGGAGAACGAGCTGATGCCGCTGGGCGTCCACGAAGGCGTCGGCGCGCTGATCTGGAGCCCCCTCGCCTCGGGCTATCTTTCCGGAAAGTTCCGCGGGAACGCCAACGCCGAGGGCACCCGGCTCGGCGCCTACTGCGGGCTGGACGCGCGCGACAACGAGCGCACCCACAGGATCATGGACACGATCGACGAGATCGCCGCCGGCAGGACCGGCGCCACGCCCGCCCAGGTCGCGCTCAACTGGCTCGCGCGCAAGCCGGGCGTTGGCTCGATCATCATCGGCGCCCGCAAGACCGAGCAGCTGGAGGACAACCTGGCAGCCGCGACCTGGTCGCTCAGCGACGAGGAAATGGCCCGGCTCGACGAGGTCAGCGCGGTGGAGCCGATCTATCCCTACGACATGCATCGCGGCTTCACGTCCGGACGCAATCCGGACCTGCCCAACCAGCCGCGTCCGGCGGAGGGATAAGGGGCATGGCGCGCGCATTCCGTCCCAAGGAGGAAACGGTAGCTGATTTCCTGCGCGAGGGGATCATCTCCGGCCGCTATGCGCGCGGCGAACGGCTCAAGCAGCAGGAGATCGCCGACCTGCTCCAGACCAGCATCACACCGGTGCGCGAGGCGCTCAAGCTGCTGGAGGCGGAAGGCTATGTCACCGCCGACAACTATCGCGGCGCGACCGTCGCGCCCTTCGATATCGAGGCATCGCGCGAAGTGCTGGAGCTGCGCATCCTGCTCGAGACCAAGCTGGTCCGCTGCGCCGTGGAGAAAGCCACCAGCGAGGACATCGCCGAGCTGAAAGTGCTCGCCGCCGAATTCGCCCGCGCTTTCGATGCCGGCGACAACGAAGCGGCCCGCGCCGCCAACTACCGGTTCCACCACCGCATGTTCGAAATCGCCGCAATGCCGCAGACGCTGCATTTCGTGCAGATCCTGTGGGCGCGCTATCCCTTCGACCTCATCAACCGGCTCAAGGGCCGGGTTACGCGCGCCGCCGAGGAGCATGACGACATGCTCGGCGCCATCATCGCCGGCGACGCCGCCGCGGCCATGCTCGCCACCCGCCAGCATATCGAGGCGGGCTGGCAGGAACTGCGCGATTCCCTGCAGGCTGAAACCACCCCTCCCCAGGCAGAATCCGAAAGGTCAGACGCATGACGAAAACGCTATTCCTCGTGATGGACATGATGAACGATCTTGTCGCCGAGGACGGCTTCAACGCGCAGACCTACGGCGTGCAGGTGAAGGAGCGCGGCACGCTGGAGAACACCGCCAGGGCCATCGCCAAGGCGCGCGCCGCCGGTGTGCAGGTCGGCTATGTGCGGGTCGGCTTCTCGCCCGACTATCGCGAGGCCCCGGCCAATTCGCCGATCTTTTCGGGCGCGCGGAAGAACGGCATTTTCCAGCTCGGCACCAAGGGCACCGAAGTCCACCCCGCGGTGGCGCCCGAGCCGCAGGACTTCGACATCGTCAAGCACCGCGTCAGCCCGTTCTACGCGACTTCGCTCGAAGCGATCCTTCGGGCCAACGGTATCGAGCGCATCGTCATGTGCGGCGTATCCACCAACGGCGTCGTCCATTCCGGCGCGCGCGAGGCGCATGACCGCGACTACGAAGTCGTGATCCTGGAAGATTGCTGCGCCGGCGTCACCGCCGACGAACACATGCACGCGATCGCCTGCCTCGGCCGTTACGGGACGATCACGACCACCGACGAATTCGATTTCTCAAGCTGAATTTCACGAAACACCAAGGAGCAAGACAAATGGCAACTGAAGCACCCGAAAAGGACGTCGGCGCAGCACCGGCAGAAGGCAAGATCACCCCGGAGGCCATCAAGGCCGCCGAAAACATGATCGGCATGCAGCTGCGTCCGGAAGGACCCTATCTGCAGGACGCGACCGCCGACACGATGCGCAACTGGTGCAACGGCATCGGCGACCTCAACCCGCTTTACCGCGACGAGGAGCATGGCCGCCTCTCGCGCTACGGCTCGATCGTCGCCCACCCGAATTTCCCGATGGCGTTCGGCTGGATCGGCCGCACCCGCTGGGGCCTGCCGGGCGTGCACGGCTTCTACGCCGGCAACGACTGGGAAATGTTCCGCCACATCCGGCCGGGTGACCGGATCACCGCGATCGAGCGGGTCGTCGGTATCGACGTCAAGGAATCGAAGTTCTCCGGCACGCTGGTGATCCAGTATGTCGAGGCAAGCTTCGCCAACCAGAACGGCGATCTCGTCGCCCGCGTTCTCGGCACCTGCACGCGTCACGAGCGCAAGGCTGCCCGCGACGCCGGCAAGTATTCGGAAATCAAGACGCACGAGTATTCGGCCGAGGATTTCGAGAAGATCGACAATGCGATCCTCAACGAGGAAGCGAACATGCGCGGCAACAACGTTCGCTACTGGGACGAAGTTCAGGAAGGCGAAGAGCTGCCCGAAATCGTTCGCGGTCCGCTCAGCCTGATGGACACCATGGGCTTCCTCGTCGGTTCCGGACGTGGCCACACCCATGGCGTGATCTTCAAGAACGCGGTGAAGCACCCCGGCCACTTCTTCCGCAACCCGGAAGCCGGTGGCGGCATCGAATACACCGGTATCGGCCACCACCGCGAATCGACCGCCAAGGAAGTCGGCGTTCCCGGCGTTTACGACTACGGCCCGCAGCGTTCCTCGTGGATGGCCAGCCTTGTCACCAACTGGATGGGCGACGCCGCGTTCCTCAAGCGCGTCCGCACCCAGATGCGCGGCTTCAACATCATGGGCGACTGCACCTGGGCGCGCGGCAAGGTCACCCGCAAGTATGTCAAGGACGGCTACGCCCTCGTCGACATAGAGATCAGGGGTGAGAACCAGCGCGGCGAACTGACCACGCCGGGCCTCGCCACCGTGCTGCTTCCCTCGCTGAACCCGGAACACCGGGTGTTCTTCGACGGCCGCGACTGCGACCTCGAACTGCCGATCGTCCGCTGACGGTCGGGAGGGCGACAAGGTGTCCGACTCTCCGCTGAACGGCCTGAAGGTGGTCGCCCGCGCTTCCGGCGTGGCGGCTGCCTATGCCGCGCGGCTGCTCGGGACGATGGGGGCCGACGTCTCCCTCGCCGAGCCGCCGCAGGGCACGCCGCTGCGCCGCGAACCGCCGTTCCTGCCGGACGGCGTGAGCGCCCTGTTCGCCTATCTCGCCGCCGGAGCGCGCAGCCGCGTCTGCGATCTCGACGGCGAGGACGGGCGGACGGCGCTGGGCGCGTTGCTCAGCGAGGCGGACATCTTCATCGACGACACGCCGGTTGGCCGGCGCGAAGCGCTCGGGCTCGACGAAGCCGCGATCGCCCGCCGGCACCCGGATCTCGTCCACGTTTCGGTCCTGCCTTTCGGGGCATTCGGCCCGAAGGCGGACTGGAAGGCGGAAGACATCAACGTCCAGCACTCGTCCGGCGAGGGCAATCTGCTGCCCAACGGGCTTGCGGTGGAGATGTTTCCCGACCGTGCCCCGCTCAAGATCTACGGCCACTTCGGTGAGATGCAGGGCGGTATCGCCGCAGCGCTCGGCGCTCTTTCCGCACTCTGGGTGCGCGACGAGGTCGGCGGCCAGTTCGTCGACATCGCCAGCCAGGATGCCGGCCTCGCGGTCGGCGCCTTCGCCATCCAGCGCCTCGGCGACGGTTCGATAGAACACCGTGTCGAGCGCAGCTTCCGTTACGGCGGCGTCATCCCCTGCGCCGACGGCTATCTCGAGATGCTCACGCTCGAGCAGCGCCAGTGGGAAGGCCTCGTGAAGCTGCTGGGCGAGCCCGAATGGGCGCTCGACCCGGCACTGGAGGATTCGCTGGAACGCAGCCGCCGCGGCCCCGAACTCAATCGCCACATCCGCGAATGGGCCAGCACCCGCAATGTCGACGACATCGTCGAGGCGGGGCAGAAGCTCAACGTCCCCCTCGCCCGCTACAAGACGCCGGCGGAAATCCTGCGCGATCCGCAGGAGCGCCATCGCGGGCTGTTCCAGCCGGTCGAAGTCGAAGGCGCGGGCATGCTCGACATGCTCGTCTCGCCCTTCCATTTCGGCGGCGAGGCGCTCGCCCTGCACGGCGGCCCGCCGGCGCTCGGCGAGCACGGCCGTGCCGCTGCGGAAAAGGCGGAGGCTTGAACATGGTCAAACCGCTTTCCGGAATCCGCATCGCCGATTTCACCGTCCACAACGCCGGGCCGTTCTGCACGCACCTGTTGTCCCAGCTCGGCGCCGAAGTCGTGAAGATCGAGAGCGCGATGCGGCCCGACGCGTTCCGCAAACCGCATCCCGTTTACGGGCGCATGGGCCCGGCGACTTTCGACCAGGTCGCCTCGACCAAGCTCTCGGTCCGCATCAACCTCAAGAAGCCCGAGGGCGCGGAGCTGGCGAAGCAGATCGTCGGCATTTCCGACATCGCCGCCGAAAGCTTCCGCCCCGGCGTGATGGGCCGGCTCGGCCTGGGCTACGAGGCGTTGAAGCAGGTCAAGGACAACATCGTCATGCTGTCGGTCTCATCCTCGGGCCAGAGCGGCCCGGATTCGCATTTCGCCGGATACGCCCCGCTGTTCGGCGCTTGGGGCGGACTTGGCGAACTGACCGGATACGAGGACGGTCCGCCGGTCGAGATCCGCCACGTCATGGACCATACGGTCGGCATGAATGCCGCGAGCGCGGTAATGGCAGCGCTGCATCACCGCCGCGCCACCGGGCAAGGCACCCATGTCGACGTCGCCGCACGCGAAGTCGCCGCCTCACTGGTCGGCGAAGCGCTGTTGCTGGCGGCCGCCGGCGGCGAGCCGAAGCGCATCGGCAATTCCCATCCCGGCATGGCGCCGCATGGTGTCTATCCCGCGAAAGGCGAGGATCGCTGGATCTCGATCGCCGTGCGCAGCGACGAGGAATGGCGGGCGCTGGCGGGCCTGATCGGCGGCGAGACGCTGATTGCCGACGCGCGCTTTTCCGGCGTCGCATCGCGCCTGGCAAATGCCGCCGAACTCGACCGGATCGTATCCGAATGGACGGCGACGCAGGACGCCAACGAGGCGAGCGAGCGGCTCCAGCAGGCTGGCGTCGCCGCCCATGCATCCTGGACCACGCCGGAAATCGCGGCGGACCCGCATCTTCACGCCCGCAAGGCGATCGTCGACGTCGCAGAGCCGGACGGCACGATACGCGCCGCCGTCGGCGTGCCGATGCGGCTGTCCAAGGGCGAGGAAATCGGCATCCACCGCGGCACGCCGAAGCTCGGCGAGCATGAGGACTACGTCTACGGCGAACTGCTCGGGCTGACCGATGCCCGGCGGCGGGAGCTGGAGGACGCCGAAGTCATCTACTGATACGCTTATTCTGGAGAGGCGCGAAACAATCATGAGTGAGACGGAAACGACCCTGGGCTTCATCGGCCTCGGCGTGATGGGCAGCGGCATGTGCGGAAATGTCGTGAAGAAGCACCCTGCCCCGGTCTGGGCATTCGACCTCGACGCCGGCGCGCTGCAAGAGCAGGTGGGCGCCGGAGCGAACAAGGCCGAATCCGTCGCGCAGCTCGCCGCCAATGCCGGGATCATCTTCCTCTCGCTGCCGGGCGGGAAGCAGGTTGCGGCTGTCTGCGAAGAGATCGCGGCCAATGCGAAGCCCGGCACGGTCGTCGTCGACCTGTCCACCACCAGCGTCGCAGAAGCCCGCTCGGTCGCGGCCATGCTGGCCGAAAAGGACATGCTGTTCGCCGATGCCCCGGTCGCCCGCACGCGGCAGGCGGCAATCGACGGAACGCTTTCGATCATGGTCGGCGCCGGCGAGGCGCTGTTCGCGCGGATCGGACCGCTGCTGTCCTACATGGGCAGCGATGTCACCCACTGCGGCGAAGTCGGCTGCGGACAGGTGGTCAAGCTGATCAACAACACGCTGAACTTCGTGCACGTCCTGATCCTGGCCGAGATGATGGTCACCGGCGAGCGCGCGGGCGTGGAGCCCGCTACCCTGCTTGAGGCGGTCTCGAAGGGATCAGGCGACAGCTTCATCCTGCGCAACCACGGGATGAAGGCGATGGTGCCGCGCGATTTCCCCGAGAAGAGCTTCCCGCCCGAATATGTGCTCAAGGACATCGGCTATTCGATCGAGCTTGCCAAGAGCATGAATGTCGACCCACAAGTCACTGAACTGGCCCGGAAATACTACCAGGCAGCAGTGGATAACGGCCTTGGCGGACGCTATTTCCCAGCCGTGATCGAACTGATCGACAAGGGAGTGACGCCATGAAGCTGGAGTACCGCGAAGTCACGGACGGCCTGCTGTTCCCAGAAGGCCCGATCGCGATGCCGGACGGTTCGGTCCTCGTGGTGGAGATCAAGGGCGGCCGCCTGATCCGCGTCCAGGCGGATGGCAGCAAGGAAGTCGCCGCGGAACTCGGCGGTGGGCCGAACGGCGCCGCGATCGGCCCTGACGGCGCCTGCTACGTCTGCCAGAACGGCGGCTTCAACTGGATCACCGAGCCCGACGGCTACATGCGCCCGCACGGCCGTGCCGACGATTACACCGGCGGCGGAATCCAGAAGGTCGATCTCGCGACCGGCAAGGTCGAGATGCTCTACGACAATTGCGACGGCGTGCCGCTCAACGGACCCAACGACATCGTCTTCGACGCCGAGGGTAATTTCTGGTTCACCGATCACGGCAAGACCCATGGCCGGCTGATGGATTGCGGCGCGGTCTACTATGCGGCGGCCGACGGCTCCTTCATCAAGCAGGCGGTCTTCCCGATGCTGACGCCCAACGGCTGCGGCCTCTCGCCCGACGGCAAGACGCTCTACGTCTCGGAGACCGAGACCGGCCGGCTCTGGCAGTTCCCGATCATCGGCCCCGGCGAAGTCTCGAAAGTGCCCTGGCCCTCGCCCAACGGCGGCACGCTGGTCGGCGGCCCGACCGGATATCAGCGCTTCGATTCGATGGCGCTCGAAGCGAACGGCAACATCTGCGTCGGCACGCTGGTCACCGGAGGCGTCACCGTGTTCTCTCCCGGGGGCGAGAAGCTCGAATACTGGGAAGGCCCGGAGCCCTATTGCACGAACATCTGCTTCGGCGGCCCGGACATGAAAACCGCCTACATAACGACCTCCGGCTACGGCAAGCTGATCGCCGTCGACTGGCCGCGCGAAGGGCTCAAGCTGGAATACTGAGCCGACTCAGTTCGCTTCGGCGGTTTCCTTCGCCGGCTCGTAGTCGAAAGCGATGGGAAAGCCGCGCAGGCCCCACACGCCGACGAACTCGCGCCAGCCGTTCTCCCCGTTGCGCCGCGGATTGCGGATGCGCTGGGCGACGAGATGCAGCCCTTCCTCGATCTGGGCGCGGGCGATGTACTGGCCCAGGCACATGTGCGGCCCCAGGCCGAACGGCATGATCGGCGAATCCCTCTCGCGGTCGGGATTGAACACGTCGGCATCCCTGAACGATCCGGGATCGCGGCCTGCCGCGCTCCACGGCATGAACAGCATCGTATCCTTGGGAATGAACACGTCCCGCACAACGATGTCGTCATGCAGCAGCCTGGGTGAAGAGGCGACGCCGTGGAAGCGCAGCGTCTCGTGGACGACCTTGTGGCAGTAGTCGAGGTCTTTGGCGCAGCGCTCGTACATCTCCGGGCGGTCGATCAGCAGGTGCATGATGAGCGACAGCACGTTCTTCGACGTGTCGTATCCGCCGGTGAACAGGAACACGAGGATGTTGTAGAGCTCGTCCTCGCTGAGCCCGCCCTCGTCGGTAATTTCGAGCAACCGGTCCAGCAGGTCGTCCTTCGCGCCGATGCCCTCACGGCGCCGGTCTGCGGCAAGCTGGCGAACGAAACCGTCGATATGGGTGAAGCTCTCCTGCAAACGCGGCAGGTAGGCCGGATCGAGACTGCCGCCGAGGCCGAGGATTTCGAGCGAAGCGCGGATCGAGGGGACGACATCGGGCGAGGCGCCGATGATGCGGCACATCACCGAAACCGGGAAATGGGAGGCGAAATACTCGAAGTCCAGTTCGCCTTTCGGCGCCCAGTCGCCGAGCAGGCGCGACATCTCCTCGCGCATTATCCAGCGGTGGCGGTTCGCCTCACGCGGGGTGAAGGCCGGGGCAAGCACGGTGCGCAGCCGCTTGTGCAGATCGCCGACCTGGGTCTGGATCGCGTGCTTGATGAACTGGCCCCAGGGCGTGTCGATCGCGCCCATCCCTTCGACCGCGCGGGTATAGCCGACGCTCATCTTGTCATCGTGCTCCATCGCCTCGCGCATGGCGTCATAGGCGGTCACGACGTAGCCGAACGAACATTTCGCCAGCCAGGGATGGTGCGCGCGCGCCTCGTTGAACGGCGAAAACGGATCCTTGCGGAACTCCGGATCATCGAAATTCAGGACCGGCAGTTCGAGATCGCTGATCTGCTGCATGTGAACCCCGTCAGGCTGTTTCATCTCTCCCGGCCGAGAGACTTCGCATTTGAACAGCGGGATGTGAAGTCCTAGGCTCTTGCCATAAACGGGAAGAGGAGAGGACGATGCGGGCGCTGTTCAACCTGGTGATGCGCATTGTCAGCAGCCTGCTCGGCCTGCTGATGCTGGCGCTGGGCAGTATCTGGATAATGCAGGGGCTCAATGTCGGCCCGCGCACCATCCTGCAGGGTTTCATGGTCGGCGATCCGCAATGGACGCTGTGGGGCGCGATCCTTGCGCTGCTGGGCCTCGGGCAGGTGGTCTGGAGCAACACCCGCCAGGAGAACGGCAACTCCTAGCCGGCGAGCAACACCGCTCCCCAGGCGATGCAGCCCAGTCCGAGCACAATGGAAATCGCGCGCCCGAACGGCAGGATCTTCTCCGCCGCGACCATCAGCGTGAGCAGCGCGATCCACGCGAGGTTCATCACGCCGCCGACGAACAGCAGCGCCATCAGCAGCCAGCAGCAGCCGACGCACCAGGTTCCATGCAGCAGCCCCATGCGCAGAGCGCCCGAACTGCCCGGACGATAGTGCCGGCTCAGGAACTGGGCGGGATTGCGACAGTGGCGCAGGCACACATTCTTGAGCGGGCTGAGCTGGTACGCTCCGGCGGCGAGAAGGATCGCGCCGGACAACCGGCTGCTTTCCGAAGCCATGGCCATGGGCGCGAGCAGGCCGGTTTGCTCCAGAACCATCTGCAGGACTGTCGCAACCAGGGAAAACACGCCCCAGGCGGCCAGGTAACCGGCCAGGAAGCTTTCGGACGCGGGCCTCGTCGCGCCGCCCTGCCCGTGCGCCGCTGCGCGCGCGTAGAGCAGGATGGTCGGCGCGGCCGAGGGAAGCATCATCGCCACCATCATGATCCACCACATGGAAAAGGTCAGCCAGAAGCGCGCGGCCGTCCACGCCGACACGGGCTGCATCATCCCTTCCATGCCCATCCCGGGCATCGACGCCTCGCCGTGCCCCGCAGGCGCAAGCGAGACGAGCGGGTCCATCCCCATCCCCGCGCCCACGAAGAGCCATATCCACGCAAGCAGGGTGAGGACGGCAAGCGCCGCAATAGAAACGGTTCGGTGGCGACGCAGCGCCGCCTCGACGGCAGGGCCCATCAGGCCCTGACGACGCCGTGGCTGTCGAGGTGCAGATGCGCGAACTGGCCGTAGCTGGCAGCGTGTTCCAGCTTCATCGGCGCGATCGCCCGGCTGGTGCCGGAACCGATCTCGGCCACTTCATATTCGAAACCGTCGGGCAGGTTGATGCGGGCGCGAATTTCGGACCCGTCGACCGGGCTGCGTATCGGCTCGCCGTCCATCTCCACATGGTCGGCAATCCGCAGCCGCCCCTTGCGGCCTTCGACGTCGACTTCGAAATCGATGGGCACAAAGCCGGGTTCGTGCATTGTCTCGATGGTGGAGGCGAATACCGCGAACATGGTCGCGAAGGGGTCGGTATCCCCGCCGGACATGATGGTGAGCAGGGCGTTGCGCTGCTCCTCGCTCGCGCGCTCGTCGACGAATGCCGCGCATTCGCCCTTGCCCTCGTGGATCGCACCGGGCCAGCGGAACACGGCAGCGATGTTGAGGCCGGAAAGGTCCGTATCGCCGTGGAAGCCCTCGTCGATCGCCATGCCGAACACGGCCTGGCAGGTGCCTTTGTCAGGCAGGCCGCCGAATTGGCAGTTGCATCCGTAGTCGCAATTGCAGTTGGCGAGTTCCCGTCCCTTGAGTTTCCAGTAGGTCATCGCGCGATTTCCCCTTCCAGGGCGCCGCTGCACCCGGGCGGCGCGATTGGATGCGACGACCTTATAGCACGGGCAGGCCGGAAACGGGAGGTGGACCGGCCACCTCCCGCAAACCGCCTTCTAGACGATCTCGCCGATCTCCGTTCCGCACTCGTAGACCTCGCCGGCCTCAGCCTTCTGGACGAGCTTGCCCGAGGCGGGAGCCTCGATCTCGCGGGAAGTCTTGTCGGTTTCGAGAAGGTAGATCACGTCCCCTTCCTTCACCTCTGCCCCGTCGGCGACGACCCACTCGGCAAGAGTGCCCTCCTGCATGGACATCTCCAGCTTGGGCATGGTCAGCATTGTAGACATATCGGGTTGTTTCCTAGCTTATATTCAGGATTTCACGACGTCCTTGGCGCGCGCCACGATGTGGGCGGAGCCGGGCACCTGGCTGAACTCGATGGCGTTGGAATAGGCGATGGGCGCATAGGCCGCGCCGATACGCGTGGCCGGGGCCTTCAGCTTGTCCCACAGTTCCTCGTTGATGGTGCTCGCGATTTCGGCACCGTAACCGCAGAACTCCACCGCCGCGTGGACGACGATAGCACGGCCGGTCTTCTTCACCGATTCGAGCACGCGATGATAGTCGATCGGCATCAACGAGCGCAGATCGACGACTTCGGCGCTGATCCCTTCCTTTGCGAGCTCCTCGGCGGCGGCCAAGGCCTGGTTGAGCATCCAGCCGTAGCTGATCAGGGTGACGTCGGTGCCTTCGCGTACGACCTTGGCCACGCCCAGCGGGATGGAATATTCGTCGACCGGCACTTCGCCCTTGAGCGTGTAGAGCAGCATCATCGATTCGATCATGATGCAGGGATCGGGATCGTTGATACAGGACGTGAGCAGGCCCTTCGCATCCACCGGGTTGGACGGATAGACGACCTTGAGGCCAGGCGAATGCAGCAGCCAGGCTTCCATCGACTGCGAGTGCTGGGCGCCGAAGCCGCCCATGCCGCCGCCTGCCTGGACGCGGATCGTCATCGGCGCATGCGTGGCCGAACCCGACATGTAGCGCTGCTTCGCGGCGTGGTTGTAGACCTGGTCGATGCAGACGCCGAAGAAGTCGGTGAACATGATTTCGGCAATCGGGCTCATCCCCGCGATCGACGAGCCGAGCGCCGCGCCGATGATCGCCTGCTCGGCGATCGGGGTCGGGCGAACACGGGTATTGCCGAATTCGGTCTGCAGGCCCTTGTTTGTGCCGAACACGCCGCCATGCGGATCGCCGACATCCTCGCCGAGAATGAAGACTTCGGGGTTCTTCTTCATGGCGATGTGCTGCGCGTCGAGCACTGCCTCCGCCATCGACATCGTCTTGGTCTCGGAAGGAAGATCGCCTTCCGCCGGGCGGGACGGATAGTGGCCGCGGCGCGGAACGTCGTCCACATTGGCAAAAACGTCCGTCAGCGTCTCGGTCGCCGGCGTCACGGTGCTTTCCAGCGCCTTGGCGATCGCGTCGTCGACTTCCTTGGCGGCCGCTGCCTCGAGCGAAGCAAGTTCGTCCTCGGAACAAATGCCCGCATCGATCAGCAGCTGGCGGGTCTTGGCGACCGGCGCCTGCTCCTTCTTGGTCTTCAGGTAATCCTTGTCGACATTGTAATTGTCGCCCACGCCCGCATGCGGTCCCATGCGGAAGGTCTTGGCCTCGACGAAGACCGGGCCGTTGCCGCCCCGGACATGCTCGATCACCTCTTTCATGCCCTTGTAGAAGGAGGCGGGGTCGTTGCCGTCGAGCTGGACACCCTTGAAGCCGAGCGCTTCGGCGCGGCCGTAGAAATTCGGGCTGGAGGTGTAGACCGGGATCGGCGTGTATTCGCCCCACTCGTTGTTCTGGCACAGGAAGATGACCGGCAGCTTCCACGCACCCGCCAGGTTCATCGCTTCGTGGACAGCGCCGATCGACGTCGCGCCGTCGCCGAAATTGACGATGGTGACGCGGTTCTCACCGCGTTCCTTGGCCGAGATCGCGAGACCGTTCGCGATCGGCGCACCGGCGCCGACGATCGCGGTGGTGACCATCGAGCCGGAGGAAGGATCGGAAATGTGCGGCGAGCCGCCCTTGCCCTTGTTGACGCCGTCCTCGCGGCCGAGCGCTTCGGCGAACATGCCGTAAAGGTCGACGCCCTTGGCCACCTGGTCGTGGATGCCACGATAGGTGGTGATCATGTAATCGTCTTTGGAGATCAGCTGCGAAATCGTCGCGGGAATGCATTCCTGGCCCGTCATCGGCCAGTAGGTGAACATGAACTTGCCGGCCGAGAGGCCCGCCTGGATGGCCTTGTCGACAGCGCGAATCCGCGCCATCTGCCCGTAGATTGCTTTCAGTACCTCTGGTTCGATCGCGAGATTGCTCTGTTCCATAACCTTCCCATTCTTTCATGTTCTGCGGAAAACGACGGCCTGGACGACCGATCCCGCCTTGATGCGCCCCGACCCTGAACGAGCGGGAGCAGGAGTGACTCGGGGCTTGTTACGCAAAAAATCAGCGGACGCAACGAGACGTGGCAAGTTGCTTTCGAAATGTCGCAAACATTTCGCAGGCGATGACCGAAATTTTCGAAATCTCGAAAAATTGTCTACGGTCGCATGATCCAGCCGCCGTCGACATGAATCACCTGTCCGGTGATCCATTCACCCGCATCTGAGCACAGCAGCAGCAAAGCGCCGACCAGCTCGTCCGGCTCGCCTCGCGGACGCGTGGCGCAGGTCGCCTGCAGGAACTGGATGAAAGGCGAATCGTCGGGAACCAGCATCTTGCCGGCATCCGACGTCACGTTGCCCGGCGCGATTGCGTTGCAGGTGATGTTTTCCTTGCCGAACTGCTTGGCCAGTGAAGTCGTCAGTCCCACCAGGGCCAGCTTGGTGATCCCGTAGAGGCCGCTGGCGGGATAGGCCCCGCCGCTGGTCTGGTTGACGATGCGCCCGCCGCCGCGCTCACGCATCGACGGGATCACGGCACGGCTGCACAGCAGTGCACCGTTGAGATTGACGGCGATCGCCTTGTTCCAGGCATCGAGAGAGACAGTCTCGCAATTGTCGTAGCTGATATCGACCATCAACGCCGCGTTGTTGACCAGGACATCGACCCCGCCGAACTCGGCCCTGGCGGCCTCGGCCATCGCCAGGGTGGAAGCCTCGTCGGACACGTCGACCTTTATACCGAGGGCCTTGCCGCCGGCCGCGACGATTTCCTCGGCAACGGCCCTGGCACCCTCCTCGTTGAGATCGGCCACGACGACCGAGGCGCCGGCGTTGGCAAGACCCAGCGCATAAGCGCGCCCGATCGAATTGCCGCGGCCGCCTGCACCGGTGACGACGGCAACCTTTCCGTCGAGGCGGAACTTGTCGAGATCGAAGGCCATGGTGTTATCGCTCCCTGGAATAGGATCAGCCCGACATCGCCGGACCAAGGAAATGATCGGCCGCTGCCTTGAGCACCGCCGCGTCATCGTCGCCGGGCAGGATGTCGACCAGCAGGTTCGTGTCCTTCACAAGCAGCGGCGCGCCCTGCGCGAAAGCCGCCGGTGTCGGCAGGCGCGCATAGACTTCGAACCCGAAGCTGCGCCCGCTGCTCTCCTTGATGAGATCGGCAAGCGCTGCCCTGTCGATGCCAAGTGCTTCGCCCGCCGCCAGCGCGGCATGCGAAAGCCCCATGGTCGCCGCCAGCAGGGCATTGTTGACGATCTTGGCACGCTGCCCCGAACCGGCGGGCCCGAGCCGCACGATCAGTTTTGCGAAGGACTCGAAGACAGGCCGGGCCAGCGCGAAGGCCTCTTCGGTACCACCGCACATGATGGTAAGCGCTTTCGCCGCCGCGCCCTGCCCGCCGCCGCTGACCGGCGCGTCGAGGAAACGGATGCCGCGCTGCGCGCAGCGTTGCTCCAGCTTCTCGCAGCTTTCCGGCAGGATGGTGGAGTGGATCGCCAGGAGGCTGCCTTCGCGCATCGCCGGGATGAGCTGGTCGCAGATTTCCGCAACGCCGGCATCGTCGACGACGCAAATGCCGACGTGGTCGCAAGCCGCGCCGAGCTCGGCGACGGAAGCGACCGTCGACGCGCCCTTCGCCGCGTATTCCTCCGCCACTTCGGCACGCCGGGCCCAGATCGTGAGCGGGAAGCCTTCTGCCAGCATGCGCTCGGCCATAGGACCGCCCTGGCTGCCGAGGCCGATGAAGCCGGTGGTGATCTTGCTCATCCTGCGGTTATCCCGGCATCGATCGTCACGCAGGAGCCATGGAAGCCGCGCCCGGCATCACTGGCGAGCATGCAGATCACGTCGGCGACGTCGTCCACTTCCACCAGCCCGCGCAAACCGGAGAAGCGCTGGATCAGGTCGATCTCGACATTCTCGGGCATCTGCATGTTGTTGCCGATGTTGGTCATCATCCCTCCCGGCGCGACGGCATTGATCCGGATCGGCTTGCGGGAAAACTCCATGGCCATGGCCTTGGTCATCTGCAGCAGGCCGGCCTTGCTCGCGCAATAGGCGGCGGCATAGGCCTCGCCAACGAAAGCGGCCGTCGACGAACAGTTGACGATCGCGCCTTCGGTTTCGAGCAGGTGCGGAATGGCCGCCTGCGACAGCAGGAACGGCGCGGTCAGATTGACGGCGATTGTCCGGTCCCAATCCTCGCGCGGCATTTGCGGACTGTTCGCGAACCTGATCAGGCCGGCGATATTGCACAGCGCATCGAGCCGTCCGAACCGTTCGACAGCGACGTCGACGGGCGCGCGACAGGCGTCGGGGTCGGAGAGATCCGCGAGGTGGAGGATCACCTCGACACCGCTGTCCGAAAGCATGGCTGCGGTTTCATCGAGCCCGGCCTGGTTGAAATCGACAAGGCACAGGTTCGCGCCCGCCTCGGCAAGCTTGACCGCTGTCGCTCGTCCCAGCCCGGAAGCCGCGCCGGTGACGACGGCGGCCTCGCCTTTCATATCGGGAATCAGTGTCAATCTCAGCTCCTAGCTCAGCCGTTCCAGGGAAGACCCTTCTCGATCTTCGCAGCCATTTCGAAGACCGCGCCCTGCACTTCCGATCCCTTCGGCCATCCGGCATGGATCGAATACTGCAGGACGAATTCGTGAAGTTCCGCCGCCGTGCAGTTTCCGCTCGCCATGGCGGCATGGAAGTGGCTCTTGATCGGCGTCTCGGCACGTGAATCGGCAACGCCGACCAGCGTTATCCAGCGCCGCGAACGCTCGTCCAGTCCGCGCCGGCACCACATCTCGCCGAACACGAAATTGAGTATGCCGTCCTGCAGATAGGCAAAGCCGTTGCCGGGTTGCGGGCCACCGAAGGTCATCACCTTCTCGAATTCGCGCGCGCCGGCTTCCATGCGCTCCTGCGGATCCCAGGGCTCGGCCCGGATCGGATCGAGCTTCACCGGTTCCAGCCCGAGTTCGTCCTGCACGCGGGTTACCGCAGCGTCGAGTTCGCCGCCCTTGTCCCAGCCGCTGTAGACAGCAAGATGCAGCGCCGCTTCACGCAGCTCCGACAGCGTCAGTTCCTTGGTGGTCAGCGCACCGCGCACGTATCCGTCCAGCGCCTTCTTGGGCCCGTTGTTGCTGGCAGCCGCCGCCATGGAGATCAGGAAGCGCGCACGCCTATCCAGCCCGGGACGGGTCCAGACCTCGGCGTAGATGAAGTCGCGCCAGGTCTCGTCGAGCAGCGTCGCAGGCTCCGGCGCGGGTGCGCCGGTCAGTTCGGCCTGGGCCGAAAGGCCGCGCGCCGAACGTTCGGCGGGATCGAGCAATGTCATGAAAACCTCTCCCAAGTGTGGCGGTTATTGCGCCAGGTTCATCCAGATGTTCTTCGGCTGGAGGAACTCGTGCAGCCCCTCCACGCCGCCAAGCCTTCCGTGGCCGCTGTTCTTGTATCCACCGAAGGGCGCATTGGGCTGCATCGCCTCGCCCGAGCCGTTGACGTGGATCATGCCCGCGTCGAGCTGGCTCGTCACATAATGCGCACGCCGCAGGTTCTGCGTGTGGACATAGGCGCCGAGGCCGTAATCGGTGGCATTGGCGAGCGCGATCGCCTCTTCCTCCGTATCGAAGGGCGTAACCACGAGCACCGGCCCGAAGACCTCGTGCTGGGCGATCTCGCTGTCGTTCGCAACGTCGGCCAGCACGGTGATCGGAAGGAAGAAGCCGTCCGCGTGATCGCCGCCCATCCGCTCGCCTCCACAGACGAGCCGGCCGCCCTGCTCCACTCCACGCTCGATCATACCGGAGATGCGCCGCAGCGCGGTTTCGGAAATGACCGGCCCCATCATGGTCGACTGGTCCATCGGATCGCCGACCTTGATGTGCCCCGCAACGGCGGTGAGCGTCTGCAGATAGGGCTCGTAGATTCCCCGCTGGACAAGCAAGCGCGTACCGTTGACGCAGCCCTGGCCGTTGGCGCTGACCGCTCCGGTCAGTCCCTTCTGGGCGGCGTTCTGAAGATCGGCATCGTCGAACACGATCACCGCGGACTTTCCGCCGAGTTCGAGACCGCAGGGCTTGAGCGACTGGGCGGCATTGGCAAGCACCTTGCGAGCGGTGTTGCCCGAACCGATGAACTCGATCTTGTCGACCCCGGGATGCGCGACCATCGCCTCGCCGACGTCGGCGCCGCCGGTGACGAGATTGACGACCCCTGCCGGAAAACCGGCTTCCAGCATCAGTTCCACGAGCTTCATGGCACTGTAGGGCGCGAGGTCCGGAGACTTCAGCACGATGCAGTTGCCGGCAGCCAGCGCCGGCGCGATCACCATCGTCGCTGCGAACAGCGGGCCGTTCCAGGGAACGATCACGCCCACCACGCCATAGGGCTCGTAGGTCACGTAGTCATGCGCCGGCCCGCCCCACATCGGGATCGTGCGGCCATGAATCTTGTCGGCCCAGCCGCCGAAGTAACGGAATTTCTGAGCAGCGTCGTATCCCATGAAAGGCGCGGCCATGGCGATCGAACCGTTCTCCGAGACCAGCGACGGAACGAATTCCGCCGACTTCGCCTCAAGCAGATCGGCGAGCTTGAAGAACAGGTTGCGGCGCTTGTCTCCCGGCATCGCCTTCCACTCGGGCAGGGCCGCGCGGGCCGCGGCGACCGCCCGCTCGACATCGTCGGGGCTTGCCAACGTGATCTCGCGGGTAACGCTGCCGTTGCCGGGATAGATGTGCGCGACCTTGCTGCCGCTGCCATGCTCTTCAACCTTGTCGCCGATGATCAGCGTGGAGCGCGGCAGGATGTCGGATTGCGGGCTCTGGAATGTCATCTTTCCGGTCCTCTCTCAGGGTTCGGTCGGCGCAGGCCGTGCCGATTTGGCTTTGGGTGAGAATTATAGACCTCCTTATTAGCCGTCAATCGGGATTCTTGGTGCCTAGATGTGGTTGTAAGCCACAATAATAAGCATATAATTGGGCAAAATCGGGTTGGGAGCGCGAAGAATGGCCGATAAGATGACCACTAATGCCAAAAGGCGCTCGCGCAGCGGCCAGCGACTCGTGCACGCGACGGCCGAACGCCTGCGCGAAATGATCTATGCCACCGAACCCGAGAGTCGCATCGGATCGCTGACCAGCCTTGCCGAAACGCTCGGCGTCGGCATCGTGACCGTGCAGCAGGCGGCGCGCATACTGGAACATGAGGGGCTGCTCGAGGTGCGGCGCGGTCCGGGTGGCGGCTATTACGGCAAGCGGCCAGACGAAGCCGATCTGGAACGCTCGCTCGCCGCCTACATGCGCACCGAGCCCAGCTCCTGGGAAGAAGCGCTCGAGATGACGTCGCTGCTTTTCAACGAGCTCGCTGCTGCGGCGGCGCGGTGCGAGGATGAAGACCTCTACGAGGAGCTCGAGGAGTTCTTGCCGCAAATAGATGCCTGTGCCGACGACGCCGGGATGGGAGATGTCGAAGCGGAGTTCCAGGACCTGCTGTTCCGGATGGTGAACCGACCGCTGTTCGAGTTGCTGACCCGCGTCACCCTCCGATTTGCGGAGAGCCGACCTTACGAGACGGGCAACCGCGGGCTGGTGAAGCTCGACAAGTGGAAGGCAGGGCGACATCGCATCATCCGCGCAATCCTCGGCCGGGACGAGGAGCTCGCCCGGTTCGAGGCAAACCGCAGCAACCGCCTTCCCCTGCTCGCGAGGGTGCGCGAACTTGCGAAATGAAGCGCGCTAGCGCCCTTCCACCAGCTAGCTGTCCACGAACCGTTTGTCGAAGCCGGCCCGGCGATCCGCGAGCTGCTTCTCGCGGCCGGCGGAATCGATCATCCGCACGCCCTTGGGGAGTTCCTTGGCCAGGTTCTTGAACTTGACCACGCGTCCTTCGATGGTCGGGACTTCCTTCGCCGCGCCACCGGCGAAGGATTGCCAGCGCTGGCCGAAGATCGTCTGGCGCATTCCGGTCGTGTCCAGCCAGTTGTGGACGCCCGGATCCTGGTGCGAGATCACATAGGTGAACAATCCGCCTTCATCGGGTTCCATCTGCGCGTGGTTGAGGCTGCTGGTGTGGTCCCAGTAATTCAGCGTGTTCATGAAGACATCGACGAGCACGGCATTGCGGAACAACGCGCCGGATTCGCTCGCCGTGATTATCAACGCCTCGTCCTTGTCCAGTAGGATATTCGCACTGCAGGTGTACTGACTGGCCATGCCTCCCAGCGCGGCCGAAGACCCCGGAGGATTGATCTCGTTGGGCTCTTTGAGCGTGAGCCCCGCGCTGAGGTAGTAGTGGTAATATACGCCGTCGAGCAAAGCGCGAGCCGCCCATTGCGCCAGCTCCTCGTCGCTCGGCACATCGCGCTGAGGGGGATTGAGCCGGGTCACACGCAGCGCGTTGGGCGATTGTTCCAGCCAGTCCCCCATGGCATCGCGAATCCAGATCTGGAACGCGTTGGGCGCGGTCTGGATATGGTTCTTGCGGTCACCGGCCGGATCGGGATCGACCGTGATCGTGAACTCACCGTTTTCGTCAGTTTCCACGTCGAGCCCGTCGAGCAGGCTGATAATGCTAGGCGCAGCCGTGTTGTCCGCCATCAGCGCATAATGCGCGGTCGGGGGCTTCTTGCAGGTCGGCCAGCCGCGGATTTCGTAGCGTCCGTCAGGCGAGACCGGAATGATACGATAGGCGAAGTCCGGGCTGTCGGCGCCCCAGCGCGATCCCGGCACGTCGCGACCGAACCAGTTATGTGGCGGCGTCATGAAACGCAGTATGCCGGGATGCTGGCCGTCGCTCGCCGCCGCCCGCATCGCATAGTGGAAGACGTATTCGTCTATCGCGTCCTCGAACCGGGCCATCTGCTCACCGGCGGTTTTCTGGAAAACCTCGCGAAAGAGATAGGACGCCAGGCCTTTGGCCTTCTCGACTTCCGGCCGCTTGATCAGCCGCAGCGCGGTATCCTCCATCGCACGCTGATCGATGTTGGCGATGGGGTTCTCGCTCGAAAGAAAATATCCGTCGTCGGTCATGCCTGTGCCTCTCCCGTTGTCATTCCAGTCCGAATCGCTTGCTGTAGTCGGCGAAGAGCTCCTCGATCCCTTCCCGCTCCAGGCCCAGGACGTCATAGGAATAGGGATAGCGGCCATAGCGGTCGACAGCATTTTCCGGCGCGTCCAGCCAGGCTTGAACCCTGCTTTCGAACTGGGCGGTGACTTCACGGCCTTGCGCTCCATAGATGCGGCGAATTACGCCAATGGGATCCTGGGTAACCTCGCGGAACGGCAGGTGCATGATGCGAGGATCGTCGATCATGTCATTGGCAAGCACCTGGTCGAGGCCTGCCCTCATGCCGTCGGCGAGCATCTTCGCGGTCGACTGGATATCGCTCGGCTCTCCCGTGATCGTATCGTAGATCATCGCGGTCAGCGTGACGATGGAAGCGAAGATCTCGCCAATGGGACGGTGCGGCCAGATGCAAAGCGCATCCGGATAGGCCTCGAACAGGCCGCTCAGGTTGCCCTGATGGCTCGGCCCCTTGCACACCCAGCGGTCGACGCCGGTGTTCCACTGGAGGTGTTGCAGGAACTCCCGGTGGAACATGAACGAGCCGGTCGGGTCAGGATCGAGCACCAGCATCGATGACATCGTCGGCACCTTGTAGAAATGGTACGGATAGGTGGTGCGGAAATCGAGGGCGATCACTTCCTCGTCCTCGCACAGCTGGTAGGCTCCCTTGTCGATATAGGGGTGCATCGGCTTCTGCCCCGGGCAGAAGTTCATCCACTCCTCCACCATGCGCTGTGAATAGGCGATCCGCTCGGGAGCGACCGGCCCCGCCCCCGGCGGCGGCGAAGGGGAATACATGTGCCACGATTGCGGCGCATACACGCCGGGATCCTCGGCAAGCAGCGAATGGACCAGCGTGGTCCCCGCACGGGCGAAGCCGATGATGAAGATCGGCCGTTCGATCTTCTCCCCGGCAATGGCCGGATAGCGCTGCCGGTCGGCCGCCAGCCTCAGCCGCGTTGCCAGGAGGTTCTTTATCTGGGCCTGCATCGCGCGAAGCTGGCTGGCACCATACGGCCCCCGTTCGTTGACCCAGTCGACGACCGCCCTCGCCCGGGAGATCAGCCCCTCGTCGGCAAGCCCCACGGCGCCGCTGTCCCGCTCGGCCAATGTCAGGATGCAATCAAAGGACAGGTGCGTTTCGGTGTTCATGCCTTCTCCGGTCAGCTGTGTTGTTCTGCAAGGCCCTTGAGCGCCTCGTTCATGCCCTTGAGGCCGAGGCGGACCTTCTCCCCCACCGCCTTGAAAAGAAGCGGGCCGAGCAACCCGCCCATATGCTCGCCGTTGACGACAAGGCACCGCTCCGCGCCGAGCGCGCGGACTTCGATATAGCGAGTGGCGCGGACGAGCCCTGCGAACGCACCGGTTCCGTATTCGATCACTTCGTTTGGTATCACCGAGAGAACCGTGGCGCTGCCCCCGTGCGGCTTCATTCCTGCGAGAGCCACCGTGAACCCGATTGCGGAGCCGACGCGCAAGTCGCCCCTGGTTTCCACGTAAAGCGGATTCCAGTCCTGCCAGCCGGCGAAGTCGACGAGCAACTTCCAGACCGTTTCGACCGGAGCTTCGATCTCGACGCTGTCCTCCGCGCAATGGCGCAGGCCCGCTGCCCTGGCGCCGCCGACGCCCGTCATCTCCGATCCTTCCGATACCTCATCCCGTTTCAGACTGTGATCGTCAAATTGGCCTGCGGCAAGAGCTTAACCTGACATCCGTGAAATTCGGGTCTCGCGGCATCCGCTTGCCTGTGACGGCACAGAGTCACTTGACGGGTCGGTGGTGCGCATGCCAGCGCCCCGGAAAGCCGATGCACCGACAATCCGCATGCAACGTCAACAGGCGGCCGCGCGATCGACATCTGTTGGAGAGGAATTGCTGAATGGTTCGGAACCTTCCGGAGAACTGGGATCTTGAAGCCGACGTCGTGGCGATCGGTTCGGGCGGCGGCGGCCTGTGTGCCGCGATCGCCGCACAGGATGGCGGCGCCAGCGCGATGGTGCTCGAACGCACCGATCAGGTCGGCGGGGTAACCGCCTACTCCATGGGGGAAGTCTGGGTTCCCGGAAACGCCCACGCCGCCGAACTCGGCATCGAGGATTCGTCCGAAAGCGGCTTTCGCTACGTGAAGCGGCTTTCCATGGGCTATGCCGACGACCTGGCGATCCTCAACCAGGCGATCCATGCCCCGGTCGCCCTCAAGTTCTTCGAGGACAGCATCGGCCTCAGGATGAAGGTCATCCGCAATTGTCCCGACTACTATTTCGGGATCTGCAACGACGCCGTCTCGGAAGGCCGTCTGCTCGAAGTCGAGCCCTTCCAGGGGGAAACGCTTGGCGAATGGCAGCACCGAACGCGCATCTCGCCCCATGTCCTCTACGGCATGACCCACGACGACATCTTCGAGAACGGCGGGTCGCCGAACATCCGGAACTGGGACTTCACCGTCATGGGCGAGCGCCTGGCGAAGGACGAGCGCTGCCTCGGCCCCGGCCTTGCCGCCTATTTGGTGAAGGGAGCGCTGGACCGCGGCATTCCCCTTCACACGGGCGTCAATGTGGAGGAACTGGTCTTCGATGGCGAACGGGTCGTCGGCGTTCGCGCGACGAAGGACGGGCAGGAGCTTTACGTAAAGGCCAACAAGGGCGTCGTCATCGCGGTCAGCAGCTATGAGCGCAACCCGGACCTGTCGAAGAGCCTTGGCATGCAGCTCGATGTGCAATCGATCATCATGCCGGAAGTCGACGGCGCGCATCTGAGGCTTGCGGGTTCGCTGGGCGCGCGGATCGCGCGCGTGCCCGACGTGACGATGCTGGCCTGCCAGATACCCGGCGAGGAATTGCAGGACGGCGTGCCCCTCTGGCGGGGCGTCATGCCCTATATCGGCCTGCCTCACACGATCGTCGTCAACCGCGCCGGAAAGCGCTTTGCCAACGAATCGTTCTACCGGTCGATCTACTACACCGTCGATCACATCGACGGCGGCACCCAGACCCACCCCAATTTCCCCTGCTGGATGATCCAGGACAGCCAGGCGCGGGAGAAATATCCGCTCGGCTCGATCATGCCCGGCCAGGACATGCCCGAAGGCGTCGGCGTCAAGGCGGATACGATCGAGGACCTTGCCAGGGTGATCGGCGTCGATCCGCAGGCGCTCTCCGAAACCGTATCCAATTTCAATATCCATGCCGAAAAGGGTGAGGATCCCGAATTCGGCCGCGGCTCGCACCCCTGGGGAGCATGGATGACCGGCGATCGTTTCAACAAGCCGCACCCCAATTTCGGGACGCTTGAAAAAGGCCCCTTCTGGGCGGTCGAGCTGAGCCGCGTCGCGGGATCGGGCATTGCCGCTTCCGGGCTCGTCATCAATCACCACGCCTGCGTCATGGGCTGGGACGGCGAACCGATCGCAGGGCTGTATGCGGCAGGCAATTCGGTTGCGCGGCAGGACAATGGCGCCGTCATGCAGAGCGGCATGTCCAATGCGCGCGGCATGACGCAAGGCTATCTCGCCGGCCGCCACGCGGCCGGGTCGCCCAGCGACCTGCTGGAGAAGGAAGTTGAACGCATGAGGCTGCAGGACGCATGATCGACACCGAACAGAGGATCGAGGTCGCGGTCGATATCGACCGCGTATGGGACTATGTGAAAGACATGCAGCGCTGGGCGGAACTCATGCCCGGCATGCGTGAATTCACCGTTATCGACGACGACAATTCGCGCTGGGTGCTAAAGGTCGGCGTCGGCGGTCTGGTGCGGACCGTTACCGTGGACGTCCATGTCGACAGGTGGGACGGCCCCGAGCACGTGACCTTCTCCTATCAACTTCAAGGCGATCCGGTGCTCGGCGGCGGCACTTACGACGCTGTGCCCCTCGGCGACGGCGGGACCGAGATCGTGCTCAACGTACGCGTGGAAGGCAGTGGCCCGATGGCGCCAATGTGGGAAGCCATGGGTCGCCCGCTGCTGCCGCAGCTGGCCAAGGGCTTTGCCGACCAGCTCAAGGATGCGATCGAAAAGTCCGCAGGCGTCTCGCCTGCCGAGGGGGCTCCGGCTGCCGGCAAGCGCTCCCTGCTTGGATCGATCGGCGCATGGCTTCGCAAGCTTTGGCAAGCTCTCTTCGGAAAAAGCTCTGGCTAGGGGGAGCACAAAATTCTACATATGCGTCGAAAAAGTCATACGGTTCGGCGAAATGGTGGCCGCACCCGCTCCTGACCGGCACTTTCCGGATCGGGAACGGGCGGCGGCAATCGTTCGTCAGGCCAGCGCGAGGGAGAACGACCGGTCATGAGATGCGAACCCCATCCGATCAGCGGCGCCGTCTATGAAGCAATCGGGGACGGCCTCATTCGCGTGGAAGACAAGGCGAAAGGCAAGTCGGGCGTCTTTCGCTGGGACGGAACCTGGATCGAAGGCAATCTGACCTACGCAGATCCCCACATGCTGATCTATGTGGGTGGCCCCGACCTGCCGCCCGGCCGCGACATCCCCTATCCGCTCATGCCGCCGCTCGAGGAAGACATTCCCGAGTTCCTGAAGTCGCCGATCGGCGCCATGGTCACGGCGGAAGCGCCCCAGGACGCCAAGATCATCGCGCCCTATGTCGGCGATCCCGGCATGGAAACGCCGGAAGGGATGCGGTCGGCTTCCCACATCCCGCTCGAAGACATAGTCGCGAGCGAACGCCGGCCCGATCTTCTGCCACCGGTCTACAAGAAGAGCGCGCCTCTGCCCGGAGGGCCCGTGAAGACGTCGGTGGCGCGGTACATCGACCGGAAGTATCACGATCTCGAAGTCGAGCACATCTGGAAGAAGGTCTGGCAGATGGTCTGCCGGGTCGAGGACATTCCGGAAGTCGGAGACTACCATCTCTACGAGATCGCGAACCTGCAGTATCTGGTGGTCCGCACCGGCCCCGATGAATTCAAGGCCCATGTAAACGCCTGCCTTCATCGCGGCAGGCAGCTTCGCGAATGCCACGGCAAGAAGGCCCAGGATTTCCGTTGCCCGTTCCACGGCTGGACCTGGAACATCGACGGCTCGCTCAAGCTGCTTACGGCGGAGTGGGACTTTCCCGAGGTGCGTGAGGACGTCGCCCAGCTTCCCGGCGCCAAGGTGGCGACGTGGGGCGGCTTCATCTTCATCAACCCCGACCCCGACGCGATCAGCCTCGAGGAATACATGGGGCCCGAGATGCTTGAGCAATACGCCAAGTACAAGCTCGAGAACCGGTACAAGCAGGCCGACGTCGTCAAGGTCATCCGCGCAAACTGGAAAGCGGTGCAGGAGGCGTTCCTCGAAGGCTGGCACTCGCTCGCAACCCATCCGCAGCTTCTGCTCATGGGCGGCGACGTCGCCGACGTGCGTTTCGACGTTTTCGGCAACTGGTGCCGCATGGGCCACGCCGGCACTGCCGGATCGAGCCCCCACCGGGGCATCATCCAGTCGAAGGAATCGGCGATCGAGCAGTTCCGCGCCACGGCCGATTTCAACCGGGAATACCTTCGCGGCCTGATCGGCGACGAGGCCGACACCTATTCGGACCTCGAGCTGAACGAGCAGACATTCAACAACCTGTTTCCCAATTTCAGCCCCTGGGGCGGCTGGGCCAGGATCGCCTACCGGTTCAGGCCCAACGGCGATAATCACGAAGAATGCCTGATGCAGGTGATGATGCTGGCCCCCTGGCCGGAAGGCAAACCCAAGCCGCCGCCGAAGGAGCAGCGCTTTCTGGGTCCCGACGACCATTGGACCCAGGCGCCCGAGCTGGGCTCGCTCGCCAAGATCTTCGAGCAGGACAGCGGCAACATTCCGCAGGTCTATCGCGGCATGAAGACCAAGCAGCCGCCCTATGTCTGGTACTCGGCCTATCAGGAATCGGTGATCCGCAATTTCCACCGCCTCTATGAAGAACGACTGGGCCTGGCCCCCGGCGAATAGACGACAAGGACGAAGGTAAAGGCCATGCAACCCGATCATCGTTTTCTCGACGACCTGACCGAGACATCGACGCGTGTCGAACCGGCATTGGTGACAGCCGATCCCGACAAGGAGGCGTGGGATGCCGATTGCGACGTGCTCGTCGTCGGCGTGGGCCTGGCCGGCGTCTGCGCGGCGCTGAGAACTTCCGAAGACAAGAACCTGCAGGTGATCGCCATCGACCGCGGCGAAGGCGGCGGCGCCAGCAAGCTTTCCGGCGGTGTCGTCTACATGGGCGGCGGCACGAAAGCGCAGAAGGAAGCCGGTATCGAGGACACGCCGGAGAACATGGCGAACTACCTGGCTTTCGAAACCGGCAACCTCGTCCGGCAGGACACGGTGCAGCGTTTCGCCAAGGCAAGCGTCCATTTCCAGGATTGGCTGGAAAGCTACGGTGCGCGCTTCGGCGGACCGGCGACCGACGAGAAGACGTCCTATCCGGAAACCGCCTCGATTTATTATTCGGGCAACGAACTGACGGTGCCCGGACGCGAGCGAGCCAAGCCCGCGGCACGCGGCCACAGGGCAAAGCCGGCGAAGGGCGGCGAGCCGACCGACCTGTCGGGCCAGTACCTTCTGCCTCCGCTGATCGAATCGATGGAGCGCCAGCCCAACGTCCGCTTCTTCCGCCAGACGCGCGCCGCGCGGATGGTCGTCGACGGAGACGGCGCGGTGGTCGGAGTCGAAGTCCTGCGCATCCCGCCGGGCTTCGCGACCTGGCGGCATGCGAAATACATGAGCCTGGTCAACAACCTGATCGTCGCCTCGTTGGGCCTCGGCGGCAAGCTCCTGTCGATGATTTCCGGCCTCGAACGCGACAAGGCCAGGCCGATGCGCATCCGCGTGCGCAAGGGCGTGGTGCTCTCCGCCGGCGGCTTCACCTACAATCGCGTGATGATGGCCAAGACCGCGCCGGATTACCTTAAATCCCATCCGCTGGGCACGATCGCCGACGACGGTTCCGGCATCAAGCTGGGCATGACCATCGGCGCGAAGACCGACCTGCTGGACCGCATTTCCGCCTGGCGTTTCCTCTATCCTCCCGAATCCTGGACCAACGCCTGCTCCGTCGGCCCCGACGGCGAGCGGCTGGTCGGTGAGGAATATTACGGCGCGCGAACCGGCGAGGCCGTGTTTTCCCACGCCGGCGGCAAGGCCTGGCTTATCATGGACGAACCGCTGCAGGACAAGGTCCGCGGCGAGATCGACGCCATGAAGAAGATGTTCTTCCAGAAGGTCCAGTTCCGCGCGATCCAGAAGGACTACACAGTCAGCGCACCGACGCTTGAGGAACTCGCCGCCAAGATCGGCGTCCCCGCAGACCGCATGGTCAACACGATCGAGACCTACAACGGCTACATCGAGCGCGGCGAGCCCGATCCGCTGGGCAAGTCCGAGAAATACCGGCGCAAGATCGAGACGGGACCCTTCTACGCCACCGACTTCGGCTCATCGCTCAAGCTGTCCCCGATCCCGGCTCTCACCATGGGCGGTCTCGTGGTCGACGAAGACACCGGAGAAGTGCTCTCGACGGAAGGCGGCAAGGTCAAAGGCCTCTATGCAGCCGGCCGCACGGCAGTGGGCATCTGTTCGCACTACTACGTCAGCGGCCTGTCGCTCGGCGACTGTGTGTGGTCCGGCATGCGCGCGGCGGAAACGATCAAGGGCAACGGCGGGGTGGAAGCGCTCGTCTGAAGCGCCGCTTTCCGGTCTCAGGAAAGCCAGAACCGCAGCGCCATCGAAACCGCCGCAAGCACCGCGACGCTTGCCGTCCAGATCGCGGCAAACCATCCGAGCTTGGTGAGCGTGCCGCGCATCAATGGTAGCCCTCGCTGCCGACCTTGCCCCTGAAGACCCAGTAGGCCCAGCCGGTGTAGGCCAGTATGACCGGGACCAGCACGCTCGCGCCTACCAGCATGAAGATCTGGCTTCTGACCGGTGCGGCGGCTTCCCAGATGGTGACGCGCGCTGGCACGACATCGGGCCAGATCGATATGCCGAGCCCGATCAGGCAAAGGCCGAACAGCGACAGCGCCCAGAGGAACGGCTGGACTTCGCGCTTACGCGACAGGCTGCGATAGAACAGGAAGGTGACGATCAGGGTCGCCACCGGAACCAGCGCCGTGACCAGTATGTCCGGATAGGCGAACCAGCGGGAGTAATAGCGCGGCTCGAGCGTCAATGTCGCAAGGCTGACCACGCCGATCACCGCCAGCAGCACGATCCCGAGCCGACCGGCGTAGCGCGCCGCCTGGCGTTGCAGGTCCCCTTCGGTTTTCCAGTTGAGCCAGCAGGCGCCGAGCAGGCAGTAGCCAACCATGAGTCCGACCCCGGTCAGCACGCTGAACGGCGAGAGCCATTCCCACCAGCCGCCGGCATAGGAGCGGCCTTCGACCGTGATCCCCTGCAGCAGGGCGCCGAGCGTGACCCCTTGGGCGAAAGTCGCGACCGAGGAGCCGAGCGTGAACGCGCGGTCCCACATCCTGCGATGCGCCTCGTCGCGCCAGCGGAACTCGAAAGCGACGCCGCGCAGGACGAGGCCCAGCAACATCGCGATCAGCGGCGCGTAAAGGGCAGGCAGGATGATCGCGTAGGCCAGCGGAAATGCGGCCATCAGCCCGCCGCCGCCCAGCACCAGCCAGGTCTCGTTGCCGTCCCAGACCGGCGCGACGCTGTTCATTGCCGTATCGCGATCGCGGCCCGGCCTGAACAAGGGGAACATGATGCCGATGCCGAGATCGAAACCGTCCATGATCACATAGGCGACAATGGCGAAGCCGATGATCCCGGCCCAGACGACGGTAAGATCGATCATGCCGGATCTCCCTCGATGACCGCCGCGGCAGGGGTGACGCCCGCAGACCGGATCGGTGCCCCGTCCAGCCCCGCTTCATGCGCCTCGGGCGGTTTGCTCATCAGCTTCAGCAGGTACCAGATGCCCATGCCGAAGACGGCGAAATAGACCACCACGAAGGCCAGCAGGGATGCAGCGACTGCCGGCGCATCGAGCGGCGATGCGCTTTCCGCCGTGCGCAGCAGGCCATAGATCGTGAACGGCTGCCGCCCGGTTTCCGTCACCACCCAGCCGGCAAGCACGGCGACGAAGCCGGCGGGGCCCATCACCAGCGCCGCGCGGTGCAGCAGCGGCCAGTCATAGAGACGCTTGCGCCAGCGCGCGAACAGGCTCCACAGCCCCAGCCCGGCCATAGCGAAACCAAGGCCGACCATGATCCGGAACGCCCAGAAGACGATGCCCACCGGCGGTTCGTCCTCGTCGGGGACGGTGTCGAGGCCCTTTAGTGGCGCATCGGGGTCATGCTTGAGGATCAATGACGACGCCTTGGGAATCTCGATGGCGTAGTCGACGCGCTTCTCCCTGCTGTCGGGAATGCCGAACAGGATCAGCGGCGCACCGTGGGGATGGCTCTGGTAATGGCCTTCCATCGCCATGACTTTCACGGGCTGGTGCTCAAGCGTGTTGAGGCCGTGCTGGTCGCCAGCGAGAATCTGGATCGGCGCCACGATCGCCGCCATCCACATCGCCATCGAGAACATCTTGCGCGCGCCGGGATTCGCGCGGTCCCTGAGCAGGTGCCATGCCCCTACCCCGCCGACGGCAAAGGCCGTGGTCAGGTAGGCGGCGAGCACGGTGTGGACCAGCCGATAGGGAAAACTCGGATTGAAGATGATCTCGAGCCAGCTCTCGCCGGGAAGGAACTGCCCGTTGGCTCCCATCTCGTAGCCCGCCGGAGTGTGCATCCAGCTGTTGACCGACAGGATCCAGAACGCGGAGATGAATGTGCCTGCCGCGACCGCACAAGTCGCTGCGAAATGGAGCTTTTTCCCCACCTTGTTGATGCCGAACAGCATGACGCCCAGGAAGCCGGCCTCGAGGAAGAACGCGGTCAGAACCTCATAGGCCATCAGCGGGCCGATCACCGGCCCCGCCTTGTCGGAAAAGACCGACCAGTTGGTTCCGAACTGGTAGGACATGACGATGCCCGAGACGACGCCCATGGCGAAGACCACGGCGAAGATCTTGAGCCAGTAGCGATAGAGGTTGGCGTACACCCCTTTGCCGGTCTTCAGCCAGAGCCCTTCGAGCACGGCAAGATAACTCGCCAGCCCGATCGTGAATGCGGGGAACAGGAAATGGAAGCTCACCGTAAAGGCGAACTGCGCGCGGGCGAGATCTAGCGCAGTCATCAGTCAACTCCCCACATGCCGGCCCCAACCTTAAGCCCCAATCGGAGCATTCGGCCTTCTAGAGCATCTTGCGGGCGGCGAACAGGTTCGGGCGGCAGGTGTCCCCTGCCGCCCGGTCCGGTCTTGCCGCGTCAAAGCGTCTTCTTGCTGAAATACCAGTCGGTATAGTCGTAACCCTCGCCCGCGCGGGCCTTGGCCGCAGCGGCGGTCTTCGGCGGCGGAACGATAACCGGCTCGCCCGGCTGCCAGTTCTCGGGCGTGGCAATGCCGTTGGCATCGGCTGTCTGCAGCGCCTTCAGCAAGCGAAGGAACTCCGCGACCGAGCGGCCGTTGGACATCGGGTAATAGACCATGGCCCGGATGATGCCTTCCGGATCGATGATGAAGGTCGCGCGCACCGCCGAGGTGTCGGACGCTCCCGGATGGATCATGCCGAAGGACTTGGCCACCTGCATCGAGAGATCCTCGATGATCGGGAAGGGGATCTCGACACCGAACTTCTCCTCAATGCTGCGCATCCAGGCGATATGCGCATGGACGGAGTCGATGGAGAGGCCGAGCAGCTCGCAGTTGAGCGCGTTGAAGTCGTCGGCAGCCTGAGCAAAGCCCATGAATTCGGTGGTGCACACCGGCGTGAAGTCAGCCGGATGCGAAAAGAGGATCAGCCATTTGCCCTTGTAGTCGGACAGCGAACGCGGACCATCGGTAGTGTTCGCCGAGAAATTGGGTGCTGGCTCATTGATGCGGGGCATCGCGGGCATTTCGGTTGTTTCAGACACTGGAATCTCCTGTGGTTTCGACACAATCCATGGATACTCAGTTTCATAAATTGTGAAATCACGATATTGCGATCAGTGAAATCGACTTAACCGAATGGGCTGTCGCCCCTCCCCACGATCCTGTTTTTGTTACATCTTTCAGCGCTTCGTCCGATCCGGACAAACCTGTGACAGGGGGCCGCGACCTATGGTGCCAGCGTCCCGGTCAGCGCGTTGAGGCGATAGGCGGCGACAAGCCGCATGCCTTCGGCCTCGATCCGGCTGGCTTCGGCTTCCAGGGCCTCGCGCTCCGCATCGAGCACGGCCAGCGTCGGCTTTTCGCCCACTTGCGCCTCGAGCCGCGTGCTGCGCAGCGCATCGTTGGCCGCCGCGGAACGCAAGGCCGTGGCCTCTGCCATCCGGCCTGCCGTCAGCAGCCCCTGCCAGGCGTCTATCACCATGCCTTCCACGGCCAGCCTCGCCCCGCGCGCACGCGCTTCAGCAGCGGTCATTTCGGCATCCGCCTTGCGAGTCTGGGTCGCTACCCTTCCCCCGCCCCAAAGCGTCCAGCGCCCGCGAATACCGACCGACACCGAATTCGCACGATAGTCCGGAAAGAACTGGTCCCGGACCCGGGCGGCTTCGGCAAAGGCGCCGATGGCGGGCAGGCCTTCGGCCCGCGCAGCGCGTGCGCCGGCTTTCGCCACACGGACCGCACCCTGCGCCTGCTGCAGCGCCGGATTGGATTCGAGGGCAAGATCGATGGCTTCGTCCAGGCTCGCCGGGGTCACCGGCGGCCCAGGCAGCGGATCAAGCTGCTGCGCCGGAGTGCCGGTCAACCGTTCGAAGCGCGCCTCCGCGGACTTGCGCCG
>JACKKY010000004.1:12500-728045 GCA_024236175.1 Novosphingobium sp. | reverse complement strand
GGGTCGCCAGCACATGCTCGACTTCGGAGGTGCCGATGCCGAATGCCAGCGCGCCGAGGCCGCCGTGGCAGGAAGTGTGGCTGTCGCCGCACACGATCGTCGCGCCGGGCAGCGAGAAACCCTGCTCGGGCCCGACGACATGGACGATGCCCTGTTCGGCGTCGGCATCGCCGATGTAGCGGATGCCGAAGGCGGGTGCGTTCTTCTCCAGCGCGGCGAGCTGCTGGGCGCTCTGCGGATCGGCGATGGGAATGCGCTCGCCGGCTTCGTCGCGCCGCGCCGTGGTCGGCAGGTTGTGGTCGGGCACGGCCAGCGTGAGGTCGGGCCGGCGCACCTTGCGCCCGGCGACGCGCAGCGCCTCGAAGGCCTGCGGGCTGGTGACTTCGTGGACGAGGTGGCGATCGATGTAGATCAGGCAGGTGCCGTCGTCGCGCCGGTCGACGACATGGGCGTCCCAGATCTTTTCGTAAAGCGTGCGTGGTTTGCTTGCCATGGTGAGGGCGAACTAGGCACCGCTCGCGAAATTGACAAGCGGGAAAGGGCGCCCGGAATCCGTCCGGACGCCCTCGGGACCCGTCGTGCGGCGGTGCTTACCGGCGATGGCGGTCGCGGTCGTGGCGCTTGACATGCAGCCTGGCCCGGATGGAGTCGATCCGCTTGTCGAGGATGCGGTATTCGGCGCGGGAAAGGCCGTTGCGGCTGTAGAGGCGATACTGCCGGCTGAGCTGCTGGACGTCGCGGCGCAGGTTCCAGGCGTCGCGTCCGGAAATCCGGTCGCGCCGGTCGCTGCGGTTCACCGCGCGCTGCAGCTCGTCGATCTGCGAGGCGATCGACTGGTTGCGGCCCTGGGTGGGATAGGCCTGGGCGGGAAGGGCGGCGCCCAGCGCCATGGTCGCGCACAGGGCGGGAACGATGATCTTGGTCAGCTTGCGCATTTGCTTGCTCCTTGCGGGTTCGCGGTCGGTTCGGGCGTCTTTGCCCGTGCGTTCAGGATTAGACCTGTCAAGATGAACGCGGACGATCCCGCTGTCGCTGTGCGGTGAGAAATTGTCGCAACCTGTCACCGCGAGTATAGGGTGGGATCATGACCCCCCTCGCCGCCAGTCTGATCGTGTTCCTCACCGTGCTCGCCATGGAAGGCGTCGCCTGGGGGAGCCACAAATATGTGATGCACGGCTTCGGCTGGGGCTGGCACCGCGACCACCACCAGCCGCACGACAAGCTGCTGGAAAAGAACGACCTCTACGCCGTGGTCGGCGCGGCGATGAGCATTTCGATGTTCGCCGTCGGCAGCCCCTGGGTGATGGGAAGCGCCGCCTGGGAGCCGGGCACCTGGATCGGCCTCGGCATCCTCGGCTACGGCATCATCTACACGCTCATCCATGACGGGCTCGTCCACCAGCGCTGGTTCCGCTGGGTCCCGAGGCGCGGCTATGCGAAACGGCTGGTGCAGGCGCACAAGCTCCACCACGCGACGCTCGGCAAGGAAGGCGGGGTGAGTTTCGGCTTCGTCTTCGCGCGCGACCCGGCGGCGCTTAAACGGGAGTTGCGCAGGCAGCGTGAAAGCGGCATCGCCGTGCTGCGCGAGGCGCTGGAAGACTAGGACGGGCCGGCCGGGCATGCCGAGCCGCCGCCGGGGAGAGGCAGGCATGAAAGAGATCTTCGGGCTCGAGGGAGAGCCGGCGCTGGTGGTCGGCGGCGGTTACGGTTCGGGCCGGATCACGGCGCGGTTGCTGGCCGAAGCGGGCGCGCGCGTCGCCGTTGCCGACCGGGATGCCGAGCGGGCCGAAGCCGTCGCGCAGGAGGTTGGCGGCATCGCGGTGGTCGGCGACGTCACGTCGGAGGAACAGGCGCGCGCCATCGTCGATCAGGCCCATGAGCGGCTGGGCGGGCTGACCCGCGTGGCCAATATCGTCGGGCTGGTGAAGATGGGCGCCTTCATCGAAACCGACAGCGCCCACTGGGAAGCGCAACTCCGGCTCAACCTGCTCTCGCAGATGTTCGTGTGCCATGCCGCCGGGCGCTACATGCTGGCCGGAGGCGGCGGCGCGATCGCCATGGTCTCTTCGGTCAGCGGTTTCTACGGCGCGCGCAACCAGGCCGTCTACGGCATCGCCAAGGCCGGCGTGATGTCACTCGCCCGTTCGCTTTCGGACGAATGGGCGGGGCGGGGAATCCGCATCAATTGCGTCGCGCCGGATATCACCGCGGTGCCGCGGCTGACGGACGCCATGCCGATGCCCGAAAGCGACGCGCTGGCGCGGCTCGATGCCATGGCGGTGGCGGAGGGCGTGCCGATGCAGCGTTTCGGCCGCGCCGAGGAGATTGCCAAGCCGCTGCTTTTCCTGCTTTCGGACATGTCGTCGTTCATGACCGGCCAGACGCTGGTGGTGGACGGCGGAACCATGGTCCATTTTCCGCACTCGTCTGGCGATGGCGGGCGATAGGGGCACGGGCGGCAAGAAGGGAATAGTGTGGAACCGGTTTCGTTGATGATAGACGATCCCGCGCGCGACGTGCGGATCGAAGTGCTGGTGCAGGGCTCCGGGCCGGATGTGCTGCTCGTCCCTTCGGCCATGCGCGGCGCCGCCGACTTTGCCCAGCTCCAGGACGGCCTTGAGAAAGCGGGCTTCCGTTCGCTGGCGATCAATCCGCGCCGCGCCGGGCGCAGCACCGGGGACGTCGACGGCCTCACGCTGCAGGACCTCGCCGACGACGTGGCGCTGGTGGTCAGCCGGTTCGGGGACCGCACCGCGCATCTCGTCGGCCATGCGCTCGGCAATATCGTGGTCCGCGCCGCCGCCAGCTTCCGCCCCGAGATCGCGCGCTCGGTAACGGTCATGCCCTGCGGCGGGCACAATCTCGGCAGCCACCCGGTGCCAGAGGAGGTGATCGCCGCGATGCCGCGCTGCCATGACGAGAGCCTGCCGGAAGAGGAACGGCTCGCCGCGCTGCGCACCGCCTTCTTCGCGCCCGGAAACGATCCTCGCGTCTGGCTCGAGGGCTGGTGGCCTGAATCGGCGGGCATCGCCGGCGCCATCGGCCGGACCGATCCGGAGTTGTGGTGGCGCGGCGGCGATGTGCCGATCCTGATCGTCCAGCCGCTCAACGACGCCATGGCCCATCGCGACACCGGCCGCGCGGCGGCGGAAGCCTTCGGCGACAGGGCCAGCTATGTCGAAGTCGACGATTGCGGCCACGCGATCCTGCCCGAGCAGCCGGAAACGATCGCCCGGGAAGTCATCGCCTTCCTGCGCGCCAACTCCTGACCTATTCGGGCCGCGTCCAGATCCACGGGCCGACCGTCACCAGCACCGCGAGCGAGATCCACACCCACGGCCAGCCGATCGTCGCCCAGGTGAAGGCGACGCCCAGCGACATGGCGACGATCGCCGAGACCTTGGCTTTCCAGCCGATCGCCTTCCGGTCGCGCCAGTCTCGCATCGCCGGGCCGTAGCGCGGGTGTTCGTAAAGCCGGCGCGCCCATTCGGGATGGCTGTTGGCGAAGCAGAACGCCGCGAGCAGGTAGAAGGGCACTGTCGGCAGGATCGGCAGGGCGATGCCCACCGAGCCGAGCAGGAAGGCGACGATGCCGCCCGCAAGCCAGAAAGGCCGGCCGATGCCGTCAGCCCCCGGCGTAGCGCGCGGCCGTTTCCCGGATCAGCGCGATCATGTTCGGCACGCCCTGCGTGCGGTTGGAGGAAAGCTGGTTCTTGAGGTCGAAGGGTTCGAGCGCGGCGGCGATGTCGGTCCCCGCAACTTCGTCGGCAGGCCGGTCCTGCACCGCGGACAGCACCAGCGCGACGATCCCCTTGGTGATCGCGGCGTTGCTGTCGGCGAGGAAATGAAGATGGCCGTCGTCCAGCTGCGTGGGATAGACCCAGACGCTTGCCGAGCAGCCGCGCACCTTGGTGGCGTCGGTCTTGAGCGCGTCGGGCATGGCGTCAAGCTCGCGCCCCAGCTCGATCAGCAGGCGATAGCGTTCGTCGCCGTCGAGGAACTCGTATTCTTCGCGGATATCGTCGAGGCTGCGCATGCAGGGCATTTAGGCGATGCGGGGCGCGGGGCAAGGGGGGTTGCCGGCTTGCTGCGCCGATACTACCGGATGCGTCCGCCCGGGCGTGCGGGCTCAGATCACCTGTTTGTCGCGCAGGTCGGTCAGATGGTCCCAGTCGAGTTCGAGGATCTCGGTCAGCACCTGCTCTGTATGTTCGCCGAACTGCGGGGCCTGGCGGTGGATGCGGGCGGGCGTTTCCGAAAGGGTCACGGGAAAGCCGGGCAGGCGGATCGTGCCGTAGGAGGGGTGGTCCAGGTCCGTGACATAGCCGTTGAGCACGGCTTGCGGGTCGCAGGCGGCTTCCGCCGTGCTGTTGATCGCACAGACCGGAAGGTCGCCCTTGCGGGTGAAGCGCTCCAGCCAGTAGTCGCGCGGGTGGGAGGCGAAGATCGGATCGAGGATCGCGGTGATCTCCCGCGCATGGGTGCAGCGGCCCCAGTGATCCTGATAGTCCGGATTGTCGCGCAGTTCCGGCGGCTGTCCCAGGGCTTCCAGCACCACCGGCCAGTGCGGGTCGGTGGCGAGGATCGCCAGCGCCATCCACTTGCCGTCGCCGCATCTGAAAGTGTTCCAGAGCGGATTGCCCGGATCGAGGCGGGTCGGCCTGGCCGACTTCATGTGCTTCGACATTTCCGATTTCGCTTCCTCGCCGCCCTCCTTCATCAGGGAAAGCACGACCGGCAGCCCGCGCAGCCACATCATCGAGCCGAGCAGCGAGGTGTCGACGCGTTGGCCGACGCCGTGGCGCTCGCGCGCGATGATCCCGGTCAGGATGCCGTAGGCGAGCATGATCGCGCCCATCTGGTCGGCCATGCCGCCGTCGGGAATGTCCGGCTCGTCCTCGTGCCCGGTACGCAGCAGGAAACCCGATCGCGCCTGGCCGATGAGGTCGTAGGCGCGAGCCGAGCGTTCGGGGCCGACCGGGCCGAAGGCGCTGGCGGTCGCATATATCAGCTCGGGATTGCGCGCCTTGAGCGTCTCGTAGTCGAGGCCGAGCTTGTCGGCGACGCCGGGACGGAAATTCTGCACGAAGACGTCCGAGCGGTCGATAAGCCGGCGGACCAGCTCGACTCCCTCCGGCTTCTTGAGGTCGACCGCCACGCTTTTCTTGTTGCGGTTGTTCATTTCCCAATAGGGCGACTTCCCGTCGGGAAAGCTCAGCATCGCCCGGCCGCCGTCGCCGCGCTCGCGTTCCTCGATCTTGATGACTTCGGCGCCGAGGTCGCCCAGCATGGCGCCGGCGACAGGGCCCTGCTGCCAGATCGTCCAGTCGACGATGCGGATGCCGGCCAATGGCCCCGCGAGCCGCGCTTCGGTCATGGTCAGCCCTTCCAGTCCCAGATGCCCTGGCGCAGATACTCCTGCGCCAGCGCCCGCATTCCGCGTTCCCCGTCCAGATACGTCCTGGCCAGCCTCATGGCGTGTTTCGGATTGTCCGGGTCGATGGTCGAATGGACCTTCGCCGGGCTGCCGGTGATGAAGGAATAATCGGGCATCACCGCCTGATCGAGCACCGTGCTGCCCGCCGCGACCGCGCAATAGGCGCCTATGCGTGACAGCGGCATCAGCGAAGCGGTGTTGGCGATCATGCTGTCATGGCCGACGAATGCCTCGATGCAGCAGCCGTGACCGATCATCACATTGTCCTCGATATGGGTCGAGGTGTGGAGGATAGAGTTCTCCTCGATATGGACATTGTTGCCGATCCTGATCGGCGTCGTGTCGGAGCGAATGACCACGCCCGGCCAGATCGAGCAATCGTCTCCGATCTCGATGTCGCCGATCAGCACGACGCTATCGGCGATCATGCAGTTCTTTCCGATGCGCGGCGACTTTCCGTTGTAGGCCTTGGTGATCATCGGCTTGCTCTTCCTTCTCGTTCGTAGCCGGCCCGCAACCGGCATCCACGGTCATCCGGCGAGTCGGGCCCGCGTGCTAATTAAGCGTATATACTGGTAGATTAAGTATACAAGCTTAAATCCGGATCGGGCCCGTCCTGAGCCTTGCCTGCGGGCTTGTCCGCGCCCGGAGGTCGGCTAGAGGTGCGCATGATGAGCGGGAGCAAAGAATGTATCGCCTGACTTCCGGCCTGCAGCGCGCGCAGATGCGGCCCGATCCGAACGCGACGCGCCATGCGATGATGGTCGCCGGCGAAAGGCTGATGGCCGAGGAAGGGCTCGATAACCCGCCTCTCCACAGCATCGCCAAGGCTGCGGGGCTGGGGAACAAATACGCGGTCCAGTATCACTTCACGGACAGGTCCGGGCTTATCCATGCGATCCTGGCCATGCGGTCCGAGGCGATTGCCCTGCGGCGCGGCGACCTGCTGGTGGAAGCGGGCACGCGCGGGCTGATCGGCGATGTCGGCGCGCTGGCCGAAGCGATGTACCTGCCCCTTGTCGAACAGGTCGGCGAGGATGGTTCGCGCACCTTCGCCCGCTTCCTGCTTCTGACGATGACACAACCGTGGTCGGCGGACACGATGGAGGTCCTCGAAGATGCCCAGGAGGACGCGAACACGGTCCGGATCATCGAGCTTTTCGCGAAAGCCCTGCCCGAACTGGAGCCCCGGACCCTGAAATGGCGGCTGCGTATCCAGACACGCACCCTGCTGAATTGCCTGATCGAACACGAGAACATGATGCGCGTCGGGCGGCGGTCCTACAGCGAACCGGAGATGATCGAGGATGCGCTGCGGATGATCGGCGCCGCGATCAGCGCCTGAGCGCGATCGGCCATCGCTCCCCCTGGCAGATCACCGGTTCCAAATCCGGCCGCGAGCCCGGATTTTGTCCGATTGGCGACCGCCCGAAGCAAAGCTTGATTTTTCCCTGTTGCAGGCCTATCTGGGCGCTATCCCGACATTGTCGCAACAAAGTCAGGTGCTGGCGCCCCAGGGGGCCGGCGCAAAACCGCGTTGCACATATGTTTCGTGAATGGAGTTGTTGTGGTCGATATCGCGCGCATTACGCAGGTCGTCGAGCCGGAGGTGAAAGCCCTCGGCTTCGATCTCGTGCGCGTGAAGCTGATCGGCAAGAGCGAGGCCGGCGATGACGAGCCGGCGCTGCAGATCATGGCGGAGCGGCCCGAGACCGGCCAGCTTCTCATCGAGGACTGCGCCGCGCTGTCGCACCGTATTTCCGACCGGATCGACGCGCTGGAGGAAGCCGGCGAAGTGCTGATCGAAGGGGCCTATCGCCTCGAGGTCTCCTCGCCCGGGATCGACCGGCCGCTCACCCGCCCGAAGGACTTTTCCGATTGGGCCGGTCATGAGGCGAAAGTGAAGCTGAACCGGCCCGTCGCCGACAACCGCAAGGCGCTGCAGGGCGATCTGGCCGGCATCGAGGGCGAGACGATCCTGTTTGACGACCGCAAGTCCGGCCGCGTGACGTTCGCGTTCGAAGATGTCGATTCCGCATGGCTGGTCTTGACCGACCGGCTGATTGCCGCCACCCGGCCGCTCGATGCGAGCGGCGCCGAAGAGATTCTCGCAGAAGAGGAAGGCTGAGAAACATGGCCAGTGCGATTTCCGCCAACAAGGCTGAGCTGCTTGCGATCGCGAACTCGGTCGCCACCGAGAAGATGATCGACAAGGCGATCGTCATCGAGGCGATGGAAGAGGCGATCCAGAAGTCGGCGCGCAACCGCTACGGCGCGGAGAACGACATTCGCGCCAAGCTCGATCCGCGCACCGGCGACCTGCGCCTGTGGCGCGTCGTCGAAGTGGTCGAGGAAGTCGAGGACTACTTCAAGCAGATCGACCTCAAGGCCGCGCAGAAGCTGGAGGCCGACGCCAAGCTGGGCGACTTCATCGTCGATCCGCTGCCGCCGGTCGATCTCGGCCGCATCGATGCGCAGTCGGCCAAGCAGGTGATCTTCCAGAAGGTCCGCGATGCCGAGCGCGAGCGCCAGTACGAGGAATTCAAGGACCGCGGCGGTGAAATCATCACCGGCGTGATCAAGTCGGTCGAATTCGGCCACGTCATCGTCAATCTCGGCCGGGCCGAAGGCGTCATCCGCCGCGATGCGCAGATCCCGCGCGAAGCCGCCCGCGTCGGCGAGCGCGTGCGCGCGCTGATCCTGAAGGTGGAGCGCCAGAACCGCGGGCCGCAGATCTTCCTGTCCCGCGCGCACCCCGAATTCATGAAGAAGCTGTTCGCGCAGGAAGTGCCCGAGATCTACGACGGCATCATCGAGATCAAGGCGGCCGCGCGCGATCCGGGCAGCCGCGCCAAGATCGGCGTGATCAGCCACGATTCCTCGATCGACCCGGTCGGCGCCTGCGTCGGCATGAAGGGCAGCCGCGTGCAGGCGGTGGTGCAGGAGCTGCAGGGCGAGAAGATCGACATCATCCCCTGGAGCGAGGACACCGCCACTTTCGTCGTCAACGCGCTGCAGCCGGCGACGGTTTCGCGCGTCGTCATCGACGAGGAGGAAAGCCGCATCGAGGTTGTCGTGCCCGACGACCAGCTCTCGCTCGCGATCGGCCGGCGCGGCCAGAACGTCCGGCTCGCCAGCCAGCTGACCGGCAGCCAGATCGACATCATGACCGAGGCTGAATCCTCCGAGAAGCGCCAGCGCGAATTCGCCGAGCGTTCCAAGATGTTCGAGGAAGAGCTGGACGTCGACGAGACGCTGTCGCAGCTGCTGGTGGCCGAAGGCTTCAGCGAGCTCGAGGAAGTCGCCTATATCGACATGGCCGAGCTTGCCGGGATCGAAGGTTTCGACGAGGAGCTGGCCGAAGAGCTGCAGAGCCGCGCGCAGGAAGCGCTGGAGCGGCGCGAGGAAGCCGCGCGCGAGGAACGCCGCGGGCTCGGCGTCGAGGACGATCTCGCCGAAATGCCGCATCTGACCGAACAGATGCTGGTCACGCTCGGCAAGGCGGGCATCAAGACGCTCGACGATCTCGCCGACCTCGCGACCGACGAGCTGATCGCCCGCAAGCGCGCCGAACAGCGCCGCCGCGACGGTGCCGCCCCGCGGCGCTCCGCCCGCGAGGAAGACAAGGGCGGCGTGCTCGGCGAATACGGCCTGACCGAAGAGCAGGGCAACGAGATCATCATGGCGGCGCGTGCGCACTGGTTCGAGGACGAGGAGGCGCCCGAGGCTGCTTCCGAAGCCGGAGCCGCCGATTCCGGGGAGGCCGCCGATGCGGACAACCCCCAATGAGCGCCTGACGCCCGACATTACCGCTGACGGGCCGGAGAGGAAATGCATCCTTTCCGGAGAGCACGCCTCGCGCGATGCGCTGGTGCGGCTGGCGATTTCGCCGGACGGCGACGTCCTGCCCGACGTGCTGGCGCGTGCGCCCGGGCGCGGCGCCTGGATCGGCGTCGATCGCGCCGAACTTGAAAATGCACTTGAGAAGGGCAAGTTAAGGGGCGCATTGGCAAGGGCGTTCCGCGGCGCGACGCTTTCCGTTCCCGCCGACTTGCCGGACCGGATCGAGCAGGCGCTGACCCGCGCCCTGACCGACCGGCTGGGGCTCGAGCTGAAAGCCGGGCGCCTGCTGCTCGGCTCCGATCGCATCGCGGAGAACGCCAGGGCGGGCAATGTCGCCTGGCTGGGACATGCCGCCGATGCGGGCGAAGACGGCACGCGCAAGCTCGATCAGGCATGGCGCGTTGGCGGTGACGCCGAAGGCAGCGGCCTGCGCGGCATCACCTTGCCACTGGACCGGGCGGCTCTGTCTGTGGCATTGGGCCGCGACAACGTCGTCCACCTGGCGCTGACCGATCCCGCGGCGGCACAAAGGCTTGCCGTCCCGCTTCAGCGCCTCCTGCGATTCCAGGGGCGGGCCGAAGCGACCGGAATTGGAATGAGCGAACAGGCGGCGCCGTGCGATGCGCCGCTTGCCACGACGATACCCGATCAAGGTCGGGCACAGGCACCCGATCGCGGTCGGGACATGCGAATTGAATTTGAAGGGCGTTAGGAAGAGATGAGCGAGACCGAAGACAAACCGACGCGGAGCCGTAAGCCCCTGGGGCTCAAGCGTTCCGTGGAAGCGGGCGAGGTCAAGCAGACCTTCAGCCACGGCCGCACCAACAAGGTGGTGGTCGAGGTGAAGCGTCGCAAGATCATCAAGCCGGGCGCCGCCGCGCCGGCCGAAGCCGCGCCGCCGCCGCCCGAGCCGAAGCCCGCTCCCGCGCCCAAGAAGGCCAAGCCCAAGGCCGATGTCGCGCCCACCGGCGAAAGCCGTCAGGAGCTTCAGGCCCGCCTGCTGCGCGAGGCCGAGGAAGCCCGCCTTGCCGCGCTGGAAGCTGCCAACCGCCGCGAGGAGGAAGAGCGCCAGCGCCTGGTCGAAGAGGAACGCAAGCGCGCCGAGGAAAACCAGAAGCAGGAAGCCAAGGCGGCCGAACCGGCCCCGGCGGCGGAACCTGAAGCTGCTCCCCAGCCAGAAGCGGAAGCTCCCGCCGAGGTCGAGGCGAAGGCTCCGGCGCCTGCGCAACAGCTTGCCAAGCCCGAGAATGCGGCTCCCGCGCCGCGGCGCTTCACGCCCGTCCAGCCGCCGAAGCGGCCCGAACCGGCGCCCAAGAAGCCGGCCCATGCGCGCGACCGCAAGTCGAGCGACCGGCGCCAGTCGGGCAAGCTTACCGTCGCCCGCGCGCTCAACGAGGACGAGGGCGCACGCGCGCGCAGCCTCGCCGCGCTCAAGCGTGCGCGTGAAAAGGAGCGGCGCGCCCAGTTCGCCGGCCAGCAGCAGCCGCGCGAGAAGCAGGTCCGCGACGTCGTGGTGCCCGAGGCGATCACCGTCCAGGAACTCGCCAACCGCATGGCCGAGAAGGGTGCCGACCTCGTCAAGGCGCTGTTCAACATGGGCATGATGGTCACCGTCAACCAGACGATCGACCAGGATACCGCCGAACTGCTGGTTTCGGAATTCGGCCACCGGGTGAAGCGCGTGTCGCAAAGCGACATCGATATCGACACCTCGTCCGACGTCGATGCCGAGGAGACGCTGCAGCCGCGTCCGGCGGTCGTCACCATCATGGGCCATGTCGATCACGGCAAGACGTCGCTGCTCGATGCGCTGCGCGGCACCGATGTGGTGCGCGGCGAGGCGGGCGGCATCACCCAGCATATCGGCGCCTACCAGATCAAGACCAAGGGCGGCGACTCCGTCACCTTCCTCGATACGCCGGGCCATGAGGCCTTCACCGAGATGCGCGCGCGCGGCGCCAACGTCACCGACATCGTCGTGCTGGTGGTGGCGGCCGACGACGGCATCATGCCGCAGACGGTCGAGGCCATCAATCACACCAAGGCGGCGGGCGTGCCGATGATCGTGGCGATCACGAAGTGCGACAAGCCCGAGGCCAACGCCCAGAAGATCCGCGAGCGCCTGCTCGAACACGAGATCATCGTCGAGGAGATGTCGGGCGATGTCCAGGACGTCGAGGTTTCGGCCAAGTCCGGCACCGGGCTCGACGAGCTGATCGACAAGATCCTGCTCCAGTCCGAGCTGCTCGAGCTCAAGGCCAACCCCGAGCGCGCTGCAGAGGCGACGGTGATCGAGGCCAAGCTCGACAAGGGCAAGGGCCCGCTGGCGACGGTGCTTATCACGCGCGGCACGCTCAGGACCGGCGATGTCTTCGTCGTCGGCACCGAAAGCGGCCGCGTGCGCGCCATGATCGACGACAAGGGCCGCCAGGTGAAGGAAGCCAGCCCGTCGACGCCGGTCGAGGTGCTGGGCCTGGGCGGCGTGCCGCTGGCCGGCGACGTACTCGCCGTCGTCGAGAACGAACAGCGTGCCCGCGAAGTGTCGGAATACCGCCAGGAACAGGCGACCGCCAAGCGCACCGCGATGGCGCCCGCCAGCCTCGACACCATGTTCTCCGCGCTGGCCGACAAGCAGAACGTCATCGAATATCCGCTGGTCATCAAGGCCGATGTGCAGGGGTCGGTGGAAGCGATCAATTCGGCGCTGCACAGTATTTCGAATGACGAGATCAAGGTCCGCATCCTACATTCGGGCGTCGGTGCGATCACCGAAAGCGACGTGTCGCTCGCATCGGCTACCGGCGCGCCGATCATCGGCTTCAACGTGCGCCCCAACGCCAAGGCGCGCGAGCTGATCGAGCGCAACAAGACGCGGATGAAATATTTCGACGTGATCTACGATCTCACCGACGATGTCCGTGGGGAAATGGCCGGCGAGCTCGGCCCCGAGAAGATCGAGACGGTTGTCGGCCGCGCCGAGGTCAAGGAGATCTTCCCGGCGGGCAAGAAGGACAAGGCCGCCGGCCTGCTCGTCACCGACGGCTACATCCGCAAGGGCATCAACGCGCGCCTCACCCGCGAGGACGTCATCGTTTCGGCGACGACCATCGCCTCGCTGCGGCGCTTCAAGGACGACGTCGACGAAGTGCGCGCCGGCCTCGAATGCGGCGTCGTGCTGGCCGATACCAACGACATCAAGGCGGGCGACATGCTCGAGGTGTTCGAGGTCGAGGAGCGCGAACGGACGTTGTAATCCAGTTCCCCCTCCCGCAGGCGGGAGGGAAGGAGCACGACCATGCCCCGCCAGCAATACACGCCCGAACAGCATTCGGTCCGCCTGCTCAAGGTGGGCGAGCGCGTGCGCCACGTGCTCTCCGAGATATTCGCGCGCCAGCAGGTCCATGACGAGACGCTGAGCGCCCATTCGGTCTCGGTCACCGAAGTGCGCATGACGCCGGATCTCAGGACCGCGACCGTCTATGTGAAGCCGCTGCTAGGCGTCGACGAGGAGGACGTGCTCACGGCGCTGCGGCACAACACCGCCTATCTCCAGAAGGAAGTCGCGAAGCGGCTCGGCCTGAAATTCGCCGCGAAGCTGAAATTCCGCGCCGACGAAAGCTTTGACGAAGCCGACAGAATAGACAAACTGCTCTCCGACCCGCGGGTGAAGCGGGATCTGGGAGAGCAGGGCGGTGACTGACTTCATATTCCAGCACGGCGCCATGGTCGGCGGTTTCGTCTGGGACGAGCTGATTGCGGCGATGAAGGATCAGGCCGGAGACGGCATCCGCTGCCTCGCGCTCGACGTGCCCGGCTGCGGGACCAAGCGCCGCATCGATCCCGGCGCGCTTTCGTTCGACGACATCGTCGCCAGCCAGCTTGCCGATATCGACGCGAGCGGGATGAGCGATGCGGTGCTGGTCGGCCATTCGCAGGGCGGCACCATCGTGCCGCGCCTCGTCGAAGCGCGCCCGGACCTGTTCCGCAAGGTGGTCTACATCGCCTGCCTCGGCCCCGATCCCGGCCAGTCGGTGATGGAAGCGGCCGAAGCCGGCGACGTGCCGGAAGACGAGCCCGTCGCCGCCACCACGATCATGGACCGCATGATAGACATGCTGTGCAACGACATGGATCCGCCTACCGCCCGCGATTTCCTGGCCCGGCTGGGCGGCGGCGATGCCTGGCCGCCGTCTTCCTATGCCGAGCGCGACTGGCGCTACGGTCACCTGAAGACGGTGCCGTCCACCTATGTCTTTTGCGAGCAGGACAATTGCGTGCCGCCGGAAAAGCAGGAGAAATATCTTGCGAACCTGCAGGCGGGCAAGGTGGTGCGCATCGCCAGCGGTCACCAGCCGATGAATTCGCGGCCCGCCGAACTGGCGGAGCTGTTGCTGGCCGAGGCCGCCTAGAAGCCATTTCGGGGAGAGAACGATGTCAGAGCCTGTCAATTTCGTATTCCTGCACGGCGGCGGCCAGGGCGGCTGGGTGTGGGACGAGACCATCGCCGCGATCGGGGCGCAGTCGGGCGGGGCCGCACGCTGCCTCGCGCTCGACGGGCCGGGCTGCGGCGCCAAGCGCGGGCGCGACACCTCGGCGATGACCAGCGAGGACATCACCCGCGAGCTTGTCGCCGATATCGAAGCCGCGGGGATGAAGGATGTGGTGCTGGTCGGCCATTCGCAGGCGGGCATGCATCTGCCACCGATGGTCGAGCTGAAACCCGGCCTGTTCAGGAAGCTGATCTACGTCACCTGTTCCGCCCCGCTGCCGGGCGTGACGACCATCGAGCAGATGGGCAACAGCAGGCACGGCGAAGAGGAACACGAGGTCGGCTGGCCGGTCGATCCGGAAACGACCGGCATGGAGGAGCGCTTCCGCGCCATGTTCTGCAACGACATGAGCGATGCCGAGGCCGATGCCTTCCTGGCCAAGCTCGGCAAGGACATGTGGCCGATGTGCTGCTATTCGGAAAGCGACTGGCGTCGCGACCACCTTGCCGACATCCCCTCGACATTCGTGCTGTGCATGAAGGATCAGAGCCTGCCGCCGTTGTGGCAGGCGCGCTTCGCGGAGCGCCTGCAGGTCGGCCGGATCACCTATATCGACGCCGGCCATCAGGTGATGAACACGCGCCCGCACACGCTTGCCGAAGTGCTGCTTGCCGAAAGCGCCGCCTGAACCCACATCCAGCTTCGATGGCGAAACTCTATTTCTACTATGCCAGCATGAACGCCGGCAAATCGACCACGCTGCTGCAGGCCGATTTCAACTATCGCGAGCGCGGCATGGCGACGATGCTGTGGACCGCCAGCCACGATCACCGCGGCGGCGAGAGGGCGATCGAAAGCCGCATCGGGCTTTCCGCCGACGCGCACCGCTTCGATGCGTCCACCGACCTGTGGGAGAAGGTGGGCGCCGCCCACGCCGTGGAGCCGCTCGCCTGCGTGCTGGTCGACGAGGCGCAGTTCCTGTCGAAAGACCAGGTCTGGCAGCTCGCCCGGCTGGCCGACGAAGCCAATATCCCGGTTCTCTGCTACGGGCTGCGCACCGATTTTCGCGGCGACCTGTTTCCCGGGTCCGCCTCGCTGCTCGGCATCGCCGATGCGCTGGTCGAGCTGAAGGCGGTCTGCCATTGCGGCCGCAAGGCGACGATGAACCTGCGCGTCGATGCCGATGGCGGCGCGGTCAGGCAGGGCGAGCAGACCGAGATCGGCGGGAACGACCGCTACGTGGCGCTGTGCCGCCGGCATTTCAGTGAGGCTCTCAGGCAATGAACGACACCCTGGCTCTGGCGATCGTGCTGATCCCCGGCCTGATCATCGCAATCGTCTTCCACGAGGTGGCGCACGGCTGGATGGCCTACCTGCTCGGCGATCCCACCGCCAAGGAGGGGCGCCGGCTCAGCCTCAATCCCTTCCGCCACGTTGATCCGATGGGCACGATCATCATTCCCGGGATCATGGCGCTCGCCAAGGGGCCGATTTTCGGCTGGGCCCGCCCGGTGCCGGTGAACAAGCGCCGGCTCAACAATCCGCGCTACGGGATGATGGCGGTGGCAGCAGCAGGGCCGGGGACCAATTTCCTGCTCGCGACGGTGGGGGCGGTGCTGCTCGGCCTGCTCGCGCGGGGCCTCACCAGCGCGCCGACCGGAGGCATGGAACTGCTGCTGGCTGGCCTGAACTATTTCATCGTTATCAATGTCTTCCTGGCCTTTTTCAATCTGCTTCCGATCCCGCCGTTCGACGGCTCACACATCTTGGAAGGGCTGTTGCCGGCCGAACTGGCCAAATCCTACGCGAAGCTGCGGCCGGTGGGCATGCTGCTGCTGTTCGGGCTGATCTTCCTGTCGTGGCTGGCGCCCGGCCTCGGCATCATCGAGAATGTCGTGCTGCCGCCGGTCGACTGGCTGACGGGGCATTTCCTGTCGCTGGCGCTGGGAATCGCGGGCGGATAATTTTACCCGGACATATTGATTTATTTACCCGGGTGAAATAATCGGGAGGCGAAGGAGCCTGCCGATGTCCGTGACCGTATTCTACCGCGACGAGGTGATCGCCCGCGGTTCGCCCGAGGAATTCGCCGGCGCGCTGCGCGGGCTCGAGCCGCTGGCCCGCAGTTCCGACCTGCTTGCCTTCGACGACGAGACCGGCACGCAGGTCGATCTCGACCTTTCGGGAAAGGCGCCTCCACCACGCCCCCGGGGGCGGCCTTCGCTCGGCGTGGAAGCCCGCGAGGTCACGCTGTTGCCGCGCCACTGGAAATGGCTCGCCAGCCAGCCGGGCGGCGCCTCGGTCAACCTGCGCAAGCTGGTGGAGACGGCAATGCGGCAGGGGCGCAGCGAGCGTCAGTGCCGCGACGCCGCCTACCGCTTCCTCACGGTGATGGCGGGCGACCGGCCCGGTTACGAGGAGGCGATCCGCGCGCTCTACGCGGATGAGCGCGAGAAGTTCGAAGCCTGCGCGATGCCTTGGCCGGAAGCGATCCGCGACCACGCGCGGGCGCTGGCCTGGCCGGAGTGACTGACACAGGCGGCCGGGGGCGCTATGGCGCCCCCATGCTGCCATCACCCCACGGCTGGATCATCCTCGACAAGCCCATAGGCCTCGGCTCGACGCAGGCCGTGGCCGCCGTCAAGCGCAACCTGCGCGAGGCCGGCTACGGCAAGGTCAAGGTGGGCCACGGCGGTACGCTCGACCCGCTGGCGAGCGGCGTGCTGCCGATCGCCGTCGGCGAGGCGACGAAGCTGTGTGGGCGGATGCTCGATGCCAGCAAGCAATACGCCTTCACCATCCGCTTCGGCGAAGAGACCGATACGCTCGATGCCGAAGGGCAGGTCGTGGCGACAAGCGAACACTTCCCGCCGCTGGCTGCAGTCGCCGCCGTGCTGCCCGAATTCACCGGCGCGATCGAGCAGGTCCCGCCGGCCTATTCGGCGCTGAAGGTCGACGGCAGGCGTGCCTATGACCGGGCGCGGGCCGGCGAGGAGGTGGAACTGAAGACGAGGGCGGTGACGGTGCATTCGCTGGAGCCCCTGTCCGACATGCTCCGCACCGATCAGGCGATCGATTCCAGCTTCGCCCAAAGCGGGGGCAGGCCCGATCCCTACGACCGGAGAGCGCCGCTCGAAGTGGCGGAAAGCGTCACCCTTCTGGCGGATGTCTCGAAGGGCACCTATATCCGCAGCCTTGCGCGGGACATCGCCCGGGCGCTTGGAACCGTCGGTCATGTGACCATGTTGCGGCGGCTGAGGGCAGGGCCGTTCACGCTCGAAAACGCGATTTCGCTGGACAAATTGAACGAAATCGCTAAGGGCGCGCCGCTAACGAACGTGATCTTGCCACTGGAGGCAGGGCTGGACGACATCCCGGCTCTCGACCTCGGCCCGGAGCAGGCAAGGGCGGTCCGCCAGGGCCGTGTTCTGACCGGGCTGCCCCAACACGACGGGCTGTTCTGGGCGCGATCGGGGAAGGTCCCTGTAGCGCTGGTGGAGCTTTCGGGCGGTGAAGCCCGGGTCGTGCGGGGATTCAATCTTTCCGATGTCGCGGAGTGAATGAATATGTCGGTTACTGCCGAGAAGAAGCAGGAAATCATCCAGGACAACGCCCAGGCAAAGGGCGATACCGGTTCGCCGGAAGTGCAGGTTGCGATCCTCACGGAGCGCATCAGGAACCTGACCGAGCACTTCAAGGAGCACCACAAGGACAATCACTCGCGTCGCGGCCTGCTGGCGATGGTCAACAAGCGCCGCTCGCTGCTCGACTACCTGAAGCGAAAGGACGTCGAGCGCTACAACGCGCTGATCCAGAAGCTGGGTCTGCGGAAGTAACGCAGTGAGTTCGGCCCGCCGCTGGCGGGCCGTTTACGTTTGCGTCATCCTCGCGAAAGTGGGGATCCCGGGCCTCAAGGCCCGAAACGATAACTTGAGACCCCGGCCTTCGCCGGGGTGACGAATTAGGCATTCCTCGCAATCCGGCGAGGGGCCTTGGGGCACAACAGGCCCCTACCGGACCGGGACGGCTTACCCGGCAGTAAACCCCGCCCGGCAATGGGGCCAGGCGGGTTCGAGGATAAATACATGTTCGACACGAAAACCGTATCGATGGAGTGGGGCGGAAAAACCCTCACTCTGGAAACCGGCCGTATTGCCCGCCAGGCAGACGGTGCGGTGCTCGCCACTTACGGCGAAACCGTGGTGCTGTGCGCAGTCACCGCGGCCAAGTCGGTGAAGGAAGGGCAGGACTTCTTCCCGCTCACCGTCCACTATCAGGAAAAGTTCTTCGCCGCCGGGCGCATCCCGGGCGGCTTCTTCAAGCGTGAGCGCGGAGCGACCGAAAAGGAAACGCTGACCAGCCGTCTTATCGACCGCCCCGTCCGCCCGCTGTTCCCCGAGGGCTTCTACAACGAGATCAACGTCATCGCCCAGGTGCTGAGCTTTGACGGCGAGACCGAGCCCGACATGGTGGCGATGATCGCCGCCTCGGCCGCGCTGACCATTTCCGGCGTGCCTTTCATGGGCCCGATCGGCGCTTGCCGCGTCGGCTTCGTCGACGGCGAATACACGCTCAACCCGAAGCAGGAAGACGCCGTCACCAACGGCCGTCTCGATCTCGTCGTCGCCGCCACCGGCGATGCCGTGATGATGGTCGAATCCGAAGCCAAGGAGCTTTCGGAAGACGAGATGCTGGGCGCCGTCCTGTTCGCGCATGACGAGTGCAAGAAGGTCGTCGACCTGATCATCAAGCTCGCCGAGAAGGCAGCCAAGGAGCCTTGGGAAATCGACATGTCGGACGATTCCTCCGACATGAAGAAGAAGCTCAAGGACCTCGTCGGCGCGGACGTCGCCGCCGCCTACAAGCTGACCGACAAGCAGCAGCGCGCCAATGCGCTCAACGCCGCGCGCGACAAGGCCAAGGCCGCGTTCGCCGAGGAAAGCGCCCAGACCCAGATGGTCGCCATCAAGACCATGAAGAAGGTCGAGGCGGAAGTCGTTCGCGGCGCGATCCTCAAGGACGGCGCACGCATCGACGGCCGCAAGGTCAACGAAGTCCGCCCGATCGAGGCGATGGTCGGCTTCCTGCCGCGCACGCACGGTTCGGCGCTGTTCACTCGCGGCGAGACGCAGTCGATCTGCACCACCACGCTCGGCACCAAGGATTCCGAGCAGATGATCGACGGGCTCGAGGGGCTGAGCTACTCGCGCTTCATGCTCCACTACAACTTCCCGCCCTATTCGGTCGGTGAAGTGGGCCGCTTCGGCGCGCCGAGCCGTCGCGATACCGGCCACGGCAAGCTCGCCTGGCGGGCCCTGCAGGCCGTCCTGCCGACCCATGAGGAGTTCCCCTACACGATCCGCGTGGTGTCCGACATCACCGAGTCCAACGGTTCGTCCTCGATGGCGACCGTGTGCGGCGGCGCCCTTTCGATGATGGATGCCGGCGTGCCGATCACGCGGCCGGTTTCCGGCATCGCCATGGGCCTGATCCTGGAAGGCGACGAGTTCGCCGTGCTGTCCGACATCCTCGGCGACGAGGATCACCTCGGCGACATGGACTTCAAGGTGGCCGGCACGTCCGAAGGCATCACCACGATGCAGATGGACATCAAGATCGCCGGCATCACCCGTGAGATCTTCGCCGCCGCGCTCAACCAGGCCAAGGAAGGCCGCGCGCATATCCTGGGCGAGATGACCAAGGCGCTGGGCGCAGCCCGCACCGAGCTTTCCGCCCATGCCCCGCGCATCGAGACGATGCAGATCGACAAGTCGAAGATCCGCGACGTCATCGGCACCGGCGGCAAGGTGATCCGCGAGATCGTCGCCGAGACCGGCGCGAAGGTGGATATCGACGACGAGGGCATCATCAAGATCAGCTCGTCCGACCTCGGCCAGATCGAAGCCGCGCGCAAGTGGATCGAAGGCATCGTCGAGGAAGCCGAAGTCGGCAAGATCTACACCGGCAAGGTCGTCAACATCGTCGATTTCGGCGCGTTCGTGAACTTCATGGGCGGCAAGGACGGCCTCGTCCACGTGTCCGAGATGAAGAACGAGCGGGTCGAGAAGCCGACCGACGTCGTCTCCGAAGGCCAGGAAGTGAAGGTCAAGGTCCTCGAGATCGACAATCGCGGCAAGGTCCGCCTGTCGATGCGGGTGGTCGACCAGGAAACCGGCGAGGAGCTGGAAGACACCCGTCCGCCGCGCGAGCCTCGCGAACGCGGCGACAGGGGCGACCGCCGTCCGCGCGGAGACCGCGGCGGGCGCGGGCGTGACCGCGGTCCGCGTCGCGACCGCGAGGATCGCGGCGGCGACAAGTCCGGCGATCCCGATCACATGCCGGCGTTCCTCAAGGACGACTGAGGCAGCAGCCTTAACAGGACGCATCGGGCCGCGGAGACATCCGCGGCCCTTTTCGTTCCCCTGCGGGACGGAAATCCGACTGGCCCATCAGAGTGTGGACTTGGCGCGGAGCGCGCATATATTGGTCATATGGCCGGAGAGAAGTGCTATGCTGATTGAGCGTGGTCAAAGCCTTTGCTTTGAATCGCTCGGATGGCGTTTGCTGCAGCACGGACACTTTGCGAATGACCGCTTCGCCCACGATGCGATGCAGGGCCGGCACAGCAGTCAGTTGGACAAGGAAGGTGACCTGCAGGGGCTTTCGGCTCCATGCCGGTGGCAGGATCTCGTGATCCCGCCCGGAGCATGTCGGCCGTTACCCCATGACCGGCGCCCGGGTGGAAGAGGATAGATCGATGGCAACTCAGGACCAGCAAACGGAAGTCCCGGACGAAAGGGACTGGAGCGCAGCCGCCGCCGAGCTGTTCGGGCCGGAAGGTCCGTTCGCCGCCTATGCGCGCAGCGTCGATGCGCGCGCCATGTTCGAACAGGGCTTGGACCTCTACAAGAGCATGTTCGAGATCGCGCTGGGCAAGTCCGAGATCGCGCCCGATCCGCGCGACTGGCGTTTCCAGGACGAGGCCTGGACCAGCAACCCCTTCTACAAGCGGCTCTCGCAGGCCTATCTGGCGATGACCGACGCGGTCGAGGAGATGATCCCCGAGGAGCTTCCCTGGGAGCAGAAGGCGCGGGCCCAGCTCGCCGCCTCGATCGTCACCAGCGCCTTTGCGCCGACCAACACGCTGCTGGGCAATCCCGCCGCGATCAACAAGACGATCGAGACCGGCGGCAGCAACCTGGTGAAGGGCTTCCAGGCCTTCCTCAAGGACATGATCGAGAACGAGGGCCTGCCCAGGCAGGTCGACGATTCGCAGTTCGAAGTCGGGCGGAACCTGGCGGTCACGCCCGGCAAGATCGTCCACAAGACCGACATGTTCGAACTGATCCACTACAAGCCGGCGACGGAGAACGTCTACGAGCTGCCGGTGCTGCTGATCCCGCCGCAGATCGGGCGCTACTATTTCACCGATCTCGCGCCCGGCCGCAGCTTTGCCGAGTATGCGGTCAGCCAGGGCCTGCAGTATTTCGCGATAAGCTGGCGCAACCCATCGCCCGACGAGCGCAACTTCGGGCTCGAGGACTATGCGAAGGCCGCGCTCGAGGCGATCGAGGCGGTCACGAAGATCACCGGGCAAAAGAAGGCCAATGTCGTCGGTTTCTGCGCGGGCGGCATCCTCACCTCGATCGTCGCTGCATATCTTGCCGCCAAGGGCAGCAAGATGATCAACACCTTCACGATGTGCGTCACCATGCTCGACTTCAAGAACGACGCATCGCTCGGCGCCTTCCGCCTGCCGACGCTGCTGACGGTGGCCAAGGCGCAATCGGCGATGAAGGGCATCCTCCCGGGCGGGGACCTGCACAGGATCTTCAGCTGGCTGAGGCCGAACGACCTGATCTGGAACTACTGGGTCAACAACTACCTGATGGGCGATACGCCGGCCCCGTTCGACATCCTTGCCTGGAACAACGACAGCACCAACATGGCGGCGAAGCTGCACAAGGACTTCCTGAAGCTGTTCGACAGCAACTGCCTGATCGAACCGGGCGGTTACGAGCTGATGGGCGAGCCGGTCACGATTTCGGACATCAAGTGCGACATGTTCGTGGTCGGCGCGGTGACGGACCACCTGACTCCGTGGAAATGCTGCTACAAGTCGCGCAGCCACCTTGGCGGGGACACGGTGTTCGCGCTCAGCAACGGCGGGCATGTCGCCGCGCTGGTCAATCCTCCGGGCAATCCCAAGGCCTATCACTGGATCGGCCCGGCAAAGCCCAAGAACGCCGACAAGTGGATGGAAAAGGCGGAAAAGCTGCCGGGAAGCTGGTGGGAAAGCTGGGCCAAGTGGTGCGCGGAGCGCAGCGGCAAGCAGGTTCCCGCCCCGGAATCGCTGGGAAGCGAGGATTTTCCGCCGACCGTGGATGCGCCCGGCGAATATGTCAGCCTGTGATTCCGGGGTGAAAGCGGCGCAAACCGTCCCGAAACGGCCATTTGCGGGCTTCCCGGACATTAGCGCATTGCGTGCAGGGAATTGAAACCATATGTATGCTATTGTGCACTGCGGCAAAACTGCCGGGTGACGTCCGAAACAACCTAGGGGAACGCTCTTGATCTATAGCGCCTATGAAGCGGTTCGCCGCAGCGTCCGGCCCATGGCGAAGCTCATGGACCTGGGCCATCACATGGCCCGGGACGAACGCAATCCATGGCGCGACACCTTCACCATGCGGGCGCTGGCGACCGCGTGCGAGCTCCCCGCAAGGGCGATGAAGGACTATGGCAAGCCCCGCTACCAGGTCTGGGAGCATCTCGGCGACATCGATGTGGTGTTCAGCGAACGCGTGGTCGAAAGCCTGCCGTTCGCCGATCTTCTCAATTTCGAGGTGCCGGAAGCCGAAGGCAAGCCCAAGGTGCTGATCGCGGCCGCGCTGTCTGGCCATTTCGCCACCCTGCTGCAGGACACGATCCGCGGGTTCGCGCGCGATTTCGATCCCTATATCACCGACTGGAAGGACGCGCGCGAAGTGCCGGTCGAAGAAGGCCGGTTCGGCTTCGACGAATATGTCGCGCATCTGATCCACTTCATCGAGACCCTGGGGCCGGGCACGCACCTGGTCGCGACCTGCCAGGCCGCGCCGCCGGCCATGGTCGCCGTCGCCGTGCTGGCCGAGCGCAATCCCGAGCTGGTTCCGGCCAGCCTCACGCTGATGGGCGGGCCGGTCGATACGCGGGTGAGCCCGATCTTCATCAACAAGATGGCGGACAAGATCCCGCTCAGGGCGTTCCAGCGGAACAACATCCACACCATTCCGAAGGGCTATCCGGGCAGCGGCCGCAAGGTCTATCCCGGGTTCTTCCAGCTTTCCGGGTTCATCATGCTGAACCCGAAACCGCACATTAAGCAGTATTTCAACTTCGTCCGGAATTCGCTCAAGGGCGATGAGGAAGCGCTGCAGAAGTTCCGCGACTTCTACGACGAGTATTTCGCGGTGCTCGACATGGCCGAGGATTTCTACCTCGACACGCTGCAGAAGGTGTTCGTCGAGCATCACATCCCCACCGGGCAGATGACCTTCGAGGGCAAGCCGGTCGATTTCACCGCCGTGCACGACATGTGCCTGCTGACGGTGGAAGGCGAGAACGACAATTTCTGCCCGCCGGGCCAGACCGAAGCCGCGCACGACGTGTTCAGCGGCATCCCGTCGGGCAAGCGCAAGAACTACATCCAGGAAGGCGTCGGCCATTACGGCGTGTTCTCCGGATCGAAGTTCCAGAAGCACATCTATCCGGTGATCCGCGACTTCATCGACGACGCCCAGACCGATACGATCAAGTTCCCGGTCGAAGCGGAAGCCTGACGCGCCCCTGGGGCGCGAAGTCGGATATCCCACCACTGTTTCAAACCGCGTCCTTCTCCCAAGGGGGGAAGGGCTGGATCGGGATGTCGCTCTTGACAAATATAACCAAATAGGTTATATGTTCGCCGCCTCCTTCACGAGGCAGAACCGGGAGCAGGCAGGGCCGGCCTGCCTTTCTCCCTCCCGCTCCCGTCCTTCGGGATGGCAGCGGACGCGGCCGGCGCGTGGGCCTGTGCCATCGGGCGGTAGCCCCAGGCGAAGCCGAACAGCGCCAGACGCGGCAGATCCGGATGTTAGCGGGTTCGCGATCCATTTCCTCATCCTGCCGACGCACTGGCGGGCCCTGCAGGGAACCGAGGCAACCCGCCATTGGCGCGGCGCAATCAGCCGCGAGGGGAAAGGCGCGCGCCGCGAGCCCGGCGCGCCTTCTCCGGCCGGTCGCCGAAACGGGCCGAACCGGACCGGCGCAGCGGTTGGGCGCCCCGGTCGTTCGCTATTTCCTTCCGCCCGCCCCCGGCACGCGGCCCGTCCCTGACGCCGCGCCGGCCGCGCGGTTCGTTTCCTAACCCCGGCGTAATTTCCGCATTCGCCAGCGGAGGATGTGGCACGTCCTGCTTTCGTCATTCCCGCGAAAGCGGGAACCCAGTTCCGACGTTGCTGCTGGGTTCCCGCTTTCGCGGGAATGACGAAGGTTTAGGGCCGCTGTGCTGCGCGTTCACTCCGGCAGGCGGTAGTCGGCGAACTGTTCGCGCAGGTCCTTCTTGCTGATCTTGCCGGTGCCGGTGTGCGGGATCTCGTCGACGAATTCGACCGCGTCGGGCAGCCACCACTTTGCGACCTTCTCGGCCAGCAGCGCGCGCAGTTCCTCGCCGGTGACGTCCATTTCCGGTTTCCTGACGACCACCAGGATCGGTCGTTCGTCCCATTTGGGGTGGAACACGCCGATCGCCGCCGCTTCCGCGACCGCCGGATGGGCGATGGCCGCGTTTTCCAGTTCCACTGAGCTGATCCACTCGCCGCCCGACTTGATCACGTCCTTGGTGCGGTCGGTCAGCTGCAGGGTGCCGTCGGGATGGATCGTCGCGACATCGCCGGTATCGAACCACTGGTCCTTGTCGGCCGCGTCCTGCTCCGCCTTGAAATAGCGCCTGATCACCCAGGGGCCGCGCACCTGCAGCGCGCCCGACGCCTTGCCGTCGCGCGGCAGCACCCTGGCCGGATCGTCGAGATCGACCGTGCGCAGCTCGACGCCGAACAGCGCCTTGCCCTGCTTGGCCTTGAGCGCGACCCTGGCGTCGAGGTCGAGGTCTTCCCAGTCGGGCGATTCATAGGCGATGGTCGAGATCGGCGAAGTCTCGGTCATGCCCCAGGCATGGGCGACGCGGATGCCGGCTTTCATCAGCCGCTCGATCATCGCGCGCGGCATCGCCGAACCGCCGGTCAGCGCGTGGGTGATCGGCGGCAGGTCCTCGCCCTTGGCGTCGACATGCTGGCACAGGCTGAGCCACACCGTCGGCACCCCGGCAAGGTAGTTCACGCGCTCGTTGCCGATCAGGTCGCAGAGATTTTCGGGATCGTTGTTGGCGCAATAGACCAGCTTGGCGCCCACCGCCGCGGCCGCCCAGGGGAAGCCCCAGTTGTTCGCGTGGAACATCGGCACGACCGGCAGGACCACCGAGCGCGCGTCGAGATCGAGGCATTGCGGCATGATCGCGGCATAGGTGTGCAGCATGTTGGAGCGATGCTCGAACAGCACGCCCTTGGGATTGCCGGTGGTGCCGCTGGTGTAGCACAGCATGCAGGGATCGCGCTCGTCGCCTCCGGTCCATTCGGCATCGCCGTCCTCGGCGCCGATCCATTCGTCGAACGGCGTCGCGTGTTCGCCCGAATCGAAGCAGATGTAATGCTCGATCGACTTCCAGCGGGGGCGCATCCGGTCGATGATCGGCTGGAACGCCGAATCGTAGATCAGCACCCGGTCCTCGGCATGGTTGGCGATGTATTCGAGCTGGTCGTCGAACAGGCGGGGGTTGATCGTGTGGAGGATGCCGCCCGCGCCGGTCGCGCCGTACCAGGTGACGAGGTGCGGGCCGTGGTTCATCCCCAGCGTCGCCACCCGGTCGCCCTTGGCGATGCCCAGCCGGCGCAGTGCCTGCACCATCTTCAGCGCATCGCGGCGGATCTCCCCCCAGTTGGTGCGCGTCTCGCTGCCGTCGGACCAGCGCGTGACGATTTCGCGGCTGCCGTATTCGCGCGCGGCGTGATCGGCGAGCAGCGATACCCGAAGCTCCCAGTCCTGCATTGCACCAAGCATGCGTTCTCCTCTTGTGGTCGGGGCCGGCAGTCGAAACGCAATCCCAAGCATATTGCACTGCAGTAGTCGAGAGGGTCCGCTTGCCCGACGCACGGGCGCCGGCAGTTCGTCGCGCCCGCGGCACCGAACCCCCGTCCGACGAATTGCGCCGTGCGCCAATGTGTATAAGGTGACGAAAAACACCCTTGGGAGAGTTTATGGCGACCAGGCAGGCAAGGTCATTCTGTCGCATATGCGCTGCGCATTGCGGCGTTGTGCTGACCATCGAAAACGAGACCGACCGCATCGTCGCCGTGAAGGGCGACAAGCAGAACCCGATGTCCAGGGGCTATGTCTGCTTCAAGGGGCTGCAGGCGGAAGAGGCGCACCACGGCCCGGCGCGGCTGCTGCGGCCGCTCAAGCGCCAGCCCGACGGCAGCTTCGCCGAGATCGAGAGCGAGCAGGCGCTCGACGAGATTTCCGACAGGTTGCGCGGGATCGTGGAGCGCTGCGGACCGGAAGCGGTTGGGACGTTCAAGGGCACGTCCGGCTCGCTCTATTCGACTCACATGATCCAGCTCGATTTCCTGTCCGCGCTCGGCTCCAACCAGTTCTATTCGGTGAACACGATCGACCAGTCGGCCAAGCTGGTCAGCTTCGAGAGGCAGGGCGGCTGGGGGGCGGGGCTGCACGACATCTCCCAGTCCGAGGTGCTGCTGTTCTTCGGCTGCAATCCCGTGATCTCGCATTCGACGATGCCGGTGATGGGGCCGGACCCGCTGCGCACGCTCAAGCAGGCGAAGGAACGCGGCCTCAAGCTGATCTGCATCGATCCGCGCAGGAGCGAGACCGCCTATTTCGCGGACCTGCATCTCCAGCCCCTGCCGGGGCGCGACACCGCCATCGCCGGGGCCATGGTCCGCACCATCCTGGACGAAGGATGGGAGAACAAGGAATTCGTCGCCAGGCACGTCGGCGCGGACCGGATCGCCGACCTGAGGAAAGCCGTCGATCGCTTCACGCCCGATTTCGCGGAACGCGTCGCGGGGCTTGAGCCGGGCCAGATCCGGGCGGCGGCGAAGATGTTCGCGAAGGACAGCGCCAGCGGCGCGGCATTCGCGGCGACGGGGCCGTCGATGTCGCCGTTCTCGAACACGATGCAGCATCTCGTCGATTCGCTGAACATCATCTGCGGGCGCTTCCGGCAGGCGGGGCAGAAGGCGGTGGTCGACATGATCAACCCGGCCGATCCGATCCGCGCCGAAGTGATCCCCCCGCCGCGCAGCTGGAACAACCATCCGCCCAGCCGCATCCGTGGCGTCGGCATGCTCGGCTACGATCGTCTCGCCAGCACCCTGGCCGAAGAGATCCTCACGCCCGGCAAGGGCCAGATCCGCGCGATGTTCGTCAGCGGTTCGAACCCCGCCACCTGCCTTCCCGACCAGAAGAAGGCGGTCGAGGCCTTCCGGGACCTCGAACTGCTCGTGGTGATGGACCCCTATCTCTCGACGACGGCCAAGCTCGCCCATTACGTGCTGCCGCCGACGATGATGTACGAGCGGCCCGACCTGCCGATCGCCGTGCCCGGCAGCAACATCGGCACGATCAGCTGGTCGCAATATGCGCCGCCGGTGATCGATCCCCCGGAAGGCGCGGACCTCGTCGAGGACTGGTATCCCTATTGGGCGATCGCCAAGCGGCTGGGCCTCGACATGAAGTTCTCCGGCTTCGACCTGGACTTCGGCGTAAACCAGCCGCCGAGCACGGACGACATGCTCGAAATGCGGGCCGCGCACGGGCGGATAACGCTCGCCGAGCTGAAGGCGGACCTCAGGCAATATCCCTCCGGTCGCATCTACGACCACCCCTCGGCCATGGTCCAGCCGGCCCGGCCGGAAGCGAACGGGCGTTTCGATGTCATGCCGGAAGACGTCGCGGCCGAGATCGAGGAATTCCTCGCTTCGGACCTCGCGCAGGCGCCCGGGCCGGGGCCGGGACATTCGCACCTGTTGATCTCGCGGCGGATGAACCGGGTGATGAACAGCGTCGGCAACAACCTTGAAGGTACGCTGAAATACGATCCGGTGAACCCCGCCTACATGAACCCGGCCGAGTTCGATGCGCTCGGCATCGCGCCGGGCGACCGGGTGGAGATTGCGTCCGATCACGGCACCATCGAAACCGTCGCCCAGCCGGACGAGGCGGTTCGGCCCGGCGTGGTCTCGATCTCGCATTGCTGGGGCGGCCTGCCCGACGAGGATGGTCCCGGCGTCAATACCAACCTGCTGATCGCCGACGACCGCGATCTTGCGAGCGTCAACATGATGCCGCGCATGTCCGCGGTGCCGGTGAATGTCAGCAGGGCCGGCTAGGGGGAGGCGAAGGACGTGGCATTGATACGCAAGCGATTGCTCGCGGGAGGCGCGCTGGTTGCGGTGCTGGCATCGGGTCTGGCAAGCGCGGTGCCGGGGCAGCCTGGCGATTCGCCGCTGGCGAAGAACGCGGACGCGATCCAGCAGATGGACCTGGACGTGACGGAGCTGCCGCCGCAGGTCGCGTCGCCGGGGCCGGGCGATACCGACTGGCCGTTCTACAACCGCACGATCGACGGCAAGCGCTTCAGCAATCTTGCGATGATCGACGAGTCCAATGTCGGCCAGCTCGAGGAAGTCTGCCGCGTCCGCGTCTCGGGCCCGGGGCCGTTCTCGGCGGGCACGATCCTGGTAAACGGCATGATCTATGTCACGGCGGCGCAGGCGACCATCGCCATCGAGCCGACCAATTGCGATGTGGTGTGGAAGGCGATCTATCCGTTCGACGAGGCGGAGGTCTACAACGCCAATCGCGGCGCCGCCCACTGGCAAGGCAAGCTCTACCGCGGCACCGGGGACGGGCGCCTCGTCGCCTACGACGCGATGACCGGCCATGAGCTGTGGCGGGTCAAGGGCGCGGACCCGAAGCGCGGCGAATACATGAACGCCGCGCCGCTGGTGTGGGACGGCAAGGTCTACATCGGCATAGCCGCCGGCGATCTCGGCATCCGGGGCCGGCTGATGGCGTTCGATGCGAAGACCGGCGAGAAGCTGTGGACCTTCAACCTCATTCCTGGCCCGGGCGAATTCGGCAACGATACGTGGCGCGGCGACAGCTGGAAGCACGGCGGCGGCGGCACCTGGTCGACCTACACGCTCGACCCGGCGACCGGGGAACTGTTCGTGCCGGTGGCCAATCCCGCCCCGGCCTTCGATCCCGACGTGCGCAAGGGAGACAACCTCTTCACAAATTCGGCGGTGGTGATCGACGCGCGGACCGGCAAGTATCTGTGGCATTACCAGTCGCTGCCGAACGACAGCCACGACTACGGGGTCTCGCCGCCCGGCATCCTGATCGAGGTCGGCGGGCGCAAGCTGCTCGCCCAGGCATCTAAGGACGGCCATGTCTACATGGTCGATCGCAAGAGCCACAGGCTGGTCTGGAAGCAGCCGGTCACCACGATCGACAATTTCGATGCCGTCCCGACGTTCGAGGGCGTACGGGTGTGCCCGGGCGCCAAGGGCGGCGTGGAATACAGCTCGCCCGGTTACGATCCCAAGGCCGGGCTGCTGGTCGTGGGCTCGGTCGACTGGTGCTATTACCTCACCAAGACCGAGTACGGGCCCTACGTTCCCGGCCAGCCCTATGTCGGCGGACGGATGGAGCGCGGCGATTCCGAAGCTACCGGCTGGATCATGGCGCTGGACGCGAAGACCGGAAAGCCGCGCTGGAAATACCGCACGCCGGCTCCCGTGATAGGCGCGATCACGCCGACCGGCGGCGGGGTCACCTTCGCCGGCGACACGTCGGGGCTGTTCTATGCCCTGCGCACTTCGGACGGTTCGGTGCTGCGCAAGATCGATACCGGCGGGGCGATCGCCGGCGGCATCATCACCTATCGCATTCGCGGCCGCCAGTATGTGGCGGTGAGCTCGGGCAACATCTCGCGCTCGTCATGGACCGGCGCGACCGGCATACCGACGATGATTATCTACAGCGTGCCGGAAAGCGCGACGGCTGCAGCCGCTCCCGCATCGGCCGTCGCCGATGTCGCGCACGGACAGTCGATCTATCGCGTCAGCTGCGCGGTCTGCCACGGCGCGCAGGGGCAGGGCGGTGCCGGGCCGCCGCTCGCCGGGCTGGCCGCCCGCTACAGCCAGGACGAAGCGGTTGCGTTCATCAAGCAGCCGGGGCCACGCATGCCGAAACTGTTCCCCGGCACGTTGCAGGAGAAGGACGTTATCGACGTCGCTGCCTACGTTCGCAGCCTGCCCGGCAAGTGACGCTCGGATGTTCCATACGTTGCGGAATTGGGCTAATGAACAATCCTGTTGGTTTCATTGAGTTCCCGAGCCGTCCGGCGGGCCGGTATCGGCTTCGCCCCGCAGGCGGCGTCGCTCGGGATACGGGAGAATGACTGTGAACAAGCCTGAGACATTCAAGATCGACAACATCACCGCGAAGGATATGGATGACGAGAAGCTCGTCACCTATCCGACCGACGCGTTCCTTTCGAAGGAGTATCTCGAGGCCGAGAAGAAGCTGCTCTGGCCGAAGGTCTGGCAGATGGTCGAACGCGAGACGGACCTGCCCAATCCGGGCGACTGGCTGACCTACAACGTCGCCGACGAATCGATCATCGTCCTGCGCAACGGCGACGGCGCCCTGAAGGCGTTCCACAACGTGTGCCCGCATCGCGGCCGGCAGCTCGTCGACACTCCCGACGGCGTCCACGATGTGCGCGGCAACGCCCGCAAGAACTTCGTCTGCGGGTTCCACGGCTGGACCTTCGATCTGGACGGCAACAACACCTACATCCTCGATCCGCAGGACTGGAAGGGTTACCTCAATCCGGACAACACCTGCCTGTCCGAAGTCCAGGTCGATACCTGGGGCGGGTACATCTACATCAACATGGATCCGGACTGCGTTTCGCTGAAGGAATGGATGGGCCGGGCCGGCGAGATCCTCGATCATTTCGAGCTCGACAAGATGCGCTACAAGTGGCGCCAGTGGTCGGTCTATCCGTGCAACTGGAAAGTCGCGCTCGAAGCCTTCCTCGAACCCTATCACGTGGCGGGAACGCACACCCAGCTGCTGGCCTATGGCGACTACTACGCCCTTTCCAAGCAGTACGGCCTGCACAGCGTCAGCAGCTACGACACGCGCGACGAGAAGTTCAAGATGAGCGAGAGCGCCGGCACCACGCGCGCCGGCAAGGGCGACGACGCCCGCGTCTCGACCTACGAGCTGATCCGCGAGAACTACGAGACCGTCAACTACTCGGCCTCGACCGAGACGCTGGTGAACGCCGCGAGCCGGCTGGTCGATGAGTTGCCGGAAGATACGCCGCCGGCCGAAATCATCGCGCACTGGATGGCGTCGGCCAAGCGCGACGATGCCGAGCGCGGCGTGATCTGGCCGGAAGTCCCGCCCGAGATCATGCAGGAATCGGGCCTCGCCTGGGGGCTGTTCCCCAACCAGAACATCCTGCACGGTGTCACCTTCGCGCTGTGCTACCGGGTCCGCCCCTGGGGCGACGACCCGAACCAGTGCCTGTTCGAAAGTTACGCGCTGGAGCGCTTCCCCGAAGGCGAGGAGCCCGAGACGGAATGGGTTTTCGCCGAGCGCACGCCGGAGAACTGGGGATCGGTGCTGATGCAGGACTTCTCCAACATGGAATTCGTCCAGAAGGGCATGAAGTCGAGCGGTTTCCGCGGGGTGCAGCCCAATCCGCACCAGGAACAGAAGGTCATCAACCTGCATCGCAACCTGGCCGATTTCATGGAAGGACGCGGTGCGCCGCGATTGCTCGAAGAGGAGTAGGCAGCGCTCCTCGCCCCGGTTTCGTCATCCCCGCGAAAGCGGGGACCCAGCCCCTGAAGTGGCGTCAGGTGGAACGCTGCGTAACTGGGTTCCCGCTTTCGCGGGAATGACGGCCGCGTAGCGGAGAACTGAAACGATGAAAGTCAATCTCGGCCTGGCTTCGCACAATTCGCTCGACTGGGACCGGGTCCTTGCCGAGGATTTCAGCCGACCGCCTGCCGAGCCTGACTGGAAATTCGTCGAATCGACGCTAGCCATCGGCGACATGGCCGAACCGCTGGGCTTCGACGGGATTTGGACGCCCGACCACTGCGGCACGCCCTATGGCATGTCGCCGAACCCGATCCAGATGCTGACCTATTTCGCGGGACGGACCGAGCGCATTTCGTTCGGCACTTTCGTCGTCGTCGCGCCGTGGTGGCACCCGATCCGGCTGGCGCACCAGATCGCCTATCTCGATATCCTGTCGAACGGCCGGTACACCACGATCGGGCTCGGCCGCGGCGTCGCGAAGTCCGAGTTCGAGGCGCTCGGCATCCCGCGCGAGGAAAGCCGGCAGCGCTTCAACGAGACGCTCGAAATCCTCGAACTCGCCTTCACCCGCGAGCGCTTTTCCTATGAGGGCGAGATCTTCCGGATACCGGAAACCTCGATCCGTCCGGCCCCGAAGAGCACAGACCTGCACAAGCGCCTGTTCGGTTCGTCGGCAACACCCCAGTCGCTGGAAATCCTGGCGCGGCGCGGCATGGTGCCGCTGTTCGTCGGCAACAAGCCGATCGAGGTGGCGGGCGAATCCGTGCGGCAGGTCAATGCCTGGCGGGCGGAGGAGGGGCTGCCGCCCTGCCAACCGCGGAATGTCCTGTTCATGTATTGCGTGCCCAGCGAAGCCGAGGCGGAGCGGTCCAACGAGTGGATCGTGCGGGCCAACATGGACGTCAACATCCACTACGGTTTCGCCGATGCGTCCAACTTCAGGGGCGTGAAGGGCTACGAGGCCTATGCCGAACGCGAGGCTGGCGCGACCGCGCTGCTGGAAGAAGCGGTCACCGGCAAGGTGGAGGGGACGCCGAAGCTGCCCGGCTACGATGCGTCGAACCTGATGATCGGCACGCCGGAAAGGGTGTTCGAGAAGATCAGGGCGGCGCAGGAGGCGTGTTCCTTCGCGGAAATCGCCATTGTCCCGCAATTCGGCCACATGCCGCATGACGAGGCCGTGCGCAGCATCGACCTGTTTGCGGCCGAGGTATTGCCGGAATTGCAGAAGATGGCGGCGCCGCTGCACCCCTCGGCCTTGCCCGAACCCGCGTCCGCCTCCTGATACCGGTCGGAAGTTTCCCGCCGGGGATGAGGAGGGCAATTTTCTGTCTGAAACCCGCCGTGTGAATTGGGATTGATTATCGGCCGAAGCGGATGCAAGCTCGGTTTAGGAAGGAACCGGTCGCGGGGCGAAGCCCCGCAAAGACCGGCCGATGGGAGGGGATTGAGATGATCAAGTTGAACCCGCGTGCGTTTTTCCTGGCTTCGGCGATGGCTGCCGTGCCCGTATTGTCGACTCCGGCGCTGGCGCAGGACGCCACGGACGAGGCGGATAATCGAGGGGTCGGCGAGATTGTCGTCACCGCCCAGCGCCAGTCGCAGAGCGTGCTCGACGTGCCGCTGTCGATCCAGGCACTGAGCGGCGACCAGCTGAACCAGTCGGGCATTCGCCAGATGAGCGACCTGCAGCTGACCACGCCGGGCTTCACGCCTTCGAACTCGTCCGGCTACAACCAGATGTTCATCCGCGGCGTCGGCAACTCGATCTTCGTCGGCGCCGACCCGAGCGTCGCGACTTTCATCGACGATGTGCCGCGCGTCTTCGGCACGCTGGTCAACAATTTCGTCGATGTCGAACGCGTCGAGGTGATCAAGGGGGCGCCGGGCGCGCTCTACGGCCGCAACGCGACCGGTGGCGCGGTGAACATCATCACCCGCCAGCCCGATCCCGACACGGTTTCCGCCAAGTTCCGCTTTTCCTACGGCGAGAAGGAAACGATCCAGGGATCGGCTTTCGCGAATATCCCGCTGGGCGAACGCGCGGCGATGACCGTGGCTGCCGAAATCCGCCGGCACGGCCACTACATCAAGAACATCACGCCCAACGACAATGAATTCTCCGCGGCGAATTTCCCGGCCAGCCCGGCCCTTGGCGGCGCGGCCGGGATCATCGGTTTCGATGCGACCGGCGCCCCGGTGCTGGCGTCATCCTCCGAACTGGCCGACTTCATGAACTCCGGCCTTCTCGCCCGGTCCGGTTACGTCAACGAGGACTTCTGGGCGGTTTCCAGCAAGGTGATGGTCAAGCCCACCGACACGCTGAAGATCACGATCGCCGGCGACTACAGCAAGAAGGACGATGACAACGGTAACGGCGGCTACAACGAAACGCCCGGTTACGCCGTCGCCGTCCTGTCGGGCTTCTTCAACAATTTCCTCGGTGCGAACACGACGCCGGCGACGCTGGGCAACTTCGCGACTTCGGTGACGAAGAAGTTCACCACGGCCCAGCGGGGCCAAGGCTTCGCCAAGCTGACAGACTACGGCATTTCGGCCACGGCGGTTCTCGAGCTGCCCGGCGTCGACCTGACTTCGATCACCGCCTATCGCAAGAACCGGAGCCGGTTCCTCACCGAACTGGGATCGACGCCGTTCAACTTCCTTGCCGCCGAAGTGAACATCAACAAGCAGACCCTCTATCAGGAGCTGCGCGCCGTTTCGACCAGCGACGGCCCGTTCAGCTACGTCGCCGGCATTTCCTATCTCGAGGCCAAGTTCAATGGAGGCCTGGAAACCGACATCCTGACGCCGGTGCCGTTCGTGGCGAACCTCCCGTCGGGAAGCGGCCGCTACAAGGTGACCAACTGGTCTCCCTACCTGCAGCTCGGCTACGACTTCACCGAGAACCTCAACCTCACGGTGTCGGGCCGCTACATCAACGAAAAGAACGACGCGACGTCCTTCGATGCCACCGGAGCGCCGGCGCCGGTCAGCCTGAAGGAGGAGAAGTTCCTTCCGTCCGCGACCCTGAAATACAGCCTCGACGGCGGCGGCAACGTCTATGCCCGCTGGGCGCGCGGCTTCAAGGCGGGCGGCATCGTGCCGGTGGTCCCGGTAACGATCTTCCCCGACCCCTACACGCAGGGCGGCATCTTCAAGGGCGAGACCATCGATACCTTCGAAGTCGGTTTCCGCGCGCCCATGGCCAACGGCCGGGTGAACGTGACCGGCGCGGTCTTCTACAACGATTACAAGGATGTGCAGGTATCCGCCCATGCGCGGCCGGCGTTCCCGACCGTGTCGATCGCGGTCGTCAACGCGGGTAGCGCGGAAACCTATGGCGCGGAAGCGAGCGTGAACGCCCGCGTCGCCGATCCGCTGACGATCGGGGCGAGCGTCGGCTATCTCCATGCCCGCTACAAGACGTTCAGGATCGCCAACAATCCGGTGCTCGAGGATTTCGACCAGTCCGGCAAGCGCATGATCAACTCGCCGGAGTGGCAGTTGTCGCTGCACGCCGATCTGGACAAGCCGGTGAGCGATGACTGGCGCGTCATCGGCAACGTCCTCGCATCCTACACCGATGAGGTGCTCTGGCAGCAATCCGGGCTTACCGGCGTGCTGCCCGATTCCGTCGGGCCTGACTACTGGCTGGTCAACGCCCGCCTGGGCGTGAAGACCATGGACGACAAATGGGAACTGGCGATCTACGCCAAGAACCTGTTCAACCAGGGCTACACCACCTTCGGCAACTCCAGCGCCAGCTACGGCAACCTGCTGATCTGGGGTGACCCGCGGATTGTCGGTCTTGAGGTGACCGCCAACTTCTGATCGCGCGAGATGGTCCGGCTTGCCGGCCGGACCACCGTTGCCGGGAAGGGAGCGAGATGACAGTCGATGCCGGAAAATACGGTCCCTGGGCGGTCATCGCCGGAGGATCGGAAGGCATCGGCGCGTGCATTGCCCGCGATCTCGCGCAATCCGGCATCAACAGCGTCCTGATCGCGCGAAAGCCGGAACCGCTCGAAGAGGTCGCGGCCGAGGTCCGGGCGCTGGGGGTGGAAGTCCGCACGCTGGCGCTCGACCTGACGGCGCCGGACATGCTGGATCGCGTCCGCGAAATCACCGACGATATCGAAGTGGGGCTGCTGGTCTACAATGCCGGCGCTTCGCTGCGGACCGGCCCGTTCATCGACTGGTCGCTCGAGGACGTGAACCAGGTCATCCACCTGAATGTCGTCGGCCAGACCACGCTGGCCCATCATTTCGGCCGCAAGATGGCGCAGCGGGGCCGGGGCGGTATCGTCCTGATGGGCTCGCTCGCGGGCGTGGCCGGCAGCCCCAGCGTGATAACCTATTCCGGGGCCAAGGCCTTCTCGCAGATCTTTTCCGAGGGGCTGTGGTGGGAAATGCGGCAGCACGGCGTCGATGTGCTGCATGTCGTCGTCGGGTCGACCAACACGCCGGCGATGGAACGGCTCGGCATCGTCTACAAGCGGGGCGAGGGCGTCGCTTCGGACTGGGTTGCCAGCCTGACGCTGGAGAATATCGCGAACGGCCCCGTGTTCGTCATGCCGGAAATGGCGGAGGGCTTCGCCCAGCTGACCAATCCGGACAGGCGCGCGCTGACCGAAGGCAACGCCGCATTCATCCTCAGCAATACAGAGGGCACCTGGGACGAGACGGACTGACCGGCCCCTGACCACCGTGCGGGGCGTTTCGGCAGCTATGCGCTGGCCCGCGCCGCGGCGAGGGCCTAGACTGTCGTCACGAGTCCGGCGGTCCCGATCCGGGGTGCGATCCGCCGCGCTGGCGACGGGGGTGTGACGGTTTGCTTGGGTTTGTCCACAAGGGGACGTTCTACGGGCCCAATCCCTATTCGCGCGAACCCGTGGTGATCGTGGATCTTGCCGTACCCGAAACCTTGGCGTCGCGGGGTGAGGCCATCGAATCGCGTATCACGGCTTTGCACGGCTGGACGCGCACCGAACCCCTGCCGGACGTCGCCGTCGACGAAGCGGAACGGATCGCGCGGCTCGTCGTGCACTGGGCTTTCGCGGCGCTCAACCATACCAGGGGCTACCTCCACGCCTTCGGCTGGCACAAGCTCGATGAGCGGACCGTGCGGCTGTGGCTCGGCTTCCACCAGCCCGGGATGAGCCTGACCGCGCTGAAATATGCCGTCGATCTCGTCACCGAAGTGGCCGAAGACCGGGTCGACCCGGCCGCGTGGGAACAGCAGCTCGAAAAGTTCGGGGAAGCGTGCCGCTATTGGCACCCCGATTATCAGACGCGGATGCTGATGGAGATCGCGCGGGCCGTCGGCATTCCCTGCATGCCGGCCTGGGGCAAGCGGACGCATTGGCAATTCGGCTGGGGCGCGAGAAGCCGGGTCATGCGCGAGTCCGCCTCGGATGAAGAGGGGCACCTGGGCGCGCAGGTGATCAACGCGAAGGACCAGAGCAAGGAGTTCCTGGTCAGCCTGGGCCTGCCGACTCCCGACTACGCGCTGATCAGGGAAGAGGCGGACATTGCGCGCGCGGTCGAGAAGATCGGCTTTCCCTGCGTCACCAAGCCCCTGCGCCTCGGCGGGGGCAGGGGCATCACCACCGGGCTGTCCGATATCGAAGAGGTTCGCGCGGGCTTCGCCTATGCCCGAGCCTTCTCGCCCGGGCCGGTGATGCTCGAAGGGTTCGCACAGGGCGAGGACACCCGCATCATGGTGATCGACGGGTGCTTCACCGGCGCCTTCAGACGCCATCCACCGGCGGTGACCGGGGATGGCGAAAGCACCATCCGCCAGCTAATCGAGCGAGCGAACGCGCAAAGGTCGAAGCTCAGGATCTGCGATGACGGCTATCTCGATCCGATAAGGTTCGACAATGCCGCTGAGCAGTTTCTGGCCGGCAAGGGCATGTCGGCGGAGACGGTCCTGCCGGCGGGCGAATCGGCAATTGTCCGGGGCAATTCCAACCTGTCCACGGGTGGCCATGCCACCGACGTGACCGGCGAGCTGCATCCCGACATCGCCCGGGCATCCGAGGCGGCGGCGCGCACGCTCAAGGTTCGGGTCGTGGGGTTCGATTACATGTCGAGCGACATCGGCCGGAACTGGGAAGACGGCGACGGGGCTTTCATCGAGATGAACCTGACGCCCGGGATCGACATCATGACCGTGGCCGGCAGGCCGAAGCTCGAAACGGTGATGTCGATCCTGGGCAGCGAGCCGGGGAGGATCCCGCTCGACGTCATCGTGATCGACGACGGGCAGATGGGCGAAGCCCAGGCGCTTGTTTCCCGTCTCACGGAGGGCCCGGCGTGCGGCTGGGCGTCCCACGACGAGGCGCGGCTCGGCGGCATGCCGCTGCGGGTCGCGATGCGCCATCCGTGGGCGGGCGTGATGACGCTGCTCGGCCATCGCGTGCTCGAATCGGCCTGGCTTGTGGTCACGAGCAGCGAGCTGCGTCGCCTCGGCTTTCCGGTGGACCGGGCCGACCGGATCCATCTCTGTGCGAACGACCTTCCGGAGCCGTGGCTCGACGTTTTCAGGGAGGCATCCGCCAACCCGCTTTGGCAGGGTCAGCTGCGGGAATTGCCGCGTTTCCTCGGAGAATAGCTCCAGCCCGGTCGGGGATGGTGGATCCGGCGGGGAACTCCGCGGACCGGCATGCTTTCCGGATGATTAACGCCCGAGGTGAGAAAAGTCACACGGCACCGGTGAGTTAGTTCACCGCCTTTCCGGCGCGGGCCGGCGATAACCGCCTCATCGATTGAACATCGAAAGGAGGTGACACGATGAACAACAGTCAGACCAATCGAAGCAATGGCAATTGCGGACGCACCTATGCCGGGCAGGGTTACGAAGTGACCTACTTCGCGCGCAAGCACGGACTGACCCGGCAGCAGGCCCGCGACATCATTCGCAAGGTCGGGCATGACCGGAGCAAGCTCAACGAGGCGGCGATCCGCCTCAAGGGCTGAGCGGCAATGTCCGCATAAGCTGGCGGCTGCACGAGGAGCGTGGCGGATATCCGCTGCCTTCCCGCGACAGCCGCCTCCGGGGTGCCGCGAAGCCGCCCCGCAAGGCCGGGTTACTTGCCCGGTTCAATCAGCTCCGGGGCTAGAGGTTCCGGTGAGACGCATCGCAAAGCGCGCCGTTCGCGCTCTTCTTGCATCCGCAGAAATAGACGGTGCCGTCCTTCTCGGCCGTGTACTGGAGCGGCGCGAATTCGCTTCCGCGGTGCGACGCATCGCAAAACGGCTGGTTCTCGCTCTTACCGCACGAACACCACCAGTAGTTCTTACCGGCCTCCACCTCGACGGAATAAGGCGATTTCTGGGGCATTTCAGGCGCCGGCATTGTCAGTCTCCCATCCATTCGTTCTCTGTCCCGGCAGCATAGCCCAGGCAGCCCGCTCCGTCCTCTCCGATTGTGTTGCGTCCGGCCCGGTTCACCGGCAGCATCGCACGGATCATTCGAGGAAAAGGGAAGGGGAGAGGGCATGGACGTGTCCGGCAAGGTCGCCGTCGTTACCGGCGGGGGTAGCGGCATCGGGAAGGCGATTGCACTGGCGCTGGCGCGGGAAGGCGCGGCGGTCGCCGTCGCCGACATCATGGAAGCCAGTGCGGCGGCGGTCGCGGATGAAATCGGGCGGGCCGGCGGGAGAGCGGTGGCGATCGCGTGCGACGTCAGCGACCGCGCTTCGGTGGCGGCGATGAAACGGCAGGTCAATCGCGAGCTGGGGCCGGTCTCGCTGCTGGTCGCCAATGCCGGCGTCACGATGTTCGAGGAACTCACCGACATGTCGGATGACGACGTGGACTGGGTGATCGACGTCAGCCTCTACGGGGTGACGCATTGCATCCAGGCGTTCCTGCCCGACATGATCGCCGCGCGCGAGGGCCATGTCGTCGCCACGGCTTCGGTGGCTGCGCTGCTGGCGCCTTTCGTCGGAGCCCATGCGCCCTATGTCGCGGCGAAGGCCGGCATTGTCGGCATGATCCTCAGCCTGCGTCCGGACCTTGCAAAATACGGCGTCGGCGCATCGGTGCTGTGCCCCAGCGCCGTGGAAAGCAGCATTACCGATTCTCCGCGCTACCGGCCCGCCAGCTATGGCGGCCCGCAGCAGTCCGAGGTGACCTTGCCCCGCGCCGCCGACCAGCACGACCAGGCGGTCAGCCGGCCGGCGGGGGAGGCCGCGCAAATGGTGCTGAACGCGATCCGAAACGATTACCCGGTGATCGTGACCGATCCGACACATCGCAAGGGCTTCGAACAGGGCTATGTCCGCTATGTCCTTGACGCCTTCGACGAGGCCGCCCGCTTCGACGCGGAGAATGCGGTGTAACGTCTAGGCTGCCGCTGCTTGCGCCCGTGCCTTTTCGAGGTGCTGGCCGAGCGTCGTGTCCGAAAGGGCGACGCGTTGCAGGGCGCGCTTTCCCTCGCCGGGGTCGGACTGTTCGGTCCGGGCATGCTGCAGCACGAGGTTGTCCCACATCAGCACGTCGTTGAGCTGCCACACGTGTTCGTATTGCCGCTCGGGCGCGTAGAGATGGCCGAACAGCTCGTCGATCAGGGCGCGGCTTTCGTCCTCGTCGAGCTCGAGGATGCGCTCCGCATGGTTCTCGGTGACGAACAGGATCGGCTTGCCGGTGCGCGGATGGCTCTTGCGGACGGGATGTTCGGCGATGAAATCGGGCCAGTCGAACTCCCGCATCCGCGTCCGGTAGAAATGGCGCAGCGTCAGCCCCTCGAGCCGTGCCTGGAGGTCGGCGGGCAGGCTGAACCAGGCGGCCGAGCCGCTCACATAGGTGGTCGAAGTCGGCTTGCTGGGCAGTTCGATCGCCTGCAGGCAGATCGCCTGGATCGGATCGTCGGTGTAGGTGAGGTCCGAATGGAACGGCAGCTTCATGCTGCCGGCTGAATCCCCGTTCTGCAGGACCGAGACGAAATCGCCTTCGCCGCTGTTGTCGACGGGCTCGGGCGGGCCGAACCAGCCGGCGATCTCGACATGGCGTTCGGGGGCAAGCCTGCCGCCGCCGCGAAACAGCAGCATGCTGTATTCGTCATAGGCGCGCCGCAGCTCCTCGATTTCTTCTGCCGTGCCGCCTGTCTGGATATTGAAATCGAGCACTTCGGCACCAAAATCCGGATGCAATGGGCGAAACCGCATCGCTCGCTCTCCCTTTCGCCCTGAATGGCTGTTGCTGTGCGCATGGTGACGCAATTCGCACTGCTTGGCCAGACCGGATGAGGCGCCGTTTTCCAGCCGGAACTCGGCGACTGGTCCGGTAATTTGACCGCAATCAATGCATGTTTCTTTTGCATATGTTATGAATGCAAGATTATTCGAGGAGACATGAGATGGCTGATTTTCGTTCGATTATTCCCTTCCGCCGTGCCGGGCTTGCACGGGGCGGCTACGACCCGTTCACGGGCTTTCGCGAGGAAATGGACCGCCTGCTCGAAGACTTCGGGCGCGGGCTGCCCGCGGCCATGACCAGCGAGAAAGGCGGCTTCCTGGTGCCCAAGGTCGATGTCGCGGAAACCGGGGCCGGCCTGGAACTGACGGCCGAGCTGCCGGGCTTCGACGAGAAGGATGTCACGCTCGACATCCACGACGGCGTGCTCACCATCAAGGCCGAGCACAAGGACGAGCGCGAGGAGAAGGACGAGGACAAGCATTACCACCTCGTCGAGCGTAGCCAGGGAACCTTCATGCGCCGGTTCGCGCTGCCGTTCGAGGCCGATGCCGACAAGGCCGAGGCGCATCTCGACAAGGGGCTGCTGAAAGTCACTGTGCCTCGCCTCGCAGCCGAGGAAAAGAAGCCGCGGTCGATACCGATCGGCAACAAGAAGTAGCCGCAGTTTCCGCCGGCGGCATGGCGGTACTCCCCCGATCGCCAGACATCGGCGGATTTCGTGCACGGCCGGGTCGTCAGCTGGCCCGGCCGTTGCCTTTTCGGTCCTTGCGATGTCATGCGCCGGCGATAAGGAAAGGTATGGCTCGCAACGGATGAAGGCCGGGATGCCCGCATGAAGACCATCGCCACGCTGACGATGAATCCCACGATCGACGTGGCCTATGAAGTCGAGAGCGTGTTTCACACGCGCAAGATGCGTGCGGGCGGCGAGTACTACGCGCCGGGCGGCGGCGGCATCAATGTCGCCCGCGTTTTCGTGCGTCTTGGCGGCAATGCCCGCTGCATCTATCTCTCCGGCGGACCGACGGGACCGGCGCTCGATGGGCTGGTGGACCTGCACCAGCTGGTGCGCATGCGCATTCCGATCAGTGAGCCCACAAGGCTTTCCACTGCCGTATTCGAGCGGGGGAGCGGCAAGGAATACCGCTTCGTTCCGCCCGGTCCGAAGGTGGTGCCGGAGGAGTGGCAGCGGTGCCTCGACGAACTCGCGCAGGTGGATTGCGATTACCTTGTGGCCAGCGGCTCGCTGCCGCCCGGCGTGCCCACGGACTTCTATGGAAGAGTTGCGGCTATCATGCGCGACCGGGGCATCGGCTTGGTCCTCGATTCATCGGGTGAGGCGCTGAAGCAAGGGCTCGCCGCCGGCGGCCTCCTGCTGGTCAAGCCGAGCCTGGGCGAGTTTCGCCAGCTCATCGGCCGGGACGTGGAAACGCCGGAGGAAATCGCCGAGGAAGCCTCGGCTATCGTCGCCGGGGGGCAGGCCGAACTCGTCGCCGTCACCATGGGGCATCGCGGTGCCGTGCTGGCGCGGCGCGATGGCGCGCTTCACTTGCCCGCCGCCGATATCGAGGCCCGCAGCGCGGTCGGCGCGGGTGACAGCTTCCTGGCCGCGATGGTCCATGCCCTGGCAAGGGGGTGGGACGAGGAGAAGGCTTTCCGGTTCGGCATGGCCGCAGGCTCGGCCGCCGTGCTCACGCCGGGAACCAACCTGGCCTATCCCGCCGATATCGAGCGGCTTTTCTCCTCGGCCGCGCCCGGCTGAGAACCCTTTTCCTGCCGCTCCAGCTCCTTGCGGGCGCCGGCGCGTATATAGCTGTAGATCTGCCCCACCTGCTCGCGGGTGAAGCCGGGAAACTGCGGCATGCCTTTCGACAGCAGCACCCCGTCATGCAGCACGCTCCACAAGGCGTCCTTGTCGAGCGCGATGGCGGATTCGCGCAGGTCCGGCCCCGGCGCGCCGGAGGACTGCAGGTTGCCGCCGTGACAGCCGTTGCAGCCCATGTGGTAAAGTGTTTCTCCTGCGGTGACGTCTGCGGAGGCCAGCACGAGGTCGGGGTCGTCCAGCGGATGCGGGGTTTCGTCGTAGGGCGCCGTCGCGGGCAGCTTCGCCTTGCCGTCGAGCTTGAAGGTCAGCAGGCGGCGCGGCTGGGCGTTGTAGCGCCAGCCGGTGGGCATCAGGTTGTTGCCGTAGGGGTTCGGTCCCGCCCAGCCGACAAGCAGGGAGACGTACTGCGTGCCCTTCCATGAATAGGAGATCGGCGGAGCGATGATGCCCAGCCCGGTGTTGAATCGCCAGAGCACGTCGCCGTCTTCGGCATCGTAGGCCGTCAGCCAGCCATCGGCGGTGCCCTGGAACACGAGGTCGCCTGCGGTAGACAGGGTGCCCCCGTTCCACATCCAGTCGTGCCAGACGGTCCATTTCGGTTTCTGCGTGACCGGGTCCCATGCGATCAGCGCGCCCTTGCCCTCATGCTCGTCGTCTGAGCCGACGGGCGTCGCGACCACTCCGGAAAAGGTGTCGGGGGCCCGGGTGAACCGGAAGCCGAGCTCCATGTAGGGGACGTAGACCAGCCCGGTATCGGGATTGTACGACATGGCCTGCCAGTTGTGCGCGCCGCCGGTCCAGGGCCAGATCACGCTCTCGCCGTCCTCGTAGCGGATATCGGGATTCTCCACCGGTCGTCCGGTCTCGATGTCGATCCGCTCCGCCCAGGTGGCCTTGCCGAGCTTTTCGGCGGAAATGAGTTTTCCCGTCTCGCGGTCGAGCACGTAGAAGAAGCCGTTGGTCGGCGCCTGCATCAGCACCTTGCGCGGCTTGCCGTCTATCTCCAGCGTCGCGGTGATCATGCCCGCCGTCGCCTTGTAGTCCCAGGCTTCGCGCGGGTTGACCTGATAGTGCCAGATATACTTGCCGGTATCGGCGTCGAGCGCGACGATGGAGGCGAGATAGAGGTTGTCGCCGTCGCCCGGACTGCGCTTTTGCGGATCGTAGGGGCCGGAATTGCCGGTGCCGACGTAGATCCGGTTGAGTTCGGGGTCGAATGTTATGCCGTGCCAGGCGGTGCCGCCGGTGCCCGTCTTCCAGTATTCGCCGCTCCAGGTCTTGGCGGCGGCCTCCATCGCCGGATCGCCTTTGTTCTCCTCGGGGCTGCCGGGAACCGTATAGAAGCGCCAGGCCTGCTCGCCGGTCTTCTCGTCATAGGCGGTGACATAGCCGCGCTGGCCGGTATCGCCGCCGCCCTGGCCGATGATGACCTTGCCGTTGAAGGCGCGCGGCGCTCCGGTGACGAAGCGCTGGTCGTCGCGCTCCACCGTCTCGGTGCTCCACAGGAGCTCGCCGGTCTTGGCGTCGAGCGCCAGCAGCCGACCGTCGATGGTTGCCGAAAAGACCCGGCCGTCGGAATAGGCGCAGCCGCGATTGAGCGGGAAGATGAAGTTCATCTTCGCCTTGTTGTGTTCGTAAACTTTGGCTTGGTGCGTCCAGAGCAGTTCGCCGGTGTCGACCGAGACGGCGAAAACATCGGAATAGCTGCCGGTGAAGTAGAGCACGCCGTCCACTGCGAGCGGAGTCGCTTCCAGCGATTGCTGGCCGGGAAGGTCGAGCGACCAGGCAAGGCCGAGCCTGTCGACGTTGCCGCTGTGGATCTGCCCGAGCGCGGCATATCCGGCCTCGTCGACCTGCCCGCCGTAGCTTGGCCAGTCGTAGCGATCCGGTACGGCGTCGCCACCCGCGCCCGCCTTGCAGGCGGCAAGTGCAAGGGCGAGCGGCAATGCCGCCCATGCCGCGATACGGTTCACAGCTTGAAGCCCCCGCTTGCCTCGATGTTCTGCGCCGTCACCCAGCGCCCCGCCGGGGATGCGAGGAAATGCACGACGTCGGCAATTTCCTCGGGCTGGCCGAAGCGGGCGAGCGCGGTGACGTCGGTCACCTGCTTGGCTGCGACCGGGTCATTGACGATGTAGTCGTTGGTCGGGCCGGCGGTGAATCCGGGCGCCACCGAATTCACGGTGATGCCGCGCTTGCCGATATCCTGGGCGAGGACGCGGGTGAAGGCATCGACCGCCGCCTTGGCCATGGTGTAGACGATGATGTTGGGATCGGTGAGCCGTGCGCCGACCGAGGAAATGTTGATGATCCGTCCGAAATCGTTGATGCGGTCGTAGAGTGCGCGGGTCAGGAAGAACGGCCCCCGCACGTTGTTGGTGAACATCTGGTCGTAGAATTCCTCGTTCGCGTTGACGATCGGGCCATAGTCGCCGCCGCCGATATTGTTGACGAGGATGTCGAGCCCATTGCTGCCGGTGCGCGCAGTAAGCTCCTTCTCCAGCCTTTCGGCGAGCTGCTGCGCTGCGGCTTCGCCGTCGAGCTTCGTCTGGACGGCGAAGGCCTGTCCCCCGGCTTCCTCGATGCGCCGGACGGTCTCGCTCGCTGCGGCCTCGTCGGATGCGTAGTTTACCCCGACCAGCGCCCCGGCGGCGGCGAGCCTGGTTGCCATGTGTACGCCAAGCCCCCTGCTGGCGCCCGTGACCAACGCGGTCTTGCCCGCCAGGTCCTTCTCCATTCCTGTCCTCTCCCGCTTCCCTCTCGGGAGCCCGGCTAGGCTACGATCGCGCGCCGGCAGAACTCCCATATTTCCTCGCCGAACTGCTTGTCGCGGGAGCGATCGACATTGCCGCCTTCCTGCATCAACAGTTCGGTGTGCACAGTCGTTGCCACAAGATTGTAGATCAATGTAGCCTGGAGATGGGGATCGCATTTGCGAAATTGCCCCGTGCCGATGCCTTTGGTGACCTCTTCGGCAATGATGTCCAGCAGAGGGTCCAGCGCCGCCTGCAATTCGTTCGGACAGGATTCGGCCAGCCGCAAATGCTCGCGGACCATTGCTGCGACCCGGCGCTCGGTGAGTTCGCCGGCGCGGTCGAGCGCGCCGCTCAGGAGACCGGTCACGATGATCTCCACCGTCTTCAGCGGGTCGTCGATATGCCTGATCTGATCGGCGAACATCTGCGCCGCCTGGAGCAGGGTTTCCTCGAAGACTGCCAGAACCAGGCCGTCTTTCCCCGCAAAGCGTTCATAAAACGCACGCCGGGCGAGGCCTGTCCGTTTCAGGACCGCGCGAATGGTCAGTCCCTCGAGGCCACCTTCATCCAGCAGCTCGTTGGCGGCATCGATAAGCAGCCGTGCGCGATCAATGTCCTCCTCGCCCGTTTCTGGGGCAGGAATGACCTCGGACGGTCTGTTGTGCGTTTCCATCCCGTTCGGTTACGCTGTGTTCGCACGCCCGTCCATAACGGGAGCCGTTGACAACCGAAAAAAGCTAACCTAGGTGGTTGAGAACAATGTTCTCGAAGCTATGGGTTGGGCAGGAGAGTTGAATGCCAAAGGTTACCTATGTCGATCATGACGGCACCGAGCACGCTATCGATGTGCCGGTCGGCGAAAACGTCATGCGCGGAGCGCTCTATAACAATATCGAAGGCATCGTCGGCGAATGTGGCGGCGCCCTGTCGTGCGCGACCTGCCATTGCTACGTCGACGAGGCATGGACCGGAAAGGTCGGTGGACCGGCTACCGATGAAGAGCGTGAACTGCTCGAGGCCGCCGCTTCGGAAGTGAAGCCCACCAGCCGGCTTTCCTGCCAGATCGAGATGAGCGACGAGCTCGACGGGCTGGTCGTCCGCCTGCCTGAAGCCCAGTACTGACTCCGGAGGGAGAAAGAGCCATGGCCATCGATGCAGCCAATCCTGTTCCGCCCGATCTGCCACGCTACGCGGGGAGGGACCAGATCCCGCCGCATGTTCCCAAGGATCTCATTTTCGAGACCGGCCTGACCACCGGTCCCGAATTCCTCGCCAATCCGCACGATTTCATGGCGAAGATGCATGAGAAATATCCGCCGATCTTCTACGATGTCGGCAATCACATCAATGCGTGGATGGCGACCAAGCACGAGGACGCCCTGTTCGTGCTGCGGCACGCGGACATCTTCTCGAACGAAGGGGCGACGCCGTTCCCGCGCGATCCGAACGACTATTTCTATTTCATCCCGATCGAGATCGATCCGCCGCATCACCGCAAGTACCGCAACATCGTCGATCCGCTGTTCAGCCCGAAGGGCGTGATGCAGCTCGAAGGCCTGATCCGCCAGCGCGCGCGCGACCTGCTCGACGACTTCGCGGGCGCTCCGGGTGAGGGGGGCGAATGCGAATTCACCACGGCTTTCGGCAGGCCGCTGCCGGTGTCCGTCTTCCTGGACATCATGGGGCTGCCGCAGGACATGCGCGACACCTTCGTGTCGTGGGCGGTCGACCTGCTCCATGCGCGCGACCCGGCGGTGATGGGCAAGGCCTTCCTCAATATCACGACCTACATCAAGGAAGCGATCGCCGAGAAGAAGGCGAACCCCGACGAGGGCGTCGTCAGCCGCATTGCGCATGCCATCGTCGACGGCAAGCCGCTGTCGGACAAGGAAGTCTTCGGCTTCGTCGTCTTCCTGTTCATCGGCGGGCTCGACACCGTCTTCGCCACGCTCAACAACATCTGGCTGTGGCTCGCCCGCAATCCGGACCGGGTTCAGGAGATCATCGATCGGCCTGATGAGGACATCGACAACATCGTCGAGGAGTTGCTGCGCCGCTGGTCGGTCACCTTCTCGGGTCGGGTGCTCGCGCAGGACTACGAGATGCGCGGCGTCCAGATGAAGAAGGGCGACCGGATCACCTGCGTGCTGCCGGCCTGCAACTTCGATCCGGAAGTGTTCCCGAACCCGACCGAGGTCGATTTCGACCGCCCTCGCAAGACGATCCTGGCATTCACCGTCGGCGTGCATAGCTGCATGGGCGGCCACCTCGCACGGCTGGAGATCAAGATCGCACTGCAGGAATGGCTGAAACGCATCCCGAAGTTTTCGCTGAAGCCGGGGGCCGAGATCGAATATCGTCCGGGCGGCGTGATCGGCCCGGAGACGCTGCCGCTGGTCTGGTAAGCGGCACCGAGCCTGCGTATTCGGGGGCCTCGGCCTTGGTTGCCGGGCCCCCGTTCGTATCCGGCCCGCGAACAACAACATGAAGGCGGACGCGATCCGTCTCGATCGAGGAGAAGCAAGATGGCGGCGAGCCCTGCCCAATCAGACGTGAAAGTCCCCGACCACGTTCCTTCCGACCTTGTTTTCAGGCTCGGGCACATCGTCGGCCCCGAATTCCTCAGCGATCCCTACGAATTCTATCCCTCGCTGCATGAGAAGTACCCGCCGCTCTTCTACGACGCGGATACGATGGTCGGCGGTACCTGGGTCACGATCAAGCATGCCGATGCGCTGAAAGCGCTGCGGAGCAGTGACTTCACGATCCAGAACGGGTCGATCTTTCCGCGCGATCCGGAAGACTTCTTTCCGCTGATCCCGGTCGAGTTCGATCCCCCGGAGCACCGCAAGTACCGCAACATCCTCGATCCGATGCTTTCGCCCAAGGCGGTGCTGGAATTGTCGAACGACATCCGCGCTCTTGCCAACGAACTGATCGACGAATTCATCGACAAGGGTGAATGCGAATTCACGACCGATTTCGCGCGCCCGCTTCCCGTATCGGTGTTCCTCAACCTCATGGGCCTGCCGCTCGACATGCGCGACACCTTCGTGCGCTGGGTGGTCTCGCTGATCTCCTTCGCCGAGCGCGACAAGGCCGTGCAGATCATGGCGGAGATCCGCGAATACCTGTCATCGGTGATCGAGGAGAAGCGCGCCAACCCCGACAACGGCGCGATAAGCAGGATCGTCCACGGCACCGTCGACGGAGAGCCGCTGGGCGAACAGGAAGTCTACGGCTTCGTGTTCTTCCTGTTCATCGCCGGCATCGACACCGTCTATGCGGCAATGAACAACATCTGGGTCTGGCTCGCGCGCAACCCTGAGCGCCGCCGCGAGATGATCGCCGAGCCGGAGAATATCGACAGCCAACTGGAGGAGCTGCTGCGCTACTACGGTGTCACCTTCTCCGGCCGGACGCTGGTGCGGGACCTGGAGATGAACGGCGTGCAGATGAAGGCGGGAGACCGTTTCATGTGCATCCTGCCGGCCTGCAACTACGACCCGGACGTCTACGAGAACCCGCGGGAAGTCGATTTCCATCGCCCGCGCAAGCCGATCCTTACCTTCACCGGCGGAGTCCATGCCTGCATGGGCGGCCATCTCGCGCGGCTGGAAATCAAGATCGCGCTGCAGGAATGGCTGCGTCGCATCCCCGAATTCGATCTCAAGCCGGGCACGCAGATCTCCTATCTGCCAAGCGGCGTGATCGGACCCGCCTCGGTGCCGCTGGTCTGGTAGGCATTGGCGATCGGGCCCAAAGCGGGGGCCATTCTCGCCTGACACAACCTTCGTCATCCCCGCGAAAGCGGGGACCCAGTTACTGCCGGCGTGCCAAGCCCGGAGCTTGAAAGCTGGGTTCCCGCTTTCGCGGGAATGACGTTTCAATCAAAGGCAATCCGGTCTAGGCGCCGGGCATGGACCGGACAGACGCAGTCGTCATCGGCGCAGGGGTCGTCGGGCTGGCGACGGCCCGGGCGCTGGCGCTCGAGGGCAGGGACGTGATCGTCCTCGAGCGCGAGGACAATTTCGGTCTCGGCACGTCCTCGCGCAACAGCGAGGTGATACACGCCGGCATCCACTATCCGCACGGCTCGCTCAAGGAACGGCTCTGCATCGAGGGCAAGCGGCGGCTCTACGAATATTGCGCCAGCCGCCACGTGCTGCACAGCCGGTGCGGCAAGCTGACCTTCGCCGCGAACGAGAGCGAACGCGCCCGGCTTGAAGCGATTGCAGCCCACGCCGAGGCTTCAGGTGCGGACGAGGACCTCGCATGGCTGGATCGGGGCGAGGCCGCGCAAGTCGAGCCGGCCATCGACTGCGTCGCGGCGCTGCTGTCCCCTTCGAGCGGGATCGTCGATTCCCACGCCCTCATGCTTTCGCTGCTGGGAGAAGCCGAGGACCACGGCGCGATGCTGGCGCGCAACGCCCCGGCCGAACGTGTTGAGCGCTCGGGCGAGCACTGGTGCGTCCATGTCGGCGAGACCCGGCTGCAAGCGGGGATAGTGGTCAACGCCGCCGGACTCCATGCGCAGTCGGTCGCGGCATCGATCGATGCGCTCGATGCCTGTCACATCCCGCCGCGTCACCTCGCCAAGGGCAGCTACTTCACCTACTCGGGCAAGGTACCGTTCACGCGGCTGATCTATCCGGTGCCGATCAAGGGCGGGCTGGGCACGCATCTCACGCTCGACATGGCCGGGCAGGCCCGCTTCGGCCCGGACGTCGAATGGGTGGAAGCGATCGACTACGCCGTCGATCCCGCGCGCAAGCCCGCGTTCCTTGAATCGGTCCGCCAGTTCTGGCCGCAGGTCGATCCGGACAAGCTCTCGCCCGGTTACAGCGGCATCCGCCCCAAGCTGACCGGCCCTGCGGAGCCGGACGCCGACTTCCTCATCCAGGGACCGCAAGTCCACGGCCTGCCGGGACTGGTGAACCTGTTCGGGATAGAATCTCCGGGGCTGACCTCGTCGCTGGCGATCGCCGAGGAGGTCGTTTCCGCCTGCCGTCAGTCTGGCTGACCGTTCCCGCAGCCGCCCTTGACCGGCCGGAAGGTCAGGCGGCGGCCGTGACGTTCCAGGATCAGCCGGGCTCCCTCGCGCATCAGCGGCGTCCGCGAGAAGGCAACCTTGCCGAGATCGTTGGGATCGAACCGGAACAGCACGATCCTCGGGCCGTCTCCCGTCAGCCGGTAAGGCATGCTTGCCACGCCGAACATCGGCAGCAGCACCGTTGTCGAGACCGGGCGGTCGCCTTCGGCAAACTCGACGGATAGCCCATCCTCTTCGAATCGCCGCATCAGGCTTTGCCCGTCCGCCAGCTCGATCCGTGCATCGAAATATTGCCTCGACAACCCGCCGGTCACGTCCAGTTCGACATACAGTCCGGCCTGATCGGAAGCGCGCTCCGCGACGAAGGCCAGTGCGGGCGGCTTGACCGGATCGCTGGTGAGGTAGACCCGGTCTCCGTCGGCCTCCCAGCGTCCCCCGGCACCTTCGTCCAGAGCGCCGTAGGACAGGCCATAGGCGAAGCGCCCATCGCTGCCGAGCGCGAGTCCCGTGGCCACTTCGGTCTGGCCGCCGTCATAGGTCCCCGAAAGGCAGGACGGGCTCTTGTGAGAACGGGCTGGACCGCCATGTGTGCAGGCGCCGCAAGCGATTGCGGTGACGACGCACAGCGCCAGCGATCGTGCCCTGCTGGCCACCGGAAGCCTAGTCGGCGATGATCGGGAAGGCCTTGTCGGGAAACTCGCCGTAGGGTGTCATGTTGTGAGCCGAGGGGTCGAAAGCCTCCGGCGGTGCACCGTTCCAGCGTGCGTCGGCGGGCTGCGGCAGGACCAGATAGGCCCAGCGCGGCCGGTCCATGTGGTTGGCGCCAGCGCCATGGACCAGCATGTGGTTATGGACGGTCACATCGCCGAGTTCGTAAGTGATCGGCTCGCTCATCTCCAGGTCGTTGAGTTCGGGCCAGACTTCCCGGATGTCCTTGCCGTCGTAGGCGGTGTAATTGCCGAGGACGCCCAGCCGGTGCGAGCCGTTGATGAATGACATGGTGCCGGCATCGGGACCGTAGGGCTCCAGCGGAATCCAGAAGGTCATGCCGCCGCTGCGGTCCACCGCGAAGGTGATGTAGTCCTGGTGAAAGCTCGTCGGGCCGTTGCCCATGTTCCTGGTCTTCTTCGCGGCCGGAAGCTTAGGCCCGAAGAAATCGTTGAACAGCCGCACGCCGGTGCCGGCCTTGCGGTTCAAGAGCTGCTTGGCCGCCGGGCCGATTCCGTCGAAGATCGGCCGCACATCGGGGTTGGCGTAGAGCCCGCCGTATTGCGCATTGAAGTAGGGCTGATCGATTCCGTACGGCGGATTGCTGTCACCGTCTTCGCCCATGATCCCCTTCGCGACGCCGAGGATGGTGGAGAGCATCGCCGGGTCGACGAACTTCTTCAGCTTGACCCAGCCGTATTCGTGATAGTGGGCCACTTCGTCGGCAGTCACTGCCCGGCACGGGGAAACCTTGGTATCCTGCATATTCACTCCCACGAAGGCCGGCATGACTAACCGTCGCCGAGCCGTCCATCCTTGATATTCGTCATGTTCGTGCCGCTCATCCCAATGTGCGGATGGGGTCGGAACCGTCCCAGTTCTCGGCCGCGGCGCGAAACGCGCCGAACACTTCTTCGGCTACCGGGTTGGCGGTGATGAGCTCGGTCATGAAGCCCAAAGTCTTCACCGTATCGAGATAGCCGGTCCTGGCGCCCATCATCAGTCCCTCGAATGCGATTTCGGCGCCGGACTTCATCAGGGCGTCGCGCTCCGCATCGTAATCGTCGCAATAGAGGGCGGTGTGATGGAAGCCGAAGCTGCCGGCGGGCACTACCTCCCGCCATATTCCCGGATCGTCGCCGAGCGGGCAGATCAGCTCTATCTGCATGTCGCCGTGCTGGCCGATCGCCGCACGGTGGGGCGCGACGTCCATCGGCTGGCCGCGGTAGTGGCTGTCGGTGAAATGGACGTCCTCGAACAGGAAGAACGGACCTGCGCCCGTGGTCTGCAGCCAATGGCCGATCGCTGCGTCGAGGTCGGGCACGACCCAGCACATCTGCATGTATTGTCGGTTCCGGTTGGCCGGGATCGTCATTCGGCGGCTTCCTTCATCGCATGGGAACCGGCTGCCTCTTGCGAGAGCCGGTCGATCGCGAGCACGCCGTCGCGGATGACGGCCCGCAGCGCGGATTGTGGGCGGGCAAGCAGCGAAAGATCGGCCAGGGGGTCCCCGTCGACCACGATCAGGTCCGCCAGCGCGCCTTCCTCGATCACGCCCAGCCGGTCATGCCCGCCGAGCAGCGCTTCGCCGGCATTGGCGGTGCCCCAGCTCAGGATGTCTTCCGGCGAGAGCCCGTCGATGGCGCCGTAGAACGCGAACTCCCGTCCGTAGTCGCCGACCTTGTGGTCGAGCGGGTCGTCTTCCAGAACGCCGCGGAACACCCCGCTGTAATCGTCGCCGATCAGGATTCTTACACCTGCCTTCTGCGCGACCGGCAGCATGGCGCGGACGTTTTCGATCTGGCCCGGCAAATCGGCATCGGCCCAGCCGAGTTCGACCATGCAGGTGGGATATCGCAGGCTCGGCACCCAGAAGGTCCCGCGCTCCGCCATCATCGCGATGATCTCCTCGTCGATTTCATCGCCATGGTCGATGATGTCCACGCCCAGTTCCACGCATTCGCGGATCATCTCTTTGGTGGCCGAATGCGCGCGCACTTTCGCGCCGCGCATATGGGCGGCTTCGACCACGGCCGCGATCTCGTCGCGGGCCATGTTGCGCGGAACCGGCCAGGGCAGGCCGCCATGGCCGGAACTGACGAATATCTTGATCGTCTCCGAACCGCGCCGGATGTATTCGCGCACCATCTTGCGCATGTCTTCGGGCCCGTCGACGAAGACGTCGGTGCCGGGACTGTCGAAGCGCCGCCACCACTTGACGCTGTCGTTGACGTCGCCGGTGGTGCCGATATGCGCGCTGCAGGCCCGGATGCGCGGGCCCTGGATGATGCCTTCGGCGATCGCGATCTTGAGCTGCGCGTCGATGTCGTGCCCGCAGGCTGCGCCGATATAGCCGGTGAAGCCGCTTTCAAGCAGGATGCCGCAATTGCGCACGCCGATTGCCATGAGTACGCCGGGCGGGAGTTCCTTGCCGAGCGGCTCGCCCGACACGCCCATCTCCAGCGTGAACTTGTAGAAATCGGTATGGAAATGGCATGAAATCATGCCGGGCATGAGCGTCATGCCGGCAAGGTCGATGGCGTCGCCGTCCGCGTCGCCTTCCGACACGGAAGCTATGCGGTTCCCCTCGATCGCGACCGTGTGCAGGCCGGGAAGCTTTTTCCGGCCGTCGAAGATCCGGGCGTTGGTGAATGTCACCATCGGGTGCCGTGCCTCTCCTTAATACGCATCGCCTGTGCTATTTCATTATGCGAGCTTCCGCAACGGCTGGTCCAGCATATCGATCAGCGTCCGGTTGAATTCGTCGGGCCGTTCGAACATCGCCCAGTGGCCGGCTCCCGCGACAACCCGGAAATCGGTTTCGGGCTGGAACCGGCGCAGGACTTCTTCTTGGACCTCCGGCTCGGGATGCGGACCGTCGAATTCCCCCCAGATGGCGTCGACCGGCACCGTCACGTCGGGCAGGATAAACGTCAGCCGGTCGGGCAGGACCAGTCCCGGAACGTTCAGCCTGGCGCGCCTTGCGTTGGCGACCAGCTGCCAGAGGGCGAATTCGTCGATGCAGTCCTCGCCGTGAAGCATAAGCGCCAGCAGATTGTGCTTCAGGACCGCCCGCCGCTCCTCGCCTTTCAGGCCGCTGGCGCGCTTCAGGTCGACATGGCCCACCGGCGTATCGAGCCCGCCGCAGCCGACCAGGATCACGCGCCTTGCCACGTCGGGATGCAGCGCAGCGAGGAAAGTGAAGGCGACTCCTCCGAACGAAAAGCCGACCAGGTCGGCCGGAAGCGCATCGCCGAGTATCTCGCGCAGCCCGGTGGCGAGCGCCCGCGAAATGCCGGCCTGACCGGGGGTGGCGGGCATCGCCGAATCGCCATGTCCGGGCAGGTCGGCTGCTATCACCATGCGTTTCTCGGCCAGCGCATCGATATTGCGGGTCCAGTGCATCCATGATCCTTGCGCGCCGTGGCCCAGGACGACAGGATCGCCCTGGCCCCACACGCGCCAGACCATGACGCCGTCCCCGCACGGCGTTTCGATCCGCCGTGCACGCGCTTCCAGCGCGGCGACTTCGGCGGGGACTTCGTCGCTACGCGCCAGCGTGGCCTCGCTCATGCGTAGCGTCCCCCGGCGATCTCCTCGGCCGGCATCGCATTCTCGATCGCAGCGATTTCCTCCGCCGTCAGTTCGATCTCGGCGGCTGCGGCATTTTCCTCGAGCCGCTCGATCTTGCGGGTGCCCGGGATCGGGGCGATGTCCTTGCCCTGATGCAGCACCCAGGCGAGTGCGAGCTGGCCTGCAGTGCAACCTTTCTTCGCGGCCAGTGCCTGCACCGCCTCGACCATCGCATAGTTCTTGGCTGCGGCGTCGCCCTTGAAGCGGGGCATTTTCGAACGCCAGTCGTTTTCGGGCAGCGAGTCGGGCTTGAGCGAGCCGGTCAGGAAGCCGCGGCCCAGCGGGCTGAACGGCACGAAGCCGATGTTCAGTTCGCGCAGCGTGGGCAGGATCTCGTCCTCGACATCGCGCGTCCAGAGAGAATACTCGCTCTGCAGCGCGGTAACGGGGTGAACGGCATGGGCGCGGCGGATCGTGGCGGCATCCGCTTCGGACATGCCGAAACACTTCACCTTGCCTGCCTTGACCAGCTCCCCGACCGTTCCGGCGACGTCCTCGATCGGCACGTCGGGATCGACTCGGTGCTGGTAGAACAGGTCGATGCGATCGGTGCGCAACCGCTTCAGCGATGCGTCGCAAACCTCGCGGATATGCTCCGGGCGGCTGTCGAAGCCCGTGGTCGATTGGCCGGGCCGGATGCGCGGGCCGGTCTCCGGATCGATATCGAACCCGAACTTGGTGGCGATGACGACCTTGTCGCGAATGGGCGCGAGCCCTTCGCCGACCATCTCCTCGCCGATGAACGGACCGTACATTTCCGCGGTGTCGAAAAAGGTCACTCCCAGATCGAAGGCGGTCTGGAGCAGGCGATTTGCCTCGTCCTGCGACAGTTTGGGGCCGTAGGCGCCGCTGATGCTCATGCAGCCCAGGCCGATCGCCGAAACTTCAAGCCGGCCGCCAAGCATTCTCAATTCCATGTCATTCTCCCTTGCCGGAACCATGGCATTTACCGGCAGGGACACGCAACTGTCCGCGTGCAGGCCTTGCCGCTTGAGACAGCTGGGTTAAGGAGCGCGTGCAATTTCGGGAGAAAGCACATGGCGGGTGAACTGGCGGGCAAGGTCGCGATCGTAACCGGGGGCGCGCGCGGCCTCGGCGGCGCAACGGTGGAGCTGTTTGCCGAGGAAGGCGCGAAGGTGGTGATCGCCGACGTCCTCGACGATGAAGGGCAGGCCCTGGCCGACAAGCTGGGCGACGCCGTGCGCTACAAGCATACCGACGTGTCGCAGGAAGCCGAGCTTCAGGCGCTTGTCGATTTCGCGGTCACGGAATTCGGCGGGCTCCACGTCATGTTCAACAACGCCGGCCTGAGCGACAATCTCTTCGCTCCGCTGCTCGAAGCCGATTTGTCCTGTTTCGACAAGATCATGTCCGTCAACGTCATGGGCGTCATGCTCGGCACCCAGGTGGCCGGCCGGCACATGGCGAAAAGCGGCGGCGGATCGATCATCAACACATCCTCGATCAGCGGCATCCAGCCCGGCCACGGCTTTTTCACCTATCGGGCCTCGAAAGCCGCCGTGGTCAATTTTACCCAGACCGCGGCCATCGAACTCGGTCCGCACCTGATCCGGGTGAACTGCATCTGCCCCGGCAACATCCCGAGCGACATGGGCACCTTCGCCAAGCCGAGCGGGCCGGGAAGCGACAAGGCCGCGCGCATCGCCCAGGCCGTGAAGGACGTGCGCATGGGGTTCCAGCCGCTGAAGCGGCAGGGTTCGGGACGCGACATTGCGGAAGGTGCGCTCTATTTCGCCTGCGACCGCTCCGCGCAGGTCACCGGCCAGATCATGTCGATCGATGGCGGCGCGACCGCCGGCGCGATCAAGAGCCAGATCGACGCCATCCTCGAAGCGCGCGAGGCAATCGAAAACGAGCCGGACTGAGGCGTCGGTCCGGCGCCCCTGCGCTGGTCAGGCCTGTCGGCGCCTGAACTTCAGCGGCAGGCTGGCAAGCGACTGGCTGGCCAGTGTCGGCAGGTAATCGAGTTCCTCCACCGGCACGGCGAGTTCGATCTTGTCGAGCCGGCGGATGATCTCCTGCGCCGCGACCTTGATCTCCATGCGCGCCAGTGAAAGGCCGACGCATTTGTGGATGCCCGAGCCGAATGTCAGGCTGGTGCCGACATTCGGGCGATCGATATCGAGCTCGCGCGGGTGGGGGAAATGCGTATCGTCGTCATTGGCCGATGCATACAGGATGCATAGCTGCGCGCCCTTCGGAACCTGCGTGCCGCCGATCTCGACATCCTTCATCGCAGTTCGGAACAGGCCGTGGACCGGCGGCAGCAGGCGCAGCAGTTCCTCCACGAACCGGGTCATGAGCCGGTTGTCGTCGACCTTCGGATAGAGTTCGTCCATCAATCCCGGCTGCGTCGCCAGGACCAGCAGCAAGTTGGTGATCGCCGTGGCGGTCGTGTCGTTGCCCGCGATCAGGAAGCCGCGGATGGTGGAAATCTGCTCGTAGCGTGACAGTTTCGGGTTTTCCGCGTCCTGCAGCTCGGCATGGACGATGTCCGAGATCATGTCCTCGCGCGGTTCCTTTTCGCGGGCATCGATATAGCGGCGGATGTAGTTCTGCAGGCCGCACATGACCTGAGCGTTCTCAAGCATCTGTTCGCGTGTCTGCATCCGGCCGATCTGGTCGAGCACGGCCTTGGTCCAGATCGCGACCTGTTCGGTGCCGACTTCGCTCCAGTCGAAACCGAGTTGTTCGCAAATGAACTGGGCGGTCAGCGGGCCGCCGATGTCCGCCACGCCGTCGCATTCCCCGCGGTCGGCGACACGCTCGATCAAATCCGCGACGATCTGGTGAATGCGCGGCTCCAGATCCTTCACGCGATGGGCGGTGAACGCCTTCTCGGTCAGGCGGCGCAGGCGCGTGTGCGCCGGTGGATCGAGTGTCAGGTCGCGGATGAAGCCGCCGCCGTCGCGTTCCATGATCGCGGCGAATTCTTCGAGATGGCCGTTGGCGTAGCGGTCCTGATAGCCGTGTTCGAGCGAGAAGTTCACGTCGTCGTGCAGCACCGCCTTCGCGTCTTCGTATCGCGTGACGAGATACACATCGATCCCGGGATCGTGGTAGACCGGGTTCTTCTCGCGCAGTGCGCGGTAGAAGGGGAAGGGATTGTTCCGGATTATGGGATCCAGGCGCGTCTCGCCGCCCTTGAGTTCCATCACGTCGCTTGTCGTTACCGTGGCCATTTACTCAACCCCTTCGTAAGCTCTCATCTTCCAGCCCGAAGTGTCCATGTCGCCGATGCCCAGGGTTTCTGCGCCGGCTTGCGACATGACCTCATCCCAGCGCTGAGCCACCATTTCAATGGTCACGGCGCGATCCGCGAAGCCGCGGGTCCGCCCCATATAGGTGCGCTGGACCTCGCCGCCTACCGAATCGATGCATTCGCCGTTCACCGGGCAGTCCTCATGGCAAAGATAGGCAAGCGCAGGCGACGCCAGTTCGGGCGGCAGGTTCTCCTTCGAATGTTCCAGCAGCGGCGAATCGTCCTCGAGCGTCGAGACCACCAGCCTGGTGAATGCCCCGGGGCTCACCGCGTTGACCTTGATGCCGTGCGCCGCGCCTTCGGCCGCCAGTGACCGGGTGAAGGACCAGAGCCCGCCCTTGCTTGTCGCGTAGGCGGTCTGTTCGGCAAATCCCGTCATCGAGCTCGACGTGGTGTTGACGATCCGGCCATAGCCGCTGGCCAGCATGTGCGGCCAGGCCGCGCGGGTGGTCCAGACCGCGCCCATCAGGTTGATGTCGATATGCCGCTGGAAATCATGCGGTGTCATGGCCGCGAACGGCGCGGCGATGGAAACCGCCGCATTGTTCACAAGGATATCGATGCCCCCGAACGCATCGAGCGCGGTTTGCACGATCGCCTGCGCGCCTTCGACCGTCGCGACTGTGTTGGTATCCGCCACCGCCTTTCCTCCAGCGGCGCGGATTTCCTCGGCCACTGCTTCGGACGAAGCGGTACCCGGATAGTGGCGCATTTCCGGATCGCTGCCGATGTCGTTGACGACGACGTTCGCACCGCGCGCCGCCAGCAGCATGGCATGGGCGCGGCCCAGGCTGGGATTGCCGCCTGCGCCGGTGACGATGGCCGTGCGACCGTCAAAGCGAAGTTCAGTCATTGTACGTCCTCCGGATCAGCAGCTTGTCCAGGCGCCGTCGACCGCCAGCGCCTGGCCCGTGGTGAAGCTCGCTCCGTCGCTGCACAGCCAGAGTACGGCTGATGCAATCTCCTCCGGCCGGCCCTGCCTGCCGATCGGGCTTTGCTCGACAAGCGCCGAGAGCAGCTCCTGGTCGAGCCCGGCCGTCATCGGTGTCGCGATCATGCCCGGGCAGACGGCGTTCACGCGAATTCCCTGCCGGGCATATTCGATCGCCGCCGCCTTGGTGACGCCGATCACCCCGTGCTTGGAGGCGCAATAGGCGGCGAGCGTCGGCGCGCCTTCCAGCCCCGCGGTCGATGAACAATTGACGATCGCGCCGCCGCCGTTCTTGAGCATTTCCGGGATCTGGTGGCGCATGCACAGCCAGACGCCGGTGAGGTTGACGCCGAGAACCTTCTGCCAGTTGTCGATGGAGCAATCGGCCGCCATCTTGCCGTGCTCGCCGTCGATTCCAGCGCCATTGAAGGCGGCATCGAGGCGGCCATAGGCGGACACGGCCGTCTCGACGGCCTGTTTTACCGATTCGTCGTTCGACACATCGCAGGCGATGAACATGCACTCCCCGCCGGCCTTGCGGATTTCCGCCTCGGCCTCGCGCCCCTGCGCTTCGTTGAAATCGACCAGCGCGGTTGCGTATCCCCGGGCAGCGAAGGCGGCGGCCGTCGCACGCCCGATTCCCGAGCTCGCGCCCGTAACGAAGGCCACTTTGCGTGTTTCCGACTGTGCCATGCAAGCTACTCTCTCCTTGCTCTTCCGGCGCTTGCGTCGCGGCGGAATGAGCACTGCCTTCAGCGTTGCACAACCGCGCCGTGATCGCCAGCGCCTTGCTCGCGCGGCAATAGCGCAAGCGGGCATTGTCTGATGTCCGTCAATGAAGCCGGGCAGGCGGATCTGCTTCGGCTTGACGAAGCGGAAACATCGGTGGTGAGATTGTCTCCGCTTCGGCGCCGCGCCGCGAGCGGAGAAGGGGAGGAACCAGTTTGGCCGAAGCCGAGCCGCCGTCGACGCTTCCGGGCCTGTTCGCCTCGATCGTCGCGTCGCGGGGGATGCATGACGCCGTCGTCACTTGCCAAGAGACCCTGAGCTACCACGAACTCGACCGTCGCAGCGCCCGCATGGCCCGCGCGTTGCTCGCCGCCGGCGCGGGCAAGGGGACTCGCGTTGCGTTGCTGGCGCCCGATGGCGTCTTCTGGGTGACGGGCTTCCTTGCGGCCTTGCGCATCGGTGCCTTGCTGACGACGGTCAGTACGTTGAGCACGCCGCCCGAACTGGCGCATATCCTGCGGACCAGCGACTGCCAGATCCTTGTCGGGACACGTCGCTTCCTGGGCCACGATTATGCCGCGACGCTGGAAGCGGCGCTGCCAGGCCTTGCAGGCGGCAGGTGCGATGAGTTCCGCCTGAAGGAGGCGCCCTGCCTCCGGTCGATATGGCTGGACGATGTGGAGGATCTGGCCTGGGCGCGTCCGGTCGAAGACCTGCTTGCGATGGCCGACGAGCCGGATGCTCCCGACGATACGCTGCTTGCGGAAGTGGAACGGGAAGTTTCACCCGGGGACGATGCCATCGTCGTCTTCACATCCGGGAGCACGGCGCGGCCCAAGGCGGTTGTCCACCGGCAATGGGCGGTTGCGCGCCACTCGCCGGAGCTGGCGCGCAATTTCGCGATGACCGGTGATGCCCGGATGATGTGCCTGCTGCCTTCGTTCTGGTTGGCTGGCCTATCGACGATGATGCAGGTGCTGAGTGTCGGCGGGACGCTGGTCTATCCCGGGTCGCCCGAAGTCGGAGACGCGCTCGATGCCATCGAGCGATTCCGCGTGAATCGGGTGAATGCTTGGGGCGACAAGCAGCCGAAACTGATCGCGGCGGCGAAGGCAAAGGGTATCGATCTAGGCACGATCCCCGAGCTGAGCGGCTTTCGCGATGCGAGCGGCAACCGGCTCCCGCAGAAGATTCCGATGTACGGCATGACCGAGAGCTTTTCGGCCCACAGCGCCTGGCCGCTCAATGAGCCGCTGCCGCCGGGCAAGGAGGACGGCTTCGGCATCGCTATCAACGGCTATGAACGGCGCGTGGTCGATCCGGAGACGGGGCAGGAATTGCCGCCCGGGGAGGTCGGCGAATTGCGGATCCGCGGCCCGGCCATGCTGTCCGACCTCTACAAGCGGGAGCGCAGCGACGTGTTCACGCCCGACGGCTTCTATCCGACCCGCGATCTCGTCCGGATCGACAAGGACGGCTGGCTGTTCCCCGCCGGACGGCTGGACGACATGATAAAGACAAGGGGTGCGAACGTCTCGCGCCTGGAAGTCGAAGCCGCGCTGCTGGCTTTGCCCGAGGTTGCAATGGCCGTCGTCGCCGGGTTGCCGGACGAGGAATTCGGCAAGGTCGTGGTTGCCGCGGTTGTCCCGGAGCAAGGCACTTCGCCGACGCAGGAATCGCTGCAGCTGGCGCTGCGCGATACGCTGTCCAGTTTCAAGGTCCCTCGCCGGATCGTGTTCATTTCCGAAACCGCGATCCCGAGGACGGCGACGGGGAAGGTCAAGCTGTCGGAAACGGCTGCCATGATCGGCGCGCGCGCCTAGCTGAAGCAAGCCCTTGGCTATTGGCCCCAAGGCGCTCTAGGAACAGAAAAATTTTTCGCCAGTTCGAACAATCCCGCACGAAGCAGGGTGTCTGGCGCGGGAGAATGTCATGAAGCGCTCGAGTGATTTTCGTTCGGATTCGTCGGTCATGCCAGGCGGCGGCAGCTTTTCGATGGAGCGGCGAAGGGCTCTTTCGCTGATGGGCACTGTGCTGGCTTCGACCTCTCTGGCGGCGCCGGCCTGGGGGAGCGCCGTCGGCGGCAGTTGCGGACCGGTTCTGGCGACGCCGGACCAGCTCGCCGCGGAGCGCGCGCTTCTGGAACTGCTCAAGAATCCGGAACTGGCCAAGGTCCAGGCCGAGCTGAAAGCGATGCTGGCGGCCAGCCGCATCGGCAAGACGAGGGACGGCGCCGCAACCATCGACCGGGCGATCGGCCAATGGACCAACTCGCTGATTTTCGGCGAACTCGGCAAGCACCGGAAAAGCCCGACGTTCCTGTGGGGGACCGACGACACGCCGCGCAGCTGGTTCGGCCATGAGCTTGGCGGCGTGGGCACGTCGGGCGACAACCCCGATGCCATTTACCGCACCGCCAGTCTCGATGGCAGCAAGAGCTACGAGGTCACCGGCCGGATCGATCGCGACAACCCCGCAGCGCAGCTTGTGATCCAGGCGGACCGGGCCGACAAGACGCAGCCCGCGTCCATGATGGACATGGAATCCCGGCGCCCTTCGATTGTCTCGGCCACATTGGCGCTGATGACGGACCGGGATCTGGCGCTGGCTCCCGATGGCAGTTTCCGGATCACGCTGGGCGGGAAGGCGGACGGTCCGAACCATATCGACCTCAAGCCTGGCGTTGTGGTGCTCGGCATGCGCGACATGCTGTCGGACTGGCACCAGCGGCCTGCCGAACTTGCGATCCGGGAGAGAGGCGTTGCTCCGCTATCCGACGCCGAACCCGAACAACTCGATCTCGATGCGATTGCCCGCCATACGCTGGCCGATCTGCCGGACTACGTCGGGTTCTGGTCGAGATTCCCGGAAGTCTGGTTCGGAGGGCTCGAACCGAACAGCATATCGGCTCCAAGGCCGCGCAACAAAGGCTGGGGCTATGTTGCCGGATTGCACTTCGCCCTTCAGCCCGGCGAGGCGATCCTGGTGACGACCGGCAGCGAAGGTGCCGCCTACACGGGTTTCCAGCTTTGCGATCCCTGGATGATCGCGCCCGATGCCAGCCTCTATCAGGTCTGTCTCAACCTTTCGCAGGTTGCGCCGAATCCCGACGGATCGATCACCTATGTCATCTCGCCGAGCGATCCGGGGGTGGCGAACTGGCTGGATACCACCGGCCTCGCAGCAGGGCTCTGCGTGATCCGCTGGCAAGGCGTTCCTTCCGGAGCAAAGGCGGAGATGCTGCTCCAGGACTTCCGCGTCATACAGCTCGCCGATCTGGAATCGATGCCTGGAATTCCGCGTGTCACGCCTGAACAGCGGCGCAAGCAGCTGGCTCGCCGTGCCATCGGCTATACCGCGCGCACCAGGGCGGCGCGCTGGTGAAACGCTAGTCCGGCTGTTCCATCCTGTAATCGGGCAGTGCGTCGAATGCCTTCTTGAGCGCTTCTCCCCAGCCTGAGGAGATCGCTCTGAAATATTCGTCGTCATCCAGGATTCGGCGCGAATGCAGCGGCTCGAACGTGTCGCGGGCGATGACCAGAAGGTCGAGGGGCATGCCGACCGAAAGATTGGCCTTGAGCGTGGAATCGAAGCTGACCATCAGCAGCTTGACCGCATCCTCGAAGGTCATGGCGGAGTCATAGGCGCGGATGATGATCGGGCGTCCGTATTTGGTTTCGCCGATCTGGAAGAAGGGTGTGTCGAAGCTGGCTTCGATGAAATTGCCTTCGGGATAGATCAGGAACAGGCGTGGTTCCATGCCGGCGATCTGGCCGGCAAGGATCATCGAAGCCGTGAACTGGCCTGAACCGTCCTGCCCGTTATGGCTGGCGCTCGCCTGGATCGTGTCCTGCAACAGATTGCCCACGATCGTAGCGACCTGGAACATGGTCGGCGCTTCCATCAGCGAATTCTGCCGTTCAGAAGGCGCCTTGTTCCGTTCCTCCAGCTGGCTGATGACCGATTGGGTCGTGGCAAGGTTGCCTGCCGACATCAGCGAGATGATGCGCTCTCCGGGGACGGACCAATGGTACATCTTGCGGAAAGTGGAAATGTTGTCGACGCCCGAATTGGTGCGCGTATCGCTCATCAGGACAAGGCCCTGATCGAGCATCATGCCAACGCAATATGTCACAAGCCCTGATTCCCCTTTTGCTTGTGACTACTGCTCCGAAAGGTGCTGTTCAACTGCCAGACTCACGGCAAGCACAGATTCCCCCGGACCATAGGAGATGCCGGTAACCGGGGCAGCTTCGCGGTAGTCGCAGCCTGTCGCCACGCGAACGTAGCGGGCGTCGGGGCAGATGCCGTTGGACACATCGAACCCGACCCAACCCAGGCCGTCGACAAATGCCTCGGCCCAGCCGTGCCCGGCTTCCTGGTCGATGCGGTCGTCCATCATCAGATAGCCGCTGACGTAGCGCGCGGGAATGCCGAGCAACCGGGCCGCGCCGATGAATATATGGGCGTGATCCTGGCAGACGCCGTGGCCGGCAGCCATCGCCTCCTCGGCCGGTGTGTCCACTTCGGTGCGGCCGATTTCGTAGCGCACCTCCTCGAGCACGAGGCGGGAAAGTTCGTGCAGCGTGTCGAGCTTGCCCTGTTCCTTGGAATCTATCGACGAGGCGAGTGCGCGCATCTTGGGGCCGGGGCGCGTCAGCGGCGTCTGTGACAGGAAGGCCCACAGCGGCATGTGGCCGGAATGCCGTCCGATGATCCCGGAATTGTCCGCGGTATCGATCTTGCCGGTGCAGGTTATCGTCACTGTCGCGGTGCCCGGCTCGACGGAAACAAGCGTTGTCGAGTTGTGATGCTGGTCTTCGTACTCGACTTGCTCTTCGGCGCCTTCCAGCACCATCTTCCAGTCGAGCACCTTCTGGCCCTGAGTCGATTTGGGTTTCAGCCTAAGGCGCTGAAGGCCATGCACGACCGGTTCCGAGAATTCGTATCGGGTTGTGTGACTGACGGAAAGCTGCATCCTTGCTCCGGGTCAGGCTGTGAACCTGTAATCTTCTGCTATGGCGTCTGCGATCTTCAGGGTCTCGCCGATGAACTCGGTGATGAACTCGTGGAGACCCTGTTCGATTATCTCGTCGATCGAGGACTGGTGCAACCTCACCCCGGCTTCGCGCGCCAGTGCGTGCGCCGGCGTTTCCTCGCCGTATTCGCGGGCGAGGCTGGCAAGATTGCTGCGCAGCTTCCCGCCGCAGAAAGCCAGGCTTCTCGGAAAACGGCCGTCGAGTATCAGGAACTCGGCGATGCTGCGCGCGTCCATGCGGCCCGCATTGAGCCAGCGATAGGCACGTATGCCGGCAACCGAGCGCAGCACCGCTTCCCACTGCGCATTGTCGAGGCTGGAGCCGACCAGGCTGATGCTGGGCAGCAGCACATAGTATTTGACGTCGAGGATGCGCGCGGTGTTGTCGCTGCGCTCGATATAGGTGCCCATGCGCGCGAAATTGAATATCTCGTTGCGCAGCATGGTGCCTTCCATCGCGCCGCGCACCAGCGTTGCCTGCTGGCGGATCGCGGCCAGCACGTCACCGAGGTTCTTTTCGCCGATCGGACGAGCCAGCATGTCCTTCAGCGTCATCCAGCCTTCGTTGGTGGCTTCCCAGACTTCGCGGGTGATCGCGGTACGCACGGCTCGCGCGTTGGTCCGGGCATTTTCGATCATGTTCATCACGCTGCCGGGATTCTCCCGGTCGCGCAGGATGAAATTGGTGACCGCAGGCCCCGAATACTCGCCGATCTTCTCTGCGAAATCGGGGTCCTGCCCGATAGTGACCAGCACGGAGCGCCATTCTTCGGTGGCAACGCTGGCCCCGCGGGTCAGCGCAAGCTGGAAGCCTGCCTCGAGCAGACGTGCGGTATTTTCCGCCCGTTCGAGGTAGCGGAACATCCAGAAGACTCCGTTGGCACTCCTTCCCAGCACGCGTCAGTCCTCCAGCACCCAGCTGTCCTTGGTTCCCCCGCCCTGGGAGGAATTCACGACAAGCGAGCCCTTGCGGAGCGCGACCCGGGTCAGGCCTCCGGGAGTGATGTCGATGCCGTTCGGCGAAACCAGCACGAAGGGGCGCAGGTCGACATGGCGCGGCGCCAGCCCGGCCTTTGTGTAGATCGGAACTGTCGAAAGCGACAGCGTGGGTTGGGCGATATAGTTTTCCGGCTTCGCGCGCAGCTTCTTGGTGAAGCGGGCAAGTTCCTTCTTGGACGCGGCCGGGCCGATGAGCATGCCGTAGCCGCCGGATCCGTGGACTTCCTTGACCACGAGTTCGTCGAGATGGTCGAGGACATGGGCGAGGGCGTCCGGTTCGGAGCAGCGCCAGGTCGGCACGTTCTTCAGGATGGGCTGCTCTCCCGTATAGAAGCGCACGATGTCCGGCATGAAGCTGTAGATCGCCTTGTCGTCGGCGACGCCCGTGCCCGGTGCGTTGGCGATGGTGATACCCCCGGACCGGTAGATGTCCATGATTCCCGGCACGCCCAGCAGGCTGTCGGGATTGAACGTGAGCGGGTCGAGGAATTCGTCGTCCACCCGGCGGTACAGCACGTCGATCGGCTGGAAACCCCGTGTCGTCCGCATGGCGATGCGGCCTTCGACAATTCGCAGGTCGCTCGCTTCGACCAGTTCGGCTCCCATCTGGTCCGCAAGGAAGGCGTGCTCGAAATAGGCCGAATTGTAGATTCCGGGCGTAAGCACCGCGAGAATCGGGCGATCTTTGGTCGCAGCGGGCGCACAGGCCGACAGGCTGCGGGCCAGCCTTCGAGGGTAATTCTGTACCGGGCGTACCGCCATGCGGCTGAACAGCTCGGGGAACATCGCCATCATCGTTTCGCGGTTCTCGAGCATGTAGGACACGCCGGACGGCGTGCGCGCATTGTCCTCAAGCACCATGAACTCGTCCGGACCGGTGCGGACGAGGTCGATCCCGACGATGTGGGTATATACGCCACCCGGCGGCGAGAATCCGATCATCTGCTGAAGGAAGGCATCGTTATCGCGCAGCAGGTATTCGGGCAGGATGCCCGCGCGAACGATTTCCTGCCGGTGATAGACATCGTGCAGGAAGGCGTTGAGCGCCTGGACGCGCTGTTCGATCCCGCGCGACAATTTGCGCCATTCGGTCGCGGTGATGATCCGGGGGATCATGTCGAACGGGATCAGTCGTTCTTCGCCCGCCGCTTCGCCATAGACGTTGAAGGTAATGCCCGTGCGGCGGAAAACGCTTTCCGCTTTTGCGCCCTGCTTGCGGAGCCAGGACTCGTCCTGTTCGTCGAGCCAAGAGAGATAGCCGCGATAGGCAGGCCGTACCTGGCCGTGCTCATCGAGCATCTCGTCGAAAATTTCGCTCGTAGCTCCGTTCATTACGACTCCGCTGACCGAGGGGAAGTTGCCTCATGCTCGCCTGCTTGCCAACCCCAATGTTGCAGGTGCGAAATTGCAGCATTCCTCCGGGTCGGTGCAGGTGGTCTTTACCGTTAATCAACCATGTCCGCTCATAATCGATACACCATAGGCACTAGCGTGCGTCGGCACGCATCGAAGGGGTGGACGATGAGCGCCAGCGGACCGGAAACGTCTCGACCGGATCACTCATATCGGGATCGGCGCACAGCGCCGCGCTTTGCGCTGATGATGATGCGCGCCGCCAAGCTGCTATGCGAAAGCGGCGAGTACGTCGGCGTCGTTCGCGATATTTCCACGACGGGGGCCAAGGTCCGTCTCTTTCATGAAACGCCGCCGGACACCCATTTGTTCCTCGAACTCGGAAACGGGCGACGTTACGCGATGGAACGCATGTGGCATCACGACAATCACGTCGGCTTCCGTTTCTCCAGTGACATCGACATTGGCGAGTTCGTCGAAGAGCCGGGTCGTCATCCGCGCCGGCCGGTTCGCCTGCACATGGAGAAGCCCGCGACAGTCACTGCGAAAGGCCAGGAGCACCAGGCCATGCTGGTCAACCTGTCGCAGCACGGCGCCTGTATCGAAGCAGGCAGCCAACTGGCGGTATGCGAGCAGTTGCGGCTGGAGGTCGAAGGGCTGCCTGTCCGGATCGGCCACGTCCGCTGGCGCAAGGGCTTCACGCACGGTCTCGTGTTCCAGCAGGCCTTCCGCCTCGACGAGTTTGCCGAGCACGCCTACGCGCTTCAGCCTTTCGTGCCGGCGATCGAAATCGATGACGGGCGAAGCGCCCAGGTCGCCTGATACGGCGCACAGTCCGCGCCCGGTCATTCGCCGGCTCTCACAACAAAGGTTGATTTCCCTCCGGTAATCGAGACACTGCCCGGGTGCTGTCGGCACTCACCGCGACCGTTCCTTCGCACGACGACGAACGGCGGTGGGCCACAAGGAGGGCAGACGATGGGAGAGGCGGTAGACCGGCTGCTGGAGTACCAGAGCCGCGACGATTGTTACACGGTTCCGTTTTCCGAAGTGCGCGATCTCCAGATCGCGGCGATGAACGAGCGGCTGCAGGAACGGGTCGACAGGATCAGGCTGGTCAGGTTCCGCGCCGAGGAAGCGGGCGTGAGCGAAATCCGCGATTTTGCGGACATCGTTCCGCTGCTGCTCCCGCACACCGCCTACAAGAGCTACCCCGAAAGTTTCCTGATCGAGGAAAAGTGGGACAAGCTGACCAAATGGCTCGGCACGGTCTCGGCCTATCCGGTCGACGATACCGATCTCGACGGGATCGGCGACGTTGACGAGTGGATCGAACGGCTCGAGCAGGCGGGACATCCCGTTTCCTGCTCGTCCGGAACCACCGGCAAGTCGGCGATGCTGATCGCTTCGGATGCCGATCTGGAATGGACGGCCTGGGATTCGGTCGTCGCCTGCGCATGGGGCACGGGCATCAGTCCGGCAAAGGACAGGCACGTCTTTTCGATGGCGCCGGTCGCCGCGGTGCCGCGCAATCTCAGGATCATGGAGAAACTCCACGAAGCGTTCGGCAAGCCCGGCAGCGACCTGTTCCGCTACCCGGTTCCGCCGATCACCGTGGGTTCGATCACCCGGATGATCGCGCTCCGGAAGGCGATTGCGGAAGGCACGGCCAAGCCCGGAGAGATTGCCGAGTATGAACAGACCGGCGCGGCGCGCGAGAAGGCCCTGGACGATGCCATCGGCATTACCGTCGACGCGCTCATCAAGGTGCGTGATGAGAAGCTGTTCCTCACCGGCCTGTGGGGCAACCTCTACAAGGTCGCTGCGGCGATGCGCGAGCGCGGCTACAGCGGCAAGGACTTCCATCCCGAAAACATGATGTATGTCGGCGGCGGGCTGAAACGCGAGCAATTGCCGCCCGACTACCGCGAGTTCGTCCGCGAGACATTCAACATCGAGGAAGGCCGGAATTTCCAGCTCTACGGCATGCAGGAGCTCGGATCGGTCAAGGTTCGCTGCAACAAGGGCGGGCGCTATCATGCTCCGCCCTGGCTGGTCTGCCTGCCGCTCAACAAGGAAGCCGATGCCTTGCTGCCCATGGACCGGGGCGAGGTGCAGTGTCGAGCCGGCTTCTTCGACCTGTCCATGGACGGCCGCTGGGGCGGCGTGATTTCCGGCGACCGGATGGAGATCGATTTCGGCCCTTGCGAATGCGGTGCGCAAACCCCCTCGATCAGGGACAATATCGTCCGCTATGCGGATCTCGAGGGCGACGACAAGATCGGCTGTGCCGGGACGATCGATGCCTATGTCCGGGGGATGTCCTGACGATGGCGGACAGCGACATCGTCGAGCTGAATCAGCTCGCCTACCGCTACGCGGCAGCCGTCGACGCCTGCGATAGCGACCTGTTCTGCGGCGTATTCCATACCGACGCACGACTGAGGGCCTATCATCCCGACGCGGCCGACCCGTTCACGGACCTGACCGGGCACGAACAACTGGTTGCGATCCCGAACACCATGCGCGGCATGTATCGCCACACCGCCCATATGATGACCAACCATCTCGTCGACATCGACGGCGACAGTGCGACCGGGCAAGTCCTTTGCACCGCGCGCCATCTGGGGCTCGATAGCGACAGGCCGACTTCGCTGAACGTGATCATCCGCTACGTCGATCGATATGAACGTCGCGAGGGGACGTGGCGGATCGCCGACCGGCAGATCCGCTTCCTGTGGAGTGAGCACCACGACGTTGCCGACAGCGGCTTCGGCGCGAACTGAGGGAGAGTGACCATGGCGACCACAGCACGGCTCGATATCCGCACGATCACCCCGGTCGTCGGCGCCGTTATCGAGGGGGTGGATCTGGCCGAACCGCTCGATCCGGAAATCGTGCAGCAGATCCGCGAAACCGTACTCCAACAGGGAGTCGTTTTCTTCCCGGAGCAGGAGCTGACCCAGCCGCAGGCAGTGGCTTTCCTGAAGCAGTTCGGCCGGCCGGCGACCGATCCGTTTTCGAATGCCGCGCTGGCGGACGTGCCGGAGGAATATTCGGTCCACGACATGCCGACCTACGGTAACAGCAAGGCGACGGCGATCTGGCACATCGATTCCACGCTGGCTGCCGAGCCCGCCGCGCTGCTGATGCTGCGGGCGCTGGAACTTCCGCCCGGTGGCGGAGGCGATACCTGCTTCGGCAGCATGTATGCGGCCTATGAAGCGCTTGCCGAGCCGGTGCGCGAAATGATTGACGGCCTCTACGCCGAACATTCCGGCTACAAGACGCTGCCGCTGCTTGGCGAGGGGCATGCGGAGCATCTCCAGCGCGAGATGCGCAACGTGCACCCGGTCGTGCGCGTTCATCCGGAAACCGGCCGCAAGGCGCTGTTCGTCAATGAGCTGTGGACCGAGAAGATCGTCGGCGTTTCCCAGCATGAGAGCGACTGCCTGCTACGCATGCTGTGGGACCATTCACAAAAGCCGGAATTCACCATGCGCTGGCAATGGCGGGTGAACGATCTGGCATTCTGGGACAACCGTGCCTTCCAGCACTACGCCGTGCGCGACTACGAAGGGCGGCGCGTCCTGCAGAAGGGCTATGTGAAAGGCGACAGGCCCGTGGGCCCGCGCTGACGGATGGCGGAACGCCCATCCGCACGCTTCTGGGATCGGATCTCGGAGAAATATGCCGGCCAGCCTGTCGCCGATGAGGCGGCTTACCAGGAGAAGCTGCGCATAACCCGGGAATATCTCCGGCCCGAGATGGAGGTGCTGGAGATCGGTTGCGGCACGGGTTCCACTGCCATCGCCCATGCGCCTTACGTCCGGCATATCCGCGCCGTCGATTTTTCCGCGAACATGGTCGAGATCGCACGGGGGAAGGCGCGGGCCGGGAACATTGCCAATGTCAGCTTCGAGCAGGCTGCGGTCGACACGCTCGATGTGGAAGATGGCAGCGTCGACGCCGTTCTCGCGCTCAGCGTTCTGCACCTGCTGGATGACCGGCAGGCGGCCATCGGGAAAGCCTATCGCTGGCTCAGGCCGGGGGGAATATTCGTCAGCAGCACCGCTTGCCTGTCGGACTCGATGGCATTTCTCAGGTTCATCCTTCCCATCGTCCGCTTTTTCGGTCGCGCGCCCATGGTGAAATTCTTCTCATCGGCCGAACTCAGGCAAGACATCGAGAATGCCGGCTTCGCGATCGAGCGCGAATGGATGCCCGGTCCCGGCAAAGCCCTATTCATGGTCGCGAGAAAGCCGGTCGCGACTGCGCAATTGTAGGTCAGCCAGGCTTCACCGTCTGCGCCGCCTCGAACAGTTCGAGCCGCGGGCGGTCGATATAGAGCGGCTTGTTGTCGCCCGCACCGGCATGAGCCTTGCGGAAGGCTTCCGATTTTGTCCAGGCCTCGAACGCGTCTCGCGATTCCCAAAGGGTGTGGGTCGCGTACAGCGTGTGATCTTCCGCCGAAGGACCGCGCAGCAGGTTGAACTCGATGAAGCCCGGCACGTCTTCCAGATAGGAATCGCGGTTCTTCCAGACCGTTTCGAACGCTTCCTCTTCTCCCGGCTTAACCTGAAACCGGTTCATCGCGATAAACATGGGTGTGAAATCCTTGTGACTCGATCTGTCGGTACGAGCGGACTCAATCCCAATTCGTTCGGAGCCGCAATCCCCTGAATGGCGTGCATCGGGCTTCCAGGTTTCAGGAAATGGCGTCCTTGCATGCACCGCCGGAGCAATTGCAGGTGACTTTGAAGCGAATTCCGGGAAGGATCGCGGTGACTGAAAGTGATGAGCGGTCGGTTGCCATGAGCCTCGCGATCGCGGCCAATGTGGGGAGAATGCTGGAATGAACGGAAACGGCGTATTTGCCGGCGTGCGGGTGATCGAGCTTGCACAGCATGTCTATGTGCCGGGGGCAGGGGCCATGCTTGCCGACCAGGGCGCGGACGTCATCAAGATCGAGACGATCGAAGGCGATCCCTATCGCACGCTGCAGGTCGGTGTGAGCCGCAACCTGGGCGACATCAACATCGCGATGGAGCAGAACAATCGCAACAAGCGCAGCGTGGCGCTGGACCTGAAGAGCGAGGATGGCCGGGAAGCGCTGCTGAAGCTTGTCGAGACGGCCGATGTTTTCCTTACGAGCCTGCGCCCCAAGGCAATCAAGGGCCTGCGGCTCGATGTCGAGGATTTGCGCGCGCGCAATCCGAAGATCATCTACGTGCGCGGCAACGGCGTCGGTTTCAAAGGGGCCGAGGCCAACCGGCCGGGCTATGATGCTTCCGCCTTCTGGGCGAGGGGCGGCGCCTGCTATGCGTTCACGCGGCCCGGCGAACAGCCGACAAGCCCCCGTCCGGCCTTCGGTGATCACAGCGGATCGGTCGCGATCGCCTACGGCATCGCTGCGGCGCTGTTCCGCCGGGCAATGACCGGTGAGCCCACCGTGGTCGAGAATTCCCTGCTGTCGACTGCCTGCTGGGCGCTTTCGGGCGACCTGACGCTGACCCAGCTTCCCCAGTACCAGACGCATCCGCCGGTGCCTTTGCGCCGGGCGATGACCTACAGCTACACGACCCGCGACGGGAAGATGGTCCAGCTGATGATCCTCGACCCGCAACCGCGCTGGTCGGCGCTGTGCAAGGTGCTTGGCCTCGAGGAGATCGAGAACGACCCGCGCTTTTCGAGCAACGATGCGCGCAACGAGAATTCCGAGGAGCTAATCGTCCTGTTCGAACGGCAATTCGCGACGCGCGACTATGCCGAGTGGAAGCCCCTGCTGGAATCGATCGATATTCCCTGGGAGCTGATCAGTTCGATCGACGATGTGACCCGCGATCCGCAGGTGCATGCCAATCACATCATGCAGAAGATGAAGGTCGGCGATACCGAGATCGATATCGTTGCGGGGCCGACCTCGTTCGACGGAGAGCCGATCCATGGCAGCGCCGCGCGGGCGCCCCAACTGGGCGAACATACCGATGAACTGCTGCGCGAGGTCGGTTACGGCGGCGATGCCATCGCCGAGCTTCGGGAAAAGGCGATAGCCCGCTAGGCCCGGCCCAGCACCTTCCGGCACAGTTCCGAAAAGCCCGTCAGCTCGGCTTCGAATTCCACCTGCGAGACCCGGTTGTCGTCGAGGATGCGGGGCAGGGCCAGGAAATTGCTGCCCGCATGCGCCAGCCCGGATTCGCAGGTCGTCGCGCTCTTGACGTCGTTGGCCGCCAGCACCGGCTGGTGTTCGGGCGACCACCTGCCGCTCGGATAGCAGAAGTGGTCCATCTTGCGGCCGAGGATCGGTTCGATAGCCGCGCGGTTGTCGGCGAGCTCACTCGCTGCCTTGTCCGGATCTTCCGGGAAGCGGTGACGATGTGTGTGCAGCTCGATCGTCATTCCCGACGCTTCCAGTTCCCTTAGCTCATCGGCGGTGACGAGGCTGAGAATTCGACTGTCGGCGATGCGATCGTAATCGACGTGGAGGCAGGCGGCGAGACGGCGCGCAAGCGCGACACGTCCCGCTTCGTCGAGACCATCGGACCCGAAGGCATGGACCGTCTCGCTGAGCCAGCTCCGCTTTTCGGGCGTGAGCTGCAGATTGGTTTCACCGGCCAGTGCAGGTATGCCCAGCCCCGAGACATCCACGGTTTCCAGGCCGGACTTCCAGCACATGTAGTCCACCGCGAGCTGGAAGATCGGCGTGCCTTTCTGGAAATAGTAGGACGTCAGGTAGAGCGTGGAGGGAAAGCCGTGGCTTGCCAGCACGTCGCGCGCGACCGCATGGACGCTGTGGAAGCCGTCGTCGATGGTGATGGTCACGCAATCGGGAGGCAGCGTTCCGTCGCGCAGGCGGTCCAGCGCTTCGCCCAGAGGGAGTATCCGGAAACCGTTGTCCGCCAGGTAGCGCATGCGCCTGTCCAGGAATTCCCGCGAGACGAACAGGGATTCGCGGAAGCGATCCTCATCGTCCATCACGAAGCCGTGATAGCACAGGATGCGCAGGTGAGACCGGGTCAGCCGGCGTGCGAGGCCGAAAAGGCCGAGCGTCTTGCACAACCGGTAGGCGGAGAGCACGACTGCCCGCCTCACGATGCCTTCCTCTTGTCCTCGCTGCCGGCTTTCAGGCGGTTGCCGAGGCGGCGGATGTCCTGGGGCGTTACTCCGGCCACGGCCAACAACTGCTTCGTGGACGCGAGCGCCTGTTCGCGCAGGGCTACGACCCTGGCCTGCATCGCGCTGAAGCGGATGGTCAGCTCGGTAACGCTGTCGTGGGTGCTGGCGAAGCGGTCCTTCCACGCGCCGCCCGGCGTCAGGTCGATCGTGCGGTAGCCCTGGCTTGCCGCCTCGCGGGCGAGGAACAGCATGCCGAACTTGCCCGGAGAGTGCTCCGCCAGTTCGACCGAGTGGGACAGCACTCCCACCGACAATGTGTCGCCGCTCTTCACGCTGAGGATCGCCGACACCATGGACGAACCGGCGCGCAGCACGAATGCGTGCAGGACCCCGGCGCGCAGCAGACGCAGGTGGAAATCCTTCTTGCGCTCGTCGTCACCGAACGGCCGCACGTCGTTCATCGCCTCCTGGCGACTGTCGTAGTTTCGTGCGATCTCGTCGAATAGCAGGGCCAGCTCGTCTTCGTCGGTAACGGTGGAGCAGGAAAGCTCGCCGCCACCCGCGTCGCGCAGCCGGTTTAGCCTGCTCTTGTTGCCTTTCTTGCGAAGCTTGTCCGCAAAGGCCTGCTCGCTTTCCAGGGCCAGCAGCGGGCGCGGGATATCGCGTCTCTCCGCAAGCCTGCCGAGCGCACGGTCGCCATCGATCCAGCCCAGCGGGCAGCCGGGCGGCAGGTAGCGGAATCTCAGCGATGCACCGGGGTGGCGTTCGCGCAGCCGGGTGAGGGCGGCGGAGATGAAGCTGTCCGAGGCCGCGTCGCGGGCGATCCAGCAATCATATTCGGCCTGGTGACCGCCGGCGTTGACCAGAGCGCCGGTTTCCTTCTCGCGGGCGAGGGCAAGGAGGCCGTCGAATTCCCCGCTGGCGGCACCTTGCGCCGTTACCAGCAAGGGCTCCATCGTATCGGCGTAGCTTTCGTACCAGGCCAGCACGAACGCGGCAGACTGGTAACCCGTCGCCCACGGGCACGCCGCGCGCAGCCGCTCCCAAGCGTCAACAAAGCTCTGTTGACGCAAGCGGTCCGTCGCTTGAGCGCCCGAAAGGAACCCGATTTCCATGCCTTAACCATGGCAGAGAAAGTTTAAGGAAGCTTGGAAACCGCGAAATGTAAGCCTCTTGCGCGGATCAGTCAGCCGGCGGGGACGCAGCGGGCTGGTATCTGGCTCTCCCCAGCAGCAGGAACAGGGCGCTGCCGATGAAGGCACCCGCAGCGGCGACCAGCAGGTAAAGGTCGAAACTGCCGGTCGTATCCAGCGTCAGTCCCAGCAGGCCGTTCCCCAGCGCCATTGCGGAGCCGATAGCGGCGGTCAGGAGCCCGAAAACCGTGCTGAAGACTGAAATTCCGAAGTAGCGCGTTACAAGGTAGGGAACGATGTCGCCTTCTCCGCCGAAGGAGAGGCCGATGAGCAGGATCGCGGTTGTGACGACGGCGACCGAGTTGAACGGCGATGCCAGCATCAACAGGCCGAAGAATGGCAGGCCGAAGCAGATCGAGGCGATGACGTTCGCCGGCAGGTAGTCGAGCGCGGCGCCGGAAAACACGCGACCGACGATCGAGCCGATCGCGAATGTCGAAACCAGAATCGCCGCCGTCGCATCGCTCAGCCCCTGATCGAGGACCACCAGCTTGAGCTGCGAAATCGCAAGGGAGAAGGGCAGGTTCGACAGGAATACCGCAGCGAAGATGATCCAGAAAACCGGCATTGCGAAAATTGCGCGATAGACGCCGATCGCCCGATCCCTGACCGGCTGGCGGCCGTTGTTTTCGGAAGGCTTGCTGCGCGGGATGAGCAACAGCGTGATGACGGTGCACACGGCGCAGAATGCGGCGACCGCAAGATAGCCCGCGCGCCAGCCGTGGTCTTCCACGAAAGCCGTGATCAGCGGCGAAGCGGCGGCGCTGATTAGCGGCGGGCTGCTGCCGCAGATGCCGAGCGCAAGGCCCCGACGGTTGGAGAACGCCGCGGCGACCAGCCTTGAATAGACGGTTGCCGTGGTTGTCGAGCAGAGGATGGTCTGGCCGATGTAGATGGCGAGGTAGACGAAGATGTTGCCGTTCATCATCGCGATCGCGACCAGGAACACAGGGAAGCTGACCGCGCCGACGGAAGCGACCGGCTTGACGCCGAACATGTCGGTCAGCCGCCCCGCCACCGGCATGCAGACCATGATCAGAATCTGGGTGATGCCGAGCATGGCCCATTGCGAGCGGGTCCAGCCGAACTCGCCGATCAGGTAAGGCGCAAAAATGCTCAGGATATAGCTATTTAGCGAAAGGGCCGATCCCATGCCCAGAAACGCCGCCAGCAGCGGACGCCAATGCTGCCGGAACTCACTGAAATCGCCCATTGATCCTCCCAGTCGCTATTGCCTTGCTTATCGATGGCCGGTGGGGCGGGGGCAAGCGGTTTCGGTGGCAGGCCGGGTGAGTTTTCTTGACTTTTCGCACTGCAGCGCCTAGCTCGCCCCTTTCCCGCAACCAGCAAGTTTACCGGAGTGCCCCATGGCGCGCGTTACCGTCGAAGATTGCGTCGACAAGGTTCCCAACCGTTTCGATCTCGTCCTGCTTGCCGCACAGCGTGCGCGCGAGATTTCGGGCGGCGCCGAACTGACGATCGATCGCGACCGTGACAAGAATCCGGTCGTGGCCCTGCGTGAGATTGCCGAGCAGACGGTCAAGCCGACCGAACTCAAGGAAACGCTGGTCAGCTCGCTGCAGCGTGTCCTGCCCGAGGACGACGACGAGATCGATGAGATCGGCTCGCTCAGCCAGTCGGCCGAGGCGCTGCGGATCACCGCATCCGCGCCGATGCGCAACACCTCGATCGGTGCCGATTACGAGGGGTAAGCTTCCTCGCAAGCTCGGATGGAAAAAGGGCTCCGGAATTCCGGAGCCCTTTTCGTTTGTCAGAGGGTTTGCGGTCTAGGCGCCCTGCGGTGCGGTGCCGCCACCCGAGAAGCGCTTGCCCGCCTTGGGAATGGCCGAACCCCGCACCGGTGCCGCGCTTGCAGGTCCGGTCGGCTCGTCCGGACGATCGAGCTTGCCGGTATCGAGCAGCTCCTTGATATCGTCCCCGGACAGCGTTTCGTATTCCAGCAGCGCGTTGGCCAGCAGATGCAGCTTCTCCTCGTCCTTCTTGAGGATGGCCTTGGCCTTGTCATGCGCGCCGTCCACCAGCGCCCGAATCTCGCTGTCGATGAGCTTGTTCGTCTCGTCCGACATCATCGTGCGCTGTGCGCCGCCCATGCCGAGGTAGCCCTCGTACTGGTCTTCATACTGCAGCGGGCCGAGCTTGTCGGACATGCCCCATTTGGTGACCATGTTGCGGGCAAGGTCGGTAGCATAGTGGATGTCGGAGGCCGCGCCGGACGAGACCTTCTCGTGGCCGAAAATCAGTTCTTCCGCCACGCGGCCGCCCATGCTGACCGCGAGGTTCGCATGCATCTTGTCGCGGTGGTACGAATAGTTGTCGCGCTCGGGCAGGCGCATGACCATGCCCAGCGCCCGGCCGCGCGGAATGATCGTCGCCTTGTGGATCGGGTCCGAAGCCGGCTCGTTGATCGAGACGAGAGCGTGACCGGCCTCGTGGTAGGCGGTCATCTTCTTCTCGTCGTCGGTCATGACCATCGAGCGCCGCTCGGTGCCCATCATCACCTTGTCCTTGGCGTCCTCGAACTCCTGCATGGCGACGAGGCGCTTGTTGCGCCGGGCGGCGAGCAGGGCCGCCTCGTTCACCAGGTTGGCGAGGTCCGCGCCGGAAAAGCCCGGTGTGCCGCGAGCGATGACGCGCGGATTGACGTCGGGCGCCAGCGGCACCTTCTTCATATGCACGCCCAGGATCTTCTCGCGCCCGTCGATATCGGGGACCGGCACGACGACCTGGCGGTCGAAACGGCCGGGCCGCAGCAGGGCAGGGTCGAGCACGTCCGGCCGGTTGGTTGCGGCGATGATGATGATGCCTTCGTTGGCTTCGAAGCCGTCCATTTCGACGAGCAGCTGGTTCAGCGTCTGCTCGCGCTCATCGTTCGAATTGCCGAGCCCGTGGCCGCGATGGCGGCCGACCGCGTCGATCTCGTCGATGAAGACGATGCACGGCGAATTCTTCTTGGCCTGCTCGAACATGTCGCGCACGCGCGACGCGCCAACGCCGACGAACATCTCGACGAAGTCCGAACCGGAAATGGTGAAGAATGGCACGCCTGCCTCGCCGGCGATGGCGCGGGCGAGAAGGGTCTTGCCGGTACCCGGCGAGCCGACCAGCAGCGCGCCCTTGGGGATCTGGCCCCCCAGCTTGGAGAAGCGGCCCGGATCCTTCAGGAATTCGACGATTTCCTCTAGCTCCTCGCGCGCCTCGTCGATGCCGGCGACATCGTCGAAGGTCACACGGCCCTGCCGCTCGGTCAGCAGCTTGGCCTTGGACTTGCCGAAGCCCATCGCGCCCGAACCGCCGCCTTTCTGCACCTGGCGGAGAGCGAAGAAGGCAATCGCCAGAATCAGCATGAACGGCAGCGCCTGAACCAGGATATAGAGCAGCAGGTTCGGTTCTTCCGGCGCCTTGCCGGCGTAGTTCACGTCGTTTTCCTGCAGCAGCTGCGGCAGCGAAGTGTCGTTGGGAATGGGGACGGTGCTGAATGTGTCGCCGTTCTTGTACTTTCCGACGATCCGGTCCTCGCTGATCTGCACCTCGGAAACGCTGCCTTCGGCAACCTTTGTCCGGAAGTCGGAATAGCGGATCGATCCGGCCGCATCGTTGCGCGGCCCGAACATGGAGACGACCATCAGCAGGGCGAGAAATATTCCGCCCCACACAAGCAGGCTTTTCACCCAGGGATTGCCGTTCGGCTGCTCGTCATTCATCTTGCGCGGAAACCACCCTTTCGTTTGCCAATGTAAGTCAGCAGGGCTGAATGACAAGTTAGCAGCGGCAAAATGAACACCGGGGTGCGACAGGCAGAATGGGAGAGGTTCAATGCCGGTTTCCACCGACGATTATGCGTCCATCAGCGATTTCCTGGCGCGCTATTGCTGGCTTGTGGATGAAAGCGACGGAGACGGCTGGGCGGCCCTGTGGAGTGAGGATGGCGTTTTCGCAGGAGTTTCGCCCAGCCGATCGTCGGGCGCGAGGCACTTCGCGCGGTCCCGCTCGTCATGATGAAGCAGAACGGCGCGCGAATGCGCCATATGATCGGCAACCTCGCCTGCGACTATGTGGACGGGACGGACAAGGTCCTGGCGCGCTACTACAATTTTGTCACCGACTGGGCGCAGGGCGGCAGGTTGAACTGCATGGCCCTGTGCGATGTCACGCTGGCCCGCAACGGCGAGAGCTGGCTGGTCAAGCGTAACGATACAAGGAAACTCGCCGGCTGAAACACTTGGCGGGGGGGCTGCGTGAAAACGTGCCGCGTTGCTCGCCGGTCCGAATTGCGCAATAGAACACGGTATGGCGAATTTCTCCGTCGACCGCGAAATGCGACGCGCAAAGGCTAGCGAACGCAACGGCGAAGCGGAGGAAGCGCGCAGGATCTACAGGTCGATCCTCGAGAAGTTTCCAAACAATGCGCGGGCTCGCGCCGCCCTCTCGGAAATCGATGCCTCGAATCAGGGTTCGCCGGTAGCGGCCCTTCCCAAGGATCGCGTCGACGCCGTCATAGATCAGTACCGGCAAGGAAAACTGGGTCCGGCCGCCGAGGGTGCGGAAGCGCTTGCGCGTCAGTTTCCTTCTTCGCATTTCGTCTGGAACCTGCTCGGGGTCTGCCGGAAGGGACTTGGCGAGGCCGGGAAGGCAGAGGAGGCGTTTCGGAACGCGATCCGCGCGAAGCCAGATTTCACCGAGGCCCATTTCAATCTCGGAAACCTCTTCACCGCTCAGGGAAAGCTCGAAGGTGCCATTGCGAGCTATGCCCGGGCGATCGAGAGCGAACCCAATTCTTCCTCGGCGCATTTCAATCTCGGCAATGCGCTGAACGCGCTTGGCAGGTTCGAGGACGCGGCCCGGAGCTATCGCCGCACCCTGCAGCTCAAACCGGATCATGCCAGCGCGCATTACAATCTCGGCAATGCGTTGCGGGATCTGGCCAGGTTCGACGAGGCCGCCAAGAGCTATCGAAATGCGTTGCGGGTTCAGCCCGGATATTTCGAAGCGCTGAACAATCTGGGTGACGTCCTGCACCAGCAGGGCAGTCTGGACGAGGCGATCGCCACGTTCCGCCAGCTCGCGCAGAGTGCGCCCGACAATGCCGATCTGCATTTCAATCTCGGCAACGTCCTCAAGGACGCGAACCGGCTGGATGAAGCCGTGGAGAGTTATCGACAGGCGCTGCGCAGCAATCGCAATTTCGCCGAAGTCCATTTCAATCTCGGGATCGCTCTCCAGACGCTGGGCAGGCATCAGGCCGCGATTGAATGCTACCGGGAAGCGCTTCAGATCAGGCCCGATTACGCGCAGGTGCACAACAACCTTGGCGTCGTGATGCATGATCTGCACCGGCTCGACGACGCGATCGAATGCCACCTGAAGGCGCTGGAAATCGATCCTGACCTCGCGGTGGCGCACAATGATCTGGCCGTCGTGCTGATGGAACAGGGAAAGCTCGACAAGGCAGTCGAGAGTTTTGCCAAGGCGTTGCAGATTGACCCGGACCTGGCGATTGCGCGTGCGCAGAAGCTGCATCAACAGGCGCATATCTGCGACTGGTCTGCCTTCAGCGAGTTCGCCGCGGTCACCGAGAGTCTCGGTATCGCAGGCGACGCGGTTCCGCCCTTCACGCTGCTGGCTTTCGAAGATCACCCCGAGCGGCAGGCGCAGCGTGCGAGGCATTATGCCGAGCAGACGTTCGGCCAGGCGGAATTGCCGCTGCCGGCCCGGCCCGCAGAAAAATCAGGGAAGATCCGCCTCGGCTATTTTTCTTCGGATTTCTACGACCACCCGATGTTGTTTCTCATGGCGGGTCTGTTCCGCGAGCACGACAGGAGCCGCTTCGAGATCTTCGCCTACAGCTACAGTCCACGGCAGGGCGGAGAGATGCTCGATCAGGTGCTGCAGCATATCGATCACTTCGTCGACATTCGCGATATGCCCGACCGCGAAGTCGTCGAACTCGCGCGCAGCCATCAGATCGATATCGCCATCGATCGCAAGGGTTATACGCGGGACGCCCGTACCGGCCTGTTCGCCTGGCGGCTGGCGCCGATTCAGGTCAACTACCTGGCCTATCCGGGAACGATGGGCGCCCCGTTCATGGACTATATCGTCGCCGATCCCGTCGTCATTCCCGAAGCGGAGCGTGCGCACTATTCGGAGAAGATCATCTTCCTGCCGAACAGTTACCAGCCCAATGACGACAGGCGGAGGATCGCCGACACCCGGACGACCCGCGAAGAGCTGGGCCTGCCCGACGAAGGGTTCGTGTTCTGCTGCTTCAACCAGAACTACAAGATCGGTCCCAGGGAATTCGACATCTGGATGCGGCTGCTGAGCAGGGTCGAAGGCAGCGTGCTCTGGCTGTTGCGCTCAAATCCTTGGGCCGAGGCCAACCTTCGCAAGGAGGCCGCCGCCCGCGGCATCGATGGGGGGCGGCTGGTCTTCGCGGACAAGCTGCCGCACAGCGAACACCTTGCCCGCCACAGGCATGCCGACCTGTTTATCGACACGTTCAACTACAATGCCCACACAACGACGAGTGACGCCCTCTGGTCGGGCCTGCCGGTCGTCACCATGGCCGGGCGGCAGTTCTCGGCTCGGGTGGCGGCGAGCCTGCTGACGGCTGTCGGGTTGCCCGAACTGATTACCCGGACAGAGGATGAGTACGAGGAACTGATCCTCGATCTCGCGACAAACCCCGGAAGGCTCGCCGCGGTAGGGGCGAAGCTGGCGGGTAACAGGCTAACCGAGCCGCTGTTCGTCTCCGCCCGCTACGCGCGGGACTTCGAGGCGGCACTCGAAGCCGTTTATCAGGAAGTGGTCGGCACCGGCCGCTAGCCGGCACCGCCCCCGGAGGGGCGGGCCGGAAAAGGCTCAGGCCTTGACCAGTTCGTAGTCGCCGGCATCGTCCACCCGGGCCTTCCAGCCGGGATAGACCACGATCGTAGTGAAGGTTTCCTCGATGATCGCCGGTGCGGCGATTTCGTTGCCGGGCACAAGGTCGCCGCCGCTGTAGACCGGCGTGTCCTTGAAACCCTGGCCGAGATTGGCCCTGCGGGTCTTCGCCGGTTTCGGCGCGCTGGTCGCGGCCGAGAACCCCGCCTTGGCTTCGGGTGAGGTGGTCTCGACATAGGCGGCTAGGCGGACGCCGGAAATCTCGGGAGTCTCGTGCTCGCGAATGTGGTTGTACTCGGCCATGTGCCGCTGGTTGAACAGCTCCATTGCCCTGGCGCCGAAATTCTCGTCGATGAAGGACAGGTCGTGCAGCTTGCCGTCTGCCTTGAAATCGAAGGACAGCGAGAAGTTCTGCCCCGGATAGCGCATGTTGAGCTGGTAGTTGAGCACCATCTGGTCGGGCGTGAAATGGGCGTTCTTGAAGAACCGCTCGGCACGCGTGCAAAGCTCTTCCCAAAGCGCGCGGACCTTGTCGAGCTCGGCTTCGTTGGCGGGCACGATGTAGGAGCGCTCTTCGTCGATAGTCGGGTTTGCGACCAGCGTGCCCAGCGCCGAAAACGTCGGGGAGGCCTTGGGCACCAGCACCTTTTCGATACCGAGGTCCTCAGCCTGGATGGCGGCGAAGGCCGGGCCGTTGCCGCCATATGCCAGCATCGTCAGATCATGCGGATCGATACCCTTGCCAGCGGTCGTGCGCCGCACGCCCTGGCTCATGTTGGCATTGACCACGCGCCAGCAGTCGAACGCGGCTTCCTCGGCGCCATAGCCCATCTCGTCGCCGATCTTCTGGAAGGCTTCCTCGACGCCGTCGCGAGTAAGCTGGAAGCTGCCGCCCGCGAAGCCCTCGTCGGTGGACAGAATGCCGAGCATGACCAGCGCGTCGGTCACGGTCGGCTCGGTTCCACCCGCGCCGTAGCAGATCGGGCCCGGATCGGCGCCGGCCGACTTCGGCCCGACTTCGAGCGCGCCGTTGTTGACGTGACAGACCGAACCGCCGCCGGCACCCAGCGTCTCGACCTTCACCATCGGCACACCGATCAGGTAGCGGTGATGCATGTTCCAGCCGGCTTCTGCCGGCGCCTGGCCGTCGATCACCAGCGACATGTCGTAGGAGGTGCCGCCCATGTCGACGCACAGCAGGTCCTTGTGTCCCTTTGCTACACCGACATGAGCCGAGCCGATCACGCCTCCCGCCGGGCCCGATGCCAGGACGCGGATCGGGGCGCCGTCGATATACTCCTTCGTCATCACGCCGCCTGATGCCTGCATGACCATCAGCTGGTTCTTGTATCCGCCTTCGGCCAGTCGGGCGACGAGTCGTTCGAGATAGGAGGTCACCCTGGGGCCGACGTAGGCGTTCACGACAGTCGTGCTGGTGCGGTCGAATTCCGGTGCGCGCGGCAGCACTTCGTGGCCGGCGCAGACGTAGGCGTTCTGGATCTCCTGGGTGACGATTTCCTTGGCGCGCCTTTCGTGGTCGGGATTGACGAAGGAGAACAGGAAGGAAATCGCGACCGCTTCCACGTTCTGCAGCCGCAGCCGGCGGCAAGCCTCGCGCACGCCTTCCTCGTCGAGAGGGATGTGGACGGCGCCGTCATGGAGGATACGTTCCTTCACCGTCATGCGGCGGCGGCGAGGGGTGATCTGCTTCGGCGCGGGCAGGCGCACGTCCCAGATGTCTTCCTTGAAGCCGCGGCGATATTCGATCTCGTCGCGGAAGCCGTCGGTGGTGATCAGGCCGGTGACCGCGCCGTTCATTTCGATCAGCGTGTTGTCGGCGACGGTGGTACCGTGGACGATAGCCTCGCACTTGCCGAGGAAATCACCGAGCGAAAGCCCTTCGATCTCCGCCAGCTTGGCCAGGCCTTCCATCACGCCCGCCGACCGGTCTTCGGGTGTGGACAGGTTCTTGTGCAGGATCACTTCGGTGCCCTTGAGAAGGGCGAAATCCGTGAAGGTGCCGCCGATGTCGATGCCGACGCGATAGTTCATTTCAGGTCCTCTTCACCTGCAGAGATCCCCACCCCTCCCGGAAGGGGAGGGAACGAAGGACCAGCTGTTGTCAGTATGCCGTTACTCGGCGGCCTCGGAGAGAAGCTCGTCGACGCCCATTTCCTTGCGAAGTGCCTCGGTCGCTTCGACGTCCACCTCGAGATCGTAGTTTTCGAGCGTGCCTTTCAGGACCACGCCGTAAACCTCGCGAGCAGCCTTTTCGCTGATGTACTCGTCGAGCACGTCCTCCTTGACCGCTTCGGGGTCCCGCAGGAGCGACGGACCGAAACCCGCGCCGCCGCCGTGCTGGTAGGCGATGACCGAACCCTCAGGCAGCAGGTCCTGGGCGGTGTGTTCGATCTTGCGTTCGTTCGGCGTGCCGACTTCGAAATGGTTTTCGTACGGAATGGCATCTTCGCCGCCGCACATGCCGCGCAGCGGATGCTCGGCCGAAACCATCCAGGCCATGGCCGAAAGCGGCTTGAGAACCTGCTTGACGTTGAGGCTGCCCGGCGAACCGCGCCATTGCCCGGCGCCACCGCCGTCGGTCTTCATCTCCCGGCTGATGTTCAGGATCGGGAAACGGCTTTCCGCGTCTTCCGCTTCGGAAAGGATCAGGTTGCCCAGCGCGTTGGGGCATGACCCCCAGCCGTCGATCCCCTGGATCGCCGAAGCGTCCATGGAGCGGCAGTCGACGCCCTGGTCCATCCACATCATCCCGTTGTCGTCGAAGCCGATGACGGCGTTGGGCATGCCGATCTTGTAAAGCTGCGGCTGCGCGCGTTCGGGAGCGACCTGGGAGAGCGCGAGCGTAACCGCTTCGGTGATTTCGCAGGCCGGGTGGAAGGAGCCCAGTGCCGCCGGCTTGTTCGGCGGAGGATGGGCGATGCAGCCTTCGGGAATGATGATCTCGACCGCGTTGAACATGCCCTCGTTGCGGACGATGGTCGGGTCCATGTGGGTGATCACCTGGGTCATCACGTAGGAGCGGCTGTTGGCGAAAGTGTTCCAGACGCCGACCAGATCCTGCCGGTCATCGGTGCCCGTGAGATCGACGGTCAGCTGATCGCCCTTGATGGTGCAGGTCACGTGGACCTTGATGTCCTTGGTGCCGGCGGTGTCGTGGTCGATCAGGACAGTGCCTTCATAGATCCCGTCGGGCCATTTCGCGACTTCCTCGCGGACGCGCCGCTCGGTGTGTTCGACGGAATGGTTGATGGCCGCCTTGACCGTCTCGGAGCCCCATTTCGCCAAGAGGCTGTCCAGCATCCGCACTGCATGCTGCACGCCGCCGATCATGGCGGCGATGTCGCCCGCGAAGGTGGCGAAGCGGTTGTTGCGCACCACGAAGTCGAACACGTCCTTGCGCAGCTCGCCGCGGTGAACCAGCTTCAGGCAGGGATAAATCACGCCTTCGGTGAAGATATCGGTCGCTTCGAGCGTGAAACCGCCCGGATCCTTGCCGCCCGTGTCGCCCTGGTGGGCCTGCAGCGTCTGGATGCAGATCAGCTCGCCCTTCTCGTCGTAGACCGGGCCGTAGACGCAGTAATCGGGCAGGTGGCCGCCGCCGTGATCGGGATCGTTGGCCAGGAAGATGTCGCCCGGGCCCCAGTCGTAACGCTCCTGGTTCATCAGGCCCCAGCGGGTTTCCATCTGGTTGACGAAAGTGAGGTGAGGCGTGCCGATGGCGCCCATGGCGAGCCGGCCGTGTCCGTCCACGATCGCGGCGTTCCGCTCGTTCGACTGATTGATGATCGGCGAGGAAGCTGCCCGGCCGAGGAACGTCGCCGATTCGAAACAGACGGTTTCGAAAGCGCCGCGGATGATGTCGGCGGTGACGGAATCGATATTCACGTTGGTCGGCAGCGGATCGCGCCGGGCCGCAAGCTTGCGGTTCAATTCGTAGGACATGAAGCAGTTCCTCTCTGACAGTCCTCTTCGTGGGCGGCCTTGTCCGGGCGCACGACGTATTGATAGCAGTCGGATTAAATTACACCCAAACCGCTTTCTCGACAAACCGTGCGGCAAAATCTGCAATAGATGAAATGCCGCAAGCGGCGCCTTGCGGATCAGCCGGATCAACGAGCCATCGCGGCCTCGATCGCCGGTCGCAGGAAGGCGCTGCCTTCCTGGTCGCTGGATTGCGGATTCGTGGCTGCCGAAAGGTCGATAATCTGCGCAAGATTGTCGCGCACGTCTTCGGGCGTGAGCAACGCACCGTCGGGCGCCTGCCAACCTTCGCCGATGACCATGGCCGACAGGGCGACCCGCCCGCCGCCGACCGTCAGGATCGTATGATTGAGCTCGCATTGCTCGGAAGCCAGATAGACCACCGCCGCCGATGCGTGGCGCGGATCGAGCACGCCCGAAAGCAGCTCCTTGTGGTCGTGCATCCGTTCCTTCGGGCTTGTCGTTTCCATCGCGTCGCCCATGCGGGTCGCGGCGAAGGGGGAGATGGCGTTGGCCTTGATTCCGTGAGGTTCCCCGGCCAGCGCAACCGCCTGGGCCAGCCCGATCACGCCGCCCTTTGCCGCACCATAGGCGGTGACGAACGGGTTGCCGCGCGTGCCGCCCGGAGAGGTGGTGAAGACGAAGCGGCCATAACCTTGATCGACCATCACTTCGAACGCTGCCTGCGATACGAAGTAGGAGCCCTTCACATGCACCGCGAGCAGGTCGTCCACCATTTCCGGTGTGTGCTCGAGGAAAGGGCGCCGCCGAAGGAAGCCGGCATTGTTGACGACGATGTCGAGCCGCCCGAAGGCTGCCAGCGCCTCTTGTACCATCTGCCTTGCGTTTTCGGGCTTCTCGATCGCAAGCGTGTTGGCGATCGCGCTGCCGCCGGCGTCCGTTATCCCGCGCACCACCGTTTCCGCGACGTTTTCGTCTTCGCCTTCTCCGAACAGGCCGCAGCCGAGATCGTTGACCACGACCTTCGCTCCGCGCGCGGCCAGTTCCAGCGCATGCGATCGCCCAAGGCCGCGCCCTGCGCCGGTTACCAGGGCAACACGTCCGTCAAGCCGAATGGCGTCATTCACAATTCCATCTCCCAATTCTGTCCTGTCCTGCCTGCGTATTCCAATCGAGCCGGGGCTCCTATAGGCAAACCTTCGGACAAGGCGGGAGCTAAGGGACTTGGTGCGGATCAATCCGATCTATGCGGAGATGGAAACGACCATTTTCGAGCATATGTCGGGACTTGCCCGCCAACTCGGTGCGATCAATCTGGGGCAGGGATTTCCCGACGAACAGGGACCGCCCGAATTGATCGAGGCAGCGGCAAGAGCGCTCCGGGAAAAGTCGAACCAGTATCCACCGGGGGCGGGCCTGCCGGAGCTGCGCGACGCGATCTGCGGCTTCTACGCCCGGCGTCAGGGCCTGGAGTTTTCACGTGAGCAGGTGATCGTAACCTCCGGTGCGACCGAGGCAATTGCCGCCAGCGTCCTTGCGCTGGTCGATCCCGGCGACGAGGTGATCCTGTTCCAGCCGGCCTACGATGCCTATGCCCCGATGGTGCGCAGGGCAGGGGGCGTTGCCGTCTCGGTGCCGCTGAGCCCGCCGCATTGGCGCTATCCCATCAACAAGCTCGAGCAGGCGATAACTGCGCGCACCAAGCTGTTGATGTTCAACGATCCGCTCAATCCCGCCGGGACGGTCGCCGGCGAAGCTGAGCTCGCGCAAATCGCACGGCTTTGCGTGCGGCACGGGCTGACCGCGGTCTGCGACGAGGTGTGGGAAGATGTCCGCTTCGACGGCCTGGTCCACCGCTCCCTGCTGGACTTTCCCGGCATGTCGGACCGCGCGGTGAAGATCGGATCGGCCGGCAAGATATTCGGGCTGACCGGCTGGAAGGTCGGCTGGATGTGCGCCGCCCCGGAAATGGCGGAGGCGCTGGGCAGGGCTCACCAGTTCCTGACCTATGCGACACCGCCGGCGCTGCAATGGGCGGTGGCCGAGGGATTGGCCAAGCCGCAGGCGTGGTTCGCGGAGCAGCGGGCGAACTGGGCGGCATCGCGCCGGCGCCTGTCGCGCGGGCTCACGGAGGCAGATTTCGACGTCCTGCCCAATGCCGCGACCTGGTTTCTCTGCGTCGACCTTGCCGCCTCGGGGATTGCGCTCACCGATCGCGAGTTCAGCGAGCGAGCGGTGCGCGAGGCGGGCGTCGCATCCATTCCCGTCTCGGCCCTGTTCGAGGGTGAGGCACCCGCCGGCGTGGTGCGCTTCTGCTTCGCGAAAGGCGATGCCGTGCTCGACGAGGCGGCGGAAAGGCTGGCCGCCTTCCGCCGCGCGCTGGCCTAGGCGTTGAGCCCGCCGTTGATACTGATGACCTGACCGGTGATCTTGGCCGCGCCGTCGCCGCACAGGAAGACCGTGATCGGGGCGATGTCCTCCGCGCTAGGCAGGCCGAGCCCGGCGCGCTGCGCAGCCTTGGCCATCCGTTCGGAGCCCATCTTGCGCGCGCTCTCGCTGCCTTCGACGTAACTCGGCGAGAGGCAGTGGGCGCGGATGCCGTCGCGCGCCGCCTCGACCGCGAAGTTGCGGATGAATCCGATCTCGGCCGCTCGGGCTGCGCCGATGATCGTCTGGCGCGGAGCGGCGAAGCGGCCTGCGTCGGAAATAAAGCCGATCAGCGTACCGCCGCGCTCCTGCAGGTGCGGGTAGGCGGCATGGGCAAGGCGCTGGAACCACGCTGCCGACAGGTTGTAGAACGGCGTGTAGCCCGCCGGCTCTGTATCCTTGAAAAAGCCCGTGATCCTGGGGCCTGACGGACCGGTCGCGACGCAATCGACCACCGCATCGAGCCGCCCGAACTTGGCCGCGGCTTCGGTGATCAGCCGTTCGGCGGCCTCGTCCTGCCACATGTCGAGCGCGACCGCCTCGGCGGGACCAACGGGCCGCAACATGTCCACCAGTTCGCCAAGCTTTCCGGCATTGCGTCCATGAACGACCACTGCCCAGCCTTGCGACAGGGCTTCGCGCGCGATCGCGGCCCCGACCGAGCCGCTGCCGCCGGTGATCAGCATCACCTTGCTGTCAGTCATACCGGTCGCCGGCAGCGCCGTCATCGGCAAGGTCGGAGAAGCGGGTGATGCCTGCATCGAACAGCAGGGTGACCTTGCCGGTCGCGCCGTGGCGCTGCTTGGCGACGATCAGCTCGGCCAGATTGTGCACCCGGGCTCGCTCTTCCATCCACTTGTCGTGCTTCTCGACGACGTCGGCGCCGTCGCCGTCCTGCGCCTTCTTCGGCTCACGGGCGAGGACGTAGTACTCCTCGCGGAAGATGAACCACACCATGTCGGCGTCCTGCTCGATCGAGCCCGATTCGCGCAGGTCGGAAAGCTGGGGGCGCTTGTCGTCGCGGCTCTCGACGGCGCGCGAAAGCTGGGAAAGCGCGATCACCGGAACGTTCAGTTCCTTGGCCAGCGTTTTCAGGCCGCGGCTGATTTCGGAAATCTCGTTGACGCGGTTGTCGCTGCCCCGGCTGCTCGTGCCCTGGAGAAGTTGCAGGTAGTCGACGATGATCAGCCCGATATCGTGCCGCCGCTTGAGCCGCCGCGCCCTGGTGCGCAGGGCGGCGATGGTGAGGGCGGGGGTATCGTCGATGTAGAGCGGCAGCTCAGCGAGCCGCTGGCTGGCGAAGGACAGCTGCTGGAAATCCTCGCGGCTGATCCGCCCCATGCGCAGGTTCGAGCTTGAAATGCCCGATTGCTCCGCGAGGATGCGGGTGGCGAGCTGGTCGGCGCTCATTTCCAGGCTGAAGAAGGCTACCGGCGCGCCCACCGAATCCTTCGCCTCGATGCCGTCCTTGATGTCGTCGAGCAGGCGGTTGGCGGCGTTGAAGGCGATGTTCGTGGCAAGGGAGGTCTTGCCCATGCCCGGTCGTCCGGCGAGGATGATGAGGTCGGAATCGTGAAGCCCGCCGACCCGTTCGTTAAGGCTGGTCAGCCCGGTGGTCTTTCCCGAGATATGGCCGCCGGAATTGAGCGCCTTCTCGATACCCTGGATGGCGGTGCGGGTCGCGGAGCTGAAGCTCAGCGCCTGGCTGTTTTCGGAAACGCCTTCGGCGACGTTGTAAAGCGCCGCCTCGGCATTCTCGACCTGCTCCATCGGCGAGACCGTCTCGGACGTGTCCATTGCGCTGTCGACGAGATTGCGCCCGACCATGATAAGTTCGCGCAACAGCGCAAGGTCGTAGATCTGCTGGGCAAGCTCGCGCGCGGCCAGCAGGCCCTGGCCGTCCGCGGTAAGCCGGGCGAGATAGGCCAGCCCGCCGAGTTCCTTGAGAGCCTCGTCCGATTCGAAATAGGGGCGCAGCGTCACCGGCGTGACGACGGCGCTGCGGTCGAGAAGCTGCAGAATCCGCTCGTAGATCCGGCCGTGCACCGGCTCGTAGAAATGCGAAGGGACAAGCTGAGTCGGCAAGTCCTCGATCACGCGATTGTCGATCAGAACCGCGCCGAGAAACGCGGCTTCCGCCTCGATATTGGCGGGAAGCGAGCGCGTCGCGGGCTCGTCTTGGCGGAAGAGGAGAGCTTGGTCGGCCATGGGTCGGGCACAATGCGCTTATGGGATTCGCGTAGCAAGAACTCACGTCATCTGTTTTATTCCACAAGCTGTGGATCGAGCTTTGGCTTGCTCCGAAATGTTGCATCTGCGAAAAGCCCGCCCCTTATGTCCGACCCGCGCATCTCCCATATCGAACTCGACGAGGCGACCATTCTATGGCGCAACGCCGATATCGAGCAGGAGCGGCGCATCGCCATTTTCGACCTGATCGAGGAAAACAGTTTCAAGCCGCTGAGGTCTTTCGCGGCCGGGCATGAGGGGCCGTACCGCCTGCGCCTTTCGGTCAAGGACGGCCGGCTGGTGCTGGAGATTGCCGACGAGGACGGCGGCGAGCTTGAGTCCCTGATCCTCGGCCTTGGCCGCTTCCGCCGGCCGATCCGCGAATATTTCGCGATCTGCGACAGCTACTACCAGGCGATTCGCAAGGCGACGGCGCAGGAGATCGAAACGATCGACATGGCCCGGCGCGGTATCCACAACGAGGCGGCGGAACTGCTGCTGGAAAGGCTCGACGGCAAGGTGGAGACCGACTTCGATACGGCCCGGCGACTCTTTACGCTGATCTGCGTACTGCATATCAGGGGATAAGCTCCGCTGGAGCCCGAGGGGGTGCTTTTCGACAATGGCTAGAAGGAAGGCAAGCAGCCGAACACAGCTGCGCCTGCTGGGAGGGCTGGCGCTCGTCGCCGCGCTCGCGGGCGGCTTCGGCTGGTGGCACCTGCATCACTGGCTGCCCGGGCGCGATGCCTATCCGATCCAGGGCGTCGAGATCGGTTCGCAGGACGGAGAGGTCAACTGGCGATCGATCAAGGCGATCGGCGCCGACTTCGCCTATATCGACGCGAGTGCGAGCGCATTCGCCCGCGATCCCGTCTTCTCGCACAATCTCGAACAGGCCCGCGCGGCCGAGCTTCAGGTCGGCGCCGTGCACCGCTACGATCCCTGCCAGCCGGCCGAGAAGCAGGCCGGGAATTTCGTGACGGTGGTGCCGCGCGACCCTGCGCTGCTGCCGCCGGCGGTGGAGCTGGACATGCTGGCCGACGACTGCCCGATCAGAGTGAGCGATGCCGCGATCGAAAGCGAGCTCACCACTTTCCTCAACCAGGTCGAGACGCATACCGGCAAGCCGGCGCTGCTCAAGGTCTCCGAACGGTTCGAGGAACGCTACGGGATCGCCGCCCGGGTCGACCGCAACCTGTGGCTGGTGCGCGACCGTTTCCAGCCGGACTACGGCGGCCGGCCGTGGACCCTGTGGACGGCCAACACCTCGCTTGCCAACGAGGCGGACCGCGAACCGCTGCGCTGGGTGGTGGTGCAGCCGTGAGCGTCGATCGCGACACCCTGCTGCAGGCGGCTCGGGATGCCTCGGCCCGGGCCTATGCACCCTATTCGGGCTTTCATGTCGGGGCGGCGCTGGCCTTCGCCGACGGCACGGTCGTTACCGGCGCCAACGTGGAAAATGCCAGCTACGGCCTTTCACTCTGTGCGGAGACGGTTGCGGTTGCAGCCGCCATGAACGAGGGAAGGCGAGGGGGACTGGTCGCGGTGGCGGTGACAGCCGGCAAGCCGGGTGAACCCGCTGCCGGCAGCATGGTGACGCCTTGCGGGCGCTGCCGGCAGGTCCTGACGGAACTGGCGCAGATGGGCGGGACCGATCCGCTCGTCTGGTGCGCAGGCGGAAACGACCTGCGCGAAATGCGGCTTTCAGAACTGTTGCCGCTGGCCTTTGGCCCCCAGACGATCGGACAGGGCCCCGCCGGATAGCGGGACGTCGCTCAGCCCAGATTGAGGACGTTCGAATCGACCGGCGGCGTGGTGTCAGCGGGCGGCCCTTCGAAGCTGGCCGACAGGGCGGGCATGCTTTCGAGATCGTCCAGCGTCTCGGGCGAAGCGGTGATGACCTGTGCGCCGAGCAGGACGTTCGTGCCGTCGAACAGCAGGGTGAAGGAGCCGTCGTCGAACGTGAGCGTCGTACCTCCCGCGCCGACGGGAATGACGATTTGCGCGCCGATACCCCCGGTCACCAGGAAGCTCGACCCCGAGCGTGCGCCTTCGAAGGTGGCGGCGTCGCCGTCGATGATGATTTCGTCGCCGCCGCGATTGAACGACGGATCGAAGATCGCGTTGCCGTTGCCGGCGACGTAGACGGTTTCATTGCCGTTCGTGCCGATCACATCGGTGGCCGAAAACGGGCCGATCGTACCGTATGTTTCGCCTTCGCTCAGAAAAATACGCGCCATTGTCTTACTCCTCAGTGATTCGAACGACCATGTGCGGCCATGCGGCTGTCAGAGATCCTTCGATGAAGAATCGGCCAGGAACCTGACCGACTTCTGCTTGATTCGCCTGGCGACTCTTCTGCACCAGGTCCCGCGACCGCCGAAAGCACGCCCTATCGTATGACTCGGCTTTTTCCCCCGCAAGATCGCAGCGATGAACGGTTGGATTTAGGATGCCAATCGGTGCGTCCGGCCCGCCCCATGCCCGGTCCGCCCGAGCCGCCGTTGCGACGTGTCTGCCGGTTCGCTAGGCCATGGTTTTCCAGATTGCGAACAGCGGGTGCGAAGCATGGGCAAGGATGAGAAAGTCACCGGGCACTGCCATTGCGGCAGCGTGCGGTTCGAGGCGCGGCTGGCCGACGGTTTCGACAAGGTCCTGCGCTGCAATTGCTCGATCTGCCGGATGCGCGGTGCCGTCATGGTTTTCGCCCAGCTTGGCGACTTCAAGGTCACGGCGGGCGAGGACTGCCTTTCGGCCTATGACTTCAACACGCAGACCGCGGAACATTATTTCTGTTCGAAATGCGGCATCTATACCCACCATCAGCGCCGGCTCGACCCAAGCCAGTACGCGATCAACGTCGCCTGCCTCGACGGCGTGAGCCCCTATGACTTCGCGGAAGTGCCGGTCCTCGACGGGATCAATCACCCGCTCGACAACGAGGGGCAGGTCCGCTTCGCCGGGACCATGCGGTTCGACCGGTCCGACTAGCCGGACGGCGGCGTTTCAGCCTTCGCGTTCCGCCAGCCATTGCACCAGCGTGGCGAGGCAATCGCGGCCGAGCAGCCTGCTGCGCTCGGGGCTCCATTCCTGCGCCGGGCAAGGCATCGGCTCATGGTCCTTGAAAGGCATCTCCAGCGTCATCGACACGCAGCCGAAGCGTTCGGCGAGCTGGTTGGTCGCCATGGCGAGATTGCCCTTGCCGGGCCGGGCGACCGGATAGCCGCGGCCGGTCTGGAAATCGGGGGTGCGGCGCGCGAGCAGCTCGCGATAGCGATGGAAGCCGGAAAGCTGTTTCTGCTTGAGCGAGGGGATGCCTTCGAAGCCCGCCAGGAACACCGCCGGGATCGCCTCGTCGCCGTGCACGTCCATTGCGAAATCGACTCCCGTTTCATCCATGGCGCCGCGCAGCGCGACGACTTCGGGAGAACGTTCGGCTGACGGCGTGTCCCATTCGCGGTTGAGATTGACGCCCATCGCGTTGGTCCGCAGGTGGCCGCGGCACGAACCGTCGGGATTGGCATTGGGCACGACGTGCAGCCGGCACTGCCGGCGCAACGCGCGGCCGACCGGATCGGCCGGATCGCCAAGGCAGTCCAGCGCGCCTTCCATCCACCATTCCGCCATGCTTTCGCCGGGATGCTGGCGGGCGAACAGCCAGACCTGTATCTTGCCTTCGCCCATTTCGATGCAGTCTATCGGCTGGCCGTCGATCGAATGGCCGAGGCATCGGTAATCCACGCCATCCCCGGCGACGATCCTCGCCACCAGGTCGTGATGGCGCTCCATGGAATAGGGCGCGAAATAGGCGAACCAGCACAGGTCGCTGTCGGGCCGGTAGCGGATGGTCAGCGTCCCGCCGCCCGTCTTCTCGTCCCACTGCGTTTCGGCTCGGGCCCAGTACTGGCGGTCTTCGGAAACGCAGGCCCGGTAACCGGGCCAGCCCATCGGATAGGCGGCTTCGTTCAGTCCGGTGATGCGCAGCACCAGGCCGCGTCCCTTGCCGCCGGCCACCCGGAAATGGAACCACTGGAAGAACCGCGAGTCCCGGTCGCGCCGGATCGCCAGGTCCGCTTCGCTGCCGAGAATGGAAAGGACTTCGATGTTGCCGGAATCGAATGCGGCGCAGATTTCCAGGTCGCTCATTTGACCTGAATAGTTTCACCCGAGGTTCCGGGAAAGCCCGTGAACAGGGCTTCGGCCATTTTCGCGGCTCCGAGCTGGCTGTTGGCCAGCGGCGAAGAGGCCTTGACGGCGAAGCTCGCCCGGCCTTCCCATAGCGACTGGCCGCTGGCGCGGTCGCGGATCGTCACCGAAAGCCGGGTCTCGATCTGCTCGGGCGGCGGGCCGGACAGGTTCAGGCCGATGCCGACGCCCACGCCAGAACCGTAGCTGCCGGTGCTGCCGCCGACCCCGACCGACACCGGGCTGCCGTCGCGCCCGGGAACGAGCGTGCGCCGTTCGACATGCACCAGCGCGATCTGGTCGCTTTGCCCGGCCACCATCTCGCCGTAGCCGAGCAGGCTGAGCTGGCGCCCGACCGCCGCGGCATAGGTTCGGAATTCCAGGCTGTCGCCGTCCATGCCCTGCGCGGGCTCGACGGCGATCGTCCCCTGGCCCAGCGCGGCGGTGTCGGGCAGGTGGAAGCGCGTGACTTCGACCGGGCCGACCGGCGCGACGCATCCGGAAAGCGTGCCGGAAAGCACGATCGCGGCCATTGCTGCGGCTGCCAGGCCAAGGCGCTTCATCCTGTCGAACCTCCCATTCGCGCGCGAGATTGAGCGCAACGCCGTAATCTTGCAAGCATTGCCTCAGCGTTAACCACTTCGGCGCAAGGCCGTGCTAGCGAGGCGCGCGATGACAGACAGACTTCCCGTACTCGTGACCGGCGGCGCCGGCTATATCGGCAGCCATGCCGTGCTTGCGCTGGCGGATGCCGGCTGGCCGGTGGCGGTGATCGACAATCTGGTGACCGGCTTTCGCTGGGCCGTGCCCGACGCCGTGCCGTTCTACGAAGGAGATATCGAGGACAGCGCCCTGCTCGCGCGCATCTTCGCGGAGCAGGGGACCGGTGCGGTGATGCATTTCGCCGGCTCGGTGGTCGTGCCGGAGTCGGTGGACGACCCGCTGAAATACTACCACAACAACACCGGCAAGACCCGCGCCCTGCTGGCGTCGGCAGTCGATGCCGGCGTGCCGCATTTCATCTTCAGCTCGACCGCGGCCACCTACGGCATTCCCGAGGTGTCGCCGGTGCAGGAAGACAGCCCGCAGCGTCCGATCAATCCGTACGGCATGTCCAAGCTGATGACCGAGGCGATGCTGGCCGATGTCGCGCACGCCCATCCGCTGAACTATTGCGCGCTGCGCTATTTCAATGTCGCGGGCGCCGACCCGCAGGCGCGGACCGGCCAGTCGACGGCAGGCGCGACCCACCTCATCAAGGTCGCCGTGGAAGCCGCGCTGGGCAAGCGCAGCCATGTCGATGTCTTCGGGACCGATTACGACACGCCAGACGGAACCGGCGTGCGCGACTACATCCATGTGTCCGATCTCGCCGCCGCGCATGTGCTCGCGCTCGAAGCGCTGATCGCCGATCCCGGGCGTTCGCTGAAAATGAACTGCGGCTACGGCCGCGGCTTCTCGGTGCTGGAGGTTCTCGACGCGGTGGACCGCATCACCAACCGCCAGATCGACCGCCGAATGGCGCCGCGCCGGGCGGGCGACCCCGATTCGCTGATTTCCGACAATTCCCGCATCAAGGCGACATTGCCCTGGCAGCCGCGCTACGACGATCTCGAGACGATGGTGACCCACGCGCTGGCATGGGAAAGGAAGCTGGCCGAGATCAGGGGCTAGGCCAGCGCCCGTGCCCTCCCGCTAGGTCTTCTTCATCGCTTCCAGATAGCCCGCCGCCGCATCCGCAGGCAGGCAGCCCCGGTCGGCAAGGGCCCCGATGCAGTGGACCGCAAGGTCCGGGCTGTTGAAGCAAAGCGTCGCGAACAGCGCCTGGAGCTTCAGTTGCGAATCCGTGTACCGGTCGAGCACGATCGGATCCCTGATATAGACGATGTCGGATTCCAGCAGCTGGTTGAAGGGCTTCCTGATGTCGCCCTCCCTCGTGAGAGGCGATATCGACCAGCGCTTGGTGCGCAGGAAGCAGTGCGGCGCGTAGCCCGCCGAACGCATCCAGCGATCGATGTCGCCGAACGTCGGCTGGTCCTCGTAGAGGCAGATGTGCGAGACTTCGAGCTGTATCGCGATGCAGTCGCGCAGCTTTTCGGCCCCGTTCGCCAGGACCGTGAGTTCGGCGCCCTGGATGTCCATTTTCAGGAAGTGGATCCGGTCCACCTCTTCGACATCGTCCAGCCGCGTCGTCGAGACCGCCTCGGTCGAAATCACCTCACCGAACCGGCTGAACCCGTTGAAGAAGCTCAATGCCTTCTCGTCCGGCTTGAGCAGCGACGTCATCCCGGAGCGCTCGTCGCAGATGTAGGCGGTCTGCTCGCTGCCGTCATAGAGGAACCGGTTGATGACCGATGCCTTGTCTCCGTAGCGTTCCCTGAGCCCGGCGATGTGCCTTTCGTCGCCGTCGAATGCATAGAGGCGGGCGGCGGGATATTCCTTCACCAGATCGGAATAGACCGGCGTCTCCGCGATCAGCGAGGCGCCGACATCGCAAACGAAAATCTCCTCCGCGAATTGGAGGAAATCGACCAGCCTCTGCAAGCGGGCATTCATCAAGGATTGGTCGGCCGGTCAGCCGTGCAGCGACGGGGGCGCATTCTCGAAATCGTGCATGCCGCGCACGGTGAAGGTGCGCTTGGCGAATCTCCAGCCTTCGGGCGTGCGCACCAGCTCGTCGGTGTACAGGCCCAGCACTTCCAGCGAAGTCTGGCGCCCGGCGTATTTGCCGCATTCGCGAATCACGGACTGCGCCGTGGCCCTGTCTCCGTCGACCTTGATGACGGCGGGCGAATTCAGCTGGACCATGTACTCGATCGCGCCGGTGATCGCGCTGGCTCCTTCGAGTATCGCTTCCCGGCCTTCGAACCGCGCATTGATACCCGGCAGGTCCCAGACGCCGTCGGGCATGAAGGTCGCCACCATGGCCTCCAGGTCTCCCAGGCTGGCGTTGACGCTGTAGGCATTGAGTGTCTGCTGGACGGCAACTTCTTCGCTCATTCGGAACTCTCCCATCGAAATCGCGGCCGGGCCGCTCCGCCCGGTTGCGTCCTCACGGCTTAGAGCGGGGATGGCGGCGCGGCAACGCCTGCAGTGTCGGGCAACCTCGCCGCTATTCCAACCTTGTTGATTCCGAATAGTCTCTCTGCTTTGGCCTCATCTTCAGACCGCGATCCGAAGTAGTTCCTGGAGCGCGCCTGACGGCCACTCATGGCGTGGACAGGGGACGCTGGTGAGAATCAATATTCTGGATGCCGGGCTCCGCAATGTCGCGGGGCACCATTTCGAATATGACAGGAAACTCGCAAAAAGATTCTCGGAGCTGGGTCACGAAGTGCGGGTCTACGGCTATGCCGATATGTCGGACCAAGTGGAGCGGGAATTGCTCGGCTACGGGAAGGTCGAAAAACTATTCAGGTCTTTCCATTATGAATTTCCCATCGGCAAGGACCGCTATGCGGGCGAATTCATCCTGTATGACGATCACACCAGGACCCTCGTCGACGATCTGAAGCAGGTGGAGGAGGCCGATCTCTGGATCTGGCCGACACTGCTGGCCCAACAGCTGAACGCTTGCGCGCAGCTCGCCGGCGTTGCGCCGGTCGTTGGCTGTATCCATGAAGATCCGGGGATCGAGCAGCGGACGGCGGGGGCCATGCTGTGGCGGCATGCCATGGTTGAGGCGCAGCGGCGACGGCTGAGAAGCACGCTCGGTACGGTGGGCCCCGAAATTCGTCACCGTTTCATGAGCATCTTGCCCGATGGAAGGTTTGCGCTCTTTCCGGAGCCACATGACGGGCCAGCCATACCTGAGGCGAAGACAAGCCTGCGCCGGATCGGCTTTCTGGGTCACCTGCGCCTGGACAAGGGGCGCGACCTTCTGGGCCCGCTCACCAATCGACTGATCAGCGAAGGTTACGATATCCTGGTCCAGGACAGCGAGGATCGCATGAAAGTCAGCGAACACCCTCAGGTCGAGCTGCTGGGCCATGTCGACAACATGCGCGACGCAGTCGCTCGTTGCGACCTCGTTGTCCTGTCCTACGATGTCGACAGCTATCGCAGGAAAGGGTCGGGCATCCTGTCGGAATGCCTCGCGGCTGGAGTTCCGGTGGTGGGTCCGTTCGGAACAATACCGGGGCAAATCATCGAGCAGTGGGGTGTCGGGCAGCTCTTTGCGCACAATACGGAAGCGGGGATTTTCGCGGCCATCCAATCTGTTCACCGGAACTACGCGCTCATCGCAGCGTCGGCGTTCCGGGCCGCGTCCCGCTACGCCAGGCACAACGGCACCGATCGTTTCGCGAAGGCGCTGCTGCGGTTCGCCTAGCCGGCGGGGACGAATTCCCCTGCCAACGAGAGTCGGCTTTCGGCATGCCCGCATCTCCTGCTGTATGGCGGAAATGTAGTGGGGAGCTGCCGTTCCGCTTGCCTGACCAAAAGCACCTTACAACCATTGCGGCGGCGCTTATCCAGAGCATAAGCATACCCCCGACAAAGGCCGCTCCTGCCAAAACCTCATAGCCAAAATAGGCTAACGGAAGCGCCAATACGACGCCAAGGCCCATAATCACCAAGGCCAAATAGTTCGCCCGATTTGCCATCAGCCACAGTCTGACTGCGGCTACGACGGTTGGCAAGGAAATGTCCGCAATGTCGTCGGGTCCGGAAAGGCAGGTTCGGCGCAATTCTCGTGGAGAACGGACGTTCCTATACTTCCCATGAGCGGAGCAATGACGCTGCTCGCTCGTATGTCTCTTCAAGGGCGGGAAGCTCCTCATCGTTCAAGCTGATCGTGAGCACCAAGTCTCCAAAGTCGAGGACGGCCGAGCAGAGGCCGGAGTGTCCTTCGATTTGCATCTTATGGCAGCTTACAAAGGGGGCGTTCACGCCAGCGGGAGTATCCGGGCTGTAGGTCCACCACGTATCGTCACCCTTCCTTCGCCATCCATGGCCTTTCCATTCGACCCTTTGTGCGCCGCAAATAGTCCGGGAAACGTATCCGCCTCCATTGGCTCGTATGCAGACACTCTCTCGGTCTTCAACCAACACACTCCTCTGCTGGCGCAGTTCCGCTTGAGGGTTGAGGATAAAGATGAACCCCTCGTCTTCCGGCTTTGGCAGAAAGAACGGGTAATCACTTTGGGGAATTAGATTGGCGGGAGGCACGTTATATCGGTGACCAGCGACCTGCTGCTGCGCATTGGCGCAACCACCCAATGTGAGAGCCGTCGCGCCGAAGGCAACTCCGAAAGCTGAAAGTGTTCTGCGAGCAGCGCTCATACCGAACCAATGACGATTACAGTGAACGTGCGCAATGTCGTCGGCCCTGAACGGCTGCTTTTCCTGGGAAAATCGTATGCCGGACATCGCATTTGCCGTTCGAATTTGTCCACACGGCCTAGTCTGCTGCGGTCGACATGTCGATCGATTGTAGGGAATCCCCGTTTCGGAACTCTCTGACCAAGGCGACTCTGTAACGCAAAGTAAGCATTCAGGAATCCACGGGTAATTGTGGAGTTTATCCGACGAATTTCTCCAACGATATTGCAGCGGCTTCACCGCTCTGCTTTGGCCTTTCCGACAGGTGGCGGCCCGGATTTCCCTTCGGAATACGGCTGATGGCCGTATACGGTGAGGAAAGGGGAATCCGGTGCGAATCAACATCATGGACGTCGGGCTCAAAATGGTCCCGGGGCACTTTTTCGAATATGATCGAGCATTGGCGAAGGGGCTCTCGCAGCTGGGGCACGAAGTCCGGGTGTATGGCTACGTCGGCATGACCGACGATGCCGAAAAGAAGTTGCAGACTTACGGCAAGGTCGGAAAGATATTCAGAGCTGATCAGTTCGAACAAGCCAGCACCAAAGACGCTTATGCCGGCGAGTTTCTCATTTACGCCGATCAGACGCAGACCCTGCTCGAGGACCTGAAACAGGCAGAGGAGGCCGATCTCTGGATCTGGCCCTCCATGTTGGCCCAGCAACTGAATGCATGCGCACAGTTTGGCGGAAGCGCGACGGTTATCGGCTGCATTCACGACGATCCCGGCATTGCTCAGCGCACGGCCGAAGCGATGCTCTGGCGACACGCCCTGGTCGAAGCGCGCAGGCGAGGCCTGAAATACACGGTCGGTTCGATCGAGTCGGAAATACGCCACCAGTTCATGAGCATCGTTCCCGACGGCAGATTCGCGCTCTTTCCCAAGCCCCACGACGGTCCGTCGATCCCCGAAGCCAAGACGAACCTGAGCCGGATCGGCTTTCTGGGCGACATGCGCGGCGAAAAGGGCCGGGACCTGCTTGGCCAGCTGGTCAGCCGACTGATCGGCGAAGGCTACGAAATCACGATACAGGACAGCGTCGGCCGCGTGAAAATCTCGGAACATCCCAAGGTCGAGCTGCTGGGCCACATCGAGAACATGCGCGACGCCATTGCCCGCTGCGACCTGGTCGTGCTGCCTTATGACGTGGACAGGTATCGTCGGAAGGGCTCTGGCATCCTGGCGGACTGCATGGTGGCAGGGGTCCCCGTCGTGGGTCCGTATGCCACCATGCCGGGCAGAACCATCGAGCAGTGGGGTGTGGGCCTGCTCTTCGGCAACAGCACGCATGCGGAAATCTTCGCCGTCATCAAACACGCGCATCAGAACTATCCGCAGCTCGCAGAGGCGGCGTTCCGCGCCGCTCCCAGGTTTGCGCGGCAGAACGGCACGGACAAGTTCGTGTCGGCGATGTTGCAGCTTGCCCCGGAAGGACCCTAGCCTGCTGCGGTTGCCCGGCCGCGGCCCGGAAAAACAAACCGGGTGAGATCTGGCGCAGCGCTCGACTTCCCGGGCCTGTGCCCGTCACGTCGGACAATCCCGTCCGATTGGCAGGAGCCATCGATTTTCGGGGCGATACCCGGCGTCAGAAGCGGAAGCGCATGCCGGCGTACAGGCTGGTTGCCTCCCCGCCGCGGTAGCCTGCGGTGCGCACCGCCGAAACATCCAGGCGCAGGGGTTCGGAAAGGCGAAAGCTTGCGCTCGCCCCGTACTCCGCCCAGCTGTCCTTGCTGCCCGGGATTTCCAGCGGCCCGAATAGCCGTGCGGCCTCGATCGGGGCGCTGTTGCGGATGGCGACGGCGGAGTTCGATGTCGTGACGAAGCCCCCATAGGCCTCGATCCGGTGCTGGCTGGACGCACCGACGAGCCTGTCGACAGTAAGGCCCAGGCTTGCCGTCTTGCTGTTCTGGCGTTCCTTCTGCGCGATCGTGCCCCGCCCGATCACCTCGATCGCGCGGGCCGTATCGATGCGGCCGATATCGCCGGCCACGAATGGCGACAGCACAGACCGCTCGTCGAGCGGGATCGTGTAGTTGAGGGAGAGGCCGCCGGAAAGCGTCTTGCCCTGGCTGTCGATGATAATCCCGGTGCCCGACCTGCGGCGGTAGGCTTCCTGCTGGAAATTGCGCCAGCCGATCGCTCCGTAGCCGTGGATGGCAAGGGCGCCAAAGCCGTATCCGCCGCCCAGCGAGACTTGCCAGGTAGTCGCCGGCACCGCGTCTATCAGTCCCGCGCCGTCGCGCGTCGAGAAATGCGTCAGAGATGCGCGGACATAGCCGTCGCCGAGCAGGCGCGTGAGCCCGATCCGTCCGAACGGCTGGTCTCCGCCGTCGTCGATGACGGTCGCGCCGCCCGCGACCGAGACCGACCACCTGGCCGCACCGTCCTTTTCCGGCGGCTTTTCGTCATTGGCATGAGCCGGCGCGGCAAAGGCGCAGGCCAGAACCGTTGCAAGGACAAACCTGTGCATCGCGGACCCCCGTTCAACCCTATCCGTATTACCCTACGCGCCATCCCCGAAATTTCCTTCGGTCCCCGCGAAGGATTTTGCGTTACCGGTCCGTAAGGCATGTTGCAGGAAGAATGAGCACGGTACCGAACTTGCCGGGAGAAAACGCCGCCAACCGGGACGATGCGCTTATGGCGCAGCTGGCGGCGCGTGATCACGACACCTTCCGGACCGTGATTGCGCTGCATTCGAAGGCGGCACATCGCATTGCCTGGCGGATGCTGGGCGATCCTGCGGAAGCCGAAGACGTGACGCAGGAAGCACTGCTGAAGCTATGGCAGCAATCCGCCAAATGGGTCCCCGGCGGCAGGGGAATCGGGCCGTGGCTGGCGCGGGTGACGACCAATCTGTGCATCGACAGGATGCGCCGCGTCCGCCCTGTTACCGGCGAAGAGCTGCCGGAGCGCGAGGACGAGACACCGGGCGCCGATGCGCGTTTTGACGAGCAGCGCATCCGCGCGCTGACTCATGCGGCGCTGCTAAGCCTGCCGGACCGGCAGCGCGCCGCGATCGTGCTGACCTATTACGAAGACTACCGGAACAGCCAGGCTGCCGAGGCATTGGACATGAACATCAAGGCGTTCGAATCGCTCCTGCTGCGTGCCCGCAAGGCGCTTCGCGATGCGCTTGCGGCGCGGGGCCTGCTTGGATGGGAGGCGGCCGAATGACCGGCGTTCCGCCTCTCGACGCCGAAATGGCCAGGCTGCTCGACCGTCTCGAGCCGCCGCCGCTGCGTGTGGACTTCGCCGACCGGGTGATCGCGGCCGCGGCTGCCGAGCCCGTGCCGGAGCTTCCCAGGCTGCGCAGGTCCGGTTGGCGCCGGCGTGTGGTTCTGGGCGTGGCCATAGGCGGGTTGCTCGGCGCCGCCGCAGCGGCGGCGGTGGTCCCCGCGGACATGCTGCGCAAGCTCCCGGTGATCGGCGCGGTTGTCGATTGGGTCAGTCCGGCGGAAAGGCCTGCATCGCGGCGATTGGCGCCAATCGCGCCGGTTCCTACGCATTCGCCCGAGCCGGTCGTAGAGCTGCCTCCCGAGAAGGGGGCGGTGCCCGTCGCGCCGCTGCCTGCGATGCCGGTGGGGAAGGCGATGCCCGCAGAAGCGGCAGCCGGGCCGCCGTCGCCGCTCCAGCCGACCGCCCGGTCAGAGCGTCTGCTTCCGATCGAGCGTGCACCGGCTCGGGATATCCCTCGCGCCCTCCCGGAACGGACCGTTTCCGATCCGGCTACATCCGATACGGCCACGTTACGCGACGTTACGGAAACGGGGGAGACTGCGGCGGTGCGTCCACCTTCCGGCGATGCGGAAGTCACACGTGCGGTTGCGGAACCCGACGTGCGTGCCGAGGTCACCCCCGACCGGCAGCAGCCCGACGGCAGCGAAACGCGCCGCCAGATTCGGGAAACCGTTCCGCTCAGGCCTGCCCGGCGCGAGCCCGCGCCACGCCCGCCGCGCAGCGATACTCCGCGGCGCGTGCCGATGCGGGGCCAGTAGCCGGAGGTTTTTTCCGCGAAGGATTTTCCCGCGCCGCCGCGTAAACCCGGCTGAGCATGCTCTCCAATCCTTGAACTGAATGGAGACACATCCGATGAAACGCACCCTTTTCTGCGCCGTTCTGGCGTTTTCCGCCTCGCCTGCCATGGCGCAGCAGGTCGCCGGCATCGACAGGCCCGCAACCACGGCCGCCGAATTGCGCGTGCCGCTGGCTCCGGGCGTCGACCGGCCGGTCACGGCAGACCGGCCCGAACTTGTCGCGCGGCCCGACCGGCCCGAGCGGATCGACCGGCCGGACCGTCCCGGCGGCCCCGACCAGCAGGCCTATGCCCAGGCGCTGCGCAATGCCTACCAGCGCGCGAAGAACGCGGTTGCCAACGGCGCCTCGCCCGAGCGGGTGAGGACGAAGCTGCAGGAATTCAAGCAGCAGCTCCGCGAGCGCTGGAACGCGACGCATTGAGTTCGGGCCGGCACTTGCCGGCTCCGTACCCCGGGGCATCGCCTGCACCCCCGCCGGTTGCCCCCTGCGGGAGCAGCGGGAATCTCCGCCGCTGCTCCCGCAGTCCGTTCTCAACGGGGCTTTCGTTCGTCACTGGCGCTTGACTTCCCGGGCCTGTGCCCGTAACGGCCCGGCTTCGAATTTCAGCGGGTCAGCCCGCATAGAGAGACAGTCATGAAGATTCGCAACAGCCTCAAGTCGCTCAAGGGCCGCCACCGGGACAACCGCGTGATCCGCCGCCGTGGCCGGACCTATGTGATCAACAAGACCAACCGCCGCTTCAAGGCCCGCCAGGGCTGATGCGCGCCGCGCCGCGAGTTCCTCGCGGCTACGGTCTGATCGAGAGCCTCCGCCGAAACGGGGGCTCTTGTCATGTCCGGTGATGCGAAAGCCGTCGTTTTCGACGTGGGGCGCGTCCTGTTCCAGTGGGACCTGCGCTGCCTGTTCGCCAAGCTGATCGACGATCCCGACGAGCTCGAGTGGTTTGTCACCACCGTCGTCACCGAACAGTGGCACCACCAGCACGACGAAGGGCGACCGCTCGCCGAGATGTTGCCCGAGCGCATCGCCGAGTATCCCGGTCACGCCCGGCTGATCGAAGCCTATGCCACGCGCTTCAACGAATCCGTGCCCGGGCCGGTGCCGGGAAGCCTGGAACTGGTGGAGGCGCTGCACGCGCGGGGAGTGCCGCTCTATGCGCTGACCAATTTCGGCGCCGAGCTGTGGCCCCCGTTCCGCGCCGAACAGCCCGTGTTCGGCCTGTTCCGCGATATCGTCGTTTCCGGCGTGGAGAAGGTCGCGAAACCCGAGCCCCGGATCTTCGAGATCGCCGCCGCACGATTCGGCCATGCGCCGCACGAGCTGCTGTTCATCGATGACAAGGCCGAGAATGTCGCCGCGGCGCAGGCGCTCGGCTGGCAGGGACATCGGTTCGAAGGGGCGGACCGGCTGTCATCCGAGCTGAAACGACGAGGCCTGATCGACTAAGCGCGAAAACCGGCGTAGATGGTTATGCGATTGCCAGCGGTGCGATTTATGATACACTGAGGATCATAGATTGATTGCGGGAAGGACAATTGGCCATGCAGAGGCTTGAAGAGCTCGATCTCTATCACCTGCCGATGAGCGATGCCGCCATGGGGCGCAACCCATGGCCGGAGTTCGAGAAAGCCCGGCAAAAGCACCCCTGGCTCGCCCAGTGGGACGAGTATGGCTACGTCATCCATGCCTATGACGCAATGCGCGAGCTGTTCGCCGACGAAAGCAAGCTGCGTCCGCCCTATGCCGACGTCGTGGACGAACTGGGCCAGCAGGGCACGCCCTGGGGCCGCTTCACCAAGGAGCAGATGATTGCGCTCCCGGTCGAGGAGCACAGGCTGCTGCGCAACACGTTTGCCGCAAAGTTCACCCCGCGCTTCGCCAATCAGCTGCGGCCGATGATGCGTGAGACGATCAGCCGCCTGCTCGACGAGTGGATCGTCGACGGGAAGATGGACTTCGAGCATTTCGCTTCGCACTTCCCGATCTCTGTCATGTTCTCGCTGGTCGGCGCGCCGCACGAGGACATCCAGGGCATGGTCGATGACCTGGAAGTGATCGGCCTTGCGCACAGCTACCAGCTCGACCTGTTCCCGCGCATCCAGGAAGGCATGGTCCGGATCGAGCAGTATGTGGAGGACCTGATCGCCAAGCGTCGGGAAAACCCGCGCACGGACGGCGTCGAGGACCTGCTCGAACTGCTCATCAAGACCGCCGACGAAGGCAATATCGATCCCCAGCAGCTGCAGGACCTGATCAGCTTCTTCTTCATCGCCGGCTACGACACGTCGAAGAACGTGCTGACCTACACGATGTACACGCTGCTCGATCACCCGGACATCTACAAGCGCTGCGGCGAGGACTACGAATACTGCAAGAAGGTGATCGAAGAGGCGCTGCGCTGGTTCAATCCGGGCACCGTGGCGCGCTATGCCGATGCCGATTTCGAATTCCGCGGCGTGCAGTTCCCGAAGGACACGATGCTGTTCTTCCCGCTGAGCATCTCGGGCCGCGATCCGGTCACCTATCCCGACGCGCAGACGTTCGATCCGGACCGGCCGATCGAAGCGGAACGCCGCCATATCGCCTTCGCGCTGGGCAAGCATATGTGCCTGGGCCAGTACATCGCCCGCGCCCAGCTGCAGGAGGCGATCCACCAGATTCCCCAGCGGATCCTCGATCCCAAGCTGTCGGGCGAACCCGGCTGGCGCCCGTTCCCGGGAACCTGGGGCATCCGGGGCCTGCCGATCGAGTTCACGCCGGGCGAGGCGGTGGCCAGGGAAGCCGAACCGGCCTGATCACTTGTCCCCGATGAACGGGGTTATGATCAGCTGGTCGATGAAGGCGGCGATCTCGTCCACCGTGTAGCTGTCTGTGCGCTCCAGCCACCAGGCGAGCGCATCGATGGTCGAACCTGCCGCGCAGACGGTTCCCAGATCGACCGGGACTTCGGTTTCCATGCCTCCTGCCATGCGGCTCCATTCGCGGGCCTGGCGGATGAATTCGGCCCGGACCGAATGCGCCGCGCCGCCGGTCAGCAATGTGCGCCACAGGCTCCGCCGATCGAACACGTACTGGCACAGCTCCCGGGTCGAAACCGAGCTGTCGTATTGCTTCAGCACCGGGATGCTCATTTCGAGCAATTCGCGGATCTCATCGCCCGCGATCTCGTTCAGGACTTCCTCGGTGGTCTGGTAGTGGCGGAAGAAGGTCGCGTAGCCGACGTGCGCGCGGTTCGTGAGATCGGTGATCAGGATCTGGTCGAAGGGCTTTTCCGCCAGCAGTTCGAGCATGGCCGAGCGCAGGGCGGTTCGCGTCCTGAGCTTGCGTGTTTCCGCGGCAGTGGAATTAGGGCTAGTCATATCCGAATGATCCATGATATATCATATATCATTCGCAAGCTTTCGTGAAGACCCGAGGCGTTTCCATCGCTTTGCAGGGGACTACAGACGGCGAGCGGACGCAAGGCCAACGTTTCGACAAGGGAAGATACACGAGCATGAACGCGACCGCAGCAAGCTGCCCGGTGCATGAGGGAAGGGACGACCGCAAGAGCGCCAGGCTGGCCGACGCGAATCTGACGCCGCAACAGGGCGCGCGCGTCGTGCACGGATTTGCCGCGGGACGCGAAATCCTTCGCTCGCCCAAGGTCCGCCAGGCCGGAGCCACCGCCGCCGAAGCCGATCTGAGCAAGCCCGACGAGATTTCCTTCTTCTTCCTGGACGGGGACTTGCACCGCAAGCGCCGCGCCGCCGTCGCCGGCCTTTTCGCGCCCAAGACCATCGTCACCCGCCATCAGGCGGTGATGAACCGGACGATGGATGCGATCGTCGCCGATCTGCAGCAACGCGGATCGGCCCCGCTCGACGAACTGAGCTGGCAGATGGCGGTGGATGTGGCCGCCGAGATCGTCGGGCTGACCAACAGCGACACCAACCACAATCTGGCCAATCGCGTGAAGGCGGTTCTCGATTCCTCGATCCAGCGCAAGCCCGGCCTGATCAACAAGCTGATCTTCACGGCGAAGATGATGGTGCGGGTCGGCCGCTTCTGGAAGCACGACCTGCTGCCCGCGATCGAGGCGCGCCGGGTGGAGCCCAAGGACGATGTCATCTCCTACATGGTGAAGGAGAACTACTCCAAGAAGGGCATGATCATGGAGTGCCTGAGTTATGGCGGCGCCGGCATGATGACCACGCGCGAATTCATCGTCATGTGCGCCTGGCACCTGTTCGAAAAGCCCGACCTGCGGGAGCGTTTTCTGACCGGCGGCGAGGAGGACCAGTTCGCGATCCTCGAAGAGATCCTCCGGCTCGAGCCGGTCGCATCGCTGCTCCATCGGCGTGCGGTGGAAACGGCGGAAGGATCGCAGGGCGGCGACATGACCGAAGGCGAGATCATGTGCATCAACCTGCGCGACGCCAACACCGACGAGGCGATCACCGGCCCGTGTCCCTACGAACTCGACCCCGACCGCGCGAAGCGGATGAAGGTGGTCGGCCCCTACCTGAGCTTCGGGGACGGGCCGCATCGCTGCCCCGGCGCCCAGGTCGCCCTGCACGAGACCCGCATCTTCCTCGACCGGATGTTCCGCCTGCCGGGCATCCGGCTTGTCTCCGAACCGGAAGTGATCTGGAATCCCCAGATCCAGGGTTACGAACTGCGCGGCGCCGTCGTCGCCTGCGATCCGGCCTGAACCGCACGGCCTAGTCGGGAAAGGCAATGATCAGGGTTACATTCATCACGGCCGACGGCCGGGAACAGCTTGTGGAGATGGAGCCGGGCATCTCGCTGATGGAAGGCGCGGTCGGCAATGGTATCGACGGGATCGACGCCGAATGCGGGGGCAATTGCTACTGCGGCACCTGCCGCGTCTATATTGAACCTGACTGGCAGGCGGTGGTCGGCGGGCAGGGCGAGTTCGAAACGCCGGTCATCGAGACGACCGGAGACGAAAGCCCCAACGTCCGGCTGTCCTGCCAGATTCCGGTGACCGAGCAGCTAGACGGCCTCGTCGTGCGGTTGCCCGAGGCACAGACCTGAGGCGCGCAGCCTAGATGTACCGCCCGCCGTTGACGCCGATGACCTGTCCGGTGACGTAGCCGGCCTCGTCCGAGACGAGCCACGCGACAGCGCCCGCGATGTCCTCAGGCTCGCCGTGACGGCGGATCGGCCCGGCGTCGACCATTGCCTGGAACCGTTCCTTCATGTCCTCCCGTTCGAACGATTCGTTGGACATGGCGGTGTTGTGGACGAAGCGCGGCGGAACGGCGTTGCAGGTGATGTTGTGCTCCCCGAACTCCTGCGCGAGCGTGCGGGTCAGCGCGATCATGCCACCCTTCGATGAGGAGTAGTGCGCCATCTTCACGGCACCGCTCTGGGCGCTGGACGAGGAAATGTTGACGATCCGACCCCAGCCTGCCGCGATCATGTCCGGAATGATCTCCTGAGTGACGATGAAGGCGCTCTTCAGGTTCACTGCGAGCATCCGGTCCCAATCCTCGTCGGTCAGCTCAAGGAAGGGAACGAAACCGGTGATGCCGGCATTGTTCACCACGATCGTGACCGGGCCGAAGGCGTCGCGCAGCCTGGCAAGAGCGGCCTGCACGGATTCACGGTCCGAGACATCCGCGGCAAGGGCGATGGCCTTGCCGCCGGACTGCTCGATTTCCCCGGCCACGGCGGCTGCCCCGTCTTCCAGAAGGTCGAGCACGCCGATCGCGATGCCGTCGCGCGCCAGGCGCTTGGCCGTCGCCTTGCCGATGCCGTTTGCAGCGCCTGTAACCAGCGCGACCTTCTCCGTCATGTCCTGCTCTCCCCGGATTCGAAACGTCGTCATCCGATAGGTCACAATCCTGCTCGCGTCATCACCGGCTTGCCTGCGACCGACTGCAGACTTGCTGGACGCAGCAGGTTTGGCCGATGACGAGCCCGTCCCGGCGATTGTCGCTTTTGAAAGGCCGGGGGTTGCGGCATCATATGATACATCGAGTTCCGCAACACGCCGCGCAGGCGATCGGATTGCGGCCAAACCGGGATGGGAAGCGATGGTACAGAAAGTAGACGAACTCGAGCTCTATCACCTCGATTGGGACAATCCCGCCTTTGCGGCGGATCCGTGGCCCGAATTCGAAAAGGCCCGGGCGAAGCATCCGTGGCTTGCCAGGACCGATGCGGGCTATGCCGTGTTCGAACTCAAGGCGATCCGCGACCTGCTCGGCAACGACAGCAACCTGCGGCCTTCGTTTGACGGCATCGCCGAGATCATGGAATGCAAGGGCTCGCCCTGGGGCCGTTTCTGCGAAGAGCAGATGATCGCGCTGCCCGACCGGGAGCACAAACTGCTGCGCGAGACCTTCGCGGCTAAGTTCACTCCGCGCTACGCCAACCAGCTGCGTCCGATCATGCGCGAGACGATGGAACGGCTCCTGAGGGACTGGGCGCCGCGCGAGAAGATCGATTTCGAGGAATTCGCCTCCTACTACCCGGTGTCGGTGATGGCCCAGATGGTCGGCGCGCCGCTCGACGTCATCCCCGGCCTGCGCAAGTCCATGGAGACGATGGGCCTGGCCTTCTCGATGGACAAGGCAATGGTCCCCGATCTCGACAAGGCCTTCCTTCACATGGATGCGTTCGCGCACGATCTGGTGGCGGAACGGCGAGCCAATCCGCACGGGGAAGGCGACGACACGGACCTGCTCGACATCCTGATCGAGGCGGGCGAGGAAGGCGGCATTTCGGATCGTCAGCTCTACGACCTGCTGATCTTCCTGTTCGTCGCCGGCTACGATACGTCGAAGAACGTGCTCACCTACATGATGCACCTCATGACCGACAATCCGGAGATCTATGAGCGCTGCGCGGATGACCTCGACTACTGCCGCAAGGTGGTCGAGGAAACGCTGCGCATGTTCAACCCGAGTTCGTCGTTCAGGGCGACCAGCGAAGACATCGTCTACCGGGACGTGCTGATTCCCGCGGGCACGATGCTGTTCTTCAACCTGAACGTGTCGGGCCGCGACCCGACCGCTTTCGACGATCCGGAAAACTTCAACCCCGAAAGGGCCATCGATCCCGCGCGTCGCCATGTCGCATTCGGGCTCGGAAAGCACATGTGCCTCGGCCAGTACATCGCGCGGGCGCAACTGCAGGAAGGCATCCACCTGATCGCCCAGCACATGCGCGAACCGCACGAAGTGGGTGAAAAGGGCTGGCGGCCGTTCCCCGGTGTATGGGGCATCAAGGGCCTGCCGATCGAGTTCACTCCGGCCTGACCGGACAACCCGGAAAGAAGTATGGCGCTTTCACCCGTCCACGCCGCGCCGGCGGCCAAATCCGGCACATGGCTTCAGCGCATCCGCAAGATGGGGCCGATGATCGATGCGGCTGCCGCTTCCCATGAGGATGACACCGAGCTTTCCGCCGATGTCGTGAGAGCGATGGACGAGGCCGGAGTGTTCGGCATGATGTCGCCGCGCGAAGTCGGCGGCACGGAGAACCACCCCGACGAGCTGATCGATGTCATCTCCGAACTGTCGTACTGGGACGGTTCGGCCGGGTGGTATGCCCATGCGGTGATGACGGGCGGCTCGGTTGCGGGCGCGTTCCTGGGTGATCGGGCGATCGAGGCGATCTTTCCGAGCGGCAGGTTCAGCCATGCCGCAGGCCAGGCGGCTCCCACCGGCAAGGCCGTGCGCGAAGGCGAAGGCTACCGCATTTCGGGGCGCTATTCCTTCGGCTCGGGTTCTCCTCACGCGCAGTGGATCGTCGGCGGCTACATCCTTCACGAGGACGGCAAGCCGGTGATGAGCGAGCACGGGCAGCCGGTCATGCTCATCGGCCTTGCGCCGCGCGAGACGGTTTCTTTCAAGGGGAACTGGGACGTGATCGGCCTGCGCGGCACCGGCAGCTACGATTTCGAAGTCAACGACCAGGTGTTGCACCAGGACTTCTTCCACAACACCACTGCTCCCGTTCAGCGGCGCGGGGGCGCCCTGTATCGCATGGGATTCATGGCCTTGCCGTGTATTTCCCACGGCGCCTTCGCCATCGGCGCGGCCCGGCGGATCATCGACGAATGGAGCGCCTTCGCAAAGTGCAAGCCGCGCTCCGACGGGAAAACCGCCAGCGAGATGTCCACCTTCCATCGGGATGTCGCTATCGCCACGGCCGACCTCAACGCCGCCGAAGCATATCTGCGCCGGACGTTCTCGCAGCTTTTCGATGCTGCCGAAGCCGGGACGGTGACGGATGCCATGCGGCTCGACGGTAGGCTTTCGACAAGTCACACCTATGTCGTCGCCATGCGCGTCGCGCAGACGGCTTTCGCCTCCGCGACCACGACGGCCATCCGCAACGGCAATATCATCCAGCGGGTATTCCGTGACATCCACGCCGGCAACGCGCATTTCCTCACGGCAGAACAGTCACTGATCGATTCTGGTAAGGTGATCGCCGGCGTCGATGGAGCCGCGCTCGTCTTCTGAGTCGGGCCGTCGGTCCGGTTCGGGAGAAGGGGAAGTTTCACATGAAGATCGAGCGGGTCGACACGCACCGTTGCGGGTTGGGCGAGGGCGCTGTCTGGGATGCGGACGAAGGGGCGCTCTACTTCATCGACATCTGGGGCGAGAAGGTCTTTCGCCATGATCCGGCGGCAGGGACGACGCGCAGCTGGAACACGCCGGGCCATGTCGGAGCGATGGGCCTGCGTGAAGGCGGCGGCGCGGTGCTCGCGATCAAGGATTCGCTGTTCACTCTCGATTTCGAGAGCGGCGATTGCGTGAAAGTCGCGGGGCCGGTCTTCGACAACCCGCGCCCGACGATCAACGACGGCGCGGTAGACCGGGCAGGGCGGTTCGTGTTCGGCGGTTGCGACACAGAGATCGAGAAGGCCGAACCGATCGGCGGGCTCTACGCGCTGGATACCGGGCACCGCGTGACCCGTCTCGACAGCGGGACCCACCTTTCGAACAGCCACTGCTTTTCGCCGGACGGCAAGACGCTCTACTGCGCCGACAGCTTTCTCAACACGGCCTATGCCTACGATTATGACCTTGCGACCGGGCAGGTTTCCAACAAGCGCGAGTTCGTGAACACGGCCGAACTGGGCGGTTGCCCGGACGGCTCGGCGGTCGATGCCGACGGCCTGGTCTGGATGTCGATCTTCGAAGGCGCGAAGATCGCCGCATTCCGGCCGGACGGCACGCTGGAACGGACCATCGACATGCCGGTGCGGCTGATTTCCAGCGTCGCTTTCGGCGGTGCCGCGCTGGACCTGCTCTATGTCACGACGATCAACCCGACCGAATTCGGCGGAGAGGCCGAGGAAGGTTCGGGCTACGTCTATGTTATCGAAGGGCTGGGCACGCGCGGCGTGCCCGAAGCGCGCTACCGCGGTTGACGGTCAGGCCATCCGGGCCGACCAGCCGCCGTCGACCGGCAGTATCACGCCGTTGACGTAGGATGCCCGGTCGGAGGCGAGGAACGCCGCTACCTGCGCCTGTTCCTCCGGATCGCCGGCGCGGCGGAAAGCGGATTTCTCCTCCATCGGCGCGATCACGTCGCGAGGCGCGCCGATTGTCTTTTCGGTGTGGGTGAAACCGGGCGCCAGGACGTTGGCCCTGATGCCCTGCGCCCCGTATTTCACCGCGATCGCCTTGGTCAGCGAATTCACCGCCGCCTTGGCCGCCGAATAGATGATCGGCGCCCGGTCCTCGGTGTTGAGCGATCCGACCGAAGTCACGTTGATGATCACCCCGCCGCCGTCGGGCACCATCGTCTCCAACGCATGCCGGGTGCACAGCATCGCGCCCAGGAAATTGGTCTGGGTGAACTCGTTGTAGCTCTCCGGGGAAAGGTCGGTCACGCCGCCGACCGCGATCGTCCCGGCATTGTTGACGGCGATGTCGACCCGGCCGAACAGCTCCCTGGCCTTCGCGAACATCGCCTTCACGTCCTCTTCCTTGCTGACGTCGGCATGGAAAGGGATGCAGTCCGGCCCGAGGTCGGCCAGCGACTGCTCGTTGGAGCCGTCTATGTCGGCGGCGAGGACTTTCGCGCCTTCGCGCACGAAGACCCGGGCCATGGCCTTGCCGAGGCCCATGGCGGTGCCCGTGATGATTGCGGTCTTGCCTGCCAGCAGGCCTGCTCCGGGTATCTGACTTGTCATGGTGGTGTTTCCTCTCCCGGCGATTCTCGCCCTTTGCGATGAATAGGGCAGCGCTGCGCCGCGATGTCAACGCGCGCGGGCTTGAACCGCGCTCGCAGGCATGGAAGGCTGGAAGCCGGGATAAGAGAGGATGCCTTCATGGGCGAAAATCTATCGGTCGAGCCGCTGACCACCAACATCGGCGCACGCCTCGACGGCATCGACATTCGCGACATTTCCGCGGGACAAGCGGAAGCGATCAGGAACGCGCTCGACGAGCACGGCGTCATCGTGTTTTCCGGGCAGCAGGCCGGGCTCGAGGACCAGAAACGGCTTGCCGAAGTCTTCGGTCCCCTCGAGCCCTTGCCGACGCTGAAGTTCCTCGGCTGGGAACCGGTCCTTGTCGTCGAGGACATCGTCAAGGGCAGGCGGGACCGGCCCGCTTCGATGCAATGGGGAGAGCACCAGGGCTGGCATACGGACTCCACCTTCACCGCGCAGGTTCCCCGCATCGCGGTGTTGCGGCCGGAAATCATTCCGCCGACCGGGGGCGGCACGTCATGGACCAGCCTGTGCGCGGCCTACGACGATCTGTCGCAGGAGATGCAGAACTGGCTGAGCGGCCTGCGCGCCACCCATGCCGAGCCGCCCGGCTATCGCGAGGCGATCGGGCTTAGGGACAAGCCCGCCGATGTGCAGCGCGCCTTCGAAGAGGCCTTTCCGCCGCTTTCGCACCCGATCGTGATCCGGCACCCCCGCAGTGGCCGCCGTGCGCTGTTCGTGAATCCGACCTACACGGTGAAGATCGAAGGGCTGAGCCACAAGGAAAGCCGGCACATCCTCAATTTCCTGTTCAACCACATCGCCCAGTCGGACTTCGTCTATCGCCACCGCTGGCGCGACGGCGACATCGTCGTTTGGGACGAACTGGTGACGCTCCATCTCGCGCCGGACGACTATGCGCCGCACAAGCGTCGCGTGGTCCGGGTGACCGCCGGGCTGGAAACGCCTACTGCGGCGGTCGCCGGGTAATCCGGGGAATGGCGCCCTTCCGGCGTGTTTAACGCCGACTTAACCCTTCTGATTAATAATGATGCCCATCTGCCGTGGAGGGTTTGGGAAAGCTCGCCGCAACGGACAGGTAACGTTTTGGACCGTTCGGGATGCCCGGCGGGCCGATGATGGCAAGGGGTCACAAAGGACAAGGCAATGTTGGCGCTGACGCAATGCTGGTACACGCGAAAGCACGTGCCGGAACGCACGAAGCACAAGGAGGACGATGGCTCGCACACGAGCTATTGCCGATATTGCGAGAGGAAGATCGTCAGCTGGTCGAAAGACAGCTGGTCCCTGGCGGACGGCTTCAACGTCAGCCGCATCGCCGAAACCGCAGGGCCGCGCTACCTCTATCTGCTCGATGTGCCCGACGACATGGTCGTGGCGCGCTTCACCGTGAGCCATCTCGATGGCGAAGAGGCGATCGAGGCTTACAAGGAAGAGCTGCGCGAAGAGCACAATGTCGAGGAGTCCGGCGGCAAGTACATCCTCTGCGACAGCGCGGACGACACCTGACGCCGAGCCGCTGAGCCCGGAACAATTCCGGGCGAGCCAACGTCAAATGCCAGTGCCGAGGCCGCCTTCGAGGTGCGCGCAGGGCGCTATTTCACATCCCATTCCAGATGCAGGTTGCGGATCGAGAGCAGGCCGGGAAACACGGTCGTGTCCGTCCCCGGCTTGATCCGGAATTCGGGAATGCGCTTGAACCATTCTTCCAGCAGCAGCCGCAGCTCGCGGCGGGCGAGGTGCGCGCCGAGGCAGGTGTGGACGCCGCCGACGAAGGTGAAATGCCGGTTGCCCTTGCGCGTCGGGTCGAACTCGCGCGGATTGGCGAAGCGGGCGGGATCGAAGTTGCCCGCGGGATTCAGGCATGAGAAGCCGTCGCCCTTCTTGATCTGGACACCGTGCCACTCGAAGTCCTTCGTCGCCCGGCGGCCCGAACTGAGGATCGGCTGGGTGCGCAGGAATTCCTCGACCGCGCCGTTGATCCATTCGGGATGCTCGCGGATCATCGTCTGGATTTCCGGCTGCAAGGCCATGCGGCGATACATCTGGCTGATCGTGGCGGCGACCGTGTCGAGACCGCCGAGCCACAGGAACCAGACCATGCCGATCTTCTCGTCCTCGGTCAGCGGCTTGCCTTCGATCGTGCCGTTGACGATCGACGAGGTCAGGAATTCGTCGGGGTTCTTTTCCTTCTCGGCGATGAAGCCGCGCAGGAAATTGAGCACGTTGGAGAGTGCCCACTGCATTTTCTCCAGGCTGCCCGAATGCAGGATGTTCCATTCCCATTCGAGGAAGTCGTCGAACTTTTCGTCCGGAAAGCCCATCAGCCCCATGAAGATGCGCACCGGATAGACGCGTGCGAAGTCCCACGCCATGTCGACCTCGCCCTTGTCGGCGACCTGTTCGATCATCTCGACCACCACTTCGCGGATGCGGGGTTCCAGGTCGCGGGTGATCCGCGCCGGCGAGAAATAGGGCATCAGGAACATGCGGTACTTGCCGTGTTCCGGCGGGTCGATCGCAAGCGGAATAGAGCGGAAGGTCTCGCCGATCAGCTGCTGGAATTCGGCCGTGCCCTTGTTCGAGAAATGATCGTTGTCCGTGTAGACCCGGTCGATGTCCTCGTAGTGGGTAACGACCCAGTTGCCCTTCGGCGCTGCGCCCGCCGCAGCGCCGAGCCCCCCGCGTGCCGGCGGGTTGAAGAGGAGGCGGGGGATTTCGGGACCGTTGAGCCATTCGAACGGCTCATAGGGGTCGACGAGATCGTTGGGCACACCGCCCATCGCCACCGACAGATCGACGATCCGGTCTTTCGGGACATGCGGAGGCGCATCCGGGAAATCGACCCGGATTTCATCGAGCGACTGCGGGAATTCCTTTGCGAGCATTGCCTGATCGGACATTTGTGTCTCCCTCTTGAGGAATGCATGCCGGGAAGCGGGAATTAGGGCAAGGGGTGTGCATTCATGTCCGCCGGTGCGATGGTAGGCGGAGGTGGATTCTCACATGCGGATTGCCGCAAGCTTCCCCTTGGTGTCGTGGTCCAGCATCGCCTGGCTGAAGCGGGCGGTGTAGGCGGTGTTGTTCGCCTCGGTCTGGAATACCGCCTCGTTGATGATGAAGATGGCGTAGCCGAAAGCCAGGAACGTGCCGTACTGGTGCATGGCCTCGTCGAAGCCCGGCGCGTCGGCGCCGTTGGCTCTCAGTTCCTGCAGATAGGCCTCGATCAGCGCGCCCTCGTATTTGCGCCGCGTGGCGAGATCGAGCGCGCAGCCCAGGTGGTAGGCGATTTCGATCATGCCCGGCGCGGCACAGGCGATGCAGTCGAAGAAGCCGGGCTCCCCGTCCACGTCGACATACTGGTTGCCGATATGCGTATCCCCGTGATTGGCGCAGTAGGGCAGCGTCTTTGCGAGGGCCGCCATGCGGTCCAGCGCGTCATGCATCCAGTCGCGGTCGTGGAATTCGGTGGAGGCCGCGGCGCCCCTGGCCGAGGTTACGTAGTGGTTCCACACCTCGGGCTCGAGATAGGGGTCGAAATAGGCATGCCAGTTCGCCGGCATGTCGGAAAGCCAGCCCCAGCGCCCGCCCGCCCTGATTTCCGGGCTGCCCCACGTCTGCGCGTGGAAACGCGCAAGCGCCTTCACCCGCTTTTCGGTGTGCTCGAAGCTGTGCGGTTCGAGCGGGGAGCAGAAATGTACGCCGCGCGCGACCAGGTCTTCCATGATGACGATGCCCTGCAGGGCGTCCTCGTCCCAGCCCGAGAAATAGGGCGTCGGCACCCGCAGGCCGAGCTGGGGCATCAGCGTGCCGTAGGACAGCGCCTCGTTCTGGTGCATCGGCCACATCTTGCGGCTGTGGGGCTCGAAGCCGCCTTTCAGGATAACCGTCGGCGGGATCGGCGCATCGGGCGGATTGTTGTCGAGATCGAGCCGGATGCGGATCTTGGTGCAGGTGGTGCGGATGAAGTCGACCAGTTCGAAATCGCGCACCCTCACTCCGGGCGCGTAGCCGGACAGCGCGGTCTCGAGCCAGTCGCGGGTAATGCCGTCGATCTCGACCGGCAGCGAGAAGGTATTGGTTTCAGACATCGCAGCGCTCTCCCTGTGTGGCCTCAACCGGAATCGTCGTCAGCTCGGGTTTCGTCCTTGCCGCCGGTCATTCCGGCGAAATCGATCTCCAGCCATTTCTCCCAGAGCTGCCCGATCGACGCATAGTCGAGACTGCCCAGGCCCTCGCGCAGCGCGAGCTCGTAGACCGAATGGGCGGCGGGAATGGCAAAGAGCGGCACGCCCAGCTCATGCGCCTCGTCGAGGATCAGCCGGGAATCCTTGCGCGCGTTGAGTGTCGACATGCCGCCGTCGAAATCGTGGTTCTGCAAGCGTTCGCCGAAGCGGTGTGACAGCGGCCGGGCAAGGCCGGACTCGCGCTCCAGCAGGCGTTGCAGGACCGCAAGGGGAATGTCCTGAGCCGCAGCCAGGGCGCCCGCCTCGACAAGCACGACATAGACGGCATGGGCCACGGCGTTCACCACAAGTTTGGTGCGCATGCCGTTGCCGCGTGCGCCCAGGAAGAATATCTCGTCGGCCATGGCGTCCAGCACCTCGCCGGCAAGGCCCGCTTCGGCTTCCTCCATGCCGGCAAGGAAAACCGCCTGCCCTTCGGCCAGCTTGGCGACGCCGCCGACCAGCGCGACATCGATCACCCGGGCGCCTGCCGGGCCGAGTATTTCATGCAGCGCCTCGATATCCTCGGGCCTGACCGTGCTGGTCTCCACCACGATCGTGCCCGGGGAAAGCGCATCGCGGATTTCCCCCGCTACCGACAGCGAGGCGGCGGGATTGGGGAGCGAGAGGATCACCAGCTCCGCGCTTTCAGCCAGCGCGGCGGCGCTCGGTGAAACGGTGGGCGGGGCCTTGCAGGCGGCAAGCGACTGGTCGCACCGCGCCGGATCGCGGTCATGGATCGCCATGGGGTAGCGCAGGGACAGGGGCCGCAGCATCGCCTGTCCGGCATTGCCGAGGCCGATCAGCCCGATGCGCGGCGTGGAGCCCATCACTTCATTCCTTCCCCGATACGCATTCGATCGCGCGACCGTGGCCGCCAATCCCGATCGCTGTCAATCGGTCTGCCCGATGGGTGGCCTGATTTACTTTGCATTGCAAACCTTGTGGCGCGATGCGACAAGGTCCCCAGCTTGAGACAACCGAGGAGAGTCGCGATGTCCGAAGGCAAGCAGGACGAACTGGCACTTGCCGCCAAAATGTACTGGGCCGCCGAGGGCTACCAGCCCGGAGGCGTGATCCGCGAGATCGACTATTCCACCCAGAGCGGCGGGGTGCATCCGCTGCTCGAGGGCATCAAGATCGTCGATTGCGACACGCATATCACCGAGGCGCCCGACCTGTTCACGTCCCGCGCGCCGGAGAAGTACAAGGACAAGGTTCCCCAGCTCCGGCGCGACCCGGATGGCGTCGACCGCTGGTATTGCTGCGACCGGAACTTCGGTTCGACCGGCGGCAATGTGATCCGCAAGGATCACAACAAGCTGCTTGGCCGGCTTGCGTTTCCCACCGTGGAAGAAAGCCATCCCGGCTCCTACCGGATGAAGGAACGCGTGCAGCTGATGGACGAGGCGGGCATCTGGGCGCAGATCTGTTTCCAGAATTCCGGCGTGACGCAGGCCGGTTCGCTGATGGCGCTGGGCGACAACGAACTCGCCGTCACCATCCTCAAGATCTACAACGACGCCTCGATGGAATACATGGAACAGTCGGGCCAGCGCGTCTTCAACATGGCGCATCTGCCCTTCTGGGACCGCGAGGAAATGCTCGCGGAAGCGCGCCGCGTCATCGATGGCGGGATGAAGGGCTTCGTGCTGCCGGACATGCCCGAGAATACCGGCGTGCCCAGCTTCGCGGACGACTACTGGACCCCGTTCCTCGAAATGTGCGAGGCGACCGGCACGCCGATCAACTTCCACATCAACGCGGCGATGAATCCGCAGGACCTGGTGTGGGAGCCGATGAGCTTCCAGCAGAAGCTTTCGATCATCCCGATCATGTTCTCGCTCGGCAACGCCGCGACCATCGGCAACTGGATGGTTTCCGGCCGGCTCGATCGTCATCCCGATCTCAAGATCGGCCTGATCGAAAGCGGGGTCGGCTGGGTTCCCTTCGTGCTCGAAATGCTCGAGCACCAGTTCAACGAGATGATGCCCGACCGCATGATCGAAATGCGGCCGTGGGACTACTGGCGCCGCAATTTCTGGACCAGCTTCTGGTTCGAGAAGATCGGGCCGCAGACCCAGCTCGAGATCGTCGGCCTGGACCGGGTGATGTTCCAGACCGACTTCCCGCACCCGACTTCGCTCTATCCCGATGTGCAGCAGCACATCGTCCGGGCGCTCGGCGACAGGCCGTACGAGGAGTGCAAGATGGTGCTGCAGGACAACGCATCGACTCTGTTCAATCTGGGGCTATAAGAGACCTGCTGAGGCGGGCTGGCCCGGCATGGAAGCGGAAAGGGCGTGCCGTAATGGTGCGCCCTTTTTTGCATGTGAAGTCCGATTGACAGGGCGGGGCGCTGCGGCCAAGCCACGCCATCGGAACTGACCGGAGAGGATTGTAGCAATGGGAAAATATGTTCTTGTCGTGCCGAGCTCGGCCAAGGAAGGCCGCGACGACGAATACAACGAATGGTACAACAGCCAGCACATTCACGATCTGCTGGCCATTCCCGGTATCAAGTCTGGACGCCGCTTCGTTCCGAGCCCGATGTCGCCGATGCCGGCTCCCGCGAACTACCTCGCCATCTATGAGATCGAGACCGATGATCCCGGTGCCCTGCTCGGCGAAATGAACCGCCGCGCCGAGGCCGGCCAGATGCCGACGTCCGATTCGCTGGACTTCACATCGGCGCAGCTGTGGCTGTTCGAAGAGACCCTGTCCGTCTGACATAGCGGCCTTCGGGCTGCAGTTGCGGTTTCACTGATCGCGCGGGCGTTTGGCCCGCGCGTTGAAAATCGTGCGCGCAATCTCCAAATGCAACTCATTATCGAAGTTTCAGGAGATGACTCATGGCCGACGCCGACGCCAAGGAAATGGCGCAATCCGCGCGCAAATACTGGTCCGCCGAAGGCTACATGCCCGGCGGCGTGATCCGCGAAGTCGACTACGCCTCCCAGTCGGGCGGGCTGCATCCTTCGCTCGCGGGGATCAAGATCGTCGACACCGACACCCATATCGTCGAACCGCCTGATCTTTTCACGTCGCGCGCGCCTGCGGGAATGAAAGACAAGATGCCCTATGTCGTGCGCGACAAGGACGGCGTCGACCGCTGGTACATCGGTGACCGCAACTGCGGCACGCTGGGCGGCAACGTGATCCGCAAGGATAACAACAAGCTGCTGGGCCGCCTCGCGTTTCCGACGCTTGAGGAAAGCCACGCGGGTGGTCACGAGATTGCGCCGCGACTGCAGGCGATGGACGACATGGGCGTCTATGCGCAGATCTGCTTCCAGAATTCCGGCATTACCCAGGCGGGCATGCTGATGTCGCTGGGTGACAACGAACTCGCGCTGGCGATCATGAAGACGTTCAACGATTTCAATGCCGAATGGCAAAAGGAGTCCGGTGATCGCCTGTTCCCGATGGCGCACCTGCCGCTGTGGGACCAGAAGGAGCTGGAAAAGGAAGCGCAGCGCTGCATCGACATGGGGCTGAAAGGCTTCGTGCTGCCCGACACGCCGGAACGCGTCGGCGTGCCCAGCTTCAATCACGACTACTGGACGCCGTTCCTCGAGCTTTGCTCCGACACGGGCACGCCGCTCAACTTCCACCTCAATGCCGCGATCGATCCCAACATGCTGACCTGGGAAGGTTTCAGGTTCGAGCAGCAGTTGTCAGTCGTGGCGACGATGTTCTCGATCGGCAATGCCGCGACGCTGGGCAACTGGATGGTCTCGGGCCGGCTCGATCGTCATCCCGATCTCAAGATCGGCCTGATCGAAAGCGGCGCAGGCTGGATTCCCTTCGCTGTCGAGGCGCTGGAGCACCAGTTCCGCGAAATGCTCCCGATCATGCGCGACGTGCTCAAGAAGCAGCCGTGGGATTATTTCCACGACCACTTCATGTGCACCTTCTGGTTCGAGAAGGTCGCGCCGAAGCTGCTGCTGGAGACCATCGGTATCGAGAATGTCATGTTCGAGACCGACTTCCCGCACCCGACTTCGCTTTATCCGGGCGTGCAGGAGCATATCGTCGATGTGCTCGGCGGCTATGACTTCGACGTGAAGAAGAAGGTCCTGCAGGACAACGCAGTGAAGTTCTACAACCTGCCGTTCTGATATCGCGGCTTTTCGCCCACCCCGCTGCGACTTCCCGATTGCGGGAGGGGTTGGGGTGGGCAAATCGTCTGGGACCTGCCTGTTCCTATCGGCAGAAATCGCTGCCGCTGAATTCAACGTGGAAATGGTCGCGGTGCGCGGCGTTGTAATTGGGGCCGAGCACGGTGCCGAAGCGCTTGCAGGCGCTCGAATGGACGATTCGCAGGAACCGGCGTTCCGATTCGGTGCCGGAGCTCCAGTCGCCGAGCACCGATATCCTCCGCCCGTCCGCCAGCACGAAAGCGGATACGTCGATCGCATTGCCGGTCGCATGGGCCGAGCGGCGCGACGTGCCGGCGACGTTGCGGCAATTGTAGCTGCCGAAAGTCTCGATCCGCACCAGCGGGCTGCCGAGGACCTGGCGCGCGGCGCGGTCCACGCCGTAGCGGGCCCAGCCGGCGAAAGTATTGGCAAGCGGACAGGTGACCGGGCCGAGGTTCGAGAGGCCGAGCGAGGCGTTGTCGCTCCTCAGGCTGGAAAGCTTCACGGCGTTCAGCGTCGAACAGCCCGCGCCGTAATATTCGTCCGGCAGGGGCGTGAAGTTGGCGCGCGTGGCGCTCAACTCGGCGAGGCACTGCCGCGCTTCTGGACGCACCGTCGCGAAGGACGTCGAACGCGTCACGCTCTGGCGCTTGGACGACTGCGGGATGTCGATGCACGCGCTCAGGCTGGCCACCAGGGGCAGGAGTGCAAGAAGTTGCCGCATACGGCAGATTCTTGCCGCAACCGAGGTTAATATCAGGTTAGCCAAGGGCTTTTTCCGCCGGATTTGCAGTCCAGGCAATCGCCGACGACTTGACTTGCTGCGCCGCAACACTATTGGCGGCTCCGGGCCACGCGGTCCCAACGCCGCGCGTGCTCTCTGCAAGGAGAGTCAGACATGACTGATACGACTGTTCCGGCGCGCAAGCCTGCGCGTCCGCATTTTTCTTCCGGTCCCTGCGCCAAGCCGCCGGGATATTCCCCTGAAAAGCTGGCGAAAGAATCGCTGGGCCGTTCGCACCGCGCGAAGATCGGCAAGTCGCGGCTTGCCTATTGCATCGACCTGATGCGCGAAGTGCTCGAACTGCCGGACACGCATCGCATCGGCATCGTGCCCGGTTCCGATACCGGCGCTTTCGAAATGGCGATGTGGACGATGCTCGGCGCGCGCGGCGTGACGACGCTGGCCTGGGAAAGCTTCGGTGAGGGTTGGGTCACCGATGCAGTCAAGCAGCTCAAGCTAGAGCCGACCGTGATGCGCGCCGATTACGGCCAGCTTCCCGATCTCGACAAGGTCGACTGGTCGGACGACGTGCTGTTCACCTGGAACGGCACCACTTCGGGCGTGCGCGTGCCGGACGGCGAATGGATCGCCGAGGACCGCGAGGGCCTGTGCTTCGCCGATGCGACCAGCGCGGTGTTCGCTTATGACATTCCCTGGGACAGGATCGATGTCGCCACCTTCTCCTGGCAGAAGGTGCTCGGCGGCGAGGGCGCGCACGGCGTGCTGATCCTCGGCCCCCGCGCTGTCGAGCGGCTGGAAAGCTACACGCCGAGCTGGCCGCTGCCCAAGGTCTTCCGCCTCACCAAGGGCGGCAAGCTGACCGAAGGCGTCTTCAAGGGCGAGACGATCAACACGCCGTCCATGCTGGCGGTGGAAGATGCGATTTTCGCGCTCGAATGGGCGAAAGGGCTGGGCGGCCTCAAGGGCCTGCAGGCGCGCTCCGACGCCAATGCCGAAGCGCTCGACAGGATCGTGCACGAGCGCGACTGGCTGAGCCATCTCGCGGTGGATCGCGGGATTCGCTCGAAGACGTCCGTCTGCCTCTCGGTCGAAGGCGCCGATGCCGATTTCATCAAGGCGTTCGCCAAGCTGCTCGAGGATCAGGGCGCGGCCTATGATATCGCCGGCTACCGCGATGCCCCTCCGGGCCTCAGGATCTGGTGCGGCGCCACTGTCGACACCGCCGATATCGAGGCGCTCGGACCCTGGCTCGACTGGGCTTACGCCACCCTTCGCACGTAATTCCCCGTCATTCCCGCGAAAGCGGGAACCCAGTTGGTAATTCCCGAGGTTGTGCAGCTGGGTCCCCGCTTTCGCGGGGATGATGAAATTGGAGGAACTCCAGAATGTCTCAGAAACCCAAAGTCCTCATTTCCGACAAGATGGACCCGAACGCCGCGCAGATCTTTCGCGAGCGCGGCTGCGAGGTCGACGAGATCACCGGCCTGAAGCCCGAGGAGCTCAAGGAGATCATCGGCCAGTACGATGGCCTGGCGATCCGCTCGGCGACGAAGGTGACCAAGGAGATCATCGACGCCGCGACCAACCTCAAGGTCATCGGCCGGGCCGGCATCGGCGTCGACAATGTCGACATCCCCTATGCCAGCTCCAGGGGCATCGTGGTGATGAACACGCCGTTCGGCAATTCGATCACCACTGCCGAACATGCCGTTGCGATGATGATGGCGCTGGCCCGCCAGATTCCCGATGCGAACACGCGCACGCAGGCAGGCGAGTGGCCGAAGAGCGCTTTCATGGGCGTGGAAGTGACGGGAAAGACGCTCGGCCTGATCGGCGCCGGCAACATCGGCTCGATCGTCGCGAGCCGCGCGCTCGGCCTGAAGATGAAGGTCGTCGCCTACGATCCCTTCCTCACCGAGGAACGCGCCGTGGAAATGGGCGTGGAGAAGGCCGATCTCGACACCTTGCTGGCCAAGGCGGACTTCATCACCCTGCACACGCCGCTGACCGACCAGACCCGCAACATCCTGTCGGCGGAAAACCTTGCCAAGACCAAGAAGGGCGTGCGCATCGTCAATTGCGCGCGCGGCGGACTGATCGACGAGGGCGCGCTCAAGGATGCGCTCGAATCGGGTCATGTCGCCGGTGCCGCGCTCGACGTTTTCGCCGAGGAGCCGGCCAAGGATAACGTGCTGTTCGGCGCTCCGAACTTCATCTGCACGCCGCACCTTGGCGCGTCGACCACCGAGGCGCAGGTCAACGTCGCCTTGCAGGTGGCCGAACAGATCGCCGATTACCTTGTGAGCGGCGGTGTCACCAATGCGCTCAACATGCCGTCGCTGTCGGCCGAGGAAGCGCCGAAGCTCAGGCCGTACATGGGCCTTGCCGAGAAGCTGGGAAGCCTTGTCGGCCAGCTCGCCCACGGCAACCTGACCGAGATCAGCATCGAGCGTTCGGGAGCGGCCGCAGAGCTGAACGGCAAGCCGATCGAGGCAGCCGTGCTGGCCGGGTTCATGAAGCAGTATTCGGACACGGTGAACATGGTCAACGCGCCCTTCCTCGCCAAGGAACGCGGGCTGGACGTGCGGTCCGTCCGGCACGATCGCGAGGGCGTCTACCACACGCTGCTGCGCGTTACCGTCGCCACCAGCCAGGGGCCGCGTTCGGTCGCGGGCACGCTGTTCGGCAACGAGGCGCCGCGCCTTGTGGAGATCTTCGGCATCGGCATCGAGGCGGACCTCGACGGACACATGCTCTATATCGTCAACGAGGACGCCCCCGGTTTTATCGGCCGGATCGGCACCCTGCTGGGCGAGAACGGCATCAATATCGGCACGTTCCATCTCGGTCGCCGCGTGGCGGGCGGGGAAGCGGTGTTGCTGCTTTCGCTCGACAGCCCGATCTCGAAGGAACTCATGGACAAGGCCTGCGACCTGCCGGGCGTGAAGACGGTGATGCCGCTGGCGTTCTGAGAGAGCACACTTGCCTAATGCAGTCATCCCCGCGAAAGCGGGGATGACGAGGTTTGATTACTACGATGCAAGATACCGATCGCGATCTGCTGCCCGAAGGGCTTGAAGACCGGCTGCCGCAGGATGCCGCCGCCGCCGCTCGCGTTACGCGCGCGGCGCTCGATGTGCTCGACGGCCATGGATACGACCGGGTCCAGCCGCCGGTGATCGAATTCGAGAAGTCGATGGCGAGCCGCATGGCCGGGGTCCAGCCGCGGCGTATGTTCCGTTTCGTCGATCCCGCCAGTCTGCGCACCCTGGCGCTGCGTTCGGACATCACCGTGCAGGTCGGGCGCATCGCCGCGACCGGGCTGGCCGAAGCCGAACGGCCGCTGCGCCTGTGCTATGCGGGGCAGGTCGTCACCATCAAGGGCGCTGGCCTCGATCCGACCCGTGAGCGGCTCCAGCTTGGCGCTGAACTGATCGGCAGCGATTCCGTCGCGGCGGTGGCCGAAGTCGTCGCCGTTGCGATCGAAGCGCTGCAGACGGCGGGCGCGACAGGCATTTCCGTCGATTTCACCTTGCCCGATCTGGTCGATACCCTCGCCGAAAAGGCGCTGCCGCTCGAGCCCGGCAGGATCGAGGCGGTCCGGCGGGAGCTCGACGCTAAGGATGCGGGCGGGCTGGTGGCCGCAGGCGGCGAAGCCTATCTGCCGCTGCTTTATGCGATCGGTCCCTTCGACTCGGCGATCGAGCGGCTGGCCTCCTTCGATGCGGGCGGGGCGCTCGCCGGGCGCATCTCGGCGCTCAAGGAAATCGCCGCGCGAGTGGGCGGCATGGCGCGGCTGACGCTCGATCCGTCCGAACGCCACGGTTTCGAATACCAGAGCTGGTTCGGCTTCACGCTCTACGCCGAAGGCATTGCCGGGGCGCTCGGGCGCGGCGGGACATACCGCATCCTCGGCAAGGACGAGCCGGCGATCGGTTTCTCGCTGTATCCCGATCCGCTGATCGACGCGCTGGCCGAGGCCGAAGCGCCACGCGATACGCTGTTCCTGCCGCTCGGCCACGATCCGCAGGTCGCCGCCCGGCTGCGCGCCGTCGGCTGGCGGACCATCGCGGCCGTGTCGGAAACCGACGATGCGAAGGCGCTCGGCTGTACCCACAGGCTGCAAGGCACCGAGGCGGTCGCGCTCTAGCCGCACGACAGCCGGCCGGGTCGGCTATGCGTCCCGGTTATCCGTTTCGACCGACAATTGCATTAGACAGTCATCCTCCCATGCTTATGCTGCGGCTCGCGCGGAGGTGCGGGCCAATGACGCCTCCGGCTTGCTCAAAGAGAGGTGTGGGGAAGATGGCAAGGACTGGCGGTCGCGGATTTCGCGTAACGGTTTCGGGCAGGTTTTCGATGCCGCCGCGTCGCAGGGGACGGTTGACCGGCCTTCTCGCGTCGCTTGCCGTTTCGTCCTCCGCCATTGCCGGTACGCCTGCTCCCGGCGCGCCGACAGTCGCATCGCCGACGACGATGGTCCCCACGAGTGAAGCCTGCGCGCTCGGCACGGCGCCGTTCGCGGGGAAGATCGGCACCTACCTTCCCGAATCGCAGGAGGCCTGGCCGGATCAGCCCAAGCCGCCGGCGGATGCGCCCAATGTCCTGATCTGGCTGATCGACGACGCCGGCTTCGGGCTGATCAGCGCTTTCGGCGGGCTGGCTTCCACGCCCAATCTGGACCGGCTGGCCAGCAACGGCCTGCGCTACACCAATTTCCACTCGACGCCGTTGTGTTCGCCCTCGCGGGTGTCGCTGCTGACCGGCCGCAATCCCCACGCCGCGCACATGGGATCGCACGGCGGCACGTCCATGGGCTTTCCGGGCTACGACGGCTTCGTGCCGCCTTCGGCCGCGACCACGGCGAAGGTTCTGCGCAATCGCGGCTACAGCACCATGGCGCTGGGCAAATGGGACCAGACGCCCGCCACGCACCAGTCTCCGGTCGGGCCGTACAACCTGTGGCCGCTGGGCCAGGGTTTCGACCATTTCTACGGCTTCATGTGGCACGGCACGAACCACTTCCACCCGTCGCTGGTGAAGGACAACAGCTACATCGAAGGCAGCGTGGGCGGGGACGACTATTACCTGACCACCGACCTTGCCGACCGCGCGATCGGCTATGTCAATTCCATCCGCTCAGTCCAGCCGGACCGGCCGTTCTACCTCTACTGGGCGACCGGCGCGGTCCACTCTCCGCATCACGCCACCCAGGAATGGCGCGACAAGTATCGCGGGCGGTTCGACATGGGCTGGGATGAATACCGCAAGCAGGTGCTCAAGCGGCAGAAGGCGATGGGGCTGGTGCCCGAACACACCGAATACGCGCCCATGCAGGAGGAAATCGCCCCCTGGGACAGCCTGAGCGACAAGGCCAAGAAGCTCCACGCGCGCCAGATGGAAGCGATGGCCGCGCAGATGAGCCAGACCGACTACGAGTTCGGCCGCATCATCGACCAGCTCAAGCGCAACGGCCAGTTCGACAACACGATCATCATCGTCACTGCGGACAACGGCGGCAGTCCCGAAGGCGGCCTGCACGGCGATCATCTGGAACTGCTCGGCTCGTTCGGCGGGCATGCCTCGGTCGACGAGAACATGAAGCATTACGACGAATGGGGCGGCCCCAGCACCATGCCGCATTTCCCGGTGGCCTGGACGGTCGCGACCAACACGCCGTTCCGCTACTACAAGCAGACCGCGCATGACGGCGGCCATCATGTGCCGATGATCGTGTCATGGCCCAAGGGCATCAAGACGCCCGGCATCCGCACGCAATACGGCCATATCGCCGACATCTCTCCCACGATCCTGGAAGCGGCCGGTATCGAACAGCCTGCCTGTGTCGACGGTGTGCCGCAACAGCCCATCGACGGGATCGCGCTGAACTACAGCTTCGATAACCCCGCCGCGGCTGACCGGCGCACGACGCAGTATTACGAGCTGTGGGGCAATCACGGCATCTACCACGACGGCTGGAAGGCGGTGGTGCTGCACAAGAAGACGTCGTGGAACATCCATTCGGCCGTGTCCTTCGACGAGGACACCTGGGAACTCTACGATGTCCGCAAGGACCCCGGCGAAACCCGCGATCTGTCCGCCCAATATCCCGGGAAGCTGGCGGAACTGCAGCGCATTTTCGAACGCGAGGCGCAGGCGAACAACGTCTATCCGCTGGCCGATCTCGGCGCGCGGCGCGTCGCGAAGAGCGGGCAGATGTACCTGCAGGACAAGCGGCGCACGGTTTACGACTACCGCCAGCCGGGCGTGACGGTGACCTCAGAAGCGGTCGTGGCTCCGATGATCGGCCGCGACTACACGCTGGTTGCCGAATTCACCGCCAGCCCCTCCGACGAGGGCGTTCTGGTCGCTGCCGGCGGTGTCGAGGCGGGTTACTCGCTCTACGTCAAGGACGGGAAGGTTCGCTACGACAACCAGGAATTCGGGGAGACGATCCTGTCGCTGAACGACACGGAGCCGCTTCCCACCGGCAAGTCGAAAGTCGAGCTTCGCTGGAAGCAGGAGAGCCGGGCAGGGGGCACGATGGCGCTTGTCGTCAACGGGCGCGAAGCGGCTCGCGGCCAGATGAGCCCGAGTGTTTTCGGCATGCACGGCAACAACGAGCTGTTCAACATCGGCATGGATACCGGCGCGCCGGCGGTCCACACCTATGAAGCGCCGTTCACCTTCGAAGGCAGTATCCAGGACGTGACGGTGACGCTGGGCCAGCCGGGCGGCGCGGGCGAATAGCGCGCAACCACATCCGCCTGAAACAACCTTCGTCATCCCCGCAAAAGCGGGAACCCGGATCGCGATGTTGGAACTGGGTCCCCGCTTTCGCGGGGATGACGACTCTGTCTGACGCAAAACCGGCCTATTGAAGGCGGAGCTAAAGCGCTGGAACGTCACCTATGCCGATCTGGTCGGAAAGCTCGCAGATATTGGCGTGATGGACAATGAGCCGAATATAAGGAACAAGATCAGCCGGGGTAAATTCACAGCGGTGTTTCTAGTTCAATGCTTAGAGGCTATCGGAGCATCTTCATTGCGCTTGCAGGACTAGCGCTCTCAGCCGCCCAGCAATCCAGTAATACCAGTGTCGATCAAGGCGGCGCCGAGCAAAGCAGAAACGCCACCAACAATAGCCCAAACGCCGTTGTTGCTATCGACCGCCTTACGGATGAGGTGGCCAAGCAGCGCGATCCCTATGGGAAACAGCGCGAACAACGCGAGCAGAGGGACATCATTGCTCAAGAGGGCATGGCCTATTGGACCGGCCCGATGTTCTGGGTTGTGATTGCCCAGACCGTTCTCGCCTTCGGCGCTTTGATAGCGCTGATCATAGATCTGAGACAAAATCGGAAAAGCAGCGAACGACAGTTGCGAGCCTATATCATCGTGGAGCCGGGAGGTGTCCAAGAGGGCAGAGATGGCAACTATGTGCTTCCCGTCAGCATCAAGAATGTAGGGCAAACGCCCGCGTATGCGCTTGAGCACTTCGGCAACATCATTGTTTTCACTGACGGGCATCCTCGTGATTTTTACGCCAAGCCAGAGGAAATATGGGTTCAGTTTTCCCCCGAAACAGACATGGTGTTTGGCCAAGGGCAGAACGAATGTGTTCATGTTTTTCAAGAGATGTCTGAAGTCCGACCATTCTTGGAGAGGATACGCAACAGGAGTGCTGCGATAGTTCACTATGGATACGTCAGTTATCGTGATGTCTTTAAACGCCCGCAACGGACGTATTATGGTTTCTTCCACTGGGGTGAAGATTGGAGCGCGGAGAATACGCTGCGATGTAGCTTCGGCAATCATGCGACCTAGCGCCTGACCACTCTATGCCACGCAAACGATGACACACAGCACCGCGCAGATAGACAACCATCTACGCATTGGTGCGCTTGCTACATGATGCCGGGCATTTCCGCATGAAACATGGCGCCGTAGTGGCGGCCGGGCGGACCGGATTTCCTACACCGTCGCGGTCTGCCACAATAGCGATCGCCTGCACGTCGCGCCGATCGGGTGAATTGCGTTGGACAAGTGTCACCCTGCGCCTTTTGATACAAGATGCTAAAGCACAACGGATTTTCGGCTTATGGCCCGGGTGACAGGGTGTCACCTTTGTCACCTTTGGTTGCCCTCGCCCGACACTTCCCCTAGGGCGCGCAGGTTTGTTCTGAGAAAGGCTGTAAACCTTGGCTAACGTTACGGTGATCGGTGCCCAGTGGGGCGATGAAGGCAAGGGTAAGATCGTCGATTGGCTCGCCAGCCGCGCCGATGCCGTCGTCCGGTTCCAGGGCGGCCATAATGCCGGTCACACGCTCGTCGTCGGTAACGAGACCTACAAGCTCAGCCTGCTGCCTTCGGGCATCGTGCGCGGTACGCTTTCGATCATCGGCAACGGCGTGGTGCTCGATCCGTGGGCGCTGAAGGAAGAAGTCGAGAAGCTGTCCGGCCAGGGCGTCGCGATCAATTCCGACAATTTCGCGATCGCCGACAACTGCCCGCTGATCCTGCCGATCCACCGCGAGCTCGACGGCTTGCGTGAGGCCGCTGCCGGCTCCGGCAAGATCGGCACCACCGGTCGCGGTATCGGCCCTGCCTACGAAGACAAGGTCGGGCGCCGGGCGATCCGTGTGTGCGACCTGGCCCATCTCGAGGCGCTGGAGCCGCAGCTTGACCGGCTGTGCGCCCATCACGATGCCTTGCGCGCCGGCTTCGGCCAGCCGCCTATCGACCGGGCCGCGCTGCTCGCCCAGCTGCGGGAGATCGCGCCTTTCGTGCTGCAGTATGCCGAGCCGGTGTGGAGCCGCCTCAACAAGGTGAAGAAGGCCGGCGCGCGCATCCTTTTCGAAGGCGCGCAGGGCGTGCTGCTCGATGTCGATCACGGCACCTATCCCTTCGTCACCTCGTCCAACACCGTCAGCGGCACTGCGGCGTCGGGATCCGGCCTTGGTCCTTCCGCGACCGGCTTCGTGCTTGGCATCGTCAAGGCCTACACGACGCGGGTCGGCGCCGGGCCGTTCCCCACCGAACTGGAAGACGAAACCGGCCAGCGGCTTGGCGAACGGGGGCACGAATTCGGCACCGTCACCGGGCGCAAGCGGCGCTGCGGGTGGTTCGATGCCGTGCTGGTGCGCCAGAGCTGCGCCATCTCGGGCGTGACCGGCATCGCGCTGACCAAGCTCGATGTGCTCGACGGCTTCGAGAGGGTGAAGATCTGCACCGGCTACCGCCTCGACGGCAAGGTGCTCGACTATTTCCCGTCGCATGCGGCGGGGCAGGCGGGCGTCGAACCGATTTACGAGGAGATGGAAGGCTGGACGGAGACCACCGCTGGCGCCCGCAGCTGGGCGGATCTTCCCGCCCAGGCGATCAAGTATATCCAGCGCGTGCAGGAGCTGATCGAAACGCCGGTCGCACTGGTTTCGACCAGTCCCGAGCGCGAGGACACCATCCTCGTGCAGGATCCCTTCTCGGACTAGCCCGGTGATCGGCCATCGCCTCGCCGCGCTGGCTCTGGTCCCGCTGGTAGGGGCGGCTCAGCCCGCCGTACCGCCGCAGCTGCCGCCGATCGACCACGTCGTGGTGTTGAAGACCGCGCGCACCATTACCCTGTATTCGCAGGGGCAGGCCGTGCACATGATCGAGGGCATCCAGATGGGCGACCAGCCGCTTGGCCCGAAGCGCTTCCAGGGCGACGAGCGCACACCCGAAGGACGCTACGAAATCGATTACGGGAACCCCCAGAGTTCCTATTACCTCTCGCTGCACATCTCCTACCCGAGCGAGGACGACGCGGCCTATGCCCGGATGCACGGGCGCAGCCCGGGCGGGCAGATATTCATTCACGGCCAGCCGAACGGGCTTGCTCTCGGGCGCATCCCCGGGGACTGGACGGACGGCTGCATCGCCGTCGCCAACCGGGAAATGGATTTGCTGTGGGAGCATGTCCCGGACGGGACGTCGATCGACATCCTGCCGTGAGTCTCGTTCCCGTAAGCGGGAGGGGGATCAGAAATCGACGGCGATGCCCTTGCGGACCCAGTCGCCATAGCGGGTGGGGGACAGGCCGTCTGGATCGTGCTCTCCGTCCTTCGCGGCTTCCGGCTCGGGTGCCGGTGCGTCGCTCCAGTGTTCGGGCTTCCTGAAGTCTTCCGGGCGCTTGTTCGCTCGCTTGGTCATGCGGCCAATGTGGGGCGGCTGGTGCCGCAATGCAATCGGACCTGTTTTCGGCCGCATCGCATGTTGCGGAAAACCGGTTCCCACTTTTCCGCACAATGCTTTAGAGGGCGGCGGCGATGAATGAGGTTCCCGGTCTTCCTGCCCGCCGTGCCGCGCTCCGGATGTGCGATGCCGTGTTGCGGCGTGGCGAAACGCTGGATCGTGCAGCCCCCGCAGCGCTCAAGCCGGTGAAGGGCGATGCGGATCGCGCGCTCGCCCGGGCCATCGCATCCGAGACCTTCCGCTGGCTCGTCGATCTCGATTCGCTCATCGACAGCACCACGCGGCAGCGCCTGCCGGACGACGCCAAGCCGCGCGCCGTGCTTCGCCTGATGCTGGCGCAATGGCTGCGGCTGGAAACGCCGCCGCATGCCGTCATCGCAACCGGGCTGCCGCTGCTTTCGGGCGGGCCGAGACGCCTGGCTCATGGCGTGTTCTCGGCGCTGGTCAAGCGCAAGGCTAGCCTGCCCGCCGCTCCCACACTGCCACCGGCAGTTGCCGCGCGCTGGGGAGAGCGGGCCGGGCCGATCGCCGCCGCGCTGGCCTATCCGCCGCCGCTCGACCTCACCCTGCGCGATTCCGGCGAGACCGACCAATGGGCGGCGCGGCTGGGCGGGACGTCGCTGGTCGCCGGCCATGTTCGCCTGTCGCGCGGCACGGCGGTCGAAAAGCTGCCGGGCTATGATGAAGGAGCGTGGTGGGTGCAGGACCTGGCCGCCGGCCTGCCTGCGCGGCTACTGGGTGAAGGGCAGGGTCGCCGCGTACTGGACCTGTGCGCCGCGCCGGGAGGCAAGACGCTGCAGCTCGCCGCTGCCGGCTGGCAGGTAACGGCGCTCGACATCAGCGCCACGCGGCTCGATCGCCTGCGGGAGAATTTGGCCCGCACCGGTCTGGACGCGGAAGTGGTCGTCGCCGATGCGCTGAAGTGGCAGCCCGACGAGGCCTTCGACGCGGTCCTGCTCGATGCCCCCTGCACGGCCACCGGCACCTGCCGCCGCCATCCCGACGTGCTGCATCGCATCGGGCCGCGTCAGATCGAGGAGATGGCGGAACTGCAGGCCCGCCTGCTCGACCAGGCGACGGGCTGGGTGAAGCTCGGCGGGCGGCTGGTTTATGCCGTGTGTTCGCTGGAGCGGCAGGAGGGCGAGGACCGGATCTCCTCGCTCGGGCGATCGTGTGCCCCGATTGACCCCGCCTTGCTTCCCGAAGGGCTGGCTGCGGCCGGGGAAGGCTGGCTTCGCACCGATCCGGGCATGCTCGCAGAAGCGGGTGGGCTGGACGGATTCTTTATCGCAGCTTTACCAATTAACTGATTGGCGAACGGCGATTAATCGAAAAACCTGAAGTTCACTTCACCTTTTGTGCGAAGCTTTTTCGCAGCTTCTGCAGCTTGGGCGGGATGACTGCGAGGCAATAGGGATTTCGCTGGCCTTCGCCTTCCCAGTATTCCTGATGGTAATCCTCCGCCGGATACCACTCCGCCGGGCCCTCGATGGTCGTCACGACGCGTCCGCCATGCTCTTCGTTGGCCCGTGCGATCGCCGCTTCGGCCTCGGCGCGCTGTTCCTCGTCGAGCGGGAATATCGCCGATCGGTACTGCGTGCCGATGTCGTTTCCCTGCCGGTTGAGCTGGGTCGGATCGTGCGTCGCCATGAAGATGTCGAGGATCTCGGCATGGGAGATGACGGACGGATCGTAGGATACCCGTATGGCTTCTGCGTGGCCGGTCGTTCCGCTGCACACGGCATGGTAGGTCGGGTTCGGTACTGCGCCGCCGATATAGCCGCTCTCAACTTCGCTCACGCCGATCACGTCGCGGAACACCGCCTCGGTGCACCAGAAGCAGCCGCCCGCTACGATTGCCGTTGCCTTGTCATCCATCTGTCCGATACTCCTTCCCTCCGGAAATAGGGCGTGTAGGCCAACTTGTCATCGCCCCAAGGGAGAACCGACCATGCGCAAGATCATTCCACTCATCGCCGCCATGGCGCTCGCGGCCCCGGCCCATGCCGATCATCACATGGCGAGCGGAACCCAGGAAGCCACTCAGGCCATCGATTCGGTCCTTGCGCATCAGCGGCGTGACGGCGACCGCGCCCGCGACCAGTATCGCCATCCCGCCGAGACGCTTGCCTTCTTCCGGGTGAAGCCGGGCATGACGGTGGTCGACTACATGCCGTCTGGCGGGTGGTACACCCGCGTGCTGGTCCCCTACCTCGGCGAGGAGGGGCGATATATCGGCCTCAACCCCGAAATCTCGCCGGGGATGAGCGAGCGACTGGCCGCCTATTTCGGCGGCCTGGGCGCAAAGTTTCCCGGCATGGCCGCGAAGTGGAATCTCGAAGGTGCCCCCTACGAGGCATACAATGCGAACGAGTTGGGCGAAGACATGAACGGCACCGTGGACCGGGTGCTTATCTTCCGCGAGATGCACAATCTGCTGCGCAACGGCCTGTTGTATTCCGAACTCGGCAAGCTGCGCGACCTGCTGAAGGACGACGGCATGCTCGGCATCGTCCAGCATCGTGCCAAACCCTGGGCCCCAGGAGCCTATCTTGACGGAAACAAGGGGTATCTGCGCCAGCAGGATGTGATCGGACTGGTCGAGGCGCATGGGTTCGACCTTGTGGGCACCAGCGAGATCAACGCCAACGAACGCGACAGTGCGGACCATCCCGCCGGCGTCTGGGAGCTCCCGCCGGTGATGCGCACCGGACGCGAAGACCTGAAGTCCATCGGCGAAAGCGACCGCATGACGCTTCTGTTCCGCAAGCGGCCCTGATAATGGCTGCCAATGGCTGAGATCACGGTCGCTGCCCTGCAGCTTGCTCTGAATTCCTCAAACGAGGCGGAAAACATCGCCGCGGTTTCCACGCTCGTAGAGCAGGCGGCAGGGCAGGGCGCGCAGATCGTCCTGCCGCCGGAGCTTTTTTCCGGACCCTATTTCTGCAAGGTCGAGGACGAAGCGCTGTTCGCGCTGGCGCGGCCGCTCGGTGATCATCCGGCGGTTGCCGCCATGCAGGCGCTGGCGGCCCGGCTGAAAGTCGCGGTCCCGACCAGCTTCTTCGAACGCGACGGGCATCACTACTACAACACGCTCGCCATGATCGATCAGACTGGCGAGATTCTCGGGACCTATCGCAAGAGCCATATTCCCGACGGGCCGGGCTACGAGGAGAAATTCTATTTCCGGCCCGGCAATGACGGCTTCAAGGTGTGGGACGTTTGCGGCACGCGTATCGGCGTCGGCATCTGCTGGGACCAGTGGTATCCCGAATGCGCGCGGGTGATGGCGCTGATGGGAGCCGAGCTGCTCTTTTATCCGACAGCGATCGGCTCCGAGCCCTATGACGCCGATCTCGATACGAGCCGCATGTGGCGCCGGGCGATGCAGGGGCACGCCGTCTCGAACTGCATGCCGGTGATTGCATCCAACCGGATCGGGGAGGAAGACGGGCAACGCTTCTACGGCCACAGTTTCATCACCGATGAATGGGGCGATGTCCTGAGCGAATTCGGCGCGGAGGAAAGCGGCGTTCTCGTCGCCCGGCTCGATCTTGCCAGTGCCGCCAGGCACCGCGCCGGCATGGGGTTCTTTCGCGATCGCCGGCCGCAGCTCTACGGCCGGATTTGCGAGGATATCTGACGATGGCAAAGAAGCAGCGTTACCTCATCGCCATGGGCTCCAACGTCCGGCATGCGCGCCACGGCCGGCCGCGCGACGTGCTTGCGGCTGCGTGCAAGCGGCTCGACGCAGACGGCGTCAAGGTGAAGGCAGTGGCCCCGGTCGTCATGACCGCGCCCCTGGGGCCGTCCTTGCGCCGCTATGCCAATGGCGCGGTGGTGGTGAAGACCAAGCTGAAGCCGGACGAACTGATGGACCGCCTCGGCAAGGTCGAACGGGATTTTGGCCCCAGGCGGCGCGGACAGCGCTGGAGGGCGCGAGTGCTCGACCTCGACATCGTCCTTTGGGAGGGCGGAGCCTGGGCCTCTACCGACCTCATTGTCCCGCACGCGGATTTCCGATCCAGGGATTTCGTGCTCCGTCCCTCTGCTGCGATTGCTGGCGATTGGCGCGACCCTGTTACGAATTTAACACTACGGCACATATTCGCCCGCTTGACCCGGCCCCGTCCGACCCCTAGGTGACCCCGGCGTAGACACCAGATGTCTTCCGGGCCCTTAGCTCAGTTGGTAGAGCAACTGACTTTTAATCAGTAGGTCGCTGGTTCGAGCCCAGCAGGGCTCACCATATAATTCCCAGTTTTCAGGGGCTTGGGAAAGTTTTCTGCCTCTCCACAAATACTGCCTGAGGTTCCGCGGGGGTCGCGCACGGTATCTGCGTGGACGGCAGGTCGAGAGACGGTTTCCTGTCGCCGAAAGCGGCCAGAGTTAGGAAAGTGTTTCCTAGGCCAATAGGGTGATCACCGCTTTGCCGGCTGGTTCAAGCCGGACTGAAGCGGAGTGCGTCGGTCGGCTCCCTTCCGGAGGCACCACCTTCCCAATCGCTATTCCATTGAATGATATGGCGAAGGCCAGCTTTGGAAAGCTTATAGCCCATGATCGCCAACTCGCTGGCTCTCAAGCACAACTGATCGGATTTAGCGCGACAAATGCTGAGGGTTCTCGGCGTTCTTCGATTAGCGCGGGACGCCGAAACTTCCTGGACAGGTGATTGTGCAATGACCCTAATGAACCGGTAGCGCCGGTGATCCTTGCAATCAGATTGTCGATTTCGCGTTCCCTATCGGCTTGGCAAATACGAAGATGTCGCAACATGCCGTGCAGAATGGCGCTGACAACCTCGCGCTGCAGGCCGCCGATGGAATAGACCAGTGCCAGTTTCCCGATCACTCCGGTCCGATCGGCTTCGGCAAAATCGAGTCTCCCGGATAGCATCCGGGTGCAGATTTCGTATTCGCAAGGATCGAGCGGAGTGTCCGGCAGGATTGCAGACGCCGCCCGGATGTCTTCGATCGCAAGGTCCCAAAGCGCGTGCCGCGCGCTGACGCATGCGCGTTGCAGCAGGGCTGCGCGGTCAGCGAGCCTGCCGTTGCGAGAACGGAACATGGCCTCGAAGATGCTGAGCGGCACCAACGAGTGCAAGCGCCTGAAGATCCGCTCGTCCAGTTGGTGTGGAATATTTGTCGAGATCTCGCCCGCCTGCGCCGAATTCGCGGATCCAGCTTTGCCATCTTGCTTTCGCTTCACGAAGATCTCCTGATCCACGAAGCGCGGCAAGCCGGCGAGCGCCAGCCGAACGAACATCTCGTAGTCCGAGAGTTGCCGCACGCTGCTGTCGAACGGGCCGACCCGTTGATAGGATCGCCGTCGTACAAGCGCTGCGCTCTGCATAATGAAAAAGTCTTCCATCAGGTGGCGGGCAACCGATCCACGACTGAGGTCCGGCCAATCGAAAGGCAGCATCCCGTGCTCGCCCGAGTCGCTTACGTCAAAGGGGCAATGTCTTCCGAAGGCAAAGTCGACTTCCGGGTCGTCGAACGCAGCCAACAGGGCATCAACGGCGCCAGGGAGCAGGATGTCGGTTGAATGGCAGATCCAGACAAATTCGCCGCCGGTCGCCTCGATCGCGTGATTCAGGGCGGCCGACCTGCCCGGACGTTCGGGCCGAATGCAACGCACATTCGGCGCGGGATCGCCCGGGATGTCGGCTTTGGCGCCATCCGCCCCGACACCAACTACGATGACCTCGTCATCTTCGCTTGATTGAGAGAGAATCGCATTGAGCGATTGATCGGGGAATTCGGCTCCGTCGAGAACCGGAATGATAAAGGAAATACGAATGGTCATCGTTTCGTCTGCTCCGGAGCCGCGCCACGGGCAGTCCAAAAGGACTCCTTGGTTGCACTGCAGCATATTTCAAACCGGAGGGGAGATCAAAGAATTTGTAGTTAAAATATCGATTTCAAAAAATCACCATCATCGGTCGACGTGCAAACCCGCTTGGAATGCTGCGTCGCAATATTCCTGGCCGCCGGCTGTGAGAAGACGTCGGCGCATTTTAGGAGTTGGCGGTAGCTCCGGCGCCGATCGACCAGCGCCGAGGGTGAACCGGGCGGTGTTCAGCTCGGCAGGGGCGCTATTCGGCCCGGCCCCAGCCGCCGCGAATCAGGCCCGCACCAGCGATTGTCGCGGGACCGCTCAGGGGCAATCAGGCAGGATTGACCGTGCTAACCGAAAACAACGAAATCCCAGCCGGTAAGGACCGTACCGGGATCGAGGCGGGCGAAAAGGGTGCCATCGGCTCCGCCCTTGCCATCGGGATCGTAGGAAAGCTCACCTGTCTGGCTATTGTAGATGATCCGATCGGTATTATCCCGCGCTTCGGTGCCTTCCCGGAAAGCCCTGCGGTCGAATTCCCCATGGTTGTCGATGCCCGAGAAGATCTCCGGATCCAAGGCGATCTTGTCTTTGTCGCCTGAGGAGAAGTCGAGAATCCGATCGACATTGGTCTCGCCGAGCGGAGTGTCGAAATGGAAATAGTCGTTCTTTTCGTTGCCGGTCAGCCTGTCGTTGCCCAGCCCGCCGAAAAGGTGGTTTTCGGTGGACCTTTGACCCGCCAGAATATCGTCGCCGTCGGTCCCGAAAATGCGAAGCTCGACCATGTTGCCGGCAGCGTCGTATGATTGCTCGATACGAATGTCAGTTTCGCCGGGCCCGGGCTGGCTGTTCGTCTGCTGGTCGGTCGATGGCTCCTCGGACTGAGACGTCACATCGTTCGATTCATCGCTCTGATCCTGAACAGCCGAGGGAGCTGGGGTGCCCACGACAAAGTCTGAAGTGTAGATTGTCGTGCCGGGTTCGACGAGAGCGAACAGGACCCCGTCCTCACCGCCTCTGCCGTCCGGATCGTAGAAGAGTTCTCCGGTCTTCTTGTTGTAAATGATGCGGTCGGTATCGTCCCGAGCTTCCTCGCCCGACCTGAGTGCCCGCCTTTCGAAGCTTCCGCGATTTTCAACGCCGTCGAAAATCGTCGGATCAAGGCCGAACTTGTCACCTTCCCACCTGGAAAAGTCGACTATCCGGTCGACATTTGCGTCACCGAATGCGCCCTGGAAGAAGAACACATCGGCACCTGCGCCACCGGTCAAGGTGTCGGCGTTCGTCGAGCCGACGATCTCGTCGTCGGCATCGGTCCCGATCACGATGTTGGCGCCGGCGGATGGTTCGTCGGATCCCGGGCTTTCCGAAACCGGATCCTGCGGATCCGGTTCTTCGGGATCCTCGGTTGCAGGCGGATTGGTTGCCGGATCGTCGGACGGGGGAGGCCCTTCGGAAGGTGGCTCTTCTGTCGTCGGCGGATCGGATATCGGATCGTCGGGAGGAACCGGGTCTTCTGCATCGGTTACGACCGGAGTCTCGGTGACCGTGGTTCCTGCCCCGGTGACGTGCTTCACGACTGTGGTTCCGTCGGCCTGCAAACTCTCGACTGTGAGGTCCAGGTTATTGATCGTAAGCGATCCGTTGCCGGATACGATTTCCGATCCGAAATCCAGCGACGCAAGATATTCGTCCGGTGAGAGGATCCCGAGATCGACAAGCCTGGCGAATATGTCGGTAAGATCGAGCTTGGCGCTTGGCAGCTCGCTGTCGAGAACAAGTGCAACGTAGGTGCCGTCACGGAAGAATGTGCCTGAAATGCCGTTTCCGCTGTAGGTTCCAACAGCATCGCCAAATGCGGGGAAGTCTCCCTTGTGCACCCAGACCATGACCTCGGTGGTTATTGTGGAGGCATCGCCGTAGGGTTCGCTGGTGAACCAGATGTCGTAGGCGACGTTGAAACCGGCGGTGTGTCCGCGGAAACTGACGTCGAAATCAGCTACGAGGCTGGTGAGTTCGCTGAGCTTTACTGGAAAGACATGGGCGGAATCGGTCGGATTGCTGTCGTGGGCACCATGCGGGTTCACGCCAAAAGCGACTTCCGGGTAACCGCGAATGGTGAAGCCGTAGCCGGTGGAGTACGGGAGCGTCCAACTAAAGGTGGTGCCGGCCGTCATGTCCGCTGTGTTGAACACGGCGTCGATTGTGAAATCCCGGCCCTCCACGAGTTCGCCCTGGCCCCACATATTGTTGATGACATACCAACCGTTGGCGTTTTCGGCGGCCCAGCTCCTGGTGAAGCGGGTATCGCCCGGGTCGAGAACAACCTCAGGAGATGCGTAGCCGAAATCTTCCGCCGAAAGATCTGAAAGGGCGACATCACGCAGTATCAGCTTTTCGCCGTTCTTGAGGTCAAGGACCGTGTCACCCGATTGCTCGACAGCCTTAGCCATCAGTTCGCCGAAAGTGCTTAGTCCGTAGCCATGAAGCAGCGCCGCGTCTTTGCCGGGCTCGAAACCCACGATGACGTCGGATCCGTTGCCGGCGGTGATGCTGAAGACATCCGCGCCGCCACCGCCCACCAGCACGTCATTGCCCCGCAGGCCATCGATTGTCGCGGCATGGCTGCCGGCGATAATGATGTTGTCGAGCGAGTTTCCGGTTCCGCTGATGTTGCCGGGTGAATCGAGAACCAGATTCTCGACGTTATCGGGCAGCACTGCGTCGCCCCAGAACTTGGCATAGACAACGTCGATACCGTCATTGGCCTTTTCGATAACCGCTGTGGATTTGTGCCAGAGATAGTAGGTATCTCCGCCACTCAGGCCTATGAGCGTATCGTCAACGGTTCCGTGAAACAGGTCGTTCCCGGTCGTCCCATACAGGGTCTGATAGCCCTCGCTGCCGTACCAATGCCCGACGGGCTGGGACAGGATGAGCTGCATGCCAGCAGAATTCACGTACATCCGAACAATCCCCGAAGCGGAGTTCCCAAACTGCCCTCGAGGCATCCTCGAATGCGTTCGCCCGGCATGATTGCTGTGAAGAGTTGAGAGTTGCCTGCGAAACAGGCTTACTCCTAATTAGGAAGCGTAAACGTTTCGCTAACCAACTCCCCGAACCTGTCTCTTGTTGGGGACGGGCTTTAGACGGAAACTTTCGGCCGGCGGGTGCAGAATGTCATCCGGTTTTCGGTCTTCTGCACCGCAATTGCGTTGGTCTGCCGCCAGGGTCGCAGGGGGCGTCCGATCATCGTGGACTATAATTGTGCGATTGCGTATTCTCTTGTCCGAAACATGACGATTTCCCGGTGATTCGGGGGTTTTTGCATTGCTGCGGTGCAGCGTGCCTTGCCAGGTTATCAGCGAATCCGTTCAACTGATACGAGGTTTCAAGATGGGTCGGTTGTTTCTCAATCCTGTGGTTGCCAATGGTCCTCCGGTCCTTGCGCAGGCGCTGATCGATGTGTCGGTTGGCAGCGGGGAGAGCATCGCCATCCCGATCCCAGCAGGAACCTTCCAAGATCCGGACGCAGACCCGCTTGCCTTGACGGCCGCTGGCTTGGACGGCCTGCCGCTGCCGGGCTGGTTAACGTTCGACGGAACGTCACTGTCGGGAACTGTTCCGGGCACGTTTTCGGGCTCGCTGGGTGTACGGATTACGGCGAGCGACGGACAGGCCAGCGTCTCGGATGATTTCCTGCTCAGCGTCATCGGCAACACTGCGGCACCGACAGTCGCCAATCCATTGCCTGACAGGTCGAGCCTCGAAGACGTTCCCGTTAGTATTCCTGTGCCTCAAGGGACTTTCACCGATCCGGACGGCGATTTGCTGTCGCTCTCAGTCGCCCTGGCGGACGGATCGCCTTTGCCGGACTGGCTTGGCTTCGACGGCAACAGCCTTGGCCTTCCCCCTGAAAAGTGGTCCATTTTGAGAGTTAGGATTTCGGCTATTTATGGCTTGAAAGGAGCTTTGAATGGCACGGAAGAGATACACGCCGGAGCAGATCATCGGGATGCTGCGCGAAGCCGAGGTTCGGCTTTCGCAAGGGGAGAAGATCGGTGCGATCTGCCGGTCGCTGGGGATATCGGAACAGAGCTATTACCGCTGGCGGCGTGAGTATGGTGGGCTGAAGGTCAGCCAGGCGAAGCGGCTCAAGGATCTGGAGAAGGAGAATGCCCGGCTTCGCAAGGCAGTGTCCGACCTGACATTGGATGCGCTGATCCTGAAGGAAGTTGTCGAGGGAAAGTACTGAGCCCCTCCCGGCGCCGGCTGGCCATCAACCATGTGCGGGAAGCGATCGGCGTGTCCGAACGCCGTGCCTGTCGAGTTGTTGGCCAACATCGTTCGACCCAGCGCAAGCAGCCGACACCACCCGTTGACGAGAAGCCGCTGACCGCAGCGATCATCCAGCTGGCGCAGCAATATGGCCGGTACGGCTATCGCCGGGTCACAGCGCTGCTTCGACGGGACGGCTGGATCGTCAATGCCAAGCGGGTCGAGCGTATATGGCGTCGCGAGGGGCTCAAGGTTCCACAGAAGCAGCCGAAGCGGGGGCGACTGTGGTTCAACGACGGATCATGCGTGCGGCTGCGGCCGCAATATCCTGGCCATGTCTGGAGCTATGACTTTGTCATGGATCGCACCCATGACGGGAAAGCGTTCCGCATGCTGACTGTTATCGACGAGCACTCCCGCTGGTGCCTTGCGATCCACGTCCAGCGAAAGCTCAAGAGTGACGATGTCCTCGCTGTACTCACCGAGCTGTTCCAGCGGCATGGGCCACCTGATCACATCCGGTCGGATAATGGCTCTGAGTTTACCGCCCATGCTGTGCGCGAGTGGCTTGGCAGGATCGGCGTGAAGACGCTCTACATCGAACCGGGCAGCCCATGGGAGAATGGTTACAATGAAAGCTTCAACGGTAAGCTCAGGGACGAACTCCTGAACGGGGAGATCTTCTACACCTTGCGCGAAGCAATCATCCTGATCGAGCGCTGGCGCCAGCATTACAACACGGTTCGACCGCACAGCTCGCTCGGATACCAGCCGCCCGCACCACAAACGATCTTGCCTCGCCCTGCTGCGCTGCCTTACGCTACGCTTCAGGCCGCCCAGCAGGGCGACCTTGTTCGCCGGAACTCTAACTTATCTGGTGGACCACCCTGATGGGGCAGGCCAATGGGCCCCGGTGCGCGTTATCTGGAGACACGCTGTCCCAGCGCAGGCTTCCTGCTCTGTGCCGCCAGGGACAAGCTTCCGCTTGAGTGGACGGAAATTCTCTTCTGCCAAACCGAAACCTGCGGTGTGTTTGGCTCTGCTGATCTCGCCACCAAACAGGCGATGGGCCAGGACCAGTTTCGTTTCGCACTTGCCGTCTTCTCTGAATATCCAACTGCCGTTTCAGTCGGGCTGGCCGGCGAATTTCTTCGTCAGCTGACAATGATCGGCGTCAGCGATGCCCACTATGCTCCCGATGCGCTCCAAGCGTTCGCAACACGCTTGCCTGCTGCCGAGTTCACCCGGGTCATCAATTCACGAGCAGCGATCTCAAGTGGAACGGCCGATTACTACACCGCCGTAAGTTACCTGTTCACAGGGATATCCATCTTGGCGATCCCGCCACTTTTGATGTCCGTATCCAGGCAAAATATTTCAAACAGTTCGAGATCTCGTCGAACGAGCGTCGAGAAAATCAAGATGGCACTGGCATTACTCTTTTCAGGCTATGTCGCCAATGCCGCGATATGTGGAATTATTGCGCATCCCTACGATCGATTTCAATCGCGCATTGCGTGGATTGTTCCTCTGGGATTCATCGTCGTCAGCCTCATCTCTGCTGCCATTTTCGTTAGAAACAAAGGGGGTCGAGTATAATGCAACCTGCAACTGACACCGTGCATTTCGTCCATCGCGCCACGCTCAAGGACTATCTCGCGATCGCCCGTTTCGATCACATTACGAAGCATGTGTTCATACTTCCGGGGATCGTCGTCGCCTATTTGCTCGTGAGGCCTCAGGAACTCGTCTTCTTGAACTTCGTGCTGGGCTTCCTGTCTGCAGTGGCTGCGGCGTCGGCGAATTACACCATCAACGAGTGGCTCGACCGTGAGTTCGATGCCCATCATCCCACGAAGCAAAAACGTTCGTCAGTGATGACCGACATGAAGCCGGCTTATGTGATGCTGGAATATGCCGGCCTGATTGCTATTTCGCTGATTTCAGCAGCCATGGTGAACCGCCTTTTCTTCGTTGTGGAGGTTCTGTTCATCATTTCGGGGGTTGTCTATAATGTCCGTCCTCTTCGGCTCAAGGAGCACGCGTTTGCCGACGTCATCGTGGAGTCGGTGAACAATCCCATCCGTCTCACGCTGGGCTGGGCAATGGTCGCTCCGAACTTCCTGCCTCCTTCTTCGTTGGTCTTTGCCTACTGGATGGGCGGAGCCTTCCTCATGGGGGCAAAGCGGCTCTCCGAATATCGGCAGATCGCTTCCTCGTCCGGCGTCGAAGTGCTGCACCTCTACCGTGCGTCTTTCAAATCCTACGTTCCCGAGAGCCTCACCGTATCCTGCTTCGTCTATGCGCTGCTCAGCAGCTTCTTCCTCGCGGTGTTCCTGCTCAAGTACCGGATCGAGTATCTCCTGGCATTCCCGTTTGTCGTGAATATGTTCGCGCAGTATCTGACTCTTTCCTATCGGATGGACTCGGTTGCCCAGCGGCCCGAACGCCTGTTCGCGGAGAAGAGGCTGACGATCAGTTCCGCTTTGACGGCATTGGCGTTCGTATTCCTGACCTTTGTCGATCTGCCAGAACTCAACTCGCTCACCGAACCCACTATCATAGCCTTCGACTAGAGGTGGCTCGGCCGCATGGAGACCATCGACTGGCGCAGTATCCGCTTGGTCGTCTTCGACATGGACGGCACGCTCTACGATCAGCGTGTGCTGAGAATGGCGATGCTGCGCGGCCTGCTGCTGGACGCGTTTCAGCAACGGAGCCTCAAGACGGTCCGGTCGATTGCCATGTTCCGGCGCGTCCGTGAGGAGCTGGCGGAAACGGAGTCACCCGATTTCGCTGTCCGTCAGTACGAGTGGACGGCGGAGCGGACTGGCACCTCGGCCGAAAGCGTGAGGGCGCTTGTCGAGGAGTGGATTGAAAAGCGGCCGCTCCGTCATCTTCTTTCCGCCAGGTTTCCGGGGATAGACGAACTCCTGGGCCGGCTGAGGGAGCGGGGCATCGTCACGGCGGTTTGGTCCGATTATCCGGCGACCGAAAAAATGGAAGCGCTGGGCCTTCAGGCAGACCTCATCGTCAGCGCTGACCACCCCGAGATCGGCATGCTCAAGCCGTCGCCCGCCGGCCTGAGGTTAATCATGGAGAAGATGGGGTGCTGCGCTGAGGAGACGATCATGATCGGCGACCGCAAGGAAAGGGACGGGTTGGCGGCCGAAACGGTCGGCGTGCGAGCTCTGATCAAGACCAAGGATCGGTCGTGTTCGTTTCCCTACTTCAACTCCTACGGGGATGCCCCTTTTCGTTTCGGGCCGGAATAACTGCGTATGGCGATCGGCAGAAAATTTGTCGGATATTTCATAGTCGGATCCCTGGCGGCCGGAGTCGACCTTTGTCTTTTCTGGCTCCTGGTAAGGGCCGGCATCGCGATACTGCCTGCGGCTGCAACCAGCGTCACAATTGCCGTCTGCGTGAATTTCGTCCTGCTCTCGGCCTTGGTCTACCGGCGCGCGATCCTTCATTGGCAAAGGTTCGCCCTTTTCGCCTCGTGGTCTGCCGTCGGCATCGCTGCAAACTCGGTGTTGTCGTACTGGCTGATCGATCTTGGCCTGCACATACTTTTGGGCAAGGCGTTGGCGATACTTGCAGTGTTTGTCGTCAACTTCGCCTTCAATACTCTGGTCACCTTCGCGGGGGGCGAGCCGGCAGGCGAGATCGAGAGTCGACCGGGGCGGCACCCAGGCTGATCCCGGCGCGGATTGTGCGATAGAATTCGGGCCCCGCCCAAACGTTGCTTGTCGTCGAGCCGGCCCCGACAGGCGACTGCGGGTGCATGCCGCAATTCGGAGGAAGCGGGGTAACAAGCTCGCTCCGAACTTGACACCAGAACGCTCCCTCATCAGTAGAAGGTCAAATGGGAGACGGATGCTCGTACGAGCTTCGTCACAGAACAAAAAAAGCCGAAGCGAGATGCGTCTGTTTACATTTTCGAAACGAGCCTCCGCTAACTTTTATTCAACTGCGGGGAAGTTTCTTTCGATGGTCGGAATTCAACAAAGTCGACGAGTGTCTTCGACCGATCCGATGGTCGAATCTGAAGCAGCGCCCTCGGAGGCTGCTTACACGCCAGACGGGAAGCCCGACAGTTCGGTCGCTCGCATGCACGGCTATATTGAAGAGCGCTTGTCCGGCGAGAGCGGGACGTCGCGTTTTTCGCCTGCCGATGAAGGTGATCTCGACGAAAAGGTCGACGCTGCCGTTTCCGGATTTTCGAAATATGCGGGTATCGCACTCTTTCTAGCCGTTCTTGCAGGCGTCATCTATCTCATAGTCGCCTAGGCAAGAGCCGCTGGCCAAGGCTTCTGCCGCTGCCTTCACAACAGTCCGGTAACCAGGACGTGCGCTGAAGATCATTTCTTGCTGCGCTGCGGTATATTGTGTCCGCCTTGTTAGGTTTGATGCTCCGTTCGCGGATCTGTTCTGCGTGATCCTGAAGTCCGATTTTACGAGATTTCCCGAGATGGCACATTTCTCTCACCGGGCTGCGCAGCCTTGCGACAGGTTCGCGATCCTATATATTGCATCGCAGCATTTAGCTCTCGATTCGTGCATGGCTGCATGCACAGGTTTTCGCAGAGGCGCTGATGACGGCCTATTTCGACAAGAGGGACTCGCAAGCATCCCGCTACCGGTCGGTTGCTTTGCCGCCGACTCGCGAGAACCGGTCCAGGCAATCGATGAAGCTCGTTGTTCGAGGAGAATTGGCGTTACTTGATGTCGTCATCCTCGGTTTGACGCTGATCACTTGCATTACGGCGATCGCTTCGCAACCTGTCGAATTGCAGTCGGCCCCTTGGGCGCCTCTCGTCTTGTTGATCTTGCCCTTCTATGTCGCCGCGGCGTTCAACGGAGGTGCATATTCCGACGATGCGATCCTGAATCCATTGTCATCCATCATTTGCTCCGCGAAGGCCCTGTCGGTCGCGGTCCTGCTTGTTCTCCTCGTGGCATTCGCATTGCATCGTTCGGACGAGGTTCCGAGGTCGGCATTCTTGATCAGCGTAGTTTGCAGCGGACTCGCGCTCGCGGCGGCCCGAACCGTTTACACCGTGCGTGCAAGAAGGCTCAGCGGCGGCAGATTGATAAACGAATTGCTGATCCTGGATGGGCTCAAATTCCGCGCTGCTCAGGCCGACTTCGTCTTTGATGCCGAAAGCAACGGGCTGATTCCGGATGCGAAAGATCCGGTCATGCTCCATCGTTTCGGAACGCTGACCAAGACCTTTGATCGTGTCGTGATCGCCTGCAGCGAAGCGAGAAGAGAGCAGTGGACAGTCTTGCTCAAGGGGGCGGAGGCGACGGGAGAGATACTGGCGCCCAACTTCAACGAGCTGGGAGCGATCGGGATCGGCAATTTTTGCGGGTACGATACATTTCAGGTCTCTCGGAAGACCCTTGGTCTGAGAGCTCGGGCCAAGAAGCGCCTGTTCGATCTTGCTATCGCAATACCAGCGTTAATCGCCCTGTTGCCGTTGTTCATACTTGTCGCGTTTGCCATCAAGCTGGAATCGCGCGGTCCGGTATTCTTCAGGCAGCAGCGTGTAGGGCGTGGCAACCGCTTCTTCGACGTCCTGAAATTTCGCAGCATGTATGTCGATCTGTGCGATCGCAACGGATCGGTATCTACGCAGAGAGGCGATCCGCGGGTGACGCGCGTGGGGCGCTTCCTGCGATCTACCAGCATCGATGAACTGCCGCAGCTCATCAACGTTCTGCTCAGCGAGATGAGTATTGTCGGTCCGCGGCCGCATGCTCTGGGCTCGCTGGCGGAGGAGCGCCTGTTCTGGGAGATCGATACGAGATACTGGTACAGGCACAGACTCAAACCGGGCATCACCGGCTTGGCGCAAGTTCGCGGATTCAGGGGCGCGACCGAGACCGAACTGGACCTGGTCAACAGACTGCAATCCGATCTTGAATATATTCAGGACTGGAGGATTTGGCGCGACGTCGGCATTCTCATCCGCACACTGGGCGTCTTCATCCATCGTAATGCCTTCTGACATTGCCGCTTCCGGATATCGCAGCGAGCGCATGGCCGGCTGAATGAAGCGCCGATGTCTGCACATCGATGAGGCTAACCGCCGGTATTTTCCTTTAACAATATTCGCGGAACGACCCTTCGCCTTTGTGCGTTCTCCATACTTCACAGTCAGGTAACAATAGAGGTTTCTCAGTTTCCCCATGACTTCCCAGACCTATCGCAAGCCCGTGCGCAAGGCCGTATTCCCGGTGGCCGGCCTCGGCACGCGCTTTCTGCCCGCGACCAAGGCCATTCCGAAGGAAATGCTGCCGATCATAGACCGTCCGCTGATCCAGTATGCGGTCGACGAGGCGCGCGAGGCGGGTATCGACCAGTTCATCTTCGTCACCGGGCGCGGCAAGACCTCGATCGTCGAACATTTCGACACGGCCTACGAGCTGGAGACGACGATGTCCGAACGCGGCAAGTCGCTCGAGGTGCTCGAACCGACGCGGGTGTCGCCCGGCAATCTCCTGACCGTGCGCCAGCAGGTGCCGATGGGGCTGGGGCACGCGATCTGGTGCGCGCGAGCGATCGTCGGCGACGAACCCTTCGCGATCTTCCTGCCGGACGAGCTGATGATCGGTTCTCCCGGCTGCATGAAGCAGATGGTCGAGGCTTACGAGGAGGTCGGCGGCAACCTTATCAGCGTGCTTGAGGTCCCGCACGATCAGGTTTCGAGCTACGGCGTCATCGCGCCGGGGGCGAAGCTAGATGCGCTGGGCGGGGCGCTGACAGAAGTCACGGGCCTGGTGGAAAAGCCGAAAGTGGAGGACGCGCCGTCCAATCTCATCATTTCCGGGCGCTACATTCTCCAGCCCGAGGTCATGCGCACGCTGGAAGGGCAGGAGAAGGGCGCGGGCGGCGAAATCCAGCTGACCGACGCCATGGCACGCATGATCGGTCAGCAGCCGTTCCACGCAGTGACCTTCGCCGGGCGGCGGTATGACTGCGGCTCCAAGGTGGGTTTCGTGGAAGCGACGCTGGCGCTTGCCCTTGAACGCGAGGACATGGCCACCGAAGTCCGCGATATCGCAAGCCGGCTGCTGAAATAAACCGGCCGCTCACCGCCCAAGCGGTTGAGCGGCAAACCAGCACAGCGTCTATTTCGACGAACCGGTCGGGCCGGACGATGCCCGGCGTTTGAGCCTGTAGCCTTTTTCGTCCTCGCTCCATTCCAGGTCCCAGACTATCCGGTCGGCGAAGTGGCTGATCAAGGGCGCGTCCTCCTCCTCGCCGAGCCGGTTTGCCCAGACGATGTCCGATCTTGCGATATCCGGTTCGTTGTAAAGTATCGCCAGATGCACCGGGTGGTTTGCACTTGATACGAGTATGAGGTCGCGTCCCGGGATCGCCTTCAGCTTCGACGTGATTTCGGTCCGGACAGTCGACTGCTGCAAGGCGCAGCACGGTTTGTTGTGCTGATTGCTGACAAGGGGCGGCCACCCCGCGATCGCCGCGGATGTCGGAACCAGCAGCGTGAACAATAGCGCCACCGGCATCGCCCGGGTCAAGAAAAGTCCGCTGCCCTTGTCTCGCGGACGCCAGGATCTCAGTGCTTCGAATCCCATCATCGTGATGACGAGAACGACCGGGAAAATTGGCGCGGTGTAGTGGGGGAAATTCCATGTCTCAAAAACAAACCCGGAGTAGAAAAACGCCAGGGTCACTGGAAGGATTGGCTCGCGTCGGGACGCCCACAGTCCCGCAAGGAATGCCGGCGTCAGGATTATCCCGACATAGAAATTCCAGGAATCGTAGAATTTCGCGAGCACGCTCAGTAGCAACTTGCCAGGTATGGTGCGCCGTTCGTAGGGAATGTGTTCCCAATCGTAGAATGGGCGGAAATACTCCGGCCCGCGCTTCTCGCCCGGCGGGGGAGGCGAAACCAGAAATGCAGGTGCCGTGGCGTAGGCTTCGCGGTTAAGTTCGTAGGGAGTCACAAACGGATCGCCGGTTGCGGCCTTGTTGTAGGCGATCATCAGTGTGCCGCCCAGAGCCGCGAAGGCGGCAACCGGAATTGCTATCCTGGCGATGTCCCTTGCGAAGGAAGATGCCCGGGTGCGAAGCAGTTTGACCAGGATCATCACGCCGACCGGCAGGCACAGCAGTGCGCCTTCGACCGGACGCGTGATCAGAAGAATCAACGCACCGACTCCCATCAGCGCACCCGTTCTCCACTCGGGCCGCCGAAGCATTTGCGGCACCGCGCCCAGGACAAGCATTCCGCCGCAGGCGGTGAAAGCGCCTCCCCAGTATGAATTGATCCAGTAGCTGAACACGCCGAGATGGATGACGACGAGCAGCCCGCCGAGGAATGCGAAGGGCGGCGCAACCCACTGTTGCAGCATCCACACCGAAGCCACGCACATCAGGGCAAAGCTCAGCCACACTCCGATCCAGGCATGTTCGCCGACGAGCAGCCCGAAGGCGAGTGGCAGGCCGCGGCCTGGAAAATACATGGATGCGTAACTGGGAACGACGTTGATATGGATTGCTTCGAAATGCTTCCAGAAAGGGGGAGTGGGGTTCGCCAGCCGGCCTTCAAGGAATGTCTGCGCCTGGAGCATCAGGCTGTGTTCGTCGTGGCTGACGGGAACCGGCGGGCCCAGCCAGGGCAGGAACAGTGCGCGCGCAAGCACTGCGATCACGGCAATCGCCAGGAGCTGGGAAACAGGTTCAAGGAGAAGTTTCGAGCCGTGCCTTTCGATCGCCGCGAACAACCTCCCGCCCGTTTGCGGCAGGGTGAACGCAAGGGCGATCATCACGCCGGCGAGCACAATTTCGGTCGCGGTGAACAGACCGGCCATACGGTCAATCCAGTATGCCCAGTCGTCTGACACGAACGAGAGAACTGACTGCGCCAATACGATCTCCTCGACGTCGCGCTCGGTTAGTTAAGCAGGATTGACCATCGGTCTTGCGGCAGCGTTGCCCCGTTGCTTCGAGGAGCGTCCCACACCCCGCAGTCTGAGCCAGCCCAACAGTCGAAACGGACAAATCTGTTCAGTAAAGGGCTTGCCGGGATGCAGTATTTCTGGCGCGCATGGCATTGTGCGCCCGATGTTCTGTTCACACATCTCTTGATGTCAGCAGTCATGGCATTTCCCAGCGAGCTGACGAACTGCAATCGGCTTGGAAATCACCCCTGAAGCCAATCGAAAACTGACAGGATCGGGGGGGCAAAGCAAGCGGCCAAAAGGAAAAATGGCCCTGGCTTGGCGCTTCGGGCGAGCTTGTTCCGCTCCCTGTAAACAATGCCATCTCAAGGAGCGGTGCAGGCGATTCGCGCCATTGACTCGCCTGTTTTCAGGAGGTCCGCAAAATCGCCCGCTGAGGGCAAATCCAACGGATCGTCGATGGTTCAGTTAAGCCATTGTATAATAGTGAAATAATTAGATGTCCCATTTTGGACAACACTTCCCGCCAACACGGCGAAACAGCGTATTTGCGTGGCATTCAAGGCTGAATCGGAGTAGTTTCCACATGTTTGTTTCGGCGTGCACCGGAGCGGGGCAATGAACGATCAGAACGCACGATTCGGGTGGAAAACGGCGATCATTATCGCAACCGCCGTGCTGGCGGTCGCCGGGATAATAGATGCCTTGAGCAATTTGCCGATCATTTCCGGTTTCGTACCTGCCTGAAGGAACTCGCGATGGGGTACAAGGCTGCATCGGGCGCAACGGAAGACAAGACCTTTTCCTGGACCGGGCTCGTCAACCTCATTCGGCCTCACAGGACCGAACTGGACATAGCGGCGAGACCCAGCGACGGGCTCATCGTCTTCAGCGCGATATGGGGCCTTGCCACGATCCTCAGCATCGCCGAGCGTACATGGGCGCTCGGCGGAGAGGTAGGCATCGCGATCGCGGCCTCCCAATGGATCACCCTCCTGGCCTGCCTGGCGTTGATCGCACGCCCCAGACAGACATGGCTGCTTGGACTGATTGCGGCGGCGATGGCCGCTCAATATGTCTACCGACTGCCGGTCATATCCAACAACCAAACGATCGCGTTCTTCATGAACAGCTGCATCGTCACGGTGCTGGGAGTGGAAATCGTCAGAAACCGATCGATCGCCATCGACCGCGACGAGGCCTATGAACGCCTCCGCGTGGTGGCCCGGGCCCTGCTGGCGGTGATGTATTTCTACGGAATATTCCACAAGATAAACAATGATTTCCTTGACCCGAACGTTAGCTGCGCCGTCTCCCTTTACGATCCCCTGGCGCGGCCTTTTGGCCTCGATCAGAACATCGTCGGCCGTTACGCCGCAATCGCTTCGACATTTATTGTCGAGCTGATCGCCATGGTCGCGCTCTACTGGCGGCGCTTCTTCTGGCTCGGGCTGATCCTGGCTTTGATGTTCCACTACATCATCCCGCTTTCGGCGTTCTCCTGGTACATGGACTTCTCCTGCCTGGTTTTCGCGCTCTACGTCATGGCGACGCCGCGGGAAGTGAGCGCTGGCCTCTATTCGACGGTCGTCGCGTTGCTGAGAAGCCTGCCTGTGCGCTCTCCCGGGAACGCTGCGCTGCTCACTCTGGTTGCATTGCTTATCGTCTCGACCCTGATCGTGTACTTCGTCGCCCAGGGCTATCCGCCCCGTGCGCAGAAGCTGCTCTGGCATTCCTCATGGCTTGTGGTCTGGGCAGTGGTTGGCGGCGCCACAATGGTCCTGCTTACCCGCGCTGCGCTGCTCGCCATGCCTTACAGCGAAGGATACGGAAACCGTCAGCCGCTCTGGCTCTATCTGTTCCCGGCAACATTGTTCGTCACGTCCCTGTCGCCGTATCTGGGCCTGAAGACCGAAAGCTCGATCGCAATGTTCAGCAATCTTCACACCGAAGGCGGGCAGACCAACCACCTCCTGCTCAACCCTCCGCCCTATATCGCGTCCTACCAACGCTCGCTTGTCCGGATCGTGGATTCCAATGACGGCTATTTGCGCAGGATCGCTGCCGGCGGAGGATACGAGGTGAAATACGAACTTGCCCGGCAATTGCGTGACAAGCCGGGGGCATGGGTGACTTACGAGGAGAACGGCAAGCTTCGGGAAGGCATCACGGGAAAGACCATCGACTATCCACACCCGTCCTTCATCGAAAGCCGTTTCCTTGCATTCAAGCCGGTCGACTTCACGCGGCCCAAGGTTTGCACCCACTGACCCGGCGAGCGGGCAAGGCCTTCCTACCAAGGGTCGAGCATCTTCCGCCTGAGCAGGAATAGCGTCACTCGGCGTCCCAGTTTCATGAACGGGTAGAGTGCCCGTGCGACGAACCGGTTGGAGAATATCAGACGGTTCAGCCTGCTGAGAAACGCGCTGGTGCTTGAGAGCCCGGCGAGGGCATGAATTGCGTCCGCTCCGAACAGGACGATGCCGCGATGGACGAAGAGCATGCCTTCGTTGAGATCGTATCCCTGCGACCAGTACTCACCGATCCGCGGATCCTGCGTCCGCGCGTCTATCAGTTCGACATGGCCGACCGTGTCACGCAATCGCATGAAGCGGACGTAGTTCGAGCAGAAGACACACTGCCCGTCATAGATGATCAGGCTGGTTTCGCGTTCGGCCATCCGACCGTCTCCGTCAACCCGGCCATCATGGTCGAAAGCATATTGCTTGCGATGGGCCAAAGCCGCGGAAAACGTACACTTTCATTGCTGGAAAAACAAGTTCGCAAGTGCGAGGTCACGTCATGTCGAACCGGGCAAGGGGGTTCGCACATCCTGTGACATAGGGATCGAAATAGGCGACATAACTGGCCCTTGCCAATTCACCCCCGGCGGTCGTGAACAGGTCGGTCGAAAACAGGAATTCGGTCATCAGATTGCGCGCGAACGCGTCGTACCGGAAGCGCCAGCTTTCGGGCAGCAGGTCTTCCGCCCAGTCGTTGTCCATGATCAGCAGGGCGCCCCGGAAACGCCGGCCGAGGTCGGGGAGGTGGCGTCTCGCGAATTCGTCGCCGAATTCAATCAGCCTCTCCGCGGGGATGGTCAGGCCCGGAAGACGGTCCTGCAGAATACGGGCGATGGTTTCGCCATGTGAACTCGCTGCTGCGCGGATCGCGATCTCGAGCGGCGGAATGGCGAGCACGGCTCCGCCGGCCAGCAAGAAGTTCCGGCGGGATATCGCGGTCATGTCGGCAAGCCTGTCAGTCGTTCGGCAGCGCGCAACGCCAGGGCGCTGAGCGTAAGCGTGGGATTGGAGGGGCCGCTGGCAGGGAAGGTTCCCCCGCCGAGCACCACCAGGTTGTGCACCTCGTGATGGATCGAATTTGAGTCGACGATGCTGTCGGACGGATCATTGCCCATCGGCGTGGTGCCGAGGATGTGCGCTTCGGTAGCCTCCGGTCTGGGCCTGACGGCGATCGATTCCACGGGAAGGGGGGCGACCACACGGGCCAGATCTTCCTCGGCCCGTTCAAGTGCTCTTGCCGTGTAGTCGCTATGGCCTTCGTAGTGCAGTAGCGGCTCGTCGGGATTTTCGGCATCGAAGGCCACATGGTTGCGCGGCTCGGGCAGATCCTCATAGACGAGGCGCACCGGCAGAACCTGCTGCCAACGTCCAGGCTCAGCCCGCAGATTCCCGACATTCCAGGTCTCTACGAGGCAGGCCGCCATCTTCTTTCGCCGCTCATCGTCGGTATAAAGCTGGTAACTGTGGCCGGTGACCGAGGTCGATCCCTGGAAGCAGTCTATTCCGTCGAGAAAGACCTCGGCGACAAGGCCCACCTGTTCGTGCAGGCCCTTGCCGAGCACAGCGTGGTTGAGCGAGGATCGCTGCAGAATGATCGGGTTGAACAACGCGTTAGCGCCAAGAACGACAAGTTCTGCGGAAACCGATTGTTCCTTGCCGCCAAGTCTGAACAGCACCGAACGCGCAACCTTGTTGACGGTCTCGATCGCGATAACTTCCGCCTCGCCCAATACGGTGACTCTCGGATCGTCATAGACCCCCGCCAGCCCGTTTCTCACGGTGAACTTTGCATCCACGGGGCAGTTGCTGCAGATGCCATTGCCGCAGCAGACATTCCGATCCGGAATTGCAATCCGGCTGCGGGCGCAAGGAACGGTGAAAAAGCTTTCCGGCCATGCCGCTGCCAGCATGCGCTCGGCATCGTTCATCCGGTGGGGCGGCTGCGGATAGGGTCCGTTCCTGGGGAATGGCCACGGGCCCGTCGGGCCGGCTATGGACATCGCGGTTTCGACGCGGTCGTAGTAGGGGGAGAGCTCGTCGTAGCCGAAGGGCCAGTCCCGGCCTACGCCGAAACGGCTCCTCGTCTCAAAGTCAGCCGGCAGGAAACGAGGCGTATTCCCCCACCAGCATTTCGAACCACCTCCGAAACCGAGGCTGAACATCCAGGCCTTGCCCGGGTCGCCTGTCTGTCGGAAGGGTATGTCCGAGGTGGAATTCGCCGAGACATAGGTGGAAGACGGCGCCTTGCGCTCCTCCATCGTAGCGGTCGTATCCTTCAGCGATCCACGTTCGAGAACGACGATTTTCGCGTTCCGTGGAGCGCGGGGGAGATATCCGAGAAGAAAGAAAGAACTCGCAAAGCCAGAGCCGACTATCGCAACATCGTAGTTTGGCAGGATGTCGTTTGCAAAAGGCACGATTCGCACAAACCCAAATGGGATTTCAGACAACCATATCATGCTCCAAAGAACAAGAACTTGCGGGCCCAAGTTCAGCCTTCTGATCCTGTCGGTCGACTGGCCCCCGATTCAAGTGCCGGATTTCAGTGAGTGAATGTCGGTATTGATCAGGCTGCGGCGCGTCCGATTGAAGCTCGCCTGAAAACCGTCAACCGGCAAACGATAGTTCGTGAATTCTCGTGCAGATATCCACGCCGGACCACTGACGCCGGTGTGTGTGAACCAAGGTATCCGGGAGAGTATACATTTTTCGGTGCGCGCAACTGTCGATGGAGCAGTAACCGCTGCTTATGAGCGACGCAGGCGTCACCTCTCAGCAAACTGGCATGTTCAGGCCACCGTCGGGTTGCGCACTCCCCAAGCACTTTACTTCCAGGAAATCCCGATACTCTCACGCTACAATGAGAGTTTTTGCCGGGACTGGGGGCGTTCACCATCCAGTCCATGGTTCTCAGGGAGTAGGCGAGCTTCCTGCTCATGTGCGCAGGGCACTTGAACCAGCGTGCTGACAAATGAACGGCGCTGTGCAAGAAAAGGCAGCTATCGGGACCCGCCAAGAGGCCCTGGGAGATAAGCCATGGCATCCATCGAAATTCACCCTATTGCGGATGAGCTGTCCTTCGGATCGCGCGTGACGGGCTTGGACCGGGATGCGCTGGCCGACGAGGATATCCGCTCGCAGCTCAACGACCTGTTCATCGATCGCGGGGTGATCGTATTCGAAGGCGTGGAAGCCACAAGCGCCATGCAAATGGAGCTAAGCCAGGTCTTCGGTCCACTGAAGGACCATCCCGTTGACAACGTTGACCGTGCCGACCGCGAAAATCTGGTGGGCGTGATCGAGCTTTCGACCGAAGCCTATCCCTGTGTCGTCGAGATCGACGGCGTGCCGCTGGTGACCTGGCAGCCGTGGCATTTCGACCACGCCTACAACGACGAGCTCAACCGCGCCGGCGTGTTGCGGTCGCTCAAGATCGCCAAGGACGGCGGCCAGACCGGCTTTGCCGACGGCATCCAGATCTACAACGACATGGATCCGGCGATCCGCGACAAGGCGGAAGGGCTGCACCTGCTCTACAACCTTGACCTGCGCTACACGGAGCAGAAGTTCGGCTTGCCGAAGAACTTCCGCCAGATCCGGCCGCACGACAAGGATTTCATCGCCATGGCCAAGACTTTGCCGCGGTCGATCCACCCTGCCATCTGGACCCGCGACACGGGCGAGAAGGTGTTCCACATGACGCCGTATGGCTGTCAGGGTATCGAGGGTAGTGAGAAGCCCGAGGACTTCGAACTCCTTCAGGAGATCTGGGACGAGGCGATGCGGGTGGTGAAACCCTATCGCCATTCTTGGAAGCCCACCGACATGGTCATCTGGGACAATTGGCGCGTGCTGCACGAAGCCTGCGGCTGCAACCCGAATGAAGAGCGCGTGGTGCACCGGACCACGATCAAGGGTGATTATGGGCTGGGCCGGTTCGAGCAGAAGCCACAGCTGGCCGGGACCGGCTGACCGGCAAGAAGAGCGCTACCTGCTTCGGCGTTGCGCAAGAGGGGCGGGCGGCTTCCCGAACCTAGCTTATCATGGGAAGGTGGGTGTCCCGGGTTCAACTGTGCTGGGTTCCAATTGTGACGCTCGCTGTCAGGCCGTTCGGGCCACCTTCCAGTTCGAGACCGGCTCCGATCGATGCGGCGATGTCGCGGGCGATCGCCAGGCCGAGGCCCGATCCCGGTTTGCCCTCGTCAAAGCGGGAGCCGACTTCGAACGCGCCAGCAATCTGGTCATCGCTCATGCCGGGCCCGTCGTCGGAGACGCTGACGGAAATGACGCCATCCGACTGGTTCTCGACAGCAAGTACCACATTCGACTTTGCCCACTTGCCGGCATTGTCCAGAAGGATCGAAATCAGTTCCGCGAAATCCACCGCATCGACCGGAATCACCACGCCTTCGCAACCATGGGCATGCAACGAGAAAGTCTTGCCCGGGTGCAGCCGTTCCATCGCGCTGAGGATGGGTCGAGCAACATCCGGCAGGCGCGTGGTCCGGCCGGCAGCTACCTGACCGGCGGAAGATCGCGCCCGGGCCAGTTGGTATTCGATCTGCTGTTCCATCATCCGGCTCTGGTCGAGCAGGACCTTCGAGGACCCGCCCAGATCCGGCCTTTCCGCCAGTCGCTCGGCCTCGTCGGTGATAACAGCGAGTGGTGTTCGCAACGAATGCGCGAGATTGCTTGCCTGAACTCTCGCGCGGGCAATCATCTCCGAGTTCTGGCGGACGTATTCGTTGAGGTTTCCGACCAGCGGAGCGATCTCGGCCGGATAGCTTCCTTCTAGCTTTTCCGCCTCCCCGCGCCGGAGCCGGCTGATCGCAGCTGAAAGCCGGTCAAGTGGACTGAGACCGAAGCTGATGATGACGAGGCCCGTGGCGAGCAGTAGGGCGCCCAGGCCGACCAGCCACAGTGTGAGGTCGCGCGTGAAGCTGCTGATAAGCCGGTCCAGTTCGCTCTGGTCGGTGGCGATGACGAAGTGAATATCCTCCCCCTCCGGTCCTCGCTGGACGAATCCATAGGTGATCGCAGGTCCGGTGGGACCGCGTTCAAGCGCATGCAGGATTTCGGGTGAATGGGCGACCTGCTCGTCCAGTGCACCACGGGTCATCGATCTGGAACGCAGCGGATTCCTGCCCGGGGCCGTGATCTGCCAGTAGAAACCCGAAAGCGGTTCTTCGTAGCGCGGATCGGACAGCGGTCGGACCAGTTCCAGCTGCCCGTTATCGCCGATTTGGGTAAGGCGGCCGAGTTCGCGGACATGGACCTCCAGTTCCTCGTGATAGGATTGCTCGACATGGGCGCTGAATATCCGCGTCGCGGAGAACCAGATCGCCCCGATGCCCAGCACCACCCAAAGCGTGATGGCCAGAAGGAAGCGCAGGCGCAGGCTGCCGGGGTCGGGAAACCGAATCATCTCTCGAACCGGTAGCCCATGCCGCGCAAGGTGGTGATCCGTTCGCGTCCGATCTTGCGGCGCAGCCTTCCGACGAGGACTTCCACCGTATTGAGTTCGCGTTCGCTATCCAATTCGTAGAGGTCGTCGAGGATGTCAGCCTGCGACAGCACCTGTCCCGCACGACGCATGAACAGATGCAGCAGGCGAAATTCCTGACGACTGAGTGAGAGCGGCTTGCCGCCCTGTTCGACCAGGCGGCTGAGCGGATCGAGCCTGAGGTCGCCGACCTCGATCGCGTTGCTTCGCGCACCCTGCTGGCGACGGAACAGCGCGTTGAGGCGCGCCAGCAACTCCTCGAAGCGCACAGGCTTGACCACGAAATCATCCGCCCCGGCGTTGAGGCCCTCGACCTTGTCCTGCCAGCTGCCGCGCGCCGTCAAGATCAGGATCGGCGTGTTCACCCGCGCATCACGCCATTGGCGTAGCAGGTCGATACCGTCGCCGTCGGGCAAACCGAGGTCGAGGATGATTGCGGCCATGCGGTCAAGGTCAGCCCAGTCTTCGGCCTCGCTGCGGCTGGTGGCGAGCTCAACCGCGAAATCGGCCCCGCGCAACCGTTCGCTCAGCCGTCGACCGAGTTCGGGATCGTCCTCTACGAGCAGCAGGCGCATTGTGGATAACTCATCTGGCACGGCTTCGCTTTTTCCGCGCCTTTCTGATGCGCGAAACTGACAACAAGCTGCCAGTCTGACAAGTTGTTGTCAGCTTCGGCGGGCACTGAAGCGGATATGTCTGCCAGACTTCTCATGTCGCTTGTCCTCGCTGCTGCTCTGGCGAGTTCCACTGCCTGCTCCGACGCGCCCGATCCGGGAACGCAGGACGCGGCGAACGCAGATCCGCTTGCCGGACTCGCGATCGAGACCGCGAAAGCGCGGGAGATGGCCAATATCCCGATCGGCAATGTGCCCGGGACGATCATACTTCCTCCCGAAGCGCGCGTAGCGGTTACCGCGCCTTTTCCCGGCGCGGCCGTCCGGGTCTTCGTAATGGAGGGGCAAGCAGTGCGGCGAGGCCAGCCGCTGGCACTGGTGCGTGCGGCGGAGCCGGTGAAAATTCGCGGCGAGCTTACGCGCGCGCAGTCCGAGGCCGCGCTGGCCGAGGCGCGGGCCAAACGCCTGACCCAGTTGGCGGATGAGGGCATTATCGCCCAGGCCCGCGCCGACGAAGCGCAGGCCGCCTCCGCACAGGCGCGTGCCAGCCTTGCCGAACAGCGTCGCCTTGCCGCGCTTGCCGGGGTCGGGTCGGACGGCTCCATGACGCTCAGCGCCCCGATCGGCGGGCGCGTTGCCCACGTCGGGGTCGAAACCGGAGGTCCGGTCGACGGGATGGAAGCGCCCTTCGTGATCGAGGCGAGCGGGGCCTATCAGATCGAGCTGCAGCTGCCCGAACGATTGGCGAAGCGGATCAGGCCAGGCATGCCGGTGGAAGTCGCGCTGCCGGACAATGATGGCGGCGACCCACTGGTTGTCGGCGGCCAAATCCTGACAGTCTCGCCCTCAATCGATCCTGCGACGCGGTCGATGCTGGCGCGTGCCAGTCTCGGGGCCGCGCCCGGCATCGTGGCGGGTCGCAATGTCAGCGTGACGATCAGGGGGAGCGCCGGACAGAAGGGGGTATCCGTTCCAGCCAATGCGGTGACGCGGATAGGCGATGCCGATCATGTGTTTGTCCGCAGGGGCAAGGAGTTCAAGCCGCGCAAGGTCACCGTGGTGACGCGCACCGACGGGCAAGCAGCCATTTCCGAGGGGTTGCAGGCAGGCGAAGTGGTTGCCGCCAGCAGTGTTGCGGAGCTCAAGGCGCTTGCGGCGGAGTAGCCGGTGATGCTGCGGAACCTCGTTGAAAAGGCACTCTCGCTTCGCCTCGCGGTGCTCGGTCTTGCTGCGCTGCTGGCCGGAATCGGCGGCTGGTCCTTCGCCAACCTGCCGATCGACGCCTTTCCGGACATCAGCACCACGCAGGTCAAGATCATCCTCAAGGCCCCCGGCATGACGCCCGAGGAAGTCGAGAGCAGGGTGATCACGCCGATCGAGATGGAAATGCTCGGCATACCCGAGCAGTCCGTTCTGCGCTCCGTCGCCAAATACGCGATTGCCGACATCACGATCGACTTCAAGGACAGCACCGACATCTACTGGGCGCGCCAGCAGGTGACCGAGCGCCTCGCCGCAGTGATGGGTGATCTGCCAGACACCGTCTCGGGCGGGCTCGCACCGATCTCCACGCCGCTTTCCGAAATGTTCATGTTCACGCTCGAAGGGCCGCAATCCCTCGCGGAAAAGCGACGTGTGCTCGACTGGACGATCCGCCCCGCGCTTCGAACCGTGCCCGGCGTGGCGGATGTCAATTCGCTTGGCGGCTATGCGGAGACATTCGAGGTCGCCCCCAACAGTGCGGGGCTGGACGCAGCCGGTCTCAGCACCGCCGACCTTGCCGAGGCTATCGGTCTCAGCAACCGGAACGATGGCGCGGGACGGCTGACGAGCGGAGAGGAAGCACTGATCGTCCGCTCCACCGGGGCGATCCGCACGCTTGAAGATCTTGCCGCCGTTGTGGTGCGCGCCGATAGCGGCAGAGTCGTCCAGGTGGGTGACGTGGCGCAGGTCGGAATGGGTAGCCTGACCCGTTATGGCGCCGTTTCCAAGAACGGCAAGGGCGAGGCAGTGCAGGGTCTCGTCATCGGCCTGCGCGGTGCAGATGCATCAAAGGTTGTCGACGCGGTCAAGCAGCGGCTGGAAGAGATTGGGCCAAGCCTCCCCGCGGGAATGAGCGTTGCGGTGTTCTATGATCGCTCGGACCTGATTGAACGTGCCGTGGGCACAGTCGAAGAGGCGCTTGTCGAAGCCACTATCCTCGTCGTCATCCTGCTGCTGCTGTTCCTCGGCGATATCCGGGCCTCGGTGATCGTTGCGCTGGCACTGCCGATGGCGGCTCTGCTTACCTTCATCTTCATGCGCGCGATCGGCTTGACGGCCAATCTCATGAGTCTGGGCGGCATTGCCATAGCAGTGGGGATGCTCGTCGATGGTGCGGTGGTCGTGGTCGAGAACGTGGTCGAGCGTTTGTCGGACGAGAAGCATGCTGGTGCGGGCAAGTTGCACAATATCTTCATCGCCGCCGCGGAAGTCGCCAAGCCGGTCGCTTCGGGCCTTGCGATAATAGCGCTGGTGTTCCTCCCGCTGCTCACGCTTGAAGGGCTGGAAGGCAAGCTGTTTTCGCCAGTCGCGCTTACCATCGTGCTCGCTCTGCTTTCGGCACTGGTGCTGTCGCTGACGCTGATTCCGGTACTGTCCTATTACATGCTGAAGGTGAGGCAAGGACACCACGAACCGTGGCTCATGCGCCAGATCGCTCCGCGCTACTCCAGCATCCTGAACAGCGCCTTTGCCCATAAGAAACGCGTCTTCTCCATTGCCGGAATCGCACTCGCCGTGACGGCAGGCGCCTATGCTGTGACCGGCAAGACCTTCCTGCCGACGATGGACGAAGGCTCAGTCATCATCCAGCTGACCAAGCTTCCCTCGGTTTCGCTCGAGCACAGCGTCGAAGGCGATATGAAGGTCCAGCGCGCTCTGATTGAGCAGGTGCCGGAGGTCGAGGCGGTAATCGCCCGCGTCGGCTCCGACGAACTGGGTCTCGACCCGATGAGCCTGAACGAGACGGACAGCTTCCTGCAGCTCAAACCCCGCGAGGAGTGGCGGGTGCGCGACAAGGAATGGCTGCTTGGCGAGTTGCGTCAGGTCATGGAGCAGTTTCCGGGCATCGAACCGACATTCACCCAACCGATCGACATGCGGACGTCCGAGATGCTCACCGGCGCGCGCGGTGACCTGGCTATCAAGCTGTTCGGCCCGGACCTCAACGAACTGTCGCGCCTCGCCGGTGAAATCCAGGCACGGCTGGAAGCGATAGAGGGAACGAGCGAAGCGATGACGGTCGCCAACGACCAGGTTGACTACCTGCTGGTCGATATCGATCGCCTTGCTGCTGGCCGCCTCGGCATGCCGGTAGCGGACCTGCAGGACATGATGCGCGCGCAGGTTGAGGGTGTTCAGGCGGGCGTCGTTTCCGAAGGCGTGCGCCGCGTGCCGATAGTCCTGCGTGGCAATGGCGCGAGCGAACTGACCTCCGAAGGTTTTGCCGATCTCGTCTATCGTGCGCCGTCGGGCCAGCTGGTGCGCGCCAGTGATGTGGCGCATGTCCGGCGCGTCGAAGGCCCGGTCAAGCTCGAGCACGAAAACGGCTCGCGTTACGCCATGGTACAGGCCTTCGTCTCAGGCCGCGACCTCGTCGGTTATGTCGATGAAGCCAAGGCCGACATCGCCGCCAGTGTAGAACTGCCGTCCGGCTATCGGCTCGTCTGGGGTGGGCAGTTCGAGAACCAGCAGCGCGCCTCGGCCCGGCTTGCGCTGGTGTTGCCGATTTCGGTGCTGATGATCTTCGGCATTCTCTATTTCACGCTCGGATCGCTGCGGGCTTCCTTGCTCATCCTGACCAACATTCCATTCGCCGTCGTCGGCGGGATGATCGCGCTTGCGGTGTCCGGCGAATACCTTTCCGTTCCAGCCTCCGTCGGCTTTATCGCGTTGCTCGGCATCGCGGTGCTCAACGGGCTGGTGATGGTGACATACTTCCGCCAGCTTCGCGAGGAAGGCATGCCACTGGCGGAAGCCGTGCGGCGTGGGGCGGAACGGCGGCTGCGCCCGGTGCTGATGACCGCGAGCATCGCTGCCTTCGGCCTGGTCCCGCTGCTTTTCGCGACGGGTCCCGGCTCGGAGATCCAGAAGCCGCTCGCCATCGTCGTGATCGGCGGGCTGGTTTCGGCGACGCTGCTTACCCTCATCCTCCTGCCGATCCTCTACGAACGCTTCGGAGAGAGCGCTGCCGAGCGCGAGGCGGGCGACCTCGACCATGTTGCGGGAGAGGAATAGGTCGATGCGCTTTCTCCTGGCCTCGCTTTCGCTAGCCCTGGTTGCCGTTCCCGCGCAGGCGGAGCCCGGCCTTCCCGAGGAGGAGATGGTTGCCGCAGCGCTCGACGATCATCCCAGCGTTGCTGCGGCCCGTGCCCGGCTGGAGGCTTCCCGCGCCGAGGCGAGGGGACTGCGCAAGGGGCCGCACGAGCTGACTTTCAGCGGCAGTTACAATCGCCGCTCGATCGACCGTGAAGGGCGGTACGACGAATATGACGCTCAGCTCACCCGAGCCTTGCGGCTGCCCGGCAAGGCAAGGCTCGATCGCGCGATCGGGAGGTTCGGGGTCGAAGCGGCCGAAAATGCGGCCGAGGATGCCCGCCACCAGGCCGCACTGTTGCTGGCCGGTCACTGGTTCGACTGGCTGTCCGCTTCCGCTCAGGCGCAAGTGGATCGGACGGCAGTGGAAAACTATGAGAAATCGCTGGTCGCGCTGCGTCGACAGGCGGAATTGCGCGAAGCGGCTCCGCTGGATGTTGATAGGGCCGCGGCGGCGCTGGGTGCGGCGCGTATCGTCGCGGCGCAGTCGGCCGGGTTGGCCGAACTTGCCCGGGCGAGGCTTTCGGCTCATTTCCCGGGGCTTCCGCTGCCTGACGACGCACCTGCCATTCCCCTGCCGTCTGTAGAGCCCGGCGAACTGGACAGGTTGCGCGACCTCGTCCCGGCCAACAGTCACGAGATCGCCGCAGCGGATGCGGAGGCGCAGCGCATGGCAAGCCTTGCCGACCGCTTCGAGCAGGACCGGATTGCCGATCCCTCGATCGGCGTGCGCCTGTTTTCCGAACGTGGCGGTGCGGAACGGGGAGCGGGTGTGTTGTTCTCGATTCCGCTTGGCGGCGGCCACCGCAAGGCGCTTGCCGACAAAGCCGGTGCCGACGCAGTGGCGGCCGAGGCGGACGCACGGCTCGCCCGCTTTACCGTTCACGAAACCGCCGATGCCGACCTTGTCGAAGCACGATATCGCGTTGCCGCATGGGAGCGTTCGCGTGAAGCGCTCGATGCGCAGGTCTCAGCCCTGGTCAAGCTGCGTCGCGGCAATCAACTCGGCGAAATCGACCTCGCCGACCTGCTCCTCGGCGAACGCATGGTCCATGATGCCTTCCGCAGCGAAGCCGGTGCCCGGGCCGAAGCGATGCGCGCGATCACGAAGCTGCGGATCGACAGCCATGAACTGTGGCTGGAGGATTAGGTCGGAGGACGGGGTCCGGAAGACCTCGCGCTAACCCGCACCTTCGGCCAGTGCTTCGGCCAACAGGTGGCTCGCGTCGCGGATCGGATCGGTCCCATCCCAGTTGGCCGCGGCGTCGCGCATGGCATCGAACCACGCATCGAACACGCCGGGCCGCAGAAACTGGAACACGAGCGGGTTTTCGACCCCAACCGGTTCGCAGTAGATCTCGAAGGGGTCACCCCCCGTCGTCTCCACGAACTCCTGCACGATCCTCAGCGGCTTGCCTTCAGCTTCCATCGCCGCGAGAGTCTTAGCGAAATCCTCGGAATAATAGGCGATGTGATGCAGCCCGCCGTGGGGATTGAGGCGCAGGAAATCGTCATAGGCCGATTGCTGGTCTTCCCCGCCGGTCGGCGTAATGATCTCCATGCACGCATCGCCCGAATAAACGAAGGCGATCGACATGCGGAGCGGCTTTTCCTCGCCATGGTATATGCTCTTGGCGCCGGTCTCGTGCATGACAAAGAACGGCCCGATTCCGCCGGCCGCGAAGCGCTCGACCGCGGAGTCGAATTCCGGATAAACATAGGCTGTGTGAATGACTGGCCCGAGAATTCTGCTCATGTCCCGTTCTCCCGCACGTGTGCCGCGACCGTGTTGAGGCTGCGCCTCTGACATTCGGTTAGATTGCAGGTCGCCTGGCATTCTGATGGTTCTTGGCAGCATATGAAACAAGCGCCGTCGATCATGAAAGGCTCCTGTCTGGCCAAGGCACGCGCCTTATGCCCTTGCCCCTGAACCGTTCTAGGCAAACCACGATCAGGGCTTCGCCTTGTCTTGTGTTCGCACCCCGTCGAGCAAGAGGCTGTACATCATGTCGCAGAACTGGACGGTGACCTTGTCGATCTCCTCCTTTGGCGGACGTGAAGGGTAGACTGTGAAATAGAGAAGGATGCCGCCGATCAGCACGATCGCCAGCTGGTCGAGAGGTACATCGCGGATCGCCCCGGCATCGCGTGCGTCGCGCAGGATCGCGACCACGTCATTGAAAAGCACTCCGGTGTAGTTCTCTTGCAGCCAGTCGAAGCGCCCGGAATCGGATCGGGCCTCGGCTATGATCATGAAGAAATGGTCTGGCCATTTCGCGGCGAACAGCGTGTGTGCCTGGAGCAGGGCACGCAAACGGTCGAGCGGAGCAAGAGCGCGGGTCGCCTGAGAGATGGCTTCTGCTTCGCGCTTGAGTTCACCGAGCGAATAGTCGACGGTTTCGCGCCAGAGTTTTTCCTTGGAACCGAAATAATAGTGGATCAGGGGAGGAGCGACTTTGGCAAGCTTTGCAATTCTTGGAAGTGAAGCACCGTCATAGCCGTCGCGTGCAAACGATTGCAGTGCAGCATCGAGAATCGCCTCTCGGGAATTTTGATTTTCTTGTGCCGCTTGCGACGCCTTTCTACGAGAGGGTCTCGCCAAGTGTCATTCCTTTCGTGCCTGACTGCCCTGTAACGACCCCGTTCCCGAGACGCCACGGTTTGTTGCGGTCCCGAGCTGCAGCAGGCCGGCGTGCCGCAGTCCGCATTCAAGACAGGCCACCGAAGCCGAGGTGCCGCCGGACTGCCTGAAGCGACGAAGCCTCCAGGGCTGGTCGAAGATGGGTTGATTTGCCCTGATTGACCTGTCAATCAGATTTTGTATTCAATCAGGGAAATCCTGGCCGGGGGGCGGCAGTCCCCGCAACGCTGGCGGCTGCAATCTGCGCCGACCGGTCGAATGGCAGCCGCAATAATGCGACGGCCGGGCGAGGGCGATAGCTTCTCTGGCGTGATGCCTGGCGCGCGTCGGGATGCGATCTGTCGAGGGAAGGCTGCGGGGAACGGCATGGGCAAGCTGACGTTTGGTTACATCTATGATTTTCGCAATCCGCCGCAATGGGAGAAGCCATGGGCGGAGCGTTATGGGGAAATTCTCGATGTTATCGCCTGGACGGAGCAGGCGGGCTTCGGCGGTGCCTGGATTCCCGAACATCATCTTGCGAGCGACGGCTACATGCCATCCCCGCTCATCGCGCTGGCGGCGATCGCCGACCGGACCGAGCGGATCACGATCGGCTCCGGCATAGCGCTGGCCCCGCTTTACAACCCCGTGCGCTTCGCGACCGACTGTGCGGTGCTGGACATACTGGCCGGCGGCAGGCTCGAGATGGGACTGGCCATCGGATACCGGCGGCGCGAGGCTGCGGCATTCGGCGTCGATTTCACCAAGCGCGGACGGATGTTCGACGAATGGCTTGAAATCGTCACCCGGCTCTGGGCCAGCGAGACAGTCGATTTCGAAAGCGAATACTATCGTTTCTCCGGGGCGAAGGTCATGCCCCCGCCGCCAAGGGGGCATATCCCGCTGTTCCTTGGCGGCTTCGCCGGAAAGACCGTCGATCGCATCGTGCGTTTCGGCGACGGCTACCTGGGAACCGAGGAGGTATGCGTGGCCTATGTGGACAAGCTGCGCGAGCTTGGCCGCGACGCCGACAATGCCAAGGTTCGGATCACCGGGGTGACGACGGTCGTCGCGGACGATCCCGAAGCCGCGATGGCCGAACTTGCGCCATACTTCCTCCACGTCAACAACAGCTACGGCGAGTGGTTCCAGGAGGACAAGGTGCATGACGACGGGCATGCGATGAAGCCGATGAGCATCGAGGAGTTCAAGGCCAGCGGCACGTTGCAGATACTGACGCCCGACTCCGCGATTTCCATGCTGAAGGACTTGCAGGCGAAGATGCCGCTCGACCATTACATGATGTCGATGCCTCCGGGCCTGCCTGCGGAGCGGTTCGTGTACTATGCCGATACGTTTGCGAAGAAGGTCATGCCCGCATTCGCGTAGGCAGTGCCGCACAGGCAGCGCCAAATGCGGTCAGGCGCCGGGATTTTCTGTCGCCTTCTGGGAGTCTTTGTCGAGTTCGGGGCTTTTGCGGTTGTGCCGCAAGGGTTTTTCGATCACCCCGCCAGTGGCTTCGGATTGCCCGCGCGAGGAGTGCCCGGGCCTGCCGGCGACTAAAGGTCGAAGCGACAATGCTTCGCCAAGACGATTGGGAGACGCACTATGCCGTTGGATTCGATCCGGGACGGTCACTATCTGATTTTGGGCGGGAGCAGCGGCATGGGCTATGCGACCGCTGCCTATCTTCTCCGCGCGAATGCGGTTGTCACCATCTGCGGGCGCGACAAGGCAAAGTTGGCTTCGGCGCACGACAGGATGCTGGAGGAATGCGGGGCCGAGCCCGATCGGCTGCGCTCCATCGCCGCGGACGCGACGCTGCCCGAGGCGGTCGAACAATCGTTCGATCTTGCCGCACGCCCGGACGGGACCCTGGATGGCGTCTTCGTCGTGGCAGGCGCGGGCGCTTTCATGGCAGTTGAGGAAGCCGGGCCCGAACTTATCCATGAGCAGATCTCGATCAACCTCGTGCCGCTGGTCAACGCAATCCGCTCCGCGTTTCCGCGCATGAAGGAAAAGGGTGGGTCCATCCTCGCGATGTCTTCGGCGGCAGCCTTGTGCTCCTATCCGATGCTGGGAGCCTACGGTGCCGCCAAGGCCGCGGTAGACCACTATGTGCGCGTCGCAGCCGATGAACTCGGCAAGTACAAGATCCGCGTCAATGCGGTCCGCTCGGGCTTCACCAACACGCCGGTCAATGGCGACCTGATGACCGACGAGCATTACATTGGCGAATTCAACAAGATCACGCCGCTTGGTCCCTACGGCGAGCCGGAGGAATTCGGCCCGGTGGCTTCCTTGCTCCTCAGCCCCGACAGTTCATGGATCACGGGCGCGATCGTCCCGGTCGACGGAGGCCTGACTCTGCGCGGCTATGGCGGCGGGATCTTACCGGCAGGGATGACGCCCTGAACGCCGCGCTCGCCTGACTGGGTTGGTCTCCTGTTTGCCTTGTCGCGAGGCCGGCATGGCGGTTGCCGGCCAAGCCGGCGCCTTGCTGGACAGGTGTCCAGCGGCTTGATAGGAAAATGGCACCAAAGCCAATCCGCGACAGCGCTCGACTTGCAGATTTGCGATTTGCCGCGAGGCATCGCCCTCAGGTGTCGACGCAGGAGGAGTTCGAGTGGCCACATCGCGTCGAATCGGATCCAAGGAAGCGGAATCGCGACTGCGATTGCTGGACGCGGCGATCGAACTCATGCGCAGGGAAGGGCACACTGCGGTCACGGTGCGCAGGATCAGCGAGGAAGCCGGACTGAAGCGGCAGCTCGTCCACTATTATTTCCATTCGATGGAGGACCTCTTCGTCGAAATCGTGCGCCGCGTCTCCGAGCGATATCTCGAACGCCAGGCCAGGGCTCTGGCTTCGCCCAATCCGGCCAGGGCCATATGGGAGCTTGCCAGCAATCCCCAGGCCGCCCGGCTCGAAATCGAACTGATGGCCGTGGGAAACCGTTTGGAGTCAGTGCGGAAGCTCATGGCAGATTACAGTGAGCGTGCACGTCAGCTGCAAGTGGACGCCATTCGAAGTGCCCTGGAAGGTGGCAAGGTGGTCTGCCCGTTCGAACGGCCGGAAGCGGTCGTCGTCTTCTTGAGAGGCATTGCGAAATTGATCGTGATGGAAACGAACACTGGCATCAGCAGCGGTCACGCGGAAATGATCGCCGAAGTGGAGGATTTCCTGCGCGGTTTCGATGCCGCCGAACGGCGTTGATGTCGCAGAGCGCCGTGCCGCAGGGGACAGGAACCGTAGAGGCGAAAATGCAGTGAGCCAGGAGCAGATCTCCGCGAAACAGGAATGGCGTCAGCACTGGACGCTCGTGCTCGCCTCCATGGCCGGCCTTTCGTTTGCCGCGATTGCCGGGTCGTCGATCGGCCTGTTCATGGAGCCGCTTGGCCGGGAATTTGGCTGGAGCCGGACAGAGATCACGGCAGGCCTCACAATCTATGCTCTGATCGCCGTGCCGCTTTCCCCCTTTGCCGGGGCGCTGATCGATCGCTGGGGGGCTCGCCGCATGGCGATTCCGGGGATGTTCCTCACGGCCACGGCCTTCGCCTGTTTCAGCCTTGCCAACGGCTCGACGGTGCAATGGCTCGGCCTGTGGCTGTTCTATTCGCTCATGGCTCTTTCGATCCGGAACACCGTCTGGACAGCTGCGGTTTCGAGCGTTTTTTCAAAGGCCCGCGGCCTTGCCCTGGCCATTACCCTGACCGGCGCGGCGATTACGCAGATCATCGCACCCGTGGCATCGCAGCGATTGATCGACAACTTCGGCTGGCGTGAAGCCTATCTGTATCTCGGGACGGGATGGGGCCTGATCGTCCTGGCGCTCCTCATCCCGTTCTTCTTCGACGCCCGCGATACGAACCGCCGCCGCATCGCCAGACAGGAAGTGCCGGCGCAAACGGCTCCCGAGCTTCCGGGGCTGTCGGTTGCCGAGGCGATCCGCAGCACCGCGCTGTACCGGATCGGCCTTTCCACCCTGATCGTGGTGTTCTTCCTGACGGCGCTCAACGTGCACCTCGTCCCGGTCCTCAACGAACGGGGCATAAGCCGGGAATCCGCCGCGCTGATGGCGGCACTGGCGGGAGGCTTTGCGATTGTCGGCAAACTGGCGACCGGCTGGATGTACGACCGCTGGGCCAGCGGCTGGATCAATGCGCTCAGCCTGTCGCCGCCCGCGGCTGCCTGCCTGATCTTCGTCACGGCCGACAACTGGCTTCCGCTGACCCTGATCGCCGTTTGCCTGCTGGGCTATACCAACGGGGCGTTCATGCAGGTCTGCACCTATCTGACGGGCCGGTATGGCGGCATCCGCAACTTCGGAAAGATATTCGGCGTGATGGCCAGCATGATCGCCGTCGGCGTCGGCATCGGCCCCGTCTTCGCCGGCTTCATCTTCGACATCACCGGAAGCTACGTGTTGCTGCTCACCTGCGTGATCCCCGCCGCCCTGTTCAGCGGCCTGCTGGTGGCGACGCTGGGGCCGTACCCGGTCTGGACCGGGGAGGAGCAGGGGTGATCGTCTTCGATTGCAACACGCGTCATTGCGAGTGAAGCGAAGCAATCCGGAGCGTTTCGCACCTGGCTCTGGATTGCATCGGGGCTTCGCCCCTCGCAACGACGATTCACTCGAACATGATCATGCTTCAAGGATGCGTAGCAGCCAGCAAGATGGGCCCCCTGCAAGAGGCGGAAAGCCGTAATAGTTCAAACCGACCCACTACCCGAAAATCACGAAGCCTTGCGCACCAGTTCGGGCACGCAGCAGCTTCCGTCCGTGCAATAGGACGGATCGTTGGGAGCGGGGGCATCGCGGTCGAGGGGTGCCGGCCCGGCGGCCAGTCTGTTCGCTGTTCGAACTTCGTTTATCAGCACGCTGTCCTCGATCGGCGTGCTGTGACTCAGGGTCAGTCCGAAAGCGCAATATCCGGCCAACAGTTCCAGCTTGGATTTGTCGTCTTCCGAAAGGTCGCCGCAAATCTCGGTTACTTTCTCCACGCGACTTATGGGTTGTGACGGATCTCCGGAAAGCTCGGCGCGGGCGTGGACAGAGACAGACTCGACGTCGATGCCGAGAAACTGCGCATTGCGGGCGACATAGATGGTGGTGCAGGCGGCCAGCCCGCCAAGCAGCAGCTCTTCGGGCGTCGGACCTCTTTGCGAACCTGTTTCATCGCCGACAACGGACATCGAGCCCGCGGCCTTCACCAGGCAGGTCCGCTCATCGAGCGCAGCCGCGCTGACAAGCCAGTTGTCGGCCGTCGCCGCAATGCGCTTTTCGCCGGCCGGTATCGGCTTCCTGCCCTGCAGCCGGTGGTTGCCCTGGCTTTCCGCGCTGCGCCTACGCGCACCCTGGGAGGGGCGAAAGTCCACCCTTCGCTCCAGCGCCATGCCCGTGCGAATCGTGTTGGCAATGCGATTGTCAGACATCGCATCGATCAGAGCATTCCTTTCGTTTTCCGAGAGGTTGCCGTCGATTTCCAGCAGGCGCCAGAACCGGTCCGCATAGGTGAGGTGCGGCAGGGGCACGTCGCGAAGTTCTTCGGGCAGGCCCTCCTGCAGCGAGGCCATATTGGTCCGGGCGGAGATGTGGGCCACGTCGAGCCCGTGGCGGGCTGCATGGCGGTATCCGGCAAAGGCGCTGGCGGAGGCCAGGGCCATAAGCACCATTTCGCCCGGAGCAGGCCCGGTATCGGTGCCTCCCCATTGCTCGGGGTGATCCGAAATGAGCTGGGAATGGGCAAAGCGCACACGCATCAGCTCGTCTTCAATATGCGTGCATCGCACATCAACCAGGTTGCTCACATCCACCTCCGTTGGAAGGCCGGCCCGGCGACAGCCATGCCCCGCCTGTGCCTCTGTCTTGCGCCATGCTTACATCGGTGCTGGACAAGTGTCCAGCATGGCGGTTAGGAAGAACCGCGTGGCACCCGGAAGGGATGAAGCGGCGGCACTGTGCCGCCCGCGATTCCCGGGTGCGTGGAACGGGGAAGAGGAACAGTGGCAGGACTTTCAGGCAAACGCGTTTTGGTTACCGGTGCTAGCGGGCTGGTCGCCCTCCCGGTGGCAGTGGAACTGGCGAAGGACAACGAAGTCTTCGCCGTTGCCCGGTATTCGGATCCCGAACAGAAGCGCCTGGTCGAGGCGGCCGGCGCGCAAGCGGTGACGTTCGACATGGCCAGCGAGGATCTGTCGCCCCTGCCCGGGGCGGTCGATGTCGTGATCAATTACGCGGTTCTCCCGCCGAGCCACGGTAACCTTGCCTATGAAGTGAACACGGCGGCGACCGGGCGCCTGGCGCGTCATTACCGGGATTGCGAAGCCTTCGTTCACGGCAGCACCGGTTCGCTTTACGAATACCAGGGCGAACGCCCCCTGCGCGAAGACGACCCCTACGGCCTTCACAGCGCGGGCGAGAATTATGCCGCGAGCAAGATCGGCGCGGAATACCTGCTCAAGCACCTCAGTGTGGATTACGAACTTCCGGTGACGATCGTCCGGATTTTCTCCTTCTATGGCCCGCGTGGCGGCGGCGTCACCCAGCGGGTCGATCAGGTCGCGCACGGCGAGCCGGTCAGCGTCTATCCCGGCGTGCGCAATGTCCACACGCCGCTTTACGAAGACGATTACGTCGAGAAGACCATCGCCGCGGCGGGTATCGCCAAGGTGGGTGCCGAGATCGTCAACCTCGCCGGATCGGAGGCGCTAACGACGCAGGAATATTGCCAGATGGCCGGTGAGATTCTGGGCAAGGAGCCGATTTTCGTCGAGAACTCGACATCCTGGCCGATCTGGGGGGACACGACCAAGATGGAGAAACTGCTCGGCCCCAGCAAAGTCTCGGTCAGAGAGGGAATACGCCGGGTGCTTGAAGCAACCGATCAGCGGCTGCCCAATCTGCACCATGTCATCGGCCAGCCCGACGACTAGGCTGATTCCCGTCCCTTTTGGGAAGGCCCTGCGGCGTTCTTGACCTTGGCCGGAGGCACATTAGTCTTTGGAGCCAGCTGTTCCGATAACGGAATCGTCATTTGCGGGCAGCTCGTGGCTTGCGGCGCACCGTAACCTGCGGGGCGTGCAGCAGCGGTTGGAGTTTCGAAAATGTCCAATATTCGCATCAAGTTTTTCCAGCCCTACGGGTCGGCCGACAATGCATCGCTTGTCAGCAAGCTGTCTCCGCCAGTGCCCGCGCCGATCCCTGCGCCGCCCAAGACCCCGCGCAAGGTCGCTCGGCTCAATGAAAAGAAAAGCTGAGCGGCTTTCGGCAGGCTGACCGCTATTTTCGGGCGGTCATAGTCCTCCGGGAGCTTTGTTTCGGAGGTCGGTGCAGCGGGTTCCGACTTTCCTGTTGGCTGGCGTGATGCGATATTTGGCTGCTCGCTTGGACGAGTCAGCAGCGGCCGAAGCATTCTCGCTTCGTCGGAGCCGCTTTCCCCGGTGATCGAGATGGATTGGAAAAGAGCCAAGGTTCTGGTCACTGGCGGCGCCAGCTTCATCGGCAGCCATCTCGTCGAGGCGCTCCTGGAAAAGAGGGCTGCCTGCGTGAGGGTGGCCGACGATCTCTCCAGCGGAAACCTGCAGAACCTTGCCGCGGTTCGGGATGACATCGAGATATTCGAAGGCGATCTCCGCCATGTCGATTTCGCGGGAGAGGCGTCGCGCGGTTGCGATGTGGTTTTTCATCTTGCCGCCGATCACGGCGGACGCGGCTATATCAGCACCCACCCTGCCAATTGCGCCGGCAATATGGCGCTGGACAACATCGTTTTCGATGCTGCCGTGAAGAACGGTGCCGAGCGCATCACCTTTGCGAGCTCGGCATGCGTCTACCCCACCGATATCCAGCTGGGCAGGACGTTGCTCAGGGAAGACATGGTATCCTTCGCCGAGCGCGGCGGGGCATTCGCCGACGAGGAATACGGCTGGGCGAAGCTGATGGGAGAAATGTCGCTGAGGGCCCACCACAAGCAGCACGGCGTCAAGGCGGCATCCGGGCGGATTTCATCAGCATACGGTCCGCGCGAGAACGAAACCCACGCGGTCGTGGCGCTCATCGCCAAGGCCTTCATCAAGCAGACGCCCTTCGAGGTCTGGGGCGACGGTGAACAGACGCGCGGCTTCACCTATGTCGGTGACATCGTCGACGGGCTGATCCTGGCCTGCGAGCATGTCGAAGACGGCAGTGCGATCAACATCGGTACGGACGAATTCATCAGTCTGAACCGGGTTGCCGAGGCCGTTCTCGATGAATTCGACTGGCGCCCGCCGGAAGGCATCAGGCACCTTGTGGACAGGCCGGTCGGCGTTGTCCACAGGGCTTTGGACGGATCGGTGGCGAAACAGAGGGCGGGATGGGCGCCGAAAGTATCCTTCGAGGAGGGGCTGCGCCAAACCATAGAATGGTACGTCGCCAACAACGAGATCCGCGATGTGGCGGAACGCCTCGACCGGACGGTGATGCAGCGCAAGTGACCGGAGTCTTATGGTCTTGATGTCGGACAGCAACATCATTGATCACGCAGGCCCCGGCGCGTCACATCTGCCGGATGGCGATGAGTTCCAGGATCGGCTGGCCAATCGTCAACGGGCCCTGCTGCCTTCCCTGACGCAAGGCGGCGCCACGACAGTTCGAACGCCCGCCGTATTGCAGGAAGCCTTGCAGAAATGGCTCGCGGATCATCAGGCCGATGCCGAACCCGAAGCACGGTTCGGGGGCATGTTTCATTTGCCGCAAGCTGAAGTGTTTCCGTTACTTGCCCCGACAAGCAGCGACCTGAATGAACTTGCGCTTCGCGAGATGAAGCCATTGCTCGAGCGTTGGTGCGGCCATCGCCTGGAGCCGAGCAAGGCTTACGGCATCCGCATCTACAGGCAGGGGAACGTGCTTCATCGGCACGTCGATCTTGTCGAAACGCATGTGATCAGTGCGTCGATCCTGGTGGCGCAGGACGTCGATCAGCCCTGGCCGCTTGTGATCGAACAATGGGACGGGACCCGTCAGGAACTGGCACTGAACGCCGGAGAGGCCGTGCTCTACGAAGGGGCCAAGCTCCCGCACTTCAGGGACAGTCAGCTGCAAGGCCGGTGCTACGCGAACATTTTCGTGCATTTCCGCCCCCTGTGGTGGCGCTACACGTCGGTCCGGGTGGAAAGACTGCTGGCGGACCTGCCGCCTCGTTACCCCAGTCGCTCTCTTGCATATGGCCAATCAGTCGTCCCTGCCGAAGGGCCGGCGGCATTTCCCCCTGGAGCGGCAAAGGAAGCCGAGAGGAAGTATCTGGCCTTCGAAACGGACTTCGGTGGCTGGAACAATATCCTGATGCAGTTCGAAATTATGGTCATGCTGGCCTGGCTTACCGGCCGCACCCTGGTCCTCCCGCCGGCAACTCCGTTCTATCTGCTGGGGCAGGAGGCCCGCCGTCTCGAAGATTTTCTAGATCTGGCCGAACTGCAGTCCCGGTTGCCGGCCCTGACCGCCGAGGAATTCGTCGCCGAGACCGGGCTTGAGGAAACGACGGCGCAGCACGAAGGCTTTCACACCTACATGCGCGCTCACGGCCATTGTCCGCAATGGAACGCGCTGGAGGATGTTCTGGTCTGTCCCGGCGATGCCCTGCAACAACGGCCGGAACTGGCCGAGCGCGTGCTGGACCGGCGCATCGTCGCATATGGCGGCGAAGCGGAAGCGTGCGACCTGCTGTATTTTCCGATGGACGTGAAGCACCGGATGTTTGGTGTTGCCGAGGCATTCTTTCTTCATGCCGACACCAAACGTGAGTGCGCCGGCCGCGCGTTGCTGCGCGATGCCGTTCGCTTTCGCAAGGACCTGCTCGCTCTGGCCGAACGGGCCCTGGAATCGCCGGCGCTCGCAGGCGGGAATTTCGCGGCGCTCCACGTTCGGCGCGGCGATTTCCAGTACGAGAAGACGCAGATTTCAGCCCGGGAAATCCTAGAGCACATCGAGGCGCTGCTGGAGTCCGGCCAGACCGTCTATCTTGCGACCGATGAACCCGAGAGCGAGTTCTTCGCGCCCTTGCGCGAGCGATTCTGCGTCGTGACGTTCGAGCGTCTGCTCCCGGACGTGGTCGAGAAGACGCCCGATCATTGGCGCGGGATTGTGGAGACTCTCATTTGCGCGGGGGCGCCGGGCCGTTTCATCGGGACCCGGCTGTCGACTTTCACTGCCCGGATACAGTTGCTGCGCGGACATCTGTCCCACACGCCCGGCGGGGATTGCGAAGGCATCGATACGGCGCTCTACTACACGCAGCCCCCACTCTGGGCCGCGAAGACCGGAGATGACCGTCCTTACGCGCAGCCTTCCGGCAAGCATGTCGACGAATTCGGCGAGACTGCCGAGACATGGTGGCAGTCCTGCCGCAGGGTTCCGATCTGGGGCCGCGCCTACCGCGAGGTCTGGGCCGAGACGGAGGACTAGCCGGTCCGGCTGGCCTTTCGCCGCCGGACGTCAGACAGCCATTTCGAGTTCGCGTACTTCCTCACGCCTTGGAGCCGGTGGCTGAGGCTGCGCGTCCGCGCGATGTGGCGCCCGGACATGCTGGAGGAATTCTTCGACCTGAGCCTTGAGCACGGCTGCCTGCTGCTCGAGTTCGGTCGAGGAGGTCAGCACCTGCGAGGCGGCGGCGCCGGTCGCCAGCGACGTTTCACGAACATGCTCGATGTTCGAGGTAACATCGTCGGCACTGCGCGCGGCGAGGTCGATGCTGCGCGCGAGGTCCTGGCCCGCAACCGACTGCTGGTCCACTGCGGCCGCGATCGAAACCGAGGTGGCTTCCAGCTCTTCCACGTCCTTGCCGATGGCCCGCAGCGCGGCGACGCTGCCTTCGGTCGAATCCTGGATGTCGCGGATTTGCTGGGCGACCTCTTCGGTTGCCTTGCTGGTCTGCGCGGCGAGTTCCTTCACTTCGGATGCGACCACGGCAAAGCCCCTGCCGGCCTCTCCGCCGCGAGCCGCCTCGATCGAGGCATTGAGCGCAAGCAGGTTGGTTCGCTGCGCAATCGCCGAAATGAGCTTGACGATCTGCCCGGCTTCCTCCGCCGAAACGGCGAGAGCGGAAATGGTAGTATCGGCATCCACGGTGGTGATGCTCGCCTTGCGGGCGAGGTCTGCGGAAGTCGCGGCCTGCCTGCTGATCTCGCTGATGGACATGGCGAATTCGTCGCTGGCCGCTGCGGCTGCGGTCACGCCGGAGGAGGCTTCGCTCATCGCCGAGGACACCTCGTTGGTCTGCAATGCGGATTGTTCGGCGGCAGACGCCATCGAACTGGCGGTGAGCTGCAACTGGCTGGACGCAGCGGCGACGCCGCTGACGACTTCGCCGACGGTCTGTTCGAACTTTTCGGCCAAATCGAGCAGCACGCCGGTTTGTTGCGCGCGCATTTCCTCGCGCTCGCGCTGTATCTCTTTCTGCTGTTCCACCTCCGCCTTGGCAGCTTCCGCGGCTTCGGTGCGCATGCGGTCGAGCTTGATATAGCCCCGGCGGAAGATCTCCAGGGACCGGGCCATGTCGCCGATCTCGTTGGTCTGGTCGGTGCCGGGGACGGAGATGTCCTTGTCGCCACCGGCAAGGCTGATCATGGCCTGGGCCATGTCCTTGAGCGGCCCGGTTATGTCGCGACTGGTGAGCCGCAGTGCGAGCGCGCCGTTGATAGCCGCGAAGATCGCGAAGGCGAACATTGCCAGTTCGCTCCACCTCGTGAAGCTGTCGCTGCTGTCATGTTTCGCCTCCGCACGGGCAATCAGGGTGCTGCTGAGTTCGTTGGCCTTGCTTGAAAGGTCTGCGCCGGCTTCGGCATAATCGCTACGCTGGCCGACGGCTGCGAGATTCGCAGAGAAATCGGCAAGATCGCGATCCAGCTGGTCAAGCTTGAGCTGGATATCGGGATCCGCATCGGCCAGCCCGAGCCCGGCCTTCGCCAGCTTTTCGTCCGCGTCCTTCAGCAGTGTCCGGGCGGCGGCGGTGCGAGACGGTTCGCCGTTTATTCGGGCAAGGTCGATCTGCAGGATGGCCTTGCCGACGTTGTCGCCGGTGTCGGATACGAGCTGCGCGGATTGGCTCAGCGTCGAATATTGCTGGGCGGCGCGCTGGCTGATCGTCAGGGCGAACCACCCTGCAATCGCGATAATGACTGAGAGAGACAGCGATACGCCGATAACGACACGCATCTTCGTGACGATAGACTGGCGATCGAACCAATTGCCTTTCGGCGTAGCGGCAACATCCGACATTGCAGAATTCCCCAATTCGCAATCCCTTCCCAGTACCTCTCAGGGGTTGCGGCAGGCGCCGCGATCTCGCTTGGCCGGTTCGAAGCCTCCGAACCCGGTCAATCCTTGCCCACCCCTTCGAAATCCGCGGAAATCCGGGACGGATGGAACATTAGACAATCGCACTTAAACAACACTTAATCGGGAGTAGCCGCAGGTATTCGATGTAATTCCCGGTGGAGACGGGACTGATTTTACCTTGCTTGCGAAAGTAGTCGGACGACCCAGATGTCAGCCGACAGCCCGCTGGCCTGTTTCGGCCGACCGGGAAGGGGCCGGCAGCGACGCGTGCCGGTGCAGGCCGCGCATGGTCTTGTCGGGCACGAAGCGGCTGGTCTGGCCGATCGTCGTTTCTCCCGCGCCGAGCATCAGCCAGCCGTCCGGCGCCAGCGCGGACGCGAGGCGGTCGAAAGCGCGGGTGCGGGTGGGTTCATCGAAATAGAGCAGGACGTTGCGGCACAGGATGATGTCGAAACGGCCCGGATCCGGCGGCGGATCGAGCAGGTTGTGCATCTCGAACCGGACCATGCGACGCAGTCTGTCCTGCGCTTGCCAGCCTTGCTCGGTCTCGTCGAACCATCTGACCATCTGGTCGACGGCAAGGCCGCGCTGGATCTGGAACTGCGAGTAACAGGCGGTCCGGGACAGATCGATCACGGATTGCGACACGTCCGTGCCCAGGATGTCGACGGTCCAGCCTGCCCAGTGGGCTTCCTGCCCGGCGAACAGCATCGCCAGAGAGAGCGCTTCCTGCCCCGTAGAACAACCCACCGACCAGATTTTCAGGGTTCTCGTCGATGCGCGCGCCTGCGCAAGGTCCGGCAGGGCGCGATCGCCCAGCATTTCAAACATCGCGCGGTCCCGGAAAAAATAGGTCTCGTTGTTGAGCAGCGCCTCGATCAGCTTGTGCGCCAGCGAGGACCGGCGCGAAAGCGCCAGCATCGTGATCAGCCGGTCGAGATCGGCGATCCCATGCTCGCGGCTCAGCCCGGAGAGGGCGCTGCCGATCCGCCAGCGGCGGCTTGCGGGCAGGTCCTGTCCGGTCTGCGACTTGAGCAGCTCGGCAAGGATGCGCTTGGATGCCTCGCTCACCTGCATGCGGCCAGTCCGATGCTGCTGGCGATGCGTGACGCTATTTCTGCCGGTGGCAGGACGTCGGAAGCGAGGCCCGCCTCGGCAACCGCGCCGGGCATGCCCCAGACCGCGCAACTGTCCTTGTCCTGGGCCAGGATCGACCCGCCGGCCGCCACTATCCGCGCCGCGCCCTGAGCGCCGTCGCGGCCCATGCCGGAAAGAACCACGCCGAGCGCCCGATCGCCGATCTCATCGGCCATGGAGGCGAACATCGGATCGACCGACGGCATGCAGCCGCTTGGCGACAGGGTGTGATCGAGGCGCACTTTCAGGCGCCCCGCCTGGGTCTTGAGGGCAAGGCTCGCATCGCCCGGCGCGATCAGGATCGTGCCGGGCTGCACCGCCATGTCATCCTCGGCAAGCAATGCATCGCAACCCGAGGCACCCTTTAGCTGTCGTGCGAAGGCGGGGATGAAAGCCGATGGCAGGTGCTGGGTGACGAGGATGGGAATGCCCAGCGGTTCGGGCAGGCCGGCGAACAGGCTTGCAAGCGCGTGAATTCCGCCGGTCGACGCGCCGATCGCCAGCAGGCCCGGCCGTTTCCTGGAGAAGGGCCGGGGCGAGGGGACCGGCTTCGCGCCGCGAGGGGCGATCGCCGCACGCCTGAGATCGCGGATCTTCCCAAGCAGCACGTCGCGGTAGCCGCTGCGCAGGCTTCGGGAATCCGGTTTTGCCAGCGTGTCGGCCGCACCCAGCGACAGGGCCTCGACCGTGTGCTCGGCGCCGTCGACGGTGAGCGACGATACCACCAGTATGCGTGCGCCCCGGGACCTTTCGATGATCAGCGGCAACGCTTCCAGGCCACCCATGCCCGGCATGTCGAGATCGAGCAGAATGACGTCGAAGTGATCCGTGCGCAGCACTTCCAGAGCATTTTCGGCGGATCGCTCGACGGCCGCCACCGCCAGGTCTTCGGCTCCATCGACCATCCGCAACAGCGCCGTGCGGGCGACGAGCGAGTCATCGATGATCATCAGCCGGACGGGCTGGCGCACACTGGCGCTTTCAGGACGTTTCCTGACTACGGTATCCGCCATTGCCGCTGTCTCAGGCGACCCCGACGAGCTGAAGCTTCAGGTGCAGCGTATCATGGTCGAAAGGCTTCATGACATATTCGTCCGCACCGGCGTCGATGGCGGCGCGGATGTGCGCGACGTCGTTCTCGGTCGTGCAGAACACGACCTTGGGCTGATTGGCATGTCCGCCCTGTCGCAGCAGCTTGATGAACTCGATGCCGCTCATCACCGGCATGTGCCAGTCGAGGAGGATCACGTCGGGCATGCTTTCTTCGCAGCTGGCAATGGCCTCCCGGCCGTTGCACGCTTCCCTGACGTCGAATTCCAGAGCTTCGAGCGAACTGCGCAGGAACCTGCGGACCACTCTCGAGTCGTCGACTATCAGACAGGTCTTCATTCTGGCGTTCCCTTCCACAAGGTGCGGGTCTAGGCCGCGAGCGTAACCAACAGCTTAAGCCGCCCGGGCTTCCTCCGGCCCGGTGATGAGTGCGGCGACATCGATCAGCAGCAGCGGTCCGACGTCCGTCTCGACCACGCCGTGCGACATTCTGGCCCAGTCGCCTTCCGGCCGGGTGCGCACGGGGGCGGGTTCCGATTGCGCTTCGGTCACGTCGAGGACACTGTCGAGCAGCAGCGCGTAGGCGTGGCCGTCGTGCACAACGACTGCGGCCGGAGCGCCCGGTTCGGGGCTCGCGGCTCGACCGAGACCCAGCGAGGACTGGCAATCGATGACCGTCAGCACCCGGCTTCGCAGCGAGGACAGTCCAGCAACATGGGCCGGCGCGCAGGGCACCGGCGTAAGCACTTCGAGCTCGATCACCGACTGGACATCGTCCGTACGCAGGGCGATCTTCTCGCCCGCCAGTGTCACGATCAGCAGCAGCTGTTTCACAGGGCTTTCCTCCCACTGGTGCGGCGCAGCGCGGAAAGCAGCCCGGCATGATCGTAGCGATAGATGCTGTCCGGTCCGTCCGGGTCTTCTTCCGGATTCGATCGCAGGCGGATCACTTGCCTTGCACTGTTCGGCTGTTCGGTTCCGGCCTCCGACATGATCGCCAGATCAACGTCCGGCTCATCCGCCTCGGCGATGCGATATCCGGCGGCTTCCACCATCGGCCGCACGAAATTCTGTATCCAGGGATCGGAGCAGGGAAGATGGCAGACGGGGGGCGCTTGGTTTGCCGGCTCGATCGCGTGCCGTGCGAACAGCTTGTAGGGCGCGAGAACGGCCGTCGGCTCGCCGTCGATCAGCAGGAAGCCCTCGGTATCCGCCGCACCGTCTGCGGGCAGAAGCTCTGCGGCCACCTGCCGGATCTCCATCGCTTCGCCGATGGCGTATCCTATCTCGCTGCGCCCGTCGTTGAGGCGCAGCAGGCGCAGGGCCTCTTCGGGCAGGGGCCCGCACTCCGATCCGGCGAGCGGCAGGATCCGGTCGCCGATGACCACCAGCTTTCGTTCGCCGTCGGATTCGACCGCGGAAAGCCCCACTTCATCGAGACGCTCGACCGCAGCCATCGGCATGGCCTTGCGTATGCCGTCGAGGCCGGTGAACAGCAGGACCGAAGTCATGCGCGCCGCCTTTGCCGTGCCGAGTTCCTCGGACTGGCGCGTGCTGCGTTCCAGCGCATCGAGCTGAAGTCCGCCGGCCCTCGCAAGTCCGGTCACTTCCAGCAGCAGGATCGGATTGCCGTCGTCGGTCAGCGTGGTTCCGGCATAGAGGCCGGTGGCGATGATCGCCGGCGCCACCGGTTTCACCACCAGTTCCTCGTGGCCGTGGAGCCGGTCCACCGCCAGCGCGAAGAGCTCTCCGCCGGTCAGCCGCAGCACTACCAGATTGCGGTCCTCGTCGCTGACGTCGCTTTCCAGCCCCAGCAGGTCGGCCAGGACCAGGCAGGGCAGTCGGCGTTCGCGGACCTTCGCCAGCATCGCGCCGCCAAGCCGGGAGACCTCGATGGAGCCCTCGACGACGTGCACGATTTCCTCGATCGAGGTTCGCGGGATGGCGAACCGCTGGTCGCCGATGCTCACGGTAAGGGCGGGGATGATCGTCAGCGTCAGCGGCACCCGCAGCGTAACGCTGGTGCCGTCGCCCGGTGTGCTTTCAACGCTGATCGCACCGCCGATGCGCTCGATATTGGCGCGCACGACATCCATGCCGACGCCGCGGCCCGAGATGGCCGTGACGCTCGGAGCGGTGGAGACACCGGGCTCGAAGATCAGGGCCGTGCGCTCGCGTGGGGAAAGGCGCTTGGCTTCGGTGGCGTCGATGATCCCGCTGGCGATGGCCTTCTCGACGAGCCTCGCGTCGTCGATCCCCCGACCATCGTCGACAACGTCGATCAGGATCTGGTTGCCCGACTGGCGTGCGGAGATGGACAGCAGGCCGATCTCGCGCTTGCCCGCGGCGATGCGCTCGGCGGGCGGTTCGATGCCATGGTCTATCGCATTGCGGATGATATGCGTCAGCGGGTTGCGGATGATCTCGATCATCTCGCGGTCCAGTTCGACCTCGCTGCCGTCGATGTCGACCATGGTCTGCTTGCCGAGTTCTGCCGACAGGTCGCGCACCAGCCGGGGCAGGGCGGAGAAGAGGCCTTCGATGCGCTGCATGCGGGTCCGGGTCATGGCGTCGCGGACTTCGGCGATGATCGAGGAGAGGCGGTCGAACGATTCCTCGACGGCCGCTTCGACCGAGCTCTCCCGAAGCCGGCGGGACAGCTCGTTGCGCGCCAGCACCATGTCGGAAACGCCGCTCATGACCCTGTCGAGCAGTTCGACAGGAAGCCTTATCGACCGCAGGGCCGGCGCCGATTTCTGTTGTTCGTCGTCGCCGGTGGCCAGTTGCGGCTGGAAGAGGTCTTCGGACGCGTCAGTCTGCGGTTCGAGCGCGGCTATCAATGTGCGATCGTCGTCATCGGGAAGGTCGGTTCCGGCCTCGATCGCATCGGCTATGTCGCCGATCCGGTCGATGATCGCGAGCACTGCGCTGATCAGCGCGGAATCGGCCCGTCGGCGGTCGGCGCGCACGTCCGCCAGCGCATCCTCTGCCGCGTGGCTCAATGCCTCCAGGCGCGGGAACTCGAAGAAGCCGCAGTTGCCTTTGACCGTGTGGAAGAATCGGAAGATCGCATCGAGCCGGGCGCGGTCGCTCGGATCGTCTTCCCAGGACACCAGCTCTCCGCCCAACGCCTCGAGCATTTCGCGCGTTTCTGCCAGAAAATCGGCAAGCAGGTCGTCCATTCATGCCCCCCAAAGACAATCGGCCTTATGGGACGGAATGTTTTAACCAAGGGTTAGACCGCCTCGGAGAGCGCGCGGCAAACGGTGCGGTTTCGGCGTGTTGCTCGCCATCCGGGCGTTCCAAAGGTTACCGAGAAGCTAACCCGCTCTAAGGAGGGCAACGGGGGCAGCAAACGCCGCGATCTTCGGGAAGAATCAGTCGGTGAATATTTGCTTTTCAGCAAGAATTTCATCCTAGCGTCCCACTCGAGGCTCGGGGGACGGTTCAAATTGATCGAAATCGAAGTACAGAACGAGACGCACCAGACTCAGGAACGTCTGAGATTCTCCACGGTCCCGCGGATGGGCGAGGGGATCAGGCTCCTTGAACCCGACGGGTTCTGGGCATCTTACGACATCATCGATGTCTGGTACCAGAAGGCCGAATACGGCGACGTCTGGGTGCCCTTCATTCACGTTCGCATTACGCCCTCGGAAAAGGTTGGTCAGCCCTTGGCGCAGCCGGAGATCGTTCCGGACGACCAGCAGGATGTGATCGATCAGGCGAAGACGATCGCGCACATCCTGAATGCCAAAGAGACTACGTGAGAGTGAGGAGACGCAGCCATTCTTGAGGGTCTCATCAAACGTACCCCGCCGCCCGTGCGGCGTGCGAGCGACGCGTCTGCCGTGCCGGAACGTCCGCGGACTGACAGGACATGTCTGATCGTCGACGATTCCCGCGTCATCAGGAAGGTGGCCCGCACAATCCTGGAAGTGCTCGGCTACAAGATAAACGAGGCCGAGAACGGCGAAGAGGCATTGGCCAAATGCAAGGCGGCGATGCCGGACCTGATCCTGGTGGACTGGAACATGCCGGTGATGTCGGGACTGGAATTCGTCACCGCACTGCGGTCATTGCCGGGCGAGTGCCGGCCCAAGGTGGTCTTCTGCACCACCAATTCCGACACCGATGACATTCGCAAGGGCATCGAGGCGGGCGCAGACGAATACGTCATCAAGCCGTTCGATCACCGCAGCCTGAAGGCGAAGCTGCAGCGCATCGGCGCAGCGTAAGGCCACGGTCACATCAGGTTCGGGTCGGACTCGGTCCAGCCTTCGGGCAGGTTCGCGCCCCGGCCCCAGATCACGCGCATTAGCTTGATCCGCCAGCCGTCGGGCGTGCGGACATATTCGTCCTCATAGCCCCCGACGCCCAGGATCGAGCTGTCGTCCGGCAGACGGCCGGCGCCGATCAGATGCCAGTGCGCGCGCGCGAAATCCCCTTCGATCTCTATGATCGGGTTCATCACGGCGTGGTACGCCATCGGCTGTTCGGCGAAGTGGTCGAAGAGCTTGCGGATTTCCTCGCGTCCCTCGGCCTTCACGATCGGACTGCCGTCCCACACGCCATCCTCGGTGAACAGCTCATGCGAAGGCCCCTGGTGGGATAGCGGCTGGCCATACCAGCCGCCGTCGTTGTAGCGACAGTAGAGATATTTCAGTTTCTTGATCTGCTCGAGGTCAAGCAGGTACTGAATCTTCGTTTCCAGATCGGTCATGGTCTTCCTCTCTCATGGCACGGTTGCCGTGTTCCGTCGGGGGCCGGGCGCCTCTTCGCAAGCTAGCCCTCGGTCCGGCGGCCAACAACATCGGCGCGGCCGTCCCTTCAGATCGATGGGCGCCTCTTGTCTTTCTGACTTTCGCGCTCGTAGATGTCCGAACCGGCGCGTGACAGGCTTGCGTCCGGATACGGGCAACATGGGGAGGGATGCCATGGATGAGATGCGTTTCGATGGCCGGGTGGCGATAGTCACCGGGGCCGGGGGCGGCCTGGGGCGTGAATATGCGCTTCTGCTGGCGTCGCGCGGCGCGAAGGTCGTGGTCAACGATCTGGGCACCAGCCGCTACGGCGAGGGCAGCGACGCCGGGCTGGCCGGCAAGGTCGTCGACGAAATCCGCGCCGCCGGCGGAGAAGCGGTGGCGAATGGCAGCAGCGTCGCATCGCGCGAGGGGTGCGCCGCAATCGCCCGGACCGCGCTCGACAATTACGGCAGCATCGACATCCTCATCCACAACGCGACCATCAATCGGCCCGGTCCGTTTCGCGACATGACATACGAGGATTTTTCCGAGGTGCTCGATGTCCACGTCGGCGGCGCCTTTCATCTCGCGAAGGAGGCATTCCCGCGCATGTGCGATGCCGGATACGGCCGCATCGTTCTGGTCTCCTCGATCGCCGGACTTTATGGCGATCGCAATATCGCCGCCTATTCCACCGGCAAGGGCGCGGTGATCGGGCTGGCCAATGCGCTCGCCCTAGAGGGGGCGGACCATGGCGTCACCGCCAATTGTATCGTCCCTGCCGCGCAGACGCGGCTTGCCGAAGGCCGCGACACAGATGGCTTTCCGCCCTGGGGCCCCGATCTGGTGGCCCCTGCGGCCGGCTGGCTCGCGCATGAATCCTGTCCTGCGAACGGCCAGCTCTTCGTGGCGCTGGCGGGCCGCATGGCGCATGCCTATGTGGCGGAGACGCGCGGGGTCTATCAGCCGGAATGGACGATCGAGGATGTTGCGGGGCGGGCCGGTGAAATTGCCGACCGGTCAGATCAACAGGTCTTCAGCCCGGTGCCGCGTGGATTCTACGATCACCTCGAATACAGTTTCGGGATGGCAAAAGGCGGCTGACGGCGACCAACCGGGCTTGCCCATCGTGCCATGAGCCCGGGCGGCAGCGACGGGTGGCGCCGTGGCGGCCGCCTGCTCGTGGGGCGAGCATTTCGAGGCCGGGAAACCTGCAGGCGTGCCGATACTGTCTCGCGCATTCGAGTTTGTGTGGACAGACGCAAAATTGATGGACATTATGTCGTGTGACATAACAGGCTGTTTGCCAATTGGCCGGCTTCGCCGGGCTTGTGACCTGTGTCGGTCGCAGCCCTGTGGCTCGGTGCGGCGACAGGGAGAGGGTTCGACATGACCGCAGTCCAGAACATCATACGAGAATCGCGCCACATCTCCGACATGGCCGACGACCGGTTCGAGCCGCTGCCCTACAAGCCGATCTCGGCCGACTCCCATATCGTCGAGCCCCCCAATCTCTATGTCGACTACGTCGATCCCAAGTTTCGCGACCGTGTCCCGAAAACCGAAACAGGCCCGAAGGACGGCACTGTGTGGCGGGTGGACGGCATCTTCGAAGACAAGCCCTACTTGGTGGGTATCGGCAGCATGGCTTCGGCGGGAGTGGATCCCAAAGAAATCAAGATGAACGAATGGACTTACGAGGACATCGAGGCCGGCTGCTTCGATCCCAAGGCGCGGATCGAGGCGCAGGACCTGGATGGCCTGGGCGGCGAGATCATCTTCCCCTCGATCGGGATGGTCATGTGCAACCTGCCCGATATCGAACTTCGTCAGGCCTGTTTCGCGGCCTACAATCGCTGGCTTGCCGATTTCTGTTCCTACGCGCCGGAGCGTCTCTTCGGCCTGGGGCAGACGGGCGTCGAGTCTGTCGAGCAAACCGTAAGGGACATGCAGGACGCAAAGGACAAGGGCTTTTGCGGTATGATGTTCCCGCTCAGCCCGGGCACCGATTTCGAATATGAGGACCCCCGCTTCGACCCGGTATGGGAAGCAGCCACCGCGTTGAAGATGCCGATTTGCTTCCACATCTTCACTTCCCCAAGGGAATCGAAGACGATTGCGGCGACAGTGGCAGGTGAACAGAACAAGGGCCGCAACATGGCCTTCTTCCACCACGCGATGATCCGCGCCAACCAAGACGTGATCAGCGCATTCGTCTGGGGCCGCGTCTTCGAGCGTCATCCGGAGCTCAAGTTGGTCTGCGCCGAGGCCGATGCCGGCTGGGTGCCTCACTTCATGTACCGCATGGACCATTTCTACCGGCGGCACCGGTTCCATTCGAACCTGGGCGAAATGTCGAAGTTGCCGAGCGACTATGTCGCCGACAACGTATACTTCACATTCCAGGACGATCTGATCGCGATGAACGTGCTGGACATGGTGAATCCACGGCGCTTGCTGTGGTCAAGCGACTTCCCGCACTCCGATGCCACATGGCCGTGGAGCCAGCAGCTCCTTGCCTACCAGACCCAGCATATGACCGACGAGCAGCGGCGCTGGATCCTGCGTGACAATCATGTGGAGTGCTTTAATCTGACAGTCGCGTGACCGATTGGCCGCCAGCCCGATTTTAACCGCAGAGTTCGGATGTCGGGCAGCGGGATGAGAGCTTCTTGGGGAGTCGTATTCGGGCAAATATTCAAGTGGGAGGGTGAGATGCAGAAGATAACAAATGATTTGCGCAACAAGCTGGTGGCCGGCGTTGCAATGGCCGGCATGGCGGCCGGTCTGGTCGCGCTTCCGGGACAGGCCCGGGCACAGGCTGCCGACGAAGCCAGGCAGGGCGGCCTCGCGGAGATCGTGGTGACCGCGCAGCGGCGCGAGGAGAACCTGCAGCAGGTTCCCATCGCGATCAACGCCGTCACTTCCGATACGCTTCGCAACCTGGGTGTCGAAGACACGCAGACCCTGGTTCAGGCGGTCCCGAGCCTCAACTTCACGCGCTCCGGGCCCAGCGGCATTTTCATCATCCGCGGCGTCTCGACCCCTAACGGCGCGGCTGGTGAGGAAGGATCGACCGCAGTCTATGTCGACGACATCTACATGCCGGACCTGGCGCAGACGATTAACAAGTTCAACAACATCGAGCGTATCGAGGTCCTCAACGGACCGCAGGGCACGCTGTTCGGCCGGAACGCGACCGGCGGTGCGATCCGGGTGATTACCCGCGATCCCGGCGACTACACGGAATTCGACGGCCAGGTCGGCATCGGCAACTACGACGTGTTCACCGGCCAAGCCTACCTTTCCGCGCCGCTTGGCGACAAGATCGGCTGGAACATTGCTTTCTCCGGCCAGGAGCAGGGCAAGGGCTTCGGCAACAACCCGACCCTGGGCAGACGCGTCAAGACCGAAGATTACTGGGGGCTGCGTTCCAAGTTGGTGGCCAAGCCGACGGACAACCTCAAGGTCACGCTGACCGGTGAATATTTCGAGACCGAGAACGACTATGCCCTGTACATCTATCCGGTTTCCGATCCGGTCAACGACCTCAGCCAGGATTCCCCGGCGGGCTACCCGAGCGGCACGGACATCCGCGTCTGGGGCGTGAGCGGCAAGCTCGAGCTCGATGTCGGCTTCGGCACGCTGACCAGCATCACCGCCTATCGCGACCTGAGAAACAAGAGCTCGTTCGACATCGATGGCGGTGCCTTGGATCTCCTGCACCTGGACTATGTGGCCGGTACGGAAACCTTCCAGCAGGAAGTCCGCCTGTCCTCGGAATCGACCGAACCGCTGTCGTGGCAGGTCGGTGCGTTCTACATGCACTCGGTCGCTCACCAGGATCAGACGCAGGGCGGCATAATCGCCCCCCTTGCGGCCGGTAACCCATTGGCCACGACAATCCATATCGTCTCCAGAGGCCCGGTGGATTCGATCTCCGTGTTCGGCGAGGCGACCTACGCCATCACGCCAACCACGCACCTGACCGGCGGCGTGCGCTGGACGCAGGACAAGCGCAAGCTGCCCGTCGGCCGTACCGACGCTGTCGACGCCATGGGCAATGTGTTGTCGAGCAGGACCAACCCGCTGGACTCGGTGACGTATGACGAGTTCACCTACCGCGTGGCATTGCGTCAGGACATCAGCGACGATGTCAACGTCTATGCTTCGGTCAACCGCGGCTTCAAGTCGGGGCAGTTCAACCTGCAGAGCCCCTTCGACGAACCGGTGAAGCCGGAGACGATCATGGCCTACGAAGTCGGCATGAAGGGCGATTTCCTGGACAACCACCTGCGTGTGAACCTCTCCGCGTTCCACTACGACATCGATGATTACCAGGTCCGCGCCTCGCCCGGCGGGGTTTCGGCGCTGCGCAATGCCGCCAAGGTGAAGATCGACGGTGTCGATGCGCATATCGAAGCCGCGGTGACCGACCAGTTCCTGCTTGTGGCCGGCGCGAGCTACCTTGACGCCAAGTACGATTCCTTCCCGGATGCCACGACCGGCGATGCCACCGGCAACCGGACCGCGATCGCACCCAAGTTCACCTTCAGCACGTCGGGAACCTACACCATTCCTTTCGAGAACGGCAGCGAACTGCGCCTCACGGGTGCCTACACCCACAAGAGCAAGTACTACTTCGAACCGAACAATGTGCTGACCCAGCCGGCTTACGGCCTGTTCAACGCGTCGGCCGAATACTCGGTCAACGAGAACGTTTCGTTCGAGGTCTGGATGAAGAACATCGGCAACAAGCTCTATGCCGTGCAAAAGGTGTCCTCGATCGGTCAGGCTGCCCTTGCGGGCGAGCCGCGGACCTATGGCCTGAACGCCAAATTTCATTTCTGACGCTTGCGGCCCCATACGCTGTATGGGGCCGCACCGCCGTCACGGAGTGTCCGAGCGCAGGAAGGCGTGGAAGTCCTCTGCCGCGACAGTCAACAGGGCTTTCGAGCAGGCCTCGCCTTCTGCGTCGTCGAGGTACATCTCGCAGGCGTAGGTCAGCTCCTGCAGCAGCATCAGCGCGCGCGCGCGCTGCGCGGGGGTTGCCTCCGGCCGTGCTGCCAATTCGAACGGCGCGTTGTTCTCGCCCAGGCCTGACAGGAGCTCCGTCGTCAGATCGCGCAAGGCCTGCTCATTCGCACGGTTCAGTCGCCGCAATTCGATAATGATCGAAAGCGGGATGCGTTCTTCCGCGACGAATTCCATTACCTTCTTCATCCACCGCTGAATCTGCTTCAACGTGGGCTCGGGGCCGGGCAAGGTCGCCAGCTGCGCCCTGGCCTTGGGCGTATAGTCGGCGATGATGTCCGCAAGGATTTCCGCCTTGTCCTTGAAATGCAGATAGACGGTCGACCTTCGCAAGCCGGCGGCCAGAGCGATCTCATCCATCGTCGTGGTGTCGTAATGATGTTCGTAGAACAGTTCGCGCGCTGCGTCCCTGATCCGGCTTCGGGTCAGCTCCCGTTGAGCCTTGCGCAGGGGAGTCTGGTACTTGACCGGCGAGGCGGTTTGCGAACTCATCCGCCTGTTCCCGTCAGGGTGGGTTTCGAAATAGCCTTCATCAACCAAGCATAGCCGAGCAGGGTGCGCGGTAAAGGCGTCTTTCCGGGGCGGCCAGGCGTGCGTTCTGACAAGGGGCGCTCCGACGCTGTCGTCATGGGGGCGACGAACGCCCCTTCAGTCGACCGGAACGTAGGGCTTGGGGCTCCATTCGCGAGGGTCGGCCTCGTCATGGACGGACAGGCCCTCGGGGGTGTCGGCAAAGATGTCCTGCCAGCGTTCTGCCAGGGTCTCGATCGTCATTTTCGGCTCGTCGAAACCCGGCGTGCGGGCGAGGTAGAAGCGGCTGACATGCCCGCCCATCGATTCGATGCACTCGCCGGTGAATGGCACGCTTTCATGGGCAAGGAACGCGACGGCAGGCGCGACGATCTCGGGCGGCATCGTGTCCCTGGAAGCCGCGATGAAAGACGACTTTTTTTCGTCCTGCACGGCATAGACCATGCGGGTGAGCGCACCCGGGATCACCGAATTGGCCTTGATGCCGAATTCGCCGCCCTCCGACGCCAGTGCCCTGGTGAACGAATAGACCGCGCCCTTCGACGCTGCATAGGCAGTCTGCCACGGCAGTCCCGTCATCGAGCCGGAGGAGATGTTCACGATGCGGCCATAGCCCGCGGCCTTCATGTGGGGCCATGCGGCGCGACAGGTGTGGACGGTGCCCATGAAGTTGGCTTCCATCGTCTGTCGAAAGTCTGCGGGCGTCATTTCCTCGAAGGAGACGACACGGCAGATTCCGGCGTTGTTGACCAGGATGTCGCAGCTGCCGAACGCATCGAGGGCGGTCTGGACGATAGCCGCGCCGCCTTCCTCGGTCGCCACCGAATGCGTATCCGCCACGGCGCTGCCGCCGGCCGCGCGAATTTCCTCGGCCACCTGTTCGGCGGAGGCGACGCCGGGATAATCCAGCGCGGCGGGCAGTTCGCCGATGTCGTTGACGACGACATTGGCGCCCCGGCTTGCCAGCAACATGGCATGCGCACGGCCGAGGCTGGGATTGCCGCCCGCTCCGGTGACGATCGCGGTGCGGCCGTCGAAACGCAGTTCGTCCATCGCTTGTTCCTCTCCCGGTCCGGGCCGGTCAGTGCCGCGCGGCGAACCGCTTCGCCGTGCCTTCGAAATACCGGCGCGGGTTATCGACGAACATCTTGTCGATGTCCGCCTGGCCCACGCCCGCTTCCAGCAGGGCCGGTATCACGTCGTTGTGGATGTGTAGGTAATTGTGGTTCGGCATTGCCGCGTGATAGTCCGAGACTTCCGGAAAGAAGTCGGACCAGCAACAGCAATCGTGGCTGAGCGTAAGCTGGTCGACATAGCCGCGCTTCACCATGTCCGCGATCGTATCGACCCGCTCCTGCATCGTGATGGCGAACTCGACGCCGAACCGGTCCATGCCGAGGATGGAGCCCCTGTCGGCCAGCTTCATCAGGTAGTCGACATCCTTGGTGTCGCCGCAATGGCCGACGACGAGGTCTTCGAGGTCGACCCCTTCCTCATCCATCAGCCGTTGCACGATCAGGCCGGTTTCCTGGAGCGGCGCGGTGTGGACGGTGATGGGAGCGCCGGTAATCCGGTTCGCCTTGGCCACGGCTCGCATCACGCGCTCGACGCCCGCTTTCAGTCCGGGTTCGTCGATCGCGCATTTGAGCATGCCCGCGCGGATTCCGGTATCGGCGATGCCTTCGCTGATATCCTTCACGAAATGGGCGACCATCGGTTCTTCGGGAACGTCCTTGAGCAGGCCGGGGCCGTAGAACTGGAACGGCGCGGGCGTCGCGTCGAAGGTGTAGGCGCCTGTCGAGACGATGATGTTGAGGTCGGTCAGTGCCGCCGCCTTCGCGAGTGTCGGCATGTGCCGGCCAAGGCCCAGCACGGTAAGGTCGATGATCGTGTCGATGCCGGCGGCCTTGAGCTCGTTCAGCCGGTCGGCGGCATCGGTGATGGTCTTTTCGGAGAAGAAGTCGGGCCGGTAGTTGAAGGTGTACTCCATATCCATGAGGAAGACGTGCTCATGGACAAGCACCCGGCCGAGATCGGCGGTGTCGATGGTTCCCCGCGCTGTCTGGATCTGGGCCACGGCTGGTTCCTCTCAAATCTCGATGCAGATCTTGCCGACGTGGTTGCCGGACTGCAGGTGCCGGAAGGCGTCTGCCAGTTCGTCCAGCGCAAACGTGCTGTCGACGACCGGCTTGATCCCGTGGGCTTCGATCGCCCGGACCATCTCGATCTGGTCCCGCCGCGTGCCTACCGTGACGGCCTGCAGGTTGAGCCGCTTGGCCTGGACGATGGCGAACGGCATCGTGTCGATATCGAAGCCGCCGACGGCACCGATGATCGCGATGTGTGCGCCGGTGCGAGCGGCGATGAAGGACTGGCCCAGCGTGTTGGGGCCTCCGACCTCGACAATGTGCTCGACGCCACGCCCGCCGGTCAGGGCCAGGACTTCCTGGCCCCATTCGGGTACCTCGCGGTAATTGATGACATGGTCGGCGCCGAGCGCCTTGAGCCGGTCGAGCTTTTCGGTGCTTGACGACGTGGCGATCACGGTCGCCCCAGCGGCCTTGGCGAACTGCAGGGCAAACAGCGAAACGCCGCCCGTTCCCTGCACCAGCACCGTGGCGCCGGGCATGACCTTGCCGTCGGTCACCACCGCGCGCCAGGCGGTCACCCCGGCACAGGTCAGCGTGGCAGCCTCCGCATGGGTCAGGCTCTTCGGCGCCGCGGTGAAATGCGTGGCGGGGCGGGTTGCCTCCTCGCAGGCGAAGCCGTCCGCCGGGCCGCCGGGCGAGTTGTCCATGTCGGCCTTGTCCATGAAACCGTCGAGCCACTTGGGATGAAACGTGCTGACGACAGCGTCGCCGACCGCGAATTCGGTCACGCCCTCACCGATTTCGAGCACTTCGCCGGCTCCGTCCGATAGCGGGATCAGCCCGCCCTTGACCGGGAAGAACCCGTTCACCACCAGCCCATCGCGGAAGTTGAGCGAGGCGGCGCGAATCCGGACCTTGATCTCGCCCGGCCCGGGGGCCGGGGCATCGGCGGCTTCCAGCTTGAGATTGTCGAGGCTCGCCGGCTGGCGGACGCACATGGCTTTCATGACTTCTGCAACTCCTCCATCAGCGGTATGAGCTTTTCCTGGGCGACCAGCGCGTTGTAATGCTCCGCAACCGAGGCGATGCGGCCGTCGCGAAACCGGAAAACATAGACGTAGGTCATTGCGTAGGGTTCGCCATTGACGAGTGTGGCCTCGGAACGCACTTCCGTGGCGGCGCGGTCCCCTTCGGAAATGATCGAATCGATCGTGAAGCGGATCGGCTCCGCGCACATCTGCGCCAGCATCCGGATCAGTCCCTGGTAGGCGGCCTTGTCCAGAGTTCCGCCCGTGGTGATCCAGCCCGTCATGTCGTCGGTCAGGAGGTCGTCGGGCAGCTCTCCGGCGGTCACCGCGTCGAAGAATGCATGAACCAGTCTTTCACTTTCGCGCATGGCCTCTCCCACCCTTTGTCGTCGCAGTTTCGATCGATTCCGATTCGTTGGCTACAGCTTGCGCCACGGTTCGACGCCAGGGCTTGATGAATTCAGACAATTTCGCGGGTCTGGCGGACTTGCCCGGCCTGGCGCCTCAGCTTCGAGGGTGGCATGCCGAACCACCGACAGCAGTTGCGCGTGAGGATGGATTGCTCCGCGAAACCCAGTTTCTCCGAGATTCCGGACAGGCTGAGGTTAGTCTGGTGCAGATAGTAAAGCATCACGTCGCGACGCACCTCGTCCTTTACCTTCTGGAATGTCGTGCCCTCCGCCTCCAGTCGGCGGTGCAGGGTGCGCAGCTGCAGGTTCAGCTCGCGGGCGATCTGCTCGTTCGAACAGTTGCCAGATGAGAGCCGCCGCATGATGATGCCGCGCGCCTCGGCGTGGAGAGGCGGGCGGTGGCGCGTGAAGTGGCGGTCGATGAAGGCGGTCACTTCGCTGAGGGCGTGCGGGTCCGGCGCGACTATCGGACAGGCGAGATCCTCATTCGAGAATGCTACGCCGTCTGCCTCCTCGCCAAAGCGGACCTCGCATCCGAAATAGCGCCGGTAGACACGGGGTGGGGAGACCGGCTGGTGGCGGAAATGAACCCGCCGGACACGGGCATAGCCGCCCGTCATGTTCATGGCCTCGAGATGGCCGATCAGAAGGATCTGCTCCATCGCCTGCGTCCGGCAGGCGATGTTGTCGAGCAGGATGTCGTGGCCGGAAAACACCAGTCCTTCGGACGGCAGCGGGCGCAGCCAAACGCGCGCGGCCAGGCTGTGCGCATAGCTGTGGCGGCTGACGTAATCGAGAGCCTCGCCGAAGGTCCTCGAATTCTTCATCACCTGGCCCAACGGACCGAACGTGCCGCCGCCGCTCTGCCGCACCGCCAGCCGCATGCCGAAATCGGCGCATTCCAGCTCGGCGGCTGCGCTTTCCATGAGTTCGATCGCTTGCCGGTAGGTGACCTCCGGCTCGTGGTGCTCGAGTCCCTCCCGGGACATGCGGGCCTTGTCGAGCAGGGCGGGTACGTCTCCCCCGAGTTCCGTGACGAGTTCGGGAAGGAAGCGAAGCAATCTGGCGTGGACGATGTCGAAACTGTCGGTGCCTGCACCCTGCCTGCCGGAGTCCTGCTGTGTCGTTGTCGTCATCGTCCGGTCTGAATTCGCTTCGGGAAGATCCCGCCAACCTGCCTGATTGTCCAAATCGGTCAAGTCGAGTCTTCGCGATTGCCCCTACACTCTGGCCATCGGGCGGCGGCGTGACTGTTCGAGGAAGCGGAGAGAAACCAATGTTCCGGGACATGGCGGGATGAGCGCGCGACGTTTCGATGGCCGGGTGGCCGTGATTACGGGTGCGGGACGCGGTCTGGGGCGCGAATATGCGCTGCTGCTCGCGTCGCTTGGAGCCAGCGTCGTCGTCAACGACAACGGCAGCGGACTTGCCGGCGACGGGAGCGATGTCAGCGTCGCCCGTCAGGTGGTCGACGAGATCGAGGCTGCCGGGGGCGCAGCTGTCGCCTGCGGCGAAAGCGTGGCGACGCCGGAGGGGGGAAGGGCGATCGTCGAAGCCGCGCTGGACAGCTTCGGCCGGATCGACATCCTGGTCCATAGCGCCGGCAACACGCGCTTCGATGACTTTGCGGAGATCACTTGCGATGAGTTCCGCTCGGTCGTCGACGTCCACCTGCTTGGCGGGTTCAACGTCACGCGTCCGGCGTTTCCGGTCATGTGCAAGGCCGGCTACGGTCGCGTCGTGCTGACCGGGTCGATCGGCGGGCTCTACACGATGCCGCAAACGGTTGGATACGCGGTTTCGAAGTCAGGCATGATAGGCCTGAGCAACATCCTTGCGATCGAGGGTGCGGAGTGCGGAATCAAGTCGAACATCATCCTGCCCGGCGCGGTTACGCGGATGGCGGAAGGCCTCGATACGTCACAATTTCCGCCGATGGGGCCGGAGCTTGTCGCGCCGGTGGTGGGCTACCTCGCGCATGAGGACTGCGCTGTCACCGGCGAGCTCTATGTCTCCATGGCCGGACGTGTGGCGCGCGCATACGTCACCGAGACCCGGGGCGTCTTCCGGCCCAAGTGGAGCATCGACGACGTCGCCGAGAATCTCGGTGAGATCCGCGACAGTTCGAACAATTTCACGTTCCATCCTGCCGAGAACGGCTTTTTCGAACACATGACGAAGAGCTTCGAACTGGCGCGGACCGGGGCCTGACCGTCTGTGATGCCTTCAGATCGGTTTTTCGGGCGTCCTGGCCCAGTGTCTTTGGGTGATCGATTCCTCTTCCACCTTGCGGATGCCCAGTTCCAGGCTGGCGGCGACGGCTGAGGACCCTCGCTTCTTGAGCTCGGGAATGACCCGCGTGCCCAGCAGCTCGATCGACTTCATCACCGCATCGTGCGGCAGGTAGCCGAAGCTGAGGTAGCACAGGAGCTGGTCCACGCCGGCTTCCTCATAACGCGCCAGCTTCGCCAGGCATTCGTCCGGCGTGCCGACGATCACCATGTCCTCCCGGTCGAACTCGGTAATGTCGAACTCGCCGCGCGCCTGGGCGGACATCAGCGGGAACATCCTGTCCTGCTCTTCCTTGCTGAGATGGGCCATCTCCCACTTGAGATGGAACTCGGCGAGGCCCTTGTACCACCACCACATTGAATCCCAGAGGCGGTTGGTCTCGAAATCGTCGCGCGATTCGGCGCAGTGGACGAGCGTGTAGGCGGCCACCTTGTTCGTATGCACTTTCGTCAGCGGCACGGCGCGCTTCTGTGCCTCGCGGTAGACGTCGATCACTTCCTTCAGCCGGTCGAGCGGCTGCAACAGGCTGAAGACCAGCAGGCCGCAGCCGTTCTCTCCCGCCATCGTCGCGCTCGATTCGGTGGATGCCGCCATCCACGCCGGCGGGTGCGGATACTGATAGGGTTTCGGCGTTACCATCCGCTTGGGAAAGGTCAGGAACTCGGAGTCTTCCTCGTAGTATTCCTGCTCCCACATCCCGACGACGGAACGCGCCGCCGCCAGCATCTTTTCCTTGCTGCGGGGAATATCGACCCCGAAGGCCTGCTGTTCCATCGGCGTCGAACGCCCCATTCCCCAGATCACCCGGCCCTGTGACAGGACATCGACGGTCGCCACCTTTTCCGCGACGCGCACCGGGTGGATGAACTCATGCGGCATCAGCACGACGCCGAAGCCCAGCTTGATGCGTTCGGTGACTTGCGAGAGCGCGCCGAGGACCGCTTCGCTACAGGGCATATGGCTGCGGTTCTCGCGAAAATGGTGCTCGACCAGCCAGACTGCCTCGAAGCCCATCTTGTCCGCGAGGGCGATCTGCTCGATGTTCTCGCGATAGACCTGGCGTTCCATCGTGCGCTGTCCCCACGGGTGCTCACCTGCCCAGGGTTGCGGCGCGTCGAATTCGTAAAGCATGCCAATTTCCATGTTCCGTCTCCTTTGATTCGGTCGCTGTTGTCGGCGCCCGAATATTTTTCCGGAGGGGCGGAACTCAAGGCAAATGCCCGTTAAGACGCGAAATCCGCAATTACGGAGTTTTTCTGCGTATATACGCAATTAGTTGCCGGTGATCCGATTGTATTTGACGCGAGCCCGGCCCTGAACATTTCCTCACGACCTCAGAACACATACGGAAAAAGCGGGAGACCTGTACCATGCAACCTGGCCGATATGGTCCGTCCTCCTCCTGGGGGACGAGCCGATGATTTCCGATATCCTTTCGACATTCGCGCTCGCAGGCCGCATCGCCGTCGTTACCGGAGCTGCGTCCGGAATCGGGCGGGAAACGGCGCGCGTCCTGGCCGAGGCCGGCGCGCGGCCGATCATCGCCGACATCAACGCGGAAGGGCTTGAACAGACCGCCGCCTATGTGGCCGAGGCAGGAGGCGAGGCGCTTGCAGTGCGCACCGACGTGTCCCGGCGAGGCTATGTCGAGGCGTTGGCGGCGAAAGCCGTGGAGGCCCATGGCCGCATCGATATCTGGGTCAATTGCGCGGGCACGATCGTCTCGCGCGCTATCCTCGACGTCTCGGAAGACGAGCTGAACAAGGTTCTGCCGATCAACCTGCACGGGGTCTACTGGGGCTGTGCCGCAGCTGCGAGGGCGATGAAGGAGACGGGGTCCGGCTCGATCATCAACATCTCCTCGAGCGGGGGCGAGTCGGCGATCCCGGGAATTTCGCTCTATTCGATGTCGAAGGCTGCGGTGAACATGCTCACAAGGACCGCGGCGATGGAATTCGGAGCCCACGGCATCCGGGTGAACGCGGTTGCGCCTGGCTGGGTCGACACGCCGATGGGCACGCACACTTTCCGCGACGACAGCGGCTCCATCGATCCGGTGAAACGGGAGCAAGGGCTCGTCGCCCGCAAGGCGGCGTCACCGCTCGGCATCGTCGGGGAGCCGCGCGACATCGCCCTTGCCATCCTGTATCTCGCGTCGGATGCCAGCCGGTTCATGACCGGGCAGATCCTGCGGCCCAATGGAGGAGTATCGATGCCATGAGCGAACCAGCACGTCTTGACGGCAAGATCGCGCTCGTCACCGGCGGTGCGCGAGGGATCGGAGAGGGCATCGCGCGTGGCTTCGTGCGTCATGGCGCCCAGGTGCTGGTATGCGACATCAACGTCGAACAGGGCGAGGCCACTGCCCGGGACCTGGGTCCTGCGGCGGTGTTCTTTCGTCTCGATGCGACAGATCCCGAGTCCTGGGAGGCCGCGGTTGCTTTCGCGATGGAGCGCTTCGGGGGGCTGGACATTCTGGTCAACAATGCCGGCACCGGCACCGGTGGCGGCATAGAACGCGAAACCTTGTCGGAACATCGCCGGGTTCTCGATCTCAATCTCACAGGCGTCTGGCTCGGCATGCGCGCGGCGTTGCGGGCGATGGACGCGCGCGGCGGCGGTTCGATCATCAACATCTCGTCGATCGACGGCATCGTCGGCGTCGAGGGACTTTCGACCTACGTCGGCAGCAAGTTCGCCGTCACCGGGATGACCCGGTCGCTCGCGCTGGAACTCGGAGAGCGGGGGATTCGCGTGAACAGCATTCATCCCGGCATTATCGAAACGCCGCTGGTGCAGGCCGGACCGCCCGCGTCGCAGGAGCGGCTGGACAAGGCGATTGCCCGCCAGCCGATCAAGCGCCGGGGCACCCCCGAAGACATCGCCAACGCCGCCGTGTTCCTGGCATCCGACGAAAGCTCCTATTGCACCGGGTCGCAACTGGTCGTCGACGGCGGCCACACCGCCGGCCCGTATCGCGATCCGATGGACATCTGACCAAGGCGCCGGAGGTCCATTTCTCCGCCGCGCCGAGCAACATGGACTGTGGCTTTGCATGGCAAAGTACCCTAGGGTCGCCCGGCGAATTCGGATGGCGGCGCAAAGGGAGATGCTGGATGCCGGACATGATCAAACGGGAAGCCGTGCCCGCGGCTTCGGGGATGCTGTGCAAGGAGCATTCGCATTCCGCATGGGTCACCAATGATCTCGACAAGGCGGTCGAGACCTTCACCCGGCGTTATGGAGTCGACGATTTCACCTTCATTGAGGGGGCGACGCCGGGCGGCGGACAGATCAAGGTGGCTTTCGCCTGGGCGGGCGGACAGATTCTCGAGATCATCCAGTGCAGCGGGCCCGGCTCGGAATTCTACAACGAGATGCTGCCTGAGGGCGAATTCGCGATCCGGTTCCACCATCTGGGTTTCGTCATCCACGATGAGGCGGGGTGGAAACAGCTAGAGCAGGAACTGAAGGACGGGGACTGGCCGATCGCCTTTTCGACACTGAGCGGCGATTTCATCGATGCCTACTACATCAAGGCGCCTGAGCTCGGCCATTATCTCGAATATGTCCGCCCGTTCGAGGCAGGCAACCAGTTCTACAACGCCGTTCCGGTGAGCTGACCGCTTCGGACCTGCCTCGGGGCCAGGGAATGGGCCCCGCGCTCCTTCTCCCCGCATGCATGCGTAAATGGTGGCAAAGGCCGGATTGTCGTGGGAGAATGGCACGACTTGGTGGTCTGCGACCTGAGCGCGGGTGGCCAATCGCGATGCGTTTGAGAAGGGATTCGGTTGATGCGCGCAACGCCGGAATTCGATTTCGGGCTTGGCGAGAGCGCGGACATGATCCGCGAAACCGTCGAGCGCTTCGCCGACGACCGGATCGCGCCGCTGGCTGCCAGGATCGACGCCGAGGACTGGTTTCCGCGTGAGCTCTGGCCGGCAATGGGCGCGCTGGGTCTGCACGGCATCACCGTCGAGGAAGAATGGGGCGGCATCGGCCTCGGCTATCTCGAGCATGTGATCGCCGTCGAGGAAGTGAGCCGGGCGAGCGCGTCTGTGGGTCTCTCCTACGGCGCCCACTCCAACCTTTGCGTCAACCAGATCCGCCGGTGGGGCAACGACGGGCAGAAAGCGAAATACCTGCCCGGGCTGATTTCCGGCGAGCATGTCGGCAGTCTGGCGATGTCGGAGGCGGGAGCCGGGTCGGACGTCGTCGGCATGAAGCTGAAGGCCGAAGCGGTGCCCGGCGGTTTCCGGCTGAACGGCAACAAGTTCTGGATCACCAACGGTACCTATGCCGACACGCTCGTCGTTTACGCGAAGACGGGCGAGGGCGGCGGCGGGATCACCGCCTTCCTCGTCGAACGGGGGATGGACGGATTCTCGGTCGGGCAGAAGATCGACAAGCTGGGAATGCGCGGTTCGCCCACCTGCGAGCTGGTGTTCGACGACTGCTTCGTTCCCGAAGAGAACGTGCTGGGCCCGCTCAACGGTGGCGTGGGCGTGCTGATGAGCGGGCTGGACTATGAGCGCGTCGTGCTTGCCGGGTTGCAGCTCGGGATCATGCAGGCCTGCCTCGATACGGTGCTCCCTTACGTTCGCGAAAGGGAGCAGTTCGGACAGCCGGTCGGCACCTTTCAGCTCATGCAGGCGAAGGTTGCGGACATGTACGTCGCGCTGCAGTCGGCGCGGGCCTATGTCTATGCCGTCGCCAGGGCCTGTGACCTTGGCCGGACGACGCGCTTCGACGCCGCCGGCGCGATCCTGCTCGCCAGCGAGAATGCCTTCCGCGTTGCCGGAGAAGCGGTCCAGGCGCTCGGAGGCGCGGGCTACACGAAGGACTGGCCGGTCGAGCGGTACCTGCGCGACGCCAAGCTGCTCGACATCGGTGCGGGCACCAACGAGGTGCGCCGCATGCTCATTGGCCGCGAACTGATCGGCGTCTGAAGACGGGGCTCGGCGAGCGCCCTCTGCCGTTTCGGCCAGGCGACTGAAAAAATCGAACCGCTCGCTCAGGTCATCGTGAAGCGGATCGGCAGGCGCTTGGGCCCGTTGACGAACAACGCCTGGCTCATCGCCGGTTCGCCGTCCAGTTCGACCGATTCGAGACGCGGCAGCAGTTCCTCGAACAGGATCCGCATCTCGATCTTGGCGAGATACTGGCCAAGGCACAGGTGCCCGCCGTAGCCGAAGGCGATGTGGCGATTGGGCTTGCGGTCGATGCGGAAGCTGTCGGGCTCGTCGAAGGCCGCCTCGTCGCGATTGGCCGATGCGTAGCAGAGCATGAGCCACTCGTCCTCGGCGATGGCATGGCCGCCGACCTCGGTGTCGCGCGTGGCACGCCGCATGAAGTGCTTGACCGGCGTGGTCCAGCGGATCGCCTCGTCGATCATCGAGGGGATCAGCGACACGTCGGCCCTGAGCTTGCGGAACTCTTCGGGGTTTTCGGCGAGGGCCCACAGCGCGCCGCCGGTCGAAGAGGAGGTCGTGTCGTGCCCGGCGGTCGCGGTGATGACGTAGTAGCCCATCGTCGCCATCGCATCGAGCGGCTCGCCGTCGATCTCGGCGTTGGCGATGACGGAGGCGAGGTCGTCGGTAGGATTGGCCCGCCTCTCTTCCGTCAGCTTGTTGAAATAGGCCATCATCGTCCACAGCGAGGTCATGTCGAGCTGCTGTGTCTCGTCCTTGATGTTGAGCGAACTGCTGCGCTGGTTCAGCTCGGGATCGGTGGCGCCGAACATCTCCTGCGTGAGCTTGAGCATGAGCGGCTCGTCTTCCTCCGGCAGGCCGAGGATCTCCATGATCACCAGGAGCGGGTAATGCAGGGCGATTTCGTTGACGAAGTCGCAGCGTCCGCCACTTTGCGCCATGCGATCCACAGAGCGGCGCGCCAGCTCCCGGATCCGGCCTTCCAGCCGTTTGAGGTTCCCGGGCTGGAACCAGGCGCTGGTGAGGCCCCGGTATTTCCCGTGTTCGGGAGGGTCCATCTGCACCAGCGAATTGACCAGCGGCTTGCCGCCCGTCAGCTCCAGCGACTTGCGAATGCCGACCTGCGTATTGAGAACCGCCTGCGGACCATTGTGGAACAGATCGTTCTGCCGGCTGATCTCCATGACGTCGGCATGACGGGTGACGACACGGAAGGGATCGTAACCGGGCGCTTCGACGAGACCCATCGGGTCGTTGGCGCGCAGCCAGCGGTAGGCGTCGTAGATGCTGCCGTCAGCGTAGGCCCGGGGATCGACGACCTTTTCGATGATTTCCGTTGGAACCGTCATGCTGGCCTCCAGTCTCCCAATGGCGTCCGGCAAGCGCTAGCACCATGTTATTTGTTATCCAACAAATAAGTATCTGTTGGCCGGATCAGGGAGGGGAGCGCTTGATGCTGATCGTCTTGGGCTCGGTGTAGGCCATCAGGCCCTCGATGCCGTTCTCGACGCCCACTCCGGACTGCTTGCGGCCGCCGAAGGGGGCGAGCGGAGAGATCGCCATGCTCTCGTTGATCCACACGCTGCCCGTTTCCAGCTTCCCGGCGATGCGCAGGCCGCGATCCTCGTCCGCGGTCCAGACGGTTGCCGCAAGGCCCATGTCGCTGCGGTTGGCGCGCGCCACCACGTCGTCCTCGTCGCTGAATCGCAGGAGCGGCAGAACCGGCCCGAACTGTTCCTTCACGACGATCGGGCTGTCCTCCTGCGGTTCGACGACCAGGGTGAGGGGGACGAAATAGCCGCCGTCCGCGGGGGCCTTGCCCTGCACCAGTGTGTCGCCGGCCTGCTGGCTGGCATCGACCAGTTCGCGCACGCGTTCGAGCTGCGGCTGGTTCTGGATCGGGCCGAGCGCGTTGCCCTGCTGGCTGCCGTCGCCCATCGGGGTGCTGCGAACCAGTGCGGTCAGCGCTGAGACCATTGGTTCGAAGATGTCGTCATGAACATAGGCGCGCTTGGTGGCGATGCAGACCTGACCGCTGTTGGAAAAGGCGGACCAGAACAGCTTCTTCGCCGTCGCTTCCACATCGACGTCGGGGAAGACGATGGCGGCATCGTTGCCGCCCAGTTCCAGCGTGAGGCGCTTGAGATTGCCGGCGGCGCTCGCCATCACCTTGCGGCCGGTCGCGCTCGATCCGGTGAAGCTGATCTTGCCGATGCCGGGATGCTCCGTCATCATCGGGCCGAGCGCATCTCCGCCCGAGATCACGTTGAGCACGCCGGGCGGGACGACATCGCGCAGCAGTTCGCCCAGTCGCAGGACCGTCATCGGCGTGAATGGCGATGGTTTGAGGACCAGCGTATTGCCGGTCACCAGCGCGGCGGCGATTTTCCAGGTCGAGAGCAGCACGGGGAAATTCCAGGGCGAAATCCCTCCGACGATGCCGATCGGCTCATAGCGGGTGACGCAATACCGGGAATCGTTGTCTTCGATCACCCTGTCCGGAAGGTCGAGGCTGGCCGTGGCCTTGCACCAACCGGCGGCCCCCGAAAGTTCGCCCAGCGCCTGGGCAGTCGGCTTGCCCTGTTCGCGGGTCAGCATGCGCGCGAGCTCTTCTGCGTTCTCTTTGAGAACGTCGCCGATCCGCGAGACGAGCGCTTGCCTCTCGGCCCACGGGGTATCGCGCCAGCCGGCGAAGGCCGCGCGAGCTGCCGCGACCGCCTGGTCGAGTTCGGCCCGGCCTGCGTCGGGAACATCGGCAAAGACATCGCCCGATGCCGGGTTGCGGACTTCCAGCCGCGCCTTTGTATCGACGGGTTTCCCGCCGATCGTCAGCGTAAGTTTCTCGGTCATGACTGCGCCCTTGCACCCTTCCTGTCATCTGTGGTCGTTGCGGCGAGGCTTTGTCGTAGCAGGGCGAGACTCGATCGACGCAGGGCCTCGAAATCGACGCGGGGATCGACAAGGAGCTGCATGGACATGCCGAACATCAGGCAGCCGACCATCAGCGCCAATGCGCCGGCCTTTTCCTCGCGCCTGATCGTGCCTTCGGCCTGGCCTTTTTCTATCCAGCCTTCCAGCCGCTGCCTGACAACCTCATGTGTTGCGGCAAAGGCGGTGCGCAACTCATTGGTTTCGGCGACCGATGAGGACAGCAGCATGAAATAGGCCTGCGCCTCCTTGTTGTGAGCCATGTCGCGCAGGCAGGTGCCGACATAGCCGAGCACGGCATCGAGGCCCGGCAGATCGTCGAAGCCGTGCTCTTCCAGCATGGCCTGCTGGCGCTCGTGAAGGTTCTTCAGTACCGCTTCGATCAGGCCCGCTTTCGACCCGAACCGGGTGCTGGCCAGCCCCCGGCTGAAGCCGCCGGCGCGGCCCAGCGCCTCGAAAGTGACTCCTGCCATCCCCTCGCTGACGATCACGTCGATCGCAGCCTGCAACAGGGCATGCTCGGATTCGAGACGTCGCTCCGCCTGGGTTCTGCGAACTCGCCGGGACATGGCATTTCCTGTTATTTGTCAGCCAGCAAACAAGTCCACGCTAGTCGCGAGATGCCCTGGCCGCAAGCATTCGGGTCCAGCCGCTCGCCCCATCGGGAGAGCCCCGGAGGATATCCCGCGCGCTAGGCCCCTAGCTGTTCGCTCCCTTGAGCTCTCGCCCGACCGTCATGCCGGCGACGCGGCCCATGGTGATGGCATTGGCCACGGAATTGCCCCCGCCGACATAGCGCTCGCCCAGTACGCCCGCACCGGCCTCGCCGGCGGCGAACAGGCCGGGGATTACCCGCCCGTCCTCGTCGAGGGCATGGGCGTCGGGGTCGATGCGGGGGCCGACCCCGGTAAGCGTGAAGCCGCCATTGACGTGGCGGAACGCATAGAAGGGGCCCTGCTCGATGGGGAACAGCTCTTCCATGCTGCGCATGAACCAGCGGTCCTGCCCGCCTGCGATGTCCTCGTTGAACTGGTCGACCGTCACGCGCAGCGCGCCCGGTCGCATCCCGCATTTGCCCGCCAGCGCCTCGATCGTGTCGGCGACGATGATGTCGCCGTTGGCCACGCAATCGAGCACGAACTGCGGGTCCCAGCCGCGCGCGAAACCGCTTCGCGTCGGATCGGCACGAAGGCGACCGCCTTCGTCGAAGACGCCCCAGACCTTGAACCCCTGCTCCTTGATCAGGCCGGGCATCACCGCATAGGGCGCCGTTTCCGGCGCAAAGCGCTGGCCCCTACCGTTGACATAGATCACCGAGGTCGGCTGGTAGCCGTGAAAGCCTTCGGGGGCATTCGGCAGGAACGGCCCGGAAACGGCGAGGCCGCAATTCTTGCCGATGATATGCGCGCCGGCCTGCTGGGCCATGGTCACACCGTCACCGCGGCTGCCCACTGCCGAGCCGAAGCGCGGGTGATAGCCCGGCGGCAGGGTGTCGTAGGCATCGGGGAACCATGCCCGGATCATTTCCTTCGGCCCATTGGCGATGCCGCCGCAGGCCAGCAACACCGCATGGCTGCGCAGCGTCTGGCCCTCGACTTCCACGCCCTTCACGGCGCCGTCCTCGACAATCAGCTGGCGCACCCGGGTGTTGAGCACCAGTTCCACGCCGAGAACCGCGCGGCGGTTTTCCATCGCGTCGATGTACACGCTGCCGCCTTCGGCAGGGCAATGCCCGCGCGGCGGCCATTCGACCCCGGCGGAGTACAGCCCGCCGCCCTCGACCGATCCGGGAAAGACCGGCTGCTTGGGCTTGTGGGCGATGCGCTCGGGATAGGCGACGCCGATCGACATCAGCCATTCGAGCGTGGGCGTCGCCTCGTCGCAGAAGCGGCGGATCAGCGCCGCCGGTTGTCGCCACGCGTTGAGCGTCATGTAGTAGTCGTAATAGTCGTCGATGGAATCGGTCAGCCCCAGCTTGTGCTGCAGGCTGGTGTCGGCGGCGTTGAAGACGCCGTCGGACAGGGCGGTGGAACCGCCGATCCGGTCTTCCGCTTCCAGAATGATGACCTTGCAGCCCGCTTCGGCCGCCCAGATCGCGCCGGCCATCCCGGCACCGCCGGCACCGATCACGATCAGGTCATAGTCGACGTCATCCGCCATGTCTTTCCTCTCCCTTTGAAACCTAACCTGCCGTGGTGCCCAGGTCCGCCGTCCAGATCGCGCCGTGCACGCCTTCCGCGGCATCCGATGCAAGGAAGGCGACGACCTTGGCGACCGCGGCCGCATCGCCCAGGCCGCGCTGGCCGGAATAGCGCACGATCTTTTCATGCTTGATCGTCGGCGGCGGCATTGCGCTTGCGCCGATCTCCGTCGCCATCGGACCGGGGCAGACCGCGTTCACTCGGATCGGCTCCTCGACATATTCCATGGCGAGGGTCTTGGTCAGGTTGATCAGTCCTGCCTTGGTCGCGCTGTAGGGGCCGGTATAGGGCGTACCCATCAGGCCGTTGGACGAAGCCACGTTCACGATGTTCCCTTGTGCCGCGATGATGTGCGGCAATGCCGCCTGGCACAGGAAGAACGGGCCCGAGAGGTTGACCGCGAGGACGCGGTTCCAGCTCTCCTCCGTGACGTCGGTGAAGTGGTCCATCCGCACGATCGCGGCGCAATTGACCAGCACGCTCAACTCACCGAAGTGCGCTGCGCAGTCGGCGACGGCGTCGATGCATTCCTGCCGGACCGCGACGTCCACCGTTCGCGCGACGACCTCATGGCCCTGGCTGCGCAATTCGTCGGCGGTCGCTTCCAGCCGGTCGGCCAGGATGTCGACCAGATAGAGCCGGCATCCGTCGCGAGCCATGGCAAAGGCGATTTCCCGGCCGAGCCCCCGCGCGGCGCCGGTGATGAAGGCAGTCCTGCCTGTCATGGTTTTCCCTTCTTTCGCGGATTCCGATCCGATCAGCTTTCGGGCGTCTCGTCAGGCAGGCCGAGCGCCTTTTCGTAGTTCTGGTGGAAATTGCGGATCTTCATTTCCTGGTATGCCGAATACCAGACATAGGCCGGTTGCTTGGCTTTCACGCCGCGCTGGACCGAAGGGACGTTGAAGACGTCCTGATCGGTGATCTTGCTGAGCGACAGCAGTTCGGGCGCTGCGGTCCAGGCCTCGTCGAAGCCCAGCTTGCGCGGCTTTGCCGGCGCCGGCCGGGGCTTGTCCTTCGGCCACGGCGCCAGCAGCAGGATGTCCATGATGCTCTCGTCGGGATTGTCGCCATGCGGCCGGAAGCGGAAGCAGATGCGCATCCATCCTCCCCACGGGTGGAGATTGGGGAACAGGTCGTTGAAGCCGCCGCCGTTGATCTCGGCATCCGACCAGTCGGACAGATCCTCTCCGGTTAGCCCCCCGATCAGCGCCTTCTGGCCGTCTGCAGCCGCGCGATAGTGGGCGAGCGCTTCCTCTTCGGACAGCATTATGCCGCGCTGCGGGCTTCCCGGAGAGGGGTATTGCGCGGCCCGGCCCCAGTTGCCGAAGACGTCGTAGTGCGTGTTCGAGAGGTCGCCGCTGGTGAGCATCTGGTGCGGATGGGTGGCGATCACGTGGTAGGCTTCCATGAAGGCCTCCATCACCACTTTCCAGTTCGACCGGATCAGCTTCGAGACATTCGCCTGGATATAGCGGTGCTCGAAGCCGTAGCGCTTGTAGTGGTCCATCATCACCGGGCCGAGGAACTCCTCGAGCGGTCCCGCATCCGGGTCGGGATTGATGAAGACGAAGCCTTCCCAGGTCGCGACCTGGACCGGCGGCAGTTGCGCCGCGTCCTCGCGCACGCCGGGGAAGTCCCACTCGGTCGTGATCTCCTTGAGGCTGCCGTCGAGATTCCACGACCAGCCGTGGAAGGGACAGCGGAACACGGTCTCTCCCTTGCCGGAGCAATCCTTCAGCAGCCTGCCGCGGTGCAGGCAGATGTTCTGGTGCGCCTTGATGCCGTCCTCGGTGCGGACGACGAGATAGGAGAGATGGGCGATATCGTAGACGTAGTAGTCTCCGACATTGGGGATTTCGTCCTCGCGGCAGGCCATCTGCCACGTCTTCTTCCAGATGTGCTCGACCTCTAGGTCGTGGTATTCCTTCTTCCAGAAGCGGTCCGTGGAAATGCGCTTGGGGCCGCCCGGCATCGGATTGCGCAGGCGATAGGCATCGGGCACGCGATCGGGATTGCGGTCGTTATCGAGGAAGAACTCCGGTTCGAAATAGCCCTTCGACCGCCAGCCTTCCTTCGTTTCCATGCCCGTATCGGGTTGGTACTTGCCGACGATCCGCGGCATGTCGTCCATGTGGGTGCCGGGGAAGGCTTCCATCGGGACCGAGCCGTCGAAGGCCTTGGAAGGCGCGCCCATCCAGATGACCTCGTGGTCGAGCGGGAGGTCCGGTCCGCCGATGTACAGCAACATCAGCGGGTCGGCCTGGGTGACTTCGCCCTCCAGCCATTCGCCGTCCCAGTTGAAGATGCCGTAGCTGTTGCTGCCTTCCTTCTGCACCTTCACCTTGCCGTCGCCGAGGTGCTCGTACATCGTGCCGGTAAGCGGGTGGGGTTCTCTTCTCATCGCAGCTATTCCTCTTTCTCTAGCGCGCTTTGACTGACGCGATGCAGGGGGACGGCATTTCGGCCGGTGTCATTGCGGGGAGCCTTTGACGATCTCGATCATCGCATGCTTGCAGTGGGCAAGGTGCAACTCGATCTGGTTGTTGCTGCCCGAAAGGATGTCGTGGAAGGCGAGGCCGGTGAGCACGCAGTGCATGTAGACATTCGCCTCGATCAGCTTCTCGGTATTCGCGGCGGTGCCGGCGAACACCCGTTCGATCGCGGCCCGTGTCAAGGCAGCGGTCCGGCCCTCGTCGCGGGAGATGTCCTCGCTCAGCGCGATGCCGGCGTTGCGATGCCAGAAGGTGATCTCCACCGAGGCGAGGAACACATCGCTCTGATAGTGCCGCCAGGCGGAGTCGACGAACAGCGAAATGCGCTCTTCAAGGTCGAGCCCGGCATAGTCCTGCGCAAGGACCGCCTCATGGAACTGATCGCGCGAGAGGAGCACGATCTTGCGCAGCAGCTCTTCCTTGGAGCCGAAGTGGTGCTGCACGGCGCCCCAGCTCACCCCGGTGTGCTGGGCTATCCTGACCGGGCTGGCCGATGAAAGCCCTTTCTTGCGGATCAGGTCGACCGTAGACATGAGAACCCGTTGCCGGGTCCTGTGGGACCTGTCCTGCTGGCGCTTTACGCCTGCCGCACGTTGCACCGGCTTCTCCCGAAATCCTCCGAGACTCAGGGCGAGTCTCCAAGAAACATTACTCCAATGTTGTTTTTTGACAAGCGTAGCCGAACGAGCCGGCCGCAGCCGATGGCGAGCCGCAGGCCGGATTCACGCGCGAGCCGTTTGACATGCGCCGTGCTATCGCCTTCAACCGTTGGCGAACGGCTGCGACTGTCGGCATGCACCGCGGACCTCAGGGAAACCGAGGCCCGGCCCGCCGGCTCACAGCGCGGCCTCAATATGGGATGAGAGGAACTTCATAGTCACATGTGGCACGAGCTTACATCGGATCAGGAGCTGTTCCGGGATACGACCGCGCGCTTCCTGAATGACCGCGCGCCCCTGAGCATGCTTCGCAAGAATCGCGACGACCCCGCCGGTTTCGACCCTGCCTACTGGACGGCCGGAGCCGAACTCGGCTGGACGATGCTGCTTGTCGGCGAAGAGGACGGCGGCGGAAACATCAGCGGCCGCGGCGCCGTCGATCTGGCGCTTATCGCCTATGAGTTCGGCCGGCATGCCGCGCCGGGGCCGCTGGTCGATTGCAATGTGGTGGCGCTGGCCTTGTCGGGACAGGAAGGCGAGCTGCAGCGAACGGCTCTCGGCGAGGTGATGACCGGCGATGCGATCGCGTCGGTCTGTCTTGGCGCTGCGCCCTGGCAGCTGCCCGGCGAAGCGACGGTTTCCATCGTCAAGGACGGCGACGACGTGATCATCAACGGCACGATCAGGCCTGTCGAATCGGGCAAGCAGGCCCGGTACCTGCTGGTCACCGGGATGAGCGAAGGCGGAATGACCCAGGTGCTGGTTCCGGCCGATGCGCCGGGCGTCGGGATCAAGGGGCTCAAGAACATCGACGTCACGCGCCGGTTCGCTGGCGTCAGTTTCGAGAATGTGCGCGCCCCGGCGGACGCGCTGATCGGCGCCTTCGGCCAGGCGGATGAGCAGGTCGTGCATCAGGTCAGGAATGCGGCGGTGATCCTGAGCGCCGAATCGGTGGGCGCCATGGACGTCGCGTTCGACATGACCATGGACTGGGCGTTCGACCGCTACACTTTCGGGCGCCCGCTGGCATCCTATCAGGCGCTCAAGCACCGCTTTGCGGACATGAAGAGCTGGCTGGAGGCAAGCCATGCGGTCAGCGATGCGGCTGCCGAGGCCGTTGCCGACGGGACCGCGCTTGCCGGAGAAACCGCGTGCGCGGCCAAGTCCTATATCGGCGAGCAGGGCGTCGAACTCGCGCAGGATTGCGTCCAGCTGCACGGCGGCATTGGCGTGACCTACGAGCACGACCTTCACTTCTTCCTGCGGCGCATAACGCTGGACCGGTTGCTCTACGGGACGCCGGCCGAGCACCGCAGATGGCTCGCCGCCATGGAGATCGACAGGGAGCACGCGGCATGAGCGAAGAGATGGAATCGGTGGAGGACTTCCGCCTCCGCGCCCGCGAATGGATCAATGCCAATCTCGGGCCCATGCAGCCCTGGGACATCAGCCAGCACTGCGACACCGACGAGGAGGAGCTGCGCGCAGTCGCCCGCGACCGCGCGCTTCAGCGCAAATTGTATGACGGCGGCTTCGCCGGCATCTGCTTCCCGAAGGAATACGGCGGGCAGGGGCTGACGCCCGAGCACAACCGCGCCTTCAACGAGGAACTGGCGGGGCACGAATATCCCTCGCGCTTTTCGGTCCCGACCTTCTCGCCCTGCGCCGCCGTGCTGCTTGAATATGGCTCGCCCGAACAGAAGGCGCGGCACCTGCCGGGGATCCTCAAGGGCGAAGGCGTCTGGGTCCAGCTGCTGTCGGAGCCGGGTGGCGGTTCCGATGTCGCCGGTGCGACGACGGCGGCGGTGCGCGACGGCGACGACTGGATCCTCAACGGGTCGAAGGTCTGGACCTCCCGGGCCTGGTGGGCGGATTGGGGCATCATCCTGGCGCGCACCAACTGGGACGTGCCCAAGCATCAGGGCTTGTCGGTGTTCATTCTTCCGCTGCACCAGCCCGGCGTCGAGATCCAGCGGATCGAGCGCCTCAACGGGGAATCGGAAGCCTGCCAGGAATTCTTTACCGACGTCCGGATCCCCGACAGCGACCGGCTGGGCGAGATCGACGCGGGTTGGACCGTCGGCACCCGCTGGATGTACCATGAGCGCATCGGCCACAATTCGCCCTATGTGACCCGTCCCATCGGGCTCAAGCGCGAACAGTCTCACGAACCGTCGGTCATCGGTATCGCCCGCAAGTCCGGCAGGCTGGACGATCCGGCCGCTCGCGAGCTGATCGGCGAGCACTGCGCCCTGGGCATCATCACGCACGAATTGCAGGGCCGGATAGCCGCTGCTGCGGCCTCGGGCAGGGGCAACAAGGACCTTTCGTCCATCGACCGGGTCTTTCGCGGCACCGCCAGCGTCAGGCGTTCCACCATTGCGTTCGAGCTGGCCGGTGCTTCGGCCAGCGTGTGGGACGAGGAAGAGGAGGATGCGACGCAGGCCGTGGGAATGAATTTCCTGATGCGCCAGGTCGCGTGCATCGGCGGCGGCACCACCGAGATCTCGCGCAATGTCGTCGCCGAGCGCGTTCTCGGCATGCCGCGCGAGCCGAGCGGCGACCGCAACGTCGCCTTCCGCGACGTGCAGCGGGGCCCGAAACGCAGTTGACCGGTGCTGGCCGCTCCCCGGGCCGCGTTCGTTTGAAGCATCGGCTTGACTCGTCGACCCCTTGCTAACAAGATGACGAACACGCATTGGGGAGAATGCCGATGGCGCGGCCTGGAGAGCTTGCAGACAAGGTGCTGTTTATCGCCGGCGTGGGCCCTTACATGGGAGCGGCGACCGCGCTGATCGCCGCGCGCGAAGGTGCAAAGGTGGCGCTGGCTGCGCGCGGAGACGAAGTGCCGCGAAAGATTGCCAGGGAAATAGGCGATGCCGGCGGAGAAGCCGTGGCGCTGCATTGCGATCTGACGGACCGGGCATCGATACGCGCGGCGGTGGACGACACGGTGGCGGCGCTCGGGCCGATCGACTGCGTATTCTACAATGCCGGCTTCTACGACAACGAGCACGACTCGATCGATATCGACGACGAGCTCTGGCAGACGACGATGGACGTCAATCTGAACGGCGCGCTCGAGCTGTCCCGGCTGACAATCCCGTCCATGGTGGAACGTGGCGGCGGGTCCTTTCTGTTCAATTCTTCTGCGGCCTCGCTCGTGGCCGGTCAGGTCCGCTTCGGCTATCAGGTCGCCAAGGCCGGGGTGAATGCGCTCACGCGCTTCATCGCCTCGAAATACGGTCGGCAAGGCATTCGTGCCAACGCAACCTTGCCATTCGTGGTCGGCGGCGAAGTCGGCCGTGCAACCGCCTCCCTCAATTGCATCGGCCGGTCGGGGACTGCGGACGAGATCGGCGAGGCAGTCGTGTTCCTGCTGTCCGATCGCGCTTCGATCATCACCGGAGAAGTGATCCATCTTGATGGGGGTGTCTTCGCGCGTGCCCCGTGGCCGACCAATGCGGCGCCTTTCCAACCGCCGCCTGCCATTCCGGACAACAACTGACCGACGAGCGAGTATGATGGAGAAAGCGCAATGACCGGCATCGCCGCCGACCTGAGCAGGTGTCCCACTCCGCAGGAGTTGATGGACATGGCCGCTTCGCAGACGGGCGTCGACGATTTCGGCGATCCGGCACGCAATGCGGGGCTTGCCGCGCTTGTCGAATCCATCGAACGCGGAAGCTGGCAGGGAATGACCGATCAAGCGCGTGCGCTGGCCATCGACTATCTCACGCATCAGCTTGTCACGCGGCTCAGGCTCGTCGCGGACCGGAAGGCCTATCCGGAGATCGCGCGGCAGACAATCGAAGCGCCGCTGATCGTGGTCGGCCCGCCGCGATCCGGCTCCACCCTGCTTCACACGCTGCTCAGCCTCGATCCCGACAACATGGCGCCCGAGCACTGGATCTGCCGCGAACCGTCGCCGCCGCTTGCGCTTGGCACGCCCACGCAGGAACGGCTGGACGCTGCGGAAAAGCGGATGATGGACCTGTTCAGCCTGATTCCGGACGTGTTCGTCACCCATCCCTACATGATCGAGGAAGGGTCGGGCGCTCTGGCCGAATGCGGCAGCGACATCCTGTCCCTTGCCTTTACCGCCCAGCAGCTGTGGTGCTGGTGGGGCGACGACAGCTACCGCGACTACCTGCTGAAAGCCGATCACTCCGCTGCGGTCGGGCTGCATCACGATTTTCTCCAGCACATCCAATGGGGCAACACCGGCACCCGCTGGGCGCTGAAGGGATCCGACCACATGCTCTGGCTGGCCGAGCTAGCCGCGCAGTACCCGGATGCGAAACTGATCTGGACGCACCGCGACCTCTCTCAGCAGCTCGCATCGCTGGCGAGCGTGCAGGCGATCCTGCTGGGGCTGAACGGGCATCCGGTCACGCCGGAGGCCCGCCGTGCCCAGGGCAGGAAAGCGATGGAATTCCAGTGGGCCATCACCGACAAGGCGATGAAGTCGCGCGAGGCGATCGGCGACGACCGCTTCTTCGACAGCAACTATCACGAGCTGATGGCCGACCACGTCGAGGGTGTGCGTCGCATCTACGACTGGGCGGGGCTGACCATGTCGGACCGGCATGCGGACGCTATCCGCAACTGGCTCGCGAACCACCACCAGACGAAGCACGGTCAGCACAGGCATTCGCCCGAGGAGTTCGGCATGAGCGCCGAGCGGATCAACGAGCAGTTCGCGAGCTACACCGAAAAGTTCGGCTTCGGATTCGGCATCCGTCCGGGAATGACGGTCTGATGCCCATGCTTGCGGACCTGACCGGCGGGCTCGATCCGCACTTCGAATATTTCATCCCGGAGCGGCCGCGTGATCCGGGCATGCGCGATTCCGCAACGCTGTGGATCATGGACCAGAGCGGCACGCTTGCCTTGCCGCGCGTGACGTTCGACGCGATCGGATCGGATTGGGAAACGCCCTGGGTACAGCTCAACTTCGTGCATGCCGACGGCAGGACCTTGCGGGTCTGGTCGCAGGAACCGGGGCATGAAGCGGCGGGCGCGGACGGTTCGCCTTCGATCCGGGGCGCCGGGCCGCTGCGGTTCCAGTGCCTCGAGCCGTTCAGGCGCTGGACCGTGGAGTTCGACGGAACCGCCCGGCAGTCTACCTCGGCGGCGCAGCTGGCCGGTGAAAGCGACGGCAGCCCTGTGCCTCTCGCTTTCCGTTTCGAGGCGGAGATGGCGGCTCCCCCGTGGCTGATGGGTGGACTGACCGCCGAAGCCGCGCGCAAGATGAAGGAAGGCGACGGGTCGGCGCTGATGGGCGGCGTGCGCTACGAGCAGCTTTGCCGGGTCAAGGGCAACGTGAGCTTCGACGGTGCGGATCATCGCGTCGACGGGACCGGCATGCGCGTGCGGCGACAGGGCGTGCGCAACATGGGCGCGGCGCTGGGTCACTGCCAGCACTCGGCGCTGTTTCCCTCTGGCCGGGCCTTCGGTGCGATTGTGATGGCGCCGGGGCCGGAAGGTCCCGAGGCCTTCAACGAAGCCTTCCTGTTCACCGAGGCCGGCAGGCAGGTGCCGGCCCGGGTTGCCCGGGCGCCATGGATGCGCCGGCTTGCCACAAGCGGCGACGATGCGAGCCTTGTGCTCGAAAGCGAAATCGGCCGCATAGAGATCGGCGGCGAGGTTCTGCTCTCGATGTTCGATCACGACCTGTTCGAGATGGCGGACGTCTCGATCCTGCACCAGGGCACGGCGCGCTATGTCTGGGACGGGGAGGAGACCATCGGACTGATCGAGCGCTGTACCTTGCGCGACCGGGTGGAAGGACTCTGAAGGATGGCGTCAGCAGGCAGGGTGGCTTTGGTTACCGGGGGCGGCGCCGGGATCGGCGAGGCGGTGTGCCTGAGGCTCGCGCGGGACGGGAACGCGGTCGGCGTGCTCGGCCAGAAGGCGGCGAACACGCAGGCTGTCGCGCAGGCGATAACCGACGCCGGGGGCAGGGCCGTGGCGGTGCAGGCCGACGTTTCCGACCGCGCGCAGGTCGATGCCGCCGTCAGCCAGGTGCGGGACACCCTGGGTCCCGTCACCATCCTGGTGAACAACGCCGGGATCGAGGAATTCACCCCGTTCGAACAGATCGGCGAGGCGGCGTGGGACCGCATCATGGACGTCAATCTCAAGGGCACCTACCACGCGACCCAGGCGGTGCTGCCCGACATGATCTCCGCAGGCTGGGGACGCATCGTCAACCTGACCGCGCTCGGTGCGCAGATCGGCGCGGCCAACATGGTTCACTACACCGCCAGCAAGGGCGGTGTGACCGCGATGACGCGGTCGCTCGCGGTCGAGCTCGGTGCGAAGGGCATCACCGTGAACGCCGTCGCTCCTGGCTTCATCCTCACGCCGATGGCGCAGCGCGCGATAGACGGCGATCTGTTCCCCGTTCCCTACGAGGAGATCGTCGCCACCTATCCGATCCCCAGAGTGGGGCAGCCGGAAGAAGCGGCCGCCGCGATCGCCTTCTTCGCCTCCGAGGATGCCGGATACATCACCGGCCAGACTCTCGGCGTGAACGGCGGTTGCTGTACCTAGTTGCCTGCTGCGTCCTACGGGCGCGGAAGGTTCACAGGATCGCCATGCCCTGCGAGAGCAGCCCGATCTCCAGCTCGTCGCGGATACGGTGTCGCAGGTAGCGGACCATCAGCGTCTTCGCATGTTTGAGTGACCGGCGCGGGAACCCGGCGAGGCGGGTGGCGAGTTCGCGGGCGCGGGGCATCAGCCTATCGGCGGTAAGCACTTCCGCGACGACCCCCAGTCGATGCGCTTCCTCGGCGCTCATCGGCTCGCCACTCAGCAGGAAATAGCGCCCCCGGTTGGGGCCGAGCAGGATCGGCCAGATCATCTGGGTGCCGTCTCCCGGTGGCATGCCGTTGGGCATGTGCGTCGTGTCGGCGAATTCGGCATGCTCCGCCGCAAGCACGATGTCGCACATCACCGGGATCTCGGAATGGATCAGCGCCGGCCCGTTGACCGCACAGATGACCGGCACGGGAATCGCCAGCAGCCCCTCGAGCATGGCCGCGCTTTCGTCCATCATCCGGTCCCACATGTCGTGCAGATTGTCTTCGGGGACGACTTCGTTCTCGTCGCGAGCGGCGACGAAGGTGCTGCCGGTGCCGGTCAGGATCACCACCTTGTTCTCGGTGTCGCGGGCGATGTCGGCGAAGGCGAGCCCCAGTTCGTTGTGATGGCCTTGCCTGGACACGTTCCACTGCACTTCGCCGCCCCCGGAATGCATGGTCATTTCGAGAATCCCGTTGCTCCGCTCGAAGCGGATCGTCTCGTAGCGGTTGGCATAGTCGGACAGTTGCATGCTGTTTCTCCTTGGAAGCAGGCGGATCAGTCGAAGAATTGCGCGGCGCGCTCGCCCAGCATGAGCGCCGATGCCGCAGGGCATCGCCTGACGACGCGCGGCATGATCGACGTATCGACGACGCGCAGTCCCTTCAGACCGTGAACCCGGCAATGCTGGTCGACCACCGCCGTTTCCGGCGACGGGCCCATCCGGCAGGAGCTCGCCATGTGGATCGAAGTGCCGAGATGTTGGGATACATGCCGGTCCAGCAGGTCGTCGTCATCCAGTTCCGCATCGCTCAGGATCGCGCGCTGGGCGCCGAGGTCGCGATAGGGTCCGCTCGCGACAAGCTGTGCGGCAGTGCGCAGCGCCTCGCGCATCCGGGCCCGGTCGCGTTCGGTCGCAAGGTAGCGATAGCGCAGCTCCGGCTTTGCCGCGGGATCGGGTGACGTCAGCCGTATTTCACCTTCGCTTTCGTCGCGCAGCATCACGCAGGTGATGGCGTGGTCCCAGCCGAAGCGGGCGTAGTCGAGCAGCCTTGAAGGTGAAATCCCGCCAAGCGTCTGCCGCAAGGTCCGCGCGCGTTCGATCAGGGACTGCCCGTGGAAGATGCTGTAGGTGGTCGGGATCGCCGATTGCATCAGCAGCAGGTCGCTCACTTCGTCCGATGCGCTGCTGGTGAAATGCAGGCCGCAGTGCGCCCATGTGCTGCGTTTCGGGTCCGGCATCGGGCTGCGCCGCTTCGGCATGCGGAAAGGCATCGTCAGGGAGCCGTGGTCGGTGAACCGGCGTCCGACCATCGGCAGTTCGTGCCGAACCGGGATGGCATGGCGCCGCAACTCGTCGGCAGGGCCGATGCCCGAGACCATCAGCAGTTGCGGTGACTTCACCGCGCCTGCGCTGAGGATGACTTCGCCCGCGAAGACAGTGCAGGGCTGGCCGTCGATCACGGCTTCCACGCCCACCGCGTGGTTGCCTTCCATGAGGATACGCCGCACCTGCGCATTTGCCGTCACGGTCAGGTTGGGGCGATGCTCCGCCGGATCGAGATAGGCGAGCGCCGTGTTCATGCGGACGCCGCCGGAGGTGTTGGTGGGCAGCAGGCCGATGCCGATGGATTCGGGCCCGTTCATGTCGGGATCGTCCGGGAAACCCGCCTCGCGGCACGCGGCGGTAAAGGCGCGATCTATCGGCACGAGCTCGTCCTCGCCCGCGCGGCGGATCGGGACCGGGCCGTTGCTGCCGTGAAAATCGTCGCGGATGTCCCGGTCGTTCTCCAGCTTGCGGAAGAAGGGAAGCACGCGCTCGTATGACCAGTCGGGATTGCCTTCGCCGGCCCAGCCGTCGAAGTCCTGCGGCAGGCCGCGCGTGAACAGCGCACCGTTCAGCGCGCTCGAGCCGCCGACGACGCGTCCGCGCGGCAACGGCTGCAGCATGGCCTCCCCGAGGGTGGCGGTGAGATCCCAGTTGTTGGGATGGCCGGGCAGCATGGCGCGCAGCACCCCGGCATATCTCAGCTCGGGGGGATAGCTGGCGGCGCCGATGAAGCGAGGCCCCGCTTCGAGAAGCATGACCGTCCGGCTCGGATCCTCCGACAGCCGTGCAGCCAGCGGCGCGCCGGCCGAGCCCGCGCCAACGACGAGGATGTCGCAGGACTGCTTCACCCCGGCCGGTCAGTTCATGTCGAGCGGATAGAGCCGGAGCGCGTTGTCCCAGACGATCTTGCGCTTGGATGCATCCGACACGCCGGCCATGTTCTCCACGTCCTGCGGCGCGCTGACGTACTGGCGCCCCTCGGGGTGGCTGAAGTCCGTGGCGACCACCACGCATTCATCGCCCAGCGCATCGACCACTTCCTTGATGCCGGGATCGCCCGGCTCGGTCGAAATGAAGCACTGGCGCTTCCAGTAGTCGATCGGCTGCATCGACAGTCCGGGGATAAGCATGTCGCCGCGCCCGCCCTGGTTCGCCACCTGCAGGCGGTAGAGCCAGGGCACGAGCCAGCCCGAACCGGCCTCGAGGTTGACCGTGCGCAACGTCGGGTGCCGCTCCAGTACGCCGCCGATGATGAATCCCGCGATGGCGGCCATGTTCCCGAAGACGAAGGCGGATATGCCCTGGGCATACGGCAGGTCCGGGAAGAGATCGTAAATGAACCGGTCGCTGGCATTCAGAGCGCCGCCGTGGATGCCGACGGGAACGTCCAGGTCGGCGATCGTCGCCCAGAGCCGGTCCATTTCCGGGGCATAGAGCGTATAGGGGCCAACCCTTGTCGGATTGATCATGATGGCCTTGAAGCCGAGGTCCTTCACGCAGCGGACCGCTTCCCGCGCGGCCAGATCGGGGTCGCGCAGGTCCACCGCGCCCGCGCCGATCAGCCGGCCGTCGCCTTCGGAACAGAAGTCGTGGAGCCAGTTGTTGTAGGCCCTGCGATAGGCCGCGGCGACCTCGGCGCGGGTATCAGGAGCCTGGTTGGTGTAGAGACCGGCCGTGGGATACAGCACCATGCAGTCGATGCCGACCTTGTCCATCGCGTCGACGTAGCTGTTCGCCGGGAAACCCTCTCGAGCGTATTCGTCATACACTTCGCCCAGGTCCGGCATCACGGACGTGGTGCCGAAAAAGCCGACAGGCTGGTTGCAGTCTCCTATGGTGACGTCGTTGAAGAAGCCGAATCCGTTCTCGTCCGTCTTGTACCCGACCCGCGTGACGGGAGCCTCGTCGCGGTACTTCTCTTCGAGGTAGTTGTCCCACAGGTCGTCGGGCTCGATGACATGCGAGTCCGTGTCGATAAATCCGTGCCTTTCCATTGCCTTCTCCCGAGACTGCGGAGGCAGACGGAGTTCGTGCCTGCACCCGGTCCAGATGGTTCAGTGCCATCATTGCGGGAAACAATCTTTCCTCTTGCGATGTCTGTAAAGCCACCGATCGTCCGCCCTTCGGGACCGAAAAGCCGATCGAGAGACGCGACGAGGATCACGGTTGGGCGTCGGCGCATATTGCGCCATAACATTTCGGAAGAATCAGAATCGGAGGGGAAAAGCGTGGCCGAGACGCATATTGTTCGTCAGTTCAACGCCGGTGAGCCGGTGAGCCGGAGAATCGGCGCATGAGCGAGCACCGGATCGAACTGACTGTCAATGGCCGCCGGCACCAGGCACTGGTCGATGCGCGCACCAGCCTGGGTGAGTTCCTGCGTGAAGGGCTTGGCTACACGGGAACGCACCTGGCGTGCGAACACGGGGTTTGCGGTGCGTGCACCGTTATTGTCGATGGCAGGGCCATGCGCTCCTGCCTGATGCTGGCGGTGCAGGCCGAGGGGTGCGAAGTCACGACCGTCGAGGGCCTGGCCGCGGCCGACGGCACGCTGCATCCGGTGCAGCAGGCCATGCGGGATAATTTCGGCCTGCAATGCGGCTTCTGCACTCCCGGTGTGGTGATGACGCTTGCCGCGCTTTCGGCGGGTGACGCGAAGCCCGGCACCGGGGAGATGGAAGCGGCGATGTCCGGCCATATCTGCCGTTGCACGGGCTATCAGGGCATTCGCCGGGCGATCCGCCAGCTTGCCGGCGCCAGCCAGGGAGAAACGGCATGAACGTGCAGATCCCCGGCGCGCACCGCTATGTCGGCGAACGGACGCCGCGCAAGGAAGACGCCCGGCTGCTGACGGGGCGCGGTCAGTTCGTCGACGACGTCCGCCTGCCCGGCATGTTGCATTGCGCCTTTCTCCGCTCACCGGTCGCGCGCGGTCGTATCGCTTCGATGGACACCGCCGCGGCGCTGGAAATCCCGGGAGTGCATGGAGTTTACACCCAGGCGGACTTCGCGAACGTCCAGCTGAACGTGATGAACTTCTTCTTCGGCCCGATCGAGGCGCCGGTGACGATCCTTGCGGACGGGCGCGTCGCCTGCGTCGGTGATCCGATCGCGATGGTGATCGCGGAAAGCCGTGCGATCGCCGAGGATGCGGCCACGCTGATCGACATCGAGATCGATGAGGAAGAGCCGGTCGTTAGCCTTGCCGATGCCCGCTCCGGTCCGCCCGTCCATCCCGGCCGTGAGAACAATATCTCGCAGGAGATGGGCGAGGAGATCGGCGAGGAACTGCAGGCGCTTCTCGACGGCGCGGCGCACAAGGTCACCCGCTCGTTTCGCCACCAGCGCATCGCGCAATCGCCGATGGAAACGCGCGGCTGCGTCGCCACCTGCGACGGCGCGGAGGAGATGACGATCTGGATCGGCTGCCAGAGCCCGCATCTGGTCGCGCGCTGGGTCTCGCTTGCCTTCGATCTGCCGGAGACCGCGATCCGCGTGTTCGCCAAGGATGTGGGTGGCGGGTTCGGCCTCAAGAATTTCCCCTGGAGGGAAGAGATCGCGATCATCGCCGGCGCGCGGCTGTTCGGGCGCCCCCTGAAGTGGATCGAGGATCGCTTCGAATCGCTCACTGCCTCGAGCCACGCGCGCGAACAGGAAGCCACGCTGACGATCGCTTTCGACGAGGGCGGAAAGATCGTTGCCGGCTATTGCGACTACAGTTCCAACAACGGCGCATGGCCGATGGGCGAGGACTGCAATGCCGCGGTCCACATGTTCATGTGGCCGGCTTACCGGATGCCGGTCTACGGCTTCATCTCGCGCGGCTGGTATTCGAACACCATGGGGCTGGGCGGCTATCGCGGCCCCTGGGCGATGGAATCGCTGATCCGGGAGACCCTGCTCGACGATGCGGCGCGCGAGATCGGCATCGATCCCATCGAGATCCGCCGCAAGAACCTGGTCTACAAGCCCGACCAGCCTCATACGACGACCTTCGGCATCGAGGTGGACGACATCTCGCCCGGAGAATGCCTCGAGAAGCTGCTCGAGAATCTCGACGTTGCCGCATTCCGCAAGGAGCAGGCGCAAGCGCGCGAGCAGGGGCGCTACCTCGGCCTCGGCATCGCGACCTATGTCGAGCCGACGGCGGCAGCCGGCCAGATGGCGCCGATGACCGGGGAGCTCGCCACGGTCCGCATCGAACCGACCGGCAAGGTCACCGCGACCCTCGGTACCCATTCGCAGGGCCACGGGACCGCCACCACCATGGCGCAGGTGATCGCAGAGCGTTTGGGGGTGCCTTACGAGGACGTCACCGTCTTCGAAGGGGATTCGGCGCTGGGCGGTTTCGGCCCGGGCGCGGCGGGCAGCCGGCAGGCCGTGATCGCCGGCGGCGCCTCGTGGACCGCATCGGAAATGCTCGCCGACAAGGTCAAGCAGATTGCCGCGCATCTCTACAACGCCAATCCCGACGCGATCACGATCGCCGACGGCAAGGTGCATATCGAGGGCGCGCCGGAAATGTCCCGCTCGCTGAGGGAAATCGCGGAGGTCGCCTATGGTGAGCCCGCCCGCCTGCCCGAAGGGGTCGGTCCGGGGCTCGAGGCGCAGTACCGCTACCAGCCGCCGCCGTTCACCTTCACCAGCGCCGCGCATGCCTGCATCGTCGAGATCGATCCGGACACCGGCTTCGTGAAGATCCGGCGCTGGCTGTCCAGCGAGGATTGCGGGACGGTGATCAATCCCGGCGTGGTCGAGGGCCAGATCGCCGGGGGTCTGGCTCAGGGTATCGGCCAGGTCCTGCTCGAGGACATGCCCTACGATGCGCGCGGCAATCCGCTCGCCGCGACCTTCAAGGACTACCTGATGCCCACATTCAGCGACATCCCCGACTTCGAGTACATCCACGCCAACACGCCGTCGAAGACGACCGGCGGCATGCGCGGGGTGGGCGAGGGCGGCGCCATTATCGGACCGCCGACGCTGGTCAATGCCATCGTCGATGCGCTCCGGCCCTTCGGCGATATCGAGATCAACCTGCCGTTCACGCCGGCGAAAATCCTGGATGTGATCGAGGGCCGCGACATATCGGGGTCGGGCCACTAGCCGACCCAAGGGGGGAGAGCCGGTCGATGTCATACGAAAGCAGCGCCGAGCCCATCAAGCTGGGCTATCTGTTCGATTTCAAGCTCCCGCCGGGCTTTCCGGAGGAAAACCGGCAGGACCTGACCGGAACGTTCGAACTCGTGTTCGCGCAGGCGCTGGAATCGGGGCTAATCGACAGGCCGGTCGAGATCGTCTTCAAGGAAGTCGAGGGCCTGCCCAAAGGCACCGTCAAGGCGGTGATCGACGCCTATGGCGAACTGGTCGACGAGGGCTGCCTCGCGGTGTTCGGCCCGGCCATTACCGACAACGCAGTGCCGGTGCGCGAGGCGATCGAGGCGCGCTTTCACGTGCCCGCCATAAGCGTGTGCGGCACCGACGACTGGCTTGGGGAATGGACCTTCGCGCTGCCGCAGGGATCGATGACGGACGAGCCGGTGTTCTGGGCAAGCCTGCTGGCCAGACAGGGGCACAAGACGGTCGGCGCGATGATCGAACAGTCGCTCATCGGGGAAAGCTACATCCGCCATTTCCGCAAGGCCTGCCGCGCGGAAGGCATCCGGATCGTTCGCGAGGAATTCATCGCTCAGACGGCGCAGGACGTGGGCGAGGCGGTGAGCCGGCTCCATGATGCGAAGCCCGACGCGCTCGTCCACTGCGGTTTCGGGTTCGGCGTTGTCCACGTCAATCCGGCGCTGGCCGCGCTCGGCTGGGACCCGCCGCGCTTCATGGGAACAGCGTTTCAGAACGCCTGGGTCAATCCGGTCATGTGGCAGGCGATCCTGGGATGGACCGGACTCGACCAGTACGACGAGGGTAACGAACTCGGCCAGCGCTTCCTCGACGAGTTCGAGAAGGCCTTCGGCCGCCGGCCGGAATACTGCGTGCCAGTCGTCAATCGCGATCTGGCGACGGTTCTGGTCCAGGCCTTCGCCGACGCCCATCCCCTGACGCCGCGCGGCGTCAAGGAAGCGCTCGAAAGGATCAAGATGCTTCCCGCGGCCTCGGGCTCGCCCGGAACACGGCTGTCGTTCGGCAAGTGGACGCGCCGCGGCTGGATGGGGGCGGGCTATCTCGTGGCGCGCCGCCTCGATGCGGACGGGCGGAACTCACACCTCGTGGATCGCTTCTGACAGTGCTCCTCGCGCGCCAGCGTCACTCCGGGAGCACGGCGTAGGTGGCCACGGTCCCCACAGAAGCGTCTCTGTCCGGAACTTCCAGGAAGGCAAGCTTCTCGGACTGGCTTGCGGTGTCGGCGGGCACGATCGGTGCCCTGATGGCGCTGGTGGACGTCTCGATCGTCAATGCATCCCTGCCGGTCATCCAGGGCGAGATAGGCGCAACGCCGAGCGAGGGAACCTGGGTCGGCACGTCCTATCTTATCGCGGAGATCGTCACGATACCGCTGACGGCCTGGCTGGAACGCCTGCTGGGGATGAGGCGTCTGCTGCTTGCCAGCACGACCCTTTTCACCTTCTTCTCGGTGGTTTGCGGTTTTGCTCCGGATCTCGCCACGATGATTTTCGGCCGGGTGGGGCAGGGCATGGCCGGGGGCATCCTCATCCCCACCAGCCTGACGATCGTCGCCACCCGATTGCCTCCCGCGCAACAGGCCGTCGGGCTGGCGATCACCGCGATGGCCGCGCTGCTCGGTCCGATCGCCGGCCCGCTGCTTGGCGGCTGGCTGACCGAGAACTTCAGCTGGCATCTCGCCTTCTTCATGAACGTGCCGATCTGCATGCTCCAGATCGTGCTCATCATGATAGCCATCCCTCGATCGCCCGCGAATCCGTCGGAACTCCGCAGTGCCGACTGGTTCGGGATTGCGGGTATGGTAATCGGGCTGGGCTCGGTCACCACGCTGCTCGAAGAAGGGCACCGCAAGCACTGGTTCGAATCTGCGCTCATCTGGCAACTTGCCATCGCGAGCGTGGTTGGTTTCGTCCTTGTCGCCATCGGCCAGATTCGCTCCCGGCGTCCGGTGCTCAAACTGTCGCTCTTGCGGGACAGGAATCTGGGATCTGCCATTGCGCTGATGGGCGTCGTCGGCATGCTTCTTTACAGCACGCTTTTCCTCACGCCGCAGTTCCTTGCAGCGCTTGCCGGCTACAATGCATTGCAGGCGGGGCAGGTGGCTTTCATTTCGGGGCTCGTCGCCGTCCCCGCCGCATTCATCTATCCGTTGATGGTCGCCCGGATCGATACGAGGCTCATCGTGGCCGGTGCGATCCTTTCGGTATCCTTTGCCGCCTATCTCGCCAGCGGACTGACCGCCGACTGGGTCGGCGCCGACTTCCTTCCCACCCAGTTGCTTTACGGCATCGGCACGACGCTTTCGGCCATTCCCCTGCAGCAGACGGTCATTTCGTCGGTGTCCGTCGAGGATGCGGCGGAAGGCAACAGCCTGATCTCGGTTTCGCGAAATCTCGGAGGGTCGATCGGGCTTGCCGCCATCGCGAGCTTCCAGGAGCAAAGACTGGAGTTCCACCACTGGCGGCTCAACGAATCGATCGGCGCCAACGGGTTCGATGTGCAGCAGGCGCTGGCCGAGATGGCCGCGTTTCTGGGAGGGGGACTTGACGGGCTGTCGGCAGCCTACCGGGCGCTGGATGCGCAAATCCTCGTCCAGGCGCTGACCATGACCTTCAACGACCTCTATCTGGCGCTTTGCCTGGTGGGGCTTGTAACGATGCCGCTGGTCCTCTTCCTTCGTCCCCTGGCGCCCGGCGCTGCTCCGGCGGCCATGCACTGAGCCGCCCGGCACGACTTGGCGGGGGCGAAGGGTTGGAGCCGACCGAGCCGCGGTCTATGTGGAAAGGCGAACCGGGATAAAGCCGGGACCGAGAGAGATCGCCTGGAGGGAGCAGTCATGAAGCCAATGAACACCGCCGCGAGGCTCGGCTGGGTCGCCAGCGCTGCCGCTCTTTGCACTGCGCAGATCGTTGCCGCCGCTGAACCGGACAGGCTGATTTGCGGCTTCGAGAACGTGGAAGACATGGTGGCCCTGCCGGACAGCCCATGGATCGTCGGCTCGGGTATCGGCGACGCCTTCTTCCAGAAAGGCGGCCTCTACCTGTTTCACCGCGAGACCGCGACCGGGCGGAAACTGGTCCTGGACGTGGCCGACGGGGTGGAGGCGCGAGCCCCCTACGATGCATGTCCCGGGCCCGCCGATCCGGTTCAGTTCTCGGCTCACGGCCTCGGCCTGAAATCCAATCCGGACGGCACCTACAACCTCTACGTGGTCAACCACGGCGGCCGCGAATCGATCGAGGTGTTCGAGATCGCCATGGACGACGGTGGGCCGCAGGTCGGCTGGATCGGTTGCATCATCAGTCCCGGGAAATCGATGCCCAACTCCGTGGCCGCCCGGCCGGACGGGAGCGTCGTCATGTCGGCATCCTATGCCGGCGACTTCGCGGTTCCCAATTTCGCCGACATCGCCGCAAACGGCATGCCGGAAGCTTCCGGGGATATGGAACAGGTGCGGGAAGCGATGAAATATGGTGCGGTCTTCACCTGGTCGCCCGGGGCTGGCTGGAAGAAGGTGCCGAACAGCGCATTGCTGGGGAACAACGGCATCGAACTGTCTGCCGACGGAAAGTGGGCCTATGTCAATTCCTGGCCCGGCGCGAGTGTGACGCACATGCCTCTCGACCCCGGTCTGGGCAAGGCACACGAAATCAGGCTCGGTTTCCATCCCGACAACATCCGCTACGGGTTCAACGGCAAGCTCGTGGCGACGGGCCATACCGCGAGCGAAGAAGCGGTCTCCGTCTGCGTGATGACCAACAATCCCGCTTGCGCGCTCGACTACAAGTCGGCCGAGATCGACCCGGTAACCTACGAAGTCACGGAGATTTTCGACGGTACCGGAACCAGGCATTTCGGCGTTGCCACGATCGGCCTCAGGACGGAGGATGCGCTGTGGCTGGGGTCGGTGCGGAGCCATTGCATAGCGAAGGTCGATCTGCCGGCTGGCGAGTGACGCTGACAAGGCCCGTTCGCCATTCGCAACAGGATGCCGGCGTGCAGTCGTGTCCGGGGAGGAACGCTGGATGAGCAACGAGCGTGGTGCGGCGCACATCCCGCCCGATACTTCGATCGATCTCATCGATGGCACTGTCGGCGACACGCTGCGGCAGATGGCGGAGCGCTTTGCCGACCGTCCTGCGCTGGTCTGGTCGGGCGAGGGCGGCATCGAGACGATGTCCTACCGCCAATTGCTCGATGAAGCCGATCGGGTTGCCGCCTGGCTGCTCGAGCGCGCCGCGCCCGGCGATCGCGTCGGCATCTGGTCGCGCAATTCGGTCGACTGGGTCCTCCTGGAATATGGCTGCGCGAAAGCCGGCATGGTCGTCGCTTCATGGAATCCGGCATGGACCGACCATGAATGTCGCCATGCGCTGGACCTCACCGCGCCGGCCCTGCTGCTGGCGGACCGGGATACCCGCGGTGTGTCTCTGATGGAGCGCGCGAGGGCGATTGTCGGACAGGAACGGACCTATCCCCTGGCCAACCTGCGCAAGCTCGCAAGCCAGTGCAGCCCCGTTCCTTCGCCTCCCGTCCGGCCCACCGACCTGTTCCTGATCCAGTTCACGTCCGGCACCACCGGCAGGGCGAAAGGCGCCGCGCTGTCGCATCGCGCCGCGCTCAACGGCGGCTGGCTCCGCACGCAGCTCGCCGGCGGGGACGAAAGCGACGTCTGGCTCAATCCCATCCCGCTCAATCACATGGGCGGCGCGATCAGCATGGTTCTTGGCGCGATGACCACGGGCGCCTGCTATGTGGTGATGCATCGCTTCGACCCCGGCGAATACCTGCGGATGATGCGCGAATGCGGTGCGACGCGGATCGGCGGCGTGCCGACGATGATCCTGTCGCTGGCCGAGCAGCCGGAGTGGCGGCCCGGCAGCTTCGCGGTGCGATCGATCGGCTCGGGCGGTGCGCAGGTGCCGCGGCCCCTGATCGAACGGCTGATGCGCGAATTCGCCGCGCCGGTGATCGTAACCTACGCCCAGTCGGAATGTCCGCTCATCAGCGCGACGATGCCGAACGACAGTGCGCAGGCGATTTCCGAAACCGTCGGCCGGCCGGCGCCTCACGTCGAAGTCAGGATTTGCGGACTGCAGGACGGCGAGACTTTGGCTGTGGGCGAGACCGGAGAGGTCTGCGTGCGCGGGCCCGTCGTCATGGAAGGCTATTACCGGATGCCCGAAGCCACTGCCCAGACGATCGATGCCGAAGGCTTCCTGCATACCGGCGATCTCGGTTCGATAGACGAGAACGGCTATCTGCGCATCAGCGGCAGAGCCCGCGAAGTCATCATTCGCGGCGGCGAGAACATCTATCCGGCCGAGGTCGAGGACTGCCTGCTCGAGCATCCCGCCGTTCAAGGCGCTGCCGTGGTACCGATAGCCGACGAGCGCTGGGGCCAGGTGGTCGGCGCGGCGGTCCAGCTTCGCGAGGGGTTTTCGCCCGGTGCCGGGGAACTGGAAAATCACGCGGCGAGCCGCATCGCGCATTTCAAGGTGCCGCGCCGCTGGCTTTTCGTCGAAAGCTTCCCGCTCACGCCGTCGGGCAAGATCCGCAAGGTGGATGTGGAGGCGATGTTCGCCGATGGCGGGTGATGAGCGGTTCGCCGGCTGGCGGCAACCCGGTTTGATGCTGCCCTAGAGCTCGCTCCAGCCGCCGGAAAAGGAGAAATACTGGGCGGTCTGGAAGCGGTTGCTGCCGTCGAGCAGCACGCAGGCGAAAGCCGCGAGTTCCTCCATTGTCCCAAGTCTGCCCAACGGCGTCTCGGCGACCAGCGGCTTAGACCATTCGCCGAGTATCACCGCCTCGTCGGTGGCGTGCCCGGGCGGGCAGTAGGGGAAACCCGCCGAGATCGCGTTCTTGGAACCCATCGCGTTGATGCAGATCCCGTCAGCCGCATGTTCGAGCGCGACGGCGCGGATCAGGAAATTCTGACCGGCCCGCGCCGCGCCGTAGAGCGACCAGCCGGCTTCCGGCCGCGCGCCGGAATCGCTGGTGAACACGAGAATCTGCCCGCCGCGTTCCTGCATCGCCGGGATCACGGCGCGCAGGATATGGCAGGTGACTTCAAGATAGTTTCCCATCGCGTTGATATGCTCGACCGGCGCGTCCAACAGCCGGCCCCGGATCGAGCCGACTTCGCTCTCCTTCCCGCGCGGCGGGAGCAGGGCGGCCGCATCGAGCCTGCCGAATCGCGCCAGCGCGCGTTCGACGAGCGCCCGCGCGCCTTCCGGCGTGGTGTCGGATTCCGGGCCGTCCAGCGGCACCGCATCTTCGCCGACCACTTCGACACCAGCGCCAAGATCGAGAAGTTCCTCCACCATCCCCTCTCGCGGTGCATGAAGCACAAGATCGTGCCCCGCCCTTGCGAGACGACGCGCCAGGCACGGATTGGCGAACGACCCCGCCCTCTGCAACAGCGCCACTCGGCGTTCGGTCATGCTCTCTCCCTCCTGCGCCACCCGGATGAAAAGGGCGGACGCCGCACCACTATCGCGTCTTCGCGACCACTTCTTCGCCGAACCAATGCACCAGTTCGATATACTCGGCGCGGCTGGGATGGATCATTTCAACAGTCGCCCAGCTGACGCCGGCTTCCTGCAGCGGCCCGATTTCGTCAAGGAAGCGTTGCGCGCTCGCTGCGTCGGCCCGCTTGATGCGCATCCGCGGGCCCAGCGCGATGTCGAACGGAGCGGTCTTCCCCAGCGCCGCGCGCTTCTCCTGCAGCCGGGCGATCTGCTCGCGCAGATGTTCGATCGACTGAATACCGGCATCCTGGTTGATCTTGTTCATGCCCGGCGCGGCGTAGAACGGGCACCAGCCATCGCCCCATTGCGCCGCCCGGTCCAGCGCCTTTTCGCTGCCCCCACCGATCCAGATCGGTGGGGGCGGGTTCGGGGCGGGGCGGGGCTCGACGCCCTGGGCCCTGAAGCCCGATCCGCTTATCTCGACCCCGCCTCCAGTCCAGGCCGCACGAATTGCCGCAAGTGCCTCGTCGGTGAGCTTGCCCCGGCGATGAAAGTCGCTGCCGAGCGCTTCGAATTCCACTTTCTGGTAGCCGATGCCGACGCCGAGTATCAGCCGCCCGCCCGAAAGCACGTGGACGGTCGCGGCGGCTTTCGCGGTCACGAAGGGATTGCGATATGGCAGCACGACGATGTTGGTGTGGAGCAACAGCTTGCTGCTTGCCGCGGCAACGAAGGCAAGCCCGGCGAAGGGATCCAGCGCATCGTGGCCGAACGCAGCCTTAAGCCAGTTTGAATCCGGCGCCGGGTGATCGGTGACATAGCAGGCATCGATGCCCGCCTGCTCCAGCGCTTCGGCCATCTCGCGGATCGCGGGCATCGACTGGAATTCCCCCGGGGGATCGACGACGTTGACGGGAAACTCGAGGGTGAACTTCATGGCTGCGGTCCGGGGCGCCTACGCATAGTAGCGGCTGAAGAACTCGCGATAGGCGAGGATCGGGCCGTCGCCGTTCACCAGCGTGGGTTCTTTCAGGTACTTCTTGTGCTTCCAGATCGCGATGTCCTGCTCGATCTGGCGGGAAGTTTCCCGGACCAGTGCCTTGGTGACGTTGACCTTGCTCTCCTCAAGCGCTGAAGGGATGTAATACTGGTGCCGAAGCAGCGTGTGGCCGGAATCGATCGGCGTGTGCATCTGCATCAGCAGCATTTCGGTGATGCCGTGAAAGCGCGTGAACGAAACGCCCGGGCCAGGCGCGCGGACGGTGATCTTGCCGTCGACGATGCCTTTCGGGGTCGGCATCTTGGTCGAGACCGAGCTGTATCGCGTGTAGCCGTCCGCCTTGAATTCCGGGACCGGCGGCGACTTGGTGCCGTGCAGCGGAGCGAAATGGGCGATGTCCGCCCCGTTTTCGGTCAACTCCTGGATCGGGATGTCGACGATCCATTCCTTGTATTCGGTGGCTTCCCATTTCTCGTCCGCGATCTCGGTCACGGGCGTCAGTTCCCATAGCGGGGCCGCCTTGTGCGGATGCCACCACACAAAGATCATGCCCATGTCCTCGTAGACCGGCCATGCCCTGTCGCAGGGGCGCTTGAGCTTGGGCGGGATCACCTTGGCATAGGGAATGTCCGTGACCGTGCCGTCACCGGCGAAATGCCAGTGATGGAAGGGGCAGCGCAGGTCGTTGCCGACAACGGCGCTTTCGTAGCCGAGATGGGCGCCCAGATGAGGGCAGTAGGCATCCAGAGCGCGAGCGGTTCCGTCTTCTCCCCGCCAGAGCACAAACTCGCTCTCGCAGTATTCCAGCGGCCGGATATCGCCCGCAGCGAGTTCATCGGAGCGCGCGACTGCAAACCAGCCGAACGGCAGCGGCAGGTCAAAGCGTTTGCTATTTGCCGACATCGGTGGCCTCCTCCCGCTCGACAGGTCTGCATTGGCCGGTCGAGTTCCTTGCAAGGTCTCGACCAGGCTGAGGAAGTCAAGCCGCTTTCGGATGGTGGGCCCGGTCAGGCCGCCTCGCTGCGCTTCACGAAATCGAGGATGGCAGGTGCCAGCAGCGGGTAGAGCTCGAAGACGGAGCCGGTTTTCCTTCCGGTGAACTTGTCCAGCCAGTCCTCGTTGGACCACGGGGAGGGGAGGAAGGTGTTGCCCGGGATCAGTTCGGCCATGCGCCGGGCGACTTCGGGCGCGTGGACGTCGTCATTCCCCTCGAAGATCAGTGTCGGCACGGCGATGGTCTTGAGCGCTTCGTCGGCTGCGCCGGTCAGCGTCTCGGCGGGGTCGTAATAAAAGGCGCGGTTCCACCGCCGCATCACCGCCACGAACTCGTCCTGATCAAGCGACAGCAGGCGTTCTCGATTGGCGGGGTTGGCGGCGATCCTGTCGGCGAAGAAAGGCGTTTCGGCAACCGCCGCCATGCCCGCGCGCTGCGCCGCCATGATGTAGGGCACGTGATAGCTGAAGCCGAGGAACTGGCAGGCATATTCGCCGCCGGAAGCCGACCACAGGATCAGGCCGCGCGCCGTTTCGGGTCGCCGCAGGGCCGAGATCACCGAAGTGCGGCACCCTGCGGAGCCGCCTGCCAGCCATGCGGGACCCTTTCCAAGGTGCTCGATCAGGTCGGCCAGGTCTTCGGCCCAGAGCTCCGCTTCGGAAAGCTCGCCGCCGAAGAACAGGTCGCTGGCCCCGGCATTGCGCCGGTCCCATGTGAGCACGGTGGCTCCTTGCGCCAGCGCGTCGGCCAGCGAAGCGACTGCCTCGCCGGCTTCGCGCCCGCCCGGCGTCAGCGCGATCAGCGGGCCGTTTCCGCGCAGCCGGTAGTTGAGGCGGCAACCGTCCCTGGTGACGAATTCGCCGGTCCGCGCCATCAGCGGCGGTTTCCCCGGATAAAGTCCGCGCAGCGCTCGCCGATCATGATCGCGGGTGCGTTGGTATTGGCGGAAGGCAGCACCGGAATGATCGAGCAGTCTGCCACCCTGAGGCCGTCGACGCCGCGCACGCGGAGCTGGGGATCGACGACGGAGTCCTCGTCGCCGCCCATCCGGCAGGTTCCGACCGGATGCAGGCCGGTCGCGCTGCAGCTTCGGAGCTGGTCGTCCCAGTCCTCGTCGCTCTGGTTTGGATCCGGCGGGTAGGCCGTGCCGCTCACATGTTTTGCCAGAGACGGCGCGGCGAAGATGTCGTTGGCGATCTGCAGGCCCTTGCGCATCCGCTCGAGATCCGAAGGGTCGTCATAGAGGCGGAAGTCGATCAACGGGCGCGAAGCCGGATTGGTGTCGCGCAGGAGAATCTGCCCGCGGCTGTTGGGCGTCATCAGGTTCACGCCGATGGTGATGCCGCAGGTGCGGGTCGAATCCGGGACGGGCGTGTCCGCGCCGAAATAGGCCTGCACGTTCTGGTGATTCCAGAACGGCAGCATCTGGTATTTGATATCGGGATATTCGAGGCCCGGCGAGGAACGCACATGGGCCATGGCATGCACCGCGCAGGTGGTCAGCCAGCCGCGCCGGGCGAGCAGGTATTTCATTCCCTCCGCCGCCAGACGGAACGGATTGTTCCTTACATTGTAGGTCGCCATGTCGACCTGCCGGCTGTTGGGCAGGCTCGGGTGCTCGTGCAGGTTCTTACCTACGCCTTCGCGGCCGGCGATGACATCGATGCCGTGTTCGCGAAGATGCGCACCGGGGCCTACTCCCGAGCGCATCAGTATTCCGGGAGACTGCATCGTCCCGGCGCTGACAATGACCTCACGCGCCACCCGGATCTCGCGCACAGCGCCATCGTGGATGAAGCGCACGCCTCGCGCCCTCGTGCCTTCGAACAGGATCCGGTCGACCGTCGCACCGGTGATAACCTCCAGATTGGGCCGCTTCAGCGCGGGCTTGAGGAACCCTTCTGCGGTGCTGCAGCGGTTGCCGCCGCGCTGTGTGGCGAAGTTGACGAAAGTGCCGTCGATGTCGCCGGAGCAGTAGTCGTCGATCTGCCGCATACCGAGATCCCGGCAGGCGTCCATGAAGCTGTAGGCGAGCGGATGGATCGTCCTCAGTTGCGAGACGCCGAGCGGGCCGCCCTTTCCGTGCCATTCCGAATCCGGTCCGTCGAAATCCTCGGACCGCTTGAAGAAGGGCAGCACCTCGTCCCAGCTCCAGCCGGTGCAGCCTGCCGCCGCCCACTGGTCGTAGTCGTACCGCGTGCCCCTGATGTAGACCATGCCGTTGATAGACGATCCGCCGCCGAGGCCCTTGCCGGAGAACAGGAATATCCGGCGGCCATTCGCACTCGAATCCGGCTCTGTCGTATAGAACCAGTTGGTGTCCTGGCTGGCGACGACCGACTGCATGCCGGCGGGGACATTGATCAGCAGCTTGTCGGTCGGCTGCCCGGCCTCGAGCAGCACGACGCGATTGCCGCTGTCTTCGGAAAGCCGGTTGGCCATAACGCAGCCGGCGCTGCCGCCTCCCGCGATCACGAAATCCGCTTCCTCGATCATCCCCTTGCCCCGCTATCGATTGCCGTCGCCGCGCAGGCGCGGATTGTTCATTTCGTGATGCCGAGCCGCTCCAGCCCATAGGCGTCTATCGCGTTGCCGCGGAAGAACATGTGCCTCTCTTCGGCGTTCAGGCCTGCCGTGTCGGCCAGGCCGGTCGCCACTTCCACGACATTGGGGAAGGAGCAGGCCGAATGGGGGTAGTCCACTTCCATCATGATCTGGCCCATGCCGATCAGGTCGCGGCAGATCAGTGCGGTGTCGTCGTCGAAAATGCAGCCGTAGACGTGCCCCTCGACATAGCTGCTCGGCGGATTGGGTGTGCGCTCGTAGCCGTGCCCTTCCTTGTCCTTGGCAAGCCACACCTTGTCGGCGCGTCGCACGGCGTAAGGCAGCCAGCCGATCTGGCCTTCGGAATAGGCGATCTTCATGTTGGGGAAGCGCTCGAAAATTCCGGCCAGCAGGAAGTCCAGCGCCGAGGTCATCGAATCGATGAACATGATGATCGACGTCATCATGTAGGGCGCGTCTTTCGACGTCGTGGGAATCCGCGGCGAGGAGCCGATGTGCATGCTGAGGTTGGTCCGGGTTTCGTCGCACGCCTGGAACAGCGGGTCCCAGTCGCGGCTGTAGACCGTAGGCAGATCGTACTCGTGCGGGTTCTCTAGGAAGGAGGCGGCAATCGCGCTCTTTGCCGCGCAGCGGCGCACTTCCTTTGCCGAAAGCACCGGATCCCAGAGCGGCAGGAAAATCAGCGGGATCAGGCGTCCGTAGCCGTCGCCCGAACACCAGTCGTCGATCATCCAGTCGTTGTAGGCCTGAACGCAGGCGAGGGCCAATTCCTTGTCCGGGTGCTGGAAGAACAGCTGTCCGGCATAGCCGGAGACGGCATTGCAGAAGCAAAGCGACGCCTCGACGTGGTTGCTGGTCATGTCGGCGAGGCGGTCGGCCTGCTTCCATGCCCCCGGATGGATCTCGTCGTAGGTCAGCGGTGTGTTGCCGATCTTCTTCTCGTCGAAGCCCACCGCATGGGTGATGGCGGTGAGGAAGCCACGCGTCGGCTTGCCGTCGAACACCCAAAAATCGGCGATCTTGCCGTCGGGATGCCCATATTGCGTGTTGCCTTCGCGTGCATCGGCCCCGGCAAGGATACGGTCGCGCTTCACCTGCGGGCCGCGCTCGCGCAATTTCGACGGCAGGCGAGACGTCCACAGGTCGGGCGGTTCGGTAACGTGATCGTCCACCGAGATCAGCCATGGCATGGTCTCGGTGGCGGTTGCGCCGGCGGGCGCACCTTCTGCCAGGGCGGTCATCGTCTCTCCTTCGCGGCTGTGGTCGCCGCTGTCATTTTCGGGCCGGGACCGGCGAGGCCGGCCCCGGCAGATCGGTCAGTCGAACTGGAACAGCCTGCCGGCGATACCGCCGACGATCTCGCGCTTGTCCGCGTCGGGAATGCCCTCGAATTCCTGCTCGATGTATTCGCGCGAATGCGGATAGGTCGTTTCCGAATGCGGGAAGTCCGAGGACCACATGATGTTCTTGCCGCCGGGGCGGTCGCGCATCTCGATGCCGATCCGGTCGCGCAGAAACGATCCCCAGATGTTCTGGTCCATGTAGTAGCTCGGCGGATGCGGGTTCTTGTTGCCGACCCAGTGCCGGTGCTTGCCCCAGCTGTGATCCATGTATTGCGCGGCAAACGCCATCCAGCCCACGCCGCTTTCGATCATCGCCCAGCGCAGTTTCGGGAAACGCTCGAACAGCCCGCCATAGATCGCGACGCAGACCGGTTCGGCCATCGCCAGCTTGGACATGAGATGATCGGGCAGGAAATGATCGTTCTCGCCGAAGCGGGTGATCCGTCCTCCCAGATGCATGGTGCAGGTGATGTCGAGGTCGCAGACTTCGGCCCAGAACGGTTCGAATTCCTTGTGCCAGAAGGCGCGCTCGCTGCTGGGATCGCCGGTCAACGCGGATACCTGCGAACTGCTCATGTTCTTGATGCCGGCGGAGGTCTTCACCCCGTCGGCTGCCTGCGGGTAGGCGGGAATGTTGATCGAGCGGAAGCCCAGCTTGGCGATCTCCCGCAGAAATCCGACCGATTCCTCGACATCGCGCATCGGCAGGTAGGCAACGCCCCTGAACCGGTCCGGCGCTTCCGCGCAGAAATCGGCCAGCCAGCGATTGTAGGCGCGATAGCTTTCGATCAGCAGCTCGCTGTTCGCCGTCGGGAGCGGACCACCGCCGAACAGCACGGCGCAGTCGATCTGGTCGTCGTCCATATCCTTGAGGCGTTTTTGCGCGGACATTGCGCTGCGCAGGTCGGCCAGCTTGCCCTTCTGCTTGAAGTTGATTTCTTCCTTGCCGGCGAGGAACGAGAGGAGGTTCAGCGGGCGCTTCCTGCCTTCGAATACGACCCAGTCGTGCTCGTCGCCTTCCTCGATCTCCGGCGCAAACTCGCGCAGGTGTTCGGGCAGATAATCCTTCCAGAACGTGTGCGGCGGATCGACATGCTGGTCCGCGTCGACGATGCGGTAGCGGCTCTTGCCGGCGGCCCCGGCATCATTTCTTTCGAGTTCTGCGACTGACATCAATGTCTCTCCTCGCTTCGCATTCGGGCATCGCTTCATGCCCGTCCTGGGGTCGGAGTGGCGCAGGTCCGGCTTCCTGTCTTCAGGATAGCGTGGCTTGCCCCATTGCGTGCGGCGACGCCCGGTCCGTCCACTCGAAGCCGCAGTAGGTCACAACATCAATTCGATATCAAGAACGAAAATTCGGCTTTTGGATTGAAGCCGATGCGACTGTCGGGCGTATCAGGCGTCAGACCGGATCGTTGGTGAGGACCACCGCCCCGCCGAAATGCGGCGCCGAATAGCTCATCACCGCATTGGTGGTCGGGCGCTGCCGTTCTCCCGCCCGTCCGGAAAGCTGAAGGTAGCATTCGAGCAGCTGCGGAAGCCCGTGGAGCCGTCCGTTTCCGATCGCGCCACCGCCAGACAATGCGCCGAGCGATTCGGGTATGTCGCTGTCGATCCCGCCGTCCCTGACGAAGCGATGGGCTTCGCCGACCGGACAGAAACCCAGCACTTCCAGCCAGATATACACGAAGGGTGAGAAGGCGTCGTAGACCTGTGCGGTGTCGATATCGCCCGGCCCGAGGCCCGAGCTTTCCCACAATCGCCGCGCGAGGCCTTCACCCGCTTCCATCATCTCGTCGAGCGTCCAGTGAAGCGGGATGCGGTGGTGAAGCGGGTAGCCGAAGCCCTGTCCCGAGATATAGACCGGCTTGTTCGGCAGGTCCCTGGCGCGCTCCGCCGTCGTCAGGATGAACACGCCGACGCCCTGGACCGGGATGTCGCAGTCGAGTCGCGACATCGGGTCGTTGATCGGCGGCTCGGCGAGATAGGCCTCGCGCGTGAGAGGTTTGTCGTGCCAGTAGGACCACGGCAGACGGGCCCCGTTCTTGCGCGCTTCGACCACCAGATCGGCCAGGGATTCGCGGTCCGCGCCGTAACGCTGGCAGTACTCGTTGCAGACCATCGCGATGGCGGGCAGGGCGCCGAAGAAGCCCTGGGGCGCACTCCATTGCTGGTCGCCCGCGAACTCGGTCATCGGATTGTCGTTGTACTTGCCGGCCGGGTTGTGCAGCGCGCGGTGGAGCAGCACGTAGTCGGCCGCGCCGCTGGCCAGAGTGCTGATCGCCAGCGACAGCGATCCGGTAAGCTGGCCGATGCCCTGGAAGCCGGCGACGTAGTGGGCATGTCCGCCCAGATGCTTGGCCAGCCAGTCGGACGTCACGACGCTGATGCCGTCCTGCGCTTCGTGCTCGCCGGACGAGGGCAGCAGGGAGGACGAGGTGAAGCCGTCGATCTGTTCAGGCGTCAGGCCGGCATCCTCGATAGCCGCCCGCGCGGTGCGCAGCGCGGTGATGCCGAGCGGCTCGGCGGTGCGCCTGACAACGTCGCTGTGGGCGTAGCCGACGACGGCGATGCGGTTATGGGCCGCGAACAACCCGCTCATGACGCGCCTGCCAGCGTGAATGCGGGAACCGCGATGTCCGACGAGAGGTCCTCGAAGGCGACGGCAACGCGATCCCCGATGCGCAGGGGCGTCTCCGGTCCGTCGACCAGCCGCCCGACCATGCGGATGTGCGGCTGGTCGTCGAGTTCGACGTCCACCAGCAGGAACGGCACTTCGAAGCCGGACAGGAAGGAATGGCGGATCACCGTCCAGGTCCTGACCTTGCCTCGGCCGGAGACCGGTTCGAAAGTGAAGTCGGGCTCGGGGCTCTGGCAATGGGGGCAGGTGACATCGGGCGGCAGCGTGAATTCGCCGCAGCTCGAACAGCGCGGCAGTTTCAGGACATGTTCGGCGCAGGCGGCCCAATAGGGGGCCGAAGTCTCGTCTGGCACCGGAAGCGGCCGGTTCGTCAATGTCGCTCTCCCGCATTATGGTTTTCGGCCTGCATCTGTATCGCCGTTCGCGGCCGTGGCAAATCCTGTCCTTCGATTGCGAGGTTGGCGGGCGGCGGTCCCGCGGCCCTATTTCGTGTGGATCGGAATGATCTGGTCGGCGAGCCTCTCGACCTCGGCCCGGTCGTGGCTGACGTAAAGGATCGGCAGGCGCAATTCGTCGCGAATGCGCTCGATCACGCCCATGATCTCCTCGCGACGGTTGCGGTCGAGCGATGACAGCGGTTCGTCCATCAGCAGGAATCGCGGGCTGCTCAACAGCGCGCGGCCGATGGCGACGCGCTGGGCTTCTCCGCCTGACAGGGTTGTCGGCATGCGGTCCAGCAGATGCTCGATGCCCAGGAACTCGATCGCCACCTCGGGCACGATCCAGCGCCGCTCGGCGGGCACCAGGCGCCAGCCGTAAAGCAGGTTGTCGGTGACGCTGCGGTGGGGAAACAGCCGGCTGTCCTGGAAGACGTATCCGCAAGCCCTGCGCTCGGGCTTGAGATCGACTCCCTTGTCGCTGTCGAACAATGTCGTGCCGCCGACGACGATGCGACCGCGTTCGGGCCGGAGCAGTCCGGCGATCGCGTCCAGCACGCTGGTCTTGCCGGCGCCGGAAGGTCCGAAGAGGGCGGTGAGGCCCGCAGGCGCCTTGAAGTCGCCCGAAATCTTGCGCCCGCCGCGGCGGATCAGGATGTCGATCTCAAAAGACATGGCGTCCCCGGCCCAGGCCGCTGCGGCGGACCAGCACTTCGGAGACCACCAGTGCGCCCAGCGACAGGATCACGGATATGATCGCAAGGCGGGTGACGATGGCCTCGCTGCCCGGCAGTTGCAGCGTCGTGTAGATCGCGAGCGGCAGCGTACGGGTCTCGCCGGGGATGTTGGACACGAAGGTGATGGTCGCTCCGAACTCGCCGATCGAGCGGGCGAAGCCGAGCACCATGCCGGCGAGCACGCCGGGAAGGGCCAGCGGCAGGGTTATCTCGAAAAAGGTGCGCCACGGCCCCGCGCCCAGCGTGCGCGCCGCGCCTTCCAGTCGCCGGTCCACCGACTCGATCGAGAGTCGCATCGCGCGCACCATCAGCGGCAATGCCATGATGGCGGCGGCAAGCGCGGCCCCGGTCCAGCGGAACATGAACGTCAGGCCCACCGTGTCTGCCAGGAACCTTCCCACCGGTCCGTTGATGCCGAACAGGATCAGCAGGAGCCAGCCGGTCACCACCGGAGGCAGGACCAGCGGCAGGTGGATCAGCGCGTCGAGCACCACCTTCCCGGCGAAACGCTTGCGCGCGAGGATCCAGGCGAGGCCGAAAGCGACCGGCAGGATCGCCGCCATCGCGGTCCCGCTGACTTTCAGCGAGAGCAGGACAATTTCCCATTCCACCGGAGAAAGGATCATTTCAGCCCAGGAGCCTCAAAGCCGTAGTTCCGGAAAATGGCCATGCCGTCCTCCGAGACGAGATAGGCACGGAAATCGTCCGTGTCCGCATGGTTGGAGGTCCCGAGCACCGCCAGCGGATAGGTGATCGGCAAGTGGCTGTCAGCAGGGAATTGCCCGACAATCCTGACCTTTGGTTCGGCTTTTGCATCGGTGGCATAGACGATGCCGAGCGGCGCTTCGCCTCGCGCGACCAGCGCCAGCGCAACGCGCACGTTCTCGGCTCTCGCGAGCTTGCCCTCGACAGGACTCCAGGCACCAAGCCTGGTCAGCGCTTGCCTTGCATAGCGGCCGGCGGGGACGGCATCGGGGTCGGCAACCGCGAGATGCCCTGATCCCAGCTTCTGGGCCAGTGCGAAGCCGGGTGCTATCGTGAGTTCGGTGTCGCTGTCGGCCGGCGCGATCAGCACTAGGCTGTTGGCAAGGAAGTCGGCCCGGCTTCCGCCGCGCAGCAGCCCCTTGCTCTCGACTCCGTCCATCCACTTTTCGTCTGCTGAGATGAACAGGTCGGCCGGCGCACCGGCTTCGATCTGCCTGGCAAGGGCCGAAGTTGCGGCAAAGGACAGCACCGGGCGGAGGTGTCCCCGCGCCGTCCAGGTCGCAGCCGCATCTTCGAGCGCATCCTGAAGGCTGGCAGCCGCGAGAACCACCGGGCCCTTGGTCTTCGCGTCATCCTCTGCGACGCCGGAGCAGGCGGCCAAGAGCAGCATCGCCAGGGCTGCGACGATTGTGCGGACTGGATGGGCCATAGAGCTCGAATCCCGGTTTCTATATCTTACGGTATATAGAAACATCGTATCTGAGAAGAGGGAATTCGCGCATCGCAGCATTGTCCTTCTGCGCTGCAGCATTGGCGTGCGCGGTTACCGGGACTTGCCAAATGCGCTATGCGAAGGTCATTGATGCATGGACGATGTCCGGGAGAGCATGCTGATGGAAGAGGCCGCAAAACTCGACCTTCCCTATCTTACCATGGATGAAGATGCCTTCGCCGCGGACCCGTTTCCGCACTTCGCCGCCGCGCGGGCGCAGCATCCTTGGCTGGCGCGATGGACGCTCGGCTATGTCGTCACCGACTACAAGGCGATGCGCGACCTGTTCGCGGGCGAGGACAAGATGGGCATGCTCTATGACAACATTGTGGAGATCATGGACGCCAAAGACACGCCCTGGGGCAATTTCCAGCAACGCCACATGCTCAACATGTCCGGCGCGCCGCACAAGCGGATTCGCGACATCCTGGCGCCGTCCTTCACGCCGCGGCAGGCAAACAATCACCGCCCGCTGATGCGCGAGGTCATTTCCGGGCTACTCGACGAATGGGCTCCGAAAGGGTCCTTCGATTTCGAGGAGTTCGCCTCCTATTTCCCGATCACGGTGATGTGCCGGCTGATCGGTGCGTCGCCGGACGTCATCCCGGGCTTGCGTTCCGCCATGGAAGCCATCGGCCTCAGCACCAGCATGGACCCGCGCTGGCTGCCGGCCATGCAGGAAGGCGTGGTAACGATGGAGAACTTCGTCGACGGCCTGATCGCCGAGCGCAGGGCAAAGCCTCGCACCGGCGAGGAGCCCGACCTGCTCGACCTGTTGCTGGAGACCCAGAGCAAGGGAGACCTGACCGATCGCGAACTGGCGGATATCCTGATCTTCCTGTTCGTCGCGGGCTACGACACGTCGAAGAACATGCTCACGCTGACGATGTGGGAACTGCTGGAACGCCCGGAGATGTACCGGCGCTGTGCCGAAGATCACGCTTTCGCCCGCAGCGTGGTCGAAGAGGCATTCCGCATCCACAGCACCACCTCCTCGCAACGCGTCCTCAAGGAAGACGTCGTCTATCGCGACGTGCTGCTGGAAAAGGATGCGATCGTGTGGTTTCCGCTCAGCATCGCGACGCACGATCCGCGCTATGCCGATCACTTCGAAAGCTTCGATCCGGAACGCGAACAGAAGAACCCGCACATCGGCTTCGGCCTGGGTGCGCATATCTGCCTCGGCCAGTACATCGCGCGGGCGCAGATCCACGAAGGGCTTCACCTGATCGCCCAGCGCATCCGCAATCCGCGGACTTCCGGCCCTCTCGGCTACCGCCCATTCCCGGGCACCTGGGGGCTTCGCGGCCTGCCGGTGGAGTTCGACGTGGCGGCAGTGCCCGCCTGACGCGCGAAATTCCCGGCACACCGCCTTTGTGGGAAAGGGCTCGGTCGGCGAGCCACTGACTCGATCCCGGAGCCGATATCCCCATTCTGACTGCCCAGCTTGATCCGTTCAATCAGGCTAATGAGAATCGTTATCATTGACTCAAATCAAAGTGCGCCGTAGCTGCATCTGCGAATCATTCGCACTACTGGCTCGCAAAACGGGCGATTTGAGATCAATGGGGGCATCGGGAAATGAAATATCTTGCGTGCGGGGCGGCAATCCTTGCAATCGGAGCGGGCACGCATGCGGCCGCCCAGGAAACCGCGGCGGCTGCGCCTTCCGGCCCTGAGAAACGGGAAATCGTCGTCACCGCGACGGGGCTGTCGTCGGCGCTTTCCAGTACCAAGACCGACGCTCCGATCATCGAATCGCCGCAAACGATCTCGGTGATCAGCCGCGACGAAATCGACATCCGGGCGGCGTCGACCATTGCCGACGCCTTGTCGTACACGGCCGGCGTGCTGGCCGAGCCTTCCGGCATCGACAGTCGCACCGACGAGGTTTCGGTTCGCGGCTTCGGCGCAGGCGGCTATTCGTCCAACAACAACTTCGTGGACGGCTTGCGGCTGCCCTCGGGTGGGGGATGGACCCGCTTCGGCTTCGACACGTTCGGGCTCGAGCAACTCGAGGTTCTCAAGGGACCGTCGAGCGTGCTGTATGGCCAGACCGCGCCGGGCGGCATCGTGAACATCGTCAGCAAGCGTCCCCAGGCCGAACTGGCCGGGGAAATCCTGCTGCAGGGGCAGGGCTACACCGATCTCGGCAACTGGTCGTGGCGCGCGGGTGCCGACATCACCGGACCGCTGAACGACGACGGATCGCTCGCCGCACGCGTGGTCGGCCTCGCCCATCACGGCGGCACGCAGGTGAACGACAACGAGAATTCACGCTACTACGTCTCGCCCAGCCTGACCTGGCGTCCGGGCGTCGACACGAGCTGGACGCTGCTTGGCCAGTACCAGCGCGACGAGGGCGGATCGACGTTCCAGTTCCTGCCGGCGACCGGCTCCTACCGGCCGACCAACGGCGGCTACATCGCAAACGACGCCAACATCGGCGAGCCGCAGTGGAACACGTTCGATCGCAACCAGTATCTCATCGGCTCCTTCTTCGAGCATCGCTTCAATGACGCGCTGACGATCCGCAACAACGCCCGATACACGCATATCGACACACTGTTCCGGCTGACCGTCCTTTCCGGTGACACGATTACCGATTGCGCGGCTGCTGGGCTTGGGCCTGAATGTATCGACGGCCAGACGGTTGGCCGCAGGGCCGTGGAAGGTCGCGGCGAGAGCGACGGTTTTGCAGTCGATACGCAAATCGAGGCGCGGCTGGAGACCGGGGCGCTCGCTCACACCTTGCTGGCCGGCTTCGATTATTTCCACACCGAGTGGGAGCATTTCCGCGATCTCGTGAGCCAGCCCGGTGCGCCGGCTCCCGGGCAGGTCCTGCCCCTGTGGAACATCTTCGATCCGGTGCCGCGCGGATCGAGCGACTATCTCGATAATATCGCGCCACAGATCTACGGTTCTTCGGTCAGCAAGCAGACGGGGCTCTACCTGCAGGACCAGATCGAGATCGGGCGGCTGCGCGTCACCCTCGGCGGCCGGTACGACTGGGCGAAGGACACCAGCGAAAACCTCCTCACCAGCACGACGTTCGCAACCGAAGCGAAGGATTTCACCTGGCGGGCCGGCGCAGTCTACCTCTTCGACAACGGGCTTGCTCCCTATGTCAGCTATTCCGAATCCTTCCTGCCGCAGGTCGTAGATCCTTCTCAGACACTCGGCGGCGTGTTGTTCGAACCGACCACCGGCGACCAGTTCGAAGCCGGGCTGCGCTACCAGCGCGGCCGCAACATCTACCTGACGCTGGGCGTGTTCGAAATCACGCAGCAGAACGTCCCGACCGCCGATCCCAACGGAGTCCTGTGCGGCAGGCGCGTCTGCCAGGTCCAGGCCGGCGAGGCACAGGTTCGCGGCGTGGAATTCGAAGGCAGGGCCTCGCTCGCCTCGGGCACGACGCTGATCGCATCCGCTTCCCATCTCGACGCGGAAGTCACCAAGTCCAACGATCCGATCGTCGGCAACAAGCTGCAGGCGGTGCCGAAATACCTCGCCTCGTTGTTCGTAGACCAGCGCATCAGCGACGGCGCGCTGGCCGGCTTCGGCTTCGGCGGCGGCGTCCGCTACACCGGCGAGAGCTTCGGCGACACCAACAACCTCTTCCCGATTTCGGACTACACGCTGTTCGACCTGTTCATGCGCTATGAGTTCGGCGTCGCCAACCCGCGCCTCGAAGGGCTGTCGCTCTCCGTGAACGCGCGCAATATCGCCGACAAGCGCTATGTCGTGACCTGCTCGACCTCGGCCTCCTGCTTCTACGGTCAGGGCCGCGTGGTTACGGCGCGCCTGCAGTTCCGCTGGTAGGGGCGGCATGATGATCGCGGTTCTGGGCGGAGTTGTCGTCGTGGTCGGGGCAACACTGCTCTACCTTGCATCGCCAAACCAGCGGCTGGCGAAGGCTCGTCTGCCGGGCCGCCTGCTCGCGTGGACAGGAATTGCAGCGCTTGCCTCGGGCCTGGCGCTGGTCCTGCGATGGGCCGGGCCGGTCGCTTCGGTCTTCATCGTCGTGACGCTCGCGATGGTGGCCTGGACCGTGCTGCCGCTCATAGTCGCCTGGTGGCGCGGTGCGCCCGAGGGCAAGTCGTGAGAAGGCCGCTTTCCAGCCGCGACTGGTTCGGCAAGGCGAGCGCGGGGCTCGTTCTCGGCTTCCTGCTCGCGCTTGGCGCTGCCGGATTGTTCAAGATCCTGGCCGGCGTGGGCGAGACGTTCTTTTCCACCAAGGGCCAGCTGGCCATGTGGATGATGGCACCGGTCTGGGCACTGGCCGTTTCGTTGTGTTTCCTGTTCCGATCGGGGCTGCGCGCCTGGGGTTGGCTGGCTCTCGCCAATCTCGCGCTCTGGTCCCTCATCGCTCTTCTGGGAGGGCTTGCCGCGTGAAGCTGCCGACCGATCTCGTCAAGATGTACAAGGAAATCCACGGCTGGGTCGGCATCGTGTCCGGACTTGCGCTGTTCATCGCCTTCTATGCCGGCGCTATCACCATGTTCGAAGGACCGCTTCAGGAGTGGGCGTCCCCGCCCAGCCGGTTGGCTCCGGCGCCATCGCTGCAACGGACCCCGGAACTGGTCGCCAGGGTGCTCGCCGAGCATCCCGAAGCGGCGCACGGCTATACCGTCCACCTGTCGATCGATGCCGCACATCCGGCCCGGCTGAGCTGGAGCGACGCGCGGGGCGAGGAAGCGGAACATGGCGGCGGAACCATGAATTTCGCATCCCTCGCGCCCGACGGTTCGCTGCAGGTCGAGACGGAGGGCCCGTCGCCGGTCGCCCGCTTCGTCGATGTGCTCCACCAGCAGGTGGGACTGCCGTTCGACCACGAAATCGCGATGCCGATCATGGGAGCGATCGCGCTGCTCTATTTCATCGCGATCGTTTCCGGCCTCGTGGTCCTGCTGCCAAGCCTGGTGAAAGACCTGTTCGCGCTGCGTATCGGGCGCAACGTCAAGCGGATGTGGCTGGACCTGCACAACGTGCTGGGCCTGTTCAGCCTGCCGTTCCACATTGTGATTGCGCTCACCAGCATTGTCTTTGCCTTCCACGATCAGTTCTACGCGGCGCAGGCGGTCGCCTTCGGCGGGCCGGAACGGCCGGACCGGGGGGCGGCGGTCGAGCAGGCTCCGCCCAGACCCTCGCTGCCTCCCGCCCAGGTCGTCTCGCGCATTCGCGAACAGGCGCCCGGTTTCACGCCGGTCGCGCTGGAGTATGGCAGCTCGCCAAGCGGCGAGGCGGCCCTGCGCGTGCTCGGGGGTGACATTCGCTTCGCCCAGCGAGGGCCGGATTTCGGCGCGGCGATGCTCGATCCCGCGACCGGCGAGATTACCCAAAGCGATTACCTGCCGGGACACCAGGACGGTTGGTCGGCGGCGATCACCAGTTTCTTCGCCCTGCATTTCGGGAGCTTCGGCGGAACGCCGATCCGCTGGGCCTATTTTCTGCTGGGGCTGTCGGGAGCGTTCCTGTTTTACACCGGCAACCTGCTCTGGGTGGAATCGCGCCGCAAGCGTGAGCGCAAGGCGGGCGCAGTCGAGCAATCGCGTTCGACGCGGATTCTGGCGGCGCTGACAGTCGGCGTGCCGCTCGGCTGCGTGGCGGGCATTTCCGCGACCGTGGCCGCGGCCAAGCCGCTGGGCCTGTCGGCAACTCCGGGCATCCACAGCGCCATCTACTACGGCGTGTTCCTGGCCTTTGTCCTATGGGCTCTGGCGCGTGGGGCGGCGCGAGCGGGGATCGAACAGCTCCCTGCCGCAGCCGTTGCCATGCTGCTGGTCCCGATCGCGTCTCTCGCGGCGATCGCAAGCCATCCGCTCCGCGTCTGGGCTGTCGATATCACCGCCTTGGCCATTGCTTCGGCGCTGTTCATCGCCTGGCGATCGGCCCGTCGTCGTGCGGGCGCGGGACCGCGCGACAGCGTCTGGGCCTTGCCGGGCAGCGGGCCTGCGCATGCGGAGGCGACACAAGCCGGCCCCGCCTGAACGCCAATTGGAAAGGAGGCGTCAGACCTCGGGCGGTTCGCGGTAGAATTCGACCTGCATGCGCATCGGGCCGCACAGCTCGACGTAATGGGTGGCTTCCGGCGCAATCGGAGCCGGCTTTTCCGGAGTTACGTGCACGCGCGCCGGCGGGTCGACGAAGACGAGGTCCACTTCACCCTCGATCACTCTCAGCAAGCCCCATGTTCCCGCCTTGGTACGGTGCTCGTTCCGGATCGCTTCCGGCAGGGTCGTCTCGTCGAACACGGGCGTGGTCTTGTAGGGCTCTTGCTGCTCGGCCATCCGATCCTCTCCGAACGGGAAGCCGGACGACATGCACGAAAGTCCGACTTCGCCGGGCCGATCAGCACCGGCCCGGCTGGAAGGTATCAGAAATCGGCTGTGATCGAAGCCTTGAACGTGCGGGGCAGCCCCATCACGAGCTGGCCGCCGAAGCTGCCGAAAGCGGAAGCCCAGTAGTTCTTGTCGGCGACGTTATCCACGTTGAAGCGCAGCGTCACCGGGGTGTCGCCGGCCGCGAACACGTAGCGCGCGCCCAGATCGAAACGCGTCCATGACGGAATGCTCAACGTGTTGGCGGCATCGAAATACTGCTTGTCCGTATGCAGCACCCGCCCCGTGAGGGTGAAGCCGGGGAAGAACGGTGTATCCCATTCGATATTGGCGTTGGCGGTGAATTCCGGAACGCCGAGGGCCTGGTTGCCGTCGAGCGCACCACCCTGCGTGCGGCGCAGTTCCGCATCGATCACCGACAGTCCGGCGATCAGCCGCAATCCCTCGACCGGCTCGCCGTCGACGCTGAGTTCGATGCCGCGGTTGCGCTGCTCGCCTTCCAGCGTGAGGACAAGCAGGCTGTTGGGGTCGTTCGGGTCCAGGCGGCGTTCAAGCTGGTTGGGACGCGCGGTCTTGAACAGCGCGACCGATGCGTTCCAGCGGCCGAAGTTCACCTTGCCGCCGATTTCGTACTGGGTCGCCTTGAACGGGGCGAAAACCTCGCCGAAATTGAGGTACTGGCTGGGATCGTTCGGAACGCTCGGCCCTTGCAGCAGGGCCTGCACCCGGTTGGCGTAGAGTGAGATATTCTCGGTCGGCTTGACCACGATGCCCAGGACCGGAGTCGTCGCTTCCTTGTCGTAGGACGTGCCCAGCGCACCCCCGTCGTAATAGCCGTAGGACAGGATCTTCATCTTCTGTCGCCGCAGTCCGACCGTGAGCAGCACGCGCTCGTCGAAAGCGGTGATCGTGTCGGAAACGAACATGCTGAAAAGGCGAGTCCGGCCGATCGGGAATGGGTTGTCGATATCGCCGCCGATGAAGAAATTGAAATCGGGAGTCGCGACGTCGACGGGGTTGTAGAGATTGGTGGGCGAACCGCCGAAGTCGCCGAAGGCGAAGGCATTGCGGTTCACCTGCCGGATCGCGGAAATGCCGGCATTGATCTCATGGCTGAACGGGCCGGTGTCGAGATTGGCGCGCAGGCCGATCTGGCCGGCCTCGTTGTTGTCGTTGCGCGGAATTCTGGAACCGGTGACGGTCGCGTCGCCGGTTGCCGAATTGGTCACCGTAAAGCCCTGGTAGTTGCCGCGCTCGGCTCCGTCACGCGCGCCGAGCGAAGCATAGAGCATGAAGTCGTCTGTCACGTCGACCTCGGCCTTCAGGATGCCGAAGACGTCGCGCAGGGTCGTGAACTGCCAGGGCTGGCCGAAATTGATGCTGGACTTCGGCGCCTTGGGAAGCGCGGAGAAATCGCCGATCTGCACCATCGGGCGCATATGCTCGACCTTGCTGCGCTGATAGGCGAAGTCGAAGGAAAGGCGCACGCTGCCGGAGCGCCAATCGGCGGCGAGGCCGACGACGGTCGAACTGCGGTATTCGTCGTCGATCGAAATGTCGCCCCAGCGCCCGGCGCCGTTGACGCGCACGCCGAAGGATTCGTCGTCGCCGAAGCGCTTGCCGATATCGAAAGCACCGCCGATATGCTGGTCCGAATTGTAATTGGCGGTGACCCGGGCAATCAGCCGCCCGGTAGCCCGCTTGGGCATCACGTTGACAGTGCCGCCGATCGCGGTGCCGCCGGGAGCCGCGCCGTACAGGAAGGCGCTGGCGCCGTTCAGGATCTGCACCTGGTCGTAGAGCTCCGGCGAAACGAGCTGGCGCGGGGTGATGCCGTAGAGCCCGTCGATCGCCACGTCTTCACCGAACAACGGGAAACCACGGACGACGAACTGTTCCGATGCGTTGCCGAAGCCGTAGGTGGTGCGCACCGAGGGATCGTTGTCGAGCACCTGGCCCAGCGTTTGCGACTGCTGGTTGAGGATCAGCGTCGAATCGTAGGACTTGACGGCGAATGGCACATTGAAGGCATCCTGGTTGCCAAGCGCGCCCAGGGCGCCCTCGCGCAGGATCTGCGACTGGTTGAGGCGCTGCGCAGTGACGACAATGTCCGTGTCATCCCGCGCTTCCGGGGCCTGGGCCCAGGCTACCGCGGGAACTGCAAGAGCCATGGCGCTGACGGTGATGCCCAGCTGCCTCAGATTGGATTGCTTCATATTAACCCCCATTGGCCGGATATACGTTCGCCTCGGCTCCCCACGATCCTCGCAATACTTCTATTACTTTAGCACGATAATCTTCTGCTTTTGGGCCTTGGAAACATCCAACTTTGCCGAGGGAAGGGGACCAACGGTGTCGGAGATGGGCCTATTCGGGCAGGCGCTCCCTGACCCATAGCGCGGTTTCGGCAATGGCCCGCCTCGCCAGTGAGGAAACGCTCATCGCTTCGAGGAAGCTGTGAGTGGCACCGGGATAGACTCGCAGCTCGGCCTGCGGGCCCAGTTTTCCGGCGATCGCATGGCTCTGCTCCGTGAGGATGTCGCATTCGGGCACCACCAGGAGAACCGGCGGCAAGCCCGACAGATCCGCTTCGAGCAGGTTCGCGGCGGGATTGCGGTAATCTTCTTCCCCTTGCAGATAATTGTTCCAGAAATACTCCATTTCCGCGCGGTTTAGTATGGCGTCCGGTCCGCCGAAGCGCCGCTCGGCCTCGTCCGAATTCCCGGGGCCGAAAGCGCCGTAGTTCAGCACCAGCCCCGATATGAGGCCGTTCTTGCCCTCGTCGCGCAGGCGCGCGGCCGCCGACAGGGCGAGATTGGCGCCCGCCGAATCCCCCGCGAGGATGAGGCCGGCACCGGCATTCCGGTCCGCCAGGTCGCGAACGAAGGCCAGCGCCTGCTCCAGCGCGACGGGAAACTTGTGTTCGGGCGACAGGGCATAATCGAGGCCGAACACCTCTATGCCCGCTGCGCTGGCATATTCGCGCATGATCCGGTCGTGCGTGTCGATGCTGAAAAAGGTGAACCCGCCGCCATGCAGGTAGACAATGCTCGCAGTGTCCGACGCGTCGGCCGGGACGTAGCGGCGTACGCGCATCGGGCCGGCCGGGGTGGGGAAGTCAGCCTCTTCGGTCCGTTCCATCTCTGGTCCGCCGGCACGCCAGCGCTCGCGCACCTTCTCGGCGACCGCCCGCGCTTCCGGCAGGCTCAGTTCGGATAGCGGCGGATGTTCGCGCCAGCCGGCAGAGAGCAGTTCGGTGAACGCCCGAATCTCGGGATCGAGTTCAGTCATGGTGCCGTTACTTTCGGCGGTTCGATGTGATGTATTTGGCTCATCCGATCCGTTCCGTTCTTTAAAAATACATATCTTTCAATAAAATAGGATAAGTAATTCACGCCCGTTCGTGATGCGGATGAGGCTTGCTCAGCCCGCTGCCTGCTTGAGCGCTTGGAGGGCTTCCCTAGTCTCGCCCTCGTTCAGGCTGGCAAAACCGATCCTGAGTCCGCGTTCGGCATCCTCGCGGGTCATGAACGAGCGTGAGGAGGCGAAGCGCAGTCCGCTTGCCGCAGCACGAGCCTCTATCCGGTCGAGGTCGGCCCTGAACCGCAGCCAGAACGCCAGCCCGCCGTCTGGCATGCGGTAGCTGACCTGATCGCCAAGGATTGCGTCGATCTCCGCGGCGAAATTCTCCCGCCGCTGCGCGTAGATCTGGTGGACCTTGCGGGTGTGGCGCCGCAATTCGCCGCTCTCGATGAGGTCCGCCGCCGCATCCTCGGTGATCGTGTTGCCCATCCCGTCGGTCAGCGAAACCATGTGCGCGATCGCATCGATCACCGCCGCAGGCGCCGCGATGTAGCCGATCCTGAGCGCCGGCAGCAGCAGCTTCGACATGGAACCGACGTAGACGACCTTCTGCGGGGCATAGGCCGCCATCGGCAGCAATGGCTGGGATTCGAAGTGGAATTCGTGGTCGTAGTCGTCCTCTATCACCGCGAAGCCGAACTGGCGCGAGAGGTCGAGCAGGCGCATCCGCCGTTCCGGCCGAAGCGACACCGTGGTCGGGAACTGGTGGTGCGGAGTGACGAAGACGGCGCGCACGGCGTGGCGGCGCGCTGCGTATTCCACCGCTTCTACGTCGATCCCGCCGTCGTCCAGCGGGACCGGCAGTATCTTGGCGCCACAGGCCCGGAACGTGGCGACGGCCGGTTCGTAGGTCAGCGCTTCGACGATTACCGCGTCGCCTGGGCGCACCAGTGCGTGCGTGGCGAGCAGGATGCCGTTCTGGCTGCCCCGGGTGATGCAGATGTTGTCGACCGTCACCGGCAGGCCGCGCTGCGTCTTGAGCATGTTGGCAATGCCTGCGCGCAAGGCCATCGATCCGCGCGGGTCTCGATATTGCAGGCGGTTTTCCCGGGAAGCGCGGTTGATCGCGGTGCGGTAGGCGCGGCTCAGCAGTTCCGGCGGGAACAGCCTGCCGTCCGGAGCGCCTTCGTCTAGCTTGAGCCCCGGCCCTCCGGGAAGCGCGAGCGGCCGCTCGGGCGGATGCACGTAATCGTAGTCGGGTTCGACCTGCTGGGGCTCGCTCTGGCCGGCTGGATCGGACCGCTGCGGCGCTGGCAGGGAAGCCGAGACCATGGTCCCGCGTGTTCCGGCCGAGGCGAGCCAGCCCTGCGCGATCAGGTCTTCGTAGGCCAGCACCACGGTCTTGCGGTTGACGCCGAGCGTCGCGGCCAGTTCACGGCTGCTCGGCAGGTAGGTGCCGGAAGCAAGCCGGCCACGCTCGATATCCCGGATCAGCGCCTGGATGATCTGCATGTAGATCGGCGTGTCGCGTCCGGGGGCGATGCGCTCGCCAAGGGTGAGTTGCCACGGTCGCAGCATAGGGTTCGGTGCCGTACTCCATCGGACAAGGTCGGCTCATGATAGTGCGAAGCGCCATCCCGGCAAGTGCGCTTTGGACCCTAAGGATTTTCCCTTTTGGCGCTTGTGAGGAGGCCAATGCCGATGGACAACCTTAGCGGTCTGGGAAATTGCGGGGCTGGCATGACATCGGTTTTCGGGCGCTATTCCTCTGACGACGTGCGCGCCTTGATTGATCAATATCCGCTTGGCTGGATATTGCCTGCAAACGGGCCCGCAAGTGCCGGCTGCATGCTGCCATTGCTCGGCGAATACGCGCCGGACGGCTCGCTGGTTTCGCTGCTCGGCCACATGTCCCGGCGCAACACGCTCGTCGCGCCGCTCTCCGCCGATCCTCAGGCGACCATTCTCTTCTCGGGGCCGCAAGGCTATGTTTCCCCGGCGCATGCCGGTATGCGCGACTGGGGCCCGACCTGGAACTATGCGCAGCTTGCGGTCGAGTGCGTTATCGAGCTGCAGCCGGAGTTGACCGAGGAGGCGATTACGCGGCTGGTGGAGATCATGGAACCGGAAGGGCAGGACAGCTGGCGCGCATGCGAGCTCGGCAGCCGCTACGACGCCATGCGTGAATCAATCATCGGTTTTCGCGCCAGCGTCGAAACGGTTTCCGGGCGCTTCAAGCTGGCCCAGGACGAACAGCCCGAGGTGCTTGGTTCCATCCTGGCAAATCATCCCGATGCCGCGTTGGTCGAATGGATGCGACGGATGAACAAGGGGCGGGTCTGATGCCGAACCGGCAGGCCGGACTTGTGCTCGCAACGGCGCTTGCGGTCCTCGCCGGAGCGCAGGCACAGGCCAGGCCGGACGACCGGGACGAGTATGAGCAAATGGATCGTGGTTCCGGCTTTCCCTGGCTGGAGAACCCGTTCCCCGGAATCTATGTGCCGCCGGCACCAGCCGACCTGCTCATTCGCGATGCAACGATCCTCGATGGCGCGGGCAAACGTATCGACAATGGCGATGTGCTGCTTGCCGAGGGGAAAGTCGTCGCCATCGGCGAGGATGTCGCCAATCCGGGCGGAGTGGCGGAAATCGATGGAACGGGCCGATGGGTCACGCCCGGTGTCATCGACGTCCACAGCCATGACGGCACCTATGTCCTGCCGCTGACCGCGATCGACTGGGACGCGGGCGATGTCTCGGAACTCAGCGACCTCAACGTCGCCGACACGCGCATCGAAACAGCGGTCAATCCCCAAGACCTGGCGTTTTCCCGAGCCTTGCGGAACGGCGTGACAACCATCCAGATTCTGCCGGGCTCCAGTCCGGTCTTTTCGGGCTATTCGGTGGTGGTCAAGCCGGTCCCGGCAACCCATGTCGCGGCGATGAAGTTCCCGGACGCTCCGCCCGGCTTCAAGATGACCTGCGGCGAGAACCCCAAGTCCCACGGTGCCGAGAAGGGCCGCGGCGCGACCAGCCGGGAAGGCGTGGTGGCGTTCACCCGGCGGGCTTTCCTGCAGGCTCAGGACTATGTCCACGACTGGAAGCGCTTCCGTGCCGGCAAGGGCCGCCCGCCGGATCGCGACCTCAAGCGCGACGCCCTGGCGGGAATCCTCGAAGGCGGCGTGCGCGTGCACATGCATTGCTATCGTGCGGACGATCTCGCCACGGCGCTGGCCGTCGCCAGCGAATTCGGTTTCCGCATCACTGCGTTCCACCACGCTACCGAAGCCTACAAGGTGCCGGAGCTTTTGCGCGCTGCCGGAACCTGCGCCGCCGTGTGGGGGGACTGGTGGGGTTTCAAGATGGAAGCGCTCGACGCCGTACGCGCGAACGCCCCCCTGTTGCACAGGGCAGGCGCCTGTGTAGCGATGCATTCGGACTCGCCCGCTTCCGGACAGCGCCTCAATATCGAGGCAGCCAAGGCGCAAGCTGCTGGCCGCAGGATAGGCATCGACATTCCCCCGGAGGAGATGATCCGCTGGACCACGAGTGCGCCCGCCCGCATGCTCGGCCTTGCAGACCGTATCGGCACGCTGGCGCCGGGATACAACGCCGATGTCGTGGTCTGGTCGGGCGACCCCTTCAGCATCTACAGCAAGGCGGAACTGGTGCTGATCGACGGCGCGGTTCGCTTCGATGCCAAGGCGCCGCCGGAACCCGGGTCAGACTTCGAAGTCGGACGGCCGGTCATGAGCAGCATGCGATGACCCGGCTCGCCACCCTGCTTCTCGCCTTGCTGCTTGTTTCGCCATTCCCGGCGGCGGCGCAGAGCCTTGCCGTCGTCCATGCCCGGGCGTGGACGCTGGCCGGCGACAGGCCGATCGAGGATGCGACGATAGTCGTCGAACAGGGGCGGGTTCGCTCTGTCATGGCATCGGGAACGCCCCCGGCAGGCATGCCCGTGATCGATGCGAAGGGGCAGCCGGTCACGCCCGGGCTGTTCAACGCCGCGACCCAGCTTGGACTGGTGGAAGTATCGTCCGCGCCCGATACGGTGGACAGCAGGGCAAGGGGCGAGCAATTCGGTGCCGCCTTCGATGTCAGCCTTGCGCTCAACGGACATTCCCAGCCCGTCGCCCTCGCGCGCAGCGACGGCATCACCGGCGCGACCAGCTATCCGGGCCTGTCCGGCGTAGCGCCCTTTTCCGGGCTGGCCGCCCAGATCAGGCTGCGCGAAGGCGTGGACATTCTCGACCGGGCCAGTGTCGCACTGTTCGTCAGCATCGGCGGATCGGGCAATGCCGGGCAGGGCTCGCGGGCCATTCAGTGGCAAAGCCTGCGCGCCGCGCTGGACGAGGTGCGCAATCCGCCGCCGGTCGAACTCAGGACCGTCAGCGTGGCCGACGCAGGGGCGCTGCGGCGCGTGCTCGCGCGCACGCTGCCGCTTGCGATCACGACGCATCGCGAATCCGATATCCTGCAGGCGATCCGGCTGGCGGGCGATTACAACGTAAGGGTGATCCTCGTGGGCGGCAGCGAGGCCTGGCGGGTCGCGGACAGGCTCGCAGCGGCGGATATCCCCGTCATCCTCGATCCCCTGGAGAACCTGCCTGCGACCTTCGACCGGCTCGGGGCGAGGCAGGACAGCGCTGCACTGCTACGGCGTGCGGGCGTGCGCATCGCGTTCGGCAATGTCGGCGGCCCCATCAGTTTTACCTACAATGCCGGCATCGCCTTGCGGGAAAGCGCAGGCATCGCGGTCGTCAACGGGCTCTCCTGGGTGGAGGCCCTTCGCGCAATCACGGTGGAGCCACGCGCGATCTTCGCGCAGGGCGGCGGAAAGCTGGTCCCGGGCAATCCGGCCGATATGGTCGTGTGGGACGGCGACCCGCTGGAACCTTCCACCAACGCCGTCGCGGTGATCGTAGAGGGCAGGTCCGTGTCTCTCGAAAACCGGCAAACCGCGCTGGCCCGCCGCTATCTCGGCAACAAGCCGTGACGGGGCAGGTCGCTCGTCTGCTGGGCGCAGTTGCCGCATTGCTCCTTTCCGCACCGGCGGCAGCGCAGGCAGTGGGCAACCCGGCACTGCCCATGCAGCCGGCCCGGACGCTGGAGCGCGAAGTGAGCTCCGGCACCTGGATGTCGCTCGACGTTTCGCCCGACGGCAAGACCGTCGTCTTCGACATCCTCGGCGATCTCTATGCCATGCCCGTCGGGGGCGGCCGGGCGAAGCGGATCATGGGCGGCATGGCGTTCGAGACGCAGCCGGCCTTTTCGCCGGACGGCAAGTGGCTTGCCTTTGTCAGCGACCGTTCGGGCTCGGACAATCTCTGGGTCGCCCGCACCGACGGGGCCGAGGCGCGGCAGCTGACGTTCAGCGACGACGAGACTGTCTACGTCTCGCCGGAATGGCGGGCGGACGGCAAGGCGGTGTTCGTGAGCCACTATCGGCCCGATCTCAATGCCTACGCATTGTTGCTCCAGCCGCTCGACGGCGAGGGAGAGGCAGTTGTCGCGACGCGCGAAGGGCCGGACGAGCCGCGCCAGAGCTGGCGCAGTGCGCTCGGCGCATCGGCGTCGGCAGACGGTCGCTGGCTGTATTACGCCCGGCGGGTCGGCTCGATCGATTTCGACGTGCTGCGCAAATGGACGATCGTGCGGCGCGATCTGCGTACCGGCGACGAGGAGGTCGTGATTTCCGGCATGGGCGGGCGGGGATCCGAGAAGGAAACTTTCTTCCGCCCCCGAGTGTCGCCGGACGGCAGGCTGCTGGCCTATGCGACGCATCGTGCCGGGATGACCGAGCTTCGCGTGCGGACGCTCGCGACGGGCAAGGACGTCGCGCTTGGCGACTTGGAGCCCGATACGCTGCGGGCCTCAAGCTGGCAGGATCTCGTGCCGCGATATGCCTTCACGCCCGACAGCGCGGGTCTGATCGTCAGCCATGACGGAGGCTTCGAACGCCGACCGCTCGATGGCACGGCGGTGCGCCTGCCTTTCTCGGCAAGGCTGGCGCTCGATGTAGGGCCGGGCACGCGAACGCGGCTGCGGGAACGGACCGGCCCCGTCGCGGCGCACCTGCCGCAGGCCCCGATCACGTCCCCGGACGGAAAGCGCGTCGCGTTCTCCGCCTTCGGGCGGATTTATGTGCAGCCGGTCGACGGATCGGCGCCGGCCATTCCCCTGCCTGCTGCATCCGATCCCGGATTCCAGCCGAGCTGGAGCGAGGACGGCTCACGCATCGTCTTTGTGAGCTGGAGCGAGGCGACCGGCGGGGCCGTGTGGATCGTGCCGTCGGACGGCAGCGCTGCTCCCCGGCGAGCCGACCGGCTCAGCGCCTTCTACACCTATCCGGCGTTCGAGCCCGGCACGGGACGTATCCTTGTCTTCCGTTCCCCGGCGGCGGCGCGTCAGCAGAGCGGTTTCGAGATCGGCAAGCTGCGCGAGGCGGAACTTGTCTCCCTGCCACCCAAAGGCGGCGAGGCGGCGCTGATCACCAACGGCAGGATCGGCAGCCGGCTCCATTTCGGCAGACAAATGGGCAAGGCGTTCCTGCTTGCCGACGACGGCCTGAACTCGGTCGATCTTGCGAGCGGCAAGCGGACTCTCGTGGTGGAGCTGGAAGGCGCGGCATATTACTTCCAGGAGAGCCCCGCGCCGGTCGACGATGCGCGGATCAGCCCGGACGGCAAATGGCTGCTCGGGCAGGTCGCGGAGCAGCTGCATCTCGTCGCCATGCCCGCCGACGGTTCGACTAACGTCGACCTGCTCACGACCGAATTGCCGCACCGCCAGCTGACCAGCGTCGGCGCCGACTACTTCGAATTCACCCGCGACGGCGGGATCGAATGGTCGGTCGGACCACAGTTCTGGCGGATGGACAGCGTCGATGCCGAGCCACGCCGTCTTGCCGACCTTGCCGTCTCGCTGCCGCGCGACGTGCCGGAAGGAGCGGTCGTGCTGCGCGGCGCGCGTGCCTTCACCATGGCGGACGGTGACCGGGTCATCGCCGATGCCGACATCGTCATCGTCGGCGATCGCATCGCTGCGGTCGGGCCGACAGGCGAGGTGCCGATACCCGAGGGGGCAGCCATCCGCGAACTGGCGGGCAAGGTCGTGTTGCCCGGTTTTGTAGACGTGCACGATCACATCGGCTCGATCCGCAGGGAAGTCCTCAGTTTCGAAGACTGGAGCCTGCGCGCCCGGCTGGCTTACGGCGTCACCACCGTATTCGATCCCTCGACGCTCAGCATCGACATGATCGCCTATCAGGACGCGATCGACGCGGGACTGGTGTTGGGGCCGCGCCTGCGTTCCACCGGGCCGGCGATCTTTTCCTACAACCGTTTCACGTCACTCGACGAAGTCCGCGCCGTGCTTCTTCGCTATCGCGATGCCTACGGGCTCGGCAACATCAAGCAGTACCGGACGGGCAATCGCCGCGTGCGGCAATGGGTCGCGCAGGCGGCCCGGGAACTGGGCCTGCTGCCGACGACGGAAGGCGCGCTCTCGCTCAAGCTGGACCTGACCCAGATCATCGACGGTTTCGCCGGAAACGAACACGCGCTGCCGGCAACGCTGGAGCCGGACGTGCTCGGCCTGCTGGCCGACATGCGGACCAGCTACACGACGACGCTGATGGTGACCAACGGCGGTTCGCCCGGTGTCGACTGGTTCGTCGCCAAGCGCAATCCGTTCGAAAATGCCAAGCTGGCCCGCTTCTGGCCGCCTTCGGTCAGGCGCTCGAAACTGCTCGACCGGGAATGGGTGTCGCTGCGCGAACAGCGCTTCCCCGCCGTGGCCCACGACGCTGCCCGCCTGGCGGCGATGGGAGGCCTGGTGGGCATGGGCTCGCACGGCGAAGCGCCGGGAATCGGCTTCCACTGGGAAATGGAAGCGCATGCGATTGGCGGCATGGCCCCGATGGCGGTGCTCCATGCCGCCACTGCGGGCTCGGCCGAGACGATCGGCAGGCTCGACGATCTCGGGACGCTGGAACCGGGCAAGCTCGCTGATCTCGTCATCCTCGATCGCGATCCCCTGGCCGACATCAGCAATACCACGGCGATCGTAGCGGTGATGCGCGGCGGCACGCTGTATGACGGTGAGACGCTCGCCGAACTCTGGCCGGAGCCGGGACCTGCTCCGCAGCCGTGGTTCGCCGGGCAGGGCGATGAAACCTGGCTGCCCGCCGAAATGGCCGGGGCGCCCGGCCGCTAGTCGTTCCAGTCGATGATGCCGTAGTCCGCGTTCGGCCAGCCGACCACGCGACGTTCCACCGCGCCGTCGGCATAGCGGCTGATGGATATCTCGCCCGACTGCCGGTTGGCCGGCTTGCGGTTGCTTTCGTGTCCGGGGCGGCCCTTGTGCCATTCGTCGAAACTGTCCGACGGCTCGATGCCGATCCGCCAGAACTGCCGCGACCGGCTGGCCTTCAGGAACATCTCTTCAAGGGCGGCCTTGGCATCGGCAGGCCAGTAGAACAGGCAGGCCGAATGGAAGATGCAAAGCGGATTCTCTGCCCGGGCGAGCACATCGGGAACATGCTCCAGCCCATTGCCTTCGAGCATCGTGATGTCGGTGTCGGCGATGATGTCGAGCGCCTTGGCGAGGCGTTGCTGCTCGTCGCGCAGTTCCGGGAAGCACAGCGACAGCAGCCAGCGGCGTTCCTCTTCAGAGCGTGCGTCGATGGTGTGCAGGTCGATGCCGGTGCGTGTCCCGATCCGGGGGATGAACAGCTCCGGCCCGCCGTGCAGTTCGCCTTCAAGGACGAAGGGCGCATCGGGCGATCCGATGACGCCCTGATCGTTGAGCTTGTAGGCGAACTTGTCGAAAACCAGCAGCACGCCTGCCGAACAGCCGATTTCGACGAGGTTGAGCGGCTCGCCCGCTTCACGCGCGACTTCGCACATCGGCGCAAGGAGAGCCCGGCAGCGCTCGGCATAGGTGGTTTGCACGCTGCGGGTCTGCAGCAGGTGGCGCAGCTCGTCGCGGTGTTCGCGGCAGAAGCGGGCCAGCTCCGGATAGGCGCCACCGGGCGGCAGCGGGTCGTCCGCAAGGGTCGCGAAATAGCGTGACAGGGGATCGGAGGGATCGCCGAGCAGGAGGTAGTGCACCGCCGAGAACAGGTGGGACGGTTTCGCGCCTTCCATGCCATGGTCGGCCAGCGAGAGGATATCCGCATCCTCCGCTCCGCCTTCGCAGAATTCGGCATAGAGCGGCGTTCCCATTTCCCGGTAGATATGGGCGCTGGCGCGAAACGCGCCTGCCACCATGTCGAGGGCGTCCTGAGCGGTTGCCATTGTTCAGCTATCCTTGTCGTTGTTCGGCGGCAGGTTGAAAGTCGTGTCGTTGCGTGGCCGGAAATTCAGGATGCGCAGCCCTTCCGGCCCGGCGTGGAAGCCGTAGAACACGCCGCCGGGGATCGTCAGGCAGGCGCCGGGGCCGACCGTCCGGTTGTTGATCCGCATCGCGCCTTCCAGAACGTAGATGATCTCGTCCTCGTCGTGCGAATGGAGGCGGATTTCGGAATCCGGCTGGTAGCGCAGCTCGACAAGTTGCGGGAAATCGTCGCTTCCCGGCTCGCGCAGGCGGTACTCGCTCGTCAGCTCGCCGCTGCGCAGCTTGCCGCGCTCGTCCTCGCTGATATTGCGCTCGCCCGAGACGATCCAGGACTGCTGGTCTTCGGTTGTCAGGCGCACTCTGGCCATGGCTCACTCTCCCGTCGCTCTCATGGCGAATTCGCGGATCAATCCGGTAACACGCTCCGGCCTCTCGAGCATGCTGAAATGGCCGGTGTCCGGCAAGATCGTGACTTCAAGGTCGGGCCGGACGCTTTTCAGGAATTCGAGATAGGGCGTCGTTTCGCTTTCGCTGAAGAGCGAGCGGCGCGGCGTGAACCTGTCGTGATAGGTGCTCTGGATCGCCAGTACCGGAAGTGTCCGGGGCAATTCCTCCCATACCTTGTCGGCACGCTGCAGATCCCAGTCGCGCATGGTATCGAGGGTGGCCTTCTCGAGCTCGGGCGAGGCCGACGACATGGTCGCCAGCACATGGGCCCGCGTCCGGTCGTCGGCATAGGGCCCGATGGTGAGGTTGAGGATGTCGCTCATCGATCGCTGCATCGGCGGGGCGGCTTGGGGCTCGTCAGGCTCGCTCGCCGAACAGCCGCCATGCGAGCGGCTGCCGTCGAGCAGGACAAGCCCGACGGCATTTCCCGGGCGTTGCCAGGCAGCCTCCGCGATGATTCGGGAAGCAAGGCTGTGACCGACCAGAACCGCAGGTGCGAGATCAAGTTCCTCGATCAAACCATTGATGTCTCTTGCATAGTTCTCGACATGGCAATCCCGCGCTTCACCCGTCGAAAGGCCGTGGCCGCGCAGGTCGGGCGCGAGCACTCTGCAATCATGCGAGAGGTCGCGAAGCTGGTTGGACCAGTCCCGGTGATTGCAGTAGCCGCCATGGACGAGGACGATCCCGGGGGCCGCCGTTCCCGCGATCTCGTAGTGCAGCCGCGCGTTGCCCGCCTCAAGATCCGGCATGGAGCTCTCGGATGCGGGGAAGGCGATCAAGGTCATGCAACGCCTCGAGCAGGCGCGCGGGTTCGGCAAGTCCGCCGTGACGTGCGCAGTCGAGGAACTTGGCGTCGAGTTCGTCGTCGCTCAGCGGCAGCTTCGCATGACCCCTCGGGTAGCGGATGGGACCGCTGTCGAACTCGCGCCCGTCACGCGTCTCGATCACGACCCGGTCGAACTCGGCCATGCCGGGCTGCTCGGGGCATTCCCGGTCGACGATTTCCATCCGTGTGAGCGGGTAGAGCGCCGCCACGTCCGGCCGGGCAACGAAGCCGTCCTCGAGCTGGGCAAAGCCGACGGCATGGTCGACCAGCGCGGCAGCGACGTTGTGATTGAGGCTGAAGCGGGCCTCAAGCCCGTCGCGGGGCGATGAGTAGCGCAGGGTTTCCGCCGGAGCCTTGCCAAGGCTGACGGTTACCGAACCGACTTCCCCGGGCGCGAGCTGCGCTTCCTGTGCGAGCCCGATCGTTCCGTCGATGGCCCGGTGCGAGGCGTAACAGACGGGATAGCGCTTCACCGACAGTCCTTCGCTGATCAGTCTCCAGCCCGGGGCGGCCAGTGCCGCCGGCTTCTGCGTATCGACCCTTCCCCTGGATGAGATGCCGCGCAACAGGCCGTGAGCACCCTCGATCGCGTCGGCTGCGCCGGTTATCCCGGCACGCGCCATCCGCACCGCCTCGATCGCGCCGGCGGCGGCCCGCCCGGCCTGAAGCGGCTTCATATGCGTACCGAAATTGGCGATGACGCCTGAAGCCATGCTCGCCGCTATCGCAAGCGCATTGCGCGCCGTTGCGCTGTCCAGCCGGTCCAGCGCGGTAATCGCGGCGGTCGCGGCGACAATGCCCAGCACTGCCGTCGGGTGCCAGCTTCCCAGATGGTAGGCGTCGGGCTCGCGGCTGGCGAGCTCGGCCCAGACTTCGTAGCCGATGGCGTAAGCCCTGAGCGCATCCTCTCCCGAGGCGTCGATCCGCTGGGCCTCGGCAAGGATCGCAGGGACGAGCACCACGCTCGGATGGCCGTGCTGGGCAACGTCGTCGTAGTCGAACACATGACCGGCAAGACCGTTGAGCAGGGCCGCGTCATCGGATCCGAGCCATGCTTCGCCCGGCCAGGCGAAGGCCTCGTCGCTACTGCGCACCAGCTGCTGCATAATGGCGACCGCCGGTTCGTCGCGCCCGGCGAGAGTCACGCCGACGGTGTCGATGAAGGCCCGCTTGGCCGCAGTGATTGCCTCTGGCGGAAGTTCCGCGTTGACCGCAGCCACAACGAATGCCGCAATCTCGCCTGTCAGGCCCATCTTCTCCATCGGGCAAGCTTGCTTGCGGCGGCCTGATGCGTCAATCATTTCGGCACCAAACCGGAGAGGACCAATGCCCCTGAAGCTCGAGCCCGTCAGCGAGAAGTTCGTCGCGCTCGTGCGCGGCGTCGATCTGCGAGAGCCGCTTTCGGGGGAAGATCGCGACGCGATCGTCGCCGCCTGCGACACATATGGCGTGCTGGTCTTCCCGGACCAGCTGCTGTCCAAGGAAGAGCTGGTCGCTTTCGGCAACAGTTTCGGGGAAGTGGACACGACGCTTCAGAAGAAGCTCATGCACCGGATCCAGAACCGGCTCGGGATGGATACGGTCACGGATATTTCCAACGTCGATGCCGAGGGGAACGTCGCCGGTGCCGAGCACTGGCAGACGATCACCACGGTCGGCAACCGCTTCTGGCACAGCGACGGGTCCTACAAGGACCTGCCGATCCGCTATTCGATCCTCAACGCGGTGACCGCGGTCGGCTATGGCGGCGAGACGCAATATGCCGACCTGCGCGCCGCCTACGATTCACTCGACGACGTCACCAGGGAGCTGATTGCCGAAAAGGTCGGTATATTCTGGTCGCACAACACGCGCGACTGGCTTCACATCCCGGACTCGGAAGAGGAACGCTCCGCTTTCCCCAAGGTGAAATGGCCGCTGGTCCGCACGCATCCCGGTTCGGGGCGCAAGGTGCTGTGGTGCGACAGCAAGGTATACGCCATCGAAGGCATGTCGATCCCTGAAGGGCGCGCGCTGACGCATGAGCTGATCGAGCACATCGGCCAGCGCGAGCATGTCTACAGCCACAAGTGGAAGCCGGGCGACGTGGTTATGGCCGACAATCGCTGCACGGTGCATCGCGGCCGCCGTTTCATCCATTCCGAACGGCGCGAGATGCGCCGTGTCGAGACTGTCGACGACGTGCATTCGCTCGGTCCGGCCTGAAGTGCTATTCCGCAAGCGCAGACAAGCACTTGGCCGCGCTTTGGAAAGCTTAATTCGGTCTTAACAATATAAACGTAAGAACACAGGGCTTTTGGCAACTCGATCCGGAGCCCGGGACGTGGATCTTTCGCGTAAGCGAGACAGTTTTATTTCGAATCTACTGGGATTCGAGCAAGCCGGTGTGCCCCAGGATACGGCATTCTCGGCCCAATCCGTTCGGGATTTTCTGACGTCCTCGGATTTCGACCAGACTCTGGTCTTCGAAGCGCTGAGCGAAAGCCTGCGTCAGTTCGAGAGCCTTCTGTCCTGCGTTTCCGGCACGTTCTACCGCTGCGAGTTGTCGCGTCCCTGGAAGATGGAGTTCATCAGCCCGGGAGTGGAGGCGATTACCGGCTATGCCCCGGAATTCTTCGCCGAACATTCCTATGAGGACATTCTCGACCCCCGGGACGTTCCGGCGCTGGACGTCAGGATTAAACAGGCGATTTCCAGGGGAGAGCATTTTACCGACTGCTATCGCCTGCGCCACAAATCGGGCGAAACGCGCTGGGTGAGCGAAACGGGCAGGGCCGTCTGCGATGCCGAGGGGCGGCCGCTCTTTCTGGAAGGCTTCATATCCGATGTCACCGAAAAGAAGGCGCTTGAGCTACAGGCAGAGGAATCGCGCCAGGAGATCGAGCGGCTGCATGCCCGGATGTCCAACATCGTCGAGAGTTCTCTCGACGGCATCGTGACACTCGATTCCGGGTGGAACTACGTTTTCGTGAACAATGCCGCGCTGCGGGAGACAGGGCAGAGCAGAACGCTCGTCGGAAGGAACGCCAGGAAGATATTCCGCAAGTTGGCCGACGCCGAATGCTGGACCGAAGTCGAACGGGCGATGGTAGAGAGAACCCCGGTGCGAACCGAATGCCATCCGCTCGGAACAGACAGATGCTATGAACTCTACGCGGTTCCCGATGGCGACGGACTGACGATATTTTTCAAGAACATCACCCATCGCAAGCGGTTCGAAAGGAAACTGGTCGATCAGGCCGACGATCTCAGGCGAACGCTCGATTCCATACCGGACATGGTCTGGTCGGCCGATGCCGATGGGATAATCGACTATTTCAACAAGTCCTGGGCCGAATACGTCGGCCTGACGAAGGAAGAATTCGACACCGACTTTACCGAACTAACGGTACGATATTTCCATCCCGATGATCGGGAGCTGGTCGGGGAATGCTGGCGCCAGTCGATCGAGACGGGACGCGACTTCGAAATCGAGTTCCGCGTTCTTCACTGTTCGGGGGAATACCGCTGGGCATTCGCGCGCGCCCAGCCGCAGCGCGACGAGCAGGGTGCCATCGTGCGTTGGTATGGCACATCGACTGACATCCACGAGCGGGTTCTGGCAGAGCACAAGCTTCGCGAAAGCCAGATCGTCCAGAGCAGCATTCTCGGTGCCAGCACGGACAGCATCAAGATCATGGACCTGGATGGGGCGATCCTGCTGATCAACACGCCGGGCATGACGGCCCAGGGAGCGGTTGATCGTTCCGTTCTGGTCGGCAAGCGCTGGGCCGATATGTGGCCCGGGAAATATCGGCTCGCAGCGCGCAGGGCAGTCAAGAAGGCGCGCAACGGGCAGGCCGCACGTTTCACCGGGAATTATCCGCTCAACGGCAAGAACGCCACATGGTGGGATGTCGTGGTGTCGCCGATCAGGGATACCGACGGGACCATTCAGTCGCTGCTGTGCATTTCGCGCGACATTACCGAACAGCGCAAGACGGCCGAGCGGCTGCGTATCGCCAGCGAATGCGACTTCCTGACGTCGCTGCCGAACCGTCGTGCCTTCGAAGCGCACCTCAAGAAGGTCACTGCAAGAGCGCGAGACTCCGGAAAGAGCGTCGGCCTGATGCTGCTGGACCTGGACCACTTCAAGCATGTCAACGACACACTGGGGCACCTTGCCGGTGACCACCTCCTGCAGATGCTGGCCAGGCGCCTCAAGAAATGCGTTTCCGAGCCCGGCTTCGTCGCAAGGCTGGGCGGCGACGAGTTCGCGATCATACTCGATGATATCCGCGACGAGAGCGAACTGATCAACGGTGCCACCCAGATCCTCGCCAGAATGGAGGAACCGGTGACGTTCGCGGGCCGCCTCATATACGGCGGCCTGAGCATCGGTAGCGCGGTCTTCCCGCGCGATGCCGAGAACGCCCAGGATCTTCTCAAGCATGCCGATGCGGCGCTTTACGACCTCAAGGCGAGCGGTCGCGGCGGCATCCAGATGTTCTCCAGCCAGATGATGGAAGCTGCCGAACGCTCGGCGTCGCAGCTCACTCTGGCGCGTCGCGTCGTCCAGGACGACGCTGTCGAGCCCTATTACCAGCCGAAGGTTCGCCTCGACACGGGCGAAGTCGCCGGCTTTGAAGCGCTGTTGAGGTGGTGGTGCCCGGGGAACGGCATTCAGCCGCCGAGTTCGGTATTCGAGGCCTTCAACGACTATGAGCTCGCTACCAAGATCGGCGGTCTGATGCAGGACCGCATCTTCGAGCATATGGCCGGCTGGCTTGACGCCGGCCTTGACCTGCCGCCGGTGTCGATCAACGCCGCCCCGGCCGAATTCGCCCGCGACGACTATGGCGAGCGGCTGCTCGGCAACCTCGCGAAACATGCGATCGCGCCGTCCCAGATCGAGCTGGAGATTACCGAGCACGTTTTCCTGCATCGCCGGTCCGAACAGGTTGTCCGTGCCCTGCAGATGCTGAGCGAATCGGGTATCAGGATCGCACTGGACGATTTCGGCACCGGCCATTCCTCGCTGTCCTACCTGCGCGATTTCCCCGTCGACGTGATCAAGATCGACCGGTCCTTCGTGAGCCGGATGCTCACCAACCGGACGATGTCGGCGATCGTCGAGGCGATCACGAAGCTTGGTCCCAGCCTGTCGCTCGAAATCGTGGCCGAGGGCGTCGAAACGCCGGAACAGCTTCACGCCCTCCGGGACGCGGGATGCGATCTCGGCCAGGGCTATCTGTTCGGCAAGGCCATGCATGCCGACGAGATTGCATGGCGACTTGGCAGCGGCAGCTGGCCGTTCAAGCTCAAGAAGTGATCTGAATACCTGCTCTCCGGCAAGCCGGTAGGCAGCGCCATATCCTGGAGTACCCGGCCTGAAGCAGCGGGTTTGTGCTGGCCCCGTGCCCGGCATCGGGTTGGCCCTTGCCGATGATTGCCGAGCCGGGAATAGTGGGCAATTGGCGCAGGCAGGAAGGACACGTCTTGAGTTCATCGTCCGGGAGTACCCGCGAGTTCTGGATGGTGATCCATCGCTGGAGCGGGCTGGCCACGATGGCCTTTCTCGCGATCGCGGCGATCACCGGCTGTATCCTGTGCTTCGCCAAGCCGCTCGACCGGGCGCTGAACCGCGACCTCTTCACTGTCGAGACTGTTCAGGCAGCCGACCTTCCACCGGTCGAAGTGGTCTCCGCGTTCCAGAAGAGCTGGCCCGACCTTCAGGTCACATCGTTTCCGCTGCGCGTCGCGCCCGGCGAAACAATTCCGGTCGGCGTTTCGGCCGCTGCGGGAGCAGAACCGCCGGGGTACAACCAGGTATTCCTCGATCCTGCCGACGGACAGGTGATCGGAACGCGCGCGACCGGTCCGGGCTGGGAGCGGCGCCAGATCGTCGAGGGCATTGCCGAGTTTCACTTCACCCTGCTGGCGGGCGATCCGGGGCGCTGGCTGATGGGCGTGGTGGCGCTGGTGTGGTTCATCAGCAATTTCGTCGGCTTCTACCTCACGTTCCCGAAGCGGAAGCCGTTCTTCCGGCAGTGGAAGCGCATCTGGAAATTCCGGTTATCAAGCCCGTTTCCCCGCCAGATGCTCGACTTGCACCGGGCCAGCGGCTTGTGGCTGTTCATCGGGATTGCAGCGCTCGCTTCCACTTCGGTGGGGCTCAATTTCTTCGGCGAGTTCTATGAACCCGCCGTCACCCGGATGGCGCCGCTGAAATACCGGCTGTTCGATCAGCCGGAGCCCTTTCCGCAAGGTACCCGGCCGAGCCTGGACTATGCCGACGCGGTGCGGCTGGCGCGGGAGCAGGCTGCCAGCGAAGGCCTTGCCTGGAAGCCGGCGACAGCTCTCTACAACTCGGGATACAATATCTACGGCGTCACCTTCACCAATGATGGCCTTCTCAACTATCGCGCGCTGGGTCCGATCTATCTCTATTTCGACGCGGCGAGCGGCGAGTTCGCCCATCGTGTCGATCCCTATGTCGACAGCGCCGGTCTGGTGATGATCCGCGTGCTCTATCCGCTCCATAGCGGGCAGGTGGCCGGTTGGCCCACGATCGCGCTGGTATTCCTGCTTGGCCTCGTCACGCTCGTCCACGCGGTGACGGGTTTCTACATCTGGTGGAAGAAACGGAAAGTGCGCCGGGCGCCCCGGCTCCATGCAACGTCCGCCGCCCCCTGAAATACCGGCGGCGCCGGCCCCGTCTTGTGCCGTATCCCAACCCGCCCCATAGTTCACCGGCAATCCGGCTGGAGCAGCCGGACAGGGAGAACGCAATGGGAGTGCTTGAAGGCAAGACCGCGCTGGTGACAGGTGCCAGCCAGGGCATTGGCCTCGCCAGTGCAAAGGCGCTGGCGCAGGAGGGCGCCGATGTCGTGATCATGGGAAGGCGCGAAGAAACGCTCGGCAAGGCGCGAGACGAGCTGCGCGATCAGGTTTCCGGTGCAAGGATCGAGATGTCGGTCGGCGACGCCACCAGAGAGGACGACGTCAAGGCTGCGCTGGGTGCGGCGCACGGTCTGGGCGGCAGGCTCGACATCATTGCCGCCGTTGTCGGCGAGCCGACGTTCAAGCCCTTGTTGATGCGCGAACTCGAAGAGGTCAGGAAAGAACTGGACCAGAACTTCATTTCCGCCTTCCTCGCCGTGCGGCACGGCGTTCCGCTGATGCATAGTGGTGGCGCGATCGTGTGTGTCTCCTCGGCGGCGGCGACCCAGTCCGGGTGGGGCCTGAGCATCTATTCGGCGGCCAAGGCCGGGCTGGAACGGTTCGTAAGGGCCGCGGCGTTCGAGTTGGGCGGTGCCGGTATCCGCGTCAATGCGGTGAGGCCGGGGCTGACGCTTCCGCCGGAGCGCGCCGAGAGCCCAGAGCTCGCCGACATGGTCGCCGTCTATGAGGCGGAGACCCCGCTCGGCCGGGTCGGCCTGCCTGAAGACGTTGCCAAGGTGGTGCGGTTTCTCGCCGGTCCGGAATCCGGTTGGGTCACCGGGCAGACCTTCTCGGCCGACGGCGGGCTGGATCAGGGCAAAGGGCCGGATCCGATGGATGCAATGTACGGCAAGCAGGTCATGGACAGGATCCGCGCCGGCAAGGCGGCGGACTGATCGACGATGAGTATCTCGCTGATCCATGGCTGTTGCCAGATTGAAACCAGCGCGCGTGATCTGGCCGAAGTTCGCAGTTTCATGGTCGACGCGCTGGGAGCCGGGCCGATCGAGCAGGAACTGGCAGGGGAGATCGACCGGATCATACCCGATCCCGGCTACGGCTGCGACCACATCGGCCTGGGCGATGCCGTTTTTCAGGTCAACCAGCCGGCGGCCGGCATGCTGTTCAATGGCCAGAAGTCGATCCACCAGGCCTATCTCGATCGCATCGGTCCAAGCGTGACCAATCTCAACTTCTTCGTCGACGATATCTTCCACGCCAAGTCGCTGCTGAGCGCGATGGGCGCGGAGATTCACATCGAGGGGCCAAGTTCGGCTGCGAACGCCCTAACCGACTATGGACCGGAGAACACGCGCCCCGGTGCCGACGAACGGCCGTTCCTGTTCATGGGAACCCGGCACTTGATCGGGCTCGACCTCGAGATCATGGAGCCCAACTTCATACATTTCTGCGAACAGACCGTTCAGTACCCGGCCTTCGTTCACCCGCGGCCAAAAACGGGCGATGGCAATCTCTTGCTGAACCGCATCAGGATCGTTGTGCCCGACATTGAAAAGACCTGGGAAAACCTTGTTGCGATATTCAATCCGGGCAGCCGCAGCGCGGCATTCGCCTATCGGGAGGGGGCACTGGGCCAAGCCTTCCGGGTTGCGCTCGGCGGGATCGAGATAGAGTATTGCCAACCGGTTTCCCGGACTGGAGCACTGGCCGCGGCACTGGACGAATACGGCCCCGGTGTCCTGACGATCGAGTTTTCCGCGCAGGATATCGACGTTGCGCTCGAGCATGCGCGAGGCAGGGTCGCGATCGAAGCTGAACCGGATTGGCTCGCACCCGGAACCAGGCCGTCTCGCCACATGCTTGCGAGCCGCGATCCTCTCGGTTTCGATACCGTCATCGAAGCCGCGGCCGGCTCGCCCCTTCGCCGAAACGGCTGATCGGCGCGACCGGTCCGCTTGCCTGCTACCAGCGCAGACCTTCTTCCTTCGGCTTCCAGGTGATCGGGCGTTCGTAGGACGGGTCGTCCTTGCTCCACTGACCCTTGAGGAACCCCTTGACGGCCTGCGAATACACCCAGGTCGCATCGCAATCACCGGTCATCTCAATGGTGCAGCGCCGGGTGGCGATCCGCCACTCACCGTTGCGATTTTCCAGCTGGTCGATGTAGCGCCCGATGCCGAACGACATGGTCTTGCCGTTGAGCCAGAACAACCCGCCGATCACGTAGGATTCGCAATAGGCCTTGTCGCCGTCGATCTCGCACAGGTGGTTGGTGATGTTGTGGCTGGTCTGGTTGAAATTGGCGCTATGGCCGGCATTCGCCTTTTCAGGATAATCCGGCGCGAAGGTGACGACCGCGCCGTGCTCGTCGACGCCGTCTTCCCACCAGCAGCTTGCGATCATGTCTATGTCCTGGCGGTCGCGGGCCCGGCTTTCGCGCTGGATGCAGTCGAGAATGTCCTGGCGGTCCTTCAGGTGGCGGACCGTTTCCTTCAGTTCCGCCAGTTCCTCTTCGATGGTCATGATCCTCTCCTCGTGCCTCGGAATGGTGTTCGTCGATCTGTTAGCGGGGGTGGCCAGTGCCGGTCAATCGCCGCCTGCGGTCCGGCTATTCGAACCTGGTCATATCCTCCCAGGAGGACCGTTCGATCATGCCGTAGGCGCTCTGGCCGTCCCAGCTGTAGCGGGCACCGCCTTGCTGCAGGCGCAGTCCCCACAGATGGTCGCTCCCGAGCTGGAACGTCGCTAGCTCGGTCCGGCCTTCGATCCGCGTGGTGCCGAGCTCGGATTCCAGCTCGAAGGAGACATCCTCGCCGCTGGCGACAATGTCGCGCAGCCACGGAACCTTCGTGGCCCTGGCGTGGTGCATCTTGCCGTCCTGGTAGACGAAGCCCTCGTTCCACGGCTCCTCGCCGTCGTCGTGGACGGGCCTCGCTTCGAAACCCGCGGCGCGGCCGTCCGGGAACAGCACCGCCTGCCAGCAGTGGCCGCGCAGGAACAGGCCATCGGTGCGCACGCTGCGGCGCTTGATCCTGCTGCCGACGACCTTTGCGGAGCGCCTGGTTCCGTCGAGTTCGACTTCGCCTTCGCCGCGCAGCATCTGCTCGAAGCGCCAGCCCAGGCCCACCGACACGGCGTCGCGCCGCTTGCCCTTGCCCCAGGTGGCGAATTTTCCGGGCGAGATATCCTGTTCGTTCGGCGGGACCGCCATGGTCAGCTCGAATTCGTATTTCAGCGGCACGAGCCTACTGTCGTCTACGGACTTCGCGATCTGGTCGGACACGCTTGTGTCGATCACCATGCCGTCGAAAGTCACCAGCCAGCGCTCGAACGGAGCCAGGCACCGGAAAGTGATCGGGCCGCCGCCGAGGATGGCGGGATTGCCGTCCTTGTCCGTCACCGGCGGCATCAGGCCCTGGCCGGAGCGCATCAGGATGCGCCCGTCGCTGAGCGCGAAATTGGACTGGAACCTGCGGTTTTCCCAGCTCCAGGGTTCAGCTTCCACGCCGATGCGCGGGATCGCGAACTCTCCGTTTTCCTCGAACAGCCAGTAGGATGTGCCTTCGCGAACCCAGTCGAACGGCGGTGGCGGCGCCTCGGCCAGCATGTAATCGGCATCGAGCGGCAAGCTGCCTTTCATGATCGCATTCTCCATCTGTGTTCCCGCTGCGGCGGTTCCACTTCGTCCCATGGTGGGCTTCGGCAAGGCTGCCGACGCGGCTCCGGCGGCCATCAGCGAAAGCGCGTCCCGCCTGTGCATCGCTACAGGCCCGGTCTAGTCTGCATAGGACGGGTCGGTCCTGTCGCGCCTGCTGCGCAGCTGCTCCTGGGGAACCCAGCGTTCGTTGACGGGGTCCACCCGGTCAGTGTCGACGACCACCACGCGATGGGCGATCCGCCACTCGCCGTTCCGTCGCTCGAAGCGGTCGACATAGCGGGTGTTGACGACGAGGTCCCGGAGCGGGCCGCTGTCGTCGGCCGCGACCCGGTGGAAGGCGCGGGCATAATGCTCGGCCCATGCCGTGTCGCCGTCGACTTCGACAAGCTGGTTGCCGGTCATGTGCGTGGTGGAAAGGAACGTCGGGCAGCCGGCCTTGCAGTATTCGATGAAGCCGTCGATGCCGCCGACATATTCGCCGTGATCGTCGATCGCATCGGGGTGGTAGCAGGACCGGATCAGTTCCCAGTCCATCCGGTCTATGCCCCGGCAATAGCGGATGTGCACTTTCTTGATCGCGGCCTCGTCAAGCAGGCGCTGCATCTCTTCTTCCATCGGCTCACTCTCCCGGATTGTCTTTCTGCGGCCGTCATGATGCCACCGGAACCGCGAAAATAAAGCCGCGACTTTCCGGCGGATTGCGCTGATTTCCGATCCGGACATTTGCGGCTGCTGCACGGAGCAGTCCGTGCGGGCGTTGGGAGTTGCGGCGCCGGTGCCTTGGACCTAACCAAGCAGGCGAACCGGTCGCCGATCACGAGCGTCGGGCGAACGGGCGCCTGCCCAAGGGCGAAGCGCCGGGCAAGGAGATGGATGCGATGCAAGCGGCAAGGCCGGGCGAGTGCATGGACACGGCTCCCCTGATTCACGAGATCGACTATTCCGACCTGAAGATGCGGGTGACTACCGACCGCTACAGTTCTCCCGAATACCATGAGCGCGAACGCGAGCAGCTGTGGATGCGGGTGTGGCAGGTTGCCGGGCGCGCGGACGAATTGCCGGAAGCCGGCGACTGGATGGAATACCGCATATTCGACCAGTCCTTCGTGCTGGTGCGAGGCCGGGACGGCACGATCCGCGGGTTCGTCAACGCCTGCCGGCATCGCGGCAACTCCTTCTGCGAAGGCAAGGGGCATGCGGCCCGTTTCACCTGTCCCTATCACAACTGGTCCTACGGGCTGGACGGGCAGTTGCTGGCCGTGGCCAAGCCGGACTTCGACGGCACGGTGGAGGAATTCGTCGGCGACAAGCAGGAACTGGGGCTGATCGAGGTTCCCGTGGAATGTTTCGCCGGTTTCATCTTCATCAATCCAGACCGCGATGCCGCGCCGCTGGCCGACTTCCTCGGCAAGGCCGGTCCGGTCCTGGAAGCTTTCCATCTCGAGGAGATGATCCCGGTCGGGATGAACGTGCGCGAGACGATCGGCTGCAACTGGAAAGTGGTGATGGACGCTTTCTACGAAAGCTATCACGTCCAGGCCGTCCACCCCGAACTCATCCCGATCATGGACCTGTCGAAGGAGCGCTACTGTCGGTTCGGCAATCACGGCGCGACGACCGTCCCCTTCCAGGGGACCGATGAGCAGGAGACCGATCACGGCAAGCAGGTCGAGGCGTTCAGGCAGATCCCCAAGCCGAACTTTCCCGGGCTGGCGGAGGTCTTCCCGCGGTTCGAGGAACTCGTGGCGTCCCACAGCAAGCCTGATGGCACGCTGGCTTTCCCGGAAGGGATTTCCGGTCGTCTGCTGTTCCAGCAGGCGGTACGCGAATCCCTGACCGCCAAGGGACTGGACGTCAGCGGGCTCACCGACAACCAGATGAGCGATTTCGAATTCTGGTCGCTGTTCCCCAATGTCTACATCCAGCTTCGCGCCGGCGAATCCACCGTCATCATCGCCCGGCCGCACCCGGACGGCGATCCCAACCGCTGTTACTGGCGGGTTGCGCACTACATCTGGCTTCCGCCGGAGGAGCGCGAGGCCCAGCGCACCGAAATGACCGAGATTCCCGAAGGCGAGCACGTTCCCTATTTCCTCGCGCTCGAGCAGGACTTCAGCCAGATGGAAGAGCAGCAGAAGGGCCTTCGCAACAGCAAGCTCACGCATATGACGCTGACCCGGCAGGAACCCAAGGTCGCGCAGTTCCACACCGTGCTGGACAGCTGGGTCGCATAGCCATCGCCAAGCTGCTGCTTGCCGAACCGGCGGTCATTCCCGCATAAGCACGTCATCGCTTGAGGACGTCCGGGGGAATGCCGTGGTCAGGATCGCGACCGGCCTGCTGATCTCTCTGCTGCTGCTTGGCGGATGCAATTCGCAATACGACCATCCTGCGCCGCCTCGGGTCACGGCCGCGCCGAAGTTCCCGAGCCAGGATTCGACGCTTGCCGTGCCGATCAGCCTCTCGCTCGATGAAATCCAGGCAGGGCTTGAGCGCAGGACTCCCCGGAAGCTGTGGTCTATCGACGAGCGGCGGGAAAATTGCGTGCCGGCGCAGCGGATCAAGGCGTTCGGCGGCCGCATCAAGGTTACGCCGGACATCGGTTGCCGGATCGTCGGACAGGTTACCCGCGGCCGCATCCGCCTTTCCGGATCGGGACAGCGCATCACCATCACGCTGCCGGTCAACGCGGTCCTGAGCGCACGCGACGTGGGCGGCGTCCTGAAAAGCGAGACGGCCGATGGATCGGCGACGGTGCGCGCCGACGTCCGGCTCAGCGTCGACCGCAACTGGAATCCGCACGCCAAGGTAGACATCTCCTATGGGTGGACCGAGCCGCCCGGCATCGATTTCCTGGGCCAGCGTATCCGCTTCGTGAAGCGCGCCGACAAGGAACTCGCGAAAGTTGTCTCCGGGCTGGAACGCGATCTCCAGAAGGAAATCGCCAAAGTCCGGATCAGGCCCGTCATCGCCGATGCCTGGAAGGAGGGGTTCACGGTTATCGAGCTGAACCGCGAAAAGCCGCCCGCCTGGATGCGGGTGACGCCCAGCGGCCTCGGCTTTTCGGGCTATCGTGTCGCGGGGCGCCGCGTCGAGCTGGTGGTCGCGGCGCAAGCGGTGACGGAGACCTTCGTCGGCGACAAGCCGGCCATGCCGGTGCCGACGCCGCTTCCGCCCCAACTGGAGACCGTCCAGAATTCCGGCCTGCGCTTCTTCATTCCGGTGGTTGCCGACTATACCCAGCTCGAGCCTGTCGTCCTGCGCGCCCTGCGCAAACTGGCCGCGCGCGGCATCCGGCTGGAAGGCGTCGGCCGCGTCGATGCCAAGTTCGAGAAGGTCACCATCTACGCCACCTCCGACAATCGCCTTGCGGTCGGGATCGAAGCGCAGGTCGAGCCGGTGGGAGAGCGTTTCGGGACCCGCTTCGGCAAGTCGCACGGGCGTATCTGGCTGACGGGCACTCCGGTCAGTACGCCCAATTCGCAGGTGATCAGGGTCCGCGATCTCGAGATATTCGGCGGGGCGGACCGCATGGCCGCGGACCTGCTGATCCAGCTGATGCTGAGTGACAAGGTCAAGGAGGAGATTGCGACGAGCCTGACCGAGGATTTCAGCGAGGACTACGACAAGGTGCTCGAAGCGGCACGGCGGGCGATCGCCAATCGAAGGGAAGGCGATTTCCGGCTCTCCGCCACGATCGACGATGTGAATCACGACCTGGTGCAGGTGACCGGGGCGGGACTGTTCCTGCGCGTTGCCGCGACCGGGAAGGGCCAGATTCTCTACTCGCCGCGCTGATCGCGATCCCGCCGCCGATGGGATCAGGGTGAACTTGAGGTTCACAATCTATATTCCATCGTATATAGATTGTGAAAAGGCCGGCTTGAGAAGCCATTCCGTGAGGAAGATCGACTTTGCAGAATCGGCTCGGCCAGTCAGGCCCCGGACATTCCTGTTGTATGCACGCGGTCCTGTTGGCGACTTGCGTCTTCTTCCCGGGTACTGCCGTTGCCGAGGAAGGTGACAACTCTCCCCCGACACTGCAGCAGGCGCTGGGCAACCCCGACGGGCTGACGGTCTCCGGCAGCATGCGTGTCCGGTACGAGGCGCTCGGCAACCAGTTCCGTCCGGGCCTCGACCGCAACGACGACATCGTTGCCCTGCGCACCGACCTCCTGGCCGAATATGATACCGGCCCTGTCCGCATCGGTGCCGAGCTGCAGGATTCCCGCGCATGGTCGACTGATAGCGGCAGCTCCGTGGGGACAGGCGAGGTGAACGCGCTGGAACTCGTCCAGGCCTATGCAGGCTTCGATCTTGGAGATGCGCTGGGCGAGGGGACAGATACGCGGCTGGACCTTGGCCGCTTCACCATGGACCTCGGCTCGCGCCGGCTCGTCGCCCGGAACAATTATCGCAACACCACCAATGCCTTCACCGGGGTTCACGCGCACTTTTCCGGCCGGAACGGTACCGCGCTCTCGCTGTTCTATACGCTGCCCCAGCAGCGGCTGCCCGGCGATAGGCAGGGGGTTCTCGACAACAAGGTAAGATGGGACAGGGAAGGTTTCGATCTCGCCTTCTGGGGCGCCCATCTGTCCGCCCGGCCGGTCGGCGACAGCACCGCGCTGGAGGCCTATTTCCTCGTGCTGGAAGAAGGCGACCGGCCCGGTCGCGCCACCCGCAACCGCCATCTCTTCACGCCCGGCGTGCGCATCTATCGCGCACCGGCCACCGGCAGGCTCGATTTCGAACTGGAGGGCGCATACCAGTTCGGCGCCATCAGCGCCGGGACGGCGCCGGGTGCCGCGAAGCTCGATGTCTCGGCCTACTTCCTCCACGCTTCTCTGGGCTACCGCTTCTCCGGACACTGGGCGCCGCGAATTGCGCTCCAATACGATCTGGCTTCGGGAGACGGGACGGGAAAGTCCTGGGGCAGGTTCGATACGCTGTTCGGCGCCCGTCGCGGGGAGTTCGGCCCGACGGGAATCTTCGGCGCGCTGGGCCGCGCCAACATCAGTTCTCCCGGCGTGCGGCTGGAAGTGAAACCGGGCAGGCGCTGGGATGCCTTCTCCATGTACCGGGCGGCCTGGCTGGCAAGCGCCAGCGACGCTTTCGCCAGCACCGGAGTGCGCGACCCGGCCGGGCTATCGGGGAACTTCGCCGGCCACCAGATCGAAGGCCGTGTGCGCTACTGGATAATCCCGAGTCGGCTACAGCTTGAGGCGGGGGCGGTGCTCATCTTGAACGGAGAGTTCCTGACGCAGGCGCCCAACGCCAACCGCTTTGGAAATCCGCGCGGCAGCTATGTCTCGCTGGACGCAAGCTTCTGAGCCATTCCGCCTTCCGTCGCCGCAGCGATGCCTTTCCGGTAAGGGTTCCACAAATCGCGGTGACGATGTAGGTTGATGTCTGTTTGAATTGCCATCCGCTTCCGGATCGGGAACAATGTTCTCATCCGGTTCAACCTGACCCAACACGGGAAGAGGAACAGACATGCAGATGAACGACATGGTGATCGTCAGCGTCGACGATCACATCACGGAGCCGCCGACGGTTTTCGACAACCAGCTTTCCGGCAAGGACTATGAGACCGCGCCCAAGCTGAAAGTCGCCAGGGACGGCGCGAATTTCTGGGAATACCAGGGCAAGCGGATGCGCAATGTCGCGCTCAATTCCGTGACCGGCCGCGTCCGCGAGGAATACGGTTTCGAGCCGACTCACCTCGACCAGCTGCGCAAGGGCTGCTGGGATGTCGATGCACGCGTTGGCGACATGAACGTCAACGGCATCGCCGCTTCGATGAACTTCCCGTCCGTCGCGGGTATCGACGGCGGCCTGTTCATCCGGGCCGAGGACAAGAAAATGGCGCTCACCCACATGCGCGCCTACAACGACTGGCACATCGACGAATGGTGCGGCGCGCATCCTGGCCGCTTCATCCCGCTGGGCATCCTGCCGCTGTGGGACATGGACGAGACCGCCAAGGAAGTCCGCCGCCTCGCCGACAAGAACTGCTTCGCCGTGACCATGAGCGAGAACCCGCACGTCGGCGGCATGCCGGGCATACACACCGGCTACTACGAGCCGCTTTTCAAGGCTGCGGCGGAATGCGGCACGGCGATCTGCCTGCACATCGGCACCGGCAACGTCGCCCCGCATTGCTCGCCGGAATCGCCCGTCGAAGCGAACATCACCACGATGCCGATGGCGGTCGCCTTCGGTGCCGCGGACTGGATCAACCTGGAAGCGCTTCACCGCTATCCCGACCTGAAGGTCTGCTTCTCGGAAAGCGGCATCGGCTGGATTCCGTACCTGATGGAACGCGCCGACTACAGCCACGCGCAGCACAACGCCTGGACCCACTCGAAGCAGTACCTCGGCGACATGAAGCCGAGCGACGTGTGGAAGCGGCACTTCTACAGCTGTTTCATCGACGACGGCTACGGGCTCAAGAACATCGACCTGATCGGCGAAGACACGATCATGTACGAGGTGGACTATCCGCACTCCGACGCGCCGTGGCCGAATGCGCCGGAAATCCTCTGGAAGGATGCGCAACACCTCACCGACTCGCAGATCGACAAGATCACGCACCTCAACGCCATGCGCGTGTTCAAGTTCGACATGTTCGACATGATCCCCAAGGAACAGCTCACCGTCGGTGCGCTGCGCCAGCAGGCGAAGGAAGCCGGTGTAGACACGACCCTGATTTCTTCGGGCGGCGCCGCTCCGCTGGAAGGTGGCGAAGCGCCGCGTCCCGTCACGTCGAAGGATGTGATGGAAATGTACATGAAGCACGCCAAGGCTGCCGAAGAGGAAGCCGAGCCGGCCTGAGGCTTCACAACATGAACCGGGAAGGGGGCCTTGCGGCCCCCTTTCTTTTTGCGGGGCTTCCGCTCCGCGTCAGCCTTTCCGTTCCACCTCCTATTTGCCCAGTGCCGCTTGGAGCCTGCGCATCGAGCCCCTCGGATCGCGAAGCAGGTCGGCGCAGCGGGAATCGGCGGTCCGGTCGCGGCCGATACGGGCGCGCGCCTCGGTCACCCGCTCGACATGCTCGCGCGGACGCCGGCGTGCATCAACCGTGCCGAAATAGTGCGGTGCGCGATGAGGTTTTGCGCCGCATTGCAGCGATACAAGTGGAAGGGTGGTACGGAGCCCGAGTATTCTGAGCTTTCTGCTTGCCGCCGCTAATATTGCACTGCACAATATCTGCATGCGCATTGCCATCGTCGATGAAAGTCCAGCGCGTGCCTCGGTAATTCAGGAAGGCCTCGCCGAGTTGGACGACTGCGAAATTTTCGTGGTCTCCGACCGCAACGGGCTGCTTGCGCGGATTACCGAGATTGCACCGGACATCGTGCTGATGGACCTGGGCAACCCGTCGCGCGACGTGCTCGAGGAGTATTTCGCCGTCAGCCGGGTGCTCGACAGGCCGATCGCCATGTTCGTCGACGAATCGGACGAGGAATCCATTGCCGCTTCGGTCGAGGCGGGCGTGTCCGCCTATGTGGTCGATGGCCTGGCCGCCAACCGCATCCGTCCGCTTCTGGACCTCGCCGTGCGGCGGTTCAGGGCATTTGCGCGCCTCCAGTCCGATCTTGCCGAGGCGCGCGGGCAGCTTGCCGAACGCGAAGCCGTCGACAAGGCGAAGCGCATCCTCATGGACAGTCGCGGACTGCCGGAACCCGAAGCCTATGGCGAACTGCGCCGCACCGCGATGAATCAGGGTCGGCGCATCGCCGATATCGCCGAAGCGGTGATCACCGCGCATGAACTGATGGGAAAGACGTGATGAAAACCGAGATGAACATCGGTTTCCTGCCGCTGGTCGATGCCTGCCTGCCGATCCTTGCGCAGGAGCATGGTTTTGCCGAGGAAGAAGGGCTCACCCTGCGGCTGGTGAAGGACGTGAGCTGGGCGACGGTGCTGGATCGCCTGCTTTACGGCCACAGCGACGCTGCGCATCTTGTCGCGCCGCTCGCCATCGCCACCACACTGGGGCGGGGGCGGCCGGCACAGCCGCTGTCTGTGCCGTTCGTGCTGGGGCTCAACGGAAACGCGATCACGATGCGGCCGGAAATCGCCGCGCGGGTGAGCCCGCCCGGGCGGCTGGGAGATCCGGCGATCGTCGGCGCGGCGCTTGCCGAAGTCGCCCGGCAGCGGATCGAGGCCGGAAAGCCGCTGCGGTTCGGTGTTGTCCATCGTTATTCCAGCCACAACTACATGATGCGCTACTGGCTTGCCGCCTGCGGCATCCGGCCGGACAGGGACGTGGAGATCACCACCGTGCCGCCGCCGTTCTGCGCAGATGCGCTGGCGGCCGGTGAAGTCGACGCGATCTGCGTCGGCGAGCCCTGGAACAGCGTTGCGGTTGAGCGCGGGGCAGGGGTGATCGTGCTCGCCACGGCGCAGATCTGGCGGCGCGGGGTCGAGAAGGTCCTCGCCTTGCGCGAGCCGGTGCTGGAGCAGCAGCGCGGCTCGGTCGAGGCCCTGATTCGCGCCTTGCGCAAGGCCGGGGCGCATTTCGTCGACCCCGAAAACTGGAATGCGAACGCAGCGATCCTGGCGCGCCCGCAATATCTCGACGGGGATGCGCGCCTGATCCGGCGGGCGATCTCCGATCGTCTGCTGATGGCGCGCGGGCAAGACACCGTGCATTTTGCCGATTTCATGTTCCAGTACCGGGAAGCTGCCAACTTTCCGTGGGTCAGCCAGGCGCAGTGGTTCTACACGCAGATGGTGCGCTGGGACGGCATCCCGTTCGACCCCGAAGAAGCCCAGCAGGCCGCCCGGGTGTTCCGGCCGGACGTATACCGCAGTGCATTGGCGGGGACCGGGGAGCCGCTGCCGGGGGCCAGTTCGAAAGTCGAAGGGAGCTTGTCCGGCCCGCTTGCAGTGTCCATGCAGCAAGGCGATATGACCATGACAAATAACCGTTTTTTCGATGGCCTCGTATTCGATCCGGCCGACCTTCCAGGTTATCTCGCGAAGCTTCCGTGACAGGATATTTTTGCTGCGCTGCAAAAAAAGGGTTTACGCGGCACCCCCGAATCGCTTACTCACGATGGCAGCAGAGGCGATGCGGCCCAATGATGGGCTGCAGCGAGTCGCTCTGCTGAACACTTACATTTGAGTGGCAATGGCGCCGCCCGATCTGGTCCCGAGGGGACCATGTCGAGGCGGCTTTTTTCATTGTCGCAAGCGTAGACGGGATTGAACAGCATATGGTCAAGGATCGTGGATTTCGGTTCGACAGGCGGGGTTTCGCGGCGGCACTGCTCGCCGGTGTGGCGCTCGCCGGATGCGGCAAGGGTGCGGATTCGTCATCGGGCGATGCCGTTGCTCCGGCAGCAGTGGAAGGCGCGGTCGAGAAACCGAATCTGAAATTCGGTTTCATCAAGCTGACCGACATGGCGCCGCTCGCGATCGCCAAGGAAAAGGGCTTCTTCGCCGAGGAGGGCCTCAACGTCACGCTCGAGCCGCAGGCCAACTGGAAAGTGCTGCTCGACGGTGTGATCGGCGGCCAGCTCGACGGAGCCCACATGCTCGCGGGCCAGCCGATTGCCGCCACGATCGGCTACGGCACCAAGGCCGAGCTGATCGCGCCGCTCAGCATGGACCTCAACGGCAATGCCATCACCCTGTCCAACAAGGTCTGGAACATGGTGAAGCCGGACTTGCCCAAGCAGCCTGACGGCAAGCCCAAGCATCCGATCTCCGCCTCGGTCCTCAAGCCGGTGGTCGCCACCTTCGAAAAGCAGGGCAAGCCCTTCAAGATGGGCATGGTCTTCCCGGTCAGCACGCACAATTACGAGCTGCGCTATTGGCTTGCGGCAGGCGGCCTCAACCCCGGATACTACACCGCGGGTGACGTGACCGGGCTTGTCGATGCCGATGTCCAGCTTTCGGTCACGCCGCCGCCGCAGATGCCGGCGACGCTCGAGGCGGGCACGATCGAGGGCTACTGCGTCGGCGAACCGTGGAACCAGGCCGCGGTGTTCAAGAAGATCGGCGTGCCGGTGATCACCGACGACGAGATCTGGGACGACAATCCGGAAAAGGTCTTCGGCCTGCGCAAGGATTTCGCCGAGAAGTATCCGGCGACGACCGCGGCGGTCCTGCGGGCAATGATCAAGGCCCAGCAATGGCTCGATGCCGACAGCGGCGCGAACCGTCCCGAAGCGGTGAAGATCCTCTCGCAGCCGAACTACGTCGGCGCGGATTACGAGGTTATCGCGGCTTCCATGACCGGCAAGTTCACCTTCGAGCCGGGCGATACCCGGCCGGCTCCCGGCTTCAACATCTTCTTCGACAAGTTCGCCGGCTATCCGTTCTATTCGGACGCCATCTGGTACCTCACGCAGATGCGCCGCTGGGGCCAGATCCCCGAGGATCATCCGGACCAGTGGTATTTCGACACCGCCAAGGCGGTCTATCGGCCGGACCTCTATCTCGCCGCCGCCAACGCGCTGGCCGAGAAAGGCACGATCGCCAAGGAAGCGATCCCCGAGACCGACGGTTACCGCAAGCCGCAGGGCGGTTTCATCGACGGCATCACCTACGACGGCAAGAAGCCCAACGCCTACCTCGCCAAGTTCTCGATCGGCCTGAAGGAAGGCCAGCGGGTGACGCCGGCGGGCGTTCAGTAGGCAGCACGAAGTCCAGCTAGGAGTAATCCCATGGCAACCGCATTCGCAGATGTCGCCCATGCCCCGGCCGAAGCGACCGGAACCGAAACAAAGGCCGCATCGCCTGAAGCCGGGTCGTCCGATCCCGGCGCCGCGCCCGAACCGAAGAAGCCTTCGGCTTCCGAGGGAGCGCTTCCGGCGCTGCTCGCCAGGTTCGGCAAGCCGCTCTTCGCCCCGATGCTCGGCATTCTGGCGTTCATCGGGCTCTGGGCGGTGCTGGCGCCGCAGGTCGATACGTCGCTCGGGGCCCTTCCGGGGCCGGTCGAAGTCGCCGAGCAGGGCGTGACCCTGTTCGGGGAATGGCAGGCGTCGCAGGACGCCAAGGCGGAGTTCGAAGCCGCGCAGGAAGCAAGGATTGCGGCCGGAACGCAGGCGCAGGCCTTCGAATATTCCGGTCCGCCGACGTTCCTCGACCAGGTCTTCACGTCGCTTGAAACCGTGGCGCTCGGCTTTTTGCTCGCGACCATCTTCGCCGTGCCGATCGGCCTCGCCTGCGGCCTTTCGCCGACGCTCAACGCGGCCATCAACCCGCTGGTGCAGATCATGAAGCCGGTCAGCCCGCTGGCCTGGCTGCCGATCGTGACCATGGTGGTCTCCGCCACTATCACCAGCGCGGATCCGTTGCTGGCCAAGAGCTTCGTTATCTCTGCCATCGTCGTGATGCTCTGCTCGCTCTGGCCGACGCTGATCAACACCGCGGTGGGAACCGCCTCGATCGACAAGGACCTGCTCAACGTCGGCCGCGTGCTGCGCCTCGGCTGGTTCGCCAAGCTGACCCGGCTCGTCCTGCCCTCGTCGCTGCCTTACATCTTCACCGGTATGCGCCTTTCGCTGGGCGTGGGCTGGATGGTGCTGATCGCGGCGGAAATGCTCGCCCAGAACCCCGGCCTCGGCAAGTTCGTCTGGGACGAGTTCCAGAACGGCAGCTCGCAAAGCCTGGCGCGCATCATGTTCGCCGTCATCGTCATCGGCCTGATCGGCTTCCTGCTCGACCGCATGATGATGGGTCTGCAGGCGATCGCCAACCGCAACCACACCGTCTGAGGGAGTAAGGCGCGATGGAACCGATCCTTTCCCTGCGCGGCGTCGCCAAGGCCTATGCCGGCAAGACCGGCAGCGTCACCGAAGTGCTCGGCGGTATCGACCTGGAAGTCGAGGAAGGCGAATTCATCGCGATCCTCGGTTTCTCGGGAGCCGGCAAGACCACGCTGATCTCCTCGATCGCCGGCCTGGTCGAGCCCGACGCCGGCGAGATCCTGCTTCGCGGCGAGCCGGTCACCGGTCCCGACAAGGATCGCGGCCTGGTGTTCCAGTCCTATTCGCTGTTCCCCTGGCTCAGCGTCGAGAAGAATGTCGCGCTTGCCGTCGATGCCGTCCACAAGGACCGCAGCGCCGCGGACCGGGCCGCGCTGGTGAAGCAGAAGGTCGAACTCGTCGGCCTCGGCCATGCGATGGACCGCAAGCCCGCCCAGCTATCGGGCGGCATGCGCCAGCGCGTGGCGGTTGCTCGCGCGCTGGCGATGGAGCCCGAGATCCTGCTGCTCGACGAGCCGCTTTCCGCCCTCGATGCCCTGACCCGCGCCAAGCTGCAGGACGAGATCGAGCGCATTCGCGGCGATGAGCGGCGCACCATCATCCTCGTCACCAACGATGTCGACGAGGCCCTGCTTCTGGCCGACCGCGTTGCGGTGTTGACCCCTGCACCGGCAGCGCGGATCGGCCGGATTTTCGATGTCGATGTCGCGCGTCCGCGCGATCGCGAGGCGGTCAACGACGACGCCGGGTTCCAGCACTTGCGGCGAGAGATCGTCTCCTACCTCGGATCGCTCAATGCCGAGAGCAGCACCGTCGGGGATTCGCTGGTCGACCTGCCCAATGTGACGCCGCTCGACCTCGCCCCGCCGCCGCAGGCTTATCGCGAGGCGGCGCAAAGCGCGGTCGAGCGCCGCTATCTCGAATTCTACAAGCTCGACAAGGTCTACCCCACGCCCAACGGCCCGCTGACCGTGGTCGAGGATTTCAACCTGCTCATGGACAAGGGCGAGTTCGTCTCGCTTATCGGCCATTCGGGCTGCGGCAAGTCGACCGTGCTGACCATGGCGGCGGGTCTCAACGAGATCAGCGGCGGCGGAATCGTGCTCGACAATCGCGAGATCGACGTGGCGGGGCCCGACAAGGCCGTGGTCTTCCAGGCTCCCAGCCTGATGCCGTGGCTGACTGCCCGGCAGAACGTGGCGCTGGGCGTCGAGCGGGTCTATCCGCACGCTCCGCGCTCGGAGCGCCGCGACATTGTCGAATATTATCTCGACCGCGTCGGTCTCGGCGCCGCGATGGACAAGCTCGCGTCCGAGATGTCCAACGGCATGCGCCAGCGCGTGGGTATCGCCCGGGCATTCGCCCTGAGCCCGCGGCTGCTGCTGCTCGACGAGCCTTTTGGCATGCTCGACAGCCTGACCCGTTGGGACTTGCAGGACGTGCTGGTCGAGGTCTGGAACCGCACCAAGGTGACGGCGATCATGGTCACCCACGATGTCGACGAGGCGATCCTGCTGGCTGACCGCGTGGTGATGATGACCAACGGGCCGCGGGCCACGATCGGCAAGATCCTCGAAGTAGACCTGCCGCGTCCACGGGATCGCAAGGCGCTGCTCGAGCATCCCAAGTTCTACCAATACCGGCAGGAGGTTCTGCACTTCCTCGCCGAATACGATCACGGGCCGCAAGCGCAGGCGGCCTAGGCGGAGAGGATGCCTGACCTGGGCTGAGTTCACGTCAGGAAGGAATAGAAGAATGAGGAAACAACTGCTAACGGCGGCCGCGCTTGCGGCGCCGATCGCTGCCGCTCACCCTGCGTATGCGGCATCGGGCGACCCCGTGGTGGTCAGCGACAGCCTGACGATCGACCCGATCATCGACGGCCGTCTGCGCTACGAAACGGTTGATCAGGACAATGCGGCGAGGAATGCCGATGCCCTGACGATGCGTCTGCGTGCCGGTGCCGAGTTCAAGATGAACAATTTGTCGCTGCTGGTCGAAGCCGAAGGCACGCTGGCCATGATCGACGACTACAACGACACCAACGTCGGCAACGGCGTGGAGCCCTATTCGGTCGTCGCCGATCCCGACAATGTCGAACTCAACCGGCTGCAGCTCATGTACAAGCAGGGCGCCAGCGCGGTTACTCTCGGCCGGCAGCGGATCATTCTCGACAATGCGCGGTTCGTCGGAAACGTCGGCTGGCGCCAGAACGAGCAGACCTTCGATGCGATCCGTGGCCAGACCAAGGTCGGCCCGGTCAGCCTCGACGCCACCTATTCGATCGCGCAGCATACGATCTTCGGCGTCGATGCCGGGCCGAGGCAGAATTTCCAGGGCGACTTCATTTTCGCGGGCGCCGGGGTGGATGCCGGGCCGATCAAGCTCAAGGGCTTCGCCTACCTGCTCGACTTCGACGACGCGCTTGCCAACAGCACCCAGACCTACGGCGCGCGCGCCACGGCCTCGTTCCCGCTGGGCACCGGTTTCAAGCTCGATCTCGCGGCGAGCTATGCCAAGCAGAAGGACTACAAGAACAGCCCGCTCGATTACTCGGCCGACTATATCCACGGCGAAGCGGGCGTCTCCTTCTCCGGTTTCGGTCTCAAGGCCGGCTACGAGCTGCTCGGCAGCGACAATGGCGCCGGTTTCCGCACGCCGATGGCCACGCTGCATGCCTTCAACGGCTGGGCCGACGTCTTCCTGAACACGCCGCCGGCCGGGATCGAGGACATCTATTTCGGCGCATCCTACAATTTCAAGGGCCTGGATCTGCTTCCCGGCCTGAACGCGCAGGTCGTCTACCACGAGTTCGACAGCGACGTCGGCAGCATCAGCTACGGCAGCGAATGGGACGCGAGCCTGGGCTTCAAGCTCGGCCCCGTCGGCATCCTGGCGAAATACGCGAACTACGATGCCAGCGGCTTCTCGGTCGATACCGAGAAGTTCTGGCTGCAGGCCGAATTCAAGTTCTGAGCGAAAGGATGGCGCGCGGTCTTTTGCTGCACTGCAAAAACCGCTTGCCCGAATGGCTGCGAATCTGTTATTTGATGCGAAGCGAAACAGCGCCGTCCAGCGTAGGACGATCCAGCGCATCGCATGAAAATCGACGACGCGTGGCAACGAAGCCGCCCGTACCGCTCCCAAGGGACCGGTTCGAGGCGGCTTTTTTCGTTGTTGCGCATGACACGGAGATGAGAAGGTGAATGCGCCGATGAGTTTCGAAAGTCAGGGCCAGGAAGGCGTGACGCGGGAAAGGCTGGTGGTGATCGGCAACGGCATGGCCGGCTGCCGCGCGGTCGAGGAAATCCTCGGGCGCGATGCGGACCGCTTCGACATCGCGATCTTCGGCGCCGAGCCGCGGGTCAATTACAACCGCATCATGCTGTCGCCCGTGCTGGCCGGCGAGAAGACCTTCGACGAGATCGTCATCAATTCGGCGCAATGGTACGAGGAAAACGGCATCGAGCTGATTTCCGGCGACCCGGTCGTGGAGATCGACCGCAAGACGCAGACGGTGATTGCGGAATCGGGACGGGTCGAGCCCTACGACCGGCTGCTGATCGCGACCGGCTCCGATCCGTTTATCATCCCGGTTCCGGGAAAGGACCTGCCGGGCGTCATAACCTTCCGCGACCTCGACGATGTCGACAAGATGCTCGCTGCCGCAGAGCGGGGCGGCCCAAATGGAGAAGCGGGCAGGGCGGTGGTGATCGGCGGTGGCCTGCTCGGGCTTGAGGCAGCGCATGGCCTCACGCTTCGCGGCATGAAGGTCACCGTCGTTCACCTGATGCCCACGCTGATGGAGCGCCAGCTCGACGAAGCGGCCGGCTGGCTGCTCAAGGAGGAGCTGGAGCGCCGCGGCCAGACGATCCTGACCGGCGCGGACACCGCCGAACTTTACGAGGAAGGCGGGCATGTTGCCGGCGTCCGGCTCAAGGACGGCCGCGATATCCCGGCCGACATCGTCGTCATGGCGGTCGGCATCCGGCCGGCGACCGGACTGGCCAAGTCCGCCGGGCTGGAGGTCGAGCGCGGCATCATGGTCGACGATCACATGGTCACGTCGGACCCGGCGATCATGGCCGTGGGTGAATGCGTGCAGCACCGGGGCCTGTGCTATGGCCTCGTCGCGCCGCTGTGGGAAATGTGCCGGGCGCTTGCCGATTACGCGACCGGCGAACCCAGCGGCTACGAGGGATCGGTCACGTCGACCAAGCTCAAGGTCTCGGGCATCGACGTGTTCTCCGCCGGCGATTTCTCCGGAGGCGACGCCGCCGAGGACATCGTCATGCGTGATGCCTCGCGCGGCATCTACAAGCGCGTGGTGGTCAAGGACAACCGGCTCGTCGGCGCCGTGCTCTACGGCGATACGGCCGACGGCAACTGGTATTTCGACCTGCTGAAAAAGGGCGAGGACATCGCCGACATCCGTGAGGCCCTGATCTTCGGACAGGCTTTCGCGTCCGGGGGTGCGCTCGCGGACCCTAACGCTGCCGTTGCCGCCCTTTCGGACGATGCCGAAATCTGCGGCTGCAACGGCGTTTCAAAGGCCAAGGTGGTGGCCACGATCAACGCGGGCGCTCACAGCCTCGATGCCGTGCGCTCGCAGTGCAAGGCCTCGGCCTCGTGCGGCTCGTGCACCGGCCTTGTCGAAAGCCTGCTGGCGCTGACGCTGGGGGGCGAGGTAGAGGCCGGCCCCACCACGCTGTGCAAATGCACCAGCTTCACCCACGGAGACGTCCGCCGGCTGATCATCGAGAAAGAGCTCAAGGCGATCCCGCAGGTGATGCAGGAACTGCACTGGACGACGCCCGACGGCTGCGCCACCTGCCGCCCGGCACTCAACTACTACCTGCTGTGCGCCTGGCCCGGCGAGTACGAGGACGACCAGAAGAGCCGCTTCGTCAACGAGCGGATGCACGCCAACATCCAGAAGGACGGCACCTATTCGGTCGTGCCGCGCATGTGGGGCGGGCTGACCAATCCGCAAGAACTACGCGCCATCGCCGATGCCGCCGAGAAATACGGCGCGCGCACGGTGAAGGTCACCGGCGGCCAGCGCATCGACCTGTTCGGCATCCGAAAGGAAGACCTGCCGGCGATCTGGGCTGATCTCAACGCCGCCGGAATGGTCTCGGGCCATGCCTATGGCAAGGCGCTGCGCACGGTGAAGACCTGCGTCGGGTCGGAATGGTGCCGCTTCGGTACGCAGGATTCCACCGGGCTTGGGGTGAAGATCGAACGGATGACGTGGGGCAGCTGGATGCCTCACAAGTTCAAGATCGCGGTCTCGGGCTGCCCGCGCAATTGCGCCGAAGCCACGATCAAGGATTTCGGCGTGGTCTGCGTCGACAGCGGCTACGAGCTTCACGTCGCCGGCAACGGCGGCATCAAGGTCCGCGCGACCGACCTGCTGTGCAAGGTCGAGACCGAGGAGGAAGCGCTGCAGATCTGCGCTGCCTTCATCCAGTTCTACCGCGAGGACGCCTACTACCTGGAGCGCACCGCGCCCTGGGTCGAACGGGTCGGGCTGGACTACGTCAAGTCGGCGCTGTTCGACGATCCGGAGTCGGTCCGCAAGCTTGCTGCGCGGTTCCGCTTTTCGCAGCAACATTCGCAGGACGACCCCTGGGCCCGGCGCGCTAGCGGCGAAGCGGCCGAACTGCACCAGCACCTTGCCGAGGTGCGCCCCTTCCAGCTGGAGAATGCATGATGATCGGAGAGTGGCTCGACGTGGGGCCGGTGGACCAGATCGCACCGGGAAGCGCCCGCACGCTGCCCGTGCAGGGCGGCGAGGAGATCGCCATCTTCCGCACGATCAACAACGCCTTCCACGCGCTGGTCAACAAGTGTCCGCACAAGCAGGGACCGCTCAGCCAGGGGATCATCCATGGCGGCGCGGTGACCTGCCCGCTGCACAACTGGAACATCTCGCTCACCACCGGTGAAGCGCAAGGCGACGACAAGGGCTGCGTGCCGGTCGTCCCGCTCAAGGTAGACGCCGGGCGCATCTACCTGTTGCGCGAAGCGGTGATCGGCCCCGGCGGCAAGCCCGTCGCGAAGGCGGCCTGAACCGATGCGCACCGTCCGCACCACCTGCGCCTATTGCGGGGTCGGCTGCGGCATTTCCGCCACTGTGAACGGCGGACGCACCGTGAAGATCGCGGGCGACCGGGAGCATCCCGCCAACCATGGCGGCCTGTGTTCGAAGGGCACCCATCTCGGCGAAACGGTCGGGCTCGAAGGCCGCCTGCTGACGCCGATGATCGGCGGCGAACAGGCGAGCTGGGAGGAAGCGATCGATCTCGTTGCCGCGAGGATGCGCGAATGCATCGACAGTCACGGGCCGGACAGCGTTGCCTTTTACGTTTCCGGACAATTGCTTACCGAAGATTATTACGTCGCGAACAAGCTGATGAAAGGCTTCGTCGGCAGCGGCAACATCGACACCAATTCGCGCCTGTGCATGGCGAGCGCCGTGGCGGCGCACGTTCGGGCTTTCGGCGAGGACGTGGTGCCTTGCACCTATGAGGACCTCGACGCGGCGGACCTGATCGTGCTGGTCGGCTCCAACACCGCCTGGTGCCATCCGGTGGTCTGGCAGCGCATAGAGAAAGTGCGCGAGCGGCGGGGAACCAGGCTCGTCGTGATCGACCCGCGCCGCACCGAAACCGCCGAGCAGGCCGACCTGCACATCCCGGTCGCACCCGATGGGGACATCGCCCTGTTCAACGCGCTGCTGGCCGAGATGCGAGCGCGCGGTCTGGCGGACGACCGGTTCATTTCCGATCATGTCGATGTGCCCGTGGGCTTCTGGGACTCGCTGCCTTGCGATCCCGGCATACCCGCTCAGCTGTTCCGCCAGCTGGCCGATCTGGTCGCCGCTCATCCCCGCATGGTCACGGTGTTCAGCCAGGGCTCCAACCAGTCGGTCTGCGGCACGGACAAGGGCAATGCGATCATCAACCTGCATCTCGCGCTGGGCCGGATCAGCCGCGTGGGGGCAGGGCCGTTCAGCATGACCGGGCAGCCCAACGCAATGGGCGGGCGCGAAGTCGGCGGGCTGGCCAACATGCTCGCCTGCCACCTCGGTTTCAGCGAGGCAGAGTGCGCCGATGCCGCGGCGTTCTGGAACGCTCCGAACATATGCTCAGGTCCCGGACTGAAGGCGGTCGAGATGTTCCGCGCCATTCACGAGGGACGCATCAAATTCCTGTGGGTGATGGCGACCAACCCGGCGGTTTCGCTCCCCGATTCCGGTTTCATCAGGGAAGCGCTGGCGCGCTGCCCGACCGTGGTTGTCTCCGAAGTCATCGCCGATACCGACACCGCCCGTTTCGCGGACATCGCGCTGCCCGCGCTCGCCTGGGGCGAGAAGGACGGCACCGTCACCAATTCGGAGCGCTGCATCAGCCGCCAGCGCGCACTGTTCCCGGCGCCCGGCGAAGCGCGTGCCGACTGGCGCATCCTTTGCGAGGTCGCGGGCCGCCTCGGCTGGGGCGAAGAGTTTTCCTTCGACAAGCCTGCGGACGTGTTCCGTGAATTTGCGGCGATGACCGCGCTGACTGCCAGCCACGGCAAGCTGTTCGACCTGACGGAAAAGGCGGATATAGGCGACTGGGACTACGAGGCGATGAAGCCGTTCCGCTGGGGCGGGGAGCATCCGCTCAAGGGTGGTTTCCCGACGCCGTCCGGGAAGGCGCAGCTGATCGCCGTCACGCCGCCGGCGCCTGCTGCCGACGAGAAATTCTCCCTGCGCCTCAACACCGGGCGCTATCGCGACCAGTGGCACACGATGACGCGCACCGCGCTGTCTCCCACGCTGTCGCAGCACCGGCGTGAGCCACTTGTCGAGGTCCATCCCCTGGACGCCGCGGCGCAGGGCCTCCGCGACGGAGGCCTTGCCCGCGTTCTCAGCGCACAGGGCGAAACTGTCTTTCGCGTCTCGTTCGACGAGGCGCAGCGGCGCGGCGAGATCTTCGTTCCGATGCACTGGAGCGACGCGATGTCGGGCGAAGGGCGGTGCAACCGCCTCCCCGGCCAGGGGACCGATCCGGTTTCCGGACAGCCGGGCTTCAAGAACATCGCGGCGCGCATCGAAGCGGTGGAGCCGGAATGGCGGGCTTTCCTGGTCGCGCGCGAGGTCCCGGAAATGCCGGACCTGCTTTACTGGACGCGCGCCCGGGTCGCAGGCGGCTGGCTGATCGAACTGGCCGGCGAAGGCGCGATCGACGTCGATTCGCTGCTGCCGCAGGGGGAACGGTTGGAAGCGGCCGATCCTGCCCGCGGCATGCGGCGCATCGCCGTGCGCGGACCGGACGGCTCGCTGGAAGCCGCGCTCTTCCTCACGCGCTCGGGCGAACTGCCGCCGCGCGAGTGGGTGGCGAGCCGGCTTGGCGACGGCGAGGCGAGCCCGGCCGAACTGCTGGCGGGCCGGCCGAGCCAGCCGCTGCCCAATCGCGGCCCGGTGGTCTGCGTCTGCCACGGGGTCGGGGTAAACGAGATCGTGGAAGCGGCGGAGGCCGGTGCCGGCACCGTCGCCGCCATCGGCGAGGCGACTTGCGCCGGGACCAACTGCGGCAGTTGCCGCCCGGCCATCGCAAGGCTGCTCGAAACCGCGTTGTCTCTCGAGAAGGAAGCGGCTGAATGACGGAATTCCTCCCCGGTTCGGTCTGGCTGGTCGGCGCCGGTCCCGGCGATCCCGACCTCCTTACGCGCAGGGCCGAGCGGCTTATCGGCGAGGCGAGCGTGATCTTCCACGACGCGCTGGTGGGCGAGGGCGTGCTTGCGCTCGCGAGGCCGGGCACGCGGCTCGTCCATGTCGGCAAGCGCTCGGGCCGCCACTCGAAGGACCAGAAGACGATCGACCGGTTGATCGTCGAAGCCGCGCTCGCAGGCGAACGGGTGGTGCGCCTCAAGGGAGGCGACCCCTCGATCTTCGGGCGGGCGACTGAGGAACTCGAGGCCTGCCGCGCGGCGGGTGTGCCGGTGCGCATCTGTCCCGGGATCACGGCAGCCAGTGCGGCGGCGGCCGGGATCGGCGCGTCGCTCACCCTGAGGGGGCTGGCGCGCAAGCTGACGTTCGTTACGGCTCACGCCCGCGCCGGCGAGGAGCTCTCGCTCGACTGGGACAGGCTGGCCGATCCCGAAGCGACGCTGGCGGTCTATATGGGCAAGGCCGCCGCGCCGGCGGTTTCGGCAAATCTGATCGAAGCGGGCCTGCCCGGCGACACGCCTTGCGCTCTTGTCGAGAACGCGAGCCTGCCCGGCGAGCGGCATTTCCACACAAGGCTTGACCTGCTGCCGCTGGCGGCGAGAACCGCGCTTGGCGACGGTCCTGCGCTGATCCTGATCGGCCAGGCCGTGGCAGGCGGATCGAATGCGCAAGAACACGAGTCCGCCGCCGCAGACGCTTCGGAACTCGCCTTCCGCAGGTGACCAACACGGCTTTCGGGCATCGAATTCGGCCCGCCTATTCTTGATGCCGGTCGGCCTGACGCAAGTTCGGCGCGCTTCATGAATAAACGGCACTCAAGAATTTCCCCACTTGAAGTAATCGGCGGCATCACTAGTTGTGGCAGCCCGGACTGTAGGGATTTCTCCGCATGCGCCTTCTTGTTGCGTTGATCCTCCTGTTGCTTCCCGCGAATGTTGCCCACGCCGCCTGGCTGGAAGCGTCGAGCGCGCATTTCGTCGTCTACGCCGACGACAGCGAGCGGGATATCCATCGCTTTTCGGAGCAGCTTGAACGCTATCACTCCGCCATGGCTCTCGTAACGGGCACGAAGATGGAAGCGCCCAGCCCGTCCAACCGGGTCACGGTCTATGTCGTGCGCAGCGACCGCGATGTGCGAAAGCTGTACCGGGGCGACAGCAAGTATGTGCAGGGTTTTTACCAGCCGCGTGCCGGCGGTTCCCTGGCGATCGTTCCGCGCGTGCAGGTGGGAAGCGGAGAAGCCAGCTACACGATGACCATATTGCTTCACGAATATGCGCATCACTTCGCTGCTTCGAACAGCCGGTTCCCGATGCCGCGTTGGCTCTCGGAAGGCGGCGCCGAGTTCTTTGCCGCAGCGAGTTTCGAAAGGGATGGAAGCGTTGGGCTGGGCCGGCCCGCGCAGATGCGTGCCAACGAACTTTTCTACGGCAGGAACGTCACTGCCGAGCAACTGCTCGATCCCACAACCTATGCAGAAAGCAAGAATTACGATGCCTTCTATGGCAAGTCGTGGCTGCTGTACCACTATCTTTCGCTCGGCCGTGAGCGCGACGGCCAGCTCCTCGAATATGTCCGGCTGCTGATCGCGGGAAAGAGCCAGCGGGACGCCGGGCTTGGCGCTTTCGGTGATTTCGACAAGCTCGAGAAGGATCTCGACGATTACCTCGACAGAAGGAAGATGGTGTATCTCAAGCTGCCGCCGAAATTGTTGGAAACCGGTCCGATTACGGTTCGCGCGCTGAGCGAGGGCGAAGCGGCGATGATGCCGGTGAAGATCCGCTCCAAGCGCGGCGTCACGCCGGAGGAAGCTGCCGAGCTGGTAGAGGAGGCGAGGGCTGTCGCCGCGCGCTATCCGAAGGACGCAGCGGTCCTCAGCGCGCTCGCCGAAGCGGAATTCGACTCCGGCGACAGCGACCGGGCGATTGCCGCCGCCGACGCCGCGCTGGCGATCGATCCCCGCCAGACCAATGCCTATGTCCAGAAAGGCTATGCGATGTTCGACCTCGCGGACCAGGCGGACGACACGGCCGCTGCCTACACCAGGGCCCGGGTGCCGTTCCTGAAGCTCAACAAGCTGGAAAACGACCATCCACTGCCGTTGGTCTACAATTACCGGTTTTATGTGGAGCAGGGTGAAGACCCTCCCGAACTGGCGGTTCAGGGGCTGGCGCGGGCTTCCGAACTGGCGCCGTTCGATCTTGGCTTGCGCATGACGCTCGCGATGAAGCAGCTCCAGCTCGGGCAGATGGCGGAGGCCCGGCGCAACCTGATTCCCATTGCTTTCAATCCCCACGAGGGAGGCCCCTCCGGATTCGCGCAGCGTATCCTCGAAAAGCTGGACCGGGAGCCCCGTTGGGACGGGAAGTCCGGGCTGGAGCAGATGGCCGGCGGCGATGAGGAAACATCGGACGAGGACTAGTCTTGCTTTCCAGCGCTGCGCGGAGATCTTCGGCCCGTTCAGCGGAAGTCCAAGTGTGAAGTGCTATCTTCGAGAGCTGTCCATTGGATGGGAGTGAGACCATGATCAATCGCATCGCGGGCGTTGGCGCCCTGGCCCTTCTGGCCACGGCTTGCGCGCCCTATGCCGACGAACCGGAAAGCGCCCGGTCGACCACGTCCGGGCGGGACTGCTTCTTCCTGTCGCAGGTGAGCGGGTATACGCACGCCGGGAAGAACAAGATCCATGTCAGCGTGGGCCCCGGCCGGACCTATGAGTTCGAGACGCTGGGCATGTGCCCGGAGCTGCGCGATGCCGAAACGCTGGCTTTCGATCCGGCTGGCCCGGGCACTATCTGCCGTGGCATCGACGTCGACCTTATCGTCCCGACCACGATCGGTCCGCGCCGCTGTGCCGTCAGCATGATCAGCCGCGTCGAGGAAGAACCGGCCGAATAGGCCATCTTGCCGGATCAGGCGGCGAGCTTTTCCTTCCAGCTCCGCACGGCGCTCGCTATGCGGGCGACGGAATCCTCGAGCGGCATTGCGCGCAGCTCTTCGCTGAAAACCTCCAGCTCCATGGTGATTCCCGGACTGTTGGCGAGCGCGGCCGAGACAATTTCGTCCAGCGGCAGCTCTCCTTCTCCGGGCAGCCTGCGGCCGGTCATCGGCACATAGGGCGTGCCGGGCGGAGGCTCCGTCCGGTCGGAGAGCTGGAAGGCGGTTATTGCATCGGGGGGAAGGGCGGCGATGTCGGCCACGGTCCCACCCGAGCGTGCGAGATGCCAGGTGTCGAGCATCACGCCGCAGTTCGCTTCGCCGCAGGTGCGGGCGATCGCATGGGCCTGTGCGAGGTCACGGATTCCGCTTTCGGGGTAGAATTCGATGGCGATCGCCATCCCGCGAGTGGCCGCCTGACGGCAGATCGCGCCGACCGCTTCGGCCATCTCCGCGACCGGCACCACCTCGCTGTTGTAGAGCGAGATGTTCACGACCGGCGCTTCGAGCGCCTCGGCGACGCGAAAGCAGGTCTCGGCGTCGGCCTGGGCAATGGTCCTTCCGCCGAATTTTGTGTCTCCGGGCGGCATTCCCGGCAGGCCCGCAGCGATGCAGTCGATCACCCGGACGCTCACGCCGGCGTCTTGCAGGTGCCGGCGCAATGCCTGCTCGCTGAGCCCGTCGGCGATGCTGTCGGCGTGGATGTGGGGGGAAACGGCAATGGTCGGGAAGCCGTGGCGCCCGGCAAGCTCGATCGTCTCGGCAAGGCTGGCGCGATGGATCGTGCCCCAGCACAGGCCGACTGGAAAATCTTTCATGGCCTCCTCCTCGACGCGCGGCAGCCTAGCATACACAATCGCCCCCGGAAGCGTGCGCATTCGAAAGGAGCCAGCCATGTTCGTCGCGGCCTATTGGTGGGAAGTCCATCCCGGCAAGGAAGACCAGTTCCGATCGGCCTGGCGGCGCGGGACCGAACTGATCCGGGAGAAATACGGCAGCCTCGGCTCGCGGCTGCATCGCGAGGCGCGCGACGACGGCCGGATTCGGTTCATCGGCGTTGCCGAATGGCCGGATCGCGAGAGCTGGCAGCGCGCGTTCGACGCCAGGATGGTCTATGACGACCCCGATACCCGTGCGGCCTTGGTCGATGCGATCAGCGACTGGGCGGATGAGCCGCTGTTGCTGATGGAAGTGACTGACGACCTGCTCGACCGGGGGCGGTGAAGCCCGGCTTCCGGCAAGCTTTTCGCTGCGGTTCTCGGTCATGCGCGCTCCTGCCGGAGCCGGGCAGGCTCAATCGAAAAGATAGCGCATCCTGATCGTGATCCGGCCCTCGGTGCCGACGTCGATCAGCGACTTGGCGAAGCCCGGCATGCCGCCCGGGTTGTTCGAGATGCCGACCCCTTCCTTCGGCATGCCGATGAAATTGCGCTGCATGCGCCCGTCGCCGTTTTCGTCGTGATGCACGGTGACGGCGTAACTGCCGCGCGGCACATCCGGGAAGGCGAAGTGCATCGTGGTTCCGTCCACCGGCAGCACCAGCCGCCTGGCGCTCGGGCTCTTCTGGCAGCTCGGGAAGCCCTTCCTGTCCTTCCACAGGCAGGCGATCAGCTGGCCGCTGGAGGAATGCAGCCCCGTGACGGTGACCGCCAGCGGCGCCTTGTCCTGCGCCTGCGAGGCGCCAGCGCCCGATGTCGCGGCGAGGATGAGCGTCAGGACGGATGCGATGGAGCGTGACACCTGAATTCCCCCGGCGTGGTTGCTGATCTCATTTGCCCATGACCCCGCCGCCGGCGCCATGCCACAGTTCACTTCTGCATTGCGTTCTGCCACCATGCGCAGCCAACGCAAAGCGGGATGCAGCCGGGATGAGCGATGTGGAGGAGCAGACCTGCCGCAAGGTGACGGCGCACGAAGTCGATCACTATGCCGAGCATGGCTGGGTGAAACTGCCGGGTTTTCTCGGGCGTGGGCTTGCCGCGCGGTTGCTTGCCATGGCCAGGGCGCGGATGGGCGACGATGGCCAGGGCAACGCGATAAGCCCGATGCAGCAGCCGTTCTTCAATCCCGAGGCGACCCATGGCGCCCGCGATCCGGCGTTGCGCCCGCTCATCGAAGGGATCGGCGCCAATGCCCGGCTGCTGATGCAGCGGCGCGAAGGGCTGGGTGTGCGCTACTTCGGAGACATGTTCGCGGCGAAGCTTCCTGCCGCCAGCGACACCCGCCATCCCGGTGCGGGAGCGACCTATTTCCATCAGGACTTCATGAACTGGGCGCTCGACCGTTCAGGAGGCATGACCTTCTGGATCGCGCTTGACGATCTTGTGCCGGAGAGCGGCACCATGCAGTTCTTCAACGGCTCGCACCGCCTGGGGGCGCTCGGCCACTACCGCACCTATGGCGAAGGCGACATTCTCGACGATTTTCCCGAATTGCTTAGCCGCTGTACCCTTTCCGAGCCGATGAGTTACGCCGCAGGCGATGCGACGGTCCATTCCAACCTCACCGTTCACGGTTCCGGCGAGAACCGCACGACCGGCCCCCGCTGGGCCTATATTGCCATTGCCAACCCGGCCGACGCGCGCTGGAACGGTGCACCGCCCGAAGCCTTCGACACCGCCGGCATGACGCTGCACCAACAGCTTGACGATGAACGGTTTCCGATTATCGGCTGAGATCCCGTGACCAGCGTTCCAGACAATACCGGCGGTGCTCCCGCCCGCATCGATCATGCGCGCGGCGATGCGACCGGCCTTGCGGTGCCGGCCCATGAGGACGCCCTGCGCGCGGGCGGCGAAGCGTTCCTGACCGAAGCCTTCCGCGCGTTCGGCTCGCTCGGGCAGGACAATGCGGTCGCCCGCATCGCGCGGCTGGAGCGTTGCCCCGGCGGCAGCACCGGAGCCAAGCTGCTCCTCGATGTGGAATACGAACGGCCCGATCCGGCTCTGCATACCGAGCTGTTCGTCAAGTTCTCGCGCGATTTCACTGATGCCCGCCGCGACGATCCGGGGCGTTACGAGATGGCGTCAGAAGTGCCCTTCGCCGCGCTTTCGCGGCTGCCGGGTTTCCCGATCTCCGTGCCGGAAGCCTATTTCGCCGATTACCACTACGAGAGCGGGACGGGCCTGATCGTCACCGAGCGGGTCGGGTTCGGCGAAGGCGCAATCGAGCCGCATCGCCGCAAGTGCCTCGACCATCTGACCCTCGACGATCCGCTGCCGTATTACCGGCAGGTGGTGACGGCGCTGGCCCGGTTGTGCGCGGCGCACAAGTCCGGCCGGCTCGCGCCGGACATCGACGAGCGCTTCCCGTTCGATCCGGTCAGGGGCTCTGCCGACCCGATACGATACGATGAGCAGGAGCTATGCGCGGAAGTGGACTACTGCGTCGACTTCGCCCGGCGCTGCCCGCAACTGCTGCCGGAACAGGTCCGGACCGAGGACTTCTTCGCCCAGATGAGGCGCGACGCCCTGAAAGTCCGCGAAAACGAGCAGGCGATCCAGCGCTACCTCACCGGCAATCCGGATTTCCGCGCGCTGTGCCACTGGAACGCCCATATCGACAATTGCTTCTTCTGGCGCGACGAGGCGGGCGAGCTGCATTGCGGCCTGATCGACTGGGGCAGGGTGGGGCAGCTCACCTTCGGCTCGGTCCTGTGGGGCGGGCTGAGCGCCGCCCACCATTCGATCTGGGACGATCACCTCGGCGAACTGCTGGAGACCTTCGTGCGCGAATACCGCGGCAACGGCGGTCCCGCGATCACCGCCGAAGAACTGGAATTCCACCTGACGCTGCACATGGCGGCGATGGGCGTCGCCCGCGTCCTGGCCTTCCCGGAGGTCGTGATGTTCCGCCTGCCCGGATGCATCGATGCGACCGGGCCGCTCGACCCGATGTTCGAACCGGTCGACCCGGCCCGCAACTCGCTCCATATCTACACCGTTTTCCTCAAGTTCTGGCTGAAACATGATTTCGGCCGGGCGGTGGACCGGCTGCTCGCGCGAGGCTGAGTTTCCGGGGCGGTCTTCAGCCCAGCGCGCCGAAATAGACAGCCAGCAATCCGCAGAGGACGAGTGCGATCCATGCCGTCACCAGCACGCGCAGCACCAGCGGTGCGCCGCGCACGTCCATATAGGTGAACATCACCATCCACACCTTGGCGAAGGCGATCGACAGCACGGCGACCGTCACTGCAGCGGGGCTGCCGATCCAGGCGACTCCGGAAGTCCCGCCGATTTGCGAGGAGAGCAGGGTCACGGCGACGAGCAGGGCCCATACGAGGAACAGCCGGTCGCGGAGCAGGGAAGCCATGGGTCACTCCACCAGATAGAGCAGGGCGAAAATGATGATCCAGAGGAGGTCGACCATGTGCCAGAAGCATCCCCCGCTCTCGATCAGGGCGATGTGGGAAGGCTTGGTCAGGAGCTTGCCCGTCGCCACCGACATCGCGCCGAGCAGCACCGATCCGATGACGACATGGCCCAGGTGCAGGACGGTCAGCCCGAAATAGAAGCTGAAGAAGACGTGGCTGTTCACCACGATGCCACGCTCGAGCAGCTCGTAATATTCGAAGCCCTTCAGCGCGATGAAACCGATCGCACAGGCGAGGCCGAAGCGGAACAGGCGCGGCGCGCTGCCGGTATCCCCCCGGCTCGCCGCGCCGACCGCCTTGGCCACGAACAGCGAACTCGTCAGCAGCAGCAGCGTGTTGGTCAGGCCCACCGCCTTGCTGAGATGGGCCTGCGAGGCGGTGAACCCGGCGATGTCTGATGTCCGGTACAGAAGGAAGCTGCCGAACAGCAGGGCGAAGAAGGTCATCTCGCCGAACAGCAGGATCCACACGCCGGCTTCGCCGGGAATATGCCCTCCCGGCGGTTCCGGCCTCAGGCTTCCAGTGTTGTCCGGCGACAGGGTCGCGGGCTCCATACCCACGTCAGCCGCCGGTTGCGGCAAGCTGCTGCTGATGGCGCAGGGCGCGCAGCACGGTGTAGCAGATCGCCGCCAGCCAGGCCGAGAACAGGGCGAACGGAGCCCAGAACGGCAGCAGCCCGGCCCAGGAGAAGATGCCGGTCTTGAACAGTACGGCGATCGGGCCGCCGAAGGACTGCACCAGTTGCCAGGCCGTCAGATAGCCCATCCAGCGCGGGAAGGCGGAGTGGCCGTCGGGCTCGTCCTTGGTGAAGGCGACGACGATGATGCCCAGAAGCTGCATCGGAAACAGGCTGAGCGGCGTGATGAACAGCAGCCAGCCGAATTCGTGGATCAGCAGCGTCAGTTCGGGCGCGCGCTCGGCAGTGAAGGAGGCCACGCCCCAGACCAGCACGGGCAGCCACACGAACACGGTTCCGACGACGCCGGTCAGCGCCTGCAGGATCGCCCAGATCGGCACGCCCTTTTCCAGCCGCGCCATCTGTAGCGAGATGACGATGGTGATCGGCACCAGGAAGCCGCCGGAAATCAGCCCGAAGATCACGCCGATGCGGAAACGGATGTTGTGCTCGGAATAGAGCGGGGCGACCTCTTCGGCCGAAAGGCTGGCCGGGGGCGGCGGGAAGAACCGCATCAGCCCCACGTAGGAAATCGCGAAAACGACGGCGAGCACGATCGTCAGCCAGACGAGGAAGCGTTGCGACCGCGTGCTGGCGTGGAAACTCTTGTCCATGGCCTCTCCCCCTATGCCCCTGCTTTTCTCGATGGTGCCGCGACGGGCCGCACCTTGAAGCGGTGAGGGAAGGATAGCCGCTTCGCGCTCGCTGTCCATAATGGATAAGGCGCGTTGCAATTTGCTTGCCTTGCGGGATTTGGGATTGTGCTGCGCCCGAAGGGTTGGCAGCCTGTGCTCCGGCAGGTGCCGATGCGGCGAGTCCCGGAACTTCGCCGCAGCAACGGGAGAGAAGCGATGAGCGAGCAGAACCGGCAAGTGGCGATCAAATTCGTCGAGAGCATGGGCAGGAACGACACCGAAGGCGTGAGGGAGTGCTTCGCGCCCGACGGCGTCGCCGTCGCCAAGGGCACGACGCGGTTCTCCGGTGTGCGCACGCTCGACATGATCCTCGGCGGGATCGAGGCCTTCAAGGCGATGATGCCCGAAGGGCTCAACTTCACGATCAAGACGGCGACGGCCGAAGGCGACCGGGTGGTCGTCGAGGCGGAAGGCAATGCCGTCACCAGCGACGGGACGCCCTACTGCAACCAGTATGTCTTCGTGGTGACGCTGCGGGACGGGAAGATCGTGCAGGCGAACGAGTATTTCTGCACCAAGCTAGCCGACGATGTGCTGTGGCCGGTGGCCGAACGGATGGGCGCGCTGGCCGAGACTCAGGCGTGACCGCCATGACCGATCGGAACCGGGAAGTGACCCTGAAGTTCATCGAGGCGATGGGCTCGAACGATGCCCAGGGCGCAGCGGAGTGCCTGGCGCCCGACGGCATGGCGGTGACCAAGGGGTTCAGCAAGGCTTCGGGCACGCGAAAGGCCGGTACGGTGGTTGAGGCCATCGAATCCTTCAAGGCGCTGATGCCGACCGGCCTCAGGCTGGAAGTGCTGACCGTGACGGCCGAGGACGACCGCGTCGTCGTCGAGGCGGTCGGCAATGCCGTGACCGGGGAAGGCAAACCCTATTGCAACGAATACTGCTTCGTCGCCACGCTCGAGGACGGCAGGATCAAGCAGTTCAACGAGTATCTGTGCACCCGGCTTGCCGAGGATGTGCTGTGGCCGCTGGTCGAGAAGATGGGCGCGCTGAAAGCCGACGCCGTCTGACCGCGCAGTCGCTCAGGCGACGGCGGCGATCGGTTCCTCGCCTTCCAGCGTCACGCGGTGCAGGCGGCGGCCGCTCGCCTTGTCGAACGGGACCATCCGGTGCATCGTGCCGGTGTTGTCCCAAATGACGAGGTCGCCCAGCCGCCACTCGTGGCGGTAGGTGTAATCCGGCTGTTCAGACCATTTCATCAGCCGTTCGATCAGTGCGTCGCTTTCCTTCTCGTCCATGCCCAGGATCCGGCAGGCCGTGCCGCCGAGCACCAGCGATTTGCGGCCCGAGCGGTGCTGCCAGACCAGCGGATGGATCTTCGGCTCCTTGGACTGCCAGGCCTTGACCTGTTCCTCGGTGGGATTCCTGGTCTGGCGGCGAATGGGCGCCTCGACCCGGTGCTCCACTTTCAGGCCTTCGAGGAAGCGCTTGTCCTCATCGGGCAGGTCCTCATAGGCCGCGTAGGTGTTGGCGAAATCGGTCTGCCCGCCCGTCTTGGCCAGCACGCGCGGCGTGAGCATCGATCCCAGCGGCGGCACGTCGATATCGGTGCGGTCGATATGCCATTCCTGCGCGCCCATCAGATAGGTTTCGCCCAGGGGGTTGTGCTCGGGGTCGAACGTCACCTTGAAGATCGAGCCGTTGTAGGTCGTTCCGCCCTGGATGTTGCCGAGCGTCTGCGCGAATTCCGCCATCTGTTCGTCGCTGAAATCGATGTCATGGAACACAAGCACGCCGCGTTCCTCGAGCAGGTTCCTGATTTCCTGGGCATGCACGCCACTGAGCAGGGTTTCGGCCTCCGATTCGACTTCGCTGCCGATGCGCGGGGCCAGATTCGCGGTTTTCAGGGACATCTTCTTCAACTCCGGGTGATGCGTCTGTTCACTCTCTCGGTTCCTTGCCGGCCGCTTTCGCGATCGCCTGATAGACCTCGACCGGTTCGATCACCTTGCCGTGCTCGTGCGGTGGGCCGTAGCGCGGGACAAGACCGGTCAGGCCGCAATCGAGCCACGGCTTGACGCGCTCGGCTATACGCTCGACCGGGCCGACTAGCCAGCCGTCATCGATATATTCGTCCGGCACGGCGTCCAATGCCTCTTCCCACCTCGGATCGGCGAAGGCTTCCTTGCCGAACACGAAATCGCCTTCGCCCTTGATACCGGAAACCATGTCGGTCAGCTTCTCGGCCAGCCCGTGGTAGCCGCGCGCTTCCATGATCTCGCGCTGCAGGTTCGCGAAGGTGACGACATATTCCTTGAAAGGCCGCATCGCCGCCTGCACGTCGTCGTCGACCAGCATGTCGACATGGGCCCAGATCTTGAAGTCCTTCAGGCTCTTGCCTCCGCCGGCCTTGGCAAACCCCTTTTCCAGCATCGGCTTGAACGTGTCCATGATGCCCGGTGCCCAGCTCGGCGGCATCCAGCCTTCGCCGATCTCGGCCGCCAGCGAGATCATCTGCGGATAGCCGGCCGCGATCATGATCGGGATCGGCGAGATGATCTCGAGCCCGTTGGTCATCGGCTCCATGCCTATCGCGCCGGGGCCGCGATAGGGAGCGCACCATTCCTCGCCGTCGTGGTCGAGCGGCTGGCCGGCGAAGCCCTGGCGCAACAGGGCGACGTAGTCCTTCATGCGCCTGACCGGCTTGCCCCACGGCTTGCCCTCGAATCCTTCGCGCTGCATCGGCGTACCGCTGCCCAGGCCGCAGATGATGCGGTTGCCGCCGGTCAGGTGGTTGAGCCCCTGGAAAGCGGCGACCGCGACCGCCGGCGGCCGCCCGGTGACCGACATGATGCGCGTGCCGACTTTCATGTGCTTCACATGGGCCGCGAAATAACCGGCGGTCACCAGGCTTTCCGCGCCCCAGCCCTCGCAGGTGAAGACCGCGTCGTAGCCCCATTTCTCGGTCAGCAGGATACGCTCCATCGGCATGTCCAGCCGCTTGTCTTGCCAACGGAATTCCGTCGCCAGTTCGATCATCAGGCTCTCCCAGTTCGTTCGTCGTAATGTTTCGAGGCGCCGGCTATGCCGCCGCCGCCACGGGCTCCTCGCCCAGCAGGGTCGTGCGGTGCAGCCTGCGTCCGCATGTCTCGTCGAAGGGACGCACCCGGTGCATCGTGCCGGTGTTGTCCCAGATCACCGTGTCTCCCAGCCGCCACGAATGGCGCAGCACATATTGCGGCCGGGTGGCCCATTCCAGCAGTTCGGCCAGTAGCCCGTCGGCCTCGTCCTGCGCCATGCCGACGATCCCGCAGGCATGGACGCCGATGGCAAGCGACTTGCGCCCGGAGCGGTGCTGCCACACCAGCGGCTGGACCTTGGGTTCGAACTTGTCTGCGAAGGCGCGCAGTTCCTCGGAAATTTCGGGCAGTTCGCGATAGGACGAGGCGATCGTGTGCACGGCCTGGAGCGTTTCGAGATAGGCCTTGCGGTCTTCGGGCAGGTCCTCATAGGCGGCGTAGGTGTTGGCGAATTCGGTCTCCCCTCCGCTGGGCGCGAGGACCCGCGCCGTCAGCATCGAGCCGAGCGGGGGAACGTCGAGATCGATGCGGTCGATGTGCCACGAGAAGGTGCCGCGCGTGTATTCCGCGTATTCGGGATTGTGCTCCTTGTCGAAGCTCACCTTGTAGAGCTCCTGTTCGAGCGGCCCGAGCGTTCTTGCGAAGGCGATTTGCTGTTCGTCGGTGAGGCCGAGGCCGGGAAACACCAGCACGCCGCGCTGTTCGAGCAGGCCGCGGATTTCGGCTGAATGCTTGCCGCTGGTCAGGGTTTGCGCATCGGTCGCGATCGAGGCGCCGATCCGGGCGCTGAGTTCCTCGACGATGAAGGCCATGGCACATCCCCCGTCCGCCCCTGCGCGTTTTCGCCCCGGCCGGGGGCCTCGCAATTGTCGCGGCTCTGAAATCTCGCGGCGCAGGGTAGGGGCGATCGCGAAGGCAAGACAAGCGGGATTACTTGCCTGTTGCTGCTTCAACCGTTGCCTGGCTCCCAGTCCTCCGGCGCAAGTTCCCAGCCGGAAAACTCGAAGCCGGGCGATACCACGCAGCTCACCAGGACCCAGCCCCGGTCCGGCATCGCCATCTGCCACTGGCCGGGCGGGACCAGCGCCTGGGGGACATGGCCTTCGGTCACGTCTGGGCCGAGCGTCACCGTGCTGACCGGGCTGTTCTCGTCGGGAGCCATGGACAGCGTGAGGGTCTCGCCCGCGTGCCACAGCCACAGTTCCGCCGCATCCACGCGATGCCAGTGCGAGCGTTCGCCGGCTTCGAGCAGGAAGAAGATGGCCGTGGCGCTGGCCCGTTCGCCCGGAGGGGCGGCGGCGCGCCAGGTTTCGCGGTACCAACCGCCTTCGGGATGCGGTTTCAGGCCAAGGGTTTCGATGATTGCTTTGGGGGTCATGTCGAACATGCCCGGTTACGTATTTCTCCAGACCTTACCAAACTCATCCCTCGCTACCTTTCCAAAAGCTTGCGGGCGGCCCGGCAAGAAACCGCTTGCCACCTGCGAAGCCATACTGTTCCCTTTGCCCGGCCCGGAGCAACCGCGACCGGGCGGACAGGAGAGACCATGCCCAACGTCACGATTCCCGAAGCGCACGCGGATGACCCCATCGGCTATGCCATCGAGAACATCAGGCCGGAACTGACGGGGCCGCTCTACGACCTTTCCAAGGCGGTCTACCAGAAGTCGAAGCTGCCGCTGCGCGAATTCGAGGCGGTACGGGCGCGGATCGCGCTGATCAACGGCTGCCAGCTATGCCAGCGCTTCCGCTCGATTTCCGACGTGCCCGCCTATCTCGCAGGGCTGGGCGAGGACCCTGAGGTCGGAGTCCACACGCACGGTCCGGCGCCGGAGGAGGAGTTCTACCTCAATATCGCCGACTGGCGGGACAGCCCGATCTATTCTGAGCGCGAGCGCATCGCCATCGAGTTCGCCGAGCGATTTTCCGAGGCGCCCGACGCGCTGGGTTATGACGCGCGGTTCTGGGACCGGGCCAAGGCGCAGTTCTCCGAGGACGAGCTTTACGACATGACGATCGCGGTGGCCTGTTTCGTCGCCACCGGCCGCTTCGTCCATGTTCTCGGCTTCGATGGGACGGTGGCCTGCGAAATAGGCGACAGCGCGCCGCAGATGGCGGCTGAATGAGCGCGAACCCGCTGGCGACGCCGGCGCAGCGCGCGGTCGAGGACCGGGCCATGGCGTTGCTGCGCCGCCCCGAACTGGAGCGGGCCCGCACCATCGTCTCTATGCTGTGGAGCAATGCGGTCGCCTGGCCGTCGCGCGACCAGGCCGACCGGTTCGACAACATGATCGACGAATACATGTTCCACCACGCGATGCGCGCGGCGAACGGGGACCCCAACCATCCGGAAGCGGCTCGCTTCATGGTCCCGCCGCATCGCTGGTTCGGACGCGACGTGCCAGGCTCGCGCTGGGCCGGCGACAGCCCCGATTTCATCTATCGCACGATCCCGATCGCGCACGGCGGACGTTACGAGATCCGGGGCAGGGCGACCTGCGAGGTGCCGCCCACGGTCAACTATTCGCTGATGGCGGATGAAACCGCCGCGCCCGTCACGCTGGCGTTGCTCGACAGCCTCGACATGGACATCGCCGCCGACGGCAGCTTCACGATCACCGTCGATGCCTCGCCCGCGGAAGGCCGTCCCAACCATATCCAGACGAAGCCCGGCAGCGAGTTCATCATGGTGCGCGATGCGCTGGGCGACTGGCTGGCGCAATCGGCCAACGCGCTGGACGTCGTTCGGCTCGATCCCGATGGCGGCGCGAAACCGGAAGAGGAGATGGCCCGGCATTGCGCCAGGATCGCGGTGCAGGGGGTCTATTACAGCTACTACTGCACCCAGTCCGGCGCCGGGCAGGCACCCAACGATATCCGTCCGCCGATGTCGTCCGGCGCGTTCGGCGGGATGGCGACGCAATGGGGCACCAAGGGCAATCTGTGCCTGGGGGACGGCGAGGCGCTGATCGTGCGCTGCAACGCCGCCGGTGCGTCATTCCGCAACCTGACGCTGACCGACGCTTTCCATATGTCGATCGAATACTGGCAGCGCACCTCCAGCTTCAACATGCTGCAGATGGCTCCCGACGAGGACGGCGATTTCACCTTCGTCGTCGCGCATCGCGATCCCGGCGTGCATAACTGGCTCGACACCGGCGGGCTGCGTCGCACGATCTTCGGCCAGCGCTGGCAGGCTTTCGCTCGCGAAGGCGGGCACGACGATCCGTGGATGACAGCGCGTCCGGTGAACTTCGACGATCTCGCCGGCGAGCTTCCCGATGGGGTGAAGCGGATCGACGAAGCGGGCAGGGCCGATCAGCTCGCCGCCCGGAAAGCCGGGTTCGACCGGCGCTTCGCGGAGTGACGCAGACCTATTGACCATCGCGTCGGGATCGTTCACTTTGTCCTGCAAAGTTAAAGGCGGGTCCGGCAGCCATGCCCGGGACTCGCGGAGCAGGAGACCGAACCCATGGCGACGCAGACACGGCCCGCATTCGCCCCCGAGCATGTGCCGCCCGAACTGATCTGGGATCATTCGCTGTCCGAATTCAATTCGGAGCTCGACGATCCGTTCATGGCAGCCAGCCGCCTGCTCGACGGGCCGCCGCTCATCTATGCGCGCGATGGCGCGCAGGGGCGCCCGGGCTGGGTGATCGCCCGCCACGCCCTGCTCAAGGAAGCCTTCATCGACTGGGAGCATTTTTCCAGCGAAGGCGGCATGGACCTGACCCAGATGCTGGGCGTCGACTGGAACCTCAATCCGGTCAACATCGATCCGCCGATGCACACGATCTACCGCAAGGTGCTGACGCCGTTTTTCACGCCCAAGGCCGTCGGCCACATGGAAGAAGGCGTGCGCGAGACCTGCGACGAGCTGATTTCGAAGTTCGAGGAGAAGGGTGGCTGCGATTTCGTGAAGGACTTCGCGATCCCGTTCCCCAGCATGATCTTCCTGCGGCTGATGGGCATGCCCGAGGACATGCTCAACCAGTTCTTCGAGTGGGAGCAGAAGCTGCTGCGCGGCACGTCCATCGAGGAGCGCGTTCAGACCGGCCGCGACATTCTCGACTATCTGATCTTCCATCTCGAGCAGCAGAAGCAGAAGCCGGCGACGCCGCTGATGGAAAACATCCTCAACGCCCGGATCGCGGATGGCCGCCCGCTGACCGACGGCGAGATCCTCGGCATGTTCTACACTTTCTACGTCGGCGGGCTCGATACCGTCTATGCGACGATCAGCTGGTCGATGCGTCACATCGCGACGCATCCGGAATACCAGCAGTTCCTGCGCGACAACCCGGACAAGATGGACAAGGCGGTGATGGAGATGCTGCGCATGTTCAGCGTCGTTTCCAGCCAGCGCCGGGTGACCAAGGACTTCGTCTGGCACGGCGTGCAGATGAAGGAGAACGACCTCGTCATCATGCCGATCTTCATCGCCTGCCGCGATCCCGAGGCCTATCCCAAGCCGAACGAGATGGACCTCAACCGGTCGGAGCAGCCGCTCGCCTTCGCCAGCGGCCCGCACCTGTGCCTGGGCATGCACCTGGCGCGGCGCGAGATAAAGATCGCGATCCAGACCTTCCTTGAGAAGTTCGACAACATCCACATCCCGGAAGGCGCTCACTACGAATATCACGCAGGCCCGACCTTCAACGTCGACAGCCTGCCGATCGCGTGGACGAAGAAGGGCTAGGCGCAGGCCGCAAGGGGAGAGGAATTCGATGGCAACGCAGACCCGGCCCGCCTGGGCGCCCGACCATGTTCCCGACGAGCTGCTGTGGGACAATTCGCTCTACGAGTTCAATTCGGAGCTCGACGATCCGTTCATGGCCGCCAGCCGCCTGCTGGACGGCCCGCCGATGTTTTATGCCCGGGCCGCCGGGCAGAACATGCCGGGGTGGGTGATCGCGCGCCATTCCCTGCTCAGGGAAGCCTTCATCGACTGGGAGAGCTTCTCCAGCGACAACGCGTCGGCGGCCATGCTCAAGTTCGCGCTCGGCGTCGACTGGAACCTCAACCCGGTTCGCATCGACCCGCCGATGCACACCGAATACCGCAAGCTGCTGATCCATTTCTTCACGCCCAAGGCGGTCGGCCACATGGAAGCAGGGGTGCGCGAGACCTGCGACAGGCTGATCGCGCCATTCGCGGACAAGGACGGCTGCGATTTCGTCCAGGATTTCGCGATTCCCTTCCCGAGCCACATCTTCCTGCGGCTGATGGGCATGCCGGAAGACATGCTGCGGCAGTTCTTCGACTGGGAGCAGGGCCTGCTGCGCAGCGAAAGCCCCGAGCAGATGGTGACCGCCGGGCGCGAGATCCTCGAATATCTGAAATTCCACCTCGAAGAGCAGAAGAAGAAGCAGACCACGCCGCTGATGGAAAGCATCATCAACGCGCGGATCCTCGACGGCCGGCCGCTGAACGACGGCGAGATGCTGGGCATGTTCTACACCTTCTACACCGGCGGGCTCGACACGGTTTACGGCACGCTCGGCTGGTCGATGCGCTACATCGCGACGCATCCCGAATTCCAGCAGATGCTGCGCGACAATCCCGACAAGATGCCGAAGGCGGTCGACGAACTGCTGCGGATGTTCAGCGTGGTCATGACCGACCGCATGGTGACGAAGGACATGACGTGGCACGGCGTCGAACTGAAGAAGGGCGACTCCGTCAACATGCCGATCTTCATCGCCGCCCGCGATCCCGAAGCCTATCCCAACCCGCACGAAGCCGATCTGGACCGCAAGGAAGCCATGCTGGCTTTCGCCAGCGGCCCGCACCTGTGCCTCGGCCTGCATCTCGCTCGCCGGGAAATCAGGATCGCGCTGGAGAGTTTCCTCAACCGCTTCGACGACATCCACATCCCGGAAGGTGCGCAATACACCTATCACGCCGGCTCGACCTTCAACGTCGACAGCCTGCCGATCGCCTGGACACGGAAGAGCTGAGCCCGGGGTCAGCCGGGCAGTTCGGGGCGCACTTCCGCGCCGAACCAGGCGATCGCGTCGAGGAACTCCTCCAGCGTCTCGCCGGGGACGCCGGCGAGCATCCAGTTCACGCCCATTCCGGCCATCTCGCCGGCCTGGTCGAGCAACAGCTGTTTCGATGCCGCGTCGCAGGCCTCCAGACTTTCGCTCGGGCCTGAGCAGATGTCGAAATCGCCGGTCCGGCCGAAACGCTCCAGCTCGTCCCTGTAGAGAGCGATCTTCTCGCGCAGGTCCGCCAGCGTCTCCAGCGGGACGGTCTTGTTGCGCGCCGCCTGAGCGGGTGCGGCATAGAAGGGGGAGAATCCGTCGCAGTGTTCGGCCGCGCGGCGGATCGCGGACTTGCTGTTGCCGCCGCCCCACAACGTGGGATGCGGTTTTCGGACCGGGACCGGGGTCGGCAGGATGTCGCGGGCGCTGAACGCTCTTCCCTCGTAACTGACGGGCTCCCCGCTCCACGCCTGTTTCATCACTGTCAGCGCCTCGTCCATGGCCGGGCCGCGCGTGTCGTAGTCCATGCCGAGCGCGAAATACTCGCCCTTCATGTATCCCGCCCCGACGCCGATGATCGCGCGCCCGTTCGAGACCACGTCGAGCGTCGTGATGCATTTCGCGGTAACGAAGGGATTGCGATAGGGCAGCACCACGATGTGGGTGTGCAGCCTGATGCGCCTTGTGGCCGCGGCGATGAAGCACAGCGCGGCGAACGGGTCGAGCGCGTCATGCCCGCCGGAATGGCGCCATTTGGCCGTCGGGGCGGGATGGTCGGTCAGGTTGCAGGCATCGAAACCGGCGTCCTCGGCAGCGCGGCCGATTGCGGCCAGGCTGTCCCCGGTCTTGCTCAGGTCGTCGAGGACGAGGTGCAGCGGTATGTAAAGCGACGTCTTCATCGGAGCCTCTCCCGGTTCGGGCCGGGTTTTTCCCGGTCAGCGCGTATTGCGTGAACTCGGCCATTTCAATCGCTGCGCAAAGTGTGTCAAGCTGCGGCCAGACCGAAGGGTTCCAGGATGCGGAGAGGTTTTATGACGGACAATGCAGGTGCGCTTTTCGCCGGCGCCAACGCGCTGATATTCGGAGGCGCGAAAGGCATCGGCAAGGCGGTGGCCCAGGAATGGGCGCGGCGCGGGGCGCGGCTCGCGGTTGCGGACATCGCCGAGGACGCCGCGCAAGAGACGGCGGACGAGATCGTGGCGGCGGGGGGAATCGCGGTCGCGTTGTCGGCCAACGTCATGCAGGACGAATCGGTTGCAGCTGCCGCGTCGCGGGCGGAAGCGGAACTGGGCGAGATCGACATCGTGATGAACAATGTCGGCGGCATGCTGAACGGCCATCCCGAGGACATTCCCATGTCCGAATGGCAGCGGATCATGGATCTCAACTATTTCGCGGCGGTGCGCGGCGTGCAGCATTTCCTGCCCAAATTCCTGGCGCGCGGCAGCGGGCATATCGTCAACACTGCCTCCTTCGCCGGGCTGTATCCCTATGCCGCCAGCCGCGTGCCCTATGCGGCGGCCAAGGCGGCGGTGATCGCGATGACGCAGAACCTGGCAATCTACCTCGAGCCGCAGGGTATCCGCGTCTCCTGCCTGATCCCCGGCCCGGTCGCGACGAGCGTGATGGATTCGATGACCAGCTGGACCGAGGATTGCCCGATGCGCGGCCCCGGGGCGGAGACCCGCCTCCTGCTCCCGCAGGAACTGGCGACCAAACTGGCCGACGGCATGGAAGCGGGCGGGATCCTCATCCCGTCCGATGACGTCGCTTTCGACATCGTCAAGCGCTGGGCCGCTTCGCCCGACGCCTTTATCCGCGCCAAGATCGCCGAGTTCGAAAGCGGTGACCGGGGCAATCCCGAAGTCCCTGAAGAGATTCTCAAGATGATGGCGCCGTCCTCATGAGCAGGCACGGCATCGAAATGCTCACCCTGCTGGGCATGCCGCCGGTGGAATATGTCTCGCTGGCAGGCGAACTGGGCTGCCGCGAGGTGTCGAGCGGCCTTAGCGGGCTGCCGCTCTCGATGTTCGGGCTCGACGACGTGTTCTATCCCGAGTGGTCGTTGCGGGACGACGCGGAGCTGCGCCGCGAGATGAAAGTGGCGATGCGCGACACGGGCGTTTCGATCGGCCTCGGCGAGGGCTTCCGGGTCGCGCCGGACTGCAAGCCTGCCGACTTCGCCGGCGATCTCGACCTGATGGCGGAACTCGGCGCCTTGCGGATCAACGCCATCTGCATGGACGACGAGATGGTCGCCAGCGGCGCGGCGAAGGATGAACTGGCCGAGCTGGCCGAAATGGCGTTGGCGCGGGACATGGGTTTCACCATGGAATTCTTCCCGCCGACGGGGCTGAACTGCATCGAGCGCGCGCTTGAGGTTGTCGACCACATCGGCGCGGGCAAGGCCCGGTTGCTGATCGACACCATGCATTTCTTCCGCACCGGCGGGACGGTGGAGAAGCTTCGCGCGCTCGATCCGGCGCTGATCGGATATGTCCAGCTTGCCGACAGCCCCGCCGGGCCGCCGGAAGAGGAATATTTCAGCATGGCGATGTTCGCGCGGATGGTGCCTGGCGAAGGCGAATTGCCGCTGGCGGAGCTGATCGCGGCGCTTCCCGCCGATGTCACGATCAGCTGCGAAGTGCCCCGGCTTGAGGATCTGCGCGGCGGCATGGCTCCGCGCGATCATGCCGCGCGCTGTCTTGCCGCCGCGCGCGCACTGGGCGCCTAGGAGGAGCAGGCATGGCGAACCGTCTCGGTATAGAGATGCTCACCCTGCTGGGCATGCCGCCGGTCGAGCATGTCGAACTCGCCGCCGAGCTCGGCTGTGTCTCGATTTCGACCGGGCTGATGAAGCTGCCCCTCGCGCCCTTCGGTTACCCGGACGTGGAACTCTATCCCGACTGGTCGCTGGTGGACGATACGGCGCTGCGCCGCGAGACCAAGGCGGCGCTGCGCGATACCGGCGTGCATATCGGGCTGGGCGAGGGCTTTCGCGTCTGTCCGGAGCAGGATGTGGTCGACGCCGCCGGCCAGCTTGACGTCATGGCCGATCTGGGCGTGTGGCGGATCAACGCCATCTGCACCGAGCACGACCTGCCGCGGGCGCACGACCAGTATGCCATGCTGGCGGAAATGGTGACCGTGCGCGGCATGCAGTTCATGGTCGAATTCGCGCCGCCCCACGCGGTCAATTCGGTGGGTGACGCCCTTGCGGTGGTGGAGCATGTCGGGCGCGGCCGTTGCCGGCTGATGTTCGATTCGATGCACTTCTTCCGGTCCGGCGGCACGCTGGAAGATATCGCGGAACTCGATCCCACGCTGATCGGCTATGCCCAGATGTGCGATGCGCCCGCGCAGTCGCCGGGGTCCAGCTACATGCAGGAAGCCATGTTCGAACGGATGGTGCCGGGGGAAGGGGAACTGCCGCTGCGCGACTGGGTGGCCGCGCTGCCGCTCGATTGCGCGATCGGGCTGGAAGTACCGATGATCGAGCGTTTCCGCTCCGGCATGACTCCACGCGAGCACGCCGCCGGAGTGGTCGCCGCTGCCCGGGCGCTCGGGGCCTAGCCGGATCGGGCTGGGAATTGTGGTGGGAGGGCGCGCAGACTCTGCCTGCGCGCCCCGTCACTGGACCTCCGGGAAGGTCGCTTACATTTCGGCAGGCGTTTCCGCAGCGGCGTCGGCGGCTGCGTCGGCCGGAGCCTCTGCCGGTGCGGCTGCGTCAGCTGCAGCAGCGTCGACGGTTGCATCAGCCGGAGCTTCGGCAGTGGCTTCGGCAGGTGCTTCGACTGCGGTTGCTTCGGTTTCGGCGGCGGCCGCTTCTTCGACCTTTTCCTGGCACGCGGCCAGAAGGAGCGAAGCCGAAGTGGCAATCAGGAACAGTGCATTCTTCTTCATTTGCGTTTCCCAATGGTGCCTGCTTCCACGATTGGAAGGGCGCGCGCCGGTACTCCCAATTGCAGGGGCTGTCTATCGAAATTACGCACCCTGAAATTGTCTGCTGGAAGCGGCGGGAATTTCGAACGACCGGGAGTATCCTGACGCCAATTTTTCCCATTGCCGGAAAGCGCGAGTTGAAGCATCAATCCGCCCGTTGCCGGATGTTCCGGCGATGCGTGGGCGCCCGCTGATTCGAGTGCCCGGATACACGAGCGATGATGATCGTTCCGACCTATGTCGGCCCCAGCGAAATCGAGGGGGTCGGCATCTTTGCCTCCGCCCCGATCAGGGGCGGCACCCCGATCTGGATTCTCGAGGAAAAATTCGATCTGTTGCTGGCAGTCGCCGAACTGGCTGTCCTGCCGGAGCTGCAGCGGCAATTCGTCGAGCGCTACGGTTATCCGCATATGACCCGGCCCGGTATCATCGTACTCGAATTCGATAACGGCCGCTTCATGAATCACAGCGACACGCCGAACACGGACTTTCGCAATGCCGAGATCGCCTGGGCCGTGCGCGACATCGCCGAGGGCGAGGAGCTGACCTGCAACTATTCCGAGTTCGATCCCGGATTCGAGATGCAGCCGGGTCGGAATTTCGCCCCGCCCGCTGCGGTTCAGCTCTAGATTGGGCGATGGCAGTGTTCGCCCTGCGACACCGCCGGACGATCAGCGCAAAATACTTTCTTGCAGGGGACCATGCTGAACTCGTTTTCCAGCCGTCCCGCTTGCGGATAACCCCTTCCCATCACAAGCCAGGCTGTCTCCGGCAGAGAGCGGCCATTCAAAGGTTGCATGACAATGCTGGAGTTCGGCTCGTTCGATCTCGCCTACCTGCTTCCCTTCATCGCCATCGGATTTCTAGCCCAGGCCATTGACGGGGCCCTCGGGATGGCTTTCGGGGTGATCACCAACACCATGCTGGTGGGCGTGATGGGCGTCCCCCCGGCGCAGGCTTCGGCCCGGGTCCATGTCGTCGAAACCTTCACCACCGCGATTTCCGGGATCAATCACCTGATCCACGGCAATGTCGATTTCAGGCTGTTCTTTCGCCTGCTGATACCGGGAGTGGTCGGCGGCGTTGCCGGTGCCTACCTGCTTTCCAATATCGACGGCGCCGTCATCAAGCCGTTCGTCCTCGCCTATCTTTCGGGCGTCGGCGTCTGGCTGTTCGTGCGCGGCATCCTCTACCCGCCCAAGCTGTTGAAGCCGAAAATCGTCGAGCCTCTGGGGCTGCTGGGCGGCTTCCTCGATGCCGCCGGCGGCGGCGGATGGGGACCGGTCGTGACTTCCAACCTGCTGGTCCAGGGCGCCGAGCCGCGCAAGGTCGTCGGCACGGTCAACAGCGTCGAATTCTTTCTGACGCTGAGCATTTCGGCGGCCTTCGTCTTCAATCTGGGATTTGCCGACATCGCCGGCGCAACGCTCGGATTGCTGATCGGGGGCGTAATGGCCGCCCCCTTCGGTGCGATCATGGCCAAGCGGCTCTCGCCCAAGACCATGCTCATCCTCGTCGGTGCGATCCTGACGCTGACAAGCGGCTGGTCGCTGTTCAACGCGCTGGCGGGCTAGACGCGCCTAGGGCTTGCTTGCGGCCTCGCCGGAAACGCCCTCGACCATCGCCAGCACCTCCTCGTTCGAGGGCCGCGAGCGGTAGTCTTCCGCGACATATTTCGCCTTCACTGTGCCGTCCGGGGCGAGGACCAGGATCGAGGCGCGCGGTACCCCGTAGGCGAAGCTGCCGGCCTCGTATTGCGGGTCGCGCAGGCCGAGGGCGTCGATCATCTTGCTGCCGGGATCGCTCAGCATGACGTAGCCGATGCCCTGCGACTGGATGAATTCGGCGAGGATTTCCGGCTTGTCGTAGGACAGGCTGGCGAGCGTGTAGCCCTTGCCGGAGATGGCGTCGCGGATGTCGTTGGTGCGCATCAGCTGGGCCTTGCAGAAGGGGCACCAGTCGGCCGAGCGGACCATGACGAGCACCATGCCCTGTTCGCCCAAGTTCGCGGCCAGCGTCGCCGGCTGCCCGGCGCTGTCGAGCAGGTCCATCTCGACCGGGGCCTGCTCGCCCACGGCCACTCCGACCTCGATGTTCTTCGGCGGAAGCAGGGCCGGGCCCAGCATCCATGCCGCCAGCCCGCCGATCACCAGGACCACCGCGCCGACGATGTAGAGGAAGATGCGCTTCTTCGACATGACCCCTCCCTATTCCCGCAGGTTCGTGCCTGCCGCTGCATCTATAGCGGGGATCGGCGCAGGTCCCAAATCGGGCATGCTTGACCCGGGCGCGTCAGCGGCTGGCGGCGAGCACCATCTCCGCGCCTTTCTCGGCGATCATCATCACCGGGGCGTTGGTGTTGCCCGAGGTTATCGTCGGCATGACCGATGCGTCGATCACGCGCAGGCAGGCCACGCCCGTCACCCGGAGTTCGTGATCGACCACGGAGCCCATTGCCGCCGTGCCTGCCGGGTGGAAGATGGTGGTGCCGATGTCGCCCGCGGCTTCGCGCAGTTCCTCCTCGCTTTGCCGGTCCGGGCCGGGGCGGACCTCTTCCGGGCGGTAGCGGGCCATTGCCGGCTGGTCGGCGATGGCGCGGGTGATGCGGATCGCCTGGGCGGCAACGCGGCGGTCCTCTTCGGCGGCGAGGTAATTCGGCCTGATGCTCGGCGCGACGGACGGATCGGCGGTGGTGATCGCGGTGCGGCCGCGGCTCTCGGGCCTCAGGTTGCAGACGCTGGCGGTGAAGGCGGGGAAGGGGTCGAGCTCGCCACCGAAGGCTTCGAGGCTGAGCGGCTGGACATGGTATTCGAGATTGGGCGTGGCCAGCCGCTCGTCGGATTTGACGAACATCCCGAGCTGGCTCGGCGCCATCGCCATGGGGCCGCTGCGGCGCAGGATATATTCCAGCCCGATCAATGCCTTGCCGAAGATGTTCGAGGCGCGCTGGTTGAGCGTGGAAACGCCCGAGACGCGGAAGGCGCAGCGAAGCTGCAGGTGGTCCTGCAAATTGCCGCCGACTTCGGGCCGGTCGAGCACGGGCGCGATGCCGGACCGGGCGAGCCGCTGCGCGTCGCCTATTCCGGAGCGTTCCAGGATCGCCGGCGAGCCGATCGCTCCCGCCGCCAGCAGCACTTCGCCCCTGGCATGGGCGATGCGCTCCTCCTTGCCGATCCGGTAGGCGATGCCCGTGGCGCGCCCGCCTTCCAGCACCACCCGGTCAACCAGCGCGCCGGTCACCACCTGCAGGTTGCTGCGCGAGCGCACCGGCTTGAGGAAGGCGTCCGCCGCGCTCCAGCGCCAGCCCCGCCGTTGCGTCACGTCGAAGAAGGCGGAGCCGAAATTGTCGCCCCGGTTGAAGTCCTCGACCGGCGGAACCCCGTATTCCTGCGCCGCCTGCCGGAAGGCTTCGAGGATATCCCAGCGCAGCCTTTGCTTTTCGACCCGGATCTCGCCGCCTTCGCCGTGGAATTCGCTGGGGCCGGCATAGTGATCCTCGGCCTTGCGGAAATAGGGCAGCACGTCGTCCCAGCCCCAGCCGGGATTGCCGGCCTGGCGCCAGCCGTCATAGTCGGCGGCCTGCCCGCGCATGTAGATCATGCCGTTGATCGAGGAGCAGCCGCCGAGCACGCGGCCGCGCGGATACTTGAGCGCGCGCCCGTTCAGCCCGGCTTCGCTTTCGGTTTCCATGCACCAGTCGGTGCGCGGGTTGCCGATGCAGTAGAGATACCCGACCGGCACCTTGATCCAGATGTAGTCGTCCTTGCCGCCGGCTTCGAGCAGCAGCACGCGGTGGCGCGGGTCGGCGCTGAGACGGTTGGCGAGCACGCACCCGGCGCTACCGCCGCCGACAATGATGAAGTCGAACTCGTCCATTCCGTTCCCGGCCCTTTCCGCCTCCGGGCAGCGATTCCGCAAGCGCATCAGCGGGGCAAGCCCTTTGTTGCTGCGCTTCTCTCGCGAATCGCGCTTGAAGCGGGGCGACTCATGCCTCTAGACTGTTCTCGAAACGCAACATTGGGGAAACTGCGATGCCGAATTCAGCTACATTCTCAACGCCCGGCCTTGCGGTGATCGCATGAACGCGGTGCAGCTCGGGCCCGTCGGCATCTGGTCGATGGAATTGCGGTTCGGCGACAAGGGCGAAGCGGCGGAATGCGCGGCCGAGCTCGACGAACTGGGCTTCGGCGCGCTGTGGATCCCGGGCGGGATCGACGATGCCGTGCTGGGCGACGTCGATGCCTATCTCGCGGTGTCGAAGCGGCTGGCGATCGGCACCGGCATCATCAACATGTGGAAGCAGAAGCCCGCGGACATCGCCGCCTGGTGGAAGACGCTGCCCGCGGACAAGCAGTCGCGGGTCATGCTCGGCCTGGGCGTCAGCCACGGACCGATCATCGGCGATGCGTGGAAGAAGCCGATGGCGCTGGCGCGCGACTTCCTCGACGAGATCGCCGCGGCGGGGCTGCCGCCCGAAGCCATGTGCCTGGCCGCGCTGGGCCCGAAAATGGTGGCGTTGTCTGGAGAGCGCACCGCCGGCGCGCATCCCTATCTTACGACGCCGGAACACACCGCGACGGCGCGCAAGATCCTGGGGCCGGGCAAGCTGCTGGCGCCGGAGCAGGGAGTCGTGCTGGAAAGCGATCCGGCCAAGGCGCGGCAAATGGCGGTGGAGGCGCTCGATCACTACCGCAACCTGCCCAACTACCGGAACAACTGGCTGCGTATCGGCTTTTCGCAGGCCGACATCGACACGTTGAGCGACCGTCTGATCGACGGGCTGTTCGCCTGGGGCGGGATGGACAAGATCGTCGAGCGGGTGAAGGCCCATCACGATGCCGGCGCCAATCATGTCTGCCTGCAGGTGATCCGCGGCGCTATGGGCGGCGATATCGCCGGGCTGCGCGCCGCCTGCCGCGAACTCGCCGACGCGCTGCTCTAGATCCGGCGCTCCGCGCGCTGTCCTACAAGAGCCGGTCCATGGCATGGGCCGGCTCTTCGTGTGCCTGTATGGTTCATGAAGATCCTTCCTGAAACCATATTGGGTGTGCCATGGAACAGATCATCAGCAGGAAACCGGTGTTCGATGCGGTCCGCATCATTCTCGGCCGGGGATTCACGCAAACCGAAGTCGAAATGCTGGACCGGGCGCTCGACCGCGCCCTGTCGGCGGACACGCCGCCGTCCCCCGGTGCGGGCCGTCGCCTCGGCCGACTTTCCGCCCGCTTCGAAAGTGGCGGGCGCGGCCCCGGCGCGGTGTCGAGCGGACGCGGCGATCCCGGCGGCGTGTCATACGGAATCTACCAGCTTTCGAGCCGGGCGGGCACGGCAGCGGCCTTCGTCGCGGCGGAAGGCGCGCGCTGGCGGGATGATTTCGCCGGCGCGGCGGCGGGAAGCGATGCCTTCACCCGCGCCTGGAAGGCGATCGCCGCGCGCGATCCCGAGGACTTTGCCGATGCGCAGCATGCTTTCATAGAGCGGACGCACTATCGCCCGGCCGTATCGGCGGTGCTGCGCCGGACCGGCCTCGACCTCGACGGCCGTCACCCGGCGGTGAGGGACGCGACATGGTCGGTTGCGGTCCAGCACGGCGGCGCGGCGGGGATCCTCGCCGGCGCGGTGGACGGGGCCGATGCGGTGCTGCCGCGCGAGAATGACGGGTTCGACCGCTGCTTGGTCGAGGCGATCTATGCCCGGCGCACCGACTATGTCCTGCGGCTGGCGGCCCGCAGCAGGGGCGGTGCGCGGCGCACGCTCGAGAACGTCGCCCGCAACCGCTATCCCGCAGAGCTTGCAGCGGCGCTGGCGATGTTCGAAGATGCCGTCGAAGACGGATGAAAGGATTTCGGATGCGGGGATTGATTGTGCTGGCCGGCGCGCTGTGCATGGCACTGGCCGGCCCGGTATCGGCGCGCACGGCGGAGCAGACTGCCGATGCCGCCTTGCGGGCCGCCCCGGTGTGGGACGGGCACAACGATGTGCCGATCCAGCTGCGCGGCCGCTTCGGCAATGTCATTTCCGGGTTCGATTTCCACGACACCACCAACACCGGCAGCGAGGAAGCCGAAGGGTCGTGGAAGGGCCGCACCATGCACACCGACCTCGCGCGGCTGCGCACGGGCCGCGTCGGGGCGCAGTTCTGGTCGGTCTACGTCACCGCAGAGCTGCCCGAGCCCGAAGCGGTGCAGGCGACGATCGAGCAGATCGACGTCACAAGGCGGCTGATCGCCCGCTACCCCGGCGAAATGGCGCTGGCGCTGACTGCGGACGATGTCGCGAAGGCGATGCGCAGGGGCCGCATCGCATCGCTGATGGGGATGGAAGGCGGCCATTCGATCGGATCGAGCCTTGCCGTGCTGCGGCAGATGTACGCGCTTGGTGCCCGATACATGACGTTGACCCATTCGAAGAACACGCCATGGGCCGACAGCGCCACCGACGCGCCGGCGCACGACGGCCTGACGGACTTCGGTAAGCAGCTCGTGCGCGAGATGAACCGCATCGGCATGCTGGTCGATCTCAGCCATGTCAGCGAGAAGACGATGACGGACGCGCTGGACGTGGCGCGGGCGCCGGTGATCTTCAGCCATTCCGGTGCGCGCGCGGTCGATGGTCATCCCCGCAACGTGCCGGACGGCGTCCTCGCGCGCGTGGCCGAAAACGGCGGGATCGTGATGGCCGTCGCCTATCCCAGTTACGTCAGCGAGGAGCGGCGGCAATGGGGCGCCGCGATCGATGCCGAGGTCGCGCGCGGCAAGGCGCTGTTCCCCGGCGATCCCGATGCGGCGAGGCAACACGTCGAGAACTGGAAGGTCGCGCATCCGGAGCCGCATGCCACGATCGCGCAGGTGGCCGATCACATCGATCACATCCGCAAGGTTGCCGGGATCGACCATATCGGCATCGGCGGGGATTATGACGGCATGGCCACCGGCCCCGACGGCATGGAGGATGTCTCGGGCTACCCGGCGCTGTTCGTCGAACTCGCGCGGCGCGGCTATTCGCAGTCCGATCTCGAGAAGATCGCCAGCCGCAACATGATGCGCGTGCTGCGCGCCGCCGAAGCCTACGCCCGGGCCCATGCCGGCGATGCGCCCATCGAAACCGCCGTGGCGGGGACGGAGGAGTCTTGAAACGCGGCGGAAGCGGCTTCAAGGACGGATGCGAAACAAGTGGGCTGGCGGCGATTGCCGGCCGCAGGGAGAGAGGACCGGTGGGGCCAGTCAATGGGTAAATTCGATCATCTTGTCGGCAAGGAGCTGGAAACCGGCACCTACAGCTGGGATTCGGACAGGGCGCTGCTCTATGGCGTCGGCGTGGGCGCGGGGCTGACCAATCCGCTGGAGGAATTGCAGTTCACCACGGAAAACACCCAGGGCGTCGAGCAGCAGGTAATCCCGAGCTTCATGTCGCACATGGCGGTTGGCGGCGGATGGATCCGCGACCTCGGCTTCCCGGCGCGAGAGTGGGACGGCTATCCGATCGGGCTGCTCCACGGCGAGCAGGGCGTTTCGCTGGCCCGGCCGATTCCGCCGAGCGGCACGGTCAACCTCTCGCAGGTGCTGGTGGGTGTGTTCGACAAGGGATCGGGGGCGCTGTGCCTTGCCGAGACGCGCGCGACCCTGGCAGATACCGGCGAGTATCTCGGTGCTTCTCGCACCGGCCTGTTCGTGCGCGGGCAGGGAGGCTTCGGCGGCCCGCGCGGTCCGGAAGACGAGCAGCCCTGGGTGAAGCCGGAACGCGCCCCTGACCTCACCGTCTCGCTGCCGATACCGCCCGGCCAGTCGCTGATCTTCCGGTTGCTGGGAGACCGCAACCCGCACGGCACCGACCCGGCGATCGCAAAGGCGGACGGCTTCGACCGGCCGATTTTCTTCGGCCTGGGCACTTACGGCTTTGCCTGCAGAGCCTTGCTCAAGGGCTTGTGCGAAGGCGATGTTTCCCGTTTCGGCGGGATGTATGGCCGCTTTTCCAAGCCGGTGTTTCCCGGCGAGACCCTCGACACGCATATCTGGCTGACCGACGGCGGCGCCCAGTTCGTGACGACGGTGGACGGTGAGCGCGTCGTCATCGACCGGGGCACGTTCCGCTTCGCCGGGTGAGGGGCTGGGCGGGCGCGCTCAATGCGGTTCGATGCGGCCCAGCATGAGGAAGAAGAAAGCCGTGGACCAGCCGATCAGGATCAGGCCGACAATGCTTTCGAACGCGCCGATCAGGCGCCAGGGCTCTGCGATGAAATCGTCGTTGTAGCCCACCGTCGTATAGCTGATCGTCGAGAAATAGAGCGCGTCATGAAGGTTGGGCGCCGCACCGACCGCGAGGTACAGTAGGGCATAGGCCCAGATCTCGATCCCGTGGATGGCGAACAGCGCCACCACGATCCCCAGGGTGAAGACCGCCCCGCGAAACGAAAGCGCGGTCATGCGGCGGATGCGCTCCTCGTTGGCTTCGGTGCGCAGGGCCCGATTGAGGCTGAACAGGCCGAGGCCGTGGATCACCACGCACAGCACCAGCATGGCGGTGGACGTCGCGAATACGGTGAAGAGGTGATATTGCATCACCGGCCATCCTGCCCGTTCGATCCGAGCAATGCCAGCGTCATCGGGTCACGCCGTCCGGAGAAGAAGCCGTCCAGCGCCCGGCCGAAGCTATCGCCGCCGCCGGCGGCCTCGAACAGCGTCATCGAACTGGCGAACTTGAGCGTATCGACCGGGCCGAGGATCGCCTCGGCCTCGCGCCTGCCCGCCCACGACAGCATCGCGTCGGTGCATTCGGCGAGCCGCGGCCCCAGTACCGGGTGGGCGAGATAGGCCTTTGCCTCGTCGAGATCGGCAATCGCGTAATATTGGGCGGTGCTGCTGCGGCCGAGACCGGCGATCTGCGGGAAGATGAACCACATCCAGTGGCTGTGCTTGGCGCCGTCCCGCAATTCGGCCAGCGCCCTCGTGTAGGTCGTCTCCTGAGCGGTGATGAAGCGATCTAGCGCAGACATGCCGGTCCCTCCCGTGCGGGAGGGCCAGCCTAGTCATGCGCCGCGCTTGCGTCGAGCGTGGGCTCAGTGGGTCAGTGCGCCGGTGATCCAGACGGTGGAAAGCGCCACGATCGCCAGCACAAGGCTGATTCCCAGCACATAGCGGACGATATGCGGCGTGCTGCCGCTGCGGGCTTCCGTGTCGGAAAGGTGAACTTCGTTTCCCTTGCGTTCCATGATCGCGTTCTCCTGGACATTTTTCCCGTATTCGGGGGTCTCCAGGAAAAAACGCGTGAGCGGCCAACTCGTTCCGGAAATTCCGCAGCCGGGGCAGGTCAGTCGCGCAGCAGCTCGTTGATGCCGGTCTTTGAGCGGGTCTGCGCGTCCACCGTCTTCACGATCACCGCGCAGTACAGCGACGGGCCGGGGGAACCGTCGGGCAGCGGCTTGCCGGGAAGCGAGCCGGGCACCACGACCGAATAGGGCGGGACCTTGCCCATGTGGATTTCGCCGGTCGCGCGGTCGACGATCTTGGTCGACGCGCCGATGAACACGCCCATCGACAGCACCGAACCTTCGCCGACGATCACGCCTTCGGCCACTTCGGAGCGCGCGCCGACGAAGCAGTTGTCCTCGATCACCACCGGGTTCGCCTGCAGCGGTTCCAGCACGCCGCCGATACCGGCTCCGCCCGAAATGTGCACGTTCTTGCCGATCTGCGCGCAGCTGCCGACCGTCGCCCAGGTATCGACCATGGTGCCGTCGTCGACATAGGCGCCGATATTCACGAAGCTCGGCATCAGCACCACGCCCTTGCCGATAAAGGAGCCCTGCCGCGCCACCGCGCCGGGCACGACGCGGAAGCCCGCCTCACGGAAGCGGTTTTCGTCCCAGCCCGCGAACTTGGAGGGCACCTTGTCGAACGCCGGTGCGCCGCCCGACCCGCCGGGCATCGGCACGTTGTCGTTGAGGCGGAAGGAAAGCAGCACCGCCTTCTTGAGCCACTGGTTGACTTTCCAGCCGCCGCTGCCGTCGGGCTCGGCGACCCGGCCCTTGCCGGAATCGATCAGCGCGAGCGCCTCGTCGACGATCTTGCGGACGTCGCTGCTGGCTGGCGTCACGCCGTCCCTTGCTTCCCAGGCGGCTTCGATTGCGGCTTCGAGTTCGGACATGCTTTCGCTCTCCATGGCGGATGATCTTTCGCGCCGAGCGCCTATCGCCTGCCGCCGTGAAGGACAAGTGCGCAGCTGTCGCAAACAGGAAACGGCTGGCCCCTTTCATTGTGCTGTCAGGATCGTCCGGTGTAACAATTCGCCGCAACCGGGCGAAGGAATGTGAAATGCGCGAAGCGAGCCTACCCTGCCGGTCTGCCACACTGAGGCTTGGCGCCGCAGCGCTGGCGCTCGCGCTCGTTTCCGGCTGCGGAGGCGGCGGGGGAACGACGAACAGCACGCCCGCGCCGGCTCCCACGCCAACCCCGACACCCGCTCCGGCCCCTGCGCCCACACCGACGCCGACTCCCACGCCGGCGGCTGTGTTCGAAACCGACGAGTACGACTTCTCCGACGGTCCGGCCTATCACGGCGCGATCGCCGCCTGGCAGGTCGGCGCGACGGGGGAGGGCGTGGCGATCGGGATCGTCGATACCGGTATCGATACGTCCAACCCCGAATTCGAAGGGCGCATTTCCGCCGCTTCCGCCGATGTCGCCGGCAATGGCACGATCGACGACGAAGGCGGGCACGGCACGATGGTCGCGCTGGTCGCCGCCGCCGCCCGCGACGGTTTCGGTGTCCTCGGGATAGCCTGGGAAGCCACGATCATGGCCTTGCGCGCGGACGCGCCGGGAAGCTGCGCCAGCGACGACGGCTGCGCTTTCTTCGACAGCGACATCGCGCAGGGCATCGATGAGGCGGTGCAGGGCGGGGCCAAGGTCATCAACCTCTCGCTCGGCGGTTCGCCGCCCAACCAGTCAGTCCGCAACGCCGTCGCGCGCGCTGGTGCGGCGGGCGTCGTCGTGATCGTGGCGGCGGGCAACGATGCGGACAGTCCGCCGCCCGATACCGACCCGACCCAGCCCGATCCCTTCGCCGTGGGCCTCAGGCAGGCGGGCAACGGCAACGTCATCATCGCCGGCTCGGTCACGCCCAGCGATAGTCTCTCGAGCTTCAGCAACCCGGCAGGCAACGAGGCGGACTGGTATCTCACTGCTCTGGGCGACCGGGTCTGCTGCATTTACGAGAACGGCGACCTGCGCACCTTCACGGACGAAAACGGCGACACCTTCGTTTTCGTCGCCTCGGGCACCAGCTTCGCCGCGCCCCAGATCGCTGGAGCGGCCGCGCTGCTGTTCCAGGCGTTTCCCAACCTGACCGGCCAGCAGGTCGTGGACCTGTTGCTAACCACCGCGCGCGACGTCGGCAACGCCGGTACGGACGCGCAGTTCGGGCGCGGCATTCTCGACATTCGCGCGGCGTTCGAGCCGCAGGGCACCACGTCGCTCGCCGGCAGCACGCAGAGCCTGGCGCTGGCCGACACCAGCATGGTCACGTCGCCGGCGATGGGCGATGCCGCCAGCCAGGGCGCATCGCTGCAGGCGATCGTGCTCGACCGCTACAAGCGCGCCTACCAGCTGGACCTTGCCCGCAACCTGCGGAGCGCGCAGGCGCCGCCGCGCCTTGCCCGGGCGCTGATCGCGCCGCTGCGGCAGGTAGCGGGCGGCGGTGACGGGCTGGCGCTTGCCTTTTCGGTCGACGAAAGCCGTCGGGCGGCGCAGCTGCCGTGGTCCGGCCAGCTGCGCCTGAGTGCGCAGGATGCGCACGGCGCGCAGGTCCTGGCGGCGCGGGTCGCGGCGCGGCTGGCGCCCAACCTGCAGCTCGCATTCGGCTTCGCGCAGGGCGCGGACGGGCTCACGGCCCAGCTGCAGGGCGCATCCGGCCCGGCTTTCCTCGTCGCCGGCTCGCCCGCCGACGATCTCGGCTTCGTGAGGGGCGACGAGCTGGCATTCGCGCTGCGGCGCGACTTCGGTGCCTGGGGCGTAACCCTGAGCGGCGCGGGCGGGGAAGTCCTCACCGCCGCCCCGGTGCAGGAAGCGCTGCTGCCCGGCGGGTTCAGGCCCGGCACCGGCTTCACGCGCTTCGGCGTCGCGCTGGACCGGCGCTGGGGCGCGCTCGACGCGTCGCTGGCGGCAAGCTGGGTGTCGGAGGACCGCACCGTGCTCGGCGCATGGCTGCACGAGGCGCTGGGCGCGCGGGGAGCAGACAGCCTGTTCCTCGATGCGAAAGCGGGCTGGAATTTCGCCGAAGACTGGAGCCTCGGCGCTGCGTGGAGGCAGGGCTTCACCCGCGCCCGTGCCGCCGGCTTCGTCGGGCGGGGCTCTCATATGAGCAGCGATTCCTGGGCGCTGGACGTGGAGCGCGGCTCGGCCTTCGTGCCGGGCGACAGCCTTGCGCTGCGCCTTTCCCAGCCGCTTCGGGTCCGCTCGGGCGGGATCGGCTTCGCCTTGCCGGTCGCCTACAGCTACGAGACGCTGAGCGCGACGCAGGGCGTGCGGCGGCTGTCGCTCGCCCCGCACGGGCGCGAGATCACCACCGAATTGCGATGGCGCGGCCCGCTGTGGGGCGGCGCGGCCTCTACCAGCCTGTTCGTCCGCACCGACCCCGGCCACTACGCGAACCTGCCCGCCGAACAGGGTATGGCGATAAGCTGGAAGGCCGAGTTCTAGGCGGTCTTTCGGCTCAGGGCCCCGCCGGTGCCTGCCGGCCTGATTCCTTGCCTTCGGACCAATCGGGATAAGGCCCAAGCGTGAGGATCATGGCGGCGCTGAGCAGGGACCCGGCGATGCCGCCGATGAGCAGGTAGGCATAGTCGCCATGCATGTCGTAGGCGATGCCGCCGAGCACCGGGCCCAGCCCGGACCCGAGGGCGATGAGGCTGGCCATCACGCTGAAGATCGTCCCGAAATATTTCAGGCCGGCGTAGCGGGACGTGAGATAGGCGCAGATCTGCAGCTTGGTTCCCGACGCATAGCCGTTGATCAGCATCGCCACGAAGATCAGCGGCAATGTCCGGAAGGGCTCCAGCAGCAGCGCGAAGCCGATGCTCGCGGCCGCGAGGGTGATGCCGCCCACCAGGTTCGGATTGAAGCTGTCGAGCAACCGTCCGGTCACGAGCTTCCCGGCGATCCCCGCCGCGCCGGCAAGGCTTGCGAGCCACGCCGCATTGGTGCGCGAGACGTCCGCTTCTTCCAGGATCGGGATCTGGTGGACGACAAGCGCGATCGTGAACAGCATCATGACGAATGTGGAAATGGCGATGCGCCACAGCGCCGGATCGCGCCACGCCTGCGAGATCGTCAGCCCCGGCAGGTCGACCTTGGCGGTTTCGCTTTCGCCCGCCGCCTTCGCTTTCCGCGCATCGTCATGGGCGTCGAACAGGAACAGGACGCAGAAGACGAAGGCGATGCCGCCCCAGCCGAGGCCCATCCACGCGAAAGCCCCGCGCCAGCCGAATTCCTCGATCAGCCAGTTGCCCAGCGGCGGCACGAGGATTTGCGCAAATGCCGTTCCCGACATGACGACGCCGAGAGCCAGGCCTCTGCCCGCCTCGAAGACGCCCGCGACGGCGGTCGTCCAGATCGTCGACTTCACCGCCAGCGATGCGAGCGCATAGATGAACCAGATCGCGAACCACTGCGTCACGGAAGCGCTGACCAGCGCGAAGCCGGCCATCACCAGCGATTTCATCACGAGGCCCGGCAGCGCCAGCCGGCGGGTGCCCCATCGGTCGATCAGCACGCCGAAGAACGGGGAGAGGATCGTTACCGTCACGGAGGAAAGCGAGAGCCCGGCCGTCACCTGCGTCCTGCTCCAGCCGAATTCCTCGCCGACCGGGCCGATGAACAGGCCCGCGAAGGCGGTCATCACCGAATGAAAGGAAAACCCGACGACTGCGGCCAGAACGAGCGGCCAGCGCCGCTTCCATTCCTGAGCGGCGGTCGATGTCTGCGATACCGATTCGGTGGCCATGGCATCCCCCGGCTTGATGAGTGTCCGTCGATGGCGTGGAGCGGGCGGCGGACCGCGCTCCACGCCATCGATCCCTTACGTTTGCGCTTGCCTGCGCCTGGCCCGCCGGCGCGCCAGGATGTTGAGGATTTCCACTCCGGCCGAGAACGCCATCGCCGCGTAGACGTATCCCTTGGGGACGTGGGCGCCGAACCCTTCGGCTATCAGCGTCGTGCCGATCAGCAGCAGGAAGCTGAGAGCGAGCATGACGACCGTGGGATTGCGCTCGATGAAGTTGGCAAGCGGCGTCGCGGCGACAAGCATGGCGGTTACCGCGACCACCACGGCAATCACCATGATGGCGATGTTGTCGGTCATGCCGACCGCGGTGATGATGCTGTCGAGCGAGAATACCAGGTCCAGCAGGATGATCTGGCTGATCGCCGCGGTGAAGCCGATACCGGCCCGGGCATCGAACATGTCGTCGTTCGGGGTCGGGTCGATATTGTGGTGGATTTCCTTGGTGGCCTTCCAGACGAGGAACAGCCCGCCGCTGATCAGGATGATGTCGCGCCATGACAGGTCCTGCCCGAAGACGGTGAAGACCGGCGCGGTGAGTTGCACGATCCATGCAATCGAGGCGAGCAGCAGCAGCCGCATGCCCAGAGCGAGGCCGATGCCGATACGGCGCGCATTCTCGCGCTGGTGGTCGGGCAGCTTGTTGGTGAGGACCGAGATGAAGATGAGGTTGTCGATGCCAAGGACCACTTCCATGGCGACGAGAGTGGCGAGTGCGATCCATGCGGTCGGATCGCTGCCGAGTGCTGCCAGGCCCTCAAGCATGCCGCACCGGCCCTTGCGCCGTGGTATTGCGGGAAAAAGCGAACTTTCGTCCGGACATGGACATTCACCTCGTTTGTCTCGGTCAAACGAGTGCTTTCCTGCCGGTTTGATGGGAAATCAGACAGGCCGGCATCGAGCGCACTCGATGCGGTCCGACATCACGATCGCCTGAACGGCAATCGCCAGAGGGGCCCGGCCCGCATGCCGACCTTCTAGATGCAGACGGCCCGGAGTTCAATGATCTTGCAGGGATACGTGGCCGCGCAGGAGCGGTCATCCGCAGCTTATCCCTTCTTCGTGTCGGGCTTGCTTGTGTCCGCCTGCCTCGTTGCGCTACTTCGCCCCGCTGGAAAAGGAGTCCATATCGTGCTCATGCGCCTGCTGATCCTCTCAACTGCGCTCCTCGTCGCCGCATGCGCAACCGATCGCGATGCGAAGACTCAAGCGGGAAATGCAGCCGAGGGCAGGGCCTTTGCGCAGGCGAACTGCGCCGGCTGTCACGGGCTCGATGACGGTGTCTCGCCCAATCCGAACGCGCCGAGCCTTCTCCGTGCGGCCCACCGCCTGCCGGAATGGATGGTGGCGGGGTCGCTCGAACGTGGAATTCAGATCGGCCATACAACCGAGATGCCGGTGTTCGTATTCAGGGACAACGATATCGCCAATCTGCTCGCCTATTTCGAGGTGCTCAGAAGCGAGGATTGAATGGCGGCCTTGTAACGTCCTGCTCTCGGGAGCAGGCGACCGGCTTCCGGCCCAACAGCGGACGCCTCCCGGCGCGGCGCGCTAGTCGTCCTGGGGCTTCATCAGTTCGCGCACGAAGCCGATCAGGCCGGTCTGGCGCGCGCGGCGCAGGCGTTCGGCGTGGAGGATGCGCACGACCTTCTCGAAGCAGGCCTCCACATCGTCGTTGATCACCACATAGTCGTAGCCGTCCCAGTGGCTGATTTCCGACTGGGCGCGCGCCATGCGGCCGGCGATGACTTCGGCGCTGTCGGTCCCGCGCGAGGTCAGCCGGCGGCGCAGTTCGTCCAGGCTCGGTGGCAGCAGGAACACGCGCACGACGTCGGTTTCGGCCTTCTGGTAGAGCTGCTGCGTGCCTTGCCAGTCGATGTCGAACAAGAAGTCCTGCCCCTGCGACAGGCCGGATTTCACCTGCGATTTCGGCGTGCCGTAGCTGTGGCCGAAGACATGGGCCCATTCGAGGAAACTGTCCTGCTCGACCATGCGGTCGAATTCCTCGCGGCTGGCGAAGTGGTAGTCCGTGCCGTCGACTTCGCCCGGCCGCATCGGCCTGGTCGTCACCGAGACCGACATGCGGATCTGCCTGTCGTGTTCCAGCAGCTTGCGCGAGATCGTCGTCTTGCCGGCGCCCGAGGGCGAGGACAGGACGAACATGAGCCCGCGACGCTGGAGCGTGTCAGGCTTCGTCATCGTCGCTTTCGTCCGCTTCCCAGTCGCCCATCCCGGCCGGCGGCGGCTGGTTGGCGGCCTCTTCGCGGGCCTTGCGCCGGTCGTAGAGCGTCTTCGCCAGCAGGCCGCCGCCGACGACGATGGCGCCCGGAACCGAGCGGGTCGCCACCCGGGCGAGGGCGGTGGTCGCCAGCGTACCCAGCAGGGTGCGCTTCTTCATGAGCTTGTCGGCCTGGTTGGACGAATATTTCGCGGTCAGCAGGCCGCGTTCCACGCCCCGGCGCAGCAACCGGTTGCCGCCGCGCAGCAGGATGTCGGCAAGGATCAGGTTGGTCTGGGGAACGGGGCTCGGCAGCGGCGCGGCCTTCAGCCTGGCCTTGGCCTTCCCGGCCGCATCGGCGGCGGCGGGCGCCGCCTTGCCCCGGATCAGTCTTGACTTGCGCTTCAGCATCGCTTTTCCGCCGCCGGGCAGTCGCCCGGCTATTTCTTCTTGCCGAAATCCACGGTGACGACGTTCGAGCCGTCTTCGCTCTGCGCGATGGCCTCGGCGGCCGCGCTGTCGGGAGAATCGTTTTCCGCGTCGTCGTGCGGTTGGTGATCCTCCTCGCCGCCGACGGCCTGGAACTGCAGGCCGAAATCGACCGCGGGGTCGACGAAAGCGGTGATCGCGGCGAACGGAATCTCAAGCTTGGCCGGGATCTGGTTGAAGCTCAGCCCGACGGTGAACTCGGTATCGCTGACCGACAGGTCCCAGAACTTGTTCTGCAGCACGATCGTCATCTCGTCGGGGAAGCGCTCCCTGAGGTTGTCGGGGATCGAAACCCCCGGAGCTCCGGTCTTGAACGTGATGTAGAAATGGTGGTTTCCCGGCAGGGCCCCGCCGGCGTCTTCCACCTGGCCGAGAACGCGGCCGACCACCGCGCGCAATGCTTCCTGCACGATCTCGTCGTAGGGGATCAGACTGTCTGGCGGTGTTTCGTTCATCTTGACTGAAAGTGGCCATCGCCAACGGGCCGGTCAAGGCGAATCGTCAGAGAATCTGTGTGTAATTGCCCGTAATTCGCGGATTACCGGAGCATTCGCGACCGCGGATCGCAGGGCAGATGGCCGCTGGCGATTGATTCCCGCGCGCCGGTCACTATAGGCCAGCGCATGCGCACTGCCCGGATCAACCGCAAGACGAACGAGACCGACATCCTCGTCGAGGTCAATCTCGACGGGACCGGCAGCTACGACGTCTCTACCGGCATCGGTTTTCTCGATCACATGATCGAGCAGTTCTCGCGCCATTCGCTGATCGACATCACCTGCCGGATCGAGGGCGATCTGCATGTCGACCAGCACCACACGACCGAGGACAGCGCCATCGCCATCGGCCAGGCGCTTTCCCAGGCCATGGGCGACAAGGCGGGTATCGGCCGTTACGGCATGGCCTATTCGCCGATGGACGAAGTGCTCGCGCGCGTCGCGCTCGACATTTCCGGGCGGCCGTGGCTGGTCTGGCACGCGGGTTTCACCCAGGAACGGCTGGGCGAGATGGATACCGAGCTGTTCCAGCACTGGTTCCACTCGATCGCGCAGGCGGCCGGCATCACCCTGCATGTCGAGCTGCTCTACGGCGAGAACAACCACCACATCATCGAAGGCATCTTCAAGGGCTTCGCCCGCGCCATGCGCCAGGCCGTGGAGCTCGATCCGCGCAAGGCGGGCGCGGTTCCCTCGACGAAAGGGCAGCTAGGTGGCTGAAGTCTTGGCGCTGATCGATTACGGCGCCGGCAACCTGCATTCCGTGGAAAACGCCCTGAAGGCGGCAGGCGCCGCGAACGTCGCCGTCACCGCCGATCCCGACGTGGTTCGTGCGGCGGACCGTATCGTGCTGCCCGGCGTGGGCAGCTTTCGCGCCTGCGCAGAGGGGCTGCGCGCCATTCCCCACCTAGTTGAATCGATGACCGAGCGGGTGTTCGTCGGCGGCGCGCCGTTCCTCGGCATCTGCGTCGGCATGCAGCTTCTCGCCAGCCGCGGGCTGGAGCACGGCGTGACCCCGGGGCTCGACTGGATCGCCGGCGAGGTGGCGGAAATCGAACGCACCGATCCGGCGATCAAGATCCCGCACATGGGCTGGAACGACGTGGCGCTCACCCCGCATTGCCCGGTGGGCGAAGTGCTTGAGCCGGGCGAGGCCTATTTCCTGCATTCCTACCAGTTCACGCCCGACGAGGGCCATGCGGTGGCGGCGATGACCGATCACGGCGGCGGGCTTGTCGCCGCGGTCGCGCGCGACAATATCGTCGGGGTGCAGTTCCACCCGGAAAAGAGCCAGGCCTTTGGCCTTGCGCTGCTTTCACGGTTTCTCGAATGGAATCCGTAAGATGATTGTGATTGCGTTCAACGGATCGAGCTCCGTCGATCCTCGCACGGCTGGTGCCGCTCCCGGCCGGGAGGCCGCAAAATGATCGTCTTTCCTGCCATCGATCTGAAGCAGGGCCAGGTGGTGCGGCTCGCCGAAGGCGACATGGCGCGCGCCACGGTCTACGGCGACAATCCGGCGGCGCAGGCGATGCTGTTCGCCGAAGCCGGCTCGCAGTTCCTGCATGTCGTCGATCTCGACGGTTCCTTCGCCGGCCGGGCGGAGAACCGCGAAGCGGTCGAAGCCATCCTCGAGGCATTTCCCGGCCATGTGCAGCTCGGCGGCGGCATCCGCACGCCAGAAGCGGTGGAAGGCTGGTTCGATCTCGGCGTCAGCCGCGTCGTGATGGGCACCGCCGCGCTCAAGGATCCGCAGTTCGTCAAGGACATGGCAAAGGCATGGCCCAACGGCATCGTCGTCGCCGTCGACGCGCGCGACGGCATGGTGGCGACCGAGGGTTGGGCCGAAGTCTCGGACGTGCCGGTCGTCGACATGGCCCGCCGCTTCGAGGATGCGGGCGTCGCCAGCCTGCTGTTCACCGATATCGGCCGCGACGGCATGCTCAAGGGCTGCAATGTCGATGCGACGGTCGAACTGGCCCGCCAGACCGACCTGCCGGTGATCGCATCGGGCGGCGTCAAGGGGCTGGATGACATCCGCCTGCTCGCGATCCACGCCGCGGACGGCATCGAAGGCGTGATCACCGGCCGTGCGCTCTATGACGGGCGGCTGGACCTGGCGGCGGCGATCCAGATCGCGGAGCGGGCATGACCGTCCGCATCCGCGTCATTCCCTGCCTCGACGTCGCCGACGGCCGCGTGGTGAAGGGCGTCAATTTCGTCGATCTCAAGGACGCCGGAGATCCGGTGGAACAGGCGCGCGCCTATGACGCGGCCGGAGCCGACGAGCTGTGCTTCCTCGATATTTCCGCCAGCCACGAAGGGCGCGACACGCTGCTCGATATCGTCACCCGCACGGCGGAAGTCTGCTTCATGCCGCTCACCGTCGGCGGCGGCGTGCGCAAGGTGGAGGACGCCCGCGCGCTGCTGCTGGCCGGGGCCGACAAGGTCGCGGTCAATTCGGCGGCTGTCGAGCGGCCGGAAGTGGTGGCCGACATCGCCTCGAAATTCGGCAGCCAGTGCGTGGTCGCCTCGGTCGATGCCCGCAGGCAGGCGGACCACTGGGAGATATTCACCCACGGCGGCCGCCGGCCCACCGGGATCGACGCCATCGAGCATGCCGTGAAGCTCGCCGAACTGGGCGCGGGGGAACTGCTGGTCACGTCGATGGACGGCGACGGCACGCAGGCCGGCTACGATCTGGACCTGACCCGCACGATCGCCGATGCCGTATCGGTGCCGGTGGTCGCAAGCGGCGGGGTCGGCACGCTCGACCACCTCGTCGAAGGCGTGACCAAGGGGCACGCGAGCGCCGTGCTGGCGGCCTCGATCTTCCATTTCGGCAAATATTCCATCGCCGATGCCCATGCCGCCCTGCGCGCGGCCGGATTGCCCGCGCGAAGCTGAAACCGTCGGGTTTCTTTACAGAATCGATTTCCGGCGAATCCCCGTTAACCATGGTGTGCAAGCCACCGGGCGGGCTTGCGTATCGTGGCATGTGGCTTGCGTTAACTTGTGGGAACCATGGAAGTGGACCGCATCTTGCGCATCTTTGCCCGGGCCGGCCTGACTGCCCTTGCCATTCTGTTTCTCGCCAGTCCGGCCCATGCGGCCGACAGCGTGACGCTGACCGATCCCAATGCGCTGACGCTGCTTGCCCTGGGCCTTGCCGGTCTGCTGATCGGCCGCCGCGCCGCGGCCAGGCGCAAGCAAGACTGATTTTCCCCGCCGATCCGGCTTGACCGCAAGCGCGGGCCACCGCATTGCGGTGCCCCATGGCCGAGCCCGGAACCCTTGAACGCCTCGAAGCGACCATCGCCGCGCGCCGCGGCGCCGATCCCGATTCCAGCTATGTCGCGAAGCTCAATGCGCGCGGCGTGCCCAAGATCGCGCAGAAGCTGGGGGAAGAGGCGGTCGAGGCCGTGATCGCGGCCATGGCGGACGACCGCAAGGGCCTGGTTTCTGAATCGGCCGACCTGCTGTTCCACCTGCTGGTGATGCTGGGCGCGAAAGGCATAGCGCTTGAGGAAGTGCTGGCCGAACTCGACCGGCGCGAGGGGACGTCGGGCATCGCCGAGAAGGCGTCACGCAAGGAATAGGGAGACTTCCGGCCCATGCCGATCGATCCGCGCGAGCCGTATGACGAGAACAACATCTTCGCGAAGATCCTGCGCGGGGAGCTGCCGTGCAACAAGGTCTACGAAGACGACTTCGCCTTCGCCTTCCATGACATCCGCCCGCAGGCGCCGGTGCATGTGCTGGTGATTCCCAAGGGCCCCTACGTGAGCTGGGACGATTTCACCGCCAAGGCTCCCGAGGGCGAGATCGCCGGTTTCATGCGCTCTGTCGGCGAAGTGACGCGGCAGCTCGAGCTCGACGGGCCGGGCTACCGGCTGATGGTCAACATGGGCGGACACGGCCACCAGGAAGTGCCGCACCTGCACGTCCACATCTTCGGCGGCCGCCAGTTCTACCAGATGATTCCGGACTAGAATCGCCATATCTGGTGACAAAGCGTGCCGGAAACGCCCCGAGGCGAGTCGGGTGGCTTTCCAGCGAGTCGGGCGGAGGTTAAACAGCGCGCCGGCATGACAATGCTTCCAGAACCCGTTTCCGGCTGTTTCGATGGCGCGGTCCATCGCTATGCGGTGCGCGTCCATTACGAGGACACGGACGCCGGCGGCATCGTCTATCACGCAAACTACCTGCGCTGGTTCGAGCGCGCCCGGTCCGACATGCTGCGCCTGCTCGGCATCGACCAGCGCGCCGCGCTCGATGCGGGCGAGGGTGCCTATGCCGTCAGCGAGCTTGCCATCCGCTACCGCGCGCCGGCCCGGCTCGACGACGTGGTCCATGTCGAAAGCCGCCTCGAAGAGCTGGGGGCGGCCAGTTGCCGCCTTTGCCAGCGCGCGTTTCGCGGCGATACCGAATTGAGCGAGGCGCGCCTGCGGATCGGCTTCATCGATCCGAACGGCCGCCCGAAGCGCCAGCCGGAAGCCTGGCGCCGGGCCTTCGCCACGATGTTTCCCGATCCGGAAGGACAATGATGACGATTTCTTCTGTTATTGGCTCGCTTTCCGGCGATCCGCAGCGGCTCAACCCGGTCAGGCTGTTTCTCGACGCCGATATCGTCGTGCAGGCGGTCATTGTCGGCCTGCTGGTGGCGAGCATCTGGGTGTGGGCGATCATCGTCGCCTTTTCGCTGCGGATGGGCCGGGTGCGCCGGCGCTGCGATGCCTATGAAGGCGATTTCTGGAAAGCGAGCGATTTCGACGACTTCCAGAAGAAGCACGGCAAGGGCGACGTGCCTTCCGCCCGGGTCGCCGGCGCGGGAATGGACGAGTGGCGTCGCTCGACCGGCGGCAAGCCCGGCAATGCCGAAGGACTGCGCCAGCGCATCGCCATCGCCATGGATTCGACCGTCGCGCAGGAGGCCGACAAGCTGGCCGAACGGCTGAATTTCCTGGCGACCGTTGGCTCGGTTGCGCCGTTCGTCGGCCTGTTCGGCACGGTCTGGGGCATCATGAACAGCTTCTTCCAGATCGGCCAGCAGCAGAATTCCTCTCTCACCGTCGTGGCGCCGGGCATTTCCGAAGCGCTGTTCGCGACCGCCATCGGCCTGTTCGCGGCAATTCCGGCGGTGATCGCCTACAACCGCTTCTCGTACCGGGTGAATAGCTTCGAGGCGCGTCTGCAGCGCTTCGCGGACCGCATCCAGTCCTCGCTCAGCCGGCAGCTGGAATCCTGATCATGGGAGTCTTGTGCATGGATCGGAGCAGCCTTGCTGCCCCTTGCGCGGCACCGGCCCGCTCCCCCACCCGGCCACCCATAGGATACCCTGCCGTGGGTCGCCGGGTGGGGGAGCGGGCCGGTCCGGTTCCCGGCCGTGAGGCCGCAAAGGAGATCCTCTGATGGCGATGGGTCTGCACAGCTTCGGCTCAACCCGCAGGCGGGGGCGGGGGCGGGGCGCGAGGGCGCCGATGGCGGAGATCAACGTCACCCCGCTGGTCGACGTCATGCTGGTGCTGCTGATCATCTTCATGGTCACCGCCCCGCTGCTCAAGGCCGGCGTGCCGGTGGAGCTGCCGGAAAGCCGCGCCAAGGCGCTTGCGGAAGAACAACTCCAGGTGACGGTCAGCATGGCCCGCGACGGCACGGTCTATCTCGACGATGCGCCGCTTGCCCCCGGAGAACTGCCGGACCGGCTGGGCGGGTTCCCGCGCGACCGCGAAGGCAGGCTGCCGCTGGTGGTGCTGAGGGCCGACCGCGCGCTCGATTACGGACGGGTCATGGCGGTGATGGGAGAGCTCAACCGCGCCGGATTTACCTCGATCTCGCTCGTGACCTCGGCCTCGGGGGCCGCTCCCGCGCGGGATCGCCCGCTCAGCCGCGGTTCAGGCGGGGAGGAATAGTCGGCCATCATGGCGTCAACCGTGCTTCGTGGAGAGGAACGCATCGGCCTGATCGTGGCGGCGGCTGCGCATATCGCGCTGCTGGTGCTGCTGGTCGTGCGCCCCCCGGGCGGAGAATCCGTGATCCCGCCGCAGCGGATCGAGGTCACGCTGACCGACGAAGTCGGCCTGACGTCCACCTCTCCCGAACCTTTCGAGGATGCCGCGCCGGACGTGGCGCCGCAGCTCGGCGAAGCCGCGCTGCCGGAAGCTACCCCGACGCTTCCCGATGCCCGGGCTGATTCCCGGACCGCGCTGGATGACATCATCGGTCGTTCCGAGCCGCAGGCGACACCGCCGCCGCGTCCGGCTCCGAGGTCCGTTTCGCGCCCCCCGTCGAGACCGGCGGCACGGCCCGCGCCATCGCGGCCGGCGCCCCGCGCTGCACCCGCGCCGCGCCCCTCGGCCCGGACCGGGGGCAGCCGTATCGGCAATGACTTCCTCGAAGGCGTGCCCGGCGCGCAGACGTCCGGCCGCTCGACCAGCCCGCGCGCCGCCGAGATCGGCCCGTCGGTACGTTCGGCGCTGGCTGGGGCTATCTCGAGGCAGCTCAAGCCGCACTGGTCCGCCCCGCAGGGACCGGACGCCGAGGAGCTGGTGACGATCCTGGCGTGGAACCTCAATTCCGACGGCAGCCTCGACGGCACGCCGCGCGTCGTCCGCCAGCTCGGCGTCAACGACGTGAACCGGGCCCAGGCCGGCCGCCATGCCGAACAGGCGATCCGCGCCGTCCAGCTTGCCGCGCCTTTCAATCTTCCCTCGGAATACTACGATGGATGGAAGCGTATCTCCGCTTTCCGCTTCGACAAGAGACTGTCCCTATGATTGCCAGAATCCTGCCGCTGCTTGCCCTTTGCGCCCTGGCCGGTGCCGTTCCCGCTTCCGCCCAGGTCTCGATCGAGGCGGAGCCCGTCGCCCAGGAGGATGCCGAACCGGGCCTGTCGCTGGACGACGGCGGCCTGACCGGGTCCGTCTCAGACGAGAGCGAATGGCAGGACCTCGGCATCGCCATCACCACATTCGCGACAGACCGCGACGTGCCGACGCAGACCAATGCCGGCTCGACCGCGGCGCTGGGGCGCAGCCTTTCGCAGATCATCGCCGACAATTTGCGCAACAACGGCCTGTTCAAGCCGTCCGGCCCGCTGGGGCTGCCGCAGCCGTCCTTTTCCGAAGTGCAGGCGCCCGACTATCCGGTGTGGAACCTGCGTAGCACCGAGATGCTGGTGCAGGGCTACGTCGTCGCCAATGCCGACGGGCAGCTTACCGTGGGCTGCTATCTCTACGACGTCGCGCTCAAGCAGCAGCTCGCCAAGGCCGGCTGGATCGTCGCGCCTTCCGACTGGCGCCGCGCGGCGCACAAATGCTCGGACCTCGTCTATTCGCGGCTTTCCGGTGAAAGCCCGTTCTTCGACAGCCGCATCGCCTATATCGCCGAGACGGGCCCCAAGGACCGGCGGATGAAGCGCCTGGCGATCATGGATTCGGACGGGGCGAACCACCGCTACATCACCAGCGGGCAGGCCACCGCGCTGACGCCGCGCTACTCGCCGGACTACAAGTCGCTGCTGTACCTGTCCTATCTCAACGGCAAGCCGAGCATCTACGTCTACGATCTCGACACCAACCGGCAGAGGCTGGTGACGACGAGCAGCAATCCCACTTTCGCGCCGCGCTGGTCGCCCGACGGCAAGTGGATCCTCTATTCGATGGCCATTGCCGGCAACACCGACATCTACCGCGTTTCGTCGAGCGGCGGGGCCAGCCAGCGGCTTACCAACACGCCGGGGATCGACGTCGGCGGCAGTTTCTCGCCCGACGGCAGCCGGATCGTGTTCGAAAGCGACCGTTCCGGCAGCCAGCAGATCTACGTGATGAACGCCGACGGATCGAACCAGCGCCGCATCAGCTTCTTCGGCGGCCGCTCCGCCACGCCGGAATGGAGCCCGCGCGGCGACCAGATCGCCTTCACCCACATGGCGGGCAATTTCCGGATCGCGGTGATGCGCCCGGAGGGCGGCGGCCTGCGCCACCTGACCGACAGCTGGCAGGACGAGGCACCGACATGGTCGCCCAACGGCCGGATCATCCAGTTTTTCCGGACCGAGCGGACTTCGGGCAAGGCGACGATCTGGCAGGTGGACCTGACCGGCCGCAACGAACGGCGCCTGCCGACCCCGGTCGACGCATCGGACCCCGCCTGGGGGCCGATCAGGCCCTGAATCGATTGACACCGCAACCAATCGCTCTGAACCTGCGTTCCACTCTCTGCTGAAGGAGACTGCCATGCCTACCATTTCGAAATTCGGCGCCGCGGCGCTGCTTGCCGGCTCGCTCGCGATGTCAGCCTGCGCCAACAAGGCGCCCAAGGAACTGCCGCCAGAGCCGGGCCCGGCCACGACCACCGACGCGACAAGCGGCACGCTCGGTCCCGCGCCGGGAAGCCACGCGGACTTCCTGGCCTTCACCCAGGGCGACGACACGATCTACTTCGATACCGACCGCTACAATATCGATTCGGTCGATGCCGCCGCGCTGACCAAGCAGGCGGAATGGCTGAACCGCTATCCGGGCAAGCGTGCGACCATCGAAGGCCATTGCGACGAACGCGGCACGCGCGACTACAACCTCGCCCTGGGCGAGCGGCGGGCCAATGCGGCGAAGAACTACCTTGTCGGGCTGGGCATCGCGCCGACCCGGCTGACGACGGTCAGCTACGGCAAGGAACGTCCGGTCGCGCTCGGTTCGAACGAATCCGCATGGGCGCAGAACCGCCGCGCGGCGACGATCACGGTCGAATAGTCCTGATAGTCGGGAAGTCCCGCCTCAGCGCGGGAGTGGCAGCAGCCGGCCCGGATCGGTGGGCAGTCCGGGCGCGGTTGCGCTGATCGAAGGCGTGAGGCTTTCCGGCGGGCCGAGCGGCACGCGTGCGGCATCCGCGCCGAACAGCACGTAGATCGCCATCATCATGACGGACATGCATGCGGATACTGCCAACCGGTCGCTCATCGCTCGTCTCGTATTCCTCAGGTACATTACCATAAGGCTGCTTAGTAAATATTGCAACGCAGCATATGCCCGATCCCGACTTAATACGTCGTTAATGGCTTTCAAGGCTTGCGCCGCACTCGGGTCGGGGATTATCGCGGGCGTTCCTGTTGCCGAGAGCCGAGATGAACCGTCCTCGCCGATCCAATGACTGGGGCTTTCCCCGCTGGCGCGGCTACGACGCCGGGCGCGAGGCTGCCAATGTGCGGCTGTGCGACCGTCACGGTTGCGAGGAACCGGGCGAGTGTCCCGCGCCCAAGGCGCCCAACAGCCCCGATCGCTGGTATTTCTGCCAGAAACACGCGGCCGAATACAACGCCGGCTGGGACTATTTCGCGGGCCTCGATGCCGAAGAAGCGGCCGAGCGGGAGAAGTCCGAACGCCAGGAGAACGAAGGTTTTCGTGAATCCGCCCATTACGGATGGGCAGGGCCGGGCGATGGCAGCCGCAGCCGCGACGAGATGCGCGCGCTCGAGCTGCTGGAGCTGGAGCCGGACGCCGATTTCGACGCGGTGAAGAAGGCGTGGCGGGCGAAGGCCAAGGAAGTCCACCCCGATGTCCGCCCCGGCGACGAGGAAGCGGCCAAGGCCTTCCAGGCGCTGCAACTCGCCTACGAAGTGCTGCGCGCCGCCGAGGAACGCCGGGAGTGGCGGGGCTAGGGGGGCATCGCTTCCCTGTCCCTCGCCCGACGGTGGACGGACGGAATCGGAACGCCTAACTTGACAAAACGAACCATATAGGTTATTTGCTCCGCCGCCTCTTTCACGAGGCTGAACCGGGAGCGGGCATGGCCGGCATGTTTGCCTCCCTCGCGCTGGTGCCGTTTGCGGCAGCAGCGGACGCGGCCGGCGTGGGGCGCGTGCCATCGGGCGGCAGTCCAAGGCACGGCCGATACGCCAGACGCGGCAGACCGGATGCATGCGGGCCTCGCTCAGCCCCTCAACCTGCCGACACGACTGGCGGGCTCTGCACGGGGTCGAGGCGGCTCGCCGCTGGCGCGGCGCTATCAGCCGCGAGGGGAATGTGCCTGCGCCGCGAGCCCGGCACGCCGTTCTCCGGCCGGTCGCCGAAACGGGCCGAACCGGGCCAGCGCAGCGGTTGGGCGCTCCGGTCACTCGCATGTCCTTCCGCCCGCCTCCGGCATGCGCCGTCCCTGACGCCGCGCCGGCCGCGCGGTTCCTGCACTCCCCGGCGTAATTCCGCACTCGCCAGCGGAGGATGTGACGCGCCCGGAAGCTCCCGCAATTCCACCGGCAGGAAGGCCGACCGGTCGCTGCCAGCAGCCGCGGCCATCGGCAGTTTCCCACTTGCCGGTTCGCGAAAGCAATTGTTCCCCTTGCGAAAATTCAGCGCGCGCGTTTCAATCCGCCGATGACGCCGGGCCGAGTCGCTGAGCTTCCGGTCGGCGCATTGGCGGGCATGCATGGCCCCATTGGGGAAACTGCCCCCGTTTCGATTGGGTGTCGCCGGCTCGGGAAAACCCGGGCGCGCAAGGCGGTTCGGGAGAGGAAAAATGAAGAAATCAGCATATTTGACAGGTGCCGCGCTGATCCAGGCGATCAGCCTGCCAGCCTATGCACAGGGGACCGGTTCGGAAAGCCCCGCCGCGAGCGATGCGGATGTCATCATCGTCACCGCGCGGCGTCAGGAGGAACGGCTTCAGGACGTTCCGATCTCGATCACGGTGCTGGATCAGGAGGCCGTCGCCAAGCGCAACATCTACAATGCCGGCGACCTTGGCGCCTATGTCCCGTCCCTTTCGACCAACGCCAATTTCGGCCCGGAAAAGAGCAGCTTCGCGATTCGCGGCTTCATCCAGGAAGGCAGGACGTCGCCTTCGGTCGGCGTCTATTTCGCCGACGTGGTCGCGCCGCGTGCGAATACGGGAACCACTTCGGGCAACGGCGCCGGCGTCGGTTCGTTCTTCGACCTGCAGAACGTGCAGGTGCTGAAGGGGCCGCAGGGCACGCTGTTCGGCCGCAACACCACCGGCGGCGCGATTCTGCTGGTGCCGGCCAAGCCGACCGACAGGCTCGAAGGCTATGTCGAAGGTTCGCTGGGCAATTTCGACCTGCGCCGCGTCCAGGGCGTGCTCAACGTACCGCTGGCCGATACGTTCCGCGTCCGCGTCGCCATGGACCGGCACAAGCGCGACGGCTACCTGCGCAACCGCAGCGGGGTCGGGCCCGACAGGCTGGGCGATACGGACTATTTCGCCGCGCGGCTCAGCATCGTCGCCGACCTCACGCCCGACCTCGAGAACTACACGATCTTCAGGTACAGCAAGTCCGACACCAACGGTAACATCCCGAAGGTCGTCGCGGCACCGGCCAGTCCGCTCGGCTATGCGGACTATCCCTATGACCTGGCCAGCCTGCAGCCGCTGCTCGGCCCGCTCGCCGGCCTGCAGATCGCGCGTGCGCAAGCCCGGGGCGACGGCTTCTGGGACGTCGACAACTCCCTGCCCGATCCCCGGTCGGTCCAGGAAACCTGGCAGGTGATCAACACCACGACATGGGAGGCCAGCGATACGCTGACCGTGAAGAACATCGTCTCCTATGCCGAATTCACCGAAGACCTCGCGTTCAGCCTGTTCGGTGACAACTTCCTCTACCCGGAAGGTCTGCTGGGGTTCCCGCACCCCGCCGGAAGGTTCCCGGTGATCAACCTCAAGTCCGGGGCCACCGGGCTCTACGCACAGCAATCGACGTTCACCGAGGAGCTGCAACTCATCGGGACCGCGGCGGACGGTCGCCTGAACTGGCAGGCCGGCGCCTATCTGGAGATCAGCAAGCCGCTGAACTTCAACTCCGCCTATAACGAGATATTCCTGGCATGCGATGATCCCGGCGCGTTGCAGTGCACGAACAACATTCTCGGCTTCGGGACGATTTTTGCCGCGAACATCAAGAACTTCTTCAACAACAAGGGCTTCTACGCCCAGGCAACCTACGATCTGAATGACCGGTTCGCGATCACCGGCGGCATCCGCTACACGATCGACAAGATGCGGGACACCTCCCGCAACATCAATTACTCGCCGGCCACCGGGACGTTCTTCTGCCAGAACATCCAGGTGTTCAACGACGGACCGGATCTGCAGAACGCCATCCCGGTTCAGGTCGGCAGCCTGAACGATCCCGGATGCGAGAACACGCTCAGGATCAAGTCGAAACGTCCGACCTGGCTGATCAACCTCGATTACAAGCCGACCGACGATGTCCTGCTCTATGCCAAATGGGCGCGCGGCTATCGCCAGGGCACCATCATCTCCAGCAATGTCGGGCTGGAAACGACCGGGCCGGAAAAGGTCGACACCTACGAGATCGGCGCCAAGACCAGTTTCGGGGGCGCATTTTCCGGCTATTTCAACGTCGCGGCGTTCTACAACGATTTCCGCGACCAGCAGCTTGCCGCCAGCGCCGTCGTTGCGCCGGATTTCATCGGTATCATCCCGCCCTCGCAGGTGATCATCAACGCGGGCAAGTCGCGGATCTGGGGCATCGAGGTGGATGCCTCGGCAAGGCTGTTCGAAGGCTTCAAGATCGATGCGGCCTATGCCTATCTCAACACCAAGCTGAAATCGGTCAACCCGCCGCCGACGCCGATCTTCTTCAGCGAGCTGGTTCCGGTCGCCAGTGCCGGCGAGCCGCTGGCGCAATCGCCCAAGAACCGCCTCACGGTGACCGGTACCTACACGCTGCCGCTTGACGAAAGCATCGGCGATATCTCCTTCGGAGCGACTTTCACGCATACCGATGCGAACAAGATCCACGATCAGAGACTGACCCCGACGCTGTTCAGGGTGAAGTCGACGCAGCTGCTCAATCTGAATGCGGAGTGGGCATCGATCATGGGCCAGCCGATCGACCTTGCCTTCTTCATGACGAACGCGACCAACCAGAAGCGCCTGATCTATCCGATTTCCGCCTATCCCACGGTCGGCGCCGAGCTCGGCTATCTCAACGTGCCGCGCATGTGGGGCTTCCGCCTGAAGTATCGCTTCGGCGAGTAGGCGGCACTCTCGCCTTTCGCCTCCGGTCAGCCGGAGGCGAGGGCGGGCTGCATCGCGCGGTTCGTTATCGTTCCCCGGCAGGCCTACCGCATTCTGCGAAGGTCGGCTGAAGATGGCGGGGGGGCCCGATGAACTCCCGGTTGCCTCAGGCGATGGCCGCGATTCCCCAGACCACTGCAATGATCAGGAACGTCCCGGCGATGTCCAGCAGGACGCCGGCGCGCAGCATGCGGGGCAGGCCGATGTGGCCGGTGCCCCAGGCGATGGCGTTGGGGCCGGTGCCTGCGGGCAACATGAAGCCCCAGGTCGAGGCGATCGCGGCAGGCATCGCCAGCAGCATCGGATCGACTCCCAGCGCAGCCACCAGTGCCGCGACGACCGGGATGATACCGCTCGCGGTGGCGATGTTGCTGGCGAACTCGGTGATCACGATCACAAAGGCGACGACGATCAGGGCGATGAAGATCAGCGGGATGGCCTCGAGCGGCAGCAGCATTTCGCCGAGCCAGCCGGCCAGGCCCGAGGCGGTCATGCCCATTGCCATCGCCAGCCCGCCGCCGAACATCAGCACGACGTCCCACGGCGCGCGGTTGGCTTCCTTCCAGACCAGCATCGGCCGGCCGGTTCCGTCCGGGATGACGAACAGTACGAGCCCGGCGATGGCGGCTACGGTTCCGTCCGTGAACCCGCCCTCGGGAAACAGCGGAGCGATCCAGGGCTGCGCCATCCACGCCAGGAACGCGAGGGCGACCACCGGAACCAGCCGGCGCTCGGGGACGGTCCAGTGCGTCGAGTGGGCAATGGCCTCGCGCGCCGCAGCCGGATCGAACCTGTCCTCTCCGAGACGGTGGACCCGGGCGATGATGAAGGCGGCCAGCGGCACGCCCAGCAGCATGACCGGGATGCCGAAGGTGCTCCAGCGCAGGAAGGTGATGTTCATGTCCAGCGCTTCGTTGAGCAGGCCGGCGGCGATGGCGTTGGTCGGCGTGCCGATCATCGTGCCGAGCCCGCCGATGGAAGCGGCGAAGGCGATGCCCATCGGCAGCGCGCCGGCGATCCCGTGCGTATCTTCCCGGCCGACGCCGCCCGCCGCCAGCATCGCGAGCGCCATCGGCGTCATGATCAGCGCGGTCGAGGTGTTGGAGATCATCGCCGAGAGGATCGCGGTGGCCAGCATCACCGACAGCAGCAGCTGCCAGGTCTTGCCGCCGGAAAGTCCCATGATGAACAGCGCCAGCCGCCGGTGCAGGCCGGTCCGCTCGATGGCGAGCGCCATGAAAGCGCCGCCGATGAACAGGAACATGATCGGCGAATAATAGGATGAGGCGGTGGTGTTGGCGTCGGCGACACCGGTCAGCGGCAGCACCAGGAACGGCAGGATCGCGGTTGCGTAGAGCGGCAGGGCCTCTGTCATCCACCACACCGCCATCCACCACACGAGGCCGGCGGCCGGCCAGGCGGGCTCCGGCATGCCCAGCGGCGCGGGCAGCAGCACGGTTGCGAGGAAACCGGCGATGCCGACCCAGAATCCGATGCGGCGTGCCGACATGTCCTCTCCCTGATTGCGCGACGGTTCGCGCGGGCACCGTTGCACAGTTCGCCACGCCCGTCATTCCCGCGAAAGCGGGAACCCACCTCCAGCCGGGGATAAGACGTTCAGTCGTGCGACCGCGTCCCCGCTTTCGCGGGGATGGGGCAGCATTGCAAGTCGGGAGCGGTTCGGATGCGACCCAGTTCGCCCGAAGGCGGAAAACCTACTTCGGCGCCAGCACCATCAGCATCTGCCGGCCTTCCATGCGCGGATAGGCCTCGACCTTGGCGATCTCGTCGGTATCGCCCTGGACGCGCCGCAGCAGGTCCATGCCGAGCTGCTGGTGCGAAAGCTCGCGGCCACGGAAGCGCAGGGTGACCTTCACCTTGTCGCCGTTCTCGATGAACTTGTGCACGTTGCGCATCTTCACATCGTAGTCGTGGTCGTCGATGTTCGGACGCATCTTGATTTCCTTGATGTCCTGCGTCTTCTGCGTCTTGCGCGCGGCGTTGGCCTTCTTCTGCGCTTCGTAGCGGTACTTGCCGACATCGAGGAACTTGCACACCGGCGGATCGGCGTTGGGCGAGACTTCGACAAGGTCCAGGCCGACCTCGGCCGCCTGTTCGATAGCCTCGTTGGTGTACATCACGCCGATGTTCTCGCCGTTCTCGTCGATGACGCGGACCTTATCCACGTTGATCATGTTGTTGTAGCGAGGCCCGCTCTTGACGGGCGGCGTCATCATGCGCCGGGGTGGGGGTGCTATAAGCGTTCTCCTGTTCCGTTAAACTCGTTAGGTGGCTGCGCGCGTCCTTAGGCCGAATCGCGCCGCCAAGAAAAGTGGGAAAAATATACCTGTCGTCAACGGGCGGCCATGCCTGTTGTAGCACTTGCCGTCCAGAAAATCGTCAGGCTGCCGCTCGCCAGAGGGGATATTGCACAAGTTTCCCGCCTGCCGGAAGCAGGGCATTGATTGTAACGGCTGGCTGCAAGGCTGTCACGATTGCCGGGTCGGCCGCGTCCATTCCGCCGGTCAGCGCGCCGAAAGCGGGCAGGATCAGCCGCCTTTCGCTGGCAACCGCGCAAGGCCGGGAGATCCGCCGCCCCCTGCTGGTGACGGTCAGCTTCGGATGGAAATGGCCCGAAAGCTCGGGCCGCCTCTCGCCGGCCAGCGCCTGGTGCCTCAGCACCAGCCCTCCGACCGCGAGCTCTGCAGCGCAGGTGCCGTCGGCATCGCCGCCGTCGTGATTCCCGGCGATCCAGACCCAGTCGGTGGCGCGGGTCAGCGCATCGAGCATCCCGGCGGCGTGCGGCTCCAGCCGGCCGGCGCCCCTCTCGTCGTGAAAATTGTCACCCAGCGCGAAAACCCGGCGCGCGCCCGTCTCGCGGATGGCGACGGCGAGCCGCTCCAGCGTCTCGCGGCTGTCGTAAGGCGGCAGCATCTGCCCGCGGCTTGCGAAGAAGCTCGCCTTTTCGAGATGCAGGTCGGCGACCAGCAGCGCGTTCTCGCGCGGCCAGAACACGGCGCGGCCGAGCACCAGCCGCATTTCCTCACCCGAGAACGAAAAGGGAACCATGGCTTTTCCTTGCCGTAACCGGATTCACTTGGCAAGGCCCGGCCCATGACAGACTGGAAGCCCTACACCGCCCGCGCGAAGGAATGGTTCGAAAGCCTGCGCGATGCGATCTGCGCCGAATTCGAAGCGATCGAGCGCGAAGCCGGCAGCGACGCCTCGTTCGAATACACGCCGTGGCAACGCGCCGCGGTCGAAGGCGAGGGCGGCGGCGAGACCGGCGGCGGAACCCGCGGCCTGATCAAGGGCAAGGTGTTCGAGAAGGCCGGCGTCAATGTTTCGACCGTGCACGGCGACCTGTCGAAGGACTTCGCCGCTTCGGTCAACGGCGCCAGCGCCGACCGGCCGGCGTTCTCGGCCACCGGCATCAGCCTGGTCGCGCATATGGCCAACCCGCATGTGCCCGCGGTCCACATGAATACGCGCTTCCTGACCACCAGCAAGGCGTGGTTCGGCGGCGGCGCCGACCTCAACCCGCCGATCCCCTACGACGAGGACACGGCCGAATTCCACGCGGCCTTCAAGGCAGCCTGCGACGCGCATGGCCCGGACTATTACGAACGCTTCAGCAAGTGGGCGGACGAGTATTTCTATATCCCGCACCGCAAATGCCATCGCGGCGTCGGCGGTATCTTCTACGACCATATGGAATGCGCCGACGAGGCCGCATGGGAAGCCAATTTCGCCTTTACGAAGGCAGTGGGCGAGGCGTTCCTCGCCGTCTTCCCGAAGCTGGTGCGCCGCCGGATGGAGATGGCGTTCACCCCCGAGGAAAAGCTGCGCCAGCTCGAATGGCGCGGTCGCTATGCCGAATTCAACCTCGTCTACGACCGGGGGACCGCGTTCGGCCTCAAGACCGGGGGCAATATCGATGCGATCCTGATGAGCCTGCCGCCCGAAGCGGTCTGGAGCTGAACGCGCGGCAGCCTGATCAGGCGGCCACTTTCATGTTGGCGAGGCTGGTGCGGTGCATCAGCCGGCCCGAGGCGGCGTCGTAGGGAATGACCCGGTGCATGGCGCCGAGGTTCTTCCAGATCACAAGGTCGCCTTCGGACCATTTGTGCCGGTACTTGAATTCGGGCTGCGTCGCCCATTCGAGCAGGCGGCTGATCAGCGCCCGGCCTTCGACGAGTTCCATCCCGACGATGCTTTCCATCTGCACGCCGAGCAGCAGCGACTTGCGGCCTGACTCATGCGTCCAGACGAGAGGTTGCTCGGTCTTGACCGATTCGCCGCCCCATTCCTCCGGAGTAACGCTGTAATCGAGGATCGGGCGGACGCCGGCATAGACGCTGTGGACCACCCGCAGGCTTTCGAGCCGGGCCTTCTCCTTGTCGGGAAGCGCTTCGTAGGCGGCGAAGGTGTTGGCGAATTCGGTCTCGCCGCCTTCGGCGGACACCTGGCGTGCGGACAGCAGCGTGGCCTTGGGCGGATCGCTTTCGACCGTCACCCCGTCCATGTGCCAGAAGAAGGTCGCCAGCACATACTGGTTGTCCTTCTTGATCTTGGGGTCGAGCGTGATCTTGTAGAACTCGGTTTCCTCGCCGTCGTCGGTCGGAACCCGCGAGGCGAAAACGCTCCGCTCCCCGAGCATGTCGGTGAACGCGAGCTGTTCCTCGTCGGTCAGCCCGATCTCGGGAAACACGAGCACCGCCCGTTCGTCGAGCAGCTCGAGGCATTCCCGGGCGAAGTCCGGGTCGCGCAGCTGGGCGCGGTCGGCATGGACGGCGGCGCCGATTCGCGGCTTCACGATGTCGTAGTTGATGGCCATGGCCCGCTCCGCTCCCGCTTGTTCTCCGGCTCAGTAGCCGCTGCTGTTCTCGGTCGATCCGCCGCCGCCGGGCTTGGGCGCGGCCGGGGCTTCTCCGGGAACGCCCAGGAAGTCGCCATCCTCGCCGAACCAGGCGCGGAACTCCGCGAAGCCGGGAATGCCTTCGAAGCTCGAGCTGGCCATCTGGTCGACCTCGACATGGATCACCGCCGGTTTGCCGGAGGCCAGCGCCCGCTGCACTGCCGGGCCCAGGTCCTCGGCCTTCTCGACATATTCGCCGTGGCAGCCGAAGCTCTCCGCGGTCTTGTCCAGCCGCACCGCCGCGCCCCAGCGCGCTTCGGGCGTGGACGTGTTCTCGCCGAAATTGGCCTTGTAGGACGCGGCTTCGAGGCCCCAGGCATGGTCGACCGAGACGATGCAGATGATCGGCAGGTTCTTGCGCGCCGCCGTTTCCAGCTCGGAAATGTGGAACAGGAAGGCGGAATCGCCGGTGTAGAGCACGGCGCGGCGCTTGGGCCCTGCCGCCATCTGCGCACCCATCGCCATGCAGATGCCGTTGCCGATCGCGCCCCAGTTGGAACTCCACATCGAATCGCGGATGGTGAACTGCATCAGCGCGGAGGCCCACATCGAGGCGCCGCCGCCGTCGCGCACCAGGATCGAATCCTCGGGGAGGACCTTGCTGGTCTCGATGGGCACGAGGCCGGGGTGGATCGGCATCGAGGTCGTCGGCACGTAGTCCTCGATGCTCTTCTTGTGCGCGTCACGGCGCTCGGTCCAGCCGGGGAGTTCGGCCGGAAGCGTGCGGTTCACGCCGGCGAGCGCCTCGTTGAGCTGCGGGACGATATCGCGCAGGTCGCCGACCAGCGGCACGTCGATCGGGCGATTGACCCCCATGGCGTCGGCATCGCGCTCGACGTAGATCCACTTGCGCGTCCCGTTGCCCGCTTTCCAGGAATGACCGCGCCCATAGTTGAGCGCTTCGCCCAGTTCGGTGCCGATGGCGAGCACCACGTCCGACCGATCGGCGATCTCCGCGCCGACGCCTGAACTGTAAGGGAAGGTGCGGTCCTCCATGCCGGGCAGGACCGCTTCGACCGCGTTCGATTGCAGGATCGGGCAGTTGAGCTTGTTCGCCAGCTCGGTGAGCATGTCGTGCGCGCGGCTGACGAATCCGCCCTGGCCGAGCAGCAGCACCGGAGCCTTCGCCGCTTCGAGCAGCGCCTTGGCTTCGGCGATCGACTGCGCGTCGGCACGCTGGTGGACGAGGCGGTACTGGTGCGGCTTGAGCACCGGGGAGCCATCGAACTTCGCCTGCATCACGCCCAGCGGCAGTTCCACGAAGGTCGGCCCCGGAACGCCGCTTTGCGCCTGGCGGAAGGCTTCCTGGAAGATTTCGTCGGTCTGCTGCGGATATTCGATGGTACCGGCGTATTTCACCGTGTTCTCGAACAGCGGCGGCTGGCTCATGTACTGCATCTTTCCGCGCCGCACCTTCTGTTCGTAGAAGCGCTGGCGGTTGGCCATGATGCACACGGCCGGGACGTTTTCCTTCATCATGAAGTTCACGCCGGCCATGACGTTGGCGACGCCCGGACCCTTGTTCATGCACAGCACCGCCGGCTTGCCGGTCATGCGGTAATAGCCGTCGGCGGTCAGCGCGGCGGCCTGTTCGTGGTGCGGAGAGACGATTTCCATGCCGCGGCGTTCGGCTTCGATGAACATGCCGAAGAAGCTGGGATCGGGAATGCCGAACAATGTATCGATGCCTTCGGCCTGGATCAGGTCGAGAATTCTTTCATACATCGTCTGGGTGGTCATTCGCGCGGTCCTTCAGGCTTGTGATTCTGTGTCCGGTTTGCGCGCCCCCTTGAGCACGGGGCGGCGTGTCGGTCAAACGCAGAGCCGGGCCCCATCGCTCTTTCCACTTGCCCCGGCCGAATAAATCCTCACATCCTAGGCAACAATGTTGCGCCAGTACGAACTCGTGGAGCGGGTCAAATCCTATGACCCGGATGCGGATGAGGCCATCCTCAACCGCGCCTACGTCTATACGGTGCAGAAGCACGGCACCCAGAAGCGGGCCAGCGGCGATCCCTATTTCAGCCATCCGATCGAAGTTGCGGGGCTGATGACGGAGCTGAAGCTCGATCAGGAGACGATCGTCACCGCGCTGCTTCACGACACCGTCGAGGATACGCTCGCAACCATCGACGAAGTAGAGGAATATTTCGGGCCCGATGTCGCCCGGCTGGTCGACGGCGTGACCAAGCTCTCGAAGATCGAGACCCTCACCGAGAACGAACGGGCGGCCGAGAACCTCAGGAAGTTCTTCCTGGCGATGAGCGAGGACCTGCGCGTGCTGCTCGTCAAGCTGGCCGACCGGCTGCACAACATGCGCACGCTCCACTTCATCCGCAGCGAGGAAAAACGTCGCCGCATCGCCCGCGAGACGATGGATATTTACGCTCCGCTCGCCGAGCGGGTCGGCATGTACGAATACATGCGCGAAATGCAGATGCTCGCTTTCGAGCAGCTCGAGCCGGAAGCCTACGCCACCATCACCGGCAGGCTGGCGCAAATTCGCAGCCAGGAAGGCGGGCAGGTCGACGCGATCGCGCTGGCGATCAAGCAGGCGCTGGCCGAAGCGGGGCTCAAGGTCGAGGTCTCGGGGCGGGAGAAGCATCCCTATTCGATCTGGCGGAAGATGGCCGAGCGCCATGTGACTTTCGAGCAGATCACCGACATCATGGCGTTTCGCGTGCTCACCGAGACGCCGGACGACTGCTACCGGGCGGTGGGCGTGCTCCACCAGACCTGGCAGATGATTCCCGGCCGCTTCAAGGACTACATCTCGACGCCCAAGTCGAACGGCTACCGCTCGCTGCACACGGCGCTGATCTACGAGAATTCGATGCGCATGGAAGTGCAGATCCGCACGCGCGACATGCACCGGACCAACGAATTCGGCCTTGCCGCCCACTGGGCCTACAAGCAGGGCGACCAGCCCGACGGGCAGGTCGGATGGGTGAGGGACCTCATCGAGATCGTCGACGCAAGCCACGATGCCGAGGAACTGCTCGAGCATACCAGGCTGGCGATCTACCAGGACCGCATCTTCGCCTTCACGCCCAAGGGTGCGCTTCACCAGCTGCCCAAGGGCGCGACGCCGGTCGATTTCGCCTATGCCGTCCACACCGATCTGGGCAACGCGACGGTCGGCGCCAAGATCAACGGCCGGCACATGCCGCTGCGCACCCAGCTAAGCAACGGCGACGTGGTCGAGATCATCAAGAGCAACACGCCGGAGCCGCAGCTTTCCTGGCTGGGCTTCGTCGTCACCGGCAAGGCGCGCGCGGCCATCCGCCGGGCGGTCCGGGCCAAGGAGCGTGAGGAAGTGGCCGCCATCGGCCGCAAGCTGTTCGACGAGATCGCGGCCCGCCTGCCGGCCCGGATCGGGCGCAAGGCGATCAACGTGGCGATCGAGCGGCTGGAACTGCGCGACGAGACCGAGCTGATGTTCGCCATCGGTTCGGCCAAGCTTTCGGACCGGGAGGTGATGGAGGCGCTGGTCCCGGGCAGCACCGCCGAATTGCCGGACGACATCGAATGGCCCAAGCAGGAACGGGCGATAACGATCCGCGGCCTGACGCCGGGAATGGCGTTCCACATGGCCGATTGCTGCCACCCGGTTCCGGGCGACCGCATCGTCGGCCTGCGCCAGCCCGGCAAGGGCGTGGAAGTGCACACGATCGACTGTCTCAGCCTGGCGAGCGGGGTCGACAGCGACTGGCTCGACCTGTCCTGGGGGGAACGTTCGACCGGCGCGATCGGCCGCCTGCGCATCGTGCTCTACAACCGGCCCGGCACTCTGGCGGAAATCACCGGCATCTTCGCCGGCAACCGCGCCAATGTCGTCAATCTCCAGATGATCCAGCGCGACGAGCCGTTCGGCACCTTCGAGGTGGACCTCGAAGTGCAGGATGTCGCGCATCTCACGCGGATCGTGGGATCGCTGCGCGCCAGCGACGCCGTTGCCGAGGCCGAGCGTATCTGAGGGCAGGGCCGCCAGCCCTCTTGCGCAATCCGATACAAGCCAATAGGGCGCTTGGCCTGCCTGTCAGGCATGCGGAGCGGTGGCCGAGTGGTCGAAGGCGCACGCCTGGAAAGTGTGTATACGGTAACCCCGTATCGAGGGTTCGAATCCCTCCCGCTCCGCCACCTCGTCATCCGAGACCTTCCCATAAAGCGCTAATTTCCTTGCATTTCTGGGATTATGCGGCCATTATTGTTCCCTAGTTGTTTCGATCAATCCATCTGCATCCGCCCCGATCCGATGGTCCGAAGCATTTCCGTCGTGGATGGCGCAAATGAGCAGCAGCGCCAGGCGCCGCTGAAATATGAACGAGGCGTAGTTCAGGTTCACAGACCAGGCGGTCACTCGTTTAGATCGATCAGCAGTCCGCGCTGCTGGCGGTACATTCATGGACGTCAGCGGTACCAAGATCAGCCTCGACCAGTGGGGTGCGAAAGGAAGTTGAGGCGCGCACATTGCAGGAGACCCATGAGTCGTTGATGTTCTCACTGCGCGATGGTTGCAATATCGGTTCGCCGGCTGCGACTGCTTACTAATGCGGCAGCTGGATGGGCCCCTGGTCGATGCGCCTGCGGCGGTATCATAGACAGGCCTGACCGCGCCCCGATCCGGGTAAAGGCAGACATCGAGACCCTGGTTGATGGTACTTGGTCCTTTACTGATCTCAGAGACGAGGAAGAGCCTGTCGCGAGAAGCCCTTTGGCGAGACAGATCGATTGCAATACCGTTAGACAGGACCGTAACCCTGCTGACCAGACTGCGCAGCAGGCTCTGTCCTTCTGCGGACACGCACTGCCGTTTCTCGATGCGCCCCAGCATGGATTCAATGCCGGTGGCTCTCCGGGTGCGATGCCTGCCTGTCCATGATATCGAACGGATCGAAAGGGCGTCGGTTTGCTACGGCGGCCTCGATTTCGCGTGTGCAGGGGATGCGAATACCATTCGCAGCAGCGGCATTGGCGTCGTGCTGGAGTGCCAGCTGACATATTGGCGCAGCGCTGCGCCGCGTACATGCGCTGCGCAACCAAGCAGCTCTTCATTCTCTGTGAAGACAAAGGCGGCAGGCTGGGTGACTTGGTGGTAGTAGCACGCTGGGACCCTGTGTTGTCCAGCAAACTGGGCCGCTGGGGCCTGATCCACAGGTCGCGATCGATGATAACGCCGTTGGCACCTCGCGGACACTTTCCTCGATGATGGATTTCCTGCAAGGGTAAATCAGATTGACAGGTCTTGTGATTTGTCCTCGGTGAACAGTCCGCCGCCGTCGGTCCTGTCAGGGTTGTACGCTTTGGAACCTTTGTTCCGGCACCTTCGTTTCAGCTATTATTCGGTAACCTTCGGACATTGCCGACAACGAGATAGTGATGGAACGCTGGCGGATCAGTTCGGCGCTGCTCCGGACAATTCGAGGGCTCCGTCCCTGGGATGACCAAGCAACCCAGCAACGGATTGCGCTCCACATGCCCTGGCCTTCGATGCCACCAATCTTGTCGCGGTGCGTATCGGCTGGCGTGCCATCGAACTGGGCGAAGGACGGCGGCATGTTGAGCGTAAGGCGGCCCATGGAGTTGTGGTCATGTTGAACGACTGGGTCACCGATACCAGGGGCTGGGTGCGGCGCATCGAAGGTCTCGACCAGCTTTGGCAAAGTCAGGCAGCAGCGAGCGCGTGAGCCGGTCAGCCTTGTAGACGACCACGATGTCGATCTTCGATATCAGCCAACAGCCGCTTGAGGGCAGGGCGCTCCAGCGTTCCGCCTGATAGCCCGCCGTCATCGTATTGCTCGGGCAGCAGCGACCAGCCTTCGGATGCCTGGCTCAGGATATAGGCAGCACAGGCCTCACGCTGGGCATCAAGCGAGTTGAAGTCCTGTTCGAGACCTTCCTCGCTCGACTTGCGGGTATAGATGGCGCAGCGGACCTTGCTCATTGGTCCAGCGCCTTGCGTACGAGATAGCCGCGCCGGGTCAGTTCGGCGATCAGGTGATCGTCAGGCGCCATCCTGACCGATGGCGAGCACAGGCGGATATTGCGCCTGCGGTTCGGAATGCGGGTGATGAACCCCATATATTCGAGAGCATCGAGGATACGGGCAATCTCACCGGTGCTGAACCCACATGCACGTGCCAGCTCCACGGTGTTGGGCGAGGGACGTTCAGCGGCAACCTCGTCCTCGATGACGGTGAGGACAGCAGCCTGTCGTTCGGTGACGCCGATCCTGCTCATGCTGCTTTCCTCAATCCGAAGAAGGCAGGCCCGGACCAGCGGGTGCCGGTGATGGCGCGGGCGACTTCGCTCAGGGAACGCCATTCACGATCGTTCCAGAGGATCTCGCCGCCATCGCCGATGGTGACGACATGCATGACGCCGCCATGCTCGCGGGCAAGCCGCATGCCGGGACGGATGTCCTGCGTAACGGCCTTCTTCTCACCTGCGCCGTCGAGGCGCTGTCTTCCCTTGCGCGAGAGGCCGCCCAGCGCCTTAGCCTGCAGCTCATACCCAACCGCAAGGCGCAGCATGGCGGTGCTGACCTTGGGCACCGGGCGACCGGTGAGCGAAGCCCACCGGTTCCTGAGGCCCGCCTTGTCCATCTCTGCGATCTCGCGCAGCTGTTCGTGGAGCTTCGCCATGATCACCCTTCCGCCGTGATGCGGTAGCAGGTCACGTCTTCGCGCTTGTTCTTCTCGATGGTGTGGCCCTTCTTGCGCAGGCCGGTGAGAGCCGCCCGTGTCGTATGCGGCAGCCAGGCGGTGGCTGCGACCATCTCGTCGAGCGTTGCACCCTCATCGCGGCGGAGGAGGGCGATCACGGTGCCGATCTTGCTGTCGGCACGAGCGGAGGCAGGCTTCGTCGCTGTGACCTGTTCGCTGGTGTTGGGCGTTTCATCCGCCGCTTGGGCTGAATCTTCCTGCTCCTCATTCACGCCGATGGCGCTGCGACCGGCATCGCTGATGAAAAGGCCGAAGCTGAGATCGCCTTCGCTGCGCCAGGCTTCGGTGCCGCGCGTCACTTCCCGTTCGGTAATCAGTTCGCGTCGCAGCAGCGACTTCAGCTCCTTGCATGCGCGTTCCTCGTTCTGCTGCAGCGAAGTGGGTAGGGGCAGCATGGCGCCTGCGTCGTTCTGCGCGCCATGCGAGAGCAGGACGAGCTGGGTGTCATTGAGACGGATGGTCTTGGTCATGGGTGGTCTCCTGTTGGATCGGGACCAGCGGAGTGCTGGTCCCACCACCCACAGCCCCGGTCAGGCATGCCCCCCGGGGCTGCGGCCGTCATGGCGGTCGCGATTCAGTACCGACAGCAATGCTTGGAATCGCAAGCAAGTCGAATGGAAACTTAGACTTTTGTGAAAAGATGGCTGTGGACTTGCTCGGGAAGCCAAGCCTTGTGCATGGCATGGACGAAGACACCGCCGAACTCGTTTCTCACCTGTGTACCCGGATCGGCATCATCATGGAGGATGCCAGCGTTGTCGCGCTCACCCTGGGCAGCAGCGACGCAGAGCAGCGTGCTGATGGACTGCAGCAGCTGGAGCGATCGGCAATGCAGATTAGCCGGCTGTTGCAGGCTGCACTGGCGCTCCACGAAGGGGGGCGGCCGGAACTGGATCATCCGACATGACGATAGGTGTAACAGAACGGCAAAGTGCAGCGTTGGCAGCGATCTGCGGCAGGCCAAGCACCTCCCAACAATGCGAAGCTGTCCAGTGCCACCCCGGCTAGAGCACACGCATTCCTGGGCGCTGGACTAGATCCGGCCTTGCCTACGACCTGTGAAAATGGCGCAGGATGATCCACCTCATCATCAAGTTGACCAAGCCGTCATGGTGTCAGTCAGAACTTTTTAGCGACACCCAACTGGATGAGCCGACCGACCGTGTTGCCGTTGCGGAAGCCTCGCTGTGCTTTTACGATTGCGCTGCCGTCGAACAACGGGGGATCCTGATCGAAAATGTTGGTGCCTGTCAGACTGAACGACAGATCCTGAAATACGCCTGTGCCGGGAACGTCGTACTTCAAGAAGAGGTCGAACGTGTTGAAATCACCGACATGCGTTTGATTGTTCAGGCCGGTGGGCGGGGTGTCGAAGCCTTGACTGAAATTCCAGGTCAGCTGCGCGCGTAGGTTGCCGATGTCGGCTCCCAGAGCAGTGCGGACCTTAAGTCGGCTGTTGAGCGTAGCCAATTCCGATACGTAGGGATCGCCAACGACAGCAGCATTCTTGCGCGTCAGTATGTATGTGCCGCCGACGCTGAGATCGACTGAGCCGAAGCCGGTCGGACGCGCATAGTTCGTGCTGAAATCGATCCCGCTTTGTTTGAAACCGCTGAGATTTTGCTTACGCACATCCTGGATCGCGTAGATGCAGGTTGGCTGCGGCGCGCACGGGTTTCCGATGCTGGCGGCCTCGGCAAGGGTCTGATCTACCAGTGCGGCCGAAGGATTGACGAAGAATGTGGTGTCCGCGAAAGTCGCAAAATACAGCGGTTGGTTCGTGAACGGCGGCCCCTGGATCAAGTCTGTATACTTGAGATTGTAATAGGTCGCCGAAAGACGCAAGCCGGGGACAAATGGCGGCTGAATGTCCGCGCCCAGTGACCAGTTTGTGGCGTGTTGCGGCTTCAAGCCTGGTTTGGCACCGAGTAGCACAATGATCGCCTGGCCGGGGCCGATCGGCGGCAAGCCCTTTGCCGCGAGGATGTCGGGCGGCGCGAGGAAATTTGCCACCGCGCCATACTGGAAGCTTGCGTTCGTCGGATCGGCAACGGCGCTGTCGGCCATGCTCGGCGCCACGAAGGATTTGCCCCAGGAACCGCGAAAGCTGACCCAGTCGACGGGTTTGAAAGTCGCGCCGAACTTGGGATTGAAGGTTCCGCCGACATCACTGTAGTGGTCATAGCGTCCGGCCGCCGACACCACGAACGACAGTCCGTTGTCGTTCCCGAAGATCGGAGCGACAATTTCGCCGAAGACTGACTTGACGTTCCGGCTCTGATGGTAGCGGGGCAACTGAAGGAATTGTGCTGGAATTGTGTTGCCCTTGCGGCTGTCATAGGCTTCGTCGAGGAACTCTGCGCCGACGGCCACCTTGACCTCACCAGCAGGCAAACTGAACAGACTGCCGTCTACAGATAGACGCGCATTGAACTGGCGCTGGTCTGCCTTTCCGTATGACTCGTAATCTTCAAGTGTAGCGATCACTGCGGGGCTCGCGGTTGTCGGCGAATAGGGGTTGAATGCTCCCGAAACGACTAGCGGACCGAGAATCGAGCTGGGAGCGAGAGACGTGGTGTGCGAAGTCGTCGCGCTTTCGCTGTAACCCGCGAGGCCGCGAAGCTGCCAGCCGCCACCGAGATCGGCGGTGAACGTAGGCGTGAAACCCCAAGAGTCGAGCACCACGTGCTGAACATAATTGTCCGGTAGCGCGAAGCTCACCTGCTGAGTTTCACCCGGATATCCGGTGACGAAAGTCGTGTGCGGGCTTGTCAGGAAGCCAAACGGCGCCAGAAAACTAGGGCCAATGTTAACTGAGCCAAAGAATTTGCCGAGCGAGTGGTCGGACTCCTTGCGATAATAATATGTGCGAACATTGACTTCGAGCCAGTCGTTCAATTGCTGATTGAGGCCAGCATAGACCGAATGGCGATTCTGATCCGGGTAAATCGCCGCGTCATCGGTAAGATCGCAAATGTTCGAGGTGTTGCGCCCGGCGGCGCTGAGCGGTGTGGCGTACAACGACGGAGCAGGCGGGGTTCCGCCGACGTTGACGGCCGAAACGAGGACGTTTGGCTCGGTGCACTCCTGATCGCGGACCAGGGTGCCCGCAACGTTCGATAAAGGGGTGGAGTTATAAGCGCGGCGCTTACCCAGTATGGTGCTGTTCTCGGTATAGTTGTAGGATACCCAGATCGAACCGCTATCCCACTCCCTACCGATCGTCGCGTTTGCGTCGAAGGTGTGGTAATGCTTGCCGAAGCCATAGCGCGCATCCACCGAAACTCCGTCGAAACGCTTGCGCGTCACGAAGTTTACCACGCCGGCGACAGCATCCGAACCGTGTTGCCGCACTCACACCAAAGCGACGCGCAGCAGCCCGCCGAGAACCGCCTTCGGCGATCATCCCATAAACTCGGATACGAAGATCAGACGAATGTGCTCTGCCCATGATCCACCTCCAAAGAGGGTGAATCACAACTCCGGCCAAACAGGAATCCCGCGATTCAAGTTATCCGCAGGACGCTCTAGGAGTTATGTGGAATTATTCGGTGGGGCGCTTGCAAGCATGAGCCCGCTGCATGGCGCTGACGAGCTTGGCCTGATAGGCCTGCGCTTCATCGGGAATTAGCATTGCCATCTGTTGCGAGCCATGAAACTGGCCGGGCCAGAAATGGTATTCGACCGGAACTCCAGCCGCTGCCAGTCTGCCGGCGAATGCCTTGCCCTCCGCCGCGAGCGGGTCGTATTCGGCGCACATGATCAGAGCGGGGGGGAGTCCTGCAAGATCGTCGGCGAGGAGGGGCGAGACATATGGCAACCTGGCTTGGGATGGCTCGGCCAGGTAATGCCGGCAGTATAAGTCCTTGCCCGATGGCAGGATCAATCCTTCTTCCGGAATTCGCAAAGGTTCCCAGTCTGACAGGTCGAGCACGGGCGCTTCGAGTACCTGCAAGGCGATTGGCGGGCCGTCCCTGTCGCGTGCCATGAGCGATACGACAGCGGCGAGATTGCCCCCGGCGCTCATCCCGCCGACGGAGAGGCACGATGGATCGACGCGCAAATCGGCGGCGTGTTCAATGACCCACAGAAGCGCGGCGTAACAGTCCTCGGCCGCGGTTGGAAAATTGTGTTCCGGCGCCAGCCTGTAATCCACCGAGACGACAGCGCAGCGGCCGTCACGGGCGAGATTCCGGCAGAGCACGTCGAAATGTTCGAGCGTGCCGAGCCAGAAGCCGCCGCCATGAAAATACAAATGGCAGGGAAGTCGTTCGCCGCTTCCGCCTTGCGAATAGAGCCTAACCCCAATCCTTCCCTCTTCGACGGGAACCTCGAAATCCGTCTCCACGACAAGAGGATCTGCGGGCCCGTAGAACCCTGTCACATAGCTTCCCATTGCGGCATGAGCCTTTTCCCGCGCCTGTGCGACGGAAAGATTGGCAGAAGCCGATCCTCCCGAATTGGTCGCTTCGAACAACGGCTGCAAGGCAGGCAGTATGGGCATGGCGCGGTAGGTCCAAACCGCTCAGATCGTCTCGCCCGCGTCTACCAGCAGGGTGCTTCCCGTCATGAAGATCGACATGTCCGAGGCGCAGAACAGCACTGCGCGGGCGATGTCGTCGGGCACACCGACTCTCCCGAGCTTACTCGATACTGTGGCCGGGATGTTCATTGCGAGCTGTTCGCGGTTCGGGTTTTCCTCTCGCGCCTTGATGTTGCCTTCGGTCACGCAATAGGTCGGCGCGACGCCAAGAACCCTGATACCCTCCGGCGCCAGTTCGAGGGCCATTTGCTTGGTCAAGCCGCGCACGGCGTGCTTGGAACTAACATAGGCCGCCATGCCCGGAGCGACGCCCTTGAAGCCGGCGGTCGAGACGATGTTGACGATCACGCCGCCATTGCCAGCGGCCATCATGCGTTTTGCCGCTTCCCGCGACCCGACGAAGACGCCTCGGCCGTTGATGTCGAGCACCTGGTCCCAGACTGCGTCGGTCATGTCATGGATCAGCTTGTTCGGAAAGATCCCGGCGTTGTTCACCCAAATGTCGATCCCGCCGAAGGTCTCAAGCGCAAGATCGGCTGCCTCGGTGACAGAAGCGGTATCCGCAACGTCCATGAATGCTCCGATGACCTGCCCGCCTTCGCGCTGGTCGAGTTCGGCCGCTGCAGTCATCGCCAGATCTTCGACGACATCGCCGATCAGCACATTAGCGCCAGCCTCGGCGAGGCGTTTGGCGATGGCCTTGCCAAGACCTTGACCGCCGCCGGTCACAACTGCGTTGCGTCCCGTCAGCGACACCAGTTCGGCAATTGAGCGGTCCGAGACGTCTGCGATGGTAGCCATTTTTCATCTTCTCCAAAAAGGATTGTTTAAATCGGGTGGATCTTAGTGATCGGAAGGGCATGCCGGGACGGTAAGAGCCGTCCCGGCAGCTGGGCTCCACTCAATCGCCCAGCTTCAAGAGGTACAGACCGAATCCCTCGCCAATGTCTGGCGACGCATTGTCGGACCGCTGGAATGCGAGCCATTTTCCGTCGGGACTGACCACGGGATTGCTTATGTCGACGGTCGAGCCCGGCGTCGTGCCGCGCACAAGACGAGTGATCTTGCCGTCCGGGGTCAGTTCAAGCCGGCAAATATCCAGTACCGGCAAGCCGGGCTTGTCCTGCTTGCCGCATTCGACCGTTGTCCAGTCGCCGCCCGGCGCAATTCCCTCGACCTCGTCGTATTCGCCGGCCTTGCGATAGTGGATGACGTTGCGATCTTCCCTAAGCTTGTTGCCCATTACCGAGATCTGGACATTGCCGCCGTCTGCCATACCCATGCAGGAATAGACCAGTTCGGAATCGTCTTCGCGAAAATCCTGCGGCTCGATGAATTTGCATTCCTCCGGTAGCCTGGCCATGATTTCGCGTTTTTCGGTCAGCCTTGGTTTGCCGTTCTTATAGGTCACTTCGGCGATATAGCGCTTGGTGGGGCGCACGAAGGCCATCTGCCAGGGTTCTTCGCGCTTCAGTTCCGGCTCGATCACGGTCCAGGCGATCAGGTTCGTTTTCTTCGATATCGCGATACCCTCGAAGACCTGTTCGCCAAGCGGCTGGAGGCCTCGGTTCAGATCCTTGCCGAGAACCCACATTTCAAGATGCGCGCGTGTGTTCGGTCCGGTGTTGACGTGCGGCGCGGTGACAAGGAAATCGCCATTGGGCAGGTACTGGATCCGCATGATCCCCTGGTGAGGGATATTGTATGTCAGATTTCGGATCTCGCGGGTCTTCAGGTCGATTTCGTAAGCGTCGCCATAGGTCTTTCCCACGAAAGCGATCTTCTGACCATCGGGCGAAAAGTTGGCGCGACCGCCGAATTGCGTCAACAGTTCCGCGTCTGCGACCGTATACTCATGGGCCTTTGATTGGGCATGAGCCGTCGGGCAGATCGCCATCAACAGGCTGGTGCTGGCGGCCAGGGCCACTCGCAGATGAGTCCGCGGCTTCTCCATATTTTATCCTCTCCTGCCGATCGATCAGTTCAATCAGTTGGGTAAGTGCGTCGACGTCGCCGCGGGATCAGGCTTTGAATTGCGACAGAAACGAAAAGGAACGCGCCGCCGCCTCGATCCGGGGAATTACGAAGGGGGGTTCTTGCTCGACGAGGAAGTGGCGGACTCCGGCGCTATAGGCCGTCGGCAGGATGCGATCCCACGGCAGAACGCCCGCGCCGACTTCGGCGGGCGACATGGATATCCGATAACTTTTCGGGTTGTCGGCGGCGACGTCCTTGACGTGGAGCAGTTTCACTCGGCCGCTTGCCCGTTCGAGGAACTCGACAGGATCGCGTCCGGCCGTTGCGACCCAGCCTATGTCGACTTCGAAGCTGACGAGGCCGGGCTCCGTCTCGCCCCAAAGAATGTCCCAGCCCGTTGTCTTACCAATTGGCGCGAACTCGAGATTGTGATTGTGGTAGCCCATGCCGACGCCCAGCGGCCTGAGTGCGCTTGCGGTCCGATTGAGAACCTCGGCGGTTTTCTTCCACAGATCTTCGCCTGCGGCGGCGACGGAGCGACCTATGGCATCCCCGAAACCTTCGCCGGGATTCGGCCGAAAGTCGGTGGGCACCAGAAGCAAGGGAGCAACGGCCCAGCTTGCGCCCATTGCGCCCAGAGCATCCGCGATTTCCGCCGGATCACTCGCGGAGGTGAGACCGGGCATTCCAGGCATTCCTGGAGTCGAGCCACCGGGCACGATAGGCAAATGCAGGCTGCTGATTGTCAGTCCGGCGCGCCGCGCTGCGGCGCCCAATTCAGCGGGTTTGTGACCGAGCAGGTTGGGCAGTTCGATCTCGCGATAACCGATCTGCGCGACTTTTCCGAAAGTGGCGTCGAGGTCTCTGCCTGCATCGGGACCGAGCGTATAAAGCTGCAATCCGATCGGTAGTCCGATTCGGTCGAAAAAGGTCTTCTGCGGCCGGAGTGGTGTTGCGCAACCGGCAAGTGCGGCCATCGCCGTTCCTCCCATTCCCAAAAGCAGCGATCTTCTGCCCAGCAGCTGCCCATTCTCACCAAACATGTGAAACTCCCGGGTTATCAAGCGCGGAGCCAATGAGCTGACCGCGCAGCTTCTTAGTTTCGACCAACTCCTAACAGACATATGTGCTACACACTAGCGCATAGCGATTGACCCACCGCGCCCAGCGCGCTAGTAAATTGGTCAGGCCAATAAATAAATGGAAACCTGAGGCGCCCTGACCGCTTTGACACTGGGGAGTGCCGCGAGATGGGGGATTATGATGAGGCAAACTTTTGAGCATGTGCTGATGGCTTCGGCTGCGACGGTTTGTGGCTTCGGTGTAATTTCGCCGGCCCTTGCGCAGGATTCTGGAAGTCCGTCCACCGGGGGCGTGTACAGGGATGAAACAATCATCGTGACGGCCCGGCGGCGTGATGAGCTGCTGCAGGATGTTCCGCAGACGGTTAACGCCGTCTCCAGTGACACGATCGCGAAATTGCGCATCAACAACGCGGCGGACCTCTCCAATATTGTCCCCGGCGTCAGTATTGTGGGTGCCTCCACGGGAGCCAGCGGCGCGTTCGGTGCCAGTTCCTCTGTCCGTGGCATTCCGACGTTTCTCACCTCAAATGCATCTCCGGTAGTCCAGTTCTATCTCGACGATACGCCCTTGAACAACGGGCCTAGCGTGTCGCAGTCGCTTTTCGACATCGGTCAGATCGAAATCCTTAAGGGACCGCAAGGCACGCTGCGCGGGCGTTCATCTCCCGGCGGATCCATCACCATAACGACGAAGCGTCCCGATCTCGACCAGGTCGGAGGTTCGTTTGACCTGAGCGGCACCGATCGCGGGAACATTGTTGTAAAGGGTGCGGTGGGAGCGCCGATCATCGAGGGTGTGCTAGGAATCAGGCTCGCGGGCCTGGTCGATCATAGCGACTTCGACGGTGTAACCAGCGCCAACAGTCCACTCGACCCCTTTGCCAAGTCAGAGGCTGTACGCGCAACGGTACTGTTCCAGCCTGCCCCCAACTTTACCGCGTCGGTTATGTATCAAAAGCTCTGGCGCAATACGCGGTCCTTCGATCAGTTGGTAGGCCCGGGCAACGGAGTCAACGGCCCGGTCATCGCCGCACGTGACCGCCTTGGCATTACAGATGGGCATCGCGTCAACAAGAACCAGGATACGATCCTTGTTGGACAGGTGGACTGGTCGTTCGGCGGGCAAAAACTTAGTTATGTCGGCTCGTATCGCGACGGGACATCAACAATAATTACTCCGCAGGATGTCGCCAACGTACTTCCCGGAATCGAGTATTACCAAGAGGTGCACCTGGGTAGAGGGAGCTCTTACTCATTTTCGCATGAATTACGCTTGAGCTCTGAAGAACGGATACTGAATATCTTCGACTACACGATCGGTGCCTTCTACGACAAGCAGAAGGGTACGTCCATTGTCGTCGGTCCGGCGTCATTCCTGCCCGGGGCATTCGGCCGGCCCGGCACGGCACCTGTGAAGATGGCGCCGCTCGACCGCTATTTCCTGAAGACTTCGATCGACATCTCCCCGACCTCCGTCGAGAAATCCCTATTCGGCAACATTACCGCGCATATCACCGAGGCAACCGAACTGTCGGTCGGCGGGCGTTACATTGATTTCAAGCGTCATGACCGTTTCACGCTCGGGTTGCAGCCTGGATTTGTCGCGATTCAAAACCCGACGCTTGCAGCGCCCGGCGGACCGTTCCCTTGCGCGGCCATCGGTTTGACGGCGAGTCCCGTGTACACCGGGTCGCCATCGGTTTGCGAGGTGTCGATTGCCGCCAACACCCTGCAGGATGTTGACCAGCACAACAAGTTCACGCCATTCGTGTACAATATCGCGCTGTCCCACAGGTTCACGCCGGACTTTCTGGTCTATGGCAATGTCGGTTCGGCATTCCGCAGCGCCGGACCGAGAATCGGCTTCACCAGCCTTCTGACTTGCTGCACCGCGGCCGGCGGCCCCGATCTCGGTAGCATCGAAGATCTGGTCTTCCAAAATCGAGAGAAATCAACATCGTATGAACTGGGTTTCAAGGCGTCGTTCCTCAACAAACGCGCGCGGTTGAACGTCGCTGTGTTCAAGCAGGATTTCAACAATTACTATTTCGTTACTCAGTCTGTCCGGTATCTGTCTGTTACCAATCCGGCCAATCTTGCCAGCGGAACAGTCAGTACCTCCGAATTTACGACTGGCGCCGATGCATCGGTCAAGGGTATCGACGTCGAGGCAGGCATCCAGATCACTCCGCGTTGGGACCTCACTCTCGGCTTCAGCTGGGCGAAAGGAAAGCTCAGCAATGCCCTCATTCCCTGCAATGACGGCAATTTCGATGGACAGCCGGATTTGATCGTGCCGACCGCACAGGACTTCGTCGATCACGGAACGCTCGTCGCACGTTGCCAATCCAATGCGTCTATCGCGCGGACCCCGCGCTGGAACCTGACAGCGCAATCGGAATACTCCGCTCCGCTGAACAATGCCATCGACGGCTTTGTTCGGGGCAATTTCGTCTATTATCCCGACAACCCGAATGCGAGTGAGGCTGTTGTCATCGACAAGTATGCTCAGCTCAATATGTATCTCGGCATTCGGGACCCGAAAGGCGGTTGGGAAGTTTCGCTCTTTGCCAACAATTTGCTGAACGAGCAGCAGATCCTGTCCTTTAATGCAGTTGCGCCGGTCTCAGCGGGCGGTGTGGCAAACTTATTCCCGCAAGATGGAGCTTCCGGCTACAATCAGGTCAGTGTTACGCCGCGACGCGAGTTCGGACTTGTGATGCGCTACTCGTTCGGTTCGCGCTGACGCCGGATAATGCCGGAGGTTTCGCAAGGCTTGATAAACGGATCGGTTCGGCTCGTCGCTTCCGTTCTGCTCGCTGCCTATGCGCAGACTGCGCTCGCGGCGGCGACAGGACCGGATGCCTCAAAGCCGGGCCGACCGGTCCTGGCGGAACCCGGATCCAGGGAGGGAGAAACTGGAGCCCCTGCCGGACAATTGCCTACTTTGAAGGTGATGATGCAGCAGGCCTCCGTTCGGCTTGCTGAGGCCAACAGCAGTTCGGAACTGACAGGCTCTGGTCCCTATCCTGCAAAACTCGTTGTCGATCTGGCCCTTCCGAACGCGACGATCTATCGGCCGGCGGACCTGGGAGCGATGGGTCGCCGCAAACTCGGTCTGCTCATCTGGGGCAACGGCGGGTGCACGAATGATGGAGCGAGTGCGCGTGCCCACCTCGCAGAAATCGCCTCGCACGGCTATCTGGTCATCGCGCCGGGAATACCGCTGACCGGGCCCGTCGTGTCGCATGACGCGTCCGGCTTTCCTGCCCCGCAGCCGCCGGTGCCGATGACGACCACTATCGGCGATCTACGGAAGCTGCTTGATTGGGCGCTCGCGGAAAACGAGCGGCCCGGCAGTCCCTATTTCGGCCGGATCGATCCGGATGCGGTGGCGGCTGCCGGCCACAGTTGCGGGGGGATGCAGGCCATCCTCCTCGGCGACGATCCCCGGGTCAGGACCGTTGTGGTCCACAACAGCGGCGTGAATCCGGCGATCCCCAGCAATCCTCCTCTGGTCATGGACATGGAACGGCTACGCGGCTTGCGGCGATCCGTCCTCTTTATTGTCGGCGGCGAAAGCGACGTGCTGTGGACCGAGGCGAACCGCTCATTCGCCGCTGTCGAAGGAATTGCGGCTGCATTCGTCAGCAGCGATGTCGGTCATGGCGGAACTTTTGCCCAACCGCACGGCGGCATGGCCGCCCGGATCGCCCTCGACTGGCTCGAATGGCAACTGCGCGGCGACCGGAAAGCGTCAGCCACTTTTGTCGGCGCCGACTGCGGCCTGTGCAAGAAGCCGGATTGGGAAATCCGAAAAAAGAACATTCCCTGATCCGCGCGGTCGTCACCCTGTTCCGGTGGCGCCGGGAAGGTGTGGGCTTCAGCGCTTGATCGTACCCGCTCTGGTGAGATCGCTCGGGGACGAGGACCGTCCAATCCAGACAACATATTTTCCCGCGGGCGTGACCCACTTGTTTTCGGCCTCGCTCCAGACGCTGAGCGGGTGGTGGCTGGACTGTGGGTCGATAGTGATGACGACCTGTGCCGATGCGCCGGGCTCCAGTTCCACTTTCCCGAAGCCGACCAGCCGTTTCGGCGGCTGCTTCGTGCCGATGACATTCGCACTGGACGGGAGCGACACGTAGGCCTGGATCACCTCGGCTCCGGTCGTCTTTCCGGTGTTGGTCACCATTGCCGTTGCCCGATACACTCCGTTGTCGCGATCGAAATCGAGGTGCGGCCTGCCGATGTCGAAAGTAGTGTACGACAAACCGTGGCCGAACGGGAAAGCTACGCAGGCATTGATTCCCTTTGCGACCTTGCAGCTTCCGCTGACATTGGAATCGTACCAGCGATAGCCGATATCGAGTTTCTCGGAGTAGGAAACCGTCTGCTTGCCGGTCTCCTTGTCGATGACTCCCGGAAACTGCTCGGGCGCGATGTGGTCGAGGAAGCCCATGCCCGCGTAAGGAATGGTCACCGGCAGCTTGCCCGACGGGTTCGCCTTCCCGAACAGCAAGTCTGCGACGATGTTGCCGTCTTCCTGCCCGGGGAACCAGACTTCGAGGATCGCCGGCCCGTCTGGACCCACAAGCGCGGGGGCCATCGCAATGCCGGCGTTGTCCTTCAGGACCAGTACCGATTTCTGCGGCATCGATTTCCCGGTCTTTGAAGCGGATGTCAGGATCGCCTCGATCATGGCGATGGTCTGGCTGTTCCTGGCCGGGTTCTTCTTCGCATCGGTAGTGGCAATCGTTTTCGGCTCGTCGACATACCAGTCGAGGCTGGTCCCGGCAGCGGCACTGGCCGCAAGTGTCTCTCCATTGACGCCGGTGAAGGTGGCACGGTCTGCGCCTTCCTCGGATATCGTGCCTGCCATGATCACCACCGCGTCCGATGCCGCGATTTCATCGAGCGCAGCTGTGAATGTGGTTTGCTCGCCATCTATGGTCGCCGAAACATTGCCGTCGTCCACGAGAATCAGCTTCACCCTTGCTGAGCTGTTGCCGAGCTCTTGCAGAACGCCTTGCAAGCCCTCGACCGGAGTAACGGTGTAGTTGGGTACGACATCGGAACTGCCGCCGCCTGCGCCCAACGGCTTGCCGGTCATCGCTCCGCCCGCGACTGCTTGCTGCGCATAGATCTGTGAGCTTTTGCCGACGATCGCGACAGTGCCCAGGTCCGATGGGAGGGGCAGGGTGCCGTTGTTCTGGAGCAGGACAGCACCCTTCGTTCCGATCTCACGAGCCTTGCGGCCCCCGGCGGCGAAATCGATGGGCGTCTGAACGATCGGACGATCGAAGATCCCCGCCTTGAATGCCTGAGTGTAACGTCGCTCCAGCGCGGTATCGATATTGTCCCGCGAGATTTCGCCGCTCTCAAGCGCGGCGGCGAGTTTTTCCGGAGACCAGTGCTGGGGCAGCGGCATTTCATGGTCCATGCCTGCGTTGAGAGTCTCGACCGTGCTCTTCATTGCGAAGAAGTCGGACTGCACATAGCCGGTGAAACCCCAGTCATTGCGCAGGATATCGGTCAGGATCTCCCTGTTCTCACAGGAGGAGGCGCCGTTGACATAGTTGTAGGCACACATGACCGCGGCTGCCTTGCCGTCCTTGATGGCCATTTCGAAGGGCAGCAGATACAGTTCACGAAGCGCCTGGCGGTCGACGGTTTCCTGGATCGTCTGGCGATTGGTTTCCTGCTCGTTGGCGACGAAATGCTTGACCATGGCAATGAGACCATGGCCCTGGACAGATTTCGTTTCCGCGACCGCCATGGTCCCGCTGAGATATGGGTCTTCACCGAAATATTCGAAGTTGCGGCCCAGTATCGGCAGGCGGGCAAGATTTACGCCGGGTGCCTCGAACACATGCAGCGCGAGGTTGTTCATCTCCTTGGCGATCACTTCGCCGAAAGTAGAAGCGACTTCTGGATCGAAGGAGGCGGCAACGGTCATGGCCGAGGGCAGCGCTGTCGCCTCGGCGGATGTCGGATGCGTGTACGCCGCATAGGCGGCATAGGGACTCGGGTTGTCCTTGATCCCTTCGTAGACGCTTCGTGCCACGCAATCGTTCTGTCCGACGCCGACCGGACCATTGGTGATCCGGAATGTCGGGATGTCGAGGGAAGCGATGCCGCTCACATGACGGGCACCGAAGCACTGCGGAAGCTCGGGCAGGATCTCCGGCGGGCTCCCGGTGAGTTGCTGCATCTTTTGAGCTAGGCTCATCGCCCCAACCAGCTGCCTTGCTCGCCGGTTGGCGATCGCTTCCTTCTCGGCATCGCCTTGCGCGGAAGCCTGTTCGGCAGCGGTCGCCGGCGACATCCACGGAATTGCGTCGGCTTCTTCGGCTGTCCCCTTCGCAGCTGACGGCGCGGAGAGGCAGCCTAGCAATGACAGTGCGCCGGCAAAAAGGCACTGTCGAGCTTTGCCGAGCCGGACATCACGCATAATCAGGGCCTCCCGGTGCATCGATCAAGCATTCGGGCTTCGGTGCGGAGATTTCGGCCAAATCCCGGGTCACCTTCACGTCAGTCGCAGGCAGGCCGCAGATTTCTCCGGTGTCCATTCCCTCGTTGGTCTGGGAATAAATCCGGACTCCGATGGGCTCGATGTCCGGGTGTCTCACGACGGCGCGCATCGCGGTCTTGCCGGCTGTTCCCATTGCCCATTGGACGACGCGCAAATTACCGTCGCTCACTCAATCCTTCTCCCGTCATGCCCGACTATTGCTCGGCTTTATCTCTATTTCGGTTCCTGAGCCCCCGACATGGCGGTCAGGGGAGTAGACATGGCACCATCGAGCCGGATTGTCTGCCCGTTGAGAAACGGAGTTCGCAGGATCGCCTCCACCAGCGAGGCGTATTCCTCGGCGCGGCCAAAGCGCTTGGGAAACGCTACATTGCCGATGAGCGCTGCTTTCAGCGTATCACTAGCGCTGGCCAGCCGCGGAGTCAGGATCGGACCGGGAGCGATAGCGCAGGCCCGAACACCGATCTCGGCAAGGTCACGCGCCATCGCGGTCGTCATCCCTGCAACCCCGGCTTTGCTGGCCGCATAAGCCGCCTGGTGGGCTTGTCCGTCATAGGCTGCTGTCGACGCGGTGTCGACGATGACGCCACGTTGGCCGTCTTCGTCCGGCGCATTCGCCGAAAAGGCAGCCGCGCTAAGCCGCGACATATTGAAGGGTCCGAACAGATGAAGTTCGACCATCTCGCGGAAGAGCGCCATATCGTGGGGCGTCCCGTCGGCTGCCGCCGTGGCCGGCGTGTTGATCACCACTCCGACCGCGTTGACGTTGACGGAAAACACGCCGAGCGCCTGCGCGGCGGCGATCGCCGAACTCACCGCCTCGTCGTCGTTGTGATCGCCGGCAATCGCGACGGCTCGATCACCCAGCTCCTTTGCGAAGGCCGCACCCCGTTCGTAGTCAGGCTCTAGTATGATGACGCCCATGCCGAGTTCGACCAGCCGTCGGGCGGTTGCGCCGCCCAGGCCTCCGGCGCCACCACTGACTAGCGCGGAGCGGCCGGTGAAATCCCCGCTCATGAGCCGATGTCGGCTGACGGTGTCAGCTTGAGGTGCAGTTCGGCGAGCCCGCGAATGATGAAGCTCGGCTCGAAATCCAGGTCACGACTGCCGCGTGGGCCGTGCCTGCTTTCGTCAAGGTCGATGTTCGAAGTGTGCTTGAGGAACTGTTCGAGGATGATGCGCACTTCGACGCGGGCAAGCGGTGCGCCGGCACAGACGTGCTTGCCACGGCCGAAACCGACATGCTCCTTGATTTTCTTGCGGTCCAACTCGAAGTCGGCCGGAGCCGGCCAGCGTCGCGCGTCGCGATTTGCGGCCGACAACGCGACGAGCACCTTGGTGCCGGCCGGGACGTCGAGATCGCCGATCTTCGTGTCGCGCCGCGCCAGGCGGGCAGTCTGCTTGGTCGAACCTTCCAGCCGCAGCACTTCTTCCAGCATTGCCGGTATCAGCGAGGGATCGGCGCGCAGCCTGTCCTGCAGGCCGGGGACGTCGGTGATGTAGCGCATGGAGTTGCCGAGCAGCTTGGCGCTTGTGTCCTGGCCAGCGCCGAACATGAACACCGAGAGCGCCACGAGGTCTTCGAGGCGCGGCTTCGTGCCGTCGGGATATTCCGCGTGGGCCAGCTCGCTGAGAATGTCGTCGCGCGGTGCCGGCATCCGCTCGCCGATGTAACGTGCGAAATATCCAGCCATCGCCACCATCGGGTGATTTTCGTCGGAGAAGTCGTTCTCGCCGGTCTCGAGGCTTCCCGGTGGGGGAGCGGCTTCGATGATCTTCATGAAGTGCTCGCGGTCTTGCTCCGGCACGCCCAGCAGGTCGGCGATCACGAGGGTTACGAACGGCGTCGAAATTGTCTTGATCAGTTCCACGCTTCCGTTGGCGACCGCCTTTTTGACGAGTTCTTCCGAATATTCCCGGATGAATTCCTCGTTCGCCTTGAGCCGGGATGGCGTGAACAGGCGGTTCACCAGCGAGCGCATGTTGTTGTGCGCATCATCATCCAGATTCACCAGCAAGTCGCCGCCCAGAATCTTCGAACGGTTGGCCTCGAGCTGTTCAGTGATATCCGAGCCATGCGGCTGGAACGGCAGGGGTGCGGCGGCGCCGGCAAGCCCGATCACCGCGGAAAAGTCGCGGTTATTGTTGAGTATTTCGACGGTTTCGTCGAACCCGGTGACGATGAGGTAGTCCCTGCCTGTGGGCTGCCAGATCGGTCCATGTCCGCGGACCGCTTCGAAATACTCGTATGGATCCTTCAGGATTTCGTAGTCGGTGAAATAATCGCGATCTTCGAGTGCGGTCATGGATATCTCCGAAAAACAATGCGGCAACCTGGGATTGGTACCGTGCTCGCGGACCAATCGAATTGGCGTGGTTGCTCCCTTGAGCCTGCCTTCCACTGCCCTGTCATTTATGCGACATGGTGGCGCATAAGGCGGCATTCGCCGATTCGTCAAGAGAACAGTGACCGCTCTCGAGAAGCCTCAAAGAGGTTGTCGTGATGCTGGCTGTCACTCGGTCGGCCGCCATGGCGAAGCCTCGGATCGAAGAAGATAGGCTTGAGGGAGTGCGTGTGTTGAAGAAACGACAGTTTTGCCTGTCCGTGGCGCTAGTAGCTGCGATTTTGTTGGAGTTGGCGTCACCTGCCGCCGGGGCAGACAAAGATCCAACTGCCGCCGAGAGCGGAACGGAAACCGGCGCCATCGAAGTGCCGGCATTCACATACCCGCCGTCTTCGCTCAGCAGCGAGGAACAGAAGCGTGCGTACGAGCAATCACTGGCGATGCCCGGGGACGGCACGATCACCATGCCGAGCGATCCGAAGCTCGTGGCGAAGATCCGCTCGTTCATCGAAGCCCGGTTCAAACCGACGATCGATAAGATGCAGGAGCGTTACCCTGTAGAGATGTCGCAGGAGACCATCGCGGGGGTCGAAGTCATCCGCGTGCGGCCCAAGGGTGGCGTCGCGAAGGAGAACAGGAAACGCGTCCTGGTGGACGTGCACGGCGGCGCCTACATGGTCGGCTGGCCTTCAATGGCGCTGCTTGACGCGATTCCCGTCGCATCTCTAAGCGGCATCGAGGTCGTCACGATCAATTACCGCATGTTCCCGGAGGCAGTTCATCCGGCCGCGCTTGAAGACCTGACCAAGGTCTACAAGGAGATCCTCAAGGATCATGATCCCGCCAATGTCGGGATCTTCGGAGGCTCGGGAGGCGGCATCATCACGCTTCAGGCGATCCCTTGGTTCAGGGAACGGGGTATCCCGCTACCTGCCGCGATCGGGGCGCTCGCCTGCGGTTTCCAGACCGCGGTGGGGGATTCGGTGATCTGGAACTTCAACGGCAGCATTTCGAAGCCTGGAACGACACTGATTGAGACAGGCGGCTATTTCGGTGACGCCAAGCGTACGGATTGGGTTCCCGGCACGTCGCCAGAGGCGCTCGCATACTATCCGCCGACTCTTTGGATGGCCGGAACCCGCGCGCCCGAAATGAGCGGTGCGATTTTCGGCCACACGAGCATGCTCAAGAAAGGCGTCGAGTCCGAACTCTACATGATCGAAGGCGGCTGGCACAGTAGCTACAGTACGGCGCCCGAGACGCCCGAATCGCAGGACGCCATGCGCTATATCGCGCATTGGTTCGACAAACGGCTCGGCCGTTAGCGGGCATCTGCAGTTCGCGGGAAAGGGTGAGGAATGTCAATTTTGAGGGATCAGCTAACGTCCGTATTCGCGGAGCGCCTCACCACAGCGGAATTCGACCTGATGGGGGCGCTGAAGGATGTGCTGGCCGGCGTCGGGCTCTCGATCGAGGACGCGGGAGGCAGTGTCACCTGCACCGGGGCGGATCCGGTCGTGAAAAGCCCGCTGCGGATCGGCGCCGCCGCTTCGATCGGTCTTCTCGGCAAGTCCATCGCGGCGGCTGCGATACACCGATGGCGTGGCGGCCCCGGGCAGGACATCGCGGTGGACCTGAGGCGGGCACCACACCGGTTATGCCCGTTCTATGACGGCAAGTGGGAGAGGATCGGCCTTTACCCGGTGAAACCGACATTCGAGGTCGGTCATATTCTTGGCGCAGTGTTTTTCGAGACGGCGGATGGGCGCTGGGTGCTGCCCCAGGCGGGTTACCCCAACCTGCGTTTGCGGGCCCAGGAACTGCTCGGCGTGCCGTTGACCTATCAGCCGGTTGCCGAAGCGATCGGCAAATGGAACGCTTTGGAGCTTGAACAGGCTGGCTCAGACGCAGGCGCTGTCTTTCCGATGGTGCGGACGTTGCCGGAAATGCTGGCCGAGCGACAATTTACCGAGGTCCTGGCCGAGATGCCGCTGATCGAAATCGAGCGCATCGGAGATTCGGCACGTGAACGCCTGCCGCCGCTGGGTGCCTTGCCACTCTCGGGATTTCGCGCCCTTGGCATGGGGCATGTCATCGCTGGAGCGGGCCTGGGCCGGTCATTGGCGCTGCATGGCGCGGATGTGCTGAACCTGTGGCGGCCGGGCGAGGGGGAGAATGACCCGATCTATGCCACCGCCAATGTCGGTATGCGCTCGACTTGGCTCGATCCGCGCGCGGACCGGCCGCTGCTCGGCGAACTGTTGTCCGATGCCGATATCTTCTTCCAGAACCGGCGTCCCGCATTCATGAGGGAAATCGGCCTCGCACCTGAAGAGGCGGCACGTGAGCGGCCCGGCATCATCTATGTTTCGATCACGGTGCACGGCGACCGCGGCCCCTGGGCGGAGCGCCCGGGCTTCGATCAGACGGCGGGCTCCGTCACCGGCGTGATGGCACTCGAAGGCAGCGAGCGGGCTCCGCAACTGCCGCCCGTGGTAGTGGTGAACGACTATCTGTGTTCATGGCTTGCGCAAATCGGAGCTATCGCCGCACTCCGCCGGCGAGCGGAAGACGGCGGATCGTACCATGTTCGCGTTTCATTGACCCGAACTGCCCTGTGGATGCTGTCGCTTGGAATCTTTGACAAGGATTGGGCATATGGGATGGCCGGATCGTCGGAAGCACACACCTATCTCGATCCTCAAACCTTCACGGCGGCTACGCCACTCGGTGATTATCAAGGTGTCACCGATCAAGTGGAAATGTCACTTACGCCGGGCTCGTATGATCCGGTCCTGATTCCACGGGGTGCTTCGAGGCCGGCCTGGCGCTGAAATCGAATGGAGCTTCAATCCGCGTCCGAGAATTCGGACAGCGCTCTCAAGGTAACGGAAAATTTTGCCAGGCACCCCGTCAAGATATTGCGGGCGTTGCCCAGGGGGCGGGCATTGAGATTTTCCGCAAAAGCCATGCCTCGAGCCATAGTCTCGATGATCGTGGACAAATCCTCCGGGGCGACGCCGGGGGTCTCGATCCCTTCCTTGCGCAGCACGTCGAGAATAATGGCCGACTCGGTGCGGTTGAGCTCGCGACCGAACGCGGTAACCTGATCATGAATATTCTTTCGATGATTGGCCAGCGCCAAGAATTCGAGATGCAGAACGGAATTCGCGGAGTCGCAGCTCAGCTCAAACATCCCGACGAGCGGATTTTCCTGGGCCGAAACCTCCTTCAGCGCAGAGAGATGTTTGTCTGCGACCCGTTTGAACAGGGCCTCGAACAGTTCATCCATCGTCCGAAAGTAATAGTGAACGAGCTGAGGCTTGAGGCCGGCAAAGGATGCAAGCTTGCGTGAAGTGACTGCGGCGTAACCCTCTTCGCGCATGAGCTGCTCGGCTGCTTCGAGCAAATGCTGCCGGGTCTCGGAATCTTCCTTCCCGATCCTTCGGTTTACCAATCGAGACCTCCTTGTCAGCGTTTCAGCGTTCCGGGGTCACACTAAGTGTTTCCGAGAATTTATGCTATTGCGCCGTCGGGTGCTTGGTGGTGTCGGCAACAAAAGAGTTGCATACCGAGTTGTTGGTGACGGCGCCGCCACTCAACATTTGGCACTTACCGCAACCGGGTTCCGCTTCCGAGAAGTAGCTGCAAAGGCCGCATCTACGCTTGGGATCATTCGAGACATCGAGGTAACCCAAGGCGCGGCGCCTGTTCTTCTGGGACATCGAAAGCGCGCCTCCGCACGTCGGTTCGGCGGCTACGATCCCGGGCAGCGCCATTGGCAAGAGGGATCCCAGAATGAGAAGTTTGCGTCGATTCAGCATCAAGTTCTCCATCGCATAAATTGCCTGCGATCACATGATCAATCGTCGGATTCCCGGAAGTTGTCATGGCATCCCTTGCACTTGGCCCCGAGCTTGCGAAGCTCCGAGCGAATGGCGCCGCCGTCGCCCGTGGCGACGGTGCGTTCGAAGATGGAAGCCTGTCTGGCAAAAGCGTCCTGCATCGCCTTGAACTCGCTTGTGCGGGTCCAGATATCCGGCTTGGCGGCTGTCTTGATATTTGACTGGCGCTTGCTGTTTGAAGGGAACCACTTGTACTGGTTGCGAGAAGCCAACACGATCCGCTGCGCCGCCTTGCGAAGCGCCGGCGAGTTCGCTTCGCCTGCACGGACTGTGTCGCTTGCTGACTTGAAGGCCGCGCCAAGTGCTCGAAACCCGGTAATTCGGTTCTTTATTTCAGTCGCAGGAGCCGCGGCGGCCAGCAGCAGCAGGGGGGGTATCCAAAAAATGCGTCGCATGAAAAATCCGCTTGAAAGTCGAATGTCTGAAGGAAGTGGTTCCGCCAAGGTGCGGTCCATTGAGGCAGTCAGGACGGCTTGGGCATCCTGTATTTGTCATGGCACTGCTTGCAGGGAAGGGCGTCGATCATGAGATTGGTGACTTGGCTGACATTGCCGCTCTCTCCCGCCTTTGCCATGTCTTCCGCGTGGCGGGCAAAGGCGCTCATATCGCTGAGGAATTCAGCGTGATTGGACCAAACTTCCGGTTTCGACCGGCCCCCCGGCACCGCAGGTTCGAACGCGGTGACCGACTCCCGTGCACCTTGCGCAATCGATCGGGTCGTCTCCGCAAGCTTTGCGGCCGGAATCGTTCCGGCGACAATCCCGCCAAGGGTCTTTGCGTCCCGGTCGAGCTGCAACATTATCTGCTGTCGCTCGAAGATGATGCCTTCAGCCTCCTCATTGCCGGGCGCCGTGTCGTTCGCCTCGGCAATCGGCGTTGATCCAGTCGTCTCGCTTCGTCCGACGTGGTGCCATGTAAGGGCTGCTAGTCCAATGCATGCAGCCATGGCTCCACGGACGGCAGCGGTTTTGGCTTCAAAGATTTTCATCAATCTAATCTTCTTCCTGTGGGGCTGGATGAATACCGGGGTGCATTTTGTTTAAGCCAAACGCTGGCGGGCCGGCTTAACCACCAAGCATAGATACCTGTGCTGCCCTGTATGCCTCGCTTGACCACCACATATTCGTTGCGCTATGCACTTGCTTAGCATACAGCTCGGAACGACCAAGGCAAGGCGAGAATCTGGCAATCTGACGCCTCTGTTTGTTGGGGAAAGCAATCGAGGATGTCGAACGCAGGCGAAGTTCATGAAAGCGAATGGATCTGAAATTGGACTTGCAGCCGTGCGGGGTGTTCGATCGTTGATCAGTGATTCCAGACCGGCCCATGGCCGGGCTCGGACCCGCGCTGATGCGTACCTCGTCGGACGAACGGGTGGGAGGTAGATATGTCGGCCGCGATCGCAATGAGGTTGAGGTTTTCGCTCGGAGCGGGTTGTCGAATTGCCGCCGCAGCGATTGTCGTCGCAAGTTTGGGAACCCAAACCGCTCAGGCGTATATCGGCCCCAGCTTCGTCAAGCTTGCTGATGTTCCGGGCACAGCCAGGGAACAAGGTTTCGACAAGTGGATCAGGGCAGAATCCAACTATTGGACCGAGAAGCCCGTACTTCCCGAAATTCGGGGCGCGGCATCGCAGAAGAATGACCTGCTCTTTACCGGCCCCGTCGCTCCGACGGGTGGGCCGAACATGCTGGCCATCTCGATCGACAAACACAATCCGGCCCTGAATGGGATGATGAAGCTATGCCGCAGCGGTACTCGTGTTCCGCAGATCACCTTCGCGGAATCATCGGAGCTGGCGCGGCATCCGCAGGAGCATGGTCCGCGGCCGGCGGATGTTCCCGACTATTACGAATATCGCTTGAGGGATGTCCAACTGACCTGTCCGGTCGTTGACGGAGCTCCGGAGCAGGCATTTGCTCTGCAATTTCGTGAAATCGAATGGCTCAATTACCGGCCACAGGCCGAACCTCGCCACATTATATCGCAGACAGCCAGTCTATCTCCAGTGTCCGAGTCCGGGGCCAGCAAGGTCTTCGCCATGACCTGGTTCGCCGCATCGGTCGACAGTCGAGCCGACCAGTGCCCGCAGATGAACACCAAGGCGGGCCCCGAGGATTACTTCAGACTTTTGCCAGCCGACCAGGCCGCGAAGGAGCGGGCGCTATTGGCTGGCAAAGGAGTGGGACCCGACCGTATGTCGTATCGTGGTCCGGATCATATGAATGTCACGCTCATGCCTGGGATAGTCGCCGATCCCGGACACGCCTCTCCAATAAGTGAAGTGGCGCACGGTTTCGATCTTGATGGCGACGATGGCTCCGGTGCTCCCCCTCCTGGTGTTCGCAAACACAGGAACTTTGTTTCGCCCGACGGCCGCACCGGGATCGACAACCAGTTGTTTACCGTGGAAGGTTGTGTGGAGGGATTTCGGCGCAAGGGCTTCCTGCCGATGATCTTCAACGAAAGCCGTGTCGGCGGACGGCCGACGGCACTGGTGAAGATCAGCGGAATTGATGACGAACGCAACGATGACGACGTTACCGTCACGATCCTCTTTAGCACGGATCTCATTCAGCGAAGTCCCTCCAAGGTTATCCTCGCCGATTACACATACCGGATCACGGACGATCCCGAATTCGCTCAGGACTTTGCTCGTTTCAAAGGGCGCATCGTCGACGGGGTGATCACCACCGAGCCAAGTGCGCAACTTCACATGCATGAGATACTTGGGATCGAAACGACTATCATCGAGCCCCGCATGCGGCTCGAGATGCTCCCTGACGGCACGCTGAAAGGCGTGGTCGGCGGGTATATCGACTGGCGCCAGCGGGTACTCTGGCAGACCTATCGCGCTGCCGACTATGAGAATACGATCGGCTTCCAGGCGCCCGCGATCTACAACGCGATGAAGCGCGCGGCGGACGGTCTCCAGGATCCGGTAACAGGCGAGTTCACTGGCATTTCGGCAGCCTTCGAAATCGAAGGCGTTGCCGCATTTCTCTCACCTGTGCGGCGGGATGAACGCATTGCGCGCGCGCCTAAAGGGAACACGGAAAAGGAATGAGAACTCTGGATAATTCCGGCCGTCTGCGGCGCAAGCGCGGACTTGGCGCGATGGGCGCAGGCGTGCTTGGGGCCGCACTGTTGTATCTGCTCGTTGTCCCGGCTTCGGATGGGCCGGCGCAGGCGGCCGACGAGCCTGCGACGGCAGGGACGGCGCCAGGGTTCCGGCGACTGAACGAAGGGCAGTACTACCGATCGATCGAGCAGATTTTCGGGGCCGGCATCAACGTGCCGGGAAGGTTTGCTCCGCCGTTGCGCGAAGAGGGATTGATGGCGATCGGCGACAATCATGTCACCGTGACGCCTTCCGGCATCGAGCAGTACGAGTTGCGCGCGCGAGAGATTTCAGCCCAGGTGCTGGATGAAAGCCGGCGAGGGCGCGTGATGCCGTGTACACCGGCTTCGCCACAAGCGTTTGACGAACGCTGTGCAGCGGAGTTCTTCGGAAAATATGGCCGCCTGCTCTATCGGCGTCCGCTGACTTCGGCGGAGACGTCATCGCTTCTTGAACTCGTGAAGAGGGGAACGGCAGAATCCGGGAGCTTCTTCAAAGGGCTCGAACTGGGCCTGTCGCGCCTGCTGATTTCACCCAAGTTCCTTTTCCGGATCGAGGATGCCGAAGCAGATCCACGCAATCCTTCGGATCTTCGGCTGGACGACTACGCACTGGCAACCAGAATTAGCTTCCTGCTCTGGGACGCGCCTCCCGACGAGGAACTGCTCGATGCGGCAGGTCGAGGCGATCTGGGCAACCGCAAGAAGCTTGCCAAGCAGGTCGATCGTCTGATCGCTTCGCCGAAATTCGAGCAGGGAGTAAGGTCCTTCTTCTCGGACATGTTCGGCTATGAAAATTTCGCGGGTCTTGCGAAGGACCAGGCAATCTATCCCAAGTTCAACGGCACGATCGCAGCGGATGCGAAGGAACAGACGCTGCGGACCATCATCGATCTCCTGGTTACGAACAGGGGCGACTATCGCGATCTGTTCACCACGAAGAAGACTTTCATCAACCGCAATCTCGGCGCGCTCTACAAGGTACCCGTCCCGGAAGCGGGTATGGAAGGCTGGGCGCCGATTACCTTTGCGCAAGACGATCCGCGCGCAGGTATCCTGACTCTTGCCGGATTCCTGATGCTCGATCCAACACATGAAGGCCGCAGTTCTCCCACTATTCGCGGCAAGACCATTCGTGAGCTTCTGCTGTGCCAGCCTGTTCCGCAGCCGCCGCCGAACGTAAATTTCGCGGCGGTACAGGACGTACACAACCCGCTGTACAGGACTGCGCGGCAGCGATTGAGCATCCATCAGGAGAATCCCGCTTGTGCCGGCTGCCATTCCCTCACTGACCCGATCGGTCTCTCGATGGAGAACTACGACGCGATCGGCGAATTCCGGACGCACGAGAACGACGCGCTGATCGATGCAAGCGGCACGTTCAACGGCACGCCCTATACCGGATTGATCGAATTTTCGCGGCTGCTTCACGACAGCGAGGAAGCGCCCAGCTGCGTGGTGCAACGCGCCTATGAATATGGCGTGGGGCGAGCAGCAACGGCAGATGACGAGCAGTGGCTCGAATATGCCGTGAAGGGTTTCGCCCATGACAAATTCCGGTTCCCGGCACTCATGCGCATGATCGCGATGAGCGGGGCACTCGAAAGGATAGCGGGGCCGCCGCCTCTCAATCCTGCCGATGCCGTGGCAGCCAGATAACCGCAGATCAGAAGACAGGAGGACGCGATGGCCAAGTGGACGCGCCGCAATATGCTCGGTGGAATGATGCGAGGATCGGCAGTGGTCGTGGGACTGCCTCTGCTTGACCTGTTCCTGGACGGAAACGGCGAGGCTCTCGCTGCCGGAACACCCATTCCCACGCGCTTCGGCACGTGGTTCTGGGGCTGCGGAGTGAATACCGCGCGCTGGTTTCCCAGCAAGCTGGGCCCGGATTACGACATCAAGGAAGAGTTGAGGCCGATAACGCCTTACAAGGACAAGGTCTCGGTCTTCTCCAATTTCAACTGTGTTCTCGATGGCAAGCCGAATCTCGTGCATTGGTCGGGTGCGATGGCGACGCTCAGCGGTACCTGCCCCGAAAAGGGTGGCGTGGCCGGCGGAACGGCCGAGGCTCCCACGATCGACTGTCTGGTTTCGGATCACATTGGAAAGGGGACACGTTTCCGCTCGCTGGAAGTCGCATGTACCGGTCAGTCAAGTGTCAGTTACAGCATGCGCGCCGGCTCGACTGTCAACCCGAGTGAAGTCGATCCGGTCAAACTGTACAGGCGTTTGTTCGGTGCGGAGTTCCAGGATCCGAACAAGGCCGATTTCACGCCGGACCCGAAGATCATGCTGCGCCAAAGTGTGTTGAGCTCAGTCAAGGAGGACCGCGATGAATTGATGCGGAGCCTAGGCAGTGCCGACCGTCAGCGCGTGGACCAGTATTTCACTTCGGTCCGTCAGATGGAGCAGCAGCTGGGGCAATTGCTCGAAAAGCCGGCTCCCGCGGACGCGTGTGTCGTGCCCAAGGAACCTGGCGCAGTGGAACTCGGCCCGACCTGGGACGTGGCCATGAACACGCATGACCTGCTCGGACAACTCCTGGTGATGGCACTGGCCTGCAATCAGACGCGGGTATTCAACATGGCGTTGTCGATCGCGGGTTCGAATCTGCGCAAGGCCGGTGATCCGGTGTCGTTTCATGAGCTGACCCATGAGGAGCCCGTAGACGAAAAGCTCGGCTACCAGCCCAAGGCGACCTTCTTCATGGAAAAAAGCATGGAGACCTTCGCAAACATGCTCAAGATCATGGATTCGGTCCCCGAAGGCGACGGCACCTTGTTGGATCACAGTCTGGTGCTCGCGACGTCCGAGAGCAATTTCGCGAAAATCCACTCGGTAGAGAACCTGCCGATCATGGTTGCAGGACGCGCCGGCGGCAAATGGAAGTCGGGCCAGCACATCAGCGGCAACGGCGATCCGAGTTCGCGTGTGGGCCTGACCATTCAGCAGGTGCTCGGCATGCCGATCACGAGTTGGGGTGAGGGGGCGATGCAGACCTCCAAGCCCGTAAGCGAGGTCATGGTTTAGCCGTCCTCGCAACTGGACGCGACGATGGCTTGGCAAGGATCGGAAGATCACGGCACCGGCAAGAGATATGGCATGCTCCGACCCCCGCAGGTTCCATCGCGTCAGGCGAGCCGGCCATTATCCGGAGGGCAGGGCCTGGAGAAGCTCGATCCTGTACCCATCCGGATCGGTCGCGATCATCATCAGAAACGCGCCATGAACCTCCCTTATTTCGCTCGTCATGTAGCCCGCCTCGCGAAGACGGGCCTCCAGGCCGCGCAGGTCAGCCACGTTTATCGCAAGCCGGTCGTAACCGTGGCCATGCTCGATCTTCCGCGGTTCGGGACCCGCGCGATCGCTGAGCAACATCAGGCTCGGCCGCGTCATCTCGGTTCCGTAGCCTATTACGGCATCCGGTCGGTCTGCAGGCCCGAATTTCATCCTGACGGTCATGCCGAGAATATCGCGGTAAAAGCTCAAGGACCGTTCGACGTCGGACACGTAGATTCCAGGGCCGACGATCTCGTTCAAGGGCACAGCCATTTCAGTGGGCGCGGCCTGGGCGCAGGCAATCGACGGCACGCCGATTGTCGCGATTGTCAGGGCGAAAGCGTGCATTGCTCTCATGCTTCTGTTCCTCTCCTGCTTTGCAATGGTCGCCCCACATCGCCGCTTCATCCTTGCCGCCCAGGGCGGTTCATTGTAGAGCGGGACACCGTGCTAAGCAACTGCACAGATTCCGCCGCAAGGGAGCGGTGGGAGTTTCGGACTGGCGAAATATGACATGGAACGCTGCCCACCGGTTCTTGACGGCAAGGCCCATCGCGATCGGTCTTATCGAAAGAGCGGGTCCGAGTGGTCTGTGGAGCAGTCAGCAAACGCGACATTGTCGAGAGCGGTGGGTGCAACCGGCCGTTCACGGCGAAGTTTGACAGGCTTGAGGGAGGAACGAGTGTCGGTCAGTGGATCTGGGAAGTTCCGGCTTGGCAGGATGGGTAAGGGTGCGATCGTCGCCATGGCATTGCTGTGCGGGAGTAGTCCCGCCTGGGCCTATTACATCGGTCCAAGCTATCTAAAAATCGATGGAATTCAGGGCGGTGCAGAAGATCCCGACCACAAGGACTGGATACGTGCCGAGGCCAATTATTGGACCGAACATCCGGAACTGCGTGAGATACGCGGCATTACGGGCAAATACGACGGGCTGAAGTTCACTGGCCCGAGGGTGCCGACAGCAGGACCAAGCATGTTGGCGATCGCGGTCGACAAGCACAACCCGGCGCTGGCCGCTTTGATGGAGCGGTGCAAGAGCGGCGCAGCGCTGCCTGAAGTCACGGTCGCCGAATCCGCAGAGTTGGCGCGCCATCCGCAAGAGCATGGCGAGCGTCCCCGCGACGTGCCTGCATTTTACGAATACAAACTCCACGGTGTGCGGTTGACCTGCCCGGTCGTGGAAGATGCGCCGGAACAGGCATTCGGCTTTCATTTCGAGCGGATCGAATGGCTGAACTTCGTCCCTCAGGCAGCACCGCAGGATATAACAGCCAAGCCGGCCAGACTGGCTCCGGCTCCGCGATCCGGCGCAAGCAAGGTTTTCGTCGTATCGTGGTTCGCACCCGTTGCGGACAGTCGCGAAAATCAGTGTGCCAGGATGAACGCGAAACCTTCGCAAGCGGACTATTACGCGCTGATGTCGCCGCAACGGGCAGCGGAGCAGCACGCGTCCCTGGCAGACAAAGGTGGCGCCGATACGAGAATCCTGCCGTATCGTGGTCCCGACGAAATGAACGTGACGATGTTGCCGGGGATTGTGCCGGACCCGGGTTATTCCGAACCGGAAACGAGCGTCGTGCGTGGATTCAATCTTGATGGCGACGACGGCTCGGGCGCTTGGCCAGCTTGGACACGGCCGCACAGGAACTTCGTCTCGCCGGAGGGCGAGAAAGGTATCGACAATCAGTTGTTCACGATTCTGGGCTGCATCGCGGGCTGGCGGCGAAACGGTTTCCTGCCGATGATCGGAAACGAATTGCGTCGGGCCGGTGGACTGTCGATCCTGATAGAGATCAGTGGCATAGACAATGAAGCCAATGATGACGACGTCGCGGTGACCATCCTCTACAGCACCGACCCGATGAGGCGCGATGGCAAGTCGAAGAACGTACTGTCGGACTTTACTTTCAGGGTCGAAGATAATCCCGCATTCAGCCAGGACTTCGTGCGCTTTCGGGGAAAGATCGTCGACGGCGTGATCACCACAGAGGCGGTTGAAAAAATCTACATGCATGAGGGCTCGGGTAACTCGTGGCCGATCTCCAAGGCACGGATGCGCCTTCAGTTCTTGCCTGACGGGACGCTGCGGGCGCTATTGGGCGGTTACCGTGATGTACGCCAGTATCTTGCCACCGCGTTTTTCCGGTCTTCGGATTATGAGAACACCATCGGCTTCAACAGTCCGGGGCTCTACAATGCCGTCAAGCGCGCCGCCGACGGCCTCAAGGATCCGGCTACCGGAGAATTCACCGGCATTTCGGCAGCATATGAGTTGGAGGGTATTCCCGCATTCATTCCGCCGGTGCAGCAACAGAGACTGTTGGCCGGCGGTGAGAGCTGGCCGGCAAAGTCCAACAAGTCCCGTCAGTGATCGGCCTGCTTGACGGCTTGCCCCATGCGATTCCGATATTGCGATTTTTCACATCGGCTCGTTTGTGAATTCGGAAGCCGACGAATTCGGTATGGCTATCGAACGCGTCCTTTCCATTCGCTTTCGCCTGTCGATCTTCGTGGAAGGTCCTTCCTGAGGCCTCAAACTGAAGCAGGAATTCCATGACAGCAAGCAATCCCGCAAAGGTTTGGGACGCGCCGACGCGGTTATTTCATTGGCTGATCGCGCTGCTGGTCTTCGTCTCGTGGCGAAGTGCCGAGAGCGGTGCAATGGATTGGCATTACATCTCCGGTGTGTCCGCCCTGGCGCTTCTTCTGTTCCGGCTCGTCTGGGGGCTGATAGGTGGAAGCACGGCCCGCTTTTCGCATTTCGTCCGTTCGCCTTCCGCGGCATTGGATTATCTGCGAGATCCGGCACAGGTGAAGGGATCGCCTGGCCACAATCCACTCGGCGGTTATAGCGTGATCGCGATGCTGCTTTCGCTCGCAATTCAGATCGGAACGGGACTCTTCTCCGTCGATGTCGATGGGATCGAATCCGGACCGCTTTCCTACCTTGTAACCTTTGATCAAGGCCGCACCGCTGCCGAGATTCATGAGCTCAGCTTCAACATTCTCCTGGGACTGATCATCCTGCACGTGCTTGCGATCGCCTATTATCGAATCCGCCATGGCCGAAAGCTCATCCTGCCGATGATCACCGGCAGGGATGCGCAGATCCCTGCCGGCGAGGAGCAGCTAACGAGTGTTCGGCCCATTCGTTTCTTGCTGGCCACAACGTTTGCAGCAGGCGTAGCCTGGTGGGTGAACAACGGCCTGACTTATTAGGCCGCGTGGACAAATTCAGGTGAGGCCATTAGCCAGATTGTTCGCCTGGGAGCCGCGGTATTTTGGTGACGATCCTGACATGGGCGGACCAATGCTCAATTCGATCCAATAACGGAGGCGGATGTGAAGTTTGATCGCAGAATGGCACTGGCCGGGATGGGCGCGGTCGCTAGCTGGCCGCCGATAGCGGCAGCAGCCGGAAGATCAGGCGCTGTCCCTTTCGTCCCGTCCAAAGGGCCGAAGTCGCGGGTGCTGATGGTCAACGATCTATCGGGCGACTTCGACGGGCTGTTCGCCGCGGCTCATGCAGTGATGTCTCCCTCGATCGATCTGCGCGGTCTCATTTCAAGCAACGCACAGGGCAGTGATCAGACCGGCGCGAAAGGCCTGGCGCTCGGCGGGGAAATGCTTCGGCTGATGCGCGCGCATGATCGTGTCCCGCTTCTCGTGGGAGCTGAAACCAGGCTCGTGGGGGACAATCAGGCGATCGCATCGGCCGGTACACGGCGAATTATCGATGAAGCGATGCGAAGGGATACACGCCTTCCACTCTTTGTTGCGGTGGGTGGCGGCCTTACTGAGGTGGCAAGTGCGCTGATACTGCAGCCCGAAATCGCCAAGAGGATGACGCTTGTATGGATCGGCGGCGGCATGCCGGATGAGTACAACTTTGCGATAGATCCAATCGCGGCCCAACATATATTCAACGATACCGAAGTGCCGATCTGGCAGGTGCCGGCCGACGTTTATGCCATGTGTCAGGTGTCGATGACCGAGCTTCAGGCCTTTGTCTCGCCGTGCGGAGCAATCGGGGCCTGGCTTTACAAGCAAGCACTTGGCGTGGATCAGCTGCTCAAGAATTACCCCGTCAATCCGGGCGAGACCTGGTCGATGGGTGACAGCCCACTCGTATTGCTGACGGCGCTGGGCGACTTCGCAGGCCGCATGGGTATGAACGCCTACAGCTCTCTCGTCACGCCTTCGCTGACTGCCAGGGGCGTGGCTCAGCCGCGAGAATCCGGTCGCAAAATGCGCCTGTACGAAAGGATCGACACTCGCCTGATGTTTTCCGACTTCTACGCCAAGCTCAAGGTGAATTTCGGCCGATAATGCCTTGCAAGCCAGGATGCGGAGTTCAGGTACTGCGGCTGATGCCCCTCGGATGAACAATCGCCAGCCACTCCGGTGCCCGGCGGTGCAATTGGCAGTTGTCCGCGGCGAGGGCCTCCGTTAGCAGTAGTCACCGGGGACAGCAGCGCAAATTCCGCCAGTCCTGACCAAGTGGTCGTTGCCGATTACGGTGAGGTCGGCTCCAGTTGATCGATGCACCATTCGATCAGTGCCCGTAATTCCGTGTGGCCGCCGGTTATGCCGATGGCAGTCTCCAGGCCCAGGTTGCTGCCGATTGCCGTGATCGCCATGGTGACGGCGAACGGGTTTACCGCGTCCTGGCCGCCGGCCGGCCTGCGAAACAGCTTTTCGATCTTTTCAAACCCAAGCCGGCGAACATGCTCGCCGAATTCGACCGTGCGGGTGCGGATCGCCTCGTTGTGGTTGGCCATCGACAGGAATTCCGAGTTCAAAGTCGCATCGGTTGGATTTGCGTGGACTTGCCAGAACGCATGCAGAGGCTGTTCCGATTCCAGCGCAAGCTCAATCCGCGCCAGATATCTCTCGATATGGCGTTCATAGGTGGCGATGAGGAGGTCTTCCAGCGTCTGGAAGTAATAGTAGACGAGTTGGTGTTTGAGCCCGGCGCGTTCGGCCACACTGCGTGCCGTCAGTGCACCATAGCCATCTTCCCGCATCACGTTCCCGACAGCGTCCATCAGAGCCGACCGGGTCTTGGATGTTTCCAAGCCCAATCTTCGCTTTGAGGCCATACCTGTTCACCCCCCTGGAAAAAATCAAATACCTGCTGCGGGTAATAGCCGAACCCGTGCCGACTTGCACAATGCCTTCCCGGAACCGTTGACACGACCAGCTGCCCAATGCTAACGAAATGGTCAGCATTGGATCAATGCAAAGAAGATCCCGGGTATTTGAGAGGATTGTGATGCAAGCGCTCGCCGAACTGGACCTGCCCTACTTGCCGGTCGAGACAGAGGAATTTGCGGCCGATCCGGTGCGCTACTTCAATGCCGCCAAGGCGCAGCACCCCTGAATTGCGCGATGCCTTTCGGCGGATACAAGCAGGCGGGCTGGGGGCAGGATACGGCATCGAAGGCGTAGAAGCCTACATGAAGATCACGTCGGTCCACACCGGGTTTTGAAATCGGCGCTGCAAGGAGAACGGGATTGTCGCTGCAGGGCTTTTACCAGATCGGATACGTCACGCACGATCTCGAACGCGCGATCGGACTGATTGATCACGGGTTCGGCCTTTCCGAATTCGGTCATTTCGAGGGCGAACTGGTCTTGCAGGGGGCCTTCGGAGAAAGAACTGTACGTCTTCGGGTCGGGACCGCCTGGGTGGGATCGCACCAGATCGAACTGATCCAGCCGCTGTCGGGGTTCATTGAGGTCTACGCAACGAATTTGCCGGCCGATCCCGATGATCCCACACCTTGCCTCCATCATATCGCTGTAAGGCGGGACGACGTGGAAGAGATGCGGCGCGAACTCGCAAGCCTTGGTTTGCCAATCCTGTTCGAGACCGGCGGTTCCGGGCTCACCGTGGTCTATGTCGACACCCGCGACCGGCTCGGCCATTATCTGGAGCTGGTCTGCATGACGCCGGAGCGATGGGAGACGATGGGTTGGCCCGCAGGCAGTCGACTGGCGAATACACAGTGACCGCAACGTTGATAAGGCGGCCATGGGCTGGCGATGACGCATCCGCCGCAACAGTTTAGCGATATCTAGGGAGAACACATGACCTGCCGTGCCACCGACGTACCTTCGGCCAGCGAGCTTGACATCCTGGCGTTGCGGTCCCGTTATTATGTCGAGCGCGACAAGCGCCTCAACGCCAAGGCCGGCGACCAATACGTAAACGACGGGCCGGGTGATCTCCACGATTTCTATAATCATGACCCTCACATGCCGGTCCACCCGCGCGAACCAATCGTCGAGGATCTCGACGTCGCTATTCTCGGCGCCGGTTTCGGGGGCATCCTCGCCGGCTATTACCTGACAAAGCAGGGCGTCAGGAACTTCCGCAACATTGATCACGCCGGCGATTTCGGTGGGGTGTGGTACTGGAACCGCTATCCGGGCATCCAGTGCGACAACGAAAGCTACTGCTACCTTCCACTACTGGAAGAGACGGGCTTCATGCCCTCGCGCCGCTTCGCGCCGGGACCGGAGATCATGGGCTACTGCCGACTGATCGCCGAGAAGTTCGGCTTTGCCAACCAGGGCTTGTTCCACACGCTGATCACCTCGCTCAAGTGGGACGATTCGATCCAGCGCTGGCGGATCGCAACCGATCGCGGCGACGACATCCGCGCGCGCTTCGTCATCATGGGATGTGGCGTGCTCAACATGCCGAAACTGCCGGGAATCACCGGTATCGCAAGGTTTCAGGGCAAGATGTTCCACACGTCGCGCTGGGACTACGAATACACCGGCGGCAGCTGCGACATGCCCGCGCTTGAAAAGCTGCGCGACAAGAAGGTCGCGATCCTTGGCACGGGGGCTACCGCCATCCAGGCGGTGCCGATCCTCGCTGAGTACGCGAAGCACCTCTATGTCGTGCAGCGCACGCCCTCCTGCGTCGACGAGCGGCCCAACCCGCCGACCGATCAAGACTGGCTGAATGCGCTCAAACCGGGCTGGCAGAAGGAGCGCATTGCGAATTTTCAGCGCTTCGCCCAGGAAGTGCCGCAGCCCGGCGAGCAGGACCTGGTCTGCGACTTCTGGACCGAGATCAACCGCAACGTGATGGCCGATCTCGAGGCCGAGGGCTCAACCGAATTCAGCCCCGACGAGTTCGCCGCGCGGCGCGAGGTCGTGGACTACCAGGTCATGGAACGCTTCCGTCGCAGGGTGGACGCCGCGATCGGCGATCCCGAGCTGTCCGAGCAGCTCAAGCCCTATTACCGTTTCCTATGCAAGCGACCGCTGTCGAGCGACACCTACTACCCGGCCTTCTGCAAGGGCAATGTCACCTTGATCGACACATCGGAAACGCAGGGCCTGGAGGAAATCACCGAGAAGGGCTTCATGCAGGACGGCGTCGAGTACGAGGTCGACTGCATCATCTTTGCCTCTGGCTTTGAGGTGTCGAGCAGCCTGGAAAAGCGCTGGGGATTTGAGGCGGTGGACGGCCGCGATGGCCTGTCGCTCTATGACCACTGGCGGCAGGGCGCTAAGACGCTGCATGGCACGATGACCCACGGCTTTCCGAATATGTTCTTCGTCGGCTACTTCCAGGGCGGCCTTAACGGTTCGGTTACCGAGATGTTTGGCCGCCAGGGTGAGCATTCGGCATGGATTGTCGCGGAGACGTTGAGGCGTGGCGCTAAGGTGGTGGAACCGACGCAGGCGGGCATGGATGCCTATTGCCGCCACTTCGAGGAGATTGAGGTCGACACTTCCGCCTTCCAGGCCGAGTGTACGCCGAGTTACTTCTCCAACGAGGGCCAGAAGGACGCACCGTGGCAGCTGTTCCGCGCCTACGGGCACGGATGGGACGCTTTCATGAAGCTGCTTGCGGACTGGCGCGCAGACGGCAAGATGCAAGGCATGGAACTGACGGCATGATCACCGCAGGCTTGACCTGACCAGCTGCAATTTTTTCGATCGAACGTCCGGTGGTGTCAAAGCGGTCATGTGCACAGGCACATGCAAGACTGAAGGACAATGATGGACGAGAAGCGTCGCCGCGCGGAGGAAGTTATCCAAGCCATGCTCTCGCCCGAACATATTGCCGCAATGGAAGATCCGAGCCCCAGGAGCTTCGCCTCGGAGTTTCCGCGTCTCGCTTATGAACATGCTTTCGTCGACCTATGGACGCGTCCGGGTCTCAGTCTGAAGGGGCGAAGCCTCATGACGATCGGTATTCTGGTCGGCAGCAGGAACGAGCGAGAACTGAACACTCACTTCGGATCTGGCCTGCGCAACGGCCTCACACCGGAGCAACTCAAGGAGATTATCTATCATGCGACGGCCTATGCCGGTTTTCCGGTAGCCTCGACCGCTCGCTTGATAGCGGCAGAGGTTGTGTCTAATAGCGCCACCGAGAGCTCCATTTGAGTTATCTGCGAAATTCAACCCCGGACATTTATGCCACTTGCGATCATTAGACCCTGTCGATCAGCGATCTGCCGGTGATCCTTTTCGCCAGCCTTGCGGCGCCGAAGACCGGTTTTGGCATGCAGGCGACAAAGTTCGGTCTGTCCGATCGCTATAGATCCGCTGTTGCCGTTGGAGGTGGTTCCCAAAGCGTGAGGTTCACGCATCATAATGCTCGTCCAAGGTGGATGGTGCGAGCTGGGTAGTTAGGGCAATCCGTCGCGAATAGGATTGCTGCCGTCCCAAGTGGCTGCAGCCTGTCTGATGGCTTCGCGAACACGGTTCTTGAAAGGATCGCAATCGCTGATTTCGATGCAGACCATCGGTTCACTGGGGTGTGCGACGAAGACCGACCTGCCCGGGCCCGACACCGTCTCGAAGACAGATTTCCAACCCTTGGCATGTGCGGCGGACTCCAGAGCCATGACGTCTTCGGTCCAGACAGCAACATGCTGAATATGCAGCTCCGGAGTGTGCGCGAGAGCGTCCGTGTAAAGCGACTGCGTCTCGTTGTGCTGGGCGACGATTTCGAACTGGAGGTCTCCGCAGTTCGCCATCGCAATCGACATGTCGAGTTCGACCGGCGTCCCCTTGTACAACATGGAGTTCCTTACGTTCCTCAGAACGAACCAGGGGCCAAGACCCCAGTTTGCGACGAAGTAGTGCATGCTGCGATCGATATCGCGCGACATGAAGCCGAGCTGGCGCACATTTCCAAAAACAGATGACATAGATTCTCCATGAAGAGGGGGAACAGAATCGCTGCTCGGTATCAGTTTGGATCGATCCGATCTCAGCGGTGCGCGAGTCCCGGGTTTCCCTCGCCCAGTTGGACGCGGAAGGAGTTCAACAGGAACGCGGTGGTAAGGTACTGGCCGATCACCATCGGCAACTCGATCAGTCGCGGCTCGTCCCACGACTTCGCTAGCGTCTCCCAGGTGTCGTCCGAGATCGCAAAATCGGCAAGCAGCTCTTCCACGGCACGCAGAATCGCGGCATCGTGCGCGCTCCATCCGGGCGATGACGAACCCTGCGTCACGCGCTCGATCTCCTCGGCGGAAAGTCCCGAGCGCTTGCCGATCTCGACGTGCTCGCCCCATTCGAAGGCTGCACCTGCCAGCCAGGAAATCCGCAGCACGGCGAGTTCGCGCTCGCGCGGCGATATCCGACCGGTGAAAAGGACATTACCCATTTCCATCTGACGTTGGAAAATTGGCGGGTGCTTGGCCATCAAGCGCATGAATGCCGGCATGTCGTCGGTTGGGGGCGCTCCCGCGGACTCGCGCAGGGCGTTGACAAGGTTCCACGCTTCGGCACCGATCTGGTCGTTCGGGATCGCATCAATGCGCGGCCCGCTTCCGAGAACTTGCGCATGCCGCTCGGCCACCTCGTATCCGCCTTGCCCGGTTTCCGGCTCACGAGATCGTTGCATCTTCATTCTCCTCTGCATTGAGTGGTCCAGGCTGGCCTGCGCGGGGCTGGATGAAGTGTTTTTGCCCTGACGAGCATGCGCGTGCCTGGTATTTCACATTGGCCAAACCTCGTGGCGGGGGACTTTGGCGAGGCCCGGGGATGTCAGACATATCGATGGAATGGCCTTAATGATGGGTCGCCGTTGGCGCCTCGCTGAACTGGAGCACCGTATGGCCGGACAGGCGCCCCAAAGCTGGCTTTCTCCATTCGTATGGAAATCAGCTCGGCCTGGATGCTGGGTATCGCTCCGCAGTACATCGTTGGTTCCTTCGCTCGGGGCCTATCTGCCGGACTCAAGCCAATTGAGCAGGAACTCGCCGAACAGCTCGGGGTATTCCACCATGGGCGTATGGCGCGCATTCTTCAGTTCCACGTAGCGCGCGCCGGGGATGAGTTCGGCGATCGTGCGGTTGCCCGCCGGCGGCGTTCCGGTGTCACCGTCGCCGCAAAGGACCAGCGTCGGTGCGCTGATCGATGGCAGCCGGTCCAGGACGTTGAAGTTGTCGATGGCCCTTGCGCCTGCTTGATACCCTTCAACAGTTGTACGGCAGATAGTCTGGTGGATCTCCCGCCAGCGGTCGGGTCGACGCTCTCGGAACGCGTCGGTGACCCAACGCTCCATGGTCGCATCCGCGAGCGGCTTGAGGGATCCCGACTGCGCAATCGCGTCAAACCGCGGCTGCCAAAGATTGGCCATACCGCCCTCGAGCGCCGCGGGTGCCGTGCCACAAAGCATGAGCGACAGGGCTCGGTCCGGGTACTCGATGCCGAAGACCTGGCCAATCATTCCGCCGATTGAGACCCCCACGAAATGGACTTGCGGGATTCTCAAGAAATCCAAAATGTCCGCTACGTCTCTTGCGAGCATGCTCATGGTGCAGTTTTCAGGGCCAGGCTCGCTGCCGCCGTGGCCGCGCATGTCGAGGCGCAGGACGCGCCAGCCTGCGGCCAGCAGCGTCGGCACTTGCTCGGCCCAGACGCCGCTGTCGAACGATAAACAATGGGTCAGGCAGACGACTGGGGCCTTCTCGTCACCCAATATATCGTACCGCAGGGCGCGGCCGTCGACGTTAACCAGCATTTTCCGCCTCTTTCAATCTCTCCCGTCTGTCGCTTGCATGGATCGCCGCATTGGCATGTTCATGCGTTGTCGCCTCCTTGCAGCTGGCAGACTTGACTTACTTGGTTAGCTTTCCGCCCGTTCACCATTTTCCAATGCTTTGGGGCAGTCGTGATGCGATCAGTTGCGCGTCACGACGCGAGCATCCCGATCAAGGGCCGAGCATGACATTGGCGGGATTCTCTCGAGCTTTGACGAGCCGGTGGGCTTGAACGCTGAGAAATAAAGAGGTGATTCCACTTGCTCATTTCACCAATCTCACCGTCAAATTGATAGCCCGATGGTCAGCGGCGGGTTGATCTGAGTGCACGAAACAGTCTGCTAACAAAATGGTCAGCCGTGTCAATGTGCTTGCGCGGGCCGTGTGCGATATCCGTACGATAGTCCGGGACGGAGCGCCGTGTGAGGACTGGAGCGATCCGATTGGCGAGCGGCCGTCTTCGCAAGTGACATCGTGAAGCGAACCTCCGTGCGACCAAAGCGCGGCTGGTTCAGAGGGCGGCGAGCGCCGACATCGTACCCAACATCCTCAACCGGTTCCTCGGCTTCTTGAAGGTGCCCAACCATGCGGGAATTCCCAAGTGGCTGACCTACTCGACCAGCAAGCGCGAAGCCCTGATCGTCGACGTGCCGGCGGCGATGGAGAACGACTCAGAGGCACGCGAGCGAGCGCTCCTCGGCCATCCAGCAGTTGTTCGCTTGCCGTATTCCAAGGCCTATGAAGAGTGCCACAGGCTGGGTCGTTCGCACGCTCAGGGCATAAACGTCGATCACGAACGCCGGGTCGCTCATGCCTCAGAATAACATGCGTTCGAGCGCATCCGCGATTGCCACCATGCCCGCGCGGTTGGGGTGGTAAGGCATGTAGTCTTTATTGTGGGCCGTGCTCTTGAACGCATTGGTCCAAGGGGCAGGGGAACACGCATCGTGATCCCGCGAAAGGCTCGACGCGCCGAGAATCTGTGCCTTTTCGTTCTTCGCTACACGTGAGGTTACTTCAGCGAGATGCTTGGCAACAGCGCGTGCTTGGCTAGCCTCAGATTTCGACAGAGGTATTCTCGCGCACGCTCCGTGCGATGGAAGCACTGTCAGATAATCTATGAACACAATGGTCGCACGAGGCGATCGGCTGCGAATTTCCTTGACGATCTGAGTGAGGTTCATCTCCAATTGTCGCCATGTTGCCTTGGTAGGCTTTGGCAAGGTGAAATTGGCCCCGCCGCTGGCGTGAATCAATTCGCACAGATTGGGCGCGTCTGCGGAGGCACCGTCCGCTCTACACGAATTTGCAATCAGTGAGCCGATATAATTGACGTCATTGCCGCCGATTGTCAGTGTCACTAGGGCGGTCTGGGGCGTAAGTGCATCGATCTGAGGGGGAAGTTCCGCCCATGGCCCAAGGACGTTAGCCGTCGTTGCTCCTCCACAACTGACGTCATCCAGCGTCAACCCGTAACTGTTGGCCAAAATGTGGGCGTAATTGAAAGTCGAACGGTCGCACCGGCTGCTGCTTGCGGTTTTCGCTGACAGGCCAGCGCCGGAGGCAAACGAACTTCCCATTGCAACGTAGCGAGCGCCTTCTGACAATTGCAGAGGCTGTGAAGATGTCCGTCCGTTGACAGGACTAGTTACGAGACATCCGGTGGCCAGGGCTGCAAATCCAATCAAGGAAGTTCTCTTCATGCATTGCTCCGTGTATTTTCGTTGGCAACCCGTAAGCGTTGCTTATCCGGCATGCGCTTCAAACCCGAATGACACGCTGCGCTTGGCGATTTGGCGTTCGCAAAACCCAGCGGTCAGTATAAGAAGACCTGCTGTGGCAAGAAACCCCGCGCCAATAATGCTGGCGGCCTCGTAATTGCCAAAGATATCGAACAGCGCCCCAAAGAGCCAAGCGCCGACGGTCAAGCCGAGCGTTACAACCATCGCGACAAAACCGACAATTGCTGAGAACGCACGCATCCCAAAGCTGCGGAGTATAAAAAATGCAACGAAATCGGCTTCAGCTCCCTGCGCCAATCCGATTGACGCAGTCATGATCGCGACAAGCAAGTGCGAGGAATATGAATCCATTACAGCCAAGCCGGCGGCCCCCGATGCAGCCAGGATCGTGATCACAGCTGCCACCGCGAACGGCCAAAACCGATCCAGCAAGATGCCACCGACAACCTTTCCAAAGGTCATCGCGAGAGCATAGACGACACCCAGCGAAATAGCTTCGTTGAGAGGAACGCCCTTTTCGGCCAACAACGGCTGTAAATGGGCCAGCGTTCCACCCAGCGCAACGCAGGCTGACGTGAATGAGAGCAGATAGAACCAGAAGCGGGCGTCTCTCAGCGCTTCGCCCAGCGCGGCACCTGACAGCGGGATTACATTCGCCGCTGACGAAGGGGACGTCGTGACGGATTCGCGATACAAGTAGACAATCAGGGGAAGTCCGACCGTCAGCATGATGCCGGCAATCGTGAGAAAACCGGTTCGCCACCCAAAAACCGCAATCATGTTTCCGGTCAGAGGTGTGGCGAAGATTGCAACCAAGGCTGAACCGCTAAGTGCCACTCCCAGTGCGAGGCCCAGATCACGCTTGAACCAGGTCGCTATCCCTCGAGAATATGTCGGAACGGCGGACATTGAAGCGAAGACGCCAATCAATGCCGCCATCCCGAACAGACTGATTTGAGAGATCGGCAGAATTGCGATCAAAAGTGTGCAGATTATCAAGCCCAGTATTCCGGCAATCGCGACATTGCGGCTGCCCAACCTATCGATGGCGGCTCCGGTCAACGGGTAGCACAAGGCCCAGGTGAGAGTGATAAGCGGCGAAATTGTCACTGCTGTCGTAGACCAACCAAGAGTGTCGCGCATTGGTTTGATGAACAGGCCGGCTAGCAACAGGATCATCGAACCGCCCGTCCCATAGCCCATCCCGGCAGCAACTATTACCGGCCACCCCTTTCGCCATTCACTGACCGGTAGCTCACGAGCAGCTTCCTGTTGTCCTTCCAGTTGCATTCTCTCTCCAATAGCCGGGCCCCTCACTGTTTGGGGCTCGATCAATTCGCTCAACGCCACCACTTTTCGCTCATGAGGCGCATTTGGTTGGAAGCATTTCCGCTCAAGCCAGCTGTGTTCAGGCGCCAGCTTGGGCGAGGAATTCGCGTAAATCTCACATTTGTGGCGAAAAATATCCATGCAAAGTTATGATATCCACCATCATTAATATGCATTGGACGCATGTATCGCTCGGCTGTTACAAGGTTTTCAACCGTAAAAGTCCGGGAGGGCATGAGTGAAAATGAGGTCGGCGCATAGCATTCCCGGAAACGCGAAGGACCTTTGCGATCTTTCCGAATCCGCCGACCGGTTCAACCTGCCAAGCACTGAATTGTCCAACGCGCAGTTGGTGGCAGTGGACGAGCGCTTTCAAGCTGCGAAAAAGGACATCAAGCTGGTCCGGCTGCGGGCTGAGGAGGCGGGGCTAGAGCGCATTCGCAGTTTCGATGACCTCGTCCAATTGCTTCTACCTCACACGGCCTACAAGAGTTATCCCGAAAATTGGCTCCTGCAGGGGCGATGGAGCCATCTCACGAAATGGCTGGAAACAGTCTCGACTTACCCGATCGGGGCAATCGAATACGACGGTATAAGCGGCATTGATGAGTGGCTGGCGCGACTGGAGAAGGCCGGGCACTTTATTTCTTGTTCAAGCGGTACGACGGGCAAATCGGCAATGCTGAACGCCACGCAACGGGACATGGATTGGGCCGCGTGTGACGTGGTCAACGTGTTCTCGTGGGGCTCTCGGGTGAAGCCGCTGCAGGATCGGCTGGTCGTCAATTGCGTCGGTGTTGCCGACGTCCCGAAGAATATCGCAACTCGAGCGGCACTGAAAGCCGCCTTTGGTCAGCCCGAAGGACGGCATTGGCAATATCCGGTGCCGCCGATCACGGTGGGGTCACTGACGAATACCATCCTTCTTCGAAAGGCAATTGCCGACGGCGTGGCGATGCCGGAGGAGATTGCCGAATTCCAACGTATCGCCGCTGAACGGCAGCAGGCCAACGACAGTGCAGTGGAAGCAACGGCTGAGTTTCTGATCGCCAATCGAGACCAGAAGTTTCTTTTAATCGGGTTCTGGGCCGGCTTCTATCCGATCGCGAAGGCCATTCGGGAAATGGGGTATTCCGCGCAGGATTTCCATGCGGACAACGCCCTATATGTGGGTGGAGGGCTGAAAGGGGCCCAACTCCCGAATGATTTTGAGGTCTTCATTTACGAGACGCTCAACATCAGGCCCGAGCGTTACTTCCAGATGTACAGCATGCAGGAGATCAACAGCGGCATGCCCAAATGCCAGGAGGGCGGCAGGTACCACATTCCGCCGTGGCTGATTCCGCTCGTGCTGAATGAGTCGGGCGATGCGCTGATGTCCGCTTCGATAAGCGGAGAGATAGAGGGACGCGCAGCCTTTTTCGACCTTTCGCTCGACGGTCGCTGGGGGGGAGTCATTTCCGGCGACAAGATCACCGTCGACTATGCTCCCTGCCCATGCGGACAACGCGGGGCAACAATACACAACAATATTTCTCGATATATTGAGCTAAAAGGCGATGACAAGATTGGGTGCTCTGGAACAATAGATGCATATGTAAGAAGTATTTAGTCGGAAAATTTCCAATTTAATAACAAAGGGAGGGTAAAATGACCAGAATGAATACCCTGAGGTCCGGATTGCTTGCTGGCTGTGGATCATCGGTTGGTCGAGCGCGCGAATGGGGAGCGATCGCCTCTTTTGCGGTGCTTTCCCCCGCGTTTTGTGCGGTGCCGGCCCTTGCGCAATCGTCCGAGTCCGTCGCGCCGGCAGGTTCTGGCGATATCATTGTCACGGCTCGCAAACGCGAGGAATCCATCCTAAAAGTCCCGGTTGTTGTCAGCGTCGTCTCAGGAGAGAAGCTTGAGACGCTTCATGTGACGGACGTGACCGACCTTCCGCGGCTTGTTCCCAGCCTTTTTCTTGGCGCCAACCTTCTGTCTATCGGCCCGCAAGTTACGCTGCGTGGCATCGGCACTTCATCTTCCGATCCCGGCGTCGATCAGTCCGTTTCACTCAATATCGATGGCATGTCGCTCGGTCATGGCTTGGCATATGCCAGCGGTATGTTCGATGTAGGGCAGGTCGAGGTCCTCAAGGGGCCCCAGGCCCTGTTCTATGGCAAAAGCAGTCCGGGAGGGGTGATCTCTATCCGAACAGCCGATCCGACCGATGATTTTGAAGTCATAGCGCGTGCAGGATATGAGTTCGAAGCCCGCGCCAAGCGGGGTGAACTCATCGTTTCCGGGCCGCTATCGGATACGTTGGGCGCGCGCTTCGCGACGACCTATTCAAAGGCAGACGGCTACTTCAAGAATGCTGCGGTTCCGATTGTCGAGACGGGGGCGCAGGCCGGTTATAAACGCGAATCGCGGCCTCGCGAATTTATTGCGCGTGGAACATTGCGGTGGGAGCCGACTGACCGATTCTCGGCTCGCCTCAAGTTTACGCATGCCTATAACAAGGCCACACATCCAGAGGCTCCGCAGTTGAAGTATTGTCCAGAGCCAGGTCAGGCGTTTGGAGTAGGCCCCCTTGCGCCGGTCAATCCAATTCCGCTTATCCATTATCCGTGCAAGCTCGACCGAACGGTCTACAACGTCTATCCCGACGCCAATTCCTATTCGAACGGGCCACTTCCCAATGACGGCAAACCAACGCTGAAGAGCGATCAGAATTACGGAACGCTGGAACTCAATTACGAGATAATACCTCAAATCGATCTTACGTCGACGACGGGGTACTATCACCTTAAATCAAGCAGCTTGTTTGGCCGCACGGCGGCGGCGGCGCCCTTCTTTGCAGTGACAAACAACTTCAGCAGGCGTGAGATGACACAGGAGCTGCGCCTGAACAGCGACTTTGCAAGTCCGTTCAATTTCACGCTGGGCGGTTTCTTCCAGGACGGACGGATGTATGACCGGGTTGGGTTTCACCGCAATCTGATCTACGGCTTCATTCCCCCGACAATCCTCAATGACGATCGCGCAACGACCGTCCATATCAAGACATACTCGCTCTTCGGCCAGCTGCGCTACAAACTGACGGAACAACTGGAAATTGCCGGAGGTGTTCGCTGGACGGATGAAACGCGCAGGGAAACGGTTTTCGACTTCCAGAACAATGTGGATCTGACGCCGACCCTTCCGGTGCCGAAAATCAACGCCAACAACTTCTCTCCTGAGGCGACCATCACTTACACGCCGACGGATGACATGACCTTGTTCGCTTCCTACAAAAAGGGATACAAATCGGGCTCGTTCAAGATCGCAGTTCCTGCCGTCGCTGGTGAAGATAACTCCTTCGGTGATGAACAGGTTCAGGGCTACGAAGTAGGCCTCAAGTCCCGTCTGCTCGATCGGAGTCTGCTGCTCAATTTCGCGTTCTACGACTATTATTTCAAGGGCCTTCAGGTGGGGGGTATTACTCCTTCGAACGAGGGCGTTCCGGTCATCAGGACCGTTAATGCCGGTAAGGCGAGGAGCTATGGCGTCGATCTTGACTTCGCTTATTATCCTCCCGGCATTGAAGGTCTGACTTTGAACGCTGCAATTGCGTGGAACCGGGCGCGGTATACGGAACTCAACAACATCGGCTGCTATACAAACCAGACGATTGCCATGGGTTGCGTAAACTTCCCGAATCCCTTGTCGCTCGATGCAGAAACCGGACTGCCGCGCTTTACCGCGCAAGAGTTGAGCGGGACTCAGATGGTTCGCGCCCCGGAATGGTCTGGCAATTTTGGTTTTACCTATGAAATGCCGATCGGATCGGGTCTGCGACTGCAATTCAGCAACAACAACCAGTTTTCGTCAAAATATCCGACATTCCCGGCTGTCGGCGTTCCGAACGATTCGGACAATCAGAAGGGCTTTATCAAAGTAGATGCGAACGTGACTCTCAAGGGAGCGGAGGATCGCTGGGAAATTGCCCTGATCGGCCGGAACATCGGAGAGAAGATCACGGCTTCGACCTGTTATACCAACAACGGGGCCGGCCAGAACTTCCTTGGAGGGAACAATGCCGGCGGTGTTACGGCCAGCGCAGCGGGACTTCCTGAGACCGGATGTTATACCGATGCCGGGAGGCAAATCTGGATCAGGCTGACTTGGAGACCGTTCAACTGACCCCGATCGATCCTATAGGATAGAGGGGCCGCCCACAGCGTCGGGTTGGTTCGTTGCTCACTTCTCATCGGCGGCCCCCTCGGATGCGCTCCTCTCCGTCTCATTTCGACGCGATTTCGCGCACCGCTTCACGGAGATCTTCCGTCCACTGACGCCGATCGCTGATTTCAACGCAAATGCCCGGTTCGATGGGATGCCGGACGTAGCATCCATTCAGCGAATCGGGCGGCGTTCAAACACACGTCCTCTGGCGTGAGACAGCGCTCTCAGCTTGGTCTTGTTGGTCTGAGCCCGAGCTTTCTAAAAGTTACGAGCTAAAAGTTACGAGTAGGGCATTGGGCCGGCAAACGAGCTGAGGGCTGAAGAGTTCTGGCGGATCTGTGAGCGCCACTCATCGAAGACGGACATTCGCGTTCTTCGCGAATGTTCTGCAAAGACGGCAGCCGTTCGCCGTAGTGACAAATCTACACCCGTCTTCATGATCGACCTCAGGCATCCTCCGGGGGTGTCATGGGCGTTAGTGGCGTGGAGAGGGCGCCGTCGAGTCTGATAGTCTGGCCGTTCAGAAACGGCGTCTTCACAATGGCCTCGACCAGGTTTGCGAATTCCTCAGCTCGTCCAAATCGCTTGGGAAAGGCGACGTTCTTCAGGAGTTCGTTCTTTAGCTCGACCGTGGCGCCGGCAAGGCGGGGAGTCCAGATCGGGCCGGGAGCAATGGCACAGGCTCTGACTCCGATTTCCGCGAGGTCTCGAGCCATAGCGATTGTCATGCCAGCGATTGCCGCCTTGGCTGCCGCATAGGCGACTTGACATGGCTGTCCGTCCCATGCCGCTGTCGACGAGGTGTTGACGATAACGCCTCGCTGGCCGTCCTCGTCCGCTTCGTTCAGCGCAAAGGCGGCCGCGCAAAGGCGCGACATGTTGAAGGGGCCGAATAGGTGTAGATCGATCATCTGACGGAAGATTGCCGGGTCGTGAGGCACGCCACTGGAATCTGCTGTCGCCGGAGTAGCTATCGCGACGCCGGCGGAGTTCACATTGATCGAAAATACGCCAACCGCCTGGGCCTTCCGGATAGCCGAGCGGACATCTTCCTCGTTGTTGTGGTCGCCTGCCATGGGAATGGCACGGCTGCCGAGCGTATCGGCGAATTCGGCCGCCTTGCCATAATCCGGCTCAAGAACGACGACGTGCATCCCAAGTTCAACCAGTCTACGCGCTGTCGCTCCACCTAGTCCACCCGCGCCACCGCTTACGATTGCCGAACCTTTGGTCAAATCCATGGCGACACCTCCTTTGCTTGCCCCGGGGTCAGGACGCCGAGATAGTCATTCCCGCAAAGCGGGGTTCAGGCAGGCCACGCGATCCAAGGCCGTCGACAACGTAGAGGTATCCAGCGCCTTCGTGTGTCGGCTCCCCGAAATATGCCGGGTCGATCGTGGGGACAAAGAGCCTGTCTAAATCCTCTCCCCCGAACATGACGCTTCCGGGCAAACCGACCGGTAGTTCTACGATCCGCTCGATCTTGCCATTTGGCCTGAAGGCGACGACCTTGGCGCCCCGGATGATTGCGACCCAGATCAATCCGTCGCTGTCGACTGTGGCGCCGTCTGGCATGCCTCCGAGCGAACTCGTGTCGGCGAAGATCGCTCGGGAACCCAGATCACCGGTGGCAGGGTCGTATTCGTAGGAGTAGATCGTATGTCTGGCGCTGTCGGAAAAGTAGAGGGTCTTGCCGTCCGGGGCAAAGCAGGGGCTGTTGGAAGATTGTATGTCGTCGCCGACTCTCTGCAGGTCCCCTGCCAAGCCCAATCTATAGATTCCTCCAATCCGCTCCGGATCATTTCTTCGCGTTGAACAAGAACCGATAATGAACCGGCCCTGCCGGTCAACCTTGCCATCGTTGAACACGGCATCGGGGTGTTGCGTGTCCGCGACAATTAGCGGTTTGAAGGCGCCAGTGTCGAAGTTCATCTCATAGAGGGTGTCCTGCATCGCTACTATCGCGCCACCATCCTGATGCAATGCCATCGCCCCGGGGCCGTTGGGGGTATCCCAACGGGCGAAACTCTCATCCGACGGACGGTACCGATGAATCATGCCTCCAGCGATATCGAGGAAAAAGAGTGATTGTGCTTGGACGTCCCACACAGGTCCTTCACCCAACCTGCAGTAACAATCGATCCGGGTGACATCCATGCGCTCTCTCCAGCTAAATTTCCCCCAATAAAAAATCACAAGAGCTTTATTGCATTATGATATTTTATGGACTTTTTGACTATTCCAAAATATCTATATGCTGTATAATTTCGTGATATTTAACTTACAATGTGATTTTTTAATATTGCACAGAATAGTTCTATATTTTTGGATGAAATTATCTTTCAGGCCATCTAACGCCGCGCTTTGGGCGGGAGTTAACTATCTGTGCGCTGAGGTATGTTGATCGAGGCATGATGTCTATTGCATATTGGATATATTACTCATAAGCGTTGCTTATGGCTATGGGCTTGCCGGAACTCAAAGCTGTTAGCACCGCCGCTCGCCTCGGGTCGCTGAGCCGAGCCGCGAATGTCCTGCACATTACGCAACCCGCATTGAGCCGCCGGATAGCCGAGGCGGAGAAGTCGGTCGGCGTAGTGCTGTTTGAGCGGCTTCCCCGAGGCGTGAAGGCGACCGAGGCGTGCCTGGCGTTCTTGCGCCATGCCGAAATCGCGCTGACAAGTATCGACGAAGGCATAGACGCGGCCCTCCAGATGCAAAGCGACAAGGTCCACAGCCTGTCGATCGGCCTCCTCGAAGTCTTGTGCGATGATACCCTGACGAAGTGCTGCCGTGAGGTTCTAACCAGCTTCGTTGGATCAAGCATCAGTTTTAGCGTGTCGAGCTGGAGTTCCGACATTAGCGCGGATCTCACCTCAGGCAAAATAAAGCTCGGACTGCGTTACCGAAAGGACTCCAGCCCGCAGCTTGAAAGTATCTGGATTGCCGACGATCCGGTAATTGTCGTGTGTGCTTCAAGTCATCCACTGGCGAAAAATAGTGAAGTGACGGTCGAAGAACTTGAGCAAGTTCAATGGGTGGGTGCACCAATGGCGATCGATCGGACAAGCGACAATTATGATGAAGGCCTTCGTTTCCTCGGTTTCGAAGGTTGGAAGACCATGGAAGTCAGTACAATTCACGCCCGAACCAAGCTGTCAGAAGCGGGATTCGGGGTCGCGTTGATTAGGCGTGCGTGTGTAGTGGATCAGCTTGAAGCCGGCAGTTTGGTGGAGCTATCAACGCCCCTGTCCTTGTCCATTCCGATATTCCTTGCTTGGCGCCGCGGAGCCTATCTGGGCCGGATGGCTGATAAGCTTATCAGTGAGCTTCGGGGGGCCTACACCAACGCGCGACTATGATCCGTGCCGGCGGTTTGCGAGTTTGTCTAAATTCAAGTGGGCTGGTTGGGTGTTGTCGAAGGACAAGCAATGTGAACGAAGGGGTGCAAACTTTCCCGGCTTTCCCGGAAGCAGTTTGGTTTGAGTCAGGTAGCCGTATCGAGATCCTCGCTGGCATCATCGACCGAGGGGGCAACTGGACCAAACTCAGGGCTCGAACGTCAACGAGACCCGATTGATTTTGCCGCTGAACCGTCGCCCGGCTGCCGCGTAGGACGTGACGGGTGTACCGCTGTCTTGACCCACATCGATCATTTCGTCGGATGGAACTTGGATTAGCAGCGTCTTGGGTATCCGGGCCCTGCCAAGCTCCTGATCCCCGTTGTAGAGCGAGACCGTGGCTGGCCCTCCGACCCCCTGAGAACGGAAGCGCAATCTGATTTTTAGTCTGTCGCCCGATATAGGTGAGGAAGCCGTGATCCTGGTGACGTCTTCAGGCATGGTCGAAAGGGCGTAAACGAAGTTGGGCTTTCCATTTTCGAGGTAAAGACTCCAACCGCCAAACTTGCTGCCGACCGCGAAGATTGGACCCGAATCCGTGGACTTGGCATTGAAATCCGCCGTCAGCTCGAATGACTTGCCGGCGAACGGCAAATCCGAGGCGGCAACACTGATGCCGCTGCCCCAATAATCGAACGACTTCGGCCGCTTGCCCGTCCCGGCTGCGCTGACCCGGAAGAAGTTGTGATCGATCGGATATATATGGTTGTCTCTCGCGACCTTCTCCCACGCTTCAGCCATTGCGGCGACCTTTTCTGGGTGACGTGCAGCAATGTTCCTGGACTGCGAAAAGTCCTCGTCGAGATTGTAGAGTTCCCAGGAAAGCTTCGAAAGATCGACGGACTTCGGCGGAGAGTGGTTCCACGGTGTGCGATGGTCATCCTGGCTCAGGAACCAGCCATTCTCGAAATATCCGATCTTGCCGGCAAGTTCGAAATACTGTGAGCGGGGTTTTCGTGCCTGGCAATCGGACAGGCTATCGAGCAACGAGATTCCGTCATAGGGCTGCTGTTCGACGCCATAAACCTGGCGCGGCGCCGGAATGTTCGCCGCCTCCAGTACGGTCGGCGCGACATCGACGACGTGACCAAACTCCTCGCACACACTACCCGGTTTCGCTACGTGCCCCGGCCAGGACATGACCATGGCGTTGCGGATGCCGCCGAGCATGGAGGCATATTCCTTGGTCCAGCGCAGTGGCGAGGCCATCGCCCAAGCCCAGCCGGCGGGATAGGTGCCATAAATTTCAGGACCGCCCAGCTTTTCGATATTTTGCGTGAACCAGGCGTCGTTCTCGGAAATTCCGTTGGACATATGGCCAATGTGGTTGAGTGTCCCGCGAGGACCGGCCTCGGCTGCAGCGCCATTGTCGCCCTGGATCGCGATGATCAGCGTGTCGTCGAAAATCCCCATCCGTTCGAGTTCGTTGAGAACTCGACCAAGTTGCTCGTCCTGATAAACGAGCATGGCTGCCGCCGTCTCCATCGACCGCGCCGCAAAGGCCTTCTGATCGACAGTTAACTTCGACCAGGCAGGTATCTCACTTGGGCGAGCAGTGAGAGCGGTGCCCGGCGGGATGATTCCCATTCGCAATTGGCGGCGCCATATTTCCTCGCGCAGCTTGTCCCAGCCCTGGTCGAACTTTCCCCTGAAGCGAGCGATGTATTCTGCGGGAACCTGATGGGGGGCATGGGTGGAACCCGGTGCGTAGTAAATGAAGAATGGCTTGTGCGGCGCCGCCGCCTTCTGGTTGTGAATCCAATTGATGGCGTCGGTCGCCAGGCGGTAATCGAGCATCTCCCCGGCGTCCTTCGCCGACCGCTCGACTTCGGTCCCATGGTAGAGAGTGGGCGTAAATTGATCCGTGTCTCCACCTATGAAGCCAAAGAAATGCTCGAAGCCCAGTCCCGTTGGCCACATGTCGAACGGACCCGCAATGGTCCGCTCTCCGGGTGGAACATTGTGGTGCTTTCCGACCATCGCCGTGCTGTAACCGTTCAGGCGAAGCGTCTGGGCGATGCTGACCGTCGATGCGGGAAAATGCCCGTTGTATCCTGGATATTGAACTGAAAGGTCGGTCAGGAAGCCAGTGCCGACGCGGTGATGGTTGCGACCTGTCAGAAGCGATGCTCGTGTCGGCGAGCAGATGCCGACAGTGTGAAAGCGATTGTAACGAACTCCCTGCTCGGCGAGTCGAGCGAAATTCGGAGTTGGAACCGGGCCGCCGAATGTGCTCGACATTGAGAAGCCTTGGTCGTCGCTCATGAAGACTAGGACGTTGGGAGCGTTCTGCGGAGCCGAAGCGGAGAACGCGGGTTCTTCCGTCGCGGTCGCCTTGGTATCACCGATAACGGCGGAAAACGCGGGCCGTGCGACCGGAAGAGTGTCTCTTTGTGTTTGCGCCATCGCCTGAGCGGAAATGATCAGCGCTAACGCAGAGCCAGTCGACAAACGCAAATTTCCCAATTCCGCCTCCGTAAATTTGAACCGTGCCTCACCTTGCAGGAACTTCGCATGGCATTGCCCTGCTGTACAATGCATTGTAACAGCCATCGGCATGCAATCATGTTATGGCCTGACCTTGACCAAGCTCCGTCATCTGGTCGCGGTGGCAGAAGCTTTGAACCTGACGAAGGCAGCCGAAAATCTGCACATCAGCCAGCCCGCGCTGAGCAGAAGCATCATTTCCATCGAGAGAAATTATGGCTTCGCCCTGTTCGATCGACGCTCGACGGGCCTCGCCCTCACGAGCGTTGGAAAGAGGGTGGTCAAGGATGCCAGGGTCGTTCTGGAGCGGTTCCGCTCCTACGAACATACCCTGCGCCTCTTCGGCGCGGGCGAAGCCGGCGAGGTAACTTTCGGCATGACACCGCAGCTGGCAAGCCTTCTACTGCCTGGTGTTGGCATCGACCTGTTCGGAAATTCGGCCAAGCTTACGGCGCGCGTTCTAGTGCGACCTGCCGACATTCTCTTGGCCGCCCTCCGCAACGACGAGATCGAGTTCTGCGTGATAGCCGAGGAACAGAGCCATACGAAAGGCATGGTGCTTAACAACATAGGGCAATTGTCGGCAGGCTTCTTTGCACGCCGTGGTCACCCGTTGAGTGAACACGACGCCGTTTCGATGGAGGATTTGGCACAGTTCACAATAAGTTGCGCGGAGGAAATCGATCTTCGCCTTCCTCAGTCGATGAAGTTCGATATGCTGATATGTGACAACTTTGACATCTTGAAGAAAATATCTCTCGATAGTGACGTGATTTGTCTATGCTCGAGATTATATGCAACATCAAATGAGAATGGTGGAAGATTAGTCGAAATATCAGTAGGGTCAATTGATCCTATCAATAACCCTATTTACATAGTAAGATTGGAGGGTAGATCTCTTTCGCCGGTCGCAGGCAGGATGATTTCCTCGATTGTTAGTTTATTCATACGGTGCAATTGTTAAATGGCTTACTGCGGCATGTATGTTCGGCTGGGTGCGCAAGATTGGAACGCCATCGGGCAGTAGCGATATCGATCATCGATTGGTTCGTTTGGGCGCTTTGTACGCAACCGATTGCGTTTGCGCGGTTAAAATCCAGTCGTTCACTTGCGGAACAGAAGCGTTCGTAGCGCGCGTTCCTGTACGGTGATCAGCGCAGACGTAAGGCTTGGAGTCCGTTGCCTTGCCGACAGTCAGATGGCAGGCGATTGGACCTTCATGAAATGGAATAGTCCATGATCGTCCCTTCCGCTCCACAAAATCGTCTCAGACGTCCGGACGATCCGCGCGCGTTGAAATCGCGCCGGGCACTGCGGGATGCATTGCTCGCACTGCTGGAAAAACGCACGTTCGAGCAAATCACGATCAAGGAGATAACCAGCGCTGCGGGCGTGAGCTACCCTGTGTTCTTCCGCCAATTCGCTAGTAAGGAGGAGCTTCTCAACGATCTGGCAGCCAGTGAAGTGGGCGGGTTGCTTGCTCTGACTCATCCGATCGTGGATGAAGCCGTGGCGATGAACAATCTTCGGGAGATGTGCAATTACGTCCAGCAACGACGCCCCTTGTGGAAGTCCCTGCTGACAACGGGCGCTGCGTCGACGATGCGAAGCGAATTCGCACGCATTTCTGCCGAGATTGCCAAGGCGGGTCCTCAGGCGAACCCTTGGTTGCCCGTGGAGCTGGCGTCCTCTTTCGTCGCAACCGGCATCTTCGAGATCCTGGCATGGTGGCTCAATCAGCCCGAAGATTATCCGGTTGGGAACATAGTCAAAATCCTGCACGCGTTGATTGCGCGTCCGTTGAGCCTGCCGCAGAATGTTCAGCTTGACTGATGGCGCCAGGACGGTCAGCCGCGATCTTCGCAGCCGTCCTCGTTGGCCATCCAATGGACGAAGCGGTGCAGCGGATACATCGCGTCATGGGGATTGCCGATGGCGCTGGGACCTGCTTCGCCCAAGCGCACGACCCTCTGCGCGCCGCCGCTGGCGAGATGGTCGCGCAGCTCCGGCATGCGGTGGAAGGGATATACGCCAACGGTCTGCGTCGCGACGTTCACGTGCTTCATCGCGTCCATAAGCGAGCCCACGCACACCACGTTCGATGTCTTGCGTAGCGGGTGGAAGTCTACCGGCTCGTCTGAGCGGATCGCGACACCGCGGCCGTCGGATCTGCCGAAGACCGCGTATTCGTCGTCCATCATCCGCAGCATGTCGATCTGCTCTTTTAGTTCCATTTCGAGCGGACGCGGCGTGCCTTCATCCATGCGGTCGATGCGGATCTGCTCGGCGAGCAATTCGCAATATCGGTCGGCTTGTTCGGGGCTCGCCTCGATGAAGGTGAAGCGGCTGCACACGCAGGCTTCCTGATTGGCCATCGCCACGTCGGACGCATTGAGACGCGCGGCCTGGGCTATGGTCTCGTCGGATTCGAATGCTTCCTTGCCGACCATCGAAATCGAGGTCTTGGGATCGAAGGAGACAAGCTGGAAGCCCGGCCCGATATATTTCATTACATTGTTGATTGCATCACCGCCTCCCCAGGCGACCAGCTTGTCGAAATATTGCGGACGATAGAGGATTCGTTCGACAGACTCTTCGCCGCCGCGCCAATATACCGCGGACATCGACTGTACCAACGGGTGGCTCGGATCGACTTCGGCCATACTGCGCAGGAAGGCGACGGTCGAAAACGGATCGGCCGACGCCATCTTGTAGACGTTGATAGCCTTGACCAGAGCGCTCCATGCGATCGACCGTATACCCTGAGCCGGGGCGTTGCCCGGCAGCACATGGATGAGCCGCGGAGGAAAGGCGCGGATGAAGCTGCGCCGGCCCTGGTGATCGTTATGCGGCACCCATTCGTCGAGTGCCTTGGGATTGGGGAAGTTCTGTTCGACCAGCTCCCACAGTACCTTCCTGTCGAGATAGTCCAGCGCGAGCTTGAACTGGAACTGGATCGCCTTGTGCGGCTGCAGGCTTACCTTGGCCATTCGCTCGATACAGGCCTCGACGTAAGGATTGCCGGGCTGGGCCAGCTTCTGTCCACCTTCGACAAGAAAATCGATTATCTCGGCAAGCGGCGTGTTGAGAAGCGGAGGCAACTCGGTGCGCGGGTGAACGAGACTGTTGAGATCGATCTTCGGCGTCGCGAAATCAACGCCAAGGTCACGGGAGCGGTGAACCACGTCCGCGCCCTCAACAACCATGCCGCGGACGAAAAATGGAGCGGAATCCACCTGGGCTTCGCCCACGGCAAGTTGGATCGTACGCGACTGTTCGTTCATTGCCTCATCTCCAGATTTTAAGGTGCTTTTCAGGAAACGCCGCGCACATAGGCGTCGATCGTCCCCGAGCAGGCGATCTTGTCGTCGCCCTCGAGATCCGCGTATCGCGCGATATTATCGCGAATCGATGGCGATGGAGAGCCGCACTGGCACGGGCGGAAGTCCACCTCGATCTGGTCGCCCGAGATGACGCCGCCCCAGCGCCCGTCCATGGACAGATCAAAGAACGCCGCCCGGCCTTTAATCTCATCCTGACCGATCGGCAGCAGGTTGTTGCCCTCCTTGTCGAGCGGCAGGCAGACCATCCAGGCGGGAATGTGATAACGGCCACCTTCTCGGCAGCGCGCCATCGAGGTCTGGGTCTCCTGCATACCGTACATCTGATAGATGAAATTCGGTTGCAGATTGAAGGTGTCGTAGATGAATTCCTTGTAGTTCGGTGGAACCTGCGCGCGCTTGAGGCCGCCGCCGAGGAACACGCCGTTTTCGGGATGGAAGTCCTTTCCGGTAAAGCCGCGATCTCGAACTCGTTCCGCCAGGTTGTACAGCGGCCCCCACATCGCCATGATGAAAAGCCTATCGTGACGATTTTCGATCACGTTCTCGACGGCGCGATCGAGGGCGCCATCGAGCGCTTCCTGGCGCATCGTGCTTTCCCGCTCGAATTCCGCGATCTCCTCCGGCCTGGCAGTTCCCGAGGCCATGGCCTTGCGAAGAGCGATCATCTTCGTGATCGAGCCGATCGTGATCGGCGGCGCCGAACTCGGGCGGATTTTCGAGGTATCGACGAAAGCGTTCATCAGCGAACCGCCATTGGCAGAATTTCGCGGGGTTTGGGCGGTTGCCCCATACCCTGCCATCGTACGCATATCGCCGACACGCATGTCCGAGCCCCACTGCACGGCTTCAACGCCTTCCTTGCCGGCAAAGTCGAGATCAAAGCGTGTCGCGGGCAGCATCGCAGGCTTGCCAGTCGTACCGCTCGAACAGGAAACGAAATGTCCGGCGGCTTCGCAAGCTGCAATCCATCCATCCACATCTTGGACCCCGGAAAGATCGACATTGTCGGTTGGACAGGATGAGACAGTGCCGAGCCACTGAGTCAGCCGATCCCATCGCTTGTCGGCAAGAAAGCTCTCGGGATAGCTCTTGTAGGCCGTGTGCGGCAGGAGCAGCGGAACCACGTCGTCAAGCTTGCGGATTTCGGTAACGCCAGCCTCTTCGGCCCTGTGCCGTACAAGTTTGATCCGACCGACGCCGTCCTGGAAGCGCTCGTTGATAGCGGCAACCTGCAGGTCCCTTATTTCGGAATAGGGCAGATCGAAGCCCGTTCGTTCCGACATCATGTTGACGAGGCGATCTGCAATCTCAGTCACGACATTCTCCCAGTTCGACGGCGGCTAGCGATTCCACATGCCATCTATGTAACACGGTATAACATAGATGGCATGGTCATCTCTTGCAATCGTTTTGGTCAGATTTTGACGCGATGCCGGCAGGTCTGAGCAGATCAGTCCATTTTGAAAAGCACTGTTGCTTATTGTGGGCATCTCTTTTGCAGAATCGGCCGGGATGGACAGATCCCCACTGGCGAGGAGCAGCTCAGGAGTGTCTGGCCCATTTGCTTCTTGCTGGCTGCAGTGTCTGCAGCAGGCGTAGTCTGGTGGGTGAACAACGGCCTGAATCTTTAGGCTAAGGTGCGGCTGGCTCCAGTTGATCGATGCACCATTCGATCAGTGCCCGTAATTCCGTGTGGCCGCCGGTTATGCCGATGGCAGTTTCCAGGCCCAGGTTGCTGCCGATTGCCGTGATCGCCATGGTGACGGCGAACGGGTTTACCGCGTCCTGGCCGCCGGCCGGCCTGCGAAACAGCTTTTCGATCTTTTCAAACCCAAGCCGGCGAACATGCTCGCCGAATTCGACCGTGCGGGTGCGGATCGCCTCGTTGTGGTTGGCCATCGACAGGAATTCCGAGTTCAAAGTCGCATCGGTTGGATTTGCGTGGACTTGCCAGAACGCATGCAGAGGCTGTTCCGATTCCAGCGCAAGCTCAATCCGCGCCAGATATCTCTCGATATGGCGTTCATAGGTGGCGATGAGGAGGTCTTCCAGCGTCTGGAAGTAATAGTAGACGAGTTGGTGTTTGAGCCCGGCGCGTTCGGCCACACTGCGTGCCGTCAGTGCACCATAGCCATCTTCCCGCATCACGTTCCCGACAGCGTCCATCAGAGCCGACCGGGTCTTGGATGTTTCCAAGCCCAATCTTCGCTTTGAGGCCATACCTGTTCACCCCCCTGGAAAAAATCAAATACCTGCTGCGGGTAATAGCCGAACCCGTGCCGACTTGCACAATGCCTTCCCGGAACCGTTGACACGACCAGCTGCCCAATGCTAACGAAATGGTCAGCATTGGATCAATGCAAAGAAGATCCCGGGTATTTGAGAGGATTGTGATGCAAGCGCTCGCCGAACTGGACCTGCCCTACTTGCCGGTCGAGACAGAGGAATTTGCGGCCGATCCGGTGCGCTACTTCAATGCCGCCAAGGTGCAGCACCCCTGGATTGCCGAATCCGACATCGGCTTCTTCATTCATGAGTACACGGCGATCCGCGAGTTGTTGCTCCAGGACGACAAGATGCGCCCTGCCTATGACGGCATCATCGAACAGATGGGCGCGCGAGGCACCCCTTGGGGACGGTTCACGGAAGAACAGCTGATTTCACTTCCGGCCGAGAAGCACCGGTTCCTGCGCGATACCTTCGCTGCCAAGTTCACACCGCGCTTTGCCAATCAGCTCAGGCCGATGATGCGCCAAACGATTTCGGAACTGCTGGACGAGTGGACGCCTTCGGGCCGCATGGATTTCGAGGAGATGGCCTCGTATTTTCCGATCTCGAACATGTTCACGCTGGTCGGTGCGCCGCGGGAGGAAATTCCCGCTATCCGCTCGAGCCTCGAAACCCTGGGGCTTGCCTTCAGCATGGACAAGAACCGGCTGCCGGAGATCCACGAAGCCTATGAACGGCTCGAAGATCTGGTCCAACGTCTGATCGCTAATCGCCGGGCAAATCCGGAGGCGGGAAACCCGGATGATCTGTTGGCGCTGCTGATCAATACCGGGGATGAAGGCAACGTCGATCCCCGCCAGCTTGCTGACCTCATCATCTTCTTCTTCATAGCCGGTTACGATACGTCGAAGAACGTGCTGACCTATGCCATGTTCAAGATGCTGGACCGCCCTGACATCTACGAACGCTGCGGAGCCGATCACGAATACTGCCGGAAGGTGGTGGAAGAGTCCCTGCGCTATTTCAATCCCGGTTCGGTCCCGCGGTTTGCGGCGGAGGATATCGTTTTCCGCGACGTGTTGCTGCCCAAGGACACGATGTTGTGGTTCACGCTCAACATTTCCGGCCACGATCCAGGGACGTTCGAGGATCCGGAACGGTTCGATCCTGACCGCCCGATCGCGCCCGAGAAACGCCAGATTGCCTTCAGCCTCGGCAAGCACATGTGTCTGGGCCAATATATCGCCCGCGCGCAGCTGCAGGAGGCGCTGCACCTGATCCCGCAACGTATTCGCAACCCGCGGCTGGCAGGTGAATACGGATGGCGGCCTTACCCCGGGGCGTGGGGTCTCAAGGGGCTGCCGATTGAATTCACGCCGGCCTGAACGGCAGGCTATGGCCAAGATCACCTACCTGGAAGCGAACGGTCGCGAACACGTCGTGGATGTCTGCGCTGGGCTCACGGTGATGGAAGGCGCCAGGAACCACGGCGTGCCAGGAATCCTCGCCGATTGCGGCGGGAACTGCGCTTGCGGCACCTGCCGTGTCTATATCGACGAGCCGTGGCTGGCAAAGGCCGGCGAGGCTTCTGAAGTGGAGGCCGCGACGATCGAAGCCCAAGAGGACGCGGGACCCGGCAAGCGCCTTTCTTGCCAGATCAAGGTGGCCGACGAACTCGATGGGCTTGTTGTGCGGATGCCGGAAACGCAGTGCTAGGCCCCCCGGCCAGGACGTGCTGTCGGACAAGGAGAGTGGACAATGGAACAAGTGACTAAAATCGCTGCGCCGGGCGAGTCGCAGACCATCGCTGTTTACGATCCGTCGACTGAGGAGCAGATCGGCGAGATCACCGATGGGGGCGCACGCGCAGTCGACGAGGCGGTGGGCCGTGCCCGAGATGCGTTCAAGGCCGGCCTGTGGATCGGCAAGACACCTTCGGAACGTACGCGCATCCTCAATCGTGCGGCCGAATTGCTGGAACAGCGTGCAGGCGAATTGGGCGCGATCGACTCGCGTAACGTCGGCATGGCACGCGCACACGCCAGCAACCTGGTCTTCGCTGCTGCCGAGCAGGTTCGCTACAATGCTGGCTGGTGCACCAAGATCTACGGCAAGTCGGTCGACATGAAGATGGCCGGTGGGATCACCGGCGAGACCGCCGACCTGCTGGGTTACACGCTCAAGGAGCCGGTGAGCGTTGCCGGCTGCATCGTTCCGTGGAACGGCCCCGTGCTTGTAGCTATCACCAAGCTGGCTCCGGCCTTGACGGCGGGATGCAGCGTAGTGCTCAAGCCCGCCGAGGAGACGCCTCTGTCCGCGCCGATCCTCGAGGAGATTTTCGTCGAAGCCGGCGTGCCCGAAGGCGTGGTCAACATCGTCAACGGTTATGGCCACACCGCCGGTGCGGCGCTGGCGGGGCATCCTGAAGTGGAGAAGATTGCGTTTACCGGTTCAACCGAGGTCGGCAAGCTGATCGTGCAAGCAGCGGCGGGCAATCTGAAGAAGGTGATGCTGGAGCTGGGTGGCAAGACACCGGTGCTTATTTTCAACGATGCCGATTTGCCCAAGGCTATTGCAGGAGCGGCGCTGGGAATTTTCATCAATTCGGGGCAGGGCTGCATATGCGGGAGCCGCGTTTACGTGCAGCGCGGGGTCTATGACCAGGTTGTTGAAGGCATTGCGCAGACGGCCAAGGCATTGCGGCTTGGCGGCCCGGACGACGAGAACGTCGATATCGGCCCGCTTATCAGCGCCAAGCAGCTGAAGCGCGTGTTGGGTTTTATCGACGAAGCCAAGCGCGACGACGTGGAAATCGTTCAGGGTGGCTATCGTCTCGACCGATCGGGTTATTTCGTTGCACCCACGGTGCTGACCGGTGTGCGTGAAGACATGCGGCTGATGAAGGAAGAGATCTTCGGTCCGGTCGTTGCCGTCGTGCCGTTCGACGATGAGGAAGAAGCTGTCGCCATGGCCAATGCTTCGGACCTCGGTCTCGCCGCCGCGGTTTGGACGCAGGACATCACGCGTGCCCATCGCCTGGCCAAACGGCTCGAAGCCGGCACAGTTTGGATCAACTCTCAGCTTGCATGGGATCCCGCCATGCCTTTCGGCGGATACAAGCAGTCGGGCTGGGGGCAGGAATACGGCATCGAAGGCGTCGAAGCCTACATGAAGACCAAATCGGTCTACACCGGCCTTTGAAGGCGGCCCTGCAAGGAGAACGGGATTGTCACTGCAGGGCTTTTACCAGACCGGCTACGTTACGCACGATCTCGAACGCGCGATCGACTTGGTGGATCACGGGTTCGGCCTTTCCGATTTCAGCCACTTCGATGTTGAACTTCTCCTGCGGACGCCTGCCGGAGAAAAAACTGCCTGCCTTCGGGTCGGGACCGCCTGGGCCGGGTCGCTCCAGATCGAACTGATCCAGCCGCTGTCGGGCTACGTGGGTACTTATGCCGCTGGTTTGCCTGCCGACACGGACGACGCTACGCCGCGTTTCCATCACGTCGCCGTTAGACGGGAATGCGACGACCAGATGCGGCGCGACATCACCAGTCTTGGCTTGCCGGTCGTGTTTGAGACCGACGGTGCCGGAATCTTCTCGGCCCTCGTGGATGCACGGCAGAGGCTTGGACATTACCTGGAATTTGTATCCGCGTCGTCACAGGGCTGGGAAATGCTCGGATGGCCGAAATGATGGAGGCCGGACCCGGAGAAGATAGTCCGGGCCGGTTCACCGACTGGTAGGTGGGGCGAAAAACGGAAAAGGACTGCCAGCATGCCTACTGCGATCAACGAACTTGACCTCATGGAACTGCCGATCGAGGATCGCGCGTTCGGCGCCGATCCCGAGCCCGGGTTTGCACAGGCACGTGCATGCCATCCGTGGCTTGCCAAGTTCACCCACGGTTACCTCGTTCATGGCCACCACGAGATCCGCGACCTCATTCAGATGGATGACAAGCTGCATATCGCCACCGGGGATGTCGTCGAAATCATGGGCGCGACCGGAAAGCCCTGGGGCGATTTCATGATGAACCTGGTGATCAGCAAGCGCGGGGAAGAGCACCGTCGAGTGCGCGATGCGCTCAAGCCCTTCTTCAAGCCGCGCCGCATCGCCGGACACGTCGAGCTCATCCGCGCAGTGGTTTCAGAGCTGCTCGATGATTGGGGCCCCAAGGGGGAGTTTGATTTCACTGAGTTCGCTTCCAATTTCCCCGTGGCGGTGATGTTCGGTCTGATTGGCGCCGACCTTGCCGACCTGCCGAAGATCAAATGGGCACTGGAAGTTCAGGGCCTCAGCTACAGCCTCGATCCATCATTGCTGCCTCAGATGGAAGATGCCCATGCAATGATGATGGAGTTCACCTCCGACCTCGTGAACAAACGGCGCGGCAGTGGCCAGGAACAAGACGACTTGTTGCAGGAATTGGTCTGGGCGGAAGATGCCGGTATTCTGACTCATCAGGAGGTTTGCGAGCAGCTCTTCTTCCTGTTCGCCGCGGGCTACGATACCACAAAGAACCAGCTTAGCATGACCTCCCACCTGCTGTTCCAGCAGCCCGAACTGTGGGAACGGTGCGCGCGGGACAGGGAGTTCTGCACACTGGCGATAGAGGAAGGCCTGCGCCACTCGAGCCCAAGCAGCCCGCCACGCATCGCCCTGGATGATATCGAGTATAAAGACGTGCTCATTCCCAAGGGCACACACCTGATGTTCCTGCTCAATATCTCGGGCCGGGATCCGCGCACGTTCGACAACCCGATGGAGTACCGGCCCGGCCGCGAATACGCCAAGCATCACCTTGCCTTCGGCAAGGGGGCGCACATCTGCCTCGGCCTGCACCTTGCTCGATTCCAGATGGAGGAAGGACTGCATCTGATCGCTCAGCGGCTCAAGGACCCGAAGATCGCTGGCGAAGTCACCTGGCGGCGTTTCCCGGGCGTTTGGGGCCTCGAAACCCTGCCGATCCGGTTTACGCCGGCATGAGATCGTATGCGGAAGTTTCGGCATTCCAGGACTTGGCGAAGTTTTTGAAATGAGTGTCTGGCTGGTAATAAATAATAGCGCGTCCTGAAAGGAGCGGGAGAAGGCGATGCAAAGAATCGATGAGCTTGAATTGCCCTATCTTCCAATGGAGGAAGCCGCTTTTGCTTCCAATCCCTGGCCTCAACTTGCGGCGGCCAGGGAGGCGCATCCTTGGCTGGCGAAGGCCGCGTTCGGCTTTGCCGTGCATCAGTTCGGCGCGATGAAGGATCTGCTGTGGAGGGATGAATATCTCCAGACCAGGATCGACAATGTCCTTGAAGTCATGGACGCGGACGGCACCGAGTGGGGACGGTTCGAGAAATACAGCCTGCTTGCCCGGCAAGGCGCTCCGCATGAGCGTATTCGCAGCGTCCTTGCACCGGCCTTCACGCCCCGGCAGGCGAACCGGCATCGTCCGCTCATGCAGGGCGTAATTTCGGAGCTGCTCGACGAGTGGGTGCCAAGGAGAGAATTCGATTTTGAGGAGTTCGCCTCCAACTTCCCGATCGGTGTAATGTGCAGTCTGATCGGGGCGCCACGTTCGGCAATTCCGGAACTGCGCTCATCGCTTGAAGCGCTCGGTCTCAGTTTCAGCATGGATCGGAACCACCTGCCGGCCCTCGAGAACGCGATGAACGTGATGAATGGCTTCGTGCAGAGGCTGGTCGCGGAGCGCAAGGCGGCGCGCTTGCCGCAAGGTGAGGAAGATCTGCTGGAAATCCTGCTCGATACGGTGGAGCGGGGCGATCTCAGCGAGAGAGAACTTTTCGACCTGCTCATTTTCCTGTTCGTCGCCGGATACGACACATCGAAGAACGCACTTACGCTGTTGATGTCCGTGCTGATTGACAAGCCCCGGATCTATGAACGCTGTGCCGAGGACAAGGCCTACTGTCGTCGTGTGGTTGAGGAAAACTTCCGCTACCTGACGACCTCGACGATACCGCGTACGGTGGTCAAGGCGATCACATACCGGGACGTGCTGATTCCGGAGGGCACCGAGTTGTTCTTTCCCGTCAGCATCGCCGGCCGCGATCCCACGGCCTACGACGACCCCGACAGCTTCGATCCCGGCCGCAAGGAAATAAAGAAGCATCTGACCTTCGGCATGGGCGGACACATTTGCTTGGGGCAATTCATTGCCCGGGCGCAGATCGAGGAAGGCCTGCACCTGATCGCGCGTCGCATGAAGAACCCGCGCAGGACGGGCCCGTCCAGCTGGCGTCCCTTTTTCGGCGTCTGGGGACTGAAGGGTCTTCCGTTTGCATTCGATCCGGCGGATCTGAAGGAAGATGCCCGGCTCGACGCGTAAGGGTGGCGTAAGATGATTGCCGACGATAGCAGCATTCAATTCCGCTGAGGTTCACAGAATGACGGAGATAGCGGGCAAATCCTCAATCGTGACCGGTGGCGGCAGCGGGCTGGGACGCGCTGTCGCACTGAGCCTCGCAGCGGAGGGAGCGCGGGTTGTCGTTGCGGACATCCTCGAGGAATGCGCGGATGCCACGGCGGACATGATCCGCCAGGCGGGAGGCGAGGCCATTTCCATCGCATGCGACGTGTCGGATCGCACTGACGTTCAAGCGCTTAAGTCCAGAGCGAATAATGCTTTCGGCCCGATCCAGATCGTTATCCCCAACGCCGGCGCAACATCGTTCAAAACCATGAACAATATTTCCGACAGCGAGATCGATTAGATCGTCGACGTGAATTTCATGGGGGTCATGAATTTCATACAGGTGTTCCTCGGCGATATGATCGCTTTGGGTGAGGGGCATTTCGTGGCGTCCGCTTCCGTGGCCGGCCTCATTCCGGATCTCATTGAAAGTCATGTTCCGTATTCGGGTGCCAAGGCCGGGGTCATCGGCATGATGATGAACCTGCGGCGGGAGCTTGAAGGCACGGGAGTGCAATCCACTGTCTTTTGCGTGGCAAGCGTCGAATCGGGGATGAAGACCAACAACTCGAAATATCGACCGAAACGTTTTGGCGGCCCCTTCGAGGAGGAGGTGGTCGTTCCGTCAAGCTTCAAGCGCGTGGCTCGATTGCCTGAAGAAGTGGCTCCGATGGTTATCGAGGCGATACGCAGGGACAGGCCGATGCTGATCAGCGATCCCGTGTATCGCCAGGCCTTCGTCGACCGCTATGTTTCCGTGGTTATGCAGGCGTTCGATGATGTCGACGACTTCTTTGCGAGCAAAGCGGAAGGACTTTGACCTACCGGATCGACTGAGTGTCTGATTGGCGCCACATTGCTACAGGGCGTCCACGATCCAACCATCGGCTAGTCAGGTGCCATGATCGAGGTGGCCAGCATCCGGTAGAGGATCTTGGCGATGTCATCCACACTGTAGGCCCTGGGTGGTTGTGCAAGCCACCAGGCGAGAGTCTCCGCAATCCAGGTCGCGGCGCAAATTGTGCCCAGCTCGGTGGGCAACCAACTGGCGATCGGTTTCTCGCGCGCCGCAACCAATTGAGACTGGTGGACCCATTCTTCGCGCATTGCCGAGCCTGCTCCACCATTCAGCAGGATCGACCAAAGCGACCGGTGCTCATCGACATATGCACACAAGGCCTGGAAGCCGGCCTCATAATTGTCCGCGGCGCGGATGGCGAGTGTAAGCTTGTTCAACTGAGCGATTTCATCTGTGGCAATCGAATCGAGGAGCGCTTCCTTCGTTGGATGGTGGCGGAAGAAGGTCGCGTAGTGAACGTTGGCCTCCTTGCAGATCTCCCGGACGGTGATTTGTTCGAATGGCTTGCGTTCAAGGAGGGACAGCAGCCCTGCTCGCAAGGCCTGGCCTGAACGCAATGCACGCGCATCCTTGGAAGTTGACGAGGCAGGCACCTCGATGTTATGCGCCACTGTGTCGCGTAAATTGGATTTCAGCTTGGTTGGCTTGGCCATTCAAATTCTCAAACAGAACCTTTCCCAATGCGCAAGAGGCACAATCATGGACGGAAGCTTCGGCGTTTCTGGCGAAACAGTCAGTCCTGATTGAGATGCTCGCCGGGCATGATGCCGTTGGATTGGGAAATTCGAATGGTGGCGGATCAGGCCATTTTGAGAGAGGGAGTTTTATCATGATCACCAAACATCTTCTGGCCAGTCTAACGGCGGTCTGCGTGTTCGCGGCGGCTGGAGTATCAAGCGCCAATGCGGAAACGGGAAGCTCGACGGAATCGGCGAAACCGCAATACTCGACTGGGGATACCGATATCGGCACGCTGCTCGATAATCCTGCGACAAAGGCTGTCCTCGACAAGCATGTTCCGGCGCTGGCCGCCAATCCTCAGATTGCGATGGCACGCGCGATGACGCTTCGGCAAATTCAGGGTTTTGCAAGCGATATGCTCACGGACGAGATCCTCGCCAGTATCGATACGGATTTGGCGAAGATTTCCAGCGGTTCGTGATGCTGCAGTCCGATTGTTGATGGGTTCGGCCACACAATCCTGCGGTTCCGGGACTATCAAGTTGGCGACCGCATTCGATTGGTTCCCGACTTCCGGCAGAGCATGGCTGAGTGTGGCACTTGCTCTCATCCTTGTCCCCTGCGCTCCGCCGGCGCAGGCGGGCACGCTTGTGGTTGGGAACAAGACAGAGAACACCGTCAGTTTTCTCGACCTCGACAGCGGGCAGGAACGTGCTCGCGTAGAGACCGGCCCCGCACCGCATGAAGTGGCGATTTCGCCGGATGGGAAGCAAGCAGCAGTTGTAGCTTATGGCGGCACCACGATCGATATTTTCGATGTCGCAACCGCGAGGCGGATGAAGCGGATCGATCTTTCTCCCAACGAAGCTCCGCACGGTATCGCGTGGCTTCGCACCGGACGAATTGTGATCGCGGCGGAGAAAAGCAAAAGCGTCGTGATCGTCGATCCGCGCCGGGGTCTGATCCGCTCGATCCCGACCGATCAAGCCGGTACTCACATGCTTGTGGTGTCGCCGGACCGGCGCCGCGCCTACGCGTCCAATATCATGGCGGGGACAGTGAGCGTGATCGACCTGCGCGAGCGCAAGAAGCTGTCCGACATCACGGTCGGCGGCTATCCGGAAGGATTGGCGCTGACGCCGGACGGCAGGCAGCTCTGGGTCGGCGACGATTCTGGCGGACGCATCAGGGTGGTCGATCTTGCGACGATGGAAACCATCGACACGCTGCCAGCCGACCCGGTTCCCGTCCGCATCGCGATCAGTCCGGATGGGAAGACCGCGATATGCTCGAACATCGGTTCGGGCACGCTGAATGTGTTCGATGTCGCGACGCGCAAGCCCCTGCGCACGATCTCCGTCAGTGGCGCGCGGGAGGCTGTCCAGGTAACCATCGCGTTTTCGCGCGACGGCAAGCTGGTTTACGTCGCCGAGACGGGGCGCGACACAATTGCGGAAGTCGACTTTGCCACGGGCGAGGTTCTGCGCCGGCTGACCGCAGGCAAGGGTGGAGATGGTCTCGGAATAGCGCCTTGATCGGGGGGCTTGCCTTGCTACTCGGGCGACCTCCTTTCGCCGCGCAGTGGCGGAAGATGGGCCAGTCCCGCTTCTGCCCGTGATGATCAACGAGAATCTGGTGCGAATAGCGTGACATTATATGTCAAGCAGGGTCGGTGCGCCGCGGCCTTCCATGAAATTGGCGAGGTTATTGGCTGCATTCCGATTGGCGGTGCACAATCTCATTAAAATGCCGCCCCACTGAGTTCTATCCAAATACGCGAGCAAAACTGAGAACAGATCTTATGTGAAATCGACGTGGAGCAACTGATGGGCGAATGCCTCAATCCAGCAGCCGCCCCGGTTCCACTTCCAGCGGCTTGGCGAGCTTTTCCACCACCGTCACGGTCGGATTGCGTTTTCCACGCTCAATATCGCTGACATAGGTTCGATGGATGCCGGCGCGGTCGGCATAGTCCTCTTGGCTCCAGCCTTTCTCCTCGCGGAGACGGCGAACGTTTCGGCCAAGGCGTGTGCAGATATCCACGCCGGTCTAATGACGCCCGTGTAGGCGATCGATCTACAGACGATGAGTGACATTTGCGGTTGACTGTCGGGCCGCACCAAGCCTTGGTAATGACACTGATTGTCGACATGGGGAGGCAGGTGACAGCATGACCCTGGTGCTGCTGGACGAGAACGTTGCGCCGCGAATAATCCCGCGCGTGCCCGAGGGGATTGCGAACAGGGAGCATCGCCTGCGCGACCTGATCCATGATCATCCCGAGATCATGCCGGTGCATGCACTCGATCCCAGCTTCGGGCGGATCTTCACAGTTGCGCGGGAACTGTCGCTCCCCGGTGTCGGATTTGTCGATGTGCTGCTTGCCGATGAACGGGGCAGGCTGGTCGTGGTGGAATGCAAGCTATGGCGCAATCCGCAGGCAAGGCGTGAGGTTATTGGCCAGATCCTCGACTATGCACGCGAACTCCATCGCTACGAATATGAGGACCTGCAGCGACAGATCACGGTTGCAACCGGTCGCGAAGGCAATGTCCTCTACGAGTTGGCCCGCGAGGCGGGAAGCGAGCTGGATGAGGGCGCTCTCGTCGACCGGGTGACCAGCGACCTGGCTGCGGGACGCTTCCTGCTGCTGGTGGTGGGCGATGGGATTGCCGAGGGCACAAGACGGATCGGGGAATATCTGCGCGATCAGCCCGGCCTCGCCTTCGAGTTCGGGCTGATCGAGATCGTGGAATACCAATATGCCGATGAGACAGGGCGGGAGCGAACGATAGTCCAGCCCAGAGTGCTGGCCCGGACAGCTACCATCGAGCGCCACGTCATCCGCTCGGAAGTCCCGGGCCTTGTCATCGATGCGATCGAAGATGTTCGTGGCGGGGCAGGGGATCGGGCTCTCAGTGATGTGGGGCTTGCCTGGCGGGAGTTCGTCGCGCGCTTCGTCTCGGGGGTCAGCTTCGATGATCCGGGTCAACCGCTTCCGCGGAGCGGCGGAGTTGGATGGATCAGACTTCCGTTGCCGAATGGCTATTACGTCAACCTCTACCGCGACCGGTCGCTCCAGGAGATCGGGGCGCAAGTGCGATTCCCCGGCGCCGAAGGGGAGGGCGCCTATGCCGAACTTGCTATGGACCGCGAGGCGATCGATCGCGAGTTTACATCCTCTGATCTACCACCGCTCGTATGGGGAAATGACGATGTTCCCACGATCGGCCTGACAAAGCCATCGCCCCTGCAATGGGATGAGGCCCGCGAGGAAGACCAGCGCGCCTGGTTTGCCCAGGTCGCCAATCAGTTCGTCAACAGCCTGAGGCCGAGGCTGCAGCGTATCGCCGGCAACTCGGCATGACACCCTCATCATGAGTGCGCCGGATCGGCAAATCACTACCGGCATGACCGTGCGCGAATTGACCGAGTTCGGCAAAACCCGGCTGTCTGCGAACTTCTTCGTGCGTGATTTCCTCTATTCCGAGATCGCTGCTGTCCATGGGATTGCCAACATTCCCGACGATCCGGACCTTGCCATCGCCGCCGGGACAAGGTTGTGCGAGGAGATTCTCGAACCGCTGCAAGCTGCGTTTGGGCCGATCGTGATCCGCTCGGCCTATCGCTCTGCTGAGCTCAACCAGTTCGGTCACCAGATGACGATGTCGGGCCACCCGGAATATGCCTGCGGGTCCAATGCCAGCAACGCTGCCTATCACATCTGGGACCTGCGCGACGAGGAGGGCTGCATGGGCGCTGCTGCCTGCATTGTCGTCCCCTCATTCTGGAACAGATTCCGGGGCGAGGGCGACTGGCAGAAGCTTGCCTGGTGGATTCATGACCACCTGCCGTATTCCTGGCTCACCTTCTTTCGCACCCGCTTTGCCTTCAACATCGGCTGGCATGAGAAGCCGGAGCGGATCATCACCAGCCGGGTGGCGCCAAAGGGCACCCTGACCAAACCGGGCTGGGACAATCACCTTGGCAGCCATGAGGAGCAGTGGGAGGGGATCCTGCCCGACAATGGTCGCACCGCAGACTGACAAAAGGCTTCAAGCACCCACCTCGCGATCACCTGGCGAACCGGTCCCCCGACATCAGCTGCGTCCTCGGCGACGAGGACGACGACGACCCGAAGGACGCCTGCGGCGGCGCTCCTCTACCTCAGGTGCAATCTCTGCTGAAAACCGCGCCTGGAACCAGTCGAGTGCCTGGCTGGTGCTGTCGACCTGATCGTCATGCGCCCGATTGGGAAACCCGAGCAGTTCGTCGAGATAGGCGGAAAGCCAGCTCGCCTCACGCGGAAGGAACACCTTGCCGGTTTCAAACATCACCGAACGCGCCTGCATGCGCGCGATCTTGTCGATCCGCGGCCTATACAATTGCGGGCGACAGATTCTGGAGGTGCGAAAAAGGTGCTGCGCGATCCCGCGGCCAAAGTCGGCGTCTTCGATCAGCGTCGCATCGACCCGGTAGCGCTGATGCACGTCCTCGATCAGCTCGACAAGTTCAGGCGCTTCGAGCCGCACCCGTTCGACATGGAGCAGATGCAGCTCCTGATCGGCAAGGCCCCAAACTGTGCCGACCGACCAGTCGGCTTCCTCCGACAGGGTCGATGCAGTATCCCAACTGGCAATCCGCAGCATGTAGTCGTCACGTGGCTGTTCGTAGTAGCGCAGCCAGGATCTGCGGATGACGATACCGTCATCGGGTACCGGTTGCTGCTGATACTGCGCGTTGAATGCAGTGTTTCCCATCTTTGCGCGCTGCCGCTCGATCTCGGCAGGCCCCATGCGGCTGGGCTGGAGAAGCTCGCCTGATGCACGGCGATGGATTTGGCCGTTTCCGAGATCCCAGACCTCGTCTTCAAGAGCGATGGCCGGCACACGCACGATCTCGAAGTCTTCCTGATTGAGCATATGCCCGGCAAGATCATCGTCGTGCAGGCGCTGCATCACGCAAAGGATAGCGCTTTCCCTGGGGTGATTGAGCCGAGTCGAGATGGTGTGATCGTAGCTGGTCTTGACCTTCTCACGCGCGACTTTCGAATAGATCTGCTGTCCCTTGTTGGGATCATCAAGAATGATGAAGTCCGCGCCGCGGCCGAGCACGCTGCCCTCGATCGAGGTTGCGAGCCGATAGCCACCCGCCGAGGTCTGCCATTCCATCTGGCGATTGGGCACAGTTGGACGGCATTGCGGGAACACTCTTCGGAACCAGGGCGAGTTGACGATGCGCCAGAAGAGCACGGCCTGGGCCTTTGCGACATCCTGATTATAGGCAACGCACATGATGCGGCGGGTCGGGTCGTGCCCCAGCAGCCAGGCACTGAATGCAACGCTGACAAGGATCGTCTTCATGCTGCGCGGTGGTAGATTGATCATCAGCCGCCGGCGTTCACCACTCCTTACGCCTTCGAGCCGATGCGCGATCAGATCGATATGCCAGTTGTGCTCGTAGCGTGTGCCGGGTTCGAGCGTTGACATGACCCGTGAGACGAACATGGCATAGTCAGCCCGGGTCATGGCATCATGGAGGTCTCGGGGAAGTTGGGTCACCCGGAACTCTCCTCGTCATCCCTGGGCAAGTAGCGAAGAGCGAACCGGGCAATTTCGGCGGGATCGAGTTCGCTGAGTTGATCGCCATGCTCTCTTGTGCGCTCAACATAGGGCAAGAGCATCGCCTGGGCCTTGCGATCGCCCTTGAGTGCGTCGTTGATGAGACCTTTGATCAGGATCTCGCGCTTCGAAAGGCGCCTTTGCTTGCCACTTTCGGTGACGCTGACGATCTGGTCGAGTTCCTTGTCGATCAGCTCGCCCAAGTCGCGCGCCTTTCTCGGCCGCCCCTTGGGATTGCCGGACTGACCCCTACGGAAGCGCGAGTGCAGGGGAGGCCGGCCGGGGCCGACCTCTTGCCCGTCCCTGGACTTTCTGGGTGGGCGAGCCATCATGCTTCCTCCCCGTCATCATTGTCGGGGACCGGATTGCCAAATTCCTCGGCATCGCTGCGATCGGACATGACTTCTGCAAACGTCTGGCCGGTCGCGACGAGGATTGCGTCATTTCCTGTCAGATCTTCCCAGCGACGAATTGCAGCATCGCAGTAACGGGGATCGATCTCGATAACCCGTGCCTTGCGGTTGGTGCGTTCAGCAGCGATCAGCGTCGTTCCATAGCCGCCGAAAGGGTCGAGAATGATGCCGCCGCGCCTGGAGCAGTCGCGCATGGCATCGGCGAACATTGACCACGGCTTGACCGTGCCATGGGCGGCGAGCTCTCGGTCGCGGTCGCGATGAAAGCCGTTGTTGCCGGGATATTCCCAGACATTCGAGCGATAGCGACCCGTGTCGCCCAGCCCGAAGTTGTTGACATGAGGCGCCTTGCCGTTCTTCCAGACGAACAACAGCTCGTGCTGGGACCGGTAGAAGGTGCCCATGCCGGCCGAAGCCTTCTTCCAGACGACGAGGTTCTTGAGTTCCGCATAGGCCCGGCCGGCGCCTGCCAGCATTTCGCCCATGTGCCGCCAGTCCATGCAATGGAAGTGGATCGAGCCGTCCACACTGTGTTCGGCCATCAGCCTTGAATAGCCGGCGATGAAGTCGGTGAACTCGGCCTCGGTCATTTCTCCGGCAGCCATGGCAAAGTCGCCATGCCGATGCTGGCCGAGCCCGGAATAGTCCTCGGCCTTCAGGTTGTACGGCGCGTCGGTCAGACCCATCTGGGCCTTCTTTCCTTCCAATAGTGCAACGTAGGATTCTGGTTGGAGTGAATCTGCGCAGACGAGCCGGTGCGCTCCAAGTTGCCAGAGGTCGCCGGGATGAGTGACTGCCTGTTCCACAATCTCGGGAAGTTCATCAGCTGGTTCCGGCTCTGTCGGTACTGACGTGACCAGCTGGTCGATCTCCGTGGTCGAATAGCCGGTCAATTCCAGATTCAGGTCCAGTTCGAGCGCTTCCAGTTCCTGGAACTCGATCCGCAGTTCGGACAGGTCGAATTCCGACTGCTCGGCAATCTTGTTGTCGGCAATGCGGTACAGTCTGATCTGTTCGGGCGTAAGGTGACTGAGGCGAATGACCGGGACCGAGCGGATGCCGATCTCCTCTGCCGCTAGCCAACGACCATACCCGCAGACGATCCGGTTGGCATCGTCGATCAGGATGGGGTTGTTGAAACCATGCTCGCGGATCGAGGCCACGATGATCTTGATGTTGCGCTTGCCATGCTTGCGCAGAATCCGCGGAGGGGGATTGAGCTCGTCGGGCGAGACATATTCGGTTGCGAGCCGGAAGTTGTCATGAAATGGTTTGAACGGTTGCAGCGAGGTTGAGCCGAGAGGCCGCTCGCGACGACGAATTTTGGGAAGTGGCATCTGTCAGTCTTTCTAAACCCGAGCGTACAGGCGGAAAGATTGAACACGGGACAATCGCATCGAAGCGGCGTCCGTGCTTGCTTTCCGGCTGCTGCTCCAGGGTCAGAGGACTTGGTGCTGCTGCCACGATCCCCTCGGAATTGGGGATGCGTTGGGAATCAGATAAATTGAATTGGGAAACTGCGCAACCGGTCCCGGTCTCTGCCAGCCGGACCAAGGCTGCCGTGCCGGCCCTGATCTGTCCAGATGTCCACCCTGTTCGGTGAATATTGCTCCCTGTTCCGCGCCGTGTTCATCTTGAGACAAGTTTTTGATTTATTGATCGATTCAGGTCGGGAGACCCAGTCGTGCAACGGAAAACCGAAACTTTCTCCCTGTTCTTCCCGGAAAAACAGGGATGAGAAGGGAGAGCGGTTCGCAGCTGACTGCAACCTCCGCCACACAGTCTAAGTAATTGATATAAAACTATAAAATTTCCTTCAAAGGCCGCAGTTTGGCGCGTCCTGGAGAGTATCTCCGGTCTGCGGAGAGGGCTCAGGTGGCATCGAATGGGCCATTTCCGGTCTTTTTCTCTGTGGGCCATTTGCGCAGTACGGACTTGCCTGTCGATCGTTCGAAGCAGTTCCCCTCGTGGATGGCACAAATGAGCAGCGGCGCCGTAGCGCCGCTGATGTTGAGGTGAGAGGCGTGGCTGTGGTTCAAAGACCGAACATGGCGATCTGTTCATTCCAGTCGATCGGCAGGTCCGCACTGCGCAGCGATGCAGCATTGATCGAGGCCGGCTGAGTGCCAGAAAGGATGGCTTCAACCAGTTGGGGTGCGAGGAAATTCAGGCGCACGACACGGGAGACCCATGAGTCGTTGATGTTCTCGTTGCGGGCGATGGCTGCAATATCGATCTCGCCGGTTGCAAGCTGTTCCCACCAATGCCTGGCATGCATAAGCAGCTGGATGAGCCCCTGGTCCGGTTCGCCGCAAGTGGCGGCGCGGCCATTGTCATAGACGAGCCTGACCGCTCGCCCCGATCGGGTAAGGCGGACATCGGACCTGAGATTGATGGTCGCCGGTCCTTCACCTGAAGTCTCGATTTCAAGCCTGTCACGAAGCTCTTCGGCTGACAGATCGATTGATATCCCGAGGGGCAGAACTGTGACCCTGCTGACGAGACTGCGCAGCAAGGTTCTGTCCTTCTTGCGGACACGCACTGCCAGTTTCTCGATGCGCTGCAGCGTGGATTCAATGCGGTGGCTTTCGGGTACGATGCCTGCCCTTGTCATGATGTCGAACGGATCCGAAAGGGCGTCTGCGATCCGGTTTGCTACGGCGGCCTCGATTTCGCGCGCAGGGATCCGAATACCATTCGCAGCAGCGGAATTGGCGTCGTGCTGCAGCGCCCGGCTGACATAGTAACGGTAGCGCTGCTTTCCCTTGCATGCGTGCGCGGCAACCAGCGGTTCGCCATTCTCGTCGTTGACGAGACCAGCAAGTAGGCTGGCTACCTTGGTGGTGGCCGTACGCTGCGTGCCTTGGGTATTGTCGGCGAGCCTGCTCTGAACCTGATCCCACAGATCGCGATCGATGATAGCTTCGTGTTTGCCCTCGTAGACCTTGCCGCGGTGATGGATCTCGCCAAGGTAAATCGGGTTGGAGAGAATCTTGTAGATCTGTCCCCGGCTGAAGGTGCCGCCGCCCATCTGTCTGCCCGTCAGGGCCGTACGCTGCGGAATCCTCGTTCCTTCCGCCTCGAGCTGTTCGGCGAGCAATCGAACATTGCCGACAGCGAGATAGCGATGGAACAGTTGGCGGATCAGTTCGGCATGCTCCGGCACAATTTCGAGGCTGCGGCCCTCGGGACGATAGCCGAGCGGCGGATTGCCGCCCATCCACATGCCCCTGGCCTTCGACGCCGCAATCTTGTCGCGAATGCGCTCGGCAGTGACCTCGCGCTCGAACTGGGCGAAGGACAGCAGCATGTTGAGGGTGAGGCGGCCCATCGAGTTGGTCGTGTTGAACGACTGGGTCACCGACACGAAGCTGGTGCCGGCCGCATCGAACGTCTCGACCAGCTTGGCAAAGTCGAGCAGCGAGCGCGTGAGCCGGTCCACCTTGTAGACGACCACGATGTCGATCTTGCCCGCCTCGATATCGGCAAGCAGCCGCTTGAGGGCAGGGCGCTCCAGCGTTCCGCCCGACAGGCCGCCGTCATCGTAGTGCTCGGGCAGCAGCGACCAGCCTTCGGATGCCTGGCTCAGGATATAGGCAGCACAGGCCTCGCGCTGGGCATCGAGCGAGTTGAAGTCCTGTTCGAGGCCTTCCTCGCTCGACTTGCGGGTATAGATGGCGCAGCGGACCTTGGTCATTGCCCCATCCCCTTACGCACGAGATAGCCGCGGCGGGTCAGTTCCGCGATCAGGTGATCGTCGGGTGCCATCCTCACTGAGGGCGAGCACAGGCGGATATTGCGCCTGCGGTTCGGAATGCGGGTGATGAACCCCATATATTCGAGTGCATCGAGGATACGGGCGATCTCGCCGGTGCTGAAGCCGGTGGCTCTGGCCAACTCCACGGTGTTGGGCGAGGGGCGCCCGGAGGCGACCTCGTCCTCGATCACTGTGAGGACTGCCACCTGTCTTTCAGTCACACCGATCCTGCTCATGCGGCTTTCCTCAATCCGAAGAAGGCAGGCCCGGACCAGCGGGTGCCGGTGATGGCGCGGGCGACTTCGCTCAGGGAACGCCATTCGCGATCGTTCCAGAGGATCTCGCCATTGTCGCCGATGGTGACGACATGCAGGACGCCGCCATGCTCGCGGGCAAGCCGCATGCCGGGACGGATGTCCTTCGTAACGGCCTTCTTCCCACCCGCACCGTCGAGTTGCCGCCTTGCCTTGCGCGACAGGCCGCCAAACGCCTTGGCCTGCAGCTCATACGCAACCGTAAGGCGCAGCATGGCGGTACTGACCTTGGGCACCGGGCGACCGGTGAGCGAGGCCCACCGGTCCCTGAGGCCTGCCTTGTCCATCTGCGGGATCTCGCGCAGCTGATCATCGAACTTGGCCATGATCAGCCCTCCGCCGCGATCCGGTAGCAGGTCACGTCCCCGCGCTTGGTCTTCTCGATGCTGTGGCCCTTCTTGCGCAGGCCGGTGAGAGCCGCCCGGGTCGTGTGCGGAAGCCAGCCGGTGGCTTCGACCATCTCGTCGAGCGTTGCGCCTTCGTCGCGCTGGAGCAGGGCGATCACCGCCCCAATCTTGCTGCGCACGCGAGGGGAGGCAGTCTTTGCAGATGCGACCTGTTCGTTAGCGTCAGACGTCGCGGCAGCCGCATCGAATGCCTCTTCCTGCGTCTCCTGATCAGTGCCCACGCCGATGGCGCTGCGGCCGGAATCGGTGATGAACAGGCCGATGTAGTCCTGATCCTCCTCGCGCCAGCAGAGGTTCCGGTCGGTGGTAGCAATCTCTTCCACGAGGTCGCGGCGCAGGAGCGAGGCCACGGCCTTGCGGATGCGGGTTGTGTCCTGGGTGCAACTTACTGGCAGGGGCAGCAGGCTGCCATTGTCGCGCGACGCAGCATTGGAGAGCAGGACCAGCTGGAGGTCGTTGAGTCGGAAGTTCTTTGTCATGGGTGGACTCCTCATTGCGGAGCAACACTGTGTCGCTCCCACCACCCAAGGCCCCGCAACTCGCTGGTTGCCGGGGCGGCAGCCGGTCGGGCCGGCTGCGATTCAGTGATGACAGCAATGCTTCGTTTGCAGCGGAAGTCGAATGGATTGTGGGGCGGTTCGTCGAAATATCGGCCGACGCCTGGATTAATGCCGAAGCTCAGGTTTGGTCGCTTCGTCTACGCTGCAGGACCTGGGCTGCCGCAATCAGAAACTGAATGTCATCGGCGGCAACGCGGACCATTCCCAACCGTGTATCGACAGCGCTTGCATCGGTTGGCAATGCCAAGGCCAGTTCGCAGCTCGTATCTTCCATGATGCGGCCAGCCTCGAGGCACAGATGTGCGATGAGTTCGCGCAGGTCCGGTGAAGCAAGGTTTTCGTCCATGCATGGATGAATGCTCGAATTGGAAAGGAAGTCGATACGCAGCTTCTCTGTCGCGGCACATTTCAAGTCATTTATTCATATCAGCCTCCAGTTCAGTCCTTCGTTGGCCAGAGCCATCGCCACCGGGAAAGGGAGCGATCGCACCGCGACACACCATCTTTTTCGTGTGTCTGGAATGTCGGGCTGACCGGTAAATCCGCTTCCAAGGGCGATGCGCGTGAAGCGGTCGGACTGGTTTGGAAGAATGACGAGATGCAGCGCTGTACTACGAGACCTGTTGCTTGCCGATTCCTTACCCTCTGCTCCCGGTATGACACAGTTGACACATGCTCTAATGTTTGCCGATTTTTTTCGAAGTGGCTGGTTTATCGCTTCTGCGACTATCTCTTGTCTACGCCCTGGTAGTGTTCAATATCTGTTCGATGGATGTTTCGGGGAGCTGATTCTATTTCTGCGCGATGGGTAAGTGGCGAAAGTGTCCAGATTGGCGAGGGTATTTCATGAGTGCAAACTCAGACCTCGAGAAAATTGACGGCGAGAGGGGTCCCGTCGACCAGCCTGCCATGCGAAGGAACGCCTGATGCTATTCGGCCAGCTCAATACCGATATCTTCACGTTGTTCTCAGGGTCGAACCGCCATCTCTATGAAGCGGTGCTCGTGAAGATCTACCGAGATTTCTATCGCTCGGACCTTCGCTTTCCCAGCCAAGCCGAGATCGTCGGCCTGATTTACGAAACCCTCGCTCACAATGCCGATCTCTGGCGCGAGGACGAGGCGCCAGTCGTCCTCGACCAGGTTTTGACCCGCAAGGGCAGACGCATGCGCCGCCGCCGCGTCGAGACAGCGGATGCACAGGCCAGCAACGAAGCGCTCATGCGCGCACGTCATATCTACAACCGCCTCATCGCGACTGGCTGGCTCGAGGAAACGCGGTATGGTCTCAAGGTGACCGTCGATATGCCGCCGGGCGCGATGCGGCTCGCTGAGTTCCTTTGCGGGCTGCGCGAAGGCCTGTCCGAGCAGCTTGGCGGATTGGTGGTCCAAGTGAAGAACGAGCTCGACGCGTTGCAGATCAATGCCCGCGACAATGCACCCGGCCTGCATAAGGCGGCGCGAGATGCCGCCTCGTTTGGTCGCTACTTGCGCAGCGTCCTCTCGGCGCTGCGTGAGATCGACAAGCTGGTACTCGCCAGCGACACTCTCGGACGGAGGCTACGGCATTATTTCGAGGATTTCGTCGAACGCGTTCTGTTGCAGGACTACGCAGCGATCACCACGGTCTCGCATCCCTATCGCTACCGTCACCACATCATCCAGAGCCTCGATCGTCTCGAGGACTCGATCGCCGACATCGGTGCGATCGCAGAGGCCTATCTGGAAGCGCGTCTTGCGAAGGACGCGGCGGCTTCCAAGGATCTCGTGTTCGACGATCTCGCACAAATCCGACGGGTGTTCGATCGTATCGAGGAAGCCTTCGAGCAGATCCAGCATCACCGCGCTCGCCTTGAAACTCGACTGCGCAACACAGTGCGCTATGCTGGCCGGCGCAGCGGGTCATTCATCCAGCGCAGCGAACCGTTGCTACTCCAACTCGACAAGCTGCTAGCTAGCGGTCGCGCGCTCGACCTTCACGGTCCGCTCGAGCCTCGCCATACGCCGCTCTCTCCCTTCCTGCTCGCCCGGCCGCGTACCGTGCGTGCGCCAATCGTCGGCGGCATGCTTGTCCTTCCGCCTCCTGATCCCATCCGCGAGCTACGCAAGCGGCTCGAGCGCGACTATCTCAACCGGCTTGACGTCAAGCCCGAGCAGGTGAGTCGATTCCTCGAACGGCGCGTGCCCCCCATGGGCGAAACGCATGCGAGCGGCTTCTGGCTCGACACCGTGGATGATTTCCTTGCCTTCGAAGCACTTCGCCTTGCCGTGTCCGCGACTGGGGAGGACGGAGACGATGTGCACCCACTGGTCGCGCATCTCCGGCGCAGCTTCACCTTCACGCGGACGGCAGACGTGATGGTCGACAATGCCTGGCTGCGCTGTGAAGGATTCCGCGTTGCACGCAAGGACAGCCGTGTCACCCTGGAGGTCAGCGATGCTGGCTGAATTCGCTGCCCTCGAAGCGCGCGATCCGCGTCGCATGCAGCGTGCCACCCAAGTGATCGGACACTTGCTGCGCAACCAGTTCCTCCATGTCGAGGATCGCGGCTCGTCGATTCTGCTCGAGACATTGCTGCGGCCTGACATGGAACGCCTCATCGCGAGCTATTTCGATGTCGCTGGCTATCGGCTCATCGTGCGCGAAAGCGAGGGCTGGGCGGGCATCCTGCCCGATACCGAACAGATCAATCCGCCGCGCATGCGAATCGACGAGACACTCGTGCTCCTCCTGCTGCGTCGCGTCTGGGAGGAAGGCGTCCAGGAAGGCGACGTCGAACGGCACGGCAGTGTGCTCGTGAGCCTCAACGAGGCCTACGACGCCTATCAGGACATGGTCGCCCGGGCCCGACGGCCCGCGCTCTCGATCAACGACTTCAAGGCGAATGTCCAGGCGCTTGAGCGCCGCGCGATCGTGCGACTTGGGGAGTATGACGAAGACATCCAGGACATCGGCCTCACCGTGAGGGCGCTGGTCGCGACCGTCGCCGGCGACGATTATCTGACCGCGCTCGAACAGCTACTCACCCGGCCCGACTATCAGGAGGCCGAGGCTGGCGACGATGACGACGAACGGCAGGATGCCGGCGAATGATGCAACTGACCCGCATCGCGCTCGTCCAATGGCACCTCTTCGCGCGCGAAGATCTCGACGTGTCGGGTGACACCGCGATCCTGGGCAAGAACCGCTCGGGCAAGTCCACCCTCATCGACCTCATCCAGGCAGTCATGACCGGCGGTTCGCGCCGATATTACCGCTTCAATCGCTCGGCTGGAGAAAGTGGTAGCCGACGCTCGGAACGCTCGCTGCGCGGCTATTGTCTCGGCCAACTCAACGAAGACGACTTCCTGCGCGACGAGGCCGTCACCCATATCGCCCTCGTCTTCGAAGACGGCAGCGGTGTGCGCCCGCCGGTCAGCGTTGGCTTATGCCTGGAAGCCACGCTGCTCGAGGACGCGCAGATCGTTGGGCGCTATGTGGCGCCCGGCATCCGCATCGACACCGATCTCCTGGTCGAACAGCTCCCAGGCGGTCATCAACGCTCGGCGCCCTGGACGATCGTGCGCGAACGGCTTGAACAGGCCTGCTCGGTCGAGGGCGCGGAGCTCATTAGGCCGGACTCGCCAAAGAACCATATCCGAGAATATATGCGGCTGCTCTTCACCGGGCGCCGACCGACCAATGCTGACCGCTTCGCCCGCGCCTTCGTCATGGCGCTTTCGTTCGAGGATATGCGTTCGGTCGAAGGCTTCGTGCACAGTTTCCTGCTCGAAGAGAACGACATCGACATCGGCGAACTCCGGGAGTCGATCCAGCGCTATCGCGACATCCAGAAGGACATCCACGAACTCGAGCGCCGCCTCGAGGCGCTGCGCGCACTCCAAGAACTGGTGACGCGCTTTACCGGGCTGCTCGAGCGCGAGGAGGTCGCCCGCGGAACCGAGCGCCTCGCCGGCCTCATTGAGGCGGGCGCCGCGCTGCTCGCCAATGTCGCGGAAAAGCGGTCGAAGGGAGCTACACTTGAGGGCGTGGACCGGGAGATCGCGCATTATGATAGCGAACTCGCGCTCCTCACCGAGGAACAAGACAGCCTGCGGGACCAGCTCGCCGCACAGGATGCAGCCAGCCAGCGATCGGTCGTCGCCAGCCAGCTCAAGGCGCTCGATCATGCACGCAATGCGGTTGTCTCACGGTTGCAGGGGCGCTTCCTTAGCGTCGCCCGTGCCGCCAGCCTGCTCGACTACAAGGGCCAGCTCGCTCCCCTCAAGATCGGCGCACTCATCCAGGCGCTCGAGGCCATCCAGGCCAAAACTGCCGACTTCGTTCCTCCGGTCTGGCCGCGCGATCCTGCCGAAATGGAGCGTCTGATCGACACCGCTCGGCAGGCCGCGATCGCCAATCTCCCCAAGGTGCTCGAGCGTCGCGACGAGGCGATCACCTGGCGCCGCAACATACAGCAGACGGTGGATGAACTTGCCGAGCGTCTCGAGCGCGCCCGCGTCGGCGTGATCACACTCGACGAGCGCACGTCCCGCCTCATGGCGGTGCTCGAGAAGGAGGGCATGCGGCCGCGCGCCCTGTGCCAGGTCGCCGAAATCGTAAATGAGGAATGGCGTGAGGCTGCCGAGGCCCTGTTTGGACGCGACCGCGAGGCGATCATCGTCGATCCCGAACACGCTTCGCGCGCGGTGGAGATCCTGCGCGGCAGCAGGGACTCCTATCGCGGCTGCCGCGTCGTCAATTCTCGTCGGCTAGCCACGCTCACCCAGCGGGCCCAGCCAGGCACGCTGGCTAGTGTCATGTCGAGCGATGACCCGCTCGTGATGGCGTTCATCGTCTTCCGGGCGGGCGGTATCAGGCTCGCCGAGACGCAAGCGGACTTGCTCGACGGTGGCGGTCGGGCGATAATGCGCGACGGTGCCTACAACAACGGCATGGTCATCGAGGTTCTGCGCGGCGGAGAGCTGAAGATCGGGCGCGCCGCGGCGCCGCTCATGCAGATCGAACTCGCACGGCAGATCGAGGAGCAGCGGGGTCTCATCACCACGCATCAGGAGGTCGCACGCTTCCACGACGATATCGCCAAGCGGCTCGAAGCGATCACAAATTCAATCGAAGAGCCTGACCGCCTGGAGGCGCTGTCGATCGCCATCGACCAGCATGATGAGCAGCGCGCCGAATTTCAGAACCGTCTCGACCGGATCTCGGCGACGATCGATCCGACGCTCCAGGCGGCCCTAGAGCGCGCGCGATCACGTGAGAAAAGCCTTAACGAGGACAAGCAGGAACTCGTCCGGCAGCAGGGAAAGCTGACTGCGGAGCTGGCGGAAATCGGTCGACGGCTCGGCGCCGGCGATGGGTTTCCCGGTTCGCGCATGTGCTTCGGAACCCGCCGTGCGCTGTTTCGCGAGCGCGGGCGTAGCCTTGTCCAGCTCCCGGCGCTCCGCGAGGCATATGCCGCCGAGCGCCCCAGTCCACCCGCAGAGATCTCAAAAAAAATGGGGCGCCGCGCCGAAAAAGCGCGCGACGAGTACAGGTCCTGCGAAGGCGAGATCCGCGAGGCGCTGGGCCATTATCGTGCGAGTTTCGACAGCACCGCGCCCGTCGGCATCCAGGACAGGATCGTTGCCGAGGTGAAGCCCTGGGTGAGCGCTAACGTGTCGGCGCTCGAGGACAACGAGCTCATTCGATACCGCGCCCAGGCCGATGAGGCCGCCGAGCAAATCGGGAGGCTGTTCCGGACCGCCTTCGTCCAGGAGCTCAATGCCCGCTTTAACACGATGAAAACCGAGCTCGACAACCTCACGCGGGCGTTGAAGGTGCGGCCGCTACACGGCGAGATTTATACGCTGCACGCCAGACCCAAAGAGGAATTCGCGGCACTCCACCGGCTCGCGCGCGAGAGCGAGAGCGACGAGGATGTGTTCGGTGCGCTCTTCGGACGCGGTGAGCCGCGCGACGAGGAACATGCGCGCGCGCTCGCCGAGGTCGAGCGCCTGCTGGGGGACGAGGCGCTCGATTTCTCGGCCTACCAAGACTACCGCAATTACTTCACGTTCGATCTCCGCATGCAGGATGTCGCGAAGGGGCGACAAACAAGTTACGACCGGCGGCGTGGCGTCGCCAGTGGCGCGGAGCGTCAGGTACCCTACTACGTGATCATCGGCGCTGCGCTCTCGAGCATCTATCACGGCGCGCGCCGGCAATATGACCGAGAGGACCTTGGCCTGGGACTCGCGGTGTTCGACGAGGCCTTCAGCAAGATGGACGGCCCCAATCAGCGTACGCTGCTCGACTTCTATGACGACATCGGACTGCAGGTTGTCATTGCCGCACCGTCCGAGAAGCGGGCGGTGGTCTGGGAGAATCTCGACACCATAGTCGACGTTTTCCGCCACGGCGACAGCGCCACCGCCGAAACCGTGGTGGTCAAGGCTCACGCCCGCGCGCAGATGCGGGCTGCCAATCCCGAGCACCTGACCGACACCGAGCTTGCCGCCTCCCTCGAACAGGCGCCGTCGGACGCCGCCGAATGAGCCGGCGCGCATTCAGCGACGTGGCGGCCCTGCTAAACGATCTACTCGACCGGTTCGAAGCGAATCCTAATGCCACTAGGTTGTTCGCTTATGTCGATGAGGAGGGCTTCGCGAGCGTGCGCGATCGTGATCGGTTCGAGCACGAATTGGACGCGGCAGCCGCATCCGGTGGTATCCATGTCGAGCGGCGCAGGGTCGACGGGGATCTCTTGATCGCGCATGTGCGTCTAACGGATCCACCCCTCTTGTATACTCGTCTCTTTCGCCAACCTTCCGGGGAGCGGTCGAACGCCGCGATCGCCAGCGTGCGTGCCAGAGATGACTTGCCGGATGGTGCATTGTCACTACTCGATGAAATCGCTGAGGCTTGGTCGCGCGGCGTGCGGCATTTCGGTCTTGTTCCGGACGATACGCTGTCGCTCGATGCGAGCATTTCCCTTGTACGTTCATTGGCCAGCCGTGCCGTGGACGCGCCGGCAAACCAACTCGATTTCCGTACCTTTAGCCGCCAGGCGGGTACAGATAGCAAGGCGTTGGAACGGCTTGGCAGCACTGTCGTCGCGATGATGGCGAGACTGTATCCCAATTTGATCGCCTCGAATGCGCTCGATGTCGGCGAAGTGCTTGCGACCTTTGGCCTTGCAAAGATGCCACAGCCATTGCTGCTCAGCGGCCCACTTCAGCTCGACGGTGAGTCGCTGCCCGACCTTAGTTATTACGGATTTCCGCCAGAAGATACGGCCCGTGTGCAACTGGCGAAGTCTGTTGCTTATGTACTCACAATAGAGAATTTTGTCTCCTTCGTGCGGCACGTGCGCGAGCTCAATCCTGACCGTTCGGCGCTGATCATCTATACTGCGGGCTTCCCTGCCAAAGCCCATCTTGAGGAAATTGAGCGGCTGGCTTTGGCAGCTGATGCACCGTTGTTTCATTGGGGTGACCTCGACGCAGGGGGTGTCCGGATATTCCGCCATCTTGAGGATGCGCTGGCGCGGCACGGGGTCAATCTAAAACCGCATTTGATGGAAGCGAATTGCCTTCGGGAACATGGTGAGCCGAACCGAAGTGAACGCAGGTTGAGTAAAGGCGTCTGTCCAGAGAGTGCGATCGGCGAGCTCTGGGATGTGATCGCGGAAACCGGATTGGTACTGGAACAGGAGACCCTCACGCCTCAGTCTCCGCTGGTGTCTTAGATGGCTCGGCGACCAGCTGGACTTTATCACCGAAGGTATTCCAATCGAAATTATACGACGAGGACGCTAAGTGCCCTTCTATGGCCCAATGATCAATTTTTATGAGCTGTGGATTTGACGACCTTGCAGAGCGCGGATTCTAGAAAATACGGGGGGCAATGTGAAGGTGCAGCGTTTCGGCCAATGGAATTTCGACTGGATCGGCGAGATTAAGCTTATGCCAGACGAGAGCTGGGCGAGATTCGAATTTTTGGCATCTGCCAACGCGAATGTCAGCATCTACGGGGAGACTTGGCCAAAGCTGAATGACTGATTCCGGCCCAGAATCTCACATAATTTGGCGTATGAATGTACGGCAGGTTTCAGTGGTCGGCTTTGAGTCCGGGAATGACCGCTGAGTCGGCGGACCCCGCCATTCGCAGCGAGCACTAGGTCGATCTGTGACTATCAGAAAGGTTCGTGACGCTGTCCGCCAATACGCGGGCGAATGCCCGGAGGGTGGCAGTGTATGACGTGAAGCGCTTCTTATCTAATTTGATCGGATCGCCGTCCTTGAGTGCGATCTTACGCGCCGCAGCCGTTGCGATCCGGTTGATCGCCGTTTGATTGAAAACAGGGATGCCGTGCGCGCAGAGATTGCGAACCGTCACCGCTTCAACAACCGCGCGCTTGCCACCCTTAACTCCCTTCCAGTCACGGCCACCCACTTTCAAAATAGCTTCGCCCCACACTTCCACCGCAACGTTGGTGACATAGTGCTCGGCTGTGTCACTAGCCTTCATACCAGGGAATTGGGTGCGAGCGATGCCCTTGTCGGTGATAAGTCGGTCGATGAGTTCCCGGGCGAGATCTTCGGTCAAAGCGACGTAGTTGGGGAAGATTGTGCGATAAAGCGCTTCGCCATCATTTAAGACCTGCTTGAATTCATCAAGGTCGCATTTGAAGCCTGAATCACCTGACGGATCATGGACTATCAACGGATGCGGGGACGATACTGGGAATTCGTTCACGTAACTTCTGTAGGAATCCAGTGCCATCTCACAGGCGAGTCGAAACCGTGTCAGATCCCGCCAGCGGTCCCACATCGAATATCGAACCCAACCGGTCACGCGTTCCCCCGTAATTGTCTCGGAATTATGCGCCGTTGTGGATGTTCGTAATCACTATTTATCCCTTTCCACTACGTGAATTCGTATGTGGGCCTTGTTTGAATCGTCGAGAGGCATGCCGTCGATTTGTGGCCAATGCTCGATCGCGACCACTTCATATTCGTCGCCAGCCAAGATGATATATTCGCCGGTCCTCGGCAGCGTGTCAAAATGCCAGAAACCCAACCAGTTACCGTCACCTTCGGTCAAAGTAGCTACGATCATTCTGACGATCCGAGTGGAAGTAGGCGCAGACTGTGCCCCAAAAATTGCTCGAAGTCTCCTGAGAGGTGAGTCCTTGGACTAGGTACTGGAGCGGTTGGGAGCTGCATGGGGCGTTAAATTGGCGTCATGAGTCGCGAATGGCCGGGGTTTCGAACACTATGGCCATCGAATGAGCCAAATGAATAAGCATTCCGTCAACGTCTACATCGACCAAACGCAAAGGTGAAGGAACGACTGGGTTCGGGCAGGGAAATCATCTCGGTGAACGCCCTTCCTTCGGCGAGGATAGCGCCCTTCGGAGGTTCTGCTTCTAGCGCACCTTCTGGCCTAGACATCGGAGGATGGATATGGCCGTTGGATGTTAGGTCGCAGACTTAGCGCCGAAGCCGGGAGAGCAGTAAGATGGACTATGGCGAACTAGCAAAGGCGTTCGGTGCGTTCTTTGCAATCATGAACCCATTCGTGAACCTGCCGATGTTCCTCGCCCTGACGAATGGATACTCGGTTGGACAGCAGCGGACGCTGGCAGTGAAGATTGTGATCTTTTCCGCCCTCATGTCCGCCGTCATCCTGCTCGCCGGACAGCAGATCATTAGCTTCTTCGGAATTTCAGTGGACGAGTTTCGCATTGCCGGCGGTCTCGTGCTGGCGAGTATCGCCTGGTCGATGCTGCACGGCGGGAGCATCGCATCCCATCATGGCAACTCCAGCGAACAGGGCCAAATGCAGGATCTTTCTAGCCTTGCATTCTATCCGATCACATTCCCGATGATCGTCGGCCCGGGAACGATCGCCACGCTGATCATTTATGCAGGCCATTCGCAGGGACTTGAAGGTCTCCTGTCACTTGCAGCGATTGTGGGGGCGATCCTCGCGCTGCTGTTCTTCGTCCTTTTCTTTGCGTCGCAGATCGGCAAGGTGATGAGCGATACGTTGAGGGTCATCACGACACGGCTCATGGGGATGATCCTGCTTGCCATTGCGGTGGACATGGTCGCGGCGGGCCTCGTCAAGGTTCTGCCCGGACTGGCGAACGCGGCCGCTTGACAGCAAAACAAGACCGAAGCGGCAATGGTGAGGCAAGCGATGAGCATACCCGACGACATCTTTACTGAGCCTGATCCTGTCGATCCGGACACCTTCGCCAATCTCGGTCCGCTGAGAAGGCTTGCTGGTATCTGGGAAGGAGCGGTGGGCAAGGACATCAATCCGAAGGCCGACGGGCCTGAACACCGCGTGTTCAGCGAACGCATCGAGCTGCAACCAATCGATCCACAGACGAATGGGCCGCAGTTGCTCTATGGCCTGCGCTATCACACGCACATCAATGCGCCGGACGAGGAGAACACCTTTCACGACCAGATTGGCTATTGGCTCTGGGAGCCGGCAACTGGACTGATCATGCAGACGCTGGCGATCCCGCGTGGCCAGGTTGCGCTGGCATCCGGGCACGCCGGGACGGACGACCGTCGTATCGTCGTCGAAGCGACACGTGGGAAGACCGGCTACGGCATCTGCTCGACCGATTTTCTCGAACAGGCTTTCCGCACTGACAGCTATCGCCTCGAAATCGAATTCCACGACGATGGATCATGGAGCTACACCGAGGATACAATCCTGATGGTGCACGGACAAAGCGAGCCCTTCGTGCATAATGACAGCAACAGGCTGACGAAGATTGCCGAGCCCGACCTCAATCCATGGCTGAAGATCGTCAGGAAAAAATAGGCTACGCGGTCTCGTCGCTGTCGGGAAGCGCTCTGACGGGAATGGACTTTGCTGCCGGCGTCCCGCTGATCTCGTCAAAATATTCGAGAGGCAACAGCGGATTGAGCTCCGGGTAATACCCCGCGATGGCTCCGCGCGGCATCGGATAATCGATGACGGTGAGACCTGCGACCCGCCGCCTGATCCCGTCGTCGCTAATCGTTTCGAGCGCGATCCTCGCTTGCCTGGCAAGTCCGCGCTCCTTGCGGTCGTCCTCGTTCATGAACACCACCATCCGGTCGTTGTACACGCCGCGATAGCGATCCGAGTAACTGTAGATCGTCGTGTTGAACTGATCGTGCGAACGCACCGTGGCCAGCCGCAGCATGGCCGGATCGTCAACGGGCCTGTTTGCCTCAAGTCCATTGAACAGCAGAAAATTCGCCTTGCCGTTGGGGGTCGGCCAGACCAGTCGGCGAGGCGGAACGTCGAGCTGAAATCCAGCTGGATCGCCGATCCGCTCCGAAAAGCCGCTGTATATCCCGGGATAGACCTGCGCGATCCTGTCGCGGATCAACCCGTAGTCGTGAGCAAGGGCTTCCCAGTCCGTCTTGCTGTCCGGCAGGGTCGCGCTTGCCATGCGGCAGACGATCTCCACTTCCGCCATGCATGCCGGGCTTGCCGGCTCCAGGATCCCGCAGGACGCCGTGACCTTGGCCATCGAATCCTCGATGGTGACGAACTGTTCGCCCGCCTCGGTCGTGATCCGTTCGGATCGGGAGATGACCGGAAGGATCAGCGCTTCCCTGCCGTGGATGACATGGCCGCGATTGAGTTTCGTCGATATCGCGACGGTCAGGTCGAGCTTGCGCATCGCCGCGTAGGACCGTTCCGTATCGGGTACCGCGCGAACGAAATTGCCGCCCATGCCGATAAAGACCTTGGCCGTGCCGTTCAGCATGGCTTCGACGGCTTCGAGCGTATGATGTCCCTTCTCTCGCGGCGGATCGAAGCCGAATACGGCCTGGACGCGGTCGAGATAATCCCGGTCCGGCCGCTCGTCGATGCCGACCGTGCGGTCGCCCTGCACGTTGGAATGGCCTCGGATCGGAGCGATGCCGGCGCCCGGCTTGCCGAAGTTGCCGCGCAGGAACAGCAGGTTCGCCACCTGCTGCAGCAGGCGCGACCCTTCCTGATGCTGGGTCAGGCCCATGCCGTAGCAGATCATCGTGGCGTTCGAGCGGATGTAGATTTCCGCGCAGCGGCGGATCTGCTCTTCATCGAGGCCCGAGACGCGGCAGATATCCGCCCAGTCCTGCGCGAATGCGTCCTCGCGGACGGCTTCGATCCCGACCGTATGCCTGTTGACGAAATTCCGGTCGATCACGTCTTCGCCCGCCGCGTCGCGCTCGAAGATGACCTTCATCATGCCCTTGAGAAGCGCGATATCGCCACCGATCGAGATATGGACAAACTCGCTGGCGATTTCGGTCGAGCCGAATGTCGCCATCTGGATGACATCCTGCGGCTCGGTGAATTTTATCAGCGCGCGTTCCGGCATCGGATTGACGGCCACGATCGGCACGCCGCGCTTTCGCGCTTCGACAAGATTGGTCATCATCCGGGGCGAATTGGTGCCGGTGTTCTGGCCGATGACGAAGATTGCCTCGGCGTGGTCGAAATCCTCCATCACCACCGTGCCCTTGCCGACACCGATGGAGGGCGGCAGGCCCCGGCTGGTCGGTTCGTGGCACATGTTCGAGCAGTCGGGGAAATTGTTGGTCCCGAATTCGCGCACGAAGATCGCATAGAGAAATGCCGCTTCGTTCGGCGTGCGGCCGGACGTGTAGAACTCGGCCTGGTGCGGGCTGCCGAGCGCACGCAGGTGGCGCCCGATCGTCGCGAAGGCATCGTCCCAGCCGATCGGCACATATCTGTCGATTGCCGGATCGTAGCGCATCGGCTCGGTCAGGCGGCCCTGCTTCTCGAGCCAGTAGTCCGATTGCTCCGCCAGTTCGGAAACCGTGTATCGCTCGAAGAGCTCGCGAGTCACGCGAAACCGGGTTGCCTCATGGGCCAGCGCCTTTGCGCCGTTCTCGCAGAATTCCAGGGTTTTGCGGCATTCGGGATCGGGAAAGGCGCAGCTTGGACATTTGAATCCGCCGGGCTGGTTCATCGAAAGCAGCGCTCTCGATCCCTTGGCAAGGACGCTCTCCTGCATGAGGACCTTGGCAGTCGCGGCGGCAGCGCCCCAGCCGCCGGCGGGCGCCGTGTAGGTCCTGTAGCTGGGTTTCCTGTCCGGCATGGCTCCCTTCCGTGGGCCCGGCGGGTTCGCCGGACCTATCGGCCGACTAACGGGTGGTACACTCCCATATCACGTTCGGGGTGCGATTTTCGAGATCGTGTCGATCGCGTTTCCGGTCGCGCGGCCGAGGTGGGGCCGGTGCGGAGGAATCGAAGCGGCGGGTCATGACTGATTTGGCTCGGTTTCGGCACGTGGCAGCTTGATCATCGTCTGCTGCGCCATCGTGCTGTTCGCTATGATGATCTCACGGCCGTCGTCGGTTCTCAGAAGCGTGAAGCCAAGCGAGATTTCTTCCACTGTACCCGTCTCGCATTCATCCTTCGTCGGCGCCTGGACCTGCAACCGGTCGCCGCGCCGGAATGGTTTGTACAGGATCAGGCTGACCCCGGCGACGAGGTTCCCTAAGGTCTGTTGAGCCGCAAATCCGATGATTACCGACATCAGCCCGACCCCGGCAAGCAGCGTGGAACTGATCCTGTTGAGCGCCGGAACGAGATGGGCGTAAAGCGTCGCAAGGATCAGCCAGACAATCAGCATGATCAGACGGCTTGTGAACTGCAGCGTGATTTCGTCGATGCGTTCGGCCTTGTCGTGCAGAATGGCTTCCTTGAGCATGCGGCGCACCAGCCACGACGCGAGCAGACCGACAATGAAAAGCACGGCGCCGAGCAGAAGCGCACCGGACAGGCTGCCCGGATCGAATTTGCCGAGTGCGTCGAGAATCCTATTGCCGATTGTCATTTTTCGGATCAGCCCTCTGTTAGGCCTAAAAGCGGCGCAGTGATTTCCGCAGAGATCATCGACACCGAAATTGCTAGCAGTATCATGCCGATCACTCCCTGAGCCGAACGGATGGTCATGCCAACTCCCGATTTGCCTGCCATGCTGGGCCTCCTCGATCTATTGGGCATAGGAATCTTCGCTCTGTCGGGTGCGGTTCTGGCTGCACAAATGCGACAGACCTTTGTCACCCTGGCATTCTTTTCTCTCGTCACAGGCGTTGGCGGTGGTTCTGTGAGAGATCTGCTGATTGGAGCACCGGTGTTCTGGATACACGATCCATGGGTGGCGCCTGTGTGCCTTGGAGCTGCGGTGATCGTCTGGTACGCGCCGAGCTGGCTTTGGGGTGGACAGTTTCTCGAATGGGCAGATGCCGCTGGCCTTGCTGCCTATGCCGTTCTGGGAACAGCCAAGGCGCTCGACTATGGGGTAACACCTGTAACATCTGCGCTCATGGGCATTGTGACCGGTTGTGTGGGCGGCATCATTCGCGACGTTCTGGCTGGGCGGCCATCGATCCTGATGCGTCCCGAGCTATATGTAACTGCCGCAGCCCTGTCGGCGTGCCTGTGCGTTGCAGGAACTCTGATCGGATTCGTCGAATGGATGGTTTGGGCAATCTCTGCATTGGCAGGTTTCATTTTGCGTGGGGCAGCAATTCGTTGGGGGCTGGCCATTCCGTCCTACGGGCGTGGCCAATAGCCAAAGCGTGCTCCGCGTAGAGGTTTGCTGGAAGGCTTATTCCAGATACTTGTGCAGAAATGGCAGGTGATCGGTGCCGCCGGGAAACTGGTGTTTCCCGGCGGCTTCAGATTTCACACAGTTTCAAGTTTCTGGTCGGAATTCACCTTCCCGATAATGGACCAGAATGTCTGGCACCAGGCTCCCGGCGCCGATACCGGAACATCCGGGCCAACAAGGTCCTTCAGGATCGGAATGAGCGCATCACCAAACCGTGAGTAGATCTGACCCGTCAGCTGCAACCGGTCATGCTCGTTGCGGATCTCGTCCAGATTTCCGAATTCACCTCTGTCGAACAATTGCGCGACCTGAGAGATGAGCATCTCTGTGAGCTCGCTCGCAACATTTTCCGATCTACCGGGGATTTGACCAGCGTTGGCCAATTCCAGATTGGTCTGCATTCGCTTGATCAATTCACTCTTGTTTGCCCGGACGGGGGACAGGGACTGGAACAACACCTTACGGTTGCGGTCGGATACGACAGGTCTCATTTCTCGATTCCTTCAATAGCCGTTGCGACCGCTCTGCAAACGGTCGTCGGCATCAGTTTTCTCATGATGTTATCCTGTGGCCAGCCTGCGCGTAATTCGAGCCGAACTGGAAGATCAGCCCAATCGGTTACACCGGGTGGATGCAGGAATACTGGCTAGGCCGTAGCCTTATTCCCTCGCAAGCAGATACCGGAAGGCACACTGCCCCGAGGGCGGCAGTCGGGTCATGAGACTGCTCCCATGCTGTCGGAATCGATCAAAGGTCGGAAAATACAGCATGTCTTAAAGATAGGTATGAGGCCGGCGAGGGGCAAGCTCGTACAAGCTCCGGGGATTCCGGGGCTGTTTGATAGTGACGCCAGGGTTGCGACTATTTTCAATCAAGACCTGCTGGTCCCATTCCGACGGGTGTCCTGGATGCCTGCAATCGCCAGGTTCTTCGAGGCCGTGATGATTGTCCGAGGGAGGTCCAGAAGGCCACCCGATCTGCCTTGATGTCAGACCGCGATTTCGACGCTGTCGCCCACAATTCGTACCTCGTAGGTGTTAATAGGCATCGTCGCGGGAGGGTTCATCGCCTCACCCGTTTCAAGATTGAAACGGGCGCCATGTACCGGACAGGAAATCCAGCAATTACGCAGGCGACCATCCTCGAGCTTCTCATGGGCATGGCTACAGAGGTTATGCACCGCGAAGATCCTGTCCTTTGTGTGGCACAAGACAATCTCGGTGCCGTTCACCTCGACAACCTTTTTTGTCCCGGTGGGAATATCGTCCAGTCGCGCCACTGGGATAAAATGCTTTTCATCCATCTTGCCAGGACCTCAGTATGCCAGGCTGAGCCGCAGGAAACCGCCTCGGCCGACACCGGGCAGACGCTCGCCCACGGCGACATCGGAAAGCGCCACCCGGTTGATGCCGCTCAGATGATCGGCATAGCGTCGGTCGAACAGGTTCTCGACGCCGCCCGAGACGCGCAGCGCATCGGACAGCCGCCAGTCGAACCACAGGTTGGCGACCGCCCAGCCGGGGCTCGACTGCTCGCCGTTGGTGGCCGAGACCTTGTGCTGGCTTGCGGCCGCGACTAGCTCGCCGGTCACCGACCATTTGCCGGTGCCATAGGTCAGGCTCGCCCTGCCGTTGAGCGGGGCGATGCGATAGAGATCGTCAGCAATGTCGCGGCGCTTGCCCCTGATGTAGCTGACCGTCGCATCGAAGCGCAGCGTAGGCATGATTTGCCAGGACAAGTCGCCGTCAAAACCATAGATTTCGGCATCGACATTGCTGAAGATGAGCGGCGTCGAATCTCCGTTCATCGTGGCGATCATGATCTGTACCGGCATGCTCGCCGGCACCGGCGTTCCCTGGATGTAATTGTCGATCCGGCGGTAGAACACGGACGGGCGGAAGGTGACCGCCTTGCCCACGACATCGACCCCCGCTTCGGCCGCCCAGGCCACTTCCGGCTTCAGCGTCTGGTCACCGACATAGATGTTGCCGTCGGCAAGGCCGCCGCTCGCTCCGGTCGGCAGCCAACTGAACCGCTCGACCGCATTGGGCACGCGGGTCTTGCGCGAGAGCGTCAGGCGCGGGCGGACGAGCCCTTCCTCGCGCCAGATGCGGGCAACGGCATCGACCGTGGTGTTGCTGCGTGCCCGGTTGTTCACCGCCGTGGCGGCAGCCAGCATCTGTACCATGGCCGGCACGCCGGTGCCGGTGAGCGGATCAGCCATCTTCGCATGATGGCGGTCCACCCGCACGCCGAGGTCGCCCTGCCAGCCGCGGATCGTTCCGGAAAGTTCCGCAAAGCCGCCAATCCGGCTCTCCTTCACCCGGTCGAGCGAGTTGACGAAGAATGCGGCATTGTTCGGGTTGGTAATCGTCGCCGAACGGTCGACGAAACCGCCGTCCACGCCCAGCGAAAGCGGCCCGAAACCGATCCTGACGGAAGCGTTGAACGTATCCGCGTCGGCCAGCGTGCGCCGGTACTGCGTGGGGCTCGCCGGCGGCGGGCGGCGTCCGTAATTGTTCATGCCATGTTTCACGCCGGTGTAGCTGAGGGCCACGGAGACCGGGCGGCCCGCGATCTTCCCGTCGAAACCGAGCCGGGCAAAGTCGGTATTGAGGAACTCGATATCCATCGGGAACGGCGGATTGCCGCTGTCGTCGGTTTCCTGCCTGCGCAGGTCGAGCGTCAGCGTATTGTCTCCGCGGCGCATTCCGCCGGAGAGGCCATAGGTCAGGCGGCTGTAGGATGTGTCGGCCACGTGGCCGTCGGGAATGCGGTAATCGTCGCCTTCCTCCCAGGAGGCGATAGCGTTGATGCGGTAACTGTCGCTCGCGAGTCCGGCGACGCCGCCGACGGCAATGCCCTCGTCGACAGTGCGGTAACTGGCCGCGACATCTACGGCAGGCGCAAGCGTGTCGCCGGTACCAAAGTCCACGCTCTTGAGGCGCGCGTCGACCAGGGCTCCAAGGCCGGGGCCCTGACTGACCGGGGCGGCGCCCCGGCTGACCGAAATGCTGTCGAGCAGGATGGTCGGCGCATAGTGCAGCGGTGGGTCCATCGCGTTGGGGCCCCCAGAGTGGAGGTTCTGCCCGCCGACCCGGATCGCCAAACGTTCGCTGAACAGGCCGCGATACTGAACCTGACCGGACACGGCCCCATTGTTGATCAGCGCCGCGCCCGGAAGATGGGCGACCAGCGCTGCAGCATCGGCGGCGGAAGCATTGCCAGAGACCGGTTCGGTGTCCTGTTCAAGCGGTGGTAGGCGACGACCGCTGACGATAATGGTGTCCGTCATCGGGGTAACGCCTTCCTGCGCACTGGCGGGCGCGACGGCCGAAAAAGTCGAAGCGAGGGCGCAGAGCGCTGCGCCGGACGAAAATCTTGAAAATGACTTCGTGGTCGAAGTTTCCGGACTGGAATTGCCTGGATTAGCTGGCGCCAGGACTCCGACTTCGCTTTTTGTTCGCGCGGCGGAAAGAAGGCAGCCTGCCAGAAAGTGGGCGATAGCTGAGATCGATGAAGAATGTTGTGCGGTTTGCATGACTTTTCCTGAGAAACTGGAGCTCCCGCTGCGAGAGGCTCAGTTTCGCCTCCGCATTGTCTGTTTGCTGCCAGGTGTGCGTATGTTCGAATTCGACGCATGGTCACCGCGATGCTGCAACCGTGCTCGTTCGCCCGAATTATGCTCGGGATACAGGAGGTGGTCCGCGCAGGGGCGGGCGCAGTTTTGCGGCGCGCTGAAGGACCGGGGCCACAACAGGCATGAAGCCCAGAGCGAGAATATAGGTCAGCGTCTGGAGAACTAGTGCCGCGTCAGCGCCCGAGACAGCGGCCATTACCAGCGTTGCATAAGGGCAGACATGGCTGGCCCTGGTATGCTCCTTATGGTCTTTCCCTGACTTGTGATGCGTACTGACTAATTGCGCGATCGGGTCCGTGCCCGACCATTCAGCACAGATTTCTGCAGTGAATGTCCCTTTGTTGAATCCGGGCATGAAACCGCCTGGAACCAGCACTTTCATGATCAACGCCATAATCACCAGCATCAATGCCGCTGTGTGATTGGCGCAAAGAAGGGATCGCAGCCGGACCACCCGATATCGCCCTAGGATGAGTGATGACAGTTGTGGCGCATGAAACTTTCCGATCAGGCCTTGGGGTGTGCCCATAAATAGGTATCTCAGATGCGTGTTTATAGGTCATCGTCACCAGGCATGAAAAGTGAATAGTTTTCATCTCATTCAGCAAAATATTTGCTGTAAAAATTTACTCTACGGGTGAGCGCAAAATCACGATGTGGGTGATCCCTCAACCTTTCGGGCATAGCGCTCGGGATGAGGTACCAGATCGGCGAGGGTGAAACTGTCGAGACGCTTGAGGAAATCGTGAAGTGCCAGGCTCAGGGCTCCCTGCAGGCCGCATACGCTGATCGCTGGACATGTGTTTGTGGCTGGCGTCATACATTCGACGAAGGTTTCCAGGCTTTCGAATTTCCTCACCAATTCGCCGACATTCAGCCGCTTTGGTTCTATGGCAAGCTGCATTCCGCCGCCGCGTCCGCGGATCGTGTCGACATAGCCGAGCGTGTTCAACCTGTGCGCAACCTTGGCAAGGTGATTGCGCGAAATTCCGTAGGTTCGGGCGATCTCGTCTACAGACATTTGCCGGCCCGTAGCGGCAAGCAGCATGAGAATGCGCAGAGCATAATCGGTTTGCAGATTGAGATGCACAAAATGAGCATCTCATAGATATCTTTTCAGCGCAATATACCCAGGAGCAGTGGCGATTTTTGGGGATGCGCCCGCAGATTCAGCGACAATGGCCGAAGATCAACTCATATGGCTGAACATTGAGCAGTACCATGCTGTCTGATGAACCTGTCTCGCCGATGATGCCAATTTCTGCCAGAACGGCCGAACGTTCATGACCGCTCATATTGGTCCATTGGTAATCTGTGGACGGGCTTGCTGGAAGGGCGTGATCCGGAAATGGAACCGCCCCTTCATCTGCTCCTGCCGAGGACGAGGCTGTGCGGCTTTATGGGGTATGTCTGCTCCACCTGTGCCAGCACGGATTTCTGGCCCGCAGTTCCGTTGGCTGTTGTCATGATGTCTGAGCGTAGGACTTGTCATTGCAGATGTACCGGACGTTATCATCGACAAGTGACCGCATTGTTTCCTGCAGTTCAGTCCATACGCCAAGTTCGGCGGCTTCTTCCGCAGGGATCGTGGAAACCACGGTGTCACAGACTGCGTCGATCAATCCTGAAAAGAATTCCGGATGAACGTGAAGACATTCAACGTGGTGGGGAATCGTTGTAACCATGACAATCTCGATCTCGCCCGGGCAGTCATACCATTCCATCAGACAATAGAGGACCTGCTCTATCATCTCCCCCTCGAGCTTCTGCCTATCTCCACGATATAGTTCCTCGAAGCATTGGCGAGCGTCCTGGAAGCGGGCATAGAAGCGCTCCATTACATTTGGGGTTATGTCGCCCAGCTTCTCAGCGGTGCGTTCCAGGCTCGAATTGAGCAGGTTTTTCTTGATTTCGATATCCATGGTCTACCGTTCTGCTTGATGTGACAGGGGAGGCGATGCTGGTCTGAATGAATGCAGGCATATTCCTGGATGGTTGCGCTTGTTCTGGCCGTTCCCAATTCTGGCATGCAACTCCGAGAGACTAAGGAAAGCTGCCGGGTTCGGCCGGGTGATAGTGGGTGTGGCCGGGCAGTCTCATGGCCGCGCAAGCTTTCCCTTCGCGAACATGTCGGACGATGACAGGTGTATGATAGAACCTATTTGATTCATATCAAAGCCATCTTTTTTGAGCACTGCTAGTGGGATTTCACGTTCAGATTTTGAAGAGGAATTCCTCTGGCCATGTTTCTCACCCCGGCTTCCGCAAGAACCACAAGGGGGCAACCCCGGCGTAATTCCTGAAGCCGGAAGTGCTGGGCGTGCTGGTTGAGAAGCTCGATAGCCGTCCGACTGACCAGGTTCGGAAGTATCTCAGCCGAATGCTCGAAGCCGCTTGATCGGCCCCGGCATCCGCCCCGCGTCCTCATCCTCATCCGTGGGCGCGGGGCGGTTTTGTTATCGCGAAGCTGACCGACGACGATCGGAGTGAACAACGAGAAATCGACCCAAGACGGGCTGAAGACCGAAATAGCAAAGCGTTACTGACGGCATCGTTGGCTCCATTTGTGAGATTGGGCTTGTGCGCTCGATGCAGGCCTTCAGATTGGCCTGAGGGTTGAACTTTAAGATATATTATATATAAATCAAATTTGCATCTGACCGGTCATGGCCGGTTGTCGGCCAGACAGGAAGAGGGAAGGTCGGTGCGGCTATGCAACTGACACTGCGTACGGATTATGCACTCCGGCTGCTCATCTATCTGGCTGGTATCGAAAATCAGCGCGTCAAGATTGCGCAGGTAGCAGATGTGCACTGCATCTCACGCAATCATTTGATGAAGATTGTCAATGATTTGGCGCATGCGGGCCTGGTAAATGCTGTGAGGGGACGCGGGGGTGGTATCAGGTTGGGGTGTGATCCGGCGGATATCAATCTTGGCGAGGTCATAAGGCTGATGGAGCCCGACTGCCCCCTGGTTGACTGTACTGTGTGTCGCCCCAGGGCCCGCTGTAATCTCCTGCGTATACTCGATGAAGCATTGGGTGCCTTCAATGCAAAGCTCGCAGAACACTCGCTCGCGGATCTGTCAGTCGAGATTCCTGCCGAACCGGACCTTGATCGAAACGGATAGGGTTGGGCCGGCGGGACACAGGAGGAGCTACCTCAATTTGGAAAAATCATGCATTCTCGTAAATCAAAAGCCGGCCGCGCAATGATCACTGTTCGTTGCCTGGTCGCCTGGAAAGTAAGAAGTTATGGCTCTGCATCACGCAATTCCAGGTGAAATAGTTGATCTCAGTCCACTGGGACAGGAGTTGGGAAATGCCAAATCGGCTGCTCTTATCAAATCAGATCAATTTGAGGTGATACGTCTTATCGTCCATGAAGGAGCTGAAATTCCGTCACATGAAGTTCCCGGTAGCATTTCGTTGCATTGCCTGGAGGGACGCGTGGAGCTTGGGCTGGCAGAATCTTCCCTTGAGCTGGCTGCGGGTGGATGGATTTATCTGGAAGGCGGTGCGGCGCATTCGATCCGAGGAATCGAAAACTCGTCCCTCCTGCTAACGATTCACTTTTCCTGACTTTCACAATTGACGACTGGTTGATGCAGGATTGGCAGGTCCATTTCGAAATCTATCCGGGCTTACCATCTGCCCTGGGTTGCGAGTAGATGACTATCGCACGAAGGGCCCACGGCAACAATCCGGCTGTCAAGCAGGATGCTGAGATCACCAGGAGTTCGACGCTTTCGTGCCGAAGCGCTGCGATAAGCCGGACGACTGACGCAATCTGAACCAGTGCGAATGCGATCCATGCAATATGAGGCATTGTCAGGGGTCTTCCTGAATGGCCTTGCGTCACACGCGTGACCATGGCGATCACAAGACTTCCGGCGAAACCAATCGTCAGTAGGTGAATGGCTGCTCTGTTGCCCTGTGGTGCAAACAGATCGAACCAAGCGCCAAGGGCGAAGCCCGCAGGTGCCCACGCAAATCCCAGAACCAGAACCCATAGCAGACCAGGGGCGTGGGCACGGGGCCACCATTTCCAGAGCATCAGTGCGGTCAGGCAGGCCAGGACAATCCTGCTTACTGCAGCGAAATTCGCAGCGCCGAAACCATAGGCGAGAATACCGGCAATGCTTGCAGCCCAATAGATTGCAAGCACCCAGAACGGTCGCCATCGTTCATAGTCCGCCACCACATTGCCGGCGAAGAATGGGATCATCCGGTGACACACTGTCACGAACACAGGCAGAATGAACAGATCCAGTGCGATGAGATTCGAGATATGCAGCAAAATCCAGTTGGCAGACTGCATGCCCTGGATTGCACCGATAAGGCAGATAAGACCCAGCGCAATTGCAACAAAGATCGACCAGGCGTGCCAGGTTGGCCCCTTCATCAGCAGGAACTCTTCGATCAGCAGGCGCCCCATGTAGATCAGCGCCCAGATACATCCCATCGCAGCTGAAGTGAACGCTGCGATGATCGCTGATGGCTGGTTCATCAGAAGGCCAAGCCAGAGAAATACGGTTGCGAGCAGAAAAGTCAGACCGACGGGTACGTAGACCCAGTGCCGGGCATCGGGAAAACCGATCCACCGCGGGAACACCGTCAGGAGAAAGCCGAAAAAGAACGGGGGAAATACGAGAAACAGAATGAGTGGAGCATGCAGGATACTTGAAGGTATAGGTTGCGGAAGTCCGGGGCCTGCGCCGTTGAGATCCAGCAGTGCGCATAACCACCACAACAAAACTGAAGCGAACTGAAACGCGCCGACCAGAAACAACAGGCGATGAGGTGCCGACAGGGTAACAGGCGATTTTACCACAGGCCGTGGCTCCCACCCACCGCGCCAGCCAATGTTATGAGCGCCGCGACAAGTAGCACACGGTGCATATGTTCCATGCGGCGGAAGTCACCGGAAGGATCTGGCGAATTGCTCATTCGCCGGTGGATTACCAGAGGCTCGAGAACAAACAGCATGATCATGAAGATGGCCCAGACCACCACCATTGCGATCATCCACCAGCCGGAAGCTTCGGCAAAACGGAACCACAGGTCTGCCCGCCAGGCCATCCAGAAACCGCTAGCGCCAGCCAGCAACACCCAGATGCGCGCCTGAGGGGCAAATCCGCTTTCGATCCGATGGAACTCGAAGAGGCGCTTTTCGGGGCGATTTTCGCGCCGAATGGTTGGCATGATTACCAGAGTTACAAAGGCCACGCCTCCTATCCAAAGGAGCACTGTCAGAACGTGAATGACGCGCGCAATCGTGAAATCGTCCATGGCTGTGCCTCCTGTCTCGTCCAGACCTTCGCTGTGGCTGCCTTTGGCCTCAGAGCGGCATGTCGTCCTCGTCGATCAGTATCCTGTTCGCTGAGCCGTCGATGTCGTCATACTGACCAGTCTCGATCGACCACCAGAACAGTGCCAGACCCAACGCTCCCGACATCAGCGAAATCGGGATGAGGAAGATGAGCGCACTCATTGTCCGCTGACCCCCAGACCTTTCCGCTCAGGGCTCACCGCTTCCGGATGAAGCGGATTCCCGGCCCTGTCGATTGACCGGTAGGCGTGCCAGCTTGCGTGGCCGAGCAGCGGGAAGACCACGACCAGCCCGATGAGAGCGGTCGTTACGCTAAGCAGGAACAGCGCCAGCACCACTGCGCCCCAGACAAGTAGTGGTGTAAGATTGTGCCAGACCAGCGCGAAACTTGATCCCATGGCCGTCAGGGCATCAACCTGCTTGTCCAGCATCATCGGAATGGAAAAGACCGAAATTGCAAAGGAAAAGCTCGCGAAGACACCTCCAATCAGCGATCCGACCACGAGCATGGCGAGGCCAGTTGGGGTAGTGAACAACGTATCAGCTACATGATTTAGACCTGGAAAGGGACGCACACCGAAGAAGAGCGCATAAATGATTACTGCAGCGCGCATCCACAACAGCATCAACGCACATAGTAAGGCTCCCGTGAAAAGGAGTTGTCGGCCCGACCGCGGGTAGGGGAGCAGCATGCGCCGCAGGGAGACTGGCTGGTCTTCTTCAAGTGCCCGGCTTTTTGCATAAAGTCCGATGGCCAGCGTGGGCGCCAGGATCAGAAAGCCTGCCATCAGAGGAAACAGGGCAAAGTCCCAACCCAGAAGAACGAGTCCGGCAATGATGCTCAGAGAAAGACCGAGCACGAAAAATCCGTAAAGCAGGCTGGGCAGAGGCTGCGTGATCATGTCATGCCATCCGGCACGCAGCCAGCCGAATGCGGCTCCGACTGGCAGATCGCGCGCATAGGGGTTCTCTCGGGAAAGCGGCGGGACGACGGGGGGGATTGTTGTCATGCTCGACTCCGTGCCTGATCAGCAGGATGGCTTAGCGGCGGAAAATGTGACCGGGCCCGACCCTGTTTCTCCCGGTTTGACATGCTCCAGACAACGAGGCCGGGACTGATTGGCAACGAACACCAGATGAGCGTTCGCCGTCGCCACCACGGCCAGTGCGAGCGCGGCAAGTACCACATAGAAGCGGCGCGAACGGGGCAATCTCACCGATGCCTCCCAAGGTTCAGGACGTAGACTGTCAGTATCTTTCGTTCGACCGGGTTCAGTCGCATCTCCCAGGCGGGCATCTCACCCTGGCGCCCCTCATTGATCGTCGTGTACACGGTCTGGAGATCGCCGCCGTAGAGCCAGGTCGTATCGGTCAGATCCGGAGCGCCCAATTCGCGGTTTCCTTTCGCGTCGGCTCCGTGACAGGAAGTGCAGTTTTCTGCGAATATGGTGCGACCAGTCGCCACTGCCTGGGGGCTATCTCCCCGTGCAGAGGTGGCATCGGAAAGCGATCGGACATAGGTCGCCACGGCAATAACGGCATCATTATCGAGAATGCCATCCCTTCCAAATGCAAGCATCTGGCTCCTGTGACTGTAAGGACTCTTGCTGGAGTTGACGCCGAAGTCGATGGTACGCGCGATGTCGTCGGCGCTTCCTCCCCAGAGCCAGTCGTTGTCGGTCAGGTCGGGGAAACCCATGCCGCCTCTTGCACTCATACCGTGGCATGCCGCGCAATTGTCTCCGAACAGGCGCGCGCCGTCCTCGCGCACGGCATTCATCAAGACGGGATCTGCAAGGATTGCCTGCGCGGATCGCGCCAGGATGGGGCTGGTCCAATCAGACCGCTTCATGCGCTCCCGTTCCAGACGCTCGTTGACCAGCTGGCGTTCGTCCCTTTCAAGTAAACCCTTTGTATAGGTTTTCCCGAGTGGCCAGGCCGGCATGAGGATCCACCAGCCGATGGAAAAGAGAACGGTCAAGATCAGGAAAAACCAGACAGCACGGGGTACCGGCGTGTTGAGTTCCTTGATGCCGTTCCACTCGTGTCCGGTCGTCAGGTGGCCGCTGTGAGGATCGCGTTCGCCTATTGCCATGGCTTGTCTTCATCTTCCACGATGTCCCGTGCGGCCTTATCGAAACGGTCCCTGTTTGCTGGCCAGCAGGCATAAGCCAACGCCACGATCGCCATTGCGATCAGATAGAACAGCCCCGCCGATTTGGAGAAGCCGACCAGCATGTCATGGGCCAGATCCATCGCGCTAACTCCCTGCGGCCTTGTTCGCCGGTTTGCCGGCGTGAGCGGCATCGCTGAGCTTTCCGAGAATCTGGAGATAGGCAACCAGCGCATCCATTTCCGACACGGTACGGCTGTCCCCGTCAAAAGAACGGATATTCGTCTTTTGACCGTATCGGTCCAACAATCCCGTCACATCGTCATCTGGTCTCGCCTGAGCGACGGCATCAGCTGGTGCGTTCGCAATCATTTCGTCCGTATACGGAACGCCGGCCAGCCGAAGCGCTCGCAGGTCATCGCCCAGGTATCTGGTCCTGAGCTCCGTATCGTCGAGCCAGGGATAGGCCGGCATGATGGACTGCGGCACAACTTTACGTGGATCATTCAGATGCATCGTGTGCCAACGATCGGAATACTTACCACCAACCCGAGCAAGGTCCGGTCCAGTTCGTTTTGATCCCCAGAGCATTGGGTGGTCGTATTGTGATTCGACGGCCAATGAGTAGGGGCCGTAGCGATCGACTTCATCCTGGAGCGTACGTATCATCTGCGAATGGCAGGCATAGCAGCCCTCGCGAATGTATATGTTCCGGCCGGCGAGCTCGAGTGGTGTATAAACACGCATGCCAGGATCTGATTCTACCGTTTCGTCAATAGTGAACAGCGGCGCGATTTCGATAAGACCGCCAATGCTGGCGACCAGAATGATTGCGAGCGCCAATGCAATTGATTTGCGTTCGATGCGGTAGTGCGTTCCAAACATGACTGCTCATTCCGCCGGTTGGAGTTGGGAAGGCAGCGGTGCCTCGTCACCCGTTGAGGAAGCGAGCGATGACGGCTTGATCGTCATCCAGATATTGTAGCAGCCGATGACTGCGCCGGTCAGGAAGCACAGACCTCCGATCGCACGCGCCACGTAGTAGGGATGCATTGCTTCCATCGTTTCGATGAAGGAATAGGTAAGCATCCCGCTGTCATTGTAGGTGCGCCACATCAGGCCCTGGAGGATGCCTGAGTTCCACATTGCAAAGACGTAGATCAGCGTGCCGGCCAGCGCGAGCCAGAAGTGTGCTTCTACCAGCGCTGGTGAATACATGCGTTCACGCTTCCACAGCCACGGCACCAGGGCATAGATTGATCCGAAGGTAATCAGGGCCACCCAGCCCATAGCGCCCGCATGTACATGTCCGATTGTCCAGTCCGTGTAGTGAGACAGGGAATTGACGGCCCGGATTGCCATGAAGGAACCTTCGAAGGTCGATAGCCCGTAAAATACCGCAGCCATCATCATGAAGCGGAGTGTCGCGTCGTCCCGTACCCTGTCCCAGGCGCCATTGAGCGTCAGCAGGGCATTCGCGGCGGCTATCCAGGAGGGCACCAGCAACATCACAGAGAACGTCATGCCCAGTGTCTGCACCCATTGCGGCAAGGCGGTGTAATGCAGGTGATGGGAGCCGGCCCACATATAAAAGAAGGTGATTCCCCAGAAGCCGATGATCGACATGCGGTAGGAAAAAATGGGTCTCTCCGCCCGTTTCGGCAGAAAGTAGTACATCATGCCCAGGAACCCGGCAGTGAGGAAGAAGGCGACTGCGTTGTGGCCGTACCACCACTGCACCATTGCATCCTGTACGCCGGAAAACAGCGAATAACTCTTCGCTCCAGCGAGGGAGACCGGCACTGCCAGATTGTTGACGATGTGCAGCATCGCGACGACCAGAATGAAGGCCATGTAATACCAGTTCGCGACGTAGATGTGCGGCTCCTTGCGACGCATTAGCGTCCGTAGGTAGAGCACCAGATAGGTGACCCAGACGATCACCAGCCAGATATCGGCATACCATTCCGGCTCGGCGTACTCCTTCGACTGCGTGATGCCCATTAAGTAGCCGCTGATCGCGAGGACGCAGAAGAGGTTGTAACCGAGCAGGACGAACCAGGGGCTCAATTGATCAGGCAGCCGTGCGCGGGAAGTGCGCTGCATGACATGAAAAGACGTTGCAATCAGAGCGTTGCCGCCGAAGCCGAAGATCACACCCGTTGTGTGGACAGGACGCAATCGCCCGAAACTGGCCCAGGCAAAGTCAAAGGTCATTTGGGGATATGCAAGGAGCCAGGCCACCCAGTCTCCGACCATCATGGCGAGGACTGCCCAGATCATTGCGAGGATAACGCCGGCCCTGGTGGGGTCGTCATAATAAGAGGCGGTGCGATCGTTTTTCGGTAGTGGTGCAAAATATCCCGGCAGAACTAGCCAGAGGAGAGCGAGTCCGACCAAAGCGACAATGTAACCGTGTACTTCAAGCACGTCCGCGCGCGAGGCGCCTGCCGCTGCCATTACAATCCCGGTTGCGATGACCGCAATCAGGATCGCAATCCCGGTCTGGCGTTCATTGAGGGTGAGGCCCGACACCAAATTCATGCTCCGTGCTGCGTTTCCCTGACGCATAACATAAAAAATAGATATTGAATATATCTTTTGGTTTGGATGTGCACGCCGAACGGTCCCGTTCGTCGGTCGGTGGCGTCCATTGTGAAGTGAATCCGCTGGCCGAAATGGTGCCTGGGGCAGGGGCTGGATGAGGACAGATCCCGCCTTGTTCAGTTGACGGTGCCTTGTTGGTTGCAGGTTCTACACCGAGCGCATGGAGCGCGACATGAGTATATTACGACGCAGACGAGATCCGATCTGCGAACCTGTGAAATCGCTCGTGAATTCCTGGAGGATTTTGCGCTTCGACCTCTTCGAATTCATCATAAATCCGACGAAGAGCTGAGGGCGGGACGAGCTTTCCCGTCATGGGAAATACCATCTCGTCCTCCTTCCAGATATGATTGGGATAGAGTTCCTTGATAGCTTCAATGACGCTGATGAGCTTGTTTCCTGTCTCTGGCCGATCGGGTGTGAAAGCGTCGATCGCCTGTTCCAGTTCACCCACCAGACGTCTCCCCTCCTTGTGTTCGTGAAGGAGGGCGTCGAGTGGGCAACCATGCAGTGGCACGCCGTGTTCGACCAGCGCGGGAAAGAGAATGTCCTCTTCTTTGGCGTGATGGCATTTGTCGGCAAACTCACGCATGAACTCGACTGTTTCGCGAAGCAGGCTTACATCAACCGTTCGGCCTTCGCGTATCTGGCCAGCGAGCCCATGCAAGCCGAACACGACCTTCAGGATGACCTTGTGCTCACGGCTGAGCATATCGACTGCAGGGTTATCGCTCACGGTTTGTCTCCTGTATTTGCTCGATATCGGTTGGCGCCTCAGGCCGCCTTCTTCATCTCCAGCCGTTCCCAGATCTCGGCCAGTGCATCGGTGAGCTCACGCATCATTTCTTCGGTATGCGCGGGCCCCGGCGTGAAGCGCAGGCGCTCGGTGCCGCGCGGTACGGTGGGGAAATTGATCGGCTGCACATAGACGCCGTATTCGGCGAGCAGGATGTCGCTGATCTTCTTGGCCTTGACCGGATCGCCCACCAGCAGCGGCACGATATGGGTGACCGAATCCATAACCGGCAGGCCTGCATCGGCGAACATCTGCTTGAGCGTGGCGGCGGCCGCCTGCTGGCCTTCGCGTTCCGCGCTCGACTCCTTGAGATGGCGTACGCTGGCGAGCGCGCCTGCCACCAGCACCGGCGACAGCGAGGTCGTGAAGATGAAGCCGGGGGCGTAGGAGCGGATCACGTCGATGATCTTCGAATCGGCGGTGATATACCCGCCCATCACGCCGAAGGCCTTGCCCAGCGTGCCTTCGATGATGGTGATGCGGTGCGCTGCCTCGTCCCGGTCGGTGATGCCGCCGCCGCGCGGGCCGTACATGCCGACGGCGTGGACCTCGTCGATATAGGTCAGCGCGTTGTACTTGTCGGCAAGGTCGCAGATCGCGTGGATCGGGGCGATGTCTCCGTCCATCGAATAGACGCTTTCGAATGCGATCAGCTTGGGCAGCTCGGGATCGGTTTCGGCCAGCAGCTCCTCGAGGTGCTCGACATCGTTGTGGCGGAAGACTTTCTTCTCGCAGCCGGAATTGCGGATGCCGGCGATCATGCTGGCGTGGTTGAGTTCGTCCGAGAAGATCACGCAGCCGGGCAGGATCTTCGCCAGCGTCGAAAGCGTGGCGTCGTTGGAGACATAGCCGGAGGTGAACAGCAGGGCGCCTTCCTTGCCGTGCAGGTCGGCCAGCTCGTGCTCGAGGTCGATATGGTAATGGGTGTTGCCGCTGATGTTGCGGGTGCCGCCCGAGCCGGCGCCGACATCGTGCAGCGCTTCTTCCATGGCCGAAATCACCTTGGGATGCTGGCCCATGGCGAGGTAGTCGTTCGAGCACCACACGGTGATCGGCTTGGGCCCGTTGTGGCCGGCAAAGCAGCGCGCGTTGGGGTAGGAGCCCCGGTTGCGCAGGATATCGATGAACACCCGGTAGCGGCCTTCGGAATGCAGGCGCTCGATCGCTTGGTCGAAAATGTGGTCGTAGTTGGCCACTGGTATGCCTTTCAGGTGGTCGGAGGCTTCCGATCCGTGGTTTGTTTGCTCCTTGCCTGAGGCTGATTCTGCTTCTGATTCAGCGTATCGTTGCGAGAAACCTCGCCAGAGTTGAGTTTATTGTCAGCCACGGATTGGCCATTGGAACAAGATCATTGCGGATCGCCGCGGCTTCCCCATCCAGGTTTGCGCCTTACGCTTACATGGGGCGCGAAAGACGTTGTATCGCACCTGGCGGGGAAGCCGCGACGCTGGTGCCGGGAAAATAGTGCACCAGAGGGGAGGCAGACTTGATCGGATCGTCGGGGGATGGAGGTCCGATCAAATCTACCAACGCGTAAATTCAGATATTGATCAATCAAATCACCTCTCAGCGAATATCGGGAAACGTGCCTTTATGAGATGGTACGTCGTAGAGACCCGGTCCCTTCTTCAGGCTCTCGGAATAGTAGAAGTCAGCGTCGTATTCCTTGTCCTTCCAGACATACCAGTCGTCATCGCGTTGGACATCTTCGTATTCAAAGATCAGAATTTCGCCGCCCGGCTCCTTGCCATTGTTGCTTACATGGTGCTCGATATGATCGTGGGCGATCCAGCGGCCGGGATTGTTCATGCGAATGATGACGTCGTAGCGTTCACCTGGACTGAGATGCAGCGTGTCCGCCTTGAAGGGTTTGTCGAGCGGCAGTCCGTCTTTGTGCGTGACGAGCATGTCATGGCCATGTGGATGAAACGCGACATCAACAGTTGCCGCGATCAGCCTCAAGCGAAGGACGTCACCCTTCTTGACGCGAAGCGGCTGGGTGGTCGGGAACGCCTTGCCGTTGATCGAAAAGTAGCTGATCGGCTCGTTGGGATGTCCACCCTTGCCATATTCCTGGGCCACTTCGGGATTCCACCCGGAAAACATAAGTATGGCTTCCTTCGTCACTTCCTTTTCGATCGGAAGCGGCTTTTTCGGGTCGACAATCAGCGGCCCCCACATTCCCCGGAGGCCCACATGTTCGGGCACGTTGACGTGACAATGGTACCAGAGAGTGCCCACACGAGTGGCAGTGAACTTGTAGGTGAATGACTCGCCCGGCTCGATAGCCTTCTGTGTGATGTTGGGTACGCCGTCACTATGCCAGGTATTCAGCTGGTGCATGCCGTGCCAGTGGATTGTGTGGTTGAGTGTCGTGTTGTTCGTGACGACAACCTCAACTTCGTCGCCCTCGTTTACGCGGATCAGAGGGCCGGGCACCTGGGCATTGAAGCCCCACACAGCATATGTGAGATCGGGAGCTACCTTCAGATTTACTTCCTCGATCGTCATATCAAAGTGGCGGGATTCAGCGATTGCAACACTGGGCGTCATGGCGACCGCCGCCAGTAACGACAGGGCCGGAGTGTAGTAGCGCATTTCGATAATCCCCATTACTTGCAGCACAATTCGCGGAGGTAGGCGACGACGTCGTGAATCTCTTCGTCAGACATGTTCCCGTCCCAGTTCGGCATCAGGACCGACTTGTTGACGGCTTGACCACCTTCCTTGATTGCCTTGAAAAGATCCTCATCCGTGCGTGCGGACATCTCGGTACGATCGGTGTGGTTGCGCGGCTGAACGGAAAGATGAGGCGCATTGATGCCTTTGCCGTCACCGTTCACGCCATGGCACTGGACGCAGTAGGTCTGGTATAGCGCCTTGCCGTTTGCGGCATTCGCCGAGTTGCCGCCTGATGCGTGAGATGCGCCGGCAAAGAGCATGCTTGCGCCAAGAAGCGCGCCGGCGCTCACAATGGCAGGTGAGACTCTCATTTTTCCGCCTCCTTCTCTGCCCCAACACTGCGGAGGTAATTGACAAGCTTGTTGATGGGGCCATCGGCCAAATGCTTGTTTGGCATGATGCTGCGCGCTTCCCAGGCGACGGGGTCGCGAATATAGGAGGCGATGAATTCAGGCTGCAGCCGCTGCCAGGCCGTGTAGAGTTCCGGTCCGGAAACACCCCCGTCCTTGGCTGTGTCCATATGACAACCGCCGCACCCCTTGAACTTCACAAAGTCCATGGCACCCATCCGCGGTGAAACATTTGCTTCGGTGTAGCTTTCCGCTGCAATCAGCTTGTCGTTGGGCTTCAGGGTCATGAGGTAGTCAGTGACCTGAGCGGCCTCGCCAGGTGAGAGCCTGGGATGTTCTGTCAGCTTGCTTTCGTCGATGACATCGCCTTCGGGCGTGCTCCTGGCATGCTTCATCGGTGTGTCTCCGGCTGGTCGAATGCGAACCGGATCGACAAGCCATCTGGCGAGCCAGCCCTTGCGGAACTTGTTGCCGGCGTAGAAGAGTGGAGGACCCTTCCGCTCATCGCGCGTCGAAATTGACCGATCTTCAGGACCCGTGAGTTGATGGCAGGCGCCGCATTTTGACGCGACAGTCGCAGCGACATTGCTTGCACTAGCAGAATCTGCTGCTCGTGCCGAGAGTGTCGGCAATGTACCTGTTGCCAGGGTTAGCGGCAGCAGGAGTGCCGCGCCTGCCAGAAGTGTTGCTGGCCTCATCGGACCCTCCTTCGGCTAGCGGATCACGAGGTTGCCATCGCGCCCCTTTGCAGGGTCAGCCGACTTGGAGGTCATCAGCACAGTGATCCCGCCATTGAGGGCGTGCTTCATGCGATGGTCGACAATTGCGTTGTTGGTTGCTCTGTCGGCCGGCGGCACGATGTCGACAGTCAGGCCATGTGCCGGGGGAACCTCGACCGTCTGCATGCCGTAGCGGATATTCTTGGGATTGCCGTTGTCCCACACCCGATCCCAGATGCCTGCGATCGGATGGAGCGCTGCAGCTTCATTGATCATCGCATTGACGAAATAGAGTCTGACCCGCTCGCCTGGCGCAGCTTCCAGTGTGAGACCGGCGTTAGGATCGTGAACCGGATCGTAGTGGAAGACCTTTCCGTTTACCAAAACGCCGGTCCAGTGATTGTTCATGGCCCGATCTTCTGCGCTGGTTCCGGCCTCGAACAGATCGCCGTGCACCAGAACGTACTCGCGGTCCGGCTTTGGGAATGCCTTGGAATACCCCTCCTTCGGATCGACGATGATCACGCCATACATGCCGCGAGAGATATGTTCGGCCATGGAGCTGGCGCCACAATGATAGATGAAAACGCCAGGGTGGTCGGCGGAGAAGGTGAAATGCTTGCTTTCGCCTGGCTTGATCTCGCCGAATTCATCGAGGACGTCGACCACGGCAGCGTGGAAGTCCATAGAGTGGCTGTTCTGGTTCTTGGGATCATTCGTGAGGGTGAAGTCAACGACGTCGCCTTCTTTCACACGAACGACCGGTCCGGGGACCGTTCCGCCATAGGTCCACATTTTTTGAGTGGTGCCCTTGTTGTCGATCACAAGCTCTTTCTCGACAACGGTCAGCTTGACAGGAACGGTATCAGCCCAAGCCACGCTGCCAGAGACGCCGGCGATAGCGGTGAAAAGTCCGGCAAAAGCCAGTGTTCGAAGATGCCTCATCTCTGTGCCCCTTTTCGATTCATTTGACATCCATCTTTTAGGCCGCAGAAAAGATATATGTCAAGTCCATCTTTTAGCGCTGGATCAGCTATCCCTGCGATGCCGCAGATTTCCTGCTCAGAAGGCGTGAGGATGGGATGAAGCCCTTGTTAAGTCGCGATTGTTCGCTGTTTGAGTATCGAGGCAGGTGCCAGGCAAGCGAGCGCCGCTGTCTGGACCGGCAGTTTGACGATGTCTCCACGAGAACACGTTGCGGCGAGTGCGGGTACCGAACTCGACCACGAGTCGGCCTGGTTCAACCTGTTGTCATGCTAACAGGATCAGCCAGTGTGCCTGGCGATGTCGACGCCATGTCAGACTATTGATCAGTTGGCAGTTGTCGATCTGCTGTCCGATCCAGCCGGGAAAGATTGAATTTGCGACGCTGCAGCACGATGTCTGCGAGGGTGTATTTCTCGAGAGTTGCGAGAAAGGAGCCAACCGCTTCGTTGAATATGTTTGGCAATTTGCAGCTGCCCGTGATGTTGCATTGATTCCCGGTCAGAAAGCACTCGACCAACGCGAAGTCGGGCTCGGTTGCACGGATCACGGCGCCGATATTGATGTCCTTGGGATCTTTCCCAAGAGTGAATCCACCGGATCTTCCGCGCACCCCTTTCAGGAAACCTTCCCTGACGAGAATGTTCACAACCTTCATCAGGTGTGTGCGAGAAATATTGTAGACGCGGGACGTCTCCTCGATCGTGATTAATTGATCTTTGTTTGCCTCTGCGTACATCAGCACGCGCAATGCGTAGTCTGACAATTTGGTTAGACGCATAATCTGTTGGCCATATCCAAGATAGATATTTTCTCAATTCTCCACTCAATTCCAACGCTGGAATTCAGCAGACCGATTTTACCACCTTTGTTTCGTCGATCGCAAGTCTGACTCCTGGAGCAGGTCGATTTCGAACCTGGCCTTACCAAGCCTGTGTGCTGGCCAGACGCGTGATATGCTGGCGCCAACGGGTTCAGGACTATCGCACGAAGCATTGCCACATCGTGCATGGGCTATCCGACAATCGGTACCATCACCCTTGAACCTACCCACTCAAAAAGATATATACAAAAGGTATCTTTAGGAGGTTTGCATGACCCATGTTTCCGATCAAGCGGAATGCGAGCGAGGTTCCGGTACAAGTACCGATGGATTTGCCCGGAAAGCGAGGCAAGAGAAGCGTGAAGCTGCACTCAGAATCGGCGTGACCGGTGACTATATCTCAGAGTTCGTGGAGTGCTTTTACGCCCGCATTCGCAACGACGACATGCTCGGTCCCATATTCGAGAGCAGGGTTCGTGACTGGTCGTCTCACCTCGACCGAATGAAGGCCTTCTGGCGCTCCGTACTCCACAATTCCGGAGAGTTTGCGGGCAATCCGATGCTCAAGCACATCCTGATCCCTGGCCTGGATGCAACTCACTTTGAGCGGTGGCTGAACATCTTCTACGAAACCTTGCGAGATCTGGAACCTGGTCCAGAGGCAACCAGTCTGGTAGCCAGAAAAGCGCATCTCATCGCACAGAGTCTCCTGACCGGTATCGAGGTCCAGCGCGGAGGTGTGCGTGGCAGTCGGGCGGGAGATGATCTTCCGCATGTCTGAATGCGTGAAACGATGACAGGTACCGGTTCCGAGATTATCGATTTCCCGGTACCTGTCGCAAAGATCGAGCTAGTTACGTCTGCCTGGAGTGCACCGATATCATCGCACCTCCTCTGACCGGGTGACATCGGCGATTGTCAGCAGGCGTTCACGTCCGCCTCGGTCCGGCCACATGATGGATTGTCCGGCGCGCATGCCAATCAGTCCGGCACCCACAAGGGTAAGGATCGACACCCGGTCTTCTGCGATATCCGCTTCCCTCGGATATACGAGCTGAACGGTGCGACTGGAGCCGCTGGCTTCATCGAGGAATGCAACCCTTGCGTGCATGGTAACAACGTCGGGAGCGATCCGGTTCCTCGAATGCAACTTTGCACGTCCAATCTCGTCCAGCAGCAACTGGCAGACTTGGGGCAGACGTGCCTCGACGCTCATGGCCAGGTTGGTGAGCGCTTCGGCTTCATCGTCGATCATATGAATGGCTGGCCGACTGGCGACCCTGCTTCTCGTCATGGTAATGGCTTTCCAGAATAGGCAAATGCTCGACTGCGAAATGTATGCGTCAAGCGAATGAGACCTGTCCCCCGGGTTCCGGGGGCATGCCGCTCCGGATCCCGGGGCTAGTTGCCCGCGAGAAGCTGTCCTGCGTGGAGGAGAAAGCGCGACGGATTTATCTTATCCATGTTCCAGACCATGCAGCCCACTTTGGATCGTGTCAATTCAGCTATTGCTGTGGCCCGCTGTTCCGGTCCGTTCATACGTGACAGACATCATTGGCGGATCGTGATCGCAACTGCCTAAATGCAGAACGGTCCCCAGACCATTTCACGATAGCGGGCTAATGGCGGGACGTTTCAGGTCGCTGACAACCCCGAAGGGGGGACTCTTCCCTCAGCCCAGATCCGGATTGCATATTTTGCTCCCAGGGTACGGTTGCCGGGAGTATGCCAGACTCCTGCAACCGTGAGTGACTGGCCTTCAACTTCAACCTTATCACCCTTGGCTGGTGGAGTGGCGAAATGAAGGTTCCCCTTCAGTTCGGCCGACTTGCGATCCGGTCCGACATAAACGGCGACAAGCGTTGTCGTACCCATCAGTTGTAACCTCGCATCGACCTAGTTGACCGGAGCGGTGAAGGTTGGAAATTGCCAGATCTGTCCAGATCCGAGCGCGGCGCTGTACTGGCGTTCTGCAAACTGCCAGTTGGCCAGGCGCTCCCACCAGACGACAAGCCAGTCAGCGCGGTCGTGGGTGTAATCCAGATAGTAGGCATGTTCCCAGACGTCGCAGGCCAGGAGCGGGGTCAACGCCTCATCGACGATCGGCGTTGCTGCATCGTGAGTAGTGATTATGGAGAGTTCGCTTCGATGCGCCATCAGCCAGACCCAACCCGATCCGAAATGCCTCTTGCCCTCGGCAACAAAGCGCTGTCCCAGCCTTTCGAAGCTTCCAAATGTCGATGTTATTGCATTGGCCAGCTGCCCGCCCGGACGCCATCTCGAGCTGCTCATGGATTCCCAGAAGAACGCGTGGTTCCAGGCTTGCGCAGCGTTGTTGAACAGCGCCCTTGCTCCATCCTGATATGCGGCTCGCAGGATTCTTTCGAGCGATCTCTCGGTAATTTGCTGCGCGGCAAGGATCCCGTTCACCTGTGCGACATATCGAGCATGGTGTTTGCCATGGTGAATTGTCATTGCCCGCGCGGATATATACGGTTCGAGCTGCTCATAGCCGTATGGTGTTGGTGGCAGCGGAATTTCCGAAGGAAGCGAATCTGATTCAGTTTTGACAGGCAAAGGGCTTCCTTCAGCCATCTCTGGTCTCCTCTGGAAGTTGGTGATTGAGTTTCCGATCCGGCCGGAAAGTCAGGAACAGAATATCGCGATGGGCCGGCAGACACGGATCCAGTGCCCACACAGGGCTTACTTCGTGGAGTACCTTGCGATCGTCGAGCAGAAGCCCTTCACATGGTTTGGAGAGATCAAACTGCAATTCTTCAACACTGCCGGAGTTGACCACAAGCGTAATCCCTCCGCGCACGTTTGATCTGGCGATAAGCATCATCAGGACGAGAACCACGCCATCACGGTGCAGACCTTCCGGCGTCGGAAAGGCAGGTGAGCAACCATTGGGCTGAATCCGGATCTGGTGCACTTCGGCGTGCCATCTGCGTGCACGGTGACCGGTCAGCCGTCGGGCGATCCGGCGCCCGCCTGATAGCAGAGCCAGGATAAGTTCGTGACTGCCGACCGATTGTTCAATCGGTGAGAACCACCTGTCCATACCGCCGGTAAGTCGGTTGAAGCGGCGAGACTGACGGTGTGCTTGATGCGGCTTTCGAATGACCGACTCTTCCTCGACAGCGTAGGTTGCGAAGTTCCTGCGACGGTAGGTGCCACCGTCAGTCATCCAGATGTCCGGGCCCAGGCTGTCCCAGCTCTCTGTCAGGGTGCGCCAACGGGCGAAGGGGCCTGTCCCAAGTAATTCGGTCCAGTTCCGCAAGCTCAAGTATGTCAGCCCATCGGCGCTCAGGCGTTTTGCGATCTCAGTCACCGAGCACTGGTCCCGCCCGGTCAGCGCAGATGTCGGAACTGAATCAGGCTGCTCGGCTAAAGCCGTTCGCGTTTCATCCGTCATCATTTTGCCCGGTCGCTTCTGCACGCAGGCTCACGAGGCAGAACGTCATAGAATTGTTCGAATTGGGTACCGTCCGCACCTCGTTCGGACCACTCGTGCTTACCGTGCCAGCATTGACATCGATCCAGCGCCTGGCTGGTGGAAGTATTTTCCCAAGCTGGAAGGTCATGACAGCTCCTCAAGATGATGCTGCCATCTTGCATCAGTATTTTAATACAAACAAATGAATGTTATTGTTATTTATAGGAACAATTAATGTTGTCATTAAGTGGAGTGGGATGCTCGCTGACCGTCTCTGGGAATTCAGGCAAGGGCGATCATTTCCAGTACGCAGCTTCGCCGACCGGGTGGCCCGGGATCCTGCAGTTCTGCAATCGCTGCCGCATGCAGAACATATTAGCCGTGCAGCAAAGTCTTGCCGCCATTTTGGCATTGGCCCGGCCAGCTTCCACGGATTGAAGTGGGGCTATTATCACTTCAGTTCCTCTCGAAACTGTGACTGCGCTAAAATGAACAGTGAAATGCTCGGAAGGAAGGTCTTCAAAAATCAGCCAGTCAATTGCACCGAGCGGAGAATTGATTCCTGTGGATCGATGCCGGAAGGCTTTGCGTCAAGGACGATCGGAGAGGTCAGCTGACACCGCGGGAACGTGTGCCAGAGGTGCCTGACCTCGGCCTGCCCAAAGTATCCCTCCTACAATCAACGCCATGCCCGCTACATGGAACAGATAGAGTTCTTCTCCGAGGAATACGATAGCCAACCCGGCTCCGAGAAGCGGCAGCACGTTCATGTACATACCGGTTGCCGCCGAACCGATCAGTTCGATGCCACGATTGAAGAAGAGATAGGCGATCAGTGAGGGGAAAATACTCACATAGCCTATCGCCAGCCAGCTATCGAATTCAGCAATGATCCGCCGACCGGAAAGAATCTCCCAGGCGTAAAAGGGAGCGATGATAAGGACCCCGATCAGAAGCGTGACGGCAAACAGACTCAGGGAATGAAGAGGCGGCCGACGCCGCAGGATCACCGAATAGAACGACCAGAATATCACCGCGACACCGACGATCAGATCGCCGGTATTGAGGCGAAGGTGCAACAGGATTGATGGATCACCGCGGCCGATGATTGTAATCACGCCCGCTAGCGCTACCGCCGCTCCGAAAAATTGCCGCCAGCCTGGTCGATCTCCCATGATTGCCGCGCCAATAAGCAGGATGAGCGCGGGCTGAGCCGATTGGACGAGCATCGCGTTCAATGCGGTCGTATCCTGCAATCCGGTATAAAGAAGCGTATTGAACGCACCGATGCCCAATATGCCGAGCAACACCAGAATGCGCCGGTTTGCGAGGATGACACTCTTGTCGCGACGAAGATGGGGCCAGGCAAAAGGGAGGATCAGGACAAGGGCAATGCTCCAGCGCCAGAATGCAAGCGCGACAGGCGGCACCAGTTCGCGAGCGCCGCGCGCGACGATCGCATTGCCTGCCCAGGACAATGCGGTGAAGGTCAGAAGGATATAGGCCTTCGACCAGAGGCCTTTCAGCATTATTAGAGGTCGATCAATCGTAGCGGCCATTTCGGACTTCTGAGGGAAAGGCTGATAATAAGGCCCGGCTAACAGCAGGTAGCTTCTGGCCGTACACTTTTTTCTGTCGGGTTCTGGAAGTCTGGATTTCAGGCTTGGAATTGAGCCACCTTGATCCTTGCTCTTAAGGCGGCAATGCAAATCGCTATTTCCTCGACCGGATGAATGCCTTCCCATTCGCCCTCGGCGCCGCACACTCTTGCGGCGTGATTGTCTCCGTCTTCCAGCCAGCAGCCTGCCGGGACAAGAGTGGTCGCTGCGGGTCGCGAGGCCGAATAGCGCAGGGCCCGGACACGTGTGCCGTCTTCATGACGCCAGACGGCTATGTCCAGCACTGGTAGACTACGGAGTGTCGGGAAGACGGCGCGTGCGATGATGGCGTCGAGCTGGCGATCGGCGACACGGGCGCGAGCGCACGCAGCCACGGCCGCAATCAGGGCAGGACGGTTGAGATCGGTCTCTGCAATTGCCAAAGTTCCCTCCATCTCGGCTACCGACAGTTATCCCGAGGGCCGTCTGGTGTTTCCTGAACCGGAACGCAGACTTCGTGCAACAGGCCGTCGCCTATCGCATAGACCCAGCCGTGAAGCGTAAGTTCGCCACGCTCTGTCCATGCTTTCCGGACGATCGGATTGGCCGCGAGAGTGGTAACCTGGGCAGCGACATTGGCTTCGCAAAGCGCTCGTGCGTCGGGGTGGACGCCGGTCTTGCAGTGCACGCCTTCCCGGTACAGCCGGCGGATCGGTTTCAGCCAGCGTCCGATGGGATCGTCGGTCTCGCTTTCCATCGCCGCCTGGATGCCGCCGCAATCGTAATGGCCAACGATCATTATGTGCCGGACCTCGAGAACGTCCACGGCAAATTGCAGCGCGGCCGCGAAACTGGGATCGTCTGCAACCGCCAGATTGGCGACGTTGCGATGAACGAACATCTCCCCGGGATCGAGATCGACAATCTCGGTTGCCGGCACGCGGCTGTCGGAACACCCTATCCAGAAAAATTGTGGCTTCTGCTGCCCAACCAGACGGCTGAAAAACGTCGGATCGACGCGAACCTTGGACTCCGCCCAGGCGCGGTTGCGCGCAAACAGCCCTCTGGGACCTATGTCTGGTTGTGTGGCATTCGGAATGCGCGTGACTTCATCCAAGGGCGCTAGTTCCCGGACGCCTGAAGGTCGACCATTCTCAAATATGGCTTCAAAGTCCTGAAACCTTGCGGAAACTGGCGCTGCGCTTCCTCGTCCGAAACCTTTGGTGAAATCACGACCTCTTCGCCTGGCGACCAGTTCACGGGCGTTGCGATACTGCGCGCGTCGGTCAGCTGCAGACTGTCGATCGCACGCAAAATCTCGTCAAAGTTGCGCCCAGTGCTGGGCGGGTAGGTCAGGATGAGCCGGATTTTCTTCGAAGGATCGATCACGAATACCGACCGCACCGTGACGGTCGGATCGCTTTCGGGATGGATCATGTCGTAAAGTGATGAAACCCGCGCATCGGGGTCTGCTATCATTGGAAAGTCGAGCGCTGCACCCTGCGTTTCCTCGATATCGAGTTCCCACTTGTGATGCGCTTCGACCGGATCGACCGAAAGACCGATGGGCTTGACATTGCGCTTGTCCCATTCCGGACGAAGCTTTGCCACTTCGCCAAGTTCGGTCGTGCAGACTGGCGTGAAATTCTTGGGATGACTGAACAGCACGCCCCAGCTCGATCCGAGCCAGTCGTGAAAACGGATGCGGCCGTGCGTGCTGTCCTGTTCGAAATCGGGGGCGATCTGCCCAAGCTGGATGGTCATGGAGACTCCTTTGTAAGCTTGTTGGCAATGTGAATTGATCACCGCGATCAAACAAGCGAATGTTATCTATAGTTGAAAACAAAAATATTGATGGATTGTCTGCCGCATCGGTGTGCTCTTGCATCTGGAGATGGTGGAGCTCTGCCGGACCAAGGCTGCGCCGTTGAAGCACGTCGCAAGCATTGCTATCTGACGGACGCGGCGACCACGTTCCCGCATTCTGTCGAAGCGTTCAGTTCGGGGATGGCCCGGCGGCTCCAGCCACTACCAGCGAAATAGTTAGCGTCCAGGAGACCCGCGAGGTTGGATCCGCCTCGGACCGAAGGGCTTCATGCGCAGATCCAATTCATAAACAGCACGCGAGTTTGGTCACTGTCTTCTTGTCGGGCATTCATCGGCCGACTATCATCTATTCCCAATATAAGTTTGATTACGCTTTGAGATGAAGGATTATGTTGCGTGGATATCGCTATCGCCCGAACGTTCCTAGAGGTCGTGAAAACCGGCAGCTTTGTGGGGGCTGCAGCCAACCTCAATCTCACCCAGACCGCAGTCAGCGCGCGTATCCGAGTTCTCGAAGAGCAGCTCGACCGGCCAGTTTTCATCCGCAACAAGGCAGGCGCGAAGCTGACCCCTGCTGGTGAGCAGTTTCAGCGCTTCGCGACCACGCTTGTTCAGGTTTGGGCACGTGCGCAACGCGCCGTAGCATTGCCGCCAGGGCGGGAGACCGTTGTGTCGGTCGGCGCCGAACTCAGTCTCTGGAGCCCGCTTCTTCGGCACTGGCTCCTTTGGATGCGACGCGAATGTCCTGAAATTGCGATAAGAACCCAGATCGACACATCAGAGCGCCTGATGGGGCAGGTGCAGGACGGGTCTCTCGACCTCGCAGTCATCTATGCGGCCCCAAGCCGTCCCGGAGTCATTGCCGAGCTGCTGTTCGAGGAGAAGCTGGTACTCGCCAGAACCACGCCGACGACCACCGAGTTGACGCCGGAAGATCATGTGGAGATCGATTGGGGAGATGAGTTCGCCGCCAACTATCAAGCGGCCTTTCCCGACCGGCCCAATGCGGTACTTTCGATCAGCTATGGCCCGCTAGCACTCGAATACATCCTGGCGACCGGCGGCAGCGGCTATTTCCGTAAAGGTTTTATTCGCAGCTATCTGGAAGAAGGGCGACTGACTCTGGTTCCTGGCAGTCCTGAATTCTCCTATTCGGCATATGTTGTGCATTCGACCAAGGCGGATCCGGGTGTCATGGACCGCATTCGTGCTGGCCTTCATGATGCAGCGAAGATCGCAGTATGACGAACGAGCCTTCCTCTCCGGTCTGCTTCGAGTCAGAGGCTTCCGATACCTATATGGGTTATGCGGACCGTGACGAGATACTGGCGGCACTGAACGAACTGCTTGAAGCCGAGCGCGCGGGTGCACGGGTCGCGCTGGAAAGCAGCAAATCTACGGATCTGGCAGCCTACCGCGAGTTAATGCAGGGTGTGCGCAAGGACGAGGCGCACTGGTGCGGCATGCTCACGCGGCAAATTCAGCATCTCGGTGGCTCTCCCTCGCGCAAGACTGGCGCGTTTCGCGAGAGGGCCATTGCCATCCCGGAACCACTTGAACGGCTAACATTCCTCAATCGCGGCCAGGCATGGGTGGTCCGCAAGCTTGAAAAGCTCATGCCACGTATTCGCGACGATGCCCTGTTTACGGATCTCAAGGAGATGGCGGACAGGCATCGCGCCAATATCGATCTCGTGGAAACGTTTCTGGCGGACCGTACCGAACCAGACTCCTGAGGGTCACGGATTTTTGCTGATCCATCGGCACGTCAGGAAGCGCGGCGAGTTGCTCGGCCGTTCGTCTAAAGGCCTGTATCGTTACCGTTCGGGCCGAGCATTGCGTGATCTCCTCGACGAGAATTCTCTCGATTTCTACCGGGCTTCCTAGCTGATCGAGCACCTGGCTAAGCGCGATTAGAGCAACGTCGCAAAGCATCATTTCATAGAGTACCGAGAGGGGAGAAACGACGGTTCCGGCGGCTACCCCTGCCTCGCCGCTCGTGACAATGAAGCGGCTTCGTCATCCCGGCGGCGACGTTCCGTCCATACGTACGGTATGCGGCGTGCCGGAATTTATATGAATAAAATCACGTTGAATGCTCAATAATATTCGTTTGTCTTATGCCTTGTCAGGCATGACAAACCCTCATTGAACTGAATCGCTTCTGACAGCGCTCCTGGAGGGTCTTTATCGATCGAGCCGCCGCGTTGCGATGAGTGCGCTGGTTTCGAGGAACGACAGGGATGAAGACGCGTGATGTGTCGGGGGCGGCTCTGACCCCCGAGCAATGGCGATTGGTGGAAGTGCTCGGCCAATCGCTCGGCCCGGCGCAAGCGCGCTGGCTTGGTGGCTATTTCACCGGGCTGGAGGCCGGCCTGCGATCGCCCCCGTCGCAGGCCGTGTCCCCCACACAGAGAGCTGGTCGCAAACTCACGATTCTTTATGGCACCGAAACCGGCAATGCCGCCGAGCTGGCACATGCTCTGGAAGCGTCGGCGGCCGAGAAGGGGCTGGTTTGCAGCCTGTTCGATATGGCTGACTACAAAGTGCGGCAACTCGCCCAGGAAGAGGATGTGCTGATCGTTGTCAGCACCTATGGCGAAGGTGATCCGCCGCAACCAGCCACCGGCTTCTTCGAATTTGTCGAGGGCCGTAAGGCACCGAAGCTCGACGGCAAACGATTTGCCGTGCTGGCCCTGGGCGATTCCACCTATGAGTTTTACTGCGAGGCTGGAAAACGCCTCGACCGCAGGTTCGAGGAGCTCGGTGCTGAACGCCTCACGGCTCGCGTAGATTGCGATATCGATTACGAGGAAGCTGCCGAAGCTTGGACCCAGGCGATCATTGAGCAGTTCTGCGCGGATGCAGAGCCAGCCACGGTTCCCGCGGCCGCCGCGTCCTCGCCAGCTTCGCCTGCGGTAGTCCATGACAAGCGCAATCCATTTCCCGCTCCTGTCATCGACAATATCACCATCGTCGGGCGCGGATCGACCAAGGAAACCCGCCATATCGAGTTCTCGCTCGAGGGGTCTGGGCTGGTCTATGAGCCGGGAGATGCTCTCGGGATCGCTGCGAGCAATGATCCGGCGGTCGTCGCTGCACTGATCGAAACTCTGTCGCTGCAACCGGATGCCGAGTTCGAGCATAAGGGGCAGACGCTGAGGCTGGGCGATGCCCTGACTCACCGTTTCGAGATTACTACTGCCACCCCGCGCTTTCTCGATTACTGGGCACTGCTCAGCGAGGCTGATGCGCTGAAGCAGTTGCTGCAGGACGATCGTTCTGGCGATCGCTCGGTTTTCCTGCACACGCATCACGTCATCGACATCGTTCGTCGCTTTCCAGTCGAGAACGTGATGCCGCAGGGCTTCGTCTCCGCGCTCCGTCCCTTGCAGCCGCGCCTCTATTCGCTTGCGTCAAGCCTTGCCGCCGCCCCCGATGAGGCGCACCTGACCGTAGCGCCGGTACGTTATGACCTGCACGGCGAACCGCGCTGCGGTGTGGCGTCGGGCCTGCTCGCCGATCGCGCCGAGCCCGACATTGTGCTGCCGGTCTATATTCAGAGCAATCCGCATTTCCGCCTCCCGGATGACAATGTACCGATCATCATGATCGGCGCGGGCACCGGTGTTGCGCCTTACCGCGCATTCATGCAGGAGCGCGAAGTTCGAGGAGCAGGAGGCAGGAGCTGGCTGTTCTTCGGAGAGCGCAATTTCCGTACGGATTTTCTCTATCAGACCGAATGGCAGGACTGGCTGAAAGATGGCACGCTCAGACGTATCGATGTCGCCTTCTCACGGGACAGCAGTGAGAAGGTCTACGTCCAGCATCGCATGAAGGAACAGAGCCGGGAATTCTTCGCCTGGCTGGAGGAAGGCGCCCATGTTTATGTCTGCGGCGATGCCACCAATCTTGCGCCCGATGTCCATAAAGCCCTGATCGACATCATCGCGAGCGAAGCCCGTACCGGCCGCGAAACAGCGGAGGACTATGTCCGTTCGCTTCAGTCTGACCATCGCTATCAGCGCGACGTTTACTGAAAGCTCCCCCATGACGACCGATACCATCGACCGTAGCCGCGACCTCTCCCAGCCTCTCGACCGGCTTGGGCCTGACGAGAGGATGAAGGACACGAGCGATTATCTGCGCGGTAGCATCGCCGAGGGCCTGCTCGACCGGATCACCGGGGCGGTGCCCTCTGGCGACGATGTCAAGCTGATGAAGTTTCACGGCATCTATCAGCAGGACGATCGCGACCTGCGTGACGAACGCCGGCGCCAGAAGCTGGAACCTGCATACCAGTTCATGATCCGTGTGCGTCTGCCGGGTGGCGTGTGTAGCCCGGCGCAGTGGCTGAAGCTCGACGAACTCGCGCGCGCACATGGCGGCGAAACCCTGCGCATCACGACAAGACAGACATTTCAGTTCCACTGGGTTCTGAAAGTCAGTCTGCGGTCGATCATCCAGGGTCTTCACGACACGCTGCTCGATACGGTCGCTGCCTGCGGTGACGACAGCCGCGGCGTCATGTGCACGGTCGATCCGCAAAGTTCGCAATTCCATGCCGAGGTAGCGGCGATGGCCAAGCAGGTCAGCGACCATGTCATCCCCAAGACGCGCGCGTACCACGAAATCTGGTATGGCGACGAGCGGGTGGCCTCATCCGAGCCGGAAGAGCCTTTTTATGGCCGGACTTATATGCCGCGCAAATTCAAGATCGGCTTCGCGCTGCCGCCGTCCAACGATATCGACGTCTATGCGCAAGACTTGGGGTTCATCGCTATTGGCGGGCCGGATGGGCTGGAAGGGTTCAACGTCGTCATCGGCGGCGGCATGGGGCGCACCGATCAGGCGCCCGAAACCTACCCGCGTCTCGCCAGCCTTATCGGCTTCGTCCCGACGGATCAGGTCATCGGCTGCGCCGATGCCGTAATGGCGGTCCAGCGCGACTATGGCGACCGCAAGGATCGCCAGCGCGCGCGCTTCAAATACACTATCGACGACAAGGGGCTTGACTGGATCAAGGCCGAAATCGAGCAGCGGATGGGCACGCCGTTCGAGAACGCGCGCGCCTTCACCTTCACCTCGAACGGAGACAGCTATGGCTGGAATTCCACACCCGACGGACGCCATCACCGCACGGTCTTCATCCGCAGCGGCCGGCTCGACCTGAGGCTCCTCGATGCCTTCCGCGATATTGCGCGCATTCATCGCGGCACATTTCGCCTGACGCCCAACCAGAATGTCATCATTGCGGGCGTTCGGACAGAGGATCGCGCGGCCATCGACGCACTGCTGACCGAATACGGGCTTGCGGCGGACAACGTCTCACCGTTTCGTCGCGATGCGATTGCCTGCGTTGCCTTGCCGACCTGCGGTCTCGCTATGGCTGAAAGCGAGCGCTATTTGCCAACCTTGCTCGAGAAAATCGAGGAAATTCTTGAGCGTAATGGGCTGACTGACGAGCCGATCACGCTGAGGATAAGCGGTTGCCCCAATGGATGCTCGCGTCCCTATATTGCTGAGATCGGGCTTACGGGCCGCGCGCCCGGCAAATATAATCTCTATCTTGGAGGTGGTTTCCATGGTGAGCGCCTCAACCGCATGGTGCGCGAAAACGTCGGCGAGTCGGTGATCCTGGAAGTCCTGGAAGACACACTTGGTCGCTATGCTCGAGAGCGCGCGGCAGGCGAGCATTTTGGAGATTTCACTATCCGCGCAGGGATTGTCTGCGCGGTCACCGAAGGACGCCTGTTCAATGAGTGATCCTGAGAAGCCATTGCCCGACCCAGCGACCGTTGCCGCGGCCTTCGGTGTGGCCGCCGACATGGCCCATGGCGCGGTGGCACCGCCGCTCTATATGTCGAGCACCTATGAATTTGCTGGATTTGATGAACCCCGCCTCTACGATTACGGTCGGGCCGGCAATCCGACGCGCGATCTCTTGGCAGAAGCTCTCACCAGGCTGGAGGGCGGGGCTGGCGCCGTCATAACATCAAGCGGCATGGCCGCACTCGATCTGCTGGTTGGACGCCTCCGGCCTGACGATCTCATACTCGCACCGCACGATTGTTATGGCGGCACCATGCGCCTGCTCAAGGCACGTTCGAGCCGAGGGCACTGCTCGGTTCGCTTTGTCGATCAGTCAGATGATGCCGCCATCGCGGCGGCCCTGGAAGAGGTCCCCGCTCTCGTTCTGATTGAGACACCCAGCAATCCGCTGATGCGAATCGTCGATATTGCCGCACTTTCGGCGATGGCCAAGCAGGTGGGTGCGGCGGTTGCCGTCGACAACACCTTCCTGTCGCCGGCGATTCAGTGTCCGATTTCTCTTGGCACTGACTATGTCATCCACTCGACGACAAAGTATCTGAACGGCCACTCCGATGTGATCGGTGGGGCGGTCATCGCCGCCGACCCATCCGAAGTGCAGAATCTGCGCCAATGGGCCAATATCGTGGGCAGCGGCGGTTCACCGTTTGATTCCTGGCTGACCTTGCGCGGCCTACGCACACTGTTTGCTCGCATGCGTATCCAGCAGAGCAATGCCATGGCCGTTGCGACCTATCTTGAGCGACAACCGGCCGTCAGCAAGGTCCACTACCCGGGGCTATCCACGCATCCGGGACACACAATTGCGTCGCGCCAGCAAGATGGGTTCGGCGCCATGCTGAGCTTCGAGCTGGCAGGAGGCGTCGAGGCTGCGCGCAGTTTCATCGCCAATGTGAAGTTCTTCACACTCGCGGAATCGCTCGGTGGGGTCGAAAGCCTCGTCGCACATCCCGCCACCATGACCCATGCAGACATGGGAGCCGAGGCACGGGCAGTCGCAGGTATCAGTGATAGCCTGCTGCGCCTGTCGATCGGACTTGAAGCCGAACAGGATCTGATCGCCGGTCTGGAATGCGGACTGGCGGCTTGCGCTGTTTAGGCGCAATGCAAGGAGGATGAAGTGCCAGGCTATGTTTTGATCATTGATGTCTTTGGCGTGATCCTGGCAGTAGTTGGTTTCTGCATGGCCTTTCGCCAGACCTTTGTCAGACGGCTCATCGGAAGACCCCATATGTCCGGGTTGTCAGCGAGCCAAAGCGACGATCCGTTGACCTATATCCTGCGCATTGCCGGAGTCATGATCATGGTGTTTGGCATAGTGATTGGTGGCATGTTCACGCTGTTTAACCTCGGCTGAAATGAGATTTTCATGCTTGGCGCCGCGCCGACACCATCGATCCAGATAGAATCGAAGCAATATCATGACGCATGAATATGACGATCCAATTGACCCTGAACAGCTTGCGCAGGCCGTTCGCTACATCGCCGAACGCTATCGAGCTGAAGACTGCGAGCTGAACGAACTCGTCGAAAAGGTGGTTGATGAACGATTCTGCGGCTGCGTGGCTTCCTGGCAAGATCGCACCGACAGACCGGTGCGCGAAGGACTGATCGCGGAGATTTCCCGGCAGGTCCGGAAAGTGCACGCCGATGGATTGTTCGACGAGGTCGATGAAGCATCCATCGAGTCTTTTCCGGCAAGCGATCCTCCTGCCTGGATCAACTGGGGTGGCAAGGACAGACGATAGTGGGAAGCGTCGGTATCAAACGAATCTATGATGCTCCCGCAAGCACTGACGGGAAACGGGTGCTGGTGGACCGCATCTGGCCGAGAGGTGTGTCGAAAGAATCCGCGACGCTCGATCTATGGCTCAAGGACATCGCTCCGAGCACGGAACTGCGCAAGTGGTTTGGTCACGACCCAAAACGCTTCGTCCAGTTTCGTGACTGCTATCGGAAGGAGCTGGAAGCAAACACCGATGTCGTGAACGAACTACGCCATCTTGCCGATCACAATGATGTGACCTTGCTTTATGCCGCCCGAGACAGCCGGGCAAATCATGCAATCGTCCTGGCTGAATTTCTTGACGATCAGGGAATTCACTTCGACCAGGAAATCGGTGGATAGCGAGGTCCAATCCCGCTCCGCCCCTTTTGCATTGCGAAGATGGATGGCAGCAACAAGAGCGCAAGCAACATCACCAGGTCTTCGACGATCAGCCTGCCGACGGCGATCTGCACGACGGCGCCGGGAAGAGCGATCTTACTGACAGACAGGAGATCCTGCAGCGGAAAGTGGAGGCCGACGCCGAACATCAGTAGTATGACGCCAATCTTCGCCAGCTGGGCTGCCAGTTCGTCGTCAGTGACGAAGCCGGGCGTAATGGGTCCGATCAGAACTCCGGCCAGAACGTAGTCTGCAATCGGGGAGATGCGGGTGCGATAGGCCAGCGCACCAATGGCGAAGGCCACGACCAGCCCCGCGACAATCGTGGCGATCAGGGGTGTGATGTGTGATCATGGGACTCAGGTCCCTGTATCCGTGTAAAGCGCCGCGAAGATGAGCAGGGCGAAAAGCGCCAGCGCCACGGTTATGGCAAGACCTACCTCCCACGGACCGAGACGGTCCAGGCCATGGTCCTTGCAGAGTTGCCGGTATTGCGGCTCGATGGCGGCGTTGGAGGCGACCATCGCCTGATCGAAGGAAGATGCCTCGCGGCGCAGGTAGCGAAGCACGCTCCGCAGCTGCTCCTGATCGATATCTGGATATCGGGCGATAATCTGCTCCATTTCCGTGCGCCGGGCGACGACATCGGAATTGTCGATAATACTGTTGCTCATGGCTTCGCTCGCATTGGTCATGATGCGTGCGAGGCAATCATTTCCGCAGGACGTCAGATCGTGTCGGCAAGCAGCTTAAGGAGCCAGAGGATCAGCACGATCCCAAGGCCCGCGGCTGCTGCAAATACCTTCTCGGAAGGACTCAGGCGCCAGAGGTAATGATCCCTGCACAATTGCTGAAATTGCGGCAGTTGGCCCAGTTCCGACTTGATATGTTCCACATCCGCCGCCAGAGCATCGTCCCGCAAGTAGCGCAGGACGGCGTCCAGCTCGTCGTCGCCGATATCCGGGTATCGCTCGATAAGGCGGATTGCAGTCGCACGCGCGGCGACTGGATGACTCTCGTCATAGTTATCTGTGCACATTTCGCTGCTCGCATGATCGATGACGGGCCACGAAATTGATCGCGGCCGGCTACCAATCAGGCGGCAGGTGGAGCTTGCGGATTGAGTGGCCGGTAGGTCGTATCCGCCGATGGCGGCCCGATGGAACGGGGCCAACTTGCAAAACGGCGGCAATTGTCATCGACGACATCGATCGCCAATGCCCCGGTCTCGACCTGAACGGGCGGCGAAGGATCGGCAGGGACGGCCTTCCTTTCAACCGCGGCTCTCTGGCCGCAGCCTACCGAAACGTCCGACGTGAAGGCGCTGAAAGCCGAGCCCGGTGCGGGCTCGAAAGTCATTCTGATTGGAATGAGGGCGTGCAGCGCAATGACGAGCAGAGTGACCAAAGTCACCCCTCGCCAAATCATCCGTGTTCGGTTCTGCACCACAGCCATGGTCGTATCGTTATCCCATCGAGACGGACTTGTCAGGCTTCGCCTTCATTGGGAGAGTCGCAATTCTTACCCAACCCGCCCTTGGCCGACTGTTTCGCGCGCGATGGCTCGCTGCCTCCAGACTTCTTCAAGCCGGGCATGGCGTTCACACGCGAAGCTCGTTTGCTCGTCTTTCCGTAGCCGATTATCGCTGCAACGTGGTGGAAGACCAACTTGTTCTCCAAGCATTTCGTACACGTTATAGCGAACTGCAGGTAACCTCAATCCAGCAGCCGTCCGGGCTCTACTTCCAGCGGCTTCGCAAGCTTCTCCACCACCGTCACTGTGGGATTGCGCTTTCCACGCTCGATATCGCTGACATAGGTGCGGTGAATGCCAGCACGGTCAGCATAGTCCTCCTGGCTCCAGCCTTTCTCCTCGCGAAGGCGACGAACATTCCGGCCAAGGCGCGTGCATATATCCACGCCGGTCTAATGACGCCCGTGTAGGCGATCGATCTACAGACGATAAGTGACATTTGCAGTTGACTGTCGGGCTACACCAAGCCTTTGTCATGTCACTTTTTGTCGACATTATCGAAAGTGGCCTGCATGACACTGGTACTACTCAGGGACGAGGACAGCCCGCAGATCGTCGCCCGAGTACCGGAAGGCATGGCGACACGCGAGCATGTCCTGCGCGACCTGATTTACGATCATCCCGAGGTGATGCCGGTCCATGCAATCGATCCGGGCTTTGGACGGGTGTTCACGGTTGCACGGGAACTATCGTTGCCCGGCGTCGGGTTCGTCGATGTGATGCTGGCCGACGAGCGCGGCCGGCTGGTGGTGGTCGAATGCAAGCTGTGGCGCAATCCGCAGGCACGGCGCGAGGTCGTGGGCCAGATTCTCGACTACGCCCGGGAACTGGCCCGCTATGGCTACGAAGACCTGCAGCGCCAGATTTCAGTGGCGACCCGCCGCAGCGGCAATGTGCTCTACGAGATGGCGCGCGAGGCCGGCAGCGAACTTGACGAGGCGAGCTTCGTCGACCGGGTGACCCGGGATCTTGCTGCGGGGCGCTTCCTGCTGCTGGTGGCGGGAGACGGCATTGCCGAAGGCACGCGGCGGATCGGCGAATATCTGCGCGATCAGCCGGGCCTTGCCTTCGGCTTTGGCCTCATCGAGATCGCCGAGTACCGCTACGTCGACGAGGCCGGCGAGGACCGAACCATCGTCCAGCCCCGCGTGCTTGCGCAGACCGCTGTCATCGAGCGCCATGTCATCCGCTCCGAGGTTCCCGGCCTTGTCATCGAGACCGTAGCCGAGCCTTCGCCGGGGCAGGGCGAGCGGGTCATGAGCGATGCGGGCCTGCAGTGGCGGTCTTTCGTCGAGCGGTTTGTGTCGGAAGTACGGTTCGATGATCCGGGCCAGCCGGCACCACGCAGCGGCGGCATGGGATGGATGAAGCTGCCGTTGCCCGATGGATACTACATCAACCTTTACCGCAGTCAGGGCGAGAACAGGATTGGCGCACAGGTGCGGTTTCCGGGAAGCGAAGGGCAGGGGGCTTTCGCTGACCTTGCCACGGATCGCGAAGCCATCGAACGCGAGTTTGCCGATGCGGGCCTTTCTCCGCCCGAGTGGCAGGATGGAGAGGTGCCGAGCCTGATTGTCACCACGCCGTCGGCACTGCCATGGACCGAAGAGCGCGAGGCAGAGCAGCGTGCCTGGTTTGCGATGGTCGGCAACCAGTTCGTCAATTCGCTGCGGCCGCGGCTGCAGCGCCTGACGGCATCGGCGACCTGATGGCGGATATCGGCATCGGCTGGTACAACGGCTGGAGCCCCGAGGAGCGCCGGGCCACATTACCGGCCCAGAAGGCAGCAATCGCCAGCGGCGAACTTGCCCGGCCCACACATTGCTCGATCTGCGGGTGCAGGAGCAATCGCGACTGGCGCGCCGAAGATGCCGTCTGGCTGCATGACGAGAACTACGCCGATCCACTCGCCGCATACCCCGTTTGCCGGCGCTGTCATCGCCTGCTCCACCGGCGCTTCGATGATCCGCAGTCGTGGCTCGAACTGGTGACGCGGCACGGCGGCGATGGCCGGACGTGGTTCGAACAACTGACCATGGATCCGGACAGCCGGTTCCGGCCGTTCTGGGAGACCTATCCCGATGGACTGCCGCCGTCCTGAGCAGGATCAGACGTACTTTCAATCCATGGTCCGGCGCCCCGGCCGCCGTTTCAGACGCTCGCGCCGCCGGGGCCTCAGCTTGCGGCCCGTATCCGGGTCATACTCCGTTGGCGCCCAGCTGGGATGCGTTTTCGCCCATTTGAGGAACTGCGACAGCGCATCCACCTGATCGTCGTGTTTGCAGGTGGGGAACGCGCGAAGCTCGGACAGCAGTGTGTCCAGCCAGGGTGCGCTCACGGGAAGCAGGATTTCGCCGTCCTCAACGAGCGCAAGCTGCCCGACCATGCGCGTGATCTTGTCCGCTTCGGGGCGAATGGGGCGCGGGCGCCAGTCGCTGCGAGAACCAAGGTCCTGGCAAAGATGCGATCCCGCACCGGCGTCCTCGATCAGTACGAGGTTGGCCTTCCAGCGCTGTTGCTGCGCGATGACCAGATCGCGCAGCTTCGGATAGGCAAAATGCCCGCGTAGGACATCGAGCAGATACCACTTTCCTTCCAGATACCCGAAGCTCATGCAGACCGAGTAATCAGCGCGGAGTTCTTCGCTGGTGGCCGTATCCCAGCTCTGGACCAGCTTCATGAACCGCTCGCGCGGAAACTCGTCCAGCTCGAATCTCGCGAACCGGTCGATCCTGATGACATTGCCCTCGAGCGCGGCGGGGAGCTGGAGATACTGGGTAGCAAAGTCACGCGGGCCCATTTCGCGCCGGTAGCTGTCGAGGACCTCGCGAGGTTCATCATCGGGACGCAGAACCTCGCCGGGCTGACGGCGATATTGCCTGCCAAAGCCGATATCGTGAACGGTCTCGGTGTCGTCACAGGCAGGCAGGCAAAGGTGCTCGGCGCCTGCCTCGAGCAACCGCGCGGGAAGATCATCCTCGCCAAGGCGCTGCTGGATAGAGATGATCAGTCCGCAACGCTTGTTGTTGAGACGGGTAAGGAGAGTGCCACTGTAGAACCGGTCCAGCTCCTCGCGCCGAGCCTCGCTGGTGATGTCCTCAGCCTTCATCGCATCGTCGATGATGATTATGTCCGCACCGAAACCGGTGGTTGCACCGCCCACTGTTACGCAGCGGCAGCCCCCTCCGGTAGTGGTGGAGAGCACCTGTTCGCCGATGCCGCTCTTCGTCAGGCGTGTTCCGGGAAACAGCGCCTGATAGAGCCGGCTGTTGATGACGCGTTGCAGCTTTTCCAGATGCTCGCGCGAGAGCTTGGCGCCATAGGTCGCCAGCATGACCCTGAGCCGGGGATTGCGGCCCAGCATCCATGCAACGAAGGCCACCGAGGTGATCGACTTCAGATGCCGGGGCGGAACATTGATGACGATCCGGCGGATCGTGCCGGTTGCAGCCTTCTGGAAGGCCTCGCACATGGCATGCAGATACCAGTGCATGACCAGCGGCTTGTGCCCGGGATGGAGCAGGGCAAAGACCCAGGGCAGGAACATGACGAGATAGCCGCGCATGAGCGCGGCCATCTGCAGCTGGGCGAGGGCCGGCTCGCCGGCGCCCTGTTCACGCCTGCGTGCCATTATCGCCTCCATCATCCTCGGCCTCATCGTCCCGGTCCTCGGGTCGATCGTCGGATGCGGTCCAGTCTCCCTCGCTCCAGCCTCCAGTCAGATTGGCTCCGGTGAAGTCGGCGATCTCAGTACCTGAGCCCATCGGGTCGGGGTTCTCGGGATTGGCTTCGCCCATCGCAAGGGAGGCAAAAAAGGCTTTCAGGACCATCTCGTCGAGACCGCTGTCCCCCAGAACGCTCCTCTGGACGCTATCAGCCGCCGTATCCGGAAAGAGGTGTCCCGCTCTGTCGATGAGGTGAGCGAGCATCCTGGGATCGCGCTCCTCCAGTGCCTTCTTGTGATAAATGTCGACCGCGAGCTCGCGCCGGGGGACCTTTTTGGTTCTTCCGCCAATCGTCACGAGCTGCTTGCAGTTGAGCTTTTCGCGCTCGATGCTGTCCTGGCTGCGTGACCCCTTCGGACGGCCGGGACCTCCGGGATTGTCGGCCTTGAACTGATGTTTGACCGGCGGCTTGGCGAAACCGACCTCGTAGTCGCCTGCCGGCTGCCATTTACCGTTCTCATCCTGATTGGCGACACCGCGCCTGCGCGCGGGTCTGGCTGATTCCACTTCGGACGATCCGGTTTCCGGATCTTGTTCGTCAGCCGCCCGTTGTCTGGCTGCTGCCCTGCCTCGATTACTGTCTGCGGGAACTATCGGCATATTCGTGCTCCTTGCGAAGAAGCACGGGGACGATGAGCGGCCATACAGCGCAGCCGACAACGCCCCGCGCTCCGGTTGCGGGGGAGGCCCGACCTTGAAAAGCCGGACCTGCGTCGTGCCGTGCTGCGCCTCATGGGCTTGCTGCTCGGTATGAAGGCTGGCTAGCAGATTGGCCGCATCCGGGCAAGGGGTGAATCAGATAATATTCATATATAACAGAAGCTTGAGACGACTTTTGTTGTCAATCGCAATGGCTGACCGGGCATTTCTGGGGGCGCCGATCGGTTGCAGCGATGAGCCGGCGGCCCCGGAAGCCAGGGCAATGCGGTTGTGGCTCCTACCGGGTCGCTGACGCAGGAGCCACACTGTCTCATAACAGAGGCACTGGCAGTGTCATCCGGGAACATGTCGCAGGATGCATGACGGGTTCGGAAACACTCGGCCCGTTGCAGATCACGTCTCGCCGAACCGGAGGTTCAAACTCCCAGCCGGTTTCCCAATTTTGGAATGCGGCTGCTGCCGACGGCCCACCGAGCGAGTCTCCGCTAGCGACCTGGGCGACCGGCAGCAGCCAACCGGAACTTCCTGGCAAGCTATCTTTCCTGAACCTTCATCCTCGCCGGGCCACCGGCAACATTCCCGGCGGTTGCCCGAATCGAAGGTGCATGCAAAGGGCACCCGGCAAGGGGGCACGCGAGACCATGGCAATCGAAGTTCTGATGCCGGACGGCTCGACGCAGGAATTTCCGAGCATGGGACGCCTGGTACGTAGCCAGGAGATCGGCGGCACTGACCTGATCGTGCAGCAGCCGCAATATCACCGGGACTGGGAATTCTACCGGGATGTCGATGCCTGGCGGGCTCGCGAGCGCCGTCGCTAGCCTGGTGCACGCACCCGCGTGCTCAAGGAACCGCGGTCGTTCCCTCCGCTCCAGCTCGATTGCTTGCCACCAACTGCAGTCACGCTACAAGCGAGGCGCTGTCGATCATGCGCTTGACGGCCAATGATGAGAACCACCGATAGAACCTGCCCCGCCACCGGGCGGGGGTTTTCCCCGCAAGCCGGCCAGATACATATTTCCGACATCCTGAGCGCCTAGATCAAGCTCTGCCTCGGCTGGCGTGCTATAAGAAGCGCGCAGGGGGCATCGAGTCGGAGAGGTCGGAATGCAACCCCGGAACACACCCACAGTCACGCCGTCAGAGGCCGTTCTCAATCGCCGCGATTTGGCTGATGGCAAAGCCCAGCCCGTAACGATCATCAGAGCCATGGGAATCTATCAGGCAATGGTCGTGCCCCATGAACGGCGATCGACATTCGCGGAGACGCTGGCCGAAATAGCATAACGATCATCCCGATTGCCGGCGTTTCGAGAAGGAGAGGTCCAAATGCCCGGTAGCAAGGCCAAGGCAAGAACATGCGGCTGGTGCGATCGAGCCATAACCATCCCCGATCTTCCCTGCGCCATGGCCGAAGAAACCGCGCTGCGGATGCTCGTCGCTCATCCCAGGGGCAATCCCACCTGCAAGCTCACGCTCAAGTCCAGGGGGATCTGACCGGATCTCCCGCCCCCACGACCGGCCCCACCCGCAAACCATGGAGGGGATATGAAAATCAGGATCACGGTCACCGGCCAGTCCGGCACCAGCGTTCGGCACGAAGTGGATGCAGCGCATCACAGCGAGCTTGTCCGGGCAATCGGCACCGCTCTGGACGGTTTCCAGACTCAAAGCCGCGAATCCATTTTCAACTGCACGATCAACATCGATCATGCAGTCGCATCAGCCGAGGCCATGCTGATCGACTGAGCCTGAACTCGCTAGTGCCGCACCAGGCAACCATCGCGGGCAGACACACCTACCAATTTCGTGGGGCAACGCGTCAGGAACAAGCGGCGGCAGCTGGCCCAGCTGCTGCCGCTTGAGCATCACTGAGCCAAACGTTCCTCCTCGACCTCGGCGAAGGTCTGCCCGGTCGAAGCGAGAGTGGCGCAGGCACCGGTCATTTTTTCCCAGCGCCGGATGGTGAGATCGACATAGAGGGGATCGAGGTCCATCCCATAGGCGATACGCTTGGTGCGTTCGGCCGCCAGCAGGGTAGTTCCCGAACCCATGAAGCAGTCGAGCACGATCTGGCCGCGATGGCTGACATCGCGAATCGCATCGGCAACCATGGCGACGGGCTTGGGGGTGGGATGTGCGCTGAGCTGCTCCATCCTGTTCCTGCCGAAGCTGTTGACCCCGGCATAGCGCCATACATTGGTGCGGTAGCGCTTGTGCTTGCCGAGCTGGACATTGTTGATGTGCGGCGCCTTGCCCTTCTTCGCAACCAGCACCAGCTCGTGCTGGGAACGGTAGAGGGTTCCCATGCCACCGTTGGTCTTGGCCCAGACAGCAAGGTTGATGAGCGCAAGGCCGGCATCGCCAATAGCCAGCTGGAGCTGCAGCAGGCCCCGCCAGTCCATGCACATCATGATAATGGCGCCATCGGAGCAGTTGTCTGCCAGGAGCTTGCCGCTGGTGGCGAGAAAGCCGCGGAATTCGGTATCGCTCAATTCGCCCGAGCCCGCGACGAACTCTCTGTGTTTCGTTTTTCCGAGGCCACTGACATGACCGGCGATCGGGACATTGTAAGGCGCATCGATGAAAGCCATCGCGGCCTGCTTGCCATTCATCAGCATAGCGAATGACTCAGCTTCGAGGGCCGATGCACAGAGTATGCGGCTATCACCAGCAAGCCACAGGTCGCCCGGGCGAGTGACGGCCACCTCGGCGGGCGGTGGAACATCCTCGTCGGCGGGATCGCCGACCTGGCTGGTCTGGGGATCGAGCATCACGTCGATCTCCGCATGATCCCAGCCGATCGTCTCGATGCTGAAATCGAGCTCGATCGAACTCAGATGCTGAAGCTCGATCTTGAGGATTTCATCGTCCCATCCGGCAAGCTCTGCCAGCTTGTTGTCGGTGAGCCGATAGGCCCGGGCCATATCCGGCGTCAGATGCTCGACACGGATGACCGGGCACTGTTCCAGACCCAGTGACTTTGCAGCCATCCAGCGACCATGGCCGGCCACGATGGTCCCATCCTTTTCCGCAAGAATGGGATTCATCCAGCCGAAGCTTTCCAGCGAAGAGGCGATTTTCGCCACCTGCCGCTCATCGTGGGTGCGGGCATTTCCGGGGTAGGGCTTGAGCAGATCGATCGGGATTTGCTCGACCGGACCGAGGTCCGGCTGATCGAGACGCTTGCGCCTGGTCCTGGAGGACCCCTTGTTTGTCGAGACACGTACCATGCACTTTCTCCTCGTTGCACTTCGAAACGAGGAACCGCGCCCTTGCATGGCACCTGCCGAGCAAGGGAACAGCTCCACAACCGTTACCCTTCTCGACGGCGGCTGAATTACGTTTCGGTCCGATCCCTGTCAATTGCGATCGTTGGCTTCTGGATGGCGTCGGCACTTCCCGTATCGTTGGGTTGCGTCCGTCATTTCGCGATCGGCGTTCCCGATTGCCTGGCTGGAATTCCCGTTTCCTCTTTCACGGGAATTCCACGAGGAAACTCAGCGTTTTCTGTCGATTAGATGGGCGGCGAGGGCCGAATTCGGTCAAATCTGGCGGAATTCCCGTTAAATCGGTCCGGAAACGGGAATTCCAGGCCCAGAAAACGGGAATTGCAACGGAGAGCGGTTCGCAGCTGACTTGCTGCTCCGCCATTTTCTCTAAGGACGCCGATTCCACTATGGATCAGGGCACGCGTTGCAGGCGCTCCGCGCCGCGGCGTTCGACTTTCACCCCGCCGAACATGAAGTCCTGCGCAGGTGAATTGAAGAACTTGTAGGGGAACACGTCCTCTATCGCGCTCGCCGCATCCAGCCGCTCGACCTGCTCGGCGCTCAAGGTGATGTCCAAGGCCCCGAGATTGTCGAGCAGTTGCTCGGGCGTGCGCACTCCGATGATCGGCGAGGTGACGCCCGGATGGAGCATGGTCCAGGCGATCGCGACTTGCGACAGCGTGCAGCCGATTTCCTCCGATACGGCCCGGACCGTGTCGATCATCTGGAAAGTGCGTTCGCTGAGGTTGCCCGAGCCGAGGTTCATTTCCCGGCGCGACGGGCCTGCGGCATGGTCCGGAGATGCCGTGTCCTGCATGTCTTCGCGCTTGTACTTGCCGGTGAGCACGCCACCGGCGAGCGGAGACCACGGACAGATACCGATCCCGAGTCCCTGCGCCATGGCCATGAGTTCGGCTTCGACGGTGCGCTCCTTCAGGCTGTAGGGAATCTGCAGCGCCACGATGGGCGACCAGCCGCGCAAGTCGGCAAGCGTCTGCATGCAGGCGATCCGCCAGGCAGGCGTGTCGGAGATGCCGGCGTATAGCACCTTGCCCGATGCGATGAGGTCGTCGAAGGCGCGCATGATCTCGTCGACCGGGGTGCGGTGGTCCCAGATATGCAGGTACAGAAGGTCGATGTAGTCGGTCCCGAGCCGTCCGAGGCTGTCTTCGACCGAGCGCACCATGTTCTTGCGGTGGTTGCCGCTGGCGTTCGGATCTCCTTCCCGCATGCTCAGCGAGTATTTGGTCGAAAGCACGATCCGGTCGCGGCAGGGGCGGAGCAGCTCCCCGGTGATGCTTTCCGAGCCGCCTTTCCCGTAGAAGTTGGCGGTGTCGACGAAATTGCCGCCCCGATCGACGTAGATGTCGAAGATGCGCCGCGCCTCCTCGTCGGTGCTGGTCCAGTCGAGGCCGGAGCGGAATGTCATCGTGCCAAGGGAAAGCGGGGAGACGCGCAGGCCGGAGCGGCCGAGCAGGCGGTAGTCGTCAAGTTGCGTTGTCATGTGCAATCCTCCGAGGGGTGTTCACGCCTTGCGAACGGCTCGTTTTGCTGTCCGGACGGATGCTGCCGACCCGATCGGCAGGAAACAAATGGTCTTCACGCCATTGATACTCTCGTGGTTGGCATCTATCCCCGGCGATCGTCCGAACTTGCGGAATGCGCCGCTTTTTGCAGGCGTGCCGCCTGATGAACGATTTATACGGAGCATGGCTCCGGATAACAAGAGGGTTATTGATGGCGGAAAAGATCGCGACCGGGGCCGACCGTGCGGCGACGCAGCCCAGGGGGCGTCGCAAGATCCGCGCCGACGGCCAGCGGAACTACGATCTGCTGATCAGGACGGCCAAGGCGGCGTTCGCGGAAATCGGTCCGGAAGTGCATCTGAAAACCATCGCCGAAAGGGCAGGGGTGGGGATCGGAACCCTGTATCGGCATTTCCCGGCGCGCGAAGACCTGATCGAGGCGGTTTGCCGAAGCGAAGTCGAGCACCTCGCCGAAGCGGCTTCGGAGCTGCTTGAGAAAGAGGAGCCGGTCGACGCGCTGCACAAGTGGATGCGGCTCTTCGTCGGGTACACCGCAACCAAGAAGGTTCTTGCCTCGATCGTGATGTCGACGCTGGGACTCAGTTCCGGGCCGCCACATATCTCGGCGACGGAAATCACCGACAATCCCGTTTTCGGGGCCTCGACTGAGGTTTATCATTCCTCGACGCAGCTGATAAAGGCGTCGATCTTCGCGCTAACCGAAAAGGCGATCGCAGCTGGCCAGATCCGGGAAGACGTTACGCCGATGGATCTCATCCGCGCGATAACGGGTTTCACCATCACCTATGACGGTGACCAGGCTCTCGACTGGGAAGAGGGCGCCATGCGACTGATCGACATACTCGTCGACGGCCTGAAGGCGGGTAAGGCGTCCACCTGATTCCAACCGCCACCTGATTCCAACCGCCGCCTGAATCCAAACGGCCGCCTGATTCCAATGGTGCGCCGGGCTCCTGCGGCGGCCGCCGCGCCGGGATCCCGATCGGGCTACCGCCCATCCTCGCGCGCCGACTGCGTGCGCAATCGCGGCTGTCTCCAGGTGAACTGACGGCGCGACTTCCACCTCTCCAGGCATGATGCCCCTTGCGTAAACGGAGCTGATGTCCGTATGAAATGGAGGCAAGGTCCGTTTAATAATGTCCCGTCGAGGGAGGACCTTTCGTCACGATGCCTTGGGAAAGGGAGGGACTGTCATGATTGGTTGGAAATTGCGCTCATGCTTGTTGTTCGGGGTGGCGGCCGGTGCGGTGATGGCGCCGCAGCCTGTCGCTGCCCAGAGTGAGGGCTCTTCGGGCAGCGCCGAAAGCAGCGTGCCTGGCGACATCATCGTGACAGCGCGCCGGCGGCAGGAATCGATACTCAAGGTTCCCGTCGTCGAAACCGTGCTCACGTCCGAGCAGCTCGAGAACAACCAGATCAAGGACCTGACGGACCTCGCCACGCGGGTGCCCGGCCTCAACATGGGTATCGGCCCGCTCACCATCGGCCCGCAGATCTCGTTGCGCGGTATCGGCACCAACGCTCTCGACCAGGGTATCGACCAGTCCGTCTCCCTGAATGTCGACGGCCTGTCGATGACGCAGGGCCTCGCCTATTCGGCGGGCATGTTCGATCTTGCGCAGGCGGAGGTCCTGAAGGGTCCCCAGGCGCTGTTTTTCGGCAAGAACAGCCCCGGTGGCGTGGTGTCGCTGCGCACCAACGACCCGGGGGATGAACTCGAGATCATCGCCCGCCTCGGCTACGAGGCCGAAGCAGAGGAGAAGCGCGGCGAGTTGATCATATCAACGCCCGTGACCGACACGTTCGGGCTGAGGCTGGCCGGCATGTCCAGCTTCCAGGAAGGCTTCTTCCGCAACCGCGCCCAGAACCTGGGGCCGGACGCATTCGGATCGATCCCGCTGAAGCGCAAGTTCGCCGAAACGCGCAGCCACATCGTGCGCCTGACCGGATTGTGGGAGCCGACGACGGATTTCACCGCTCGGCTCAAGCTCAACTGGGCGTATGACAACATCCAGGGTGACGCGGGGCAGGGGCAGCGTGCCGACTGTCCGAACGGGAACCGGCCGGACCCGGCAAGCGGCGTTATCTTCCAGAACCCGGATGACGATTGCCGCCTGAACCGGTCGATCTACCTCGTCGGCGCCGACCCGGCGTTCTTCCCGAACGTGCGCAACGGCGGCGTGCCGCGGATGGTGCGTGACCAGAAGTTCGGCACTCTCGAACTGAGCTACGATACCGGTAACATCAATCTGACGTCGATCACCGGCTATTACGACCTGCGCTCGGAATCCCTGATCAACGCCATCCTCACCGGTTATTCGGCGGCCTACTATTTCGCCGACAACCACTTCTATCGTCATGACTTCACGCAGGAGTTCCGCGCGGATTCGGACTATTCCGGACCGCTAAACTTCACTGTCGGCGCGTTCTACCAGGATGGCGTGGTGTTCAACCGCCTCCAGCTTCCGGTCAACCGGGCGCTCCTGCCGGAACCCAGCTTCCCGACCGGCTTCCTGGCGACGGGCTCGCACAAGCTGTCGATCGAATCCTATTCGGCGTTCGGGCAGGTGCGCTACCAGGTCGTGCCGACGGTCGAACTGGCGGCCGGCGTCCGCTGGTCGCACGAGACCCGCAGTGACAGGGTGCTATTCAATGTCTTCGAAGGCTCCACACCGCTCGACATCTCGCTGCCCAACAACGACAAGTTCACCAGTAAGAACTGGTCTCCGGAAGCGACGATCACATGGACGCCGACCGACGACCTGACGCTGTTCGCGGCGGTGAAGCAGGGCTACAAGTCAGGTTCCTTCACGCTCGTCACGCCGGCGGCGAACCCGCATTTCGGCGACGAACGTATCCGCGGCGGGGAAATCGGCCTCAAGTCGCGGCTGCTTGACCGTCAGCTCTCGGTCAACCTTGCCGGGTACTACTACAAGTACAAGGGCCTGCAGGTGAACCTGTCGCTTACCGATCCGGTCACCGGCTTCCCCGTCATCGTCACGCAGAACGCGGGCGGCGCCAAGATCTACGGCATCGACTTCGACTTCTCCTACAGTCCCGATGCCATCGACGGGCTGACGATCTCCGGTGCGATCAACTGGAACCATTCGCGCTTCACCGATTTCGCCAACGCGACCTGCATCAACGGCCAGACGATCTCCGAAGGGTGCAACCTGCTTCCCGACGAGGACGGCCTGTTCACCGCGCAGGACCTGACCGGACAGCCTTTGCCTCGCGGCGCCGACTGGACCGGAAACGCGGCGATCAGCTACGAGATGCCTGCCGGTGAGGATGCGATCATCCGCTTCGGCGTAGCCGGCCAGTACTCGTCCAAGTTTATCCGCACGCTCGGGCTGGACCCGGCCTACTACCAGCCGACTTACGCGACGGTCGACGGCAACATCGCCTATGGCGCCGCCGACGACAGCTGGGAAGTCGCCCTGATCGGCCGCAACCTGTCGAACAAGATCACGGCGGGCAGCTGTACGGCGAGCAGTTTCGAGCAGGGCGGCTTCACTTCCCAGGTGACCGGCGCGGCATCGGCGGGCCCGGCGGGCAAGTCGGAGTTCAGCTGCATCGCGCGGCGTGGACGGGAAGTCTGGCTTCGGTTGACAGTCAAGGGCTGATCCTGACCATTGTCACCGGCGCCCCTGCCGCTTCGCGGATCGCGTTCAACGCATCTCGCGGGGCGGCGGGGCCGCCTCGATGCATTTCATGATACCAGATCGAACCTGATGGCAGGTCCGATCGTGAGAGGGATGTTGCAGATCTATGAGTGAAGACAAGCAGTCCGGCAGCCTGATTCCCGGCTGGGACGAATTCGTCGACAAGCTGCGGGCGTTGCCGGAAGTGGTCGTCGGCAAACTGCCAGAGCGGGTCCGCGATGATCCGCAGGTCCGGCAGGAACTTGCGCGCAAGATGCAGTCGGCAATGGTGTTCAGCCTGTTCGACTCGCTTGCGGGCGACCCCGACTATCCGTTCTTCCGGCCCGGAAACGGGTTCATCTTCAATTTCGGCCAGCCCAATGCCGACACGGTATACCGCCTGGCGAAGGTCAGGGCGGACGGCGTCTATCGCCTGCGCGGCAAGCAGGGCGCCATGCGCATCGCCATCATCGCCCAGCGCGGGCCTTTCCCGTGCGAGCCGGGCGGCAACGTGACCGCCGAGCAGCCCGGCGCTTCGCTGGATCACCATGACATCAATGCGCTGAACGTGGACGAAGACGGCTGGTTCGACGTCATCCTCAGCCAGACTCGTCCCGAGGGCTATACGGGCGACTGGTGGGAAATGCGGCCCGATACCAACAAGCTCTGGTTTCGCGGCGTGAATGCGGACTGGACCAACCGCGACATCGCGACGCCTTCCATCGAACGCCTCGACATTGCCCCCGGCGGCCGGCCGCGCCCGTCGGTGGACTATCTGAAGGAACAGCTTCACTGGCTGGGTGAGGCGGTCACCTTCTATTCCGGGGTGGAGATGGCGCATATCGAGAACATGCGCAAAGAAGGCTTCCTCAACGAGAAGCTCACCTACTACGACACCACCGAGGTCGTCGGCCTCGAAGGCCAGTTCTATTTCGAGACCGCTTATGAGCTCGCCGACGACGAGGCGCTGGTGGTGGAGGCGACGGTGCCGTCCGTGTGCGAATACTGGTCGGTCATGCTGACCGACGAGGTCTTCGAGACGACCGACTGGCACAACAACCACAGCTGCCTCAACGACACCCAGGCGCATGTCGATACGGACGGCAAGGTCCGCTTCGTCATCTCGAAGCACGATCCCGGGGTGCCCAACTGGCTCGATACCGCCGGCCATCCCTCCGGCCAGTTCCAGGGGCGCTGGTTCCGCAGCGAAGGGGCGACCTTGCCCACGGCGAAGAAGGTCAAGCTGGACGAGGTTCGCGGCCTCATGCCGCCCGATACGCCGACCGTATCGCCGGAGCAGCGCGATACGATCCTGCGCGAGCGGCGCAAATGGCTTCAGCAGCACCGGCTGTGGTGAGGACCCGGTGCTTGGCGTAGAAACCCGATTTCCCGCGCCGGATCGTTTTTCCGGCGCCAGCGACCGCCTGCATGAGCTGGCGGAGGAGCAGATCGGGTCAGCCGATTTCGGCGAAACGGACTACCTCCCGGGCTTGCGGGTTCTCCTGGAATCGATGGATTACGATCCGCGCTTCACGGAAGCCGGCCGCACTATCGCCTGGGGGGCGCTGCTGACGACGCTGTGCGGTCGGGGAATGGCGGCGCAGCAACTGAAGCGCCATGCCGATGCCGCCCGCGAGCCGGTTGCCCGCCCCGTCATCATCACCGGCCTGCATCGCACGGGCACAACGGCGCTGCACAAGCTGCTTTCGGTCGATCCCCAGTTCCAGGGACTCCAGAGCTGGATCACCTCCGCGCCGCTGCCGCGTCCCCCGCGCGACCAGTGGGAGGCTTTCCCGGCGTATCAGGAGGTGAAGCGCCAGCTCGAGGCGCGTTTCGCCGGATCGCCTGACCTGCGGGCGGCGCATGACATGGCGGCCGAGGAAGTCGACGAATGCGGCGGCATCCTGTTCCACGGCTTCGTTTCGCTGGTCTGGTCCTCGGCCTGGTCGGCGCAAAGCTACGACGCGTGGCGGCAGACGCAGGACGTGCGCCCTTCATACCGCTACCTGCGCAGCGTGCTGCAGCTGATCGGCAGCACCGCTCAGGACAGGCGCTGGCTCCTCAAGCATCCCCCGCATATCGACAATCTCGACGTGGTGTTCGAGACGTTTCCCGATGCCTGCGTGATCCAGACACACCGCGATCCCGCCAAGGCGATTCCCTCGCTCTGTTCGCTGGTCATGGCCAATCACGAGCTGATGGAGACCGGACGCAAGGATCAGCGCGCCCGGCTGATGGGGCCCTGGCTGACGGGATGGGCGGCGCGGGCGCTGCGCCGGGCGGAGCCGGTGCGACAGGCGCATTCCGAACAGGTCCTCGATGTTCTGCATTCCGATTTCCATGCGCAGCCGATGGCCGTGGTGAAGCGCATCTATTCGTTCCTCGGCCTGGAACTCTCGCCCGAGGTGGAGGCCGCGATGGAGGATCGCGTCGCGGCGAAACCGGAGTACCGGCACGGGGCGCATCGCTACAGCGCCGACGATTTCGGGCTTTCGGAGCCGGAGATCCGCGAACAGTTTTCCGGATACATGGACCGTTTCGATCTCTGGCCGCAACCAACAGGAGCCGCAGCGCCATGAGCATGCTCGACGAAGCCGTCTTGCCAGTCCTGCCTGTCGAGACCGACGAATTCGCCTCGAACCCGGCGCCGTTCCTGGAAGAGGCGCGCAAGCAGCACCCCTGGCTGGCGCGCTTCTCGCAGGGCTATTTCGTCCACGGCTACCAGGCGACCTGCGACCTGCTGGCCGACGACGAGAACCTCCATTCCGGCTTCGGCCCGGTGATCGACTTCTACGAAGCGCGCGGCACCATGTGGGGCCGCTTCATGGACGAGATCATCATGGCGAGGCCCGGCAACAGCGAAGGGCACAAACGCCTTCGCGCCAGCATCAACAAGGCCTTCACGCCGCGCCGCGCGAACGATGCCCGCGACATGATGCACCAGATCATCACACGCCTGCTCGACGAATGGGCGCCGAAGGGGCGTTTCGATTTCGCGGAGTTCGCCTCCTACATCCCGATCTCGGTCGTGTGCGGATTGCTCGGCGTCTCCACCGACGAGATACCGCGCATCCGCTCGGCGCTGGAAAGCCAGCTGCTCTCGGTCACGCTGGATCCCGCCGCGAAGCCGCTGTTCATGGCGGGCTGGGACGTCATGTGGGAATTTGCGGACGCGCTGGTGAAGGACCGCGAAGCGGGGGGAGCCCTCGACGAGGGCGCGTTGCTCGACACCCTTATCCTCGCCGAGCACTCCGGCCAGATCGACCCGACCGAACTGCGTTTCATGGTGCTCACGCTGCTGTTCGGGGGATACGACACCACCAAGAACCAGCTGACGATGACGATGAAGCTGGCTGTCGAGAACCCGGAAATCTACGAGCGCTGCGCGGACGACCTCAAATATTGCGGCAAGGTCGTCGAAGAGGCGTTGCGGCACACGCCCACCGTCTCCCCGTTTCGCCGCGCCGCGCGCGATTTCACCTATGAGGGCATCCGCTTCAGGGAAGGCGACACGCTCGTCATCGCGACCCCGCTCGCCGGGCACGATCCCTCGGTTTTCGCCGAAGCCGAGAGCTTCGATCCGGCACGCGCGAATGCAAACCGCCACGTCGGTTTCGGGCGCGGCGCGCATATCTGCGTGGGGCAATTCGTCGCCAAGGCGATCCTCGAGGAGAGCCTGCACCTCATCGCGGGCCGGATCCGGCATCCGAAGATCGAGGGCAGGCTGGAATGGCGCTCAATTCTCGGCGCCTACGGCCTGAACAGCCTGCCGATCGCGTTCGATGCCGGTTAGCGCGGAAACGGAGGTCGCCGGGCAGGCGCAATGCCGCCGTTTCGAAGGCCGGGTCGCCCTCGTCACCGGGGCCGCGTCGGGCATCGGCGCGGCAACCGCGCGCCGCCTTGCCGGCGAAGGCGCCTCGGTGGTGCTGGCCGACCGGGACCACGACGGCGCCGAGGACGTGCGTGCCGGGCTGCCCGATCGCGAGACTCACATTGCGGCGAAACTCGATGTGACCCGGGAAGCGGAGTGGACCGCCGTGCTGGAAAGCGTTTCCGCGCGCTACGGCAGGCTCGACGTCCTGGTGAACAATGCCGGATGGAGCAGGTCGGCCGCCATTGCCGACACGAGCCTTGAAGACTGGCGCGAGATCGTCGCGGTCCACCTTGAGGCGATGTTCGTGGGGATCAGGCACTCGCTGCCGCTTCTTGCCGTCTCCGGCAAGGGTGCAGTGGTCAATGTATCTTCGATCCGCAGCTATGTAGCCAGCCCCGGCGCGGCAGCCTATTCTGCGGCGAAAAGCGGCATCACCATGCTGACGAAGGTCGCCGCGCTTGAATGGGCGGACGAAGCCAGCCGCGTCCGGTTCAACTCGGTCCACCCCGGTTTCGTGCGCACCGGCCTCGGCAAGGACGCGCCGCCGGAGCAGGTCGAGCGGCTGGCCGCCACCGTGCCATTCCGCCGTCTCGCGGCGCCGGAAGAAGTGGCTTCGGCAATCGCGTTTCTTGCATCCGACGATGCGAGCTACATGACCGGAAGCGAACTGGTCGTCGACGGCGGGGTGACGGCTGGCTGAACGACGGCCCGCTCTGCCGCTCGCCCGGTGGAACAAGAGAATGGGGAATTGGGGGTATCATGACTGGAACACTTTCCGGGAAGGTTGCGCTGGTGACGGGCGCATCGTCTGGGATCGGCGAGGCGGCGGCGTTGGCGCTTGCCGAAGCCGGTGCGAAGCTGGCCGTTTGTGCGCGCAGGGCGGATCGCCTGGAAGGGCTGGTCGAACGCATCGCCGCTGCCGGGAGCGAAGCTATCGCGCTGCCTGGCGACGTGACCGACGCGGAGTTTGCGCAGGGGCTCGTGCAGCGCACCGTCGGGCAATTCGGCAAGCTGGATATTCTCGTCAATTCCGCCGGCGCCATCCAGGAAGGCCATGTCGACGGCGCCAATCTCGACGAGTGGCGCCAGACGATCGAGGTCAACCTGATGGCCAGCCTCTATACCTGCCGCGCGGCGATGGCAGTGATGCGGGAGCAGGGATCGGGCGACATCATCAACATCTCCTCCACTTCCGGGCGCAGGGCGGTCGCGCTGTTCGGTCCCTATTGCACCAGCAAGTTCGGCCTCACCGCGATGACCGAGGGGTTGCGGCAGGAAGCGGGCGGGCAGGGGATCCGGGTCTGCCTGCTGGAACCGGGCGCGACCTCCACCGAGCTGGCGGGCGGGATCACCGATCCCGGCCTGCGCAAGTCGGTTCAGGAACTGGCCGAACGCGAAACCTCGATGAAGCCGCAGGACATCGCCGACGCCGTGATGTTCGTCGTGTCGCTGCCGCCGCGCGTGAATGTCTCGGAAATGCTGATCCGGCCGACGACCGACGTCGCCCCGATGTAGCGCCGCCCGGCGGCGTCAGTTTACCAGCGTCTCTGCTTCGCGGCCGACCGGCTCGAACTCAATGGGCAGCGTCCGCAAGCCCCAGACCCCGATGAACCCGCGATATTCGACCGGGCCTGCCAGCTTCGGGTTCCTGATGCGCCGGGCGATCAGATGCAGGCCTTCCTGTATCTGCGCACGGGCGATGAACTGGCCAAGGCAGATATGTACGCCGTGTCCGAAACCGATTTGCTTGTTCACATATTCGCGTTCGGGCTTGAAATCGAAACCGTCCTCGAAGGCGTTCGGATCGCGTCCGAGCGTGCTGACCGGAAAGATCAGCATGGTGCCGGCCGGGATCAGGACGTCGCGATATTCGATGTCGACGATCGTCCGGCGATAGAGCGTCGAAACGGCGTTGTAGCGCGCCACCTCCTCGACCACCTTGCGGCAATAGGCGAGGTCTTCCGCGCAGCGCTCGTAGATCTCGGGGCATTCGAGCATCTTCTGCATCGTCAGCGTCAGGAGGTTCTTCGACGTGTCGTAGCCGCCGACGAACAGGAAGATGAGCATGTCTCCCGCTTCGCGTTCGGTCAGATCGCCCTTGTCGACCGCGCTTATCAGCGCGTCGAGCAGGTCGGGGTCTTCGGCGGTTCGCTTGCCGGCCCTGCGCTCGGCCACCAGCTCCTGCACGAAGTCGTCGAGGACGGCCATCGCGTCTTCGAGCTCGGGCAGCATGTTCGGGTCGAGGCAAAAGCTCATTCCGAAGGCTTCCAGCGAGGCGAGCAGCCTCGGCAATTCGTCGGTCGAGGCCCCGATCATGCGGCACATCACCGTGATCGGGAAATTGGCGGCAAACTCGTGGAAATCGAGGGTGCCCCTCGGGACCCATTCGTCGAGGAGTTCCGAGATCACTTCACGCATCAGCGGGCGGAAACGTTCGGCCTGCTGCGGCGTGAACATCGGCCCGACGGCGTGCCGGAGGCGCCTGTGCTCCTCGCCGTCGAGCGCCATGATGTTCTCGACCTGGAAGCGCCCCCAGGGCGTTCCTTCCGCATTCATCAGCGCGACGACGGACTTGCCTGCCTCCTCCGTGCGGTTGGCCATGTAGAGCATGTCCTTGGCGGCCGCGTAGTCGTTGATGACAAAGCCTTCGCTGGAGTTGGCAAGCCACGGATGGGTGTCGCGTGCCCGATCGAACCAGGGCCACGGGTTCCGGGCGAATTCGTCATCCTCCAGGGGAAGATGAAGGAGATCCAGGTCGGCAAGCTTTTGCATCGTCAGTCCCTCTCCGGTTCTTCTTTTTTCGAAATCCAAAGGCGTTCGAGCGATGAAACGCGCGATGCCAGCGCGGCTCAGGGCGAGAGGGCGAGTTCCCCCTCCTGCAGTTCCCAAAGCGGCACGGACTGCTCGCCGGGGGTCTCCACGACGATCCATTTGCACATGCGGCGTACCGGCTCGATGGCGTCCTGCGGCCCGATCACGCCGGGTCCGTTGAAGGCGTAACCGAGCGAGACGAAACGCTGCGCGCCGTGCAGCGACATCTTGTGGCGCAACTCTCCGATCAGTTCGTGCGGGAAGACGCCGACCGTCTGGGTGTAGGCGTCCACGGCATCGAGAATCTCGTCCATCGTGTCGACCGGGATCAGGTTGACGGTCCGGTCGTCGAGCGCATCGGCGAAGTCCACGGCCTCGGGCGTGTGCGAGACGATGACCGCGCCTTCGCCATCTTCCCCGCCGATCACCTCGTACCAGTCGTCCATCAGCCGCAGCGCGTCGACATCGGCTTTCAGCGAAGGGTCGTAGCTCTTGGGCTTGGTGCTCAGGTCCGGCGGGAGCCCCATCATCTTTTCGTAGACCAGCTTGCCGAGCTTGCTCAGCGTCGCGATGCCGTCATCGTCGGTGCCGCACATCACATAGACGAGCCTGCAGCTGGCGCATGCGTTCTGGTTGACCGCGCCGACGTCGGTGGCGATGCGGGCTGCCGCCTCCTCGAGCATTTGACTCGATTCCAGGGCGTCGGCGCCGACCACGGCCGCGCTGCGCTTCGGATCCAGCGAGATCAGTTCCAGGCCGGGCTGGATGTATTTCGTCACATGCTTGACCGAGGCGAACCCGCCCCAGGCCACGATCTTCTCGATATTGTGCGGCTGGTAGAGCCGGCTTTCGAATTCCTCGTCGCCGCCGCGCCAATAGGCGACGCTGACGTGCTTCGTGATCGGGTGGTCGGGCGCGAAGTCGCACATGGTGCGGGCGATGGCGCCGGTCGTAAAGGGGTCGTTGGACGGCGCCTTGATGATGGTGTCGCCGCGCGTGACCGCGCCGCGCATCACGCTGACCGCGCCGATCGAGGGTGCGTTGCCGGCAACGACGTGCAGGCAGCGCGAGCCGTAGGCCCGGACCGCGACGTCGAACCCGTTGGCCTGCGTTTCCACCCAGCCTTCGAGGTAGGGGATCGGCACGCTGGTTTCGCACCAGGTCCTGATGCGCTCGCGTTCGAACATGGCGGGCATGCTCTGGTAGAGGCTGCGCAGGATCGGAGGCGTTACCGGGGCGGTGCCGTAGCTGAGCTCGCAGGCCTCCTGCATATGCTCGTTCCTGTCGAAGGCGAGCTGGCGCCCGAGCTCTTCGAGATAGTCGAGGATTTCATCGAAGCTGATCCGGTAGAGGTCGTCGAGCTTGCTGGGGCTGCCCAGCGGTAGCCGGTCGATGATCTTGTGCGGATCGGGAGCGAGGAAGGAGATGTCGCCTCCGCGGCCTCCGAATTCCACGAGGTCGCTGTCGATGACTTGGCCGCGGATGACGGCCGGGCTTATCGGTTGCTTCGGCATTGCTCTTTCCCGCCTCAGAATGCGTTCAGGTAATCCAGCGCCTCGGCCTGAGCCGCAGGAGTGGCTGCGCAGGTGATCTTGTCGTCCCCGCCCTGCAGTTCGCTGAAGCGCACGATCTGCTCTTCGACATAGGCGCTGGACCGGCCGCAGGGGCAGGGCGTGTCCCATTCCGCCGTGATCTTGTCGCCGGTGATCAGTCCGCCCCAGGTGCCGTCGTGGCTGATGTCGAAGAACGCGGCACGACCGGTCCGGCTGCCGGTTCTGGGCATCGGCTGCCCGGTCTCGGGATCGAGCACGAACAGGACGACCCAGGGCGGCAGGTGATAATGGTCGTGCTCGCAGCCGATCAGCAGCGACGTCATTTCCGTCATGCCGTAATTGTTGAACAGCCGGTCGACGCCGAAGAAGTTCTTCACCGTCTCGTCCCAGTCGTCCGGCAGCACTACGCCCTTGCCGCCGCCGCCCGTGAGCACGCGCGATCCGGGACCGAAGACATTGCTGACGCCTTCCGCCAGCCCCGAACTCGCCACTTCATGGAACAGCGGTGACACGCCGATCGCGAGGACGCGCTCACCGTTGAGCTCCTTGACCATCTTGCGGATGAACGCGGACTGGAGGGCAGGGGACTCCTGCCTGATCCGTTCGAGTTCGCCGCGCCGCGCGAGCAGCGCTTCGGGCACGTCCACCTTGGTGACGTCGCCCTTCGCTGCCGCGGCATTGAGGCGGGCAGCGAGCCACGCGAGATCGGCACTGTGCTTGTAGTCGAATGCGATGTGCAGGTAGTCCGGATCACCTTTCGCGAACACCTCGCCGCAATAGGGGCCGATGCTGCCGAGCGAACTGTGCCCGTCGCGATAGGTGGGCGTCATCACGTGCAGCTTCTCGTTCAGGTCGGCGTCGGTAGGCGCATCGCCGAACTTCTGCAGCACCTGGACGCGAAGCCCCTCGTAACAGAGCCGGTAGTCGCCCTTGGTCTTGGGGAAGAACGACATCGTGCCGCTCGTTCCCGAGGAGGTCGCTGCATCGAGAGGGGTCTCATCCCTCAGCTTGCCCAGCCAGCCGTCGATCGAATCGCATTGCGAAACGTCCACTGCGGACAGGTCGTAGGGCGTCAGCCGGTTCAGCCACTGCGTCAGCTGGTCGAAGCGCTGCTTGCTGAGCAGCGAGATCGGATAGGACTTGTAGACCTTGTGCTCGAACAGCAGCGGCGCCATGTCGTCGATCGCATGCAGCGCATGGATTTCCTGCGCATCCGCCAGTTTCGCAAGCACCGGAATCTGCGCCCGCCGCCTTTCGAGCAGGATCTGCATGGCGGCAAGCTGCGTCGCTTCGACTTCCTCGCGCGGCAGCGAATGGATCGCGGTGTTGGACATCCCGAAGTGTTCGAGAGGATTGGCGATCCAGCCGAGCGCGTTGCGTTCGACTTCCGCGTCCGCCGTCCGGGGCGATCCGGTTTCCTGTGCTGATGCCATATCCCACTACTCTCCGTCGGTTGCCGGATGGGGCGTCCCTCCCATCCGGCCTGATCCGTTTGCTCCGGCCTGCCGCCCCATCGCGGCGCGGCGTCTGCAGCTAGAACCGCTCTCCCACCAGCTGCTCCGCCTTGGACCACAGGATTCCTGCCCGCTGCGGATCGACGGCGTAATCGCGCACGCCGAAGAACACGTCGTCGCTGCTTACCACCTCCGAGGCGTGGCAGTCCTCGCAATATCGTCCGCCCACTTCGTCGGCGGGGGCGACCAGCCCGGCCCATAGCTGGGTCGCGACGCCCTGGGACTCGCTCTTCGGCAGGATCGGCGCACCGCCGCCTTCCGGAACCGCAGTCAGCGATTTCACGAACTCGGGGTCCATGTGGCGGTACAGCTCGGTCGGAATCCCGCCGGGATGAACCGCCGTCGCGCGTATGCCCTTGTCCCTGTACCGCCGGTCGAATTCCACGGTGAACAGGATGTTGGCCGTCTTGGAACGGCCGTAGGCGGCATGCTCTTCGTAGGGCGCGTTCTCGAAATTGAGGTCGTCGAGGTCCACGTCGGAATAATTGTGGCCCCACGAGGTCAGGTTGACGATGCGCGCGCCGGGGTTGAGCAGCCCGGCAATGCGGTTGATAAGCAGGAAATGCCCGAGGAAATTGGTTCCGAAATGGGTTTCGAAACCGTCCGCGGTCTGCCCCTTGGGAACATGCATCACGCCGGCGTTGGCGATGACCAGGTCGAAGCGCTTGCCGTCGGCGAGCAGCTTGTCGGTGCAGGCGCGGACGCTGGCCAGGGACGCCAGATCGAGCTCCACCAGTTCCACCGAATCGGGCAGGGCGGACTTCGCCTTGTCCAGGCTGCGCGCGGTTCCGACGACCCCGGCTCCCCTGGCGGCGAGCTGGCGGGCCGTCTCGGCCCCCAGTCCGGCCGATACGCCCGTCACCAGCACGCGCTTCCCGCTCAGGTCCATCCCGTCCAGAACGTCCTCGGCAGTGGTTTCGGCATCGAAAGTCTTGGTCATCTAGGTCCTCTCAAAGTTGGGTCTGTCCGCCTTGCAAGTCCGGGCTTCCATGACCGAACCCGGCAGCGGGCTCTTCGTTGGCTGTTCTATGCGGAGCCACGCTCCGCATAGCAACGTATTTTGCACTCCCTTGCCTGTCAGGGCCATAGATCGAACCGGTCGAGATAATCGCCGAACTGTTCCCGGATCTCGTCCTCGGTCAGCCCGAAGTCGGTTGCCCGGTAGCTGTGGGCGCCGTGAACCGCCTCCGGCGCTTCGGCCACGCGCCGTTCCATCGCGGCTTCGACTTCGGGCGTCAGGTCCATGCCCAGGAAGGGGTAGATCTTCCTGATCGTCCCCATCGGGTCGCGGTGCAGGTCGGCATGGCGGATATCGAGGATCTGGTCCTGGTGTGCGCGCCTGAGCGGTTCGGCGGTACGCAGCCCCTCCGCCGCCTTTGCGGTTTCACGATAGCCCATGATCCTTGCGCGCTGATCGAGCCGTCCGACTTCCATCAGCGGATGCTGCTGGATGAGCAGCGAGCAAAGGGACGGGACCGCCCTGGCGGGATCGCGATGCGTCTGGATGATGCGCGCGTCGGGATAGGTTTCAAGCAGCAGCGCGAGGTTGCGCACATGCGACGGTTCCTTGAGCAGCCAGCGCTTGCCCGGCTCGCTGCTGCCGATCAGTTGCAGCACGCGGCGGTGATAGCGGAAGGCCGGTCCCTCGTCCTGCGTCTGCCACCATGCGTCGTAGCTCGATGCGGACCAGGCGCAGGTCCACAGCGTGTTCACGAAGCTCTGGCACAGGATGCCGACGCATTCGTCGACCTCATCGGCGACCATGTCGTGCGCCGCCTTCATGCCCGGAACCGACTCGAACCTTGCCGCGAGCTGGTCGCACGCTTTGCGGAAATGCGGGTTGCCTTCCCAGCTCGCGCGGGGTGGCCGCGGCATGGGGGCGCTCAGCAGCCACCCCTGCAGCCCCTGGAACCGTTCGTCCACGGCGAGCAGCTTGTGCAGCGCCGTGGTTCCGGTGCGATGCAGGCCGGTGATGACGACGGGGCCCTTGACTGGCGCGGAAGCGGTCTGCGGGTGTTCCCTGAAGGCCCGTGCCGCATGGCCCCGCGCGGAAAGCGAATCGACCAGCCAGCCCCAGGCGATGTTCCGTCCGCGCTCCGAAAAGCGGGGATCGTAGTCCATCGACTCCAGCAGGACGCGAAGCCCCAGCCTGTACTCGTCGCCGAAGAAATCGGTGGAACCGCTCTCTCGGGCGGCCAGCTCGTGAAGCTGGTCGCTCGCGCCCGAAAACGTCTCGGGTGCCGGAAAGCGCTCCTCTATGCCGAACATCGCGTCAGTTCCCTCCCGGAGACGTCCTGGCGGCGATCACCACATCGGCCGCGATTGCAGCAGGAAGCGGCGTTCGCGCAGGATCTGGTCGCGCTCTTCGGCGGTGATCACCGGAGTGTCGTCGGGCAGGTGCTGGCGGACTTGCGCGAATGGCACCTTCTTCATCGTCGGCAGGACGTTGCTGGAGCTGTTGTAAAGCCTGCCCTGGAATTCGCCCTTCTCGTAGCCGGCGGTGTCGAGCCAGTTGGGAACGCCGGGGTCCTTCGCGGAAATGACGAACCGGACGATTCCGTCGCTGTCCACCTGGGCCTGCGTGTCATTGAGGGCGCTGTGGTTGTTGTACCAGTCGGTCGTCTCGAAGATCTCGTTGGTCATGATGACCGACCAGTAGTCGCAGTCGTCGGGTATCCTGGCCTCGACGATCAGCGCCTCGTCATCGGTAATCTCGTAGGCGCCCTCGAAGTAGAACTGGCCTGCAAGGCCGACCATTTTCGATGTGTCGTACTCCGTCAGCTTGTTGAGGAAGCCGTTCCGGCGCAGCATCTCGACATGGCCGATCTCCACCACCGAATACCACCAGACTGCTTTCGACAGGCGCCGCAGCCGTTGTTCTAGGTCTTCGGCCGACCGCCTTGGCCTGCCGCCCAGGGGGCGGTCCACCCGGTCGATGGTGATGTTGCCGTCCCGCTCCCTGGCGAAGTCTCCCATCACCATGCGCAGGAAGAGCTTGTTGACGGTCGGTTCGAGCTTCCACCAGTCCCCCTCGTAACCCTCGGGACGGGTCGGACTGACGAGGACGTCGAAAACGCCGTCCGCTCCCAGATCGAGGGAATTCAGGTCGAGGTGCGAACGCGCCGGCCCCGGAGCTTCGAGATTCTCGGCTCCGGGCTCACCGGGGTAGGGGTCCAGCTGCGCGAGGATGCAGAGCCTGAGGTTCCCGCGGTTGCCCCTGATGCGATAGCTGCCGCCGGGTTCGATCTGGGCAACGCGATAGGAGGAGTCGGCGTTCGGCTGTCCGATGTCCATGATGACGTTGCTTTGCGGAAGAAAGATCGGCCAGTCGCCGTCTCCGCCGATCGACGAGAGCGTGCTGAACGCCAGCGCGGAAAGCATGCGGCGCCCGACTTCCTGGCGAACCTGCGGGTCGTCGCGCATCGCGTCCGGCAGAAGCGCGAACACCGTGTCGGGCAGATCGCGCATTTCGTCGAGAAACTCGTTCCAGCCGGAGATGGGCTGACCAGGCATGTTTCGTTCGTCCTCTTCCCTTGCCCGCCAGTGGCGTGCTGTTATGGGAATTGTAATACGGAGCCATGCTCCGTTTATCAAGCGGGAAAGTTGCCGATTGTAATCGGAGTTAGGCTCCGTATAGATTCCGGCACGGGCGAACGAAGCGAAGGCGGCCGGTGGGCGCAATGCATTCGTCGGCAGCACGACGAGAGAGGATACAGGCGATGCGATTCATTCTGATTCATGGCGGATTTCACGGCGCATGGTGCTGGGACCGGGTCATTCCGGAGCTGGAGCGCCTGGGTCACGAAGCCGTGGCCCTGGACCTGCCCGGCCATGGCGAACGGGCGTCGGAAAGACCCGCGAACTACAAGGGACGCATCCAGCCGATCCTCGACGAACTGCAGGATGGCGACGTGCTCGTCGGCCATTCCGGCGGCGGGTACGACATCTGCGTCGCGGCCAACTACGCCCCGGAGAAGATTCGCCACATGGTGCATCTGGCGGCGGGCATTCCGATCGAGGGAAAGTCCGTCGTCGAAGCGACCGGCGGGGCCACCGAAGAAAACGACGGCGGAGATACCCGCGCGACCCAGCTCATGGATGATTCGACCGGGATGTTGCGCTTCATCAAGCCGCTGCCGGACGGGACCATGGAATGGACCAGCCTCGAAGGCGCCCGCGAGTTCTTCTATCACGACTGCGACGATGAAACCGTGCGCTGGGCATTCTCCAGGCTCTCGCCGGGGATCTCTCCGTTCCCGGAAGAGAAGCTCTATCTGTCCAACTACTGGGATGCGCAGATTCCGCGCAGCTTCATCCTGTGCGAGCAGGACCGCTCGATGCCCAGGGAGATGAGCAGGGACGTCATCCGCAGGATGGGCGTCGAACCGCTGACGATCGATTCCTCGCACTCGCCGTTTCTCAGCCGCCCGCGTGAACTGGCCGAGGTGATCGTCAAGGCTGTCGGCACGGAACCTGTCGGGCCGCTGCTTCCCGACTAGAGGGCTCGCGCCGATCAGGCGGCTTGCGGATTCGCGTTCCGGTAGGACTGCGAGATCGGCTTGAGCGCCAGGGCGTAAAGCGCCGAGGCCGCTGGCAGGCAAACCCCGATGCAGATCGCCGCCGCCAGTCCGATACTTGCGGCGTCGCCCAGAATGGTCTGGCTGATAGTCGCCACCAGCACCGGCCCCAGGGACATCCCGGCAAGCGCGGTCACGAGCGCGAGGACCGCCGCGCCCTTGCCGCGAAGGTGACCGGGCAGCATCATCTGCAGCACGACCGGCCCCAGCATCCCGAACACGCCGAACAGCGTATTGCCCACCGCCAGCAGGACGAAGCCGACCCGGTAATCCGTCACGAGGAACGCCGCGACGAGCGGCAGGGCGGCGACCGCGAACATGATCGACAGGTAACGCGCATGGACGTCGCGCTTGCCCTTGCGGAACAGGCGGTCGATCACGAGGCCGTGGATCGGCAGGCCGATGATCGGGCCGGCGACCATCACCGCGCCGAGCCACACGCCGACTTCCGACGTGGCAAGCCCGTGGGAGCGGATGAAATGGACCGGTCCCCAAGCGTTGACGATGGCGCTGACGGTAACGCCCAGCGCGCCGCCCAGGTGGGTGCCGATGAAGAAGCGCGGGTTCTCCTTCATGTAGCGCAGGTACCGGCCATAGCCGCTACCCCCGCCACCGGCGCCGACAAGGTTACGGCGAGGCGGCGGCTGCACGAACAGCAGGCTGAGCGCGAACAGTGAACCGGTGGTGCCGACGATCACGAGGATCGCCTGCCACCCGTGCATGTCGCCTATCACCGGAACCATCAGGACGGCGGAAGGGGCGATGACCGCTACCAGCAGCCCCCCCACGGCGAACGATATGCCTTCCCCCAGTTTCAGGCCCATCGAACAGACGGCGAAGGGAAAGGCGAGGCGCTCGGGCGGGAAGATGTCGGTGATGATCGACTGGTTGCCGGGGATCAGCACGGATTCCCCTCCGCCGACGATCGTGCGGGACACCAGCAGTTGCGGGAAGGTCTTGGAGATGCCGCTGCAGATCGTGCCCAGGCTCATGGTCACGACGCCCAGGCCCAGGATCTTGCGGCGGTCGAAGCGGTCCATCGCCCAGCCCCAGGGAAGTGCGCCGAAGGCGAAGGATATGGCGAAGGCCGGACCCAGCAGCAGGCCGAGCTGCTGGTCGGTGAGCTCCAGCTGCTTGCCGATGTCGTCGGCCAGCAAGGCGACGATGTTCTTGTCGAGGCCGGATATCAGGTAGAGGACCAGCAGGATCAGGACCATCGTCCATGCCTGCAGACGCGGCGGGTAGTCGGCCTCGGCCGAAAGTCCTGCGCCGGTTTCCGCATTCGCCGTCATGCCGCGCAGTCCCGCCGGTGGGCTCTCGCCCGCACTTGCCTCAGCCCGCTCATCGACTGTCTCTCCGTTGCGCCGCTCAGGACCAGGGCGCCGAGCCGGTCCAGTCGAAGGGACCGAAGATGGGTCCCTGCGAGATGACGGCGTGCTCGGCCTTGCCGTTGCGGTATCGCGCCAGCGAAAGTTCGCTGGTGATACCGGCGGGAGAGCGCGTACCCGCCTTGCTGCCGGATGAGCCCGTGTGCCAGGCGCAGGCGGCGGCGGGGGCTTCGATCCCGGCGCGGTAGATGTCGCGTGTTCGGCTGGCCTGCCTCAGCTTCTCCTCGAGCGCGTCCCTCGCGTCCTGAGGCCAGTAGGAAAGGCACGCCGAGTGATAGACGCAGAGCGGGCCCGGTGTATCCGCGAGCGCGTCGTCTATCAGTTCGAGCGCGTCGCCCTTGCGCAATTCGATGCCCGATTCGCTCACGGTGTCGAGCGCGGCAAGCAGCCTCCGGCGCTCGTAGCGAAGCTCGGGAAGGGACAGCGCGACAAGCCACTGCCTTTCGGTCTCGTCGCGGACATCGAGCGGATTGAGATCGAGCCCGATGCGCCGGCCGATCTGCGGAATTGCGATTGGCGGTCCGTCGCGCACGACGCAATCGACGGTGAAAGGCGCGTCGGGCGAGCCGAGCGTGCGCCCGTCGTCGAGCGCGTAGGCGTATTTGTCGAGCGTCAGGAGGATGCCGGCGCTGCAGCCCATCTCGATCAGGTCGAGCGGCTCTCCCGCAGCCTCCGCAACAGCCGAGATCAGCGGCAGCAGTATGCCGCACCGCTCGACATAGGTGGTCTGCACCGTGCGGGTGGCCATGATCTCCAGGATCGCGTCGCGCTGCGCCCGGCAGAATGCAGCGAAGTGGTCGAAGGCCCCGTCGGGGTGGGCGGGTGCGTCCGATACCGTTGCGTAGAACCGGGCGAGCGGCTGGGACGGATCGTCCAGCAGGAGGAAGTGCACCGATGCAAGCAGGTGAAATGCCGGCTGCGCTCCCTGCTGGGCATGCGATGCGATTTCCAGCAACGCCTCGTCATCGGCGCCCGCGGTGCACAGCGCCCGATAGAGCGGGGACCCGAGGTCGCCGTAAGTCCTGGCTCCGCTGAGGAAGGCCGACCTGACCGCCTCGAGGCGTTCGGGACCGGGCCCGGCAATCGTCGCGCTACCCTGGGTCTTCAACGACAGGCTCCTTCCGCACAGGTCCCCCGTTGGTTGGCGGGGGCGGATCGGCCGGACGGGACTTCCGGCTCTCGTTTGATCCGCTTGCTATACGGAGATAGTCTCCGGATAACAAGTTGGCAGCGAAGCCTGTTCTTGCGCGCGGCGTCGGGCTCGCTTTCGAACCGGCGAAGACCGTGTCGTTTGAACCTGTCGTGGATGGCGGCGGCCGGACCGATGCAGGCTGAGACCGCCGCCTTTCCCGGGGTCAGTGCAGTTCCGTCGCACCCGGGCCGGTGGCGGAAAAATCGAAAACCACGTCGCTGATCCTGCCGGGGAAGGGCACACCGGCGCGATAGCCCTTCATGACGGGCGAGCCTTCATCCTCGCCCACGCCGAAGGTGGCGGGCAATCCGAAGTACTGCGCCATCCTGAAGCGCATCGGCCGGTCGACCAGCACGGTATCGCCCGAACTGATGGTCACCCGGTATTCGCCCGTGCCGTCCTCTGCTGTCCTGCCCCTGGCAAGCTTCAGCTCGATGGCATGCGATCCCGCCGCCAGCGCCTTGTCGGCCATGACGCTGTCGCTCGTACCGTCGAGGCCGTTCATGATCAGGACCGGCTTGCCCTCCTTGAGGTACAGGCCGATGCCGCCGAGTTGCCCGCCGTAGGCGAACAGCGGACCCGTTTCCGTACCGCTTTCAAGGCCGAGCCGAGCGGTCATGGTAAAGCCACGGATGTTGACCGGAGGCGCTTCCTGGCCGGTGATGTTGCTGACCGGTCCGGGGTACCGCCACTTGCCCTGCCGGCTGATGAAATCCTGCTTCGCCTCGGCCATGCCGCGCGCCGCCGCTTCTTCCATGTTGTGATAGGGACGGACGTTGTATCTGGCGGCCTGTTCGTCGAACAGTTTCTCCATCTGCGCGACCCGCTCGGGGTATCTGGCGGCAAGGTCGGTCGTCTGGCCCAGGTCCTTCGAAAGGTCGTAGAGTTCCCAGGGCTCGTCGAAGGTCTGCGGGGTGCCCCAGGCCCAGGTCCTGATGCGATGCGTCGCCACCAGTGACCAGTCGCCTTGCCACAAGCCCCGGTTGCCGAGCAGTTCGACATATTGAGCGCGGTCCTTGTCCGCCTGCCCGCCTTTGTGCGTCGTCGCGGCGAAACTGTGCCCTTCCATGGGCTGCTGCTTCACGTTGTTGACCATATCGGCCAGCGGCACGCCGGCCATGTCCATGATCGTCGGCGCAATGTCGCTGACATGGGTGAAGTCGCGGCGCATTTCGCCGCGCGCGGCGATGCCCTTGGGCCAGGAGACGACCAGCGGGACGCGCGAACCGCCCTCGTGGGCGACCTGTTTCCAGTAGCGCAGGGGCGTATCTCCGGCGAGCGCCCAGCCGTTGGCGTAGTGCGGATATGTTTCCGGTCCGCCCCACACGTCGTAGAATTTCATGTTCCCGTCGACGCCCACGGGCCAGCCGCCGGTGACCGCGGCCTCATTGAACAGGCCGTCGATGCCGCCTTCCGCGCTGGCGCCGTTGTCCGAGACGATGACGATCATCGTGTTGTCCAGCTCGCCGCTTTCCTCCAGCGCGTCGAGGATTCGCCCGAACTGCGCATCGGCATGGGCGAGCGAGGCGGCGAAGGCTTCCATCTGCCTTGCGTAGAGCTTCTGCTCCTCGGCCGAGAGATCGTCCCACGCCTTGATCATCTCCGGGCGCGGTGAGAGCCGGGTGCCTTTGGGCACGATTCCTTCTGCTATCTGCTTCTTCAGGATCTGTTCGCGCGCCTTGTCCCAGCCCATGTCGAACTTGCCGCGAAAACGCTGGAGCCAATCCTCGGGCGCATGATGCGGAGCGTGCGCCACGCCTGTCGCCCAGTAGAGGAAGAACGGCCGCGCCGGATCGACGCTACGCCGACCGTTGATCATCGCGACCGCTTCGTCGGCCATGTCGGCGCTCAGGTGATAGTCGCTCTCGTCGGGTATGGTGACGGGCGTATGGCCTCTCAGCAGCGTCGGCGCGAAATTGTCGGCATCCGCCGCGATGAAGCCGTAGAACCGCTCGAAGCCCTGGCCCGACGGCCACTGGTTGAAGGGGCCGGCGGGTGTCATGTGGGCCGTCGGCATGTGATCCCACTTGCCGATCGCGAAAGTCGTGTAGCCGCCGGCTTTCAGGTTGTCGGCCAGCGAACCCGCCGAAGCGGGGATGTGCCCGGTATAGCCGCGAACGGGAAAGGAGGTAACCGCGTGCGCGCCGATGTTGACGCTGTGCGGATTGCGCCCGGACAGGAAGGCCGCGCGGGCGGCGGAGCAGATCGGCGCGGTGTGGTAGTTGGTGTAGCGCAGGCCCATGCGCGCCACGCGATCGATGTTCGGAGTGGGCACGAGGCCGCCGAAGCAGGAAACCTGCGCATAGCCGACATCGTCCATCATCCAGACCAGCACGTTGGGGCGTTGCTCCTGCCGCTGGCCTGGCTGCGCTGCCTCCACCGGCGCGGGGCTCGCCGCCGGCTGGGCGGTCTGTGCGAAGGCCGAGCCGCCTGCGATCAGGGCGCCTGCCAGCGCCGCTGCCGAAATACCCTGAACGATCCGTGACATGCCATCTCCCGCACGCGCCGGCCGGTTTCGGCCGCGCTCATTCCAGACTTGCGCGAGAGGATGGAGCCGGTCATGCATGATGTCCAATGCATATTAAATCATACTTGAATAAACGCGGGGAATTGAAATGGACTTTGCGCGGCTGCGGAATATCGTTGCGGTGGCCAGGAAGAAGAGCTTCTCGCGCGCGGCCGAGGACCTGCATATCACCCAGCCTGCGCTCAGCCGGAGCATAGCCTCGTTCGAGGCCCAGTACGGTGTGCGGCTGTTCGACAGGGGGCGGGGCGGAGTTACCGTGACGCCGCCCGGGAAGCAGGTCGTGGAGCAGGCGCAGGCAATTTTGTCGTCGGCGGGAGACCTGGAGCGGAACCTGCGATCGTACAGCATGGGTGAGGCGGGCAAGGTCGACCTGGGGCTGGGGCCGCTGATGGCGAGCGTCCTGCTGCCCCGGCTCGGCAAGTCGCTGTTCCGCAGTCGTCCCGGGCTGCAGATCCACGCATCCATCGGGCTCAGCCACCAGTTGCTTGCCGAACTGCTGGAAGACTCGATCGAGCTGATCGTCGGCAGCGCACTGTATTTCGGGGAGGTTCCGGGCGTGGACAGCGAAAGCCTCAGCCGGATCAGGATGGCGGTCATGGTCCGCGCCGGGCATCCGCTCGCGTCGATGGAAAAGGTGACGCTGGAAGACCTCGGACGCTACCCGATCGCAAGCGCCACGGATCGCACGCCCGTGGGAGTCACTGCAGAGGGCGGCAGCCTGGATTGCGACAATTTCCATATCCTTCGCGAAGTGGTTCTGGAGACGGACTGCGCGTGGTTCTCGTCCCCTGCATTCGTCGGGCGCGAGATCGCCGAAGGCCTGATCGTGCCGATCAAGGTGACGGGTCTCAACCTCGGGCCGCATGAAATCTGCATCCTTTCCCGGCGGGGGCGGACCCGCTCTCCCGCGGCCGCCATCGTCGTCGAGGAACTCAGGTCCATCGCCGCCGATGCCGAAATGGCCTGAACACCCGCGATAGGGGCCATCCCCGTTTTTCCGCTCCGGGCCGGCTGCAAGGCATGGCTTTGCGGCGCGACCTGACCTATCGCCCGGGCGAAGGATGTTTCGGTGGGCAATCCGTTACACTGTGTATTATGCGGGGCCTCCGGTCCCGGACCGATGAGTATGCGATGAAAGGAATGCGGGAGAGGCGATGAAGATCGGTGTCCTCAGAGAGTTGAACCCGGGCGAGAATCGCGCGGCGCTGATACCGGCGGATGCGAAGAAGCTGGTCCGGCTCGGCGCGGAAGTGCTGGTGGAAACCGGCTGCGGCCAGGCGACAGGCGTATCCGACAGCGACTACGAAGCGGTAGAGGCGAAGGTCTGTACCGACCGTTCCGATGTCCTGAAACAGGCCGATATCGTCCTGCGGCTGACCAAGCCCTCGCTGGATGACATCGGCCAGCTGCGCTCCGGCGCGGTCCATGTCAGCTATCTCGATCCCTTCAACGAGCCGGAGTTGATCGACGCGCTGTGCCGTCAGGGCGTGAGCGCGATCAGCATGGAGATGATCCCGCGCAGCACCCGGGCCCAGAAGATGGATGCGCTCAGCTCGCAGGGCAGCCTCGCGGGCTATGTGATGGTGCTGAAGGCGGCCACGGCGGTGCCGGCCATTTTCCCGATGATGATGACTCCGGCAGGCACGCTGAAGCCAGCCAGCGTCTTCATTATCGGCGCCGGCGTTGCCGGCCTGCAGGCCATCGCCACGGCAAAGCGGCTGGGCGCCAAGGTCGTCGCGTTCGACACCCGCAGCGAAGTCGCCGAGCAGGTCCGCTCGCTGGGCGGCAAGTTCCTGGAAATCGACCTGGGTGAGACCGGCTCGACCAAGGATGGCTATGCCGTCCAGCTGACGCCCGAGCAGCTCGAAATCCAGAAGCAGGGCCAGGCCAGGCAGATCGCCGAATCCGACATCGTCATCACCACCGCCCAGGTGTTCGGCCGCAAGCCTCCGGTGCTGGTCAGCGCGGAGACCGTCGCGGCGATGCGCCCCGGCAGCGTGATCGTCGACATGGCCGCAGAGACGGGCGGCAATGTCGAAGGCTCGGTCGCCGGCCAGACCGTGCAGGTCGGCGGCGTCACCATCATCGGCGACGGCAACTGGTCGAACTTCGTGCCGCGCGACGCCAGCCAGATGTATTCGGCCAACCTGTTCAACCTTGTCGAGGAATTCTGGGACAAGGACGCCAAGCAATTCCAGCTCAATCTCGAAGACGAGATTCTCAAGGGCTGCGTGATCACCCATGACGGTGCGATCGTGAACGAAACCATCAAGCAGCATCGCGCCAGGGAGGGCTAAGATGGAAGCAGTATTTCTGACATTTATCCTGATGCTTTCGATCTTCCTCGGCTTCGAGCTGATCAACAAGGTTCCATCGACGCTGCACACGCCGCTGATGTCCGGCTCCAACGCGATTTCCGGAATCACCCTTGTCGGCGCGCTCAGTTCCGCCGGCGGCGGTTTCGAGCAGCTCGCCACCATCCTGGGCGTGGCGGCGGTCGCGCTGGCGACGATCAACGTGGTCGGCGGCTATCTCGTGACTGACCGCATGCTTGCGATGTTCAAGAAGAAGGGAGACGGCAAGTGAGCACCGTCCTCCTGATCAATCTTTCCTACGTCATCGCCGCGGCCCTGTTCGTATTCGGGCTCAAGCTGCTCAGCTCTGCCGCCACCGCGCGGCGCGGCAACATGATCAGCGCGATCGGCATGCTGATCGCGGTGATCGTCACGCTGCTCGACCAGGCGATCGTCGAATTCCAGTGGATATTGCTGGGCGTAGTGATCGGCGCGGTGATCGGCGCGCTCGGCGCGCGCCTCGTCGCCATGACGGCGATGCCGGAGATGGTCGCCCTGTTCAACGGGTTCGGCGGCCTTGCCAGCCTGTTGGTCGGATGGGCGGCGCTGTACGAGCACCAGCTCGGCCTGTTCACGCTGATAACCGTGGCGCTGTCGATCCTGATCGGCGGCCTGACCTTCACCGGCAGCATGGTCGCCTACGGCAAACTGTCGGAACGGATCAGCGGCAAGCCGGTGCTGTTCACCGGGCAGCAGGTGGTCAATGGAGCGCTGGTCCTGGCGATCCTCGCTTCGGCGGCGATGTTCTGCATGGACCCGGCTGACCATACCTGGCTCTACGTGCTCATCGGCCTGTCGTTCGTCTTCGGAATCATGGCGGTCATCCCGATCGGCGGCGCTGACATGCCGGTGGTAATATCGCTGCTCAATTCCTATTCCGGGCTCGCCGCCTGCGCCGCCGGTTTTGCGATCGGCAACATGATCCTGATCGTCGCCGGCTCGCTGGTCGGCGCCAGCGGCATCATCCTTACGCAGATCATGTGCAAGGCGATGAACCGGTCGCTGACCAACGTGCTGTTTTCCGGCTTCGGGTCGGCCAGTTCGGGCGGCACCGCGATCGAGGGCGAAGTCAATCCGATCGATCCGCAGGACGCCTACTACATCCTCGAGGCGGCCAGCAGTGTCGTCGTCATCCCGGGCTACGGCATGGCGGTCGCGCAGGCCCAGCACGCGGTCAAGGAATTGCAGGAGCTGCTGGAAGAGAACGGCTGCGAGGTCGTCTACGGCATCCACCCGGTCGCCGGCCGCATGCCCGGGCACATGAACGTGCTGCTGGCCGAGGCCGACGTCTCCTACGACCTGCTGCTGGAGATGGACGAGATCAACGCCCGCATGCCGACGATCGACGTCGCGATCGTCATCGGCGCCAACGACGTGGTCAACCCCGCCGCCAAGGAAGTGGAAGACAGCCCGATCTACGGCATGCCGATCATCAGCGCGGATCAGGCGCACACGGTGTTCGTGCTCAAGCGTTCGATGGCATCGGGCTTCGCCGGCATCGACAATCCGCTGTTCTTCAAGGAGAACACCCGGATGCTGTTCGGCGACGCGAGGGAATCGCTGACCCAGGTCATCAGGGAATTCGAGTAGGAGCCCAGGGGCGGGGCCGAGGTCCCGTCCCGGCAGGCTTCCGGCGCGGTCAGCCGGGATCGAGGCTTGCGATGAAGTCCTCGATCACCGTCATGATGTCGCCGTGCCCGGACGTCACGCCGAGCTGCTCTTCGCGCGAGATCGCCAGCGCGACGCTGGTGGCGACGATGGCGAGGCCGGCGGGCGGAATGAGGCTGGTCCGCGACGTGCGTTCCAGGGCGGCAGTGATGGCCTCGACCTGGATCGCCCGGGATTCCTCGATGAAGCGGATGACTTCCGCGCGCAGCCCGTCGATGCGGCTGGCCAGCGCCATGAATTCGGAAATCAGCCGCGCGTCGGTCGAATGGATGCAGATTTCCCAGATCTCATGCAGGGGATGCTCCGCTTTCAGGGTCTCGCGCAGCCGCGTCAGTTCCATTTCCGAACGGCGGTGGAACATCTCCACGATCAGGTCGTCCATCGTCCGGAAGTAATAATATACCAGCCGCTGCTTGACGCCGATCCGCTCCGCGATCCGGCGCGAGGTGAGGGCGGCATGGCCCTCTTCGCGCAGGATGTCTTCGGCGCCGTCGAGCATCGCGTGCCAGTTTTCCGACCCGGGCGGTCCCATCCGCCGGTCCGACTTGACCTGATCCTGCTTCATTCGCCCCTGTCCTTACGCCAGCCTGCCTATCTCTCCGTGCCCCGGGCGTAAAGGCCGCGGCCGCCAACGCCTTGTGCCGTTCGCGCAAGCCGCGCCTATCCGGTGCGGAAATTCGGCATCACTTCTTTTGCGAAGAGCCGCAGTTCCTCGATCTGCTGTTCGGGATCGGGCACGCCGGTGGGGGTGATGAAGAACCATTCGGGATCGATGATGTCCCTGATCCGCTCCATTTCCCGGTTGCAGTCGTCGGGCGATCCGACCACCGCCCGGTTGGGCGCGAACTCGTCGAGCGTGACCTGCTTGCCGCCGAACATGACTTCGTTCGAAAGTTCGTCGCGGTCGGCCTTGGAGCCGATGTCGTCGTAGCTTTGCCAGACCTTGATGATGTTGGGCAGGAAATCGGGATCGAGCGCGTCCCGGTTCGGTGCGATGTGGACGTCGCGCATCAGGCACAGGGTCGAGGAACGGCCGTGCTCGGCGGCGATGTCCTTGTACGTCTTCACCTTGTCCTGCAATTCCAGCAGGTGCTCGGCAAAGCTGATCAGCCAGCCGTCGCCGAGCCGGCCGGCCCGCTTCATGGCGGGATCGCTCACCGCTCCGATCCAGATCGGGGGCACCCACCCCTTGAGCGGGGGCGGCTGGATCTGGACATTGTCGATCTCGAAATGCTTGCCGCTGTAGGAAAACGGCTTGCCGCTCATCGCCTGCGGCAGGATCTCCAGACATTCCTCGAAGCGCTTGGCGCGGGTCTTGAAGTCCCAGCCGCAGTTCTCGAACTCGTCGGGCTTGTAGCCGATGCCCGCGCCCAGGATGAAGCGGTTGCCGGACATCTCGTTGATCGTGTTGATCTCCTCGGCGACTTCCAGCGGATGCCTGGAAGGCAGCAGCATGATGTTGGTGCAGAACTTCATGCTGCGGGTGCGCGCCATCAGCGGTGCGAGCATCAGCAGCGGAGACGATGGCTCGGACGCGGTATCCCCTCCGAATGCGGTGGAGGCGGAAAAGCGGTGATGGCCGCACCAGCCCAGGTCGTAGCCGAGGTCCTCCATCTCGTTTAGGTAGCTGTACAGCTTTCCGTAGGGGTCGGAGGCGTTGGGATCTATCAGTTTGCGGTTGATGATGATGCCGAATTTCATGGCTGTCTTTCCCCTGATTGACCGGTTCGATCCGGCTCGCTACTAAAGTGACGAACAATCCATACAACATTCCTCGGGAGAGTCGACTGTGAGTGCAAATCTGAAGCGGCTTGAAGGCAAGGTCGCGATTATCACCGGAGCCGGGCAGGGAATCGGTGCGGCGATCGCCGAGAGCTATGCGCGTGAGGGCGCGAAAGTGCTGATCACCGGGCGCACGCTGAGCAAGCTCGAGGAAGTGGCAGGCAAGATCGCCGGCGAAGGCGGCACCTGCACGCCGCTGGAAGCATTGGCTGGGGAACAGGACCAGTCGGAAATGACGGTGAAGCGCGCCGTGGATGACTGGGGACGCGTCGATATCCTGGTGAACAACGCGCATACCTTCACCGACTATCTGCCGGTCGAGGACCCGAAGATGGAAGCGAACTGCAAGATCGACTTCCAGTCGGCCTTCTTCGGCTCGCTCCAGCTCATGCAGCAATGCTACCCGCACATGGTCAAGCAGGGCGGCGGCTCGATCATCAACATGGGGTCGAGCTACGGCATCCGCTGCGAGCCGGGCTTCCTGGCCTATGCGGCGAGCAAGGAAGCGATCCGCGCGTTGACCAAGACGGCGGCGAAGGAATGGGGCAAGCACGGCATCAGGGTGAACACGATCCTGCCATCCGCACTGACGCCGAAATCGATCTGGTACCTCGAGGAGTCGGGCACCTACGATCTCGAGCTGTCGAAGGTTGCCATGGGCAAGTTCGGCACGCCCGAGGATATCGCCCCCACCGCCCTGTTCCTGGCCAGCGACGAGTCCGACTTCGTGACCGGCCAGACCATCGGCGCCGAGGGCGGCGCGACCATGCTCTAGCATCGCGGCACGACTGACCGGGGAGAGAATGCCAAATGAAGAAGTTCATCAATCACGTCGATCACGTCGCCTGGATTTCGCGGCCGGAAAACCTCGATGCCAATGTCGAGCAGCTTGAGAAGCTCACCGGCGCGACGCTGACGCGCTTCTCCCGCAAGGACATGGGCTTCACCATGTGCATCAGCTGGGAAGCGGGCCTCGAAGTCGTCGCGCCGATGGAGGAACGTACCGAATTCAACACCTGGCTGTGGAGCGAGCTCGAAACCAAGGGCGAGGGGGTGACCTCTGTGGTGTTCGGAGTGAAGGACCTCGATGCCCACAAGGCGCGGCTCGAAAAGCTCGGCTTCGAAGTCGGCCCGCTGATGGACGACCATCCCGATTCGCCATGGCACGACAAGCTGGTGTTGTGGGAGCGTGTCGCCGGTCAGGCGATGAACACCAACATCATCATGGGCGACATCGACTACGCGGACGATGTGATCCCCTTCGGCGACGCCGACCGCGACGCCTGATCGCGTCCAGCCGGGCAAGGGGAAGAAGACCATGGCTATCGCCGATGTTTCGCAATCACCGATTGCCGACCTCGTATCGCTGAAAGGCCGCTGCGCCGTCGTGACCGGCGGCGCGCAGGGGCTGGGGAAGGCGATGGTCAGGCGGCTTGCCGAAGCCGGCGCTTCGGTGCTGGTCGGCGACCTGAAGATCGAGCAGGCCGAAAAGGCGGCCGATGAATTCTCGAAAAGGTTCGGTGGCAAGGTGATCGCGACGCGGCTCGACGTTACCGACACTGCCTCGATCAGGGCGGCTGCGGACCTCGCCCAGAGCGAACTCGGCGGTCTCGACATCTGGGTGAACAACGCCGGGCTCTATCCCAACATCCTGCTGCGCGAGATGACCGACGATGTCTGGAACGACGTGATGGCGGTCAACCTGCGCGGCGTTTTCGCAAGCTGCCGTGAAGCCGCCGGGCGGATGATGGATGCGGGCACCGGCGGCGTGCTGATCAATGTCGTCTCGACCGCCGGTTTCAAGGGGGTGGCACCGGGCATGGCCGCCTATGTCGCTTCCAAGCACGGCGTTCGCGGGCTCAACAAGCAGCTCGCGATCGAACTCGCACCACATGACATCCGCGTGCTCGGCGTCGCGCCGACCTTCTGCGAGACCGAGGGCAACATGGCCGCGCTCGCCGAATTGCCCGAGCGGGTCAGGGAAGAGATCGCGGCAACCACTACGTCCGCGCTGGGCCGCGTCGGCGTGCCGGACGACATTGCCCGCGCCGTCCTGTTTTGCGCTTCGGACATGTCCTTGTTCATGACCGGCAGCACGATCCTCGTCGATGCCGGCGAGACAGCCTGAGCCGGCCGGCTACATCGATTCCCCGCCGTTGACCGCCAGGATCTGGCCCGTGACGAAGCGGCTGGCGTCGCTGGCCAGGTAAAGCAGGGCCAGGGCGATGTCGGATGGCCGCCCCAGGATGCCCAGCGGGGAGCTTTCCGCCATCTGCGCCCTTACCTTGTCGCGCAGCTCCGGATTGATCTCGCCGGTCTCGTCGCGGAACAGGTCCTGCGCCATCGGCGTTTCGATCCAGCCCGGCGCGACCGCGTTCACCCGCACGCCACAGGGCCCCAGTTCGGCAGCGCTGGTCCAGGTGAGCGAGTTAACGGCGGCCTTGGTCATCCCGTAGACGCCGATGCCGGGCAGCGGCTTCGCGCCGCCGCCGGACGATATGTTGACGATCACGCCGCCGCCGCGCTCGCGCATGATGCGACCGGCGGCCATGCATCCCCAATAGGGCCCCATCATGTTGATCGACACCGTGCGCTGGGCTTTCGCGGGATCGGTCTCCAGCAGCGAATGCAAGTAGGACACGCCGGCGCCGTTGATCCAGACGTCAAGCGCGCCGGTTTCTTCGAGCGCATAGTCGGCAAGCGCCTCGACTTCCTGCGGGTTCGCCACGTCGACGCGCCGGCACAGGGGAGGCGTTTGCGCATCGCCGATGATCTGCGCGGTTGCCGCAAGGCCTTCCTCGCTGATGTCGGCAAGCACCAGTCGCGCGCCGGCCAGGGCGAAGATGCGCGATGCCTCCTGGCCGAGGCCGGACCCGGCCCCGGTGATGACCACGACCTTGCCTTCCAGCGTAAAGGCATTTTCCAGCTCGGCATCCATCGCCTAATCTCCCTCTGCCGGCCTGTGCTTGACAGCTTTTCGCGTTGCTAACATCTTGACGAACAGCTGTGAAGCGCCAACCGGGCAAGGCAGGTGGCGAGGGGGACGATGAAGGACATTCTCATTTCGGGCGCGAGCATTGCCGGACCGGCTCTTGCCTGGTGGCTGCATCATCACGGATTCGCGCCGACGCTGGTGGAAAAGGCGCCTGCGCCCCGGCCGGGCGGCCATGCCATCGACATTCGCGGCGCCGCGCTCGACGTGGTCCGGGCGATGGGCATCGAGGACGCGATCCGGGACCGGCGCACGCAGATGAAAGGCGTCTCGAAACTCGATGCCGATGGCAACGAAGTCTGGCGCTCGGAAGAAATGACGATTTCGGGCGGCAGCTTCGGCAAGCAGGCGATCGAGATCATGCGCGACGACCTGTCCCGCATCCTGCTCTCGGCGCTGCCCGACGACATCGAGATTATCTATGGTGACAGCGTCGTCTCGCTCGACGAGGCGGAGGCAGGCGTCGCAGTATCCTTCGAGAAGTCGCCGGCCCGCCGCTTCGATCTGGTCGTGGGCGCCGACGGGCTGGGTTCGGCCATGCGCAAGCTGGTGTTCGGGCCGGACGAGCGGTTCCTGCATCCTTTCGATGTCGTGCTCGCGCCCTACAGCGCGCCCAATATCATCGGGCTTGAGGACTGGCAGCTGACCTATGATTCCGGCACCGACAGCTGCATGATCTACACCGCGCCCGGGAACCGCGACTTGCGCGTGTGTTTCGGTTTTTCCGCGAAGCTCGGTGACGTGCCGGCCGACCGGGCCGGGCAGATGGCGCTGGTGAGACGCGAATGCGGCCATATGGGCTGGCACGTGCCCGAACTGCTCGACGCCATGGAACAGTCGCGCGATTTCTACATGGGGCCGATGGCGCAGGTGAGAATGGACCGCTGGACCAGGAGCCGCATCGCGCTGGTGGGCGATGCCGCCTATTGTCCCTCGCCGCTGACCGGGCAGGGCACCAGCCTGGCGATCGTCGGGGCCTATGCGCTGGCATGGGAACTGTCCCGCTCGCCCGATGATCACGCCGCTGCCTTCGCCCGCTACGAGGAGCGGATGCGGCCCTTCGTCAGCCGGAATCAGGCAATAGCCGAGCTGACCCGCGATCCGCGCTTCAGCGAGGATCCGGGATACTATGTCGAGGTCATCGAACCGGCGATGGAAGCTGCCGAATATGCGGTCGAACTCGAAGGGCTCGGCTGATAGGCTGGCTCCATCGTGCGGACAGGGCTAGCTTGTGGACGCAAGCCAGGAGAGGAAAAAGCAGATGCAACCGGAACGGCCAGGGCATGTCATCGACAACGCTCCGCTGAGCTCGCAGATCGATTTCAGCCAGTTCTCGATGCGGGTCGGTACGCGGGACTACCATTCGCGCGAACACCAGGATCGAGAACGCGAAGAGCTGTGGATGCGGGTCTGGCAGATCGCCGGGCGGGCCGAGGAGATTCCCGAACCGGGCGACTGGATGGAACATCGTATCTTCGACCAGTCCTTCGTGCTCGTGCGCGGCCGGGACGGGCAGGTCCGCGGTTTCGTCAACGCCTGCCGTCATCGTGGCAACGCGTTCTGCGAAGGCAAGGGCCATTTGGCGCGCTTCACCTGCCCCTATCACAACTGGTCCTACGGGCTGGACGGGCAGCTGCTGGCTGTCGCCAAGCCGGATTTCGACGGTACGGTCGAGGAGTTCGTCGGCGACAAGGATGAGCTCGGGCTGATCCGGATCCCGGTCGAGGAGTTCGGCGGCTTCATCTTCGTCAATCCCGATCCGGACGCTGCCCCGCTTTCCGATTTCCTCGGCGACGTCGCCGGCCTGCTTGCGCCCTACCATCTCGAGGAGATGGTTCCGGTGGGCATGAACGTGCGCGAGACCATCGAATGCAACTGGAAAGTCGTCATGGACGCCTTCCAGGAAGGCTATCATGTCCAGGGCGTGCATCCCGAGCTTGCCGGGATGACCAAGCTCTCGCGCGAGCGCTGCCGGTTTTTCGGCAACCACGCGGTGACGGTCGTACCCTTCGGCTCGCCCGAGCTTGCCGAAGAGGGGCCGGACAGCGAAGTGGAGGGCTACCTCAGCCTGCCGGTCGCCAATTTCCCCGGTTTCGCGGAAGCGCTGCCGCGCCTTGCCGAACTGGCTGACGGCCTGCGCGGCGAGGACGGCAAGCTGGACCTGCCGGAAGGCGTGACGCCGCTGTCGCTGCTGCAGCAGTCGGTGCGCGAGATCCTCACCGCCAAGGGGCTGGACGTCAGCGGGCTGACCGACAACCAGATGAGCGATTACCAGTACTGGCTGCTGTTCCCCAACGTGTTCATGCAGGTGCGCTCGGGCGATGCCACGGTGATCACGGCCCAGCCGCATCCGAGCGGCGATCCCAACCGTTGCACCTGGCGCGTGATCGCCCTGCTGTGGCTGCCGCCGGACCAGCGCGAGGCGCAGCGCACGGAACTGACCGAGATTCCCGAAGGCGATCATTTCCCCTACTTCCTCGCGCTGGAGCAGGACTACGTGCAGATGGCGATCCAGCAGCGCGGCCTGCGCAACAGCGCGCTGGAATATCAGTTCCTGACCAGGCAGGAACCTAAGCTGGCCCATTTCCACACGGCACTGAGCCGCTGGTACGAGCGAGAGCCGGCGTAAGCGGCACGTCGCTAGAGGCTCGCGCTTCTCAGCCGCAGGGCATTGCCGATCACCGATACCGATGAAAGGCTCATCGCCGCCGCCGCGATCATCGGGCTGAGCAGCAGGCCGAAGAACGGGTAGAGCAGCCCTGCCGCCACCGGCACGCCAAGGCTGTTGTAGGCGAAGGCGAAGAACAGGTTCTGCCGGATGTTGCTCATGGTGAGCTGCGAAAGCCGCCGCGCCTTGGCGATGCCGGAAAGGTCGCCGCTCACCAGCGTGATCCCGGCGCTTTCCATGGCGACGTCGGTCCCCGTTCCCATGGCGATGCCGATATCGGCCGCGGCGAGGGCCGGGGCGTCGTTGATGCCGTCTCCCGCCATCGCGACGGTGCGGCCCGCCGATCGCAGTTCGCCGACGATGCGGTGCTTGTCCTCGGGCGAGACATCGGCGCGCACGTCGTCGATGCCGAGTTGGCGGGCGACGGCGCGGGCGGTCGCTTCGGCGTCGCCGGTCAGCATCACCACGCGGATGCCTGCGCGGTGCAGCCGTTCGACGGCGTCGGCGCTGGTCTGCTTTATCGGATCGGCGACGGCGACGATGCCGGCAGGCCTGCCGTCGACGGCGACGAACATCACGGTGCGGCCTTCCTCGCGCCCCTCCCGTGCCGCGTTCCGCAGTCTGTCGTCGAGCGCGCCGAAGCGTTCCATCAACTTCTCGTTGCCGATCGCGACGCGCCGGCCTTCGACGAGCGCTTCGGCGCCTTCCCCCGTCGTCGATGCAAAGTCCTGTGCCTGCGCAAGCGACAGATTGCGATCGCGTGCACCCGCGACGATGGCGGCAGCCAGCGGGTGCTCGCTCGACTGTTCTACCGAGGCGGAGAGCATGAGCAGGTCGTCTTCGGAGAAACCCTCTGCGGGCAGGACGCCCACAAGCCTCGGCTTGCCTTCGGTCAGCGTGCCGGTCTTGTCGACCACCACCGTGTCGACCTTCTCGAAAGTCTCCAGCGCTTCGGCGTTGCGGATGAGGATGCCGTTTTGCGCGCCCTTGCCGGTCCCGACCATGATCGACATCGGCGTCGCCAGCCCGAGCGCGCAGGGGCAGGCGATGATGAGCACGGCGATGGCGTTGACCAGCGCATAGGCAAGCGCCGGTTGCGGGCCCCAGATCGCCCAGGCGACGAAGGTCAGGAACGAGGTGCCGATCACCGCCGGAACGAACCAGCTTGCGACGATGTCGGCCAGCCGCTGGATCGGCGCGCGGCTGCGCTGGGCGGCGGCCACCATCTGCACGATCTTGGCCAGCAAGGTGTCCTTGCCGACATGCTCGGCGATCATCACGAAGCTGCCGGTCTGGTTGACGGTGCCGCCGGTCACGCTGTCTCCGGCGGCCTTGGCGACCGGGACCGGTTCGCCTGTCACCATCGCCTCGTCGACATTGCTCGATCCGCTTTCGACGATGCCGTCGACCGGTACCCTGTCGCCCGGGCGCACCCGCAGCCGGTCGCCTTCGCGCACCAGGTCGAGCGGTATTTCTTCGTCGCTGCCGTCCTCACCGATGCGCCATGCGTCGGGCGGCGCCAGTTCAAGCAGCGCGCGCAAGGCGCTGGAAGTCTGGCCGCGGGCCTTGAGCTCCAGCACCTGACCCAGCAGCACCAGCGTGGTGATTACGACGGCCGCCTCGAAATAGACGTCGACCCGGCCGTGATGGTCCCGGAACGCGTCGGGAAAGGCCCCGGGTGCGACAGTCGCCACGACACTGAAACCATAGGCGATCGCGACGCCGAGTCCGATCAGGGTGAACATGTTGGGGTTCCAGCCCTTCAGCGAGGCAACCGCGCGGTCGAAGAAGGGCCATGCGCCCCAGACAACCACCGGCGTCGCCAGGGCGAGCTGCAGCCATTGCGCCCAGCCTTGCGGAACGAGGCTGGCGAGCGGGTTGCCCGGCAGCATTTCCGCCATCGCGTAGAGGAACAGCGGAAGGGTGAAGGCGGCACTCACGACAAAGCGTCGGCGCATGTCGAGATATTCGGGATCGGGCCCGTCTTCGAGCGAGACCTGTTCCGGCTCCAGCGCCATGCCGCAGATGGGACAGGAGCCGGGGCCTTCCTGCCTGATCTCGGGATGCATCGGGCAGGTGTAGATCGTGCCCTCGGGCATTGCCTCTGCGCTCTGCCCGGGGCCGAGATAGCGCTCCGGATCGGCCGCGAATTTCTCGCGGCAGCCGTTCGAGCAAAAGTGGAAGGCATCACCGTCGTACTCGGCGTGGTGCTGCGTCGCTTCCGGATCGACGGACATGCCGCAGACCGGGTCGTGAGCCTGAGCGTGGTCGTGCTGGTGAGAGTGATCGTGGGTCATCGCTTCCATACCGCGACTCGCATCATAGCATACCCCCGGGGGGTATATAAGGGGTGGTGCGGAAATCGATGGTCCGGCAGGCGGGGCATAGCGACAGGCCGCACGGAAGCTGCTAACCGCCGGGGCCTGAACGCTGGAGACCCCATGAGCCTTTCCTCCCTTTTCGAACCGCTGGGCCTTGTGCGCGGCCCCGAATGGAAGAACCGTTTTGCGCTTGCGCCGCTGACCAACCTGCAGAGCCATCCCGACGGCCGACTGTCGGACGAGGAGTATCGCTGGCTGACGATGCGCGCCGAAGGCGGTTTCGGCCTGACGATGACCTGCGCCGCTTCCGTCCAGAAAGTGGGCCAGGGCTTCCCGGGCCAGCTCGGCGTCTACGACGACATGCATCTCGAGGGCCTGACGAGACTGGCGAGCGGGATCAGGGAGCGGGGCTCGGTCTCTTCGATGCAGCTCCACCATGCGGGGATCCGCGCGGACAGGGACATCATTCCCGAGCCGGTCGGCCCTTCCGACGATGCCGAGACGGGCTCGCGCGGCCTTGCCACTGCCGAGGTCGAGCAGTTGCGCGACGATTTCATCGCTGCGGCATTGCGCGCCGAGCAGGCGGGGTTCGAAGGCGTCGAAGTGCATGGCGCGCATGGCTATGTGCTCGCCCAGTTCCTGTCCGCCGAGAACAATCACCGCGACGACCGCTACGGCGGCAGCCTGGAAAACCGCGCGCGACTGCTGATGGAAATCATCTACGGCATCCGCGCGCAATCCGGACCGGATTTCCAGCTCGGCCTGAGGCTGTCGCCCGAGCGCTTCGGCATGCGTCTTGCCGAGATCAAGGATCTGGTCGCGCAGCTGCTGGGCGAGGCGAAGATCGACTATCTCGACCTTTCGCTGTGGGACTATGCGAAGGAGCCCGTGGAGGAGGAGTTTCGCGGCCAGACGCTGATGAGCCATTTCACCCAGATGGATCGCGGCAAGGTGCGCATCGGCGCGGCCGGCAAGGTGATGACGGCGCAAGATGTCCAGGCGGTGATCGCGGGCGGCTGCGATTTCGTGATGGTCGGCCGCGCGGCGATCCTGCGCCACGACTTCCCGCAGCGCGTCGGTGGTGACGCGGGCTACGTCTCGCCCGAGCTGCCGGTCACGCCCGAATATCTCGCGCAGGAGGCAATCTCGCCCGCATTCGTCGAATACCTGCGCGGCTTCGGAGGCTTCGTTGCCGCCGAAGGTGGAACGGCCTGAGAGGGCACCTGCCTTCCTACCATGTGTCGATGAAGCGTCCCGATCCCCGTCCGCTCGATCCCCGTCCGGCGGTGTTCGCGGTCGCATCGAGACCCTGCACGATCCAACGCCGCGTTTCGGCAGGGTCGATCACCGCGTCGAGCTCGAAATAGGTGGCGGCGTAGGTCGCCTTGCCCTTCTCGTAGCGTGAGGCGACGCGCTGCTCGAAGAAGGCCTGCCGCTTGTCCGGGTCCTCGATCGCTTCCAGCTCGCGCTTGTAGGCCAGCCGCACTCCGCCTTCGAGGCCCATGCCGCCGAGCTCTCCGGTCGGCCAGGCGATCGTGAAGAACGGCGCGTGGAAATGCCCGCCCGCCGCCGCGGCTCCGCCCAGGCCGTAGGCCTTGCGCAGCACCACCGCGAAGATCGGCACGCTCAGCGAGGCGGCGGTGGCGAACATCCGGGCCGAATGACGCACGAGGCCGGTCGCTTCCGCGTCGGTGCCGACCATGATGCCCGGCGTGTCGATCAGCGAGAGCACCGGCAGGCCATGCGCGTCGCACAGCCGCATGAAACGAGCGGCCTTGTCTGACCCGTCCGAATCGATGGCACCGGCATTGAACATCGGATTGTTGGCGATCACGCCGAGCGGGCGGCCGGCAACGCGAACGAGCGCGGTGACGTAGCTCTGCCCGAATTCGGGCCGCAGCTCGAGCCAGCTGCCGGTGTCTGCGATCAGCTCGCCGACATTGCGCACGTCATAGGCGCGCAGCCGGTTCTCCGGGACAGCCTGGCGCAGTAGCCGTTCGTCGCCGGCTTCCCATTCGATCAGGCGGCCCTGGAAATAGGAGAGATAGCGCTTCGTCACCGCCACCGCTTCGGCTTCGTCCGCCACCCGGATGTCCACCACGCCGCTGCGGCATTGCAGGTCGATCGGCCCCACCTCCTCGGGCGTGCACGAGCCGAGCCCGGCAGCCTCGATCAGCGCCGGCCCGGCCATGCCGATCGTCGAATCCTCGGTGGCGATGATCGTGTCGACAAGTCCGAGCACGGCGGCATTGCCGGCAAAGCAGCGGCCCGAAACGACGCCGACGACGGGCACTTTCCCGCTCAGCTTCGCGAGGTCGCGGAAGGTGTGGGAATGCAGGCCAGCGATGGTCACCGGGTCCTCGCGCGGTCGGCCGCCGCCGCCTTCGGCGAAAAGCACCAGCGGAATGCGGCGTTCCCCGGCGATGGCGAGCAGCCGGTCGGTCTTCTTGTGGTTCATGTGGCCCTGCGTCCCGGCCATCACCGTCGCGTCGTAGGACCCGACCGCGACCGCCGCCGCTTCCGGGCCGAAGAGGTCCGCGTTCACCGTCGCCAGCCCGGCGACGAAGCCGTCGGCGGGCGTGCTGGCGCGCAGCTCGTCCATGCGCTTGCGCGAATGGAGATAGGCGACGGTCAGCTGGCCGAACTCGATGAAGCTGCCTTCGTCGCACAGGTCGGCAACGTTCTCGCGCGCGGTGCGCTGGCCCCGGCCGCGCCGCTTGTCGACGGCGGCCGGGCGGTTCTCGTCGAGCGTTTCGGCGATGCGCTCCTGCAATTCGGCGAGGTCGTCGCGGATATGGTCGGGATCGATCGCCGCTTCCGCCGCTGGGCCTGCGACATCGACATCGCCGGCCTCGATCAGCAGGATCGCTGCCCCTTCCTCCACCTGGCTTCCCGGCGCGTATGCGACGGCGCGCACGACGCCGCTGCAGGGGCTGCGCACCACATACTCCATCTTCATTGCTTCGATGATCGCGATCGGGGCGTCCTGCGCGACGGCATCGCCGACCGCCGCCGAAATGCCGGCGACGATCCCGGTCATCGGGGCGGGCGCCGGGGTCCAGCCCTGCGGGTGCGCTTCCGCTGCGGTCGTCGCGGGAGCGACCGTCTCCTTTGGAAGCGACGCGACCAGTTCGGCGACATGCCCGGCGATGAAGCCGGTGTTCACCTCGTTCGCGGCCAGCGCCGGGTGGCCGAGCAGCGCCCTCAGGAAAGGCAGGTTGGTGGCTACGCCTGAAACGACGAATTCCGACAGCGCCCGGCGCGCCCGGGCGAGCAGGGCGTCGTAATCGTCGCCGGCGCAGAAGACGATCAGCTTGGCCAGCAGCGAATCGAAGCCGACGACCGTCCGGTAGCCGGCGTGACCGAAGGTATCGACGCGGATGCCGGGCCCGCCGGGCAGGGCGAATTCGCCGATCGTGCCGCTGCCGGGGCGCGGCTGGCCGTCTTCGTCCATCGCCTCCATGTTGACGCGCAGTTGCATCGCCATGCCGCGCGGCGGGGCGATGTCCTGCTGGCGCAGGCCCATTTCGGACAGTTTCCTGCCCGACGCGAGGTCGAGCTGGATGCGCACGAGGTCGATCCCGAGCACTTCCTCGGTGACGGTATGCTCGACCTGCAGGCGCGGATTGGCTTCGATGAAGGCGAAACCGTCGGCCTCGCCCTGCCGGTCGAGATCGACGAGGAATTCGAACGTCCCGATATTGTCGAAGCGGCTTTCGGCAGCCATCCGGCAGGCGGCATCGAGCAGTGTGTCTCGGAGCGGTGCGGCAAGGCCAGGGGCGGGGGCCAGCTCGACCAGCTTCTGGTTGCGCCGCTGCAGGGTGCAGTCGCGCTCCCACAAGTGGCTCACGTCCCCGCCGTCGCCGACGACCTGCACCTCGATGTGTCGGGCGCGGGCAATGTAGCGCTCGGCATAGACGGCATCGCTGCCGAACGCGCGTTCCGCTTCGGAGCGGCAACGCGCATAGGCATCTTCCAGCTCGCTTGCGGTCTCGACCAGCCGCATGCCGCGCCCGCCGCCGCCGGCCACGGCCTTGATCATGATCGCGCCGCCGGGGCCCAGCGCTTCGAGGAAGTCGCCCGCCTGTTGCAGCGTGGACGCGCCGTCCGTGCCCTGCAGCACGGGAACCCCGCAGCGCGCGGCCAGCGCGCGGGCCTGCACCTTGTCGCCGAGCAGGTCGATCAGTTCGGGCGAAGGGCCGATGAAGGCGATCCCCGTTTCTGCACAGCTTCGCGCGAAGCCGGCGTTCTCGCTGAGGAAGCCGTAGCCGGGATGCACCGCGTCGCAGACGTGCTCGCGCGCGGCGGCAACGACCTGATCGATATCCAGATAGGCCGCGACGCCGCGCCCTTGCAGGTGATGGACCGCATCGGCGGACCGCAGGTGAGGGGAGGCCCGGTCGTCCTCGGAACAGATCGCGACGGTTTCGATCCCCAGCTCGCTTGCGGTGCGAGCGATGCGGATCGCGATTTCCCCGCGATTGGCTATCAGCAGCTTGCGTATCACCTCGGCTTCGGTCCCCTGCGCTGTCGCCTGTTCCGGCTCCGGGGTTCCGGCCATAAGAGGTCACGCCGGGCTAGACCAGCATGTTGGCCATCGGCTATTGCAACTCGGCTTGTTCAATATGATCGGCGAGCCCGGGCCAGCCGGGGCATGTCCGGCGGCGCAGGCAGGAGAGGATACGAAGCTTCATGCATCCCGGGATTCACGCGCAGACCCAGCCGGACAGGATCGCGATCGTCAGGCCCTCCACGGGCGAATCGCTGACGTACCGGGAACTCGACGCCCGGGCGAACCGCGTCGCCAACCTGCTCTATGATGCCGGTCTGCGCCGGGGCGACCACGTCGCGCTCTACCTGGAAAACCATCTCGCCTATTTCGAGGTGATCTGGGCCTGCATGCGTTCCGGCCTCTATTTCACGCCCATCAACTTCCATCTGACCGCGCCGGAAGCGGCCTATATCGTCGACGATTGCGACGCGAAGGCGCTGGTTGCCTCGGCCGGGCTCGATCAGGTCCCGGAGCTCGGCAGGCTCACGCCGCGCTGCGAAGTGAAGCTCTCCGTCGGAGGGGAAGCGGAAGGCTTCCGGCCCTATGAAGCCGCGCTTGCGGGCAGTGCGGAAACGCCGATAGCGGACCAGTGGCTTGGCGCGATGATGCTCTATTCCTCGGGCACGACCGGCCGTCCGAAGGGGATCAAGCGTCCGCTGCCAGACGGGAAACCGGACTCAGGCAGTCCGCACACGCAGGTGCTGATCGCCATGTTTTCGCTCGACAGCGACGTCGTCTATCTCTCGACCGCGCCGATGTATCACGCTGCCCCGATCGGCTACACTTCGGCGGTCGTGCAGAGGGGCGGCACCGTCGTGATGATGGACCGCTTCGAACCCGAAACCGCGCTGCGGCTGATCGAGGAACACAAGGTCACGCACAGCCAGTGGGTGCCCACCATGTTCATCCGGATGCTGCGGCTCGATCCCGAAATCCGCTCGAAATACGACCTGTCCAGCCATCGCTGCGCGATCCATGCCGCAGCGCCTTGTCCGGTCGAGGTCAAGAAGCGGATGATCGAATGGTGGGGCCCGATCGTCGAGGAGTATTATTCCTCCACCGAAGGCGCGGGAATTTCCAGGATCAGCAGCCGGGAATGGCTTGACCATCCGGGTTCGGTCGGCCGCTCGATGGGAACCCCGTTCCACATCTGCGATGAGGAGGGCAAGGAGCTGCCGCCCGGCGAACCGGGCCTGATCTATGGCGAGGCTCCCGGCGGCGTCGGCTTCGTCTATCACAAGGACGAGGAGAAGACCGCGGGCGCCACCCATCCGCTGCATCCCGATTGGCGCACGGTCGGGGATGTCGGCTATCTCGACGAAGAGGGCTATCTCTACCTCACCGACCGCAAGGCCTTCGTGATCAACTCGGGCGGGGTGAACATCTATCCGCAGCAGATTGAGGACGCGCTGGCGCTGCATCCCAGGGTGGCGGACGTCGCCGTGATCGGCGTGCCCAATGCCGACCTTGGCGAGGAGGTGAAGGCGGTGGTCCAGCCGGCGGCCGATGCCCGGCCCGGCGAGGCGCTGGCGCAGGAAATCCTCGCCTTCATCACTGAACGCCTCGGCAGGCAGCTCACGCCCCGGTCGGTCGATTTCGTCGATGAATTGCCCCGCCTGCCGACCGGCAAGCTTGCAAAGAAGGAGCTTCGCGCGCGCTATTGGGATAACCGCCCGGAGACCGCCAGCCTCTCGTCAAGGATATGATACCCATGCTGCTCGACTACGAACTCCTGATGTCCCGCCGCGATGATGGCATGCGGTTCGGCTACAGCGACCGCGAGGCGCTGCTTTACAACCTCAGCATCGGCATGGGGCGCGACCCCTATGCTCCGGCCGAGCGGCCGTTCGTCTTCGAGCTGCCCGAACTGCAGGTGGTGCCGACATTTGCATCGGTGCTGAGCCCGCGCGCGACCGACCTGTACGAAGGCGCCGGCATCGACTGGACCCGCGTAGTCCACGGCGAACAGCGGATCACGCTGCATCGCCCGTTGCCCGGCTCGGCGGAGCTGGTGGGATCGAGACGCGTGACCGAAGTGGTCGACAAGGGGGCGGACAAGGGCGCGCTGATCGCGTCCGCGATCGAGGCCAGCCTGGCAAGCGGAGAGCCGCTGTTCACTTGCGAGATGGTGATCTTCGCGCGCGGCAACGGCGGCTTCGGCGGCCCCACCGAGTCCTCTTCCACTCCGCACGTCCTGCCGGACCGCGAGCCCGACATGGTTCACGTCAGCCCGACCCGGCGCGACCAGGCGCTGCTCTATCGCCTCAATGGCGACCGCAACCCGCTCCATGCCGATCCGGATTTCGCGAAGCGGGCCGGCTTTCCGGAACCGATCCTGCACGGGCTGTGCAGCTATGGCATCGCCTGCCGCGCCGTGCTTGCCAGCGTGTGCGACTACGACCCCGGCCGGATCCGCCAGTTCGATGTGCGGTTTTCCGCTCCGGTCTTCCCCGGAGACGACATCCACACCGACATCTGGGTCGATGGCGATACGGTTTCCTATCGCTGCCGGGTGGCCCAACGCGATGCGGTCGTGCTCAACAACGGGCGTTGCCTGCTCAACGGGTAAGGGGGCCTCGCAGACCATGGCTGAAAGCGTCGGAGAAAGGCTGGGCCGGATCGTCGGGGACCGTCACGTCCTGTCGGGTGAAGATATCCCCGAGCACTACCGGGTCGACGTGCTCGGCAAGTTCTCCGGCAGGCCCGCCTGGGTCGCGAAGCCGGGCGGCACCGGGGAAGTCGCCGCAATCGTCAGGCTGGCGCGCGAGGAGCACCTGCCGGTCACGGTGATCGGCGGGCAGAGCGGCACGGCGGGCGGCGCGGTGCCTTCGGACGGCGGGCTCGGGCTGTCGCTGGAACGGATGAACCGTATTGTCGAGATCGACACCCTGTCGATGACGATGACGGTCGAGGCCGGGTGTATCCTTCAGCTCGCGCAGGAAGCGGCCGAGGAGCAGGGCGCGTTCCTGCCGCTCGATCTCGGCTCGCGCGGCTCGGCGGTGATCGGCGGGGTGATCGGGACCAATGCCGGCGGCAACCGCGTGGTGCGCTGGGGGATGATGCGCGACATGGTGATCGGCCTCGAAGCCGTGCTGGCAGACGGAACCGTCGTCTCCTCGCTGACCAAGATGCTCAAGGACAACGCCGGCTATCACTGGAAACACCTGCTGATCGGCAGCGAGGGAACGCTGGGCATCGTCACCAAGGCGGTGCTGCGCCTGCGCCCGCTGCCGACCACCCGGCAGACCGCCCTGATCGCCACCGACAGCTTCGAGCAGATGATCGCCGTGCTGCGGCGGCTCGAAGTGTCGCTTTCGGGCCAGCTTTCCTCCTTCGAGCTGATGTGGGACGATTTCTATCGCCTCCATACCGAAGCGCAGCTGGGGCAAAGGCCACGCCCGATGCCGTGCGGCCACGCCATCTACGCGCTGGTCGAGGCGATGGGCGGCAACGAGGAACTGGATGCGGAGCTTTTCACCGGCGCTCTCGCGCAGCTGATGGAAGAGGGGCTGGTGACGGATGCGGTCATCGCCCAGTCGGCCCGGGAACGCGATGCGCTCTGGGCGGTGCGCGAGGACCTGCAGCCCGGCCTTGCGCCGCTTCGCCCCTTTGTCGCCTACGACGTCAGCATGGCGATCGCCGACATGCCCGCTTTCGTGGCGTCGGCGCGCAAGGCGCTGCTCGAAGCCTGGCCGGAGGCGACGGTCATGTTCTACGGCCATGCTGGAGACGGCAATCTGCACGCCGTCGTCAGTATCGGCCGCATGGACGAAGAGGTGCAGCGCGGCTTCGACGAGGCGGTGTTCGGGGCGGTCCGGGAGGTCGGCGGCTCGATTTCCGCAGAGCACGGTGTCGGCGTCGAGCGGGCGCCCTATCTCGGCTGGACCCGGTCCGAAAGCGAACTCGCGCTGATGCGCACGCTCAAGCGCGCGATCGATCCTGACGGGATCCTCAATCCCGGTAAGCTTCTGGGCGTTGTTTAATTCGTCATTCCCGCAAAAGCGGGAACCCAGCCAAATCAACTGAATATGGTGCAGAGTTCGATCTGGATCCCCGCTTGCGCGGGGATGACGAACCTTGGTTCCAGCAGGAACGCTCAGCTCTTGGGCTTCTGCATCTTCACCCGGGTGCGGGCGATCCTCCACCCGTCGTCCGTGCGCACCACGGTGCGATAGTACCAGCCCGCGTTGGACGTTGCCGGGTCCTCGCCAATGAACTGGTAGTTCTGGACCGTCTCGGCGCTGTCCCCGTCGATCTCGATGCGCGCGGCCCCGCCGATGTGCACGCCATGCGGCGCCTGCGAGAGCATCGCGCGAATCTCGTCGCGTCCTGTCAGCTCGCGGCGGAACACCTCGTAGACGGCATCATCGGTGAACAGGTCGAGCCATTCCTCGAAATCGTTGATTTCCAGCCGCAGGCAATATTCGTCGAACAGCGCGCGGATCGCGATTTCGTCGGCGAGTTTCTGGACGGCGGCGGCATCGGGCATCTGTTTTCTCCGGCGGTGAAACGGCCTCAGGGCGCGGCCCGGACCAGCACCTTGATCGCCTCTTCGGGATCGAGCTGGGTCCTGAAGGCAGTTTCCAGCTCTTCCAGGGTGAAGCGGTGCGAGATCAGCGGGGAAAGGTCGACGGCGCCGCGGCCCAGCAGGTCGATCGCCTCGGAGAATTCGTTCTCGTAGGCGAGCGCGCCCATGACCCGAAGCTCGTGGAGCATCACCAGCCGCAGATCGGGCAGGGCGGCGTCGTGGGGGTCCGCGACGAGGACAAGCCGCCCGCCGGAGCTGAGCGAATGCAGCGCGTCGCGCAGCGCGGGTTCGACGCCCGCGCAATCGAATGCCATGTCGGCCTGGGCAACAGGATCCGGGATGTGGGGAAAGCTCAGGCTGCCGAAGTGCCCGGCCACGAAGGCGATCGAGCTGCCGTCTTGCGGGCCGTGGACAGCGCTTGCCCCCATCGTCCCGGCAAGCGCCCGGCGTTTCGCGCTGGGATCGATCGCCAGTATCTCCTCGACGCCTCTGGCGCGCAGCGCCGCGACGACGCACAGGCCGATCGGGCCTGCTCCGAAGATCACGGCGCGCTCGCCCGGCCGCGCCCCGCTGCGGTTCACGGCATGCAGCGCCACGGCGAAAGGTTCGATCAGCGCGCCGGTTTCGTCGTCGATCGTGTCGGGCAGGGTGAAGATGTTGCGGCCCGGCTCGGGCGAGGGCACGCGGACATAGCGGGCGAAAGCGCCCGGGACGCGTCCCAGTCCGACATAGTCGACCATCGGGTTGACCGTCACCCGCTGCCCGGTCTCGATTGCCGTTACCGCCGTGCCGGTGCTGACTACCGTTCCGGAGAATTCATGGCCCAGCACCGCGCCGTCGGGTGCCGAATCCTCGCGGAACATGGCAAGGTCGGTGCCGCAGATTCCGCAGGAGCCGACTTCCACGATCACGTCGTCGGCGCCGGCCTGCGGCGTTTCCGCATCGCAGATCTCGAAAGCGCCGCCTTTGCGGATTCGCCCGACTTTCTGCATCGCCACGCTGGCCGTCCTCGTCCCGGTTGCTTGCCTTGCGGGCATGATTCATCGCGGGGCGGAAAAATGCAACAGCCCTATTGAATTATGCTCCCGCGCGGATGCAGGCTTCCATGCTTTCGCGGGCCATGCGGGCGAGGGTGGGGTAGTGGCCAGCACGTTCCTCCGCCTGGGCGCTGGCGGCGGTGCCGCGCAGGAACCGGCCCTTGATGCCGTGGAAGATCGCGGCGAGGCGGAACAGGCAGAAGGCGATGGTGAACTCGTAGTTCGCGATCGCGTCGCGCCCGGTGCGCCGGCAGTAGGCCGCGACGTAGTCCGCCTCGGACGGGATGTTCAGGGCAGCAAGGTCCGCGCCCTTCAGCCCCGCGACGATCTCCGGCGGCATGCGGTACATCATCGCGTGGTTGGCGAAATCCGCGAGCGGATGGCCAAGCGTCGAAAGCTCCCAGTCGAGCACGGCGATGACGCGCGGCTCGGCGGGGTGGAAGATCATGTTGTCGCAGCGGTAGTCGCCGTGGACCACGCTGGTCTCGTCGCCTTCGGGCACGTTGTCCGGCAGCCATTCGACCAGCGCGTCCATGTCCGCGTTGCGGCCAGCCAGCTCGTCGGCGTGGTACTGCCGGGTCCATCGCCCGATCTGCCGCGCGAAGTAGTTGCCGGGCTTGCCGTAATCGCCGAGCCCGATCGCCTCGGGATCGAAGCCGTGGAGCTGGGCGATGGTGGCGTTCATCGCGTCGAAATAGAGATGGCGCTCCTCGCGCGACACGCCGGGGAACGTCGCATCCCAGAAGATGCGCCCCTCGACGTTGTCCATCACGTAGAACCAGGTGCCGATCACCGCATCGTCGGTGCACAGCCCGTGGATCTTCGCGACCGGAAAGCCTGCTGCGCCGAGCGCCATCTGCACCCTCGCCTCGCGGTCTACGGCATGCGCGCCGGGCAGCAGCTCGCCCGGCGGCTTGCGGCGCAGGACATAGGACTTGCCCGGCGTCACCAGCCGGTAGGTCGGGTTCGACTGGCCGCCCCTGAACTGCTCGACCCGGAGCGGGCCGGCAAAGCCTTCGACATTGTCTGCCATCCAGGAGGTCAGCGAAGCCTGGTCAAAACCGTAGCCTTCGCGGACTTCGGTGGTCCCGGTATTCTCGGCGGTCAGGTCGCCGCTCATGCGCCGTTGGCCTCTTTCCATTCGCGCTTGATCTTCTTGGCGAGGCTCCATTTGTGGACCTCGGTGGGCCCGTCATAGATGCGGAAGGCGCGCACTTCGCGGAACACCTGCTCGACGATGGTGCGGTCGGTCACGCCGGTGCCGCCCATCACCTGCACGCAGCGGTCGGCGATGCGCATCAGCGCTTCGGACACCGCGACCTTGGCCATCGAGCTTTCGACCGTGCCGAGCGAGCCGGTGTCGAGCACCGAGGCGCACCAGTCGATCATCAGTTCCGCCTGCTTCAGCTCGATGCGGTTCTCGGCCAGCATGAAGCCGACGCCCTCGTGCTCGATCAGCACCTTGCCGAAAGCCTCGCGGCGGCAGGCGTAGTCTGTGGCGATCTCATGCGCGCGGATGCAGCATCCCAGCCAGCGCATGCAGTGCGAGAGGCGGGCCGGGGACAGGCGCACCTGCGCATATTTGAAGCCTTCGCCGGCTTCGCCCAGCATCTGGTCGGCGGGGACGCGAAGGTTGTCGATCGTCAGGGTCGCGTGGCTGCCCGGCATCGACGTGTCGATGGTGTTCGGCACCTCGTCGATGTGGATGGCGGGATCCGGCAGGTCGACCAGGAACATGCAGGCGCCTTCTTCCGCCTTGGCCATGACGATGCCGACTTTCGCGCCGTAGGCCCCCGTGATGAAGGTCTTGCGCCCGTTGATCACCCAGTGGTTGCCGTCGGGCTCGCAGGTGGTCTTCATCATCGACGGGTCCGAGCCGGCGCCGCCCCACTCGGCCGGTTCGGTCATGAGGAAGGCCGAGCGGGCGCGGCCTTCGACCAGCGGCTTCAGGAAGCGCTCCTTGTGTTCGGCGCTGCCGACATGGCCGATGAGGTACATGTTGCCCTCGTCCGGCGCCATCGTGTTGCAGGCGAGCGGCCCCAGCGGCGAGAGGCCGGACTTGATCAGCACCACCGCGGTCTCGCGCTGGTTGAGGTGGCTGCCGTCCGGGAGGATGTGCGGGGTCAGCACGCCGGCCTCGCGCGCCTTGTCCTTCATTTCGAAGACGAGTTCGTCCAGCGGCGCGCCGTGGTGGTCGCGGCGCGGATCCTGCTCGTATGGGATCACCGTCTCGCGGACGAAGGCCTCCACCTTGTCGGCGATGTCGAGAGCGTGTCGGGAAATGGTCACAGCGATTGTCCGTCGTCGATGGTGAGGGTGGCGCCGGTGGTCTCCGCCGAAGCATCGGAGCAGAAGAAGATCACCGGTTCGTCGAGCGATCCGATCGGTTGCAGCCGCCTGCGGTGGAAACCCTCGATCTGGGCCTTGCCGCCTTCGCCGGCGAACCAGTCCCCGGCCATTTCGGTGAGGATGAAGCCGGGCTGGATGGTGTTGACGTTCACGCCCTGCCGCACCCATTCGAGAGCGAGATTGCGACCCAGGCTGGCCACCGCCGCCTTGCTCGCGCAATAGGTGGTCTCGCCCTTGACCGGGGTTTCCGCGCCCATCGATCCGACCAGCAGGATACGGCCCCGGCCGGTCTCGCGGCTGCCGGCGGCCATCAGCCGGCGCGCGCCTTCGCGAGCGGTGAGCAGCACGCCGAGGACGTTGGTTTCGAGAATGCCGCGGATGGCGTCGGCGGTGATGTCGGTCGAGCGGCCCGGCGAAGAGACGCCGGCATTGGCGATGATCGTGTCGACCATGCCGAAACGCGCTTCCGCCGCGTCATAGGCGGCGATCACCGATGCCTCGTCGGTGACGTCCATCTCGACGGCCAGCGCCTCGTGTCCCGATCCGGTCAGTTCGGAAACCAGTGCGTCCAGCCGGTCGACGCGCCGCGCGCCCAGCACCAGCCTTGCGCCCTCGCGCGCGGCGAGATGTGCAAAATGCGCCCCGAGCCCCGACGATGCGCCGGTGATCAGGCAGGTGCGGCCGGACAGTCTCGACATGCAGCTATCTCTCCCAACGGGGCCGACCGACAGACCGGCGGCGCTTGTTGTTGGCTGAAGCGAGAACCGATGGCAACGTCAAGGCTGAGAGGCGGCTCGCGCGCGGCTGTTGCGCCGACAGACAGGTATTCCCGGAGATTCAGGCCGGAGCCGGCACCATGGCGCCTCGCGACAGGCGGTCGGCGCATTGGGCCAGCATGCGCCCGATCGTATTGTGGCGATCGGCCGAAAGGCGATCGCTCGGCCCGGTGATGCCCAGGGCGGCGAGCGGCTGGTCCCGGTGATCGAGGACCGGGGCGGCGATGGTGGTCGCGCCTTCGTGCCCTTCGCCCACGCTCACGCCGTAGCCGCGCTCGCGGCTTGCCGCGAAGTCCGCCAGTTCGCCGCGGGTCGGCGAGCGGCCGAGCAGCGCGGTCTGCCGCGAGGGATCGTAATAGGGCAGCACCGCCCGGCTGGTCGCCCGCTGGCTGGCCGGGATCGGCTCGCCGACGCGCGGCGCCATGCGCAGGACGTGCCGGCTTTCCGCGACTTCGGCCACGACGAAACCTTCGCGGTCCGGCGCGGCGAGGAAAGCGGTTTCGCCGGTCTCGTCGCGGAGGTGCTCAAGGACGGCGCGGGCGCGGCGGCGCAGGTCGTCGCTGCTGCGCGGAAGGTTGGCGAGCGAGAACAGTTTCGCACTGAGTTCCCAGCGCACCTGGCGTTCGGCGGTGGGCGCGATCCAGCCGGCGTTCGCCAGCGTCACGATCGCGCGCTGGATCGCGCTGCGGTCTTCTTCCAGCAGGCGCGCCACGGCGCTGGCGCCGATCGGCTGTTCGGCAGCGATGATCTCGAACACGGAAAGCATGCGCGCTCCGCTCTGGCTTGTCTTGACGGCCATCTCGCTGTTCCGGGCAGGTTGCTTACTATTGAACGCCAATTGATTACTATGTGACCATGGCTCGTCAAGCGCGATCTGGGGCAGGGAGGGTTGCGAGGCAATGTCTATTTTAAACCAGTTGATTTAAAGTGACGCTGTGCTATCCGATCGGCTAGCAGCAGGCGGGGACGCCTGCATCGGGAGCCCTGGAAGCGAAATCATGGCGAGCGGCGCATCCGACATTCAATCGCCGCCGGCTTCGGGCCGGGCCACGCGAAAGCGCCCGGACGCGCGGCGCGAGGCGACCCGGCTTGCGATCATCGAAGCGGCGGAGACCCTGTTTGCCGATCAGGGCGTCGATGCGGTGTCGCTGCGCCAGATCGGCGCGGCGATCGGGGCCAGGAACACGGCGGTCGTCGCCTATCATTTCGGAGACAAGGAAGCGCTCGTCGAAGCGATCCTCGCCCATCGTCTCCCCAAATTCGAAAAGCGCCGCGCGGAGCTGATCACGGAACTGGAAGGCCGCGAGCCGGATATGGCCGACATCATGCGCGCGCTGTGGCTTCCCCTGTTCGAACAGCGCAATGCGGAGGGCAGGCGCAGCTATGCGGCGTTCCTGGCAAGCCTGGGCCGGTCGCAATGGGGCTGGGTCTGGTCCGGATCGGGCCTGGACGTGCCGGTGACCCTGGAGATCGGCCGCAAGGTGCAGGACCTCATGCCTCCGGCCGCGCGCAAGCACTACTGGGAGCGGGTTCTCGCCATCACCGCGCTTGTTTCGACAAGCCTGGAAACCATCGACAGGCGCGAGGGCGACGATCCGGTAGCCGAACGTGCGCTGTTCGAGGACGCGATGCGCATGGCCGCAGCAGCGCTGTGCGCGCCCGGAGCATGAAATCGACCTGAAGTTTGTTGAGAGCGGAGAAGAGAAGAAGCGATGTCCGATACCCTGACCGTGCCGGAAGCGGCGCAAGCCGGCAGCCGTTCCATCGAAGTCGTTCCCGTCACCGGATCGATCGGTGCCGAAATCCGCGGCGTGACGCTATCGGGCGATCTCGACGCCGCTACGATTTCCGACATCCGCGCGGCGCTGCTGGAACACAAGGTCATCTTCTTTCGCGACCAGCATCATCTCGACGATGTACAGCAGGAAGCCTTTTCCGCGCTGTTCGGCGAGCTGCAGAAACATCCGATGGTCAAGGCCGCCGGCGAATCCGATGCGATCCTGGAACTGGACAAGTCCGCCGCCTATGCCGCCTCGGTCTGGCATACGGACATGACCTTCCTGCCGGACCCGGCCGCCTTCGCGGTGCTGCGACCGCTGGAACTCCCCCCGGTCGGGGGCGACACCATGTGGGCGAATGCCGCCAACGCCTATCGCCGGCTGCCCGCGCCGCTCAAGCCTCTCGCCGACAGCCTCAGGGCGATCCATTCCACCGACTTCGATTTCGACGGAAGCTTCGGCGAGGACTACAAGGCGCGGATGCGCGACTACGGTGCCAATACCCAGAAGCACGTGGTGCGCACCGAGCATCCGGTGGTGCAGATCCATCCCGAAACGGGTGAGCGCTCGCTGATCCTGGGGTCGTGGGTCAAGCGCTTTGCCGGGCTGAACAACACGGATTCGGCGAAGATATTCGAAGTCCTCCAGTCCTATGTTTCGGATCCCGAAAACACGGTTCGCTGGACATGGCGGATGGGCGACGTCGCCATGTGGGACAACCGCGCCACGCAGCACCGCTCTGTCCCCGACTTCGGCGATGCCCCGCGCAAGTTGCGCCGCTCGACGGTGCTCGGCACGGTGCCGACCGCGATTGACGGCAGCAGGAGCAGGCGCCTCGACGCCTGAGCCGCGGATCGCCCGTCAGCCCGGGCCTAGTCCTGTTCCGCCTTCTTCGGCGCGCTTGCCATCGACGGCAGGTTCGATGTGTCCATGCCGTATCCGAACACGCGGAAATTCTGCGAGTGGCACAGGTGGTGGAGCGAGAAGGCGGCGTCGATAGCGTTCGCCTGTCCCTGGATGTCCAGCGTCTTGTTGACGGCTTCCTTGGCCAGCTTGAGCGCGAAGGCGGGCTTGGCGGCGATCTTCTTCGCCATGTCCAGAGTGAAGGTTTCGAGGTCGTCGCGGCCGACGACATGGTTGACCATGCCGAGCCGGTGCGCTTCCTCGGCGCTCCACATGTCGGAGGTGAAGAGGAATTCCTTGGCCTTGCGCGCGCCCAGCTCCCAGGGGTGGCCGAGCCATTCGACGCCCGACACGCCGAACGTCACCACCGGATCCGAGAAGGTCGCGTCTTCGGAAGCGATGATCAGGTCGCAGACCCAGGCAAAGATCAGCGCGCCGGCGATGCACTTGCCCTGCACGGCGCAGATGGTCGGCTTGGAAAGGTTGCGCCAGCGCCGCGCGGATTCGAGGTAGCCTTCCTTCTCGGCGGCGTACCAGCCGTGCGTCGCGTCTTCCTGGAAGCCGCTCCAGTGGCCGATCCTCCGGCTGTGCTCCTGCATCGCGGCCTGATAGTCCTCGACGGTGTCGGCGATGTCGTGGCCCGCCGAGAAGTTCTTCCCGTCGGCGGCGAGGATGATGACCTTGATCGAATCGTCGTAGAGCGCCTTGTTGAAAGCGTCGTCCGTCTCGAAGATCATCTGCGGATTGATCGCATTGTGCTTGTCGGCGCGGGACAGGACGATGCGGGCGACCCCCTCGGCGGGAGTCTCGTAGCGGACGACGGGTTCGGTCATGACAAATGCCTCTGCAGTGTTGCATTAGCCGATGGTCGAGATCAGCGCCCGGTGCAAGGGGGCGCGTGCCGGCAGTGCTCCCGGGCCTGGATTGCGCTAGGCGTTGAGCTTCGGCCGTTCCGCGGTTTTCCAGCCCTCGCGATTGGCCGCTGCGGTTTCCGCCAGCTTTTCCCAGTAAGCCAGCGAATTGCCGTGCGGTGCGAAGTTGAACTGCCCCTCGTGCCGGATTTCCAGCAGCTCGACGCCATCTGGCCCGGGCTTGTAGGCATAGGGCACGTCGGACGGGACGAAGAAGCTGTCGCGCGGCCCCAGCTCCTGATTGCCCATGCGCAGCGAGCCGGCGATTATGTAGTAGAGGCAATCCGCGTTGTGGCTGTGCAGCGGCAGCGGATAGTCCTTCTTGAACCACACATGGGTCAGGCTGAAGCCCGGAATGTTGACCAGCACCTTGATCTCGTCGCCTTCGAGGTAGCCGGATTCGAGCAGCTTGTTCATGCCCTCGCGCTGGACCGGCGTGTAGGGCTCGACCGACATGCAGCCTTCCTCCATCAGGCCCTTGGCGTCGCTGGCGCGGAATATCCGGAACTTCTCGGAGTTCTGCTGGTCTTCGGCCATGATCAGAGTCCCTTTCCCTTGCCGATGCTGGCGACGTGCGAGGTGATCAGCTCCTTGTAGTCGGGGCTGATCATCAGCGCGCTGTTGGCCAGCCGCTCCACCGATGCCGCCTGATGCACGCCGAGGTCGGCGGCCAGTTCGATCGCGACCTTGGCGGTGCCGATCATCTCCGCGTTCTGCTGGGCGACGTGGCGGCAGAAGGCCATGACGTCGGCTTCGAAAGTCTCGTCGGGATAGACCTTGTGGACCAGCCCGGCGATGCGCGCTTCCTCGGCGTCGATCGGCATGTTCGCCATGATCAGCAGCCGTGCCCAGTGCGGGCCGACGATGCGGACCAGCCGGCTGACGCCGTTGGTCGCGGGCAGGACGCCGAACTTGGCTTCCGGGAAGGCGTAGCTGGCGCTGGCCGCGGCAAGGCGGAAGTCGCACGAGAGCGACATTTCCAGGCTGCCGCCGACGCAGCGCGCATGATGGGCGACGACGATCGGCTTTTCGATGCCTTCCATCTCGTCCCATACGCGGCGCATGCCGCTCGGCAGCCGGCGGTGCTGCTCGCGCACCTGCGAGCCCTTGGTCGGAAACGCCTGCTGGGCCCCCGCGCCGCCCTGCTTGAGATCGGCGCCCGAGGAGAAATAGCGCCCTTTCGACTTGATCAGCATCACCCGCAGTTCCGGCGTGTCGCGGAAGCGGTCGACCGCGTCCTCGAGGATGCGCATCAGCTCGCTGCTCATCGCGTTGAGTTTTTCGGGTCGGTTGAAAGTCGCGATGAGGATGTTGTCGTCCACATCGACGAGCATGTGCGGCTCTTCGGTCATCAGGAACTCCTAGAACAGGGGGTGTGAGGCAGGCATGCACGCCATCGCGCGGTCTTCGCGCCGCGCATTCCGGCGATGCAGCCCCGGGTTTCGTTCACCGGCTTCAGAAGCCGATATCGTGGATCGGCGAGTTGTAGCCGGAATTGACGACGTTCTGCGCCTTGCGCAGCGTTTCGTCGTCCAGTTCGGCCAGGTAGCCGTCGACCAGCCGCTGGTAATTACTGATCATTCCTTCCTGGTCCTTGCCCAGCCGCATGAATTCGAAATTGTGCAGGCCGAGCTGCTGGATCGGCAGGTTGGAATAATCCTGCTTCGGGATTTCGGGGAACTGGTCGGAATCGTAGGGCAGGATGGTCGGTTCGCTGGGCGTGTCGTATGCCTCGTCCTCGGGCCGCAGCACCAGCGACCAGATCTCGAAGAAGCAGGTCTCCGCCGTCAGCGGGCGGATCCGGTAGGACGACATCGCCGAGAACGACGGCAGCAGGAAGAAATGCGGGAACATGAACTCCACGTCGGAGAAGGGGTGTTCCTGGTTGACCTTGGGGATGTCGAACATCGGCGCCCCGCGCTCGAAACCGTCCCTGGTGATTTCCTGCTGGGCCCGGGCGAAGAAGGCCATCATGGCTTCCATCGGGTCTTCGGGAACCTCCATGTCGCGCAGCTTTTCCAGCACGGCCACTTCGGTTTCGTGGACCATGCCCGCCATGCCGCTGCTCAGCCGCGCCATGAAATCGACGTTCTGGTTGACCACCTCGCGCGCCGAGGCGGCGGGCATCGGCAGGACGCCGTCGGCATCGGGGCCGTAGGCGCTGCCGGGTGACAGGTCGAACAGCTGCCGGTGGGTCTGCATCACGTGATAGCCTTCCATGAAGGCTTCCATCGCGAGCTTCCAGTTGGTCGGCAGGACGGTGCCGTACCACCAGTCCATCTTGAGCTTGTCGACATGGCGCGCGTTCATCCGCTCTACCACCGGGCCCAGGCATTCCAGCAGCGGCGGGGCATTGTCGTCGAAATTGATGAAGGCGCAGCCGGCCCAGAATTCGACGCGCACCGGCGCAAGGTCGATCTCGTCGGCTTCCAGCAGTTCCTCGTTGAAGATCTCCTTGCCGAACACGAAGGTGCATTCGCCCTGCGGGTTCCAGCGCCAGCCGTGGAACGGGCAGACGAAACCCTGCCGGGCGCAGTTGCCCGGGCCGTTCGCCAGCCGGACGCCGCGATGGCGGCAGGCGTTGTGGAAGGCCTTCACCCCGTCGTTGGCGCGGACCACGATCACCGACTTGTCGAGGATCGTGTATTCCACATAGTCGCCCACGTTCGGGATCTCTTCCAGCCGGCAGGCCATCTGCCAAACGCGCGGCCAGAGCCGCTCCTTCTCGAGCTGGAAGAACTCCTCGTCGTAATAGCGAATGGCCGGAACCTTCTCGGGGTCGGTGATCCGGAAGGGCACGGAATTCAGCGCATCTTGCACGGTGTCAGACATCTCTATTCCCAGCGTTGCTTCTTCTCATTCGTTCGGCCCGGATTAGGGCAATCCCACGGCCAGTGCGAGTCGCGATGATCACATCGGCACGCCCGGATTTCAATATCGCGGGGGCATTGCCCGCCGCCTAGCCATGCGAGCCGACCGGCTCGCCGATCACCTGCACCATGCCGGTCTTGTCGAGTGCGTCGCTGAGCGGCATCGCGTCGCTGCCGGACACGGCGAGGATGCCGTCGATGACGGTCTGCGGGTCGTCGGCTTCCAGCTCGTATACCGTGATATGCGACCAGTCCGGCGCGTCGAGGTCGTAGACCTTCTGCAGGCAGGTGCGATAGAACTGGGCGCTCACCACCCCGTCGATGCGGCACACGTCTTCGAGATGGCGGCCGACGTACCAGCTTTCATACTCCTCCTGCCGCCCCGGTTTGGAGCGGGAAAGGACCACGTAATGAAAGCGCGCCATCGACTGTTCCTCGCCATTATTGCATATCGTGCGAATCATTTTGCATAGAACGGGCCGGGTAACAATCGGGAGGGACAGCGATGGCGCAAGAAACCGGCGAGGGCTCGTCACCGCGCTGGACCGTCCGGCCCGAAGGCTCGAACTGGGGCGATTTCGGCGCGGACGACCAGCTCGGCCGGCTGAACCTGATCACGCCGGAGCATCGCCGCGCCGCGGCCGCCGAAGTGCGCGAGGGCATCGCCTTCTGCCTGTCGCTGCCGCTCGACTGCCCGGCGGTGCCGATCAATCCGCGCCGCTTCCCGCCGGAATTCGCCTATTCGATGCGCGGCGACGATCCCGCGTTCAACTATCCCTACGGGCGCATGTTTCCCGGCGTGAAGGACGCCGTCTGCGACGACCGGGTGACGCTGACGCTGCAATATTCGACGCAGTGGGACGCCTTCTGCCACATGGGTTTCCTCTACGACGGCAGGGACGAAGGCGGTGAGGAAGTTACCTATTACAACGGCTTTCGCGCGCATGAGCATGTCTGCGGCCCGTTCGATTATCTCCACGGCAGGGAAGCGAAGGACGGGCCCTATGGCGCGCTGGCGCTGGGCATCGAGAAATTCGCCGAAACCGGGATGCAGACCCGCGGGGTGATGGTCGACCTGCATGCCCATGTCGGGCTGGAGGCGGTCCCGGTAGGCTACGAGACGCTCATGCGGATACTCGAAGCGGACCGGGTGGAAGTCGAGCCGGGCGATGTCGTGTGCCTGCGCACCGGGTTCGATCGCGCGCTGCTGGGCCAGTATGCCGACCCTTCGGTCGAATTCGATCCGCACCGCTGCTCCGGCCTCGACGGATTCGATGACAGGCTGCTGCAATGGATAGAGGATTCCGGGCTCGTCGCGCTCGTCTCCGACAACGAGGCGGTGGAGATCATGCCCGACTTCAAACGGACCACGCCGCACGGCTCGGCGGTGCCGCTCCACAACAAGTGCCTGTTCCGGCTGGGCATCCCGCTGGGCGAGATGTTCCTGCTGAGCGACCTTGCCGACTGGCTGCGCGCCCATGGCCGCTCGCGCTTCATGTTCACCGCGCCGCCGCTGCGCCTGCCGGGCGCGGCGGGCTCGCCGGTGACGGGCGTGGGCACGGTCTGAGAACGGGGGAGGGCGCATGCGTGAGGAGGATGCAATGACGGCTCTGGACATCGCGGCGCTGCGCGAGGCGATGGCCCGCGACGGCGTCGTCCACATTCCCGGCTTCCTCTCGAAGGCCGACATGGCCGACGTCGAAGCCGCGTTCGACTGGACGCGCGACCATCCCGGACCCGGCTTCACCCTGTTTCCGGGCGATTCCGGATCGTGGCAGGACCTGTCCAATCCGGCGGCTTACGAAGCCTATTCGGGAATGCTGAGGCGCTCGCCGATACCGGGCCTGCTGCAGCAGCTGTGGGGCGGCGGGCCGGTGTGGTTCATGTATGAGCAGATCTTCAACAAGGAAGGCACGACCAATCGCACCCCCTGGCACCAGGACACGTCCTACCAGCCGATCGCTGGCGACAACATCGGCGTGGTATGGATCAGCCTCGATCCGGTGAGCCGCGAGGAAACGCTGGAATTCTGTCTCGGGAGCCACAGGGGGCCACTCTTCAACGCATCTAGCTTCAAGCCCGGCGATCCGACCGACCCGCTGTACAAGACCGGCGACCTGCCGCGCCTGCCCGACGTGGAGGCCGACCGCGGCAAGTGGGACATCAAGGGCTGGGCCAGCGAGCCGGGCGACATCATCCTGTTCCATCCCAGCGTGCTGCATGGCGGCGGCGCGCCGGGCTCGGCGGGGAAGCGGCGCACGCTGACGCTGCGCTTCTTCGGCGAGGACGCGACCTACGATGCGCGCCCCGGCCCGACCGCCGCGCCGCGAGTGGAAGGCCTGCACGAAAGCCTCGGCCCGGGCGATCCCTTCCGCCATCCGGTATTTCCGCAGCTGGCGTGAAGCTGCAGGGCCCATCTGGAGAATGACGTGATGCAGCAAGACGCCCTCGGGCAGACGATCGACATGGACAGCTTCAGGCCCAACATCCGCGACCCGCTGGTCGACCGGCTGATCGGCCCGGGCAAGGAGTTCGAGCTGGAGACCGTGGATGTCGGCGGCCATCCCCGCCAGGTGTTCAAGGGCGCGCCGCGCAATCTTGCCGGGCTCTATCGCAAGGCAGAGGCGTTCGCGGACAGGACGCTGGTGGTGCAGGACGATACGCGGATCACCTTTGCCGAGGGCTTTGCCCGCGCCGCCTCGCTGGCGAAGCACCTGCGCGAGCACTTCGGCTTCCGGGAAGGCACGGTCGTCGCGGTCGTGACGAGCAACCGCTGGGAATGGGTCATCGCCCTCATGGCGATCACGGCGGCGGGCGGCATCGCGGCGCTCGTCAACAGCCGGGGCGTTGCCGAGGAAATGCTGCGGGCGATGGACACGGTCTCGTGCGAAGTGGCGATCCTCGATGCCGAGCGCGACGACATCATCTCTGCCGAACGCCCGGACCCGGCATGGCCCCGCATCGTGATCGGCGCGCCGCAGGCGCCGCTGCGCGAAGGGCGCGATGCCGATTTCGCGGCGCTTTCGGCTCCGCGTCCCGGTGTGGAATTCGAGCCGCTCGATCTGGACCCCTCGGCCGGTGCGGTGATCCTCTACACATCGGGCACCACCGGCTTTCCCAAGGGCGCGCTGATCAGCCACGGGGCGATCGCCCATTCCGCCACGCTGTCGCGCTTCATGGGCGCGCTGCAGGACACGCGCTACGAGGAGGAGACCGGCGAGACCCTGCCCGACGACTGCCGTTCGATGGCGACACCGCTGGTGATCCTCGGGCCGATGTTCCACCTCGGCGGGCTGGTCCCGGTGTTCAGGGCGGTAAGCGTCGGCACCACGATCCACATCATGAGCAAGTGGAACGTCGATATCGCCTTCGACATGATCGAGACGATCGGCATGTCGCGCCTGTCCTTCGTGCCGGCGATGCTGTGGGACATGTTCCGCAGCCCGCGCGCCACTCCCGAGACAATGGGCACCATCTGCTACATGATGAACGGCGCCGCACCGCTCAACCCGGAGCTGGTCGCCGAAATCCGCAGGCGCATGCCCAATTGCCTGATCGCGACGACTTACGGCCAGACGGAGGACACCGCCTGGACCACTTCCAACAGCGGGCGGACCTATGTCGAAAATCCGGACACGGTGGGCTGGGCGTGCCCGACCATCGATGTCGCCATCCGGCGCGACGACGGGAGCGAGGCCGATCCCGGCGAACCGGGCGAAGTCTGGGTCGCCAGCGCCTGCCTGATGAACGGCTATTACAACAATCCCGAAGCCACGAGCGAAGCGCTGCGCGACGGCTGGCTGGCGAGCGGCGATATCGGCGTCTTCGATGAAAACGGCCTGCTGCGCATCGTCGACCGCAAGAAGAACATGGTCATCTCGGGCGGCGAGAACATCTACTGCGCCGAGGTGGAGCGCGTGCTGGGCGGCATGCCGGGCGTGCGCGAGGCGATCGCCTACGGCAAGCCGGACGAGCGCCTCGGCGAGCGGCTGGCGGCGACGCTGGTGGTCGAAGACGGCGCGGCTCCGGGCGAGGATGATGTCAAGGCGTACTGCAAGCAGCACCTCGCGATCTACAAGGTGCCACGCGAGGTGAATTCCCGGACCGACCCGCTGCCGAGAACCGCGACCGGCAAGGTCGATCGCGGACGCTTCCTGAAGAGCGTGCGCGAAAAGGACTGATCGGCGCCCTGTCACCGCTGGAAGGCGCTGCGCCCCCTTCCTCCTTCGTCATCCCCGCGAAAGCGGGGACCCTGTTACTGACGGCGCGCTGGGTTCTGGCGTGCGGAACTGGGTTCCCGCTTTCGCGGGAATGACGAACTGATCAGCGAGGCGTCGCGCTACGCCAGTTCGCTGGCGAAAGTGCAATCCGCGCCGGTCGGCTCGGTCCCGATGCGCTCGATCGCGGTTGCCATGTGCTGCGCCGGGGTGCCCCAGGCGCGGTGCAGGGCGTGGACGCGCTTCAGGAAGAAGTGGACGTCCACTTCCCAGGTGAAGCCCATCGCGCCGTGGACCTGCACGGCGGTGCGCGTGGCAAGGTCGGCCGCTTCGCCCGCCACGATCTTGGCATGGGCGATCCGCGCGCGGGCGGGCAGGGTGTCCAGGCAAAATTCGGCACCGGCGGCCTGGACCACGGGCCGGGCGAATTCGATCTTCACCTGCGCATTGGCGCACAGGTGCTTGATCGCCTGGTAGCTGCCGATCGGCTTGCCGAACTGGATGCGGTCCCTGGCGTAGGCGACTGCCATGTCGATGCAGCGCTGGCCGAGCCCGATCATCTGCGCGGCGGCGAGCAGCGCGGCGCGGTCTGCGCTCCGCCCCCAGCCGTCGGCGACTTTCGTGGCCGCAGCGGGCGTCCAGTCGACCCGGAACAGGCGGCGGAAGGGATCGAGGCTCTCCTGGCGGGTGAGCGCCACCGCCTCGCGTTCGACAAGGTGCACTTCGCCTTCGTGGTCGAGCAGCAGCGCAGCGGCGACGTCGGCATCGGCGACGAAGGGATTGGCGGGGTGGCCAAGGGCAACGATCTCGCCGCCGACGGCGCGGGCGAGCCAGCCGCGGTCATCCTCCAGTCCGGCCAGCAGCGGGATGGCGACGCCGGCCAGGTCCACCAGCGGTTCGGGCAAGGCGAAATAGCCGGCGGCCTCGGCGATGCCCGCAAGGTCGACGAGCCCCATGCCGAGCCCCCCGGACGCTTCGGGGGCGAGCATGCCGGTCAGGCCCATGTCGCGGATCGTGCTCCAGCGCGCTTCGTCGAGCGGTGTCTCGCTATCGAGCATCCGGCGCAGGTCTGCCGGCGCGCAGGTGTCGGCCAGCATCGCGCGGGCGGCCTCGGTGATGGCGAGTTGGTCGTCGGTGAAAGCGAACCGCATCGCGCTATTTCCTCGGCAGGCCGAGCATGCGCTCGGCGATGATGTTGCGCTGGATCTCGTTGGACCCGGCGTAGATCGGCCCGGCGAGCGAGAAGACGTAGCCGTCGAGCCAGTCGCCGATGTCGCCGGCGTCGGGCGCCGATCCCGTCAGCTCGCCACGCGGGCCGAGGATATCGAGCGCCGTCTGGTGGAGGGCTATGTCCAGCTCCGACCAGAAGATCTTGTTGGTCGAGGATTCCGGCCCGATCGTGCCGCCCGCTTCCAGCCGCGAACACATGGCGTAGATCGCGAGCGCATAGGCGTCCGCATCCATCCAGCAGCGCGCGACGCGCTCGGCCATCGATGCGGGCAACCCGTCCTTGTGTCGCTCGTGTAGTGCGATCAGCCGTTTCGCCGCTTCCTGGTAGCGCGCCGGGCTGCGCAGCATCAGTCCGCGCTCGAACCCGGCGGTGGCCATGCAGATTTTCCAGCCTTCGCCTTCCTCGCCCAGCCGGTCGGCTGCCGGCACGCGGACGTTGTCGAAAAACAGCTCGGCGAACTGCAGGTCGCCGTCGAGGCTTGCGATGGGCCGGCGCGTCACGCCTTCGGCGGTGAGCGGAAACAGGATCAGGCTCAGGCCCTGGTGGCGCTCGCTGCCCGGCTCGCGGAACAGGCCGAACGCCCAGTCGGCGAAGACCGCGCGGCTCGACCAGATCTTCTGGCCGTTGAGCAGGTAGTGGTCGCCGTCCCGCGTGCAGGTGGAGCGCACGCCGGCAAGGTCGCTGCCCGCGCCCGGCTCGGACCACGCCTGCGCCCAGATGTCGTCGCCGGCGGCCATGCGCGGCAGGAAGCGGGCCTTCTGCTCGTCGCTGCCGAATTCCATCATCGTCGGGCCGAGCAGGAAAATCCCGTTCTGGTTGACCCGAGTCGGCGCCTTGGCGCGGTAATACTCTTCCTCGAAGATCAGCCAGCGGATCAGGTCAAGCCCGCGCCCGCCGTATTGCTTCGGCCAGGTGACCATGCCCCAGCGCCCTTCGTTGAGCCTGCGCTCCCAGTCGCGGTGCGCCTCGAAGCCCTCGCGGGTGAGGTCGAAGGAAGGCAAGGGGGCGTCGGGGACGTTGGCTTCCATCCATGCGCGCACCTCGCTGCGGAAAGCGCGCTGGTCCTCGGTATATTCGAGCTTCATTGCTTCTCTCCCCTCCCGCTTGCGGGAGGGGCCGGGGGTGGGCCTGCAACGGTAAGGTCGGAGCGCGGCCTGTCAGGCCGCGTGCCCACCCCTAACCCCTCCCGCTTGCGGGAGGGGGACACCGTACCGCGCATGATCATTCCCCCGCCTGTTTCTTGTTCGCGGCCGCCGCCGACTTGCCGCTGACGCCGCCGATCGAATCGCCGGAGACGAGGTCGTTCTGGGCGTGGGCGAAATGGTGCATGTGGAACACCGCGGTCATCGCCTGCGACTTGCCCTTGAGTTCCTCGACGTGGTTCACGGCCTGCTTGGTAAGCCAGTTGCCGAGCCGGGGCTGCCCGGCAAGTTTCCCGGCCCATGCGGCGACGGCTTCGCGCAGCTCCTCGCGCGGGACGATCTTGTTGACCATGCCGTACTGGTAAGCGCGGGACGCGGGCATGCGCTCGCCCAGCAGCAGGAACTCCTTGGCGACGCGGGTGGGGAGTTCGTAGGCGTGGGCGAAATATTCGACGCCCGGGATGCCCATCAGCGGGTTCACCGGATCCTGGAAGAAGGCGTCTTCGGAAGCGACGATCAGGTCGCAGGTCCAGGCCAGCATCAGCCCGCCGGCGATGCAGGCGCCCTGGACCATGGCGATGGTCGGCTTGGGCGCGTCTCGCCAGCGCTTGCACATGCCGAGATATTGCTCCTGCTCGCGTGTGTAGAGCAGCTCGGCGGCGGGCTTGTTGACATGCGGGGGAACGAGCAGGCGGTTGTCGAACTGCTTGTGGACGTCGCGACCCGGCGTGCCGATGTCGTGCCCGGCGGAGAAATGCTTGCCTTCGCCGGCGAGCACGATGCAGCGCACGGCGTCGTCGTTGACCGCGCGCTGGAAGCAGTCGTCCAGCGCATAGGTCATCTGCCCGTTCTGGGCGTTGTTGAACTTGGGCCGGTTCATCGTGATCCAGGCGACGTTGTCCTTCACCTCGTAAAGGACGGGCTCTTCCGTTTCATACACGATGTCCGCCTCTTGCGGCTCGACGAGATCGTCGCTCATGCCGGTTCCTCCACTTCTGACTGGCTCTCTGCATTGAGCAGCACCAGCGCATCGACGGCAACCGCGCCCTGGCCCTTGGGCAGGACCAGCAGCGGATTGATTTCCACTTCGCGCAAGGCATCGCCGCCGGCAAGCACGGCATCGCCCAGCGCGGCGATGGCTCTTGCGGCGGCAGCTACGTCCGCCTTTGGTGCGCCGCGATAGCCGTCGAGCAGCCGGAACCCCTTGAGGCTGCGCAGCATCCTCTCCGCGCCGCCGGCATCGACCGGCAGCAGGCTGTGGCAGGCATCCTTCATGAGTTCGGTCCAGACACCGCCCATGCCCACCGTCAGCAGCCAGCCGAAGACCGGGTCGCGGGTGACGCCGGCAAGGATTTCCACGCCGCCTGACAGCATTGGTTCCAGCGTTACGCCTTCGATGCGCACGCCGGGCATCGACTGCGCCTTGTCCATCATCTCGTCGAAGGCTTCCGCTACGGCATCGGCATTCGAGAGGTTGAGGCGGATAAGGCCATGCTCGGTCTTGTGCGCGATGTCCGGGCTGACCAGCTTGGCGACCAGCGGATAGCCGACGAAATCGGCCGCCTCGCGCAAATCCTCCCGGTCCTGCACCAGCGCGTCCTGCACCACCGACACGCCGAACGCGGCGAGCGCCTGCTTCGCTTCGGTTTCGGAAAGCGCGGTTCGGCCTGCAGGGAATGCGGGCCAGGCCGCACTTGCGGACAGTGCCGCAGGCGCGCGCGCACCCGCCTTCTTCCACTGGCCATAGGCGCACACGGCGCGTGCCGCGCGGTCGAAATCCTCGAAACAGCCGATGCCGTGTGCGGCCAGTCGCTCGCGGTCGGCCATGGCGAAGGTGTCCACGACGATGATCGCCTTGCCGGACGCGGCGGCGGCGCGTTCGACCTGTTCCTGCGCGTTGGCGAGGAACTGGCCCGGCATGTAGAGCAGCAGCAGGTCGATGTCCTCGGGGCTGAGCGCCAGCCGGATGCACTCGGTCACGAACTCGTTGTCGTTGACGATGTTGCCGGTCATGTCGATCGGGTTGGAGACCATCGAATGGCCCGGGATCTGGTCCGCGAGCGCCTCCTGGACGTCCCCGGGCAGCGTCGGGACCTGCGCCCCGTTCAGCGCCAGCGCATCGGCGAGGATCGCACCGGCCGCGCCGGAAATGCTCAGGATCGCGCAGTTGGAGCCGCCGATCCTCTCTCCCAGCGTGTGCAGGTAGGCAAGATCGGCGAGGCCGGTCAGCTCGCCGGCGCGGGCGACCCCGGCGCGCGCGAAGGCGGCGTCATAGGCGGCCGCGTCGCCGGCAAGCGCCGCGGTGTGCGACCGGGTGGCCTCCGCGCCTTTCTCGCTGGCGCCGACCTTGAAGACGGCAAGCAGCTTTCCGGCCGCGCGGAAGCGGGCTGCGGCTTGCAGGAACTTCGGCCCGTCGCGCAGCTCCTCGATATAGCAGACCGCCGATGCCGTGTTCGGATCTCCGGCGAGGTAGTCGAGATAGTCGCTCAGCTCGATCCCGGCCTCGTTGCCGGTGTTGATGACGTGGCTGAAGGTGACCCCGGCGCGCCGGGCGGTGCGGAACAGGGTCGCGCACATGTTCCCGCTCTGGGTGACCAGCGCACAGTCGCCCGCCGGCTCGCCCGGCTGGAACGATTGCCCGAAGCTGGTGAAGATGGCGTCGGTGAAATTGGCGTTGCCCATCGCGTTGGGGCCGGCGATGCGCATGCCGGTGCGGTTCGCGAAGTCCACCAGCGCGTCCTGCCGGGCGATGCCTTCGGCCTCGTTGGTCTCGGCATAGCCGGCGGCATAGACGAGGGCGGCGGGGATGCCGCGCGCATGGCAGCGTTCGAGGTAGGGCAGGGTGGCGTCGGCCGAGAGCGCCATGATCACCAGGTCGACCACCTCCGGCACGGATTCGATGTCGGGATACGCTTTCAGGCCCTGGACCGTCTCGTTCTTGGGATTGACCGGATAGAGCTTTTCGAACCCCGCCCGGATCAGCAGGTCGACGGGCACCCCGCCGATGCGTTTCGGATTGTCCGATGCGCCGACCACCGCGATCGAGCACGGCTTGAGGAGCGGGTCGAGGTTCACGCGGTCTCCCCGGCTTCGGCGCTGCTGGGCGCGGGCGTGATGTCATATTCGGACGGATCGAACTCGGCGGTCAAGTTACGGTACTTGCTGAGCGGCCAGGGCGAATTGGTGACCACCCGGCCCGCCTTGTTGCGGTACCAGTTGTTGACCCCGGGATGCGTCCACACCAGCCGGGCATGTTCGTCGTCGACGAGCTTCTGGTAGGCCTCGAACGGTTCCTTGCGCACGTCCACCGCGCCGCCGCCGCGCTCGATGATCTCGCGCAGCGCCTGCATCGTATAGCGCACCTGGCATTCGGAATTGTAGACGGCGCTGCCGCCGTGCCCGCCGTTGGTGCCCGGGCCGTAGAGGATGAAGAAGTTGGGGAATTCCGGCACGGTGATGCCGAGATGCGCGCGGGGGTTGTCCTCGCCCCAATGGTCGCGGATCGATCCGTTGGTGCCGATCACCTCCATCGGGAAGAGCGGGGCCTGCGCCTTGAAGCCGGTGGCGAGGATGATGACGTCGGCGGGATGTTCGACGCCGTCCCTGTCGACCACGCCGCTCTCGGTGATACGCTCCACCGTGCCGGCGACCAGCTCGACATTGTCGCGGGTGAGGGCGCTGTACCAGTTGCTGTCGCGCAGCATGCGCTTGCCGTAGGGCGGGAACTTCGGGATGACCTTCGCGATCAGCTCCTCGTCGCCGTTGAGCTGCTTGCGGATGTGCTCGACCAGTTGCTCGCGGATCGCCTTGTTCGCGGCGTTGAGCGAGGTTTCGTGCTCGGGCCAGTCCGGGTCCTTCTTCAAGGTCGGCAGCACGAGGTCGGACGTCGCCCACAGCAGCTGGAAGCGATACCACTTGTTGTAATAGGGCACGTTGGCGAGGCCCCATTTCACCGCGTCGCTAACCTGCGCGTAGAGCAGCGGGTTGTAGCGTGCCCAGTGCGGGGAGCGCTGGAAGATCGTCAGCTTTCCGGCAACTTCCGCGACTTTCGGGCCGAGCTGCATGCCCGATGCGCCGGTGCCGACCTGCACGACGGTCTTGCCGGCAAGGTCCACCGAATGGTCCCACCGCGCAGAATGGAAGATCGGTCCCTTGAACGTCTCCATCCCCGGGAAATCGGGGATAGCAGGGCGATTGAGCAGGCCGGTTGCGCTGACCACCGCATTGGCGTCGATCCGGTATTGCGAACCGTCCTTGCGGCGCACGGTAACATGCCAGAGCGCGGAGTCATTATCCCACACCGCACTGACGACTTCCTCCTCGAAGCGCATGTGATCGGCCACGCCCATCTCGTGGTAGCAGGTGCGGATGTAGTCGATGATCTCGTCGCCCGTGGCGAAATAGTGCTCCCAGTCGGGCTTCACCCGGAAGGAATAGGAATAGAAGTGGTTGGGCGTATCGACCGCGACGCCCGGATAGGTGTTCTCGAACCAGGTGCCGCCGACGTCCGGGTTCTTCTCGATGACGGTGAAGGGGATGCCCGCGTCCTTGAGCTTGGCGGCCATCGCCAGCCCCGAATAGCCCGCGCCGATCACCACGACCATGAAGTTTTCGAGCACCTCGGGCGAGGGCTGCTGGCGCCACTTCACCGTCTTGGCGTCGGTCCGGTCGAAGTTCAGTTCCTCGAGCACCATCGGCATGTATTCGGAAGGAACCTTGGTCCCGACGCTGGCGTCGCACATGCGCTGCAGCAGGTCCGGCGCGGGAGCCGGGGGAAGCGGCCTGCCGCTGTCGGCATAGTCCCTGAAGGTCGCGACCAGCGCCTTGCACAGGCGGCGCTTGAGCTCCGGCACATCCTCCACCTCGAACGCCCAGGCACCCTTGATGTGCGGGGCGTATTCGCGAAGGAAGGATTCGTCCTCGGTGAGGTGGGTGTAGACCAGCAGCAGCGGCACGTCGTCGAGCGCCATCAGCCGGTCTTCGAGATGCCCGGCCTCGGACAGGAGATCGGAAAACACCGATTCGCGGTGCTCGGGCGGCAAGGGCGACATTGCGCGAGATCCTGCTGTGTCGGTCATGGTCTGGAATCCTGCTCCCTCTTGCGTGGCTCCACTAGCCGAGGATCGGCATAATGCAACACCTTCATTGCATTAATTGATCTCGCGCAAGCAGGTTATTGCGGCGGATCGATCCCGAGCACCCTGGCCGCATTGTCGCGCAGGAATTTCGGCCAGACGTGGTCGCGGAAGGGCACGCTGTCCATTTCCTCGAAGATGCGCGAGAGCTCGAGCCCCATCGGGAAATAGCCGGCGTAGATGATCTTGTCCGCGCCGCGCGTGTTGGCGAAATTGATGATCGCCTCGGGCCAGTACCTGGGGGCGAAGGCGCTGGTCGAATAATAGAGGTTCGGCCATTTGAGCAGCAGCTTGACCGCAAGCGCTTCCCACGGCTCGCCGCCGTGGCGCATGATCACCTTGAGTTCGGGAAAGTCGTAGCAGACCCGGTCAAGGTGGCCGACATACTGCGACATCATCGGCGCGCGCGGGCCGGGCACGCCGACGTTGACGAAGATCGGCAGGTCCAGCTCGATGCACTTGGCGTAGACAGGGTAGGCTAGTGCATCGTTGATCGCCACCGGCGGATGGGTGCCGGCGGGGAAGAAGGCGGCGGCCCTGATACCGTGCTCGTCGTAGGACCTCTGGATCAGGCGGACCGCGTCCATGCCCTTGTTGGGATCGACCGACTGGACGCCCACGAAGCGGTCGGGATAGCGGCGCAGCGCTTCGGGCGTGCGGTCGTCCGACAGGTGGATGGCGCCGACGCGGACGTTGAAAGCGTCCATCTGCGCCAGCGTTTCGTCGATCGCGTCGATCCGGTTGGCGCTGCTTTCCAGGTCGTCGGGGACTTCCTTGAACATGTATTCGGCCGGGTGCTGCTTCCAGTCGTCCTTGGTGCTGGCGACGGCCATCTGCTGCGTGTCGCGGAATCCGATCAGCGTATCGATGACCGGAATATCGCGTGGTCTCGGCATGGTTGTCCTTTCCGTCCTCGGCCTTGTCTGGCAGCGGGTCTAGCGCCCGGCGCGACAATATTGCAACAGGCTATGTGTATTGTGCGGCTCGTCCACTATCGGCTAGGAGGCGGGCTGCGAACGCGGCGAGAGGTGAAGCTTGGATTTCGACTATACCGACGAACATAAGGCGCTGAAAGACGAGGCGCGGCGCTTCCTCGCCGATGTTGCGCCGCTTTCGGTGGCGCGCGGCGTTCTCGACGATCCGGAGCGCGGACATGACGAGCAGCTCTGGCGCCGGATCGGCGAGCAGGGCTGGTGCGGCGCTGCGATCCCCGAGGCCTATGGCGGCCTCGAATTCGGCTATGTCGAGTTGTGCGCGCTGGCCGAGGAACTGGGCCGCGCGGTCGCGCCCGTGCCCTTTGCCTCGAGCGTCTATCTCTTCGCCGAAGCGCTGCTGCTGGCAGGGTCGGAACAGCAGAAGTCCGACCTGTTGCCGCAGGTCGCCGCCGGTTCGACGATCGGCACGCTCGCCGTTTCCGAAGGCCCTGGCGTGCTGGCACCCGGGCGCATCGCCACGCGCTTTTCCGGCGGCAGGCTGGACGGGACCAAGCTGCCCGTCACCGACGGTATGGCGGCCGGGCACGCGGTGGTGCTGGCGATAGGCGACGAAGGGCCGCAGCTGGTCCTGGCCGATCTCACCGGCTCCGGCGTGACGCGCGAGGCGGTTTCGACGATCGACCCGACGCGCGGCGCGGCAAGGATCGTTTTCGACGGCGCCCCGGCCGAACCGCTGGGAGCGGCAGGCGACGGGCTGGCCCTGCTCTCGCGGATACAGGATCGCGCCGCGGTGCTGATCGCGTTCGAGCAGCTTGGCGGAGCCGACCGCGCGCTGGAAATGGCGCGCGACTATGCATTGGAGCGCTATGCGTTCGGCCGGCCGATCGGCAGCTATCAGGCGATCAAGCACAAGCTGGCCGACGTCTACATCCGTAACGAGGTCGCCCGCGCCAACGCCTATTACGGCGCCTGGGCGCTTTCGAGCGGCGATGCCGAGCTGCCGCTGGCCGCCGCTGCCGCGCGGGTGTCGGCCTGCACCGCCTACGGGCTGGCCTCCAAGGAGAATATCCAGACACATGGCGGCATCGGCTTCACCTGGGAAGCGGACTGCCACTTCTTCTACCGCCGCGCGCGCCATCTCGGGCTGGTGATCGGATCGCCGCGCGAATGGAAGCGGCAACTCGCCGACCGGCTTGAAGCCAAGGCCGCACTCGAAGACGCCGAAAGGATGCGGGCATGAATTTCGAGGACAGCCCGGAACAGGCGGAATACCGCGTCCGCGTCCGTACGTGGATCGAATCCAATGCGCCTGACATGAGCGGGCTTTCGCCCGAGGAGCGGCGCGCCTGGCATCCCGCGCACAAGGAGATCGCGCGGCAGTGGCAGGCGGCAAAGGCCGACGCCGGCTACGCCTGCATCTCCTGGCCGAAGGAATGGGGCGGGGCAGGCGGCAGCGTCATCGAGGAAACCATCTTCCTGCAGGAGGAACAGCGCGCCGGGCTGCAGTTCATGTATTTTTCCACCGGCCTCAAGATGCTGCTGCCGGCGATCATGGAGCACAATTCGGACGAGCTGTCCCGCAGCCTGGTGCCGCCCGCCGTGCGCGGCGATTCGATCTGGTGCCAGCTATTCTCCGAACCTTCGAGCGGTTCCGATTCCGCCGGCGTGCGCTGCATGGCTTCGCGGGATGGCGACGAGTGGGTCATCAACGGCCAGAAGGTTTGGAACTCCGGCGCTTTCCACGCGGATTACGGCATGGTCGTCACCCGCTCCGATCCCGACCTGCCCAAGCACAAGGGCATGACCGTGTTCTGGCTCGACATGAAGACGCCGGGCGTGGAAGTGCGCCCGATCCGCATGATGTCGGGCGACTACGAATTCAACGAGGTGTTCTTCACCGACGTGCGCGTTCCCGCCAGCCAGATGGTCGGCGGCGAGGGCGACGGCTGGAAAGTCATCCTCACGACGCTGAGCAACGAGCGCGCCGCCGTGGGATCGGGCACCGGCCTCAACTGGCGCGACGTCGTCGCGCTCGCGCGCGAAGTGCCCTCGTTCGAAGGCACGGTGATGGACGATCCGGCATTCCGCGAGTGGCTGGCGGACTATTACGTCGGCTCCGAAGCGATCCGCCTGCTGAGCTACCGCACGCTGACGGCGCTTTCGCGCGGGCAGGCGCCGGACGGCGGCGGCGCGAAAGTGCTGTGGGCCAACCAGACGCAGGAAATGACGGGCCAGGTGCTAGATTTCCTCGACCGTTACGGCCTGATCGACGATCCCGCGATCGCACCGGTCAACGGCGCGTTCCAGCACCGCTTCCTGTGGGCGCCGGGGCTGCGGCTGGGCGGCGGCAGCGACGAGATCATGAAGAACATCATCGCCGAGCGGATTCTGGGCCTGCCCGGAGACATCAGGGTCGACAAGGGCGTGCCCTTCCGCGAGATTCCGCACGGGCGATGAGGAAGAACGGGCCGGGCGCATGGCTGCTTTGACCTTGCGCAAGGCCTGCGATAAAATGCACATTAACCTGTGCAATAATCGGCGCGGGCGGATCTTCGCGAACCGCTGCGCCACTGCCGGACGGAGTTGACGATGACCGGGACGACCACGACGCTGGAACGCGGCTATGCCGACCTGCCGATCCCCTTCGGCTGGTTCGCCGTGGCCCTTTCCTCAGGCATCCCCAACGGCCAGGTGCGCACCCTGCGCTATTTCGGGACCGAGCTGGTGATGTGGCGCGGCGGCGACGGGGCCTTGCGCGCGGTCGATCCGTTCTGCCCGCATATGGGGGCGCATCTCGGCGTCAACAGCGACGTCGCCGGCAACGACCTGCGCTGCCCCTATCACCACTGGCGTTTCAACGGCGACGGCGGCGTGGCCAAGATACCCTACACCGATACCATCTCGCCCAGCATGCAGCGCTCCTGCCTGCCGACATGGCCGGTCGCCGAAGCCGACGGCGTGATCTTCGTGTGGCATCATCCGAACAAGGCGGCGCCGAAATGGGACGTCGCGCGGATTCCCGAATGCCCGGAAGGCGAATGGGTGCTGGCCGGCAGCTACGAATGGATCGTCAATATCCATTGCCGCGAGATCCCCGAAAACGGGCAGGACTACATGCATTTCGCCGCGGTGCACGGCGTGCCCGGACCGCCGGCGACGGAGTTCAGGATCGAAGGCTGGACCCGGCGCAACACGGTGACAGCGGAGATGAACACGCCCAAGGGCCCGATGACCGGCAAGATCGACGTCACAGCCACCGGGCCCGGCCAGTCGATTTCCGAATTCATCGACGTGACGCATGTGGTGATGAACCAGCAGGTGACGCCGATCACCTCGGAACAGTCGCATGTGCGCTGGCAGCTCTATCACATCCCCGGTCTCAGCGAGGGCAAGCTGCGCGTCACGCAGGCGCGGATGCGCGACCTCGTGAAGCAGATCAACCAGGACATTCCGATCTGGAACAACAAGAAGTGCGAGGAGCGCCCGCTGCTGGTCAAGGGCGACGGCCCGATCCTCGCCTATCGCGAACAGTACGACCGCTATTTCCGGTTCGACGACGAGCCTGAGCCGAAAAGCGTCGCCGCCTGAAGGCGGTTTCGGCTCGACAGCCGGTTCCGGAAGCATCAGGAAGTCCCTGAAGGTCGACGCGGGATGCCGCCGGCCGCAGCGATGGAAGGGGATGCGGCTTGGTTCGTAAGATCGACCTGTCGTTCGATGTAACGGATGCGCTTCCGCCGGAGGCGACCGAAGGTTGTGCGGTCAACATCGCCGGCTGGGCCTATCTGCCGCCCGCAGGGGCGATGCCGGAATCGTCTCCCCGCGCGATGGTCCTCCTGGCGGGAGGCAGCTACGACCGCCGCTACCACGATGCGCAGGTGCCCGGGCGCGACGGTTACAGCGCGGCGGAGCATCTGGCGGAGCTGGGCAACATCGTCCTGCTGAACGACCATCTCGGCGTCGGCCAAAGCACACGCCTGCCGGACCAGAAGAAGGCGACGCGGCAAGTCTGCGCGCTGGCGGCGCATGCGGCCTGCGAACAGTTCTTCGCCCGTATCGCCGAGGGCACGCTCGACCCCGCGCTGCCCGCGCTGCCCGACGTCGTGCGCATCGGCGGCGGTCATTCGATGGGCGGCATGCAGACGATCATACAGCAGGCCGATCATCGCACGTTCGACGGGGTCATGGTGCTGGGCTACACGGCGGAAGGCGTCCATATGACGATGAACGGCCAGAAGGTCCGCGCGGCCGATTTCATCCCGGAGGATGGCCCCGACTACAGCAGGAACGACAGGGCCCCGATGCATGAGGGGTTCCACTGGGATGACGTGCCGGACGATGTCATCGCCTACGACGACACGCTCGCCGTCGAGACCCCGTCCTGCATCGGCCTGGATTCGATCCGCACGCGCATCGTCGCCGGAGAGGCATCGCGGATCGACGTGCCGGTCTACATCTGCCTTGGCGAGCGCGACGTCTCGCCCGACTGTCATGCGGAACCCGGTTACTACCGGGCCAGCAGCGACATCACGCTGCACATCCTGCCGCGTTCGGGCCACTGCCAGACCTTTGCCAGCACCCGGCACCAGATGTGGGACCGGATGCATCACTGGTCGCAGATCGTCCCTCGCCGCCGGCCCTAGGGAATCTGCCCGAAGCGACCGTATTGCCCTGCGGAGCCATTGCGCCCGGATGCTTCACTTCTCCAGGTCGATCAGCGCCAGGTCCTCGGGCAGGGGAGGGAAGGCCGGCGCGCGGTTTTCCTGCCAGCTGCGGATGCCTTCCCTGAAGTCTTCCTGCAGCACCGCGTCGTCGAGCATGTCCACCGATCGTTCGTAGCTTTCGAACAGGCTGCCCATCAGGTCGCGGTAGCATTGTCGTTTCACCGCCTGCATCGAGCGGGGCGAGCATTGCTCGGCAAGCTGGCGCGCGTAGGCCCGGGCCTCCGCGACCAGCGCATCGGCCGCGACCACCCGGTTCACCAGGCCGATGTCCCGGGCTTCCTCCGCGCGCACCAGCCGGGCGGACAGCAGCATGTCCATCGCATTGCCGGTGCCGACGATGCGGGGCAGCAGCCAGCTCATGCCCATTTCCGCGACGAGCCCGCGCCGGGCGTAGGCCGTCGAGAACTTGGCGTCGTCGGCGGCAATGCGGATGTCGCAGCACAGGGCCTGTTGCAGGCCGATGCCGAAGCAGGCGCCGTTGATCGCACCGATGATCGGTTTGCCGACCTGCAGTGGAAACCAGTAGGCGCGCTGCGCGGTCGACTTGACGTTGCCGGAAGACGTCGCCTCGTCGAGCTTCTGCCCGTCGCCGCCGATGCAGAACGACTTGCCGGCGCCGGTCAGCACGATCGCGCGGACCTCGGGCGATCGCGCCGCATCTTCCAGCAGGCCGAAATAGGCGCGGGCGACCTCGCCGTTCCAGCCGTTCCCGCGTCCGGGGCGGTTCAGGGTGACGGTCATCACCCCGTCGGCCACTTCGGCCAGGACCGGCGGTTCGTCTGGAGCCTGGGCCATCGGACGGTCGCCTCCTCAGCGCTGGCGGTAGACCCACATCCGCGCCTGATCCAGGTCGAGGGCAGGGGACATGTTCATTTCTCCCGCGCCCGCACGCCGCGACAGTTCGGCGACGACCCCGTCGATGTCGTCGGTCTCGATTTCGTAGATGGCGAGATAGGGCGAGGGCGGCTCGTTGGGGGACGCGCCCGGCTCCGCATCGAAGCGGCGGCAGGAATTTATTCCGGGTACGGAACAGACTTCGCCGACATGAACATCGTCGTACCAGCTGTTGTAGTCGGCATCCTGTCCGGCCACCGGCACGGTGGGAACGACCATCACATATTTCGCCATTGTCTTCCTCTCCCAAAAAGAGCGCCCGGACCGCCGGCCCGGGCGCTCCCCTCGGTGTATTGGGCGCAGCATCGAAAATCCACTGCCGGGCTACCGCCGCCCGCAGGGTGCGAACAATGCCTCAAGGCCGTTGCATATCGCGCAGGCGCGGCGATGGCCAGATGGCTTGAGAGGGATTTGCCGTCGATCGCGACTTTTCCTGCCCGCCGGTTCGCGATAGGGCCTGCCGGTATTCAATGAGATCGGGAAGGAGTCTGAATCATGACGCTGCTGCCGCGACGCAAGGTCCTCGTAACAGGTGCTGCCGGAGGCATGGGGCGCGCCTGCGCCCGGCTGTTCGGCGCAACCGACGATCTCGTGCTGACGGACGTGATCGCGCCGGCGCTCGATGCGTTCGCCGATGAGCTTTCCACCGACGGCTACAACGTCGTCGCCCGCGCGGGTGACATGTCCGACGACCAGCTGCTTTCCAGCCTTGTGGCGGACGTATCGGACGGCAGGCCTTTCGCGCTGGTGCACACCGCCGGCCTTTCGCCATCGCTGGCGGACTGGCGGGCGATCATGGAGGTCAATCTCGTCGCGACCGAGAAGCTCCTCCAGGCGCTGGAGCCCTCGCTGGTGCCCGGCAGCGTCGCCGTGCTGATCGCCTCTTCGGCCGGGCACATGATGCCGCCGGTTCCCGAAGTGGACGCGGTGCTCGCCGATCCGCTCCGGCCCGAGTTCCTCGAAACGGTCGAGCAGATCATCAACGGCATGGGCGGCGCCGAATCGCCCGGCGGCATGGGCGGGATCAGCTACACGCTGAGCAAGCGCGCGATCCACACGCTGGTGCAGAGCCGGGCGCAGGAGTGGGGGCCGAAAGGCTGCCGCATCGCCAGCATCTCGCCCGGCATGATCCTCACGCCGATGGGCAAGTCGGAAATGGCGAACACCAACGGTGCAACCCAGCTGCTGGACGCCACGCCGGTCGGGCGCGGCGGCACCGCGATGGACATCGCGCTGGCCGCGCGGTTCCTCGCCAGCGACGAGGCCAGCTTCGTTTCCGGCACCGACCTGCTGGTCGACGGCGGCGGCACGGCAGGCATGAAGATGCGGATGGCGGCCGCGCAGCAGGCTGGATAGTTTCACTACCGGTCACCTTTGTTGACAGAACTAACCAAATAGGTTATATAATCCGCCGCCTCCTTTGTGTGGCAGAACCGGGAGCAGGCAGGGCCGGCCTGCCTTGCTCCCTCCCGCTTCCGTCCTTCGGGATAGTAGCGGACGCGGCCGGCGCGTGGGCCTGTGCCAATGGGCGGTAGTCCTTGGCGAAGCCGAACAGCGCCAGACGCGGCAGATCCGGATGTTAGCGGGTTCGCGCTCCGCCCCCATAACCTCGCCGACACGACCGGCGAGCTCTGAACGGGACCGGCGGACCCGCCATTGGCGCGGCGCAATCAGCCGCGCGGGGAAAGGCGCGTGCTGCGAGCCCGGCGCGCTTTCTCCGGCCGGTCGCCGAAACGGGCCGAACCGGACCGGCGCAGCGGATGGGCGCCCCGGTCGTTCGCATTTCCTTCCGCCCGCCCCCGGCACGCGGCCCGTCCCTGACGCCGCGCCGGCCGCGCGGTTCGTTTCCTTCCCCCGGCGCAAGTCCGCATTCGCCAGCGGAGGATGCGGCACGCCCTACTTTCGTCATTCCCGCGAAAGCGGGAACCCAGTCTGCGCGAGCGCTGCGAAACCGAAGTCCTCAGCCAGATCGCGCCAGTCGGGATTGTCCTTCTCGATCAGTTCCAGCTTCCACGCCCGGTTCCACTTCTTGATCCGCTTCTCCCGCAAGATCGCGGATTCCATCGTCGCGTGCTGCTCGAACCACACAAGCATCCTTACGCCGTAGTCGCGAGTGAAGCCGGGCAGCAGACCTTCGCGATGATTGTGAATGCGCCCCATAAGATCGGATGTGACGCCGACATAGAGCGTTCCGTTTCTGCTCGAGGCAAGCAGGTAGACCGTGGGACCGAAATCGCGTGGCATCTGAGTTTGCTACTGGGTTCCCGCTTTCGCGGGAATGACGAAGTTTAGGAGACGGGGCGCAACACCTCCGGAACCCACGTTTCAAGCTGCCATTTCCCCGGCGATGTCCTTCGCGCGGGTGCGCAGGACGTCCTTGCGGACCTTGCCCGAGGGCACGCGGGGCAGGTCTTCGGTCAGCACCACATGCTCGGGGAACTTCTGCTTCGCCAGCCCGGCTTCGCCGAGGAAGCGCTGGATTTCGGGCAGGTCGATGGTCATGCCCTCACGCGGGATGATGAAGGCGCAGCCTTTCTCGCCGGTCGTCGGGCTGGGCATGGCGACGATCGCCACTTCGGCGATGGCCGGGTGGTTGAACAGCACGTCCTCCACTTCCTTCGGGCTGATATTCTCGCCCGAGCGGATGATGATGTCCTTCTTGCGGCCGGTGATGACGACGTATTTGCCGTCGACGATGCGGCCGAGGTCGCCCATGCGGAAGAAGCCTTCGGCGTCGAAATTGCCTTCGTTGTCCTCAGGGTGGAGATAGCCGACGAACAGGCCCGGACCGCGCGCGATGATCTCGCCTTCCTCGCCTTCCGGCAATTCGGCGTCCCCGGCGGGATCGACGATCCTCAGTTCGGCGGGAGGGACGATTTCGCCGTCGGTCTCTGCGCCGTAATCCGCCTGCGCCCGGTCATGGATGCCAAGCGTCGCGCTCACCATTTCGGTCGAGCCGAAGCAGCGGAAGAACATCCCGTTGGGGAAGGCGGCGCTCGCCTTGCGGACGAGGTCGGGCGAAACGGTGGTGCCGCCGCAGAAGAACATGCGCAGGCTCGCCACGGCTTCCGGCCGGTCTGCGGCGAGGTCGACAAGTTGCTGCAGGAACGGCGTGGCGCCGCCGCTGACTGTGCAGCCGTTCTCCTCGATGCAGCGGATGCCGTCGTCGGCCGCCCAGATGTCCATCAGCACCGCGGTGCAGCCGGTGACCCAGGGCATGTCGATGGCCCACAGTGCGCCGGTGATGTGAGTCACCGGCGAGGGCATGAAGATAACGTCGTCCGGGCCGATGTTCCAGATCCTGCCCATGTCGCGCACGCGGTGGTCGTAGCCGTGGTGGATGTGCATCACGCCCTTGGGCTTGCCGGTCGTGCCCGAGGTGTACATCACGATCATCACCGACGCGGGATCGACTTCGGGCAGTTCGGCCTCGTCGGCGGGGTCATGCGAGAGCGCGTCGTCCCAGGTGAGCTGGCCGGGAGCGCGCACGGAAATCACGTCCTTCAGCGCGGGAAGTTCGCCGCGCAGGCTTTCCACCATCGCCGTGTGGTCGTGCTTGCGGAAAGTGCCGGGCACGAAGATCAGCTTTGAGCCGCAATCGGCGAGAATGTAGGCGAGTTCGGACTCGCGGTAGATCGGCGGGACCGGGTTGATGACCAGCCCGGTCATGCGCGCGGCGAGGGCAATCACCGAAGCCTCGATCCAGTTGGGCAGCTGCAGGGAAATCACGTCGCCCGGCTGCAGCCCGCGCGCCATGAAGAAACCGGCGAGCCGCAGGGCCTGGTCCCAGGCTTGCCGCCGGGTGAGGCGCTTGTCGCCCTCGATCAGCAGGACGTGGTCGGGATCGCTCGCCACGGAAGCGCGTGCGACGTCCACAAGCGTGGTCTGCGCCCAGTGCCCTTCGTCACGCCACTTCCTCGCGAGGTCTTCGCACCAGCGGGTCCGGAAGCCGCTGCGGTCGGTTTTCATGATCCATTCCATGTCTCGTCCTTTCGCGGCGCGCGCCGGGCTAGCCTTGCGGCACCGGGAGCGTGCGGCCCTGATCGGATGCCGCGTCGATCGTATCGAGCAGCCGCGTCAGGCGCACCGCATATTCGAAATCGGGCACGGTCCGGCTGCCGGTGCGGATGTCGCTATCGAGCTGGGCATAGATCTGCGCGACATTGATCGCCGGGCCTTCGAGCCCGGGAATTGCCGGCTGTGCTGGTTCTTCCGGTCCTTGCGACACCGTCACCGTCAGCGCGCCGCACTGGTATCCGCCGGGATGGTGGCCGTCGATCCTCAGCGAGCCCTCGCTGCCGCGCAGTTCGAAGAGCAGGGGCGCGGCCTGCCCGCCGACGATTTCGATGCTGGAAACGCAGCCGCCGTCGTGCCGCCCGAGGATCATCATGTGGTCGGGGCAGGTGCGCTCGACCCTGTCGCCGGTGCCCGCGATCTCGACACTCGGGCGCAGGATGGTGTTGCGCGCGGCGACGTCCTCGAAAGCGCCGACCACCGCTTCCACCGTCGCCAGCGTGTGGCCGCCGGCGATCGTCGCCAAGGTCGCGCCGTTCCGCCTGTCCTGCAGATAGGCGTAGAAGGGCGGGGCGATCGCGCCCCAGCCGGCGGTGGAGGAGACCACGCGCAGGTTGAGCGGCCGGCCGATCGCGCCCTCGCGCACCAGCCTGGCCGCGTCGCGCACCGCAAGCGCGTTGGCGCCCTGCAGGCCGATTGCGGCATGGACTCCGACCTTCGCGGCGGCGTCGGCCATGTCTCGGGCTTCGGAGAGGTCGCGGCCGAGCGGCCATTCGCAATAGAGGTGCTTGCCCGCTTCGAGCGACGCCAGCACGATGGCCCGGTGCTCGGGCACTTTCACCGTCACCGCCACCACATCCACGTCGGGATCGCGGACCATGGCCAGCGTGTCGCCGAAGGCCCGGCGCGCGCCGAACGCCGCCGCCGCCTGTTCGGCGTTGTCCTGCGTGCGTGCCGAAACGGCCTCGATCGTGAAGCCCGGCAAGGCGCGCAGGGCGGGCAGGTGGGCGTCCAGCGCCCAGCCGCGCTCCGCGTTGGCGCCGGCGATTGCGATCCGCAGCGCAGGCCCGGCCACTATCGAGCCTTGGGCAGGCCCAGCACGCGATCGGCGGTGATCTCGCGCTGGATCTCGTTGGTTCCGCCGGCGATCGAGAACACCCAGCTCCACAGGTATTCGTAGGTCCAGGGATTGTTCGACCTGTCGCCGTCGAATTCCAGGAAGCTCCAGCCCATGATGTCGCCCACCACTTCGCTGAGCGCCTTGTGCGTGGTCGTGACCAGCAGCTTCATCATCGATCCCTTGGGGCCGGGCATGCCGGTGCGGTCGCTTTCGGCGATGTCGGCCAGGGTCATGGCGCGGATGGCGATGGTGTCCGCCTTCAGCGCGGCCAGCCGCTGGGCGATGCCGTCGTCCTCTATGGCGCGCCTGCCGTCCTCGAGCCGGACCTTGCCGGCAAGGTCGATGGCCCGGCACACCCGTTCGTAGAGTTCGAGCTGGTCGCCGATGAAGCCAAGCCCGCGCTCGAACGAAAGCGTGGCCAGCGCGGTGGACCAGCCCTGGCCGATTTCGCCGACGACGTTCCCGATCGGGATGCGCACCTCGTCGTAGAACACCGAGTTGACGTGTTCGTCCTGCAGCATGGTCCGGATCGGCGTGACCTCGATTCCCGGCGAGCGCATGTCGCAGATCAGCCAGGTGAGCCCCTTGTGCCGCTGCGACTGCGGATCGGTGCGGATCAGCAGTTCCTGGTAATCGGCATACTGGGCGTCGGTGGTCCACATCTTCGAACCGGTGACGACGATATGGTCTCCGTCGATCTCGCCGCGCGTCCTCAGCGCCGCGAGGTCGGAGCCGGCATTGGGTTCGGAAAAGCCCTGGCACCACAGCGCCTCGCCCGAAAGGATGCGGGGCAGGTGGAAGGCCTTGTGCTGCTCGGTGCCGCGCGCGATCAGAGTCGGGCCAGCATGCATGAGCGCGACATAGGTCGTGTTGATGTGATGCGGAGCCCCGGCGCGGGCAAGTTCCTCATACCAGATCACCTGCTGCAGGCCGGTGAGGCCCAGTCCGCCGTATTCCTTCGGCCAGGCGATCCCGGCCCAGCCGTGGTCGTGAAGCTTGCGCTGCCAGTCCCGGTCGAACTGCGCGGCGGCGCTGCCTCCGGGCGGACGCCTGCTGTTGGGGATGTTGCCCGCGAGCCAGTCGCGTGCCCGTGCCCGAAACTCCCGGTCCGCGTCCGAATAGCGAAGGTCCATCTCAGTCCTCCAGCCGGGCTTCGAGCAGGCGGGCCAGCAGGCTGCGCTTCGATCCGAACAGGCGTGACAGCAGCATCGCATGCTTCAGCAGCAGATGCGCGTCGTGCTCTTCCGATACGCCGATGCCGCCGTGGAGCTGGATGTTGGAATCGGCGCAGGCCATGCCCGCCTCGTTCGCAAGATGCTTGGCGGCATCGAGATGGGCGCCGGCATCGCCGCGTCCTTCCTTCAGCGCGGCGGCGGCGAACCAGAGCTGCGAGCGCGCCGCCTCGATCCGCACCGCCATGTCGGCGCAGGTGTGGCGCACAGCCTGGTATGCGCCGATCGGCCGGCCGAACGCTTCGCGGACCTTCGCGTATTCGACGATGAGGTCGAGCGCGGCTTCGGCAAGGCCGACCAGCATCGCGGCCGCGCCCAGCTCGCCCAGACGCCAGATCGTTTCGCCGCTTGTCCCGTCGACCGCGTCCGGCAGGGCGTCGGCCACGCGGAGCGAATTCGCCGGGTCGAGAGCCGCGCGGGATTCCAGCGCTGCCTGCTCCAGCGGATGGAGCTGCGCCCGCTCGCGCGTGACAATGAGGGCGAGGTCGGCATGGTCGCTGCCGAACAGGCGGTATCCATCGCCGTCGGCCACCATCAGGGCAACGCCGCGCGATCCGGAAATGATGGACTGGCGCAATCCGGTGTCTTGAGCGGCATTGGCGGCCAGCGCCTGCGCGAGCAGGTCGACCGGGCCGCACTGCCGGCCGACTTCGCGGAAGAACAGCGCATGCTCGACGGGTGACAGCCCGCTGCCGCCTCGCTCCGCCGGGACGGCCAGCCCGAACCATCCCATCTCTCCGAGCAGTTCGCGCAGCGTTTCGCTCATGTCGGCGGCACCGGGTTTGTGGAGACGGTCTATCGGCATCTTCTGCGCGAGGAAGTCCGCCGCGGCATCGGCGATTTCGATCTCGTCTCCCTCAGGCGCGAGGTACATCCAGGTCCTTTCCCGAAGCCGGGCCCGATCGGCCACAGCCAGAATGCTCCGGCACAACCAGGGCCGATGCCTGGCTTCCTACTACCCGTGGGTCGCGATAATGCAACAGGTCAATGACATTTCGCCGGGGCGGTGTGTCTTCGGGCCGGCGAATCCTAGCCGGCGAAGGGAACTTCCGGAACGCCCGTCTCGCCGGGGCGGAGCTGGTAGATCCCGCCATTGGGCGCGGTCGGTTCCATGAAGCTCGCCATCTCCATCTTGGTCGAAGTGACGTAGAGCGTCTTCAGGTCCGGACCGCCGAAGGCCGGCTTGGTCGGGTTGGAGAAGGGCAGCTCGACGATCCGGTCGAGCGTGCCGTCAGGAAGGTAGCGCCTCAGCCTGCCGGCCGCGACGTTGGCCAGCCAGTAACCGCCTTCGCAATCGACCGTCGCGCCGTCGACGAAGCCTTCGCCGTCCCTGAGCTGGATGAAAGTGCGGCCGTTGGATATCTCGCCGGTATCGGGATCGAGGTCGTAGGCCTGCACGGAGCGGGTAGGGGAGTCGGATGCGTACATCGTCCTGCCGTCCGGGCTGAAGGCGAGGCCGTTGGCGACGGCGATTCCCTCGATCACCGGGGTGAGCCGGTCGCCGTCGAGCCGGAACCAGGAGGCGCCTTTCGTGGCGCGGTCGGCCGGGAAATTGTGGTCGTAGGCGCCGATCCAGAAGCGGCCCTGCCGGTCGCAGTGGCACTCGTGCAGCTTGACGTGCGGGGGCAGGGGGGAGGCCACGCGCGGGGCCAGCGCGCCGCTGTCCGGATCGAAATCATATAGCCCGTCGGCCAGCGCGACCAGAAGCCCGCCGCCCTGCTTCGGCACGAAGCCGCCGATCCGCTGCGGCATCGGCCAGAACGCATGCTCGCCGCTCTCGGGCGACCAGCGGTGCAGTTCGGGCGGATGCTCGCAATTGACCCACCACAGCGCCTGTTCCTCCGCAGACCAGATCGGTGTTTCGCCAAGGTGGTTGTCGGCATCGAAGGCCAGCGTCACATCCGTCATTGCGTTCTCCCGCCCTGTCCCAGCTCCACCAGCCTGCCGATATGTTCCGCCGCGCGCCTGAGGCCCGGCTCCTGCCCTTCGGCCTGAAGGCGCGGGCCGATGATCTCGAGATCGAAATAGCCGGTGAAGCCGGTCGCCATGATCGCCGGGACCAGCCGTTCGAACGGGATCGCCCCGTCGCCGGGAACGGCGCGGCAAGGCAGGCCGCGGTCGCCGTATACGTAATCGCTGACCTGGATCAGCGCGAGCAGCGGACCGGCATCGGCAATCGCCTCCTCGATGTCGGAATCGAACCAGCAGGCGAAAGTGTCGATGATCACCGAGACGCCCGCCATGCGCGCCACGGCCGTGGTGTCGGCGAGCCGGTGGACGATCGAGGAATCGGCGTAGAGGTGGGACGTCGGCTCGATCCCGACGCGCACGCCCGCCTGCTCGGCGAGCGCGGCGCAGGGCGCGTAGGCTTCGGCGAACGCCCCGGCGGCTTGCGCCCAGGTGAGGGCACCGCGCCCGCCGGTGGTCATGATGACGGTCTGCGCGCCGATCGCGCTTGCGACTTCGATCGTCCCGGCGAGGCGCTCGCGGGCGTCCGCGACATCGGCGGCGGTCGCGAAACCGAAAGCGCGATGGGTCAGCGTGGCGACTTGCAGCCCGGCATCGCGGATGAGGCAGGCCGACCGCTCGATCCCTGTTTCGCGCACCTGTTCGATGCCCGGGCTGATGGCGCGGGCTCCGATCCGGGCGACCGTGTCGACCTGCTCGGCAAGGCTTGCCGGGGCGAGGCTCAGCGTGTTGATCGATATGGCGGGATGCATCGGTGCGACCTCGCGCTTGCAGTCAGCCGGCCAGCGGCGTGGACTGGAAGGCGATCATCCGCCAGGCGCCGCCGGACCGGCCCCAGACCGTGATCACCCGGTTCCTGAGCTGCTTGACGACGCCCTCGACCTCGACGTCGGTGTTCATCCGCCCGGTCAGCATCGCCACGTCCGGAGCGAGTTCCAGGACGCGCTCCTCGGACCAGCCTATTGTCACATAACGGATCCGCCCGGCCGCCATCTTGGCGAGAAACGCATCCTTGTCGTCGACCGCGCCCGTCGCGTGGGCAAACTGCAGGCGAGGGTCGAGCACCGCATCCAGGGCGGCGTTGTCGTTCGCCAGCATCGCGTCGCACCGCGCCTGCTCGGCCGCCAGCACCTGCGCCGTCACATCTCCCGCCACTTCGCAGCCCTTTCCTTGCATCCATCGGGTCGCACCTCGCTAGCGGCAGAAAGCGGCGCGGTAAATGGCACAGCGCTGGTGCAATATTGCTTGCCTGTGACCGATCGCGCAGGCACGAATGCCGGATCGGGTGAGGGGGCTGAGAGATCATGGGCAGATTTACGGAGAGGGTCGCGATTGTCACCGGCGGGTCGAGGGGCATCGGCGCGGCAGTCGTCGCGCGGCTGGCATCGGAGGGTGCGCGCGTGATGATCGCCGATCTCAGCGCTCCCGACGAAACCGGGGACGCGGTCGCTTTCACCCAGACCGACGTCACTTCCGCCGAGGCGGTTGCCTCGGTCGTGGACGCTGCGCGAGCGAAATGGGGCCGGCTCGACATCCTCGTGAACAATGCAGGCATCGGCGCGTTCGGGCCGGTGCCGGATATGGAGCAATCGTCGTGGGAGCAGGTCTTCGCCGTCAACTCGACCGCGATATTCCTGGCTTGCCGCGCGGCCATTCCGGCGATGCGCGAGGGCCGCGGCGCGATCGTCAACATCGCCTCGATCTCGGGCCTGCACGGCGACTATTACATGTCCGCCTACAACGCCTCGAAAGGCGCGGTGGTGAACTTCACCCGCTCGCTGGCGCTGGAGTGCGCACCCCTTGGCATCCGTGTTAACGCGCTGTGCCCCGGCCTCGTCGAGACCGCGATGACCGCGCCGACGCTCGCCTCGGAGCACGACCGTGAGGCCTGGTGCAGCCGCATCCCGTTGCACCGGCCCGCCCGGCCGGAGGAGATGGCGAACGTCGTCGCCTTCCTTGCTTCCGACGATGCGTCCTACATGACCGGTTCCATCGTGACGGCCGACGGCGGGCTCACCGCCCATACCGGCCAGCCGAACGTCGCCGAGCTGCGGCGCCAACGCGAACAGGCGGGCGGTTGACGCAGCGCTTGCCTTCGCCGTGCATCGGCGGGAAAATGCACAGCACGAGAGTCGTTTGGCATCGCGACCGCAGGCGACCCGGGAGAGTGACATGGCCGAAGTTGCACTTGGATATGACGTTTCGCCGCTTGGCACGGGCGTGCCGTTCGGTGCGACGGTCAGCGGGCTTGCTCTCGACCAGTTGGGGGATGCGAATGTCCGCAGCTCGCTTTACGACCTGTGGATCGAAAAGGGCGTGTTGCTGTTCCGCGACTGCGAATCCTCGCCCGAAATGCAGCTCGAACTCAGCCGCTGTTTCGGCGAGCTGGAACCGCACCCGTTTCCGGAGTCCCGGTCCGAAGGCAATCCCGATCTGGTCAAGATCAAGTTCTATCCCGAAGACGGCAGCTACTACGATGTGAACGGCGAGCTGCGGGGAAGCTGGCTGCCCTGGCACAGTGACCTGATCTACACGCATCGGATCAATCGCGGCGGCATCCTTCGCCCGGTCCAGCTACCTTCCACGCTCGGCATGACGGGGTTCCTTTGCCAGATCGCCGCCTACGAAAGCCTGCCGCAGGATTTGCGCGAGCGGATCGAGGGCCTGCATGTCGTCTATGAGGTGGAGGTCGATTTCTCGGGCTGTCCCTTCATCGATGTCGGGGAAGTGCGGCTGATGCGGCTCGCCCGGTCGGGCGCCGAAATCGAGAAGCGCCGCTTCACCTACCCGCGCGTGATCCACCCGATGGTCTTCACCCAGCAGGAGACGGGCCGGAAGGTGCTCAATGTCTCGCCGGCCTTCGCGATCGGCATCTACGAGGACGGCAGGCCCGAGGGCAGCGAGCTGCTGCGCGAGGTGATCCGCCACTGCACCGATCCCGAGCTGTCCTACTTCCACGACTGGCGCGAAGGCGACATGGTGCTGTGGGACAACTGGCGCACCCTGCATTGCGCCACCGGCGTTCCGCCCGACCAAACAAGGGTGATGGAACGCACCACGATGACCGGCGATTATGCGCTTGGCCGACCGCTCGGTCTCGACGGACCGGTTGCCGATTTCGACATGTGATCCGCAATGGCGGAAGTGGATTGAGGGAACCGCCCGCGCCCCCGATCCCGGTTGCTCTCTTCCGCTAATGCGCTAAGCCTATGGCATTCCAGCGCATCCATTCTGCGCAACGGAGTCATGGGAGGAAGCCGATTGGCGATTGCTGCTGAGCCCGGCGCGGCTGCGGAATGGCGGCAGGGCTGGCCCACCGTTCTGTCGGGCGCGCTCGGCATCGCGCTGGCTTCGCTCACCGTCTATTCGGCCGGTGTGTTCATCGCCCCGCTCGAGGAGGAATTCGGCTGGAGCCGGGGCGAGATCACCGCCGGGATGACCTTCGTCTCTATCGTCGGCATGCTGGCGGCGCCGTTCATCGGCCTCGCCGTGGACCGGTTCGGGCCCCGGCGTCTCGGCGTCCTGGGCGTGTTCGCCTATTGCATCTGCTTTGCCGGATTTTCCCTGGTCGGGCCCTCGATCTGGTCGTGGTGGGGGATGTGGATCATCCTTGCCGGCGCGGCGGCGCTGATCAAGCCGACGGTCTGGACTGCCGGGGTGTCCAGCCTGTTCGTCGCCGGGCGCGGTCTGGCGCTGTCGGTCATGCTGTGCGGGACCGCGCTGAGCTCGACGCTGACGCCGATCGTGAGCACTTATCTGATCGATGTATTCGGCTGGCGCAGCGCCTTCGTGGGGCTCTCCGTCTTCTGGGGAGCGATGGTGATCCCGGCGGTGTTGTTCCTGTTCACCAGCGCGAAGGACCGGCAGCGCAAGGGGGCAGCGGCCGGGTCGCTCTCCGCATCACCGGTGGCGGCGCCCCCGCTCGAAGGGGTGTCGACCCGCGAAGGCTTGCTGTCGTGGAAGTTCGTCCGGCTCGCCGCTGCCGCCGTCGTCACCACGCTCACGGTGGTTTCGCTGGTCGCCAATATCGTCCCCATACTGTCGTCCAGCGGCATCGGCCGGACCCAGGCCGCCGGGATAGCCGGGCTTGTCGGCATATCGACAGTCGTCGGAAGGCTGACCGGCGGCTATTTGCTCGACCGGATCAACGGCAATATCGTCGGCGGCGTAAGCCTGCTCCTGCCGGTCGTCTCCTGCGCGCTCCTGCTCGGCTTTCCCGGTTCCGCAACGGCGGCGTCGCTGGCGGTGCTGGTCGCCGGGCTGTCGCTGGGTGCCGAACTCGACGCCGTGGCCTACCTCACAACCCGGCATTTCGGGATGCGCAATTTCGGCGTGATCTTCGGAACGATTTCGGGCCTGCTCGCCTTCGCGACCGGAGTGGGGCCGTTCCTCGTCAACCTGACCTATGATTTCGCGCAATCCTATGTGCCGGTGGTGACGGCGTTCATCCCGATGAGCCTTGTGGCCTCGGCGCTGTTCTTCAGCCTCGGCCGCTATCCGCAGTTCGATGCGGGCGGCGCAGGCGGATCGCGCCCACCCGACCCAGTTTCCCAGGAGGCATGAGCATGAAAGCAGCGGTGATGCGGGCGACCAACACGCCGATGGAGATCGAGGACATCGCCATCTCGAAGCCGGTGGGCCGCGAGGTGCTGGTGCGCGTCGCGGCGGTCGGCCTGTGCCATTCGGACCTCAGCGCGTTCAACGGAACCCTGCCGAGCCTGTTGCCTGCGGTGCTCGGCCACGAGGTGGCGGGCGTGGTGGAGCAGGTCGGGCCGGACGCCCACCGGCTTCGGCCGGGCGACAGGGTCATCGTCTGCCTCACTTTCCACTGCGGCCATTGCGAGCAGTGCCACGGCGGCAACTCCCACCGCTGCATGACGCCGGAGGCCTCGCGCCCCGAAACCGAGCCGCCCCGGCTATCGCTCGGCAGCGAGCCGCTGGATTCCTTCATGCGCATCGGCGGCTTCGCCGAGCAGGTGCTGGTGCATGACAGCGGCTGTATCCGGATCTGCGACGACATGCCGCTCGACCGGGCCTGCCTGATCGGCTGCGGCGTCACCACCGGCTTCGGCGCGGCGACGCGCGCGGCCAACGTCCGCGCCGGCCAGACGATTGCGGTCATCGGCTGCGGCGGCGTCGGCCTCGCGGCGGTCAATGGCGCGGCGGTCGCGGGGGCAGGTCGGATCATTGCGGTGGACCGGGTGGCATCCAAGCTGGAGATGGCGCGCGGTTTCGGCGCGACGGACGGCGTCGATGCGAGCCGGGGGAGCGCCGCGGAGCAGGTGATGGAGTTGACCGGCGGCCGCGGTGTCGATCACGCGATCGAGGCAGTCGGCCTCAAGCCGACGATCGAACTGGCCTTCGGCATCCTTGCCAAGGGCGGGGTAGCGACCGTGGTCGGAGCCACGTCTTATGACACGAGGATCGAGCTGCCCTCGATCGCCTTCCTCCAGGAGCGGGTGATCCAGGGCTCGTTGATGGGCGGCGTGCGCCCGTCGATCGACATTCCCAACTATGTCGATCTCTATCTCCAGGGCCGGCTCAAGCTCGACGAGCTGATCTCGCGCCGGCGGCCGCTGTCGGAAATCAATCTCGCGATCGACGACATGAACAAGGGCGAAATCGCCCGCACGGTCATCACATTCGATCACTAGTCCGGAGTCACGGGTTTCCGCGAGGATGGCGCTGGCCGATTGACTCGCGGCTTATTGCACACCTAGTGTGGCATTAATTGGCTTGGTTTGCCCGACCGTCCGTTGCGGGCAGCAGCAATGATCGAAAGGGCCTGCAGGGTCATGGACACGGCGCAACGCCAACAACTTCGCGAAGAGGGCTGGTGCGTCCTGCCCGGCGTGCTCACTGCCGACGAACTGGCCCGTGGGCGTGCAGCGTTCGATCGGGGCATCGCATACATGCGTGAAGCGATGGGGTCCGAGTTCGATTCCCGGCTGGACCGCAACGCTTCCAACCAGCGCATCTACAACCTGCCTGCGGTCGATCCCTTCTTCATCGAATTGCTGTGCCGCGAGGACGCCCTGGAGCTGGCGCGCGAAGTGCTCGGCCCGCATGTGTTGATCTCGAACTTCACCGCAAACAACGCGCTGCCGGGCGCGGAATCGATGCGGCTGCATTCGGACCAGGCGCTGGTCATGCCGCCGCCGTGGATACATTCGTGGGCGGCCAATCTCATCTGGTGCCTCGACGACGTGCGCGAAGCCAACGGCGCCACGCGGTTCCTGCCTGGAAGCCACAGGTTCCGGTCTTTCGACGATCTCCCGGAAAATGCGATGGAACAGACCGTCGCGTTCGAGGCGCCGGCGGGTTCGCTGATCATGATGGAAGGCCGGATGTGGCACACGTCGGGCCGCAACGTGACCGAGGACGAGCAGCGCCGCCTGCTGTTCGCATACTATTCGGTCGATTTCCTGCGTCCGCAGTCGAACTGGTCGGAGGCCCTGCCGCAGGCCGTGCGCGACGCAATGGACGATGAATCCCGCCACCTGTTCGGGCTTGGCGCTGCCGGGAACGTGAGAATCGGCGGGCAGCTGACGCGGTTGGAGAGCGCCTGATGGCGCAGCTTCTGCAAGGGGAGGGGCCGGTCCTCACCCGCGACCTCGCGCAGGCCGACGCCGATCTGCGCAAGTTCGGCGCCTGCGTGGTGGCCGATGCCCTGGAGCCGGAACTGCTGGCGGAGGTCCGCACCGAGCTTTACCGGGCCGCCGAAAGCGACCTGCAACGCGGCTGGAAGCAGGACTACGGCTACGGCAAGGACGATCACGTCAACCAGCGGATATGGAACCTGCCGAGCCGTGATCCGCTGTTCTGCGATCTCGCCGAGCATCCGCTCGCGATGCATTTCGTGAAGGACCTGCTCGGCTGGCCGGCGCTGCTGTCGAGCATGTCTGCCAACATCACCGGTCCGGGCGGTGAAAGCATGATGCTCCATTGCGACCAGGGCTACATGCCGACGCCGTGGGACCGGCCGCACGGCGTGAACATCGCCTGGTGCATCGACGATTTCACCGCATCGAACGGCGCGACGGCCTATGTGCCGGGGAGCCATCTCTGGAACGTTCCCGCCGCCGGGGCGGACGTTTCGGACCAGCTCGTGCCGATCGAGGCGCCGGCAGGATCGCTGATCGCCATGGAGGGGCGGCTGCTTCACACGAACGGCCCGAATACCGACGGCACGCGGCGCGCTGGCATCTTCGGCTGGTATACGCTGCCGATCTACCTGCCGCAGGAAAACTGGTACCTCTCGCTCAATCCCGCGATCCGGCAATTCGGATCGGAAACGCTGCAGACGCTGTTCGGCTTCCGCCCGCAGGTGCTGGGACGGATCAACGGGATGGACCGCCTGTGAGCGCGGACGGCTCGGTCATCACCCGCATGTACGAAGCGCTGGGACGCGGCGACGTGGATGCTGCGCTGGCGTGCCTGACGGACGATGCGCGTGTCTGGCATTCCTTCGATGGCGCCGCGCACGACCGTGCGGCGGTGCGCGGACAATGGGAAGCGACGGTCGCGGCCTTTCCGGAGCAGGCGCTTGCCGACGTCCGGCGTGAACCGATCGCGGGCGGTTTCGTCCAGAGGCATGTCTGGACGGTGCGGTCCGCAGCAGGCGAGCGCAAGGCGTGGCCGTGCTGCATCTTCGTGCGCATCGAGGATGGCCTTATCGCCCGGCTCGACGAATATATCGACCGTGCTGGCAGCTTCGAGCCGCCGGAGAGCGGACCGGTCGTTACGCCGGGGCTCTAGCGGAAGTCGCCGGCTAGCCCTTGGCCTTGCGTGTCGTCGAGGTCTTGGCGACCTTCGCGCCGAACCGTCCCAGGATGAACAGCTCGACGCGTTCCCTGAGATCTTCGGCCGAAGGGGTTTCCGCGTCCCAGTTGGTGTAGGTCATGATCGGATGGCTGCCGAGCAGGAAATCGAAGAAGAGTTCGGCCGAGCGGGCATGATCACCGCTCGGGATCAGGCCGGCTTCCTCCAGGGCGAAGAAAACCTTTTCGATATTCTTCCTGAAGCGGGCGAAGATCGACGTCGCGACGAGCTTCATGAATTCTGGAAAGCGGGCGCTCTCCGCGATCATCAGCCGCATCAGGCCGATCGACTGTTCGCGAAAGGTTACGTCGTGGACGTACTGGCCGGCACGCAGCAAGGCATCGAACAGCGTATCGCCGGGCTCGACGCCGGGCTTCTCTAGCGCCCCGGCGGCGTCGCGGGCATAGATGACCTCGCGGAACATCGCCTCCTTGTCGCCGAAATGCTGGTAGAGGGTGCGGGTTGCGACGCCGGCGCCGCGGGCGATGTCGACGAGCGACGTGGCCGCGTATCCGTTGGCGACGAACAGGTCGGTGGCCACCTGCATGACCCGCGCCTTGCGTTTCTCAAGCTCCGCTGCGGTAGGCCTGCCGGCCTGGTTGATCCGCTTGCGCCGTGGCTTCGACTTGGGTGCTGAGCGACGGAGCGTGCCTCCGCGTTTCGAGGCTGTCTCGGTGGTTTCTGCCATTCTCGTTGCCTGAAAGCCCTCTTTGAAATGCTGCTAGGCCAATTGTTTCCTCGCTCAAAGCCTATTGGTCAAAGCCATACAAGACAATTTGTTGTTGTGTCGCGCCGTTCACGCGAAAGCGCGAGCGCTGCGCTTCTCTTCGAATATCCGGAATGGGCAGCAGCGGAATCGGCCGGGGAACATAGTGGGCAACGTTGGCGGCGGCGGCCGCATTGCAGTTGGCGAGGCGGGCCGGGCGGCACACTCGCTGAACAGAAGTCCGCATGCATCAGGTGTCACATAAACGTCATAGAGAAATCATAGTAGCGTCAATAAACCGACACAAAAGTTTCATATAGGACCGATCGAACATGACACTTCTCCTACGTTCCTCTGCTGTCTCGATGGCCCTGGCCCTCGGCTGGGTCCAGACCGCGCAAGCGCAGACCGCGGACTCGCAGGCTATCCAGCAGGAACTTGCGGCGATGCGCGCGCAGATGGCGCGGATGGCGGAGCGGATCGATACGCTTGAAACCCAGCTGGCCGCAGCCGAGGCGAAGGCCGAATCGGCGAGTTCCGCTGCCAGCAATGCTGTTTCGCTCGCCAATGCCGCGGCGAAGGAGCCCGAGGTCAAAGTTGCGTGGAAAGGTGCGCCGGAACTCGAAGGCAAGGGCGGCTGGAGCTTCAAGCCGCGCGGCCGCCTGCAGTACGATGCGGGGATCGTCAACGCGCCCGGATCCATATCGGATCGCGGACTTGGCTTCGCCAGTGAAGTGCGCCGCGCGCGGCTCGGCGTCGAAGGCGATATTCCCGGTGGCTTCGGCTACAAGTTCGAACTGGATTTCGCCGGCGACGACGTGGAGATCACCGACGCGGTGCTGTCCTACAAGGATGGCGGCGTCGGCGTGATGATTGGCCAGCACAACGGCTTCCAGTCGCTCGAGGAACTGACGAGCAGCCGCTTCATCTCGTTCATGGAGCGCGCCGCCTTCACCGACGCCTTCGGCTTCGAACGCAGGGTAGGAGTTTCGGGTAGCTACAAGAGTGGGCCGCTGCTGGTCCAGGCCGGCGTTTTCACCGACAACATCTCCGATCTCAACTCGGATGAGAACAACTCCTACGGCTTCGACGGTCGCGTGGTCTACGCGCCGGAGCTGGGATCGGCTCAGCTCCATCTCGGCGCTTCCGCGCACTATCGCGATCTCGGCGATGCGGCGAGCAGCGTGCGCTATCGCCAGCGGCCTTTCGTCCACACGAGCGACACCCGCTTCGTCGACACCGGCAGCATCGCGGCGAGTTCGGAGACGAGCTACGGCCTCGAAGCCGCGGCGATCAGCGGACCGCTGCATTTCGCCGGCGAAGCCTACTGGCAGAAGGTCGCCCGTCCCGGGATGGCCAATCCCACCTTCTTCGGCGGCTATGCCGAACTCGGCTATTTCCTCACGAAGGGCGATACGCGCGGTTACAAGAACGGGATCTTCGACCGCGTGAAGCCGGCGAACGGCGTGGACAAGGGCGGCCCCGGCGCGATCCAGGTGAACCTGCGCTACGACCGGCTCGACCTGAACGATGCGGGCATCATCGGCGGCACGCAGGACGGCTACGCGATCTCGCTTATCTGGACGCCGACCAACTACACCCGGCTGATGGTGAATTACGGCCGGATGGAATACGGAAACGCGGCGATCCCCGCAGCCGCGGGCGATACGTCCTACGCGGTCGACGCTTTCGGGATGCGTGCCCAGGTCGACTTCTGAGGAAGCTCGCGTGGGAGAGGTCGGTCGAGCCTGCCCACTTCCGATTTAACAACGCATCTGCGACCGGGCATGCTCATGCCCGGTCGTTTCTTGTGCCGGCAAGCAAAAAGGCGCCCCGGCCTTGAACCGGGACGCCTTCCTGTCCATGAACCCGGCTGACGCCCGGTTCTCGCTGAAAACTTGGTGGCTTACTTGAGCTCCGCCGGATCGAGCGGAGTCATGTTCTTGGCGACTTCGGCGTTCCTGGTGCGGACCTCTTCGGGAGAGACCACCATGCCCTTGCCCTTGAGGTAGCCGTCCGCGCCCCAGGCCTGGGCCCATTCGGCTACATATTCGCTCAGGCCCTTGATGACCCCGACATGGGCCTTCTTTACATAGATGTAGAGCGGGCGGGCGCCCGGGTAACTGAAGTCGGAAATCGTCGCGTAGGTCGGTTCAACGTCCGACATCGGAATGCCTTTGAGCTTGTCCGTGTTCTCCTCGAGGAACGAATATCCGAACACACCGATCGCCTTCGGGTTCTGCGCGATCTTCTGGACAATCAGGTTGTCGTTCTCGCCCGAATCGACATAGGCGCCGTCTTCGCGCACCTGGGTGCAGATCGCCTTGTACTTGTCCTCGTCGGTCTCCTTGAGCGCCTTCATCTCCGGATTGCTCTTGCAGCCCGCTTCCAGGATCAGCTCGGCAAGCGCGTCGCGCGTGCCGGAGGTCGAAGGCGGACCGTAGACCAGGATCGGAATCGCGGGCAGGGCCGCGTTGACGTCCTGCCAGGTCTTGGCCGTATTGGGCTCACCGTAGGGGTTGGACGCAAGCGCCTTGTAGACGTCGGTCGGCGTGAGCTTGATGTTCGGGCCTTCCTTGGCTTCGGCGAAGGCGATGCCGTCGATGCCGACCTGGATCTCGACGACTTCGGTAACGCCGTTGGCGACGCAGTCCTCGTATTCCGACGCCTTCATGCGCCGCGATGCGTTCTCGATGTCCGGGTGGCTGATGCCCACGCCTGCGCAGAACAGCTTCATGCCTGCGCCGGTTCCGGTCGATTCGATCACGGGCGCCTTGCCGGTGGCCTGCCCGACCTTTTCGGCTACCGCGGTGGCGAAGGGATAAACAGTGGAGGATCCGACGGCGCGGACCACTTCGCGGGTGCCGCCGCCGGAGCCTGCCGGTCCGCCGCATGCGGCAAGGGCGACGGAGGAGATGGCAGCGAGGCAAATGGATTTTTTGGAAAGCATGGTGAAGCCCGTTTTTTGCTATGGTTCCAGTCGCTCCTATTGACCTTAAATGACACTTCAATGACATTAGTGTGACATTTGCTTCGGCGGTCCGGGAGGCGGGTGCTCAATGCACGTTTTCGCCCGGCGTTGAAAGCTCAGGACTCTCTATGGTTGCCCACACAGTAACATCCTTCGAAAACGAGATCAGTCAGCTGCGCGGCCTCGTCGCTGAAATGGGCGGGCTTGCGGAAGTCGCGATCCGCGATGCCGTCCAGGCGCTTGTGCGTGACGACGATGAACTCGCGTCGCGGGTCGTCGACCGCGACGCCCGGCTGGACGCGCAGGAATTCCAGATCGAACGCTCCGTCGTGCAGATCATCGCCTTGCGCGCGCCCATGGCGGACGACCTGCGCGACGTGATCGCCGCGCTCAAGATTTCCGCGGTGGTCGAGCGGATCGGCGACTATGCGAAGAACATCGCGAAGCGCGTCGACCGTGTCGAAGGCCACAGCAAGATCGGGCCGTTGACGCTGCTCCCGGCCATGGCGGAGATCGCACAGGGAATGGTGCGTGACGCGCTCAATGCCTACGGCGCACGAGATGCGCGGCTGGCGGTCGATGTCATTCGGCGCGACCAGAAGGTCGACGAGTTCTACGACAGCATCTTCCGCAACCTGGTTTCGCACATGATCGAAAAGCCGTCTTCGATTTCTGACGCGGCCCAATTGCTGTTCGTCGCACGCAATCTGGAGCGCATCGGCGATCACGCGACGAACGTTGCGGAAATGGTCTATTTCGCGGCGACCGGCGAGTACTGCACGGAACGCGACCGGACCGAACTCGACGAAGAACTGTCGGACTGGCTCGACGGCGAAGGCTGATCGCGGGTCGGCGCACGCCCCGGTCGGCCGGATACCCTATCCTTCCTGCAGCTTCTTGCGGCGTTGCCGGCGCAGCAGGTGCCGCTGGATCTTTCCGCTCGGGGCAAGCGGGAGCGCATCGGCGAAATGGATCTCGAGCCGTGAGACCGGGCGCTGGACCGTGCTCATCCGCTCGAACTTCGGGCCGTTGCTGTTCCTGGATGATGACGACAATGTCGTTTCGATCCTCGACAATTTCCTGCTGGAATCGCTACAAGCCGGAGCATGAGCAGGGCAGAGGCGCTTCGAGAGGAAGCGGGAGCAACTCCCGAACAATTCTGGCACAAGGCGGCACAGGCGCTCCAGTGGGAACGCCTGCCGGAAACCGCCTATGATCCTGAAAACGATGCATGGTTTCCCGACGGCCGCCTCAACACCTGCTTCAATGCCGTGGATCGCCATGTCGCGGAAGGCCGCGGCGAACAGGCTGCGCTGATCTACGAAAGCCCTGTCACGGGGAGTTCGGCGCAGTTCAGCTATTCCGAGCTGCTCGATCGGGTTTCCCGCACCGCGGGGATGCTGGCCGAGGCAGGCGTGGAAAAGGGCGACCGCGTCGTCATTTACATGCCGATGGTGCCGGAGGCTGTCTTCGCCATGCTCGCCTGCGCGCGCATCGGCGCGGTGCATTCGGTCGTCTTCGGCGGCTTTGCCGCACCGGAGCTGGCCAAGCGGATCGACGATTGCCGGCCCGTGGTGGTGCTGAGCGCCTCATGCGGGATCGAGCCCGGCCGGACCATCGCTTACAAGCCGCTGCTGGATCAGGCGATCGCGCTTTCGGCGCACAAGCCGGCGCGTTCGATCATCCTCCAGCGCGAACAGCTGCGGTGCGATCTGTCAGAGGGCCGGGATATCGACTGGGAAACCGCCTATGCCGCGGCAAGCCCGGTGGGCTGCACGCCGGTCGCCGCGACCGATCCGCTCTACATCCTCTACACGTCCGGCACGACGGGAACGCCTAAGGGGGTCGTGCGGGACAACGGCGGGCATGCCACCGCGCTGCGGTGGAGCATGGAACATATCTACGGTGTGTCCGCTGGTGATGTGTACTGGGCAGCTTCGGATATCGGCTGGGTCGTCGGGCACAGCTACATCGTCTACGGCCCGCTGCTTGCCGGCTGCACCACCATCCTCTTCGAGGGCAAGCCGGTCGGCACGCCCGATGCCGGCGTGTTCTGGCGCCTCGCCGAAAAGCATCGGGTGAAGGTTCTCTTCACGGCTCCCACCGCGATCCGCGCGATCCGCCGCGCCGATCCCGACGGCGAGTTCATCGACGAGTCCGATCTCTCCTCGCTGCAGGCGCTGTTCCTCGCTGGAGAACGGGCTGATCCCGACACGCTGCTGTGGATCGCCGAGAAGCTCGGAAAGCCGGTCATTGACCACTGGTGGCAGACCGAGATCGGCTGGCCGGCCGTCGCCACCTGTTTCGGGCTCGGCGAAACCGAAGTCCGTGTCGGCAGCGCAGGCCGTGCCGTGCCGGGCTTCCGTTTCCGCGTGAAGGACGATGCCGGAGATGCGGTGGCGCCCGGCACGGTGGGCAACCTGCTGATCGAACAGCCCCTGCCGCCCGGCGCCTTCCGGTCACTCTGGAACAATCCCGAACGCTATGCGGCCGGCTTCGTCGATTTTCCCGGTCACTACACCTCCGGCGATGCCGGAATGATCGACGACGACGGCTTCATCCATATCATGGGCCGGACCGACGATATCATCAACGTGGCGGGCCACCGTTTGTCGACCGGGCAGATGGAAGAGATCGTGGCGAACCACGAACATGTGGTCGAATGCGCCGTGGTAGGCGCGTCGGATGAATTGAAAGGCGAGATGCCCGTCGCTTTCGTGGTCACGCGCTCCGGAGTCGATGGCGGTCAGGATGTGGTCCAGGGGATCGTGACGATGATCCGCGAAGGCATCGGCCCGATCGCGACGCCCCGAACCGTGCTGTTCGTCGACAGCCTGCCCAAGACCCGTTCGGGCAAGGTCCTGCGCAACCTGCTGCGCTCCATCCTCAACGGCGACGAAATCGTCGTGCCGCAAACGATCGAGGATGCATCGGTGATCGAGAAGCTGCTCGCCGCCGTAGAATAGGCCGCCATCGAATACCGGTCGGCCGGAACGAGGGGCAGATGGTGCCGGCTGCAGGATTCGAACCCGCGGCCCCCTGATTACAAATCAGTTTGTGCTTTGCGCCCTGTAATACCATGCATTCCTCTTGTCCCAGATAAATTACTATAATATAGTGGTAAATGGTAATGTAGGGCTGCCTGCTCGTCACCATAATTTGCTCTTCCATACCATCTTGGGTGGTTGCTATGTGGTTGCTGAGCGTTGTGGGAAGGACGAAGGTAATGGTCAAAATCTCGAAGCGGGCAGTGGATGCACTGGAGGCTCAGGAGGGGCGTCCCACGTACCTTTGGGATAACGCGCTTGCGGGGTTCGGTGTTAAGGTGCTGCCGTCTGGTGGAAAACGTTACGTGGTCAAATACAGGGCCAGCGGCGGAGGCCGTTCTGCACCTCAGCGGTGGCTGACACTGGGTGCGCATGGCCAGTTAACACCTGATCAAGCGCGATCTCTGGCCCAACAGGCATTGGCTGCAGTTGCCCGCGGTGAGGATCCACAAGCAGAGAGAGTTGCTCGGCGTAGGGCAATGAAGGTGAGTGACGTTTGGGATCGATTCCGAGATGAGCATCTGCCGCTTCGCAAACCACAAACCCGCTATGAATATGAGAATCAGTGGAGCAAAGCGCTAGCACCTAAACTGGGCAAGTTGGCCGTTGACAAGGTGACACGTAGCGATGTCGATCGGCTACACAAAAGCATGATATCGACGCCATATCGTGCCAACCGCGTACTTGCCCTGCTGTCACGACTAATGACACTTGCAGAGGTATGGGATCTCCGGCCCGCTGGCTCCAACCCATGCCGACACATTGAACGCTTCAAAGAGAAGCCGAGGAATCGCTATTTGAATGCTGTTGAGCTGCAGCGTTTGGGCGATGCCATGCGTATAATGGTCGAGGATGGCGAGCTTTCTGCCTCAGCCGCAAACGCAGTTCGGCTGCTCTTACTCACTGGCGCCCGGCTAAACGAAATTTTGTCTGCAAGATGGTCATGGATCGATCTCGATCGTCGAATGTTGTCATTACCTGACAGCAAGACCGGAGCAAAACCAGTCTATCTTAGCGACGGTGCAATCGCGGTGCTTGAGAGACAGAAGGGGCTCGTTGGCGACAACCAATTCATTTTTCCTGGTCAGGGCGTCGAAGGGAGGATGATCAACCTGCGGAAGCCGTGGGTGAGAGTTTGTGAACGTGCCGATCTACCTGGGGTTCGATTGCATGATCTGAGACATACAGCAGCTAGCGTCGCAGTCGGGCAGGGGGCTTCTCTACCAATAATCGGACGGCTTCTCGGTCATTCTCAGGCTCAGACAACCCAACGCTATGCGCATGTCGATGCTGATCCAGCCCTTACTATAGCAAATGCTGTCGGAGAGGTGCTAGCCGGAAAAATCTAAGGCAACTGGCTCGATGCCCGGACACCTTGATGGATAGCTGCTCATTCTTTCTGCGCTCCATTGTGAAGGCTAAGGGGCCAACTTGGGACAGGCGGTAGTCTTCAGGGTGGGCTCCGGCTTCCCATACCCTGGCTCTGCAACCGACTATGGTAGTAACTCGTGACATTATCTGAGTTTTGCCACAGGTTTCCCGGCCCTTTGTGGGCGTTTTTCCTAGATCTCGAGGTTTTCTAACGCATGCTTGCAGTTTCGCCCGCTCGAAGGTTCGAGATGTTTCTTGACTGGAGATATATCGGATCTAGATGCTCGATTTATCAGGCGAAGCGCTTCCCTGAATTAGGCGATCAATCGGGAAAAGGCTGCCCTTGGAATGGTTAGGCCTGACGCGGCTCCCCCCAAATCTCCGCCATTTGCGAGCCGTGGATGTTTCTCCGGAAGCGGACGGCAACTTTAGTAAACCGCTTGCAGTGCATGCCAACAGTGCGGTCAAGAAGCGGGTAGCAGCGCGAATTGCGGCTCAGCTCCAGTCCCTGCTGGGGAAAGATGGTGTGATATCAGACCTTCACAAGCCCTTGTTATTATATAAGATTCTAGAGCATCTGTGCGACGCTTCTTTTGGCGCCAAACATGCATAACAGACCGCGACCTTCCGTTCGCAAAACACAAGTCATCTGCCGGCCAAGCTCTCAAATGCAGCAGCTATTCCCATTTTGCCGAATACCATCTGCAAATCGAGATCCAGTTTCGCTCGGCGGACCCTGAATTTCCATCCTTCTTCTGTCCGTTCGAGTTCGTCCTCGTACCAGCCGCTTGAGACAAATTCATTGCGCTGGTTTTGCTGGTCAGACACGATCGAAAGCATGCGAACACGCTGCGTTGCCGTGTCTCCCCGTACTTCGATCTCAGGCTCTGTCGTCACGTGTACCGTGACGTTTGTCGCATTCGCGGCCATCGCGATTTCCTTTCGACCACGATAAACCCTGTTGCCCACGATCTCGAACTCCGCATCTGGAGTGAAATGCGTTGAATAGGCTTCTCCGTCGCCGCGGTCAGCCGCCCGATTGTAGCTGGCGTTGAGCTGACGGATTTCTGCGATGTCCGATAGCGCCCGCAGATCATATTTCATCCAGTCTGTCCTTCGCAAAATCGGGGAATAACTTCCTTGCCAATGCGTTCGAGAAAATCGAATTTGTCCGGCATCAGAGCCGAAAATGCCACGTTCTCGATCCCTAAGCCGCGCAATCGTTCCAGCGTGGCGACAAAATCGTCCGTGGTGCCAACGATGCCAAAACGGTCGGCCAGGTAGTCGCGCAGGCCCAGTTCTTCCAACATTACGGCATTGCGCTGCGGCTTTCCCGCCTTAGTCGATTCATGATGCCCCATGAAATCGTAACGCTGCTTAAGCTCCTGGAGTCGCGGCCAGATATCATCCGGAATGAACTTGCCTACCTGCTGGAAGCGGGCGAGCCGATTGCCGATGCCAAGCAGGCCCGAACGGATGTTGTCGATCGCTTCATCTCGGGTGTCGGCGATGCAGGCCCGTGCATGCCACCAGACATCAATGTCGTCGATGGAGCGTCCTGCTGCACTCGCTGCAGTCTTAAGCTGTTGTAGCGTGTTTTCGACAACTTCCGGAGTGAAACCCGTTTCCAGGAATACCCCGTCGGCGATCCGGCCGGCGAGTTCCAGGCCCTTTGGCCCGCCGGGAGCCATGTAGATCGGAATGTCGCGCGCATACCAGTCGAAGCGCATGGTGTTGCCGTGGTAGGTCGCTTCGCGGCCGTTGAGCATGCTGCGCACGGCGAGGATATATTCTTCCATTTCAGCCAGTGTCGCGGGTTTCAGGCCGAAGTTGTAAACGCCGCTATCGCCCGTTGCTAGACCAAGGAATGCCCGGCCTTGCGACAGCTCGTTAACCGACGCAATGGCGGCTGCGGCAACTGCCGGGTGGCGAGTCACCGGGTTGGTCATATATGATCCGAGACGACACCGGCTGGTTTCCTGCGCGATCAATGCGAGGCCGATGTAGTGGTCCCCCAGCAATGCCGGCGTGTCCCCGTTCATTACCATCCCAAACCCGGATTGCTCGGCAAGGCGGGTCAGCCGACGGTGTTCGTCGATCCTGATCGGATTGAAACCATGGCCGAAGGCAAACTGCATCCGATCCCTTACGTTCATGTCTGTGTGCAGTCTTGTGGTCGGATCACGTCATGTCACGTCGTTAGGCGTCATCTGGTGCTCTTCGTCGGGACCATTCGGCCACTGACGTTCGATCGCTTCCCTGCATTCATTGTAGCGCTTTTCGATCAGCTCGATGTCCTGTGGATGGGTCCAGATGAAGAAGTCCCTGTTGCGGATACCGTTTGAAACCAACTCGCCAACGCGCTCGGGGCGCATGCCAAAACTATTGAGTGCCTGCTTCGAGAATTCGCTACCTTCAAACCTGCCGCCGAACTCCGCGGGCCGGTTGCGGCCTGCATCCCATATCCCGGTGTTAATGATACCTGGGCAGAGTACGCTAAAATCGATCCGGTCACCGTACTCGGTTCGGAAAGCCTCGGTCAGCCCCAGAACCGCGTGCTTGGTTCCGACATATGCCGCTACCCCCTTGGTCGGCGCGCCTATGGAATGATGTGATCCGGTATTGACAACATGGGCCGGCGTTCCCTGCTCGACAAACCGGCTCACGAACTCCCGCATGCCATTGAACACGCCTTTCACATTGACGCTGAATTGCCAGTCGAAGTCGCCATCGGTAATTTCCAGCGCGGCGGCGGACGCGCAAACGCCGGCGTTGTTGCACAGGATGTCGATGCCGCCCAATTCCCGCCATGCATGATCGGCAAGCTCGGCGACTTGTTTCGGGTCGCTTACATCAATTGCGAAACTGCGGGCGTTGACACCGTTTGCAGCGGCTTCCCGAACCACCGCCTCTGCCTTGTCGGTCTCCACATCGGCGACCATCACATGGACCCCGTGTCTGGCGAGCGTCAGTGCGATCCCGCGTCCGATGCCACTTCCGGCGCCGGTCACGACCGCGCGCCTGCCCTCTAGATCCATCGCTTGGTTCCTCTCCGTCTATTCCAATTTCTCAGTGCAGTATCCCGCCATCGACATCGTACTCGCTCGCGGTCACATACGAAGCCTCATCAGAGAGCAGGAAGGCAACTACCACCGCCACTTCCTCCGCCCTTCCGATCCGGCCGGCTGGGATCATCTCCGCGATCTCTTCGGTTTCGTTTCCGCCGCTGCGCGCCAGTGGCGTATCAATCACACCGGGGCAAACCGTGTTGATGCGGATCTGTTGGCCAGCATAATCGGCGGCGGCCGCTCGGGTCAGCCCCATCACTCCGAGCTTTGATGCGGTATAGTGCGCACGGCCGCGCATGCCGTGATGCGCCCACATCGAGGCGATATTCACAATCACACCTCCGCCGGACGCAAGAATTGCTGGAATCTGGTATTTCATCCCGTAGAAGACACCGTTTAGGTTCACATTCAGCACGCGATGCCAATCCTCCAACCCCTGCTCGGCCAGGGGAGCGGCAGACCCACCGATGCCGGCATTGTTGACCGCGAGGTGCAGGCTGCCGAAGCGCGCGACCGCCAAGGCTACCGCTTCCTTAACCTCCTGATGGATCGGAACGTCAGCCACATAGGCGATGGCCAGACCTCCATCCTGATGCACGGTCTCGACCATTCTCGCGAGGGCCTGTTCGTCGCAGTTAACACAAAGTACGCTCGCACCTCCACAGGCCAGCCTGGAAGCAATTGCCGCGCCGATCCCGTTGCCTGCTCCGGTGACGAGTGCCGCCTTGCCGTCAAATCTCACCTCGGACCTCTCTCAGCCGCGCCCGGCGCGGAAACCTGCACCCGCGCTGACGAGTGCAAGTGCGATCATCGCAACGACCCAGGGGCCACCTGCATCGCTACGACCCAGCAGGAAGCCTGCCTCCACGGCGACCGCCAGTGCGACCAGCCACATCCATGGCGTGGTAGATTTGCCTCCCGCCGCCGATGACCCGGCTTGCATCACGCTGGCTGGGGGCCCCGCGGGCGCGCCAACCGCAGCCGCAGTATCGGCCGCCTCGCCTGACACCTTGCCGAATTGCGTCGCAAAGTTTTCGAAGAACAGGTCAGCCTGCTTCTTGGCGACCCCGTTGATGAGCCTGCCGCCCATTTGCGCCAGCCTTCCACCGATGTCGGCATTGACATCATAGCGCAGGAGCGTGCCACCTTCGCTTTCCGAAAGTTTTACGGTGGCGCCACCCTTGGCGAAGCCTGCTGCGCCACCGTCGCCTTTTCCTTCGATGCGATATCCATTGGGTGGATCGAGGTCGAGCAGGTCGACCTTGCCGTTGAACACGGACAAGACCGGCCCGATCTTCATTTGCACTTCGGCCGTGAAGCTGCTGTCGCCGATTTTTTCCATTTTTCGGCAGCCCTGGATGCAGCGGCGCAGGACGTTCGGATCGTTCAGGCCTGCCCAAACCTCTTCGCGCGAGGCGGGCAGAACGATTTCACCATCCATTTTGAAGGCCATTTACGCATCCCGTCTTAGTTCTCGACTTGTGCACCGTCGGATAACCTACGCGTCTATCGCGGGCAACGGGACGCCCACGGTATGGGCATGGTGTGACTTTGCGAAAAGGGCGGAATTCTCAGTGTCCGCGGGGGAAACGGTTGGTGAGTAAGTGAACTGTGACCTAAAGTGCTGGTAAATCATCTGCCCCGAATTGCTCATCAGCGGCAATTGTTCTGGCAGACTGGGTTAGACCAAGGATCGGGAGATGGAATCAGCATGATCAAATTCGGTATCGGCCAATCCCTTGCACGGGTAGAGGATGCGCGACTGCTGCGTGGGCTTGGCCGTTTCACAGATGACATTGCGCCGCCACGCTCCGTCCAGATGTATGTTCTGCGTTCGCCACACGCTCATGCCGAGATCGGTGGGATCGACTTCCGGGCGGCACGTGCCATGCCGGGCGTGCATACCATCTTGACCGGAGAGGATGCCGCTGCGGATGATCTTGGCGGCTTTCCCTCGATGGTGCCCAGCACCGCGCCGGGTGGAGGGCCGAATTTCACGCCGCCGTTTGCGATAATCGCGCATGGTAAGGCGCGCTACGCCGGTCAGCCGGTCGCGATCGTTGTTGCCGACACTTTGGAGCAGGCCAAGGATGCGGCAGAGGCCATCATCGTCGATTACGAGCCGTTGCCGGCAGTTGCCTCCCTTGCCGATGCCGATGCGCCAGGTGCGCCCCTTGTCTGGAACGAATGTCCCGACAATCTCGACGCTTTGGCGACATTCGGTGACAAGGGTGTGGTCGACGCCGCCTTTGAGAAAGCCGCGAGCACCCATTCAGTGGAAGTCCGGATCAGCCGGGTATCGGCAAATCCGATGGAATCGCGCACGGCGCTTGGGGAATGGAACGAAGCCGAAGAGCGTTATGAACTCACGGGCGGCATGCAGAGTCCTCACATGTTGCGCGCCCAGCTCGCTGAATGTGTGTTCAAGATTCCGCCCAACAAGATCAGGGTCAGGGCATTTGACGTCGGCGGCGGCTTCGGGATGAAGGGTGTCCCGCATCCTGAACCTGCGTTGGTGCTGTGGGCGGCGCGAAAGGTGCGGCGGCCGGTCCGTTGGACTTCCGAGCGATCCGAAGCATTCCTGTCGGACTGCCATTCGCGCGATCATACTTCCCGTTGCGAACTGGCGCTCGATAGCGGCGCCAGGATCCTTGCCTTGCGATTTTTTGCTCGCGCCAATCTTGGCGCCTATCTTAGCCTTGCCGGGTTGCACTGCGCACAGGGCAATATCGGGCACCTTTCGGGCGTCTATACGACCCCGGCAATCTATGCCGAGGTGCGCTCGTATTTCACTCACACTGTCCCGATAGGCCCTTATCGCGGCGCGGGTCGGCCCGAAGCGATCACCGTCCTTGAGCGCGCGATAGATGCGGCGGCTTTCGATCTCCGCATGGATCCGGCCGAACTGCGCCGCCGCAACCTGATAGGGCCTGACCAGATGCCCTACGATACCGGCTTCCAGTTCACCTACGACAGCGGCAATTATCCGGTTAGCCAGACTAAGGCCGAGGAAGCGGCGGGATGGGCCAATTTCGAGGAAAGGCGGTTGGAATCGCTGCGCCGTGGCAAGTTGCGCGGCATCGGCATGGGGCACATCGTCGAGATCGCTGCGGGCATGAACGATGAGATGGGGGCCATCGATGTCGAGGCCGATGGTTCGGTGACGATCAGTACCGGCTTTCACAACCACGGTCAGGGGCAGGAAACCACCATGCGTCAGCTGGTTTCCGAGTTCCTTGGAGTGCCGCCCGACCGCATCAAGTACCGCGATAGCGACACGGACGTCCAGCCCTTTGGGTTCGGCAGCGCCGGTTCTCGTGCGGCGGCGGTCGGCGGCGCTTTGTTCAAGGCAATCTCGGAAAAGATCATCGAAAAGGGGAAAGTGATCGCTGCGATCATGCTCGATACCAGCGCAGAAGAGATCGATTTCGTTGATGGCACATTCACCGCACGCAGCACCAACAGGACCGCAACGCTGGCTGAAGTGGCCGCCCTTGCGCATCAGCCGATGGGTTTGCCGCAAGGGATGGAAGGCGGCCTTTCCCACAAGCAGATGTTCCGGCCTAAGGGGCCCACATTTCCCAATGGCTGCCACATCTGCGAGGTTGAAATCGATCCGGAGACCGGGCGAAGCGAAATTCTGGGATATTGGGTATGCGAGGATGTCGGGCGGTCGATCAATCCCATGATCGTCGCCGGCCAGATGCATGGCGGCGTGGTCCAGGGTCTGGGACAGGCCATGGGCGAGTTCATCGAGTACGATGAGGAAGGTCAGCTGCTGACCGGCAGCTTCATGGATTACCAGATGCCGCGCGCTCTCGACATGCCGCAGATCACGACAATCAGCAACAACGTGCCGTCTCCCAACAACCCTCTGGGAATTAAGGGTGCGGGCGAGAGTGGCACTGTGGGTGCGATGCCAGCCGGCCTCAATGCGGTTTGCAATGCCTTGCAGCCGCTTGGGATCCGCCACTTCGACATGCCCGCAACGCCGTGGCGCGTGTGGCAGGCAATCCAGCACGCGGGAGGTATCGAAGCTCTCCACAAGGCGGCGCATGAGACCGCCTGAAACAGGACCAGCTGAGGTTAACGATGACTAATACACTCACCATGACCGTGAACGGTGCCAGTGTGACGCGAGATGTGCCAGCCAACACGTTGCTGGTTCATTTCCTGCGTGACAGCCTGCGTCTCACTGGTACGCATGTCGGCTGTGACACAACCCAATGCGGTGCCTGTACCGTTCATCTCGACGGTTCTGCGGTCAAGAGTTGTACGACGCTGGCAATGACATGCGAAGGCAGCGATGTGACGACCATCGAGGGATTGGCCTCCGGCGACACCTTGCATCCGATGCAGGAAGCTTTCCGCGCGAACCACGGGTTGCAGTGCGGTTTTTGCACACCGGGCTTCGTGATGTCCGCAATCAAGATTGTCGAAAGGCTCGGCAGCGGTTTCGACGACACGGCGCTGCGCGAGGAGCTGGAAGGCAATATCTGCCGCTGCACCGGCTACCACAATATCATGAAATCGATCCGGGCCGGTGCCGAGGCGATGACCTCGAAGCAAAAAACTTCGCCGGATAACGGCGCCGAGTAGGGCAGGGGATCGGTATGTACTCCTTCGAATATCATCGCGCGGAAACCGTTGAGGAAACGCTGAAGCTCGGCAGCGTGCTGGAGGATGCCCGGTTTCTCGCCGGTGGCCAGTCGTTGATCCCGATGATGAAGCTGCGTTTCGCAAAGGCGGACAACATCATCGACCTGCGCGACCTCGATGAGTTGAGGGGGATCGAAGTGGCGCACGATATAGTTTCCATCGGCGCTATGGCCAGGCATGCGGAGGTGGCTGCCTCGCCCAAGGTGCAGTCGGCTATTCCCGCACTGGCCGGGCTGGCAGGCGGCATCGGGGATCCTATGGTTCGAGCCCGCGGCACCATGGGCGGATCCATCGCCAATGCTGATCCGGCGGCGTGCTATCCCGCGGCCTGCCTTGCGCTAGGGGCGACGATCAACACGACCGGCGGCGATATCGAGGCGGACGATTTTTTCCAGGGAGTGTTCGAAACGGCGCTGGGCGAGGGGGCATTGGTCACTGGCGCGGAGTTTCCGGTGCCGGACGCCGCCGCCTATAAAAAGTTCCGTCACCCGGCCTCCCGATTTGCGCTTGCCGGCATATTTGTGGCGCGTTTTGGAGACCTTGTGCGTGTTGGCGTGACGGGTGCCGGCCGACAGGGCGCCTATCGCTGGATCGAGGCAGAAGACGCCCTCACAGAGAATTTTGCTGTCAATGCGCTCGATGGGCTCCACGCCGATCCGTCACAGATGAACAGCGATATCCATGGCGATGAACCCTATCGTGCGCATCTGGTGGAAGTGATGACCCGGCGCGCGGTTCTCAACGCGAGTGCGCATTGCGGAGATGAATGACGGCCTACTTTGCCGGCCTAGGGCCGCATTGCCTGGCCACCATCGACCGACCATGTCTGGCCCGTCACCCACGAGGCCTGATCAGAACAAAGAAAGAGAACCGTATTGACGATATCTTGAGTTTCTCCCATCCGGCGCAGCGGCAACGCATCGACGATGCCCTGGAGCCGTTCGGCCGGCACCGACGTACGGGTTGCTTCAGTATCCGTCGGCCCTGGCGCGATACCGTTGACGCGAATTTTCTGCGGCCCCAGTTCCTTGGCCAGCGCGATGGTCAGACCGTTTACGCCCAATTTTGCCAAGCCATAGTAGTTGCCGGCATAGTAGGCAGCGGTGGATGACTGATTTACGATCGCGCCACCGCCACGCGACACCAGCGCGGGGAATGCGGCTCGGGTCATGAGCAGCACGCTTTCGAAATTCACCGCCATAAACCGGCGGTAATAAGCGAGTTCTATCTCCATCCAGGGTTCGCGCCGCATGCCCGCGAAGATCGCGGCATTGTTGATGAGGATATCGAGGCCGCCAAAGGCTTCCACGGTCGCATCGACGCATTTGGCGCAGCTGTCTTCCGACGAAACGTCGGTTTCGGTATGGATCACCTGGCCACCGCTGGATCGGATTTCCTCGGCAATACGCGCGGCATTGCCGGCGTTGATCTCGGCGATGCAAACCGCCGCTCCCTCAGAGGCGAACGCCTTGGCATATTGCGCGCCGATGCCTTGCCCAGCCCCGGTAACGATTGCTACCTTGTTCTTGAAACGCATTTTTGACTCCTCGCAAAGCCGAAACTCTGACCGAGTTTAATCCAGCATGGCCACAAGTTGACCCGGCGCCGCGTAATCCTCCAGGTTTTCCACCGCCGCTATCACGCGCCCGATGGTTTCCTCGTCGAGAAGTCCCGACACGACCTCGCGAAACTTTGCCTTGATGTCCTCGATCGTTGGCGGATTCGCGGGATGCCCGCGCGGTGCCAATTGCACCGCACTCTCTTGCGCTCCATTGGTGAAAAGCACGTTTGCCTTCCCGAACAACTCTTCGGCGCCCTCCGGCACCGGGATCGCGACCGGCTTGACCTTGTCCGCCAGCGCATTGAGCGCCGGGTCAGCACGAACCTCTGGATCCGCCAAATCCATTATCGCGACTTGCCCACGGATCACGCGAAGTGCGCAGCCGAATGCAAGGCTGAATTGCGCGCTAAGCATGTCGTGCGGATGGAATATGGCAGCGCCATGCGGAACCGCCCAGTCGACCAGACCTATTTCAATTTCGGCGATCTCTTCCGCGGTGGCGGGGCGACGATCGAGCACCATGCCCAAGGCATCGAGCGCCGCATGTGTGGTGCCGACCATCGGATAGAGCTTCACGAACGTTTCCATGATGTGCCAGCGTCCGTCCCAGAACGGCTCGACGGGGCCGGGGGTGCCTTCTGCGAAAAGCCGGTGGATGCCACGCAGCCCTTCGAAGATTGTCAGCGGGCCGGTCAGGCCGGCACGGGCGAGTACGGCAGCTTCCAGTCCCGCTCTTGAGGCCATGCCTGCATGGAATCGCTTCACCTCGCCGCCCGACTGGTCGTATTCCATCGTGCCGGAAGCGTCACTGCCGGCTATCGCTAGCGCATTGGCCGTCTCGAGCGCGTCGAGGCCGAGTGCTCTCGATGCCGCCGCGGCTGCGCCGAATACGCCGCCGACTTTCATGCCGTGCCAGCCGATGTCGAGCGTACGGCGGTTTAGCGGTCCCATCGACCAGACCATCGATTGATAGCCCGCGACGATAGCGGTTACGATATCCCGGCCGGTTATGTCCTCCCTTTCCGCCAAAGCGAGCACGGCTGGGATCACGCAGACCCCGGGGTGACCACAATGCCAGTGAGCATCGTCATACTCCAGCGCGTGCCCCGACGTGCCGTTGGCAAAGGCGGCATAGGCTGCGGTGGCCTTGCCGCCGCCGACGACAGACGACTGCGGCGCTGTGTCAAGATCGGCCAGCAACGCCCGCGCCGGCGCAACCTGCGGCAAGGAGGCGCCGCGCCGCGCAACGCCTAGGAAATCCAGCAGCAACAGCTTGGCGCGCTCGCGCACGTCCTCGGGAATGTTGTCGTAGCTGAGATCCGCGATCCACTGCGCCTGGCGTCCCGCCAAGGTGTCTGCGAGAGCGACGGGTGTCGATGCCGAATGCGCCAAGATCGTTCCTCCAATCGCGGGGTTCTGAGCCCGAACCAAAATTTACCGGTGCGTCTTAGCCCATTCGCTGGGCTGCTGCCTGATGTGTGCGGCCGTTTTATGCGTTGTCGATCCATAATCTCACGGAAATCCGCCAATCCGGGATGCAACGAGTCCGTCCAGGCGAGGGCCCGGCCTTGACCGGTCCGGAAGGTGACGCAAACACGCGTGGCGAAAGGAACGACGCAGTATGGGTGATGCCTACCCCAGGACCGGAGGGTGCTTTCGCCGCCTTATCGATCTTCGCCGCGAAGACGATGGCGCGGTGGTCGGATGGCTGGAGGATGACTTCCATCATTTCGGGGTGACAATCGAGCACGACGGCAGAACGATCACTGCGGTTCGGGTGGAAAGTGAACGGTATCCGTTCACGACATGCTCTCTGGCCGGTACAAACCTGCAAGGCATGGTCGGCCGCGAACTGGTCCCACGCTGTACGGAAATCGGCGCAATGGTGCCCATGCGCGAACAGTGCACCCACATGTTCGATCTCGCCGGCCTCGCCATGGCTCACGCAGCTGCCGGGCGAAGCCACCGGCGTTATGAAGCGGTGATCCCCGATCGGGATATCATTGCTTGGGAAGCGGGTATGCGCCGATTGCTTGGCGCCGGAGACGCGTGGCTTCTGCGCGATGGCGAGGAAGTAATGCGCTGGCAGATCGAGAAACGCATGATCACCGGTCCGCGGGAATGGGCGGGGCAGCCGTTGGTCGAGGGGTTTCGAGCACGCACCGAGAAAATGGCGATCGACGAGGCGGAGGCAGCCTCTGTGCTGCGGCGGGCCGTGATGGTATCTGCGGGGCGCACGCTCGATCCGGACCTTTTTTCGTCTGCACGCGATCGCGGTCAGAGCGGCGTGTGTTTCACCTTTCTCGAGGAAAACCGCGATGCGGGCAAACGCAATTTCGGTAGCACCCTAAACTATGAGAAGGGCGGTGAGGGCATGCTGTCACGGTTGCGCGACCGGCCATAGCGCGACGATCGGGCCGCGCGCTCTCAGTCACACCATCAGCAATCCACCATCGACCATGATCGATTGCCCGGTAATATAGCCGGCGTTGGGGGAGGCGAGAAACGAAACAGTGCGCGCGATTTCTTCGGGCATGCCAGGACGCGGCACGGCCGGTGCTATCATCCCGCGACGGGCCGGATCCGGAGCATCGCCGCGAGCGTTGCGCGCCGTTGCGCGCGATGTCTGGATAGCACCGGGGCATACCGCATTCACGGTAATGCTCTTGTCGCCTAGTTCCTGCGCCATGGTCTGGGTCAAGCCGATCACCGCGAACTTTGACGCGCAATAGGCCGCGCGATCCGGGAAGCCGCGCTTTCCTGCGCCGGATGCGATGTTGACGATCCTGCCGGCGAGCTCTTCCCCGGCATGGAGCCGCCGGAGCATGTGCTGCATTGCAAATCGGCACATCAGGAAAGTCCCCCGAGCGTTGATAGCCATGACGCTGTCGAATGCCGCGACCGGGATTTCCCACGATGGCCCCCGATCGGCACCGTGCGGCGCGCCTGCGTTATTAACCATGATGTCTACCTTTCCGAGGTGTTCCACTGCCTCGGCCACAAGGTTCCGTGCCGTTGCTTCGCTGGAGATGTCACCGGTCAACGCTACAGTGCGGCGGCCCAGTGCTTCGATTTCCGCTGCGGTCGATTCCAGTCCCAGCCATTCCACTTCATCCGCCTCACTTTCACCGAGGTTGCGTGCGGCGCCTGTCTCAAGGTCGGTGATCGCGACGTCTGCGCCCTGTCCGGCCAGTTCCAGAGCAATCGCCCTGCCGATACCGTCGCGTCGACCGCAGCCGGTTACCAGTGCGGTCAACCCCATCAGCGGGGTCAGACGAGATTCCGATTCCATCCTTTGTTCCTTCCCGGCGGCGCTTTTGAGAATGTTTGGGGGCGGCTGGTGCCAGTCATTCCGATCGAATTGGGATGGCGTGGCTTTCCACGAGAGCGAGGGTCGCATCCCAGGCGCGGCGCGCGGTCTCGCTATCGGTAGAATGCAGTTCATAGCCGCGCCAGGGGTGAACTCCCGGCCCCGACACGCGGCACGGCCCGCAATCCTCCAGAACCAGTGCGCCGACCCGATCCAGTTCCGGCGCGAGCGCGGCCCAGACGCATGTCGAAGCGCTCTCGCCAAGCGTGCCCCATGCCGAATCCGGTCCGTCACCCCCGCCGATCCGGTACATCTCCTTCAGCCGCTCCTCGGAATGATTGCGCATCAATCCGGTGATGACAGAGCCCGGCAGGACGCAGTTGGCGAAAATGCCCCGATCATGCCATCGGCGCGTCGCCTCTACGGCGAAAAGGGAATTTAGAGACTTGGATTCGCCATACGCGACCCTGCTATCGATCTCGCGCCGTTCCCAGGCCAGGTCGTCGAGGGTTACGGGGCGACCTTTATGACCGGACGAACCAAGCATGACAATCCGCGAGCCGTTCCGGCTCATTGCGTCGAGCAAGGCGTGAGCCAGTAGAAAGTGCCCTAGGTGATTAGTGGAAAAGCGCAGGTCGAAGCCATTTGCATCACGCAGTTGCTGCGTTTCTGACACGCCTGCATTGGCAATCAGGATGTCGACGCTATCGACTTGGTCGAGGACGACATCGGCGAAGCGATGGACGTCTTCCGCACTCGATAGGTCGAGCGGGAAGAGGAGATGCCCGCCGCAACCCAAAGCAGCCATCTCGGCGAGGGTGTCTTGACCGGCCTTCATATTGCGGGCGGTGACAATGACATTAGCGCCCGTCGCCGCCAGTGACTTTGCGGTCTCTGCACCGAGGCCGGAAGATCCCCCCGTCAATACGACGGTCTTTCCCGTGAGGTCATGGTCCGAGGCGATGTCCCGAGCCTGGCGCTTCGGCATCAGTCGGTCGCTCCCCTGAAGATTCGGTTCTGGAAGGCCGTGGAATATTCCCAGTTCCTTTGTGGATTGGCCGGCGCAGCGCCATCGACCATCTCGTCCAGCATCCTGTCTAATGCGGAGGTAAATTCCACCTGGCACGGACCGGTGATTGCGCGGCGGCGTCTCCAATCGGTTACCGTACCGCCAGCAAGCCCCGGCGCCGGGCGCACGCAGATGTTTGCATCACGGCCGGTACGTGCTTCCATCCGCGCAAGAGCGTCGCTCGTCGCCACGATCTCGTCACCGCTCCAGTTGATGGTTAGCGGTTCTTTCCGGCCTGCCGCATCGAGCAACGCCTCGACCTGGCTGGCCATGTCCTCGATATGAATCGGATTGTGAGCTTCCCGTTCGTTCGGCAGAATGATTTCCACGCCGTCCAGCAAGGCGCGCAGCTTCTTGCCGTAAAACGCAAGAGGCGGACCCATCACCGTGTTGAGACGCGCAATCGTCATGGGGATGCCGAGTGTGCGTGCAGCGATGCGGGAGACCGATTCCAGCGCAATCTTGCATGTCGCACTGGTAGCCGCGGCGATTGAAGGCCCTGCACCGAGCGGATCGTCCTCGCGGTAGCGATGCAGCGGATCAGGATTGCCGCGATAGACCGCACTCGACGAGACTATGAGCGCGGACCGAGCCGGCCGCACATGATCTAGCAGTAACCCCGCTCCCTCGACGTTTACCCGCATTGCTTCCGACAGACGGTCGGCAGAACTACGCAGCCATGCGAAATGAAGCAGGTGGTCAGGGTTCTTCGGTACCTTCGCAAAATCACCCTCGGCAAGATCCGCGCGGCAGGGGCGGATGCCATAAGCTTCGACGATCTCGCGCTCATCTGCCCGAGAGAAACGAGACGTTCCGAACACCTCGTTATCGCGGGCCAATTCCGCAGCGATCGGCAGGACGGCTTTGCCAGTCACCCCCGTGATGACGATCGTGCGCCCCTTCATTGCGTGTGGAACCGTTCGATATAAACCGAGAAGCGGTTTCTGACCTGGTCTTCGGTTAGCCCATAACTTCCAAGGTCGTGTTCGTGTCTGCCGAAGCGACCGCGCGGCTTCTCGCGGATGCGTCTCTCCAGTTTCGAGCGGTATTCGCTACTCATCCCCAGTCCCAGCCTGTCGTAGAGTGCGGAAATCGTTGCCACGGTGTCTCTGCCAAGGTCGGATTGCAATACGTCGACGAAGCGGCCTTCGCCGATCCTTTCTCGGGCGGCCAGCCCGAGATCGACAGCGCGGGCCTGGAATTCCAACTGCTCCGGTCCGACTTCGACCGGATCGACGCTGGCACCGCCCTGTTTCTCGCGGACTTGAGTGCAGAGGCTGCAGACAGAGGATATCGATTCCACTGGATCGCGGTGCGACCACACGAACACGGCATCCGGAAAAACCCCGGCGATAGTGTCGATGGCGAACAGATCGGGTGGCAATTTCAGATTCCAGCGCTCCGCCGGTCTGGCCCATTGCAAAACCTTCAGAACGCGCGCCATGTATTCGTAGCCCGGCGTCAGATCCTGCGCGAGCGCCCACTCAGTCCAGCGTGGAATGTGGAACAGTGTCGGCCACTGCAGATTGAGAAACGTCAGCGCCATCAAAAGCCCGTGTTCGGCGGGGTCGTCATAGTTGTTGGGCAGAATCTTCTGCCGCCATGGCATGTCCCTGAATGCCTCCGCAAACTCGGTACGGATTTCGGCGATCCGCGGATCCCTGTCAGTAAATGCACCATGCTCTGGCGGGGTCAGGCGTTTCGACTCCCAGCGTGGAATCGAGCGCAATGCGGGATCTTCCGAAAGATGCTGTGCCAGTGCAGTAGTGCCGCTTCGCGGCATTCCGACCAGAAAGATCGCGGGGGCGACTTGCTGGTCGACCACCTCGGGATGCCTTGCAATGAAATCTTCCAGCCGCAACCGTTCCGTGAGATGGCCGACCAGCAGTTCTTCGGCCTTGGCCGTTCCTTCCTCACCCAACCGTGCCTCTGCATCGAGCGAACGGCAAAGAATGTTCAGCGAGGTCTTGAACGGCGCTTCTCCAAAAGAATTCAGACCCGCAGCTTCGCAAGCTCGAGCTTTCAGATCCTGCGGGTCGAATGCCACGTACTTGCCTCCAGCCATTGCCCGGATCAGGAGCGCGCCGTCGCCATCTGTTCGTCTGTCAGAGCCGCGTGTTCGAGCATTTCGATCATGATCCCATCAGGATCTCGCAGCATGATTGACCAGCGGTCGCGTTTCGCGCTGTAGATCGGGTCGCACACGAATCGGACGCCCTCGGCGGACCAAGCGGAATGAGCCGCGCGCACGTCGTCACAGACGAAACCGAGATGCACAGCGCCAACCTGGTTTGTGGGACATGCGCTTGCCGACACAGCGCTCTCGCCGAGAAACTGGATCAATTCGAGCACGAAATCTCCGTCTGACAAGAAGACTGCCTTCAATTCGCCGCCGGCAACTCCGGTCATGTCGGATACGCGGGGGCCAGCATGGACTGGATCGCGGCGCACCGGCTTCAAGCCGAAGTAGCGTTTGTAGAAGGCGACAGAGCGGTCGATATCGCCGACAGTCAGGCAGACGTGGTTATACGCAGGCTTCATGGTCGACTCAGGAAATCCGGTTGGCGTCGAATGCGCCGGAATAGGTCAATTCGTTCCGTGCAGCCGAAAGCGCGAGGTCATGAACGGTGGTCTCGGACGTCGGGTTCAGTCCGAGTGCTTGTTCCCAGCGCACCTCGGAAATCCTCTCCGCACTCGCAAAAAACGTGCGGCCCGTGATGTCAGCAGCCAGGTCGCTGACAAGGAAGAGCAGGGCGAGCGCAGGTGCATCGAGTGAAAACCTTGAGCGCAATTCATCGGTGATTGGTCCTGCGGAAGTTATTGCGGCATTTTCCCAGCCTCGCGTCAGCCCGCGCGGACATATGGTGATCGCTCGAATGTCATGCGTTTTCCCTTCCAGTGCGATGGTCTGGGTAAGGCTGATCAGCGCTCCCTTCGCGGCGGCATAATTGGCTTGCAGTTCCTTTCCGCGAAGTGCCGTGCGCGATGCGGTGTTGACGATCACGCCGCCGTGGCCCTGCTCGACAAACAGTTGAAATGCCATTTGCGAGAGCAAAAAACTGCCGTGAAGATGAACATCGATGATCGCTGTCCAGTCATCCCAGCTCATCTCGGCGAAGGGTCTCTCCCGAAAGATGCCGGCATTGTTGACGAGAATGTCGAGCTTGCCGAACTCGTTCACGGCGCGAGCGACCATGGCCCTGGCCTGCTCGGGATCGCTGACATCGCCATGATCGGCTGTAGCCAGCCCGCCGGCCGCTCGAATTTCTGCGACGACGTTATCCGCAAGGTGAGCGCCAGGTTCGGCGGCTTCGCCTTCGGGCGTCACCGAAAGGTCGTTGACGACGACTGCACATCCTTCGCTGGCAAGCAGCAGGGCATAGGCGCGGCCGACGCCGCCGCCTGCGCCCGTGATTAACGCGACCTTGCCGTTGAGCAACTGCGTCATCACACGTCCTCTCTCAACCGGACTTCGGGATGGCGCGCGCGGATCATTCGCTTCATCCCCTCGCGCCATCCAACCTTGCAGAAGCAGCCAAGCGCCTCGCGCCGTGAGTTATCGCCGATCCATGAGGCCGCTCGGGGCCGGTCGTCGTATTCAAAGCGCGGCTCTTTTCCGACAAGTTTACCCAGATATCGTACCCATTCCTCTACCTCGACTCCTTCGTCTCCGCCCCAGTTTATAATTGTCGCCGGGACCGTGGCCCGTTCGAGCAGGATCAACGCATGGCTGGTAATGTCGTCCTCGTGGATCGGCGCCTGATACCATCGCATCCCGCGTTGCAATCTGATCGGTTGATCGGCGAGGAGCGCGTCGAGCTGGCGGCCCGGAAGACCACCGTCGAAGTAGGGGCCACCATAAGCAACGTTCATGCGCCCGATGACCGTCGGTAGATCGTAAATTTGGCAAAGTGATCGCACAACGCCCTCGGTCGCAGTCTTTGAAACGCCATACATTGGCGCAAACCAGGTTGACCCACCGAGAGGTTCGTCTTCGGTAAACACATGTTGCGGATCGGGATGAGGAGCATAGCAACCGGTTGCCGAAACATGGAGGAAGCCCTTCGCATCGTGATATCGATGCATCAGAAAGGCGGTACCTTCGGCATTGTCGCGCATGCCTTCTTCGATTGTCTTTGGCTTGGTGTTGGCTGCGGCGTGAAAGACATAATCGACCCGTTCAGGCGCCTCGTCAAAGTCGCGCGTCACGAAATCGCCATAGACGCAAGTAACACCCGCATTCTCGAGTGTCTCGCGCGATCCGGACTCGGAAAACCGTGCCAGGGCGATCACTTCGTTATCGCCAGCCAGCCCCCGGGCCACGGCACCGGCAAGTTGTCCCGTTGCTCCCGTCACCAGGATCGTTTTGCCCGATATGTTCATGCTTTTGCCTCTCGAAACTTCGCCCGGGAAGCCATGAAGAAGTGGAATGACGCCCAGAAAAAGAACAGCATTGTAGACAGCAGAGCCCAGCGTATCGAATCATCCGAACCGATCGCATCGCTCAGCGCGCCGGTGAAATAGGCGAGAAACCCGTTGCCGATCAGGATCGACGCGAGTTTCGCAAGAGACAGGATCGCTCCGCGCATGTTGGAATCCGAAAGGGAGACCAATGTCGCATAGCCCGGGCCAGTATTGATCCCCATGAAGAAGCCCAGACCGGCCATGAAGGCAATGGCGAGGGGAAGGGTCGGCATGAGGCACATTGCGATGCCAAGGATGCCGGCCAATGCCGTGCCGATACCGGGGACCTGCGCCACTCTTCCGGCATCGCCTTTCGCGTAACGATCAGCAACTAAGCCGGCGATGATCGAGCCGAGCATCATGATGGATCCGATAGCTACGCCGACGGTCATCGCGGCGTATTCGGGGCTCATTGCGTGGATGCGGACCAGAAATGAGACAGACCAAACCATGATCGCGTAGTTCACACCCGTTGACAGCATGTTGGCGGGGATCGCCTGACGGAGGGATGGCGAAGCGGCAATTGCACTCAGTGCCTTTCCATAGCTGACAGGCTGCTTGTCATTGCTGTCTTCATCAAACTGACCGCGGCGAGGCTCCCTGCAGGTGAAAAACAAGAGAGCAGCCAAGAGCAAGCCGGGAACTCCGGCAATGAGAAAAAGAGAACGCCAGCCGAATTGGAGCAGCAGCCAGCCACCGACCAGGAATGTGACAAGCTGGCCTACTGCTGTGCCTGCATAATAGAGGCTGACGGCGGTGGCGCGTCGATCCTTGGGAAAGAGATCTCCGATGAGCGACAGGCTGCCGGGCGAAGCCGGTGCCTCCGATGCACCCACTCCGAAACGTGCGAGGACGAGCATCAAATAATTCTGTGCCCCAGCGCCTGCCGCTGTGAGCAGGCTCCATATCGCAGCGGTAATGGAGAGTAGTTTTCGCCGGTCGAAGCGATCGATGAACCAGCCTGCCGGAAGGACCGCGAGAGCGTAGGGGATCGAGTATGCGAAACCAGTGAGGAATCCCATTTCGCTATCGCTCAGTTGAAATTCCGCTTTGAGCGGTTCGACGATGACCGAAGGCACCATGCGATCTATCGATCCGAAGATGTAGATCAGCGCGAGCAGCACCAACATGTACCAGGGCCGTTCGGACCTTGCTGTTTCCGTTATCTCTCCCGGGGACGGGGAGATAGTCGCATTGCTTATATTCGACAAAACGCCCCTCCCGTTACGAGTAATGTTTCCGCCGTTACAAATGATGCCTCGTCGGATGCGAGGTAAGCGACGGCATTGGCGATGTCCTCTTCTTTGCCCAGCCGTCTGATCAGTTGGGTATGATTGATATACTGTTCGCGCCGGTGGGCGGGGAATCGCGCCATGATCTCTTCGGATCCGATCAGGCCGGGCGCCACACCGCAAACCCTGATGCCCTCCGCGGCGAGCTCCTTGGCCAAGGCCACAGTCAATCCGTTCACCGCCAGTTTTGATACGCCGTAGGCATTTTCGCCCTTGTAGGCTGCCATCGAAGCGATTGTCACAATGACACCGCCTCCACTTCGGGCCATCGGCCCCCGGCCGGCCCGCGCACTGTTGACGACGCCGAGCACGTTGACGTCAAGCATTCGCCGCCAATCCTCCCAGGGCAGTTCACACGCGGGTTTTGTATAACCCTGTACGTGCAGACCGGCATTGGCGACCAGCACGTCGAGTCTTCCCCACTCCGCGGCGGCTTTGCGGACCGCTGCATCGGTAGAAGATGGATCGGCAACATCGCAGGCCACCGCGATTGCTGTGGCGCCTTCGTCATTTAAGTTGCGTGCGGCGCGAGCGCCGGCTTCAACGTCGATATCTGCAATAGTGATCGCTGCGCCTTCCGAAGCCAGGCGTTGCGCAATGCCCAGGCCGATGCCGCGGGCCCCGCCGGTGACCAGGGCGACCTTGCCGACAAACCGCATCCAGACTTCCTCCATAGCACAAGGTATGTTGGTCGAACGGGTTCCCGATCCCAAATCCCGACATGGACGTTTTCAGGATGTAGGCACCTTAGAGTGTGCGGTGTGTAGCTTGTCAGAGTGTTTGGGCGCACCTAATTACTGATGCTTCATCAGTTTGGGGAGTGCATTGGTGAGTTTTCCTGTTTGGTCGCCGGACGTGCGCGAGACGGTGACGCAGATTCTGGCCCGCGCTGTCGAGCGCTATCCGGACAATATCTGGCTTGATTTTCAGGGGGAGACATACAGCTACGCGGATATGGACAGGCGCTCGACGCGTCTGGCCCATGGGCTGGCCGCACGCGGGGTCAGGCAGGGCGACCGGGTCTGCAGCCTGCTCGATTCCAATGTCGATTCGATTTCCCTGTGGCTGGCGGCGAACAAGCTGGGTGCGATCCACGTGCCGGTCAACACCGCTTACAAGGGCAGCTTTCTCAGCCATCAGTTTGACGATGCAGGGGCCGAGGTGCTGGTCATGGAGCCCGATTATGCGCTGCGCCTCAACAATATCGAGGACGACCTGCCGCAAGCCCGCACCGTCCTGGTTCGCGGCCGCGACCTGCCGCTGCCGGAATACCGGCGGCTGCAGGCCGAACGCCTCACGGCGGCCTATGTCGGCAACGACACGCCCCACCCGGATGTGAACAGGCCCGGCGACCTGTGCATGCTGATCTTCACCGGCGGCACGACCGGCCCGTCGAAAGGGTGTATGATTTCGCACAACTATGCCTGCAACATCGCGCGGCAGATCCTGAAGCGTGAGGCACGGGACCAGAACACGATCAACTGGACCCCGTTGCCCTTCTTCCACATGAACGCGCTGGGCGGTTCGATCCTGTCCTCGGCGATGGTCGGCGCCAGGGTTGCGGTATTCCCGCGTTTTTCGGTGTCGAAGTTCTGGGACGACATCGAACGGTCAGGCGCCACCATCGTCAACCTGCTCGGTTCGATGCTGACGTTCATTGCCAATGCGCCGGAGAGCGAGGCGGCCCGGCGCTGCTTCGGCCAGATCCATGCGGTGCGCGGCTCTCCGTTTCCGCTGGAGATACAGAAGAAGTGGAAGGAGCGGTTCGGCGTGACCATTACCGGCTCGCACAACTACGGCCTGACCGAAGCGGCACGGGTCACTTCGCTTGCCGACGACGTCGTCGGCCCGCCCGGCAACGCGGGCAGGGTCAACGAGGATTTCGAAGTGCGGATCGTCGACGACGAGGACAACGAGGTTCCGGTCGGCCAGCCGGGCGAGATCATCATCCGCCCGCGCCATCCCGACATCATGTTCTCCGGCTACTGGAACAGGCCGGAGGATACGTTGAAGATCATGCGCAACCTCTGGCTCCATTCGGGCGATATCGGGCGCATGGACGAGGACGGCTTCATGTTCTTCGTCGACCGCAAGAAGGATTATCTGCGCCGCCGCGGCGAGAACATTTCCAGCCAGGAACTGGAAGCCACGTTCAAGAAGCACGACGCGATCAAGGACGTTGCCGTCCATGCCGTTCTGGCCGGGTCGGAGGACGAGGTGAAGGCCACCATTACGCTCAAGGACGGTATCCGCATCAGCGAACGCGAACTGTGTGAATGGTGCCTCGACAAGGTGCCGTACTTCGCCGTCCCCCGCTTCATCGAATTCCGCAGCGACCTGCCACGAAACCCCGTCGGACGCATCCTCAAGTATCAGCTCCGCGACGAGGGATGCACACAAAATACTTGGGATCGCGAAAAAGATGACATCCATTTCGTAAAACGATGATCGCTCTTGCCTCGGTTTCAACCCGACAGGTTCGCGGTAATTCTCGGTCGGTACGCCCTTTTTCTGATACGCCAGCTACTACCAGATCGCACCCAGCTGTCGGTGTAGATGCCATGCACGAGCCGGGAAGGTATTTTTGCGTCGTCCGAAGCGACCAGCGCCGATACCGCGCTGATGCTGGAAACCGCGTCGCCACGTTCGTTCTCTTCCACAACCATGTTGGTCACATGATGGCTGTATTGTCTCCCCAGCCGCCTTTGTTCCGTTGCCCACAAGACAAATTCATCCAGACTTCCTGAGAAACTCTGCCCCAGCTCGATTGAAGCCGCATCCGCGAAGATGTTGCGAAGACCATCGTAGTCGCCGCCGTCAAAGCAATGACAGTAATTCGCAAGCGCCTCGGCGATGCGACTACGCATCGACAGGTGGTCGCATTCCCTACATCCATTCACGGCGATCTCCTTCATAGCAGGCCTTGATGGAAGGCATGGGCAGCTGAATTTTTGACTAAAGTTCCAGGCTCAAAAACGGCATTGTTAGCGGGCCCGGCAGTTCGAGGTCGAGCAGGGACGCAAGCCACTGAAACCCGATTCCAGGGGCGGTCAGGAAGTCTGGCTCCAAGGCATCTCCCGTGTAAGACAGGCTGAACAGCCGGAACGTAATCAGGGCTTGGCGATATGCCGTGAAAACCAGGAACCAATCGAGGTCTCGTACAGGGCGGCCGCTAAACAGCTCCCAGAGCCGGATCGTCTCCGCCGGCGATCCGATCCCGGGAAGCCGGTCGATGCCTTGCGTGACGGTATGCTTGTGATCGGCTAGTGCCCACCAAGCGAGATCTGCCTCGGGGCCGGCCAGTGACACCATGTCCCAGTCCAGGATTGCGACGCAGACACCGTCTCGGACAATCGTATTTGGCAGGCGCGCGTCGCCCCATGAGAAGGCGTCAGGTCGATCCCGGGGCGCGTTGCTCCACAACCAGTTTCTGGCATATTCGATGATCTCGGTCTGGTTAGCTCCGCACCAGACAGCGTAATTGTCCCAGTATTGAAGCACCGCTTGCAAACCTGACCGGCCTTGGTCGGGTCGCTGGCCCGTGGTAATCGCCATCTCCTTGAGAAACTCGAAGTTGGCTGGATCCATCGCGTGAAGTGCTGCCATCTTCTCCACACAGTCGCGCCAGATCCCCTCCTGCTCCGCAGGCGGCAAGTCTTTGAGCCATCCGGCACGATGATAGTTCGGCACGTCCGGCGGCACTCGTCCCTCGACCCAGTCCATTACCATGAAGCGTGAGCCGATGATGGAGGGATCGTCCTCAATCCCGAAGATACGGGGAACCGGCACCGCAGAACGCCTCCCGACTTCACATGTTACCCGGGCATGAAACGTAATGTCCGCATTAGGATAGAGGTGCTCCTCGCCCTGCAGCCGAAAAACATATCGTGGACCATCGCCATGCGAGGTAACCGTTGAAACGAACAAGGTTTCGTTGGCCACGCCTGCCGAACTCGGGGTGGCAATCCGGACGTCGACCACCGATTTCGCTTCCGCCAGATTGGCAAGCAGCCAATCTCTTACACGAGGCTTCATCACATCGAGGTTCCGATCGCCGATCCTCAGTGGAGACTCGTGAGGGGCGCTTGATGCTTTCATTGCATTGTCCCGCTACGCTCCGACTTTTTTCGGCAAGGCGTTGAGGTGTGCGGAACGCTCGACATAGGCGTGGCCGATTTCGTTGTCCCACGAGACGGGCCCCCAGTTGAGCACATACATGTCGTTCAGTGCTCCGATGCGATCCCGGCCCACCGTGTGCTTGCGCTCGCGCGGTATCCAGATGGAGGTCACGGTTTCGACAGAGGTCTGCAATTCGCCCCCTTGCCATTTGAGGTGGAGCGGCAAGGTCTCGCCCCTCACTACAAGCTCGGTGAGTTCGGGCGCTTCGACGATCTCGGCGACGTGCCGATCGCCTTTGTCATCGATGATCATGCCACCGGCGAGATTGATCCCGCCGTCGGGTCGCCAGTACCGGGAGAACAGAAATTTGCGTCCACTGGGGAATTGGCAACCCACGATTACATGGCCGCCCCACGGTTCGCGCGTGTTCCCGCCACGAGGCCCCCGCGAATGATCTCGCCAACCGGTTGCATCGATCTTGAATACCTCACCGTCGAGCACGGCTTCGCCTTTAGCGATGACCAACTGTTCATAGTGCTCCTTGGCCCAACTCTGTGCGTCCATTCCAAACTTGCCGTTTTCGCCCGGCGCAGAACTCGCGTCCCATACCGGGGTCACGCAGGTCACTTCCAGATCGACCGTGAGCCGCTTGCGATAGCTCGTCCCATCACCGGCTTCCATCGCCTCTTCGGAGGTGTGGAGCACGAACCCGTCGAACCTGATCGCCCACCGCCTGAACGGTTCGTGGCATTCGAACTGCATAACCGCCCCGGCAGGATTCGCGCTTTTCTGAGCGGCGGAATAGGACGTTGCCGAGAGAACACCTCGCCCGTGCGGCAGCGATATGTAAATTCGATCTTCCCAGAATGACCAGTCGGTCGGCACTGTGCCGAGGTGGAGCCACATCCCGATGTCGTTACCAGCGTCATAAAGGGCGAACAGATAGTTCTCGCTCCAGAATGCTTCGCTTGGTCGTTCGACCAGAGCTAAATCGGCCTCCTGCCGCAATCCGGATGTGAAATCGTGGGACGGCATGTTCAACTGCTTCCTCCTCAATACGAAACTTTTAATCAGTTGTGCGGGGGGCTCTAGCACGACTAGTCATGGTCATCCCTCTACCGAGAAAGATGGGATTTAGGTTATTGAGAAGGTTTCCGGACAGTTGAATGATATCGAGCAACTTCGCTTCCGGATCGCGGTGGACGACGGACTGATCGAAGACCTTGATGGCCGGTTGCGCAAGGCGCGTTGGCCGGAGGTCCCCGAAGGATCGCCATGGGAATTCGGCACCAGCCAACCCTATCTGCGTGGCGTCATCGACTATTGGATTCATGATTTCGACTGGAAGAAGATGGAAGACGGGCTCAACGCCTTTTCCCATTACCGCATTCCCGTCGACGGACGGAACCACCATTGCGTTGTTGAGCGCGGCACTGGCGACAATCCCGTTCCGCTCATCCTTTTTCACGGGTGGCCGGGCTGTTTCACCGAATACCTTCCAGTGGCGCAGCGCCTCACACGGGCCGCCTCTATCGGCAAAGGCGCAACGGTTATTGTTGTGTCGTTGCCCGGTGCCGGGTTTTCGGAATCAAGTGGGCGCCCGATCGGCCCCCGCGATGTCGGGGGGATTTGGCACCGCATATTGACAGAGCAGCTTGGAATTTCCCGATATGCCTTGCACGGCGGTGATTGGGGCGCTGCGGTGTCATCGTGGATGGCAGTCGACTTTCCGGCCTCCGTTCTGGGGATTCATCTTACCTCGCCGATACTTCAGCCAGACGCAGCAGCCTTGGATCCGCCGCTAAGTGAAGACGAAGCGGCATTCTTGGCTGCGCGAAACGCTCGCGGGCCATGGGAATTCGGTTACCAGGTCGTCCAGGGCACGAAACCGCTCACCCTTTCATACGGTCTGACTGATTCTCCACTCGGTTTAGCCGCATGGTTGCTGGAGAAATTTCACGGCTGGAGCGCGTCGAAAGGCAAAGACGAATATCCGCCTTTCGATCTCAACGACCTGTTGACCATTGTGACCTTGCATTGGGTTGCTGGCCCCGGGCCCGCGATGTGGATGTATCGCTCCATCATCGATGGGACCGGGCTGCGAGTCCCCGCCGATACACGGGTTAGCGTGCCGACCTGGCTCTGCCGGTTCGGTGATGATATCTCGCCTCAATCGCCGGAAAGCTGGCAGGAACGCGTCTATGACGTGGTGCACCGGACTGAAGTCGCGTATGGAAGTCACTTCCCCGGGCTGGATGCCACAGAACCGCTCGTGGAAGATCTGCTGAAATTCGTTCGTTCAGTCAGCTAGTCTGTCAATTCCAGACGGCGTCGCGCGCAGCTCCCACCGGTCTGCACTTATGCTGAATGTTGCGGCGATATCCTCCGCAATGACAGGTTGCGCATATTTGTTGTGGGTGATCGATTTGGAGTACACGTGCTTCAACGCAAGGAGTTCAGCCGATGCCCATGATCGAGCAGTCCGACGAAGCAGGCGCCATCGATCCAGGCAATGTCGAGTTCTTCGATTTCGAGAATGATGAAGAATACCGGAAAGATCCGCAAGGTCGGCTCAATGGCCTGAGGGACCGGCATCGCTTATTCTATACGCCCAAAGGTCGAAAATCGCTTCTTGGCGGCGGCACATGGGTGTTCACACACGGCGCCGACATCCGCGCTGTCCTTCAGGATCCCGAGACTTTCAGGAGTTCGGGCAATCGTCCGTTCGGAAAGGCGCTGGGTGAGAACTGGGTACTGGTCCCGATCGACCTCGATCCGCCCGAGCATACCCGAATGCGGAAATTCATGAATCCATTGTTCTCGCCCAAGCGGGTCGCGGAACTTGCTGGAAAGGTCGAAAGACGAGCGGTCGAACTGATTACCCCGCTGCAAGGTAGACAGGGTTGCTCGTTCATTGAGGATTTTGCCCGTCCGTTTCCAGTAACGATCTTCCTGGAAATGTTTGGCTTGCCGGTTTCGGAAATGCCAAAGTTCGTGGACTGGGTCGAAGCGATCATCCACAGCCAGGGCCAAGTACAGTTAGATGCTATGCGTGAGCTTCGCGACTACCTGGCCATTGTGATCGAAGATCGCAGGCAGTCGCCGAGGGACGACCTTATTAGCCTGGCCGTAACAGCCGAAATAGAAGGCAAGGCGCTCACATATGATGAGTTGATGGGCATGTGCATCATGCTGTTCATGGGCGGACTGGATACGGTGACAAGTTCGTTGAGTTTCATCTTCCGGCATCTTGCGGAGAATCCGGAACACCAGGAGTTTCTGCGGAAGTTCCCCGATATGATCCCGACGGCGATCGAAGAGCTGTTGCGCGCCTATCCGATAATTACCACTGGCCGCATCGCCAGCCGCGACGTCGATTTTGACGGTATCGTAATCCGCAAGGGGGAGAACGTTGCCTGCCCGTTAGCGTGTTCGTCGCGCGATCCGGATGAAATCGATGGATCGACGGAGATCGACTTGACTCGCAACCCCAATCGCCACAGCGCCTTTGGATTCGGACCGCATCGTTGCATCGGTTCGCACCTTGCAAGGCGTGAACTGGTCGTCGCGGTGGAGCAATGGCTGAAGCTGCTCCAGCCATTCCGACTTCCGCCCAACGTACAGCTCAGTGCAACCGGCGCAGGGGTGGTTGCGCTTGATACGCTCCCGCTCGTTTGGTGAAGCCCAACTCTTTCCGCGACCCCCAATCGAAACCTTCATACTGAACCAAGAGGCGGGCCGACTTTGCTCACATCCGCTTGCGTCTCCAGAGTTGGTTATTCCTTTACCAGCAAGAATGCTCCTGCAAGTGGCCCTCCTGCGGTCGAAAGAGCAACCACTCGTGGATCGCCTTTGACCTGACGCGCCTCGCCGCGCCCCCAAAGCTGGATGCATGCCTCGTGAATTTGGCCGTAGGCATGCATTCGTCCAGCTGACAGTGCACCGCCGTTGGTATTGATCGGCAGTTCTCCTTCGAGAGCGATGCGATGCCCACCTTCGATGAAATCGCCGGCTTCGAACTGTTTGCAGAAACCGAAGTTCTCAAGCCAGTTGATGGAGTGGAAGCTGAAGCCGTCATAAAGCTCGGCGATGTCGACGTCTTTGGGACAAAGGTCGGTCCGGTTCCACATCATGTTCGCAACCTCTGGTTGTGCTTGGGTCGCCAGCGCATCGAGTTGAGACCAGTTGTTGCGGTAGTGCATGTTGCAGCCGATCGAATCGATATGGAGTACAGGATTGCGCATGTCCTTCGCCTCTTCGCGACGCGAAAGGAGGATCGCGGTTGAACCGTCGATTGGCACATCGCAGTCAAATATCCGCAATGGAGATGAAATCATCGGCGATTCCATGTACTCGTCAAGGGTGAGCGGAGTACGGTAGATCGCTGCCGGATTCAGGGAGGCATTACGCCGCCCGTTCAAGGCAATCTGGGCAACCTGTTCCGGCCTGATTCCCGATTCATGGACATAACGCGCGAAGTAGAGCGCTTGCTGGGTTACGGCGACGAAGGCACCATAAGGGGCGTGCCACGCCATATGGCTGTAGGTTCGCTGTCCCGGTTGGAAGCTGGCGTTGACCAGGCCCCGCTTTCGTGCGGTTGCTTGATACATTGTGCGGAACACGATCGCGTGCCTGCACAGCCCTGCATTCAATGCGGCGATCACATTGAACATCGCCCCGAATTGACCGGAGGTTTCGCGCGTGTTCGCGTACCAGTTGACCTTTAGACGCAAAGCGTCTTGCAAAGCGGGAATGCCCACGGGGGCGAAACCCGAACCATCGGTAATCGCGCCGGGCCAGCAGGCAAGGCCGTCGATATCCTTTCGCTCAAGCCCGGCGTCCTCGATGGCGTCCATCACCGCGTCGATGGTCAGGCCAAGGGCCGACTTCTGCGCACCTCGGCTGATCTTTGACTGACCAATCCCAGTTATCGCGATGCCCTTTTCCGGATAATCTGTGGTCATGGCCGGGCCTCCGGGTCCGGAAAGAATAGTGGGATCCAAAGGTCCTCCACCTGTTCGAATCGCACTCTGACCTTGTCTCCGATTTCCACAGAAAGGGGATCGCAATCGACGATATTCGTTATCAACCGAACATCTTGCTGTTCCTCGATGGCAACCATTGCCACCACGTAGGGCACCGGAATGTCGGGAAACCAGGCCCGATAGTTCACTGTCATTGTGACGATCTCACCGCGACCAGACACCGGCTGGGGCCGAACGTCCCTGCTTTCGCACGATGGGCAGAACCCTGTCGGTGGATGAACATAGTACCCGCAGTCGTCGCAGCGATTGATCAACAGTTCACCATTCTTCCCACCGGTCCAGAAGGCCTCGTTATCGAGGTCCAGAGCAGGAAGTGTGCGCGGAAATTCGCTCGGCTGGCTGGACATCGATTTTCTGGTCTCCTGCTCGTTTCGTATGGTTTTCCAAGCGGCAGTTATGTTGTTTCGCAAGCACTGCGTCTCTTGTTGCGGCAGCTCACGAGTGGGGGATGGTAAAGATATACCTCTGACTGCCCGCATGTCTTTCAAGAGTTGCAGGCTGGGCCTCCACCTAGCGTCTTTAGCTCAACCACACGATGATGCTTGGATGTCGACTATTGCAAATCACTCCTTACAAATCGCGTGGCCCAGCAACTATTCCAGTTTCTTCGGCGTGAGACCATGGCGCTTGGAAACAGGCGGCGATGTTCATCTGGGTGACGTTGGTATAAAGAGGAGGATTGTGGAGCTTTGCTCGCGGCCGTGGTTTGAGCCGAGGCGGCCCAGAGGTTGTTGGAAACCCCAATCGGTCAAAGGATGGCATGACACGACAGTAGGCGAGGTGGGGGCGGAAGAACATGGGTTGGCTACCACCACGAACGCGCTTTGAGTGTGTGGAATCCGCTGCGGGTCCTCAGCCACTGTCGCTGCAGCCGGGAGCGACTGGTGAAAGGACTCGACTATCGCCCGGCTGAAAAACCGGTTTGGGGTTTTCCCGATCCATACTAATAGAATACGGGAATCGGCATTAAACTGGAAAAATACTCTAAATATAAACCTCACTTTGAAGCAGGTAAAACTACTATATCGAAAGAATATTCAATTCATTTCCACAGGTTTCGATGAATCAATCATTGGAATATTCTTCGTTGGTTGCATCAGAAATAGCTGCTCTCATTATTCTGAGAGACCATTGCATCAGTTCCTCTCTATCCGATTCCACTGATGCGTGGATTTGCGATAGGAGGTGAGAGCCAAGAGCGCTGATTTGACGGGCGACCCTATTGAGCGCGCGCTTATCCAGTTGGCACCCATCACGTCGTAGTGCGGTTTCAATGATTCCGGCGACCCGCTTCTGGTATGCTTCATCAATATCTCGCAGCTCAGGATAAAACCTCAGCGCCCTGGACATGCTCACCACATGTATTGCGGGTGTATAGGTCAGATGATGAAACCATAACTCAATCCGTTGCGACAAGGATGCCGATGGATCAAGGTTTTCTATGGCGTCTAGCGATTTTCCCCTTTCGGCGGACCACTCGGTAACGACAGACGCCATGATGGCCTGCTTGTTCGGGAAGAACTTATATACTGTCCCGATCGAGACGCCCGCGATGTGCGCTATGCGATTTGAGCTGAGCCTCGGAAGGCCCTCATTTTCGACAATCCAGGCGGCTGCTTGCCGAATTCGACTAACCGTTTCACGCGATTGCGGCGTCATCGGCTGGCGCCGAGCGGAAATTGGCACCTTCTTTTTTGTGCCCTTCTTTGAATCAGATTTCACTCCAATTCCATATCCCAATCGTGATCTCCAATAAAGTCATTGACCGGCGGCGAGCAAATGCTTACCCCAAAAGGGGCGAGCAAAAGCTCACTGAAAGTTGGGGCGATTCGAATGATCGCGCTGGCTATTCAGTTCGTGGAGGAAAGTTATGATGCGAGAAGATTGTAGCCAAGAAAGCCAACCGCTTTCTGTCAGTGCAAGTATAAACTATGCTAAAATTCCTAATACAGATGGCAAGACAAACATTTTTTTTCTATCGAAGAACCCGAAAGGAATACATTAGAGGTTTTTCCAAGGGAAGTGACCATACACAACGCACGGGCTAATGGTGCATCTTTTTTCCTGGACAAGGATGGATTCCAGTTATGTAGGCACCAGACGAAATGTCATAATCTCGAAGAACTTCAGTCGGACGTGCAACTTGCCGAAATTTACTGCAGAGAAATAGAAGCCTTTTTGCGAGAATTGACCGGAGGGACGTTAGCTGTCGTTCGCCGCGACTCAGTCCAAGTGCGTTGTTCGATAAATGTGAATCCGGCGATCTCGATGACGACACCCGTGCGATTTGCGCATTCGGACAATACGGACCTGTCAGCCCAGGACGGGATACAGAGCATTATGGATCAGATGGCGGACCGCAAAGTTCCATTTAATCCCGATCAATACTCTCGGTACGCAATATATAACATATGGCGATGCTTTTCGCCTGCTCCACAGGACATTCCGCTGGCTGTATGTGATCCGCATTCAATAGAATTATCTGACGAATTCGTAGCAACATCAGTCAAGAGAGGATCTAACAACGAAGACATATTTCATGATACGACGGTATATAGGTACAATCTAAAACATCGCTGGCTATATTTCCCTAATATGAATAGTGAAGAAGTCGTCATATTTAAACAACATGACACAAAAGGCACATTGCAACGAACGCCGCACACTGCATTTGACGATCCCACATGCCCCACAGGTCTTCCAACCCGGAAGAGTGTCGAAGTCCGTGCAGCGGTCTTTTTTTGATGACTCGAGGATTCGTCCGCAGAGGTGTTTATCGATCTTTCCGGAACGATGGTCGATTTGCAGATCTTCATACTGGACCACTTCCTCAGAAGCATGTCAGCTTTTAGCTCAGGATTTTGACCCGCTGCTTAGTCCTGATCAAATCAAGTAAGGTCTTCGGTGTTGCAGCACGTTGGTGAGCCAATCTTTCACTGTTTTGGGGGTCACTGAAATGTTGGATACCTATCTTTGTGTTCCCGAGCTCGCGATCCGCTCCTTCGCACTGCGTCTGTGCGGGGCTTACGCGGCAAATTGTGCTACAACGCCTGTGTAATGCATTAGTGCCAGATTTTCGTTTGCAGCTTATGACATTTTTGCACAATAGTCATGAGTTCAGGCGCCACGGCGAACTCAGGGCATATTGGGGCTTACATCATGAGTGGGGAATGGTTGGTGTTTGGGAGAGCTGTTTTCAGGGTGTAGAGGCCCCCTTGGTAAAGCGCTGCCGAGGAGAGGGCGGTTTATCCATTGGCCTATATGCGCAGTTTTGCTTAGGGAAATGGATGATTTTCAAACTAGCTTTTGGTTTGAAAATATACCATAAAGCTAAGTATGGCTAATGGTTCTGATAGAAAGTTAAACCAACTGCAGCAGCTCCCTGAGGATGTGCTGGTCGATGCCACATGGCTTGAACGCTACGGCTATTCCTCCTCGCTACGAAGCCAGTACGTGAAACGGGGGTGGTTGAACCAGCCCGCGCCCCGTGTCTATCGCCGCGCTTCAGGTCCGCTCGATTGGCGGCATGTCGTGACCTCCCTGCAATCCTTTATGGGCTATCAACTCACGGTGGGCGGGCGTACCGCTCTCGAGGAACATGGTTATGCTCACTATCTCGGCGAACGCACTGAGGTGCATCTCTATGGCTCCCGCAAACCGCCTGGCTGGCTCGACAAACTGCCGCTCCCGGTCAAATTTTGCTGGCACAACAGCAGCCGCCTCTTTCCCGAAGAACCCGACGAAGCGCCGACCGCTCCGCTCGATGATCTTCCGCCAAGCAGCCGCCTACCCAGCGGCTTTGTAGCTAGCGCGGGCCATATGCGCTGGCCAATGCGCCTCTCTTCCCCGGAGCGTGCCGTCCTCGAACTGCTCGACGAACTCCCAGGGCGTGAAAGCTTCCATCAAGCGGACATGCTGATGGAAAGCCTCGTTAATCTCAGTCCGCGCCGCATGCAGCCACTTTTAGAAACATGCCGCAGCGTCAAGGTGAAGCGCTTGTTCTTCTTCCTTGCCGACCGTCATCATCATGCCTGGCGCGACGCACTCGACAAGACAAAAGTCGATTTTGGTTCGGGTAAACGCCTTCTGGTCAAGGGCGGCAAGCTCGACCCGACCTACCTCATCACCGTGCCCGGAGACCTTGATGGCGTTTCTTGACCGGTATCGCCGACAGGTCGCCTTGCTGATCCGCACCATTCCCTTTGTCGCGGCCGAGCAGGAATTCGCACTCAAGGGTGGCACCGCCATCAACCTGTTTCTGCGAAACATGCCGCGCCTTTCGGTCGATATTGATCTCACATATTTGCCCGTGGCCGACCGTTCGAGGTCCCTTTCTGCCATCGACGCAGCTATGCAGCGGGTCTCGAATGAAATCGAACGGAGAATCCTTGGCGCACGCGTAACGCCAAGCGAGCTGCGGGGTGAGGGCGCTATCACCAAGCTGGTCGTTCGTCTCGACAACACGCAGATCAAAATTGAAGTGACGCCGGTTCTGCGCGGTACGGTTTATGACCCCGTCATGATGGATGTCGCACCGGCAGTTGAAGAAGCGTTCGGTTACGCACGCATGCAGGTCGTCTCGCATGCTGACCTTTATGCTGGGAAGATCGTCGCAGCGCTCGACCGCCAACATCCACGCGACTTGTTCGACGTTCGCGACCTCCTAGCCAATGAAGGTATTACCGACGATCTACGTCGCGCCTTCATCGTCTACGCCATTAGCCATGACCGCAGTCTTGCCGACATCCTTGCGCCAAACCGCAAGGATATAATGGCGGAATTTGACCGCGGCTTCACAGGGATGACCGACGAACCTGCAGCAGTTGAAGCGTTGATCGCTATACGTGAATCCCTCATCGCTGAGATGGTCGGTAATATGCCCGCGGCGCACCGCCAATTCATGCTTGGCTTTAAACGTGGTGAGCCGGATTGGTCGCTGCTTGGCGTGCCTAGAGCGGAGGAACTGCCCGCCGTGAAATGGAAGCTGCTCAATCTTGCAAATTTGTCGAAGGAAAAGCGCGAGCATATGATCGCCCGGTTACCTCGCCAATCGATGGTAGCTGTCTCGGCCTGGCTCTCGTCGTTTGGGGTCGATACTTTGTCCGCCGCTGTAGCCTCGATGTTCCCGCTGGTCTGATCGGATTCGGTGAAGGCGTCATCGGCAGTTTCGTAGGGGGTTTCTTAAGCGGGGGGCCTATTGTGTAATCCAGCACTATCTTGGCAATTGGGGGGCGCGCCACCAGATAAAGGTTCTCGTCAAGCGTGAGGCTCTCGCTCCAGTTAGGGGGCCGAGCTTTGATGAAAATCCGTTTCACTGGGGTTTGCTGGCGATGTTTGGTCATGGGCTCGACAAAGATCAGCGCCGGCTATTCGCCAACCAAATGCTATACGCTCACTGGCATAAGATCCCGGAGTATCTTCTCATCGGTTTCATATACCAGCTTGGGCCCACCGACAGGATTTTCGAGAAGGTCCGAGCAAGTGAGCGAGAGGCATGGTTCCGGACAAAGACCAGTTGATCGACTGCAACCTTCTCACCGTGATTGGCTGCGTAGGGAAAAGCGGCCCTTTTCCGCCGTCTAGCTCCGGTTATCAGATTTGGTGGTTGCTGTGTGGTTGCTATCGTGACGCCAGAAAGGCCGAATTTGAAGTAACTCATTGAAATTATGGTGCCGGCTGCAGGATTCGAACCCGCGGCCCCCTGATTACAAATCAGGTGCTCTACCAACTGAGCTAAGCCGGCACGGCAAGCCCCTCTGCGTCAAAGCGCGCCGAAGGTCCAGCCCTCAGTTCGTGCGACCTCAGCCGACATGCGGGCCGGATGCCACAACTCCTTGCGATGCGCTGTCGTGCGCAGCCATGCGGCGGTCAGCAGCGCGTCGGCGGTGTGGTCGTCGATCCGAGTCCGGCGGGAGACCTCGGGGCTGTCCAGTCTGGCCAGAGCCGCGTTGAGTTCCCTGCGGCTGCGCATTTTCGACCGGCTGGCGCTGCGCCCGGCGGCGAGAGCCGCAAGCGTGGTGTATATTTCCACGACCAGCGAGCCGCTGCCGGGCAAGGGATCGATAGGCCAGACCGGCACGCGTCCGGAAAGCCGGTGCAGCACGCGCATTCCGGTCAGGCTGGACTTGCCGACCTGCGCGGCGCCGACGAGGTTGAAATTGCTGTAAGGCTTGCACCCCAGGTCATGCTGTGCGTGTTCCGTGACGCGGAAACGGCCTCGCCCTCCGATCGCTCCTTTGCGAAAATGCGCGCCTTCGCGGCCGCCATGGCGCCGGAAATATTCGCAAGCGACGGGGTGGTCCACGAAACGGTTCGCAGCGAGATGCGGCTCGTCCCCGCAGATGTCGTCGATCATAGCCCATAGCTCGCGGGCGGTTGCCGGGCTTCCGCTCCACCCCGGGAAGTACGCGCCGCAGTCGTCGAAAGGCAGGGAAATGCCGAGGTCCAGACCGGCGAGCGTGCCTTCCGGCATCGCGTGCAGCAACCAGTCGAGCACTTCGCTGCGCGACCAGCGATGGCCGGGTTTGACCAGTCTTGGGGCGCCGCCTTCGGCGCTGCAGATCGACACGGCAATGCCTGCCTGACGCTCGCCGGCCGCGCCGGACCAGTCGATCGCCGCGAAATGTCCGAAAGGTTGCCGCTTCATTCTCCGCGCCGTTTCGCGCGCAGCCTGTCCCAATAGGCGATCCGCTCGCTCACCTGCCGTTCGAAACCGCGTTCGACCGGCCGGTAGTAGGTCTGCGCATCCATGTCCTCTGGCCAGTAGTCGGCACCGGAAAAACCCTCTTCGGCCTCGTGGTCGTAGGCATAGCCTTCTCCGTAGCCGATGTCCTTCATCAGCCTTGTCGGCGCGTTCAGGATATGGGCGGGGGGAGCGAGCGAACCGGTCTCCTTCGCACTTCTCCAGGCCTCCTTCTGGGCCGTGTACGCGGCGTTCGACTTGGGCGCCGTCGCGCAATAGAGGCATGCCTGGACGATGGCCAATTCCCCTTCAGGAGAACCGAGGAATTCATAGGCGTCCTTGGCGGCAAGGCATTGGGTCAGTGCCTGCGGATCGGCGAGGCCGATGTCTTCCGACGCGAAACGGGTGAGGCGCCGCAGCACGTAGAGCGGCTCCTCGCCTGCCGTGAGCATCCGGGCGAGGTAATAGAGCGAGGCTTGCGGATCCGACCCGCGCAGCGATTTGTGAAGCGCCGAGATCAGGTTGTAGTGCCCGTCGCGATCCTTGTCGTAGACGGCTACCCGGCGCTGCAGGAACTTGCCGAGCTCGGCCGGGTCGAGCGGCTCGACAATCCCGGCCGCATACAGCGTTTCCGCCTGGTTCAGCAGGAAACGCCCGTCGCCGTCGGCCGAAGCGATCAGGGCTTCGCGAGCGTCCGGATCGAGGGGGAGGGGAGACCCTTCGAGCGCCTCTGCCCGCTCGAGCAGGACGCGCAATGCCGCCTGGTCGAGCCGATGGAGGATCAGCACCTGGGCCCGGCTCAGCAACGCCGCGTTGAGCGCGAAGCTGGGATTCTCGGTGGTTGCGCCGACCAGGGTCACCGTACCCTTCTCGACGAAAGGCAGGAAACCGTCCTGCTGTGCACGGTTGAAGCGGTGGATCTCGTCCACGAACAGCAGGGTGCGCATGCCGGCCCTTGCCGCGGTTTCCGCCTCGGCGAAGGCCTTCTTGAGGTCGGCGACTCCAGAGAACACGGCGCTGATTGCGGCAAAGCGCATGCTGACCGCATCGGCCAGAAGGCGGGCGATCGTGGTCTTGCCGGTGCCGGGCGGTCCCCACAGGATCATCGAGGAAAGCCTGCCCGCGGCGACCATCCGGCCGATTGCGCCCTCAGGGCCGGTCAGATGCTCCTGACCGACGACATCGGCAAGCGAACGCGGGCGCAGCCGGTCGGCCAGCGGTGCGTCTTCGCGCGGTTCTTCCGGCGGGGAAGGCGGCATGTCATCGGCGAACAGGTCGGCCATAACTCATCTCTAGCCCAAGCATCGCGCGTTTGCATCGCTATCCGTAACGCAGTAGCCCTTGGTCCCGGATGGAGAGGAGGGTCGCAATGGACAAGATGACCGGTTCCCCTGCGCCGTGGCACCTGTGGGCCGTGGGCATACTCAGCCTGGCCTGGAATGGTTTCGGGGCATTCGACTACCTGATGACGAACATGCGAAACGAGGCCTACCTCGCCGCATTCCCTCCCGAGATGATCACGATGGTCGACGAGTTCCCGGTCTGGATCGTGGCGGCATGGGCAGTGGGTGTGTGGGTCGGACTCGCCGGATCGGTGCTGCTCCTGCTGCGCAAGCGCTACGCAGTGCATGCGTTCGGCCTTTCGATTCTCGGATTGGTGGGGACGACCGGCTACATGCTCGGCCTCGACATCCCCGACTCGCTCAAGACGCCGGGCAGCAATGCGATCAACCTGATGATCTGGATCGTTGCCGTGTTCCTGCTACTTTACGCGATTCGCATGCATCGCGCGGGAGTGCTGCGGTAGATCAGGCCGCGGCGGCCTTCTGCCGCAGCAGACGGACATAGGTGTCTGCCACTGCCTGGTTTATCCGGTCCCATGAGAAATCCATGGCCCGGGCTTCTCCGGCGGACCCGTGGCGCGCGCGCAGTTCCGGCTGGTCGGCATAGGCCTTGAGCGCTTCGGCAAACTGGTGGACCCGGCCCGGCGGGATGAGCCTGCCGGAGATGCCGTCGCTTACCAGGCTTTCACTGCCGGTCGCTGCGGCGGCTACCACCGGGATGCGGCATGCCATGGCTTCCAGCGTGACATTGCCGAATGTCTCGGTGACCGAGGGATTGAACAGTACGTCCATGCTCGCCACCGCCCGGCCGAGCGCCTCGCGTTCCTGGAAGCCGGTGAACACCGCGTCTGGCAGCCGCGCCTCGAACCAGCTGCGGGCCGGTCCGTCGCCGATCACGATCACCCTGTGCGGCACCTGGTGCCGGCGCAATTCGTCGATCGTGTCGGAAAAGACGTCGAGACCTTTCTCCATCACGAGCCGGCCGAGAAAGCCGATCGCCATCACCTCCTGGCCGATCCCGTGCTCGCGGCGCCACGCTTCGGAGCGTTGGCCGGGATGGAAGATCTCGCGGTCCACGCCCCGGGACCAGATCGAGATGTCGTAATTCATCCGCTGCTCGCGCAACACTTGCGCCATGCTTTCGGACGGGGCGACCAGCGCGTCGCAGCGCCGGTAGAAACGCCGCAGGATCGCCTCGATAGCGGGCTCCATCCACGCCATGTTGTAGTAACGGAAATAGGTCTCGAAGCGGGTATGGACCGACGCCAGAACCGGTAACTTGCGCGATCGCGCCCATGTCACCGCGCGGTGGCTGAGCACATCGGGCGAGGAGACATGCACCACATTCGGCGCAAATTCTGCGAGGTCGCGTCGTACCTTGCCCGGCAGTGACAGCGAAAAGCGGTACTCGCCGCGCCCGGGGAAGGCGATCGACGGCACGCTGACCAGATCTCCGGTGGGCTCGAAGGCAGGTTCCTTCACCGTCGGCGAATAGACCCGCACTGCCGCACCCTGCCGCAGCAGGTAGCCGACCAGGCGGTTCAACGCCTGGTTCGCCCCGTCGCGGACGTAATTGTAATTGCCCGAAAACAGGGCGATGCGGAGGTCTTCGGTCTGCATAGGCCCGGGCGCCATAGCCGGGCCTTGCAGGATTGGCGAGAGGCGATGCGGCGGGCCTGTGTGGCCCGTCATTCGGCTTCGTTCACCGCGGTGCTATCGGTCGCGCCAGCGGCGGTCGCGGTATCCGCGATCGCGGTAGTTCCGGTCCCTGTAGTCGCGGCGGTCATCGCGGTCGCGATAGCCTCGCCGTCCGTCGCGGCCGTACCAGCGGTCGACCCGGTCGTAGCCGCGGTTCCAGCGGTTACCGTAATAGCCGTCCCGCCAGCGGTCACGCTGATAACGGCCATAGTAGCGGTCGTAGTAGCGGTCGCGGTAATAGCGGTTCGGATAGCCGTCGTAATAATAGTAATGGCCGGGATAGCCGCGCACCCGGACATAGCGCCGGTGGCCGTAGTAGCCCCGGTCGTAATAATGCCGGTCGCCGCGGTCGGCGATGGCCGCGCCGATGGCGAGGCCAATGATGCCCGCGCCGATGGCTAGCGCGACATCGTCGCCGTTGCGGTCGCGATAGCGGTCTCGCGCCTGGGCGGTGGTCGCCGTAGTAAGTGCGGTGGCCGCGAGAACCGCGGCGAGGCTGAGGCGCTTCAAGCTGAACTGCATGGGCCCTGTCTCCCTTCCCGCGCCGGCCAGCGTTGCGGACTCGGCGGCATATCGACCCGTGCAGTAAGCCAGCGGTCGCCTGAACCGGCCGTTAACCCTTGGCGGCCTGCACGCCCGGGCGGACGGCGCGGCTGCGAATCGGCTTCGATGCGGGGGTGGCGCTGCACGAACTCCCGAAAAGCCTATCGTCAATCGGCTGCCTCCTGTGTTAGCCCGACAATCGCAAACCGAAGACCGGGGCAGGGGAACCATGGATCGGCTGAAGGGCAAGAGAGGCGGAATTTCAATCCTGGCTGGGATCGCGGCAAGTGCGTTCGCCGCCGCTTTCATCATCGTTCCGGCGCTCGGCAGTCCATCGAGCGATGCGGCGCAAGCGCCGGCCAGCGAATCCGCCGCCATCGAGAAGCAGCCATTTTCGCCGCCGCTGCGAGAGCCCGCTGAAAACAGTCTCTACTGGGGCGACCTGCATCTGCACACCAACCTGTCGTTCGACGCCTATATGCAGGGCAATACCCAGACATCTCCGGAAGACGCCTACCGTTTCGCGATGGGTGAGACCGTTACGGCGGACAACGGCGTGCAAGCGCGGCTGAGGCGGCCGCTGGATTTCCTGGCGGTTACCGACCACGCCCAGAGCATGGGCCTGCTGACCAGCATTGACCGGGACGAACCCCTGCTGGCCGGGACCTCGGTGAAGGAACGTTGGACCGAGATCAAACAGCTGGTCAAAGAGAAGGGCCTGCGCGAAGGCATGTTCGCTTCGATCCGCAAGCATGGCATGCCGCCTAACCTGCCCGAAGCGGTGCAGCGCAACGTCTGGAAGGAGACGGCCGCGACGGCGGACCGCCTCTACCGGCCGGGCAAGTTCACGACGCTGATCGGCTACGAGTGGACGGCGATGATCGACGGGGACAATCTGCACCGCGTCGTCCTCTACCGGGATTATGCCGACAGGGCCGGGCAGACGATGCCGTTCAGTGCGCAGGACAGCAACGATCCGGAAGATCTCTGGGCAGCACTTGCCCGCTACGAAGACAATGGCGGCAGGGTTCTGGCCATCGCGCATAACGGCAACGTCTCGAACGGCAGGATGTTTGCGCCGAACCGCATCAACGGCAAGCCCCTCGATCGCAAGTACGCCGAGCTGCGCAGCCGATGGGAACCGGTCTACGAGGTAACCCAGGTGAAAGGCGATGGGGAAACCCACCCGGCTCTTTCTCCGACGGACGAATTCGCCGATTTCGAAAGGTGGGACCAGGGCAACGTCGCCGAAACGGAGCCCAAGCAGCCGTGGATGCTGCGCTATGAATATGCGCGCTCGGCCCTGCTCGACGGCTTGCTGTTCGAGCGCAAGCTGGGCGCGAACCCCTTCAAGTTCGGCATGATCGGGAGCACCGACAGCCACACCGGCCTGTCGACAACTTCCGAGGACAATTTCTTCGGGAAATTCCTCAATTCCGAACCGCGAGCCGACCGCGACAAGGAAAGCATGTCGGGCGCCATCGCCCGCAACTGGGAGCTCGGCGCTTCGGGGCTGACTGCCGTTTGGGCGCCGGAAAACACCCGCGAGGCGATCTTCGATGCGCTGCGTTGCCGTGAGGTCTATGCCACCAGCGGCAGCCGCATCCGCCTGCGGTTTTTCGGGGGGTGGGGCTTTGCGAAAGGCGATATCGACCGCGCCGATTACGCCCGTTTCGCCTACCGCCATGGCGTGCCGATGGGAGGCGATCTTCCGCGTTCCGCGAGTGCCGGCGCGCCGACTTTCCTGATCCATGCCGCCCGCGATCCGGATTCCGCCAATCTTGACCGGGCGCAGGTCATCAAGGGATGGATCGATGCGAAAGGCGAGCGACACGAGAAGATCTTCAATGTCGCGCTGTCCGATGGGCGCAAGGTGGGCAAGGACGGAAAGGTCAAGCCGGTCGGTTCGACCGTCGATGCAAAGACCGCGACCTACCGCAATTCGATCGGTGATCCCGAACTGGCCACCTGGTGGCGGGACCCCGAATTCGACCCTACCCAGCCGGCATTCTATTATGTGCGGGTTCTGGAAATTCCGAGGCCGCGCTGGACGACTTATGACGCCGCCTTTTTCGGCAGGGATCCATCGCCCGATGCACCAGTTTCGATCCAGGATCGCGCCTACAGTTCGCCGATCTGGTACCGCCCCTGACTTGTCCGGCGTGACATGGCGTTTCTGAAACGGATCGCCCGCGTCGATCCGCTCGTCCTGTTCCTGATCGCCGGGCTCGCGCTGTATCTGGTTCTCGATGCTGCAGGGCTGGTTCGCGGCAATGATCGTGTCATCGTGGTGGACGAAGCGCGGCTTTCGGCCTTCATGGCGAGCCAGGGCGGTCGAGATCCGGGCGGCAAGGCTTCACTCTTGGACGCGGCCGAGCGCCGCGAACTGATTGCGGCCTATGTGCGCGACGAGGCGCTATATCGCGAGGCGCTGGCGCTGGGCCTGGACCGGGAAGACAGTGCCATCCGGCGGCGTTTGGTCCAGTCGCTGCGCTTCAGCCTGCAGGACGAGGGCAACGATGAAGCCACGGCCGGGAAGCCGAGCGATGCCGAATTGCGCGCCTTCTTCGAGAGCCACCGTGACCGTTTCCTCGAAAGCCCCACGGTCAGCTTTTCGCATGTCTTCTTCGACAAGCGCCGGCGCGGAACGGGTGCTGCGCAGTCGGCGGCCCGCGAAGCAAAGCCCATGGCGGCAACTGGCGACTGGCTGGCGATGGGCGACCGCTATCCCTACCAGCGCAGTCAGACGGGAGTGACCGAAGCCACGCTCGCGGCCGAACTGGGCGAAGAGGCTGCACAGCGCATCTTCGCTCTCGATGCGGAGAGCGGGCGCTGGCAGGGCCCCGTCGAATCCGGGCTCGGTTTTCACCTCGTGCGTATCGAGCGGAAGACTGCCGGAGGCGTGCCGGAGTTCGATGACATCCGCCCGGCACTCGCCGAGCAATGGGCGCGGGAACAACGCGAGCAGGCCCTTGATGGGGCAATCGACCGCATCGTCGGCGAATACCGTGTCAGCATTGCCCCGGGGCTCGGTGTGCCGTCGAAATGATTGGCGCAATCCGGATTCTATTGGTGCTGGCGTCGGTCGCAATTTCCACGCCTTCGCATGCCCATGACGCGCTGCCGATTGCGCTGTCGCTAGACCAGACCGGGCCATCCGATTACAGCCTGCGCGCCCGCTTCCCGCCCGCCATCCCGGAGATGATGAGGCCGCAACTGGACGTCGCTGCACCCTGCAAGACGGTGGGGCGCAAGGCGGCGATCATCCAGGTCCGGTGTCCGGGCGAGAGGCCGCCCTCAGCGGTGACGCTCGCCTGGCCGGGAGCGGCAGGTAACGCCCCGGTCCTGTTGCGGGTATCCTATGCGAACGGACAGAGCGCCACGCTGGTCTCTCCGCCCGGCGCAGGCAGGTTGGAGCTTCCCGGCAGACAAACGCGTGCGAGCGTATTCGCAGGCTATTTCTCGGCCGGCCTCGACCACATTTTCGGCGGGGCGGATCACTTGCTGTTCCTCGTGTGCCTCGTACTGATTGCGCGGCGCCCGAAGCGGATCGCATGGACGGTGACCGGCTTCACGCTGGGCCATGCCTTGACGATCAGCCTTGCCACGCTCGGCCTCTTGCTGGTCGATAGCGGCGTGGTGGAAGTCCTGATTGCGCTCAGCATCGTGTTCGTTGCCGCCGAGGTCGCGCGCGGCCCCGGGAACAGCATGAGCTGGCGGATGCCGGTGCTGGTCGCGGCTCTGTTCGGACTGTTGCACGGGCTGGGATTTGCAGGAGCCTTGCGCGAGATCGGGCTGCCGACAGGGGAAGTGCCGCTGTCACTCACCGCGTTCAACCTGGGCATAGAGGCCGGGCAGCTCATTTTCGTGGTCGGGCTGGTTCTGGCTGCCGCACTGGCTCGTGTGCTGGTCGGCAGATTTTTTTCGCAGCCTGCTACCCGATGGCAGCAACCCGGACTTGCCGCCTGGCCGATAGGGATTGTTGCCAGCCTATGGTTTTTCGAGAGGTTGCACAGCCTGTGATTCTCGCCGGCCGGAAATGCCTTGCTACTCTTCCATCTCGTGGAATTTCACGATCAGGATGTCGAGATCGCGGTTAGGCTCGAAGTTCGTCTTGCGCACTTCGAACTGGGTCGGGGCGATCTTCCTGACGCCGTCCATGCAGAAGCTGACCAGGTATTCGGTCGAGCCCTTGTCCACCACGAGGCGGAAGTCTCCGATCGGGCCTTTCCAGTTGGCGCCCGATGACAGGACATAGCTGAGCCAGGTCTCGGTATAGATCGCGAAGATGCCGGGCTGGTCCATCTGCTCCAGCCGACGGTCGAACCCGGCAAGGAAATGCTCGTCGGTGCAATAGCGCTGCTTGTAGTCGCGCATGATGTCGGGATCGGTCCCGCGCACGCTCTTGTGCAGCGTGCCGCCCACGCTCCCGCCGTTCATCGGGGCGTATTCGTGCTCCACCACGACGGTGGATCCGGCGGGGAAGCTTTGCTCGCGGACGAAGAAGGTGACGGAATCCCAGGCCGGCACGGTCCGCCCCCCGAACATCTCGTCCTCCTTCGCAAGCCCCTCTTCCACGAAACGGGCACGTGAGGCCTCGTCCATGTCCTCGAACAGGTCCGAGGTTTCGTCTTCGTCGACCCAGTAGAGCGGCCAGCCCAGCTGGGCGATACGCTCGGTCACGTCGCGGCCGTCGACCATTGCCCGCTCGATCATCTTCAGCCGGACCGGTTGGCCGTCGACCTTGGTGTTGAAGCCGAACTCGGACCAGTCCTGCTTGCTTTCCATGTCGTACCAGCGGTCGACGAAAGCGCGGGGCTGAGGCGGCATCGGGAAGGCGACAGTCGTCTCGATCGTGCGGCTGGTGGGATTGCTGAAGCGGTATTTCACCCGCACGATCTGTTCTGACACGAACAGGTCTTCCGATTCCATGACGATGGCGTCGGAGGGCTTGAGCGTGATTCCGCCGATGCCGATTTCCGCTTCGCTGTCATTGGCGAGCGCCGGCGCGGTGGCCAATGCCAGGGCGGCGAAAGCAGGCAGGACAAATGCGGATTTCATGGGGCGAGATTGCCCGAGGGCGGCAATGGCGACAAGACGTTTCCCCGGCTATTTGATCAGTCGATGTCCGATCGGATTTGGCTTCCCGCCCAGTTCGGGTATGAAATAGCGAAAAGTCCGTCGCGGAGAAGAACTTGATGCCTACATCGTTTGCCGTCGGCTGGCGGCAGGTCGCCGCCTGCTTCATGCTGCTGGCTGCAGCGGGCATGGTCGCCTCCACCTATTCGCTTGTCGCGGTTCCGCTGGCCGAGGAGTTCCAGCCGACGCGAATGGTCCTGATGCTGGCGATGACGGTGATGTCGGCGGCCAGCGCGGTGCTCATGCCGGTACTGGGCAATCTCATGGACCGGTTCTCGGTTCGCAAGCTGATGGTGGCGGGAAGTGTCCTGCTTTCGTGCGGATATGTGGCGATCTCTCTCGCGACCACCTTCAACCAGGTGCTACTGATCTTCGGCGTTCTGGTCGCACCGGCCAATGTCCTGATGGGGCCGCTTGCGGCGACAGTGCTGCTCTCTCGGTGGTTCGAGCGCCAGAGAGGGCGCGCGATCGGCTTTGCGATCGCCGGCGTTGCTGCGGGCGGGTTCCTGTTCCCGATGATCATCCAGGGCCTGCTCGACACGCACCAATGGCGCGAAGCGCTCCAGTTGCTGGGCCTGGTAATTGCCGTGTGGACAATCCCGGCGGCGCTTCTGGTGGTGGATCGCCCGTCCGATCGGGGAGTCCATCCCGATGGCGCTGCGGAGCCGAGCCAGGAATCGCGGGAAGAGCTCGCAAAGGCGCCTATCTCGGCGCGGGCGATCATGACCGATCCGGCCTTCTGGATGATCGCGGCCACCGTTGCCATCGTTACGTCGGGCATGAAGGGCATGGTCACCAATCTCGCACCGCTCGCTCTGGATACGGGAATACAGGCAAGCGACGCCGCCTTCCTCGTCTCGATCTACGCGGGCTGTGGCTTTCTCTCGAAGATGTGCTTCGCCGGGCTGTCGGACCGGATGGGCCCGCGTGCCCTGATGTTTGCGTCTCTGGGCGGTTTTGCGGTCGGCATGGTCTGCCTGACGCAGGCGCACCTTGGCTATTGGATGATAGCGCTGGGGGTTGCGATCATCGGCCTGTTCGGCGGGATGATGGTACCGACCGAGAGCTATCTGGCGCCGCGCGTCTTCGGGCAGCGCGCGGTCGGCCGCGCGATGGGGCTGCTTTCGGGGACGATCCTGATTGCGCTGCTGTCCACGCCGCCGCTGTTCGGCCTGATCTTCGACCTGACGGGCAGCTACAGGGGCATATTCTGGGCATTTGGCGGCCTGGCGGTAGCGGCTCTGTTCTGGCTTCCCGCCATTCGCCTGCATCCGCGCGACGTCGACTCGGCTGAGCCGCTGCCGGCGGAATAGGGTGGTCGGTCAGGCCGCCTCTTTGCGCCGGCTCGCCTTCTTGCGCTCATGCGGGCAGAGGATCGCCTTCCTGAGGCGAATGCTCTGCGGGGTGACTTCGACCATTTCGTCGTCGTCGATATAGGCGATCGCCTGTTCCAGCGTCATAACCGTCGGCGGGGTGAGGCGGATGGCGTCGTCCTTGCCGGTCGAGCGGAAGTTGGTGAGCTGCTTGGATTTGAGCGGATTGACTTCCAGATCCTCGGGCTTGGCGTTCTCGCCGATCACCATGCCTTCGTAGACCTTCTCCTGCGGCTTGACGAACAGCACGCCGCGATCTTCCAGCGCGTTGAGCGCGTAGGCTACGGCCTCGCCCGCGCAGTTGGAGATCAGCACGCCGTTGATGCGGCCTTCGATCACACCCTTGTACGGCCCGTATTTCTCGAACAGGCGGTTCATGATGCCGGTGCCGCGTGTGTCGGACAGGAATTCGCCATGGTAGCCGATCAGGCCGCGGCTGGGCGCGGAGAACGTGATCCGTGTCTTGCCCTGGCCGGAGGGGCGCATTTCGGTCAGCTCCCCCTTGCGGCGCTGCATCTTCTCGACGACCGTGCCGGAGAATTCATCGTCCACGTCGATTACGACGGTCTCGTACGGTTCCTCGCGCCCGCTTTCGCCGTCGCGGAACAGCACGCGCGGTCGGCTGATGCCGAGTTCGAAGCCCTCGCGCCGCATCGTCTCGATCAGCACGCCGAGCTGGAGTTCGCCCCGGCCGGCGACTTCGAAGCTGTCCTTGTCGGCGCTTTCGGTCACGCGGATGGCGACGTTGGTTTCCGCTTCGCGCAGCAGGCGGTCGCGGATCATGCGGCTCGTCACCTTGTCGCCCTCGCGTCCCGCGAGCGGGCTGTCGTTGACGGCAAAGCGCATGGCGAGCGTGGGCGGGTCGATCGGCTGGGCGGCGATGGGCGCGCTCACTTGCGGATCGGCGATAGTGTTCGACACGGTGGCCTTTTCCAGCCCGGCGATGGCGATGATGTCGCCCGCGCGCGCCTCGTCCACCGGTACGCGGTCGAGCCCGCGGAAAGTGAGCAGCTTGGACGCGCGGCCGCTTTCCACCACGTTGCCTTCGGCGTCGAGCGCGCGGATCGGATCGTTGACCTTGATAACGCCCGACTGGACGCGGCCGGTGAGCACGCGGCCCATGAAGTTGTCGCGGTCGAGCAGCGTCGCGAGGAAGCTGAACGGCGCGTCGGTTTCCAGGCCCGGGGCGGGGACGTGATCGACAATCATCTGGAACAGCGGATCGAGCGAGCCTTCGCGTGCGTCGATGTCGTCGCTGGCGTAGCCGTTGCGGCCCGAAGCATAGAGCGTGGGGAAATCGAGCTGATCGTCGTTCGCATCGAGGTTCACGAACAGGTCGAACACTTCGTCCAGCACTTCGCTGGCGCGCTGGTCGGGCCGGTCGATCTTGTTGACCACGACGATCGGACGCAGGCCGAGGCCCAGCGCCTTGCCGGTGACGAACTTGGTTTGCGGCATCGCGCCCTCGGCGCTGTCGACGAGCAGGATGACGCCGTCGACCATCGACAGGATGCGCTCCACCTCGGCGCCGAAATCGGCGTGGCCGGGTGTGTCGACGATGTTAATGCGCGTGCCGTTCCATTCGATCGAGGTCGGTTTGGCGAGAATCGTGATCCCGCGTTCCTTTTCGAGATCGTTGGAATCCATCGCCCGCTCTTCGATCCGCTGGTTGTCGCGGAAAGTTCCGGACTGGCGGAAAAGCTGGTCCACAAGCGTGGTCTTGCCGTGATCGACGTGCGCAATGATGGCGATATTGCGCAGGGGAAGGGAGCCGGACATCGGTTATGCTTTCAATTGAGGGGTTTGGCAGCGCTTGCTGCGCCGCAACATCGGCGCGCCCTTAGCCGAAGCACCGCCGCGCGGCAAGCATTCACTTGGCGTTCGGCTCAGCCTTGGCTGGCCGCGGTCGGCTCAACGTCGTCGCGCCGTGATCAGCGTTGCTCTTGTTTTTCCTTACCTATTTCTAATCTATTAACCACAATAACCGGAGCTTAATCACTTCGGAATTATACCGACTGCGATTGTTCGGAATGCCGAGAGGACTGCGTCCATGAATCGCGTTGAAATTCCAGATTTTGTGTCGCTTCGCGCCGCACTTTGCGGTGGTGTGGCGGCACTGGGGCTGGCGATGCCTTCGTTCGCCGGGGCACAGGAGGCTGAACAAGCGCCGCCCGCCGCGGAATCGACGTATGACGACTATGCTAGCGGAAACGAGATTGTCGTTACCGCGACCAAGCGGGAGCAGACGCTGCAGGATGTGCCGGTCGCGGTTTCCGTCACTTCCGCCGAAGCTCTCGAGCGCGCGCAGGTGCGCGACCTGTTCGATCTCCAGACCCTGGTGCCGTCTCTCAGGGTTCGTCAGAACCAGAGCTCCGCGAACACCAACTTCTTCATCCGCGGCTTCGGCAATGGTGCGAACAACGCCGGTATCGAGCCTTCGGTGGGCGTGTTCATCGACAACGTCTATCGTTCCCGGGCCGCGGCGCAGATCGCCGATCTGCCCGATGTGGAACGGATCGAAGTGTTGCGTGGCCCTCAATCCACCCTGTTCGGCAAGAATGCTTCGGCCGGCGTCATCTCGATCGTGACCAAGAAGCCGCGTTTCGAGTTTGGCGGTAATGTCGAAGCTTCCTACGGCAATTTTGATGCGGTGGTGCTCAAGGGCGTGGTCACAGGTCCGGTAACGCAGGACATCGCGGTAAGCCTGGCGGGCAGCTACAACACACGCGAGGGCTTCACCAAGAACCTGATCACGGGCAACGGCGTGGACGAACGCGACCGTTGGTTCGTGCGCGGTCAGCTCCTTTTCGAGCCCGATTCGGATATCAGCGTTCGTATCATCGGCGATTACGGCAAGATCGATGAGCACTGCTGCGAAGTGCTGAGCGTAAAGGCATCGTCTGCCACTGCCGCGCTTCTGGCGCTCGGCGGTCAGGTCAATCCAGCGGACGACCCGTTCGGCAATATCACCTATTACAATTTCGACCCGGTCAACGAGATTGAAAACTACGGGATTTCCGGCCAGGTCGATTACCAGCTGGGCGATTTCACGCTCACTTCGATCACATCGTGGCGCAAGAACAATTCCTTCAACAATTACGATGCCGATTTCACCAGCGCCGAGCTCGTCGCCCAGAGTTCCTATGATATCGGGATCAAGACTTTCACCCAGGAGCTGCGGCTGAGCGGCAATCTGCTGGACCGGCTGTCCATGCTGCTTGGCGCCTACTACTTCAACGAGAAGATCAACCAGACAGGGGCTCAGATTGTGTGGGGCGCGCAGGCTCGGCCCTATTTCAACCTGGCTATTGCGGGGGCGACGGGCGGTGCGCTCAGCGTTCCGATGCTCGAAGCGACTTTCGGCGCGCTTGAAGGTGATCCGACGAAATATACGGGATCCTTCTTTGCGGCCGGCCAGGGGCTCGACGAACGCTATCGCATGAAAAACGATGCGGTCTCGATTTTCGGCCAGCTTGATTTCGAAATCGCCGACCGGCTCACGCTGACTGGCGGTGCCAACTATACCTATGACAAGAAACGGTTTGTCCTGGATGTCGGCACCAGCGACGTCTTCGCCGGGCTGGATTTCAACAATCCGGCCTATGCACCCTTCCGTTACCAGCTTCTTCTCGGTGGCGCTTTGCAGTCCGGCTTGCCGCTGGCGCAGGCGCAAGCCTTCGCTGCGGCCAACCAGAACAATCCGGCTGCCAATCCGCTCAATGCTCTCAGGGGATTGCAGATCGCGCCGCCGTTCCTGAACGTGCCCAATGCCGTCGAGCCAGGCAAGACCAGCGACGACAACGTCTCCTGGACCGCGCGACTGGCCTACGAACTCAACAATCGGGTCAGCGTCTACGCGGGCATTTCCAAGGGTTTCAAGGCGAGCTCGATCAATCTGTCGAGCGGTAGCCGACCGGCTCCTGGCGATGCGGCGGCGATTGGGGCGTCCGGCATCGGAGTTGTCAATCAGACTTACGGCAGCCGCTTCGCCGGACCCGAGAAATCAACCGTCTACGAGGCGGGCATCAAGGCCGACTGGGGAGTTGCGGGAGCGAACTTCGCAATCTTCGAACAGTCCATCCGTGGCTTCCAGTCCAACATTTTCACCGGAACCGGGTTCTTGCTCGCCAATGCCGGCAAGGAGTCCGTCTTCGGCCTGGAATTCGAAGGTTTCGCCAAGCCGGTCGAGCCGCTCACGCTCGGGCTTTCGGTTACCTATCTCGATCCGGTCTACGACGAATTCACCAACTCGGCGTTCGGCGATGTGACGGGTATCATGCCGGCGGACATTCCGCCGCTGTCTGCGTCTTTCAGCATCGATTACGATCTTGAACTGGCCAATGCCGACCGTCTGATCCTCCATGCCGACTACCTTTACGAGTCGGAGACGCAGAACATTGAAGGCCTGCCGGGGTTCATCGTCCGCGATCCGGTGTCGGGGCAGATCATCGATTTCCAGCCGGGCCTTGACGCTGCGAGGGAATTCACGCGGCAGGTCGACGAACTTAGCGCTTCGCTCACCTACGCCATGCGTAATGGCTTCGAGCTGACTGTGTGGGGCCGAAATCTGCTCGACGATCGCTACATTGCGCAGATTTTCGATGCCCCGGCGCAGACCGGTGCCGTTTCCGGTTACGCCAATTCGCGCCGTACCTATGGCGTGGGCGCGCGTTTCCGCTGGTAGTTCCTTTACGGTAGCCTGTTTGGGAAAGGGGCGCGGTGCGCCCCTTTTTCGTTTGCGGTTTTTGCAATTCTGTGGTGCCTGCTCCGTTCCGCTATCATGCGGGCTGGAAGGAGGGGGAAATGCTCGAATGGATGTTGATGCCTCTCAGGCGTTACGCTGACTTTTCCGGACGCTCTCGGCGCAAGGAATACTGGATGTTCCTTCTTGGCGTCGTGATTGTTGCCGTCGTGCTGGGGTTCATCGAGGGCATTCTGGGTATCAACGGCATGGTGGGAGGCGTTTACGGCCCCCTGACAGTGATTTTCCTGCTGCTTCTCATCATTCCCGGTATCGCCGTTCAGGTTCGCCGTTTCCATGATCAGGACAAGTCCGGCTGGTTCGTGCTGCTCGGCCTCATCCCTTTCGTGGGTGGGTTGATCGTTCTCGTATTCATGTGCCTTGAGGGCACCAAGGGCCCGAACCGGTTCGGGCCGGACCCGAAGGACCCAGCCGGCGCCGAGGTGTTTTCCTGAAAGCTCAGGCCTGCGGATGAGCCGGTCGGCGATGAAAAGGGGGCGCGCAGGCCCCCTTTTTTGTTCGCACGAACAACGTCTATAGACGGGACCTCTCCGGCAGTTGCGAGGAGCCGCTATGGAATACCTGCAGTGGATGATCCTGCCATACAGGCGCTATTTCGACTTCTCCGGTCGTTCCCGCCGCCGGGAATACTGGATGTTCGCGTTGTTCAACATCCTTGTTTCCGTTGCGATTGATCTCGTGTTCGGCTCGCCGACCTATCACCGTACCGGCTTTTTTGTCGGTTTCTCGACGGAGCTTTCCGGAACCGGCGGCATGCTGCAGAACCTGTTCGGCCTCGTCAGTTTCATACCCGGGCTTGCCGTGGCCATACGGCGGTTGCACGATCAGGATCGCTCGGGATGGCTCCTGCTGCTGGTGTTCATTCCGATCCTCGGTTGGTTCGCGCTGCTTGTCCTCATGCTTCTCGACGGCACCAGGGGGCGGAACCGCTTCGGTCCCGATCCCAAGAATCCGGGGGAGGAGGCAGACGTTTTTTCCTGAGGTTGTGCGCGGTTACGCAGTCGCGACGTCAGTTCGTCAACGCTGCGTATTCCCTCTCGAGACTTGCGGAAACGGCGTCCGAGCTATCGTCTTCGCCCGAACGTTCCGGACGCAGGTTCGCTTGCAGCGCTTCGGCAATGCTCCGCCGGAATTCGCCGACCACCCGGGACTTCGGCGCAACGAGATCGAATGCGTGGAACGCGCCCTCCACGATCTTCAGATCACAGGGCACGTCAGCATCGTTCAGGCGGATAGCGTAGGCGATGTCTTCATCCAGGAACAGGTCGCAGGTGCCGACACCGACCCAGGCGGGAGGGAGGCCGCGCAGATCGGCGCGGCGCGCGGGTGCTGCATAGGCGGAAACCTCGTGGCTGCCGGGCGCGCAGCCGAGATAGGATTGCCAGCCGAAGCGGTTGCTTTCCGCGCTCCACACCCGCAGCCAGCGTCCGTCGACGTCTGTGCGCATGGCTGTGCGATCGTCCAGCATCGGGTAGACGAGGAGCTGGAAAGCGATCGGCAGGTCTCCCCGATCGTGCGCCAGCAGGGCCAATCCGGCGGCGATACCGGCGCCCGCGCTGGCGCCTCCCACGGCGATGCGCGCCTTGTCTATGCCAAGGGTACCGGCATTCTCATGCAGCCAGGCCAGGGCCGCGTGGCAATCGTCCAGCGGCGCCGGAAACGGATTGTCGGGCCCAAGCCGGTAGCTGACGGCAGCCACGACGATGCCCAGCTCACGGCACAGCTCGATATTCTGGTCTTCGTTGATTTCCGGGTAGCCGATGATGAAGCCGCCGCCGTGGATCCACAGCAAGGCCGGCCGCGGGCCGGCGCTGGAGGCGGGGCTGTAGATCCTGACGCGAATGGTATTTCCGTCCGGCCCGTCGATATGCTCGTCGCGGATCGCCACATCGGGCAGGGCGGGGGGCTGGGGAACCGGTCGTCGGCTGCGCATCCGGCGAAGCCAACCGGAACTCTTGCGGCCCAGCGAAAACCGCGGGATCAGGAGCGCGGCGCGGCGAAGTTCCGGATGGAATCGCGGCTCCGCATTGCCGGTGAACCGGCTTCGCTCGGTCTCGATGAACATGCTCGGCTTCCTTGGGGCACTTGCCGCCTTGTGACAGAAGCGCGTTAAGGAGCTGTAAACCGCAGTATTCGGCCAATTGGCTGTTGCCGGGCTGATCGTCGCAATGTCGCGAGGCACGCCTGACTATGCGTCGGTGTTTGCCTCTCGAAGTGTCGCTGCCTCTTCGAGCAGTTGCCGCAAATCGTTGGCAAGCCGCTCGGCATGCTCCGGAGCGAGCTTGGCGGCGTCGAATGTCAGGTTGACGATCAGCTGGTCCCGGTAGCTGGTAACGTTCAGGCTCGCCATGTGCCGGGGCAGCGAACACAGGGCGAACGAGATCGCCTCGACTTCCGGACAGTCTTCCATCGGCTGGATGCGTCCGACATTACTGACGTTCGAGCCCGCCGGAAGCTGCGCCATGCTCGCCGCGAATGCTTCGAAGGCGGGCCCGGTGGAACCGATCTGGTCGAGCGGTAGGGATGCGTACATCAGGTGGCCGTCACCGCGCTGCATCCGGTGTTTGAGATCGGCGCCTATTTCGCGCGCCAGAGACCAGAAATCGGGCTCGTCCTCGACGCGGTAGGTCGATCTCAGGAAGGTCGTGCAATAGCTCAGCTGTTCGCCCATGTCCTGCGTGAGATGCGGCCGCATGTCGACGGGACACATCAGGTACAGAGTCCTCGCCTCTGGGGCGTCGAAGAGCCTGTTGGTGGCGATCAGGTGCGCTGCGCAGATCGCGCCATGGACGGTGGTGTCCTCGGACCGGCAGCGCTCCTGAAGGGCGCGGCCCTGCGATGCATCCAGCCTCACGCTCTCAAGCCTGGGTTTCCGGTCAGGCACCGCGTCGGCCAGGAACGGCAGCTCTGCAGGCATGCCGTAGCGCAGCGAATCCTCTTTCATCTGCCGGGCCAGATTCTCGGCTTTGTCGGGATGATCCGACCAGCGATACTTGTCGGGAAACAGGGAGTGGACCGGTGGCGGGAGCTCGTTCGGTTCGACATTTTCACCGCCCCGCAGGCAGAACCGCAGCAACTGCTTGAGCAATTCTACACCGGAACGCGCATCGCCGATGGCATGGTGGAAAGTCACGCTCAGCACCGAACGGCCGGGCAGCCGTTGCAGGTGGCAACGCATCATCGGTCGGCTGGTATCGTCGAACTTCGCGTTGAATTCACCCTCGATCGCGTGATGCCATTCCCCGTCACTCCGCTGCTCGACATCGAGCGGGATGCGCGCGCCTTCCTCCCGGTAGAAGGCGACGGTTCCGTCTTCGTCCTCCACCAGCCTGGCGCTGAGCAGGGGGTGCTTCGCCTGGAGGCGGTCCAGCCCTTTGCGCAGCACTTCTTCGGAAATCGGGTCGCCCTTAAGCTCGGCGATGGTCACGAAATTCGCACAGGAAATACAGTCCAGCAGCCAGATGAACCGCTCGGCCGGGTCCAGTTCCCGCATCATGTAATTTCCCGACATTGAGCCCGTCCTGTGGTTCCCTGAAATACTGGTTTGGGCGCGACGTGGCAGATTAGTTCGCCCGACTTGCTTTTGCCAAGGAATTTGGATGAGCCGTTCAGGATCGGGACTTTCGTTCAGAGTTCGCGAAGCGCGCGGGCGGGTTTAGCACGCAGCAGCGGCAGCGAGCCGGCCAGTGCGAAGGCGAGAACCACGCCAAGGCCTGCCAGTAGCACGGCGATCACTCGCGGCCAGTCCGGCAGCCAGTCGAAATCGAACATTTCGACGATGATGGCCCACGCGATCATGCTGCCGATTGCGAGCGAGACGAGCGCGAGGATCGCGGCCAGCAGGCCGTATTCGGCAAGCTGCAGAATCAGGAGTTGCTTCCGGCTCGCGCCCAGGACTCGCAGGATGACGTTGTCGTAAGTCCGGCTGGCGCGTGCCGCGGCGATCGCGCCGAGCAGGACGGCGAGCCCGGCCAGCACCGCGACCGAAGCTGCCGCAAGGATGGCGGTGGACATCTGGGTCAGCAGGGCGCGCGCGTCGGTCAGCAATGTTCCGGTCTCGATCACCGACGTCGAGGGGAAGGCCTGTGCCAGTTGCCGTAGCAATCCGCTGCTCCGTTCGCCGCCCGGCACGTCGATCGTCGCGGCAAGGTTGTGCGGCGCATCGGTCAATGTGTTGGGCGAAAAGACGAGCACGTAGTTGAAGCCCATGCTGTCCCAGTCGAGACGGCGAAAGGAGGCTATGCGCGCCGTCCGTTCGACGCCGAGCAGGCCGATCGTCAGCCTGTCGCCGATCTTCAGGCCCGTCGCCTCCGCAAGCTCTTCGTCGATCGAGACCAGCGGTTCGCCGGAATAGTCCTTCGGCCACCATTCTCCGGCGACCAGCGTGCTGCCTTCCGGAAGGTCGTCCGAATAGGTGAGGCCGCGCTCGCCGCGCAGGAACCATGCGTCGTCGGGGATCTCGGCAAGATCGGCGACCCGCGTCATCCGTCCTTCGGGGCCGTAGGCGAGTATCTTGCCCCGCAGGTTGGGCACCATGCGGATATCCGCTCCGGGAACGGTCTGCAGGACTGCCGATCGGAAGTCTTCCTGCCGGTCGCGCGGCACGTCGAGCACGAAGTAATCCGGCGCGCGGTTCGGCACCCGGGCCATGATGTTCGCCTCGAGACTGGTCTGGATCGCTGCCAGCAGGACGAAGGCGGAAAGGCCGAAGCCCAGGGCGGTCACCAGTGCGCCTGTCTGGGCGGCGGGGCGGTGGAGATTGGCAAGCCCGGCGCGCAGGATCGGGTCGCGCGGGCGGGGTAGTCGCACGGCAAGCCGGCGGATGGCCCAGCCTAGGCCGCCGAGCAACGCCAGCATCACTGCCGCGCCGGCCAGGAACAGGGCCGTCACCTGGATCTGGGCCGCGCTCGCGAGCGCCAGCGCAATGATCGCGGCAAGGCCGATCCCGACAGGCAGCAGCAATTCCTTGCGCCGCAGGGAGAGCGGTGAGATGCGTGCGCGCATCAGCGCCATGGCCGGGAAGGCGCGCGCGCGGACCAGAGGCGGCGCGGCGAATACCAGCGCCACCAGCAGCCCGTAGGCGGTGGCCTTCGCGAGTGCGCCCGTGTCGAACACGAAACCCGGCGTTACCGGCAACAATGTGCCGAGCGCCCGTGCGAGCAGCGGGGTGACGAGGACGCCGGCGGCCAGTCCCGCAAGGCTTCCCGCAAGGGCTGCTGCACCGATCTGCAGCAGGTAGATGCGCGCGATGTCGCCGCTGGTGGCGCCCAGCACCTTGAGTGTGGCGATGCTGTTGCGGCGCGCCTCGAGATAGGAGGATACGCCGCCGCCGATACCGATACCGGCGATGACCAGCGCGGCCAGACCGACCAGCACGAGGAATTCGCCCATGCGTGCGACGAAGCGCTCGGCGCCGGGAGCAGCCTTGTCACGCGTTCGGAAGCGGAATCCCGCATCGGGAAACTGCTTTTCGAGCGATTCCACGACGGCCTGTGGATTTCTGCCGGGATCGAGGGTCACGCGCGCCTTGGTCCGGAACATCGCGCCCGGCGCGGTCAGTCCGGCGCGTTCGGGAATCTCGCTTCTGGTGATGGCGCTGGCGCCGAGGGCGAAACCTTCGCCGAGCTGTTCCGGGTCTTCCGCGACGATGCCGCCGACGGTGAGTTCCTGCCCGCCGATCTGGACTTGCTCGCCGGGGGCGACACCGAGCCGTTCGGCGGCGCCCTCGGCCAGCCATGCGGAACCCGCAGGAGGTGCGCCCACCAGCCTTCCGTCCAGCAAACGCAGCTTGCCTACCAGCGGCCAGCTGTCGTCCACGGCCTTGAGTGCGACGGGTGCGGTTAGGTCGCCAGCGGCCGCCATGGCCTGCATCCTCGTGCCCTGGGACAGCTTGCCGAGCGCGGAGAAGGCGTCTCGCTCCTCCGGCGTCAGGCCGCGCTGCCAGACTTCCGCTTCGATATCGCCGCCCAGGATGGCCCGGCCGCGGCCGGCCAGCTCGCGTTCGATCGAGCCGGTAAGCGTGCCGATCGCCGCAATCGCGCCGACGCCAAGGAACAGGCAGACCAACAGCAGCCGCAGGCCCCTGAAACGGGCCGAAAGGTCCCGCCGCGCGATGCGCCAGGCGGCGCTCCAGGCAAGGCCCTGTGTCAACGGGTGGCGTTGTCGCTCGCGATGCGTCCGTCGGCCAGCGTCACGATACGTTCGCAGCGTTCGGCCAAGGCCGGGTCGTGAGTGATGATCACGAGCGTCGCCTGCGTCTCGGCGCGGCGGGCGAACAGCAGCTCGATAATGTCCGCCCCGGTGGCGGCATCGAGATTGCCGGTCGGTTCGTCCGCAAAGATCAGCGAGGGGCGCGGCGCGGTCGCCCGGGCGATGGCGACCCGCTGCTGCTCGCCGCCGGAGAGCTGCGCCGGGTAGTGGGTAAGCCTGTGCCCCAGGCCGACCGCTTCCAGTTCTGCAACCGCACGGCTTTGCGCCTCGCCCATCCCGGCAAGCTCCATGGGGGTCGCGACATTTTCCAGCGCGGTCATCGTCGGCAGCAGGTGGAAGGCCTGAAGCACGATGCCGATGCGGCCGCGCCTTGCCCTTGCCAGTCCATCCTCGTCCATGGCCGCGAAATCCTGGCCTGCGATGCTGAGCGATCCGGATGTCGCGCATTCAAGGCCGGAAAGAACCGCCATCAGCGAACTCTTTCCCGAACCGGACGGGCCGAGAAGGGCGAGCGTCTGTCCTTCCGGGACAGAGAGGTCGATTCCGCGCAGGATTTCAACGGCGCCGGTGCCGTTTCCGAGCGTAAGTTTCAGGTTTTCGGCGAGGATCGCGGGAGAGGGACTTGTCACGCTGCCGAGATGGCATAGCTATCGGGTGACGGGCAAGGAGGCAGATGTATGAAATTGTATGCTGGAGCGCTGGCGGCTGCACTTTTGCTGGCGGGTTGCGGCAGCGAACAGTCTCCGACGGTGCCCCAGGTCTCCGCAACCGATACACCGCCGGAAATTCCGGTGATGGGCCGCGAAGTGCCGATCCTTGCATTCGGCGACAGCCTGTTGACGGGATACGGCCTCGACAACGGCAAGGGGTATCCGGAAAAGCTTGAAGCGGCCTTGCGGGCCCGCGGCATCAATGCGCGCATCGTCAATGCAGGTGTCTCGGGCGATACGACAGCGGACGGGCTGCAACGGCTGGCCTTCGCGCTGGACGGTCAGCAGACCAGCCCGGAACTGGTCATCGTCAGCCTGGGAGGCAACGACATGTTGCGCGGTCTGCCGCCGGAAGAGACCCGGGCCAATCTCGAAAAGATGCTTTCGGAACTGCAGCGCAGGGGCATTTCGACACTGCTGCTTGGAATGCTCGCCGCACCCAATATGGGTGAAGCTTATGCCTCAGAATTCAATCCTATATACCCCTCTCTTGCCAAAAAATATGAGGTTGAACTGGTGCCGTTCTTCCTGCAGCCGCTGATGGACCGGCCGGACCTTGTGCAGGACGATCACATCCATCCGACGGAGAAGGGGATCGAAGCGCTTGTGGCGGCAACTGTGGATCAGGTGGCGGGCGCAGTCGAGGAGAAAGGGTAAGGCGCCTTACCCGATCCGCTCCGCTGCCCCTTCGCGCACCCGCCAAACCGCCGCTTCCCCTTCGATCGCATCGAACGGCGCCAGTTCCGTGCCGGTAAGCCACACCTGCGCCCTGCCGCTCCGCAGCCGGTCGAACAGCGCCTCGCGTCGTACGGGATCGAGATGGGCGGCGACTTCGTCCAGCAGCAGCAGTCGCGGACGGCTGGTGCCAAGCAAGCCTGCATGAGCGAGGGTGATCGCGATCAGCATTGCCTTCTGCTCGCCGGTCGAGCAGTCCGCCGCCGGCTGGCCCTTGCCGGCCATGGTGACGGCAAGCTCGTCCCGGTGCGGCCCGGCAAGCGTGCGCTGGGCGCTTCTGTCGCGGGACCGTCCCTGCGCCAGCGCTGAGGCAAGCTCCGCCTGTTCGACCGGACCGCCCGGCTGGTAAGCCAGGGACGGTCGGGCGAACGGTGCTTCGGGCAACGCCGCCAGTGCGGAATCGAGCCTTTCGGTCATCGCCGAACGTGCCGATGCCACCAGCGCTCCGGCCTCGGCGATCTGGGCCTCGATCGCATCGAGCCATTGCGGATCGGGATCACGCGGTTCGGCGAGCATGCGGTTGCGTTCGCGGATCGCGTTTTCGAGCCGCGTGGCGTTCTTAGCATGGCCGGGCTCGAGAGCCAGCACGAGCCTGTCGAGGAAGCGCCGCCGTGCGCCGGCACCCTCTGCGAACAGCCGGTCCATGGCAGGCGTCAGCCAGCCGATGCTCAGCCATTCGGCAAGCCGCACGGCGGGCGCTTCGGCCTGGTTGACGTGCACCACGCGCCGGCCGGGCCGTTCGGGAGAGGTGCCGGTGCCAAGCCTTACGTTCCCGTCGGGTGTGACGAGGTCGGCGCTGACGGCAAAGCCACCGGGCCCGGCTTGCGCTGCCATGTCGGCCAGTGCTGCGCGCCTCAGACCACGCCCCGGCGCAAACAGCGAGATCGCCTCGAGCACGTTGGTCTTGCCCGCGCCGTTCTCGCCGACAAGCAGGTTGAACCGCGCGGTATTCTCGATCGCGGTCTGGCGGTGATTGCGGAAGTCGGTCAGCAGGATCCGGTCAAGCATCGGCGGGTGAGTGAGGCAGGTGCCTCAGACGGAATCCATCTTGGCGAAGGGTGAGAACTCGGTGCCTTCGTCGTAGACGTCGACACCCTCGCGGCCCTTGAGCCAGCCGACCACGACATAGGTGACCGGCGTCAGGATCGCTTCCCAGGCGACTTTCATGGCCCAGTTCGTGATCATCACCGCGATCACGTCCTGGGTTTCCCAGATGCCGTAAAAGGCGACCGGGTAGAATATGGCGCTGTCCACCGCCTGGCCGAACACGGTCGAGCCGATCGTGCGGCTCCACAGGAGCTTGCCCTTGGTCCAGATCTTCATCTTGGCGAGCACGAAGGAATTGACGAATTCGCCGGCCCAGAAAGCCAGCATGGAAGCAACGACGATGCGCGGGACGAGGCCGAAGACGCTTTCGTAGGCGGCCTGGCCGTTCCAGCTCTCCGCCGGCGGCATGGCGACGACGACGTAGCTCATGAATGCCATGAAGATCATCGCGAGGAAGCCGGCCCAGATACAGCGCCGGGCGTTGGCGTAGCCGTAGACTTCCGTAAGCACGTCGCCGATCACGTAGGAGACCGGGAAGAACAGGATACCGGCCCCGAACGTGTAGCCTGCGACGGTCGACAGCTTGGCCGCGCCGATCAGGTTCGAAAGCAGCAGGATCGCCACGAAGGCCGCCATCACATAGTCGAAATAGCGGAAATGGCGTCGCGCGCCGGTCGCGCCGTCGAGATGGGTGAGGGGCTGCTCGCTCATGGATGATGCCTAGCCTGCTTCGCCCGATCCGCAAAGCGCGCGGGCAAAGCTTCGCACATCTCCCACGAACAGGTCGGGCACCTCGACTGCGGCGAAGTGGCCGCCGCGCACGTAGCGGGTCCAGCGAACGATGTTGTAATGCCGTTCCGCCCAGGTGCGGGGAGCGATCACCAGCTCCCGCGCGAAATGGGCGACTGCGGTCGGAACGGTGACGAAACGCTCGGCAAGCGGGTCGTTCACTGCCTCGCGGTAGAGCATGTGGGCCGTGCCCGCCGTGCCCGTGAACCAGTAGAGCGCTGCGGTCGATATCATCCACTGCGGCGACAGTCCCGGGTTCCCGGGCATTCCGGTGTCGGCCCAGACCTGCAGCTTCTCGCCGATCCACGCGGCCAGCCCGGCAGGCGAATCGTTCAGCGCATGGGCGGGGCTGAACGGCGTTTGCGAAAGCAGGTTGAAATGCGGATGGGTGAGCAGGGTGACATAGGTGTCAGCCATCGCCTGGTCCTGCGGCGAGAGTTCGATCCCCGTTCCCGGCGGAGGGGGGCTGGCGTTGACGCTGTTGAGATGCAGGCCGACCACGCGGTCCGGCCATTCGCGGGCCATTTCCGTGCCGATCGAGCTTCCCCAGTTCGCGCCCTGGATCAGGAAACGCTCGTAACCCAGCCGCGTCATGAGCTCGGCGAACTGCCGTGCGATCACGCGCGGGGACGTCCCGCGCCGGGTCGTCGAAAAGCCGTGCCCGGGAAGCGAGGGAACGACGACGTGGAACGCCTGCTCACCGCCTTCCGGTTCCGCCAGCGCCTCGCAGATGTCGAGGAATTCGAGGAAGGAACTGGGCCAGCCGTGGATCAGGATCAGCGGAATGGCGTCGGGCCGCGATGAGCGGCGATGGATCGCGTGTATCTGCAGCCCGTCGATTTCGGCGAGGACTTGCGGCTGGGCGTTGATCCGCGTTTCCAGCACGCGCCAGTCGAACTCGTGCAGCCAGTAGTCGGCAATCCTCTGTGCAAAGGACAGACAGGCGCCGTAACCGGGAACCTCACCGGCGACATCCTTGATCCATCGCGTTGCCTCCAGCCGTTGCCGGACCTCGTCGAGGGCTTCTTCCGGAATGTTCACGGAAAACGGCTGCACTCATCTCTCCCTCACCAGTCAGAACAGCCTAACCCGGTTTGCGCGGCGCGCGAAGCAGGCTAATGGAGAAGCCGCGCGCGCCCGTAGCTCAGTTGGATAGAGCACGAGCCTTCTAAGCTTGGGGCCGCAGGTTCGAATCCTGCCGGGCGCGCCATCGTTTCTCTCGCGGCAATCTCACTTCGTTCGATGCCTCCGCGAAGGCGGGCGAAAGCCCGAGCCGCAGTCGCGACCTGTGGCGCGTTCGAAGAATCTCTTCTCAGGCGCGCCATTTGCTCCCTGATCTGGGACGCTCCCTTCCGCGCTTGCTATTGGCTTGATCTGCCAGCGAAAAAGCGGATAAGCCCATCGCGATGGAAGCCGCAAAAGTATCGCATGAGCTCGGGATGTCCGATGCCTCGCGCAAAGGTGCCGGCACGGACCATGATGTCCTTGTGCTGTTGCACGGCGGCGGCGGTAGCCAACACGACATGAGGCAGCTTGGACGGCGGATCGTGCCGGGCATGAAGTGCTACGCGTTCAATTTGCTGGGGCATGGCGGACGGCCGGTCCCCAGCGGTTGTTCCATGGATGAGATGGCCGACGATCTTGCGAACAACATCAGGCGTGCCGGGTTCGACCGGCCGTTTATCCTGGGCCATTGCTGGGGCAGCCTCGCCACGCTGAATATGCTCACCCGCTACCCGGGTATCGTCAGCGGGGTCGTTTTGACGGGGCTGCGCTTTCGTTTCGATGCTCGCGCCATCGCGCAGGCGCGGTTTCTCGCTTCCGAGGATCGTGTGCGGAAGGAGGGCAAGCCCTTCGCGATGATCTGCGAGAAGATCCACGGTCCGAACTGGCAGGAAGTCCGGAAATACAACGACCGGATGGCAGCGGGTTTCGCCGACAACCCGCCGGTCGACAAGGCGCTGATTCCGCAAATAGATAGCCCGGTCCTGCTTATGGCTGCCACTGAAGACAGCGTTGCGCCGGTCAGCCAGTCGATGCAGCTGTCCCGGATGATTCCGGGTGCGAAACTCGTGGTATTCGAGGGCAATGGCCATCCGCTGAGCGCCGCGCCGCTCGACTTGATCGCTTCGAAAACGTTGGGCTTCTGCGAAGAGGTCAGGAGCAGAAAGCTTGCTTCGGCTACGTGAACCGGCCCTAGGGCCAGGACGTGAGCAAACTGATCTGGCGGGGGCGGTTCACTCCTTCCGGGTGAGCGTCACGTAACGCCAGACATCGATTTCCTGTCCTTGCATCGATCCGGTGAAATGGAGCGCGCCGAAGCCCATCTGCTCACTTGGAAAATTGAGCATCACCGTCATTCTCATTTCGCCGACGCCGGGCAATGGATAGTCGATGTGGCCCTTGTAGCCGGGCATTCGCCCCCAGACGCAGGGAAGCAGCTCGCTGATGTCGACTGTGATGATCTTGCCTTTGCCGTTCTGGACGTTGAACGTGCTGGGCAGATCTTCGGGGACCGTCTGCGGCTTCATGTCCAGCCGCTGATCGCCCAGGTCGTTCTTTCCGCGAAAGATCAGAATACCGTTGCCGGCATATTCCAGTGTCAGCTTTTCCTTCGGCCGGTCGTCCATCGCGACAATCCGGCTCCCGACAGAACCGCCACCCTGGCGGTTGACCGCAATCCACTTGCCTTCGAGCGGCTCAGCGGAATCGATGGACAGTTTCCCGCACAGGTCGCCCGGGATCTTGATTGTTTCGGCACGTGTCGCGGCCGGAGCAAGGCTCAATGCCAGTGCCGAGAAAAGTGAGATAATACGCATCGGATCGCCTTATTCCGCCGGTCCGCAATGGCTACGGAGAGGGATACCGCTCGTCAACCAAGGGGCATGCCCGCTTTCGATGAGAGGTCCCGCCCGAGCCCCGATTGGTCATGCGCCGTTTGCGGGCCGTTTCGGCGGGCGCATCAGCCAGATGATCGGCATCAGGATCAGGCTCAGCACGAACAGGAACCAGAAGGAGTCGATGTAGCCGACCATCATCGCCTGCCGGGCAATCTCGTGATGCATTCCGGTGAGGCTCTCGGAAGACGTGAAGTCTAGTTCCGGCCATGTCAGGTCCATCGCGGGATTGTCGGGCCTTACCCCTTCGGTCAGGCGCGACTGGACTGTCGCCGCGTTGCGGATCGTCATGATCTGGAGGAGTGAGATCCCGACAGACGAGCCGATGTTGCGGACCAATGCGAAGAGCGCCGCGCCTTCGTTGCGCAGGGCCGGATCGAGCGTCGAAAAGACTATCGTCGAAAGCGGCACGAAGATCATCCCCGAACCGATCGCCAGCATGATGCCGGATGCGATGATTTCGTTCTGGTGGCTTTCGAGGGACAGGCCCGACATCATCAGGAAGCCGATCCCGGTCGAAACCATGCCGATCAGCAGCAGGAAGCGCGTGTCGACCTTGCCCATCAGCCGTCCGGCGATGATCATTGAGAACATGGTGGCGATGCCGCGCGGCGCCTGCACCAGTCCTGCCAGCAAGACCGGGTATCCCAGCCCCTGTTGCAGCATGATCCCGATCAGCGGCATCGCGCCGAACACCAGCACGCCGAGCACGGCGCTGATGATCGATCCGATCAGGAAATTCCGGTCCCGGAACAGGGCCGGGCGGATGAAGGGTGATTTCGCGGAGAAGATGTGGACGAGGAAGACGTAGCCGAAAGCGGCCATGAACGTCGCCTCGATGCAGATTTCGATCGAATCGAACCAGTCCAGCTGCTGTCCCCGGTCGACCATCAGCTGCAGGCTGGCGAGGAAGATCGACAGCGCGGCGAAGCCGAACAGGTCGAAGCGTGAAGTGCTGTCCTTGGGCGAGGGGGACATGAAGATGAACATGCCGATGCAGGCCAGCGCGCCGAACGGGATGTTGATCAGGAACACTGCCCGCCAGGAAAGCCAGTCGGTCAGCCATCCGCCGAGTGCCGGACCGATGATCCCGCCCAGCATCGACCCCATGCCATACAGGGCCATCGCCTGGCCGTGCTTCTCCGGCGGATTGATGTCGAGCAACGTTGCCTGGCTGAGCGGAACCATCGCCGCACCGGAGGCGCCCTGCAGCAACCGGAAAAGGACGAGCATCTCGAGATTGGTGGCGAGGCCGCAGGCGATCGACGACAGGGTGAAGCCGGCGACCGAGGCAACCATAACCTCCTTGCGTCCATAGCGCGTCGCGAGCCAGCCGCTGAGAGGAGTGAAGATCGCTCCCGCAATCACATAGGAGGTCACGACCCAGACGATCTGCTCGGGTGAGGCCGCAACGCTGCTCTGGATCCGGGGCAGGGCGACATTGGCGACCGTGGCGTCCAGTGTCACCAGAATGGCAGCCAGCATCGTGGATGCAGTTATCAGCGCCCTGCGGGCCGGGTCGGGATAGCGTTCGCTCATCGCCGCCGGCGGCCCATTTCGTCGTCTGGGCAGTCAGGCCGCATTCGCATCGGCATATTCAAACCCCCATCCTCTTCCCCGCGCAGACCTTGGCAATTGACTTGCACTGCCGTCCAGCCCCAGCTTGCGTCCCGGAGGGATTTTCCCCTGTTTGCGTTGCGGAGGAGCAACCCGGCCATGACCTATCTGGATCACCTGCCCGAACACGTCGCCCATCTCGTCCGAACGCGGTATTTCTGCGAGTTCGCGACTGTCAGCAAGGCGGGCATGCCGATCAACACGCCGCTGGTGCCGTTTACCAGCGAGGACCTCGAAACCATCGATTCGGCGACGGGGCTGGCCTATCCAGTCAAGGCGGAACGGGCGCGTCGCAATCCGAAAGTCGGCCTGCTGTTCGAGGGCGGGCCGGACGAGCCGGTTGTCTCTATGTCCGGCATGGCCGCCGTGCGCGACCGAGACTTCCAGGCCAACCTTGAGAGGTACCTCTCCGAACAGATCATGACCGGCTTCCTCGATCCTGATGTGATCGACTACGAGTCGGTAACGCGCAAGGCGATCTGGTATTTCACGAGGATCCTCGTGTGCGTGAAGCCGGCGGTGGTCCGCTGGTGGGACAGCCCTGCCGCAATGAACGAACCGCCGCAGGAATGGCGCGCCCCGGATGGTACCGATTTTCCGCAGTCCGATCCACCACCATCGGGTGGCGGGAGCAAGGCGCCATGGCAGGAAGGGCGATCCTGGCGCGAGCTGGCGCAGATCGCGCTGGCACGTGAGGCGCCGGCGCATCTGACGCTGGTCGACTCCGAAGGCTATCCGCTGCCGATCAGGGCTCGCGAGGTCGATGCAGACGAAGGCGGTTTCCGGCTGGTCATGCCCGCGTGGCTGCCCTGGTCGGGAGGCAAGGCCTCGGTTTCCTTCGAAGGGATCGAGATATTCCTCGGCGAGGCCAACATTGAGGGTGACGTGGCGCTGGTCCGGGTCGAGCGATCCCTGCCGGTGCACCCGCTGATGGCCGACCCCGCAGAAATCCTGAATCCGAAGCCGGAGACCCGCGACGCGCTGATGCAGCGGATCGAATACGAACTCGGGCGGCGGGGCCTCCCGCTTCCCAAGATGCCGGATCACGCGCCCGAGCCGACCGCCGGGGCTCGCTATCGGGCCGAGGCCGCTTTCGCCTTCCAGGGCTTCAGCGGGGCCGAGGCGGACTAGGCGCGTTGCCGGAAAAGTCTCGTCGGATCAGGCGGGGCATGAAGGCGAGCTGACCTGCCGCACGGATCACGAAGAAGACGCTGAAAGACAGCCAAAGGCCGTGATTGCCCAGCGGTGCAGCGATGGCCAGCAAGGCGATGTAGACGGCAAATGCGACTGCCATTGTTGCGAGCATGGCACGAGTCCAGGCAGCTCCCACGAACACGCCGTCGAGTACGAATGAGGTTACGCCCAGCAGGGGCAGTAGCACGATCCACCCCGCATAGGCCTGCGCAGTCTGTGCTACCGCCGGATCGGTGCTGAAGCTCATTGCGAAACGGCCTCCGACAACAAGGTAGGCGAGACAGATCGCGGCGCCGGTCAGCCATCCCCAGACGAGGTTGGCCCGCAGCGCGGAGTGGAAACGGGCGCGGTCCTGTGCCCCCTTTGCTTCGCCGCACAGGACCTGGGCTGCGCTCTCGAAGCCGTCGAGCACAAGTGTCGAGAGCATGAACAGCTGAAACAATATGCCGTTGGCCGCCAGTATCACCGGGCCCTGCTGGGCGCCTCCGCGTGCGAGGATCAGCATGGCGCCGGTGAGCAACAGCGTGCGAAGGAACAGGTCCCGGTTGAGCGCGAACAATCGCTTGAGTGCGTCGAAGCGCCAGGTTGCCGCGTCGGCAATACGGCCGGCGGCCTGCCTGGCGGCGGGGTCTGCGGCAACGATGGCGGCGACGCTCGCCAGCTTGAGCAGTTCGGAACTCACTGTAGCTACGGCGACGCCTGCGACACCCCAGCCGAGCAACAGCACCAGCGCAAGGTCTAGCGCGATGTGGACCACATTCGCGATGATTTCGATGACGAGGACAATCCGCACCCGGCGCTGTCCGATCAACCAGCCGACCAACACGCAATTGATCAGCCAGGCCGTCGCTGCCCAGTAGCGGATGTCGATATAGGTTCGTGCATCGGTTGCGACATCGTCGCGCGCTTCGAGCAGATCGAGCCCCACGGAGACAATAACCGGTCGCAGCAGCATAAGCAGCGCACCGATCGCGACAGCCACGGCGACGCCACGGGCGAGCGTGGTCGCCCGCTCATCGGCATCGCCGCTGCCTGCCGATTGCGCCGTGAGGGCGATGGTGCCGGTACGCAGGAAATTGAAGGCGATCAGCAGGCCCATCATGAATTTCGCGCCGAGCTCTACCGCGCCTTGGGCGGCGGCGTCGCCGAGGCGGCCGATCACCCACATGTCGGCCAGCCCGAACAGGGCGGTTGCGACATTCGTCAGCATCGCCGGCAGCGCGATTGCCCATACAAGCCGTGATGCACCGGGCTCTGATCTGGATTCGGACGACGTCATCCTCTTGCCGGTCGCAGCCCCGCAGGCGCGCGTCAATCGCGTTGCCGAACGAGTGACAAGGGGCGGTATTCTTCCTATGAGTACGACAGTTGGACTGGGGAGGCGGGCCTTGGATCATCGATTGTATTACGTCGTCGGCGACTTTCTTGCCAATCTGGTACTTGGCGTGATCGTCGGCGCAATCAGCTGGGCGATTGTCGGACCCGGCTGGAACATGATCGTCGCAATGTTCGTGATGATGGCGGTCGGCATGCTGGCGGGGCTTTTTTTCTTCTTTCCGGCAGCGATCAAGCTGGGCGCGATGGAAGCAATGGTGCCGCTGATGTTTACCGGCATGGTGAGCGGCATGGTGGTCGGCATGGCGGCGGCGATGATGCCGCTTCCGCTGGTCAACGCGCTGCTGATGGGCGCGGCCAGCGGTGTGGCCGGCATTGCTTTCATCTGGATCGCCAACAGCAGGCTTCGCGGCGTCACCCGCGAAGCGGAGGAGAGCTGAGATGCCGGACCTCGTTACCCAGGCGAAGTGGGACCGGCTTGCTCCCCGGTTCGACACGATGGCGTCCAAAGGGGCGGAAGAGCGCTGGCAGCCCTTCAAGCAGGGCCTGTTCGAGAACATGGACGGCAAGATCCTGTTCCTCGCGCTCGGCACCGGGCTCGACATTCCCTTCTTTCCGACCGGCAAGGACATCACGGCGATCGACATCAGTCCCAAGATGGTCGAGCAGGCCCAGGAACGGCTGGCGGCCTATGACGGCAAGATCGAGGCCCATGTGATGGACGTGCACGAACTGACGTTCGAGCCGGAAAGTTTCGATCAGGTCTTCACAAGCTGCACATTCTGCTCGGTACCCAACCCGATCGAGGGCCTGAAAGCGTTGCATCGAGTGCTCAAGCCCGGCGGGAAGCTGTTCATGTTCGAACACACCGGCAGCCGGTTCTATCCCTTCAAGCCGATGATGAACCTGATGACGGCCCTGACCCGCAAGCTCGGTCCGGACATGAACCGAACCACCGTCGCAAATGTGAAGGCGGCGGGTTTCAAGGTGACCGAAGTCAACAATGTGTTCCTCGACGTGGTGAAGACGATCAAGGCGGTAAAGCCGGGCTGACCTGATTTGGTCGGTGCGTACCTGAGGGCTTGCTAGGTCTCTTCCGCTTCGAGACGCTCGGTTGCCAGTTTGCGCAGGTCCGCGGTCTTCACCTTCGCACTGCCGGTCTGGTTGAACTCCGCCTCGTCAAGAAAGATCACGCGGCGAGGTGCCTTGTAGCTGGCGAGCTGCTCCTTTGCGAAGGCGCGGACTTCCTCCTCGTCGAGCTTCGCCCCTTCGTGCAGCGCAATGCATGATACGACCAGTTCACCCAAAGCGTCGTCCGGGATCCCGATGGTCTGCACCACCTTGATTGCGGGGTGCTGGCGCAGCCGTTCGTCGACCTCTATCGGCGAAACGTTGGCTCCGCCCGTCTTGATGATGTCGTTGAGCCGGCCTTCCCAGTAGACTCGGCCTTCCACGTCGACGTAGCCGCCGTCCCCGGTCGCAAAGAAACCTTCGTCGTCCAGGGTTTCATCGAGCGACACACCAACATAGCCAAGCATCAGTGTTGCACCCTTCACGGCAATTTCGCCGCGCTCGCCCATTGGTGCGATCTTGCCGGTAAGGGGGGCGACGATCTTGATCATCATGCCGGGTAGGGGGAAGCCGTGTGCGCCTTTGAGGATATCTTCGGGCGTTCCTGTCGGATAGGCACTGCTGAGAGTGAAAGTCTCGGTATTGCCATAGATCCGCGTCGGTTCCTGCCAGTCGGTCTTGACCGTCGGGTGTTTCCTTAGCGGACTGGTCTCTCCGACAGTGCGCAGTGAGGACAGGTCGACCGCGTTCCAGTTCGGAGCGGCAGCGAGCTGGTCCCACTGATGCATCCAGCCCATCGGCACCGTGACCTTCTCCGATTCGTAGAGGGACAGAGTCTCCTCGGGGTCGAAGGTCGACTGCATCACGATCGTGCCGCCGGAACTCAGGCCGCCGCCGATGGCCATGCCGAACTGTCCCGACCAGAAGAAACCGTTGGCGGTGAGTATGCGGTCTCGTTCCCTGATCCCGAAGATCCGGCGCCAGCGCCACAACTGGATGCTCACGCCTCGATGGGCGCTGAGGATGCCCTTCGGCCGACCGGTCGTGCCGGAGGAAAACAACAGCACGCCGGGGTCTGCGGGACTGACGGTCGCGGCGCGGGCCTCGACCTGCGCTTCGCGAACCTTCGCTCCGCGTGCCAGGAAGTTATCCCAGGATTCCACGCCTGCCTCATCTGCCGGACTGTCGAGCGATGCGATGTGGGTGAGGAATGGGTATTTGAGCGAGACGATCTCACCGGGTTCGGCTGTTGCGATTGCCGGTTCGAGATCGCAGACGATTTCGACGAAGTTCTTCTTGAGGACCTGCGGCTCGATCAGCAGAACCGAGCAGCCCGAGGCGGCCAGCATGTAGTCGAGCTCGAACGGCGTTGAAAAGGTGCTGAATGCGGCAACCACGCCGCCGGCCATGGCGGTTCCGAAGGCGGCGGAGACAAACTCCGCCCGGTTGGTCATCAGGATGCCGACGCGGGTACCCTTGCCGACGCCCGAAGCGACCAGCGCGCGAGCGACTTCCGTCGAGTGGGCCCACAGATCGTCATAGCTCCAGCGTTCGACCGATCCGTCGGTCCGGGGCTGCGCGATCGCCTCGTTCGGGCCGTATCGCTCGACAACTTCCCGGAGGAATCCGGGCAGGGTGAGCGCCCCAAGCCCCGGCTCTTCTGCCAGTGGAATGCCGCGAACCAGCGAAACAGCCGGATCCGGAACCGTCGAGAAACCTTCCATGCGATCAGTTTCCGTCCGGACGGGGGGCGCTTGTCGTCACCGCTTGGGAAGTTCGACTTCCGCTGTCGCCGTGGCCATCGTCGTGCCATCCTGGTTGGCCATCTTCGTCTTGATCTGGACGAGGTGGCGGCCTTCCTCATCGGTGAGCTTGTCGATGACCTCGCCGGTCTGGATGGTGATGTCGCCGGTGAAGGCCGGGCCACGATATTGCGAATTGCAGTGGACGACGAAGCCCCATTCGCCTGCCCAGCCGGCCAGGTAGTCCAGGATCCACGCTCCCATTGAAGCGCCATAACCGTATTCGCGGGGCATCCCTACGAACTGGGCCCAGCGTTTGAACAGGTGACCGCGCGATGGCCCGATGTAGGCGCCGTCGGTGTTCTCGGGGTTCACCCTCTCCTCGACCGGGTCCATTTCCCAGCCCGCCATTGGTCCCACATAGCCGAGCTGGACAGGATCGCAGTCCTGGTTGCGGTGGGCGCCGCCCCACAGGTTCATCAGGTAGGCGCGCCATTCGGTGGCGAAGCTGGCGACGCTGTGCGGGCCGAAGACGCGCTCCGGCAATTCGTCGCCGACCTGGATATCGTCCCAGTAGCGGCGGTTGTGGCCGAGTTCGTGCATCATGTTGATGTAGATGAGCTTGCGCTTCTCGATGTCGGCGAGCTCCTCGTCGGTCCACACCGGGTCTTCGGTCTGGTCCATCGATTTCATCTCGACGGCAAGGTCGGGCCGGTAACGGATCGAAGTCGAGCGCTGCTTGGCGAACATCGTGCCGTCCTGCGTGTAGTAATTGTTGTCGCCGCGCTGGAAGCAGGTGGGGCCGGCGAACTTCGTTTCCTTGATCACATAGTCGAACGGGATCTTCTCATGGACCACGCGGTCGCCTGCGAACAGGCGCGGTCCATAGAACCACCATTCGTCGCCGCCGAAAATCAGGTGGGAATCGGGAATGCGGCCGGCGCCGGCAGGGCATGCGCCATGGCCTTCGCCGGCGGCGATGGTAAAACTCTGCGGCGCGACGAGGGTGCCATAGCGACCTCTTGCCGCATAATCGTCGTCGTAGTGGAGCAGGTTCGGGAAATGCATCGCCTGGGCCCAGCGCCGAAATTCGTTGTTGCTCAGCGGGTCGCGGAGCATCCACGTCGTCATCGGCTTGCCCATGATCTTGTCGAGTTCCGAACAGTCGAGCGTGCGGTCGTCGGCCTTTGCAGTGGATGCCATTGTCAGATCCTCTTCCAGCGATGCGGTGATTGCGTTCGTCAGATTGTTAGTCGAGCGCCGGGGCACCGGTCAATGCGACGCTGACGGACCACAAGCCGGATCGGACCTCTTGGTGAAATTGACCGCCGGGGCGGCTAGGGACGGACTACAACCGGCAAGCTGGTCCAGCCGTGCTGGAAGTAGCTCGGGTTGCGCCTCGCTTCGGCCATCACGAAGTCGAAATCCGGCACGCGGGCAAGAAACTCCTGCACCATGATCCTCACTTCGAGGAGCGCCAGATGCTTGCCGATGCAATGGTGCTGGCCAAGCCCGAAGGAGATGACGCGCGGAGCCGGCCGGTTCCAGACGAACTCTTCGGGATCATCGAACTCGCGTTCGTCGTGGGCAGCGGAATAGATCATCGCGCAGACGCGTTGGCCGGCGCGGATCGGCGTGCCGGCGACGGTCACGTCCTTGTGAGCTGTGCGAAAGGTGTACTGGGCAGGAGCGCAGTGGCGTACCATTTCGTTGACGGCGATCGGCACGTTTGTTTCCAGGTCGGCGCGCACCGCTTCGAGCTGGTCGGGGTGGCGCCACAGCTCCATGATGCCGCCGCCGGTCACCTTGGATGCGGACTCGAGGCCTCCGACCATGGCACAGACCAACTGGTCGCCAATCTCGTTGTCGGAGAGCGCCCTGCCGTCCTCGAGGCGATAGTTGATGAGGCCGTCGATCAGCCCGTTGCTGCCGTCCGCGCCCGCTTCGCGTCGGGCAAGGATGCTGGGGGTGATGTATTCCTTCACCTTCAGGAAAAAGCGGGAGAAATCCACGGTGCCGTCGGCGGCAGGCTGGGTTGCGGCGTTGACGTCGTCGAACAGCGTGGCGGCGCGCTCCGGCGGCAGGCCGAACAGCTGGCAGATCGAATTGCCGGCAACGAACCCGGCGAACTCGGTCACCATGTCGAACTTGCCGCGCGGCAGCAGCGTGTCGAGCCGCGCGTGTGTCGCATCGCGAATCAGGTCGGCCAGTTTGGCGACGGCCTTGGGCTTGAGCGGACCGATGTGGGCATTGCGCATCTCCTCGTACCACGGAGAGGCGAGGGCCGGCATCGCCGCCATAGGGTCGTGCGAGGCATAGGGTGGGGGATTGCCGGTGTTGCGGTGGCTACGCAGATAATCGGGCGTCGGCAGGTTGGTCTCGACTGCGGAGAAAGTGTTTTCCCCGATACGAAGCAACTCCCATACATCCTCGAAGCGGGAGAAGAAGAAAGTGTCGTAATCCTCGTAGTAGTAGACCGGATGGAGCTCGCGCAGTTCCTTGTAGAACGATGGCAAATCGCCGATCAGCGTGGTGGAAAGCGGGTCGACGTTGTAGGCATCCAGTGTCGCGGCGGTCATGATCGTCAGCCTCTCCCAGCAGATCCGGCCAAATGCTGAGCGACTGCATAGTAATTTGTCCTTCACGTCGTCAAGGCCAGCCGCTATCTGGCGGTAAGCCGCGTCAAATCGATCGTCGGCATGGCCGTTCGAATGCAGGATCACAATGGGATTGCCAATTCCCGGAGACAGACGACTGGCATGAGCAAGCGCCGATATGGAAGCGAGACGTCGAAATCGCGCGAAATGCTGCTTGATGCAGCCGAAACGCTCATGCGCGAGAGCGGATATGCGGCAGTCACCTCGCGCAAGCTGGCAAGCCGGGCGGGGCTCAAGCCGCAACTCGTTCACTACTATTTCCCGACGATGGACGAGCTGTTCATCGAGATGTTCCGCCGGGTCAAGAAGCGTACCATGGAAAGCCTGGACAACGTCTTCAAGGCTGATGATCCCTTGCGGGCCCTTTGGGATCTGACCGCCAATCGGCCGGGTGTGATCCTGTCCTACGAGTTTGTCGGGCTGGCCAACCACCGCAAGGAATTCCGGGCCGAAGTGGCGGAGTTCGGGGACCGCATGCGCGCGGTCAAGATCAACATCATCCACCGGATCATGCAGGAGCGCGAACTGACGGAGCTTCCCTTCGCGCCAAGTTTCGCCGTGGTGTTGCTGGATTCGCTTGCTCGCAATCTAGCGCTGGAGGCGGAACTCGGCGTGCATGCAGGACATGCCGAGGCATTTGAGAACATCGAGCGTTTCTTCCGCCAATTCGCCGGTGCCGCAGCCGATGCGTGACGCTGCTTGACCGGAAAAATCCGGAACGCTAAGCAACTGCTCAGTGTTTGCGAGCGGCAGCTTGCTGCAGCTTTCCGTGGTGTGCTGCGGGTTGCGCATGGAATGATCGCTCGGTGTTGCGAAACGAACGGGGAGAGACCGGCATGGCGACCTTCGACACGATCATCAGCGGCGGCCGGATCATCGATGGAACCGGCAGCCCCGCCTTCTTCGCCGATGTCGGCATCACTGATGGGCGAATTGCGACGATAGGCGAGCTGTCGCACGCTTCGGCGGAAACCGTGATCGATGCCACGGGCAAGGTCGTGGCACCCGGTTTCGTGAACCAGCATTCGCATTACGACGTGGCGCTGTTCTGGGATCCCTATTGCTCCAACGCCGGCGAGAATGGCGTGACCACGGTAGTCAACGCCAACTGCGGTTTCGGCGTCGCCCCGGTGCGCGAACGCGACATGGAACGCGCGATGCTGATGCTGGAGACGACCGAGCAGATCCCGGTCGCCCACCAGCGGGCCGCGCTGCCATGGGACTGGGAAAGTTTCCCCGAATATCTCGAGCGGGTGAGGGCGCTTCCCAAGGGCGTCAATATCATGACCTACCTGCCGCTGAACCTGCTGATGGTCTATGTCATGGGCATCGAGGCGGCCAAGACCCGTGCGCCTACACCGCCCGAACTGGCTGAAATGCATCGCCTGATCAACGAGGCGATGGATGCCGGCGCGATCGGGATTTCCATGTCCTGCATGGGGGCGGAAGGGAATTCGCATCTCGACTGCGACGGTTCGCCGATGCCGACCGACACGGCTTCACACGAGACTGTCCTCGACATCTGCCGGGCGCTGGTCGAGCGTGGTGAAGGCGTGATCCAGCTACTGTCACACCTCGTGATCTATGGCGACCGCGGGCTGACAGAGCGTCTGCTGGAGCTGGCGAAGGGATCAGGCGTAACGGTCATCCACAACGCGTTCATGACTTCGGACCTGATGCCGGGGAAGGTCGAGGAAGACCTCGCCTGGCTCGACTCGATGCGAGCGAAGGGCTTCGACATCGTCGCCAATGTCCTCGTCAGCCGTGGCTGGATCGAGGCGGGAATGCGCCAGCTCGACGTGTCTTGCGGCATGCTGAGCGCGGTGCGCCGGATCGCGGCCTGCAAGACCGAAGAGGAGGTCCTGCAGCTCGTGTCGGATCCGGACTACATTCGTGCTTTCTCCGAGGAATACGCCACCAAGGGGGCGACCAACGGTGCCAACGGCCTGGAAGGCCAGATCGTGATCAATGTCGGCGAGGATCCCGATCTCCAGCCTTTCCTGGACCGCACGCTGGGCGAGATCGCCACTGCAGAAGGCCGTGACGTGGTCGAGGTCATGCTCGATCTGGCCGCGCGCTCGAAGCTGGCGCTGCAGATCCGCTCGCCGCAGATTTCTTCCACCGATCCGGCGCAGGCGGCGCGGCTGTTCGGCCACTATGCGACGGTGATCGGCGGTTCCGACGGCGGCGCGCACACCAAGAGTTTCGGGATGGGCCACGCGCCCACCGACATGCTTCTCTGGCTGGCGCACGACACCGGCCTGATGACGCTTGAGGAACTGCATTTCCACCTTGGCCTCAAGGTCGCGCGAGCGCTGCAGATCATGGATCGGGGGGCGGTGCTGCCCGGGTTCTGGGCCGACCTGCTCGTCTACGATTTGGACGAACTCTATTTCGACACGCAGCGCTACGAGATCGTCCACGACATGCCCGGGGGCGACTGGCGCCGGAAAGGCAAGGCGGGTGGCTACGCGTACATCCTCGTCAACGGGGTCGTCACCCATGAGCGTGACACGCCGACAGGTGCAACGCCCGGCCGGTTGCTGAGAATCACTTCGGACCGGGGTGAGGCGCTCGCCGAGGCCGCCGAATAGGCGGTTCCGGGCCGCCGCCTTCAGGGAGCGGCACGCAGATCGGCGGGGGGCAGCCCTTCGCGGCTCCTCCGGCACGCCGCTTCAAGCACAGCTTCGAAGTCGCGCGTGTAGCGCACCGTGTCGAACAGGGCTTGCGTCAGCCGGTTGGCCGTCAGCTTCGCCGTGATGGCTGCAAGCCGAGCACGATCCGACGCCAGTTCCAGGATCAGGGCCTCGTATTCCGCTTCGCTTCGGGTGATCAGCTCGGGCAGGCCGACTGCCGAGAGCAGGCTTGCCGCAACGCGTGCGGAAAATTGCCTGCCGATCCTGGTGACGAGCGGCAACCCCGCCCAGAGCGCATCGGTAGCGGTGGTGTGGGCATTGTAATTGAACGTATCGACGAAAAGATCGGCATGCTTGTGCCTTGCCAGGTGCTCGGCATTGGGCAGCTTGCCGGCGAATACCAACCGCTCCGGATCGATGGCCCGGTTAGTGGCCTCCTTACGCAGATTGGCTTCGGCCCATTCGTTCGAGCGCAGCAGCCAGAGCACGCTTCCATCGACTTGTTCGAGCAGGCGCATCCAGATGTCGAACTCCCGCGGCCCGATCTTGTAGTTCTGGTTGAAGCAGCAGAAGACGAAACCGCTCTCCGGCAGGCCGAAGTCAGCGCGGCTGGTGTGCATGTCCGCGATTAACTGCCGGTTGTCGGTCGGGAAGTAGCTGTTGGGCAGCTGCAACAGCTTCTCCGAGTAGTGTGTACGTTCCGCTGGCGCTATGACCACCGGATCGGCGACGATGTAGTCGATGAAATCGGCCCCCATGGTTCCCGGATAACCGAGGAAATTGACTTGGACAGGAGCCAGCCGCCAGGCGAACAGGCGACTGCGGGTGTGCTGGGTGTGGCCTTGCAGGTCGATGGCGATATCGAGCCTGTGGCTTCGGGCAAGATCGACAACCTCCCGGTCCGGCGTCGCGACGATGTCGACGAACTTATCGACGCTTTGCGCCACCTTTTCCTGCATCGGACCGCCGCGTTCCTTGCTGTAGCTATAGGCGTAGATCTCGAAACGGCTTCGGTCGTGTTCACGCAGCATGCCCGCCATCAGATGGGTCATGGCGTGCTCGCGGAAATTGGCTGTGAAATACCCCACTCGCAGTTTGCCTTCCCGACGGATGGGCTGTGCTGGAAGCGGCAGGGGCACCTGGGAGAAACTCTGGCGAGAATAGAGGCGCGAGCGCTGCGCCTGCCGCGCCGGGTGATCCTCGAAGGCAAGCATTGAGAACGGGGTCACGGCCTCGCCCTCGACACCGAGTGTATGTTTCACCTGCTCGAATTCCGCGAAGGCGTCCCAACTACAGATATGCGCTTGCAGGTACAGCTTCTTGGCCCGAACCGAGCCTGAGCCGGGATCGGCCTCCAGCGCCTGCCGGTAGCTTTCGACAGCTTCGTCGAGCCGCCCCTGCTGACGGAGTACTACGCCGAGGTTGTTGTGAGCTTCGGCATTGCCCGGCGCGGTTTCAAGCGCCTTGCGGAAACAGGATTCCGCATCCTTGCTCCTGCCAAGCTCCTTGAGTGCGGAGCCGAGGTTGACCCGGCCTTCGACGTGGCCGGGATCGATCGTGAGCAGTTGCCTGTACCTTTCTGCTGCCTCGTTCAACTTGCCCTGGGCCATGAACGCATTGCCCAGGTTGAAATGAGCGTCGCAGCAGCGGGGATCGATCCCCAGGGCTTCCCGGTAGGCCCCGATCGCTTCCTCGGGGTGCCCCAGCTCCCTGAGAGCGACTCCCAGATTGCACAGGGCCGGGACGTGATCAGGCTTGATGCGAAGCGCTTGCCGGTAGGCGTCGGCGGCTTCCGCGAATTCCCGCCTGGCGCCAAGCAGCAGACCCAACCGGAAATGGGTGTCGGCATTGCCCGGCTTGAGCTCCGCCGACTTGCGGAACGCGCGTTCCGCATCGGCGGCTTTGCCGAGGCCATTGCTGGCCAGTCCGAATACGTACCACAGCCCGGCCGAAGTTGGGGCCCGCTGCAGGAGCTGCGCAGCGAGGTCGGCGGCTGGGCCGAACTGCTGCTGGTTGTAAAGCGAGACAGCTTCGCCGGTCTTCCGCTTCAGCCAGGCTGCCTTGTCGTGCGTAGGTGCCACCTTTGCTCCCTATCGTCCCTTTGGCGGTGAACGCAGCAGCAAGACCAGCAGCGAAGCCAGCGTTGCAACGAGGAACATCGCCCAGAATATGTCGACATAGGAAACCATGGACGCCTGCCGGAACGCCTCGCGGCTCAGTTCCGCTGCGACCTGGGGCGAGTTGAGATCGAGATCCGGAGCCCCAGCGCGAATTGCCGGATTGTCGGGCCTGAGTCCTTCGGTAAGCCGCGACTGGACCGTCGCGGTTGTACGCACGGCCAGCGCCTGGGTTACCGCGATGCCCACGGAAGCACCGAAATTGCGCAGCAGCGTGTTAACGGCGGAGGCCTCGTTCCGGTAGCGTGCCGGCAATGTTGCAAAAGCCATCGTTGTCAGCGGAACGAAGATCATGCTCGAGCCGATGCCCTGCGCTATGCCGGTCGTGATGATGAGCCGCTCGTCCGCCTGGAGGCTGAGTGATGACATCTCGTACATCGCTGCCCCGGTGATGAGCATCCCGATCACGATCAGCAGCCGGTATTCGACGTGCTGGATGATCCGGCCCATTACGAGCATCGCGAACAGCACGCCGATCCCGCGAGGCGCGAGGACCACTCCGACTTCCATGATCGGATAGCCCATCAGCCCCTCCAACATCTGCGGCAACAGCGCCATCGGGCTGTAGATGAGGATGCCGAGGAAGAAACCGACCGCGGAGCAGATGACGAAATTGCGGTCGGCAAAGACTGCCAGGCTGACGAACGGAGATCGCGTCGTCAGGCTGTGAACGACGAACATGTAGATGCAGGTCAGGCTCATCATCGCATAGGTCCAGATTTCCGCGGAATCGAACCAGTCGAGTATCTGGCCACGGTCGAGCATCAGTTGGATCGAGCCGATAGCCAGGGCAAGCAGGCCGAAGCCAAGAAAATCGAGACGCGATGAGTCTTCCTGCCGGAATTCCGGCATGAACGCTGACAGGCCCATCCACGAAAACAGGCCAAGCGGCAGGTTGATCAGGAAACACCATCGCCAGCTGAAGTTCTCCGTCAGCCATCCGCCGAGCAAGGGACCGAAAAGCGGGCCGGTGATTGCCGCCAGGCCGAATATGGTCATCGCCTTGCCGTGCTCTTCGGGCGGGTTGATATCGAAGAGCGTGGCTTGGCTGAGCGGTACCAGCGCGGCGCCCGACATGCCTTGAAGCATCCGGAACAGGATCAGCTCTTCGAGGTTGACGGCAATCCCGCAGAGTCCCGAAGCGAATGTGAAACACAGGATCGATACGAGCATCACACGCCTGCGGCCGAACCGGTTGGCCAGCCATCCCACCATCGGTATGAATATCGCCATCGCCACGATGTACGAGGTCAGCACCCAACCGATCTGTTCGCGCGAGGCGGAGGTGCTTCCCTGGATGTGAGGGAGGGCGACATTGGCGATTGTTACGTCGACCTGGTTCATCACCGCCGCGGTCATGATGAAAACCGTGAGGAGGATCCTGGAGGTTCTGGTCAGGGCGGTGTGAGTCATCATGTCATCGCGGGGCTTCGCCTAAGGACACTGAAATCCGCAAGCATATGCGGACAGCCGCGGCCCTTGGTCACACAATCCATGACCCCGCGTTCGGGTCAATTCAGCGGCGCGTCAAGCAGCCATGTGCCTGGCTGCGAGCATGCCGAAGATGGCGGAACAGCCGATCGAATGTCCCGCGCCGACATAATGCGGTCCGGCGATCGGCGCCGCGCAGTTGCCGCTTGCGTAGAGGCCATCGATTGCCGAACCGTCCGGTCGCAACACGCGGGCGTGCTCGTCCGTTACCGCGCCTCCGCAGGTTCCGACGTCGCCGATCTGGAGCGGGGCTGCCCAGTAGGGCGGTTTGGCGACCGGGCCCATGCAGGGGTTGGGCAGATTGGTGGGGTCGCCGTAATAACGGTTGTAGGTACTCGATCCCTTGCCGAAATCCTCGTCGACGGCGGTCTCGCACATTTCGTTCCAGCGAGAGATGGTTGCTTCGAGCGCTGCCGGATCGATCCCGCACTGCCGTGCCAGCCCGGCAATCGTGTTGTCCTGCTTTGCGAGGCCTTTTTTCAACCAGTCCTTGGGCACTCTGCCGGGCATGGCGAAACCGAAAGTGTAGCGTTTGCGATGGTCCGCATCCATCACTGCCCACGCCGGAATCGCCGGGACCGTCTTGTCGCGGGCGTAGCAGGCGCGCCCGAAGGCCATGTAGTTCTCGCTCTCATTGACGAAGCGCTGGCCCGAGTGATCGACCACCACGACATGCGGCTTGTGCAGCTCTGGCATGATCTGGTTGCTGCCTTCCGGCACATCGGGGTTGGCAAAGGTGGGGATCCACCACGATTCGTCCATGTATCCCAGAGCAGCTCCCGCATTGGCCATGGCCTCGATCGCTTCGCCGGTCTCGCCGGGATTGGCATGCGTCCAGTCGGAAGAAATCGGTTCCTGCTGGTACTGCTTGCGCATCGCGGCATTGCGGGCAAAGCCGCCGGCCGAGATAAGCACGCCGCGTCGCGCGCGGATGGTTTCCGGACGGCCGTCGAGAGTGACGTGCACTCCGGTGACACGGCCGTTCTCCGTCTCCAAGCCGGTGAGGCCGGCGTTCACCCGGATATCGCAGCCGAGCCTGAGCGCCACTTCGAGCAAGCGCCCCTGCAGGGCTGCGCCAGACGAATAGATCGCCTGCCCGGATAGTTTGCCCCAGGCGGCGCGCAAACCTACCTGGGCGGCCTTCATACGGCCTTCCCATGACACACCGAGCAATGTCAGTTTCGCCGACTCCGATGCGCGTGCAGGGATCGGAAAGTTCTGGCTGGTGAACTTCTTCTTCCACTCGCCGAGCCGGTTGGCGTTGAATACCTTCGCCTCGAGCGAGCGTCCCGTCGCATTGCCGCCGGGGAGCATGTCGTAATAATCCGAATAGCCGTCGCAGCGCAGCAGCGGAATGTCCTGGCTCTGCATCAGTTCCACCAGCGGTGCGACAGCGTCGACGAAGGCTTCCCGGCGGGCCGGCGTGGAGCAGACATCGCCTTCTGGTACGAAGTTGGCGAGATAGGTGAGGGCGGACTCGCGGGAATCGGCGATGCCGTCGCGCTGCATGAGCGGGTTGTTGGGCAGCCATAGCACGCCGCCGGAGAGCGCGGAGGAACCGCCGATGACTTCCCGTTTCTCCAGCAGCACTGGCTGCATCCCGGCAAGCTTTGCGGCGATAGTCGCAGTGAGGCCGCCGACCCCGCTGCCAACAATCGCGATATCGAAGTTTTCGTCAGCCATCGTTTTCGCATCCTCCATGCGCGAAACTCGCTGGCGACGCGCTTGCGGATCCTGATTGCAGCCCCCGGACGATTGCGCAACCGCATTGGCGCATTGCGACTCGCGTGGCATGCCCGCTAGGCTATCATCTAGACTCCGGCACTTCGCCGCCGGCAAGCCCGAAGGCGAACAAAACGAAAAGGACAGTCGGGATGGGACAGGAACCGAAGTTCGGGATGCAGCGCCTGCCGCGCTCCATGGTATTTCAGAAGCCCGATCCGGAAAGGATCGGCGAAGGTCTCTGGCTGGACCGTATCCAGCCCGGTGGGGTCAACGGCCCCAACAACGAAGTGCTCGAGGATCTGCCCGGAGGCCGGGTCTGGACCGATTCCTGGATGCTTGGGACGAACGAAGACGCGTTCCAGATGCTTGTTCCCGACATTCGCTTACCGTCCAACCAGATATGGCCGCTGCACTGGCATGATTGCTGGATCGCCGTCGTCATCCTCGAAGGCTCTTGCCTCATCGGCGACTGGTTCATGCAGGAAGGCGATTTCCTGATCTCGGCCGCCGAACTGGAATACGGCCCGCTGGTGATCGGTCCGGGCGGTTGCCAGATGTTCGAGGTCTTCGCCCAGTTGCACCTCTCGCCCGGTGGCTATGCACCGGAATATCGCGATCACCCGACGCTCGTCGGCGGCGACCACGTGTTCAAGGAACGCTCCGAGCTCAACAAGCGCAACGAGGGGCGCACGACGCTGCCGGTCGACGGTGTCGAAGGTCTCATCAAGGGGCACCTTGAACCCGGCAAGCGCTGGGATCTCGGCGAGCCCGATGATCCGGACCGCGGCGTTATGGGCTACACCGCGCTTGCGCCGGGCGAGACGGTCGCACCGCATTCCTACGCCGACTGGCACGGGCTGTTCGTGATGAAGGGGGGGCTTCGCCTCGGCGACAGGGAACTTGCCAAGGGCGAGGTCGTCGTTGCCGAACCCGGCGCCCAGCTTGCCGCAATCGAAGCCGGCCCAGAAGGTGCCGAGATCTACGAAGTCGCCCGCACTGCAAAGGGAATGGACCGCCAGTCATGACCACCTTCGAAGCGGATTTCCCGAGGGGTAAATGCCCGATCCACGCCTTCGGTCCGGACGATTCGTCCGCGCCGGTCGTGCTGTTCTTCCCTGACGCGTTCGGGCCGCGCGAGGCTTCCTTCGCGGTGGCGGAAGAACTGGCAGGCGAGGGCTGGCGCGTGCTGATGCTCGACCAGTTCTACGAACACATCCCCTATGAGCCGATCGAGCCCAACTCGATCTTCGAGGAGGGACCGCGGCGCGACCGCGTCATGGAAATGTTCGGGTCGATCACGATGGACAAGATCGATGCGGACGTGAATGCGATGATTTCGCTGGCGGAGAGCCGCTCCGATCCGGACGTCCCCATTGCGGCAATCGGCTACTGCATGGGCGGGCGCTATGTCCTGAGCGCGGTCTGCGCATCGCCCCGCGTCGTTTTTGCCGGGGCGTTCCATGCGGCGAACATCGCCCCTGCCGAGGGTGACAGCCCGCACCATCGGCTCGCGTCGGCCAAGGGCCGCATTTATATCGGCGTCGCGGGAGTCGACCCGATGTACGATGCCGCCGAGCATGGCCGGATCGCCGAGGCTTTGCGTGCGGCCGATACCGACCACATCATCGAGACCTATCACGGTGCCGCCCATGGCTTCGTGTTTCCCGACATCTCGATCTACGACGAAGCCGCAGCCAACAAGCACATGCGCCGGCTGAAGGAGAATTTCGCCGAGCTGTTCACCGGCTGACACGAATCACGGAGAGGACTTACGATGCGGATAGGCTTGCTCGCCGGAATGGTGCTTGCCGCAACAGCGGCCGTAGATGGCGCTTCGGCCATGGAAGCGCCGATGGTTGTTGCTGGCGGGGAACTTGACCCCGCTTTTCCCGGTGCCGATGTCTATCGCGCCGAACCCCGTGCGCCCGTCGTGCCGCCGGGTAGGGCCTGTGCATTGGCGCAACGCTATGTCGAGCTCGTGAACGCCGGGAAATATGCCGAGGTGGCTGCGCTCTATGCCGACGACGCCACGTTCCTTGAGCCGATGCGGCCGAACCTGCATGGCCGGGCACAGATCGACGAGTTCTACACGAAGCGGATCGGCGGAATGCAGCCAACAGTGGCGGCAGTCGCCTATCTCGGCAATGACAGCGAATGCATGGTCGAACTGGCCCTGCGCACCGAAATGGCCGGTCAGCAGCGCTATGTGCTGGTTTCCATCGACCATTTCATCCTGAACGAGGAAGGCAGGATTCGCAGCATGGCGGCCTTCGCCCGTCCGCTCCGCCAGGAGCAGTAGCCGCGGTTAGCCCATTGCTTCGAAGGCAGCTTCGGGCTCGAATCCTTCCAGTGGTTCGTGGGGCGTCATGGAGAATTCCCGCCTGTCGAAGATCGGCCTGGATTCTTCGGCTTGCGGCAACTGGTAGTTGAAGCAGACGCCCATTCGTCCCGGCCCCATCTCGACGGCGCGCTTGTCCATCTGCGGTTCGTAGATCCGGGCGCCGGAAATGAAGATCGCGCGGCGCAGCAAGGTCGACCATTCCGCTTCGTTCGCCGGGAAATCGTGCTTCCATTTCGATACGCGCTTGATGTCGAGACCTGCAAAGCGATCTGGCCCTTCGATGATCGTCTCGTTGAGCTGCCAGCGCAGACGCTCCTCGTCGTTCACACGGAGCGTTGCGGTGGTCCGGCCGTCGACCCGGTCCGCCACGCGCATGTCGAAGGTGGTGGGGACGGTGTCCCCTGCGTGGGCTGCCGCGACGATTGCGAGGTCGAACAGGTGGGTGCACTGCTGGCTCGGATCGCGATTGGCGACCTCGCTCAGCGGTTCCCCGGTCAGCGATCTTGCGATGAAGTCCGGCGCTCCTCCGCAGGCGGTCCAGGGCGTACGCACACCCCTGGCTGCGACGCTGGTTATCACGCCATCGGCATGATCGATCCGAAGGTGGAAGCAATGCATGTCGTCTTCCAAGGCGGCGCCGATCCAGCCCGGGTGGGGCGTCAGCATGATCCTTCGCCAGAGACCTGGCGGCCAGGTTGGATATTCCGTTTCGCTCACCGTCATTCCTTTGCAGAGCGCCCCTTGTAGCTCAACCGCCATTCGGGCGGGAACTGGGCGTCGTTGTCTTTCACGGCAGAGGCAAGTCCCTTTTCAAAAGTCTCGCCATCCACGGCGATCCCGCCGCCTTCCTCTTTCACCAGCGGGAGCATGCCTTCGAGCCATCCGGCGAGTACGCTCCCCATGTACTCACCCTGCTGCTGCTTGAAGACTTCGAAGAAGGTCTTTTGCATCACCACCGTATCGGTTGGCCGGTTGCGGGCGCAGGCGAGCGCGTATTTCATCGTCTCCGCCTCCAGCCTCTCGCGCGGCACCACCGAGTTGACGAAATGAAGGTCCTTCATTTCCTGCGCGGTGAAGGGCCTTCCGGTGAAGACCATCTCCATGAAGGGCCTGAGGCCCATCATGACAGCCCATTGCCATTGCCTGGCCGCCCAGCCGACGTAGCGGAAGGCGGAATGGCCGAAGAGGGCCTCGTCGGAGGAAATGACGATGTCGGCATCGGCAGCCTGGTAGAAATGCCAGCCGTAGCAATAGCCCTTGGCCTCGATGATGCTGATCTTCTTGAAGTCCTGCAGGCTTCTGAGGCCGAAGCGGGCATCGGCGTAGAGGTTGGTCACCTGGGCGATATGCCGGTAGGAATCCTTTGGCGGGTATTTGACGTCCTCGTCCTCGCCGATGCGGAATTCCGGCAGGCAGGAATAGTCGGGATCGTCGTTGAACATGCCGGCCATTTCCGGAAGGTCGGCGCCGCTGCCGAGATGCTCACCCACGCCGCGGATGACCAGCACCTTGACGTCGTCGTCGACATTGGCGCGCAGCACCAGGTCGGCATAGCGCTGGCGCGCGGCGATCGTCGGGGCGTTGAGGAAGCCGGGGCGGTTGAGCGTGATCGTGGCGATCTTGGTTTTCGGGTCCTTTTCGTAAAGGACGATCTGCTCCGGCGATGGCCGTTCAGCCTTGTCGGTCATTGCGCCGCCTCCTTTCCGGCACGGCTCTCGATCAGTTGGCCGAGTTCGTGCAGCTTGATCTTGCCTGTCGCCGTGCGCGGGATTTCGTCTTCGGTGATGAAGACGATCCGGCGCGGCACCTTGTAGCTGGAAACCGATTCGCGCAGCGACGTGCGCAGGGCTTCGGGGTCGGGATTTGCGCCTTTTGCCGGAACCACGGCCGCTGCGACGATCTGCCCGAACTCCTCGTCGTCGAGCCCGGTGACGACGGAGGTTGCGACTTCGGGCAGTTCGTTGAGCGCGGCCTCGACTTCCAGTCGCGAAACGTTGGCGGCGCGCGTCTTGATCATGTCGTTGCGGCGGGCAACGAAGTAGAGGTAGTCGTCCTCGTCGATCCGGCACAGGTCGCCGGTCGGATAGAATCCGTCTGGGGTGAACACCTCGCAGCGACGCCGTTTGTAGAAGCCGTCCATCAGCGAGGCACCGCGGAGCTGCAATTCGCCGACTTCGCCGGCAGGCAATTCTTCGCCGGTTTCCGGATCGACGATGCGGCGCTCGTAGTTGTTCACCGGCCTGCCGCAGCACCAGGGCTTGTCGGGCGGCATGCGGTAATCGAGCGGCTCGGCGCTGTGCGGCGCGAAAGTTTCGCTCATGCCGAGCATGCCTGACTGGTTTTCCATCGGGATGGGTTCCCCGGCGGTATCGCGGAAAGGCTGGAACCCGACGATGGCGTCGACGTCGATCCCGCGCTCGATTGCAAGGTCCTTCAATCTGTAGAGCCCGTCGCCCCAGCCGTTGATCCGGTTGACTTTCAACTGCCGGATAGCCTCGATCAGGTCTTCGTGATCGGGCGAGGGCGGATAGACCAGCGTCGCGCCCTGGCTCAGCACCTGGAACAGCATCGCCATGCCGCCGAGCCAGAAGGCGGGAAGCATCGGCAGCATGCGGTCGTCCGGCTTTATCAGGAACAGTTTGGCGAGTTCCGGCGGGTGGCGAGAGATATTCCACTGCGTGTGGATCACCGCCTTGGGAAGCGAGGTGCTGCCCGAGGTGTAGACGATGACCGCGTGATCGCTGGGGAACACTTGGGCTTCGGCTGCAGCCAGCAGCGCAGCGTCCGGCGCGTCGGTGGCGTCCGCCCGTGCCAGCAGCTCGCTCACGGGATGCGTCCAGCCGAAGTCCTCGGCATCATCCATCCAGACCGAGCGGAGAAACGGCGCTTCGGCCAACCGCAGGCACTCTGGGCGGCAGCCCTTGACGTCGGGAAAGGCCGCTTCGAGCTTTTCCGCGTAGTCGTGGTTCAGGAAACGGCGCGCGGAAATGAGGACCTGTGTGTCGCTGTTGCGTAGGATGTGCGCGAGTTCCTTGGGAGTGCACAACGTGCTGATGACAGTCACCAGTCCGCCGATGCGCAGGGACGCCAGGAAAGCTGTGACCCAGAATATCCCGTCCGGAGCCAGCAGGGCTATGCGCGCGCCCTTGCCTGCGCCGATTGCGAGCAGGGCGCGGGCCATTCTCGCGCTGCGCCGGTCGAGCTCATCATAGCTGATCGTCTCGTCCAGCATCGCGATGGCGTCGTGTGAGCCCCGCGCGGCAACCACCGATGCGAACTGGCCAGGTATCGTCGAAGGCGGCTCGGCTGCGGTCATTGCATCTCCCTTTCGCGCGGGCCTGCTGGTGCCGGCGTCATCTATTCTCTGGATGGAATGAATCGATCATGCAACAATTGCGCAAGCAACAGGAACCGCTGGGAGGTCTTTTCCCAACCCGGCAGGAGAGGAAACATGGCTTTTGGCGATTGTCCGGACGACGAGGCGCTCCGTTCGGCTTGGAAGCGGTTCTGCCGCAATCTCGAGGAAGCGGGCGAGCTTGCCTTCAAGGACCTCAATCCCGCCACCGGCCTTCACCGCGCGGACGGCTTGCGCTTCCTGACCCAGAATCTGGGCCAGGCCTTCGATCTCGCGCTTGAGACGAAGAACACGAAATATCCGGTGATCCACGCATTTTGCTCGCCGTTCCGCAAGCTGGGCGGCGACAATGCCGACTACACCTATCAGCAGGCCTGGATCGACGGCGATTCGGTCTACCGCATTTCCGGCAACCGCGGCACGGCGCGTTTCTTCAACATCGCCGTGCAGGGGGCGAGGCCGGAGCCCCAGCCGGGCAGGCGCCTGCTTCACGAACCCTTTGGCGACAGGCCCGAGACCAACATGTTCGGGCATGACATGGAAGTGGCGTGGGACGGGAGTTTCGAAGTCTATATCGGCGGGGAGGAACGCGGTCCGAACTGGCTCCCGACCACGCCGGGAACCCGCAAGCTGTTCATCCGTCAGGGCTTCGACGACTGGTCGGAACTGCCCGCGCGCATGCGTATCGAACGTATCGGCATGAGCGAGCCGAGACCGATGCCGACGCCGGCTGAAATGATCGAGGCGATGGACTGGGCCGGTGACTTCGTCAGCGGTGTCGCCAACGACTGGCCGGACTGGGCGTGGGATCATTCGGAGGACACCAATCCTGACCTGCTCAATCGTTTCCCCGGCGAGCGGCGCCCATACGACGATCCCGTCTACAACGCGGCGCTGGACAAGGTGCGGGGCCGGGCGATCACCAGCATGTGCTGGAAACTGGAACCGGACGAGGCGCTGATTATCGAGTGGGAAGCCAACGACCACTTCTGGATGATGACCAACATGGGTCAGTTCATGAACAGTATGGACTACCTATACCGGCAGGTCAGCTATTCGCCGGCGCGCACCAGGATCGACAGCGACGGCAGGATCCGCATGGTCATGGCCCACCGCGATCCCGGCTATCACAACTGGATCGATACCTGCGGGTTCGAGCGCGGGCACATCTGCGCGCGCAACAATTTCACCAGTGAGGGCACCGAATTCCGCACCGAGCTGGTGAAGCACGATGCGCTGGCCGAACACCTGCCGTCAGACAGCGCCACGGTGACGCCCGAGGAGCGCGCCGGACAGCTGCGCGAGCGGTTCCATTCGATCCTGCGTCGCTACCTGCTCTAGGCAGGCGGGGCGACTGGGATCAGGCCGCGTTCTGCGCCGCGTCGCTCGCCAGGCGATCGACCCGTTCGTTTTCCGGGTGGCCGTTGTGGCCTTTCACCCATTGCCAGTCGATTTCGTGGCGCTGGGCGACTTCGATCAGGTCGTGCCACAGTTCCGCATTGCGGACCGGCTGCTTGCTGGCATTGACCCAGCCGTTGCGCTTCCAGCCGTCCACCCATTTGGTGATGCCGTCGATAACGTAGCGGCTGTCGGTATAGAGCGTGACTTCGCATGGCTCGATCAGGGCCCCAAGGCCGCGGATCGCCGCCGTCAGCTCCATGCGGTTGTTCGTCGTGGACGGGTCGGAGCCGGAGATTTCCTTCTCATGCTTGCCCATGCGCAGGATCGCGCCCCATCCGCCCGGACCGGGATTGCCCTTGCAGGCGCCATCGGTGAATATCTCTACTTTTTTCAACGGCCTGTCACGAATTGTCATCATGGTTGAAGCAGACAGCGTTCACCGGATCGGAATAGAATTCAAGCCTGCGTGCAAATGCCATGGGGTCCTTTCGGGTCACCATCGCATCGGCAGGCGTATTCATCCAATCATAGGCGCGCGTCATCAAGAAGCGCATTGATGCGCCTCGTCCCAAAATGGGAAGCGCGGCACGCTCCTTCTCGGAAAGCGGCCGCAGGTCCTCGTATCCGCTCAGCAGAGCTCGGGACAGGGCCGGGTCGAAGCTTGCGCCGTCACTGCTGAAGCACCAGGCCGCATGAGTCACGGCGACGTCGTACGCGGTAATGTCGGTGCAGGCGAAGTAGAAGTCGATCAGCCCGGAGACCTTGTCTCCCAGCATCAGCACATTGTCCGGGAACAGGTCGGCATGGATGACCGATCGCGGCAGATCCGCCGGCCAATGCTCTTCCAGAAATGCGAGTTCGCGCTCCACAAATCCGGCGAGGCCGGGGTCGATCGCTGCAAGCCCGTCGGCTCCGCATTCATCAGCCAACGCGCGCCAGCCGGACAGGCCGAGTCCGTTGGCGCGACTTTCCCCAAACCCGGCTGCAGCCCGGTGGATTTGTGCGAGCGCACTGCCCACCGCATGCACCTGGGCCGGAGTGGGATGGGTGACGGATATGCCCGGCAGGAATTCGATCAGGGCCAGCGCCTTGTTCTCGTGAAAGCGGAACGGCTTGTTGTCCCTGTCGTGGATCGTACGCGGCACCGGGCAGCCGTTCTCCGCGAGGTAGTCCAGCAGGCCGAGGAAGAACGGCAGGTCGGACAGATCGGTGCGCTGCTCGTACATGGTGAGGATGAAAAGCGTGACCTCGCCGTCGGGGCTCTCTGTCTCGATCAGCCAGTTGCTGTTGGACACCCCCTCGGCGATGCCCTTGGCGGAAATGAGCGTTCCGACGTCGAATTCGGCGATGATTTCGGCGAGAGTCTCGGCTCCGAGCTGGGTATAGACTGCCATAGGCGCTAGTCCTGCCCTGTAAGCTGCCGGGGCAGTTTGAAGGACATGCGCTCCTTGGCGGTGACCAGCTCCTCGACGGTAACGCTCCGCATTTCGCCCAGCCGCTCGATCACTTCGCTCACCAATGCCTCCGGAGCGGAGGCGCCGGCGGTGAGCCCGAGGATCTCAACGCCATCGAGCCAGGCGGGTTCGATATCGGTTGCGCGCTGGATGAGGTGGGATACCGTGCCGCATCGCTCCGCGACTTCGGCCAGACGGCGCGAATTGGAACTGTTGGGGGCACCGATCACGAGCACCAACTGGCACTGTGGGGCGATGGCCTTGACCGCAGCCTGGCGGTTGGAGGTCGCATAGCAGATATCGTCTGCCTTCGGCGCGACCACGCCCGGATACCGCTTCGTGATTTCGGCAATGATTTCCGCCGTGTCGTCGACGGACAGGGTCGTCTGCGTGAGGTAGGCGAGCGACGCGTCGGCCGGAAAATCCAGCGCGGCGACATCCTCGACCGTTTCGACCAGCGTCATGGTCCCCTCCGGAACCTGACCGAGCGTACCGATCACTTCCGGGTGACCGCGATGGCCGATGAAGAGGATATGCCGTCCCGCGTCGAGCTGCCGGTCCGCCTGGCGGTGGACCTTGCTGACCAGCGGGCAGGTCGCGTCGAGCCAGTCCAGCCCGCGCTCATCAGCTTCGGCCGGCACCGATTTGGGCACGCCATGGGCACTGAAGATGACCGGCGCTCCATCAGGAACCTCGTCGAGTTCCTCCACGAATACGGCCCCCTTGGACTTGAGCCCGTCGACGACATAGCGGTTGTGGACGATTTCGTGCCGGACGTAGACCGGCCGCCCGTAGCGCTGGAGGGCGCGTTCGACGATTTCGATCGCCCGGTCCACGCCCGCGCAGAAGCCGCGCGGCGCGGCGATCAGAACGCGCATCGGCGCTCTGCCGTCGGGAAAGGGTGCATTCATAATGCGGCCTCTAGCGATTTGCTTCGCACGCGGCTAGGGCAAGCACAAGCCATTCGAGGAAGTGATGATGAGCACCCGCAATCGCCTGTTTTCCGTTGCCGTCCTGGCCGTCGTTGCGGCCGCCGGACTTGCCGGATGCAGGACCAAGGGCGAGATCGTGGTTGACGAGGGCGTTGGCATCACCGCAGTGCGTACGCGTTGCCCTGCCGTTGGTATCCCCGACTACACCGGTGATATCACGCTGTTCCGGTCTCCGGGGAACCGGACGGCCAGCAACATCGACGTCGTGGCGGCCATGACCAACATTCGCAGCCAGTGTTCGGAATCGTCGGACCAGGTCTACGCGGCCGTCAGTTTCGATGTGCTTGCGCGCCGGACCGATACCCAGGGTGCCCGGCAGGTTAGCCTGCCCTATTTCGTAACCGTGCTGCGCGGCGGCAGGGCCGTGATCACCAAGCGCGTGGGCAGTGTCACCTTGAACTTCGCGGACGGCCAGGAACGGGCACAGGCCCGGGGTGAGGGCTCCGCCTACATCGATCGCGCCGAAGCAACCCTCCCCGCCGACATCCGTGATCGTATCATGCGCAAGCGCAAGGCGGGCGACACCGATGCGGCGCTGGACCCGCTCGCCGACCCGGAAGTCAAGGCGGCAGTCGAACGTGCGACTTTCGAGGTGCTCGCCGGCTTCCAGCTCGACGAGAACCAGCTTGCCTATAACGCCACGCGCTGATCGCCGCCCTGGCCGGCTTTCTCCATTTCGCGGATGATCGCTCGTCTCGCGGCTTCCGCCATTGTCTTGCGATGTGCGAGTGCATCTCCGTCAAGTGGCGGCAGGAAGTGGACGGTCAGGCGGATCGGTCGTGAGCGGGCCATGATATCCATGAAATTCGCGAGGCCGGGCTCATCGCCGACCCATGCGATTTCGTTCGCGTCCGCGCCGTAGTCCAGCCAGACCGGCTGGACGGCGATTCCCGGCGGAACCGGATCGAGCGCAGACAGAAGCGATGACTTGAATGGCAGTAAGCCGGTGCCGTCGCTGGTTGTCCCTTCGGGGAATATCGCCAGCGCTCCGGTGTCGCGGATCGCTTCGCGGACCGCTTCGATCTGGCGTGCGACGCTGGCGCGATCGTGCCTTGCCACGAATACCGTGTCGTTCAGCGCGCAAAGCGAGCGAATCAACGGGACCGAGGCCAGTCCGTCGTGAGCCACGAAAGCGGCGCCGGTCGCGCCGCCGATTGCCGGGATGTCGATCCAGCTGACATGGTTGGCAAGCAGGAAGGCGCCTTTGCCGGATCGTTCGCCGGCTATGGTGACGTCGACTCCCGAGATCCAGGCGATGCCTCCCAGGAAGATACGGGGCCAGGGGTTGTGCTTGCTGAACAGCCGCCAGAGATAGGCCGGGAGCAGGCAGGCGATCAGCAGTACGACCATTGCCGTCAGCCGCACGATAATGCGTAGCCGGGCGGCTATCGACCGGGATGCTTTCGCCGCAGGAGCGGGCGCGCTCACTCGGTGCTGTCGCTGCCCTCGCGGTCGACCTTCACGCCGTAGAGTTCCATGCGGTGATCGACCAGGCGAAAACCCAGCCGCTCGGCGATCTGGCGCTGCAGCGCCTCCAGCTCTGGATCGACGAACTCGATCACCTTGCCGCTCTCCACGTCGATCATGTGGTCGTGATGCGCTTCGGGAGCAGCTTCATATCGGGCGCGTCCATCGCCGAAATCGTGGCGGTCGAGGATGCCGGCTTCCTCGAACAGGCGGACGGTGCGGTAGACCGTTGCGATCGAAATGCCGGGGTCGATCTCCGTTGCCCGCTGATGCAGCTTTTCAACATCGGGATGATCGATGCTTTCGGAAAGCACGCGCGCGATTACGCGGCGCTGTTCAGTAATACGCAGTCCGCGCTCTGCGCAAAGTGCCTCAAGGTCGATAGGCTGCTGCACTGATGTTGATCCGCAAAACAAATTAGCCGCAGCGGTCTCTTTACGCCGCTGCGGCCATTTCTACAACCGCGACAGGAGGCGAAGCTTAGCTCTTGGCCTTCGCTGTGCGGCGACGGCGAGCGCCCGGCTTGCGGCCGAGGCCGATCTTCTTGGCCAGCTCACGCCGCTTCTCGGCGTAATTGGGAGCGACCATCGGATAGTCGGCCGGGAGGTTCCAGCGCTGGCGATACTGTTCCGGCGTGAGGTTGTAATGCGTCATCAGATGGCGCTTGAGCATTTTCAGTTTCTTGCCGTCTTCGAGGCAGACGATGTAATCCGGCTTGATCGATGCGCGGACTGAAACTGCGGGTTCCGGCCTTTCGGCGGTTTCTGCGGCAGCCTGGCCGAGGCCGGAAAGCGCACCGTAGACATTGGTGATCAGCGACGTCACGTCGTCGACCGAGACACTGTTGTTGCTGACGTGGGCGGCGACGATGTCCGAAGTGAGCGTGATAAGCGTTTCGTTCATGTCGTTTTGGATTTCGTCCATTAATCTTCCTCGGAAGTTCTGGCATTCCACCCGATTGTTTTTCTTGGGCGGAAGGTATGGCGCGACCTTGCGCCCGCCTTTATCGATTTCGATTCCGATTACAAGTTCAATCGGATGAAATGATCCCGGTTTGCAGAAACACTGGGTGAGAATGCCCTGTTTTTACAATCATGATGCATTATTCGATAGTGTAGGCGAAGGTGATGGCGTCAATGGCTTCGCCGCTTCCCGAACGATAATAGTTCTTGCGTTCGCCGACGGGCCGAAAGCCGAAAGCCCGATACAATGCCTCGGCAGGATTGCCCCGCCGCATCTCGAGCATCAAGCGCCTGATGCCGCGGGCCCTTGCCGCTTCGGTGAGCCGGAACAACATATTCCGGCCCAGGCCCTTGCGCCTGAAGCCAGGGTGTACTGCGAATAGCAGTAATTCTTCCTCGTCGAGGCTGCAGCGTGAGAGCGAGAATCCCGCCGCCGGAATCCCCGGAGGCGGTGGATGGCCTCTGCTGTCGACGAGCAGGTAATGGCAATTGCCGATCAGCATTGCATCCTCGACCTGCCGGCGCGACCAGGCCTCGCCGAAGGCAGGGTCGAAGGCCGCCTCCATCACGGCCATGATCCGGTCGAGGTCGTCGGCGCATTCCATCATCGCGAATCCTGCGGCAATTTCGCGTCGGGCGCGCGACCATACAAAGGTCTGACAGTCTCGGTAAGCGCCGTGCGGGGCAGCAACGCAAACGCTCGCGCGTCCGGCCATTGCGGCAGCGCCTGCCCGGTTCCGCGGGCCGCGACCAGTGCTTCGGCCTGGCTGCCGGCGACAAGCGCTTCGTCGAAAGCTGCGGCGGCTTCCTCGGGCTTCAGCGAGGCGAGCGATGTTGTGGTCGAGCCATCGCCTGCGAAGCCCTGCATGAACCATTCGCCGTGGCCGCCGGTCATGGCCACTGCGACCGGCTGGTCGCCCGATGCATCGCGCGCCATGGCGGCGACGAGATCGAGTGTGGGATAGCCGACCAGTTCGGCTTTCCAGGCCAGCGCCAGGGCGCGGGCTGCGGCGAGCCCGACTCGAACGCCGGTGAAGCTACCGGGGCCAAGCGCAACGGCGATCCGGTCCGCGCGTCCCTTGCCGGGCAAGGCGGAGATCATCGGCACGAGTTGCTCGGCATGGCCGCGCCCGAGCATGCGGCACGCGCCGGCTATCATCTCTCCATTTTCGAAAAGCGCGGCCGAGCAGGCTTCGGTCGCGCTATCGATCGCCAGCGTCAGCATCGATCCCCGATACGCTCAGGCGGCGCGAACTTCCGTCACTTCCGGCACGTAGTGCTTGAGCAGGCCTTCGATACCCTGCTTGAGCGTGGCCGTGGACGACGGACAGCCCGAACAGGCGCCCTGCATGGAAAGGTAGACGATGCCGGACCGGAAGCCGCGATAGATGATATCGCCGCCGTCGTTGGCGACGGCCGGACGCACGCGGGTCTCGATCAGGTCCTTGATCTGCGCGACGATGTCGGCGTCGGCCGGATCGTCGCCGATATTCTCTTCCTCGCTCGGAACCGAAATTCCGGCGGCATCTCCACCGGCGAAAAGCGGCGCGCCGGAGGCAAAGTGGTCCAGCAGCATCGCCACCACCTGCGGCTTGAGCTGGCTCCAGTCGATACCGGGCGCGGCGGTCACGGAAATGAAGTCGCTTCCGAAGAACACGCCGGTGACGTCGCCAAGCGAAAACAGCGCATCGGCCAGGGGAGAGGCGACGGCATCTTCGGGAGTGGTGAACTCTCGCGTGCCGGTGCTCATGACCTGCTCGCCGGGCAGGAATTTGAGCGTCGCCGGATTCGGTGTGGTTTCGGTTTCGATGAACATGATGCAAGGGATGTAGGCTCGGGCGGTGACCGGTCAAGTGCTGAGATCGTCCGCAGCATGGTCCAGGAGGCATACATGAAGATCGGCGCCATCTATCCGCAAATCGAAATGGGAGGCGATCCGCAGGCACTTGCGGCATTTGCCAGAGCCGCCGATGGGCTGGGCTACGACTATCTGGCGTTGTTCGAGCATGTCGCCGGCGCGGTTCACGAAAACCGCGATCCGCCGCTGTGGGGGCCTTATACGGTCGAGCATCCCTTCCACGATCCGCTGGTGTCTTTCGGCTATCTTGCTGGCATCACCGAGCGGATCGAGCTCGTCACGGGCGTATTGGTCCTGCCGCAGCGCCAGACGCTGCTTGTCGCGCGCCAGGCTGCCGATGTGGACCTGTTTTCCGGCGGACGCCTGCGGTTGGGCGTGGGGATTGGCTGGAACTATGTCGAATATGAAGCGCTGGGGCAGGATTTCCACCGGCGCGGAAAACGGCTGTCGGAGCAGATCGTTTTGCTGCGCCGGCTATGGGGCGAATCACCAATGAGTTTCTCCGGCGATTTCGACCGGATCGATCGTGCCGGGCTCAATCCCTTGCCCGGACGGCGGATACCGATCTATTGCGGCGGCTTCTCGCAGCCGGCGCTGCGACGCGCGGCACAGCTTGCGGACGGGTTCATATTCGGCGGCAAGCCGGAAAACGTCCTCGATGGATGGGAGGCGCTGCGGGGGTACCTTGCGGAGGCGGACCGTTCGGCAGAGGGCTTCGGGGCAGACTACCAGTTGCCCGACGGGTCCGGCGTGAAAGCTACGCTCGACCTGCTCCGGCGCTGGCGCGATGCAGGCGGAACCCACGCCGGGGTCAGGACCCTGGGCCTGGGTTTCAAGGAAATCCAACAGCACATCGATTTCATCGCTGAAGTTCGCCAGCGACTGGAATCATGAGGTCGACTTACTGCCTCAGGCTCTGCATTCGCTGGAGGTAGCGGGCCAGCACGTCGATCTCGAGATTGACCCTGTCGCCTTCGCCCAGTGCGCCGAGCGTGGTGACTTCACCGGTATGAGGGATGATGTTGACCGAGAAATGGCAACTCCCGTCGGCCTGGTCGGCGACTTCGTTGACGGTCAGCGATACGCCGTCGACGGTTATCGAGCCTTTTGGCGCGAGATAGGGCGCAAGCTCGCTCGGCGCGGCGAAAGTGATGCGGCGGGAATCGCCTTCGGGCGAGATCGCTGCAACTTTTCCCACGCCGTCGACATGGCCCGTGACGATGTGGCCGCCCAGTTCGTCGCCGAGTTTCAGCGCGGGTTCGAGGTTGAGGCGCTGCCCTACCTCCCACCGGGCGGGAACCGTGCGAGCCACGGTTTCCCCCGAAATATCGACCGCAAACCATGCGTCTCCGGCGCTTCCGCCCTTGTCCACGACCGTCAGGCAGACACCCGAGCATGCGATGGAGGCGCCCATGGCGATGGTCGCCGGATCGAAGGGGCAGGCGATGACGGCGTGGAGATCGCCCGTCTGGCGGGCCTCGCGGATCGTGCCGATGGCGGTGACTATGCCGGTGAACATGGCGCTCGCTGATAGACTTCGAGGCTATCCTTGCCAAGCTGCCGGCGGTCGGTGATCTGCCATTGTCCGTGGGCGTCGTCGAGCGAGCCCAGGCCGATGTCGCCGATGCAAGGCATTCCCGAACCGATTGCGATCGGAGCACGGTAGACCAGCAGCCGGTCGACGAGGCCGGCGGCAAGGAACGCGGCGGCCGTCTGCGCACCGCCCTCGACGAACAGATATTGGGTATCGACCATTCCGGAAATCGCATCCGGCGAGGGCAGGGTGTGCCAGCCCTGCGGAGCCTGCCCCCGGGTCAGCACCCAGCGCTCGGGGCTTCTGTCTTCAAGCCCCTGCAATCGCACATCGAGGCGCGGAGCATCCGCCCGCAGGGTTCCGCCGCCGACGAGAATGGCGTCGGATTTCGCGCGCATCGCGTGGCAATGGGCGCGAGCGGCATCGCCGGTGATCCACTGGCTCTGACCATCGGCCAGCGCGATGCATCCGTCGAGCGAGGTTGCGAGTTTGAGCGTTACTTCGGGACGACCATGGCGGCGAAGCTTGAGATATCCGGCAAGGCTCGCTTCCGCTTCGGGCGAGGGGACGAGTTCGGCTTCAATGCCCGCCTCGCGGACTCGGGCGATGCCGTCGCCTGCGGTGCGCGGGTCGGGATCTTCGCAGCCGACGACCAGGCGAGCAAGCGGCGATGCGGCGATCAGGTCGGCACAGGCCGGGCCGCGCTTGCTCTCATGCGCGCAGGGTTCGAGCGTCACGTAGAGCGTCGCATCCTTTGCTTCGTCGCCTGCCTTCTCGAGCGCCACCGCTTCGGCATGCGGACGACCGCCGTCATGCGTCCAGCCGCGCCCGACAACGGCATTTTCCCTGACGATGATGGCGCCGACGGCGGGATTGGGCCGGCTCAGCGGACGAGCACGGGAAGCAAGTGAAGCCGCTGCCGCGAGCCAGCGCGAATCCTCATTCATCCGCGTTCGCTCACTGGCCGGTGGGGCCCGGGATTGCCGGCGTTGCCGCTGCCTTGGCCCGTTCTTCCGCCGCGCGCTCGGCTATCGCCTTCTTTTCGATTGCTTCGACATCCATCCCGGAAAGGCGGCCGAGCGTCTTGTAGATATCGCGCACTTCCTCGTCGCGTCTGGCCTGCTCGGCGGCGAGCCGCTCCTTGCGCTTCTGGTTGGCGACGTTCGAGGCGATGATCTCCTCGTCGCTGCGGTCGGCCCGGTAGGTGGTGATGTATTCCACCTTCGGCCGGGGCGGCGGGCCGCGCGCCTCCTCCTGCCACATCACCGAGAACACCGCGAAAGTGCACGCACCGGAAACCGCGGCAATGCGCCAGCGGTTGTTTCCGGCCTGTCGCCACACGGCGACGAAGTCGGACACAGCGCCGCGCGGGTTGACTTGTCGCCAGAAGCTGGATGGGCGGATGAGTGCCATTCTGCAGATGATAGGGATTTGCTGGCCGGAGTGCCAGAGCTACGCATTCGCGGCTGTCACCCGAACTGCGCAAACAATCCGCGTCCTTCGCGTTTCAGCCAACTGTTGGCTTCGGCAATGTCACCTTCGAAAAGCTCGCCGAGCAGCGCGTGAAAGCGCGGAGAGTGATCGAGGTGTACCAGGTGGGCCACTTCATGAGCGACAACAGAACGGCGCACGAAGTCCGGCGCCATCACCAGCCGCCAGTTGATCCTGATCCATCCCTTCGCCGAGCAACTGCCCCAGCGGCGCCCCGCATTGGACAGGCTCAGGCGGGGAACCGGAAGCTCAATGCGTGCGCAATAGTCGACAAGGTCCTGCGATAGATGCTCCCGGGCCTCGCTTTCCAGCCAGCGCCGCAGCCTGGGTTCAAGCGTTTCGGCTGGTCCGCCGATGCTAACGCGGCCGTCGTGCAGCCGGGGCTTGCGAGGCGCATCGGTCCGATGGGCGATCTCGATGAATTCGCCGCGATAGGGGATCGGTCTGCCGGCGCGCACCGGTTCGCGCACCGGCAAGGCCGCGAGCTGCTGCGCCAGCCAGTCGGCCCGCGATCTTGCGAAATCAAGCGCTTCCGCCGTCCGGCCCCAGCGCGGAATGGAGATGCGCACCTCGCTACCGTCCGGTGCGAGGCGGAGAGTCATGCGCCGTGCATTGTGGAGCCGCCGCACGACGAGCGGCAGCGGTCGATCGCCGACCATGACGGTAGGCGCTTCGCGCGGATCGCGTTTGAGCCAGTCAATCATCTTCGTCCTGCCAGACGATGTGGTGTTCGAGCGGGCCGGCGAGATCTTCGCTCACGACCTTGCCTATGATCGAAACCCCGGCGCGGTGCACTGCGTCGCGGTCGCCGGATATGAGATAGTGCCAGTCCGGCAGCGGTTCCCCCTGCGCACGCAGGCGATAGGCGCAGGTTTCGGGCAGCCATTCCAGACTTGCGGCATTGCGCGGCGTCAGCCGGAGGCAATCGGGAACCCAGGCGCGGCGGTGCCGGTAGTCGCTGCAGCGCGCGGTATCGAGGTCGAGCAGCTTGCACGCGACGTTGGTGCGGTAGATCTCGCCGGTGTCTTCGTCTTCGACCTTGTGCAGACAGCATTGTCCGCAGCCGTCGCACAGCGCTTCCCACTCGCTCCGGCTCAGATTTTCCAGAGGCTGTTCCCAGAACCGTGAGCCGGGCGCTATTTCACCCATTTTTCCAGTTCCTGGGACACTGCTTCCGGGTTGGCATCGACGGGGAGGATGGCAATCGGCTTGCCGTCGCGGCCCATCAGATACGCGGCCCGGCTGTGATCCATCAGATAACCGCCGGCCGACTCCTCACCCTTCGCGTAATAGGCGGCGAACGCCTTTGCCGCTTGCTCGACCTGTTCGGGCGTGCCGGTGAGGCCCAGGAGCCGTGGCGAGAAAGCGGCGGCGAACTGGCCGACCGCCTCCGGCGTGTCGCGAGCCGGATCAATCGAAATGAAGATCGGCCGGACCTCGTTCGCCAGATCGGGGTGCTCCTTCTCGAAATGGGAAAACCCCTGCATCATCACGTTGACGTCGGTCGGGCAGGCGTCCGGACAGAAGGTGTAGCCGAAATAGACGATGCGGTATTCGCCGTCGAAGTCTTGCCAGCGGACGGACTTGCCATCCTTGTCGACGAGAGTGAAAGGCCCGCCGATCTTCGCGCCTTCGAGCGGTGGGCGCTGGGGAGCGCTCGCGGACGGGCCATCGCAGGCAAGCAGCGCCAGTGGCAGGAAGAGTGTGGCAATTGCGCGAGTTCGGTAGGTCATGGCGCGGCGGTTCATGCTCTGCTAAAGCTTCTGGCGCAAGAAGCGAGATCTTGCGCTGTGTTTGGCGCGCGCTCGGAAGGAGGACGATTTCGGTGTTTAGGGGAAGCGGAGGCCGGGGCGGATCGCTGGTGCGGATCATGCTGCCGCTGCTTGCAGGCATCCTGGCGATGGCGGGTCCGGCGCATGCGCAGTTTTCGCAAGGTTACAAGTTCCTGGACGCGGTCAAGAAGAAGGACGGCGTCAAGGTGGAAGAGGCGATCAACGAGCCCGGCTCGACGATCGTCAATACGCGCGACGTGACCAGCGGAGAAACTGCCTTGCATATCGTCACCGCTCGCCGCGACCTGACCTGGATGAGCTATCTCATCCAGAAGGGAGCGAATGTGAACGCGCGCGACGGCAAGGGCGTGACGCCGCTGCAACTCGCCACCAATCTCGGTTTCCTGGAAGGCGTCGAGCTTCTCGTCTCGAAGAATGCCGACCTCAACGAGTCGAACGACGCCGGGGAAACACCCCTGATCTCGGCGGTTCACCGGCGTGACATCGCCATGTTGCGCATCCTCCTCAAAGGCGGCGCCGATCCGGACCGGGCCGACAATTCGGGCCGTTCCGCTCGCGACTATGCCGAACTGGCCGGTCGCGGCAGCCCCTTGCTGTCCGAGATCGAGGCCAACGCGAAGCCCAAGGAAGAACGTGCCGGTTCGCGAGCCGTCTATGGCCCCACATTCTGATTCGATGGCCAATACCGAAGACCTGACACTCGACGAGTTGCGGCTCGAACTGGCGCCGGGCATCGCCGCGGCGGCCGTTTTCGACGGCTGGACCAAAGAGGCGGTCGCCAATGCGGCGGCCGAGGCGGGTGTCGATCCGGACGTTGCCGACTATGCGTTCCGCGACGGTGCGATGGATATGATCGCTGCCTGGATCGCTCACGTCGATGAGAGGATGGCCGAGGCTTTCAACCAAGACATGCTGGCTGTCATGCCGGTGCGCGAGAGGATCCGGGCGCTGGTGCTGTTCCGGCTGGAAGCGGTCTCGGGGATGGAGGAGGCGCTGCGCCGTGCGCTGGCGATCATGGCCATGCCGCAAAATGCGGGCAGGGCGCTCAGGCTCGGTTGGGAAAGCGCCGATGCGATGTGGCGGCTGGCGGGCGATACGGCTGCGGATTTCAACCACTATTCCAAGCGCGCGATTCTCGCGGGTATCTACGCCGCGACACTCGCTGTTTTCGTCGACGACAAGAGCGAGGGGAAGGTGGAGACGAGGGCCTTCCTCGATCGACGGATCGATGGAGTCATGCGTTTCGAGAAGGCGAAGGCGCGATTGCTGAGGTCCGAAGACGAACGCTTCAGCTTCGCGCGCTTCCTGGGGCGGCTGCGTTACCCCGCGAATTGATTGACTCACGAATTGATCTGGAACAATGCGCGGTTTTCTGTAACAGTTATTGCGAACCAGTTGCAATTAACTGATCAATCTGGCAGCGCAGTCATATGACTCTCGATGTTCTTCCGATCGGCCAGCGCGCCCGCATCGTCGCGGTCGACTGGTCGCGCCTTGCGGACGAGGAAGCGCAGCGGCTGCGCGCGCTCGGCCTAGACGAAGGCGCGCGGGTGTCGGTCGCCCATCGCGGAGTGTTCGGCGGTCGCGACCCGCTTGCGATCATGATCGGGCGGATGAACGTCGCCATGCGGCGGGTTCACGCGCAGGCGATGCAGGTCGAGGTCGTCTGAAATGGGCTGGAAGTACTGAATGTCGCGACACCGCACAGCGGCCCTGGTAGGCAATCCCAATGCGGGCAAGAGCGCGCTGTTCAATGCCCTGACGGGTGCGCGGCAGAAGATCGCCAACTACCCCGGTGTCACTGTCGAGCGCAAATCGGGCCGGTTGGTGCTGCCCAGCGGGGAACCGGTGGACCTGACGGACCTGCCGGGCAGCTATGGTCTCAATCCCACCAGCCCCGACGAGGAGGTGACCGCCAAGGTCATACTCGGCCAGTTCCCGGGTGAAGCCTCGCCCGATGTTCTTGTGCTCGTGATCGATGCCTCCAATCTCGAGCAGCATCTCGTCTTCGCCCAGGAAGTGATCGAACTTGGCAAGCCGACGGTCGTCGCGCTGAACATGCTCGACCTGGCCGAGCGCGACGGGCTGGTCCTCGACCCCAAGGCGCTCGAGCGCGCGTTGGGCGTGCCGGTCGTTCCGACGGTGGCCGTTCGGCGCAAGGGGCTGACAGAGCTGAGCGAGGCGATCGCGGCGGCCGAGAAGCAGGCGGAGCGTGACCCGGGAGACCATCCGCGCCCGCATGTCACCTTGCCCGAAAGGCGGTTGACCGCGCACGCGATCGCCGAAGGGACGATCATCTCCGAGACGGCGCGCCATCGCCTGCATTCTCGTCTCGACACTGTCCTGCTCCACCCGTGGATGGGGCCGGTGATCCTGTTCGCATTGCTGTTCGTGGTGTTCCAGGCGGTGTTCGCCTGGGCGACGCCTTTCGCCGACGCGCTGGAAGGCGCCGTGAGCTGGCTCAGCGAGGGCGTGCGTGAGACTATCGCGCCAAGCCTGTTCCGGGACCTGCTTACCGAAGGCATTCTAGCCGGCGTGGGCTCGGTGGTCGTCTTCCTGCCGCAGATCGTGATCCTGTTCTTCTTCATCCTCGCCATGGAAGCCTCCGGTTACATGGCCCGCGCCGCGTTCCTGATGGACCGGATGATGGCCAGCGTCGGGCTCTCCGGGCGCAGCTTCATCCCGCTGCTTTCCAGCTTTGCCTGCGCGATTCCCGGCATCATGGCGACGCGCAGCATCGCCGATCCGCGCGACCGGCTGACGACCATCCTGATTGCTCCGCTGATGACCTGCTCTGCGCGTCTGCCCGTCTACGCGGTGATTATCGCGGCCTTCATCCCGAACGAGAAGGTTGGCGGCGGCATCGGCCTGCAGGGGCTCGTGCTGTTCGGCCTCTATGTCGCCGGAATCCTGGGAGCGATGCTGGCTGCACTGGTCCTTCGCCGGTCACTGACCAGAGGGGCCGCCAGCGGCTTCATCATGGAACTGCCCAAGTATCAGTTGCCGCTGCTGCGCGACCTGGCGCTCGGCCTGTTCCAGCGCGCCTGGATCTTCCTGCGCCGCGCCGGCACGATCATTTTCATGGTCACGGTGATCCTGTGGCTGCTGCTCAGCTTCCCGCGTGCGGGCGAGGGCGAGAACCAGGTCGACGTCTCGTTTGCCGGGAAGCTGGCGAACGGGCTGGCCGTGGTAGTCGAGCCGATCGGCTTCAATCGCGACATGGCGCTGGCGCTGATCCCGGCCATGGCGGCGCGCGAAGTGGCTGTCAGTTCGCTGGCGACCACCTATGCCGTGGCGGCCGACGACGAGGACGAGGCGGCAATGGCGCTCGGCGACCAGCTCAAGGCACGCTGGACATTGCCGATGGCGCTGGCGTTCCTCGCCTGGTTCGTCTTCGCACCGCAATGCATGTCGACGATCGCCGTCACCCGGCGTGAAACGAACGGGTGGAAATGGCCGGTGTTCATGCTCGTCTACCTGTTCGGACTGGCATACCTCGCCGCGGGGGCGACATTCTGGATCGCCACCTCGCTCGGGCTTTAGCGGAATTCAGCCTCAGGCCCTGCCGAGATTCTACAAGTCCGCCTTGGCAGCAGCGGCAAACAGCCGTTCGCGCAACTGGGGGAAGTCGGCGATGCCATAGACGGCGGGATCGGCCGCGCCTTCAATGGCATCCTCGCCGAAGCATTGAGCCAGAGCGATGTCCTGCGGACGGATCAGCCGCTTTTCACCGATCGAATAGAACACGCGCACCAGCGGGCGGGCTCCGTCGGCGGGATCCTGGTTGACTACCAGCGCGAGGCGGTTGGTGCGCAGGCGAACCACTGAACCGATCGGATAGATGCCCAGCGCGTCGATGAATTGTTTAAGGATAGCCGGGTCGAATTTCCCTTGAGCGTTCAGCAGTTCCTCGATCGCTGCCGACGGTTCGATCCCGGGGTGGCTCTGGTGGTCGGTGACGAGGTCGTCGTATACGTCGCATATGGCTGCCATCCGGGCCATGATGCCGATATCGTCCCCTTGCAGGTGTTGGGGGTACCCGCTGCCGTCGAGCCTTTCGTGGTGCTGCAGCGTGGCCTCGAGGACGCCTTCGGGAAGGTCACCGCCAAGCTTCAGGTAGTCGTGCCCCAGAATGGTGTGGTCGCAGGTGCGGTCGGCGTCGTGAACGGCGGCCAGATCGGTTGGCTGGCCATTCTCGTTGTCGGGCACGAGGGCGATGCCCACGTCCTTGAGAAGTCCGGCCATGCCCGCCTGGCGAATGGCGTCGGGCGAGAGTTTCATCTGCCGGGCGAGCGTGATCATGAGAGCGCTCATCGACAGCGCATGGCGATAGACCTGCTCGATGTCGCGTTTGCAGCGCATGAGTCCGTTGAACGCGTGCGGCTGGCGCTGGATCGAGGAGAAGATGTCCTCGATAACCGGTTCGATCTCGGCGGTCTTGATCGACTTGCCCAGCCGGCTTTCGAGAAACACTTTCGAGACGACTTTTTGCGAACGGCCTACGACGCGACTGGCCAGTCCGAATTCGCGCCCCATGCTGTGCGGCGTGGTGGAGCGAAGTTCGGCGGAGTTCGACGATGCGGCCGGCGCCGACTGGAACCGGCGCTGCTGTTGCCCCAATGCAGGGCGGACAATGCTGTTCGATGTCGGTTGGGGCGCCTGTGTTAAGGCGGGCCCGGCCGTACGCGGGCGCAAATCCCGTCCCTTTGACGTGTCGATGATGACCGAACTGAGTTCGCTCGCCCTCAGATCCGCCAGCATGTCCGCTTCCTCGAGCAGGAAGCGCGACTTCCAGAAGGGATGTTTGAACCAGCTGCCTTCCAGCTTGTGAACGAACATTCCTAATTCGACGTCAGATATCTTGACCCGTTTGAGCACTGCGTCCCTCGTTCCCGTTCCGGAGCCTGGCAGGCATTGGGGCTAATCTTCTCCGCATTGCGGAACGGTAAAACGCAAATTGCGACGACTACGGAGATTCTGGATAAGGTTCTGGCGAAACATAAATGCGGAACTGGTCGTAACAACTCAGGGTGTTGTGACTAAGTCTCTGCATTGCAAAGCAATGTGCTGGGAGGCTCTGTATCGCCGCCGCTCCCGAGCGGGCGGATCGCATCCACGATTCCCGGCAGGCCTGTTTTTTCTGGCTTTCGGTGTCCGTGATGTGACATCCTCGGCTTTGGCTGGACATGGCGCCTCAGAGTCGGGCTCTGCCAGTCAGACGCGGACTCGAAATCGGATTCGAGGTCGCCGCCCTGAACCTAGCCTGCGTCGAAAGTCAGCAGGTCTTGCGGAGCCCGCGCAGCTGCGGGAAAGGGATGTGGGAAAGGCCGGACCAACGGGTGGCCGTTGCGGCGCGCGGCGTTTACGCGTGTCACCACAGCAAGAGGAATTCGATTCGATGGCAGGCAGCGTCAACAAGGTCATTCTCATCGGCAATCTCGGTGCCGATCCCGAAGTGCGCAACTTCCAGAACGGTGGCCGCGTCTGCAACCTGCGGGTTGCGACCACCGAGAGCTGGAAGGATCGCAACACCGGCGAGCGACAGGAACGCACCGAGTGGCATAGCGTCGCGATCTTTTCCGACGGTCTCGTCGGCGTTGCCGAGCGCTTCCTGCGCAAGGGCAGCAAGGTCTACATCGAAGGACAGCTTCGCACCCGCAAGTGGCAAGGCCAGGATGGGCAGGACCGCTATACCACCGAGGTCGTTCTGCAAGGACCCGGCGCGACCCTGACCATGCTTGACGGCCGTTCCGGCGGTGGCGCCCAGCGCGGCGGCGGATGGGATGAAGGCGGCAGGGGGGCCAGCGACTGGGGCGGATCTCCTGCTCCGGGCGGCTCGCAGCCCCACCACGATCTCGCCGAGGATCTCGACGACGACATCCCGTTCTGATCTGTTGGTTTTTCCGCTCGCCGGCTTGCGGTGAAGCGGCAGGCAACCGGACGTGAGGGAGCGCGTGGCTCCCCCGATTCAGCCTTCAATCCTTCGGCTTCAGTTGCCGTAGCGCCGCGAACGGCCCTGCGTCTTCAGGGGTGACAATGCCCGACCGGCGGCGCGCTTCTTCGGCTCCCTCGCCCGTCGCAAAGGGATCGATAGCCAGCGCCAGGCTCTGCGCGATCGCTTCGCCCAGATCGAAGCTCGTCCCTGTGTATTCGATTTCGTCCAGCTCGTTCGCGTCGAGCTCGATCTCTTCATCGGGGCTGTGCGCGGCCGATTCCGGCACGAAGCGGAAAGAGAGCGGCTCGCGGATGGATACAGGAAGGTCTTCCGCCGAAACTGCGCAGGTCTGCACTATATCGGCCTCGAGGGTTCCGGTCGCGTTCACGGCATCGCCGTTGCGTTCCAGAGCCACTTCGGCCTCCAGGCGGTCGATTTTCACCAGTTCGAAGCGAGCGGCAAGCGCTGCGCGTTCGGCTTCGCCGGCGGCGATCTCCAGCGGTCGGGCGTCGACCTCGCGAATATCGACGGGTCGGGAAAACTCCGGAGAGGCGTTCATCTGAAACCGGCCGCGATGATCTCGTCCGCGGACAGGCATTCCAGCCGATTCGCGAGTTCCTTCGCCTCATGCGCCAGTTTCGCCGGATCGGCGCCGTCGGTCAGGGTGACGTTGCGGGCGACCACTTGCGCCAGCGCATCTTCGCCTTGCGGCAGCGCTTCCCGGATTGCGCCGAGCCTGCCGCCGAGTACGCTCATCAGCCGACCGATGTGCTTGCCGACAACCAGGTCGCCAATGCCGTTCTGCCTCAGCTGTCCGTCCATGTCCTCCACGAACAGCTCGGTCAGCCGCACCGACGGTTCGATCAGCGATTCCTCGCGCTCCATCCGCAACAGCACCAGCGACAGGATCAGGGTGATCGCGTCGAAGCGACCGCCCACGGTGTCGGCCACGCCGAAATCTGCGTACCAGCGCGGTTCGCGCGCAATGGCGACGACATGGTGCCACAGGGGGCGAACATGCGCGCGATCGTCCTTGCTGCCCAGGAAGCCCGATCGGCCGAAAATGCGGGAGAGGAAGGACACTTGCACGCAACCCTTGTTCAGGAGCAATTCAATCGTCGCGGCCCATTTCCCCCGGCTCAATGGCATTGCGATATGGGGCAGGGCGGCTTAAGGCTGCTCGCCGTTACACTCGTGTGCGCCCGGCTGGCAACGCCTTGATGGTTTTGGTGTGACTTGAACGCCGGCGATTGGAGATAGTGAATGCGCGTTGGCAGGCGATTGGCATTGTGCGTGGGAGCATCGCTGGGACTGGCCCTGCTGGCCGGCGGCTGCACTTCGATTCGCAATCATCGCGGCTATATCGCGGACCAGGCGCTGATCGACGCGGTGCAGCCGGGCATCGACAACCGGGTTTCCGTCGAGCGTACGCTTGGCCGCCCGACCTTTGTCAGCCAGTTCGGCGAGAAGGACTGGTACTACCTTTCGATCGACACCAAGCAGCCGGCATTCCGCAAGACACGGACCGAGAAGCAGACGGTCCTGCGGATCCGTTTCGACAATGCCGGCAATGTGGTCGGCGTCGACCGCGCCGGAATGGAGAAGGTCGCGCGGATTAGCCCCGAAGGGGACAAGACGCCGACGCTGGGCCGTGATCGCAGCTTCCTTGAGGATCTGTTCGGCAATGTCGGAGCGGTCGGTGCTCCGGGCGCCGGTCCCGTCGGCGGTGGTCCGTAGGACGGCAACCCTCTGCTTGAACCTGGCGCTGCGGGGCATATATCGCGCGAATGGATAGCAATCTGGCGAGCCACGGCCTTCCACAGTGGCACGGCACCACCATCATCGGCGTGAAGAAGGGCGGCAAGACCGTCATCGCCGGTGATGGTCAGGTCACCATGGGCAACACGGTGATGAAGCCGAATGCCCGCAAGGTCCGGCGCATTGGCGAGGGCGAGAAGGTTATCGCCGGTTTCGCGGGCGCCACGGCGGACGCTTTCACTCTCTTCGAGCGGCTCGAGAAGAAGCTGGAGCAGTACCGCGGCCAGCTGATGCGCGCCGCGGTCGAACTCGCCAAGGACTGGCGCACGGACAAGTATCTGCGCAATCTCGAAGCGCTGATGATCGTCGCCGATGCCGAGACCATGCTGATTCTCACCGGCAACGGCGATGTGCTCGAGCCGGAAGGCGGGATTGCGGGCATCGGTTCGGGCGGGAACTACGCTCTCGCGGCCGCCCGCGCGCTTGCCGAGTATGAAGACGACGCCGAAACCATCGCCCGCCGCGCCATGCAGGTTGCGGCGGACGTCTGTGTCTTCACCAACGACCAGGTGACGGTCGAGGTCATCGGCTGAACTCCAACGGAAATTCCATGAACGACAATCTCACACCCAAGGCGATCGTCGCCGCGCTCGACGAGCACATCATCGGCCAGACCGAGGCTAAGCGGGCCGTGGCGGTCGCGCTGCGCAACCGCTGGCGCCGCCAGCGGCTTTCTCCCGAATTGCGGGACGAGGTGACGCCCAAGAACATCCTGATGATCGGCCCCACCGGCTGCGGCAAGACCGAGATCAGCCGGCGGCTTGCGAAGCTGGCCGACGCGCCTTTCGTGAAGGTCGAGGCGACCAAGTTCACCGAAGTCGGCTATGTCGGCCGGGACGTCGAGCAGATCGCCCGCGACCTCGTCGAGGAAGCGATCCGGCTCGAGAAGGACCGCCGCCGCGATGCCGTTCGCGAAGCAGCGTCGCATGCGGCGATGGAGCGGCTTCTCAATGCGCTCGTGGGCGAACATGCTTCCGAAGCCACGCGCGAAAGCTTCCGCCAGCGCGTCGTCGAGGATGCGATGAACGACACCGAGGTCGAGATCGAGGTTGAGGATGCGGGCTCCATGCCGATGGAGATTCCCGGGATGGGCGGCTCGATCGGCATGATCAACCTGTCCGACATCATGGGCAAGGCTTTCGGCCAGCAGAACCTCAAGCGGCGCAAGCTGAAAGTGCCCGATGCCTGGGACAAGCTGGTCGACGAGGAATCCGAAAAGCGCATGGACCAGGACGACGTCGCCCGGGTCGCGCTGGCTAATGCCGAGACCAACGGCATCGTCTTCCTGGACGAGATCGACAAGATCGCCGTTTCCGACGTGCGCGGCGGGTCGGTGAGCCGCGAAGGCGTGCAGCGCGACCTGCTTCCGCTGATCGAGGGCACCACCGTCGCGACCAAGTACGGCCCGATGAAGACCGACCATGTCCTTTTCATCGCCAGCGGCGCTTTCCACGTGGCCAAACCGTCGGACATGCTGCCCGAACTGCAGGGCCGCCTGCCGATCCGGGTCGAGCTGAAAGCGCTCACCGAAGAGGATTTCGTGCGCATCCTGTGCGAGACCCGGGCCAACCTCGTCGAGCAATACAGCGCGCTGATCTCCACGGAGAAGGTGACTCTCGATTTCGCCGCCGATGCGATCGGCGAAGTGGCGAAGATCGCGGCGCAGGTGAACGAAAGCGTCGAGAACATCGGCGCCCGGCGCCTGCAGACGGTGATGGAAAAACTGCTCGAGGAAGTGAGTTTCGAAGCCGAGGATCGCGTCGGCGAGACGGTGACGATCGATGCCGCCTACGTGCAGGAGCGCCTCGCCGATCTCGCCAAGGACAGCGACCTCTCGAAATATATCCTCTGACCCCGGCAATTGGCCTATCGTGAACCTCGGCCGGAACACCGGCGGAGAGGAGCGAGGCCATGGGCATGCTGGACGGCAAGGCGGTCGTCATCACCGGATCGGGGCAGGGGATCGGCGCCGCCTGCATCAAGGGGGCAGCCCGTCAGGGCGCATCGGTGGTCGTCAACGATATCGATCCGGAGCTGGCCGGGCGGACCGCCGAGGAAATCAGGCAGGAAGGCGGAAACGCCATCGCCTGCGTGGCCGACGTAAGCGACTGGGAAGAGGCGGGCCGGCTGATCGAAAGCTGCCTGGAGGCTTTCGGTAAGATCGACGGCCTCGTGAACAATGCCGGGCTGTTTCATCTCGCCAAGGTCTGGGATTTCGAGCCCGATGTCGCCCGCGACCTGCTTCAGACCAATGTCCTGGGGCCGATGCATTGCACCGCCCATGCGGTGAAGCCGATGCGGGCGCAGGGCTCAGGCTCCATCGTCAACGTCGTCTCGGGCGCGCATATGGGGATGGACGGCATGACCGTTTACGGCGCCACCAAGGGCGCTGTCGCCTCCATGGTCTATACCTGGGCGATCGAGCTGGAAGGTACCGGCGTGCGCGTCAACGGCCTCTCGCCGTTCGGCCTGACGCGGATGACGAGGCCGGCGGAAGGCTATTTCGATAAGGAGACGCTGGCGGCCCGGATCGCGCAGATCCAGCCGCCCGAGGCCAATTCGCCGGCGGTCGAGTTCCTGCTTTCCGACCGCGCCGAGGGCGTCACCGGACAGCTGTTGCGGATGGATCAGGGCGACCTGCAGCTTTATACCCACCCGGCGCTGCTGCTGCCTCCGGTCCATCGCGAGAGCTGGACCGGCGAGCAAGTGGCCGACGCTTTCGACAGCGAGTTGCGGGAGCGGATGGTGCCCTGCGGTGTCTTCGGCATGGAGAAGGGGCCGGTTTCGCTGACCGAGGGCTACTGGAGCAGAGTCGAGAAATAGGAGCCGATCAGCAATGTCCATCCCGCCCGAAGACAAGCCCGTCTACCGATTGCTCACCGGCAAGGACGATCGCGCCTTCTGCGACCGCGTGTCGGAAGCGCTAGAGCAGGGCTGGCGGCTTTACGGCTCGCCCACGCTCGCATGGGACGCGGACGGCGGGTACATGAAGGCGGCGCAGGCGGTGGTCTGGAAAGACGCGGACGTGGTGAAAGGGTGACTCGTCGGGCCGCTCAGTGCGGCACCGTCCCCAGTTCGAACCCGGTCTTGTCGTGCAGCGCGAACTTGTCGACGATGTCGGCGCTCGCCTCGTTGTAGCCGACGACCTTCACGCTGCTGCCGCCCCTGTCCAGCTTGCCGACGATCTTGTCGAGCGCATCGACCGAGGAGATGTCCCACAGGTGGGCGCGGCTCATGTCGATCACCACGTTCGGCGCGGTTTCCCTTTCGGCCAGCATCTGCTCGATGAAGCGATGGACCGAGGCGAAGAATATCTCGCCCGAGACGAGGTAGGTCGCGGTCTGGACGTCCGCGCTGACTTCGCGCTTGATATGGAACAGGCGCTGGACCTTCTGGGCGAAGAAGATGCCCGAAAGCAGCACGCCGGCCGCCACGCCCAGTGAAAGGTCGTGAGTGGCGACGACGACCACGACCGTCGTGACCATGACCACCGAACTCTGCCAGGGGTGATTGCGCAGGTTGGGAATCGAGTTCCAGCTGAATGTGCCGATCGAAACCATGATCATCACTGCGACCAGCGCGGGCATCGGCACCTGCGCGACGAAGGGACTGAGCAGCGCCAGCAGGATGAGCAGCACCACGCCCGCGGTCAGCGTCGAGAGCCGACCCCGTCCGCCGGAGGTAATGTTGATGACCGACTGGCCGATCATCGCGCAGCCACCCATGCCGCCGACCAGCGCCGCTCCGATGTTGGCGATGCCCTGGCCACGGCATTCATAGCGCTTGTAGCTGTCTGTGTCGGTCATGTCGTCGACGATCTGGGCGGTCAGCAGCGATTCGAGCAGGCCGACAGCGGCCATGGCCAGCGAATAGGGCAGGATGATCTGCAGGGTTTCGAAGGTGAGCGGGACGTTGGGCAGGACCAGCGTGGGCAAGCCCTCGGGTATCGTCCCCATGTCGCTGACCGTGTGGACGGGCAGGTCGAGACCGATCGAAAGGCCGGAGAGCACGAGGATCGCGACCAGCGGTGACGGTACTGCCTTGGTGATGCGCGGCAGCAGGTAAATGATCGCCAGTCCGCCGGCGACCATGGCGTACGTGTGCCAGCTGACGTTCGTGAGCTGGGGGAGCTGTGCCATGAAGATCAGGATGGCGAGCGCGTTGACGAAGCCGGTGATAACCGAGCGCGAAACGAACTGCATGACGAGATTGAGCCGGAGAATCCCGGCGAAGATCTGGAACACGCCCATCAGGATGGTGGCGGCGAACAGATATTCGACGCCATGCTCGCGCACGAGCGGCGTTACCAGCACCGCCACGGCGGCCGTTGCCGCCGAAATCATGCCCGGCCTGCCGCCCGTGAAGGAAATGATGATCGCGATCGCGACCGAAGCGTAGAGCCCGACACGTGGATCGACCCCGGCGATTACGGAAAAGCCGATTGCCTCGGGAATCAGCGCCAGGGCCACAACGATGCCGGCAAGGATGTCGGCGCGCGGATTGGAAGTCCAATCGCGCCGCATCGCAGCGAGATAAGTCATTCAGTCGTCCAGTAATGGAAGGGGCGCTCGTGCGTCGCCGTCAGGAACAGTGGCGGGTCTGTGCCCGATGCTGCGCTGCAGCGCAAGGACGGGCGGGGTCAATGTCCTGAGATCGGACCGACCGCTATTCCGCCGCTTCGCTTATTTCCTGTTCTTCCGAAGCCTGCCGCGCCCACATTTCGGCGTAGAGGCCGTCATGCCTCAGCAGTTCGGTGTGCGTGCCCTGTTCGGCAAGCCTGCCGTCGTGCAGCACGAAGATCGTGTCCGAATCGGCGATGGTCGACAGCCGGTGCGCGATGGACAGGCTGGTGCGATGCTCGGATACGTGGCGCAGCGTGGCGAGAATGTCCTGCTCGGTGCGCGTGTCCAGCGCGCTGGTGGCTTCGTCCAGCAGCAGGATCGGCGGGTTCTTCACCAGTGTCCGGGCAATCGCGACGCGCTGCTTCTCACCGCCTGACAGCTTGAGGCCGCGTTCGCCGACTTCGGTCTCGAAACGTTTTGGCAGCCGGTCGATCAGCGGCATCAGCGCTGCGGCCCGTGCTGCCGCTTCCACGTCTTCCCGGCTCGCCCCGTCGCGTCCATAGGCAATGTTGTAGCCGATCGTATCGTTGAACAGCACCGAGTCCTGCGGGACGATGCCCAGCACCGCCCGGACCGATTCCTGCGTCACTTCCCTGATGTCCTGCCCGTCGATCAGGATGCGCCCGCTCTGCGGGTCGTAGAAGCGGAACAGCAGCCGGGCGATGGTCGACTTGCCCGCGCCCGAGGGGCCGACGATGGCGACATGGCTCCCCGAAGGAACCTCGAATGAAAGCCCGTGCAGGATCGTGCGGTCCGGTTCGTAGCCGAACACGACATTGTCGAAAGCCACGGTCGGCCGCCGGATCACGAGGGCGGGTGCATCGGGCGCGTCGCGAACCTCGACTTCGGTATCCATCAGCCGGAACATCTCGGCCATGTCGATGAGCCCCTGCCGGACGGTGCGGTACACCGTTCCGAGCATGTCGAGCGGACGGAACAGCTGCGTCAGGTAGGTGTTGACGAAGACCAGGTCGCCCACTGTGAACTTGCCCTGCGACCAGCCCCAGACGGTGTAGCCCATGGCGCCCGCCATCAGCAGGTTGACGATCATCGCCTGAGCAATGTTGAGAAAACCGAGACTGCCTTCGCTTTTCACCGCGGCGTCGGCATATTCCCGGGCAGCCTGGCCATAGCGCTCCTGCTCGCGCTTCTCGGCGCCGAAATATTTGACCGTCTCGTAGTTCAGCAGCGAATCGACCGCCCGGTCCAGCGCCTGCCCGTCCAGCCGGTTCATCTTCATGCGAAGAGCGGTGCGCCATTCGGTGATCTTCTGGGTGGCGAAGGCATAGGATGCGATCGCGAGCATCGTCGCCGCCACCAGTTCCCAGCCGAAGTGGAAGTAGAAGATGACCGCAACGACAGTCAGTTCGATCACTGTCGGAGCGATGTTGAACAGCAGGAAATAGAGCATGAAGTCGATGCTCTTGGTGCCCCGCTCGATGACCTTGGTGACCTCGCCGGTCCGTCGGCCGAGATGGAAACGCAGCGACAGGCTGTGCAGCCGGGCAAAGACGTCTTCCGCCAGCGCGCGGGTGGCGTCCTGGCCGACCCGTTCGAACACCATGTTGCGTATGTTGTCGAAGGCGACGCTGGCGAAACGGCCGAGCGCATAGGCCATGACGAAGGCCAGCGCGACGGTGACGAGCGTGTTGCCTTCCAGCGTCATCTCGTCGACGGCGCGCTTGTAGAAGAAGGGCAGCGTCAGCATCGTGCCCTTCGCGGCGATGATCAGCAGGACCGCCACGACAATGCGCCACCTCAGCCCGAGGTTTTTCGCGGGCCACAGGTACGGCAGGAAGCGCTTCAGCGTCAGCCAGCCGTCGTGGCGTGCTTGGGGATCGTCTGCGGATGTGTCGGGCGGCATGCGCGCCTATGTAGTGGGCACGCTTTAAAACGCAAAGCCGCTCGGTTTCTCGAACTCGAACTCGGCGGGCAGGTCGAACATCACCTTGCGCCGGGAGAAGTCGATGGCGATTCGCTTGAACACGCGCAGTTCGCGCATGCCGAGCATCAGCGCCGGCCGCTTGTCCAGGGCGAGCTTCTTGAATGGCGCGGCGTCGGCGAAGGCTATCGCGACGTTGGTGATGCTGATGTCGCCGAAGGAAAGCCGTTCGGCGAAGCCCATCTGTGCCGGAAGCTGCTGGCCGGTTGCGCTGTGCAGCACCGTTTCGACGATTTTTCCGCGACGGGCGAGGGCGCGCTGGAGGGCACGGTTGCCGATGGTGACGTCCGACCCGGTATCGATGATGACCCGGGCGCGCTTTCCGTCGATATCGGCGTTGGTCATGATCAACTGCCCGGCGCGCCGCCGCGCCTTGACGACGATGTCGAAATCGCGATCCGCCGCGATCTTCTCCGTATCGTTGATGGCGATGAAATTGTCGCTGAAGTCGACCAGCACCCGCTGGTTCTGAAGGCTGTCGATGCCGAGGATGCCGTCCGCCCCGATATGGCCGCGCTCCAGCAACGGCGCCTCGAGCCCGTAATAGCTGCGCTTGCCCAGCAGGATTCGTTCGACTTCCGCCGTCCTGACTTCCTGTGTGCCGGCAATACTGACGATGGTACGGGACTGGCCGGGAGGCAGCGCCAGCTTGTCGGCCAGTGCGGTGGAGAGCACCGTGGACTGGGAGCCGGTGTCGAGCAGGAATCGGAACGGGCCATGCTCGCCGATGTGAACGGGCAGCGTCATCCGATCGTAGCGGTCTTCCTCCCCGCCGACGATCTCGGGCTCGCCGGAGACGGCCTCGGTTTCGGAAACCTGCACGCCCGATTCGACAAGGGGGGCTGCCGGCAGGACGGTGTTGGCCAGCACCAGCGACAGGATTTGCGCGAGACCTTGCATCGCGGCAGCTCTCCCCGGCTTCCGGACCTGATGCCGGAAGATCCGTGAATGCAGATATTAGCACGATTGCGGCAGCGGCTCAAAACCGGGCCGGGGAAGGGGAGCGCTCAGCCCTGCAGGGCGTGGGCGGGTTCGCGCTCGGCGAAAGCAAAGGCGTTCGGCTCGAGGAAGAAGTCGTCGACCTTGATGTCGAACTTCCTTGCGAACCATGCGCCGCTGGCGATGATCGATTCGCGGTCGGCGCGCGTCAGCAGCTTGGGGTGGTTTCCGCCCGCGCCCCAGTCGATGTAACGGTGGTCGGGCAGGATCCGGTCGCCATGACGGCGCACCAGCACGGTCTGGATCGCGTGTTCGTCGGCGCATTGGGTGAATCGCATGCGCCCGCGTTCCAGCATGCGGCCCACTTCGCCGCAGATGTCGGTGGCGATGTCGCGCGGCAGGGAAAACCAGCCGCTGCCCTTGACCCATGGTTGTCCGAGATAGGCGCCCCGGTCGAGCCCGGCTTTGTGCCACCAGCGCGAGAAAGCCCAGCTCAGGCGGGTTTGCGCCCGCTCGACGTTTTCGGACAGGCGGGGAAAGCCTTCGAGGCTGAACTTGCGGTCGTCGAACCACCAGTCCTGCAGCCGTTCCTGCTGCATCTCGCCGTAGAGGTCGATAAAGGCGGGGCACCGCTCGCCATGCGCGGCGATATCGGCAACGATCTTCTCTCGAGGAGACACCGGCCAGTCCGCGCCGCTGATCAGGTGGACATAGTCGAAGTCATGTTGAAGCGCTTCGCCGAGGACGCGGCACTGGGCGGCAACCTGGCTGGAATGCGCCCAGATGACGTTGACCGGGTCCGGCACCAATACGATCTTTCCCGAAGGGTGACGGGCAAAGCGTTCGCGCTGGTGGCGCCAGAGGTCCGATTTGCGGTCGAGATGGAGGACGATTCGGTCCCCGTTGGGGCCGTCCGCCAGCCGGTCGATCAGGCTGGTCAGCTGTTCCGGCCCTGCATGGGCAAGGATGGCATATGCGAATCTCACGCCATCGTCTCCGGAGCGGGACGTCGCAGCTTGCCGAGCATATCGCCGATCAGGCCGGTGAACTCGCGGAACAGAGGATGGTCGGTCAGCCAGAGCGTCACCAGCCAGGCGAATATTCCGGCCAGGGTGCCGGCCAGCATTTCCGCGAATCCGAGCTCGCTCGGTCCTTGCCAGAAAGCATAGATGGCAACGGTGGGAGCAATGGCGGCGATCGTCGCCAGCCCGGACTTGGCGTAGTTCGCGAGCAGCCCGCCCCAGCGAAAGCCCACCAGCGTGTGGAGAAAACCGATATAAATGAAGATCCACACGATGCTGTAGGCGAAGCGGGAAGCCGCGGCTGCCTCCAGGCTGAAATAGGCGCCGACGGCCAGCAGCAGGACCGAGGCGAGCGTGTCCAGCAGGTTGCGGTGGATCAGCGCTTTCATCCGGCCCAGCAGGATCGGCAATTCCACGTGCAGAGGCAGGGCGACGAAGCAGATTTCGGAGATTGCGATCCATTGCAGGAGCGGTGCCGCGCCCAGCCAGCGCTCGCCATAAAGCAGACGGATCAGGGGCTCGGCGAGGATCGCGAGGCCCGCCATCGTCGGCCAGGTCACGCCGCAATAGCAGGAGACGACTCGTTCGTAGTGCGGGCCTAGCGGTTCGCCCCGGTCCCGAACCCGGGCGAAAGCCGGATAGAACACGCCTGTGACTGCCCCCGAGACCAGCGTACGCAGTTGCCCGGAAAGGCCGTTCGCTCGCCCGAACAGACCCACCGCCGCCTGATTGATCAGTCGGCCGATGACCAGATCGGGCAGTTTTGCACTCAGCGTTCCGCTCAACACCAGCAACGAAGAGCCGCCGCCGAATTTGAGGATCGGCCGCGCTCCGTCGAATGACAGCGGCCAGGGCAGAAGCAGGCCGTTGCGCCACTGTGCGATAAGCGCGCGTGCGGCGAATTGGGCCAGGGTTCCCCAGGCCAGCGCCATGGCGCCTGCACCGTGGCGGGCGAGATGGATGGATACGACCGCGTTGGCGGAAGCCGCGCCGATGTCCATTATCGTGTTCGACTTGAAGTCCAGCTTGCGCTGGATCAGTGCTCTGGGCACGACGGTGAACGGCAGCAGCAGATATGATGCGCCGATGACCAGCATGAGCGGAGCCAGCTGCGGCATGTCGTATAGCGCGGCCATCGGCCAGGCGAGGGCCATGCTGACGACGGCGATCGCTCCTGCAATCACCAGCGAGAGCGAACATGCGGCGCGGATCTTGGCGTCGTCGAGATCGGCTTCGCCCGCCACGTAGCGGGTTAGCCCGAAGTCCTGGAACACGGCGATAAGCGTTGTGGCGGCAAAGGCGATCGAGAACAGCCCCAGCTCATCCGGTCCGATGTAGTAGCGGGCAAGATAGATGCTGACGCCGAAGTTGATCGCAAGGCGCGACGTACTGCGACGACATGGCCCAGATTGCGCTCCACGGACAGACATGGCGAAGCTCGTCCTCAGCCCGCCCGGAGAAGCGCGTTGGCGACTCCGGCGGCCTTTCATGCGGACGCCCTGATTTCAGCAGGCGTGCGGCGGCTCTCCACAGCGGATCGGTCCCGTTCTCGCGATGTGGTCGATGAGCATTTCGTAGCCTTCGCCGCCGATCGCCTCGGGCGAACTAAAGCGTGCGGTCGATCACCCGGCTGCGGACATAGGCAGAACCGCCCTTCGCCGAAGAGTCGCGTCCAGCTTCTCAAGCGCAGGCAGTGTGTCGCGCCTTTCGGTCGGATCGGGTTGCCTGCCGCTTAGGCGTTCGCAATGGCGCAGCCAGGCAATCGCTGCATGGCGCGCCTGTGCGACAACATGGCGCGAACTCACCTGATCGGGATAGAGGCGGTAGGCGACGAGTGCATCCGGTAGGTTCGCCATAAGCGGTGACCGTGCTCAGCCGCAGCCACAGGTCGCCAATCCTCCGCATGGCGGTAGGCGGGGCGGTAGCGCCGACCGCCAAGAGAACCGCCTCGCGCAGAATAGATCACCGCGTTGTGATTTAGTCAGCGGGCCCTGATTCGAGATTCTCGATCAGGCCCTCGTGTGTCAGTCGGGCGCACGATCGGTGGGCGGGTGACGAGCCTGCCCTCAGGGCCGATCATCAGGCTGGCGAACATCCGATCACGCCGTGGTCGGGGTTGGCGGCTTCAGAAAGCCATCTGCTTCTGCAAGTCGTCCGGGAAAGGAGATATCGTCGCCGTCCATCCGCGCAATCCAGGCTGTGCGCTTCCGCGAAACATGCGGTTGAGGCTGGCGATAAAGCCGCGGTTCTCCTGATGGATTACGCGGATGCGGCTGTCGCTAGCCGCACGGTCCGCCTTCGATCACGGCGACCCGATTTGTCGGTCGAACCGTCATTGACGATCAGGAACTCGGAAGTCCCCGACAGTCTGATCGAGAATGCTGTCGATCGCTTCGCCGACGAAGGGGCCGTTGTTGTAGACCGCCATGGCGACGGTGAGGGATGCGGAGCCGACAATGGGCTTCGCCTGTCCTTCAGCGCCGGTCTTGACTGCGCGGTGCCGCAAGCGCACCGGTGCCGTGGCTACGCGCATGGGGCGCGACGGCGGGCGCGCGAGCATCGGCTTCGCCAGGGGAATGATCTGCGAACTCGCGGAATAGCGGCGCTCCAATACGGCCCCCCTTCCGCGACCTGAGACGTGCGGCCCGCAGCTCGCGGATTCCGTGCCGGAAGTCACCGTCGATGATTCAGGTCGATCGCATGCTCGAAGGCCAGTTCTCGCGCTTCATCCGCGTGCAGGTCGCGAGGCGAGTTCGCTCTTCCGGTCGATCGCCCAGAGCTTCACAGGCCTTCTCGTAGACCCGGATCATGCCGAGCATCATCAGTTGGCCATTCGCCGAGGCGGAGTTACGCCGCACCCGATAGTCGCCGAGGATTTCGTCGACGTAGCGGGCGTAGCCGCCGAGCAGCATCAGCCGGACCCAGAAATCGAGATCCTCCGATTGGGACATGGATGTGTCGAAGCCGCCGATCGCGTCGAAGTCGGCTCGGCGGAAAGTCGAGCCGATATATACATTGAACTCCCGCGCGAGCACGTCGGAAAGGGTCCCGCGCACGCCGTCGCCGGTTCCTTGCTTGCGCGTCATCGCCAGGGTTTCTTCGGACACCGCGCCGAAGATTCGCGCATTGCAGGTGGCGATGCGTGCGTCCGGCTCGGCTTCCATGACTGCGGCCATGGTTTCGAGATATGTGGGGCGCAGCAGGTCGTCGCCGTCGAGCAGCGCAACAAGCGGAGAGCTGGTTGCTGCGATTGCGGTATTGCGCGCCGCGGAGACGCCCTGGTTGGGCGTGAGCATCAGGTGGATGCGCTCGTCGGATAGAAATGGTTCCACCGCGCCCGCCACATCGTCGGGTGCACCGTCGTCGATAACGATGCACTCCCAGTCCTGTATCGTCTGGGCGCGCAGTGATTCGAGAGCCTCCCCGACGAGATGCGCCACGCCATAGGCGGGTACGATAACCGCGATTCGAGGCGTACTCGGGGCGTTGCCGGGGCTTTGGGCCTTTGCCGACGAAGGTATTTTCATGCGCGCGGGATTAACCAAGACCGTCTAAGATTTGGTTTAAGCGGGCGACCGGCTCAAAGCGATTCGTCACGGACCCGAAAACCTCATCGAGCATGCTCGACAAAAATGACGGATATCTGCGCCTTTCCGACGAGGATGAAATTTTATTGCAAAAAGGCGTTGACCGAATCCAACACCCTCCATATATGGCCCCTCACCGACGCGGCGCTGCCGGTCTAAACGACTGGTTCCGATCGCAACGGTCGCCAACAGAAACGGACAACCGGTCCCCCGGTGAAAATCGGGGTTCCATTGTTGTCCGCCTCTTTTGTTGAGTGGCTCTTTGACATTGTTGGTTTTTGATGAAGGGACATGTGGGCGACGGCGCCCGGTCCGGGGAGCTCAAGGCTCCGGGTACCGGTTAACCTTATGCCGATGCCACATCCTCGCGAACCCCACGGTTTGCGTGTGATGATACATGTCCTTCGTATCCATTACGTTTGACAAGTGCAGGTATCGGCTCCTTGAAGCTCATGCCTTCCCGGTCGGCGATCTTCGGATCGTGCCTGGTTGGTATGTGACACAAACTTGAGAGTTTGATCCTGGCTCAGAACGAACGCTGGCGGCATGCCTAACACATGCAAGTCGAACGAGACCTTCGGGTCTAGTGGCGCACGGGTGCGTAACGCGTGGGAATCTGCCCTAGGGTGCGGAATAACTCGGAGAAATCCGTGCTAATACCGCATAATGTCTTCGGACCAAAGATTTATCGCCCTGGGATGAGCCCGCGTAGGATTAGCTAGTTGGTGGGGTAAAGGCCTACCAAGGCGACGATCCATAGCTGGTCTGAGAGGATGATCAGCCACACTGGGACTGAGACACGGCCCAGACTCCTACGGGAGGCAGCAGTGGGGAATATTGGACAATGGGCGAAAGCCTGATCCAGCAATGCCGCGTGAGTGATGAAGGCCCTAGGGTTGTAAAGCTCTTTTACCAGGATGATAATGACTTAGTACCTGGAGAAGAAGCACCGGCTAACTCCGTGCCAGCAGCCGCGGTAATACGGAGGGTGCGTTAATCGGAATTACTGGGCGTAAAGCGCGCGTAGGCGGCCTTATCAAGTCAGGGTGAAATCCCGGGGCTCAACCCGGAACTGCCTTTGAAACTAGTAGGCTAGAATCTTGGAGAGGCGAGTGGAATTCGAGTGTAGAGGGTGAAATTGCAGATATTCGGAAGAACACCAGTGGCGAAGGCGACTCGCTGGACAAGTATTGACGCTGAGGTGCAAGCGTGGGGAGCAAACAGGATTAGATACCCTGGTAGTCCACGCCGTAAACGATGATAACTAGCTGTCCGGGCTCATGGAGCTTGGGTGGCGCAGCTAACGCATTAAGTTATCCGCCTGGGGAGTACGGTCGCAAGATTAAAACTCAAAGGAATTGACGGGGGCCTGCACAAGCGGTGGAGCATGTGGTTTAATTCGAAGCAACGCGCAGAACCTTACCAGCCTTTGACATCCCTGACGGTTACCGGAGACGGTTTTCTTCCTTCGGGACCGAGTGACAGGTGCTGCATGGCTGTCGTCAGCTCGTGTCGTGAGATGTTGGGTTAAGTCCCGCAACGAGCGCAACCCTCGTCCTTAGTTGCCATCATTTAGTTGGGCACTCTAAGGAAACTGCCGGTGATAAGCCGGAGGAAGGTGGGGATGACGTCAAGTCCTCATGGCCCTTACAGGCTGGGCTACACGTGCTACAATGGCGGTGACAGTGGGCAGCAAACCCGCAAGGGTGAGCTAATCTCCAAAAGCCGTCTCAGTTCGGATTGTTCTCTGCAACTCGAGAGCATGAAGGCGGAATCGCTAGTAATCGCGGATCAGCACGCCGCGGTGAATACGTTCCCAGGCCTTGTACACACCGCCCGTCACACCATGGGAGTTGGTTTCACCCGAAGGTAGTGCGCTAACCGCAAGGAGGCAGCTAACCACGGTGGGATCAGCGACTGGGGTGAAGTCGTAACAAGGTAGCCGTAGGGGAACCTGCGGCTGGATCACCTCCTTTCTAAGGATTTGGCCGAAAGCGCCTGACTTCGCGTCGGGAAGAGCTTCGCCCATTCCAAAGAACATGCCGTCGTCCTCATGTCCTTTCATCACTGGAGTTAACGCGTTCGCCGCTTTGTCGGCTGAGTGCGTTATTTGCCTGAGCTGGCTCACGCCGCCCGCGGCCTGACTTCTCAATTAGAGAAAATGGGGCCGGCCGGGTACGGGAATGGGCTTGTAGCTCAGTTGGTTAGAGCGCACCCCTGATAAGGGTGAGGTCGGTGGTTCAAATCCTCCCAGGCCCACCATTCCCGGATCGCTTGGGTCCTTCGGGGCCATAGCTCAGTTGGGAGAGCGCTAGCTTTGCAAGCTTGAGGTCGCCGGTTCGATCCCGGCTGGCTCCACCAAGCAACTCCAGTGAAGGAAACGAGTTCCGGTCCGGTTTGTCGGTCCGGTTTGGCGGGATCTTCCCGCTTCTTTGACATTGTGAATGGGTTTTTTAATCGATGCCGTGGCGCATGGTATCCGATCTGACGTGATCGGTTGGCATGCGGCACTTAAATATCTGGCTGAGATTATCGTCCGCACCGATGCTGCAGGCTAGTAGCATGGGCGAGGCAGGCTGCCGTATTATGCAAGCGGCAAGTGGCTTCGTATCCAGGCCTGTCGTTGATGGTGTGGATTCTCAAGCGTGAGGTAAGAGCATTTGGTGGATGCCTTGGCATGTACAGGCGATGAAGGACGTGGCACGCTGCGATAAGCGTCGGGGAGCTGTGAGCTAGCTTTGATCCGGCGATTTCCGAATGGGGAAACCCACCTTCACCATTTCATTTCGCGCCCGAGCAATCGGGATCGGAGTGAGGTGGATAAGGTATCACCTAGGTGAATATATAGCCTTGGTGAAGCGAACCCGGGGAACTGAAACATCTCAGTACCCGGAGGAAAAGACATCAACCGAGATTCCGTTAGTAGTGGCGAGCGAACGCGGACCAGGCCAGTGCCTTCATTTCAACTAGCAGAACACTTTGGAAAGAGTGGCCATAGCGGGTGACAGCCCCGTATGCGAAAGTGATGATGAGGACTCGAGTAGGGCGGGACACGTGTAATCCTGTCTGAACATGGGGGGACCACCCTCCAAGCCTAAATACTCGTACATGACCGATAGCGAACACAGTACCGTGAGGGAAAGGTGAAAAGCACCCTGATGAGGGAGTGAAACAGTACCTGAAACCGAATGCTTACAAGCATTGGAGCCCCATAGGGGGGTGACCGCGTACCTCTTGCATAATGGGTCAGTGACTTAATTTATCGAGCAAGCTTAAGCCGTTAGGTGTAGGCGCAGCAAGCGAGTCTGAAATGGGCGACCGAGTTCGATGAATTAGACCCGAAACCCGGCGATCTAGGCATGACCAGGTTGAAGGTGCGGTAACACGCACTGGAGGACCGAACCGTTTAATGTTGAAAAATTATCGGATGAGTTGTGTTTAGGGGTGAAAGGCCAATCAAGCCGGGAAATAGCTGGTTCTCCGCGAAATCTATTGAGGTAGAGCGTCGGATGTATGCCGATGGGGGTAGAGCACTGGATGGGCTAGGGCGGCGCGAGCTTACCAAACCTAACCAAACTCCGAATACCATCGAGTCTTATCCGGCAGACAGACGGCGGGTGCTAAGGTCCGTCGTCAAAAGGGAAACAGCCCTAACCTACAGCTAAGGTCCCCAAGTCATCACTAAGTGGGAAAGCATGTGGGAATCCCAAAACAACCAGGAGGTTGGCTTAGAAGCAGCCATCCTTTAAAGAAAGCGTAACAGCTCACTGGTCTAAATAAGGGTTCCTGCGGCGAAAATGTAACGGGGCTAAAGT
>JACKKY010000004.1:0-10000 GCA_024236175.1 Novosphingobium sp. | reverse complement strand
GAGTTGCTCCTGCACAACTCCAGGAATCTGGCTCAAATGGCCGCTGTTTCCGATTATTGCTTCGACTGTGCCATCCACCAGAGCGTCGAGCAGTTGGTCAGCTGGCCTGATTTTTGAGACCAGCTGTAAGTTCGGATGCGTGCTCATGAGCTGCTTTCCCAGCCCTGGCAGCAAGAGGCTCGCGACGAGCGGCCCGAAGCCCACTCCAACGCGGCCAGCCTCGCCCTTGCCGATCAGGGACATGTTTCGATCGAGTTCGCCGGCAGCAGCAAGCACGTTTCGTGCATGCTCGACCGCCAGCGCTCCTGCTGCAGTCAAGGTCGCGCCGCCTCTGCTACGGTCAAAAAGCCGGACTTCGTATTCGGCTTCGAACGCCTGGATGCTTCGGCTCAGGGCTGGCTGCGAAATGCCCTCCTCTTCGGCAGCAAGGGAAAAGCTCCCGGTTCGCGCCACGGCAAGGATGTGCCTCAATCGGGTCAGACTCACATGCATGCAGTGAAGGTATCATATAAGAAAATTAAATGCATTAGACGTTCTAGGCTTGCGCCTCTAGTCCCTAGGTTCTCAGACGGAGGCGGGTATGGATGTCAGGACTTACATTGCGTGGATCACGGTCGGCGCCATCATTGTGCTTCTGGCCGAGGTATTCGCCGGCCGGCATAGGGGGGCCTATGCGCGGAAAGGCGAGATTCCCCTGATCTTATCGAGCATGGCTATCGGCCGGTTTGCCCTGGGTCCTTCGGTCGGAATCCTCGTGGCCATGGTCTGGAGTGGGCTGTTGCCGGCCTATCAGGGCACACTTGCCGATACGCCGCTCTGGCTTGCCGTGCCGGGAGTCATGCTTTTCGGTGAGTTCTTCTTCTACTGGGTGCACCGCTATGCGCACCAGACGTCGAAATCGAAGTCCCTGCTCTGGATGCTGCATCGGACTCACCACAGCGCGCGCTACATGAACGTTGCGGTGTGGATGCGGCTGAACCTCTTCTGGTACGTGGTGATTCCCAACGCCTGGTCGATGGGCCTTGTGATCTATCTGGGCCTGGGCGAAGCGGCCGGGATCTACATAGTTCTCAACGCGGTGTGGAACATCATCACGCATAGCGATTTCCGTTGGGATGATTCGATTCGCCGCCACCGTTATTTCGGTCCGGCGTTTCGCGCGCTCGAACATGTTTTTGTCTCGCCCGGGATCCATCACACGCATCACGGCTATGGCAAGGATGGAGCCTCCTATCGCAACTTCGGTGTGCTGCTCTCGGTCTGGGACTGGGTGTTCGGGACGTTGCACATTCCCGATGGGCGACCCTATCGCTACGGAATACCAGGCCACGATGCACATTGGCTGGAGGAACTGGCCTATCCTCTCGTGCGCATCAGGCGCTCCTGACCGAGGGTTTTCCTAAGCATCTGGAAACAGCCGAATCGACCGAACATATTCAGCCGCCCTTTCCGGGCGGCTTTTTTGTTTGTGGCATGGACGAAGCGAACGGTATGCCGCAGCCTGCGAGGCCGGAAACGGGAACGGAGCGGATGCAGATGTGCTCAGGGGGGCAGGCGCGATGAAGGTGGAGCCGTTCCAGGTGGCGATTCCCGATGCGGATCTCGAGGAACTGCGCAATCGCCTTGCGCATGCGCGATGGGCCGACGATTTCGGCAATTCCGATTGGCGCTACGGCGTCGAGCGGGGATGGCTGGAAGAGATGGTCCGTTACTGGAGCGACGATTACGATTGGCGCGCAACCGAGCGAGAAATCAACCGGATGCCGCAGTATAAGGTCGTCATCGACGGCGTGCCGATCCATTTTGCCCATATCCGGGGAAAGGGCCTCAACCCGATGCCCCTGCTGCTGGTCCATGGCTGGCCCTGGACGTTCATGGATTTTCATGCCCTCGTGGGTCCGCTGACCGATCCCGTGGCCCATGGCGGCGATCCAGCTGAAAGCTTCGACCTCGTGATTCCCTCATTGCCGGGGCACGGCTTCTCCATGCCGCTGGCGACCACCGGCCTCGATGTCCCGCGTCATGTTGATCTTTTTACTCGACTGATGGGTGACGTCTTAGGCTATGCGCGCTTCGCTGTCGGGGGCGGCGATTGGGGGGCGGCGATCACCAACCTTCTGGCGCATACCCATCCCGACAAGGTCATCGGGCTGCTCGCGACGATCCCATTCTTCCCGGGGTTGGACCTCACACAGGTCACTCCCGGGGATTATGCCCCAGACGAGCAGTGGATGCTCGAACGGCAGGCGGAAAGCGGGTCGACGGTCGTAAGCCATTTCACCGTGCAGAGCAGCGATCCCCAGACCCTGGCCTATGCGCTCGTCGATTCGCCGGTGGGCACGGCGGCCTGGTTATGGGAGCGGCGGCGGTCTTGGAGCGATTGCGGGGGCGATCTGCTTGCCGCCTACGACCGGGATTTCCTGTGCACGCTTGCCTCGATCTACTGGCTGACCCGCACCATCGGTACGTCGTTGCGGACATACTGGGAGCATGCGAGGGCAGGGGGCTTGCCGTTCAGGCCGCTCCACGACCGCAAGCCCGCAATCGAGGTTCCGTGCGGCTACGCCATCGCTCCCAAGGAGGTAATGCTGGTGCCGAGGGCGCTGGTCGAGCAGGCAACCAATCTCAAGCGCTGGACTCTCCTGCCCAAAGGCGGCCATTTTTCCTTTGCTGAACAGCCGGCGTTGCTGACGGAGGAACTGCGCAGTTTCTTCCGGCCCTTGCGCGGCGGGGGATAGCAACGCAGTGCCGGACCAAGGCGGATAGGCTCGGGGAGGGGGCGGAATCGATGCAACGCAGGTTCGATATCTGGGCGCTGGTCCTTGTCCTCGCGCTTGTCGGGCTGACGCTTGTGATCGGCGGCACCGTCCTGATCATCGAAGGCGGGAGTGTCTACTATCTCGCTGCGGGACTGATGGTTCTGGGCACTGCCGTCGCGTTGTTGCGCGGCAGCGGACTGGCTTTGAAGTTGTACGGTGCATTGCTGGTCACGACGCTGGGCTGGAGCCTTTGGGAAGTCGGCCTCGATGGCTGGGCGCTTGCTCCGCGCTTGCTCGGCCCCGCCGTGCTTGGCGCAATCCTCCTGCTCCTGCCCGTCCGGAAACTGTCCGGATCCCCGGCCCGCTGGTGGGTCGGCGGGCCCGCACTGGCATGCTTCGTGGCGGTTGGCCTTGCCGGCGCAATGGCGGTTTACCCGGGTGGCGATGGTGTGAGCACGGCGAGAGCCGCCAGCGCTGCCCGGACCGATGCGACCGAGTGGCGCAACTGGGGCGGTAGTCCGGGCGGAGACCGCTATGCCCCGGTCGATCAGATCAATATCGATAATGTCGCGCAGCTGGAACTCGTCTGGCGATACGATTCGGATTTGCCGCCGCCGCTCTATCCCAATTTCGAAGTGACTCCGCTTGCCGACGATTCGCGGCTCTATGCCTGCCTCAAGTCCGGTGTCGTGGTGGCGCTGGATCAGGAAACCGGCAAGGAAATCTGGCGCCACGCGCTGCCGGATGCCGACAAGTTCGATTACAGCCGGGTATTCGGTGCCAAGTGTCGGGGCGTTTCATATTACGAGGCGCCGACACCGCTCCCGACATGCACAAGACGCATCATCTTTGCATCGCCGGACGGCTATCTCCGGGCAGTCGATGCCGCAACCGGATTGCCTTGCCGGTCTTTCGGAAGGGAAGGCGCCGTCGACCTGCAAGCGGGTATGTCCGGCCAGCTCCCGGATTCGCGTTACAAGGTGGAGGCCGTCCCATCCTCGCCGCCTGCGATCATCAATGGCGTCGCAGTAGTCGGCCAGACCGTATCGGACCTGGCCTCTCTCGATGCGGCTTCCGGAGTGATCCGCGGCTATGATGCGCAGACCGGCGAGCTGCTTTGGGCCTGGAATGCGGAACGGCCCGCCGGTGAGGACGCGGACGAGGAGTACGCCCGGGCCACGCCAAATGCCTGGGGCGTGCTCAGTGGCGACGAGGAACTGGGCCTCGTCTTCGTGCCGCTCGGCAATAGTCCGCCCGACTACTTCGGCGGAATGCGTCCGGAGGAGCTTGATCGATATACCACCGCTGTCGTTGCTCTCGATGCGGCGACCGGTGAGCTGCGCTGGTCGTTCCAGACCGTGCATCACGACTTGTGGGACTACGACCTCGCGGCGCAGCCGGTGGTGGCGGATCTGCCCGGCGACGAAGGCATGGTTCCGACCCTGCTGGTGCCGACCAAGACGGGGCAGATCTTCGTACTGGATCGTCGCAACGGAAAGCCGATGGATCCGGTGGTCGAGAGGCCGGTGCCGCAAGGCGGCGTTGCCGGTGAACGGACGGCGAAAACCCAACCCTATACTACGGGCTTTCCGTCGCTGTCAGGGGCCGACCTCACCGAGCGCGACATGTGGGGGATCACCCCGCTTGACCAGTTGTGGTGCCGGATCGCCTTCCGGAAGGCGCACTACGAGGGGCAATTCACACCCGTTTCCGAGCGGGATACGCTGATGTTTCCGGGCACGGCAGGCGGGATCAACTGGGGTAGCGTCTCCGTCGACAAGAAGCGCGGGCTGCTGGTGGTCAACACGTTGCGCTTCGCCAACTTCGGGCGACTTGTTGCACGTGGCGGCGTCGAGAGTGGAGCTTTCGGCGGCAAGGAGGGCGAAGTAATCTTCGAACAGGCGGGAACGCCGTACGCCTTCGCGCAGTCCACTTTCATGTCGCCGCTCGGCGTTCCCTGCCAGCGACCTCCCTACGGCACGATCAATGCGCTGGACCTGAGGACGCGCGAGCTGGTCTGGAGCAAGAGTTTCGGCACATCGGCAAAGTCCGGTCCGTTCAACATCCCGACGCTTTTGCCGATTCGGATGGGGGTACCCAACATGGGCGGCTCGGTGGTGACCGCTGGTGGACTCGCGTTCATCGGTGCTGCGCAGGACCGCAAGTTGCGCGCCTACGAAATCACCAGCGGCCGCGAACTCTGGAGCGCCGAGCTGCCGGCGGTGGCGGCGGCGACGCCGATGACTTATGTCTCCGCGCGGGACGGGCGGCAGTATGTGGTGATCGCGGCAGGCGGGCACTACGGCATCCCGGGGCCGCAGGCGAGCGCTATCCTGGCCTTCGCCTTGCCGCAGAACTGATCCGGTATTCGGCGCAGCTACACATTATTGACTCATGTCATGGCGACCGACGATCGCATGTCCGAAAAAGTCAGCCAACGGGGGCGTTCCACTCCGGCGCACCGCGCGCCGTAATTGCTGTTGGAGATACAGATGAATCGTTTCCCCGTACTCGCGGCCTTGGCTCTGGCCGCCGTTTCGATCACCGGCTGTGCTGACGGCCGGTACCGCTATGGGATGGGTGTTGGCTGGGTCAGCCATCCTTATCACGTATGGTACGATGGCTATTACGGACCATTCTACGATGGGTACTGGGGCACGGACGGTTTCTTCTACTTTCGGCTCGATCGGGTCGACAGGCACTACCGTCGCGGGGACGACGGCCATTTCCGTCGCGGCGAGTCTCGTCCATCTCCGCAATACCGTCCCTACGAGGGCCGCACACGCGAGCCGCCGCGGGGTACCCGCATGCCGAACTATCCGGGACACGACCGGCACGACGGTCGACGGTGAGCGGGCGTACGCATCGATCGTTGGTTTGTGCACTTGGGAGGCGGCAAAGGTCGATGATTGGCGCACAGCGTGTCGGTGAAGCGGTTGGAGGATTCCGATCGAATTCTCCCCTTGCCCAATCGCGCCGCCGCGCCTAACGGCGCGGCCATGCGCAAGTTCTTTCTCGGTGCGGCGGTCCTGGTGGTTTGCTGGGTCGCGCTGCTTTCAGTTCCCTTCCACTACCTGTTCGAGACCGTGCCGCCCGGTTACGGAGTGAAACCGGCCGCTCATCTTGAGGAATCCGATTTGGCCCAGGGCTCTGTCGGCGGCGAGAGGCGTGATATGCTTGTCAGGGCTACGAAGCTCTACGTCAGCCAGCATCCCGAGGCTCCGGCCGCCATGGCCCAGGGCAAGGAATTCGCGCCCGAAGAGTTCCTCAACGACGAGCTCAAGCGCGAAGGCCAGAAATGGCGCGTTCGGCATGTGCATGGCACTCAGGCGCAGATCTACGACGTGTCGTGACCGTACCTGCACTGCTGACTAGTGCTTGACCTTGCCTCACAACCCGCGTAGGGGCGCGCGCCATCGGGTTCGCTGCGTGCGGGCTCACACATAGAGCTGAACATTGCCGGTGCGTGCGGGCCTTCGCGGTTCGCGTAATCCGTCAAAGTAATCCGGCACCTGGCCGGGTGGAGCGTTTCAAGCTCGTCAGAGGGCAACCTTCGCGCAGACGGAGGTTCTTTCGCAAGCGAGGTGCTTGCGTCTTTCTGACGATCCTTCTCCTCCATCCGTCATCAGGCGCCAGTCCGGCGCGGCAATCCCGCCTTGCCGGAAATGAAGGTAGAAGAGTTTACATGCCGACGATCAACCAGCTGATCCGCAAGGGCCGTGTTCCGCAGAAGGCGAAGAGCAAGGTTCCCGCGATGGAGCAGAACCCGCAAAAGCGCGGCGTTTGCACTCGCGTCTATACGACGACGCCGAAGAAGCCGAACTCGGCCCTGCGCAAGGTCGCCAAGGTGCGTCTGACCAATTCGCGCGAGGTCATCTCGTACATTCCCGGCGAAGGGCATAACCTGCAGGAGCACTCCGTTGTGCTGATCCGCGGCGGCCGCGTGCGCGACCTGCCCGGCGTTCGCTACCACATTCTGCGCGGTGTGCTCGATACTCAGGGCGTTTCGGACCGCAAGCAGAGCCGTTCGAAATACGGGGCGAAGAAGCCGAAGTGACGTCTGCTGGGGGGACGTCATCCGGACCAATTCGCCTCAAGTGAATTTGCTCAGGATCTCAGTCTTCCCGCAAACCGTCAGAGTGATTTGATCGCCGTTCTGCCCAGCCGTTCGAAATCCCAGCCTTCGCTGGGATGACGGAGCCTCCGGCGGGAAGTTCGGAAGAAAGAAGGAAAAGAAACGATGTCACGTCGTCGTCGCCCGGAAAAGCGGGAAATCCTGCCCGATCCCAAGTTCGGGGATCTGGTGCTGTCGAAGTTCATGAACAACCTTATGTATGACGGCAAGAAGTCGGCTGCCGAGCGTATCGTCTATGGCGCGCTCGACACGATGGAAACCAAGGCCAAGGCCGATCCGGTGCAGCTGTTCCACGATGCTCTTAACAACGTTAAGCCGCAGATCGAGGTCCGCTCCCGCCGCGTCGGCGGTGCCACCTATCAGGTGCCCGTCGAGGTTCGTCCCGAGCGTGCCCAGGCGCTGGCCATCCGCTGGCTGATCGCCGCGGCGCGCAACCGTCCGGAAACGACCATGTCCGCGCGCCTTTCGGGCGAACTGCTCGATGCTGCCAACAACCGCGGCAACGCGGTCAAGAAGCGCGAAGACACGCACCGCATGGCCGACGCCAACAGGGCCTTCTCGCACTACCGCTGGTAAGGCGGCGGCAAGTCACGAGACTGTCACAGATTTAAACCAAAGGGCGGAGCCTCACCCGGTTCCACCCAAACTCGTCAAGGAAACGATCATGGCACGCAGCCATCCGCTCGAGAAATACCGCAACATCGGTATCATGGCGCACATCGACGCCGGCAAGACGACGACGACCGAGCGCATCCTCTATTACACCGGCAAGTCCTACAAGATCGGCGAAGTACACGACGGCGCCGCGACGATGGACTGGATGGAGCAGGAGCAGGAGCGCGGCATCACCATCACGTCTGCCGCTACCACCACGTTCTGGAAGGCCGAGGACGGCCAGGGCGATGAGCACCGCATCAACATCATCGACACGCCCGGACACGTCGACTTCACCATCGAGGTCGAGCGTTCGCTGCGCGTGCTCGACGGCGCGGTCGCCGTGTTCGACGGCGTGGCCGGCGTCGAACCCCAGTCCGAGACCGTGTGGCGCCAGGCCGACAAGTACGGTGTTCCGCGGATGTGCTTCATCAACAAGCTCGACCGTACCGGTGCCGACTTCTACTACTGCGTGCAGTCGATCATCGATCGCCTCGGCGCGACGCCGCTGGTGCTTGCCCTGCCGATCGGCGCGGAAAGCGACCTGAAGGGCATCGTCGACCTCGTGAACATGCGCGGCGTCGTCTGGGAAGACGAAAGCCTTGGCGCGCAGTTCAATTATGTCGACATCCCGGCCGATCTTGCGGACAAGGCTGCCGAATATCGCGAGAAGCTGGTGGAAACCGCCGTCGAACAGGACGACGACGTGATGGAAGCCTATCTCGAAGGTGAAGAGCCGGATGCGGCAACGCTCAAGGCCCTGATCCGCAAGGGCACGCTGAACCAGAGTTTCGTGCCGGTTCTGTGCGGCTCGGCGTTCAAGAACAAGGGTGTGCAGCCGTTGCTCGACGCAGTCGTCGACTACATGCCGAGCCCGATCGACGTGCCCGCGATCAAGGGCGTGAAGCCCGACTCCGATGAAGAAGATGAACGCCCCTCGGATGACAATGCGCCGTTTGCCGCGCTTGCCTTCAAGGTGATGAACGATCCCTTCGTCGGCTCGCTGACGTTTGCCCGCATCTATTCGGGCAAGCTGACCAAGGGCTCGGTCCTGAACTCGGTCAAGGACAAGAAGGAGAAGATCGGCCGCATGTTGCTGATGCACTCCAACAACCGCGAGGACATCGAGGAAGCCTACGCCGGCGACATCGTCGCGCTGGCGGGCCTCAAGGAAACCACCACCGGCGACACGCTGTGCGCGGAGAAGGACCCGATCATCCTGGAGCGCATGGAGTTCCCCGATCCGGTTATCGAGCTTTCGGTCGAGCCCAAGACCAAGGCCGACCAGGAGAAGATGGGCGTCGCGCTCAACCGCCTGGCCGCCGAGGACCCCTCGTTCCGCGTCTCGACCGACCACGAATCCGGCCAGACGATCATCAAGGGCATGGGCGAGCTTCACCTCGACATCCTGGTCGATCGCATGAAGCGCGAATTCAAGGTCGAGGCCAACGTAGGTGCGCCGCAGGTTGCCTACCGCGAAAGTCTCGGTCGTGAGGTCGAGGTCGATTACACCCACAAGAAGCAGTCGGGCGGCTCGGGCCAGTTCGGTCGCGTGAAGATCCGTGTGGTTCCGGGTGAACGCGGCCAGGGCATCAACTTCCACGACGAGATCAAGGGCGGCAACATCCCGCGCGAGTACATCCCGTCGGTTGAAAAGGGCATGCGCGAGACGGCCGAGACCGGCAGCCTCGTCGGCTTCCCGATCATCGATTTCGATATCTTCCTCGAAGACGGCGCCTATCACGATGTCGACTCTTCGGCGCTGGCTTTCGAAATCGCCGGCCGGGGCGCGATGCGCGAGGCCGCTCAGAAGTCGGGCATCAAGCTGCTTGAGCCGATCATGAAGGTCGAGGTCGTCACTCCCGAGGAATTCATGGGTGACGTGATCGGCGATCTGAACTCACGTCGCGGCCAGATTCAGGGCACCGACAGTCGCGGCAATGCACAGGTTGTCGACGCCTTTGTGCCGCTCGCAAACATGTTCGGTTACGTGAACCAGCTGCGTTCGTTCACCCAGGGACGTGCCCAGTACACCATGCAGTTCTCTCACTATGACGAGGTTCCGGCAAACGTCGCGGCCGAGGTCAAGGAGAAGCTTGCCTGATTGTCACATTCAGTCTAGGGGCGGCGCCTGATTCAGCGGGTGCCGTTCTTCCCGCGAATTACATTTCAGAAGAAAAGAAGGTTTGAACAATGGCGAAGGCAAAATTCGAGCGGAACAAGCCGCACTGCAATATCGGCACCATCGGTCACGTCGATCACGGCAAGACCACGCTGACGGCTGCCATCACCAAGGTGCTGGCCGAGACGGGCGGTGCGGAGTTCACCGACTACGCCAACATCGACAAGGCTCCCGAAGAGCGCGAGCGCGGCATCACCATCTCGACCGCCCACGTCGAGTATGAGACCGATAACCGCCACTATGCTCACGTCGATTGCCCGGGGCACGCCG
>JACKKY010000003.1 GCA_024236175.1 Novosphingobium sp. | reverse complement strand
AAAAAAAAAAGCGATGGAGCCGGGGCGCAGGCCGTCGCCCAGCGAATAGGCGATGTCATAGGCCTTCATGATCTCGGTGATCTCGTCGAAGTGCTCGTAGAGGAAGCTCTCCTTGTGGTGGGCGAGGCACCACTTCGCCATGATCGAGCCGCCGCGGCTGACGATGCCGGTGACGCGCTTGGCGGTCAGCGGGATGTAGGGAAGCCTGACACCCGCATGGATGGTGAAATAGTCGACCCCCTGCTCGGCCTGTTCGATCAGCGTATCGCGGAAGATCTCCCACGTCAGGTCCTCGGCGATGCCGCCGACCTTCTCCAGCGCCTGGTAGATCGGCACGGTGCCGATGGGGACTGGCGAGTTGCGGATGATCCATTCGCGGGTGTCGTGGATGTTGCGGCCGGTGGACAGGTCCATCACCGTGTCCGCGCCCCAGCGGATCGCCCAGACCATCTTGTCGACTTCCTGCGCGACGTCGGACGCGACGGCGGAATTGCCGATGTTGGCGTTGATCTTGACGAGGAAGTTGCGGCCGATCGCCATCGGCTCGCATTCGGGGTGGTTGACGTTGGAGGGGATGATCGCCCTTCCGCGAGCGACCTCGTCGCGGACGAATTCGGGAGTGACGTAATCGGGGATTTCCGCGCCCCAGTCCTGCCCGTCGCGCACATATTCCTTGAGCATCTCGCGGCCGAGGTTCTCGCGGGTGGCGACATATTCCATCTCGGGGGTGACGATGCCCTGCTTCGCGTAGTGCATCTGGCTGATGTTGCCGCCGGCCTTCGCGCGCAGCGGGCGCTGCACCGTGGCGGGAAAGGCGGGGACGCCGCCCGAACGGTCCGGCCCCAGCTGGCCGTTGTCTTCCGGCTTGACGGCGCGGGCGTCGTATTCCTCCACGTCGCCGCGCGTGAGCTGCCAGTCGCGGCGCAGCTGCGGCAGGCCGGCCTGGATGTCGATCAGCGCGTCGGGATCGGTGTAGGGACCGGAGCAATCGTAGACCCTAACCGGCGGCTCGCCCGAGGTCGGCTCCAGCGTGATCTCGCGCATGGCGACTTTCAGCGGCCCGACATGGATCTTCCTCGATCCGCGGATCGGTCCGGTGGTGACACCGATTTCGAGAGGGGAATTGATGTCGGCCATGCTCGCTCCTTGCTGGGCGGATGCAGGCGCGCTTGGATGGCTGCCCTCCCTCCGCCCGTGCTAACGGGTTCAGGTTCGACGGGTCGTGTGGAGCATACCCACACCTCTCAGGCTTTCCGTCTGCCCGTCCGCGCCAAGGCGGGACGGCGGAGCTGCCTCCCCGGGGAATGCTGCAATATAGACGCCCGCATGCCGCCCGTCTAGGTGCGCGCTCTGCCCATGACGATGCTCTACCGCCTCGATGCCACGGCCCGCCAGATTGCGGACTGCTTCGGCGCGCGCGCGGGCGAGGACCCGTGGCAGGGTGGCTATGTTTCGCCGGGCCGGTTCGCGCCGGTGATCACCGCCGGGCGCGAGTTCGTCGCCGGGCCGCGCCCCGACGGCAGGCGCGCGCCGCGCCGGATGATCCCGCGGCTGTGGGGCGTGCCTCCTCCCCCTTCGGCCATGGGCTCCCGGCCGGAAGGGATCGCCACCGTGCGCAATCCCGACAGCCCGTTCTGGATCGGAAACCTGCGCAACTCCGAGTTCCGCTGCCTGGTCCCGGCAACCTCCTTCATGGAATGGCACAAGGGCCGGGACACGGAGGGGAAGCGCAAGCAGGGCTGGTATGCCGTGGCCGACCAGCCGGTCTTCGCTTTCGCCGGGGTGTGGAAGGACAGCGAAGTACCGAGCATGGCGCTGCTCTCCTGCGAGCCCAACGCGGTGATGCGCGAGGCGGGGCGCGAGAGCATGCCGGTGATCCTGCCCGCCGATCGCAAGGCGCAGGACCTGTGGCTGCACGGCGACTGGGCGCGGGCCAGCCAGCTCATCGCGCCCTATTCCTCGTCGCTGATGCTGGTGCGCGACGCGCGCTGAGATTGGCGCCGTCAGCCGAAGCGGAACATGCCCACCAGGGCGAAGGCGAGGCCGACCAGCATGGTGAACCACGCCCAACCGCGGTGCATGTGGTTCATCGTGCGCAGCCAGAAATGGGTGTAGATGTCGGCGAAGCCGGCGATCACCAGCGCCTCGATCATCATCAGCCCGCCGACGCCCTTGAGGACGCAGGACAGCAGGTCCGCCGGGACCCAGGGATTGGCGAGATAGACCAGCGCGCCGACCAGCAGTTCAAGCAGGCCCGCGACGAGCTGCAGCGCGGGCGACTTGCCCACTTCGCCGATCATCGTCTGCCATGCCGACGGATTGCGCAGCGCGCCGATGCCGGCGAAAAACACGTAAAGTCCGAGCAGCGTGCTCGTCCAGGCAGTCAGGTCCAGCGCCACGGGCATCCTCCTCCGAAATCCCTGTAGTTCCCCGCCTTTAATGCAGCGGACCGCACGGGTCCATTCCATGACATGGGTCAAATTTGCGCGGGGAACAGGCGCAACTGTCTCAGCCGGCCTGCTCCGGCCAGTCGAGCCATTCGCGGGCGGTCCCGCCGAGCAGGCGATCACGCTCGTCCTCGCCGAGCTCCGGGTTGGCAAGGACGGCGAACAGGAGTTCGGCCCACGTCTCGCCGGTCTGGTTGGTGGTGTGGTCGCTCGCCCACATCACCCGCTCCGCCCCGAAGGCGTCCAGCGCCTTCCTGAGGAACGGGCGGGCGGCGGCATTGGGATAGCCGCCTGCGTCGAAATAGGCCGGGGCATGCGCCCATTTGAGGGCGACATTCGGCCAGCGCGCGGCCTGCAGCACCGCGTTGAAGGCCTGCGCGGTCGGCTGCTCGGCAAGCGAGCGCCAGTAGGTTTCGCTATCGGGCAGGCCTTCGAGCTGGGCGACCATGCGCCATTGCCCGTCCATCGGCGGCATGCCGCAATGGCAGATGACGATGCGGCAGTCGGGGAACTTCAGCGCATAGCGCTCGATCATCACGGTATTGCCCGGAATCGTCACGAACACCGGCAGGCCGCAGTCAGAGGCTTCGGCGAAAATGCCGTCGTAGGCCCCGTCGGCGAAACGCGAGAGTTCGGCGCGCGAGATCCCCGGCGCGATGCGCAGGGCGCGGGCATGATCCGCATCGCGGGCGAAGCGGATCACCGTCCTGTGCTCGGGATCGTCGGGGTAGACGCGCACGAGGTAGGAGAATCGGCCCGGATACTGCCATGCGGCGAGCTCGGTCGTCGGCGAGATCGTGCGGATGCCGCCCTCGCCCACCCGGTAGCCAGGCACGTCCAGCGCCCCGCCCCACCATTCGTCGACCAGCACCGAGCGGACTCCGATCGCATCCATGGCGGCCACCATCTCGGCAGCGCCGCCCGGCCCGAGATGGACCTGGCTGTCGACAATATCCATTGACTACTCCCGGCAAGACGACCCGTGAAAGGACTGGTCCCGAGCCATATCAGACTTGCGCGACGGCGTAAGTTCCCGCCGGGTTTGCCGCGCGGGCTCAATCGCTCGTGAATGGATTTCGCCGAGGCCAGACGGGGCTAGGCGGCCACCAGTTGATTTCGTCCACCGCGCTTGGCCTCGTAAAGGGCCATATCGGCCTGGTGCAGCCACTCTTCCTTGGTCTCACCGGCACGATACTGCGCGAGACCGCAACTGATCTGAATGCGCAGACGCTGTCCCGAAGCAAGGGTCACTTCGCGCTCGCCGACGGCCCTGACAATCCGCTGACAGATTTCCTCCGCCCTGACGTTGTCTCTGGTCATCAACAGGATCGCGAACTCGTCGCCTCCGAGACGCGCGACGACGTCGTCTTGCCGTACTTCGGCTGCGAGGATGGAGCCGAGTACCTTGAGCACCTCATCGCCGGCCGCATGCCCCGCATTGTCGTTGATGAGCTTGAAACGATCGACGTCGATCATCCCGAGGTGCTTGCCGTGGATGGTCCCGCATTGGTAAACCTCATCCAGCCGAGCCATGAAACCCTTGCGGTTCCGCACGCCTGTGAGATCGTCCATCTCGGCAGACGCCGCCAGACTCATCTCCTTCGCCTTGCGGGCGGTGATGTCGATATTGGCTCCGACATATCCCGTCAGAACCTTGTCTGAATCCCACAGGGGCGATGCCGACGAGTGAACCCAGATCTCGGTGCCGTCGGGACGATGAAAGCGAAACTCGCAGTGGAATTCGCTGCCTTCGCTCTGGCTTGCCGACCACGCGAGCTTGACCCGTTCCCGATCCTCTTCGTGCAGCGCATCGAACCAGCCCGCCTTCAACGCCTTTTCTTTGGTCAGGCCGGTTTGTTCCAGCCACTCGGCATTGAAATAGGTTGGCAGGCCATTCGCATTCATATGGAAGATGCCCGCCGGGGAGAGCTCGGCCAGAGCCTTGAACGCTTCCCTGCCCTTTCGCGCGGTTTCGTACGATTCCTGCAGTTCCTGCTCGGTCCGCTTCTTGCCGGCAATCAGCGCCGCGACCGGGAGACCGATTGCGAAAATGCTTGCCAGAAACACCTGCAACGCAAATGTCCGACTCGCCAGATCATTGTGCACAAGGTTGAGCGGCCCGAGGCCTTTCGCCGTCAGGACGGAAGCAATTACTGCAATGCCGACGGTCGCGATAGCGGTGCCGCTCGTTCCCAGCCGCAAAGCGCAGAACACAACCACCAGGGCCTCGAAGATCAGGATGGGCGAGTTCGCTTGCCAGAACACGCCAAAGGTCAATGCGCCCGCCGTCAGGATGATCGCAAACCCTTCGATGAATTTCGAGCGCGAAATGAGCTTTCGGCTTCGCCACGCATCGGCCAGCACCATTGCGGTTGGCGCGAGCACGAGCATCGACATCGCATGCGTGATCGCCCAGTCCCGCCACAGCTGGAAAACGGGAAGCGGACTCGAAAGCGAAAGCGTTGCGGCAGCGATAAGTCCCGACAGGTTCGGCGCTGCGAACAGCGCGACGCCTGCGAAGATCAGCAGTTCCCGCAGGTTGTCCATCGCCGGCCGCGCCAGATTGAGCCGCGAGAGCACGATATAGGCTCCCGCGACCTCGACCAGATTGGCGAGGCTCAGGCCGACAGCAAGATGGACGGCATCGCCCACCATTAAATGAGCGATCACGTTTGCAACGAACGCGCCATATGCATAGTACAGGCAGTTGCGGAATTTTGAGCGCAGCAACAGCGCGATCAGCAAGGCGTTGGGATACCAGATCATTGCCGTCTGACCGGAGTTGCGCGCCAGAGAAATGCCGAAGTAGCCCAATGCGCCAAGAGCTGCCGTGACGAGAAGCAGGGCAAGCCAGCTCGGCCTGATATTGTCGATCTCGCTATTCATTTTCCGCGTCTGGCCAATATTCCTACAAGGGCTTTCCAGGCGAATGCATCCCGCCACTCGCGATTGATCGAAAGTAGCCAGCGACGGCTTAAAATTGGTTAAGACATGGCAAATTTTGTAGATGGGAATCACCCCGAGTTCGTCACGATTTACCGCGATTTCTCCCGGCATTTCTCGACACCAATGAGAATTATTGGCCAAAATACCTGCCAGAATGGCCCGATAACACCCCGGGACTGGCAGTTATCTTGCCAATACAACGCGGAATTTCCGCCAGAAACGCTACTTTCATGCCCGACGATCCGCTCTTCCCGCTGCTGAACGACATCCGCGCCTGCCGCCATTGCGAGGCGCATCTCCCGCACGGGGTCCGGCCGATCGTGCAGGCGGGAAGCGGCGCGCGGATCGTGATCATCGGGCAGGCGCCGGGCAGCCGGGTGCATGCGAGCGGCGTGCCGTGGGACGACGACAGCGGCGAGAGGCTGCGCGGCTGGCTGGGGCTGAATCGCGAGCGCTTCTACGATCCCGGGCAGGTGGCGCTGGTGCCGATGGGGCTGTGCTATCCCGGCAAGGGCAACGGCGGCGACCTGCCGCCCCGCAAGGAATGCGCGCCGCTGTGGCACGAGCCGCTGCTGGACGGCATGCCCGGGCTGCGGCTGACGCTGCTGGTCGGCCAGTATGCGCAAGGCGCCTACCTGCCGCGCGCGCTGCGCCCTTCCATGACCGAGGCGGTGCGCAATTTCGGGGCCATGCCCGACGGGCTGTTCCCCCTGCCCCACCCGGCGTGGCGATCGCGGCTGTGGATGGCGAAACACCCGTGGTTCGAAGCCGAGGTGCTGCCGGTGTTGCGCCGCAAGGTGGCGGACGCGCTGGAAGTCTGACAGACAGGCGCGCATCTGGACCGGCACCGAAAGGCGGGAATGAACGACAAGAGGAACTACACGATCGCCGTCATCGACGGCGACGGGATCGGCAAGGAAGTGATGCCCGAAGGCATCCGTGCGCTGGAGGCCGCCGCTTCCCGCTTCGGCTTCACGCTGGAGCAGCAGTGGCACGATTTCGCCAGCTGCGACTATTACGCGGCGCACGGGCGGATGATGCCGGAAGACTGGCAGGAGCGGATCGGCAATCCCGACGCCATTTTCTTCGGCGCGGTCGGCTGGCCGGAGACGGTGCCCGATCACATCTCGCTGTGGGGCTCGCTGCTGCTGTTCCGCCGCGAATACGACCAGTACGTCAACCTGCGGCCGGTCCGGCTGATGCCCGGCGTGCCCTGCCCGCTCGCCGGGCGGGAGCCGGGCGACATCGATTTCTGGATCGTGCGCGAGAACACCGAAGGCGAATACACCTCGGTCGGCGGGCACCTGTTCGCCGGGACCGAGCGCGAGATCGTGATCCAGGAAACGGTGATGACCCGCACCGGCGTCGACCGGGTGCTGCGCTACGCCTTCGAGCTTGCGAGCAAACGCCCCCGCCGGCACCTGACCTCCGCCACCAAGTCCAACGGCATCGCCATCACCATGCCCTGGTGGGACGAGCGGGTGGTGGAGATGGCCGCGAACTATCCCGGCGTGACCCACGACAAGTATCACATCGACATCCTCACCGCGCAGTTCGTGCTCAACCCGCAGCGCTTCGACGTGGTCGTGGCGTCCAACCTGTTCGGCGACATCCTCTCGGACCTCGGGCCGGCCTGCGCCGGAACCATCGGCATCGCGCCTTCGGGCAACATCAACCCGAGCGGCAAGCATCCCTCGCTGTTCGAACCGGTGCACGGCTCGGCCCCGGACATCGCGGGACAGGGCATCGCCAACCCGGTCGGCCAGGTCTGGTCGGCAGCGATGATGTTGGATCACCTCGGCGAGGCAGAAGCCGCCGCAGCGGTCGTAGGCGCCATCGAGGATGTGCTGGCGACGCCTGCGGGCCGCACCGCCGACCTGGGCGGCAGCGCCGATACGCAAGCCTGCGGCAAGGCGATCGCGGCGGCGCTGGGATAGAGCACGGTCATCTTCCCGGATCGTCATTCCCGCGAAAGCGGGAACCCCAAACGACAAGCGGCGGGGCTTTCGCCCCGCCGCCGACATCCTCTCCCTGAGAATGTTCCGGTTGTCGTCAGATCGACAAATTGTAGAGCGTCGCCGCGTTGCGTTCGAGCACCTTCTTGCGGATCTCGTAGTCATATCCGCCGATGGTTTCAACGAGCTTGTCCTGCACGCCCGGATAGAGCGAGGTCGGGTGCGGGTAGTCGGTTTCGAACATCACCCGGTCGACGCCGATGTCCTCGAGCAGTTTCGTCGGCGCGTAGTTCTCGAACCAGAACGAAACCCAGAAGTTCTTCGCGAAGTATTCCTTCGGCCGGCGCTTGAGACCGCGATTCTCGAAAGTGCGGAACTCGTCGAGCTGGTGCTCCATCGCCTCGAGCCAGAAGGGCACCCAGCCCATGCCGCTTTCGATGAGGCCGATCTTCAGGTCTTCATATTTGTCGAGAAGGCCCGAGACCATGAAGTTCGCCATGGTCGCGCAGCAGCCGATGTGATGCAGCCCCGCATGGATCGGCAGCTTCTGGTCGAAGCCGAGGTTGTCCCAGATCGCGGAGTTGGCATCGAGCGACGCGTTGAGGTGGAAGTTCAGCGACATCCCGGTGGAATTGCAGATGTCGAACACTTCCTCCCAGAACGGCGAGACCTTGCCGTCCGGCCCGAGATAGGGGCTGGAGCTTTCGACGCGCTCGGGGCGGTCGGGCAGCGTGATGCCCTTGAGGCCCATGTCGACGATGCGGCGCATCTCCTTGTTCATGATATCCCTGTCCCAATAGGGCAGGGTTCCCATGCCGCAGATGCGTTCGCCGGATTCGTCCATGCGATCCTTGCAGGCGTCGTTGTAGATTTCGGTGATGGCGATCGCCAGCGGCTCGTCGTTGAGACCGAGCAGGGAGCCGACCTGCGTGACGCCGCCGTTCTGGAAACAGATCTGCGCCCAGACGCCCATGGCGTCCATGTCCTGCAGCCGTTCCTTGACGCTGTAGGAGCCGGGATTGATCTGGTCGTAGTTCTGGAACGCCAGCCGGCCGAGCAGCTTGTTGCCGTCCTTGGCGATGACGTTGCCGCCCATCGAACCAAAATGCCTGTCGCCCACGAACCACTGGTCGGCGTTGTCGATGCGCTTCACATGCGGCATCTTGTCCTTCATGCCTTCCGGCGCGCGCGAGATCCACATATCCGCCGGTTCGGTGAAGTGAGTGTCGCAATCGACGATCTTGATGCCCTCGAACAGCGGGTCCACGCCGCGCTGGTTGGCTTCGAAATCGACTTCGCGGATATGGCCGCCGGGCGCCCAGCCTTCTGCCAGCCAGTACCACTTGGCGTCATCGACGCCGGCCTTCATGACGGTCGATGATGGATTGTCTTCTGCCATGGTGTTCTCCTTTATGCCGCAGCCCTTAGCCCGTTCGTCCCGCGCGCGAAGAGCCCGAGCGTCCAAATCAATTGACGGATTCACCTTGGCCGGGGCCGCAAAAGGCCTGGCTAGAACGTGTATCCCAGGCCCGCACCGATCAGCCACTGATCGGCATCGCCCCGGATCGAGGTGAAAGGCGTGCGCTTCGCATCGTCCAGCAAGCGACTGTAGCTGCCCAGCAGGAACAGCGCGGCGCCGCCGTTGAGCAGGTTGCCGTCAAGGTCGTATCCCGCAAGGAAGCCCGCGCCCACGCTTGCCCAGCCGCCCTTTGCATCGAATTGCGGCAGGCCGCTGGCGGTGCTCTGGTCGGCCGACACGGTGTAGTAGTAGTCGGCATAGTCGTCGTCGACATGCTTGGCGTTGACGTTGAGCGTGACGATCGCACCCCGGCTCAGCGGCGTGAAATAGCTGATCTGGGGCGTGACGATCATGCCGCCATGCGCACCCGCCACATCCCATTTGACATCGGCCGAGGCGGTCAGGCTGTCGTAGTCGTGGAGCAGCCGGTAGACGGTCACTCCCGCGTTCGCGCCCAGGTGAAAGGCCGCGTCGAGCTTGCCGAGCGAACGCACCACCGGGTCCTCGATCTGGCTGTGGCGGTTGCCGGAATAGGTGGCGACCGGGCCGAAGGAAAAGCCGACCTTGGTGTCCTTATCGTCGGGAAGCAGGTTGAAGGCCGCGCCGCCCGGCCGGGGGGTGATCTCTATGCCCTTGAGCTTGCCCATCACCACCGGGATCGGCGTGACGACCGAATCGTCCGAGCCTTCGTAGCTCGGTCCGTAGATCGCACCGACGCCCACCGTGAGGTAATCGCCGTCGAGCGCGGTATCCTCGGGCGCGACGGCGGTCTGGGCCGCGGCCGCGCAGGGCACCAGCAACGCGGCAATGCCGGCGAGAAGTGCATGATTGCGCATCAAATTTCCCTGCATATTGTTTTCCAACGCGTCAAACCCGCGATTGTTGCGGATCTTGCCCGGATATTCAGCCCATCCCCTGCCACTGGCGGACGGCTTCCACCGGCCAGACCAGCATCAGCACATTGAGCGCGAGGTTGTCGCGGATGAAGTATAGCGTGAACAGCTCGAAGAAGATGCACAGCGCCACGCTCGCCCAGACCGGCAGGCGGCTGGCAAGCAGGAAACCCGCCACCATCCAGCCGATATCCGCCATCGAATTGACGATAGAATCCCCCGAATAGCCCCAGCTCACCGTCACCTCGCGGTAACGATCGATGATCATCGGCGAGTTTTCGAGCACTTCCCAGCTCGCTTCCAGGGCGACGGCGATCGGCAGCGCCCAGCCCGCCGGCGCGCCGCCGAACAGCTGCCACCTGCGCCACAGCAGATGCGCCGCGGCATAGAACAGCAGGCCGTGGATGACGTGGCTGAAGCTGTACCAGTCGGCGATGTGCTGGCTGTTCTCAGGCGATTGCACCAGCCCGTGCCACAGCTTCACCGTGCCGCATTCGCAGATCGGCGTGCGCCGCATGGCGAAGAGGATCAGCGCCGCATAGGCCGAGATCAGCAGCGTCGCCGCCGCCGCCCGGCGGTTCGGGAGCAGCCCCGGCATCACGGCTCCTGCCGCGGCGCGGTCCGGCTGCCCTCGCCAAGCGGACGCTGCATGTAATGCACGTCGATCCAGCGGCCGTGCTTGCGTCCGACCGCTTCGAGCGTGCCGCAAGGCGAGAAACCCGCGCGGGCATGAAGCGCCAGCGATGCCGGCCGGGTTCCGGGCGCCGCCGCGATCAGCGCGACCATCTGCCGGAACCCGCTCGCCCCGGCCACGTCGATCAGCGCGGAGAGCAGCGCCTTGCCGATCCCGAGCCCCAGCCGGTCGTGGCGCAGATAGATGCTGTCCTCGCAAGCGAAGCGATAGGCCGCGCGCGGCCCGAGCTGGCCGGCATAGGCATAGCCCAGCACGTCGCCGCCCTCCTCGCGCGCCACCAGCCAGGGGCTCCCGGCATCGCGCAGCCTGACCATGCGAGCGGCCATCTCTTCGGCGCCCGGCGGCTCGATCTCGAACGTGGCGACGCCGTGCAGGACGTGATGCGCATAGATTTCGGCGATTGCCGGCGCGTCCGACAAGACGGCATCGCAAACGGTGAAGACTGCGCTCATCGCCAGCGACATGCCGCATGCGCCGGGGCAAGCCAAGAGGCAACGTTGCGGGCCATCGGGCAAGGCTCTAAGGCTTCCCACGATGCACAAGCGCGACATCGACATCGCCGTCATCGGCGGCGGGCTGGCAGGCGGCCTGATCGCGCTGGCGCTGGCGAAGCTCCGGCCGGAACTGCGCGTGACGATTGTAGAAGGCGGCACGTGCTTCGGAGGCAACCATGTGTGGTCCTCCTTCGCCAGCGACATCGCAGCGGAAAACGAATGGCTGGTCGAACCGCTGGTGACCGCGCGCTGGGACGGATACGACGTCCACTTCCCCGGCCACTCACGGTCCCTGACCACGGCCTATCGCAGCATCGCCAGCGAACGTCTGGACGCGGCCTTGCGCGAGGCTCTGCCCGAAGAGGCTCTGCTGACCGGCGTACAGGTCTCCCGCGTGGAGCGAAACCGCGCGCTGCTGGCCGACGGGCGCAAGCTCGAAGCCGGGGCGGTCATCGATGCAAGGGGCGCACCGGCCTTGCCGCACATGGCCGGCGGCTGGCAGAAATTCGTCGGCCAGATGCTGCGGCTCGAGCGCCCGCACGGCCTCTCCCGGCCGGTCGTGATGGACGCGCGGGTAGCGCAGCTCGACGGATACCGTTTCGTCTATTGCCTGCCGTTTTCCGACAGCGAGGTGTTCGTCGAGGACACCTATTACGCCGACGGAGCCGGACTGGATGTTCCGGCGCTGCGACAGCGGATCGCCGACTATGCGGCTGGCCGGGGCTGGACAGTGGCCGAAGTCACGCGCGAGGAGACGGGCGTACTGCCGGTCATCGGCTCGGGCGATTTTGCCGCCTTCTGGCCCGGCGGCGGCGGCGAAGGCCCCGCGCGGGCGGGAACGCGCGCCGCGCTGCTGCACCCGCTGACCAGCTATTCGCTGCCCGACGCCGTCCGCCTTGCCCGGCATATTTGCAGCCTGCCCGATCTTTCGGGTGCGGCATTGGCCGGGGCAAGCTATGCTTGGGCCCGCGCGCACTGGGGGCGAGGGAGTTTCTACCGGATGCTGACCAAGATGCTGTTCGCGGCCGCCAGACCCGAACAGCGCTACAGGATGCTGGAACGCTTCTACCGGCTGCCCCAACCGCTGATCGAGCGCTTCTATGCCGGGCGCTCGACGCCGGCCGACGCGCTGCGCATCCTTGCCGGCAAGCCGCCGGTGCCGATCTCCTCTGCCCTTGCAAGCCTTGCCGGCATGGGCAGGCCGCTGGCTCCGCTGGAAAGCGCCGCGTGAGCCGGGCCTGCGTCATCGGCGCCGGTTTCGGCGGGCTTGCGCTTGCGATCAGGCTGCAATCGAGCGGCGTCGACACGACGCTGGTCGAAGCGCGCGACAAGCCGGGCGGCCGTGCCTATTACTGGGAACGCGACGGCTTCACCTTCGATGCCGGGCCGACCGTCATCACCGATCCGGCCTGCCTTGCCGAGCTGTGGCAGGCATCCGGCCGCGACATGGCCGAAGATATCGAACTGATGCCCGTCACCCCGTTCTACCGGCTCAACTGGCGCGACGGGACCAACTTCGACTATTCCAACGAAGAAGCGGCGCTGCGGCGCGAGATCCTGAAGATCGCGCCGGAAGACCTCGCCGGCTACGACGAGTTCCTCGAATATTCGGCGGCGGTCTACCAGGAAGGCTACGTCCGGCTCGGCCATGTGCCGTTCCTGGATTTCGCGAGCATGATCAAGGCCGCGCCGGCGCTGGCGCGGCATCAGGCCTGGCGCTCGGTCTATTCGATGGTCTCCAGCTTCATGAAGAACGAGAAGCTGCGCGAGGCCTTTTCCTTCCATACGCTGCTGGTCGGCGGCAATCCGATGACGACCAGCGCGATCTACGCGCTGATCCACAAGCTGGAGAAGGACGGCGGCGTGTGGTGGGCGAAAGGCGGGACCAACCGCCTGATCGCGGCCATGGCCGGGCATTTCGAACGGCTGGGCGGCACGATCCGGCTGCACGATCCGGTCGTGAAGATCCACACCATCGGCGATCGCGCGTCCGAAGTGGAAACCGCGAGCGGCTGGCAGGAACGCTTCGATGCCGTGGCCAGCAATGCCGACATAATGCACAGCTACCGCGACTTGCTGGGGGAATCGCCAAGGGGGCCGGCAATGGCGCAAAAGCTGGCCAAGAAACGCTTCTCGCCCAGCCTGTTCGTCGTCCATTTCGGGCTTGAGGGAAGCTGGCCGGGCATTCCGCACCACATGATCCTGTTCGGCCCGCGGTACGAGGGTCTGCTGCAGGATATCTACGAGCACGGCGTGCTGCCGCAGGATTTCTCGATCTATCTCCACCACCCTACGGTTACCGATCCCACGATGGCACCGCCCGGCAAAAGCACGTTCTACGCGCTTGTCCCGGTCGCCAACATGGGCAAGCTGCCGATCGACTGGGAACAGGTCGGCCCGCTGCTCGAACAGCGCATCCTCGACGAGGTGGGCCGGCGGCTGATTCCCGACATCCACGACCGGATCGTCACCAAGTTTCATTACGCGCCGCGCGATTTCGCGCTCGATCTCAACGCCTATCACGGCAGCGCGTTCAGCCTCGAACCGATCCTGACGCAAAGCGCGTGGTTCCGCGGCCACAACCGCGACGACAAGATCCACAATTTCTACCTCGTCGGCGCGGGCACACATCCGGGAGCAGGCATTCCCGGCGTGGTGGGCAGCGCCAAGGCGACCGCCAAACTGATGCTGGAGGATCTGAGATGAAGCGCCTTGCCGTCTATTGCGGTTCCGCAACGCCCGCGGACAAGCGCTACATGGAGCTGGCGCGCGATGTGGGCGAGGCGCTGGCCAAACGCGGCATCGGCATCGTCTACGGCGGCGGGAGGCTGGGCCTGATGGGCGCGGTCGCCCATGCAGCGCTGGCGAGCGGCGGCGAAGTGATCGGCGTGATCCCCGAGGCGCTCGTGTCCGGCGAAGTCGCCAACCATGACTGCACGGACCTGCGGATCGTCAAGGGCATGCACGAGCGCAAGCTGATGTTCACCGAGCTTGCCGACGGCTTCCTGACGCTGCCGGGCGGCGTCGGCACGATGGACGAGCTTTGGGAAGCGGTAAGCTGGGCGCAGCTCGGCTATCACGCCAAGCCCGTCGGCCTGCTCAACGCCTTCGGCTATTTCGATCACCTGCTCGCCTTCAACCATCACATGGTGCAGGTCGGCTTCGTCAGGGCCGAGCACCAGGCGATCATCATGGCCGAACACGAGCTGGAGCTGCTGCTGCAACGCATGACCGCGCACGAGCCCGCCAAGCCGATCTTCGACATGAAGGCGGAGGAGCTTTGACCGGCAAATTCATTGCGAGGCGCGAAGCGCCGCGGCAATCCAGAGCCATGCGCAATTCGCCCTGGATTGCTTCGCTACGCTCGCAATGACGGGGAACCGCAGACATCTCCTCGCCCACGCCCGGGCGTCTATCATGCGGGGCTCGAAGAGCTTCGCGGCGGCCAGCCGCCTGTTCGACCCTACGACCCGCGAGCGCGTCTGGCTGCTCTATGCCTGGTGCCGCGCCTGCGACGACTTGGCCGATGCGCAGGACCACGGCCACGCATTGGGCGACCAGTCCGGGGCCGCCGAACGGCTGGCGCTCATCCGCATCCTGACCGAACGCGCGATGGCGGGCGAGGAAACCGGCAATCCCTCCTTCGATGCGCTGGGACAGCTGGCGAAGGAAACCGGCATCACCCGGGAGATGACCGAGGACGTCATCGCCGGCTTTGCGCTCGACGCCGAGGAATGGCGACCGCGCAGCGAAGCGGACATGCTGCGCTACTGCTTCCATGTCGCCGGAGCGGTCGGCGTGATGATGGCGGTGGTGATGGGCGTGCCTCCCGGCGACGAGGATACGCTCGACCGCGCCTGCGACCTCGGCATCGCCTTCCAGCTCGCCAACATCGCCCGCGATGTCTGGGAGGACGACGCGGCGGGGCGCTGCTACCTGCCGGTCGAATGGCTGGTGGAGGCGGACATCCCGCCCGGCGAAGTCACCAAGCCGCATTACCGCGATGCGCTCGTCCCGCAGGTGCGGCGGCTCTGCGCGATGGAAAGGACCTACGAAGCCTCGGCCCGGGTCGGCGCCGCGCGGCTAGGCTTCCGCCAGCGCTGGGCGGTGCTTTCGGCTGCCGGCATCTATGGAGCGATTGCCCGCGAGGTCGACCGGCGCGGGGCGCATGCCTGGGACCACCGGGTGACGACGTCGAAGGCCGCGAAGCTTGGTTTCGTGCTGCGCGCATTGTGGCAGGCGCTGCGCCCCCCTCCGCCCGCGCAGCATCCCGGGCTTTCGCGGCGCGATCTTGCCGCGCTGGCACAGCAATCGCGCTGAGTTATGCTGCGGTCTATGCTGCGCGGTAAAGTGCTGTTTTCATTGTATTGTCGCGCAGCATGCAGGGACTGTCAGCCCATGCCGAGCGCTTTGACCGTTTCGCGGCAGTAATAGTCGCGGAACATCACGATCTTGCCGTCGACGATGCGGGTCGCGTTGGCGACCGGCAGCGGCATATGCTTGTCTCCCGCAATGTGATCGTCGATCCTCTCGCACAACACCCATTCGCCATTGCTGGCGATGTTTAGGATTTCGACGTCGATCCGGGTGAGATGCTGGAAGCACATTTCCAGCCAGTTCAGGATCGCTTGCCGGCCCGCCATCGGTTTTTCGTCCGGCACGTTGTCGTAGACCCCGTCCTCGGCGAAGCATTCGGCCATGCCCTTGGCGTCGCGGACAGACCACAGGGCAAGAAAGTTGCGGAGGATGTCTTCATTCGATGCGCTCACGATCGGCTCTCCCATTCCAACGCGATGAGCTTACCGGCAAACGCAGTGACTTTGCAATGCAAAGCTTCGTGGCAGGAAGTCGACGCCTGCCCCGTGTCGGATTTGCAGTGAAGTGACCGGACTTCCGGTCCTCAGGCACCCCGCTCCATGAACCGGGCAAGCGCGTCGCGCTCGGAGACATCGAGGCGCAGGCCAAGTTTGGTCCTGCGCCACAGGATGTCCTCTGCCGTATGCGCCCACTCGGCGCCGGCGAGATAGTCGACTTCCGCTTCGCTGAGCCCCCAACCGAAGCTTTGTCCGAGGTCCCCCCAGACCCTGGCCTTGCCGAGCCAGGCATATACCCTCGTGCCGTAGGCCCTGACAATCCGCTCCGCGTCCTTTTCCCCGAGGAACGGATATCGTGCCGAAACCTCGGCCTGGAGCGCCTGCGCACCGTCGACCGGGAAGTCGCCGCCGGGCAAGGGTTTCGACGCGGTCCAGGCCGGGCCGGAAAGGGCCGGCAGGCGGTCCGCCAGCATATCCACCGCTTCTTCGCCGAGATGGCGATAGGTGGTGATCTTGCCGCCATAGACACTGAGCAGCGCGGCGCCCTCGCCTTCGCCGGACAGTTCCATCCGGTATCCCCGAGTCGCCGCTTCGGGCCTCCCGGAGCCGTCGTCGATCAGCGGGCGCACCCCGGCGTAGCTCCAGACCACGTCCGACGGCGCGATCTGCCTTGCGAAGTAGCGGTTCACGCCTTCGCACAGGTACTCGATCTCCGCCTCGCTGGCCCGGACCTCGTCGAGCGGGCCGGTATGGTCGGCATCGGTGGTGCCGATCAGCGTGAAATCCCGCTCGTAGGGAATGGCGAAGAAGATGCGCCCGTCCGGAAGCTGGAAGAAATAGGCATAGGGGTGGTCGAACAGCTTGCGCACGACGATATGCGAGCCGCGCACCAGCCGCATGCCGTAATGCGGCGTGCCGCCCGCCAGCTTCAGCACGTCCAGCACCGCCGGCCCGGCCGCGTTGACCAGCGCGCGCGCGCGGAACCAGCCGGTGGACGTCTCGACCAGCCAGTGGTCGCCCTCGCGCCGCGCCGCCACGACCGGCGTGCGGGTGAGCACCTCGGCACCGTGGGCGGCCGCGTCCATGGCGTTGAGCACCACCAGCCGCGCATCGTCGACCCAGCCGTCGGAATATTCGAAACCGATCCGGAAGCCCGGCTTCAAAGGCCCGCCGGCGGGATGCTTCGCCAGCTTGACCGTGTCGGTGGCGGGCAGCCGCTTCCGCCCGCCGATATGGTCGTAGAGGAACAGCCCGAGCCGCAGCAGCCACGCCGGGCGCAATCCCTTGGCGTAGGGCAGCACGAAACGCATCGGCCGGATGATGTGCGGCGCGATCCGCCACAACGCCTCGCGTTCGCCCAGCGCCTCGTGCACCAGCCCGAATTCGTAATGCTCCAGATAGCGCAACCCGCCGTGGATCAGCTTGGTCGATGCCGACGAGGTGCCGCTGGCCAGGTCCCGCGCCTCGAGAAGCAGCACCTTGGCGCCGCGCCCGGCGGCATCGCGGGCGATGCCAGCTCCGTTCACGCCGCCGCCGACGATGGCAAGGTCGAACATCTCGCTCACGCTGCCGCCATAGCGGGTTTCAGTCCGGTGTGGGATAGTGCAGTCGCCGGAACAGCCGGCCTTTCTCGCTGTAGAGCACCAGCAGCAGGGCGAAGACGCCGGCCGCCAGCATGGCGCCCGTCAGTGGCCGCGCCGTGCCGTCGAAAGCCTGGCCGATCAGCAGGCCGAGGCTCGCGCCGGCGACGAGACGAATGAACGCCAGCGCCGAAGCGGCCGCGCCGGCGATCCGCGCGAAGGGCTGCAGGGCGATCGCCTGGAAGTTCGCGCCGATGAACGAGATGAAGCACATCCCCACGGTCATCAGCGGCACGAACTGCCACAGCGTCTCCCGCCCGCTCATCGCCAGCGCGAGATGCACTCCCGACACGATGATGAGGCCGATCAGCGCGCTTTGCGACACGCGCCGCGCGCCGAACCGCTCGACGATCCGTGAATTCACGAAATTGGTACAGGCCATGATCAGCGCCATCACCCCGAAGATCGCGGGGAAGGCCTGTCCGGCGCCCAGCGCCTCGGCCACCAGCTGCTGGGCGCTGTTGATGTAGCCGAGCAGCGCGCTCTGGACGAGCGCGGCGCCCAGGAAGTAGCCGAGCGCGTCGCGCCGGGTTACGGCGGCGCGCATGTTGGACAGGATCGTCATCGGCCTGATCGACTGACGGTGCTCGGCATGCAGCGTTTCGGGAAGGCGCAGCCAGGTCCATATCCCGAACGCCAGCGCCAGCCCGGCCATCACTCCGAAGATCCAGCGCCAGCCGGCCACCAGCATGATCCCCTGGCCGAGCAGCGGCGCAAGCATCGGCACGACCATGAAGACCATCGCGATCAGCGACTGCATGCTTGCCATGCGATCGCCTTCGAAACGGTCGCGCAACACGGCGGCCGGCATGACCATCAGCCCCGAGGTGAATACGCCAAGGACCCCGCGCAAGATCAGGAGCACGGTGAAATCGGTGACCAGCGCGCTGGCCAGCGACACCGTAAAATACGCGGCCAGGCAAACCAGGATCACCGGCTTGCGGCCGAACCGGTCGGAAAGCGATCCGGGTATCAGCGAAGCGAGCCCGCTGCAGATCAGGAACACGCCGATCAGCAGCTGGCGGTCGTTGGGATCGCTCAGGCCAAGGTCGCGCGCGATAACGCCCAGCGCGGGCAGCATGACGTCGATCGCCAGCGCCTGCAGCGCCATCAGCATTGCCATGAGCGCAATGAACTCGCCTTGCCCCATGGCAAAGTGCGCCTGACCGGAATGCGGGGATTTCATGGGCCGCACATGGCGACGGCGCGATCAAAATGCCAGCGTTTTGAAGAGCCGCCACAATTCGGCGAAGCCAGGCCTTGCGGCCCCCAACGCGGGAGTCCCGGCTTTCCGCCAATGGCGCTATGGTGGCCCCAGCATGAGCGAGTCCGCAGCCGAAGACCGCGACGACGAAGAAGCCGCTGGCCTCAGGAAGATCATCCATGTCGACATGGATGCCTTCTACGCCAGCGTCGAACAGCGCGACGATCCGTCATTGCGCGGCAAGCCTGTGGCGGTGGGCGGCTCGTCCGCACGCGGCGTCGTCGCCGCCGCAAGCTACGAAGCGCGGGCGTTCGGGGTTCGCTCGGCCATGCCGTCGGCGCGGGCGGCGCGACTCTGCCCGGATCTCGTTTTCCGCAAGCCGCGCTTCGACGTCTACAGCGCGATCTCGCGGCATATCCGCGGCATTTTCCTCGACTACACGCCGCATGTCGAACCGCTGGCCCTGGACGAGGCCTTCCTCGACGTGACCGAGGACCTGAAGGGTATCGGTTCGGCGACGCGCATCGCCGAGATCATCCGCGCGCGGATCGCCAGGGAAACCGGGCTGACGGCCAGCGCCGGCGTGTCCTACAACAAGTTCCTCGCCAAGCTGGCGAGCGACCAGAACAAGCCCGACGGACTGTGCGTCATCAGGCCCGGCGACGGCGCGGCGTTCGTCACGACCCTGCCGGTCCGGCGTTTCCACGGCATCGGCCCGCGCGGCGCGGAGAAGATGGCGAAGCTGGGGATCGAGACGGGCGGAGACCTGCGCGAAAAGGACATCGGTTTCCTCAGGAGCCATTTCGGCAGCCAGGCCGATTACCTCTACCGGGCGGCGCGCGGCATCGACCTGCGGCGCGTGAGGGCCAACCGCCCGCGCAAATCCGTGGGCGGTGAGCGCACCTTCCAGGACGACATTTCCTCCGGCTCGGCCCTGCGCGAGACGCTGGACCGGATCGTCGACATCGTCTGGGAACGGATCGAAAAGGCCGGTGCGCGCGGCCGCACCGTGACCCTCAAGCTGCGCTACACCGATTTCCGGCTCGTCACCCGCGCCCGCTCGGTGCCGCATTGGGTGGCGGACAAGGCCGAGTTCTCGACGCTCGGCCATGCCCTGCTGGAAGACCTGCTACCCCTGCCCCAGCCGATCCGGCTGATGGGCCTGACGCTGTCGGCGCTGGAAGGGCAGAAGGACGCCGGGCAGGAGGAACCCGACGGCCAGCTTTCGCTGTTGTAGTTGGGCCCCTCAAACGAAGCAGGTCACCGGCTGGCGCGCCGCGTTCAGCAGGCGGGCTACCGGCAGATCGTTGTTCCCGGCGGCGGCTTCCTCGAACAGGGCGCGCTTCTCGTCGCCGCGAATGACGAACAGGATCGCCTCGCTGTCCAGCAGCGCCGGGATCGTGAGGCTGAGGCGGTCGAAGGGCGCTTTGGGCGGCAGCGGGTCCGGGGTGATGCGGCGGACCGGTTCCGGATCGTCGGCCTGCGGATCGGTGTTCGGAAACAGCGATGCGATATGCCCGTCATTGCCCATGCCGAGCCAGGCCAGGGCGAAATGCGGCGGACTGGCTTCCTCGGAAAGCGGCACGATCTGCGTTCCCAGAGGTTCCAGCGCCGCGCGGATGCGCCCGACATTGCTGGCGGGATGGTCTTCCGGAACGATCCTGTCGTCGCCCGGCCACACGGCCACGCGCTTCCAGTTGAGCGGCGCTTTCGCCAGTTCCGCGAGGATCGGAAACGGGGTCGAACCGCCGGGCACGGTGACCGCTATATCCCCGCGTGTGTTCATCAGCGCCGAGACCAGCCGCTCTTCCAGCCAGCCGGCGATATCGGCGTCCGAAGCGCCCTCGACGATGCGAACCGAACCCATGGGCAAGCCATACCCCTTGTTGTCCCGGGGGGCAAAGCCCGGCGCGGAGCCGGCTACACCAGATCGAGAACCCGCAGGCCGAGGAACAGGGCAAGCAGCAGCAGGGCCGCACCGACGAAGCGGCGCAGCTTGCGCAATACCGGCTGCATTACGAATGCTGGCGCGAACCAGGCGGCAGCCAGCAGCACGGCACCGCCAAGGGCGCCCCCCAGAGCGGCCGGGACCGGGGCGTTTGTGGCGACCGCCATGGCGAAGACAAGGAAGCGCGCGGCATCGGTGAGCTGCCGGGACAGCAGCACGATGGCGAGCGCGCCCAACGAACGGGTCGGCTCGTCGGGGCTGCGACCCGGCGAGAGCAACAGCGATTCGCCTCCCGCGAAAGCCAGCGCCAGCGCTGCCAGGAACAGCCGCGCATTGGACGGGAGCATCGGCGCGATCAGCGATCCCGCCCAGGCGGCCGCAACGCCCGTGGCGATGCTTATCGCCAGCCCCGTCACCAGCACGCCGGGACGCGCGCCCTGCCGGGCGGTCAGCTCCGCGACCGTGAGCTGATCGCGCGCGGCAAGCCCGGCCAGCAGCACCGCCAGCAGCGTGAAATAGAAACCCGACATGCCGGCTGCCTACACCAGCGCGGACCGGGCGCGAAGCAGCACTTCGCATCCCCGCGCAGCTGCGCTAGGCTGCACGTGCCATAACCGAGGATGCGATTGTGCCGGAAGAAGACGAGTTCGTGCTGGTGGTGAACGGCGAGGAGCGGACAGTCCGCGCCAGCGCCGACATGCCGCTGCTGTGGGCGCTGCGCCAGGAGCTGGGGCTGAGCGGGGTCAAGTTCGGGTGCGGCGCGGGCCTTTGCGGCGCCTGCACGGTCCATCTCGACGGTTCGCCGGTGCGATCCTGCCTGCTGCCGGTGGGCGACGTCGGATCCTCGAAAGTCACCACGCTCGAAGGCCTGCAGGACGATCCGCTGGCGGAAAAGCTGTTCGATGCATGGCTCGAGATCGACGTGATGCAATGCGGTTACTGCCAGGCCGGCCAGATCATGACCGCGCATGCCCTGCTGGCGGACAATCCCAAGCCCAGCGCCGGGGAAGTGGACGCGGCGATGGAAGGCAACATCTGCCGCTGCGGCACCTATCCGCGCATCCGCGAGGCGATCCGCATCGCGTCCGGGCAGGAGAAGGCATGATGGCGGGACGCAAGCAGGCAGTGGTCATGGACCGCAGGGCATTCCTGAGCGTTTCCGCTCTCGCCGGCGGAGGCATGGCGCTGAGCCTGACCATGCCGGGGCTGGCCCTGGGGGCCCATCATGAAGATACGGGCATGCTCACGGCCTATGTCGCGATCGACAGCTCGGGCGACGTCACGATCACCGCCAAGAACCCCGAGATCGGACAGGGCGTGAAAACCTCCCTGCCGATGCTGATCGCCGAAGAGCTCGACTGCGAGTGGAGCCGGGTGAAAGTGGTGCAGGCCGATTTCGATCCTTCGCGCTATCAGCGGCAACGCGCGGGCGGCAGCCTGGCGATCCGCTTCGAATGGCTGCCGATGCGGCAGGCGGGCGCGGCGGCGCGGCAGATGCTCTTGGCGGCGGCGGCAGAGGCGTCCGGACTGCCCGCCGGCGAATTCTCGACAAGAGACGGCTTCGTCCATCACGCAGCTTCGGGACGCAAGTGGAGCTATGGCGAACTGGCCGATGCGGCGGCGCGACAGCCCGCTCCCGACCTTTCACGGGTCAGGCTGAAGGACCCGAAGGATTTCCGGATCATCGGCAAGCCGGCAGTCGGCGTCGACAGCGAGCGGGTGCTCAGGGGCGAAGCGCTGTTCGGCATCGATACGAACATGCCCGGCATGCTCCATGCGGTGCTGGAAACCCCGCCCGCCCATGGCGGCAGGCTGCGCAGCGCCGATACCTCAGCCGCCAAGGCCGCTCGCGGCGTGGTCGCGGTGCTGAAGCTGGACGGTATCGGCGGACCGGACGCAATGAGCGATTGCGTGGCCGTGATCGCGACCAATCACTGGTATGCCGAACAGGCGCGCAAACTGCTCAAGCTCGAATGGGATGTGAGCGCCGCGCAGGGCCACAGCCTGGATGCCTATGCGAAGGAAGCGGCCCGCCTCCATGACGCGAATTCGGGAACCGTGCTCAGGAGCGACGGCGACGCGACGGCGCGTCTGGCCGAGGCTGCGAAGGTGGTGCGCGCGCGCTACAGCTATCCCTTCATCGCCCACGCCACGCTGGAACCACAGAACTGCACTGCGCTCTACACGGACGGCGCGCTGGAAATGTGGGCGCCGACCCAGACGCCGGAACGCGGCGTCGGCATGATCGAAAGGCTGCTCGGGATTCCGGCGGACAAGCAGACGCTGCATATCACCCGCATCGGCGGCGGCTTCGGCCGGCGCCTGTTCGCCGATTACATGGTGCAGGCGGCGGCGCTGGCGAAGGCGATGCCGGGCAAGCCGATCCAGATGCTGTGGAACCGCGCCGAGGACACCAAGCGCGACTTCTATCGCCCCGGCGGCTGGCACAGCTTCGCGGCGGGGCTGGACGAGGACGGCGGGCTGATCGCCTTTACCGACCATTTCGCGACGTTCGGCAGCGGCGGCAAGCCGGACCGCACTGCCGCGATGCAGCCCACCCATTTTCCCGCCGGGCTGGTCGACGACCTGCTGTTCACCGTGGATGTGATGGACACCGTGATCCCGATGGGGCCGCTGCGCGCGCCGGGATCGAACGCGCTGGCTTATGCCTTCCAGGGCTTCCTGGACGAGGTGGCCGAAGCCGCCGGCAAGGACCTGCCAGGCCTGATGCTCGAGCTGTGCGCGGAGGATCGCATGATCGGAGAAGACGTCAATGGGTGGGGGACCGGCTGGGCCTTCAGGACGTCACGCGCGCGCGGCGTGATCGAGCGCGTCCTCAAGGACTGCGGCTGGGCGAAGCGCCCGCGCGGCGGTGGCAGGGGTTTGGGCTTCGGATTCTATTTCAGCCACCAGGGCTATTTCGCCGAAGTCGCCGACGTTAGCGTCGAGGGCGAAAACGTGAAGGTTCACAAGGTCTGGGTCGCCGCCGATGTCGGCAGCCATATCGTCAATCCGATGGGCGCCGAAGCCCAGGTGACCGGGGCGATTATCGACGGACTGGCCGAGGCGATGGGGCAGCGCATCAGCTTCACCGACGGAGTGATCGAGCAGCAGAATTTCGACACTTTCCCGTTGGGCCGCATCAGCGCTACGCCGGACATCGCGATCAGCTGGGTCATCACCGACAATGCCCCGTCGGGACTGGGCGAGCCGGCGCTGCCGCCCGCCATTCCGGCGCTGACCAACGCGATTTACGCCGCAAGCGGCAAGCGCATCCGCGAGCTGCCGATCCAATCGTGGTCATGACCCGGGCAAGCCAGGGCCTCTACCGGGCAATTGGTGGGATCGCTCACGAAGCTCCGGGTGTCCCCGGCAGTCCCAAGGCCTTGAGACCGCCGAGGTCGTGCCCGCTGGGCTGCTGGTAGAGCAGCAGTCCGAATTCGGGCAGGATCGCCAGCAGGTGATCGAAAATGTCGGCCTGGATGCGCTCATACTCCGCCCATGCCGTGGTGTTGGCGAAACAGTAGATTTCGAGCGGGAGCCCAGTCTCCCCGGGCTCGAGCTGGCGCACCAGCAAGGTCTTCGAATGGTCGATTTCCGGGTGGGCCTTGAGATAGGCCACGGTATAGGCCCGGAACGTGCCGATATTGGTCGGGCGCCGCCTGTTGACCGTCTCGTCGCCATCGGGAGCGACTCTGGCATTCCATTCGTCGAGCTCGGCCTGCTTGTCGTCGAGATAGGGCCGCAGCAGAGCGAAGCGACGCAATGCTTGCCACTCATCGTCCGAGACGAAATCGATCGTGGTCACGTCGATATTGATCGACCGCTTGATCCGCCGCCCGCCCGACTCTCTCATCCCGCGCCAGTTCTGATAGGAATCCGAGATGAGCCGGTGGGTCGGGATCGCGGTCACCGTCTTGTCGAAATTCTGCACCTTCACTGTGTGCAGTGCGATATCGACGACGTCCCCGTCGGCATTGAGCTGCGGCATGGTGATCCAGTCGCCCACGCGCAGCATGTCATTGGAGCGCAACTGCACCGAAGCGACCAGCGACAGGATCGTGTCGCGAAAGATCAGCATCAGCACGGCGGCCAGAGCGCCCAGACCCGACAGCAGCAGGAGCGGCGATTCCCCGATCAGCACGGAAATGATGACGATCCCGGCCGCGCCGTAAACGGCGATCTTGCCTAGCTGGATATAGCCCTTGATCGGGCGGCTCGCGGCGTCGGGATTATGCTCGTAGGCTTCGTTGGCCAGGTCGAGCACATCGTCGAAAGCGCGGGCGATCGTGTAGATGATGAAGGCGACCGCCGCGCTCTGGATCACGGAAACCGCCGTCTCCGGTATGCCGGGGACGAGTGGAATTCCCCGCTCGATGATGAACGCCGGCACGGCATTGGAAAGATGCCGCACGATCTGGCCGACATAGTTGGACTCGTCGCGGAAAGGCGAGGAGGCAACGATCCGCGTCGTCAGCCGGACAACGATTTTCTTGGTGATCCAGTTGGCTATTGCTGCTCCCACAAGCAGCGCCGCGGCGACAATCAGGGAATTGATCCAGGGGTAGGACTGCAGAATATCGTCCGGGATGGGGATAGGCCTCTCCTCAAGCTTCCAATGGCGGGCGCGCCGCCGGGACGGCGCGACATCGGTTCGGCAGCCCATCTAGAGCCCCGCCCCGCACAGGTCAAAACGCGGCCCGGTCTATTGTGCAACTGCGAACACTTCCCCTTTGGCGAAGCTGAGTCTAGACAGGTAGGCGATGACCTCCGCTTCCAGCGATTGCCAGACATTGAGTCCCACTGCACTGCCATCCCCGCCGAGCCTGAACGACATGCCGAACGCGGCTCTCTTCCTCGACTTCGACGGGACGCTGGTAGAGATAGCCCCCGCGCCAGACGCGATAGTCGTCGATCCTGCCCTTCCCGCTCTCCTGGAGGGATTGGCGGAGAAGCTCGAAGGGCGGCTGGCGGTGGTCAGCGGCCGGTCGCTCGCCGACGTATCGCGCTATCTCGGCACCGAACGGATTGCCATGGCCGGCTCGCATGGGGCGGAACTGCGCAGGCCCGGCAGTACGGAGAACGAATCGCTCGCCAGTCCGATCCCGCCGGACGCGGAGATCGAGCTCAACCGATTCGCCAGTACCCGCGATGGCGTGCTGGTCGAGCCAAAGCCGTTCAGCGTGGCCCTGCACTACCGCCTGATGCCCGAAGCCGAAGGTGAAGCACTCGCGCTGGCGGGCTCGCTGGCCCGGGCCCTGAACCTGAACGTCAAGCGCGGGAAGATGGTGGTGGAACTGCTTACCCCCGGATACGACAAGGGCAGCGTTGTCGCAAAATTCATGGAGATGCCGGTCTTTGGCGGCTCGCGACCGATCTTTCTGGGTGACGACATTACCGACGAGGATGCCTTCACCAAGGTTCTGGAACATGAAGGAGGAGGCGTATTGGTGGGACCCGAACGTGACACAGCAGCTCGCTGGCGCCTGCCCGGCGTTGCCGAGGTACATGCCTGGCTGAAGGCGGCACTCGCATGAGTTCGCTCGAACTCTGGCCAATCGGCAATTGCCAGGTCAGCGGGTTGATCGACGAAAGCGCCTCCCTGGTCTGGGGTTGCGTGCCCCGCGTCGACGGAGACCCCACCTTCTGCGCGCTGCTGCGAGGCGAGGACGATACGCAGGGGCCCGGCGCCTGGCGCATGCAGCTCGAAGACCAGGTCTCGGTCGAGCAGAGATACCTGCGCAACACCCCGATCCTGCTGACCAGGCTGGAAGACGCCCATGGCGGCGCCGTCCATATCCTCGACTTCTGCCCGCGCTTCGAGCGCTCGGGGCGCATGTACCGGCCCGTCGCCTTCGCCCGGATCGTGCGGCCCGTTTCCGGCTCCCCTCGCCTGAAGGTGAGCCTCACGCCGACGCGGGACTATGGGGCTGCGCCGGCCGAGCAGACCCACGGCACCAACCATATCCGCTATCTCGTCGACCATCACTCGCTGCGGCTGACCACCAACGCGCCGGTCGGCTATGTCATCGAGGAACGGCCGTTCCGCGTCGAAGACAACCTGCACTTCTTCCTCGGCCCGGACGAGCCGTTTTCCGGCAACGTCCGCCGCGAAGTGGAAGCCATGCTGGACCGGACCAACAGTTACTGGCGGCTGTGGGTACGGGGCCTTGCGACGCCGCTGGAATGGCAGGACGAGGTAATCCGGGCGGCGATCACGCTCAAGCTGTGCCAGCACGAGGAAACCGGGGCGATCGTCGCGGCGCTGACGACGTCGATTCCCGAAGCGCCGCATTCCGAGCGCAACTGGGACTACCGCTACTGCTGGATCCGCGACGCCTATTATACCGTCCAGGCGCTCAACCGGCTCGGCGCGCTGGACGTGCTCGAGAAATATCTCGGCTATCTGCGCAATCTGGTCGACGCCTCCGAAGGCGGCAAGATCCAGCCTCTCTACGCCGTTAGCGGCGCGAAGGAACTCGATGAATGGACCGCGACAGGCCTCGCCGGATATCGCGGGATGGGGCCGGTGCGGGTCGGCAATGCTGCCTGGTACCAGCTCCAGAACGATTGCTACGGCCAGATCATCATGCCGAACATCCAGGCCTTCTACGATCGCCGGCTACTGCGCATGGCCAACGAGGAAGACTTCCGCAGCCTGGAGCTGGTAGGCGAAATGGCCTGGAAGCTGCACGACCAGCCCGATGCCGGGCTTTGGGAGCTGCGCACCCGCACCGCGGTCCACACCTATAGCGCGGTGATGAGCTGGGCGGCCTGCGACCGGCTGGCCAATGCGGCCGAAGTGCTCGGGCTGGAGGACCGCAGGCAATTCTGGCGTGAGCGCGCCGACGTCGTGAGGACCAAGATCGAAAAGGAGGCGTGGAGCGAGGAGCAGGGCCACTATGCCGCCTCTTTCGGCGGAACCGAGCTCGACGCCAGCCTGTTGCAACTGGTAGACATGCGATTCGTCACCACCGACGATCCGCGCTTCCAGGCGACTCTTCAGGCGGTGGAGCGCGGGCTCAGGCGCGGCGAACACATGCTGCGCTACGATTCGGAGGACGATTTCGGCAGGCCGGAAACCGCATTCAACATATGCACCTTCTGGCTTATCGAAGCATTGCACCTCGCCGGACGTAATATTGAGGCATGTCAATTATTCGAAACGATGTTGGGGCATCGTACGAAGTCGGGGCTCTTGTCCGAAGACATGGATTTCGAGACCGGCGAACTCTGGGGTAACTTCCCGCAGACCTATTCACTTGTGGGAATAATCAATTGTGCCGGGGCACTGTCCCGGCTGTGGAGCGATTTCAGGTGAGCAGGCTGATTGTCATTTCGAACCGTGTGTCTGTGCCCAAGGCCCAGGGCGCGGCCGGAGCGCAAGGCGGCCTCGCCGTGGCGCTCACCGCTGCGCTGCGCGAGCACAAGGGCATCTGGTTCGGATGGTCCGGCAAGGAGACGGAAACCTTCACCGGCCATCTCGACATGCAGCGGCGAGACGGGGTGACGACCGCGACGATCGACCTCGAACCCCAGGACATCGACGAATACTACAACGGCTACGCCAACCGGACGCTGTGGCCGCTGTTCCATTACCGTATCGACCTCACCGAATACGAACGGCATTTCGGCAGCGGCTACGAACGGGTGAACGAGCGCTTCGCAGATGCAGCCCTGCCGCTGATCGAACCCGACGACCTTGTCTGGGTGCACGACTACCACTTCCTGCCGCTGGGCAGCCAGCTGCGCGCGAAAGGCATCAAGAACCGGATCGGGCTGTTCCTGCACATACCCTGGCCGCCGACGCGCCTCTTGGTATCGCTGCCCTATCACGAGCGCCTGGTCCGCTCGATGCTCGACTATGACCTGATCGGCTTCCAGACCGAGGAATGGCTGGAATCCTTCCTGCACTATGCCGAGAAGGAGCTGGGTGCGAAGGTCGACGCCGACAAGACGATCCATTTCGAGGGGCGGAAGGTGAAGGCGAAGGCCTTCCCCATCGGCATCGACTTCGAGGAATTCACCACCGCAGCCAAGGGCGGCCTGACCGCCGATGCCTGCGACCGGCTGCGCGCCAGCGCACGCGGCAGGAAGATCGTGATCGGCGTCGACCGGCTCGACTATTCCAAGGGCCTTGCCGAGCGGTTCGACGCCTACGACCGATTCCTGACCGACAATCCGGACATGGCCAAGGACATCATCCTGTTGCAGATCGCGCCGCCATCGCGCGAACTGGTGGCCAGCTACCAGAATATCCGCGAGGAACTGGAGACCAAGACCGGCCACATCAACGGGGCGCATGCCGATGTCGCCTGGGTGCCGATCCGCTACGTCAATCGCGGCTACCCCCGGGCCGAACTCGCCGGCTTCTATCGCGCGGCGGACATCGGCCTGGTCACGCCGCTGCGCGACGGCATGAACCTCGTCGCCAAGGAATATGTCGCCGCACAGGACCCGGAGGATCCCGGCGTGCTGATCCTTTCGCGATTTGCCGGCGCCGCGCTCCAGCTTACCGATGCGCTGCTCGTCAATCCCCACAACACCGAGCAGGTCAGCGAAGCCATCGGCGAAGCGCTCGCCATGTCCAAGGCCGAGCGCAAGCGCCGCTGGAAAGCGATGTTCGAATCGGTCCAGCGCGAAGACGTGGTGAAATGGCGCGAGGATTTCGTCGCCGAACTATTCGCCTGCGGCACGGTACCGGGCGAGAGCTGATGGCCGCTCCCGACCTCGCGGCAAACTTGGCTTTATAATATATTCAGGCTCCGCTAAGGGCCGGGCAACTAATCAACACGGTTGATGATTCCGGGAGAAGCCATGATCTGCGAAATGACCAACGTGCCTGCGGCCGATGAAATCGATATTCCGGCGCTCAAGGCCAAGTACCGCGAAGAGCGGGCGAAGCGGATGCGCAACGATGCGCAGAAGCAGTACGCGCCGCCGGCAGACCCGCTGACTCACGACACGATCGAGCACGACCCCTATAATCCGGTGGTCCCCCGCGACGCGATCCACGAAGACCTCGACGTCGCGATCCTCGGCGGCGGATGGACCGGCGTGTGCGCTGCGGTTCACCTTCGCAATGCCGGCGTCGAAAACTTCCGTAACATCGATCATGCCGGGGACTTCGGCGGAACCTGGTACTGGAACCGCTATCCCGGCCTGCAGTGCGACAATGACGCCTATTGCTACCTCCCGCTGCTGGAGGAAACCAACCACGTCCCGTCCAAGCAGTTCGAGGACGGCTACCTGATCTTCGACCATTTCCAGCGGATCGCGAAGCAGTACGACCTCTACGAAAACGCCCTGTTCCACACCCTGATCACTTCGCTGATCTGGGACGAGGACATCAAGCGCTGGCGCATTTCCACCAATCGCGGCGACGAGATCCGCGCGCGTTTCGTGGTGATGGGCACCGGCACGCTGAACACGCCGAAATTCCCGTCGATCCCGGGCCTGCACACCTTCAAGGGCAAGATGTTCCACACCAGCCGCTGGGATTACGACTATACCGGCGGAAGCTGGCGCAATCCGGTGCTCGACAAGCTGAAGGACAAGCGCGTCGCGATCCTCGGCACGGGGGCGACCTCGATCCAGGCCGTGCCCTACCTCGCCAAATACGCAAAGCATGTCTACGTAATCCAGCGCACCCCTTCAAGCGTCGACGAGAGGCGCAACCGGCCGACCGATCCCGAATGGGTGAAGTCGCTGAAACCCGGCTGGCAGCAGGAGCGGCGCGACAATTTCCAGCGCGCCAGCAACGAGATCATCATTCCCGGCGAAGGCGATCTGGTCCAGGACATCTGGACCGAGATCAACAACAACCTCGACGCCGAGCGCGAGGCGCGGGGCGAAGCGGCGATCCCGATGGAGGAATTCCCGGCCCGCCGCGAAGTCATGGAATTCCGCGTCATGGAACGGCTGCGCCGGCGCGTGGACGAGATCGTGAAGGACCCCGTCACCGCCGAGGCGCTCAAGCCCTATTACAACTTCCTGTGCAAGCGGCCGGTATCGAACAACGAATACTACCCCGCCTTCAACCAGCCCAACGTCGACCTTATTGACGTCGCCGAAACGCAGGGGCTGGAAGCGATGACCGAGAACGGCTTCATGCACCGCGGCAAGGAGTACGAGATCGACTGCATGATCTTCGCCTCGGGTTACGAGGTGACCAGCAATCTCAAGACCCGCTGGGGCTTCGACGCCGTAACCGGGCGCGACGGCGTTTCGATCTACGACTTCTGGGCGGACGGTCCGAAGACGCTGCACGGCGTCATGGCCCACAATTTCCCGAACATGTTCTTCACCGGTTACGTGCAGGGCGGGCTGAACGGGACCACGACGCTGATGTTCAGCAAGCAGGGTTATCACGCTTCCTATGTCATTGCCGAAGCGTTGAAGCGCGGGATCAAGGCCGTGGAGCCGACACAGGAAGCGCAGGACGCCTATATCCAGCGTTTCCGCGAGGTGGAGCTGGACCTCACCCACATCTTCGAGACCTGCCCGCCGAGCTACTTCACGAACGAAGGCGAAACCAACGCACCGTGGTTTCTGTTCCGCGGCTGGGGCCTTGGCTGGGACAACTTCCAGACCATGCTGCAGGACTGGCGCGACGAAGGCAGCATGGAGGGGATGCGGCTGGACAGCTGACGGGCAGGATCTGCAGGGGGGAACGGAAATGCTTGTCCGGCTCGGAAATCGCCGCATCTGCTATGACCTGCTCGGGCCGGAAGGCGGCCCGGTCCTGTGCATGGCGCATACGCTCTCGTCTGACAGCGGTGTCTGGTCGGAGCAGGTGCCGGCGCTGCTGGCGGGCGGCTGGCGTATCCTGCGGATGGACATGCGCGGTCACGGCGGCAGCGATCCGGTCCCCGGCGACTACTCCATGTCGGAGCTGGCCGGTGACCTGATCGCGGTGCTGGACTTCCACGGTTTCGACAAGGTGCATTTCGCCGGGGTTTCGATCGGCGGGATGATCGGCCAGGTTCTGGGGATCGAGCATCCCCACCGGATCCACTCGCTGATGCTGTGCGGCACCTCGCCACAGGCGGTTCCGGGCGGACAGGCCATGTGGGACGCCCGCTTCGAGGCGATCGCCAGGGCCGAATCCGTCGAGCCGATCGCCGACGACACGATGGTGCGCTGGTTCACCGATGCGTTCCGGCCGCGGCGTCCCGATCGGTGGCAGCAGATCCGCAATACCGTCGCCAATACGACGCCGGACGGCTATTGCGGCGGCGCGACGGCGATCATCGCGTTCGACGTCCGCGACAAGCTGCCGCAAGTGAAAGCGCCGACGCTGGTGGTATGCGGAGATGACGATCCCGGCACGCCACCTGCAGGCAACAGGCTCATCGCCGAGCTGATCCCCGGCGCGAGCTACCGGGAAATCCCGGACGCGCGGCATATCCCGATGATCGAGCATCCCGAGACGTTCAACGCCATCATGATGGAATGGCTGTCGTCGCACCTCTAGAATGCGACCGTCCGCTCCGGCACGGGACGGCTAATGCTTGACAGGCAACCTGCCCGCTAACATTCTGACGAACAACCGCGTCGGTTAGGGCACGGGCGTTGCAAAGGAGGATTGTATGGGAGAGCAGGCTGTAGGAGCGTTCGAGAAGATCGCCTCGGGAATCTACCTTGAGGGCCTGGCGGTCGACTACAAACGCAACGTCATCTGGTACAGCGACGTGATCAAGGGCGGAATCCACGGCGTCACGCCGGAAGGCGAACACGTCACCTCCTTCAACGAAAGCCGGATGTGGACCGGCGGGGTGATGATGAACGCCGACGGCTCGGTCCTGTCGACCGGCGAGCACGGCATCATGTGGAACAACCCCGATACCGGCAAGTCGGGCTGGCTGATCGAGGAACTGGAAGGCAAGCCGATCAACGGCATCAACGAGATGTGGCCGGACGGCACCGGAGGGATTTTCTTCGGCACCAACGACATCGAGCGGATCATCGAGGGCCAGGATACCCGGCCCACCGCTCTCTACCGGCTGACCACGAACGGCGAGGCGATCAAGCTTGCCGACGGTCTGCGCTTCACCAACGGCATCGCCTACGATCCGGGGCACAGGCGTTTCTATTGCAACTCCACCTTCGACAGCACCCGGGCGTTCGACGTCGGCGATGACCTGTCACTGTCCAACCAGAGCGTGTTCCTCGACAAGGAGGACTGCGACGGCATGGCGCTCGACGCCGAGGGCAATGTCTGGATAACCGGCTTCCGGTCCAACTTCCTTGCCCGCGTGCGCCCCGACGGCAGCGAATTGCCCAAGGTGGAAACGCCGGCAGGGTCCATCACGCAGGTACGTTTCGGCGGCCCCGACATGAGGGACTACTACATCAACTCGGTGCCGGCGGACGGCGGCGACACCCTCAAGGAAGGCGGCGAACTGACTTCGGAAAACTCGTTCCTGTTCCGCGGCCGCTCGGAGGTGCCGGGAATGGTCATCGAACCATCAAACTTCAAGCTGGGTTGAGCTTTGACCAAGGCCCTCGTTGCCGCGCAACGCAGGCACGCGGCACCGCCTGACGACCGATCGACCTTGCTCCGGAAATGATGGGCCTGCCCCGTGTCGGGCCGAAGGCTAAGATGTGCAGCTGGAATTGCCGCCGGTGCCGGTGACGCCCGGTCCAAGGTTGCGGTCGTCCCTGACGATGAACGCGGCTTCCTGCTTGAACAGAACGTCTCCCACGAACATGTCTCCGAAGATCCCGTCGTAGTTGTAATAGACCTCGGCGAACATCACCGCGGAATTGGCCGGCGCGGTGATCTCGCGATCGTCCTTGCCCATGCCGTCGGCAACGACATCGCCCTCCGCGCCGTAGCTGGAGTCCTCATCCAGGCCGCCCCGGCAGCGTTGCCAATGGATGTATTGCTCTCCGGTGTCGCTGTCCCGCTCCAGGCTGGTCAGGATGATCCGACCCTTTTCCTGGAAGTCGATGCCGGAGCCCTGCCGGAGCGCTCCTTCCATGACGGAATCGACGTCAGTCTCGGTCACGGTCGGCGTAACGCTGCTGTTATCGGTCTGGCCAAGCCGCGATGCGTTGTCGGCAACCGAATTGGCCAGCTGGCTGACTTCCATGTTCACCGTCGCCATGTAGGCAAGCTCGGTACCGTACATCCCGAGGACGATGAAAACCGGCAGCGCAACCGCGAATTCGATCAGCGCCGTTCCCGCAGTGCTGCGCTTGAGCCGCCGGGTCACGCGGCCCAGTTTCGGTCGAAGGGAGCCACGCCTGCAGCGAGGCGCGCCGGACGGCTGTGTTTGTTCGATCACGCGCATGATCCCGCATCCGATCCGTAATCGTCCTGGTCGGCGAATGGCTGGTTCTTCTTCACGGCCGTCGCACTGAAACTGCGGCTGCCATCGTGATTGTGCAGGAACGGCACGTTGAACGTCGGCGTGTAGGTGACGGTCACCGTATAGAGCACGACGTCGCCGGCGCCGCCGTTGCCGTCGGAGCCGACGTCCGCATCCCAGGCGCCGTTGCGGTTCTCGTCGGTGAAGGTCTCCCCGTCGTTGCAGGTGCCGTCGTCGTTTGCATCGTTCCAGGCTTCCGGCCTGCCGATGTCGGTGAAATCGAAGTAGCTCAGGCGGGAACTCTCGACACTGGCGTTCGGCAGGATCGGCGCCAGCGCGTTTTCGACCTTCTCGTCGGCCACCTGGGTATTGGCAGTCTCCAGCGAGGAGCTACGCGCCGCCTCTTCCACCGCCCCGTGGAGAACCGCCCGGCCATAGACCATCTGGCCGATGTCGAAGGTGCCCAGCAGCAGGAGCAGGAAGACCGGCGCAAGGATCGCGAACTCCAGGATCGCGTTGCCCTCGCGGTCTTGCGCGATCCTTGCCGGCAATGCCCGCAACGATGCGGCAGCACCCAGAGGACGCGCACCCATCATTGTATGAGCCTCAATTCGCCGACCTGATTGGCGATTTCCTGGAACGCCGTGTTCAGCTGGGTCGAACTCGAAGCCGTGTAGCTGCTGCTGGACGAAGCGCAGGTCTGCAGATTTGTCGTCAGCGAGGTACCGAAGGCGATCACCCAGACTCGGATGCCCTTGGCTTTCGCAGCCGCGCAGACCGCCAGGAACCGCGAAGAGTGCCGGTTGGCCTGATCACCGCCGCAGTTGCTGCCGCCGTCGTCCGTCACCCGGCGATCGTGATACTCGATCCCGTAGGCGCTCAGAGTCGTGTTCTTCGGGCACATCTCACCGTCGGTCATGAAGATGATGTGCCGCGAGACTTCGCCACCATTCGGAGGATCGGCGTTCACGTTGTCTGCGAAGATCCCGTCGGGCGAGCTGAGCCGCGCACCCCAGATCATCCCAAGATCGTGATAGGTGTTTCCACTCGGCGAAAGTGAGTCCGCATAGTTGTCGAACTCGGTCTCGGTCATTTCCGCAAGGAGCTGGGCCTGGTGCGGACAGACCGACGACACGTCGTCGCCGTAGTCACTGACCGTCACGTTGGTCCAGTTGCCGTACTCGTTCTCACGGTTATACGCGATGTTCTGCCACAGTGGTGCCCACTTGGTCGCGTCATCGCCAACATCGGGCGCGGAATCGATGTCGAGATCGTCAGCGCCGGTGGGCGTGAGCCCGAGCAGTGTCGAGAAGGAGAAGCTCGGCTCCGACACCGTCTGCCGCTCCTCGATGCATCCGTTCCAAGTCGAGGTTTCCAGCGAGCCGTTGTAGCCTGTGTAAGTGCTTACCGAAGAGAACGTCTTGAATGTACTGGTGTCGTAGGTGACCTGCTTGTACTCCCAGTGATGAAATTCTCCCGGCGGGGTATTAGAATACACCGGATCGCTAGTTGTCTCCGTGTATTCAATATAATCCCTGTAATAAATTCTGTACCTTGGCCTCCATTTACCACCCCAATAACTGCAGTAGTAATCAAGCCTTCTCTGGCGTTGCTCAATGCTGTCCGTTTCGACTTGCTGGCCGCTGCCGTTGATGTCCGTATCGGTGTCGGTGTCTGCCGAACCGTAGTCTTGCCAATCCGTATCGGAGGGGAGGTTGGACTCGCACCAGCTCTCCGAATTGTATTTGCTGTGCCCGTAATTGTTGCTGCCGGCAGACCACTCGTCGGTGTAGTAGCTCCCTTCCGTCACGACCGGATTGACCCACGTTACGAAAATCGCCTGGCGCGACTGATAGTCATGGCTATCAGCCAGATAATTCGGGTTCTGGTCGTAGATCAGCTGCCCGACATTGATCGACTGGCTGTAAGGCACGAAACCGTAGCGAATGCGCGAGTTGGTGCCATTGGTCGCGGCCGAGAGCGTATCGTAGAAGTTCTTCATCGCCGCCTGAAGATCTTGCATCCTCGACGTCTCGCCGTAGCCCACGCTGCTGCCGTCAGCCTCGTTCCCCATCGAGCCGGTCGTATCGAGTACCATCACGACATCGCTGTTGCCGACGCCCATCGACGCAGAACAGTTCACTTCGAGATCGAACTGGTCGAAGCCGAATATCCGCATGACAGCCGAATCCAGCGTGGTGTCCGCAACCCCGTTCACGGTGTTGCCGTTGTCGGGAGAAGTCGCCTCGAAAGTGGTATCGTGGGCTTCCTGCGCGCCCTCGTCGAAATTGGTTTCGAAATAGGCGTCGGCCTGGGCTTGCGCCGCGCTGTTGAAGCCATTGGTGGATACGTTCTTGCGCCCGGCAAGGACCGCCGCGTCGCAAGCGGCCTGCAGGCGGTTCTCCACACGATAGGCGCGGCTCATATCAATTCCGCCGCCCACGAGCGCTGCCGATACAAGAATGCCGACAGCCGCCATCGGCAGGACGTTGCCTGCCCTGGAACGCACAAGTGTGCCGAGAAAAGTCTTCGGTTCAGCCATATTTCAGCCCCGCATCGGCGAACATCCCAAAACGCTATGAATGCATGGGTTGGGATTACGCGGCGGATTCTTAAGATTGTGCTAATTCGATGCCTCGCGTCCACCGTACGAAGAATCCCGGAAAACCGCTGAAAAGCTGGGATTTTTCGGTGATTCTGTCACCTTTACAGGCGGGTGCTCGGTTATCGGAAAGTTAACATGCCGGCGGGTGCATCCCTGATCCCGGAAAGGGCCCGCAGCGCCTCCCACGGCTCGGCAAGTATTACGAGCAGGTCGCCGGGCTGCGCCTGTTCGAACATCCTGCCGAAGATTTCCGGCCGACCGGACTCGCAAATGATGCGCTCTTCCGCCACGCCGGAACGACGAAGTGCCCCGCTCGTTACGGCAAGCATCTTCCCGACGGGATCGTCGTTGCCGTAATCCCCTCCCTTGCGGGTTCTGCGTGCGTCGCAACCCAGGACGAAACTGTCGAAAGTCCGTGCCAGCAGCGGCGCCACCTCCTCGAAATGCGAACGGTGGCGATTGCCGAGCTTGAGATTGAGCAGCCGCCGTTTCCCCGTCACCGGCAGCCCTTCGACGAAGGAAACAAGCTCGCGCAGGGCATCCGGATTATGCCCGTAGTCGAGCAGCACTTGCCACGGCAGGCCCTCGATGAAGTTGTAGCGCCCCGGGTTGTCCCGGGGGGAATTCTCGAAAGAGGCCAGGGCATCGCGGATGGGCTTCAGCTCCAGTCGCTGCGCCCAGGCAATTCCGGCAGCGAACATCGCGTTGATCACATTGAACCTGAGCGCACCGTCCAGCGTCGACGGCATCCGCGAAACGGCGATCAGCGGAATCCGCTCCTCCCCCCTAGCGAGCACGATCCAGTTTTCGCCTTCATGCGTCTGCAGCAATACGCCCTCGCCACCCGTCGCCAGATGATCTTTCAGGGCTGGATTCTCCGGGTCGCGAGCGATCAGGACGTGGCGGCGGCAACCCGCCATGGCGCGCGCCGCCAGGCATCGCCGGTCCTCCGCGTTGACCACCACAGCCGATTCCGACCGGCGCAGAACTTCGGCCTTGAGGCGCGCCATCTCGTCGAGCGATGCGATCCCGTCGATGCCGATATGATCGTCCTGAACATTCAGCAGCACGCCGATGTCATGCCGGTCGCAGGGATGGCCGAGTTCCAGGATCGCCTGTCGCGGCTGCTCGATGATCGCGCTTTCCACCGCGGGATCCGCGAACAGAGCGCGCGCGCCGAGCGACCCCGACATGTTCCTCTCGCTGACGACATCGTCGCCAACGACCAGCCCCTGTGTCGTACAGACGCCGGCTGTCCTGCCCGCCGCCATCCAGATACGATGCAGCATCCGGGCGGTCGTGGTCTTGCCGTTGGTGCCCGTGATCACCGCCGTCGGAATTCGCGTGGATTTCCCGCCGGTTAACCCATCGACGACTTCCGCCTCGATGTCCCTATCCGGAGCGCCAAGCCAGTGCACCCGCAGTGTGGGCTGGGCGTTCACTTCGCAAATGGCGCCGCCGACCTCGCGCCAGGATCTGGCGATGTCGGGGCTGAGGAAATCGACACCGGCGATGTCGAGGCCAAGGATGCGCGCCGCCCGGATTGCAAGGCGGCGGTTTTCCGGATGAACCCGGTCGGTCACGTCCTGCGCGGTTCCGCCGGTGCTGATGTTGGCGATGCGCCGCAGGCGAACGAAACGGCCGGATTCCGGCACGCTGTGCGGCGTCAGCGCCTGATCCTCCAGGCACTGCAACGCCTCTTCGTCGAGCTCAACATGCACCAGCATGCTGCGCTTGCCTTTCCCCCGCCGCGGGTCCGAATTGAGCTCCTCCAGCAGGGCGCCAACGGTGCCCCGTCCGTCCCCCACGACGCCACCGGGTATCCTCCGCGTGACGGCGAGCAGGCGCCCGCCCACGACCAGCATCCGGTGATCGTCGCCTTCGACATGTTTCTCGACAATGACCGCGTCGGGGCTGTGCGCCTGCGCGGCCGCGAATGCCTTTCGCAGATGTTCGGAATTTCCGATATCGGCGGCGACGCCCGCCCCGCCATCCTGGTTGGCCGGCTTCAGGACGACCGGCCAGCCGATGGACTGCGCCGCCTCCAGCGCCTTGTCCACGCTCGATACCAGAAACGAGGCGGGGACGGGCATCTGCGCATCGGCCAGCAGGCGGTTCGTCTGGTGCTTGAGCCGGGCGATGCCGACCGCGATCGAGCTGGTCGTGCCGAAGATGGTGCTGTTGAAACGCTGCGCATTCGCTCCCCAGCCGATCTGGACGAAGCCGCGCGACAGGCTGACGGGGTGATCCAGGCGGGCGGCCGCCATCGCCAGGCGGTATCCGGCGGGTGAGAGCCCGCCGCGCCGCACCTGCCCGATCCTGTCGGAAAGCTCGCGGCATGATTCGTCCCGGGCGGCACCGTCGCCGTCTCCCCCCGCCATCGCAACCAGTCGCAGCGCCGTATCGATGAGCGGCCGGATCGCGGGTTCGCGCCACCAGCCCGTCGCGAGGACGAACTGCCCCGGCGAAGCCGAAAGCAGCTCGGCGGAGTAAAACGGTTCCCTCGCCCAGCCGTGGAGGATGCGCAGCAGTTCGAGGATCCGGCTACCGACCGCGCGCGGCCAGATATCCTCGAAGGCCGCGTCTTCCGCCGGTGAGGACACCGCGCCCGCCGGCCAATCCAGTCCTGCGGTTTCGCCCGGCTGCAACTGCACCAGCAGCGAACGCATCGCCTCATCGAACCGGTCGAGATCGGGCGCCGTGCCGTCGTAGGCGAGCGCCAGCGCCACCGTCTTTTGGGCCAGGCCGAACTTCGGCCCTGCGAAAATTTTCAGGGAGGCGACCCGGAACTTGCCGATGGCTGGTTGCGTCGTTCTCTCCGGCGGCATGGCAATCGCGCTTGAAGCCTTTCGTGTATCCCGGGGCGTAGGAAAGCGACCGGTTGTTGTCGATGGCAAGTTTGCGCATGCACGCTATCATCACTCGCCGTGCGGTCCAGCACGATCGCGCGGCCGGGGCGCGCGACTGCTCCGGCCCGGGACGGTCCGGCGATCGAACGGAACGGCGGATTGCGCCCGCAGGAGAGGAGAGAATCATTGGAAGAACTGCGCTTTGACGGCCGCACCGCCGTCGTCACCGGGGCCGGAGGCAATCCGGGGCTCGGCCGTGCCTATGCCCTGCTGCTGGCGCAGCGGGGCGCCAATGTGGTGGTCAACGATATCGGTACGGTCCCCGAGGTGCCGGCCTACGAAGGCATCGCCTCGCCCGAAGCGGTGGCGGAGGAGATTCGCGCAGCGGGCGGCAAGGCGGTCGCCGACGGCAATGACATCTCGACCGAAGCGGGCGCGCAGGCCCTGATCGCGACCGCGTTGGACGCCTTCGGCGGCGTCGACATCCTGGTGAACAATGCCGCGCTGTGCATCATGGCGCATTTCGACGTGATGACCTCTCGCCACTTGCAGCGCATCATCGACACCAACCTGATGGGCCCGGTCTGGACGAGCCGCGCCGCCTGGCCGCACATGAAGGCAAAGGGCTATGGACGGATCGTCAATGTCGGCGCCGCGGTGTTCGGGGGCAACATGCTGATGAGCGCCTACGGCGTGAGCAAGGGCGGGCTGTTCATGCTGTCCCAGGCGCTCGCGGTGGAAGGCGAACCGCACGGCATCTTGGCCAACACCGTGAACCCGATAGGCTATTCGCGCATGGTTCCGGCGCTGCAACAGGACGGCGCGGCCATGCTGAAAATGCTGCGGGACAATTTCCCGGCCGAGGCCAGCGCTCCGTTGGTCGCCTATCTCGCGCATGAGGGTTGTCCCGTCAGCGGCGACTGCTTCGATGCGGCGAGCGGCAAGGTCAGCCGGACGGTCGTCGCCCGCAACCAGGGCTTCACCGAGCCCGGACACACGGTGGAGACGATCGCCGAACGCTGGCCGGAAGTGATGGCGACCGACGACCTGACCGTCATCGAAAAGATCCCCCTCGCCGCCGACCAGAACGAAGTGCGCCCCTACAGCGAATACGCCGAGGGCTGAGACTTCCTCGCGGATCTGGACAGCGATCAGCCCCGCTCAAGCCCCCTTCGTCATCCCCGCGAAAGCGGGGACCCAGTTTCCGGGCTCTGAACGTAGCGAACCATCAAGAGCTGGGTTCCCGCTTTCGCGGGAATGACGATTGAATCCCGGGTGACGCCTCTTCGGTCGGACACCGGTACGGGAATCGACGGCCTCTTGCCGGGCGGAGGATACGAACACGAAGTGACCGAGAACGGCAGCCTGAGGCTGGACTAAGAACATCTCGATTACGGCGACGTTGACTTTCCCGATACCATTAACGACTTCGGCGGCCACGAGGTGACCGGCGGAGTGCTGTTCAGCTTCCATGCCGCGCCGACACATTCCGGTGCGAGGGTCAGGGTCCGCTATTGCGGTTTTTCGTCCCCTTGCGGACTTTCCGGGTCCGACGCCATTGCAGACATTGCGATATCAACTAGTCGTCGCAAGCCGAAACACGCCATACATTGCGTCGTTTTCTGCCATCAACACGCTATTGCGGACCGAACGCTCCATCCTGAGCAGATAGAATCGCGCGAAAAACTTGTAGAGTAAATTTGAAGATTGCCCAGCAGAGGCAAATGGAGCCAGGCGAGATTGAAACACATTACGATAAACTGGCTCGCGATGAGTAGCGGGTAGAGGGCGTGGATTCTAGCGATCCACATCATGCCGCAGACGCGGTCCGTTATGGCTGTATTCGCCTCAATTCTGAGCTGGATAGGGTTAAGCACGCAGGCGATTGAGAGTGTCTGGTTCGCTATTTGAACCAAAACGCCGGTAGCTCTTGCTTCACTGTACACCCGGCCATCACCCTTTCTAGCTGATCGACCAGTGCTAGACCCTCATTAACATACCGAATCTCATCATTGCTTTTTTCGCGAGCCTTCACGGGATCATTCCGAAGCTCAGCCATACGGCGGCCTGTGTTCGCCACTCGGGCCATAGCTGCAGTTCTGTCTAGCTTGCCCGCCAGCCTATCAAATTCGTTCAGTTTCGCGATGATCATGGGGACCTTCGCTGCTTCTTCAGCCGGGGTGAATCTGCAGGTCATCCTGTAAGGATAGGTGCCGAGACCGCTCATTGCGGTAATGGACCTTGTGCCTGTTGCGTTGCTGAAATGAACGACTGTCTTTTTGTATCCTTGCGATTTAAGAGCCAGCTCTCGCAGAGTATCTTTGCGATTTCCAACGTATAGAAGTGTATAGTTGTTGCCCTTAATGCGAGCCAGAGAATTCGGCTTCTGCTTGACGGGGACCTTCGTGAAGTCATGCCAAGAAATAGTATTTGGCATCGAACGGCCAGATTGAGAAAGCCCCGGTGCTGCCATCGCAATAGCGAGAGCCATGCCTAGACTAGCCTGAATCAGCTTCGTCTTCATGTTGCATCCCCCGCATTACTAGCATCACTAAACCAGCTTCATCATCGCCCTATCAGCCTGCGGGTCAACCCTTGATCAAGGCACAGTTTTGTACGCGTTCAGCAAAACTCCGTTTGGGAACGCGTCCCCCTCCGGCCACCGTACCTCGATTGCATCGAGAGCGTAGTCTTCACTCGCAGCAAACGACAACGATTTGTACTGTGAACCAAGTCCGCTTTCCACGACAAATACGCCGTCCCGCCTCTCCAATCTGCCGACTAGCATCGGACGTTCGATCACATCCCGAATTTTTCCGCGTAGCCCAGACCGCCGCGCCGCCCGGCATCGGACCTTCACCGCACCCCTGCCGGTATCAGCCAGGAACGGTCCAGCGCCGAAACCGAGGGGCAGCCCATCAGCAACAGGTCGCGCCGGAGTTCCTCGCGCAATGTTTCGATCACCGCGCGCACTCCGCTCTCGCCCTCCGCGGCGAGGCCGTAGAGGAACGGCCGGCCCACGAACACGGCCTTCGCGCCGAGCGCCAGGGCGGTGATCACGTCGGTCCCGCGCCGGATGCCGCCATCGAGGAAGACCTCGGCGCGTTCGCCGATCCGCCCGACGATCGCAGGAAGCGCATCGATGGTCGCCAGCGACCGGTCGAGCTGGCGCCCGCCGTGATTGGAAACGACGACGCCGTCCGCGCCGATGTCGTCGACGGCGAAGGCGGCATCGTCCGGGTCGAGGATGCCCTTGATGTAGAGCGGCCCTTTCCAGCGTTCGCGCATCCAGCGCACGTCGTCCCAGCTCAGGTCGCTTTGCAGCAGCTTGAGCAGCGCCTCCTTCGAGGCTTCGGCCTGGGCCATGCCGGCGCCGAGCCCCGATGCCTTTGCAGCCGCCTCCGCCGCGGCTTCCGCCTCGTCGAGGAAATGGATGGCGGCGATCCGCTTGTGACGCAGGGCTTCGTAAACCCATTGCCAGTGACGCAGCATGTGCAACGCCCGGCGCGGGGTCACCGTCCAGGGGAGCGTGAAATTCCAGCGGCGCTCGCCCTCGCGGTTGCCGACCGCCGGCACGTCGACCGTAACGAACAGCGCGGTGTAGCCGGCGGCCCGGGCCCGGTCGATCAGCAGGCCGATGCGCTCGCGCCCGCCCATCGGATAGAGCTGGAACCAGTGGTTTTCCTGCGTCGCCTCGGCAACTTCTTCTAGCCGGTAGCTGGAGGCCGTACTCAGCACCAGCCGCGTGCCGCAGCTTTCCGCCGCGCGCGCCGCGGCAGGCTCGGCGGTCCAGTGCGCAAGGCCCGCCGCACCGATCGGCGCGAGCGCCAGGGGCAGCGAGATTTCCGTGCCGGCGACGCTCGTCGCAAGGTCGGGCGCATTGACCCCCGTCGCGCTGCGCATCCGCAAGCGCCAGCGGCGGAAGGAGGAGACGTTTTCGGACAGGGTGAGCCTGTCGTCCGCCCCGCCGTCGATGTAGCTCCAGGCCACCTCGGGAAGCCTACGACGGGCCCGCTCGCGCCATTCGGCAACATTGAACGGGGGGACGCCGGTGCCGAGGCGAAATCTGAAAGCTCCCATCGGCCGCCTACCCTTCGATCCGCTCGATCCACACCGACGTCGGACCGCGCAGGCTGAAGTTGCCGAACGCCAGCGGGCGGGCGACACGGTATTCCGGCAGCCGGTCGAGAATCGCCGAGGCGACTTCAAGGGCTTCCATCCGGGCCAGCGCCGCGCCGAGGCAGCTGTGCAGGCCGAACCCGAACGCCAGATGCGGCTTGGGCTCGCGCCGGATGTCGAAGGCATCGGGCCTCTCGTAACGCTCCGGATCCCGGCCGGCCGCGCCCAGCAGCAGGACCACTTCGGCGCCGACCGGCAGGTCCTGACCGGCGACGGCCACGCCCTGCTGCTTGACGCCGCGCGGAAGGACCTGCGTCACGCCCTGCCAGCGCAGCACTTCCTCCAGCGCGGCGGGAAGGAGTGAACGGTCGCCGCGCAGCGCCCGCCGCTCCCGGGGATGGTCGGCCAGCGCCACGACGATATGGCCGAGCCAGTTGGACGTCGTCTCGTTCCCCGCGAACAGCAGCTGGCGCAGGTTGACCATCATCGCCTGTTCCGAAATCCGGCTGCCGACCGGGGAATGAACCATCCGGCTGACGAGGTCGTCTCCCGGATTGCCTCGCCGGTATCGGATCTGCTCGATCAGGAAGGCCGCAAGGTCCTGCTTGGCCTGCTCGGAAGCGAGCCAATAGGGGCAGTTGTCATAGTCGATGGGCAGCCCGCCGGCGGTCGCGTCGGCCATCCGGTCGGCCCATGCGATGACGGTGGGGGTCATCGCTTCGGACACGCCCATCATATGCGCGATCACATGGGCGGGCAGCGGCCGGCTCAATGCCGGCACGAGGTCGACCTGCCCCGTGTCGCGCAGCTCTTCTTCGACAGCGTCCATCATCGCGCCGACCACATTGCGCACGAACGGGACGAGCGCCTCCACGCCGTCCTTGCCGAAGGCGGAGACCCAGACGTTGCGCAGCGCGTTGTGCATCGCGCGTTCGTCGATCGAGATGAAGGCTTCCTCGCCGAACAGCGAGGCGATCAGGCCTTCCTGGCCGATCGCATCCGGCTGGTTCATGATCTGCCGGCAGACCCGGTCATGCGCCGTCATCCAGTAGCCCTGCTCGTTCCAGACGATCGGCCCGGCGTCGCGGATGCGGGCGAGCACCGGCCAGGGATCGGGCAGGATCTCCGGCGCATAGAGATCTATGTCGAGGCTGGGAGCGTCGGCCACGGCGGATCTGGTCACGCCGGGCCCTTCCCGTCGGCGTCCAGAGCGCGCAGTTCCTGCACTTCCTGGGCAGCAGCGCGGCGCAGGAACAGCGAATCCGCGCCGGAGGAGAGCATCCGCACCCCGCGCGAGAGCTGCTCGGCCGCATTGGCCATCCCGAGCGCGACCGAGGCGCAGATCAGGCCCTTCTCGCGGCAGATGCCGGCAACCCGCCCGATGGCGTCGAGCACCGGCGCCGGGGCTTCCAGCGAAAGGCCGTGGCCCATGCTCAGCGCAAGGTCGACCGGGCCTACCAGCAGCCCGTCGAGCCCCGGCGTGTCGGCGATGGCGTCGAGATTCTCGAGCGCTTCGGCAGTCTCGATCATCACCAGGCAAAGCGGGTCTTCCGATTGCCCGTCGGCCGAATAGTAGTTTCGCACCGGGCCGAAGCTGCGGATTCCCTGCGGCGGATAGCGCAGCGCCTGCACGGCGCGCAGAGCGTCCTGCGGCGTGTTGACCATCGGCACCACCACGCCCGCCGCGCCGAGGTCCGCGGCCCGCATGATCAGGGCCTCGTCGTTCCACGGGACCCGCACCAGCGCCGGCGTTCCGGTCAGGTCCAGCGCCTGGAACATCGGCAGCAGCTGCGCTTCGGCAAGGCCGCCGTGCTGGGTGTCGATGATCACCCAGTCGAACCCGGCCTGCCCGACGATCTCGGCCGAATGCGGACTGCCGATCGTCACCCAGCAGCCGAAAGTGACGGCGGAATTTTCAAGCCTGGCGCGGATCGGGATCATGGCCTTGCCTTTCGTCAGCCGGGAAACAGCGGGTCGGGCCTGCCGGTGAATCCCGGCTCGAAACAGAACAGGCCGCCGTCGAGCGGGTTCTCCGATTCGTGGTCCAGTGTCTGCGCGGTGGAAGTCACGAACAGCTTGCGCATGCCCTCGCCGCCGAACGAGACCTTGGTGGGATTGCCGAAGGGAAGGTTGACCTCGATGTCCGGAGTGCCGTCCGGCAGATAGCGCCGCAGCTTGCCGACATAGACCAGCGGACACCAGTAACCGCCTTCGCTGTCGACGGCGGCGCCGTCCACGAAGCCCTCGTCCGGCCCCAGTTCGAAGAAAGTCTGGCGCGGGCCGAGCCTGCCGGTCGCGGGGTCCACCTCATACTTGTCACAACGCTGGGTGGTGGAGTCCGAGAAGTACATCACACGCCCGTCGGCGCTGAACGCCAGCCCGTTGGCGCAGGAAATCCCGTCGAAGGCGCGGACCAGCTCGTCGCCCTCGAGGCGGTACATGGCCGCGCCGCCGGGAAACGCGTTTCCCGCGCCGACCGTCTGGTTCATGCTGCCCACCCAGAAGCGGCCGGTCGGATCGCATACGCATTCATGCAGGGCCACCGGATCGGCCAGCGGCGAGCCGACCCGCAGCGCAAGGTCCCCGGTGGCAAGGTCGAAGTCGTAGAGCCCGTCGGCCAGCACGACCAGCGCTCCGCCCTTTTCCTTGAGGACCAGGCCGCCGATGCGCTGGGGCATCGGCCAGCGCCGGATCTCGTCGCTCGCCGCGTCCCAGCGCAGGAGTTCCGGGTCGTGTTCGACATTGATCCAGTAGAGTGCGTTCTCGGCGACCGACCACACCGGCGTTTCGCCCAGCGCGTTGCGGATATCGCCGATGCGTTCCAGGTCCGGGGTCATGCTGCGCATCCGTTGGTCTCTCCCGTCTAGCCGACGATCACCGGCAGGCTGTTCCATCCCCACTGGAAGCTGGAGGGGAAGCGCACCGCCTTGTCCATGTCGAAGCCGAAACGCTCGACACGGCGCAGGAAGGCCTCGACCATGATCCGCAGTTCCAGCCGCGCCAGGTGTATGCCGATGCAATAGTGCTGGCCGGTGCCGAAAGACAGCACCCGTTCGATTTTCCGGTTCCAGACGAACCGGTCCGGCTCGTCGAATTCAGCCTCGTCCCGCGCCGCCGAACCGAACAGCACGATCACGCGCTGGCCCCTGCGGATGTCGGCTCCCGCCACCGAGACGTCGCGGTGCGCGGTGCGAGCGAACCACTGCGCCGGGGCACAGAAACGGATCATCTCCTCCACGGCCACCGGCACGTTCGTCTCCAGGTCCTCGCGGACCTGCGCCAGCTGGTCGGGCGCGTTCGCCAGTTCCATCAGGCCGTGCGCCGTGATCTTGGGCACCGTCTCCGTCCCGCCGATGAAGGCGCACACGAGCTGCGTCGCGACTTCCGCATCGGTGAGCAGGCGGCCGTAGTATCCGAGCCGGACCAGCCCGTCGATCAGCGGCACCGATCCGTCCGCCCCCGCCTCCCGACGCCGCGCGACATATTCCATCAGGATCTCGACGCAGCGCCCGACGGTGGTCGCGACGTCTGTACCGCCTTTCTCCGGGTCGGTCTGGCTGCACTGGTTGACCAGCCACAACACTTCGGGCGCGCGCGAAAGCGGCATGTCGAGCAGGTGGCAGACGACGCTGGCGGCGACGATGCCGCCGAAATCCTGGGTCAGGTCGAAGCGCTTCCCCGGCAGCAGTTCGTCGAGCCGGTCGTCGGCGAGCTTGCGAATGAAAGCGGCGAGCGAGCGCACATAGGTAGGGCGGAACGGCTTGATGTGGGCGTTGCGCAGGACTTCGAAATGCGGCGACCCGGTCATCGCCCCGTTCGGCACGGGATCGACCGGTAATTCAGCCACTTCCCCGCGGTTGTGCCGCAGCAGGATCTCCGGCGTCGGCAAGGTCGTCTCGCTGGCGATGAAGGCATTGCCGCCCACGGTGAGCACGTCGATGATGTCCTGGAAGCGGGAAAACACCCAGGTGTCGTACTGATCCAGGTACAGGGCAGGCGCCTCGCGCCGCAGCCGCCTGTAGAAGGGCAGCGGGTCGGCCATCACTTCCCGGCTGAAAGGATCGTAACTCGCTGGCTCGTAGGCCGACGCGGCCATGATCAATCCCACTCCCAACCTTCGCAAAGGGCAAGCTTCCGCCGCCGGAAGCGATTTGCGAACTGCTCTTGTCGACGACCTTAGGCGCGGTCATGGCCTATCCGTCACGACCGATCTTTGCCGAGGCGGCAGCGCCTGTCAAAGGCAAATATATGGCGCAAATCCGGCAGGTTACGTGTCGATCCCGAGCGAGCGCACCCTTTGCCGCACAACGAAATGCATGTTGTGCATTGAACAGTGATCGCGGGGCGGGAGGAACGGCCCTGCCCGGACGCGAGGCCGCGAACGCGATCAGGCGGGAAGCATGATCGGTTCGTCGCTGCGGGAATAGTGCCTGTCCGGCGCCATGTGGTGCCTGAGCGTATCGTAGATCGTGTAACGGATGCCCAGTTCCTCGATCGCCACCGGCCGGAACCGGTGCAGCGGCAGCATCGGGGCGATCGAGAGCGAATAGGCGATCGGCCCCGAAACGCGCGCGACCCCCTGATGGCCGGTCCCGAACCAGCTCGGGTGGTACTGCTCCATGTTGAACAGCACTTCCTGGATGGTCCGGTTGAGGAAGGGATGCCCCGGCGCGGCAACGATCTGCCACTGCTGGAATTCGCCCCCGGCGATGCGCGCGACATCCTGGAACTGGCCCCAGCCCCGCGTCGGGCGGCCCAGCCGGTTGTCCCATTGCGAGAGCAGATAGACGTCGTCTTCAAGCAGGACCTCGTCGAGCGGCCGGGTGAGGCCGCTCTTGATGTCGAGATAGACGCCGCCCTCGCGATAACAGACCAGATAGCGGAAAAAGTCGGCAAGCACGACGCCGTAGCGCGGGTTGATGCGCCCGACGGCGCGCCGGATACGCTCCCCGAAATGCTCGCCGATGTACTCGCGGACGGCCTCGTCGGAATAGAAGCGATGCTCCCAGCCCGGATTGAGCGCCTTGAGGGCTTCGATGTTCTGCCGGATCTCCTCCGGCAGGCTGTCAAGATTCCGCGCGGTCTGATGGATGATCCGGGGAATGGCCAAGGTCGGGGATCCTGTCGCTGGAATTGACGGGAGGCGGGCAGCCATGCCGCGCAGGCAATAGCAAGCCCGCCATCGTGCCGCCAGACTGCGCCGTTTGATTCACGGCGCAATTCCCACTTCAAGCCGGCCTGGCGGAGAGATAGGCTTGGGCGGCCGAAAGGGCACGGTCGATCGTGGCGTCCATGTCGAGATATTCGTAGGTGCCGAGCCGCCCGACGAAAGTGACATGCGCGTCCTCGCGGGCACGCGCTTCGTATGCCCTGAGCATGCTCGTCTCGTCGACGAGGCGAATGGGATAGTAGGGTATGTCGTCCGGCCCGCAGGCGCGGCTGGTTTCGTGAAACACGATCGTCTCGGCAAATCCGGAAGCTTCCCAGGGGGCGAAATGCTTGTGCTCGGTCACGCGCGTGAACGGCACCTCTTCCTCGGGATGGTTCATGATCGCCGTGCCCTGGTAGTCGCCGGCATGATAGCTCGGACGGAAGTCCAGGGTGCGGTAGCCCAGCCGGCCGAGCGCATAGCGGTAATAGCGGTCCATTCCGCCCGAATAGAACAGGTGGGAGAATGTCTCGTCGACGTCCTCGAACCTGCAACCGAGGCGATGCTCGATCTTCGGGTGGTCCATGATCCGCGAGACGATCGCGCTGTAGCCGTCGCGCGGGATCGCCTGATGGGGATGGTTGAAATAGTTGTCGTTGTAATCGAAGCGCAGCGGCAGCCGCTTGAGAATGGACGCGGGCAAGAGGCTCGGCTCCATGCCCCATTGCTTGCGAGTATAGCCGCGGAAGAACGCCTCGTAGAGCGGCTGCCCGATGAAACGCAGCGCCTGCTCCTCGAAACTGCGCGGCTCTTCGATATCACTGCGGGCCTGGCTTTCCACGAAGGCCCTGGCTTCGTCCGGGCGCATCGCCTTGCCGAAGAACTGGTTGATCGTGTGCAGGTTGACCGGCAGCGAATAGACATGGCCGCGATAGGTGGTCTTCACGCGCAGGATGAACGGGACCATCTCGCCGAAGCGGTTCACATAGTCCCAGACGTGCTGCCGGTCGGTGTGGAAAATGTGGGGACCATAGCGATGGACCATGATGCCGGTGCGCGAATCCCGCTCTGTATGGCAATTGCCCGCCACATGGCTGCGCTCGTCCATCACGACGCTGGCGATGCCCGCTTCCGCAAGCTCGCGCGCAATTACCGCGCCCGTAAAACCGGCACCGACGATCCCAACGCGTTGCACTTTTCCCCCACCGCCCCTAGCGGACCAAGATCGGTTTGACGCTATCAGCCCACATTCCGGAGGAAAACCACAATTGCCCGATCATCCGAACCGGCGGCCCGCGACATGATCGACGATCACAAGGTGACGATCGTCATCCCGGCCGGGCGCAGGCGCTATCTGGAACTGCTCATCCCGCAAATCCTCGCGCAGGAAGGCTGGGACGAGCTTCAGGTCTGGCTCAACACGAAAGAGCCCGACGACATAGCCTACATTTCCGGCCTGCCGGCGCTCGACAAGCGGATTCGCGTGGTCACCCTGCCCGACGGGAGGGAACCGAACGGTGTCAGGACGATTCATCGCTTCTTTCCGAACTGCATAGAGGCGGGCACGGTCTACATCAGGCTGGACGACGACGTCTGCTACATCGAGCCCGGAGCGATCGCCAAGCTCGCCAAGTTCAGGATCGAGCACCGCGAGCCCTTCGTGATCTACCCGGTCATCATCAACAACGCCTACATTTCCCACGTCTACCAGGCGCTGGGCAGGATTCGCGCGCCGAAGTACCTGACGACACACTGCATGGATTCGCTGGGGTGGAAGGACCCGAAGTTCGCGGAAATGATCCATCGCACCTTCCTCTCCTTCCTCGAGAAAGGCGACATCGAGCGCTTCAAGATTCCGACGCGCATCGTCTCGGGCTGCCGCGTGTCGATCAACTGCATCGCCTGGCTCGGAGAAGAGTTCGCCAGGTTCAACGGCGAGTTGGGCATGTCGGACGAGGAAGAATGGCTGTCGGTCACGCGGCCGACCCAGATGGCCGGATACAACATGGTCTACGGTGAGGTCGTCGTCGCGCATTTCGCGTTCTATCCGCAACGCGAATATCTCGACGAGACGGACCTGCTGGATCGCTATCGCAAAGTCGCCGGCCTGGAGGGGCAGGAAGGACTGCTTCCTGCCCGCAGCAGCCAGGGCTAGAGCCGTTCGCCCGAAAGCTTGGCCGAACCCATCATGCCGAGCTTGACCTTGCCAGACACGCTGTCGCCTTCGAACGTCAGGTTGTATTTCAGCGTGATCTTCATCGGCTTGTCGACCTTGAGGTCGAACTTGACCACATTGCCGTCGACCGTGCCGGTGAAGTTCTGGTCGCCTTCGGGACTGGCGAGATAGCCGGAGACGGTGCCGCCGTCGGTCTCGAAGTGGCCGGTCATCTCCTGGTCGCCCATCGGCGTTTTCATGACCATCTTCCAGTCGCCGTCGATCCTGGTTTCGGCGCCGGATGACGGGGCGGCGGCCTGCCCGGCAGGCGCTGCCGCTTCTGCAGCGGCCGGTGCCTCCAGCTGCGCCCCGGCTTGCGCCTGGTGCCGGGCGGCGGAACCGGAGATGTCGCGGCCCTCGATCAGATCGAGGATCCTCGACGGCGTCAGCGGCAGTTCGAGGATGTCGATCTCGCCGAATGGCGAGAGCGCATCGGCAATCGCGTTGACCAGCGTCGGCGGGCCGATGATCGCCCCGCCCTCGCCCACGCCGCGCATACCGCCGATCGATTTCGACGGCGTGTTGGCGTGCAGGAACTCGAAATCGGGGATGTCCGAAATGGCGGGCAGCAGATAGTCCTTGTATGTCGCCGCTGTCGTGTTGCCGCGATCGTCGATCGGCATCTCCTCCAGCAGCACCATGCCGATTCCCTGGGCGAGACCGCCCGATATCTGGCCTTCGACGACCGCCGGATTGATCACCGTCCCGCAGTCTTCCGACGAGATCCAGCGCAGGATCTTCACGAAACCGGTCTCCGCGTCGACTTCGACAACGCAGGCGTGCGCCGCGCTGGTGAACGTCATCGGCGGGGGCTGGTAGCGGTACTGCACCTCGAGCCCGGTGCCGAGGTCCTGCGGCAGCCGGTCCGGCTCGCCATAGGCGATGCCGGCGATTTCGCTGAGGCTGCGCGACATTTCCTCCGCACCCTCGACATGGACCATGCCTTCATCGATGGTGATGTTCTCGGGGTTCGCATTGAGCAGGTGCGCGGCGAGCGCCTTCACCTTGTCGGCCAGCATCTCGGACGCCTTGATCGCCGCTCCGCCGGCAATCACGCCCTGCCGGCTGCCCGCTGCGCCGGGGCCGAATCCGCCCCGCGAATTGTCGCCTTCGAAAACCGTCACGTCCTCATAGGGGACGCCCAGCCGGTCGGCGATGACCTGCGCCATCGTCGTCGCGGTGCCGTGGCCCTGCGAATGGGTGCTCATCGTCGCGGTCACCTTGCCGGTGGGCTCGATGCGGACCTGCGCGAGTTCGCCGGTCATCACCCCCATCGAACCGGCCGAGGCGGTCGGCTCGATATAGGTCGCGACGCCCAGGCCGAGATAGCGCCCCTGCTCCCGCGCCTCGGCCTGTTCCTTGCGGAACGCGGCGATGTCGAAATTCTCGACCAGTTTCTCGAGGCATTCGGCGGGCGTGATGTCTTCCAGCGGGAGGCCCAACACGCTGGCCGTCGGCTGGTCCGACAGTTTCACCAGGTTGCGCCGGCGCAATTCGACCGGATCGATCCCGATGGCGCGCGCCGCCTTGTCGAGCGCGGTCTCGCGGACGAGCGTTTCCATCGCCCAGGGGCCGCGATAGGCGGCGAGGCCGGTGGTGTTGGTATACCACGCGCGGGTGAGGAACCCGTAGGCCGGCAGCTTGTAGGCCGACCACAGGAACATCTGGGCGGCCATGCCATCGTCGACGGCCTGCGGATAGGCGCCGTTGTTGAGGTCGTATTCGCTGTGGGATGCGACCAGCTTGCCGTCGTTGTCGAAGGCGATGCGCAGGGTGATGTCCTGTTCACGCGCCGGATTGGCCGTGGTCAGGTTCTCGTAGCGGTCCTCGATCCATTTCAGCGGCCGTCCGAACAGCATCGCCGCGATGATGACCGAGCTTTCCTCCTTCCAGGGATGGTTCTTGAGCCCGAACGCCCCGCCGACATCCTTGGCGATGACGCGGATCGCGGTCTGCGGCAGGCCCAGTGCAAGCGAGACCCAGCGCGCAATCGTATGCGGGCTCTGGCAGGTGATATACAGCGTCAGCTCTTCCGGGCCGTCGCGCGTGGCGACGACGCCCCGGGTCTCCATCGGCGATTGCGAAATGCGCGGATGGATCACTCTCTGGGTGACGCGGTGCGGCGCGCCCTCGATCGCAGCCTCGAGGTCCTCGTCGATATCCTCGTCGCCCATTTGCCCGGCGATGTTGTGCTCGAGCTCGGGATGGACCGGCTGTCCGCTCTTGGCATCGGCCAGGGTGACGACCGGGTCTTCTTCCTCGTAGTCCACCTCGATAAGCGAGGCCGCGTCTTCGGCGATGTAGCGGCTGTCGGCGATTACCAGCGCGACCGGCTCGCCAACGTAGGCCACGTGGTCCTCGGCCAAGGTGGGCGTCTTCACCGACGTCGGCACCATGAAGAAGGTGTGCATCGTGAAGCTGACCTTCGCCAGGTCCTCGGCGGTATAGACCGCATGGACGCCGGGCACGTCGCGCGCCGCCGTGCTGTCGATCGAAACAATCCTGCCGCGGGCGATCGGGCTGCGCGCGAAGGCGCAATGCAGCATGCCCGGGAGCGAGATGTCATCGACGAACTGGCCGCGTCCGGTCAGCAGCCGCGGGTCTTCCTTCCTCAGGACGCGCTTGCCGATATAGCGGGCGGCGGCGCCGATGCCGGGGACTTCAGCGTTCATGCCGCGTCTCCCGAACCGGCAGCGGCAAGCCGCTTCGCCGCGCGGCGAATGCCCTGGTACCCGGTGCAGCGGCAGATGTGGCCGGACAGCGCCTTGAGCAGGGATTCCTCGCTTGGCTGCGCATTGCCGGATGTCAGCGCCGCGAGCGTCATCACCACGCCGGGCGTGCAGAAGCCGCATTGCAGCGCGTGTTCCTCGCGCATGGTCTGCTGGACCGGATGGAGCGTCCCGTCCGGTTCGGCCAGCCCCTCGACGGTCTTGATCTCGGTCTCGTCCGCCTGCACCGCCAGCATCAGGCAGGAACGCACCGCCCTGCCGTCGACGATGACGGTGCACGCACCGCATACGCCGTGCTCGCAGCCGAGATGCACGCCGGTGTAGCCGGCATCGTCGCGCAGCATGTCGGCCAGCGTCATGCGCCCTTCCACGGACGCCACGTGGCGGCGGCCGTTGATGGTCAATCCGATCTGATGGTCGCTCATGCGGCTTCCTTGATCTGCAGCGCCTCGCGCAGGGTGCGCGCGAAGATGCGCTTGCCGACGGTGCGGCGATATTCTGCGGTTGCGTGATGGTCGTCGAACGGGGCGGTATCGGCGACCGCCAGTTCGGCGATAGCCTGCGCGTCGATGCCCGACAGCGACTGGCCGACCAGCGCCTGCTCCGCCTGGCGCGCCTTGATCGGCGTCGGCCCCATGCCGAACCACGCGATTCCCGCCCGGCTGACCGAGCCGCCGTCGACGACCAGCGCGCCGACCACGCCGACCAGCGCGAAATCGCCGGGCCGCTGCGCCACTTCGCGGAACAGCATGACATGACCCGCCGGCCAGTCCGGATAATGGATCGCGGTGACGAGTTCGTCGGGCTCCAGCGTCGTCATGTAGGGGCCGAGGTAGAATTCATCGGCCGGGATCTTCCGGGTCCCGCGCGTCGACTGGACCTCGATCGTCGCACCGAGCGCGACCGCCGTCGCCGGCATCTCCGCCGCCGGTTCGCCCAGGGCCACCGACCCGCCGACCGTGCCGCGATTGCGCGTCTGGTGGTGGCCGACATGGCTGAGCGCGCGCACCATGACCGGCAGGTGCTTGGCGAGCGTCTCGTCGGCGAGTGCATCCGCCTGGCGCGTCATCGGCCCGACCCTGGTCCCGCCGTCGGCGCGGGCGATGCCCTTGAGATCGGGAATGCGGTTGATATCGACGACGATGAAAGGCTGGCTCATCCGAAGATTGAGCAGCGGCATCAGCGTCTGGCCACCGGCCAGCACGGTCGCACCGCCCCCCGCGTCCGCGAGAACCTGGCAAGCCTCGGAGATCGTCGTCGGCGCGACGTAGTCGAACGGGGCCGGCTTCATGACCGTGCCCCGCTGCGGCGACCGCTTTCATATCCGGCGCCGACCGCGATGACCGCCAGCGCCGCGACGGCGACAACCCACCAGTCCGCCGCTTCGCTGCGGCCCAGCAGGAAGCCGGCGAGAATCGCAAGGGCGAGCGCGATGGTCCAGCTCCACGGGAAACCGGCAGGCGCTGCTACGGCCACCGGCGCGGCGACCGGTGCGGGCGCGGGAGCAGCCGCGGGCGCTTCCGCAGCGACGGGGGCCGGAGCGGGCGCCGCCGCTTCACCGACCACGGCTTCACCGAAACGGCGGAAGAACTGGCCGGCGAGCTGCTTCGCGGTGGCATCAATGATCGGCCCGCCGAGCTGGGCCATGCGTCCGCCCACTTCGGCATCGACGTCGTAGACGATCAGCGTACCGCCGGCGTCTTCGCTGAGCCGCACTTTCGCGCTGCCCTTGGCGTTGCCGGCAATGCCGCCGTTTCCCTGTCCGATGATGGTGTAACCGTTCGGCGCGTCGATGTCGGAAAGCTGCACCGCGCCTTTGAAGCGCGCGCCGATCGGCCCGATCTTCACTTCGGCAATGGCGTTGAAGCGATCCGCCGCTTCCTGCTCGAGGCTCTGGCAACCGGGGATGCTGGCGCGCAGGATCTCGGGATCGTTCAAAGCTTCCCAGACACGCTGAGGGGGCGCGGCAATCCGCTGCTCGCCGGTCATATGCATTCGAATTCTCTCCCCGAGATGTGAAACTCCGTCACTCACAATTTGCCCGGGCATCCGGCAGAGAGCAAGTGGCCTTATGTTGGATTTGCGAGCACAGGCATTAGCCCCGCAGCGACCCCACAATCAATGAGTCGATGATCGGAATACGTCCGGGCAGGCTCCGGCATCGAGGAGACCGTTCCGGCCGGCGACGTATCCGGCGTGCTCGCTGGCCAGAATGGCGCAGGCCGCACCGAATTCGCACGGACGGCCGACGCGCGCGGCGGTATTGGCAGATTCCACGTCCCGCCGCCTTTCGTGAGCCGATATTCCGCGGTCGCTGGCAAGGATGACGTCGCGCGGCGCATCGGCTAGTGTCGATGCGCGAGATCAATGATATTTGCGCGACCTTGGGGTGTTTGCTCTCGAAGGATGGTTCCGCGCTTGCTGGCAATGCAGCTATGGTTCAATCCCGCTTGTGGAGCCCTATGGACCAGGAACTCGACCAGATCGCCAAGCCGGACGTACCCGCGTCGACGGGGCGGATCGCGGCGGTCCGCGGCGCGGTGCTGGACGTCGTTTTCGAGCAACCGCCGCTTCCGCCGATCGAGGACGCACTGCACGTCGCGCGCGAGGACGGCGCGACGATCGTCGCCGAAGTCCAGGCCCATCTCGACGAACACCACGTCCGCGCTATCGCTATCGAACCGACCGCCGGCCTGAGGCGCGGCGACGCGGTGATCGCGGCGGGCGGCCCGATCACGGTCCCCGTGGGCGAAGAGGTGCTCGGCCGCCTGCTCGGCGTTACCGGCAATGTCGCGGACGGCGGCGCGCCGTTTCCCGGGGATACGCCGCGCTGGCCGATCCACCGCCGTCCTCCCCCGCTATCGGCCCAGGCCGGCGCGACCGACCTGTTCATGACCGGGATCAAGGCCATCGACCTGCTGACGCCGCTGGCCCAGGGCGGCAAGGCGGCGATGTTCGGCGGCGCCGGCGTCGGCAAGACGGTGCTGGTGATGGAACTGATCCACGCGATGGTCACAGGCTATCGCGGCATTTCCGTGTTCGCCGGTGTCGGCGAGCGATCGCGCGAGGGGCACGAGCTGCTGCTCGACATGCGCGAATCGGGCGTGATCGACCGCACTGTGCTGGTCTACGGGCAGATGAACGAGCCGCCCGGCGCGCGCTGGCGGGTGCCGCTCTCCGCTCTCACCATCGCCGAATATTTCCGCGACGAGGCGCATCGCAACGTTCTCCTGCTGATGGACAACGTCTTCCGCTTCGTCCAGGCGGGAGCGGAGGTTTCCGGCCTGCTCGGCAGGCTGCCGTCGCGCGTGGGCTACCAGCCGACGCTGGCGAGCGAGGTCGCCGCGCTCGAGGAGCGAATCGCCTCTGTCGGCGACGCAGCGGTCACCGCGATCCAGGCGGTCTACGTCCCGGCCGACGACTTCACCGATCCCGCTGTCACGACGATCGCCGCCCATGCCGACTCGCTCGTGGTGCTGTCGCGCAACATGGCGGCGGAAGGCATGTATCCGGCGATCGATCCGATCGCATCGTCCTCGGTGCTGCTCGATCCGCTGGTCGTGGGGGATGAGCATGCCGAGATCGCGACGGCCGTGCGCAGCGCCATCGAACGCTACAAAGAGCTGCAGGATGTCATTTCGCTTCTCGGCGTCGAGGAACTCGGGGCGGAGGACCGGCGCACGGTGACACGGGCGCGCAGACTGCAGCTGTTCCTCACCCAGCCTTTCACCGTGACCAGCGCCTTCACCGGTTCGGAAGGCCGCTCCGTGGAGCTGTCCGACACGATCGCGGGATGCAAGGCGATCCTCGACGGAGCCTGCGACGAGTGGAACGAGCGCTCGCTCTACATGATCGGCACGCTCGACGAGGCGCGCGAGAAGGAAGCCGCCGCATGAAGGAGCCGCTGCATCTCACCATCGCCACACCGACCGAACTGCTGGTCGAATGCAGTACCGTGCGTTCGCTGCAGGCGATGGACGAAAGCGGAAGCTTCGGCATCCACCCCGGACATACCGACCTTCTGACGGTGCTGCCCGCATCGGTCGTGCGATGGCGGGACGAAGACGACGCATGGCGATACTGTGCCGTGAGAGGCGGCGTGCTCGACGTCTCGGAGGGACGGAAAGTGGCCATCGCCTGCAGGCGCGGCGTGCTGGGAACCGATCTTGCCGCACTGGAAGCGGAAGTCGAGCAAGCCCATGCCGCCGAGGCCGAGGCGCAGCGCTGTGCCCGGGTGGAACAGACCCGCTTCCACGCTCTCGCCGTGCGGCAGCTCGTGCGGTACCTGATGCCGGGTTCCGAACAACGCGCCTGGCCGGGCCTCGCGGAAACCGATCAGCCATGAACGGCGACGAGCCCCGCAACCACATGGCCGAAGCCGCGCGGCAGGCGGCGAGGCGCGCCGAGCAGGGCAGGCACGATCCCGAGCCTTCGCTGGGAGCCAGGCTCGGCCAGATCGGCGTGCTGGGCTGGATGATCGTCGTGCCGACGCTGCTCGCGCTGCTGTTGGGGCGCTGGCTGGACCAGCGGCTCGCCACGGGCATATTCTTTTCCGCGCCCGCGCTGATGATCGGCGCAGCGCTGGGGCTCTGGATGGCATGGAGGTGGATGCATCGACAGCTATGACTACGCCTGAAACCGGAATCGACTGGCAGAATGCGGTGCTCGCGCTCGGTGCGGGGTTCCTGCTCGGCCTCGCGTTCTTCGCGACGCTTCGCCGCAACGCCGAGTACTATGCGCAGGGGCGACCGCTCACCGCCGGCGCGATCCAGACACTGCGCTTCCTGCTGCTCGGCACGATCCTGCTGGGAGCCGCACAGTTCGGCGCGATCCCGCTCCTCACCTGCACGCTCGGCCTTTTTGCCGGCCGCCAGGTGGTAATGCGCTTCACGGGGCGCGAGCCATGACCGAATCGCCGCTCGTACTCGAGCCGCTGTTCCGGGTGGGGCCGGTCCCCATCACCGCGCCGGTGGTCACGACCTGGGCGATCATGGCGGCGACCACCCTGTTCGTGCTGTTCCTGCGGACTCGCCTGTCCGCGTCTCCGGGCAAGCTGCAGACCGCGGCCGAGCTCGTGACCGGCGCGATCGAACACCAGATCGGCGAAGTCGTGGAAGGCGACGTCACGCCCTATCGCGCGCTGATCGGCACCATCTTCCTGTTCATCCTGGTCGCCAACTGGACTTCGCTCGTGCCCGGGATCGAACCGCCGACTGCCCATCTCGAAACCGACGCGGCCCTCGCCCTGATCGTGCTTGCAGCGACGATATGGTTCGGCATCCGCGCGAACGGGCTTGGCGGCTATCTCAAGACCTTCGCTCAGCCGAGCTGGGTAATGATCCCGCTCAATATCGTGGAACAGATCACCCGCAGCTTCTCGCTGATCGTGCGCCTGTTCGGCAACATCATGAGCGGCGTCTTCGTCATCGGCATCATCCTGTCGCTGGCCGGGCTGTTCGTGCCGATCCCGCTCATGGCGCTCGAACTGCTGACCGGGGCGGTCCAGGCCTACATCTTCGCCATTCTCGCCTGTGTTTTCATCGGAGCCGCCGTGAGCGGCGAGCCGGGCGAATCCGCAACACCAACCCGTGAAAGGGACTCTGCATGACAGTCGAGCAGATCAGCATCATCGCGGCCGCGATCGCGGTCAGTTTCGGGGCGATCGGCCCGGCACTGGCCGAAGGCCGCGCGGTCGCCGCGGCAATGGATGCCATCGCCCGCCAGCCGGATGCGGCAGGCGTGCTTTCGCGCACGCTGTTCGTCGGCCTCGCCATGATCGAGACGATGGCGATCTACTGCCTTGTCATCGCCCTGCTCGTGCTGTTCGCCAACCCCTTCATTTCCTGAGGCGTCGACCGCTAATGCAAATCGACTGGTGGACCCTGGCTCTGCAGACGATCAACCTGCTGGTGCTCGTCTGGATCCTGGGCCGGTTCCTGTTCCGGCCGATCGCAAAGACGATCGAGGAGCGCCAGGCCGCCGCCGCCAGGGTGGTCGAGGACGCAAGGCTGGCGCGCGAGCAGGCCGAAGCCGCGGAGCAGCAGGCACGCCGGGAAGCCGCCGCTGCGGCGACGGCGCGAGGGGCCATGCTGGAAGAAGCGGCCGAACAGGCCAAGCAGGAGAAGGAAAGGCTGCTCGCGGAGGCGCGCGACGAGGCCGCACGCCTGCGCCAACAAGGCAGGGCCGAAATCGAACGCATGCGCAAGACCGAAGCGGAGAAATTCGGGAGCAAGGCGAGCGAGCTTGCCGTCGACATTGCCCGGCATCTGTTCATGCGCCTGCCCGACAGCGCCCGGATCGACGGATTTGTCGAGGGGCTGGCGAAGGCGATCGCCGACCTGCCCGACAACGTCCGTGCGGAGCTCGGCGCACACGGCGCGCCGGTGGCCCTGAAGGCTGCCCGGTCCCTCACGCCCGAAGAAGAGACAAGCTGCCGCAGAGCCATCGTCGACGCGCTCGGCCGGGACATCGGCATCGACATCCAGATCGATCCCGAGCTTATCGCCGGCCTCGAGATCGAAGCGCCCCATGCCGAAGTACGCAACAATTTCCGCGCGGACCTGGACAGGATCGCGCAGGAACTCTCCCGCGAAGGTTCCGATGCCTGACCGCGCGGTCGGCGACTGGCTGACGCGCAGCCGGCGCAGGTTGTCACGGCTCAAGCTGGCGCCGGGCGCCGACACGCTGGGCCGCGTGACCCATGTCGCGGACGGTATCGCCTTCGTTTCCGGCCTGCCGGATGCGCGCCTCAACGAACTGCTGCATTTCGAAACGGGGCAGAGCGGCCTCGCCATGACGCTCGAGCCGAACGAGATCGGCACCGTGCTGCTCGACGAGGCCGAGGGGATCGAGGCCGGTACGCGCGTCACCGGCACGGGCGAAGTGGTGCGGGTGCCGGTCGGCCCTGGCCTGCTCGGCCGGGTCGTCGATCCGCTCGGCCGTCCACTCGACGGCGGGGAACCGATCACGGCGGAAAGCCACGAGGAGGTGGAAAGGCCCGCTCCCGCGATCATCGAACGCGACCTCGTGCGCGATCCGGTGGAGACCGGCGTCCTGGTGGTCGACGCGCTGTTCGCCCTCGGTCGCGGCCAGCGGGAACTAATCATCGGCGACCGGGCGACCGGCAAGACCGCGCTCGCGCTCGAGGCGATGATCAACCAGAAGAGCTCCGACATGGTCTGCGTCTATGTTGCGGTGGGCCAGCGCGCGACGGCGGTGGAACGGGCCATCGAAGCGATACGGCAGCACGGCGCGCCGGAACGGACGATCTTCGTGGTCGCCTCCGCCGCAGCGCCGCCCGGCCTGCAATGGATCGCGCCGGCAGCCGGATTCACGATGGCGGAGTATTTCCGCGACCGTGGCGGGCATGCGCTGGTCGTCATCGACGACCTCTCCAAGCATGCCGCCACGCATCGCGAGCTGGCGCTGCTGACGCGCTCGCCGCCGGGACGGGAAGCCTATCCGGGCGACATCTTCTACCTGCACGCCCACCTGCTGGAACGCGCCGCGCATCTCTCGCCCGAACTCGGCGGTGGCTCGCTGTCCGCCCTGCCGATCATCGAGACCGATGCCGGCAACCTCTCGGCCTATATCCCGACCAACCTGATCTCTATCACCGACGGCCAGATCGTGCTCGATGCAAAGCTCTTCGCCGCCAACCAGCGCCCGCCGGTGGATGTCGGCCTCAGCGTCAGCCGGATCGGTGGCAAGACCCAGAAGCCCGCGCTGAGAGACGTGTCCGGGCACGTCAGGCTGGACTATGCGCAGTTCCTCGAGCTTGAGATGTTCACCCGCTTCGGCGGCATTTCCGATGCCCGGGTGAAGTCGCAGATCGAGCGCGGCGAGCGTATCCGCGCCCTGCTCACGCAACCGCGCTTCGCCAGACTGCGGATGGTGGACCAAGTGGCGCTCCTCGCGGCGCTCAACGCCGGCGCGTTCGACGAGCATCCAGCCGAATTCGTCACGAAGGTCCGCTCGCGTATCCCGCGCCATCTCGACAATTCCGTGCCCAAGGTGGTCGCCGCCGTCACGCAAAGCGGGAAGGCGAGCGAGGACGATCGCAACCGGCTGGTCGAGGCAGTCCGCGAACTTGTCCACCAGATCGCGCTGGAAGCCGGGACAAGCGACGATGGCTGAACGGCTCAGCGACATCGAACAGCGTATCGACAGCATCCGGCAGCTGTCTTCCGTGGTCGCAGCGATACGCGGCATCGCCGCCGCCCGGCTGCGCGAGGCCGAAGCACAGCTCGAGGGAATCCGCAGCTATGCCGAAACAATCGGCGATGCGATCGGCCAAGCGCTGCCCTTGCTGGCCGACCGGACCGGACAGGCGCCGCATTCCGGCGGGACGGGAACCGGTCTGGTGATCGCCCTGTGTAGCGAGCAGGGCTTCGTCGGTGGATTCAATGCCCGCGTGCTCGAAGCCGTCGAAAGCCTTGTCGGGTCGAGGCAGGATGCGACTTGCGAAGTCTTCGTGGTCGGCGACCGCGGTGTGACGGTGGCAGGCGAACGCGGCCTCGAGGTGGACTGGTCGATGCCCATGGCGACCGGCGCCGAACAGGTGAGCGGCCTGGCCAACCGACTGGCCGAGGAACTCTACCGCAGGATCGGCACCGGCGAGGTGGAAACCGCCACGATCGTCCACGCGGTGCCCGATCAGGAAGGCGTCAAGACCGTCACAAAGGCGCTGATACCCTTCGACTTCTCCAGATTCCCGCACGCGAGGCCGGCCAACCCGCCGCTGGTAAACCTGCCGGCCGAAACGCTGGTCGCCCAGCTTGCCGAGGAATACGTCTTTGCCGAGCTGTGCGAAGCCGCGATGCTCTCCTTCGCCGCGGAAAACGAGGCGCGGATGTGGGCGATGCTCGCGGCTCACGGCAATGTCGGGCATCGGCTCGACGAACTGACGGCGAAGGCGCGGCACATGCGCCAGGAGGAAATCACGGCCGAAGTCGTGGAACTCGCCGCCGGCGTCGACGCCGAAGCTTCGGCCCGGGCCTGACCCGGGCCGCGCGCCGCCTAGAGCAAGCCGTGGTGCCGCAGACCGGTAACGTACTGGTTGATCAACCCCTGCGACACCGGCGGAATGTCGAAACCGGCTGCCTGCGTCGCGGTCTGGAACCGTTCGGCCGGCATTAGTGAACGCGTGACCGCCGCCTGCGGGCGCCGGTAGGGCCCGAGGATCGCGAGCATCGATTCCTGCTTCTGCTCTTCGGGCAAGGCATGCATCGCTGTCTCGAAATGCGAGAGCCACTCGTCGTAGGTATCGATCCTGTCTATCTTGCATCCCGCTTCGATCAGCCAGTCGACGAAGGTGTCGAGCGAAACGCCGTCTTCGTGAGAGCCCGAAAGATTGTAGGTGCGGAAGCCCCCGGTATCCTGGGCGCCGATGGCGGTGATCGAATCCGCCAGGAAGTCGACGGCGAGCCCGTCGTAACGCGCCCGCGGCCGGCCGTTCGCTGCGTCCTGGGCGTAGAACGTCGCCGGCGCCACGCCGGTGGCGATCAGGCTGAACAGCAATCGCGAGAACATGTCCGGCACGTTGAGCTGCCCGATGTAGCGGCTGTGGGCGAGGATCATGCCGGGCCGGAACACCGAAACGGGAAGCCGGCAAAGGTCATGGGCCTCCCGCAGCAGGACCTCGCCGGCCCATTTGCTGATGCCGTATCCGTTGGCGTAGCTCTCATCGAGCTCGCAGGCCGGGATCGCCTCGCGAATATCGCTGTCCTCGTCGACAAGGCCGTCGGCGAACGAATTCACCCCCAGCGTCGAGATATAGTGGAAACGCTTCAGCTTCGTGGTTAGCGCAAGGCGGATCAGCTCCGCCGTGCCGACCACGTTGGCGCCGAACAGCTGGTTGTAGGGCAGCACGTGATTGACGTGCGCGGCCGGGTGGACGATCAGATCCACCGTTTCCGCGAGCCGGTCGAAAGTCGCTTCGTCGAGGCCGAGGTTGGGCATGCCGAGATCGCCCGGCAGGACTTCGAGATGGTCGGCGGCGAGTTCCCGGAAATGCTTCATCAGCTCCGGATCGGTATCGAGCGCGGCCTCGATGCGCTGGCGCGCCTGGGCCTCGTCGGCCCCGCGTGCGATGCAGATCACCTTGCCGCCGGCTTCGGCCATGCGCTCCAGCCAGGCCAGCGCCTGGAACCGACCGAGGAACCCGGTCGAGCCGGTCATCAGCACGGTCTTCACCCCAACGCCGGGAAGCGGCAGGCCCGGAGCCTTGGCGAGAATGTCCCCGTCGATGAATTTCTCGAGCTTGAGATCGCCCGCGGGCACCTCATCGCTTTCCGCATCGTGCACCTTGGCGAAGCTCGCGCGCTTGCCGCCGATATTGCGTTCCGCCTCGATATATTCGGCAAGCTGCTGCACGTTGCCGGCCGGGCTGATGATCACGCCCACCGGGACTTCGACGCTGAAGATTTCTTCCAGCAAGGTCGAGAACGACAGCGCCGAAAGTGAATCCCCGCCCAGATCGCTGAACTGGACGTCGGGCCGCACATCCGCCTGCGAGATGCCCAGCGTTGCCTGCAATGCCCGGCTCACGGTTTCCAGAACCGGCCGGTCCGCGCCTGCTGTCCTCAGCGCGCGGAGCTCGTCGAGCTGGTCCTGCGCAAGCCGCGAATAGAGTTCTTCGAGTTCTTCACCGTAACGCGCCTTGAGCTTGGGCCGCTGATGCTTTCCGATCTCCGAGAGAAGCCCGTTCTTCAGGCTGAACGGCTCGGTTTCGATCAGGAAATCGCGCGGGATTTCATAGCCGTTGAGCTGCTGCTCCTCGGCGATCTGCTGCAGGGCGCGGCGCAGCCTTGCCCTGACTTCGCCGATGCCTTCTCCGCCCGCGCCGATCTGTGCCGCCAGCTCCTCTGAAGGAACGATGACGGCGATCAGGAATGCCCGCTCGCTGGTGCCGTAGATGTAGATCTGCCGGATGTCGGGGCTGTGCGAGTAGAGCGCTTCCAGCTTCGAAACGGCGACGAATTCGCCCTGCGACAGTTTCAGCACATTGTTGCGCCGGTCGAGGAAGACGAGATGGTCGGGCCCCATCTCGGCCATGATGTCGCCGGTGGCGTAGAAGCCGTCCTTGTCCCACTTCTCGGCAGTGAGTTCCGGCTGCTTGAAATAGCCGCCAATGAACCGGTCGGACTTCACCAGGAGCTCGCCGCGCGGATAGGGCTTGTCGGTGGTGAAGTATCCCAGCTCGGGAACGTCATCGAGCTTGTAATCGATGACCGGCGGGCGCTGAATCTTCCAGTCGACCAGCACGGTGCCGCCCGCGATCTCGGTGGAGGCGTAGCCGATCGGCATGTGCATGCCGAGCATGTCCTCCATGAACGCATAAGTCTCGGGTGCCAGCGACGCCGAGCCGCAGCCGACCGACAGCAGGCGGCCGCCGAGGATCTCCTCGCGCATCTCGCGCTTCATCTCTTCTCCGGCGGTTTCCGGATCGGCGCCCGCCGCCACCCGCCGGTCCACTTCGCTGAGATAGTGATGATAGAAGAGTTCGCACACTCGCGGCACGATCGACGCCATGGTCGGTCGTGCGAGCGAGAGATCCTCGAACAGCGTGGAGAGGTCCGCTTTCGGAGAGCAGTAGCTCGTCCCGCCGTTTGCCAGTGCCATCAGCAGGTAGCCGTTGCCGACCAGGTGACTCATCGGCATGAAACTCAGTGTGATCGCCGGCGATCCCATGTCGTTCTGCCAGGTGCCGATGACGAGGCTTTCCGTGAAGACCGCGCCCTTGGGCGTGCCCGTCGAACCGGAGGTGTAGAACAGCCAGGCCAGCGGATCCTCGTCCTCGGCGGGCACGAAAAGGGGCGGTTCGGGCTGCGACCGGCCGCGCTCGATCACGTCTTCGAGCGTATCGACGACGATCGGGCATCCGGCCTGCGCAAGCCTCTCGCGCGCGGCCTCGAGCTTTTCGCGCTGGTCGTCGTCCCTCAGGTCGTAGTCGAACACCACCAGGCGCTGCGGCACGGTCCCGGCGAGCACCGCATCGGCCGCGGCATCGACATAATCGATGCTGGTGGCGAGGATACGCGGCTCGGTTTCGGCGATGATCGCCGCGTGCTGCGCCACCGGAGCGCTCGTCTGCAACGGGACGTTGACGCCGCCGCGGTGGATGTTGGCCAGCAGGATCGTCGCGTAATCGGGGCTGGTGAATCCGAGGATACACACGAAATCACCCGCCTTGAGCGGGTTCTGCTCGTTGTGGTGCCAATCGCCGGCGATGGCGCGCGCGCGCTCCCAGACCTCGCGATAGGTCATGGTGTCGAACCGGGGCAGGAGCCGGAACGAGCTGCGACCGGTAGCCGGGTCCGTGACCAGCTCGCGGGCGCGCCTGCCCAGCGCCGGCCGGTCGGCATAGCCTTCCATGACCAGCTGCACGATCTGCGAAAGGCGGACGCCCGGCTGACGCTTTCCTGAAACCACCTCTTCGAGCGGATAGGAATCGCGGAACTGCGGATCTTCGGCCCGCAGCTTCGCCATGCGATCTTCCTTGCTGAGGGGCCCGGCATCCCTGGCCAGTGTGTCGGTCGCCATTCGTGATCTCTCCATCGCCTGCCGCCCGGTTTGCGGACGCGTTCGATTCGCTACATGAACCAAGGCCATGGGCAATTCAACCAAATGGTTGGTTGTATCGCAGGGGCGTGCTTCCGGCCCGACCGGTTGCGCCGCAGCAGGCATGGCAGGGTTCGGAAGCGGCTAGGAATCTGGTTGGAAGCTGGGCAAAGGAGGCAAAGCGCCCTCGCCTTTTCAACCTGCCTCGTCCATCGCCCGGGCAGCAAGGATGGAGAACTCAGATTGGAACCTTCCCGCCCATGAAGCCGAAGGAAATGTTCGCGCGCAGACGCATCCTCGTTACCGGCGGAGCGGGTTTCCTCGGCTCCCACCTTGCCGACCGCCTGATCGAGCGGGGCGACGAAGTGCTATGCGTCGACAACCTCTTCACCGGCGACAAGAGCAATCTCGACCACCTGAGCGGGCATCCGCGCTTCGAGTTCATGCGTCACGACATCTGCTTCCCGCTCTATGTCGAAGTGGACCAGATCTACAATCTCGCCTGTCCGGCGAGCCCGATCCACTACCAGTTCGATCCGGTACAGACGACGAAGACCAGCGTCAGCGGCTCGATCAACATGCTCGGCCTGGCCAAGCGCGTGAAGGCGAGGATCTTCCAGGCATCCACTTCGGAAATTTACGGCGATCCCGAAGTCCACCCGCAACGCGAGGACTATTGGGGGAATGTGAACACCATCGGCCAGCGCGCCTGCTACGACGAGGGCAAGCGCTGCGCCGAGACCCTGTTCTTCGACTATTACCGCCAGCACGGACTGGACATCAAGGTGGCGCGCATCTTCAATACCTACGGTCCGCGCATGCACCCCCACGATGGCCGGGTCGTCTCCAATTTCATCATCCAGGCGCTCAGCGGCGAGCCGATCACGATCTATGGCGACGGCCAGCAGACCCGCTCGTTCTGTTATGTCGACGACCTCGTGGACGCTTTCCTGCTGCTCATGGATACCGGCCCGGACTTCCAGGGACCGATCAACCTCGGCAGCCCCGGCGAGTTCACCATTCTCGAACTGGCGCAGGAAGTGCTCGACATCACCGGTTCGAGTTCCACACTGGTCAACAAGCCGCTGCCCCAGGACGACCCGCGGCAGAGACAGCCCGATATTTCCCTCGCCCGCGAAAAGCTCGGCTGGGAACCGCGGACTCAGTTGCGCGACGGTCTTGCCAGGACCTGCGAATATTTCGAGCAGCTGTTGTCGCGCGGCGCGCATGCCGAACCTGAGGCGCAGGCGGGAAGCGCCCGGCCATGACCGAACCGAAGATCGCGGTCATCACGCCCTACTACAAGGAACCGCTCGACGTTCTGGAGGAGTGCCACGCTAGCGTGCGCAGCCAGGGCGATCACGTCACCCATTTCATGATCGCCGACGGCCACGCGAAACCGGAAATCGACGATTGGCAGGCCTGCCATATCAAGCTGCCGCTCAGCCATGGCGACTTCGGCAACACTCCGCGCGGGGTCGGGAGCACGCTTGCGCAGAGCGAGGGCTACGACTTCATCACCTATCTGGACGCAGACAACTGGTACCACGATGGGCACATCGCGTCGCTGCTCGACCATATCCGCGAAACCAAGGCACATGTCGTCAGTTCGTTCCGGACCTTCCACGACCTCTCCGGCAAGGAGATCCCCGTGCGGGAGCGGGCCGAGGAGCGGCTGAAACACATCGACACGAACTGCTTCTTCATCTCGAAGGAAGTCTTCCCCGTCACCTGCGTCTGGGCGTTGATGCCGAAGGTCCTGGGGACCGTGTGCGACCGCGTCTTCCTCGCCGCGCTCAAGCACCAGCGCTTCACCATCAGTTCGACCCGTCAGCGCACGGTCGGGTACAGGACCCCGTACGCCTATCATTACCAACAGGCCGGACTGCCCGTGCCGGCCGACGCCAAGATGGGCAGCGACCTCAATCCTGCCATCGACTATCTCAAGTCCAACAAGGGAATTGCCGAGACGGTGCGGCTACTCGGTTTCTGGCCCCTGCACTATTTCTGACGCCCCCCATTCGATCGACATGCTGTCCTGGTAGATGAGCTGCTGCGAGCGGGCTTCGCGGAACTGCGTCGTCGTGGCAGGGCCTTCGTGCGAGAGCAGCTGGTGCCATTCCTGCGGCAGACCGATACTGCCGGCGCCGAGAATTTCCCTTGGAAATCGCTGCAACGTCAGCCGGTATTCGGTCTGTCCCGCGAAACAGGATCGCCAGCGCTCCGAACCGTAGATCCTTACCGCATCCCAGCTTGCCAGATCGAACGGGCGCCATGCACCGTCGAACCAGATCTCGGCCCAGAAATGATTGGCCAGATAGCCGTGAAATATCTGGTAGCCGTTCACGAGGCGAGCCGGAATCCCGCGCGCGCGGCAAAGGGCAATAAGCAGGGCGGAACCGATCTGGCAGTCGTAGTAACCTTCCCTGAGCGGCCAGTCGGTCGGCCATTGGGAATCGATCGCACGATAGGCGACCCTGCCGTGGACGAATGCATCGATCAGATACTGATAGTAGCGGTGGACCAGCGTTGCTGGGTCTCCATCGCCCGCCGCAAGCCGCTGAGACAATGCATCGATCGCCGGGCTGACGGCGATCAGCCCTTCCTTGCCAGCAGTGTAGAGCGCACGCTCCTCCGGCGACAGTTCATCGCTCGTTCCCAGATCGGGCAAGGCGCTGGCCCGTACCGAGAAGGCGAGTTCAACAGGGCCGGCCTTCTCCGCTGTGATGGCAAGGTCTGCGCGATTGCCGCTTGCCCGTATCCGTCCTTCGACCGAGCTGTGCAAATCCATCCCTTCGACCTGGAAATGCGGCACCGCCAGCGGCAGCGGGAGCTTAAGCCTCAGCCGCTTGCCGACCGCTTCCGGAGGCAAATCGTAGGTCCGGCGCAATTCGATCCTGCAATTGCGCCGGTGCATGTTGCCAAAGTCGGGAACGTCCTCCCACGAGAACGGCTTGCCGGCAAACCAATGCAGCATCTGGGGCTGCAGCGGGGCGATATGTTCCGCCCAGAAATCGTCGGCCCCGAGCAAGGTTGCGGCGAGGCCGAAATTGATCACCTCGTCGGGATCGTAGAATCGCGACCCGTCACCGTCTTCGGCAAACGGCACGCCGATTTCGCGCCATTTCGCCAGCGCTTCGGTGATCATCGCCCGCGCTTCGTCGTCGCTGCCGGTGAGCCGGACCGACGGATAATACCAGCAGCTCAGGTTCGTGACGATGTCGCCCTCGGTGCAGGTCCGTATCGCCCATGAAGCGGGCCTCAGCAGCTGCTCGGGCGTCATGCTGGCACGCACCGGTTCATCTGCTGCCGGCATCCGTCGCATAATCCCGCCATCTCTCGGGCTCGTCGACTATCATCTGGAATGTCTCGGCAAGCCAGCGAGCGACCGGGTTCTGCATCGAAATCGATCTGGGTTGCCCCAGCAGCGGGATGAGTTGCGAATGCGTCACGAAGCCCGCGCCCAGCATCGTGATGGCCACGGCACGCTCTTCGGCGCAGGGAGGGCCGATCCATTCGGCCAAGGGCTGCACGATACTGGCCTTGACGATCCTGGTCGCAACGTCGCGGGCATCCGGATCCCCCGCCGAGAGAACCGTCATCGACATCGGCCTGCTGTTTTCGGCAGTGCCGATTATCAGGGCGGCCAGGTTTTCGCCGAACGAGGCCCGTTCGATCTCGAGGAACGGTTCGGCCTTCAGCGTGGCTATCAGCGCAGCTTCGAGAAGCCCGGCCTTCGATCCGAAGTACCGCCCCGGCAGCGCGTAGCTGACGCCTGCCTCGGCCGCCACGTCGCGTATGCCGGTATTGGCGTATCCGCCTTTCGAGATGCACCGTCTCGCCGCATCCAGGATTTTCGCCTTGGTCGCGGCGGCGTCACGTTTGCGTTCGTGGGTAATCGGAACTCCCATGGCGCGACCTAGGCGCAATCGAACGGCCAGTTCAAGGACAACCGGCGGCCTGAAACAGCAGGCCGCCACCCCGTTCGATGCACCCGGCACCGCCCCGGGCGAGGATGCGTCAGGCGATCGTGGCCGCGAAAATCAGTCCACTGGTCCCCAGCGCGGCAACAAGGCCAAAGAATTTGCGAAAAATACGGTTCATGATCTGTCTCCAAAGATGCACCCGCAAGCCGGGCGAGCACCAACAATGATCATATTACTAACCTAGGTTAGTATCTTTGTCAAGATCTTTCGGGAACCAGACGTTTACCTCGATCCGCTAGCTTCGTCTGATGAGCGCCAACCGGTCTTTTCCACGGAATCGCGGAAAACCACGCAAAAGGCCGCACAATGTGGTCGCGATTTATCTAGGATCCGCAGCGGCACTGGGTGCTCTCGCCGGTATCGGCAGTGTTGTGGTCAGCGGAGACGCGTCGTCCCTCGGCTCTTCCCTGAACCCGTTCGCCGTGTCTGCCGGCATCGTGCGTGCGCGTGCCCCCCAGGCGGGTGATTATTGGCCCGGATGCAATGCGGCGAGAGCGGCAGGAACAGCGCCAATCTATCTTGGCGAGCCCGGCTACCGGGAAGACATGGACGGCGACGGAGACGGAATTGCCTGCGAACCCCATCGGGTACACTGACCCTCAACCTCACTCGGTTTCGCGCAACGTGAGCATGTAGACGGCGAGAGCGTCGATCTGGTCCGGGTCGACATCGAACTTCATGATGTCAGGAAAATTGTGGGAGTCCCGCAGGAAAGTCCTGAGCGTATCCAGAGTCAGCCCTTGCGCGTTGACGATCGATTCAAACGGCGGGGCCTCGGGATCGACGGAAATGCTGAGCGGAACCACCGCATGACAGCCCGAACAATGGGCCTGGGCGAACTCCAGTCCCCGGGCCGCTGTCCGGTCGGCCGGAGGCGTGTAGGCGCTTGCGGCCGGAACCGAGTGCCGGGAGCTGCAGGCGACTGTCATGAACGCGAGCAGGGCGAGAAGTGAGACACGGCGCATGGCGTGATCGTATAGGGCCGACGCCCGGCCACGCAACTGCCGGTGCGCCTGGATACGCTTCCGAGCATCGTGAATTTTCGACACGCGACCGCAATCGACATGCTGCCGGGACCGCGAGAGGCTCGATCGCCCACCGCCCGGATTCCTCGGCAGCGGCCTCACAGGCCAAGTCTTAAAAGGTTGTCAACGGTGATAAACTATAAGCCCCGGGAACGGCGGTGGGACGGCAACCATGGGGCAAAACGCAATCGATACCGGAAGAGCGTTGAGCGATTTTTCTCGGCATTCTGAAACCCGTGGGCAGCGGCTTTCGGAACCCGGGCGGTCGCTTGCCAAGGACCTGCGCTGGGCCAAGGGGGCCCAAACCCTCTACTACCGGGTAGGCGGCCTGCAGTTGGGCGCCTGGGAATTCGAATCCTATCTCGCCCTGTCTTCCTTCCTGAAGCTGTCCGAAAATGTTCCGCCGCCCGACTGGTCGGAAGTGCCCGCCGGTTGCGAGGCGATCGTGTTCCCCGGCGTGCCGGTGAGCAGCGACTTGCCGCGAATGACGCTGAAAGACGGATATATCCGGTACGTCCCGCGTTACGAGGACCGCTCCTTCATCAGGATAGAAGGTTCCTACGAAGACTATCTGAAACGTTTCTCGGCCAAGTCCCGCAATACGTTGAGGAGGCATCTGCGCAGGTATTCCGATGCGGTCGGAGGCGAGATCGATTGGCGCTTCTTCACCACCACCGATGAAATGGACCAGTTCCGGGACCTTGCGATCCGGATCTCCCGCCGCAGCCACCTGCATGCGAGCGGTCATGGCCTGCCCGAAACCGCCGAATTCCAGCGCGAGCTGAGAAGCGAGGCAGAGAAAGGCCGCGCCTGCGGATACATCCTTTTCTTCAAGGACCGTCCTGCCGCCTATGCCTATTGCAAGCTGGACAGTTCCACGCTGCTCTATTCCGCTGCGGGCTTCGATGCCGAACTGGGCGAACATTCGCCCGGTAGAATTCTCCTGCTGCTGATCCTCCAGCATCTCTTCGAAAAGGGCTCGGTCGAGTTCTTCGATTTCGGCGGACAGGAGTACAGCTACAAGTCCTTCTTCGGGACCGACACCGTGCGATGCGCGCGCGTCCTGTTCCTCCCTGTGACCATTCGCAACGGCGCCCTTGTCCTTCTCCACATGCTGACGGAAGGCGCATGGCGAATGCTGTCTTCCCTCAAGCAGGTCCTGAAGCGCAGCCGCTAGGCATCCGCATCGATTCTCCGCTGCGCCGTCGACAGCGGGGGGTTTCGAACCACCTGATCCAGCCAGGCAACGAGGCTCTCGCGGCACGCTCGCCGCGCGGAACAGGTTTCCCGCAGGAAACACTGTTTCACGGGATGCGTTTGGCTATAGGATCGCCGGCGAGCGTCGGACAGACGCCAGGCGGAGAGGAGCAAGACTGCGATGACGGGCACGTTCGGAGAACTTTCGACTACCGACGAAGTGTTGGAGGGTATCGACCTTTCGGGCCGCCGCGTGCTTGTCACCGGCGTGTCCGCGGGGCTGGGTGTCGAGACGGCGCGCACCGCAGCCGCGCACGGGGCGGAAGTCATCGGCACGGCACGCGATCTCGCCAAGGCGCGCGAGGCGCTGGCGCCGCATGCCGGGCTCGGGATCGAACTGCTCGAATGCGATCTCGCCTCGCTCGCCAGCGTGCGGGCCTGCGCAGATGCGCTCAAGGCGCGCGGCGAGACATTCGATGTCATCATCGCCAATGCCGGGGTGATGAACCACCCCTTCGCGCTGACCGAGGACGGCTTCGAGACCCATTTCGGCACCAACCACCTCGGCCATTTCGTGCTGATCAACCGGCTGGCGCCGCAGATCGCCGACGACGGGCGCGTGGTGATCGTATCGTCCAGCGCCCACGCGGCTGCCGACGTCGATCTAGACGATCCGGGTTTCGAGCGCAGCGAGTATGACCCCTTCGCCGCCTATGGCCGCTCCAAGACCGCCAATGTCCTGTTCGCCGTGGAACTCGACCGCCGGCTGAAGGAAAGGAACATCCGCGTCACCGCGCTGCATCCGGGCGGCATACGCACCGAGCTGCTGCGCTACACCAGCCCGGACATGCTGATGGAGATGGCCAGCCGCGCCGCGCGCGACACGTCCGGGGCCGAGGGGGACCTGCCGACGATCAAGACCGTGGAGCAAGGCGCCGCGACCAGCATCTGGGCGGGCTTCGTCGCGCCTGCCGAGGCCGTCGGCGGCAACTATTGCGAGGATTGCCACGTCGCCCGGCCTTCGCAATCGGGCAGCGGCGTGCGGACCTATGCGCTCGATCCCGAGCGGGCCAGGGCGCTGTGGGCGAAGAGCGAGGAGATGGTCGGGGAGCGGTTCTGACGATGCCATCCGGCGCCCGCCCGCCGCGGATCGCGATCTACGGCGTCGGCCAGTACGGTTCGATGATCGCGCGACTGGCGGCGGACAAAGGCTGGCCGATCGTGGCCGCCTTCAACCGCGCCGGGCCGAAGGTCGGGAAGGATCTCGGCCGGGTCGCGGGGCTCGGCCGCGATCTCGGCGTGGTCGTGCAGGATTGCGAGACGGGCGATTACGCCGGGCTCGATGCCGATATCGGCGTGGTGACGCATCGCGACCTGCTGAGCGCGAACATGGACGCCTATCGCCGGCTGATGAGCGCCGGGCTCAACATCGCCTGCCACGGCGTGCAATCCTACCTGCCGCAAAGCAACGATCCCGGCCTTGCCGCCGAGATCGAGGCGCTGGCGCAGGCCAATGGCGTCACTTTCACCGGCTGCGGCATCTGGGACATGTCGCGCATCTGGTCCGGTATCCTTGCCGCCGGGCCCTGCACCGACATCACCTCTATCCATATCAGCAGCCTCACCGATCCGGAGGGGCAGTGCAATTCGATCGAGCAGATCAAACAGTACTGCATCAGCGAGCCGGTCGAGACGTTCTACGAACGCGGGATCGACCGCAACCAGGCGGCGCTGGCGAAGAAGACCATCCCCGAAATGGTGCTGCGCGCGCTGGGCTACACGATCCTGGAATCGACCGCGAGCGTCGAGCCGGTCGTCTATGACGTGCCGGTGAAGACCAGGTTTGTGCCCGAAGGCGAATTCCCGCCCGGCCTGGTGATGGGCGTGCGCTTCCATTGCCGCACGACGACCGAGGAAGGGGTGACCGGCACCGGCCTTGTCGACCAGCGCATGTTCCTGCCCGGCGATGTCGAGCACATGCATTGGGAAGTGGAAGGCACGCCGCGCAACCGGCTGCGGGTCGAGCGGCTCGATTCCGCCGATGCCACGGCCGGCAACCTGTTCAACCGCATTCCCGACATCATCGCCGCCCGCCCCGGCATCGTGCCCGTCTACGAAATGGGGCCGCTCACGCCCACGGCGCGGCTTTGGCCGAAAGTGACGACATGAGCGCGCACAAGCTGGCCCTGTCGGTCGATCAGCTCATGGCGCGCTCGCGCGAGATCGCCGGGGTCGATATCGTGGATGACGAGATCATCGAGCCGCTCAACGTGCTGCACCGCGCGCTGAACGAGGAATCGGCGATCGATGCCGAGGGCGCGCGCGCCTATGAGGCGAAGTTCATCCGCCTGCTGGTCAACCGCCTGCGGATGAAGCGCGATTTCGCCCGCCATCCGGAAATCGCCGAACAGCCGGTCGCCGGGCCGCTGGTGATCATGGGCGTGGCCCGCTCGGGCACGACCAAGCTGCAGAAGGCGCTCGCCGCATCGCGCGATTTCAATTTCCTGACCTTCTGGCAGAACTTCAATTGGGCCTCGGTCACCGGCGAGCCGGGAGAGGACCTCTCCGCGCGCATCGCCGAAGCGGACGAATTCTGCCGCTGGTATGACGAACGCTCGCCCGAGACCAAGCTCGGCCATCATTTCCAGGCGCTCGAGCCCGAGGAGGAAGGCCCGCTGAGCGAGGGTTGCTTCGTCGCGCCTTCGTTCTTCGGCTATTCCGAAATGCCGAGCTACGCGCACTGGCTGGCCGACAAGCCGCGCACGATCTTCTTCCGCTTCCTGCGCGACGTGCTGAAATATCTCCAATGGCAGGGGCTGGCTCGCCCCGGCCGGCCCTGGCTGCTCAAGTCGCCCAATTACAACGGCCTGGAATTGCAGCTTCGCGAGGTCTTCCCCGATGCGCGCTTCGTCGTCGCCAACCGCTCGCCGCTGCAGACGCTGGCCTCGATGTGCAAGCTGGTGAGCTGCTTCCGCCAGGCCTATGGCAGCCCCGAGGTCGACACCAATCTGATCGTCGAGGGCAATTACCGTTCCATGGCCGCGCATCTGGCCAACCGGAAAGCGCATCCCGAACTGCCGATCCTCGACCTGCGCTTCGAGGACATCGTCGGCGACCTGCCCCGCGCGATCGAGCGCGTCTACGCCCATGCCGGGATGGAACTGAGCGAGGACGCGCGCCGGCGCATGCTCGACTGGAACGCGACGAACCGGATGCACAAGCTCGGCGAATTCAGATATTCGCTTGCCGATGCCGGGCTTGAGGAAGCCGTTATCCGCGAACGGATGGCGGACTATTTCGACCTGCTCGATGCTCTTGCCGGAGACAGGACCGCCTGAGCCTCGACGCAGCTTATGCTGGTCAAAGGCGGGACTGGCCAAATATCCGACCGCGACCTAGTAGGCCTTTTCACAGGCACACAGTGCCATCACCGGGAGGGACAGCGATGCCCATGAGAATTCTCGCACTCAATCTGGCGGCAGCGCTGACCTGCGCGACCGCACCGGCAAACGCGGGCCAGCTCGACAACAAGGAGGGGGACTGCATGACCAGCGAACGGATCCAGACCGGCGCGACACCTTTCGATCTGGAGGCACGCGAAGCCCAGGTGGCGAGCGGTAATCAGCGCATTGCCCCGCTAGAGCCTTCCGAATTCAGCGAGGAAGCCCGACAGATTGCAACCGAGCTGCAGGCTTTCTTCGGCTCCCGTGAAGAAGGCGTACCGAAGACCTTCGCCACCATGTTCAAGCATCCCGGCCTGTATCGCGGTCAGATGCAGCTCGGGCTCGAACTCAACCAGAACGGCTCGCTTCCGCCCCGCGAACGCGAAATGGTGATATTGCGGACGGCCTGGCTTGTTCGCTCCCCCTTCGAATGGGGCGAACACGTCATGTACGGGAGGAAGCTGGGCCTTTCGAGCGAAGAGATCGAAAGGATCACGCAGGGTTCATCCGCTCCGGGCTGGAACGAGCACGACCGTGCAGTGCTGCGCGGTGTAGAGGAGCTGATCGGAGACCATGCCGTTTCGGACGAGACCTGGGAGATCCTGTCCAGGAACTGGACGGAGCAGCAGCTCATCGAATTGCCGGGCGTGGTGGGGTCGTACACCTTGACCGCGATGATCTACAATTCGCTGCGCTTCGGCCTGCTGGAAGGCAATGAAGGTTTCAGCCAGCGTTGACGGCGATGCCCCGGACTGAATTTCCTGCAGGATCGTTGACGGCCCCTCTTCCGTGAGTGCCAGATTCCTGATGATCGGCCTCGACGGGGCGGACGGGGAGGTGCTCGACAGATACAGCGCGGACGGCACGCTGCCGAATCTGGCAGCCTTGCGATCCAGGGGCGCCGCGAAGCGCATCTCGTCATTGCCGGGCCTGACGGACGACGCCTTGTGGGCCTCGTTCCAGTACGCAGCCGATGTCGCCGACCATGGCCGCTATCATTTCTACCACGCCGGTCCCGATGGTTCGTTGAGGAAGGCATATTGGGACGAACAAGAGCATCTCACCTTCTGGGACAAGCTGTCCGCTGCCGGCATGCGTATAGCGGTGCTGGACGTTCCCAAATGCCGGAATCCCCGTCCGATCAACGGCATCCATCTTGCCGACTGGCTTGTTCACGGGCGTTATTTTCCAAGGCCGAGAAGCCAGCCGCATTCGCTCGCGGGGGAAGTCATCGCCACGTTCGGCGATGCACCATCAAGCCGCTGCGGTTACTGGCAACACCTGCTGAGCGACGCGGAGTTATCGGAAGTCACGAGTAACCTGAAGCAGGGCACTCGGATGAAACGTAAGGCGGGAATGCACTATCTCGCCTCGCAAGATTGGGACCTGTTCCTGATCTGCTTCAAGGCGGCGCATTGCGCCAACCACGCCTTCCTGGACTTCGAGCCCTCGCATCCGGATCACGATCCGGGGCGGAGGGCAAGAATGGGCGACCCGATATTGTCGGCGCTGCTCGACATCGATCAGGCTATCGGCGACCTAGTGGCCGCAGCAGGCCCTGACTCGGAAGTCGTGGTTTTCTCGCCTTCGGACTTCCAGCCGAACGGAACCGTCGCCCATTTCCTCCCGGAGATAGTCGAACGCGTGAACGCGCGGCTAGCCGTTGCGGCAGATCAACCAGCCGTATCGCTCGATCACGGCGGCCAACAGAGCATCGGCTCGTCAACACGGTGCCAGGTCTTGCCCTACAACGAGAACTGCGCGGCGCTGCGTATCTTCTGCGGTCACGCCTCACCCGCGGCACCGGCAGTGCAGCCCGATCCGATGACATTGGATGCGGTGGAAGCTATGTTGCGGACACTGCGGGAGCGCGAGACGGGGCGAACGGTCATTGCGGAAATCACGCGCCCTTCGACAGAGCTCAAGGGCTCCCGGGCGCATTGCCTGCCGGATCTGTTGATCCACTGGGCCAGTGGTCTTTTTCCGGATGGCCTGGAATCGTCCGCGCTCGGCCGCTTCGAAGGAACCAGTCCGGCGATGCGGCCAGGGAACCATTCCGCCGGTGGAATAACCATTACCGCCGGCACCCACCTTGCCCGGCTCACGGACGGAGTAAGGTCCTTGGCCGACCTTGGGTCATTGCCCGAAGCGGTCCTGGCCTGACGCCGGGCATACTTGCGATTGCATGAGTTCGGCGTTTCCGGAACCGGCTGCGAACGAGCCCCGGCACCCACTCCCTTCAGACAGGAGACCGCAAACGGACTGGCCGGCTACCTTGGCGCTTTCAGATCCCCGAGCACCGCATCGAATTCGATCGGCAGAGACGTGATGCCCCAGACGCCCGGAAAGGGTTTCCACGTCACGTCGCCCGCCAGCCGGGGATTGCGGATCCGCTGGGCAATCAGGTGGATGCCTTCCTCGACATTCGCCACGGCAAGGAACTGGCCCAAGCAGATATGCATGCCGCGGCCGAACGCCTGGGTCGGGTGCTTTTCGGGCCTTTCCGGATCGAAGCCGTCGGGATTGCCGAACATGGCAGGGTCCCGGCCCGACAGCGTCAGCGGGAAGACCAGCATGGTTCCCCGGGGGATCTCGACACCAAGATATTCGAAGGGCTCGGTGACGATGCGCATCGTGTTGGATGGCGTCGCGAACCGAAGCTGTTCCTTGACCACCTTTTTCGCGTAGTCGAAATCCTCGCCGGCGCGTCGATAGACCTCGGGATTGTCGAGCAGCGAACGCATCAGCAGGATCAGCAGGTTCTTGGTAGTGTCATAGCCCGCGGCAAACATCAGGATAAGCAGCTGGCGCAGTTCCTTGTCGGTGATCGTGCCCGCGCTGTTGGCGGCGATCATCGTATCCAGCAGGTCGCCGCTGCCGCCATCGCGGCCGCGTTCCTCGACCAGGCCGTCTACGAAGCTCCAGAGCCGCTGGTAGCCTGCTTCGATAACCGGCATGTTCTCGACTTCGAGATTGAAGCTCTCGCCATGGATTTCGAGATCCTTGATGATCGCGGGCAGCCGCTCGACCGAAGTGCCCAGCAGGGCGAACATCACCCGGACCGGAAACTGCGCGGCGAAATCGGTGAAGTCGAACGCCCCTTTCGGCGCCCATTCGTCAAGGATACCCGATACGGTCTCCCGCATCAGCGGCCGCAGGCCCTTTACGCTGCCCGGTCCGAACGCCTTGCTCACGCTGCCGCGCAGCCGGGCGTGACGCTCGCCCGAGGACACGAGCATTTGCTCGACGCAGAAATCTCCCCATCCGGTGCCATGCGCCCCCATGATGTCTAGGATTTCCTCGCCGGGCATCTTCAGCTTGTCGTCAAGGCGCATGATGTCGTCGATCGCGCGATAGCGGGTCAGGACATAGCCGATATCGCTGGCTGCCAGCCAATCGTGCCTGCTTCGCGCCGCGGCAAAATAGGGCAACGGATCATGGCCGAATTCGGCAGTGGCGATCGGTATGTGTTCCAGCTGCAGGTCACTGATCGACGGCATTGTGCTCTCCTGAATCTGTTGGGTATTTTCCGGGCCGGGGCGAGCCAGCGGCTTCGAGGCTGGCGAGAAGACTCCGCACGAAAGCAAGCGACTCCTCGTGCCCCTCCGAAGTGCCAAGGGCCCGGTCCGTCGCGAAGACGCGGGCCATGCCGGCCATCGCCGTGGCAACGACCTTCGGGGGGAAGCGCTCGGGATCGATACCGTATTGTGCGAACACGGATTGCAGCGCCGACGTCGTGGTGATCCGGTCACGGCTGTTGGACCGCGCGATGAACTCGCGGACTGCCGGGCGGTGGCAGGCCAGCGCGTTGAATTCGAGATAGAGCCTGCTGCTTGCGGCATCCACGGCAAGGTCCCACAACGCATGCAACGGCTTTGCCGACGCAGCCGCGCCGGCAAAGCGCGTGACATGCAGGTCCTCACGCCGCTGGAACGCGGCAATGAACAGGTCGTCCATCGTCGCGAAGTAATAATGCAGGAGCTTGGACTTGAGGCCGGCCCGGGTAGCCACCTTGCGGGAGCTGACCCCGGCATAGCCTTCCTCCAGCATGATCTCTTCGGTCGCGTCGAGTATCCGGGTCCTGGTGCCGGAACCGGTCCCGGATTTCTCCTGGTCAACCGCCATCCCGCAAGCCTCCCGTCAGCGGGCCGCCAGGCCGCGGTTGTCCGCTTCAAGGCGCAGGCGCATCGAATTCTGGAAGTAAGCCGTCGCCACGAACTGGCCGACCAGCACCAGCAGCTCGACCAGTTGCTCATCGTTCAGGCGCCTGGAGAGCTGTTCCCAGGTCTCATCGCTCACCATGGTATTGGCGTGCAATTCCTCCACGGCGCGCAGCACTGCCCGCTCATGCTCGTCCCACTCCGGCGCCGATGAGCCGGTAATGATCCGCTCCACTTCCTCGGCGGTGAAGCCGGCGCGCCTCGCCTGATTGACATGCTCGCCGAATTCGTAAGGCGCCTGGCACAGCCAGCCCGTGCGCAGGATCGCCAGCTTGCGGTCGCGCAGGTCCAGCGTGGCGTTCGCGCCCTGGATCTCGATGGTGAGGTCGATCATCCGGTGCCACAGGTCGGGATAGCGGCACATGGTGAACATGATCTCCGGGATGGCATCGAGCGGCATCGGCGGCTGGTCGGCAACGACTCCGCCGCGCAAGCGCTGCGTGGTGGCCTGAACCTGTTCCGCGACGGATTCCCGGTCGCATGGCGCGATGCGTGGTGGCTGGCCTAGCACTTCCCTGTGCCGGGCCTCGATCCTGCCCTCAATGTCGGAACTGACTGTCAAAACCTGACCTCCTTCACGCTAGCTGCGCATCACCACGCCGCCGTCGACGCCGATGACCTGCCCGGTGATGTAGGAGCCTTCATCGGCCATCAGCAGCGCGGCCATGGCCGCGATATCCTCCGGCCTTCCCAGCCGCGACTTGATGATCGACAAGTCTAACAGCCACTGCTTGGTCGCGTCATCCAGTTCGGTCTCGAGCCGCTCGTGGATCGTGGTGCCGGGGGCAATGCAGTTGGACCTGATACCCATGGCGCCGTAGCGGCTGGCGACATGGCGCATCAGCGCCTCGACGCCCGCCTTGGCGACGGCATAGGCAAGGCGGACCGGCTCGCCTTTGCAGGCAGCCGGCGAGCTGGTGTAGACAATGCTGCCGCCGCCCCGTTCGAGCAGCGCGGGAAGCGCCGCGCGGGTGCACAGGAAATAGCCGCGCAGGTTGACGCGCATGGTCTCGTCGAAATCGGCAAGCGGCAATTCCAACGCACCGACGGAGTCATCCTGCTCGATGAAATTGGCGAAATTGGCATGGATCCCGTCCAGCCCGCCGAACTTCTCGCAGGCAAGCGCCACGGCCGCGGCGGTAGAGGCTTCGTCGGCACCGTCAAGCCGGGTGGCTATGGCGCTGCCGCCGGCGGCGACGATGTCCGCCGCTATCGCCTCGGCGCCTTCCGGCGCCACGTCGCCCAGCACCACATTGGCCCCTTCGGCCGCGAACCTGCGCGCCAGCCCGCCGCCGATACCACCGCCCCCGGCGACAAGGATCGTCTTGCCCTTCAGCCTGTCATTCATCGCTTCGGCTCCGCTCAAACCTGGCCGGTGGCGGCCTTGGCGGACTCGCGGATCCAGTCCCCGGAGTCTTTGGCCTGCTCGTAGATATCGAGGTGAACCAGCTTGTTCTCCTCGTTGAACCGGTAGACGGCGATCACGTTCTTGCGAATGAATTCCTCGCCGCGCCAGTGCCGCTCCTCGATTTCCTGGAACACGGAGTTGCCGACTTCGCTGATCTGGAACTCTGTAAACTCGAAGCGGGTGCCGCCATCCATCCAGCCGGTGAGGAACTTCTTGTAGTCCTCCCAGTCGAGCTCTTCGAGATAGGCTCCGACGCGCTTGAAATTGTCGACATCGATCAGCGGCGTCAGCGGGTCCCAGTCAGACGGCTTGGTAATGCCCGCCGCCATCACCTTCTTCTGGGTCTCGACGAAGTCGTAAACGCGCTGGGCAAGTGGTCCGATCTCATCCGTGGCGGACGTGGCAGTGACAATGTTCATCTCGTTCTCCCGGTAGGCCCGATGCCCAATAGCCGCGCCGTGAGGAGTCGTCCACAAGATTTAGGCATATGCCTAATTATGCATGCCGGAAGGTTCTGGGGGCAATTATTTCCGCAGATTCAGGAGCGTAATATATTGTCTGGTGAATTGGGCGAATGCCTCTTTCATGTTTCCACATAGCGCCACTAACCGAACGACAATGGCGGCGCATGACCAGCTGGCGTGAAAGAACATGGACCGGGGCAGCGCTCCGGATTCTCGTTCGCCCCTGCCGAGTGCGAGCGAGCACGCTTGCCCCCGCCATGACCGTCCATTCGCGGATCGGAGAGCTGGTGCCTCCCTGACTGGTCGAGCCAGCCCGCAACCAGTTGGCCCAGGGCCTAGATGTCCTCGTCCACGGTCCAGTGAACGAACCGTGCGAGCGGATACATGGCATCGTGCGGGCCGCCCATCACGTTGCTGGATGCGGAACCCAGCCGGACGACCCGCTGCGCCCCGTGCTGGGCCAATCCATCGCGTAGCCACTCCTTGTGATGGGCCGGATACACGCCCACCGTTTGCGTCGCGACGTTGACGTAGCGAAATGCGTCCTCGAGCTTGTCGACCGAGATCACATTGGCGGTCTTGTTGGTTGGGTGGAAATCCACCGGTTCGTGCGAGCGGATGACGACGCCCTTGCCGTCCGGGTCTCCCCAGACCCGATATTCGCCGCCCATGGCCTTGAGCACCTTGATCTCGTCGCGCATGTCGGCCGGCGGAGGAGGTGCGACCGCAGACGCGAAATGCCTGTCGACGGCGAGACGTGCCAGCAGCTTCTCGCAGAAGCGGTCGATGCCGTCTTGCGGGCCTTCCGCGAAGACGTACCTGCTGGCGATGCATGCTTCCTGATTGAAGATCGTGATGTCGTTCGCGGCAAGCTCCGCCACTTCCTCCATCGTCTCGTCGTCCTTAAACGCTTCCGGACCGATCATCGAAATGGATGCCTTCGGATCGAACGAAATGAGCTGCAGGCCCGGCCCGAGATACTTGATCAGGTTGTTGATCGCATCCCCGCCGCCCCAGCCAACGATGCGGTCGAAATACTGGGGCCGGAACAGTGTGCGTTCGATGGCTTCGTCGCCACCGCGCCAGTAGACTGCCGAAAACGACTTCACGACCGGATGGTCGGGGTCGATGTCCGCCATCGTGCGGAGGATCGCAACAATCGTGAAAGGGTCGCTCGAGGGCATCTTCACCAGATTGACCGCCTTGACAAGCGCACCTTGAGAGATCGTCGCCATCGCGCCGCTCGGCGAATTGCCGGCCGCGATATGGACCATGCGCGGCGGATATGCCCGGATCTTCGCGCTTTGTCCGCGGGGGTCCACACGCTCTACCCAGCCGTCGAGGAATGCCGGGTCGTGAAAGTTGGCCTCGACCTGGAATTCCAGGGCTTCGCGCGAGATGAAGTTCTGCCCGCGTCCGTAGATATTCTCGAGAATCCGCTTCGGCAGGGGATTGGTTCTCGCCGTGCGCTCAAGGCACTCGGCCAGGTAGGGATTGGTCCGGTAGTCCAGCCGCTCTCCGGTCTCGACCAGGAAATCGATGATTTCGCTGAGCTTCACATCGAACAGGGGGCCGGGTTCCGAGCGCGGCACGATAAGGTCGTTGAGATTGAGCCTGGGCGACGCGAAGGTCACGCCCAGATCGCGCGAGACATGCCGCTGCTCATCGGCATCGACCAGCTTTCCCCGGATGAAGAAGGGCGCATGGACGACTTCTTCGGCCGTGCCCTCGGGTGACATTGTCGTAAGTTCGTTCATGACACACCCCTGATATAAGCGTCTATGGTGCCCGCGCAGGTGATCTTGTCGCCGTCGCCGAGATCGGCGTACCGCACGATATCGTAACCCACCGTCGGCCCACCCTGACCGCAATCGCAGCGGTCAAACCTGACATTGACCTTGTCCCCCGATATCACGCCGCCCCAGCGGCCATCCAACGACAAGTCGAAGAAGCCGGCACGGCCTTCCACTTCTCCGCCCGACGGCTCGACCAGCGCCTCGCCGTGCTCATCGAGAACCAGAGGCAACAGCCACGGCGGAATATGGTACCGTTTCGCCTTGCAGCGCGGCATCGTCGTGTTGATTTCCTGCATACCATAATATTGGTACAGCTTCTCGAACGGCGTGTTGAAGGTGTCGAGGATTAGGTCGAGATAGCCTTCCGGCAGCACCGCGCCCTTGAGCCCGCCACCAATGAACATCGCGTTCTCCGGGTTGAAGCTTTCTCGGCCATATCCTTGCGCGCGGATAAGTTCGACCATCTGGAACAGCAGCTGGAACTGTCCGGAAATCAGCAATTTCTTCCCACGATTCTCGATCAGCGCTTCCACCGTTCGCTGCATGCCCGCGTCGATCTCGGCCTGGCGTCCCTCGGAAATCCTTTCGAATTCCGTCAATTCCTCCGGGAGCGCCGTCCCGTCTCCGATGCCCCGCCTTAGAGCCACCATGCGGCTGACTTGCCCGATGGTCATGTTCGCGTCCGGAAAGGTATAGTCGTCGCCGTCGCCAAAGGTCTCGGAAATGGCGGCCCGCACATCCTTGTTGCGCGGGCTTGAAGGCACGGGAACCGTCGCCATGACCTTGAACTTGCTGGACGGATCCACGCCGGTGCCCCAGCTGAATGCCAGCGCCGTGTTGTCCTTGGCGAACTGTCGGTCCGCCATGGTGGCTGCGATCATCGAACACTTACCGGTTGTTCCGCTTGAGCAGGAAACGAAGGTCCCCTCCTCCTCCAACCCGGCAAGCCAGTCGTCGATGTCCTTTATCCCTGTCCCGTCGACTTGCGCGACCGGATAGCTGGACACGGTTTCGAGCCAACGGCCAAGGCGATCCCATTTCTGCTGGACCATCCAGCTTTCCGGATAGCTCTTGTAAGTCGTGTGGGCGAAGAGGAGAGGCACCAGGTCGGCAAGCTCCCGTATTTCGCTGAGGCTGGCAGACTCTGCCTGATGCCCGAGCAGGTTGATCATGCCGATACGGCTCTTGAAGCGCTCGTTCGCCGCCTCGATCTGCGCATCGGCGATCTCGGCATGAGGGATATCGTACCTGTTTTCGGAAGAGATCATCCCCAGCAGTCGATCGACCTGCCCATCCACACCTATTCTCCTTCTTGCACCCAGCCGCTATAATCTAAACGGCACCTGATGAGTTTCCTTTTAGCCAAAACGAGGATGCTTGCAAGCGATCAACGGAGCAACCGTGAATAAGAGCGACCCGAAATATCCAGAAATACTATCTCCCAATAGGGAGACAAAAACGGTCATCGGTCGGCCATCAAAAGAGAGGTCGGAACGACGTCATAACGAACTCCTTGATCATGCTCTTGAGATTTTCCTAGAAAAAGGCTTCGATAAAGCGACTTTGGATATGGTTGCGAAGTCCGTCAACATGACAAAGCGCACCATTTATTCAAAGTACGAAGACAAGGAAGCCTTCTTCAAAGCCGCGGTGATTCGCGCAATCGAACGAGTCGCTGCATTCCAGGCAAAGGCGTTGGTCAGCTGCGAGTGCGCGACACTTGAGGAAACCCTCAACTGCGTAGCCCGAATGCGCATGGACCAAATGACGAGATCGGAAGGTTTGAGGCTATTGAGAATCCTGAACTCGGAAGCCTACCGCTTCCCGGAGATTTTCGAACTCTCTTCCAACCACATCACCACACCCGTCGTGGAGTTCCTGGCACGACGCCTGGAGAAGCACGCGGAAACCGGGGAAATCAAGGTCGACAACCCCAAACTGGCGGCCACGGCTTTTCTCAGCATGGTCGTCGGCGCCCCGATACGAATCATCGGTTCAGGCAACCCGATCGACGAATCGGGAATCGAGGAACGGATCTCCTTTTGCATTGAGCTGTTCATGAACGGCATACGCAAACGCTAGATCGAATCGTGGTGGCGCCCCGAGGTGCAACAACGAAACCGTCCGGTTCACATTATCGAGAATTCAAGCTCCGCGAAACTCGGGCGCGAAGGCGGCTCCCACGCTGGCGCTTTCCTGCGGCAATGTGGTTGCCGGAAACTTGATGGTTTTTTCAATATATTAATGCGATTCCCGAGCGTCGGCACCTCGCGACATGCTGGCCCGTCCGCACGCCAGAAAAACAGGCTTCACCGATTAAAAGATACTTGCTAGTATCGTTAAGGCCCGAGGGAAGTGCCGGGCGGCGGCCGTACCAGTGATGAGATCGGCCCGGAGCGGCACGCCCTCATGGTCCGATTGCCGGGCGAGAGAGCAACCAACAGTGCTCGGCCGGGCAGGTACAGGTGGGAGGATTACCGACAATGCAAAAACGCCTAATCGCGATGTTTCTCGCAACCAGCACACTTGGCGTGGGGGTGCATAGCCCCGGCCTGGCGCAGGACATCGGCAGCAACGCCGAGGCAAGCGACAACAGCATCATCGTAACCGCGCGGCGTTCCGAGGAAGCTCTTCAGGACGTGCCGATCTCCATTACGGTATTCGATCAGGAGACCCTGACCAACAACAACATTATCCAGGCGAAGGACATCGCTACCTACACGCCTAACGTGGCCGCCAACTCGCGCTGGGGCCATGACAATACGACATTCACGATCCGCGGCTTCACCCAGGAGCAGCGTACGACGGCCACGGTCGGCACCTATTTCGCCGACGTCGTTGCTCTGCGCGGGAGCGGTTCGATCCAGGGCGGTGGAGACGGCGCCGGCCCGGGGCAGCTGTTCGATCTCGAGAACGTCCAGGTCCTGAAGGGGCCCCAGGGCACTCTTTTCGGCCGGAATTCCACAGGCGGCGCAGTCCTGCTGGTGCCGACAAAGCCAAAGCACGATTTCGAAGGTTACGTCGAAGGTACAATCGGCAACTTCGACAGGAAGCGGATCGAGGCCGTCGTGAACGTGCCAGTGGGCGACAGTTTCCGATTCCGTGTCGGCGTCGACCACAACGAGTCGGACGGCTACATCAGGAATATCGGCTTCCGCACCCGCTACGGCCAGGATCTTGCGAGCAGCGACTACTGGACGGTCCGGGTGAGCGCGGTGGCCGACCTTGCGCACAACCTCGAGAACTACACCGTCGGTTACTACACGGACTCGAAAAGCAGCGGCGCGATCCACGTCCTGAAGGTTTGCACGCCGGGACTGATGTTCGGGGGCTTCTTCCCTTCCGGAGACTGGTCGTGCGACCAGATTGAACGCGAGAGCGCCGCGGGCGGCTTCTGGACAGGCGCGAATTCGGACCCCGATGCGGGGTCGGCCCAGGAACAATGGCAGATCATCAATCGTACCACCTGGGAGGTCAGCGACGCATTCGAGATCACCAACATCTTCAGCTACGGCGAGATCAGGGCGAACAGCAGCGGCGATGCTTTCGGTACGTTCTGGCCGCAAGTGCCCGGGAACCTGCTGGCCGGCCCTCAGGATGTCGTGACCTTCGTCGATATCCAGGCCAATCCGGATTCCCCCTACACGGTTGCACAGTCCTCGCTGGTCGAAGAACTGCGCTTCTCCGGGCTGGCAGCAGACGGCCGCCTCGACTGGCAGGGCGGTTTCTATCTCGAGAAGAACGATCCCATCGGCACGATCGGCACGACCAATCCGCTTTTCACGCCATGCGCGAATGTTGCGAATCTGAACTGCAAGCCCTTCTCGCGAGAAGCCGGCTCACTCTCGCTGGGCCGCGCTGGCTATTCTCGCTATCGCAACACCTTCCAGAGCCTGGCGGCCTATGCCCAGGCGACCTATGATCTGACGGACCAGTTGGCTGTGACCGGCGGGATCCGCTACACCGAAGACAAGAGCAGCAGCCATCTCCAGCTTGGCAACATCTTCTTCGGCGAAACTCCGGCGGATGCAACGTACTCGTGTACGAATCCGACCGCCCCCGGTTTCGGTGTCACGCACCCCGCATCGGAGCGGTTCACCCAGTGCAGGCAATTCGTCAAGAAGAAGACGAGCGCACCGACCTGGCTTCTCGGTCTCGAATACCGCCCGATCGACACTGTCATGCTGTTCGCCAAGTGGTCTCGCGGCTACCGTCAGGGCGCAGTGAATCCCGCAGCGCCCGACACCCTGCAGAACTACGGAAAAGAGAAGGTCGACACTTATGAGATCGGTGCAAGAACAAGATGGCGGGGCAGCGTGCCCGGCAGCTTCAATATCACCGGTTACTACAATGATTTCCGCGACCAGCAGCTGCAGCTGAGCGTCGGCTGCGATGCGAACCTGCCCAACTACAAGGGGCCGTGCGGCACCACGACGACGATTATCAATGCCGGCAAGTCGAAACTCTATGGTTTCGAGGCGGATCTGACCATTTCTCCCTTCGAGGGCTTCGAACTGCAGGGCGCCTATTCCTATCTCAGTTCGGAACTGACCGAAGTGACGATCCCGGACCTGCCGGCAGACTCGCTCTACAACAGACTCGATCCGGTCGTGGCCGGTCAGAGCCTGCCCTTCGCCATTCCGCACCAGTTCACCGGCACCGCCAGCTACACCTTGCCACTGCCGGATTCGCTGGGCGAGATAGCGATCAGCGGCACGCTCGTTTATCAGTCTTCGTTCCGGAACGTGACCGACAACAATCCCGATCCGAACATCGACTACGGCATACTGCCGAGCCGGACGTTCGGAAACGCAAGCGTTGCCTGGAGGGAACTCGGCGGCCTGCCGATGGATGCCGTCTTCTTCGTGACCAATATCACGAACGAGAAGATGCTGGCCCATGCCAATGACAATTCGGTCACGCGCGGCTTCGTCGCCTATCAGCTTGAACCCCCGCGCATGTACGGATTGCGATTGAAGTTCCGCTTCGGAGCCCTGGCTGACTGATCCGCGACTTCCACGGCATGAGGGTGTCTCCGCACTGCCACCTCATGCCCTCGTACCTCGATCGTAGCGTCGCCGGGGACCAGACGGCGCTACGATCCTTGCGATCCTTTCCCGCCCTGATTGAACACCGGCCGCGGGACAGATTGGCCCCGAAGCCGAAACCGGAGAAACATGATGTCCAATTTCGGATGGGCCACCACCACCGATGAAGTGCTTTCCGGTCAGAATCTGGACGGGCTGCGTGTGTTTATCACAGGTGTTTCAGCAGGGTTGGGACTGGAGACGGCAAGGGCCCTGCTGACTCATGGTGTCGAAGTTGTCGGTGCGGCACGTGACCTGAGCAAGGCAGCAGCGGCAACCGCAACGCTACGCGAAGAGTTCGGCAACAGTCTCCAACTCGTCGAACTGGACCTCACCTCGCTTGCCAGTGTCGGGGCCTGTGCCGACGCGCTGGTTGCAGCCGGCCGGCCTCTCGACGTCCTGATCGCAAATGCCGGGATCATGGCGACGCCCGAAAGCAGGACTCAGGATGGCTTCGAACTGCAGTTCGGAACGAACCACCTGGGGCATTTCCTGCTGGTCAACCGGATCGCATCGCTCGTCCCGCCCGGCGGACGCATCGTTGTGCTGGCGTCCTCCGCGCACCAATTCAGCCCCGTCGATCTCGACGATGCGAACTACGAAAAGCGCCCCTACGATCCATTCGACGCCTACGGTGCGTCGAAGACCGCAAACATCTTGTTCGCAGTCGAGCTCGACCGGCGACATCGGCCGCGCAACGTTCGCGCCACCGCAGTTCATCCCGGCTCCATCAAGACCGATCTGCTCCGGCACATGTCGGATGACCTGATAAGCAGGATGTCCGCGAGGTCGTTGGCCGAGAAAGGCGACGGCGTCACACAACTGCAGTTGAAATCTGTTGCGCAGGGTGCTGCCACGACCGTCTGGGCGGGGTTTGTGGCCGCCCCAGATGAAGTTGGAGCGCGCTATTGCGAGGATTGCGGCGTTGCCGAAACCGCCGAAAAGGGTGGCAAGGGCGTGCGTCCATACGCCGTTGATCCGCAGATCGCCCATGAAGTCTGGGCGATGAGCGAACGCATGGTCGGCGAAGAGTTTCCAGTCGTTCCATGAGTTTCGTGGCGGAAATGAGAGCCAACTTCCGCTACCTGGCGGGAGTGAGCCTGGGGCTCAGCTTTGGGTACATGGTCAACATGTACATCGTGAGCATATTCTCGCCCCATCTGATCGAGGAATTCGGCTGGACCAAATCGCAGTTCGCGCTGCTTGGAACAACAATCCTGATCGGCATTGTCGGGATGCCGATTGCCGGACGTCTGACGGACATTTTCGGATCGCAGCGCATGGCGACCATCGGCGTGATACTGACGCCATTGGTCTATGCGGGTTTCAGCCTGATCGAAGGCAGTTTCCTGCATTACTTCCTTCTGACCATCGTCCAGGTAACGCTTATCGGGACAACGACGACGTCCGCGGTCTATACCCGGGTCATCGCAGAGCGATTTGACAAGGCGAGAGGCATCGCCCTTTCGCTGGCGGCTTCGTCCCCTGCGGCTACCGCAGCGATACTTGCCCCGTTGCTGACCGGCGTGATCGACGATCATGGCTGGAGGGTCGGCTATCTGACACTGGCTGGCGGGTCCGCGATCGGCGGGCTTGTAGCGCTGCTGCTGATTTCGCAAGGGCCCCGAAGAATTCAACGCACGGTCCGGGCGTCTGCCCGTGGCACTTTGCAGGATTATCGGACAATTCTGAACACCGTCGCCTTTCGAACAATCGCCGGCGGAATTTTGCTCAGCAATCTCGCACACACGACCATCGGAACACAGCTCAAGCTGATCCTGCTGGATCTGGAGATTGGATCGGATACGGCTTCAGGCCTCGTCTCCCTTTTCGCGATCGGGGTGATGCTCGGACGCCTTTTCTCCGGCTTCGCATTGGACCGATATCCGTCGAGGATTGTGGCCGCCGTCGTCCTGGGCGTACCTAGCATCGGGCTTGCAATCCTCGGCAGCGGTCAGAACGACATCACTGTCGTCGGCCTGGCAGTCCTGATTGTAGGCCTTTCGACTGGGGCCGAACTGGATGTCGCGGCCTATCTGGTGATGCGCTACTTCCGGCTTGAGATCTACGGCACAGCCTACGGCATGATCGCGGCTGCGATTGCGCTCTCATCGGCTAGCGGCTCACTGTTCCTCAGCCTGGTCCTCGATCTGACCGGACGGTTCTCCCTCTACCTCCTGATAACATCGGCAACGACCTTCCTGGGCGGTCTGATCTTTCTGCTGCTTCCCGGGGACAAACCGGCAGACAGATCGATCGAAAAAGCCAGCGGAGAACTGCAAGGCAGTTCGGATTGATCCGCGCCCGGGTGACGGCCTCCGTCAGCCGCTAGCTGTCAGCAATCTCAATCAGCATCTCGGCAACCGCGTGTGGTTCGGTGATCATCAGGTCGTGGCCCGTATCGATCTCGAAGATGAGCTCTCCTTCCCGCGCTCGCATGGGTTGCTCACCTCGCCGGCGAGCGAGCGTCGACGTGCAGTTGACAATCGCGCGAGGGACCCGCGCGGCTTGCTCCTGATTATGAAGCCGAAGCTTGTCCGAAAAGCATTTCCATGGCTGCGGCGTCAGCCTTGCCAACATCCACTCGGCATCGTGCGGATCGGTCACGCCCTGGCGGGACGCCGAATTCTCGTTCGGCCACAGCACCAGTTCCACACCATCGACCACGCGCGAATCGGATCGGGCGAAGGCCATCATTTCAGGCGCGTTGTCCACGAGCGATTCCCCGTCCCGCGGGAACGCCGCGTCGAGATAGACCAGTCTGCCGATCCGGTCCGGTACGGCATCTGCGACACCGGTAATAACCATGCCGCCATAGCTGTGGCCCGCGAGGATCACCTCCCGCAAGTCGTGGTAGAAGAGGATATTGACGATGTCGGCGATATGAGTGTCGAGCCCCACTTCTGGCGTGAGAAGGTGCTTTCGATCACCCAGCCCGGTGAGCGACGGACTGTAAACGTCGTGGCCTTGCGATCGCAGAAGCGGCGAGAGCTTGTCATAGCACCAACCGCCGTGACCGCCTCCATGCACCAGGACAAACACCGCCATTGCGTTTTTCCTTTCGAGCCACGGGGAACACGCCGCCATGGCCGCTGCCGATCTCGCAGTCGCTAAGAAGCGTGTTCCTTCTCGAGGGCAGCTATCCGCATCAGCCTCTCCGCCACCCAGGCGGGCTCCGTGAGCATCAGATCGTGTCCCGTATCGATATCCCAGACACGTCCTTGCGAACGGGCAGTCAGCAGTTCCACGTCACGGCCGGGAAGCGTTTCGGTGCAGACCAGATGCGATTCCGGTATGGCTCGCATCGCCGCCTCGTTCCTGAAATGCAGCTTTTCGGCAAAGCATTTCCAAGGCTGCGGCGTCAGGCGGTCGTTGGTCCACTTCGCCAGATCTGGCTCGGTGATGCCGAAAAATGCCGCGTACATGGGGTCAGGCTTCATGACCAGTTCGACCCCGTTTTCGATGTAAATGTTCTGCCTCTGCGGATCGATACTCTCGAATGCGTGATCGTGTAGTGACTGACCCTCATTTGGGTAGGCAGCATCGAGATAGACGCGATGTCCGACCCGGTCAGGCGCCCGGTCCGCTACACCGGTAATGACCATCCCCCCGTAGCTGTGCCCTACCAGGATCGCATTCCGGATGTCTTCGTAAAACAGCAGGTTCACGACATCGTCGATATGCATACTCAGGTCGATATCTGGATTGAGCTGGTGTGTGTGCTCCCCCATGCCCGGCAACGAGGGCGCATGAACCACATGTCCCTGTTCCTGCAGAATACGAGCGACAGGCTGGTAGCACCAACCGCCATGGCCGCCACCGTGAACCAGAACAAAACTCGCCACGTTCAATCCCCAGATCTATGATTGTTGAAACAGAGACGTATCACACGATCCGAAACCCCGGTACGAACATCGTGACCCGCTTCCTGCCAAGGAAAGGCCCGGTGTCGGCGGGCTTGCCCGCCGAAACACCTTGAACGGAACCATGAGTTTCGGAAACGCCTCGGATCGATCTCAGAACTCGATGCTCAGGTCGAGACCGTAGCTTCGACCTTGATCATAGTTCTGCGCCACGGCCCAGGGCAGAAACAGCGAAGACGTCGCATATCGCTTGTTTGTCAGGTTCCTTCCCCAGACCGCCAGTTCGCCTTCGAGCCCGCCGAACTGGATGTGCCTCAAGGCCACGCGACCGTTCAGCTTCCAGTGTGCCTTGCTCGACAGGAGTTCCGCCGGGACGCCCCGGTCGAGCTGGACCGAAGGATTGCCGCTATGGTCCAGCCTCGAACGATAGAGTCCGTCAAGACGGAAGCTCAAAGTCGCATCGCCAATCAGCGGTTGTGTCTCGTAGGATGCATAGGCACTAGCCGTCCATTTCGGGCGAACGAACGCTTTGTATTCGCCGCCTTGGGCAGCCAGAAAGACCGGGTCGATATTGCGGAACTCCGCATCGGTGTAAGACAGGCTACCTCCAATGGTCAGGCCATCGGTTGGCGCCGCCGTCACTTCGAGTTCGAAACCCTTGGCACGAACGTCATGTGACTGCTGTACGAAAGTGCTCAAATTGGAAGCGAGCGCGGTTCCAAGTGCGCCGTAGGCCGCATTGAGGAATGCGACGGCTTCCTGCGACGTCGTTGAACTGGGCTGCTGGAAATTGCTGTAATCGACGTAAAACAGCGCAAGATTGGTGCGCAGCCGGCGATCGAGGAAATCGGCCTTAAGCCCCAGTTCCCAAGATTTTGCGACTTCGGGCACGAATTCAATGCCCGCGACCGAACCGCCCGACACGAACGAGGTGGAATACTTGCCGTAGATAAGCGTGTCCCGGCTTGGCGTCCAGTTCAGACCGACCATGAAGTTGGGCTTGGTCTTCTTGTAGGGTTCGGGAATGATGTCGGGGCGCGGCACGACCACCCCACCTATCAGGTTGTCCCAACGGAACCGGCTCGTCTTCTTGTCCCTGGTAATGCGGCCGCCCAGGACAAGTTCAAACTGCTCATTGAACTTGTATTCCGCCTGGAGATAGGCGGCAATCGATGTCGCCTTGTTGAAGTATCGCCCCTCATTGCCAAGCGGAACAACGCCGCTTGGCGAGATGAACGGATTGGAGAAGAAGGAAAACGTGTTCTGCACGCCTTCAGGCCCGCCTGCCTCCTCTTTCGAATGGAACCACAGGGCCCCCGCAGTGATCTGCAGATTGTCCGAGCCGTAGTTGACCTGCAGCTCGTCGCTCCATTGCTTCGCAATCGTCGAGGATCCCGATGCCGTGATAAGAACGCGGTTGCCGACCAATGGAGAGAACTGCGCGACCAATCCGGGAATAGCCGCCGCGGCATCCGCAGGCGGATTGGTCGAGAAGGCAATGAACGTGGCGTAGGGAACCAGTGCTTCCTGCGTGAACGTGAGGGCGCTGACTCCGTCGATCGCCGATGGCGCGAACACACTGGACTGACGATAGGCCGCGATGTTCTTGACAGTGATGCTGTCGGACGCCCGCCAGGTGGCCGTCAGGCTGTGGCCCGACACCCGCTGCACGCGCGGAATTACCCAGGAATTGGTGATGACGTCAGGGCTCTGAAGAGAATCGTTCAGATAGATTTCCTGGCTGTTGTAGAGAGCATTGAAGATAGGGCCAATCAACGCGGCGCCTGCGCCTAGCCCGGGGTACGCAGGGTTGTAGCTGGAAATCGCGGTTCCCTCGGGCGTGCCGTTGTCTTCGTTGCGGTCATATTTGTAGACCATCTTGAACGAATCGCTGGGTTCGAACTTCAACGCGGCGAAATAGGAGTTCGCATCAACATTGCCGAGGTATTTGGGCGATCGTTCGACCGTGGCAAGGTTGGGATCGGGGGAGAGCGTGCGATCCCAGACGGTGCCTGCAGCGGCGTTTCTGATGTCGCCGCGCCTGTAATTGCGCGCGAAGCTGAAATAGCCGCTGAACGGCCCCATCTGCGGCAAGTCCGCGCTGAGACGGAAGCGATAGCTGTCCTGGTTGCCGACCGAGCCCTGAACCTTGACATGCGCCTCGCCTGTCGGATCCCGGGTGACGACGCTAACTGCGCCGGCAGTGGCGTTGCGCCCGAACAAGGTGCCCTGAGGCCCGCGCAGGACTTCGAGGCGGGCAATATCCGGCAGGTCGAAAATTGAACCCTTCGGACTGCTGATATAGACACCGTCGAGGTAGATCGAGACCTGCTTGTCCGACCCCGCTACAACGCCGAAGCTATTCTGGCCGCGAATGGTGAAGGATGGCACCTGGATGCCACCAGCCGACGGCCTTACCGTAACGCCGGGAGCCACACTGCCCAGATCGTTGACGGTGGTGATGCGGTTCACCTCAAGGGTTTCCTGAGTAACTGCCGTCACCGCGATCGGCACGTCCTGAACGCTCTGTTCGCGTTTCTGAGCCGTAACGATGATTTCCTCCAGGCCGCCAGCTTCCGCGGATGCCTGGGCCAAGGCCGGTTCCGCGGCGGCAAGGCCGGTGGCCGCAACCCCGAGCAGCAAATATCCCTTGTAGGTAATCCCCAGCATCAATTTCCCTCCCCATGTTGTCATTTGACAACATAAGTCCGGCCGGTTTGTTGTCAAGTGTGCACCTTGTCGATGCCGGACGCGCGCGCGCAGGTCGAACTTCGGCGCTCCCGCACCTCTCGGAACCGAGATCCGACCTTGCCAAACCCGCCGGGATTCCCGGACATGGCCAAGGTCGCGCCTTGAAATTCCCGCTTTCTTGCGCCTATCTCGCTCAATGACGGTTCCAAAAGGACGCATACGCAAGCGAGACGCCGCCGCGACCAGGGCGCGGATACTCGCAGCGGCGCAGAGCTGCTTCTCGCTCAATGGCTATGCAAATACCGGCATTCGAGACATCGCTGCGGAAGCTGGCGTCAGCTACACGCTTGTCGGTAGATACTTCGGATCGAAGGCCGGCCTGCTGGAAGCGGCGCTCGAGGCGACCTTGAAAGCGGAACCGTTTCTCGAAATTGAGCGCGAATCCTTCGGCGAGAACCTTGCCCGGCTTATCGTCGGATCAGTGGACAGCGCTTTGCCGACATCCATGACAATCCTGGCCGCCGGAGACCCCGAAGCAAGGGAAGTGGTTACAAGAATAGTAAGGAAGAGGATCGTTCAGCGATTGGCAGAATGGCTCGGCCCTCCGGCCGCGGAAGAGCGTGCGGCGGCGATCACCATGCTGGGCGCGGGCTTCGTGACGCATTCTCGATTCATCCCCCTCCTGGGTCCACCGGAAGCCTTGGACCTGCGGCATCCGACGGTTCGCTGGCTGGCGCACACCCTGCAAATGCTTGTCGATGATCGGGAAAGCTGGCGGGCCATGGAAATATCCCCGCCGAATGGGTGATGGCTAACGTCGGGTTCTGCACGATATTCTTCGCGAAATAACTCGCACCAACATTCCTCCGCGAACACGCAGCGGCGAACCTGTGGCTAACTCAGCCGCCGAAAAGCAAGCTGCGAGAGATCTAGCCATCAAATCCCTTGGCACGGAATATCTCCTTGCCGCGCCGGAAAACGACCAGCTTTTCCAGGGTGACTGGATGGAAGAACGCCTCGATCGCCTGACCTGTTTCAGTCCTTGCGTAGACCTCATAGCAGTCTCCTTCGACCTGGGTCTTGAGCAACGACCAGCGTTCGAGCCACACCTTTTTCTTGAGCTTGCTGATCGGCTGCCAGTTCTCTTGTGGGCCGCTGTCGCAGGTTACATTCCCGTCGGCATGTGCGGGCGTGGCGGAAAACGCCAATGCCGCCGCACAAGCGGAGATGGCGAGAAGTCGGTCCTTTGCAGTCATGAAACAGTCCTTCCAGCAGCTCTGCGAATTCGAGCAATTAGGCGTAGCATCCATGCCAGCATGAGCGGAGCGGCATGAACGGCGGCTGGCTGCCATTGCCAGTCGAGCAGCAGCCAGTGCGCGATGCCGGCTGCGAATGCGAGGTAGACGATGCGCTGGATGCGTTTCCAGTTCCGTTTGAGGTATCGCACAGCCGCCTCGAAGCTGATGCATGCGGCGGGAAGCATGAGGATCAGGGAGAGCCAGCCGGTCCAGATCGCGGGCAGGGAAAGCTCGTCCAGTATTGCCGGAAGGCTCTGCATATCGAGGACGTAGATCGCCAGATGCAGCAGGGCATAGGCGAATGCCGCGACGCCCAGGTTGCGGCGAACCGACAGCCAGAAACTCAACAGCCGGTTTCCGCCGAAGAATTCGGACAAGGGCCCGGGCAGCATCGCCAGCACCATCAGCCGAACCGACATCTCTCCGCTCGGGTGAAGCAGGTCCATCGGCAGCGCGCTGTCGCGCAACAGGGAAGCCAGCATGGAAACCGCAGGCAGCGCCAGCACAAACCAAAGGAGGTATTTCTTCCAGCCGCCCATCAGGCTCTCCAGGCCGCAGGTCTAGGGTGCAGCCCAGCGGCGCAGCAGGTTGTGATAGACGTGGATCAACCGGTTGATGTCCGGATCATCCTTGGGTCGCTGGGGCGTGAGCGCCTGGATCGACTGATCCAGATCGAACAGAAGTTCGCGCGCAGCCGTGTCGGCCACCGCGCTTTGCATCCAGGTGATCGCGCAGATGCGCTGCCCCCGCGTAACGGGCGCCACCTGATGCAGGCTCGAGGACGGATAGAGCACCATGTCTCCGGCCGCCAGCTTGACCGCCTGGGCGCCGAACTGTTCCTCGACGAGCAACTCGCCGCCGTCATAATCGTCGGGTTCGGACAGGAATAGCGTGGCCGAAAGATCGCTGCGGATGGTCATTCCCGCCTCGGGCAGGCGCATCAGCGCGGCATCGCTGTGGGTGCCGTAATGTCCGCCGTTCTGATAGCAGTTGAACACGGGCGGCCAGATCTTCTCGGCCAGCGAAGCGGAAATAAACAGCGGATGGTGCCCGAGCTTCCTGAGAATGATGTTGCCGAGCTCGGTCGCATCGGCATCGTTCCGGTCAAGCTGCAGGTTCTGCTTCACTGCCACCGAGCGGGTGCCCGCCGTCGGAGCGCCGTCGATCCATCGGGCCGAGTTCAGGCGTTCGCGGAAATTGCGGACTTCCTGAGCGTCCAGGACGTTCTCTACGACGATCAGCATTGACGGCCTCCAAGGCGGCGGTGCGGCGAGCTGGCCGCACCGCCCCCGCGTCATTCCATCAGAACCTGAGGTTCAGAGTCCCGACGATCTGGCGGGCATCACCCTTGTACAGGAAGAACCCGCCGCGATAGACCGCGAGATAATAGTCCTCGTCGGTGATGTTGTTCACATTCAGCCGGAAGTCCAGGTTCTGGTTGAACTTGTACTCCAAGAAGGCGTCGCCGACCGTATAGGCGGGCACCGGGCGGCTGTAGGTGAAGCTGCCGTCGTCGTTGGTCGAAAACGGCGCCGCGGTGTCCGGCTGTCCGCCGTAGCGCTTGCTCTTGTGCTTGATGGCGAAGCCCATCGCGAACTGTTCGGTGATCTGATAGCGGGTCTGGAACTGCGCTTGGAACTTGGCGAAATTCGCCAGGACCTTGCCGACATATTCGGGGTTGGCGGATTTACGCACTTCGCTGTCCATGAGCGTCAGGCCGCCCTGCATCGACCAGGCAGGCGTGATGTTGCCGGCCAGGCCCACTTCGATGCCGCGCAGGCGGTTCTTGCCGCTGTTGAAGGTGCCCACCGAGTCATAGCCCTCGCCTTCCAGCACGTTGCTCTTGTTGGTCTGGAACACGGCAGCGGTCAGCAGGAACTTTTCGTCGAAAATGTTCAGCTTGGTGCCGAGTTCGAAATTGACCGAACGCTCCGGCTTCGCGCCGGCGACTTCGCCATCCTGGATGACGCAACCGCCATAGCCGCTGTTCGTGCCCACGTCGGACTCGCCGCAATTGACGTCCGCCGCGCTCGCCATGGAGGCATAGACGATACCGGCTTCACCGATCTTGTAGGTGAGCCCGAAATGACCGTTCAGGAAAGTGTCCTTGTAACCATAGTCGGCAAGAACGATTTCGGTCTGCCCCCTCGGAATCGACTGAAGCCCGAGATCGAAATTGAAATGGTCCACCCGGACGCCGGCGAATGCGGTGAGCTTGGGCGTGATGTCCAGTGTATCCATGAGATAGGCGGAGATGGTCTCCATGTGCCAGTCCTGGTCCCAGCGGTCCCGGGTGATCTGGCGGCCGAGCAGCGTGTTGAGGCCATTGACCTGCTGTCCGTCCGGGCCGATGCCGCAATGGCTGGGGCTGGTGCCGCCACGACCGGAAACGATGCAGTTCGTCGCGCCGGTATTGTTCACATCATAGATGCCGTTCAGCACCTTGTGATCGGTATATTCGACGCCGATGATGAGGTCATTGTGCCCGCCGAGCATCTCTGACTCGATGAACAGGTTGGTCTGGTTGGCGAAATATTCGACATCCTGCCAGCCCTGGTGGGTGGAGAAGGTGATCGTCGGATAGACGCCGTTGGGATCGCTCGCGTCGGTGTTCGATCCGCGAGTGCCGGTCAGCACGTAGCCATTGTCCGACATGCCGTAGCGCGTCAGATTGGTGATGCGGACGTTATCGGAGAAACGGTAGCGGATGCGGCTGGTGAAAGTGTCGACGTCCGACTTCTGGAAGTCCTGCTTCTGGGCGAAGACGGGGACCTTGACGGGCTTCAGATCGCCATCGAGATAACCGCCGACGTCCGGATTGTCCTCGCCGCGAAAGCCGTAGTAATCGAGCGTCAGGTCGAACGCGTCGTCGGGCGCGTACGTCGCCGAAAGGGCAAGGCCCTTGCGCTCGCGATCAGCCGGGCCGCGATCGGGAATTTCCGTGTAACCGTAAAGGACGTTGGCACGGATCGCGAAATCCTCGCTGGCGACAATGTTCGCATCGACCGTCGCCCGGACATAGCGATCACTGCCAAGGCCAATACTGGCCTTGATGAAGTCATAGTCGGTCGTGGCCTGCTTGGTGATGGAGTTGATCGCGCCACCGGCGGTACCGCGTCCGGCGAACGTCGAGTTCGGCCCCTTGGAAATCTCGATCTGGTCGACCGCGAAGGCTTCGCGCGTGGTCATGCCCGGGTCGCGCAGGCCGTCGACGAACACGTCGCTGCGGGCTTCCTGGCCGCGGATGATATAGCGGTCGCCGAAGGCGTTGCCGTTTTCACCGGTGCCCACGGTGATGCCCGGCTGCGCATCGAGAATGCGGACGAGGTCGGTATAGCCCGATTCCTCGATCTGCGTTTCGGTCAGCACGGTCATGGTCTGCGGCAATTCCGCGATGGGCCTGGTCAGGCGTTCGTCACCCGAAGTGCGCGCCTTGTAGGGTGCACCCGGTTCGGCATGCGGATTTACGTCGGCGGTGCGGTCCTCGATCCTGAGCGTATCGAGTTCAACCTCGCCGTCTTGCGCATCCTGGGCCGTAGCCGGTGCCGAGGTCATGGCAGCTGCAATACTCAGTGCCATGGCAGCGCCGCCCTCACGCAGGCTCAACGGTCGCAAGACCCCCCGTTGCTTGGTCATTCGAAACGTCCTTTCTTCAACTTGTCTTGAGTGAATAATCGATGGGCAGCGACAGCATGACGCTGTCGCGTTTCATGGAAGAGGGCATGCGCGGCAGCGGAGCGACACGCTGCATCAGATCGAGCGTTGCCCGGTCGAGAAGCTCGTGGCCGCTGCCGCGCTTGATCGATACGTTCGAGACGCTGCCATCGCGGTGGACAGTGAAACGCACCGTCACGATGCCTTCCTGCAGGGCCTTCTTGGCTTCCTTGGGGTATCGCTTCTTGCGATTGAGATGCGCGCTGATCAGCGCGTAGTAATCCGCTTCCCTCGCACGCGCCTTGGGGTCGTCGCCCGGCGTGGAGTTGGTTCCCGTGCCGGCTCCGGCCGGAGCGACGGCGATTGGATTCGCCGCAACCGGCGCGGATGGGGCCGCCGGAGCACTTCGCCTCAGCTGGACCGGCGGCGGTGGGGGCGGCAAGGTAACCGCATCCCTTGGCAGCGGCGCCTTCACCGGCGGTATGTCGATCGGCGGCATCAGCGTTTGCGGCGGAAGAGAGTCGGGCCGGGGCTGTTCGTCCGGCTGCCGGGCGGATACCGCTGCGGCCGCGGGCGGAAGCTCGACCAGCACCACCGGTTCGGGAACGGGAGGAACCGCCGCGCGCGACCAGCCAAGCACGGCCGCGCCGGCCAGAAGGTGCGCGGCGAGCGCGATACCGCAGGCAACACCCCAGCGGCGATGTTCGTCAGCCGGGATCGCGACATGCGTCAACGCGCGTCTCCGCCGTCGGCACCGACCAGTGCAACGTGGAGGTAGCCTGACGAACGCAGCGCATTCATCGCCTGCATGATGGTATCGTAGGTGATCGACTTGTCAGCGCGCAGGAACACCCGCTGTTCCCGGTCGCCGCCCGTCGCTGCCTCGACCGACTGGCCCAGCGTGGCGCGGGTCACCTCCGCTTCGCCGACCAGCATCCGGCCATCCTCCAGAATTGAAAGAAAGACAGGCTTGTCGGGCTTGGGCGCCGGTGCCGCGTTGGAAACCGGCAAGTCGACCTTGACGTCGACCGTAGCCAGGGGCGCGGCGACCATGAATATGATCAGCAGCACCAGCATGACGTCGATGAAAGGCGTCACGTTGATCTCGTGGCTGACAGGCAGATCGTCTCCACCGTCGGAGAAATGGATCGCCATCTCCTCAGCTTTCCTTGGCGAGAGAAGATGCTTCACCGCGGCTGAGATCGCGCGAAACCAGGCGCAGAACCGCAGCGGCCGTATCAGCGAGAAGGGCCCGGTGGGCCGCGATCTGCCGGGCAAAGTGGTTATAGATCACCACCGCCGGAATTGCGGCGACCAGGCCGATCGCTGTCGCCAGCAGCGCTTCGGCGATGCCAGGGGCGACAACGGCGAGATTGGTGGTCTGCTTCTCGGCAATGCCGACGAAGCTGTTCATGATGCCCCAGACCGTCCCGAAGAGACCCACGAACGGAGCGGTGGCGCCGATGGTGGCCAGAATGTTGACCCCACGAGTCATCTTGCGACCAACGTTCGCTTCATACCGCTCGAAGCGGGACACGGTGCGTTCCTTGATGCCTTCCGGATCCTGCAGCGCGTCCGCCGACGCGCGCAGCTCCGCAAGCGCCTCGCGAACCAGCGGCGTGAAGGCCAGGTTGCTGTCGGTGATCGCCTCGCCAAGCGAGCGCAGGACGATGACGCGATCATGAGTCCGCTGCTGCTGCGCGTTCTGTTTGCGAAGTTCGAGCAGCTTGGCGATGAACACGGTCCAGGTGACCACGGACGCAAGCGCGAGGCCGATGATCACGAGTTTCACGATCCAGTCGGCCTGCAGGAACATCCCGCCGACTGTGAGATCTTCCGGAATTACCGGCGCAACTGAACTCGCGTGCGCCAGCTGCGGGGCGAACACCGCAACAACCATGCCTCCCCAAGCGAAAAGTCGATTAGCCTGCGCGATGACCATTCTTCACACCACCACAATGAGACGCTGCGAATCACTCGCAACTTGAATTGCGAGCCATTCTCAGAAAACTTCCGCTAATGCAATTGATTTGCATCAACAGTGAAAGTTTTCGTCTCGAGCAAGCCTCCCTTTCGAGGCAATGCGTGGTGGAAGGTGGGAGTTCTAGGGCGTTTCCCCGAGCGAAGCTGAAGGCCTTGGACTGGCTGTCGTGGCAGCAACTCGCGCTGCACGGGGATTAGCTGCCCGACCGGACACGACCCGTGCCGGTCGTTTGGAGCCGCTTTCCCTGCGTCTAGTCAGCGACCGTGTGTTCCGGCGATGTGATCCAACTGTTGCCGCCGGCCTTCCGACGACCGTTCATTTCCCGCGCTTCAGACGCCCCGCGGCCTCGTTCAGCTTGTCCCGGTCATGGCCGATTTTTCGAACCAGTTCCCGCGCCTGCTGCCTGGAGATTCCGTGTTTCCGCGCAAGATAGGTCACATCGTAACCCTGCCCGGAATAGGTGCGAATTTGGCTGGCCTCGCGGCGCGAGAGGTTGTTGACGATCATGTGTCAGTCTCCATTGGCTAAAGTGGTGGGATCTGATGCGATGCGGACAACGGGAGCCGACCGTCGGGCTTTTCAGAACCCGCCGGCAACCCGTGAAGACCGGGCCCGTGTCCGCTCACATCCTGCGGACGACAAGGGTGACAGCGCGCCGATTGAGCGCCCAGGACTTCTCGTCTGAGCCGATTTCCTGGGGGCGCTCCTTGCCGTAGGAAACGACGCTCATGCGAGCCGGCGAAACTCCGGACGCGACAAGGAAGTTCTTGGCTGCATTGGCCCGGCGCTCGCCCAGCCCCAGGTTGTATTCGCGGGTGCCGCGCTCGTCGCAATGGCCCTCGATCGTCACCTCGACGGTCAGGTTCTGCACCAACCAGGCGGCCTGCCGCCGCAAGGTCTCGCGATCATCCCCGTCGAGTGCGGAAGAATCCAAATCGAAGAACACCCGGTCGCTACCGGCATTGCGCAGCAGGTCGGCCTGGCTGCCCGGCCCGATGTAGTTGCCGTCGGCGTCATAATCGCCACTCCTATGGGTTTGCGAAACGCCCGGAGGAGCCATGGAAGCGATGTCTGCCGGTGGTGCCTTGGTGCTGCAGGCAGACAAGCCGATGACATAGATTGTGAGGAGCGTAAGGGCGTAAATTCCGCGCATGATCCTGGCGTCCTGTGCTAGATTCGAAGGCCGGTTAGCGCTGATCAGACGGCAGACGTTACTATAGGTTTTTTATGCATGGACCCGTGCGGCAGCCTGGTCGATTGAGGACGCCGCATAGTTGGCCAATCCGGAACAGGGGGATCGTCCGCGATGTGGCCTGAAAAAGCTTCGGATGGTGTTGGCATGGGCTCGATGGCTCAAAAAGGCAGAAGCTACCGTTTGTGGCAGATGCTCGGCCATGGCGCTGGTTCGTCCTGGCAGCCGATCCTGATCCTCGGCGGCACAGCCGTCCTTGCGATCTTTCTGCAACCGATTCTGCAGGGAGAGGTCTCGTCAGGTCTGATTTTCGTGCTCGGCATTACTATCGTCGGGGCGACTTCGGGCCTGGTTCCCTCGCTGATCTGTGCGTTGGCTGCATCCGCCGTCTTCAATTTCTTCCTTGCGGACCCGGTTCTCACCTTCAGAATGAACACCGGCAACGACCTTGCGCCACCAATCATCTTCACGCTCTGCGCATTCGTATCCGGCCTGCTTTCCGGCCGCCTGAGGGACAAGACCTCTCAACTTGGGAAGACAAACCTGCAGCTCGAGAGCCTGCTCGATACCAGCCGGATGCTGCAGGCTGCACCTGACATACCGGCGATCCAGGAAGTTCTGAAAGAGACTGTACCGGGCAGGCTTGGCTTCAGCCTCTGGCTTTTCACTATCGGGGATGGGCGCGCTCGGGCCGTGGAACAGCTCGCTGACCGGCAGGATTTGCGGGAGCTTGCCGATTCGACACTTTCAGGCGAAGCGGTGATCCGCGATGAGATCGGCGTCGCCTATCGCCTCGATGGCAGCCGCTCCTGCGTGGGGGCGCTTGTCATTCAGGGGCCGGGAGACGCGCAAGTCGATCCGGCATTTCTCGAGGCGCTCGCGAGCCTTGTCGGACTGGCGGTGGAGCGCGCGCAGTTTGCGTCGGCCATCGCTGAAGCCGAGGCGAACCTGCGCGCGGAAGGCTTCAAGTCAGCGTTGCTGTCCTCGGTAAGTCACGACCTCCGGACGCCGCTGACGACGATAAGCGCTTCCGCATCGAGCCTCATCGACTACGGCACCCGCCTCGACGACGGTACTTCGCGCAAGCTCCTGAGGGGAATTGTCGATGAATGCGACAGGTTGAACCGCATAACCGCCAATCTCCTGGAGCTCAGCAGATTGCAATCGGGCGGCGCAAGCCTTACCGGGCAGGTTCTCTCCGTGAGCGACGTCGTGCGTACGGTGGTCCAACGCGCAAGAGAACGGGCCAACGGGCATGAGATTCGTGTGTCTCCGCCCGGCCAGGATGTGCTGGTAATGGCGGACACCGCCCTGTTCGAGCTCGCGCTGACCAACGTCATCCAGAACGCGATCCAGTACAGCGAGCCGGGTACCACCATCCAGATCGATGCCCGCACGCGGGACGGCACCTGCCTGCTTACGGTGACGGACGAGGGCTGCGGAATTCCCATTGGGGAGCAGGATCGGGTCTTCGACCGGTTCTATCGCGTCAAGCGGGATCATTCCTCGCCGCAGGGAAGCGGCCTTGGTCTTGCCATCGCGAAAGGGTTCGTCGAAGCTTTCAACGGCTCGATCGAACTGACGTCGCCGATTGCAGGCCGCGCGGGCACCTCGGTTACGATCTGGCTGCCATTGTTCAGGGAAACTGCGCCATGATGGCTGGTCATGTCCTTCTGGTCGATGACGAGCCTGCGCTCGTTTCGGTGCTGGAGCCGGTGCTCAAGGCGGAAGGCTGCAAGGTGACCGTTGCGATTGACGGCAATGCCGCGATCAGCAGCGTTATCGCCGGCGATCCAGATGTCGTGCTGCTCGATCTGGGCCTGCCCGACATGGACGGCAAGGCCGTCATCCAGACGATCAGGGATTCCAGCCAGGTCCCGATCATCGTGATTTCCGCGAGGCACCAGGAGTCCGAGAAGATCGCCGCGTTGGACGAAGGCGCCGACGACTACGTGAACAAGCCGTTCGAGATTGGCGAACTCATGGCAAGAATCCGCGCCGCGGTGCGGCGGGCGAAGGCATCGGAAGAAGCCGTTGCGGTGTTCGAGGCCGGTCCTCTCAAGGTCGACTTCACCACGCGACAAGTCGAGGTGATGGGTGAACCCGTCAAACTTTCTCCCAAGGAATACCTGCTGCTTCATGCCTTGGCCCGCAATGCGGGCAAGGTGGTCACTCACAAGCGGCTGCTTGCGGCGGGTTGGGGAAGCGAAGGCGCCGACAGCCAGTATCTGCGCGTTTACATTGGGCTTCTGAGACAGAAGGTGGAAGCCGATCCGTCTTACCCGGAACTGGTGATCACTGAACCCGGCCTGGGCTATCGGCTCAAGGTGTGACGCTGCCGCCAGGCGCACTTACCGACAAGCTGTTGGCCTATCTCACCTGCCAGCCGGGTTGGTAACCGGAGAAAAATGACCAGTCCGCGATCCATGGGCGGCGGGCGGACTGGTCCAGTTACAGGGGTTGCAGCATGCTGCTGTTCAAGGGGTGTCACCTGACGGCGGGGGTAGGGTGCTGCAGGCGACATCGCCTGGATAACGGCTCCGGCGAGCATGCGTTACTATCGGTTTTTTATATGCCGCGTTTCCTTCGCCTGAAGCTCAATCACGAGAAGAAACGAAGGAACCTTGGGAACCGGGCATTCGGCTCGGTCCAGGAGCTTCTGGCCGGACATTTGCCGGACAGGCGACCAGCCGCAGGCGAGGACCGGGATGGCGGCAACGACATCCAAATTCTCAATCACGTCCAGGACGAAGTTCGGGGGAACAAGGTCGCCGTGATGAATCGCCTTGGTTACGAATTCTTAAGGCGATTGAGGTAAAAAAGGGGCGGGGCGGTGCAAGCGGCACCGGGAGACCCCCTCTCGAAAGTCTGAAAGTATGCTTCGGTCGGTCTGCGATTTCGTCCGTCGGCTTACGTACAATAACGCCGGGAACACACTGCTGATCACCGGCGCCGCCATCATTCCGCTTCTGGCGATGATCGGAAGTGGAGTGGATGTCAGCCGCGCCTACCTGGCCAAGAGCAAGATGCAAAGTGCTTGCGACGCGGCTTCCCTCGCCGCCCGCCGCGTGATGAAATACGACAGCTTCACCAGCGAAGTGCAAAACACCGGGAAGCGCTTCTTCGATTTCAACTTTCCGCAGGGTTACTACGGCACGGCCGCGTTCGAGCCGCTGATTTCGAAACCGGAAACCGGCATCATCCGCATCAACGCCACGACGACTGTTCCAACCGTCCTCATGAAGATTTTCGGGTTCAGCAGTCTTCCGATCAACGTGTCATGCGATGCCTCGCTGAATTTCGTGAACACGGACGTCGTGCTCGTTCTCGACGTCACCGGGTCCATGTCCAGCGAGGTGGGAGGCACTCCGAAGATCGAGGCGCTGCAGGATGCCGTGCTGGCGCTCTACGACGAGCTGGAGCCGGTTCAGAGGCAGCTGGAGACGCAGGGCCTTCGCCTCCGCTACGGCATTGTTCCCTACTCGAGCACGGTCAATGTCGGCCGCCTCGTCTATGACGCCGATCCCGATTACATCCGCAGCAGCACGACCTATCCCTCGCGCGTGGCCAATTTCAATCAGGCGACCTATGTCGCCAACGCGCCGACCGCGACCGGTTCATGGGAGTACTACAGCGGCTCGTCTGGATCGGGATCATCATCGCCGACCGGCAATTCGCTCTCGAGCAGCCAGTGCTCATCCTGGGTGCAATCATCAGGCAACAATTCCGGCGGCCCGGCCCCGAATCCAACGATCCAGACGACCTATCGCGGAAGTTCCGGAAGCAGCGGTTACGATCAGAGCAACGACTGGGGCTGGTCGGGCGCGCCGGACACATCGGGCACGTCCCGCAGCTGCCGGCGCTGGAAAGTGGTGACGACAACGACCTACGCAAGCCAGCGCAGCTTCAGCAACTGGACTTATCGTCAGGAGGCTTACGATACGAGCTTCTTCAAGGAACCTGGCGGCGTGATGGTCCTTGCCACCAGCGCGGCGGGCACGGTTCCCAATCCCGGCGGCAGCTACAATGCGCAGCAGCTGGCGGCAGTTGGCTCGGGCGTCAGCACGATGTCAGTCAGCTGGAACGGCTGTATCGAGGAACGCGACACCACCAGCAGCATCTCGGGCGGATCGAGCATGTCGATACCGTCCGATGCCTACGACCTGGACATCGATCTCATTCCCGAAAACGATGCTACCCGATGGCGGCCCATGCTGCCGGACGTGGTCTATACCCGCACCGCGGGCAGCACATCGACGAACTCCAGCGCCGGCAGCACCAGTACGACCGGCTGGATCAAGAACTACACCTACAGCCAGGGCTACTGGGCCTGCCCGACCGAAGCACGCCGGCTTGACGAATGGAGCCGCGACGAGATGGACAGCTACGTGTCCGGGTTGCAGACCGTGGGCGGCACCTATCACGACATCGGCATGTTGTGGGGCGCACGGCTCATTTCGACCGACGGCGTATTCGCCGACGGCTGCGAAGAATACAACGGGATGCCGTGCAATCGCCACATCATCTTCATGACCGACGGCGCGCAGACCGCCTACTGCAACGTTCTCAGCAGCTATGGCGTGGAGCAGAACGACATGCGCACGACGGGCGCCGGCAACTGTCCCAGCCAGCTAGCCCGGCACGAGCAGCGATTTCGGATGATCTGCAACGCCGCCAAGAACATGAATGTTTCGGTGTGGGTCATCGGGTTCGACACGGCGCTCAACTCCAATCTCACCGGTTGCGCCAGCAACAGCAACCAAGCGACGACATCGGCTGACCGGGAAAGCCTGATCGCGCGGTTTCGCCAGATCGGCAATCAGATCGGCGCTCTCAGGCTAACGAAATAGGGCATGCGGCCATGACTGGACCATTGCGAACAGCACGCCGGTTTCTCGACCGGTTGAGCAGGGATGCTCAAGGCGCGACGGTGGTGGAATTCGCGCTGGTCATCATCCCCTTCCTGATCCTCCTGCTTGGGGGGCTGGATCTGGGATACCAGGCCTATCTTCGCGCGGTGGTGCAAGGCGCCCTCAACGACGTGGCGAGAGCCGGTTCTATGGAGGCCCCGGTGATCGGGTGCGAGGGCGAGACGGTGGAAGACAGGATCGGCTGCGCAATCGAAAGAAGGTCCGATACAGTGGCGCGCGACGCCACCTACCGGATCGAGATCAAGAACTATTTCGACTTCGCCGGCATCGGTCGAAGCGAGAAGCTGGTCACCGATTACAACGGCAACGGATCCTATGACGAAGGCGACTGTTTCGAGGATCTGAATGAGAATGGCGCGTTCGACGAGAGCGCCGGGCGCGACGGCGTCGGCGGAGCGGACGACGTGGTATTCTACGAAGTGACGGCCGAAATGCCGCGGCTGTTCCCGGTCCAGAAATTCATGGGCGTGGCGGACACCTATGAGATCACGGCAACGGCGGCGATCCGCAGCCAGCCCTACGCCAGGCAGAAACTTCCTCCGACGGTTTGCGCATGACCCGGCCCCGGTTCCTTGAAAGGCTGGCGCGCTGCAACGACGGTGTCGCGCTAGTCGAATTCGCCTATTCGCTGCCGCTCTTTCTGGTCCTGTTGTTCGGCGGGCTGGAGATCGCGAATCTCGCGATGACGCATTTGCGCATCAACCAGATCGCGATCAACGTGGCCGACAATGCCGGCCGCGTGCGGACGGGCATCGACGAATCCAATATTTACGAGGTCTTCGCCGGCGCGGATTTTATCGGGCGCTCGATCGGCTTCGCTGAGAATGGCCGGGTGGTGCTTTCCTCTCTGGAGCCCAACGGCAAGTCCGACAGCTCGGCCGGCCAGATGATCAACTGGCAAAGATGCCATGGCGCGCTTCAGGTCGCCCCGCGCTACGGCGTACAGGGCACCGGCCGCAACAACGCGTCACTTGCGAGCGGCATGGGGGGCAGAACCCGGATCACCGCAGCAGATGGAACCGCGGTGATGTTCGTGGAGGTTACGTTTCGCTACCGGCCCGTGATCTTTAGCGCATTCTGGCGCGACGCCCACGACATTCGCTATGAAAGTGCGTTCAATGTTCGTGAGAGGACCAATCAGGTCATCAGCAACGCCCAGGGCCTGGCAGTTAACAGCTGCTGACGCGCGAACGGCTCGAGCTGTGATCACCAATCGCCGCTCATGATGATTTACCATCCGGCAAACCGGGAGTCCGGTGCAGCGGCGTTCCGATTTTGCCGAATGGGTCGGAACCAGGCTCGGCACTGTCAGCCCCTCTCAAATGCCGGCGCTGGACAGGGCCGGATTGTTGGTCAATCGGTCCGGCCTCGCAACCGCGCAACGCCTGCTCTTGCCATTTGAAGGTGAGTTCGTCCTGGACTGCTGGCCTTGGGAAAGCAGACCCCTGCTATACCCACTCTGCGAAGGTGTCGCAGACAGCCGATGATTTTGTCAGCAAGTCGAAGCGCAGGCATTCTGCGTGTCGACCGTGCAATCGGGTCGAAACTGCATATGCAGGCCATGCGTCGTCATCAGCTCACCGGACGCAGTGCTTTTGGAAAGGCTTCGAAATAGAAGTCGAACCGCTTCCTGAGTTCCTCTGGAGAAATGCCGAAATCGCGTTCGAGGTGGTAGACGATCTGACCGTGCTTGCCGCGCGGATGGCTGGCGATGAAGTCGGCGACCTCACGGTTGGCCCGGTCGGTTTCCGGCAGCCCCGCCTTTTCGCGCACGGCGCGCACGATCGCCATGTCATCGGCCATGAAGACCTCAAAGGGCACGTCGACACTCTGCGCTTCGGGCCAGACATGACGATCTCTGACATTGGCGCGCAGCAGCTTCTCGATCCGGTCGGACCAGTATTCGAGCAGTCCCTGCGCATCGATTGTCGGATAGCTCATGCGCTCCCCGTATGCGATCATGGTGATCGCTGACTGGATCACCTCGACCGGATCGCGATAGGTGATCGCAACGGTCGCATCCGGGAACACGCGTTTGAGCACCGGCAGCTGTTCGAGATGTTGCGGGCATTTCGTGACCCAGCGTTTGCGTGGCAGGCCTGCCTGCACATCACGCCATTGCAGGATCTTGAAGACCGTCTTCATGTATTCGTAGTGGGGCGTCTGGTCGTGCGACAGATAGTGATCGCGAAAGCGCGGGGCGCGAGCAATCCACTCGAAATTGTAGGAGGCGAAGTCAGGTCCCTGCAATTCGATGTCCTCGTGCAGGTGGTCTGGCTCCATCGGGTGCATCGCCGCCGACAGGGGCGAGGACTTGCGCTGCATTTCCCACTTCTCGGCAGTCCGCGCATAACGCGGATCGACACCGTCAGCGCGTGGCGGCTCCAGAGGGTTGGGCAGCGGCTCGTAGCATTCCCAAAGCGGATTGGAGCGCAGGCGTGTGTCAGCGCCCAGCAGATTGAGCAGATGGGTGGTGCCCGAACGCGGCATACCGGCGATGATGATCGGGCGCTCGATCACTTCATCATGGATCTCGGGATGCTGCTTGAGGCAGTCCTGGATCAGCAGGCGATTTGACGCATAACGCACAGCATAGCCGAAAAGGAAATGCCGCTTCAGCGCATAGGCCCGGGTGTCGCCGTTCCATTCATCGATGAGAAGCTGGAGCCGCTCGTGAAAATCCTCGGGACCGAAATCGGAAAGGCCCGTGGCCTGCTGCGCTGCGCCCAGCACAGCTTCCTCGGTTATGACCATGGGATTGGCCTCAGCCTGTGCGATCGCATGTCGCTGGGCATCGGTAAGCTGCGGTGAAAGCAGGTCGTCTATTTCGATCTTCTCGGTCATTTCAGGTCCTCTTGCGTTCCGGCTGCAGCCAAATGCAGGTCTCCGCCTTCGCGCCTGGCACGCACCGCATAGGGCGCGGGCAGATGGGCGGCGATGAGCAATGCGCCGTTGTCGGCCGACAGCTCGACCAGTTTGCGGCGCATCGCGATTGCTTGCTCGAGGTCCTCCGCGTCCCCGAACGGAATGGCAGGCTCCACGAGCTGAATTGGATGATGAAAGCAATCGCCGGTGAAAAATGCATGCTGACCGCCCGAAACCAGGTGCAGCATCTGGTGGCCCAGCGTATGGCCTGGTGCTGGCTCGACAACAATGCCTGCCGTCAGGCGATGACTGCCGCTCACGAGTTCGGCCAGACCTGCATCGACCACCGGCTGGACGCTGCGTTCGAACACGGATTCATTGTAGTCGAAGACCGGGTGCCGATCGCGCTGCGGCCCCCAGCGCTCGAACTCGGACCGGCGCATGATGTAGCGTGCGTTCGGGAAGGTCGGCATCCATTTCCCGTCCCGCAACTGCGTATTCCAGCCGCAGTGATCGTGATGGAGATGGCTGCAAACCACGAGGTCAATGTCCTCCGGACGGTAACCCGTCTCGCTCATCCGTTCGATAAAGGGCACTTCGAGATTGTCGAAGAAGGGCACCGGATGGGGCTTGCCATTCCCGGTGCAGGGATCGACGAGAACAACTCGATCGTCGGCCTCGAAGATCCAGCTCTGGAACACGAGGTCAAAACTGTCATTCTCATCCAGGAAATGCGGCGCCAGCCAGTGCCGGTTGGCCGCCAACAGATCCTCGTCCTCTGTGAAATATGCAATCGTGTTGGGAATGCGAAGTTCTTCAACGCGGTGGATCTGCGCCTCACCGACAGTCAGGACAGACATCGATACTCTCCCAATGTTCGCGCCTCTCAAAACCACCATTGCCGGCGGCGTTCCGCTTCACAGGTCGTTCTCACTTTGCGACGGACCGAACTTCAAGGCAAACGCGGTTCGCAGATCCGATCCACACAGGCAGGCTCCAATGCCTGGCAGTCCGGGCAATTGCCGGAAGATCAGAAGGAAATGCACACCTTTTGCGCCTCGTCCGGTCTGCTCGCCTGTTCGAGAGCTTCCTCGATCCGTTCGACGTTGAACTCGTGTGTGACCAGCGAAGGCAGGTCAAAACGGCCGGAGCGCATCATCTCGAGAATTTCGGGCCAAAGCGCTTCGGTCGCGCCGTCGCCGCAGCCGTGAATGTGCCAATTGTTGAAGGCCACCTGCGTCAGATCCAGTGAAACCGGCTGCTTGTGGACGCCGACAAGCGAGATGCTGCCGTTCCTAGGCGCCAACATCGCGAAGTTTTCCAGCACCGAAGGCACCCCGACCGCATCGACGTAAAGACGCGCCCCGCATTTCTCGGCGGGGTATCCCGGATTCTTGCCGAATGCCGCGAACGCCTTCTGCTTGAGATCCTCGCTAGACAGGTTGCAGGTCAGGAATCCGAGCCTGCGTGCGTTTTCGAGCCGGAGTTCGGACAAATCGACGACCATCACCCTTTCGCAGCCAAACCATTTGAGCATGATCGCACTGGTCATACCGATGATCCCGGCCCCGAAGACGACGGCGTTGTCGCCAGGCCTTGGCTCGAGCACCTTGACCCCGCGCGTGCCGATCACGAAGGGCTCGAACAGAACCGCCGCGCGAAGTGGCAGGTCGTTGTCGATCGGCAGCAGGCTGTAGCCGACTTCGCACTGCGGAATGCGCAGGTAATTCGAAAACGCACCGGCGGCAGAGACCTTGCGCATGTCGCGAAAAGCCTTGTCGGTGTTGACGAACACTCGGTCGCCGACGCTCAGCCCCTCGACGTCCTTGCCAAGTTCGATGACCTCGGCGATTCCTTCATGACCGAATTCCTCGTCGATCCAAATGCGGCTTTCCGGTCCGTGCTTCTGGAATGCGAAAATGTCCGAGCCGCAAATACCGGTCAGCAGGTTGCGCACGATCGCCTCGTCGTCGCCACATTCGGGATAGGGCAGGTCGACGACATCGACCTTGCCAGGTCCACGGAAGATCGCCGCCTTGTAGGTTTCTGGTTTCATAGTCATGCCGCCTCCCCGGCGTTTCCGTCGCGAGACTCCAAGGGCTGCAGAAACCAACATCGACGGAAACTCGCCAGCCTGCCCGCAGCCGAATCAGTATTCTATTTATGGAGTAGAGGCTCCCACTTCCCTCCTCAAGCTTTAATAGGGCACTATTTTCTGGACAAGCCGCGCTGTGGCCCATTATCCAACTGGGCCTGAAGCAAGAAGGCAGACTGAAGCAATGATCGGGACGGAGACGATGCAATGAGCGAAGCGCGAGACAAGGGGTTGGAGATCTTCCGCGAGGTTTATGGCGATGACGTCGCCGAGGGATGTCGCCAGACGATTGAAACGGGCGAAGATTTCAATGCGATTCATGCGCAGTGGTCGATGGAGTGGGCTTTCGGGAATCTCTGGACCCGAGAGGCCTTGCCTCGGAAAATGCGCAGCCTGGCGGTGCTTGGCATGGTAATCGGCCTTCGCCAGTTCGAAGAGATCAAATATCACACAATTATGGGCATGGCGAATGGGCTGACCCGTGAAGAGATCGAGGAGGTCTTCTATTCCGCGATGCCATACTGCGGATTTCCCATCGCCAACACGGCAAAGGCCGCAATGCTAGAAGGCTTCGCTGAAGTCGAGAAAAGGGCGGCGCAAGCGAGCTAAGGCAAAGGTCTCAGGCCTCATCGCATCTGTCAGACCGACGGAACCAAACGTAGGGCTGGAAACGTCAGGAATCCGGGTTCGCCTCAATCTGCGGGGATGCATTAACCAAATTGCACTTCCGCTCCTTGCGCTCCGCCGGCCTGAACGATCCAAAATAAAAACAAAGGCAATCATCGATGAATGACAGAACCCGATCATCGAGATACCGGTCTTACGTTCTGGCCATATTAGCGCTTGTCTATTTCTTCTACTTGGTCGACAGAAGCGCCCTAATCGTTACCCAGGAACTTATTAGAGAAGAGTTCAACCTCTCCGATACTGCCATGGGCTTGCTTACGGGTACGCTCTACGGTGTTGCCTACGCCTTGGCGGGGATACCAATCGGCTGGGCCGTCGACCGCGTGAATCGTCGAAATCTGTTAGTCGGTGTTCTCTCCGTCTGGAGTGCATTGACGGTATTGTCCGGAGCCTGTGTCAGTTTCTGGCAGCTTGCGCTGGCCCGGATTGGAGTGGGGGCGGCCGAATCCGGTGGTGCACCGGCGGCACTTTCAATCCTGTCGGACCTCTTTCCACCCGAGAGGCGTGGGACCGTGTCCAGCATCTTCTTTGCCGGCGCTGGGATCGGGGGCATTCTGAGCTTCGTCCTCGGCGGCTATATTGCCCAGCATTTTGGCTGGAGGATGGTCTTCGTCGCATTCGGTTTGCCGGGCCTTGTTCTGGCGCTTGTCGTACTGTTCACCGTCAATGAGCCTGCGCGGAAATCTGCCGTGGAAAGGCCGAAACAATCAGTCGCCGGGCTGCTGCGCGAAACTTGGCAGACCATGCGATATCCAGGGCTCGGTTCACTCTATCTGGCGACGGGCATCTACATGTTCTCAGTCGCCGGGGTCGGGACCTGGACGGTGCCGTTCTTTATGCGGAGTTTCGATATCGACCTGGCGACGATCGGCCTTGTGATGGGTCTGGGCGCAGGAGTGTTTGGGGTGCTCGGGCAAGTCGGAGCCGGTGTGGCCTTCGATTGGGCACGACGCTTCGGCCCGCGCGGGCCACTGATGGTCGTAGTCATCGGCTCCGTGATTCATGTGGCAGCAGTGCTGGTCGTGCTGCTGTCTGGGAATTTGGTGATTACGATAGTGGCGCTCTGCGCCATGGGCGCAACAACAACCATAAATGCCGGACCGACAAATGCGGCGATCAGCCAAATTGCGCCTCCGGCCATTCACGGTACGTCTTTTGCTCTCTACGCCGTGATATCCAATGTCATTGGCGCAGGATTCGGCCCGGCGGCGGTAGGAATTTTGTCCGACTTGCTTGGCAGTGATGGCGCAAGCTTGAGGACCGCAATGGTAATCATGGCCCTCCTGCAGCTCATCGCAGTTTTCGCGTTCTTGAGAGCTTCCACTGTCTTTGCCAGGATTACTACCGCAGCTGATACTGCATCACCTGGCCAGCCAGCCTCGTGACGCTGAAAGCATGCCCGCTTGAGGACGAGCCATCAGGCAGAACGAGTACTTCGGTTGCAATAGACGTAGCGGAAGGCAGCGTCTGAGCCTCCTTGCCCTTCGGGGCCGATCGGCGACATTCTAAAGTTGATCCTATTTGGCAGATGGAATCCTTGAATACACCCTGTATTGCTGTATAAGGGACCTAGTTGGGGATATGGGGAGGAATTTGTCATGCTCAGGGCTACGACATTTGCACTGGTAGGGGTCAGTTCTTTGGCACTGGCAACTCCGGCGGTTGCGCAGGAAGTGAACAGTGAGGGCCTCAATGACGAGGTCATTATCGTACAGGCACGGCGCCGCGACGAAGCGATCCAGGATGTCCCGGTCGTGGTTCAGGCCGTTACCGCACAAGAGCTCAACAAGCTCAACATTCGCGAGTTCCAGGATGTTCAGTCGCTGGTGCCGGGCCTTCGACTCGGGCAGGACGCCAACGGTATCGGCGCCCAGGCGACCTTGCGAGGCATTGCCTACGACGTAAACGCGAGCGGCAACAACGGTACGGTCGAGTTCTATCTGAATGATGCGCCGATTTCGGCCGCGATCCTGTTTCAGTCGATGTTCGATGTCGGCCAGATCGAAGTCCTTCGCGGCCCGCAGGGTACCCTGCGTGGCCGTGCGTCGCCTTCGGGGTCAATCACGGTCACGACGCGGAAACCCGATCTTTCGGAGGCCGGCGGCTACATGACCGGTACGATCAACGATATCGGCGGCTGGAACCTCAACGGCGCCATCAATGTCCCGATTATCGAGGACATGCTCGCGGTTCGTGTCGCAGGAATCTCCGAGGAGAGCGACGACGATGAGACCCGCAGCATCAACAATCCTATACGCCCCTCCCGCGAGACACACGGCCTCAGGGCCTCGGTGAGTTTCGACCCGCTCGACGAACTGAGCCTCTTCTTCGCCTACACCAATACCGACCGCAAGATTACGAGATTTGACCAAGTGGAATCCGCGAGCCTGGCTGATCCGACGCTCCCGGATAGCCCTGTGCTGATCCGTGGCGGAGACCGCCTTGCCGTCATGGCATTCCCGCGTTCAGTGCGGCAGCGCTTCACGGTATACGACTGGCAGGCCGAATTGCGGCTGATGGGTCAAAAGCTCAACTATGTGGGATCTTATACGAAATCGAGGTACAATTCGCTGGCGCCTGACGATTTCGGTGGCTTCTATGGCCCCGAGTTTCCGGACGAGATCACGTCAGCAGGCCTGACCACTTTTACGCACGGCGATACCGAGTCGCATGAAATCAGGCTTTCCAACGACGAGCGGATTGCCGGCATGTTCGACTATGTGATTGGCTACCTCAAGAACGACTCCAACAGTCCGACCGATCTGCAATCCGATACGCTCGTCTGGCTTGGCGCACCGCAACCGAACCTGTCGAACCTGCTTGCCCATGTCGTGACGCCGATTTCGCGTACCGGCGGTTCGGAGGAAGAATCCTTTTTCGGCAACGTCACGGTTCATTTCGGGCAGGGAACCGAATTGTCCGGTGGCATCCGGCGGATCAAGTTCCGCAGTTTCGGCGCCCTTTCGATTGGCGGTGCCGTCGTCGATGCAGCGAACGAGGACAATTCGTTCAAGACCACTATCTATCAGGCCTCGGCCAAGCATCGCTTCAACGACAGTCTGATGGCCTATGCTTCCTTCGGCACGTCCTGGCGCCCCGGTTCGAGCACAAATGCCATTATCCAGCGCAACAATCTGACGCCCACCGCGCTGCAGACCTCGCTGCTGTTTCCCGATCCCGAAAAGTCGAAGTCATACGAGATCGGTATCAAGTCCGATTGGCTGGACCGCAGGCTTCGCTTGAACATCTCCGCCTTCCACCAGACCTTCAAAAACTTCGGCTATTTCTCGCGCAACACCTTCTTCGCCTCGTCGACGGCGCAAGGTCCGCAAACGGAAGTTCTTCGCGGCATTGCCGTCGGCGTACCGGCGAAGGTTGATGGCGTCGAAGGAGAGCTCCAGTTCCAGGCGACCGACAACTGGAGCCTGGGGGCGGTCGCCTCCTACACCAAGAGCAAGATCAAGAACGGCACGGTTCCGTGCAACGACTATTTCCCGGCGGACGGGATTCCAGACACCTCGTCGCAGGTTCCCTCGTTCGATGAGATCATGGCTGCCACCAACGGCGGCGGCGTAGCCTTGTGCGAGGTGAGTTCGCGCGCCGGTTTCAGCGCTCCGTTCAGCGCTACCGTCCAGTCCGAATACACACTTGCGGTGTCTTCGGACATGGACGGCTATGTCCGTGGACTGGTCACCTACAATGGCAATTCGCAGAACGATCCGACGAATGCCCTCGATGATATCGACGCCTATGCGCTGGTGAACCTGTACGCCGGCGTCCGGGGGGCGGACGGCAGCTGGGAAGTCGGCGCCTACGCCAAGAACATCTTCGATACCCAGCGGGCATTGCTGAGGGCATCTCAGGCCGCGTCACTCACTGTACGCAGCCCGGGAGCGGCAAACCAAGTCTCGACCTATCGTACCGTCAGCTACACCGCACCGCAGGAATTCGGCATCACCGCACGCATTTCGTTCGGATCGCGCTGAGTATTGCCAAGCGCCGGGCTCGCTGCCGCATCTTGGGAGCAGCGGGCCCGCTCCTGGAGGCATCGGAAGCGGCTCGGCTGACGAGCAATGCTTGTCTTTTGCTCATTGTCTGCTTTGGTGAAACCTGCAGCTGAAACCAGGCAATATCGAAAGCGGCAATGAGCGGTCCTACTTCCAGAACAGCGCTGGCCACTGTGGCGGAGCGCTTGCGTGCGATGGTTCGCGAAAAGGAGGATGGCGATTTCCTTGGCAACGAGGAAACGCTCATTGCCCAACTCGGATGCTCGCGCAGCACAATCCGCCAAGTTGCGCGATTGCTTGAAAGCGAAGGATTGCTGAAAGTCCGCGCGGGTATCAATGGGGGCTACTTCAGCGCGCGTCCAGGCGCGGACACTATCCACAACATGGTGGCGACCTATCTCGATTTCCTCGATATCGACAGAGAAGATGTACTTGCCATGGCTTCAGCACTGTGGGTTGAGGCAATGCGCAAGGCATCAGTTCGCGGCCAGGAATCGATCGAGAGCATCATCGCGCCACTCCAACGACGTCTGCGAAAGGTAAAAGATACTGCGACTTTCGCAGATATTCGCGACCTCGAAGTGAAATTCCAGAAAGATATCTTTTGCTTAGCAGAAAGCAGTTACATAGAACTCATCTTCAATATTAATGTTGCCTATTCGAAACGAGCATATGGCGAGGCCGTCACTGATGACGAAAGCCCGGATCATTCCGCGTTTGTGACCAACTGGCGCAATGCCAAAAAGCTGGAACTTGAAGCTTTGATAGCAGGAGACAGCGAACTAGCTGTACTCGCCGCACAACATAGCCGGAAGATTTGGCACAACCGTATCCGCAAACGATTCCCGTAGCTTGAATGGTGCGACAATATCGTATCGCTCTGACCGATCGACTCGCGCCAGGCTCAGGATAAGCTCTTGAGATGCCAGGTCAGTTTGCCGAACTCACAGACCAACCACCCATTCGAAGGCGCAATTCGAAGCGACCACACAAAGCGTATCGCCTCAATTATCGGCCTGTTTCTCTGTCACGTTCTCGAGCATCGTCTCAGCGAGTGCGAGGAACTCGGCAGTGTCTTCCCGTGCGGATGGGATGGCTTTGCGGTAGGTCGCGAAGCCATGAATATTGCCATGCGCTTCAAAGTACGTCGTCGGCACGCCTGCCTTGATCAACTTGGCGGCGAACGCTCGCCCCTCGTCGCGCAACGGATCTAGCGAAGCAGTGACCAAAACCGTCGGCGGCAAATCGTGAAGGTTGGCAAGCAACGGGGAAGCGCGCCAACTTGTTTTCTCGGCCTTGTAGAAATCGGTCTGCGGGACGCTGCCGTTGCCCAACCCATAGCCTTCGCCGAACATCTCGCGGGAGGGATACACCTTGGTGCGGTCCGATGAAGGATAGATCGGCAGCTGCATTACCACTGGCAGCGCCGCCGGCCTGTCACGCAAGGCCAGTGTGGTAACCAGCGTCAAATTTCCTCCAGCGCTATCACCACTGATTACGAGCCCGGTGAATTCGCGGCCGAAAGCCGCGCCATTTTCTGCCACCCAACGCGCCGCTGCTTCAGCGTCGTCCGGCGCCGCCGGCCAAGGATGTTCGGGCGCGAGACGATATTCGACCGATATCACTGGTAAATCCAGCTGGCGGGCCATCTCCGCCGTCAACCCGGCGTGGGTGTCGATGCTGCCGACAACAAAGGCGCCGCCGTGATAAAAGACAATTACCGGTCCAGGTTCGCGTTCACCGGCAGGCCGGGAATCGTACAATCGAAGAGATATCTCGCCGCCTGGGCCCGGCATCTTCACGTCGCGGATCTCGCCGAGGTCACCTATCGGCGCATCATCGACAGGCTTCATCATTTCGGGCGGTAGCTTGCGGATCATCGCCAGCATTTCCGCGGTCATGGCTGGTCGGGGATTTGCTGCAAGCTTGTCCAGATAGGCGCGCACGTCGGGGCGGACGAAGGGTTCCTCCGCCATGTCGCTGGCGCCCATCTCGGCATCGCTGACTGGCACATGATGATCAGCAAATGCCGGCCCGGCAAAAGCCGCCGCCAAAATCCCTACGACGCCGAACGCCTTGGTTTTCAATCTTGCCATTGCCATTTTCTCGTCTTGCACCTCAATGCGTCACCGCGAGCAGGTATCGATTTTTCGGGACCGAACATTCCTGATGACTTGAAGGTCGTGCCCCCGACGAACAAGGAAATCAAGCTCAGCGCAGTCACTCGGAACGCAGTTCCACTCGGTCCAGCCTCGGGAATCGGCTTTGGGATAGTCTCGGTCGGGAGCTTGCATTTTCGCTAACTTAGTCTGTTTCCCTCGCAGCTAATAAGCGTGACTTCCTGGGGAAAGGGGTAAATCGGAAAGGTCCCGGCCCCACGCGCCTGGTACCTTTGAATTCCGGGATTTGAGCAAAGCCATTCTGGGAGAGCGGACAATCCTCCGATGGCAAAGATTGCCAAAAGCTGCAACCCGACCGCATCAAATCCTATTGCGGGGCCAGCATCTGGATCAGTTCTATCAGATGGCCATCGGGATCGGCGACGATCGCGGCGCGTACGCCATGTTCGGCGTTTTCATGGACGGGAACCTCGCTGCGTCCCCCTGCCCTTTCCACCGCGGCAATCGTGGCATCGATGTCGGCGACGACGAAGCCGGTCCAGGCCGCGCCGGCCGGCGGGCACGGCCGCTCGAGATACCGCGTCAGGATCAGCGCATGGCCGGCCGGCGCACCCGGCGCGCCTTCCAGCGACATGATCACTTCGTCCAGCGCATATTTATGCTCTTGCGTTTCGACGCGGTGGTCAGGCTTCATCCCGAAAACTTCGCGGTAAAAGCGCTCCGCCACGTCGAGATCGCGCACGAGAAGCTTGGTGAAGGAAAAGGCGAGCGCATTCATGGTGATGCCTTTCTGCGGATCAAACAGGATCAGTATGGCAATGGGTTATCGGCATGCGCCGCGCGCCGCTTGCGTGCTCCGCTTCGCCATCGCGCTGCACTTCGACCGCCAGCGCGACATGGACGAGGCTGAGCATCAGATAGAGCAGCCGGCGATCCTCCGCCCCGTAATCGGCCAGCGGCTTGCCATCGAGATAATCCCAAGCCTGGCCGGCAAGATCCGCCGCCGCGCCGTAGAAGGCAAGGCGCTGTTCCTCACTGGAATCGAGCCGGCAGGTGTCGCGCCCCGAGAGCGTATCGGCCGCCCAGAAGGCAACGAACGGCTCAAGCGGGGCGAAGCCATTTGGCAGGAGGCGGGCAGCGCTCATCGCGCCCCGCCCTTCTCGGACAGATAATCGCGCACCATCCGATCGACCGAATGATACAGGTGGCGGCACATCACTTCCTGGCTCTGAAAATGGAAATGGTCGAGAGCGCCGCTGCCGATGCCCTTCTGGCCCTTCATCAGCACGTCGCCATCCTCGGTATGGATCTCTCGGGCGAATGCCAGCGCAAGCTCGCGCGCGAGATGCGCCCGCGCGCCGGACGGCTCTCCATTCCAGTAGAAGCGGAAGACGCCGCGCGATCTTTCCGCCGAAAGCGGCAGCACGGCATGGGTGAAATGCATCGACGGATTGCCGAAGACATAAAGATTGGGAAAGAAGATGAAGTAATCGCGGTCATGCGCGCCGCCGGTCAGCCCTTCTTCGGCGAATTGCGCCGCCATCCTGCCCAGCAGTTGCAGCAGCAGCGGCTTTGGCGGATCGTCGAGCACGCTGCCGCCGGGGCTGGTGTTCATCCGGTGCGGCCCGAACAATTCGAAACCCATGGGGTAGTTATAAGGGTTTTCGGTGGTTTCGAGCGGCGGCGCGCCATTGGTGCGCTTGTGGATGAAGCGCAGGTGATAATTCTCCTGGAAATTGTCGAACGTTACTTTCCAGTTGGCGTCGATTTCATAGACATATTCGTCCCACGCACTCGCCCGGCTTACCGGCAGCGTTTCGATCATCTCGCCCATCGGGCCGAGGAATTCGCGCAGGCACTGGCGCGGCCGGCGATCGAGATTGACGAAGATCAGCCCGGCGCAGACATCGACGCTGGCCTCGGCGAGATTGCAGCTCGCCTTGTCGTCGATATAGAACCGCTCGAAATCGGGAGCCGAAAGCAGCTGCCCGTCATTGCCGAAAGTCCACCTGTGATAAGGGCAGCTGAAGGTGGCGGCCTTGCCCCGTGCCGCGCCCACGAGCTGCGTGCCGCGATGCGTGCAGACATTGTGAAAGGCGCGGATCGCCCCGTCCCTGCCGCGCGCGACGATCAGCGAGGCATTGGCGAATTCCAGCTCGCAGCGAAAGAAGCTGCCGGGCTCCGGCAATTCGCAGACATGGCCGACATTGAGCCAGGTGCGGCGGAAGATCGCCTCCACTTCCAGCCGGTACCAGTCCGGATCGTAATAGACACCGGCGGGAATCGGGTCGGTACCCAGCCCTTTCAACGCGTCGTCGAAAGGCCGCTGGAAGGAAGGAGTATGCTCGTTCATCGCGCCAGCCTGCCCGGTTAGAATCCCATCGCCGCGGTATGCCCGCCATCGACCAGCCAGTCGGTCGCCACGGCGAAGCTGGCCTCGGGCGAACACAGGAACACCGACACCGCGGCCACTTCCTCGGGCCGGCCGATCCTGCCGCTGGCCGAATCGCGGATCATCTTCTGGGCGGGCTCGCTGTTCGGGATCTCGTCCTTGGTCATCGGCGTGTCGATGGCGCCGGGCGAAACCGAAATCAGCCGCGATCCGCGATCGCCGAAGCTCTTCGCCTCACGCTTGACCAGCGCACGCACGCCCAGCTTGGAGAGCGGATAGGCGAGCTCCGGCACGGGGGCGAGATGGGCAAGCTGTGCCGTCCCGCCCGGCGGCAGCGGACTGGTGAAAGCCTCGGCCGCTTCGGGCGGCATCGGGAAATAGGTGGAGTTCGAGGCATAGAGCACGGCGGCCGATCCTGCCGCCATGCGATCGCGCACGGCATCGACCAGCGCCACGGTCGCATCGAGATTCACCACCAGGATGCGCGGCGCATCCGCCATCATCGGCGCAAGGCCCGCCGTGTGGATCAGCGCGCTGATCTTCCTGGAGCCAAGCGCCGCCAGCAGCGCATCGGCCCAACCCGGATCGGCGACATCGCCGGCCAGCACATCGACCTGCGCGCCGCCCGCGCGCAGATCATCGGCAAGGCTTTCAAGCCGCCCCGCATGGATATCGCACAGCAGGAATTCGTCCCAGCCTTCGGCGGCAAGCTTGCGTGCGCAGGCAGAGCCCATGCCGCCCGCCGCGCCTGTTACTATCGCGACACCTTCGGCCCGCCCGTCTCCCATCATCGCGTCTGTTCCTTTCCTTCTCAGATCTTCGCCGCGACATCGGCGGCATTGCGCACCGCGCCGATGATGTAGCCGACGCCCTGGCAATCCCCGACCATATGCGCTTCGATTCCGGCCCCGACGAGTTCGTCGTAAAGCCCGGTATTGGCTTCGGCGCCCTGGGCGATGATGACGTTGTCAGCCGCGACCTGCATCGCTTCACCGTCGTTAGTGGTGAAATGCACCGCCTTTTCGCGGATCGCGATATCGCCTGCACCCTGATGGATGGCGATTCCGTCCAGGGGCATCTCGTCCAGCATCACCGCCCGGCGCGCCGGTGAAAGGCCGCGCCCGAATTGCGGCTCATCGCCGATCAGAGTCACCTCCCGCCCCCGTTCATTGAGGAATTCGGCAAGTTCCATCCCGACCAGCTCGCCGCCGATGATCACCACCTTGTCGCCCAGCGGCATCCACAGCTTGCTGGCCTTGCGAACCATCTCCGGGCTGTCGGTCATGCCCAGCGTGCGGGCCGCGCCCATCATCGCGCGCTGCCCAAGGCTGGCCTTGCCCTTCGCGCCCCGCTCTTCCTCGCCCAGCAGCAAGGCGTGCAGCGACTGGCCGTCATGGACATGGGCAAGCTCCCTGCCTTCGATATCTGGAGCGCGGCGGATCGCGCCGGTGGCGACGACAACCGCATCGGGATCGAGCGCGCGCAGGGATTCGACTGTAGCCATCGTGCCCAGCCTGACATCGACCTGCAGCAAGGCGAGCTCTCGCTTGAGCCAGTCGACGAAATCGCCATTGGGAGCATAGGCAATCGCGGCGATGCGCGCGGTTCCGCCCAGCTGGTCGCTCCCTTCGAGAAGCGTGACGCGGTGGCCGCGCACCGTCAGCCGGCGGGCCGCTTCCATGCCGCCGGGGCCACCGCCGACCACCACCACCCGCTTCGGATCGCTGGTCGCAGCAAGCAGATCGTCCTTTTCGAAGCCGAGATCGCCATTGACCGAGCAGCGCAGCGGCTGCGTGACCATCGCCTGGGAAAGGCAGGTATAGCAGTAGATGCAGGGCCGCACCTTCTCGACCCCGCCCTCGGCAAGCGACTTGGCGTAATTCGGGTCCGAAAGCTGCTTGCGGCCCATCGCCATGAAATCGAACTTGCCGTCGGCGATCGCCTTGTCGGCGACGTCCGGATCGATCCTGCCGACGGTCGTGATCGGGATCGAGACCGCCGCTTTCACCTGCGCGGCATAGGGGATCAGCTTGCCCGGCTCATGCGGCAGATAGGAGCTGAACAGGGCGCGCGGGATCGAATAATCGTGGTTCGCGGTTACCGTGATCGCATCGGCGCCAGCCTGCTCAGCCACTTGCGCGTAATAGCAGACATCCTCGATCGCGACGCCGTTCTCGACGAAGAATTCGGCGGAATCGATCTTGCACCAGACCGGGAAATCCGGGCCGACGCGTTCGCGGATCGCTTCCGTGACCTGCCGCAGCAGCCGCACCCGGTTTTCCGCCGAGCCGCCATAGTCATCGTTGCGCTGGTTGCTTGCCGGAGAAAGGAAGCCGGCGATGATATATCCGTGGCCGCCATGGATCTCGACGGCATCGAAGCCGGCACTGACGGCGCGTTCGGCACCGCTGGCGAACCATTCGATCAGCTGATCGATATCGGCCTGGTCCAGAACCCGGAAATTGGGCGCCTGCGTGATCTTGGCCTGATGCGTCATCGCCACTTCTTCGGGAAACAGCGTGCCATGCATGCCGATGCCACTGCTGGGCTGCGGCATCGAGGGAACCCAGACATCGCGGCCGTCGACCATGTCCTTGGCCGCCATGATCCCGCCGAAGTGAAGCTGCGCCGCCATCTTCGCGCCGTGCCGGTGCGCGGCATCTGTCATCCGCTTCAGGCCGGGGATGAACTTGTCATCGGAAATGCCCACCTGATTGACCAGCACCGTGCCCTGCGGATGGCCGACCGCGATCGCCTCGGTAATGATCAGGCCGATGCCGCCGGCCGCGCGGGCCTCGTGATAGGCGACCAGCGCATCGCCGACGAACCCGCCTTCCTCGGCAAGGTTGCTGCCCATCGCCGTCTGGAGCAGGCGGTTCCTGATTTCCAGCGTGCCGATCCTGCCCGGTGAAAGCAGGTGCTTGTACTTCGACATCCTCGGCTCCGTTTCCCTGTTGCGGTTTCAACTATTGCGGATGGCCCGGCGCGAAGGGCGCGACCTGGACCTTGGTTTGCGCATTGGCGCCCAGCAATTCCTCGAATGTGGCGGGCAGATCATCCAGCGCGACAGTGCTGCTGATCATGATCTTGGGATCGACATGGCCCTGCGTCATCTCGCGGGCGACATGGCGGAAATCGTCTTGCGAATAGCCGACCGGGAATTGCAGCGTCACGCCGCGAAATCCGGCCACGGCGGGGATCACCGGATCCGGCTCGCCGCCGAAGCCCAGCGAAAGCACCTGCCCCATCAGCCCGGCATGATCGATCGCCTTGCCCAGAAAGCCCGGCGCGCCGACGCATTCGAACACCGCATCTGCCGGCCCGCCCAGGGCTTCGGCAGCCTCGGCCACTTCATCATCGCCATAGGCAAGGAAGGCATCCGCGCCCATCCGCAGCGCCAGTTCCGCGCGGCGCGGCGAGCGCGACAGGGCAGCGATCCGCCCTGCCCCGGACCGTCTGGCCCAGTAGATCGCCGACAGCGCGATCGTCCCCGCGCCCAGCACCACGACACGCGCGCCGGGGCGCAGCTCCGCCAGCCGCACGCCATACCAGGACACGGTGAGCGGTTCGATCAATGCGCCATCGGCCGGCGTGAGGTGATCGGGCAGCTCGATCGCCGCCGCCGCCGGGATCGCGGCATATTCGGCAAAGCCGCCCAGCAGCCTTGTGGCCTCGGGGCACAGGATCTGGTTGCCGGTTTCGCAGGCCCGGCAGGCACCGCAACCGACAGCGGGATAGACCGCGACCCGCCGGCCGATACCCGGCCCGGCAACGCCTTCGCCCAGCGCCACCACCTCGCCCGCGATTTCGTGGCCCATCACCATGCCGCCGGGAAAGGCGCGCGCCGGCCCGTCCCGCATATGCAGCTCGCTGCCGCAAATGCCGCAGCGCTCCACCCGGATGAGCACTTCGCCGGGTCCGGGGGCGGGATCGGGCCGCTGTTCGATCGCCAGCGGATCCGCCGAATTATGGCAGACGGCGGCCTTCATCGCCGCTAGCGCCCCGCCGCGATCATAGCCGCTGCGAATTCCTGCGTGCCGGCAAGCGGCTGGTCGGGATCGTACAGCGGCGAGACGGGTGTTTGCGCCAGCGCTTGCTCGATCGCCCGGTGCCGCTGATCGACCGGCCCGGCATATTCGCCATGCGTGAAGATATATTGCCGGTTGGCCCTGATCCCTTCCATGACCATTTCGGCCACCCGTGCCGGGTCCATCCCGTAGCCTTCCGGCATGTCCTGGGCGGGCAGCCCGACGATCCGGTTGGAATTTGTCACCAGCCCCGTCTGGATCACGCCGGGGCACAGCACCGAAACCCCCACGCCATGCGGTTCAAGCTCGTACCGCAGCGCTTCGGACATGGCGACGACGCCGAACTTGGACGCGCAGTAGGAACCGACCCCCGCGCAGGTGATGACGCCCTGTGTCGATGCGGTGTTGACGATATGCCCGTCGCCGCGATCGCGCATGCGGGCCCCGAATGTGGCAATGCCGTTATAGACGCCGGTCAGGTTGATGCCGATCATCCGGTCCCAGCTGTCCGGCGACTGATCGATCAGGCCGCGCTGGGCGACCTGCGCGCCGCCGTCATTGATGATGCCGGCATTGTTGACCAGGATGCTGACGGGACCGAACCGCGCTTCGGTGAATTTGCGTGCGTGCAGCCATTGCGAACGATCGCGCACATCGAGCTGGACGGTCGCGACCTTGCCGGAGACCGCGCGCTCTGCCTCCGCCAGCGCATCGCCATTGATATCGGCCAGGACGACACGCGCCCCTTCGCCGGCCAGCGCCTTGCCCAGCGCCAGGCCGATGCCGCTTGCGCCGCCCGTAATGAAGGCGATGCGCCCCGCAAATTCAAACATGCAACCTCTCCCGAGTCGCATTCGAGACGACTCCACTATATAGTGATACTATCTAGCGCGAAACCGCAAGAACCGATATCGCGCCCCGCATCGCCTGCACGGCCGGTCGGGGCCTGGCGGCGCAGCGAACGGGAATGGATGGGGTGATGAGTTCAGGCGATCACAAGCAGGTGGTCAGGACCCGGCGGACGCGGCGCAGCACCCGGGAAGTGATCGACCGGATCCTTGCCGCCGCGGTGACGGAATTCGGCGAGCACGGCTTTTCGGGCGCAAGGACTGCGGCCATCGCCCAGCGCGCCGGCGTGGTCGAGGCGCTGCTGTTCAAGCATTTCGATTCGAAGGAAGGCCTGTTCCAGCAGGCGATCTTCACATACCTCGACATCCATTACACGCGCTTTACCGAAGAGCATCGCTTCGAGGAGAATGACGACGAGGGCCGGCTGAGTGCGAGCCGGGACTATATCGAGGCGCAGCAAGACTTCCTGCGCCGGCATTCGCGCATGTTCCGCTCGCTGTTCGCCAACGAAGCCTTTGGCAATGGCGATGAACCGGACGCACCGGTGCTGAGCGGATTGCAGGAATATCTCGACAAGATGGTGGGCATCGTCGAAGCGCGCGACCCCGGCGCGCAGGAAAGCGATACCGAACTGACGGCCCGGATCTCCTTCGCCACGATTTTAGCATGCACGGTGTTCAGGGACCTGCTGTTTCCGGCCGGGATCGCCGATGACAAGAGAATTCGCGCCGCCGTCGCCGATTTCGTGATGGAAGGCGCGAAGGCAAGCATCTGACGGATCAATCTCGGAACTCGACCACCGCAAGGCCCGTGGGGTGGATCAGTCGGCTCGCCAGTGAGCCGGCGGGTAGCGAGACGATCCTCCTTCCCGTGACACGCCTTACCGCGACCATTCACACGTTAACCACACAATTACATCCGCAGCTTATCAGGACTCAGTACAAATCTTGAGGTCACTTATGGAAAATGTTCGGCTTGCTGCCCTGCGGGGCTACGGCATTCTCGATACTCCACCGGAACCTGAGTTCGATGCCATCGTGCGGGAGGCCGCGCAAAGCTTCGATGCGCCTATCGCGTTGATTTCCCTCGTCGACGAGAATCGCCAATGGTTCAAAGCGAAAATCGGAATTGAAGCCGAGGAAACACCGCGGTCGATATCCTTCTGTACGCACGCCGTCCACGAGGGGCGCACACTTGTCGTTTCCGACGCGACCGAAGATGACCGCTTCAAGAACAATCCGCTGGTAACCGGCAGTCCGCTCATTCGTTTCTATGCTGGAGCGCCACTGCGAACCGAATCCGGACTCCATATCGGCACATTGTGCGTGATCGACACGCATTCCCGGCCGGACTTTCCCCGCGAAGACCAGAGGAAGCTCGAGGATATGGCCGACCGGGTGATCGCCGTGCTGGAGGCAAGGAAGGCTAGGTCCGTGGCCGGCGGTGCGAGCCGCGAACTCGCGCAACCCTGAGCGTACCGGCGTCAGCCATGGCAACCGACTGGAGAAATAGCGCGAGGCGCACGCTCGCACCGATGGCTGCGGTCGCCTTGCTCTATGCGACGCTGGGATTGATCGGACTGCAGCTGGCGGTGCCGCCGGGCTACGCGACGATCATCTGGCCCGCTTCGGGAATGGCGCTCGCGGCCCTGCTCATTTTCGGACAAAGGCTGTGGCCGGGCATCTGGATCGGTTCCCTTTGCGTCAATATCCTTGTCGGGAGCAATGGCGATGCCGGCGATCCGAGCCTCGCTTCGCTGCTGATCGCCGCCGGCATCGCCACGGGATCGACCGTGCAGACCGTGCTGGCCGTAAGGCTGGTCAGATGGAAGTTCGGCTCGCCGATAGCCTTCGAGAAACCGGGCAACGTCCTGCAGTTCGCCGCCCTTGCAGGACCGCTTGCCTGCCTTGTGGCGCCCAGCGTCGGGGTCGGAACCCTGATCGCGGCCGACGCCGTGCAGCCCCGCAATATCCTCACCAACTGGCTGACCTGGTGGACCGGGGACATGATGGGCATCCTCGTCGTCGTGCCGATCGCCCTGCTATGCCCGTGGAACAACTGGTCGATGCTGTGGAAGCAGCGGCCGGTGGCGGCCCTCACACCGACCATGGGACTGGGGCTGATCGTCCTGCTGGCGGCCACTCTGGCGGCGTGGAACGTCACTTCGATCACCACCTTCGAGAGGAACCAGAAGGCGTTCGAGGCGCTTGCCGCCGACAGCGAGCAGGCGCTGGAGCACCGGCTCGAATCCTACGAGCAGAGCCTGGACGGCGGCGCGGCCCTGTTCACCGCCTCCGACGAAGTGTCACTCCCCGACTGGCGCGCTTTTGTTGATCAACTGAACATCGAGAAGTCCCTGCCGGGTATCAACGGCCTCGGCCTGATCGTGCCGGTGCGGCGCGACCGGCTGCCGCAATTCCTCGCAAGCATGAAACAGGCCGGTGCCGACATAGAACGGGCGCATCCCGACACGCAGCGGGACGAAATATTCCTGATCGCCTATATCGAGCCGAGGGAGATCAACCGGCAGGCCGTCGGTCTCGACATCGCTTTCGAAAAGCATCGGCGCGAAGCCGCGATCCATGCCCGCAATACCGGCGAGGCGACTATCACGAAGCGCATCTTCCTGGTGCAGGATGCACAGAAGACCCCGGGCTTTCTGCTGCTCAGGCCGCTTTACGCCAAAGGTTCGGCACCGGCGACCGCAGCCGATCGGCGCGCCAAGTTCCGCGGCTGGATATATGCGCCCTTCATTGCCCGCCGTTTCATGGAAGACCTGACGGCGAGCCAGGGCGAGACGCTCGATATCAGGATCTACGATGGCCGGACCGCCTCGGAAGACAAGCTGATCTACGCCAGCGGCGGAGACACGAACGCGCATCCCGACTACCGGGTGACCAAGACGATCTCGCTGATGGAGCAGGACTGGACGATCAGCTGGACAAGCACGCCTGCCTTTTCCGCACAGACCTCTTCGCGCGAACCATGGCTGATCCTCGCCGGCGGACTCTGCCTTACGTTCATGTTCGCTGTACTTCTGCTGTTCTACACCAGAAAACAGGCCGATGTCAGCCGTCAGGTCGAGCTGCAGACGAGGGAGCTCGTCGACCGGGAAAAGGGGCTGCAGCACGCGCTGGAGGCCCTGGGCGAAAGCGAGAAGAGATTCAGCGCATTGGCGGGCCTTTCGCCGGCGGGCATTTTCCGGACGGATCCCTTCGGCTTCTGCACCTTCGTCAACGAATCCTGGCTGAAGACAACCGGACTGAGCGCCCAGGAAGCTCTGGGCAGCGGATGGCTGGCGGTGATCCACCCCGACGACAAGGCCAAGGTCTATGGCGAGTGGATGTCTGCGATCGACAATGCCCTTGAACTTCGCACGGAGTTTCGCCTGCAAAGGTCCGATGGGACCACGAAATGGGTGGACCTTCTCAGCGTGCCCGAACTGGACGAAAAGGGAAATCAGGTAGGGTTCATCGGGGTCGCCATCGACAATACCGACCGCAAGCTTGCCGAACTCGCGGTGGCGGAGCGTGATGAGCAGCTCGCCTTCCTGGTCGACAACATGACCGATGGCGTCATGCGCGTTTCGCCCGACGGCAAGACCACCTACGCTTCAAGGTCGATGGAAGACCTGGTCGGCTATTCCTCGGACATCATCATGTCAAACCAGCTCGGCGAATATATTCATCCGGACGACCGCGACGCAACCCGCACAGAGTACAACGAGCTCCTGACCGGTGAAAGCGAACGGACGATCATGTCGTACCGGATCGTTCACGGAGTGACACGCCGATGGACCTGGCTTGAGGCTCATGGCGCAAGTGTGCGCGATCCGCAGACCGGCGAACTGACCGGATATATTGTTGCCCTGCGCAACGTCGACGAACACAAGAGGCTCCAGCAAGAAATCGGGGATGCTCTGAGCCGCGCGGAAGCAGCCACCAGATCAAAGTCCGAATTCCTTGCCAATATGAGCCACGAAATCCGTACACCGATGAACGGCGTCATCGGCTTCACCGAGTTGCTACTCGCCGGCGATCTCAACGAAACCCAGCGCAAGCAACTTGATCTCGTGCTCGAATCCAGCCGGTCGATGATGAGTCTGCTCAATGACATTCTCGACCTTTCGAAAATCGAGGCAGGACGTCTGCAGATCTTCGAGGAACCGCTCGATCTGCGCGCGGAACTCACCCAGTGGGTCAAACAGCTCGAACCGATCGCCTTGCAGAAGGAGCTGCCGGTGGAGCTGCATATCGAGCATTCGCTTCCGGGTGTGATCATGGCCGACCCGGTCCGGCTGCGTCAGATCGTCTTCAACCTGCTGGGCAACGCGATAAAATTCACGGATTCCGGCCATGTCTCGGTGGGTGCCAAACGGATCGACGATTCCATCGTCATCGAAGTCGCCGACAGCGGCATCGGCATAGAGGAAGGCCTGCAGGCCACGATCTTCGACCAGTTCGTCCAGGCCGAGGCCGCCAACAACAGGAAGTATGCCGGGACGGGTCTGGGACTGGCAATCGCCAATGAACTGGCAAAGCTCATGCACGGCCAGCTCACGCTGGTGAGCGAGCCCGGACTGGGAACCACGGTGACCTTGGAAATTCCCTTAGAGTCGGTCGATGACGCGGTTCCGCAAGAGTCGGTCACGCAACGGCCGGAGGTTCACGAGGACATCGATGCCTCCGCCAGGATCCTGCTGGTGGAAGATCACGACATCAACCGCGAACTCGTGACCCAGATGCTGGAAACGATCGGCTACCGGCCCGACGTGGCGATCAACGGCGAAGAGGCAGTCCAGATGATTGCTCAGGCCATCATCGATCGGAGGCCTTATTCGCTCGTCTTCATGGACATACGCATGCCGGTGCTCGATGGCCTGGATGCCACCCGCCAGATCCGCGCCCGCGGAATCGGGCCGGCCGAACTTCCGATCATCGCCCTGAGCGCAAATGCCTATCCGGAAGATATCTCCGCGTGTCTTCAAGCCGGAATGCAATCGCACGTTGCGAAGCCGGTACACTTGCGCAACCTGCGTGCAGCTCTTGAGCGATGGCTAGACGCGGACCAAGCCACCGGTGGTGACGATAAGCCGGCCGAACGAGCCTTGCCGGCAGCAACTTCTCGTCTTTCGGGCAAATATCTTGAGCGAACGAACGAAACATTGGCCTTTCTGGAAGACGTGCTGACGGCAGAACCGGAGCCTAGCGAGAAAATCTGGAACGATCTGATTGCAAAGCTCCACAAGCTCGCCGGAACAGCCGGCATGTTCGGCGATGCGGAGTTGGGCAAGCTCGCCGGCGAACTCGAACGCGAGTTGAAGGCCTCGGAACCGGGCGAGCGGCAGGCCAAGGTCCGGCACTCACTGTCCTGCTTTCAGCAATTTGTCAGGGCCTGTCGTGAAAAAGCGTCTCGCCGCGCGGCTTGATGACCTTCAATTGTGCCGACAATCAAGGTCAACCTAGGATTTGGCGCCCTTGAATTTGTCCATGAGGGTTTCCGCCCGTACGACAAGTTCGTCAGGATCGAACGGTTTGGTCATATAGTCGTTCGCCCCGTCGAAATAGGCAATCCGCTGGTCGCCCTCGCCTTCCACGACCGTGAGCATCAGCACCGGAACCGATGCCAGTTCAGTCCTCTGGCGCATCTTTCGCAGCGTTTCGAAACCGCTCATTTCCGGCATGTGTACATCTAGGATCGCGAGATCGGGCGGCCTGAACAGCATCGCGTCAAGCGCCTCCTTGCCATCTTGAAGCCAGCCGACGGCATGGCCTGCCGACATGAGCGCAGATGAAACGATTTCCCCGACAATTTCGTCATCATCAGCGAGAATGATTCTTCCCATATGAACATCATAAGGACTCGCCATCCCTGAGGCAATTTCAGTTTGACGAATACAAATTCTCCCGCAGTTGATGGCCCTACGTATTAACGACCGGCAGCTAGCGACATTCGCCGACATCGATGCAAGGGGCGCGAATATCGGATTGATCGGCTCCCAGGCGACGGGTGCTATGCCGGGCAGCGGCCTGCCGTCGGGATCTGTGCAGTGGGCGGTGTCCCCGATCACGAAAATCCGGTCGGAGGCTTGGGTGCGCAGTGTCTCGTCGACGATAACGCGGCCGGACGAGTCCGCCTCGCATCCCAACCATTGCGCGGCCGGGGAAGCCTTGACGCCGGTGGCCCAGACAATTGTGTTGGCCGGGATGAGCTCATCGTCGATCATCACATGGTCATCGCCGATCGAGGTCACGGCCTTGCCCAGCCGCACATCGACGCCAAGCTTGCAAATGTCGTTGAGCGCCGCCTGCGATAGCGTTTCGGGAAATGCCTGAAGCAGGCGCTTTCCACGGTGGATCAGGACGACGCGGGAACAATGCGGCGTTATGGAGCGGAAGTCCTTGCTTGCCGAGCGGTGCGCCAGCTCTGCAATTGCGCCGGCCATTTCCACGCCGGTTGGCCCTCCGCCGATCACTGAGAATGTGAGGAGCGCATCGCGCTTCGCCTTGTCCGTTTCTGTTTCCGCACGCGCCGGTCGCAACGATGAGCCAGTCGAAACCCAGCCGCTTGCCGCTTGCAAGCGCCACCTCGCGCGCTCCGGCATCGATGGCTGTCACGCTGTCGAGCAGAACCTGCGCGTTGCTCTGGCGGCACAGGATTGACCGGATAGGCCCTGCTATGTCCGCCGGCGAGAGCGCCGCCGTCGCGACCTGATAGAGCAGCGGCTGGAAAAGGTGATGGTTGCGCTTGTCTATCACCGTTACCTCGACCGGGGCGTCGGCAAGGGCCCTGGCCGCGGCCAGTCCGCCAAAACCTGCTCCGATAATGACGACACGGGGGACGGCTGTCGGAACCGAGGCCCTCGCCTCGCCTACTACGGGGTCAGGCTGGACGCTGGGTTCCGCGTCTTTGCCTGCTCTGCCTAAAGCCCCCGCTACCAACTGTCCTGCCAAATTCATCCGTGCCTCCATCGTTGCTTCTGGCCGGATGATGCGAGGCTGAGGGCTTCGGTTGAAATGCCTTCTTGTTCAGACTTCAATGCACGCAGGTAATCGAATTGGCGGAGCTCCCGCCGAAAGCAACGTGCCGTTTGCCAAATGTTGACGATCAGGATGAGGTGTCAACGTCCGCAATGGCCAGGATCGGGCCGCAAGCTGCCGTTGGTTGCAGACCGCGTCGCTGCGCAGATGCCCAAACAGGACCCAAGCTCGACCCACATGGCAACTTCTTTGTAAAACACCGGCGATTGGATCAAAACTTAGGAACTCTACCCCGCTCCGTGGGCCACGATCAGCGCAACAGTATGTTCAACTGTATGATTTTCAGCGATAATCCGTAAGGCATGTGCCCTCTATTGGAGGTGCCCCGTGGGTCAAACGCCAGCAACAAGGGAAAAATCAGCGTTACGGCTTTAAGACCCTTTGCCCTTAAGCATCTAGATTCACTTGTAAAAATCCACAAAACTGGTGGTGCCGCAGAAGGGACTCGAACCCCCGACCCCAACATTACGAATGTCGTGCTCTACCAGCTGAGCTACTGCGGCGCACCGGGAGGGCCGGGCCCTCGGGCAGGGGCGGCGTTTACCGGCGGCGGGCCCCTTGCGCAAGGGGGGGCTGGCGCCAATTCGCTTGCTCGCACCAGCCCGGCCGATATTCTCATTGCGATCGGAGATTTCTGCGAGGTTTAACTGCAGGGAAAGGAAAGCCATGACCAAGACGGGAGAGCCGCCGCAGGTGCGGTACGAAACGCCGGCGCCCAAAATCGCCCACATCGTTCTCGACCGGCCGCAGAAGCGCAATGCGCAGGGCACGCTGATGACCTATCACCTCGACCAGGCGCTGAAGCGGGCCTGCGAGGATGACGCGATCAGCGTCATCGTCCTCGCGGCGGCAGGCGATCATTTCAGCGCCGGGCACGACCTGTCGATGTCGGAGCCTGCCATGGCGCCGCCCGAGGAGAGGGCAACGATGTGGAGCCAATACGGCTCGCCGGGCTGGGAGGGCATCTACAGCCGTGAGCGCGAAGTCTACCTCGAGATGACGGAGCGCTGGCGCAATGCGCCCAAGCCAGTGGTCGCCGCAGTCCAGGGCAGCGTCATTTCCGGCGGCCTGATGCTGATGTGGATGGCCGACATCATCATCGCCGCGGACGACGCGCGCTTCCGCGATAACACCGGCTCCGACATGGGCGTGCCGGGCGTCGAATTCTTCAATCATCCCTTCGAGCTGGGAGTGAGGCGCGCCAAGCAATTCCTGTTCACCGGCGGCTGGCTTTCCGCACACGCGGCAGCGGCGGCCGGCATGGTCAACGAGGTGGTGCCGCGCGACCAGCTCGACGCCCGCGCACTGGAGCTGGCCGAGGAGATCGCAAGAACCGACCGTTTCACGCTCAAGCTTATCAAGGATTCGGTCAACGCGGCGCAGGATGCCATGGGGCGCAAGCAGGCGATGCAGTCGGCTTTCGCCAATCACCAGATCGGGCACCTCCAGAACATGCTCGTTCATGGTTTCCCAATCGACATCACCAAGCTTCCCGATAGCGTGCGCAAGCACCTGGAGGCCGCGCTTGCGGCGGGCCGCGACAAAGAAATGGCCAAGGGCTGAACGGATGGCCGAAGTCCTGCTGGGAGACGTGCCCGAGCGCAACGCGGATCGGCTTGGGGCCGACCGCTGGGCCTTGCGCCACGGCGACGATGCGATCGGCTGGGGCGAACTGGCCGAACGCACGCTGCGCCGCGCCCATGCCCTTGCCGGCCTGGGAGTGGCCCGGGGCGATCGCGTCGTGCTTGCCCTGCCCAACTGCAACGCATTCTACGAGCTGACTTTCGCGATCTGGAAACTGGGCGCGACGCCGGCAGTCGTGTCCCCGCGCCTGCCGGCGGCCGAGCTGAACGCGATCCTCGAACTGGCCGAGCCCAGAGCGGTCGTCGTCGCCGATCCCGACCTGCAGACAGCGCTTGGCGCCCTGCCCGCAGACTTCGGCCGCGACCATCCTGAAAATGCGCCACTCGCGAGCGTCGAGGCACCGAGCTGGAAGGCCATGACGTCGGGCGGATCGACCGGGCGGCCCAAGCTGATCGTCGACCATCACCCGGCGCGTATGGACGATGCCGTGCGCGGGCTGGGCATGCCCAGGGACGGCGTGATGCTGAACCCCGCCCCGCTCTATCACAACTTCCCCTTCGCCATGACGCATATGATGATGCTTCACGGGACTTCGGTTGTCGGCATGGCCAGGTTCGATGCCGAGGAATTCCTGACGCTGGTCGAACGCTACCGTGTGCAGTGGGTCAGCCTGGTGCCGACGATGATGAACCGCATCGCCCGGCTGCCCGACGAGCTCCACAAGGCGCGGGACATGTCCTCGCTCGAAACGGTCTGGCACACGGCGGCGCCGATCCCGCCCTGGCTCAAGGAGTTCTGGATCGACTGGCTGGGCCCGGAGCGCATCTGGGAAATGTACGGCGGAACCGAAGGCTTCTGCACGACCCAGCTCAACGGAGTGGAATGGCTTGAGCACCGCGGCTCCGTCGGACGGCCGGCAGGCGGCGAGATCCTGATCCTCGGCGACGACGGGAATGCGCTTCCGCCCGGCGAAGTCGGCGAAATCTATATGCGCAGGGTGGGCGCGGAGCCGGGCAAGCCGAGCTATCATTACGTCGGCTCCGACTCCCGCCGGCTGCCGGACGGCTTCGAATCTTTCGGCGACTACGGCTGGGTCGATGAGGACGGCTATCTCTACATCGCCGACCGGCGCACTGACCTGATCCTGTCCGCCGGTCGCAATATCTACCCGGCGGAAGTGGAAGCGGCGCTGCTCGAACATCCCGAGGTGGCCGAGGCGATCGTCATCGGCCTGCCCGATCCCGATCTCGGCGCACGCGTGCACGGCATCGTCAAGCCGGAGGACGGGGCGAATCCCGCCGCCGATGAGCTCATCGCCTTCGCGAAGGAGCGTCTGGTTTCATACAAGCTCCCCCGCACCATCGAGTTCACGAGTGAACCCCTTCGTGACGAGGCAGGCAAGGCGCGCCGCAGCCGGTTGCGAGACGACAGGATCGCGGCGATGGAAAAAACATAGGCAAACCAATGCGAGGGAGAGGGCCGATGAGCAGCCTGCTGATCAGGAACGGCACTGTGATGGACGGCACGGGCTCGCCCGGAAAGAAGGCGGACATCCGCATCCGCGAAGGACGCATTGCCGAGATCGCACCGGACCTCGACCCGCAGGATGAGCAGGTCATCGACGCGACCGGAGCCGTGGTCGCTCCCGGTTTCATTGATTCCCACACCCATTTCGATGCGACGATCTATTGGGACCCGCTGTGCGACCCCATGCCGCAACACGGTGTCACCACGGTGCTCGCGGGCAACTGCTCGCTTGGCCTGGCACCGATGCGACCCGACGACCGCCGCGCCCAGGTCGACGTCTACAGCTATATCGAGGATATGCCGGCCGACCTGCTCAACGACGTCATTCCCTGGGACTGGGAAAGCTATGCGGAGTACGGCAAGACGATGTCGGCAACGCCGCTTGGCATCAATCTTGTCGCCTTCGTCGGCCATTCGCAGATACGCGCCTACGTGATGGGGAACGCCGCCTGGGAGCGCGCCGCTACCGGGGAGGAGATCGCGGCGATGGCGCGGGAGCTGGACCGCTCGCTTGCGGCGGGCGCTCCCGGCATGTCGTTTTCACTCTACGACAAGGATCGCGACGGACGCCCGGTCCCGTCCTGCCATGCCGACGACGCCGAACTCGACGCGCTTTGTGCCACACTGGCCAAACATGGCGCGGTCTTCCAGTTCGTCCCGGGCGACACGACCGATGTCATCATCGAACAGCTCGAATGGCTGGGTACGTTCCTGGCACGCCATGGCGTTACGGGCTTCTACAACATCCTCGTCCATCTCGACAGCGACCCTGAGCGTTCGCGCCGGATCATCACCTGCCTAGAAGGACTGCACGCGAAAGGCGCACGCATTTTCGGCATGGCCTCGCCCCGCCAGTTCGAACTTCTCATCGGTTTTTCGGAAAGCATCTGCTTCATCAGCGTTCCTGCGTGGAACCGGCTTGTCCAGGCGCCGATGGACGAAAAGCGGCGGCTGGTGGACGATGCCGAATGGCGGGCGCAGGCCCGGTCCGATGCCGAAAGCTGCGTGTCAGTGTTGTTCCCGTTCGACAAGCCGGAACTGCTGCGGATCAACTCGGTCGGGAAACCGGAACTCAACGACTGGTTCGGCCGGACCCTGGCCGACCTGGTCGAAGACCGCGGCGGCCATGTTTCCGACGTGCTCGCCGACTGGCTGAAGGAAAACGATTTCGCCACGACTTTCGTGTTTCCCATCGCCAATACGGACCAGGCAGAGGTTGCCCGACTGCTCACCAGCCCGGTCGCCTTCATCAGCGGCAGCGATGCCGGCGCGCATCTGCAGATGTTCTGCGCTGCGGGAGACGCGACGCTGCTGTTGACGCGATACGTCCGCGAGCGGGGCGACATGAGCCTGGAAAGTGCAATCCACGCGCTAACCGGCCGACAGGCGGAACTGCTCGGCCTTCGCGACCGGGGCGTGCTGGCCCCCGGCAAGGCGGCGGACATCACGATCTTCGCGCTGGACGAGCTGCACTACGGACCTGAAAAGCCGGTGAATGATCTTCCCGGAGACCGGCCTCGCCTGACGCGCGATCCCGGCGGATATCGCTATACGATCGTCAACGGCGTGGTCGTGCAGGAAGGCGGACAGGCCACCGGCGCATTGCCTGCCGGTTGGCTGGCCAGGGCGGCCTGAACCTGCAGGCTGACCGGAAGGGGAATTCCATGGCGCTGGATTTCAGCACGAACCGGGTACTCAGCGATTGCGGGACGAAGTATCCCGTCTTTCAGGCTCCGATGGGGTGGATCGCCCGTTCACAGTTGGTCTCGGCAGTGGCCAATGCCGGCGGACTCGGCATCATGGAGACTTCCTCGGGCGACTTTCCCGGAATCCGGGAGGAGATCGCAAGGATGCGAACGCTCACCGGCGCGCCATGGGCGATCAACCTGCCACTTGCCTTCCTGAAGCATGATGACTCGATCCTGGCGGACGTGATTGCCTCCGGCGTGCGGTTCGTCACCACCTCCGCCGGCGATCCCGGCGTGTATGCCGGGCGCCTGCAGGATGCCGGGATCAAGGTCTATCATGCGGTCCCGAGCCTGGCCGGAGCGCGCAAGGCGGCGAGTGCGGGCGTCGACGGGCTGATCGTCGAAGGCTCCGAAAGCGCGGCCCTGCGCAGCCCGAAGGAAGTGGGGCTGCTTTCGCTGCTGCGGCTCGTGCGCCGCGACACGGACCTGCCGATCGTCGCGGCCGGCGGCATCGCCGACGGTTTCGGCATGGCGGCGGCATTCGCGCTCGGCGCCGAGGCAGTCCAGCTCGGCACGCGGTTCGTCGCCTCGGCCGAAAGCCCCGTCCACGACAGCTACAAGCAAGGCATCGCCGAGGCCGGATTATTCGAGACGACCGTCACAAATCGCGGCGTCGGGCCTTGCCTCAGGGTCCTGCGCACCCGGCTGACGGATGCGATGGAAGCAGGTGAAACCGATTTCGTGAACTCGATGGAAGCGTCGAAGACCGCGTATTTCGGAGGAGACCTGAATGCCGGACTGGTTCCAGCCGGCGAAAGCAGCGCGCTGATCAATGAAATCGAGCCGGTAAGGACTATCCTCGACAGGATGATGGCAGAGTTCGAACAGGCTATCGCCGGGCTCCCCCGGCTGAGCGGAAACTGAGCGCTCAGGCGGTCGCGGAAGACCCGGTCAGCCTTGCGGCGGCGATTTGCCATTCGCGCTCGTCGGAGTGCCGCAACCAGAAGTCCACCGGCAGCGACATCTGGTCGATTAGCCCGCCCCAGCGCCGTCCCAGTTCCTCGCCCAGTTCTGCCGGAGCGCCTGTGGCGCAGAACAGGTCCAGTACCTCGTCGCTGATCTCATCCGCCATCCGGTCCCATGCGCCTTCGCGGGTCATCTGCCTCAGGCGGGGTTGCAGTTCGCCGATCCCGTGCTGGTCAAGCACCCGGCGATAGTCCGGTGTGGAGGCATAGAAGGCGACCAGCCCGCGCGCACGCTCGCGCGCGTCGGCCGGGCTGTCCGCCGCCACGGTATCCGCGATGAAAGCCGAGTAGCACATCTGGAAATCCGCGCGGCTGCGGCCCGAGCGGGCAAGGCCCCGGTCTACCGCGGGCAGAAGCACATTGCGAACATAGTCGGGTGTCGAGAAGGCATGGACGAACAGGCCGTCGCCGACCTCGCCGGCGACTTCGGCCATCTTCGGACCGACTGCCGCCAGGTAGACGAGTGGCGACCCGTGGTCGGTATTCTCCGGCCGGAAAGCGGGCGGCATGAGCGACAGGCGATAAAGTTCGCCCTGGAAATCCAGCGGGCCACCCTCCTGCCAGCAACGCCAGACCGCACGCATCGCCAGGACGACTTCGCGCATGCGCTGCACCGGCTCGCGCCATTCGAGGCCGAAGCGACGCTCGATATGGGTTTTCACCTGCGGACCGAGTCCCAGGACGAACTTTCCGCCGGTCGCCGCATTGAGGTCCTGCGCGGTATAGGCAAGCGTTGTCGGAGAACGCGTGAAAGCGAGAGCGATCGAGGTACCCAGCGTCATTGCGGTTCCGCCGGTCGCTGCGATTGCGGCGGCAAGAAAGGGATCGTGGGCGAGCTCCGCGAAATACAGGCCATGACAGCCGGCATCCTCGAGGCGCACGGCAAGGTCGGCGAGATCCGGGGCCGGCGCGACCGAATGGGCGGCGTTGAGTTTCATCGAAGCCTTCAGACTGACTGCGAAACGCCGGTCCAGCGCGGCTCCCGCTTCTCGAGGAACGCCTTGGGTCCTTCGATCGCATCGGGCGCGGAGAACACCTTGTCGCCGTGTTCCAGTTCGCGAGCGTAGGCCTGCGTGATTCCGGTCTTGAAACCGTCCAGCACGCTGAGCTTGGTTGCCGAAACCGCACCCGGTGAATTGGCGGCGATCGCATGTGCAATCTCCATCGCAGTATCGAGCAATTCCGCCTTTTCGACGATCCGGTTGATCAGCCCGAACTGCATGGCTTCCTGCGCGGTGATGTGCCGGCCGGTCAGCAAGATATCCATCGCGTGGACATAGGGTATCTGGCGCGGAAGCCGGACCGTGCTGCCTCCGGATGCAAACAGGCCGCGCTTGACTTCCGGCAAGCCGAACACCGCATCCGGACTGGCGATCCGAAGGTCTGTGCCGAGTAGCATCTCCATCCCGCTCGCAACGCAGGGACCATTCACCGCCGCGACGATCGGCTTGGGATAATCGACGCCGCGCAGCACCGCCAGGGTAAGATCGCTGCTGCTGCCTTCGATGGCATCATCACTCGCGGGCGCGGCCTCGGGCTTTTCGCCCTTCTCGGCCCGGTCGCGAGCGCCTTCGGCGACCATCGGGATGAATTCCTTGAGGTCCGCCCCGGCGCAATAGGAATCGCCGACGCCCGTGATCACAACGGCCCGTACCGTGGGCGCCGCGGCGGCGGTCCGCCAGCCCTCCGCAAGCTGCTGATAGGATTCGAGGTTCATCGCCCCGCGCCGCTCGGGCCGATCGATGGTGATCAGTGCGACATGGCCGCGCTCCTGATAGTGAACAGTCATGCATTCTCCTCTTCACGGGCGCGGGCCAGGGCCTGACGATTGAGCTTGCCCGCATCCGTGCGGCCGAGCGTGTCGACGAACTCGAAACTGCGCGGCGCCTTGTAGGCAGCCAGCAAATCCTTGCAATGCGACCTCAGCCTGTCCGCCGCCTCATTTGCATCGGCTCCGGACTGCAACACCACGATGGCGTGGACGCGCCTTCCCCACTCCGGATCGGAAAGGCCGACGACGGCGACATCGGCAACATCGGCGTGCGCCAGCAAGGCCGCTTCGACTTCGCTGACAAAGACGTTGGCCCCTCCCGTCTTCACCATGTCGGTGCGGCGATCCATGATGTAGAGATACCCGTCCTTGTCGAGCTTGCCGAGGTCTCCCACCGAGGCCCAGCCGCCGGGCAGCATTCGTGCCTTTGCATCGCCGACATAGCGGAACGTCTGCTCGCGACCGCCTTCGGGGCGGAAGAAAACCTCTCCGACTTCACCGGGTGGCAGCGGCTTGCCGTCATCGTCTGCGACCATGGTTTCCACGTCGAACGGCTTGCCCACGCTTCCGGGATGCTCGAGCCATTCCGTCCCGGTGATGAAGGACGCGGCAATGCTTTCCGACATGCCATAGCCCAGCAGCAGCGATTCGCCGCCTACCACTTCGATCCATTCGCGGATCGCCCATTCGGGAGTAGCCCCCGCCCCGAAGATCACGGTCTCCAGGCTCGAGAAGTCGCGCCCCCGAAAGCTCGGGCTCTTAACCAGGCGCACGACCATCGTCGGAACGATCGCTATGAAGCTGACCCGCTCGCTCTCGATGAGGTCGAGAAACGCCTCTGTCTCGAAATGCGGCATGACCACCACGCGGAAGTCTTCCGTCAGCGTGCGCCACAACAGGGAAAACCCGTGCATGTGGTACAGCGGTGTGCAGACCATATGGACCGGATGGCGATGATCCGTGTTGTCGGAGAATCTGGATGCGCCACCGGCCATGGGCATTCCGCCCTCGCCTACGGCAGTCGATACATCGGGAGCGATGAGCTTCGGACTGCCGGTCGAGCCTCCCGAAGCGGTCATCCAGGCCGGGACGGCAGGCAGCGATGGCGGCAAGGTGGCGGGGTCAACCGGCAGCGCTGCCGCGACGTCTGCCTGAGAGACTTCTCCCTCGCCGCTCCCGGACTGGGTGACCGATACGGCCGGGCTGGCCAGCGCGACAAGCTGCGCGCGCTCAGGCGCAGGCAGATCCCAGCGCAAGGGGGCGACGGTGGCGCCCAATCGCCATGCCGCGATCACGGAAAGGACGAAGGCGATGCTGTTCGGCAGCTGGATACACACCACGTCGCCCTGCTTGACGCCGCGATCGGCAAAGAGGCGCGAAACGCCTGCGGACCGCCGGACGAGATCGCGCCAGCTCAGCGTTTCGCCGCCATCGCCGCTCAATGACAGCGCGGTCACATCGGGGTGCTCGCGTTCCAGATCCTCGAACAGGTCGATCCAGGTCCGCTTCCGGGCGGCTGCGTCCATAGCGTAATCTCCCATGTCCTTCTTGCCGGCTTGAGCCGTCTGGTTGCGAAGCGAACCTGCGCAAAGACTCGGCGACCGTCAACATCGGCCCCAAGGAGCTTGCAGCCGGTCAGCGGTTGTGGAACCACCCTGCCTGGGACGAACGGGCACGGAGCTCGAGATCGTCTTAAGGAGAGGGGTGTGGATTTCGACAGCTTCTTCAGCCGTCGGCTTCGGGGTAGCGCCATGCCGGACCATGGATTGCGGCGCATCGGTTCGCCGGACATGATCCAGTTCGGCGGCGGGCTGCCCGATCCGGCCCTGCATCCCGCTGCGGAGCTTCGCAGGCTTTTCGATCAGATACTTGCCGCCAATGAAGGGGGTATCCTCGGTTACGGCTACGAGCAGGGCGATGCGGTTCTTCGCGAACTTATCGCTTATCGCCACCGCAAGGAAGGAGGCTCTGCCGGCGCGGACGGCGTGGTGCTCACCAACGGCAGCGCGGGCGGCATTGGCCTGGTCGCCGCCGCTCTGGTCGATCCGGGCGATGTCGTCATCGCAGAAGCCGCGACCTATCCCGGCGCGCTCAAGGCGTTTCGCCAGATGGGGGCGGAGATTGTCGCGACTCCCATCGATGTCTGCGGCCTGGATCCAACAGGTCTGGAAGCTGCCCTCAAGGAGCTCGACCGGGACGGGCGCCGGGCGAAGTTCCTCTACACCATCCCGACCTGCCACAATCCCACCGCGACCGTGCTGAGCCTCGAGCGGCGGCAGGCCGTGGCCGATCTGGCCGAGCGCCACGGCCTGCTGATCGTCGAGGACAACACCTACGGAGACATCCGCTTCGGGCCGACCCCGCCGCCGTTGATCGCGCTCGCGCCCGATCGCACGATCCATCTCGGATCCTTCAGCAAGACGATCGCGCCGGGCCTGCGGGTAGGCTGGGCCGCGGGCCCCGACGAGATCGCCGCGGGGCTGGCGCGGATGCGGACCGACCTCGGCATCAGCCCCCTCATCCAGCGCGTGGTGACGCGCTTCATCGAGGACGGAACCTTCACCTCGCATCTCGCGCATGTGACGAAACACTATCGGCGCAAGCGCGACGCGATGCTTGCAAGCCTCGAGCGGCACTGCGTTGACGTCGCGCAATGGAGCGATCCCGAAGGCGGGTTCTTCGTCTGGTTGACGATACCGCACGGCGATGTCGGTGAGGTGCTCGACGCGGCGGAGCAGGAGAAGGTCTCGTTCATCCCCGGAACCTATTTCGCCGCAACGCCGGGAGCCTGCTCGCAAAGCCTGCGGCTGTCCTACGGCGAGATAGCGGAAGACCGGATCGACGAAGGGCTGCGCCGACTTGGCAGAGCGCTTGCCGCTGTGGTCAAGCCCGACGGCAGGCGCAGGTGGCGGTGACAGCCGCCAATCTGTAAGTATCTGCGATAACGGGTGAAGGGAACGGCCCAGGCCCGAACGGGAAGAGGATCGGCGGATGTTGTTTTTCAAGGCACACTTCCAGAACGCCTATGTGACGCACGACATGGACAAATGCTGCGCGGAGATCGACAGGCGCTTCGGCAAGGCCGAATGGATCGTCTTCGAGCCCGACATGATCCTCCACGCCCCGGACGGCGACAAGGAATCGAGCGTGCGCGTGGCGCTTGGCTGGCAGGGCAGCCACCAGCTGGAGATTATCCAGCCGGTGAAGGGCTATCTCGACCACTACATGCCCGCCATGCGCGCGGACAAGAACGACTGGCGACCCGTCTTCCACCATGTCGCCGTGCGGCGCGACGACCAGGCCGAGATGCGCAGGGAAATCGAGGAAATGGGCTTCCCGGTCATGTTCGAGAGCGAAGTCGGCGACCTGATGACCTTCATCTATATCGACGCGCGCGAGACCATGGGCCATTGCATCGAATACATCTGGGCGACCGAGGAAGGCTGGGCGATGCAGGGCTGGCCGAAGGAAAAGCCGGTCTTCTGATCCCGGGCGCGGAGCGATCGACCAGTGAACCTTCGCGGTCATTACCAGAACGGCTACGTCACCCATGACCTCGACAAGGCACTGGAAATCTTTGCCGACCGTTTCGAGTGCAACAGCCTGCAATGTTTCGATATCGACGTTGAGGTGACAACTCCCGCCGGGGTCCGGCGACTGGAGATGCGCCTCGCAACCGGCTGGATCGGCGGCATCAATATCGAACTGATGCAGCCGCTGTCGGGACATGTCGCACCGCTGACGGCCATGCTGCCCGAGGACACCGGCGACCCGGTTCCGCGCTTTCACCACATGGCGCTGCGCCGCGACGACCTGGATGAGATGCGCGCGGAAATTGCGGGCTGCGGCTTGCCCGTCGCCTTTTCCGGAGAGCCGCGCGGCATGGTCTTCGCCTATCTCGACGGCCGCTCGAGCCTCGGGCACTTCCTGGAGCTGGTCTGGAAAGAACCGGGCGGATGGGAGAAGATCGGCTGGCCCGAAGGTCGGCCTGCCTTCTAGAACGCGATCACCAGACCGGCCGTCCTTCCGGCCAGCCGACGAATTTCCAGGCCTCGGGGCTTTTCCAGGTATATTCGACATAGTGGCCGAGCGACTTGCGGCCGTCGAGGTAGACGAAGATCAGTGGCGGGATATCCGCTTCGCTGGTCAGCGGTCCCTCGAAAGCCAGCGGCAGGCCGAGTTCCGCGATTTCCCTGCGCATCTCCGCCTCGTCGTCGCGCCGCAAGGAGATGTGGTGGAAGCGCGGCACGCAGTCGGTCTTGTCGTCCGGCAACATGGCCACGTAATCGTCGACATAACCGGACACCGGCTCGATGATCTCGATGTTGAGCCCGCCTGCCCAGTAGGACGCGACGCGGTTTGACATCGGCTGGTTGCCTTTTGGCGTCTTGATCGTCAGCACCGGGTCGATCCGCTGGAACGGCTCCATCCCGAACTGGTTGCCGATGATCTCGATCGCCTTGTCGAGATCATGCGTGACATAGGCGTTCTGCATGTGGCCTTTGAGAAACATCAACTGCTCCGTCTTCAAATCAATACTGGCTACTTGCCGCGCCATTCTTCGGCGACCGGGCCGAATGCCTCGGCGATCTTTTCCTCCGACCAGCCGTAGTCGGCGAGGTCGTATCCATAGGACCCCAGCTTGTGGCGAGGGTTGTCGATGTCCCACTGGCGCATCGCCGCCTCTCCCGCGTCGGTCCAGGGCAGCCCGTGCGCCTCGTAGACCTGCCGGGCAACACTGAGCCCGTCGCTGACGCAGGTGTTGTAATCGGCCTCGACGAGGCGAACTTCAGGACCCATTTCCTCGCGCTGCGCAAGGTAGCGCTTCGTTTCGTAGGCCCAGATGTCGACGGTATACTGGCCGACAAACTTCGGATCGAGCGGATCAAAGGTGTTCTGCAGGATCTCGGTGCCCATCCGCATCGATGAGCCCATGGTCTTGTAGATATCGCGCCGCGAAATCACGAAAGTCGCCTTGGGGAAGACCTCGAGGACTTCCAGGAACTCGCCGGTGTTGCACGGGTTCTTGAGCAGCCAGGGACCTCTCTTGCCGCCGTTCTGCCACTGGAGATACTTGAGCATCTCCTTGAGATAGGCCTGCGGAGGCACGCGGCTGCGCGAGCGCAGCCAGTCGAGGTAGCTGTAATCGGGCGCGGTGATGAACTGCCCGATGCTGTCGAAATTCATGATCGGAATGAAGCTCGACTCCTCGGCCTCGTCGGCGGCGAACTCGTGCATCTTCTGGTAGGTGTCGCCGGTGTTGGTCACGGCGTTCATCATTTGCGCCGCCCATTGACGCCGCGGCGTCGGATCGCCGCGCTGCTCGCCGGGGAAAGGCGCAGGATTCCACATCGCCCAGGCCGGTGTCGCCTGAAGAGCGGGATCGGCCGAGAGGAAGCGCTGCAGCTTGGTCGTGCCGCTGCGCGGCAGGCCGAGCACGACGATCGGATCGTCGACGTCCTCGTCGAGAATCTCGGGATGCTTTTCGACGTCGGCTTCCCAGCGCAGCCGGTTGACCAGAAAGCGGAGCGAATTGGCGTGCATGATCTGCACGCCGCTCAGCGAGATATCGATATTGTGCGGGATCGCCAGCACCTTCTCCAGGTTCGGGAAGAAGGTCTCGTCCCGGAACGCCTTCGCTCCGGTGCCCGCTTCGGCGAAGGCTTCCTCGAGCAGCGGCCCGAAGGAAAAGGCCTGCTTGGCGCGTGCCAGTTCGTCCATTGTCGTCTGTCCCATCAGAAGTCGCTGAAGCGTCGGCGGTAGACCGAGACCAGGCGCTTCTCCATCTGCTCTTGCCGCTGCTCCTTCGATATTCGCGGCATGTCCTGGCTGATGTGGTCGGCGAGCTCTGCGAACGGCACGGTCTTTACGCGCGGTTCGGCCTGCTCGGTGTTGCACTCGAAGAAGCGGAAGCCGATCAGATGGAGGTTGCGGCCCGAACAGTCGAACCAGTTGGGCAGGCCCGGATCCTGCCAGCTGGCGATGAACCGCACGGACCCGTCCTTCTCGTAATGCACCTGGCTCAGGTTGTAGTTCACCAGGCGAGCCCAGTAGTCGCCGGGCTCCCACTGCAGCTGCGCAAGTTCGACATTCCAGTATTCGCAGTCGGGCCTGTCAATCTCGATGATCACCGCCTCGTCCGGGCGGACGCGGAACTGTCCGGAGAAATAGTCGGTTCCGGCAAAGGCGCCCGGCACGACGAAGCGGGCGATCCTGTCATCGGGCGAGGCTAGGTGGGATTTCACGCCGGCCTCGCAGAAATCGGCATGGACCCGCAGCAGGTCGACCAGCCGCTTGAAGCGGGTCTCCGAACTGTCGCGGTCGAGAAGCGGGGGAGGGAAAACCTGCTCCTCGCAGGTCAGCATCAGGTCGGCGGGTTGTTCGCCGAACCAGTCGGCATAATACTGCCGCATATGCATCTCGCAGCGGCCTTCCGGCAGCTCGAGCCAGACCTGGTCGGGGCCAAGATCGCCGGGCTTCTCGTGGCTGAGGATGACGTCGATCTGCTTGCCGGGCGCCAGCTGCGGCGTATCCACATTGTTGGCGTTGGCGATCATCTTCCAACCGTCGGCGAAATCGCAGCTGTGACCGTTGAAGGTGCTGAGCTGGAAAACGGCGCATGTCCCGCGGTTGCCGCGCAGGCGATAGCGGTAGGCCCCGTGCAGCACGGCGGTATGGTAGTTGCAGTCGGTCGACTGGAGCTGGAACTGGATGCGGTTCGTGCCGCCCATCTTGGTAAGCGTCGGATTGCCGTAATCGGCCTCGACATGCGCGGCGTGGCCGAAGCTCATGTTGCGCAGCATGTGGCGCAGCGCTTCGTAGGTGTTGAGCTCGCGGTCGTCGTCCGGCCAGCCGACGATCTGCTTCCTGAGCGAATAGCGCATCGCCTCCACCAGCTTGTCGAGCTGGCCATAGGCATAGGCCAAGGCGCCGTCGTCACTCGAGAAATCGGCGGGAGCCGTTTCGCCCGCCTCGGCGGCAGCCGCAAAATTCTCCTGCGACATGGTGGTGTTCGTATCGGACATGGTTTCCTGCCTAGTGGTCTATCTCTTTCGGAATGGCCGCCTTGCCCGACGACGCGGGCAGCACCAGCCCGGTGCCGACCATGGCTCCGCCATCGGCAACCATGGCATGGCCGTTGACGTAGGACGCGGCGGGCGAAATCAGGAATTCGAGCACCGAAGCCATCTCCTCCGGGTCCGCCCAGCGCTGCAGCGGCACCGATTGCTTCATGTGCTCGTAATGGGCCGGCGCGACCTCCTTGATCGCGCCGGTCATGCCCGTCCACGTGGGGCCGGGGCACAACGCATTGATCCGGATGTTTTGCCAGCCGATCTCGCGCGAGAGGCTGCGCACCAGTCCGATGATCGCGTGCTTGCTGGTGCAATAGGCCCAGTTCTCGGCGTCGCCGGCCAGCCCCATCGTCGACGACGTCAGGGTTATCGCGCCTTCCCCGTTCTTGCGCAGAGAGGGCAGGACCGCCTTCACTCCAAGCACCGCCCCGAACAGGTTCACCGAAATGACTTTCTGGAAATCCTCGAAAGACAAGTCGTCGATGCCGCCGCCGCCGGTAACCCCGGCATTGAGAACCGCCGCGTTCAGCGGGCCGAACAGCCGCTCGGCCTCGGCAACCATCTCGAGGTTGGCTTCCTGCGAGGTGATGTCCGCCGCGTGGCCGGCCACATTGTCGCAGTCGTCGGCCCAGCCGAGCTTGTCCGTGTCACGGTCCACCGCCAGCACGTTCCAGCCATTGCGCGAGAGCCGTTCCGCCGTGGCGCGCCCTATGCCGCTTGCCGCGCCCGTCACCAGTGCAGTCTTGCGTTCCGCTGCCATCTCTTCCTCTCCCGCTTGATCCTTGGTGCTGCCCGTCAGCCTCCGGCGACCTGCCAACCGCCGCTGGCATCCAGCACCTGCCCGGTCACCCAGGCAGCCTGGTCGCTCGCCATGAACAGGATGACGCGGGCGATGTCCTCGGGCTCACCGATGCGGCCCAGCGGCGTAACCGAGCGGATCCATTCCCTGGTCGCTTCGTCGTTCTGCTCGAGCCCTTCGTCGGCATATTCGCCGCGAGTGAGGCCGGGGGCGACAGCGTTTATCCGGATGCCCTTCGGGCCCAGCTCGGGGGCGACCGCCCGGGTGAACTGGTTGAGCCCGGCTTTCGAGGCGCCGTAGACCGAAAGCTTCTGCGAGGGACACAGCACATAGCGGCCTGCCGTCGAGGACACGATGACGATATTCCCGTTGCTGGCTTCAAGATAGGGGACAGCCTGCTGCACGAAGCGAACCGTCGAGGACAGGTTGGTGTAATAGATGTCGTCGATTTCCTCGGTGCTCGTTTCCTCGAACGTCTTCCAGAGCTGGGCTCCGGCGTTGCTGACCAGTATGTCCAGCTTGCCGTGGCGCTCCACCACGGTCTCGAGAGCACGCGCCCGCTCCTCCTCGCTGCACAGGTCCATGCGCACCCACGACATGCTGTCGGGCGCATATTCGCAACTCTCTTCGAGCAGGCTCTCCCGCCGCGCGGCGATGACCACCTTGGCGCCTTCGTCGGCGAACATCCTCGCCGTGCCCTTGCCGATGCCGGTTCCGGCGCCGGTGACCAGCGCTACCTTGCCGTCCAGTATCCCCATATCCTCGTTTCTCGACTTGCCTTCTTGAAATGGACAATTCCATATCGCGAACCGATTTCACGCCGTAGTCCGGATGACAAGCTGCTAACCCCTGCGCCGCCGATGCGTTGCCCCGAGGGTCAGCAGCGCGGTCCGGAGCAAGCAAGAAAGCCGCCGTGACAAGATTCGCGCTAGACGGATAATGCCTCCGGATAAGAAAAAGGGAAGCTCTGAAAGGGAACTGTCGATGAAAGTCGGGATAACATGCGGGGGCATAGGCCCATACGCGAGCGGCGATTTCCTGCGCCGCTCGGTTCAGGCGGCCGAGCAGGTCGGCTTCGCGCACTACTGGATACCCGACCATGTCATCCTGTTCGCGGCCTACCCCCAGTCAAAGTATCCCTACGCCGAAGGGTCCGGCCAGCAGGTGCCTGACCAGGATCCCGATGCCCCGCTGCAGTTCGGCGACGATACGTTCGCGCTGGTGGACCCCACCGTCGCCTTCGCCGATCCGGTCGTGGCGATGACCTGGCTGGCCGCCGTGACATCGACCATCGAGATCGGTTCCAACGTCCTGATCCTGCCGCAGCGCCATCCGATAATTCTCGCCAAGGAGCTGGCGACGCTGGACGCGTGTTGCGGCGGCCGCACCATTCTCGGCATCGGGGCGGGATGGGCCAAGGAGGACTTCGATGCGATCGGGGTCGATTTCGGCGAGCGCGGCAGGCGCACCAACGAGATGATGCAGGCGATGCAGGCGCTGTGGCGCGACGACAGCTCCTCCTTCTCCGGCGAGTTCTACGACTTCAAGGATGCCTACTGCTATCCCAAGCCAGCCCGGCCCGGCGGCGTGCCTATGCTCGTCGGCGGTGAGAGCAAGCCTGCCAGGCGGCGGGTGGCCCGGCTGGGAGACGGCTGGCTGCCATACAACCTGCCGCTCAGCGAAGCGGCCGGCGCGATCGACGAAATCAGGGCAATGACGCGCGATGCGGGGCGCGACCCGGACAAGCTGCGGATCTGCAAGATCATCTACGACAACGCCGAGATCGACGACCTGAAACGGTATCGCGACGCAGGCGTCACCGAATTCAACGTCGCCTCCAACGGCGATATCCCGCTTGACGAAACAGGCATGCAGGCAAAGTTCGCCGAATTCCGGGACCGCATTGTCGGGCCGATCGGCGAACTCTGAAGCAGATGCCGAGGGCAGGCTGAAAACCGCTGCCTAGATTAGAGACGGAAGAGGAGAGTCCGATGAAGGTAGGTATCACATGTGGCGGCATCGGCCCCTACGCCAGCGGCGAATTCATCCGCCTTTCGGCCAAGGCGGCGGAGGACGCGGGTTTCGCGCACTACTGGATGCCGGACCATGTCGTCCAGTTCGCCGAATATCCGGAGTCCGTCTATCCCTACGCGGAAGGGTCCGGGCAGGAGATACCCGATCAGGATCCCGACGCCCCGCTGCAATTCAGCGACGACACCTACGCCAATGTGAATCCGCTCAATCCGTTGATCGATCCGGTCATCGGCATGAGCTGGGCGGCGGCGGCGACAAGCAGGCTGGAAGTGGGAAGCAACATCATCGTCCTGCCCCAGCGCAACCCGGTATTTCTCGCCAAGTCGCTCGCCACGCTCGATTCCTTTTGCGCAGGGCGCGCCCTGCTTGGCGTCGGCGTGGGCTGGGCCAAGGAAGAGTTCGACGCGGTGGGCGCCGATTTCAGGGCGCGCGGCAAGCGCACCGACGAAGCCATCGACGCCATGCGCAGCCTCTGGCTGGAGGATTATTCGACCTACCGTGGCGAACATTTCTCTTTCGACAAGGCCTGCAGTTTCCCCAAACCGGCACGGGCCGGCGGCGTTCCGATACTCATCGGGGGCGAGAGCAAGGCCGCCATGCGGCGCATTGCCAAGCGCGGCGACGGCTGGCTGCCTTACAATCTGCCGATCGACGAGGCCGCCTCGGCGATTGGCGAATTGCGGGAAATGACGCGAGCGGAAGGCCGCGATCCGGACAGCCTCCGGATCATCAAGATCGTCTACAGCAATGCGCACCCGGACGACCTCAAGCGGTTCCGGGATGCCGGTGTGACCGAATTCAACATCGCGTCGAGCGGCGAGATCCCGACCGACGAGGCGGGCATCCGCAGCAAGTTCGCCGAATTCGGTGAAACGATCGTGGAGCCGATTTCGAGACTGTAGCCGCCCGGGGCACCTGCCGGCCGGGGGCGCGCCGGCCTATTCCGGCGCCCTGCCGAAAGCCCGCTGGATCAGGTCAACATCGCCGGCGGCTGCGCGCACGATCTCCGCAAGCTCTTTCACGTCGTTGATGCCGAGCTGCCGGCCATGCTGTTCGACGATGCCTTCCTTCTGGAGGTACTGCAGCTCGCGGGTCACGGCTTCGCGATGCGACCCGATCCGGTTGGCCAGGTCTGCATGCGTGGGCGCCGGCGACACCAGCGCCTGGTTTTCGACGACGCCGGCATCAAGGCTCAGCCGAAGCAGTTCGCAATGGAGCCGGTTGCGCACGGCCAGCGCGTTCAGTTCGAAAATCCGCTCTGTGAGCAACCTGATCTGCCCGATCAGCCGCTTCGCCAGCCACTCCGCGGTGACTGGGTCGGCAAGCGCTTTCTGCCTGAACACCTCACCGGGAATGTTCGCCAGGACGCACTTGCTGGTCGTGGTGACCGATGCCGAACGCGGCAGTTCGTCGAGCGCGGCGAATTCCCCGAACAATTCACCGGGGCCGAGATCGGCAAGAATGATCTCGCGCCCGTTGAGCGAGTAGAGTTCGACCCGCAAGTTCCCTTCGAGCACCACGAACACGTCGGTGGTGCGATCCTGATGTCCGATCACGATCTGGTTGGCGCGCAGCGAAACAAGCCGGGCATGCGATTCGAGCTGCTGCCCCAGCGGTTCCGGCAACAGGCGTTTGAGCGCCTGCACATGTGACGTCGCATTGGCCATGGCGCTCTTACTCTCTTCGGAAAGGAATGTCCTTCCGGCCGACCCAAGATCTATTGCCGAAGTGTATGCCCCGGCAAGTGGCGCGTCCAGCATGGCATGCCCGGCAACCCGCCACGCTGCCCTGTTCGGGCACGAGGTCCTCCGCCCAATTCTTCCGGTTTGTGCAGAATGCCTGCCAGCGCGCTGATGCTTCTGGATTTTGCGATGCAGCAAGCACTGTCTGTCCTGCGACTATCCGTTTCTCGTGTAGGAATACGGTTGTTTTCTCGTCAGATTTTGTTCCTGTAACCGTCATCGAAGTGACCGGACAGTTTCAAAAACCCCCGCCAGATGATGCGCCGCATCATTGCCAACATGGGGGTATAGGAAATGCGAGTCCCGTCACTTCGAAACACAACACTGGCAGGCGCCAGCGTGCTTGCACTGGCGCTTGCCGCGCCGGTCCATGCCGACGAATATTCCGGCGCCGAATCGGCGGCGGAGTATGCCGGCGCCGAGATCATCGTCACCGGCGCCCGCACGACCTATAACAATTCGCAGGTCAACGACGGCATGGCGGCCCAGCAAACCCCGCTGACCTCCCCGCTCTCGCTGATCGACAACCTGCCCGGCGTGTCCGTCCAGGAAGGCGACACGTTCGGTTTCGACGACTGGTCGACCACTGTCGCCCTGCGCGGATTCCAGACCAATCTGGACGAGCAGCAGGTGGGCATCACCATCGATGGCCTGCCCAACGGCGGATCGAACTACGGCGGCGGCGCCAAGGCCAACCGCTACATCGATTCGATGAACATCGGCACCGTCAACGTGTCGCAGGGAACCTCGGATATCGGTTCGCTGTCCAACGAAGCCCTGGGCGGCACGCTCGATTTCGTCACGTCCGATCCTCTCGAGGAAAGCCGGGTGCGCTTCTCGGTTTCGCTGGGCGAGAACGACGCGCAGCGCTTCTATGTCCGCTACGATACCGGCCAGATCCTCGGCGGCATGGTACAGGCATGGATCTCGGCCTCTCACCAGGAAGCGACCGACTGGGTCAACAGCTCGGCCGAGAACGAGCGCGACCACATCGCAGCCAAGTTCACCACCAACGGACCGGTCAAGCTGACGGGATACATCAGCTACGACGACACGCATGAGGACAACTATCAGCGCCTGTTCAGCCCCGCCGAGTTCGCTTCCGATCCGGATTGGGACCGTCTCACCGCAGAGTGGACCAGCATTCCCTATGTCGACCAGCTCTACCGCAAGGGCTGGTCCACGCTGCGCGAGAACTTCTTCACCTATCTCAAGGCGGAGACGTCCTTCGCGGAATCGATCGACGTACGTGCCGCCGCCTACTTCCACAAGAATGCCGGCCGCGGCGACTGGGTGCCGCCCTATATCGTCGATGTGATCGCCGACGGCGCTGGCAATCCCGAAAGCGAACTGACGGGCGCGCGCACCGAAGGCGGATCGCCGCTTGGCCGCATCTATTTCTTCGACGCCAACGGCGTCGCGCTGAGCCCGGACCCGGCCTGCGTTTCCTCGATAACCTTCCCCTACGGCGGCGCAGGGCCCGAATACGACCCGGCCTGTTACCCGGCCGGGGCAGTCGGCGCGCAGTCCTATCGCCACACCCACTACGGCAAGGAGCGCCTCGGCTTCACGACCGATTTCAGCTGGGAAACCGATTTCGGCGGCTTCGAGAACATGTTGCGCGGCGGCATCTGGTACGAGGACACGACGCGCCGCGAGTGGCGCGACTGGCACAAGATCACCGACACCCGGGTCGGCTACGACTACGACAATCCGTCGTACTGGACCCAGTACCGTCGCAAATATCCTCAGGACACGTTCAAGTGGTTCCTGCAGGACGAGGTGCAGGCAGGCCCGGTCACCGCATCATTCGGCATCAAGCAGTTCATCAATCATCTCGAGCGGATCGATCTCCTCGGCGATACGGCCGACGCCAAGATCAAGTCCAAGTCCGACGTGCTGATTTCCGGCGGCATCCGCTTCGAGCCGATGGACGGGCTGGATTTCTTCGCCGGCTACGCGGAGAACTTCAAGGCGCTGGGCGACGAGATCCTTGAGCGCCCGCTTGCCGACATCGACAGTCTCCAGCCGGAGACCGCCGAGAACATCGAAGTCGGCTTGCGCTACAACAGTGGCCCGATCCAGGCTTCGGCCACCTACTTCAACAGCAAGTTTGACAACCGGATCATCTTCCTGGCCAACAATACCGACGCCGGGCCGGACTATCTGATCGGCACCAACGGCACCTACTTCAACGCCGGTGGCATCGATTCCGAAGGTTTCGAGCTCGTCGTGAACGCGGCGGTGGCCGAAGGTGTGAATCTCTTCGGGTCCTTCACGCATATCGACGCCAAGTACAAAGGCACCGGCGACCCGCTGGTCGATGCGGCGGTCGGCATCACGCCCGGAAACCGCGTGACCGGCATTCCCAAGTCGATGTTCGCCCTGTCGGCGGACTTCGAGCGCGGGCCGTTCCGCTTCGGCATCTCCGGCAAGTACACCGGCAAGCGCTACGTCGATATCGCCAACAGCTGGCAGACCGACAGCTACTTCCTGACCGATGCCTATGTCGGCGTGCGCGGCGACGACATTTCCGAGATGCTGGAAGGCCTCGATTTCAGCCTCGTGGTCAACAACCTGACCGACGAGAGCTACCTCGGCGGCATTTCCGGCGGCGGCGCCTGGATCGGCGCGCCGCGCACGCTGGTCTTCACCGTGACTGCCGATTTCTGATCGCCCCGAGGCGAACCGGGCGGCCCGTGCAGAACGCAGGCCGCCCGGTTTTCGCCGTGCTGAAACATTCGGCTGGCAGGTGATTGCGCAGCGCCCGGCCGACGCGGAGAATCACCGATGACCAAGCTCCCCTTCTTCCCGATTTCGAGACGCCGCACGCTGGCGGGGCTCGCCGGCGGGGCCGCCCTCGCCGCCCTGCCCTTCCCGCTGCTCGCCCGGCCGGAAACCGAAAACCCGGTCTTCCGCCACGGCGTCGCCAGCGGCGATCCCGACGCCGGGAGCGTCGTGCTGTGGACGCGGGTCACGGCCGACGCATCCGTCGAAGTCGAATGGGAGCTTGCCGAAACGCCCGGGTTCGCCGCGATCCTGCAATCCGGCCGGATGACGGCGACACCGGCAAGCGACCACACCGTGAAGCTGCTGGCGCAGGGGCTGAAACCGGGCGGCACCTACTACTATCGCTTCCGCGCACTGGGGGCGACGTCGCCCGTCGGCCGGGCGCGCACCCTCCCGGAAGGCGGGCTCGACCGGCTCGGCATCGCGCTGGCGTCCTGCTCGAACTACGCCTTCGGCTACTTCAACGCCTATGAGGCGATCGCCCGCGACGCCGATGTCGATTTCGTGCTGCACACCGGCGACTACATCTACGAATACGGCGCGGACGGCTGGGGCGGCGACGTCGCCCGAAAGATCGGACGCGTCCACGAACCGGCGAACGAGATCGTCTCGCTGACCGACTACCGCCAGCGCCACGCCCAGTACAAGACCGACCGCGGCTCCCGGGCGATGCATGCCGCGCACACGCTGCTGGCCTGCTGGGACGACCACGAAAGCGCCAACAACCCGTGGACCGGCGGCGCCGAGAACCACCAGAGCGAAACCGAGGGCGACTGGCCGTCCCGCCGCGCCGCCTCGATCCGCGCCTATTACGAGTGGCTGCCGGTGCGCGAGCCGGAATGGCTGGCGCACAAGGGCCGCAGCCGCATGCAGTTCTGGCGCAGCTACCGCTTCGGCGACCTCGCCACGCTGTGCACGCTGGAGACGCGCCACACCGCGCGGGCCAGACAGATCGACTACATGGCCCATGCCGACGCCATCGCCTCGAAAGAGGATGCCGCGCGCTTCCGCCGCGACGTGCTCGGCGAGCCGGGCCGGCGCATGCTCGCCCCGGAACTGGAAGCGGACCTTGCCGCCGCGCTGTCCCGCTCGGTGCGCGAAGGCCAGCCCTGGCGGCTGATCGGCAATCCGATGCCGATCGCGCGCACCGATGTGCCCGACCTCGTGTCGCTGGGCATCCTGCCCGATCCGGCAGACGATCCCGATGCGAGCGGGTCGGCGAAGGCGCTCGCCTGGAAAGGCAAGTGGAACCTGCCGTTCTATCCCGACACCTGGGACGGCTACCCCTGGGCCCGCGAGCGGCTTTATGATCTCAGCCGCAGGGCGGGCGCGGGCGACCTGGTGTTCCTCACCGGCGACAGCCACAGCTTCTGGGCGAACCGGCTGGCCGACGCGCAGGGCCGCCCGGCGGGGATCGAACTGGGCACGGCGGGCATCTCCTCACCCGGAGACTTCATGGCCAGCGGCTTCGGCCCCGAGCTGTCGCCACGGCTCGACCGCGCCTTCGCCGAGCATGTCGAAGAGGTCGTGTGGACCGACAACATGCACCAGGGCTACGTGCGCATCGAGCTGGAGCGCAGCCGCGGGCTGGCGAGCTTCATCGCCGTCGACACGGTGCTCTCGCCCAGCTTCAGGGTCGAGACGCTGCGCCGCTTCGCCTTCGCCCGCAGCGACGGCGCGGTGGACTACCTCTGAGCGACGGGCCTATTCGCCCGCGCCGCTCGAGCTGCCGGCGCCGTCCGTGGGCGCTTCGGTGCCCGATTCAAGGCTGCTGTTCGGCAGCGTGACGGGCACCTTCGCCTCGTCCGGGTTTTCCTCGATCCACTCGCTCGACGGGGGCGGAGTCGCTTCGGCGCCCGGCGCCTCCACTTCGCCCACCGGGTCGCGGAACCAGACGAGGATGACGATCAGCAGCAGCACAAGGATGACGATCCATAGCCACTTGCCGGATTTTCCGCTGGAATTGGGGTCGGTCACGGTCGGACCTCCTCTCATGTCGGTTGGGACTGTGCAGTCTTGCACATTAGGATGCGCCGGGCCGGTTTCAAGGCCGCAGCCCCCGCGCTTGCGGCCCCGCGCCATGCTGGGCTAGACTGCAGCGCCTAGCGGGAGCACGCCCATGGAGCAGCACGATCTGAGCGGTCCGCCGGAACAGCCGGCGAAGAAGCCCGAAACGCCGGGGAAGCCGGAAACGCCGGGCGCAACGGACACGCCGTCCGCCGGGTTCGACTTCAACCGGCCGACCGTCGTCAGCCTGCTCTACCTCTCCTCCTTCTTCCTCGGCATCACCGTGATCGTCGGCGTGGTGCTGGCCTACGTCTGGAAAGGCGAGGAACATGCCGATTGGGAAACGTCGCATTACGACTACCTGATCCGCACCTTCTGGATCGGCCTGATCGGCGGCTTCGTCAGCATCCTGCTGATGATCGTGCTGATCGGCTTCCTGATGATGGTGGCGGTCGGCGTGCTGGTGGTGGTGCGCTGCGTGCTGAGCATCGTCAACGCCCAGAAGCAGCAGCCAATGCCCAATCCGGACACCTGGCTGGCCTGACTGCGGGCCGCCGCGCCCCGGGGTGACAAAGGTGACAGGGTGTAACCCTGCGTTTGCGACATCAAGCTGCTGATTTTCGGTCATTTGTTGCGACAAGCGCAGGGTGACACTTCTGCCGGGAAATTTCGCCTTGCGCGCATGGTCGGGAATGGTGCGACCGGCAGTGTGGCAGGGTGCGCGCGTGTAGGACAGGCCGAATGCCCACCCGTCGCCCCTGCGAAGGCAGGGGCCCAGCCAACGGTGGAGTTTCGTTCCGGCGGTGCCGGATGGCACGGCCGCGCCCAGGGGCAACCGGAACGCACACAGCCGGTCTTATCTGGGTCCCCGCCTTCGCGGGGATGACGATGATTGTGCGGAGCGGGAATGATCGCCCCTAAGCCGGAACATCCTCGATCCGCGTGCGCGAGGCGCAGTTGTGGCAGAAGGCGTAGTCGAACACCGCGCCCAGCACCCATTCCTGCCGCTCGGCATCCCATTCGGCCCAGGCGTCGCGCGTGACGCTTTCCGAACGGCATCCCTTGCAGATCTTGCGGACCGGTGTTTCGGCCATGGCCAGTGCTCCCTCGTGACGCGGCCAAGATGGCAGGCCGTCGCGACGGGGCAAGATGGCGGGCCCGGTGTTGCATCCGAAACGGATTAGGTAGTTTTCCGGGGTTGGCGGCGATTGCGTTGTCCTGGGACAATCAGGCGTTCAGCTCATCGTAGAGGTCGCGCCAGTCGGGATTGTTCTGGCGGATCAGCCGCAGCTTCCATTGGCGTTTCCATTTCTTCATCGCCCTTTCGCGTGCGATGGCATCGCGGATGTCCTCATGACGTTCGGCATGGACGAGACGGACGAGGCCGTGCTTCGCGCAGAACTGCGAACCGCGTCCCTCCCGGTGCTGGGTGACGCGCCCGGGCAGGTCGGAAGTCACGCCGATATACAGCGTGCCATGCGCGCCGTTCGTCATGATGTAGACCCAGCCACCTTTCATGCACGTTTTCCAGCTCGTCGCCCCTGCGCAGGCAGGGGCCTATCTAAGGTCAGTTCAGCGCATTGCGGGCATGTCTTGGTGTGGCCGTACAATGCTGCATCGCCTTTGCTTTAACCGAACCCTTATCTGGGCCCCTGCCTGCGCAGGGGCGACGGCAACCCCCTAAAGCCCCGCGAAGATCGACAGCGCCAGGTTGACCCACAGGGCGACCATGAACAGTACGCTGACGGTGAAGCCCAGGCCGCGGTGCATGGGGTTGTTGTAGGTCATGTGCACGGCGCTCTGGATCACGCGGCCGGCGACGTAGCCCCAGGCGAAGGCGAGCACCCAGCCGGTGACCGCGCCCAGCACATAGGCGGTGAGGCACGCGGCGTAGAAGATCGTCGGCATCTCGAACAAGTTGTCGTAGTGCCGGGTGGCGGCGGTGGCGTATTCGGGTTCGGGCTCGCCGAGATGGGCCTTGTAGAAATCCGGGTCCTGCCCCTCCTTCACCGCCCGCCCGCGCGCGCCGCCCATGCGGATGAAGGCGACGAACGTAAGCGCGACGACCACCAGCATCGGCACGAAGATATGCATCTGGTTTGCGACTTCAGGCATCTGTGTTCCCCCTGTCATTGGACGGCCTCAGCCGCCGCGCGGGAGAATGGCGGATGTCGGGGAAAAGGGGAAGGGGGTGGAGTTGGCGACCGTCGCCCCTGCGCAGGCAGGGGCCTATATAAGGCTGATGGAACGGGTAGTGGTTGCCCCTTGGCGCGGGCGGGCGATCTTGTACCGTTTCAAACAATCGCACCCTTATCTGGGCCCCTGCCTGCGCAGGGGCGACGGGTGTTCAGGGACCCGGGAACCGGCGCCATAATCCCGGTTTGCCACTGGAGGTGCCAGGCAGGCCGGTCTATCCTCCCCCGATGGCCGGGATCGCCGCCTGCGATGTGCCGGAAGGCAGCCTGCTCGCCGGATTCGGCGGGCCGGAGGATTATCGCGACTGCTTCTGCCGCGAGGTGCCCGGCACGGTCTTTCTGCCCGAGTATATCGAGCGCTTCTATTGCAGCATCGCATTCCGGCCCGAACGGCTGGTGCTCACCCTGATGGGGCGCGGGGCGTCCAGCAAGGATGCGCGGGCGCTGGCGCGCGGCGAGACGGACCACATCGCGGTGTGGAAGGTGATCGAGCGTCGGGACACCCAGATCCTGCTCGAATCCGCCGGCACCGGCACAGCCAGCTGGCTGGCCGTGGAGCCGCTGGGCGACGGGACAAGACTGTTCTTCGGATCGTGGGTCGGCAAGCCGGAGCGCCCGGTCATGCTGGCGCTATACCGGCTGCACCGCCTCTATTCGCGGATCCTGCTGGGAGGATGCTAGGCGGCTTCGGAGCTGTGAAAGTTCGGGGGCCAAAGTGAAGTGGTGCCGTAATTCACCACACTCCCTGCTCCGTCATTCCCGCGAAGGCGGGGATCCATCTAACATTCCGGTTTTGTGTAAAACAACATGCCTAAGCAGAAAGGCCGGTATCGTACGATGCCGGCCTTTCATCTCTCACGAGCCATGACGCATCAGCCGGTATGGCAAGCGTTGCAGCAGTAGTAACAGCCATTGGACTGACTATAGGTCCTCTTTGCTTCCCTGACCGCACCATGGCAGTCAGAATGATAGCCGAGGTCCTTCTGGTTCGCTTCCCTCGGCATATAGGAGCAACCTGCGGTCTTATTGTGGACCTCGTGATCCCCGTTGGATTGCGCCTGCCTGTTAACGATGAAATGGGGCATTTGATCCTCCTATCAGCGCTTGCTGTCGGGTGTTCGACGGACCGGAGCCCAGCTGCGGCCGGGCTGTGTCGTTGGAGGCATTCGCTCATTGTCCCGAACCGTTGTGTAGTTGTCGTACCGTCCGCCTCGAGGACCGACCTCCTGAAAAATGCCGCCGTTACGGCCAGAATTGCTGCCGGGCTTTTTCATATCTTGATTTCCTTCATTGATCTTGGTCGTCCCGAATCGAGACACCGACATCAACCACGAAAATCCTACAAGAGCAAGCTTATTTCACACGCGTGTGTATAATATGCACACGCTGACGGCATATTGACTATCAGGTCAGGCGCGCATATCTCGGGCATGTGGAGGCGCACGAATTCTACCGTTTTCTTGGCAGGGCTATTGCCGAAAAGAGGAAGGCCAAGCGCTTCACGCAGGCAGAGCTTGCGGGAAAAATTGGGATGACGCGCGCAGCATTGGCTAATGTGGAAACAGGCCGGCAGGGCGTCCATGTCCATCAGTTGGTCGAGATTGCCAATGCCTTGGGCGTAAGTTCCTTTGAAACCTTGCTGCCAGCTAATCTTTGGCTTCCCGCTGCCCCAGCAAAGCCCCCAAGAGTCGCCACGACGGGCCCTTCACTTACGAAAGAACAAAAATTCCAAGTCGCAAGTATATTTGACCTGTTAGGTGACTGATTGTGGCCAGCCATGCCTCCAGATAGAACGAAAGCCGAGAAGGCCGCTCAGCGGCTACTGGCAGCCAATCCCACAGATCAGATGCGGGTGCCAGTTCGTTCGCTTGCACGTGCTACCGGGTGCATTGTGAAGCTGACTCCTCTTGATGACGACCTTTCTGGAATGGCGTTCATCAAGGATGGAGCTCGCGCAATCGTTGTAAATTCCTCACATCATCCGAACCGGCAACGGTTCACGATTGCTCACGAACTCGCCCATCATCAACTACATTTGCCACTGCTCGAACAAGGTGTGCACGTCGACAAGGCAATTTTTCGGCGAGACCAAAATGCGGCTAGCGGCACGCTATCCTACGAGATCGAAGCAAACCGCTTCGCCGCTGAATTGCTGATGCCGAAGCGCATTGTGAAGAAAATTATCCCGCCTGATTTTGATCTTCAGGACGAAGATCGACTGCGAGAATTTGCTTCAAGGTTTGGAGTTAGCACTGCCGCTTTGCAATATCGAATTCAAAACGTGTTTGGTCATTAACTACTCCGCCGCCTGCGCTCCGCCGTTCCCGCTGTCGCCTTCGCCGAACATGTCCGGCTCGGAGCCGTCGTCGCCCTCGTCCGTGTCGTTGGCCTTCGCCTTGCGGCGCTGGTCGAAATTCGCCCAGACGTCGTTCCAGTTCCCCTTGGTGGCGCCTTTCGAATACTCCGTCGCGCGGGTCTCGAAGAAGTTGGCGTGCTCCACGCCGTTGAGCAGCGGGGTGAGCCAGGGCAGCGGGTGGTCGTCCACCATGTAGATCTCGGGCAGGCCGAGCTGGCTCAGCCGCCAGTCCGCGATGTAGCGGATGTATTTCTTGATTTCCTTCGCGCTCATCCCCGGCACCGGGCCCATCTCGAAGGCGAGGTCGATGAAGGCGTCTTCCAGCCGCACCGTCTTCTGGCAGCAGTCGATGATGTCTTCCTTCACCGCCTTGGTCAGGCAGCCGCGCTCCTTGACGAAGGCGTGGAACAGCTTGGTGATGCCTTCGCAGTGCAGGCTCTCGTCGCGGATCGACCAGGTGACGATCTGGCCCATGCCCTTCATCTTGTTGAAGCGCGGGAAGTTCATCAGCATGGCGAAGCTGGCGAAGAGCTGCAGGCCTTCGGTAAAGCCGCCGAACATGGCGAGCGTGCGGGCGATGTCTTCGTCATTGTCGACGCCGAAATTCTGCAGGTAATCGTGCTTGGCGCGCATCTCCTCATATTCGAGGAACATGCCGTATTCGCTTTCGGGCATGCCGATCGTATCGAGCAGGTGCGAATAGGCGGCGATATGCACCGTCTCCATGTTGGAGAAGGCGGCGAGCATCATCTTGATTTCGGTCGGCTTGAACACGCGGCCGTATTTGTCGTGGTAGCAATCCTGCACCTCGACGTCGGCCTGGGTGAAGAAGCGGAAGATCTGGGTGAGCAGGTTGCGCTCGTGCTCGCTGATCTTCTGCGCCCAGTCGCGGCAGTCCTCGCCCAGCGGCACTTCCTCCGGCATCCAGTGGATCTGCTGCTGGCGCTTCCAGAATTCGTAGGCCCAGGGATATTCGAAGGGCTTGTAGGTCTTGCGGGCTTCGAGGAGTGGCATCTGGCGTGACCTTTCAGTTCAAAAGCGAAATCACTGTTCGACTACGGCGCTGAAATCGGCGGCCGGGACCCCGTCGGTACGGCCGAAAAACCTGTCGAGGTCTTCTCCGGTGGCGGCCTTGCGCGTCCGTTCCGCCTCCGGGTTGAAGTCCTGCGCGATCCGGGCATGTGCGCGCTGCACCGCCGGACGGGCCGCGATAGCATCGCGCCAGCGCACCAGCGCCGGGTGGGCGGACGCATCGAAGCCGTGCATCTCCAGATAATAGCCCCAGGGCTGCATCGCCATATCCGCGATCGAGTAATCCCCACCCGCGATCCACTCGCGCTGCTGCAGCCGGTCGTCGAGCACGCGGTAAAGCCGTTCCGCCGCGGCGCGGTAGCGGGCCTCGGCATAGGGCTCGGTGCCGGGCCGCAGCACCAGCGAGAAATGGTTGAGCTGGCCGAGCAGCGGGCCGTAATTCGCCATCTGGTGCATCAGCCACTGGATCGTCTCGGCGCGCGGACCGGCGGCGGCGGGCAGGAACTTGCGCTCGCGCTCGGCCAGCCAGATCAGGATCGCGCCCGATTCGGACAGCGGCTGTCCCGGCAGCAGCGGGTCTTCCAGCACCGGCACCTTGCCGATCGGGTTCATGCGCAGGAAGTCCGCATCGAACTGCTCCTGCTTGAACACGGCGACATGGCGCATCTCGTAGTCCAGCTCGCACTCCTCGAGCATGAGGACCACCTTGGTGACGTTCGGGCTGTTCATGCCGTGAAGGACGAGTTTGTCTGTCATCTGTGTCAGCTTTCCTGTTCGGGGAGCGGATCGGCGGGCAGCACGAAGGTCACCAGCCGCGCGAGCCTGTCGCTGTCGTTGCGCCAGCCGTGCATCGCCCCGCGGCAGATGCCGACATCGCCGGCCTTCAGCACGACGTCGCCCGCTTCCAGCACCAGCACCACCTCGCCCTCTATGATGTAGAAATGATCGGCGGTGTTGGTGAAATGGATGCCGGGATCGTCCTTGCCGAGGCCCGGCGGATAGCTCACGACCATCATCGAATAGACCGGCTCGGTAAGCTGCGACATCGAGAATTCGGGGAAGCTCTCGCCCAGCGGCGCGGCGTTGCTGGTGCGGGCGATCGGGCCGGTGAACAGGGTGGCGAGAGACATCGCATCGCCGCCGGCCTGCGGGATCGGCTCGTCGCGCACCACGCAGCTCCGGCCGTCCGCGCCGATCCCGGCGATCACCCTGCGTGGAGTAACGCTCATACGGTCTTTCCTTTGCCGACAGGTTTCGCGGGAATGGTGACGATGGCGCTGGCCGCCACTTCGTCGCCGTCGTTGCGCCAGGCGTGGATGACGCCGCGGTCGATGATGAACTCGCCCGCCTTCACCCGCACCTCGCCGGTCTCCAGCACCAGCACGACCTCGCCCTTGATCACGACGATGTAGTCTATCGTGTCGGTGGCGTGCCAGTAGAGATCGCCGCCCGAATGCGGCGGATATTCGGCGACCATGAAATTGGTGCCGCCGTCATGCATCAGCTCGAAGGAGAAGCTGCGCTCCTTGATGTCCTCCCTGCCAGAATTGTCGGCGGGCACGGACGGCGTGCGCCAGGCGAGGCCGGCGGAAGGGCTGGTCGCCGGGACCGGCTCGTCGAGGATGATGCAGCTCTTGCCGTCGTCGTCGATGCCGGTGACGACGCGGCGATAGTCCATGGTCCCGCTCATATCGTCCTCCCGTTTCCGACCGGATGGGCCGGGAGATTGACCACGGCGGCGATGCAGTCCTCGTCGTGCGGATTGCGCCAGCCGTGCATAACCCCGCGGTCGACGATGAAATCGCCGGGGCCGAGATCGGCCTCGCCCTTCTCCAGCACCAGCGTCACGCGGCCGGAAATGATCACCAGATAGTCGATCGTGTCGGTCGCATGCATGATTTCGGGCGAACCGGCCGGGAAGGTGCAGATCGCGAAATTGGCCTGGCCCGAATGGAGCATTTCGATCGCATAGGGCGCGACCGTGTCCTCGCTGCCCGAGTTGTCCGCGGGAATGTCGCAGCGCCACGCCAGCGCGGCGCTGATATCGGCAAGCACCGGGATCGGGCCGTCGATTACGACCGAGCTGCGGCCGGAATCGTCGAGCCCGGTGACGATGCGACGATGAGCGAGATCAGCCATGTCCGTTCTCCCGCTTGAGGCCGGTGACGCCGCTCGGCTGCGTAATCTCCAGGTGATGGCCGTCGGGATCGCTCGTCCAGAAGATCCTGGTGTCGCTGGAGCTGTGCACGGTGATTTCGCCGGCTTCGAAACCGGCCGTGACCAGGCGCTGCCGCACAGCGTCCGCGTCGCTGACGCGCAGCACGATCCGGTCGCCGCGCCGCACATGGCCGGCCGGCTCGGGCGAGGCGGCGTTGTTCGGCCGCGCGAGAATGATGAAAGGCGGGGTCATGCCCGTGCCGAAGCTCAGGATGGCTTCTTCCAGCGTGGAGCCCGGCGAAAAACGCCCGACCAGCGTGAGGCCCAGGCCATCGCGATAGAATGCGATCGAGGCGTCGAGATCGCTGCTGTAAAGGCCTGGCCCCATCAGCCCGACCAGCGGGGCCTCCGCTTCTGCCGGCGCGGGCGCTTCGGGCGGGGCGGCGGCGGCGGATCCCGCCAGCAGGATCGATCCTGCCAGCCCGGCCGTCAACAGGCTGCGCGTCATGTTCATGTCCTCTCCGTCGTAGTCATTATTGCCGCCGCAGCCTGCGCGCTCGGCGCGGGAATGTGAAGCCCGACCAGCATCTCGCGCTCCGCAGGGGGCGACTCGACGCGGTCGGCGCTGTCCTGCTCGCCGAACCGGCGGATCACGCCGTCGGCGCGGATCACGGCGGGCCGCTCGGCTATCCTCGCTTCCCAGGCGGTGAGGTTCGGGAACTCGGCCGGGTCCATGCCGTGGCGCTGCAGGTATCGCGCCCAGGGCCAGACCGCCATGTCGGCGATCGAATAGGCGTCGCCGCCCAGCCAATCGGCCTTGCCGAGCCGCCCTTCCAGCACCTGGTATATCTGCGCCGCCATGTGGCGGAAGCGCCGCGCCGCATAGGGGTTCGCCTCGTGCTGGAGGCGGAAATGGCTGTGGTTGCCGAAAGCCGGCCCGGCACTGGCGACCTGCAGCATCAGCCATTTGAGCACGGCATAGCGCGCCGGGCCATCGGCCGGCAGAAATTGCGGGCCGTAGCTTTCGGCAAGGTAGATGAGGATAGCGCCGGATTCGAAGATCGGTTCGCCGGCGGCCGGTCCTTCGGGATCGCGGATCACCGGCACCTTGGCCAGCGGGTTGAGCGCGAGGAACTCCTCCGTGAACTGCTCGCCGCGGAACACCGCGACGTGATGCGGCTCATAGGCGAGGCCCATTTCCTCCAGCGCGACGACGACCTTACGCACGTTGGGACTGGACATGCCGTATAGCTGGATCATGTCCTTGCACTCCAACTGCTACGCGATGGGCCCTGCCCTCTCCCGGGGGGAGAGGGGGCGAGAAGCTGCGATCACGTTCTCCCCTTCCCTCCGGGAGAGGGTCGGGGTGAGGGGCACTTCACACTCACTGACAGGCGAGGCATTCCTCGTAGTCGGTCTTGCTTTCCAGCTCGTATTTCGCCGGCTCGGCGGTGTTGTCCGCCTCGACGCCGCCGGCAAAGCCGGCACGCTGCACCGATTTCGAGCGCAGGTAGTAGAGCGACTTGATGCCTTTCTCCCATGCCTGGAAGTGCAGCATCATCAGGTCCCACTTGTCGACGTCGGCGGGGATGAACAGGTTCAGCGACTGCGCCTGGTCGATATAGGGCGTGCGGTCGGCGGCGAATTCCAGCAGCCAGCGCTGGTCGATTTCGAAGCTGGTCTTGTAGACCGCCTTTTCCTCCGGGCTGAGGAAATCGAGATGCTGGACCGAGCCGCCGCGCTCGAGGATCGAATTCCAGACATTGTTGGAATCCTTGGATTTTTCCTGCAGCAGCTTTTCGAGATGCGGGTTCTTCACGACGAAGCTGCCCGACAGCGTCTTGTGCGTGTAGATATTCGCCGGGATCGGCTCGATGCAGGCCGAAGTGCCGCCGCAGATGATGCTGATCGAGGCCGTGGGGGCGATCGCCATCTTGCAGGAGAAGCGCTCCATCACGCCCTGGTCCGCCGCATCCGGGCACGGGCCGCGTTCCTTGGCCAGCATCATCGACGCTTCGTTCGCCTTGGCGTTGATGTGCTGGAACATCTTGAGGTTCCAAGCCTTGGCCATGGCGCTTTCGAGCGCGATGCCCTTGCTCTGCAGGAAGGAATGGAAGCCCATCACCCCCATGCCGACCGAGCGTTCGCGCGCGGCCGAATATTTGGCGCGCGCCATTTCGTCGGGGGCACGGTCGATATAGTCCTGCAGCACATTGTCGAGGAAGCGAAGCACGTCCTCGATGAACTGTTTGTCCTCGTGCCATTCGTCCCATGTCTCGAGATTGAGCGAGGACAGGCAGCACACGGCGGTGCGGTCGTTGCCGAGATGGTCGCGACCGGTCGGCAGGGTGATTTCCGAACACAGGTTGGACGTCGAGACCTTCAACCCCAGCTCGCGGTGATGCGTCGGCATCATCCGGTTCACCGTGTCGGAGAAGACGATATAGGGCTCGCCGGTGGCGAGGCGCGTCTCGACCAGTTTCTGGAACAGCGAGCGGGCATCGACCTTGCCGCGCACCGAACCGTCCTTGGGGCTCTTCAGTTCGAATTCGGCGCCTTCGCCGACAGCCTGCATGAACTCGTCGGAGACGAGCACGCCATGATGGAGGTTGAGCGCCTTGCGGTTGAAGTCCCCGCTCGGCTTCCTGATCTCAAGGAACTCCTCGATCTCGGGGTGCGAAATGTCGAGATAGCAGGCGGCCGAGCCGCGCCGCAGCGAGCCCTGCGAAATCGCGAGAGTCAGCGAATCCATCACCCGCACGAAGGGAATGATGCCGCTGGTCTTGCCGTTGAGGCCGACCGGCTCGCCGATGCCGCGCACCTGGCCCCAGTAGGTGCCGATGCCGCCCCCGCGCGAGGCGAGCCAGACATTCTCGTTCCAGGTGGCGACGATGCCTTCCAGGCTGTCGTCGACCGAATTGAGGTAGCAGGAGATCGGCAGGCCGCGCCCGGTTCCGCCGTTCGACAGCACGGGCGTCGCCGGCATGAACCACAGGCGGGAGATATAATCGTAAAGCCGCTGCGCATGTTCGGCATCGTCGGCATAGGCATCGGCCACGCGCGCGAACAGGTCCTGGTATTTCTCGTTCGGCAGCAGGTAGCGGTCGTCCAGGGTTTCCTTGCCGAAATCGGTCAGCAGCGCATCGCGATCGGAATCGGTGACGATGCCGAACCGCCTCTCGCGGACCGACTTGGAATCCAGCTTCGCTTCCGCCGCGGCCTTTGCGGCGCCAGCCAGCGCCTGCTGGCCGAGCTGCTCGACAAGTTGGGCCGAACCGGCGTCCGTCTTTTCCGTCATGGGCACAGCAGGCTCACCGCCTGCCTCCTTTACCAGCGTATCGCTATCCGCCGACGCACCGTCGACTATTCCAATCTCCGGCTCGTCCCCGTTTCTGAAATCCACTCTCAAGCCCCCATCGTCTCGACCGTCCCCGACACAACATGTTCGCTTGCGTGAATCGGCAGGTAACCACCCATTCTACCAGACCGGGAGAACAAATGGAGAATATTTTTCCCCAAATTCATCCCCAGCCCTGCCCTCGGGGGTTCCGACCGGACCAGAATCCCTCACCGGAGCGCGTCACGCGCGCTCATCGTTGAATCTAGGTCTAGTAGGTGTCCCTGACAAGCGAACCACTACCCATAGTGCCTTTTCCTGAATCGGGCGCAAGAGGGTAAATACGGGCTTAACCACAGAAACGATTGATGCTGCACTGCAACCAGAAATGCTGCAGCGCAGCGACGCGCCGGAATTGCTCGGCTTTCGACTCGCGCAAGAGTCAAAGTGAATCTGTGAAAAAATTTTTGCGAGCGGCGGCCCGGCAAGCGCGCGGGATGATCAGGTCCCGCCCTTGCCGCCGACGCCTTTGACGTATTGCTCGATGGTGGCCAGGTAGTCCGGATTGAGCATCAGCGCGCTGTTGGCCATCCGCTCGACATCGCGGGCGGTGGCGCGGCCGACCTCATGCGCCATCTCGATCGCGATCTTGGCCGCGCCCATCTGCTCGCCGTTCTGCCGGGTGAGGTGGCGGCAGAACTCCATCACCTCCTCCTCGAAGGTGTCGTCGGGGAAGACCTGGTGGACCAGCCCCATGGTGCAGGCCATGTCGGCGTCGGCGGTCTTGTTGCCCATGATCAGCCAGCGCGCCCAGTGCGGCCCGCAGATGCGCGTCATCCGGCTGAGCCCCGACGAGGCAGGCACCACTCCGAACAGCCCTTCCGGGAAGGCATAGCTCGCGCTTTTCGCGGCGAAGCGGAAATCGCAGCACAGCGACAGCTCGATCCCGCCGCCGACGCATTTGGCGTGGTGGGCGACGACGATCGGCTTTTCGACATGCTCCATCTCGTCGTGGATGCGGTGCACGCCGCGCTGGCGCACGCGGTGCATCTCGCGGATGTCGCGTGCCGTCGAGGGCCGCTCCAGCGCGTCGCCCGACTTGAGATCAGCGCCCGCAGTGAAATAGCGGCCCTTCGCGTTGATCAGCATGACCTTCAGCTCCGCCGTGTCGCGGAACCGGATCAGCGCCTGCTCGAACAGCTCGAACATCTCGTTGCTCATCGCGTTGAGCTTTTCGGGCCGGTTGAGCGTGCAGACGATGATGCCGTCTGCTTCCTCGGTCAGCAGGTGCGGAGCTTCCGTCACGACGACCCTCAGGCGCGCGAGCGCGGCAGGCCGAGAGCGCGTTCGGCGATCATCGAGCGGTGGACTTCGCTGGTGCCCGCCCAGATCGTCGAGCCGTGGGCGAAGCGGTACGACATGTTGAGGTGATCGGCCGCGCCCTCCCGCTTCGAGAGGGAAAGCGGCGCGGTCAGGTCGAGCAGGTCGCTGCCGTCCTCCAGGAACTTCTCGGTCGAGAACATCTTTGCCATCGGGCCGGCGGCGGGCAGGTTGAGCTTTTCCTCGGCCGACCACAGCGAGCGCAGCCCCAGCATTTCCGAAACCAGGCAGTGCCCCCAAGCGCGCGCGAGCCGCATCTGCGCCAGCGGGTCCTCGATCAGCGGCCGGCTGTCTAAAGTGATCTTCCGGCACAGCTCCTCGGCCGCCCTGACCATGGTCATCTGGGTCTGGGAGAAACCGCCGCTGTGCTCGAGCTCGAGCGCGGCGCTCATCGTCCGCACGCCGCCGTCGACTTCGCCCAGCCGCCAGCTGTCGGGGATCTTCACCCCGTCGTAGAAGGTGATGTTGGTCCGCTCGTCCTGGAAGGTATAGACCGGCTGCACTTCGACGCCTTCGGCCTTGAGCGGCACGATGAACATCGTCAGCCCCTTGTGCTTGGGCACGTCGGGGTTGGTGCGGGTGAGCATGATCACATAGTCGGCCAGGTTGGCGCCGCTGGTGAACATCTTGGTGCCGTCGATGCGCCAGCCGTTGCCGTCCGGCGTCGCTTTCGTCTGGGCGGCGAACACGTCCGAGCCCGAGCCCGGTTCGGAGTAGCCGAGGCTGCAGACCACGTCTCCGGCAAGGACCGGCTTGAGCACCTGTTCCTTCAGCTCGTCGCTGCCGAACTTGTCGATGATCGCCGCGACCATCATCGTCGTGCCCTTGGCGTGGCCGGTCCAGCCGTGCTTTTCCCACACCGCGTTCGCGGCGAAGCTTTCATACGGGGTGGCTCCGCGCCCGCCCTTCTCCGGCGGCAGTTCGGGGAACAGCAGGCCGGCTTCGGCCAGCTTCTTGTGGACGACGGGATGATGCCCGTCCCAGGAATGGTGGGCGTGTTCCTTGAGCTCCGGCGTCAGCGTGGCGGTGAAGAACTCGTCGACTTCGCGCGCCAAGCTTTCCGCCGTTTCCCCGAGATCGAAATCGATCGAGACGGTGCCGACGTCGGGCAGCACCGCCTTTTCGCCCGCGTAGAGCCGCCTGCCCGCCTCCTGCAGCAGCCGCTGCGGGTCGCCGTGGATCAGCGGCCAAGCCTTGGCGCGCAGGTTGTAGAGGTGGATGTCGTATTCGGTGGTGAGGCCATAGCCGCCGAAAGTGCGCAGCGACTGGATCGCGGCGACGCTGGCGGTCTTCGCGTTCCACCACAGGGCCAGCGGGACATGCGCGCCGGCCGTCGCCTCGCCGGCGCCGATCGAATGGATCACTTTCCAGACGAAATACTTGCCGCCCTCGATCTCGGTGATGAAATTGGCGAGCGGGTGGGACAGGGCCTGGAAAGTGCCGATCGGGACGCCGAAGGCATGGCGCTCGCAGGCATATTCCGAAGCAAGCCGCACCGCTTCGCGCGCCAGCCCGTTGAGCGCCGCCGCGGTGAGCAGCTTCCATTCCTCAAGCCCCCGCGCGAATTCGTCGAGCGCGGCACTGCCACTGGCCAGTACCGTTTGCGCCGCGCCGCCCAGGTCGACTTCGCCGATGCCGTTGGAAGCAAGGTTGTCTTCCGCCTTGCGGTCCGCCTCGCCGAGAGAGACCGCCACCACGTCGTCGCCGTTGCGCGCGACGACCACTTCGGCATGCGCGCCGCCGGCAACCCATTGCACCGGCTGCACCGCGATATCGCGATAGGCCAGCGTAACCGGCTTCGTTCCCGCCAGCACTTCGCCCAGCAGGTCCGCCTGCGTCTCGCCGCCCAGCACTCCCAGCACCCGCGCCGCGACCAGCACTTCGGCGATCGGCCCGGAAGCGAGCGTGCGCCCGGCCTCTTCCATCACCAGCGCGGCATCGAGCATGCCCATGCCGAGGCCGCCCGCCTCTTCCGGCACACGCATCGCGAAAGTGCCCAGCTCGGCCAGCCCTTGCCACAGCGCCGCGTCGAAGCCGCCCGATTCATTGGCCTGACGCACCCGCGCCATGCTCGAGTTGTCGTCAAGGAAACGCGCGAAGGTGTCGCGCAACATCTGCTGGTCGTCGTTGAGGCCGAAATTCATCTGGGCATCCTGTTATTTCGGATTGGGGTTGAGGTCGTGGATGGCATTGATCGCCTTGACCACTTCCTTGGGAAGCTCAAGACCGATGGCGCCGATATTGCTTTCCAGCTGGGCAACCGAACTTGCCGCCATCAGCACCGAGGCCATGAACGGCTGCCGGCACGCGAAGGCGAGCGCCATGTGCGAAGGGTCCAGCCCGTGCTCGCGCGCGAGGGCGACGTATTCAAGGACGGCGGCCCGCTTGTTCGACGTCAGCATGGGATGGCCGGTCGAGCCTGCTTCGCCTTCGTCCAGGTGCTTGCCCGTCAGCAGGCCCCGCGCGAGCGGCGAATAGCCGATCAGCCCGACTCCTTCGCGCATCGCGATTTCGGCGAGGCCGAGTTCGAAATAGCGGTCGAGCAGGCTGTAGCCGTTCTGGATCGAGGCGAGGCGCAGCAGCCCCTCGCTTTCCGCCAACGCCAGATAGCGCATCACGCCCCAGGCGGATTCGTTGCATACGCCGATCGCGCGGAGCTTGCCGGCGGCGACCAGATCGCCCAGCACGCCAAGCGTCTCCTCGATCGGCGTCAGCTTCGGATCGTCCGGCAGGTAGGAATAGCGCGATCGCCACAGCGTCGTCACCGGCCGTTCGGGCCAGTGCAGTTGGTAGAGATCGATATAGTCGGTGCCGAGGCGCCTCAGGCTGTCGTCGACCGCCTGCACGATATTCCCCCGGTCCAGGCAGCGCTGATTGCCGCGGATATGCGTCATGTCGCCGGCGGCATTGCCCGGTCCGGCGGCCTTGGTGGCTACAACCACCTTGTCGCGAAGCCCGCGCGAAGCGATCCAGCGGCCGAGGATTTCCTCGGAACGGCCCTGCGTTTCCGGGCCGGTCGGCGTCGGGTAGTTCTCGGCGGAATCGAACAGGGTGATCCCGGCGTCATGCGCCATGTCGAGCTGGCGAAACGCGTCGTCCTCGGGCGTCTGCCCGCCGAACGTCATGACGCCGAGGCCATAGGCACTGACCTTCAGCCCGCTGCGGCCGAGATCGCGGTATTCCAAGGCTGCACTCTCCCGTTGTTCTTGCGGCCTTGCCCGGCCGCCCGGCTTGCAGCAACTCTATCCCCGGTTTTCCGCTTGCCGCAATTGCAATATGCAATCGCCGTCGCGTTCCGGCTTGCCGGGCGAAGAACCAACAGGCCAGGAGAGAAAGATGGATGCCGAAACTGCCGCAATCGTGCGCGAACTGAAGGACCGCCAGGAAATCTACGACTGCATCATGCGTTACAGCAGGGGCATCGACCGCCTTGATCGAGAGATGTTGCTGTCAGCCTATCACCCGGGCGCCATCGACGATCACGGCACCTATTGCGGCCCGGTCGAAGGCTTTGCCGACCACGTTTTCGAGCTGCACTACGGGATGCAGCATTATACCCAGCACCACATCACCAATCACCGCTGCGAGATCGACGGCGATGTCGCGCATACGGAAAGCTATTACCTGTTCCGCTGCCTCAACCGCGAAGCGCCGTTCTACTGCCATTCGAGCGGGCGCTATATCGACCGTTTCGAGAAGCGCGACGGCCGCTGGGCCATTGCCGAACGCGTGTGCCTGGTGGAGGCACGCGACGACAACTGGGGGCCGGAAGGACTGGAGGTCAACAGCGCCTACCTGACCGCCACCCGCGACAGGGACGATCCCTCCTACATGCGGCCGCTGAAAGTCGATCGCGCGCGGTTCACGGTGTGACACTTCGCAGCGGAGGAGCAAGCCATGCCCGTTCACTATGAAGAACAGGATCGCATCGCGGTCATCACCATCGGCCGGCCCGAAAAGCGCGGAGCACTGAACGCAGAGGGCTATCGCTTGCTGTGCGAAGCGTGGGATCGGATCGCCACGACCCCATCGGTCCGGGTCGCGGTGCTGACCGGGACCGGAGAGTCGTTCTGCGCCGGGTCCGATCTATCCAATTTCGTTTCCGGCGATATGGCGGAACAGGAAGAGATTGGCCGCTACGGTTCGAAAGCCGTGTTGCGCAATATCGATTTCCCGAAGCCGATCATCGCGGCGGTGGGCGGCCCCTGCATGGGCAGCGGCTTCGAAGTCCTGCTGGCAAGCGACATCCGCTATGCCACGCCCGATGCCGTGTTCGGCCTGCCGGAAGTGCGCAGGGGGCTGTTCTCGGGAGGCGCCAGCACCGTGCGCCTGCCACGCCAGATCCCGCACACCCGGGCGATGGAGATCCTGCTCACAGGCCGCAGGATATCCGCCGAGGAGGCGCTCGCATGGGGCATCCTGACCGAGATCGTCGAGCGGGACGCACTGCTCGACCACGCCATGGCGATGGCCCGCCTGATAGCGGCCAACTCGCCGACGGCGGTGCAGGCGACCAAGCTTTCGGCGCTGAAGGGCCTGCGCGACGGCATCGACAAGGCGCACGAGGTCGAACAGGAATGCGCGATGCACGTCTTCGCCGGCCCCGACGCCCGCGAAGGCCCGCGCGCCTTCTTCGAAAAGCGCGACCCGGTCTGGGCCGAGGCAACAGGATTGTCATAGGCCGCGGTTACGGCGAAGGAGGCGTTCACCCCGGAAAAGGAGGGCAGCAGGCCATGCTCAACATCATCGGCGCCGTCATCAGCGGGCTTGTCATCGGCGTACTCGCCCGCTGGTTCTTTCCCGGCGCGGTGGCGATGGGATGGGTGGCGACGATCCTGCTCGGCATCGGCGGCTCGCTGGCCGCGGGGCTGATCACGAGCCGCGGCCGGCGCGATTTCCAGCCGGCCGGCTGCCTGGCCTCGATCCTGGGCGCCATGGCGCTGATCTTCATCGGCAAGGCGATCGGCTGGGGATGAGCGCGGCGCAAACCGGGCCGTCCGCGGTGCGCGAAGCGACACGAGCCCATGCCCGGGGCCTGACCGAGACGCTGGCCGCCGCATTTGTCGACGACCCGCCGCTGTGCTGGATCCTCGAAGAACCGGATCGCGCGATCCGGCAGGAACGGCTGGAGACTTTCTTCGGGCCGATGGTGCGCGGCGCGATCGCCAACGGGCTGGCGCTGCACACGCCGGGAAGCAGCGCGGTCACCCTCTGGCGCATTCCCGGACGCATCCATCCGGGCTTTTTCGAAACGGCGCGCGCGCTGCCCTATCTCAGACGCGCGCTCGGCAGCGGCGGACAGCGCGCCAAGACGGTCGGCGACACTCTGAAGGATCACGCGCCGGACCGCGCCTACTGGTATCTGCAGTTCGCCGGCGTCGCACCTGACGCGCAGGGCAAGGGGCTGGGAAGCAAGACCATCCGGGCCGGGCTGGAGCAAGCCAGGGCAGCCGGCTATCCCGCCTATCTCGAGGCGGCGAAACCGGGCAATGTCGCGATCTACCAGCGGCTCGGTTTCCGCATCGTCGACGAATGGGACATCCCCGGCGGCGGCCCGCATTTCTGGGGCATGCTGTACGGCTGACGCCGTCCGCTCAGGCGGGTTCGAACGAAACGCAGACCTTCTGCGCCTCGCCGGCGTTGCCGCCCATCACCAGCGCCTCTTCTATCCGGTCCACCCCGTATTCGTGCGTGACGAGCGAGGAGAGATCGAACCGGCCGGATTTCATCATCGCCACGATTTCGCCCACGGCATCCTCGATCGCGATGTTCCCGCAGCCGCCGATATGCCAGTTGCCGTAGCAGACCTGCAGCAGGTCCAGCGGCACCGGCTCATGATGCACGCCGACGATGGCGAGCCGCGCCTCCCGGCCGGCAAGCATCGCGAAATTGTCGATCGCAACCTTCATCCCGATCGCGTCGAGATAGAGGTCCGCGCCGCAGCGTTCGCCGAAGAAGGTCTGCTGCGAACCGAATTCGGCCAGGGCCTTCTGCGCGAGATCCTCTTTCGCCGGATTGCAGGTGACCAGCCCGAAGCTTTTCGCGTTCTCGAGCCGGAATTCCGAAATGTCGACCACCATCACCTTGTCGCAGCCCAGCCAGCTGAGCATGATCGCCGCGGACATGCCGATGATGCCGCCGCCGAAGACGATCGCGCCCTTGCCCGGTCCGGGGCCGAGGCTGAGCGCGCCGCGCGTGCCGATCACGAACGGCTCGAACAGCACGGCGGTGCGTACCGGAATGTCGTTGTCGATCTTCAGCACGCTGTAGCCGACCTCGCATTGCGGAATGCGGATGAATTCCGAAAAGCCGCCGACCGTGCCCATCCGGTTCATGTCCCTCAGCGCCTTGCCCTGGTTGGGGAAGACGTGGTCTCCGACCGACAGGCCTTTCACGTTGCTGCCGATCTCGACCACCTCGCTGAGCGCCTCGTGGCCGAACTCGTGGTCCTTCCAGATCATGTGTTCGTCGCCGCCGTGGCGGAAGGCGTGGATGTCCGATCCGCACACGCCGCACATCAGGTTGCGGACGATGACATCGTCGTCGCCGCATTCGGGATAGGGCAGATCGACCACGTCGACCTTGCCGATTCCCCTGTAGATCGCCGCCCTGTAGCTGTCGGGCTTCATCGCATCTCTCCCAGATTGCTGTGATGCGAGAATAGCGCGCCGCCGTGCGGCCGCAAGCAGGGCTTTCGTTGCCGCAGCCTGGACGGCGGGATTCCCGAAGGCGGGTCGCAAACCGCGCCATGGACAGGACGGCCCCGGTCATGGCAGCTGGTTCCATGGCAACTCCGCGCGAAGCCCTTGAACGGACCTTCGGCAAGCGCATGATCAGGCGCTCGCTCGCCGTCGCGGTGGTGGTGGGGACCATCCTCAATGCGATCAACCAGGGGCCGGAATTGCTCGACGGCCACCCTCCGGTCGTCTGGAAGCTGATGCTGACCTATCTCGTCCCTTTCCTCGTCGCGAGCTTTGGCAGCTATTCGGCGCTGCGCAGCGAGTGACCGTTTACTTGGCGCGGGCGAGGATATTCGCCGCCGTCGTCACCAGCCCGCCGTTGGCGGCGATCGTGAGACCCGTCAGCCAGCGCGCCTCGTCCGAGGCGAGAAACGCGACGACATCGGCAATGTCCTCGGGCTCGCCGAGCCGCCGCAGCGCGGTCCATGGCGGCACCTGGTCGGGCCAGGTCTGGCCGGCAATCATCTCGGTGCGGGTGCAGCCCGGCGCGACCGAATTGCAGGTGATGCCGCGCGGACCCAGCTCCTGCGCCACAGAGCGCATGAACGCCTCGGCTCCCGCCTTGGAAGCCGCGCCCACCGCAACGCCCGGCGCCGGGTGCGTGGCCATGCCCGACGATATGAACACGACGCGGCCTTGATCGCTTTTCGTCAGGCGGGCGAACTCGGCCGTGGCCAGGATGGTGGAGCGCAGGTTCAGCGCGAGCACGCTGTCGATGACATCGACCGGCTGGTCGGTGATCAGCCCGCCCTTGCCGCCCCCCGCATTGCAGACGAGGATATCGAGCGCTTCGTGGATCGCGAAGGCGTCCCGGACCAACCCGGTCGCAGTCTCGCCCTCGGTGATGTCGCCCAGCAGCACATCGGCGGTGCCGCCGCCCGCGCGGATATCGGCGGCGACGGCTTCGGCCCGTTCGCGATCGGCGCGGGCGTGCACCACCAGCTTCGCGCCGTCGGCGGCGAGCCGGCTGGCGATGGCCGCGCCGATCCCGCGCGAGGATCCGGTGACAAGGGCTGTCCGTCCGGCAAGTCTCATCCATCTCTCCCTTTGCGTAAGGTTTCAGTCAGTGCCGCCGATCACGGGCGAGGATCCGGTGACGAAAGCCGTTCTTCCGGCGAGTCTCATCGGCTGCTCACTTGTCATAGGCGAAGATGGTGGTCGCCGATGCGACCTGTCCCCCGGTCGCCGGGATCGTCAGGCCGGTCAGCCAGCGCGCTTCGTCCGAGGCAAGGAAGGCGACGATATCGGCGATATCCTCGGGCATGCCGACGCGGCGCAGGGCCGTCCATCCGGCGATCTTGTCGACGGCGGCCTGCGGGGCCTCGCGGCTCAGCGTCATTCCCGGCTCGACCGAATTGAGCGTGATGCCGCGCTCGCCCAGTTCCTGTGCGGCCGAGCGGATGAAACCCTCTGCGCCCGCCTTGGCTGCAGAATAGACGGCGCCGCCGCACGCCGGCTGGGAGGCCGACGCCGAGGAAATCAGGACGACCCGTCCGTGTTCGCTTGTGGTGAGGCGGGCGAACTGCGCCGTCGCCAGAATGACGGCACGCAGGTTCAGCGCGAGATGGGCGTCGAGCACCGCAGGCTCGAGTTCGACAATCGGACCGCTCATCGGCGCGCCGGCATTGCTGACGAAGATGTCGAGCGCGCCGTGAACCGCGAACGCCTCGTCCATCACCCGGATTGCGGTATCGCCCCCGGCAAGGTCTCCCAGAACGACATCCGCCGTGCCGCCCTGGGCGCGGATGGCTTCGGCCACCTCGTTCGCCCTCTCTGCGCTCCGGCTTGCATGCAGCACCACTTTCGCACCGTCGGCGGCGAGCCGGCGGGCGATCGCAGCGCCGATCCCGCGCGACGATCCGGTGACGAAGGCCGTTCTTCCGGCAAGGCGCATGTCCCAACTCCCTGAAAGCTTCCGCCGGGCGGCATAGGAAAGAACGCCCGGGCGATCCAGTCGGGACTTGAGCGCAGGTTCGGCGCTGATCTAGCTTGCTGCCAACGGATGTAACGGGAGAGAGCGCGTGGAACGCCAGAAGGAACTGGACCTCAAGGACAAGGTCGTGATCATCACCGGGGCCAGCCGGGGCGTGGGCAAGCAGGCGGCTCTCGACTTCGCCAGGCGCGGCGCGAAAGTCGTGCTGGCGGCGCGAACCGTGGAGCCGGACAATGTCCTTCCCGGAACGCTTGGCGAAACGCTCAAGCAGCTGGAGGAGATGGGCGCCGAGGCCATCGCCGTGCAGACCGATCTGGCCAAGGAAGAAGACCTCAAGAACCTGGTCGCGAAAACCGTCGAGAAATTCGGCGGGGTCGACATCCTCGTCAACAATGCCGCGGCGACCACCGGCGAGATGTGGAGCGACGGCTTCCTGGGCCTGTCGCGCGAGGACTGGCTCTATCAGTTCGACGTCAACACGCACGCGCCCTTCACCCTGATCCAGCTGTGCGTGCCGATCATGGAGAAACGCGGCGGCGGCCGCATCGTCAACCTGACGACGGGTTCGGGCGAGGTGTTCCGCGAGGCCGAGGAGCCGCGCAAGCTGGGCAACCAGGGCGATTTCAGCCTCAATGTTCCCGGCTATTTCTCCAGCAAGCGCGCGCTCGACCGGCTGGGCAACTGCATCGCTCCCGAACTGGCGACCAAGAACATCTATGTGATGGGAATGAATCCCGGACTGGTGGCGACCGAGCTGGTCGCGATCAGGGTCGAGGAAGCCGGACTGGACGACAGCGTGGCCGTGCCGATGACGGTGCCGTCGCGGATGATCGTCTATTTCTCGGCCTGCGAGAACCCGGAGGAATACACCGGCCGCCTGTTCTGGGCCGAGCGGGAACTGGCGGAAATGGGAATCGAGCTGGACTGAGCGGAGCCGGGGCCTGGCGCGGAGCGCCCCGTCTACGGCACAAGCACCGTATCGACCGCCTCGGGCAATGTATCGGGATAATCCAGCGTGTAGTGCAGGCCCCGGCTCTCCCGCCGCCTGAGCGCCGAGCTGACGATCAGTTCCGCGGTCTGCAGCAGGTTCCTCAGCTCGATCAGGTCGGTCCCGACGCGGAAATGGCGATAGTATTCGGCGATTTCCTCTTCCAGCAGCTTGATCCGGTGCTGGGCGCGTTCGAGCCGCTTGGTGGTCCGCACGATGCCGACATAGTTCCACATGAAGCGGCGGATCTCGGTCCAGTTCTGCTTGATGACGACTTCCTCGTCGGAGTCCGTGACCCGGCTCGCATCCCATGGCCTGACCGGGGGCGGCCTGTCGAACGCGTCCCAGTGATCGAGGATGTCCGCCGCGGCCGCCTCGCCGAAAACGAAACATTCGAGCAGCGAGTTGGAGGCAAGCCGGTTGGCGCCGTGCAGCCCGCTTTCCGTGCATTCGCCGGCGGCATAGAGCCCGGGCAGGTCGGTGCGGCCGTTTAGGTCGATCATCACTCCGCCGCAGGTGTAGTGCTGCGCCGGGACGACCGGGATCGGCTGGGCCGTCATGTCGATGCCGAGCGTCAGCAGCTTCTCGTGGATCGTGGGGAAATGCTCCTTCACGAACTCCGGCGGCTTGTGGCTGATGTCGAGATGGACGTAGTCGAGGCCGAGCCGCTTGATCTCGTGGTCGATGGCGCGGGCGACGATGTCGCGCGGGGCCAGCTCGGCGCGTTCGTCGAAGCGGGGCATGAACCGCTCGCCTGCGCCCGGAACGCCGGACGGCAGCTTGAGATGGCCGCCCTCGCCGCGCACCGCCTCGGTGATGAGGAAGTTCTTGACCTCGAGATTGTAGAGGCAGGTCGGGTGGAACTGCATCATCTCCATGTTCGAGACGCGCGCGCCCGCGCGCCAGGCCATGGCGATGCCGTCGCCGGTCGCGCCTCGCGGCGCGGTCGAGAACAGGTAGCAGCGCCCTGCCCCGCCGGTCGCCAGCACCGTGGCCGGCGCGGTATGGGCCTCCACCTTCCCGGTTTCCTGGTCGAGCGCGTAGACGCCCCAGACCCGGCCCGATCCCGAATAGCGCAGCTCGTGCCGCCCGGTGATCAGGTCGATGCAGGCCCTTCCGGGCAGCAGGGTGATATTGGGGTTGGCATCGGCCGCTTCGAGCAGCGCCGATTGCACCGCCCAGCCGGTCGCATCGGCGACATGGACGATCCGCCGGTGCGAATGGCCGCCTTCGCGCGTGAGGTGAAGCGCGTTGCCTTCCATGTTGAACGGCACGCCGAGCTTGACCAGCCGCTCGATGGCGTGCGGCGCACGCTCGATGACGAACTCGACCGTCTCCTGCCGGTTGAGCCCCGCACCCGCGATCATCGTGTCGCGGATATGCTCCTCGAACGTGTCCCCGGCATCGAGCACGGCGGCGATCCCGCCTTGCGCCCAGGCGGTCGAGCCGCCGGTCAGCGATCCCTTGGCCAGCACCAGCACCTTGAGCTTTTCGGCAAGCGCGAGCGCCGCCGTCAGTCCGGCGGCGCCGGAACCGACGACGATGACGTCGTATGTCACGCCGCTTGCCTTGCCGAGCTGGTCAGGCTCACGAACACGTCCTCCAGATCTGCCTCGCGCGTCGAGACGTCGACGATGGCGAAGCCCTCCCCCTGAATCAGTGTCAGCACCTCGCCGGCATTGATGCGATCCATGTCATAGGTGATCTCGATCATGCGCTCGCCCACCGTCTCGCATTTGAGGAAAGCCGGGTGCGTGGGCAGCGCCTCGACGTCCCGGTCGAGCGTGAGCACCACGATCTTCTCGCGCGCCATGTCGACCAGCTCGCGCGTCGTCTTGTTGGCGATCAGCTTGCCGTGGTTGATGATGGCGATACGCTCGCACAATTGCTCGGCTTCCTCAAGGTAATGGGTGGTCAGTACCACCGTCACCCCTTCGGAATTCATCTCCTCGACCAGCTCCCACAGCTGGCGGCGCAGCTCGACATCGACGCCCGCGGTCGGCTCGTCCAGCACCAGCACCGGCGGCGAATGGACCATCGCCTTGGCGATCAGCAGCCGCCGTTTCATGCCTCCCGACAGGGTGCGGGCATAGGCGCCCTTCTTGTCTTCCAGATGCACCGCGCGCAGCAGCTCCATGCTGCGCCGCATGCTCTTCGGCACGCCGTAGAGCCCAGCCTGGTTCTCGAGCACCTCGTACGGCGTGAAGAACGGGTCGAACACGACCTCCTGCGGGACGATCCCGATCGAGCGCTTGGCGTTGCGCATGTCCCGGTCGATATCGAAACCCCAGATTTCCGCCGTTCCGGACGTCTTCTTCACCAGCCCGGCAAGGATGTTGATCAGGGTCGACTTGCCCGCGCCGTTGGGGCCGAGCAGTCCGAAAATGCCGCCTTGCGGCACATCGAAGCTGACGTCGTCCAGCGCCAGCTTGCCGGACTCGCCCTTCTCGCCGGCATAGCGCTTGACCATGTTGCGGATGGAAATGGCGGGGCCCGTGCTCATGTCCACGCTATTGCGTCACTATTCGGGCCGCGTAAAGGGCGCGCGGCCCCGGGGCATCCCGGTTGCCGGTCCGGTTGCCGGGCGCGTCCCGCCTTTCCCCAGCCGACACACAGACCGGCCGATCGGACGTGCCGAATGGAGATGCTGCAGGTTCGGGCGCCCTTTTCAGGCGCGATGCTTGCGCCCATACACCGCGCGCAAGGGACGACGGGAGAGGAGCCGAGTCGCATGGCAAGGAAATTCGCGCTCGGATGGCGGCAGGTCGGTGCCTGCCTGATCCTGATGGCCGCCTGCGGCATGATCGCCACCACCTACAGCGTCATCGCGGTTCCGCTCGCCGAGGAATTCCAGCCCAGCCGCATGGTGCTGATGCTGGCGATGACGGTCATGGCTCTGGTTACCGCCCTGGTCTCGCCGCCGCTCGGCAGCCTGATGGACCGCCTCTCGATGCGGCTGATGACCGGGCTCGGCGTCGGCTTCATCGTCGCGGGATATTTCGCGCTGTCGTTCACGACGTCCTTCCTCCAGGCCATCATCATCTTCGGACTGCTGATGGGACCGGCGCAGGTCCTGCTGGGGCCGATGGCCGGCACCGTGCTGCTGTCGCGCTGGTTCGTGGAGCGACGCGGCAGGGCGCTCGGCATCGCGATTGCCGGCGTCGCCCTGGGCGGTTTCATCTTTCCGCCGGTGATCCAGGGCCTGCTCGGCCAGTTCGACTGGCGCGTCGCGCTACGCCTGCTCTCGCTGATCCTGCTCGTCTGCACGGTCCCGGCCGTGTTCCTGATCGTCAACCGGCCTTCCGACCGGGGCCTGCATCCCGATGGCGCCGCCACCGCCCCGGTGAGCGCCGGGAACCACGCCGATACGCCCCCGGCATCGAGCCGCGCGATCCTGTCCGACCCCGCATTCTGGATAGCGGGCATCCTGTTCGCCGTCGTTCCCTCTGGGATGATGGGCATGGTGACCAGCCTCATGCCGCTCGCGACCGACGAAGGAGTCGACCCGACGGCGGCCGCGCTGCTGATCTCCGTCTACGCCGCCAGCGGATTCATCGCCAAGCTGAGCTTCGCGGCGGTGGCCGACCGCCTGCATCCCCGGGCGCTGCTGTTCCTCAGCCTCGTCGGCTTCGCCCTGGGCATGGCCTGCCTGATCCTGGCGGAAGCCGGCATCTGGATGATCGGATGCGGCGTGGTGCTGATCGGCCTGTTCGGCGGCCTGATGATCCCGACGCAAAGTTTCCTGATCCCCCGCATATTCGGAGAACGGGTGATCGGGCGCGCATCGGGCCTCATCCAGGTCCTAGTCCTCGCCATTCTCCTGCTGACGCCGCCGACCTTCGGGCTGATCTTCGACCTGACCGGCAATTACGACGCGATCTTCATCGTCTTCACCGCGCTCGCGGCGGGTTCGCTGCTGCTGGTGCCCTACCTGCGGCTGCACCCCAGGGTGGCGCCGCCGGCAATGACGATGGCCGCGCAGGAGCCGGTCGCCGCCGAATAGCCGCAGTGCGGAATCCGTTGACAGCGGCAGCGCGGAATATATGATCCACACTGTATCATTGATGGGCTGCCATCTTGGCGGCTGCGAAAGGCAAGGGATCGAAGCGAATGGCGACAGCACCGGCGGAAACCGTGGAGAAGGACTATTTCACCGATCTTTCGGTGCTGCTCGATCCCTATGAGTATTTCGAGCAGATCCGCGCGCACGGCCCGATCTACCAGATGAAGAGCCGCGACGTCGTCGTGGTCACCGGATTCCAGGAGTCGATCGACATCCTTCTCAACACCAGGGATTTCTCCTCCTGGCTCAATCCCGACCCGCTGGCGAAACTGCCGTTCGAGATCACCAGCGACGATATTTCCGAACAGCTCGATGCGACAAGCAGCACAAATATCGAACTGATGGTCTCCTACGACGGGGAGAAGCACACCACCGCGCGATCGCTGCTCAATCCGCTGTTCACACCGTCCCGGCTCAAGGCGAACGAAGAGTTCATGCGCGACTATGCCGACGAGATGGTCCGCGAAATGGTCGCCAAGGGCGGCTGCGAACTGATCAACGAGGTCGCCACTCCCTATGTGACGATGGTCATCGCCGACCTGCTGGGCGTGCCCGCCGAGGACCGCGAGAAATTCCGCGCGATCATCGACTCCGGGCCGCCGCCGGGGAACATGAACGCAGGAGACGAAGGCCAGAGCGTGCATCCGCTGATGATGATGGGCTCCTTCTTCGCCCGCTACATCGCCGAACGCCGCGAGACACCGCAAGACGACGTGATGACCGAAATGGCGCTGGCCAAATATCCGGACGGCTCGACGCCCGATGCCATGGAAGTGGTCAAGTCGGCGATGTTCCTGTTCGCCGCCGGGCAGGACACCAGCGCCAAGCTGATCGGCAATGCCATGCGCCGGCTCACCGAGGATCCCGAACTGCAGCAGCAGCTTCGCGAGGACCGTTCGCTGATCCCCGGTTTCCTGGAGGAAGTGCTGCGGCTGGAAGGATCCACCAAGGCGACGTTCCGCATCGCCAAGCGCAAGACCATGATCGGCGACATGGAGATCCCGGCGGGCAAGCGCGTCGTCGTATCGATGTCCGCGGCCAATCGCGACCCGCGGCGCTGGGACGATCCCAACGAATTCCGCATCGGCCGGCCGAAGATCAAGGAACATCTCGCTTTCGGGCGCGGCGCCCACACCTGCGCAGGCGCGCCGCTCGCACGCGCGGAAGTCGCCGTGATCATGGACCGGTTCTTCGAGCACACCTCCTCGATCGACCTGTCCGAGCAGCATCACGGCCCGAAGGGAGACCGGCGGATCGATTACGAGCCGAGCTACATCATTCGCGGCCTGGCGAACCTGCACGTCGAACTCACGCCCCGGTAAGGCCCGGAAACCGGAACAGGCCCGGCGCGCTTTCCTGCTGGAAATGCGCGCCGGCTGTTGGTAATCGGATCGGCATGATCGACCCGCCCGAAATCACCTTTACCGATTCCACCCGCGTCAAATGCGACGGGGCGACCGACATCCGTGCCGGAGCCGCGCTCGGCCATCCCCGCGTGTGGCTGGAAATCGACGAGCACGGCTATGTCGATTGCGGCTATTGCGACCGCCGTTTCATCCTGAAAGGCGGGCCTGCCGACGGCGCCAATCAATCGGACCTGCCCGACATCTCCTCTGGCGCGAGCTAATTAGCAAGTCATCCGACTGCGAAGCTCTTTTCGATTTGGCCATCTTCAGACTCAACCGCGAGCATAAGACGCTTACCTCTCGCCTCGGCCATCCTGGCCAGAACGGACAGACTTGGGTCGCCTCGTCTCTCGATCTTCGAAACGTTTGCCTGCGTCATTCCGAGCAGTTCAGCAACCTCGACCTGAGTCAGACCAAGTCCTTTCCTGATCTCGCGCATTAGCTTGATCCGCGGCTCGACCTGAGCGCGAAGCTGAGCGAAATGCGCCAATCCCTCAGGGCCAAGGTCCGGCTTCCATTCCGAGTATTTTTCTCCAATTTTTGCCATAAAAATTTCCTGTCCCGGCTCTAGCCTGGACGGCGATCACACAAAACCGCGATGTCATCCTCAATCATCAATAGCCAAAGTGGCGTCCATTCGCCCCTAATCTTGAGCAAGCACGGCCAGATCGGCTTTCCTTCCAACCCAGATTCCGTGGGCTGGCGAACGCTGTAGCCTGGCACATCAAGCGCGATAGAGCCGTATTCCTGTAGCAAATCGATGAAGAACAAGACCTCCGCCTTACCAAGATCGCTCTCTTTCCTGAGCCGTCCTTGAAATTGAAGGTCAACTAAGACCTGAGCAAGCTTCTCCATTAGTATTTCTCCAGATAGTCGGAGGTCGTCTCCGACGGCGATCCGCGCTCGCTGCGCATTTTGCGTGGTAGGTGGCCATGTGTCGTCCCATCAGTTTTCTCGCGCGCTGGATTGCGCGCCATCCGACGCCCTGGATTGAGCATCAATATATACATAGCATACAACCTCACGGAATACAACTGAAAGGAATATTTTTGTTGGCCTCTATTCGCAGCATGCTCCCATCACCTATATCCCCACCATGACAGACCTCACCGATCCCCGCTCGCTGCTTTATCGCTCCGGCCAGCTTTCTCCCGACGAAGCCCAGGCGCTTGCCCGCGAAACGCTGGCAAGCTGCGACGACGGCGAGCTGTTCCTGCAGTTCGTCGCGGCGGAAAGCTTCGGCTTCGACGACGGCAGGCTCAAGACGGCCGACTATTCGCGCGATGCCGGTTTCGGCCTGCGCGGCGTTTCCGGCGAGATGACCGGCTTCGCCCATGCCAACGACATATCGGCGGCGGCCATCCGGCGCGCCGGCGAAACGCTCCAGCTGCTCGATCCGGCACAGGGGAAGCCCGCCGCTCCGCCCCGCCTCAACAACCTGCATCTCTACACCGATGCCTCGCCGCTCGACGCCGTGCCGTTCGCGGAAAAGGTGAAGCTGCTTGAGACGATCGACGCGGCGGCACGCGCCCGCGACCCGCGCGTGAGCCAGGTGAGCGCGAGCATTTCGGGAAGCTGGTCGGTGGTCGAGATCGTGCGCGCCGACGGCTTCGTCGCGACCGACATCCGCCCCCTGGTCCGGCTCAACGTCGGCATCGTCGCCGAGAGCAACGGCCGGCGCGAGACCGGGAGTTTCGGCATGGGCGGGCGCTGGCTCTACGACCGGCTGTTCCAGGAGGACAGCTGGAACCGCGCGATCGACGAGGCGCTGGGCCAGGCACTCACCAACCTGGAAAGCGTGGAAGCGCCGGCCGGCGAGATGACGGTGCTGCTCGGCCCCGGATGGCCGGGCGTGCTGCTTCACGAGGCGATCGGGCACGGGCTGGAAGGCGATTTCAACCGCAAGGGCACCAGCGCCTTTTCGGGCCGCATCGGCGAACGCGTAGCGGCACCGGGCATCACCGTTGTCGACGACGGCTCGATCGCCGAGCGGCGCGGCTCGCTTTCGATCGACGACGAAGGCACGCCCACCGGCGAGACGGTGCTGATCGAGGACGGGATCCTGAAGGGATACATGCAGGACCGCCTCAACGCCCGGCTGATGGGCGTGGAACCCACCGGCAACGGCCGACGCGAAGACTATGCCCATGCGCCGATGCCGCGCATGACCAACACGTTCATGCGTGGCGGCGAGGACGACCCCGAGGAGCTCTTCTCGCGCGTCAAGAACGGCATTTTCGCCAAGAGCTTCGGCGGCGGGCAGGTCGACATCGTCTCGGGAAAGTTCGTGTTCTCCTGCACCGAGGCCTACAAGGTCGAGGACGGCAAGCTGGGCGCGCCGATCAAGGGCGCGACGCTGATCGGCGACGGGCCGAGCGTGCTGACCCGGGTGACCGGGATCGGCAACGACATGAAGCTGGACGAAGGCGTCGGCACCTGCGGCAAGGGCGGACAGAGCGTGCCGGCGGGCGTGGGCCAGCCGACGCTGCTGATCGACGGCCTGACGGTCGGCGGCACGGCCTGATATCTGTTTCAGCTCCGCTGATAAGATTCGGCACCGGCGAGATCGATCAAGTGGTCAGGTGGCGTTCAGCATGACCTGCTAGACAGGCGCGATTACGGCTAGGGAGATATCCAATGAGAAAAATAGCCATCGCCCTTGCAACCACTGCCGCCCTGCTCACGGCTCCGGCCCTGCAGGCACGCGACAAGATGACGGGCGAGGAAAAGCTCGCCAAGCTGCTCGAAGGACGTGAGGCCGGGGAACCGGTCGACTGCATCAGCCTGAGCGATTCCCGCGATGCGAGGATCATCGACAAGACCGCGATCGTCTTCGGCCGCGGCAACACGATCTACGTGAACCGTCCGATGAACGCCGACGATCTCGACGACGACGACGTGATGGTCACGGAGACGAGCCTCAGCCGACTTTGCAAGCTGGACACCGTGAAATTGCGCGACCGTTCGCAGTTCTTCTTCACCGGCTTCGTCGGTCTCGAGCAGTTCGTACCCTACCGGAAAGTGGCAAGCGCAGACTAGCGCTGATGGCCGCTGCCTATCGCCCCTGGGCGGCGGACCTGCTGCATTTCTGGTTCAACAAGCTGCGCCCGAATGAGTGGTTCGGGCGCAGCTCCGTTGTTGACGCAGCTCTGGAACAGCGTTTCGGCCATGCGCTTGCGGCACTCGGCGGTCGACCGGCGAGCGGGTTCCTCGGCGATCCCCAAACCGCGCGGGCCGCCGTGTTGCTGTTCGACCAGGTGCCGCGCAACCTGTTCCGCGACGATGCCCGGGCCTTCGCCTTCGATCCGCTGGCCAGGGCGATCACCAAGGGCGCGATCGACAGGGGCTGGGACAAGGGGCTCGGCAAGTCAGAGCGCCAGTTCCTCTACATGCCGCTGATGCACAGCGAGGCGATCACCGACCAGCGCCTCTCGCTGCGGCTGTACGCGGGCCTGGACGATTCCTTCGTCCTCGGCTTCGCGCGCGCCCACTATCGGATGATCGCACGCTTCGGCCGGTTCCCGCACCGCAATCCGGTACTGGGCCGCAGGAGCACGGAGGCGGAAAAGCGCGCGGTCGCCGCCGGCAATGCGTGGTAGCCGGGCCAGCCTAGGCTTTCACGACGTCCGTCATTTCCTCGTACAACATCACTGTCGTCGCATCGAGATTGAAGGCCGGCGAGATCGGCATCGCATCGGTATCGCGCATCGCGAACATGTGTTCGACCACCCCGTCGGGATCATCGGTTTCCACTTCGTAGATCGCCATGTAGCGGTTGAGCGTCGTGCCCATCGAGACGGAGTGAAGCTCGAAGCGCTGGGCGGCGGTGAAGCCGGGCAGAGCGCAGATGTCTGAGAGATGGCGGCCGGTATACCATTCGTTGAATTCGTCCTCGCGCCCGTCGAAGGGTTCGGAAAACACCACCAGTTTGAAACGCCGCATCACTCGCTCTCCCGTTACGCGAACGCATAATGGCCGATTGCGCGGCGGAGTAAATCGCTGCGGCTTGCGTGTGGCGGAGATGCAGGCTGTCAGCAGTCGCCGGTGCGCCTGGCCTCAAAACGTCCCTCGACCGTGCCGAGACGCCTTATGTCGCGCCTGTCTTCCTCGGAGACGGTGGCGGGATCGATCTTCAGCGTGAAATTCATCGTGGCGGACATCTCTTCCGCGCCGATTTCGCCGTCCAGGTTCAGGACCACTCCGGCTCTCATGTCCCGGCGCGGACTGGGGCAATAGGCCGAAGCCGTCAGCCGGTTCCCCTCCCGCGCGAACTCGGCGGGCCAGCATTCCTCGTCAGGCTCCATGAACACGCGTGCCAGCTTGTTCGGGACATATCTGGGCTCGCCGCCGATGCACACGCTCTGTTCCGGCTCGACGATGGCTTCGAAATATTCGGCGAACCTGTCCGGGGAGAGACTGACGAGATACCTGCCGGGCACCATATCGACCGGCTCCGCCGCCGTTTCCGCCGGTTCGGAGCAGGCCGAAAGCAGCGCCGCGGCAGCGAGCACACACATTCGCGCAGATCGGGCCATCGTCGGATCTCTTCCCGGCTGGCAGGCCAGGGTAACCGACAATCGTTAACGCGGCTTATCCGGCGGCAGGGCCCGCTGACGCCTTCGCCCGGCCCGTCTCGCAATCGGGCCGGACCGGGCAGGCTGCGCAATCCGTGCGCGACGGGCGGCAATGGCTCTGGCCGAGCTTCTTGAGCAGCAGGTGATGCTCGTCCATGTCGGCGGCGGACCACTCCTCCGGCAGGACCGGCATCAGCGCATTATAGGCGCGCAGGGTATCGGCTTTGGGCGGCACGAGCCCCATGCGCTGCATGATGCGGCGGTGATGCCCTTCGATCACCATGACCGGCCGGTCGAAGGTGCTGGTGTTCATGATCTGCGCGCTGATCTTGCGCGCGATGCCCGGCAGCGTCTCCAGCCAGTCCATCGCTTCCTCGGTCGGCAGGTTCGAGAGATGGCGCAGGTCGACCGCGCCGCGCTTCTCGACAATGGCAGTAAGGCAATCCTTGAGCCGCTGTGCCGACAGCTCGGGAAAGGTCTGGATGGAGAGGATTTCGGTGAATTCCTCGAGCGGCGCCTTGGCAACCGCTTCCCACGATCCGTAGTCCGCGATCAACCGGTCGGTGGAGGTGTTGGAAACGATCGTCTTGCTGCGCGCGCCGATCACCCCCTGCACCAGAGTCCACACCGGATCGCGGCGCTTGTCCGGCGGACGGACGATCCGGCCGTATTCCCCGATCAGCGCGGCTTGCGCGCGCCGCAGGATATCGGTGCGGGGATCGGAGCCGAGGGGGAGTTCTATTGGTCTATCCTTGCCGCTCGCGAAAATGACTTCAGCAACGACGCAAGGTTCCTGTTCCGCTTTGCTGGAGCTCTGGTCCGGCCGAACCGGAACTATCCTACAACGTTCCTGAACCCGGAGATGACATCATCGTCCACCTTTTCCTTGGCGTGACTATCCACCTCGAAGAGCACTTGCCTGCCACATCTGTCAATTACGGGGAGAAATTCTTCGGCAACATGATAGGATGGGCGGTCGGCATAATCATCGAATAGTATCTTCGTTCCAACCGGCGCGAATTTTATCGAGGTCAGGAAGCAGCAGACCCTGAAGCGTCCATCGATGACGACCAGGTCGGGATCGACCCCCAGTTCCCAGAACCAGTTCGCATATTCCGCAAAATTCTGCCTCTTCACGAACGATTCAGGGGTTCCCCAGTCGATAACCGGGCCGACATCCACCCACTTCACATTGAGCCGGTTGTCTCCCTTGTCCTTCGAAAGGCCTTGTATCTTGCTTGCCCACTCCTGGCTGGTATCGACCGAATAGATGTTGACGTTCGAGTATTTGTACAAATACTCCGTGCTTTTCCCGCACCCGTATTCGAAATAATTCTTGACCGAAGGCAGCAATGCCTTGAACAGGCCATCGTCGCCTTCGAAGAGAATGTAGCTGTCCAGCCGCTTTTGCACGTCCTCGGGAAAATTGACCTGCAACCCGTGACGCTTCAGCGTTGAGAGCGCTTCGGCAACTTCTCTGTCGGCGGCTTCAAAATCCGGAGGAGTATATTCAGGCATTTGCTTCCTTCGTTCTTTCAGACCCCATGGTCTGGCGAAGCCTGTCCCCGGAAGCAATAGCCCGCTTGGCCCGCAGGGAAAACTACTCCCACTCGATCGTGCCCGGGGGCTTCGACGTATAGTCGTAGACCACGCGGTTGATCCCTTTCACCTCGTTGATGATGCGGGTGGCGACCTTGCTCAGGAAGGCGGAGTCGAAGGGATAGACGTCGGCGGTCATGCCGTCGGTCGAGGTCACGGCGCGCAGGCCGCAGACGTTGTCGTAGGTGCGCCCGTCGCCCATCACGCCGACCGTTTTCACGGGAAGCAGCACCGCGAAGGCCTGCCAGATCGCATCGTAGAGCCCGGCGTTGCGGATCTCTTCCAGATAGATCGCATCTGCCTTGCGCAATATGTCGCAGCGCTCGCGCGTGACTTCGCCGGGAATGCGGATGGCAAGGCCGGGGCCGGGGAACGGATGGCGGCCGACGAAAACTTCGGGCAGGCCGAGTTCGCGGCCCAGCTCGCGCACCTCGTCCTTGAACAGCTCGCGCAGCGGCTCGACCAGCTTCATGTTCATCCGCTCAGGCAGGCCGCCGACATTGTGGTGGCTCTTGATCGTCACAGACGGACCGCCGGTGAAGCTCACGCTTTCGATCACGTCGGGATAGAGCGTGCCCTGCGCCAGGAAATCGGCGCCGCCGACCTTGCTCGCCTCTTCCTCGAACACGTCGATGAAGGTCTTGCCGATGAACTTGCGCTTCTGCTCGGGATCGGTGACGCCCGCCAGTCCGCCGAGGAACAGGGTCGACACATCCACATGGACCAGCGGGATGTTGTAATGCCCGCGGAACAGCGAGACGACCTGCTCGCTTTCGCCAAGCCGCATCAGTCCGTGATCGACGAAAACGCAGGTAAGCTGGTCGCCGATCGCCTCGTGGATCAGCACTGCCGCGACCGCCGAATCGACGCCGCCCGACAGGCCGCAGATCACGCGACCGTCGCCGACCTGTTCGCGGATTTCCTCGATCTTGGTCTTGCGGAATTCCGCCATCGTCCAGTCGCCGGGCAGGCCGCAGACATGGCGCACGAAGTTCTTGAGCAGCTTGGCGCCGTCGGGCGTGTGGACCACTTCCGGGTGGAACTGCATGCCGTAGATGCGGCGCTCATCGTCGGCGATCACGGCAAAGGGCGCGCCGTCGCTCGCGGCGACCGAGCGGAAGCCGGGCGCGAGCTGGGTCACCCTGTCGCCGTGGCTCATCCAGACCTGATGTTTCTCGCCTTGCGACCACAGCCCGTCGAACAGCGCGCAGCTGTCGGAAATCTCGATGAAGGCGCGGCCGAATTCGCCGGAATCGCCGGCCAGCACCTCGCCGCCGAGCTGGTTCATCAACGCCTGCTGGCCGTAGCAGATCCCGAGCATCGGCAAGCCGCTGCCAAGTATCGCGTCGGGAATGCGCGGGCCGTCCTCGTCGAGGACCGAAGCCGGGCCGCCCGAGAGGATGATGCCTTTCGGCTGCAGGCGGGCAAAGGCCTCCTCGGCGCTCGAAAACGGGGCGATTTCGGAATAGACGCCGGCTTCTCTCACCCGCCGTGCGATGAGCTGGGTGACCTGGCTGCCGAAGTCGACGATGAGGATCGATTCTGAAGGCTGGACGCTCATGGCGGGGCGTTAGTCGCGTGCGCGGCGGCTGTCCAGATGGCGGCACTTGACGAGCCAATCGTTGAAAAAGGGCAAATGCCGCGATTGCAATTATTGCAAGTTCTATAATTGCCTTTGCATTTGCAAAAATTACTAACCTACGTATGTTGCAAGTGCGAAATGAGGGTTCTTCCCGGTCGGGGCGGCCCTCCCAAACAGGAGTAAGAACATGAGCATCATTCAGAAGACGCTCGGTCTCGCTGCGGCTCTTGGCGCCAGCGCCATGGCGTTCGCGCTTACTCTCGCCTGAGCGAAACCGAACTGTGACGGGCGGCGCTATGCGCCGCCCAATTCACCCAGCAGAAAAGCCAGAACGACCCCAAGGGCGGTGGCGATACCCGCCAGGTGATGGTCCTCTTGATAGGCCTTGGGAAAGACCTCGGTCGCGAGGCTGGCGACCACTGCCCCGGCCGCGAAGCACCGGATAAAGGCGAGCAGGTGTTCGCTCGCGCCTTCCAGCAGCACGTTTCCGCCGATCGCGGCCGCGGACAGGATTGCCGCCGTCGCCGCCCACAGCAGGAAGACCTGCCCTCGTGAGCGGCCCTTTTCGCCCATTTCCCGCGCTCCCCCGGCTGCTTCGGGCAGGTTCGACAGGAAGATCGACCCGGCCAGCGCGGCCACCTGCAACGGCTGCGCACCGATCAGCGCCACGCCGAGCGCCAGGTTTTCCGGTATGCCGTCCAGCGTGATCGCCGCGAGCATTCCGCCGCCGGAATCCGATCCCCAGTGCTCGTCGATCAGGTAGTCGACCACCGCGAACACCAGGGCACCCGCGGCCACGCCCGCGGTTGCGACATGCAGGCTCGACTTCTCGATCGACGGCTCGATCAGCTCGGACACCAGCGAAAGCACCAGCGAACCGCCGGCAACCGCGATCAGGAAGCCTTCGACCTTGCCGGGAAGCTTGCCGAAAAGCCCCCAGGCGGCGCCGATCAGCAACGCTCCCGAGACAACCAGCACAACGATCATCGTCATCAGCATCGCCGTTCTCCCGTCACCGGCTGCCGTCGGGCGACGGCCAGGCGCCATGTGCTTGTGGAAAAGCGCAAGGCGGTTGCCGGTTCCGCTTGGGCATTCGGCACAGAATCCCTATATAATCGGCATGGCGAGCAATCCAGAAAACACCGAGAGCGGCAGCAACTACGGCGCCGAGTCGATCAAGGTCCTCAAGGGCCTCGACGCCGTGCGCAAGCGCCCGGGCATGTACATTGGCGATACCGACGACGGCTCCGGCCTCCACCACATGGTTTTCGAGGTTTCCGACAACGCGATAGACGAGGCGCTGGCAGGCCATTGCGACCTGGTCCTGATCGAACTCAACCCCGACGGCTCGGTCAGCGTCGAAGACAACGGGCGCGGCATCCCGACCGACATCCACAAGGAAGAAGGCGTCTCGGCGGCCGAGGTCATCATGACCCAGCTGCATGCCGGCGGAAAGTTCGAGAACACTTCCGACGACAATGCCTACAAGGTGTCCGGCGGACTCCACGGCGTCGGCGTGTCCGTGGTCAACGCGCTTTCCGAATGGCTGGAGCTGACGGTCTGGCGCGACGGCAAGGAACACTGGATGCGCTTCGAGCATGGCGATGCCGTCGCCCCGCTCGAAGTGAAAGGCCCCGCTCCGGAGGGCAAGAAGGGGACGCGCGTCACCTTCCTGGCCTCCACCGACACGTTCAAGAACGTGACGGAGTTCGATTTCGAGAAGCTGGAGCACCGCTATCGCGAGCTCGCCTTCCTCAATTCCGGCGTGCACATCCTGCTGCGCGACAAGCGGCACGCGGACGTCGCGGAGCACGACCTGTTCTACGAAGGCGGGATCGGCGCTTTCGTGCAGTGGCTGGACCGCAACAAGCAGGCGCTGATCCCCGAACCGATCGCGATTTCCGCCGAGCGCGACGGCATCGGCATCGACGTCGCGCTGGAATGGAACGACAGCTACTACGAAAACGTGCTGTGCTTCACCAACAACATCCCGCAGCGTGACGGCGGCACCCATCTTGCCGCATTCCGCGCCGCGCTGACCCGATCGCTCAATTCCTACGCCGACCGTTCGGGCATCGCCAAGAAGGAGAAGGTCTCGCTCGCCGGCGAAGACATGCGCGAGGGGCTGACGGCGATCGTCTCGGTCAAGCTGCCCGATCCGAAGTTCTCGTCGCAGACCAAGGACAAGCTGGTGTCCTCCGAAGTGCGCCAGCCGCTGGAAAGCCTGATGGCCGACAAGATGGGCGAATGGCTGGAGGAAAACCCGGCGCACGCCAAGGCGATCATCCAGAAGATCATCGATGCCGCCGCCGCGCGCGAGGCGGCGCGCAAGGCCCGCGAGCTCACGCGCCGCAAGGGCGCGATGGATATCGCCAGCCTGCCGGGCAAGCTTGCCGACTGCCAGGAGCGCGATCCCGCCAAGTGCGAGCTGTTCCTGGTCGAGGGCGATTCCGCGGGCGGTTCCGCCAAGCAGGGGCGCGATCGCCACATCCAGGCGATCCTGCCGCTCAAGGGCAAGATCCTCAATGTCGAGCGCGCCCGCTTCGACCGGATCATCTCCTCCAAGGAAGTCGGCACGCTGATCCAGGCGATGGGCACGGGCATCCGCGACGAATTCAACCTTGCCAAGCTGCGCTATCACAAGATCGTGATCATGACCGACGCCGACGTCGACGGCGCCCATATCCGCACCCTGCTGCTCACCTTCTTCCACCGGCAGATGCCGGAGATCATCAAGGAAGGGCATCTGTTCATCGCCCAGCCGCCGCTGTTCAAGGTCAGCAAGGGCCGCTCGGAAGTCTATCTCAAGGACGAGGCGGCACTGGACCGCTATCTCGTCGACGCCGGGCTTTCGGGCCGCGTGCTCGAGACAGCGGGCGGAGCGCGCGCCGAAGGCGAGCTGCGCGCACTGGTGGATCACGCGATGCGGATTCGCGGCCTGATCGGCTTCGTGCCCCGCAACTACGACACCGGGGTGATCGAGCAGATGGCGCTGTCGGGCGCGCTCGACCCCGCCCTCGATCGCGCGACCCGGCTCGAGGCGCTGGAATCCACCGCCGGACGGCTGGGCATGGACGATCCCGAAGGCCGCTGGAGCGCCGAGATGGCCGACGACGGATCGGCGATCTTCCGCCGGGTCTGGCGCGGCGTGGAAGACGTCCACCTCATCGAAGAGCGGTTCATCGGCAGCGCCGAGGCGCGCAAGCTCCACCGGCTCGCATCGGAATTCGCGGAAGCCTACGCCCAGCCAGCACGGCTGGTGAAAGTCACCGCGGCGGATGAGACGCCCGAGCCGGAGCCCGCCCGGGAGGAAGACGAGGACGAGACCGCCGAGACGGCACGGCCGACTCCGTCGGGCGGCGCCATTACCCGGCCGACCCAGTTGCTCGACGCCGTGCTTGCGGCAGGCCGGAAAGGCCTGTCCATCGCGCGCTACAAGGGGCTGGGCGAAATGAACGCGGAACAGCTGTGGGAGACCACGCTCGATCCCGACAACCGCGCCCTGCTGCAGGTGAAGGTCGAGGACGCGGATGTCACCGACGAGATCTTCACCCGGCTGATGGGCGACGTGGTCGAACCGCGCCGCGATTTCATCCAGGAAAACGCGCTCAACGTCGCCAATCTCGACGTCTAGGCGATTCCGCAACCCGCAGGGCTTGGACTGCGGCGGGATCGTTGCGATATTCCGGGGATGAAACTGCACATCAGCCGGCACCGGATCGAGGCGATGGCGCACAAGGCGTTCGCCCGTATCCCTGCGCCTTTCTCCGAGCACCTGCGCGACATCGTCGTCAGGGTCGAGGACTTCGCGGACGAGGAAACGCTCGAAGCGCTCGGTATCGAAGACCGCTGGGGCCTTACCGGCCTCTACCACGGCCGGCCGATGGACGAGCAGTCGATCTGGTCGAGCGGCGACATGCCGCCCGTGATCACCCTCTACCGCATGCCGCTGCTCGGCGAGTGGCAGGCGACCGGCGTCGATCTGGAAGCGCTGGTGAGCCATGTCGTGATCCACGAGGTCGGCCATCATTTCGGCCTGTCGGACGACGAGATGGCGGCGATCGAAGGCGAGGCCGGCTGATCCGGCTTGCAGCACGGCGCGCTTGGCATAGAAGGATGCCATGCAACTGCGCCGCCTGATCGCCCTCATCCTCTTCGTCTTTTCGGCAAGCGCCGCCCGCGCCGAGGAAGATCGGTTCTGCCGCAACGGCCTGTTTCCAAGCGATCCGCCGTTCCTGCTTGCCGAAGTGCAAGGCGAGGATCGCGCCTATTTTCACGGCGACATGAACGGTTGCCCCTGGACGCGGGGCGCATGTTCTTCGCCGTCCTATGTCGTTCCGGGGGACAAGGTCCTCATCAACAGCATGCACAAGGGCTATGCCTGCGCCTTCTACCCCGGCAAGGGCGGCGGCACCGCGGGCTGGGTGCCGCTGCGGCAACTCAGGCTGGTCCCCTTCGAAACCGAACCGGCGATCTCCGCCTGGCTCGGCGCCTGGTCGAGCGAAGGCAACCCCGAGCTCCGCTTCTTCGAGGAGGACGGCCGCGTACATGTCGTCGGCGAAGCCTGGTGGCCCGGACCGGAGCCGAGCGAAATGTACCCTTCCCCGCATATCGGCGCGATCGACGGCCCTGTCACCCTGAACGGGTACCTGGCCCGGTACAGCGACGAAGACCTGTGCGAAGTGAGCTTCACGCTGCTCGGCGACCTGCTCATCGCTGGCGACAACCGCCAGTGCGGCGGGATGAATGTGTCGTTCTCGGCGGTCTACCGGCGGGTCACGGAGTAGACCGCGATCATCCTTGATTTGCAGGCGCTGAGGCGCGCCTAGCGCGCTTCCACCCGGACCGGAACGCCGGACATGCGCGGCATGGCCTGCAGCGGCTCGCAATCACGGTCGAGGCTGACCAGCAGCGAAATCGACGAGCCGCGCTCCTCATAGTCGAAATCCTCGCCGACCAGCCAGCCGTAGCCATGGGTCATCGAAACGCAGCCGGGCTTGAGCGTCTCGTCTTCGCGCACGATCGCCGGGATCTGGCCATTATCGGACGACACCCAGCAGGCGTCGCCGTCCGAAAGGCCGAGCCGGGCGAGATCGGCCGGGTGGGCGCAAAGCGGGTTGTACGCCGCGCGCTTGCGGGCGGTGGGGAAATCCCGGCACGACGTGTTCGAGACTTCGCGGATGCGGCGCGAGATCATCCGCAGCGGATATTCGTTGCCCTCGCCCACTGTCCGGGAGACCGGACTTGCCGCCGCGAACGCCCGGATTTCCGCCGCAAGGTCGTCGGGCATCACTTCGAACTTGCCGCCATTGCCCGAAGGCGGCAGCACCAGAACCTCGGGAATGTCGTCGAAGATCCTGCCGCCCACGGCCTCCTGCTTGATCCTCTCGAACGGCACGTTCGCATTCGCGGCCAGCAGCGACAGCAGGTAGTCGTCGCTCGGCGGCGTTTCCATGTCGAGATCGGTCCCGAAATAGGTGAGCGTCTTGCCCAGCCGCTTCGCCAGCGACCAGGCGACATAGCCCTCGTCGGCCAGCTCCGAACCTTCGGGCGGATCGACCAGGGCCGCGGTGTACTGGGAATAGGGGAACTGCATCGAGTTCGCCTCGAGCCCGAACGTCAGGTCGGCATGCTCGAACAGGATCTTGGGCGGGATCACGTAGTCCGCGAGCTTCACCGTTTCGGTCTCGAACGGTTCCACCACCACCAGCAGGTCGAGCGCGCGGAAGGCCTCCACCACCTTGCGGCTGTCGGGAATGGCGCTGGCCGGATTGGCTCCCGAAATCAGCAGGCCCCTGACCCGACCCTTGCCCGGCGTCAGGATTTCCTCGGCCAGCGTCGGCGTTGCCGATTCGCCCATCAGCCGCACCGCGCCCCGCACGCGGGACCTGGGCATTTTTTCGAAATTGCGCGCCGGGCCGACCGGTTCGGCGTGGGGCGGCTGTCTGGCGATCAGCACGCCGGGATTGGGCAGCGGTTCTCCCTCGCGCACGAAGCGCCCGCAGATCACGCCGATCGTCTCGTAAAGCTGCTCGGCGAGATTCGGGAACGGCGCCATGTCGACGCCGGTACCGGTGCCGACGGTGCCGCGCTTCGATTCATGCGCAAACAGCCGCGCCGCCGCCACAAGGTCGTCGGCATCGATGCCGGCCCGTTCCGCAACCACTTCGGGCGTGAAGGGCGCGACTTCCCGGCGCAGCTGTTCCAGCCCGTGGACATGGGCCTCGCAGAATTCCTTGTCCTCCCAGCCGTTGGCCAGGATGACGTGGATCAGCCCGGCGGCAACCGCGGCGTCCTCGCCCGGGTAGAGCTGGAGATGGATGTCGGCGAACTCGGCCATCTCGGTCTTGCGCGGGTCGATGACGATCAGTTTCAGGCCGTTGGCCCTGGCCTCCTTCAGCTTCTTCATCGGGTTCTGTACCGGCATGTCCCAGCAATAGACCGAGACCAGCGGATTGGTCCCGGCCAGCAGGAAAACCTCGGAACCCATGAAGGGATGCTTGCCCGCCGGCCAGGTCCCGAGCCGGTCCTGCACCACCCACTTGGCCGACTGGTCGATGGTCATGGTCGAGAATTTCTGGCCACCCACGCATTCGGCCAGATTGGGCCAGCTGAAGATCGCCACATTCGATCCGAACGTGCCGGTGCCCCGGAAGAAGGCGAGCGATTGCGGCCCGTCCTCGTCGAGGATCATCTGCATTTTCGCGGCAATCTCGTCGAGCGCCTGTTCGAGCGGGATTTCGACGTAGCTGTCACCGACGCGCTTTCGCGGCCGCATGATCCGCTTGTCGCCGTAAAGCGCGGTGGGCACCTCCAGGCCCTTTATGCAGGCGTAGCCCTGGCTGGCAGGATTATCGTGGTCGCCGCGTACTGAAGCCACGCGGCCATCGTCGCCGATCGTGACGTCGAGGCCGCACATACCCAGGCACAGACGGCAAAAGCTCTTCTCGACGCGCATGGCGGCGGTTCTCCCCGGCGGTTTTTCTTCGCAATGCCATCCTGCACGCTTGCGCCCGGACTGCAATGCGGCTTAGCCCCACTTTGCCGCTGGGGCTAAGTCTCCGTTCCGCAATTTTCCGATGCTATGCCGGTGACGCCATGAAACGTCTTTCCCTCCTTCTCCTGACCCTGGCGCTGTCCGCCTGCGCCGCGCCGATGGCGACGCGACAGCCGGCAGAGCCGGTTACCGTCGGCATCATCGCCATCAACGACTTCCACGGAAACCTGGAGCCGCCACGGCAGTCGGCCCTGCTACCGGACGGCAAAGGCGACGTCCTCGGCCTTCCCGCAGGCGGCGCGGCCTGGCTGGCGAGCGCGATCGATTCGGTCCGTGACGAATACGCCCACCACCTGACCGTTTCGGCCGGCGACCTTGTCGGCGCCTCGCCGATCACCTCCTCGCTGTTCCTCGACGAGCCGACGATCGGGGTCATGAACCGCATCGGGCTAGACTACAACGCGGTCGGCAACCACGAATTCGACAGCGGGCTGGAAGAACTCAGGCGGAAGCTGGCCGGCGGCTGCGAGCAGTTCACCCCGCGCGAACCCTGCCAGGTCGAGCAGTTCAAGGGCGCCGCCTTCCCCTTCCTTGCCGCCAATGTGATCCTCAAGGACGGCAGCACCCTGTTTCCGGCGACGGCGATCCGCAGCTTCGGCACGGGCGAGCGCGAGGTGACGATCGGGCTGATCGGCATGACCCTGCACGGCACCGGACCGCTGGCTCCGCCCGATGCCGTGAAGGACATCACCTTCGCGGACGAGGCCGATACGGCGAACGCCCTGGTCCCCGAACTCAAGGCGCAGGGGGCGGACGCGATCGTCCTGCTGATCCACCAGGGCGGACGCACCGCCGGCATTCCCGACCCCGACGGCTGCGAGGGCCTCAGCGCGGACATCCGCCCGATCCTCGACCGGCTCGACCCGCGCGTGGACGTGGTCGTCTCCGGCCATACGCACTGGGCCTATGTCTGCGACTACGCGCGCTACAACCCGGACAAGCCGTTCCTGCTGACCAGCGCCGGGCTGTGGGGAGAGATGGTGACGGACATAACCCTTCAGATCGATCCGGCGACCGACCGGGTCGTCGCCAAGCGGGCGCATAACCTGATCGTCCAGTCCGAGCCCTATGTCGCCGGACGCGGCCCGGTCGATGTGGACGAGGCCTATCCCCATTTCGAGCCGCGCCCCGACGTCGCCGCCTACGTCGCGCGCTATGTCGATGCGGCGAAGGACTATTCGCTGCGCAAGGTCGGCCAGCTCGGCGCGGGCGCGGACAAAGCGACGGGCGAGTTGCAGAACACCGGCGGGCCGCTCGGCAACCTCATCGCCGATGCCCAGCTGGCCGCGACGAAGACCGCCGGTGCGCAGATCGCCTTCACCAATCCTTTTGGAATTCGCCGTTCGCTCCATCCATCCGCCGACGGCAGCGTGACCTTCGGCGACATCTACGCCGTGCAGCCCTTCAACAACGACCTGATGACGCTCAGCTACACCGGCGCGCAGATCAAGGCGGTGCTGGAAGAAGGCTTCGATGCCGAGGGGCCGGAACAGATCCTCGCGCCTTCGGCCGGGTTTTCATTCACCTATGATCGCAGCCGGCCTGTCGGCGATCGCATCGTCGCGATGACGCTGGACGGCGAGCCTATCGATCCGGCGAAGACCTACCGGGTCACCGTCAATAACTTCCTGTCCAATGGCGGGGACACCTTCTCCGGCTTCGCGGAAGGCCTGAACCGGACGGTGGGGATGAGCGACATCGCGGCGCTGGAAGCCTGGCTGAAACCCGAACCGGCACGCGTACCGCCCACGGAAAGGCGCTACATCGATGCCCGGCCGGACCTCAACCCGGTTCGCTCGACAAGGCCGCCGGGAACGAATTACCGCTAGAATCCCACGCCATCGGGCCACTCCGGCGCGGCAAGGCCCATGACCTTGAACAGCGCCCCCATCTGGCCTTCGCCGATCAGCCGATCCTTGGCCGAATGGACCGCGGCGGCATGCTCGGGCGCGAAGGCCGCGAGATTGTCGGCACGGGTCTCGATGCCGAGCTGGCGCAGCCAGCGGCCCTGCGTGACCGTGCCGAGCCATTTGCAGCCGCGCGACCGGGCGATCGGGACCAGCGCGGAGAAATCGACATGGGCGGTAAGGTCCGCCTCGCCCGGCATGGCGAAGGGATCGACCTTTCGGTGTTCGCGCACCGCCTGGAGAGTCGAGCCGTTGCGCGGTTCTTCGTGCCCGTAGTCGATGAACAGCGCCGCCCCGCCCTGATCGACCAGGCGCCCGGCGACTTCGTAGACGATCGATGCCGCGCCCGGGCACGTCTCCAGCACGGTGCCCACCGGCGCGCTGCGCCGCGCTTCCGGAATGGCGGCATCCATCGGCTGCCGGCCGGCCACGGTGACAAAACGGCCATCCCGGTCGCAGCCGACCATGCATTCGCGCCAGCCTTCCCCGGTCATCACCAGCTGGCGCACCGGCAGGGCGTCGAGGAACTCGTTGGCGACGAGCAGGATCGGCCCGTAGGGCGGAATGGTAGAAAGATCGTTGTGCCAGAAGGCCTCCGGCACCGCCGCGAGCTGGATGTCCTTGAGCGCGGTGGAGCTTTCCACGAAATGCACGCGCGGGGCGAGGCCATAGCGTTTTGCAGCGCGAAGCGCGTCGCGCGCCAGCGTTCCGCGCCCGGGTCCGAGCTCGACGTAGTGCACCGGCTCCTCGCGACCCGCGCGGATCCACACGTCCGCCAGCCACAGCCCGATGAGTTCGCCGAACATCTGGCTGATTTCCGGCGCGGTGATGAAATCCCCCTGATCGCCGAACGGATCGCGGGAATTGTAATAGCGGGCGTTTGCCTCGCCCATGAAATGCATCAGGCTTATCGGCCCGGTATTGGCGATAAGTCTCTGGAAGATCGCCGAAAGCGGTTCGGCATGCTCCGTTGCTTCATTCATGCGGTGGCTGGTCTACCACTTCCGAGCGGCGGACGCATCATCGCGCGCACGACGAAGAACAGTCCGACGGCCATCAGCGGGACGGTGAGCCACTGGCCCATCGAAAGCCCGGTACTCGCCGCGAATTCCGCAAGCTGCGCATCCGGCTCGCGGAAGAATTCCACGACGAAGCGCGCCAGCGCGATGCCAAGGGCAAACACGCCGGCCAGCAGGCCTGGCCGGAAACGGGCCCGCGTCTTCCAGAACAGCAGCAGCATGATGACGATCATCGCCGCGCCCTCCAGCCCGGCCTCGTAAAGCTGGCTGGGATGGCGCGCCAGCCCGGTCGGGTCGTCGGGAAAGATCATCGCCCAGGGCACGTCGGTCTCGCGTCCCCACAGCTCGCCGTTGACGAAATTGGCGAGCCTGCCGAACAGCATGCCGAACGGCACGCAAGTGGCGATATAATCGGCGATCCGCAGGAAATTGAGCCCGCCGCGCCATGTCACCCAGGCGATGGCGATCAGTACGCCGATCACGCCGCCATGGAAGCTCATCCCGCCGTGCCACAGCGACAGGAGTTCGCCGGGATGGGCCCACAGGCTCGGCGTTCCGGTGTCTCCGCCCGTGTAGAATGTCGCATATCCGAGCCTGCCGCCCAGGATGATGCCCAGAGTACAGTAGAAAAACAGGTCATCGGCATGGCGCTGGGCAAGCGGCGCACCGGGCGCCTTAACCATTCTTGTTAGGTGCCAGTAACCCAAAACGATCCCGGCCAGATATGCCAGGGAGTACCAGCGCAGGGTGAAAAAACCGAGGTCGATCCCCGGTGTAAGCCCCAATGCCGCCCATTCGACAGGTGCACCGCTTGCGGCAGCCGCGATCGTGTGTAGCAGCAATTACTTAACCCCTTCGCATTAATAGAGGAAACGGCGCGTTGCTGCGGGGCCTTCTGGCACAGCAGGAGCCGGGCTGTCACCCGGCTTTTCGCGCCGGGGACGTACGGGATAGGGGTCGCGGATAGTGAGCAATGTCGATGTGGAGCTGATGGCGATAATCGAGCGCCTGACTGCCCACCGATCCATATTCGAAAAGGGAACGCTCGAGCGCAGCGGGGTCGAGTTGCCCGTGTTCAAGCATGCGCCGCAGTCCCTTGCCGCCCTGTTCGAGCAATATTGCGCGCTGCATCGCGACAAACCCTTCCTTGTCGACGGCGATATCACTCTGACATACGGGCTGGCCTACGAACTCGCCTGCCGCGGGGCCCACGGGCTGACGGAACGCCACGGCATCCGGCCCGGCGACCGGGTCGGCATCGCCGCCAGCAATTCCGCGAACTGGGTGATCGCCTACATGGCGACGCTGATGGCGGGCGGCTGCGCCACGCTGCTCAACGCGTGGTGGACCGGCGAGGAGCTCGCCGAAGGCATCGAGCTTGCCGATTGCGCCATCGTGCTGGCCGACGAGGAGCGGGCGGCACGGCTGGCCCCGCTGCACAACGCGGCCGAGATCGTTGCGTTCACTGACGGCGGTCCGGACCAGGGACTGTCGGCGATCCTCACGGACCCGGGCACGCAGGCGAGCCTTCCGGAAATCACCGGCGAGGATCTGGCAACCATCCTGTTCACGTCCGGTTCGACGGGACGTTCCAAGGCCGCCTGTTCGGATCATCGTGCAATCGTTCATGCGGCGATGAATTTCGCGGTGAAGAACCACGCCCTTTCGATCTGCCGCACCGACGCCGGTGTCCCGCCGGCCCAGTCGCAGTCGGCGCTGCTTTCCGTCCCCCTGTTCCATGTGATCGGCGAAGTGGCGGTGCTGCTGCTCAGCTTCTTCCAGGGACGGCGCCTGGTGATCATGCCAAAGTGGGACGCCCGGGAAGCGATGCGGCTGATCGAGCGCGAGCGCATCACCTTCTTCGTCGGCGTTCCGCTGATGAGTTACGAGATCGCCACTCACCCCGACCGCGACTGCTTCGACCTTTCGAGCTGCGAAAGCTTCGCGGCAGGCGGCGCTGCGCGTCCCGTCGATCACGTCCGTCACATCGACGAGACCTTTCCCGAGACGGTCCAGATGCTCGGCTACGGCCTGACCGAAACGAACTGCGTCGGCTGCACCAATGTCAGCGAGCACTACCTGGCCAAGCCGCTCAGCACCGGCCCGGCAAGCCCGCCGCTTGTGGACGTCGCGATCTTCAGCCCCGAAGGCGAAGCCCTTCCGGCTGGCACGACCGGGGAAGTCGCGATCCGTTCTGTCTGCAACAGCCTGGGCTACTGGCGGGACCCGGAGGCAACGAAAGCGGCCTTCCGTCCCGACGGGTTCTTCCTGACTGGCGACATCGGCTATCTCGACGAGGATGGTTTCCTGTTCATTGTCGACCGCAAGAAGGACATCATCGTCCGCGGCGGCGAGAACATCTCCTGCGCCGAAGTCGAACGCGTGATGTACGACCACCCGGACATCGCCGAGGCAAGCGTGTTCGGGCTGCCCGATCAACGCTACGGGGAAGTGCCCGTCGCTGCATATCGAACCGTATCCGGTTCTGCGATAGGCGACGACGAGCTTCGTCAATACCTCAAGCAGAACCTTGCTAACTACAAGATTCCAGTACATTTCTGGGAAGAGAAACAGCCCCTTCCCCGCCTCGGAACGCAAAAAATCGACAAGCTTGCGCTCAAAGCACGCTATTCGGAGAATTGGGAAGACGCTAGAAGCGCCGCATGAGCGCAATCAGAATTCCCAATCAACGCGCAGTCATCGACCGTCGCGCGCTTACCGAAACAATTGCCGGTATCGTCAAGGAAGAGGGTGCGACAAAGGGCCGCCAGGCCATTGTCGAGGTCCTGCGGAAGACGCTGGACGATGGCCGCGCCGAAATCGCGCGCCGCCTTTCGGAGAAGCCTTACGCCGGCCACGAGATCGCCCGGGCCCAGGCTTTCCTGATCGACCAGCTGATCAGGATCATCCACGATCACGTCATCACCGACCTCTACCGCGCCAGCAACCGTTCGGCCGGCGAGCGGCTGACGGTTGTGGCCGTCGGCGGATACGGCCGGGGCGAGATGGCCCCCCATTCGGACGTCGACGTAGCCTTCCTCACCCCGATAAAGCAGACGCCCTGGTGCGAACAGGTCATCGAGGCGATCCTCTACTTCCTGTGGGACCTGAGCCTCAAGGTCGGCCATTCGAGCCGCTCGATCGACGACATGGTGCGGATGTGCCGCAGCGACCTGACGATCCGCACCGCGATGCTGGAAGGCCGCTACGTGTGGGGCGACCAGCCGCTCTACGAGGAATCGCGCCAGCGCTTCTGGAAGGACGTCGTTGCCGGGACCGAGCGCCAGTACGTCACCGAAAAGCTTGCCGAGCGCAACGACCGGCACAAGCGTCTGGGCGACAGCCGCTATGTCGTCGAGCCCAATGTCAAGGAAGGCAAGGGCGGGCTGCGCGACCTGCATACGCTCTACTGGATCGGCAAATACATTCACAAGGTGCGCAGCGCCGCCGAACTGGTGGACGTCGGCCTGCTCACCCAGGACGAGTTCCGGTCGTTCCGCCGGGCCGCGAATTTCTTCTGGGCCGTGCGCTGCCACCTGCACACGATCACCAACCGCGAAGAGGACCGGCTGACTTTCGACCTGCAGCGCGAAGTCGCCTCGCGCATGAATTTCTCGGACCGTCCGGGCAAGAGCGCGGTCGAACGCTTCATGCAGTACTTCTTCCTCCAGGCGAAGGTCGTCGGCAACCTGACGGGCGTCTTCATGGCCCAGATCGACGAGCAATTCGCCGGCGGCTCGCGCCGCGGACTGCTGGCCGGCTTCCGCGCGAGACCGCGCAAGCTCAAGGGCTACACCGTCTTCGGAGGCAAGATCAAAGCGCCTTCCGAGAGCTGGTTCGAGCAGGATCCGATCCGGATGCTCGAGATCTTCGTGCTTGCCGACAGCGAAGGGCTGGAAGTCCACCCGGAAACGATGCGCCTGATCTCGCGCGACGTGAAGCTGATCAAGGCAGACGTGCGCAAGGACCCACGCGCCAACGCGATGTTCATGGACTTGCTGACCAGCCGCAACGATCCCGAAACCGTGCTGCGCTGGCTCAACGAAGCCGGCGTGTTCGGCCGCTTCATACCCGATTTCGCGCGCGTCAACGCCCAGATGCAGTTCGACATGTATCACCACTATACGGTCGACGAACACACGATACGGGCCATCGGCCTGCTTGCCCGCATCGAGAAGGGCGAGATGAAGGGGGACCACCCGCTCGCCCATGAGATCGTGCACAAGGTCCGGTCGCGGCGCGCGCTTTACGTCGCCGTCCTGCTGCACGACATCGCCAAGGGACGCGGCGGAGACCATTCCGTGCTGGGCGCCGAGATCGCACTCAAGCTGTGTCCGCGGCTCGGCCTCGACCAGGAAGAAACGGAGCTTGTCAGCTGGCTGGTGCGCAGCCACCTGACCATGAGCGCGACAGCGTTCAAGCGCGACCTCGCCGACTGGAAGACGATCAGCGATTTCGTCGAGATCGTCCAGTCCATCGATCGGCTGCGCCAGCTGACCGTGCTGACCATCGTCGACATCCGCGCCGTCGGGCCCGGCACCTGGAACAGCTGGAAGCGCCAGCTTCTGCAGGAGCTGTACGATGCGGCCGAGGAGCGGTTGCGCCTCGGTCACGTCCAGCATGGCCGCGTCCAGCGCATCGCCGCAAAGAAGCAAGCCGTACTGGAACGCCTGGGCAGCAAGAAAGCCCTCGTCGAGAAGGTCGGCGAGCAGCTCAACGACGCTTACTGGATCGCCGAATCGGACGATGTCATCGCCTTGAATCTCGTGCAGTTCGAAGCGGCGCAAGACCTTTCGGACGCCTTGTCGATCCATTGCGAGTATTACCCGGCGCGGGGCGCAACTCTGGTCACCGTGATCGCGACCGACCACCCTGGACTGTTCTACCGGATTGCCGGTGGCATCCATCTGGCCGGCGGCAACATCATCGACGCGCGCATCCACACGACCAAGAACGGCATGGCGGTCGACAACTTCCTCGTCCAGGACCCGCTGGGCCGCCCCTTCATGGAAACGGACCAGCTCGCGCGGCTCAAGACCGCGATCGCCGACGCGCTCGCCAACCGCGTCAAGCTGGTCCCGCAGCTTGCCGCAAAGCCGCATGCGCGGCCGCGGACCGAGGCTTTCACCGTGCGGCCGCGGGTCATCTTCGACAACGATGCCTCAAGCCGGTTCACAGTCGTCGAAGTCAACGCGCTGGACCGCCCGGCCCTGCTCAACCGGCTGGCGCGGACGCTCTTCGAATCGCGGCTGATGGTCCATTCGGCCCACATCACGACTTATGGCGAACGGGCGGCCGACACCTTCTACGTGACCGACCTGCTCGGCGAAAAGATCGATTCGCCGAGCCGGCTCAAGACGCTGGAAAAGGCCCTGCTGGCCGCCGCGAGGGAAGAGACCGAGGAAGCCGAGGCCGCCTGACGCGCGGCCACGCGCCTCAGGCGACGGCTTCGTAGCCCGCCACCGTGGTGCGATGCATCCGGCGGCCCGAATCCTCGGAATAGGGCAGCGCCCGGTGCAACGCGCCGGTGTTGTCCCACATCGCGAAATCGCCCTTCTGCCAGGTGTGCCGGCACGAGAAGTCCGGCTGGCCGGCCCATTCGAGCAGCCTGTTCAGCAACGCCCGCCCCTGCGGCTTGGGCATGCCGACGATGTAATCGGCATGATGACCAATCAGCAGCGACTTGCGGCCGGATTCGTGAGTCCAGACCAGCGGGTGCTCGTGGTTCATTTTGCGCTTGGCCGGGTTGATCTCGTCGGGATCGAGAATGCCGCGAAGCCCGGCCACCAGGTTGTGGACGACACGCAAGCCTTCCAGCTCCGCCTTTTCCTCGTCCGGCAGGGCTTCCCAGGCGGCGTAGGTGTTCGCGAATTCGGTCTGCCCGCCCTTGTCCGGCGGCTGGTGGCAGGACAGCAGCGTGAATTTCGGCGGCGGAATATCGGATACGATGCCGTCCATGTGCCAGAACATCGATCCATACACATATTCGGGATCGGTGTTGACCGCGCGATCGAGCGTGATGGTGTAGACGTCCTTGGTCGCTTCATCGCCGCCGGGCACGCTGTCGGTGAAATTGATGCGCTCGCCGAGACTGTCGGTGAAGGCGAGCTGCTCCTCGTCGGTCAGCCCCAGGCGGGGAAAGACCAGCGCCGTATGCTTCTCGATCAGCTCCAGGCAGCGCGACACGAAAGCCCTGTCCAGGAACGTCGCCTTGTCGACGTGAACGACGGCGCCGACCTTGGGCTTGATGGCTTCGACATTTACGTCGGCGACAACAGCTGCATCCATGTCAGAAACCTCTCCGGAATGCGGCGACAGCCGGGCCGGGGAGCCCCCACAGCGCCTGGCCGCCATGCCAATTGCAGGACCAGTCGCTGGACGTTTCAGCGCGACGCCGCATTGACCTGCGTCAACAGCGGGCGCCGCAGCGCTCTCGCCTAGACGGATGCGGCTCGCTGAAGCCGCTCCAGTGCCGCGTCCCTGCCAATCAACGGCAGCAAGGCGGCCATGTCCGGGCCGTGGTCGCGGCCGGTCAGGGCCTGGCGCAGCGGCATGAACAGCGCCTTGCCCTTGCGGCCGGTCGCCTCCTTGAGCGCGCCGGTCAGGGCATGCCACGGATCGCCGCCCCACTCCTGGCCGGCGAGCACTTCGGCCGCCTGCGCCAGATAGGCGCGCGCGTCGTCATCGAGGCGAGGCGCGTCGACGGGGCCGGTCACTACCTGCCACCACTCGCCCGCCTCGCCGACATGCGACAGGTTCGGCCGGATCGCGTCCCAGCCGTCCTCGCCCATGCCTTCGGGAAGGCGCCCGGCGACGTCTGCGTATGGCAGCTGGTGGACCACGGCCGCATTCAGCCGCTCCAGTTCGGCCTCGTCGAAACGGGCGGGCGCCCGGCCGAAGCGAGCAAGGTCGAAGCTGGCGGCCAGCGCTTCCGCATCGAGCGAAGGGTCGACCGGATCGGATGTGCCGAGCCGGGCCAGCAGCGCCACCAGCGCTTCCGGCTCGATCCCCGCCTCGCGGAAATCGGAAACGCTCATGGAGCCGAGCCGCTTGGAGAGCTTGCCTTCGGTGCCGACCAGCAGCGCTTCATGGGCGAAATGCGGCGGCTCGGCACCGAGCGCGTGGAACATCTGGACCTGCGTGGCGGTGTTCGAGACATGGTCTTCGCCGCGCAACACGTCGGTGACGCCCATGGCAACGTCGTCGACGACGCTGGGCAGCATGTAGAGCCAGGATCCGTCGGCCCGGCGGATCACCGGGTCGGAAAGCTGGCCCGGATCGAAATGCTGCGGTCCCCTGATGCCGTCCGTCCATTCGATTGCGCTGTCGTGATCGAGCTTGAAGCGCCAGTGCGGCTGTTCCCCCGCCGCTTGCTTCTGCGCGCGCTCTTCCGCCGTCAGCCCCAGCGCGCCCCGGTCGTAGATCGGCGGCAGGCCGCGGCCCAGCAGGACCTTGCGCCGCAGTTCCAGTTCCTGCGGCGTTTCATAGCAGGGATAGACGCGGCCCGCAGACGCCAGCTGTCCGAACGCGTTCTCATAGGCATCGAAATGCGCGGACTGGCGCTCCTCACCATCGGGATTGAGCCCCAGCCACGCCAGATCCTCGCGGATCGCCGCGACGAATTCCTCGCGGCTGCGCTCCCGGTCGGTATCGTCGATCCTGAGCAGGAACCGCCCGCCCGCCTGCTTCGCCAGCAGCCAGTTGTGCAGCGCCGTGCGGATATTGCCGACATGAAGCCGCCCGGTCGGCGAAGGGGCGAAACGGGTAGTGATGGTCATGCTAGGCCCCTTTCAAACTTCGCGCCATCTAGTCAACCAGACTGGATACCCCAGGACCACATAGTTAAGCACACCTGATTTTTTGTCAGGTTAGCTTGACATATCCAGGCAGCGCCCTATTGTGTCATGGATACATGACTTAATGCTATGGAACATTGACACCAGGATGGCACGATGAAGAACCGATTGAAGGTGCTGCGCGCCGAACGGAATTGGAGCCAGGCGGAACTGGCCGGCCAACTGGGTGTTTCGCGCCAGGCGATCAACGCGGTCGAGACGGGAAAATACGACCCATCGCTCCCGCTCGCCTTCAAAATCGCCCGGCTATTCGACTTGCCGATTGAGGAGATTTTCGATGATCAATTCAACCAAAATGGGTGATGGAGAACGGCGCGAGAAATCTCGGATCCGGCGCTGGTGGGCAGTGATCCTTGGCGCACCGCTTGCCTTGCCACCCATCTTCTATGCCACCCATCATCTCTTTTGGCCGGATGGCCCATTTCTCGACGGCGCGCTCAACCCCCGATTCGCGATTGTTGCCGCCGTATCGACCTGTGTCTTGGGATTGCTCGTCGCGGTACCTTATCATCGCATCATCGATGAACATGAGGAGCGATCATTTCTCTGGGGGGCAACAGTCGGGTTCTGGCTCATGGCCTTCGGTGGGTTCGCCTGGTTCTTCCTCGTTGCGGCGAAGCTCATCCCGATGGCATCATTCCTGATCTTCTGGTTGGCCTGCATCCTGGTCGGAGCGGCGGTCCAGCTCTGGCTCCAGTTCCGCTAACGCCCGTCATGCCGAGCGAAACGAATGCGTGATCGGATAGCGGCGGTCGCGGCCGAAGTTGCGCATCGTCAGCTTCACGCCCGGAGGGGCCTGCCGGCGCTTGTATTCGGCGATGTTGAGCAGGCGCTCGATGCGAATCACCATTTCGCGGTCGAAGCCTTCGGAAACCAGCTGGTCGACGCCCTTCTCGTGCTCCACCAGGCCCAGCAGGATCGGGTCGAGGATCTCGTAGGGCGGTAGCGAGTCCGAATCCTTCTGGTCCGGACGCAATTCCGCCGTCGGCGGCTTGCAGATGATGTTTTCGGGAATCACCGGACCGTCAGGACCCAGCCCGATCTTCGGCTTGTTGTGGTTGCGCCAGCGCGAGACGTTGAAAACGGTGCCCTTGTAGGCGTCCTTCAGCGGATTGTAGCCGCCCGACATGTCGCCGTAGATCGTCGCATAGCCGACGCTCATCTCGCTCTTGTTGCCGGTGGTCACCAGCATCGGCCCGAACTTGTTGGACAGCGCCATCAGCGTCACGCCGCGAATCCGCGACTGCAGGTTCTCCTCGGTGATGTCGACGTCCATGTCGGAAAAATCATCGGCAAGCATCTCGTCGAAACCGGCCACGGCAGGCTGGATCGGGATAGTGGTGTAGCGGCAGCCCAGCGCCCTGGCGCACGCCTCGGCATCGTCGAGGCTTTCCTGGCTGGTGAACCGTGACGGCAGCATCACGCACCACACGCGATCCGCGCCCAGCGCATCGACCGCGATCGCCGCACAGGCGGCGCTGTCGATGCCTCCCGAAAGCCCAAGCACCACGCCGGGGAAACCGTTGCGGTTCACATAGTCCCTGAGCGCGAGGACCATGGCGCAATAGATGTCCTCGGGATGGTCGGCGAGGTCGTGGATGTCGCCGCGGTCGCAACGCCAGCCCTGCGCCGTCTTGGTCCAGCTGGTCGTGACTTCCTGCTCGACCCAGTCTTCCATCTGCACCGCGAGGCTGCCGTCGCCGTTCACGACGAAGCTGGCACCGTCGAACACCAGTTCGTCCTGCCCGCCGACGCGGTTGAGGTAAGCCAGCGGCAGTCCGGTATCGACCGCACGACGCTTCGCAACGCCGTCGATGCGCAGCGTGTCCTTGTCGATCTCGTAGGGACTGCCGTTGATGCAGATGAAGATTTCGGCCCCGAATTCGGCAAGGTGGCGGCAAACGTCCGGCTGCCAGATGTCCTCGCAGATCGGCACGCCGATCATGGTCTGCTTGACAATGATCGGTTCGGGCAGCGGCCCGGGCTGGAACAGGCGCATCTCGTCGAACGTGCCGTAGTTGGGCAGTTCGTGCTTGAAGCGCGTCGCCACGATCTTGCCGCCTTCGAGCAGGGCGACACCATTGTGCAAGGCACCGTCGCGCACGAAGACAGAACCGACCAGCATCGCCGGGCCGGCGCTGGCGGTCGCTGCGGCCAGGCGGTCAAGCTCGGCCGCCGCCCTTTCGATCAGCGAGGGCTTGAGCACGAGGTCCTCCGGCGGGTAGCCGATCAGGCTGAGTTCCGGAAATACGATGAGGTCGGACCCCTTCGCCCTGTCGCGCGCCGCAAGCATGGCGGCGGCATTGCCGGCCAGATCGCCGACCGACTGGTTCAACTGGGCAAGCGTGATCTTGAGCGTATCAGCCATAGGAGTCCTGGCAGCGATGTTCGGCTAGGTCGAGCCCGGTTGCCTCCCCCGAAGCCAGACCAGATGCCGCCTCGGCTGTCCTCATGCAAATAAAAACCCTCCCGGTGGGAGGGCCCGCCATCCTGGCGGAGAGGGCAATCGGGGGCCGGCCTGAGGTACTGCTCCGGCGCAGGCCCCGACTTGAATTACATGGCTTCTTCGCCTTCCGCAGCTTCGCCTTCTGCAGGGGCGCGGCCTCGCCTTCGGCGGCCAGCTTCGTCGGTGGCTTCTTCAGCCGGAGCGGCGGCTGCTTCGTCAGCCGCGTCCATCGCTTCTTCAGCCGGCATTTCCACGCTTTCGGCGGTAGCTTCTTCGCTGGCGGTTTCAGAGCTGCCGCAGCCTGCAGAGCCAGAGCGGCGGCGGACGCGAATGCGGCGTAAGCGATCTTCTTCATGCGAATCCCCTGAATTGGTTAACGCAGGCGCCATCGCACGCGGATTGCCTGCGTCGCATTGTGTAACCGACAGCTTTCACCAACGCAAATATCAAAAAACCCCGGAATCCCAGGAAACCGCAGGGTTGCGATCATATAAAGAAATCTTTATATGCTCGGCGATGCGAATTGAGCCCTCTTTCGGGCCCTGGCGGACCCGACGCGGCTGCGCATGATGCGCCTGCTCGCGCATATGGAACTGGCCGTCGGAGAGCTTGCGCAGCGCTCGGCCAGAGCCAGCCGCGCGTCTCGCGCCATGTCCGCATCCTGTGCGATGCCGGCCTGGCCGAGCGACGCAAGGAAGGCAGCTGGGTGTTCCTGCGCAGCGCCATCGGCGAGAACCGCGCCCCACCGCTCGAGCGCGGCGGCGCGCGTGCTCGAACGCGCAGAGCGCGACGACGCCGCCTTTCGCCGCGCGCTGCGCCGAAGACCGTCGCCACCTCTCGCCGCCATCCGCGCGGCTCGCGAAGCAACGGCGGAAGACTATTTCGCCCGCCATGCCGAGGAATGGGATACGCTGCGCTCGCTGCATTCGCCTGACGAACCGGTCGAGGCGGCGCTGGCGAAAGGCGCTGGGCGACGGACCGCTGGGCGCGCTGCTCGATGTCGGCACCGGCACCGGCCGGATGGCCGAACTGTTCGCGCCGCGCAGCCGACAGCATGTCACCGCCTTCGACAAGAGCCCGGAAATGCTCCGTATCGCCAGCGCCCGCCTGCAGCACCTTCCAGCCGACCGGATCGAGCTGGTGCAGGGCGATTTCCTCGCCCTGCCGTTCGCCGATGAGAGAGCTTCGATACGGTGCTGTTTCACCAGGTGCTGCACTACGCAGCAGCAGCCCGAAACGGGTGCTGGCCGAGGCGGCGCGCGTCACGAGGCGGCGGGGCGGCATCGCCGTCCGTGGTCGATTTCGCCGCCCACGACCGCGAGGAACTGCGCACCGCCCACGCCCACGCGCGGCTTGGCTTTTCCGACGAGCAGATGCTCGCGCGCTTTGCCGAATCGGACTCGTTTCCGACCAGACGATTGCCCTGCCCGGCCGGCCCGCTGACCGTAAAAATCTGGACAGCGCGCGCAAGGCGGCACGGCCGCAGCCCTGATTTCCGCCGCGACATGCAGGAAAGGCCGCAACCAGATGACCGCGAGCCTCGACGCCCAGCACGAAGCGCTGACGGCGCACGACACGCCGCTGTTCGCCTCGCTGCCGGGCGACATTTCCGTGTCCTTCGAATTCTTCCCGCCAAAGACGGAGAAGATGGAGGAGCAGCTCTGGAACGCCGTGATGGAACTCGCCCCGCTGGCCCCGCGCTTCGTGTCCGTCACCTATGGCGCAGGCGGCTCCGACGCGCGAACGCACTCATGCGACCGTGGCGCGGATCATCCACGAAGCCGGCCTGCCCGCCGCCGCGCACCTGACCTGCGTCGATGCGACCAAGGACGAGATCCGCGAAGTCGCTGAACAATACTGGGCCGCAGGCGTGCGCCATATCGTCGCGCTGCGCGGCGATGCCGGCGCTCCCGGCGCGCCGTTCACCCTCATCCGGAAGGCTACGCCAATGCAGCCGAACTGGTGGCGGGTCTCAAGGACATCGCACCTTTCGAGATCTCGGTCGCGGCCTATCCCGAATGCCATCCGGATTCCCCAGACCGGGTTGCCGACATCGACAATCTCAAGCGCAAGCTCGATGCCGGCGCATCGCGGGCGATCACGCAGTTCTTCTTCGACCCCGAGGTCTTCTTCCGCTTTCGCGACGAACTCGCCGCGGCCGGAATCACCACACCGGTGATCCCCGGCATCCTGCCGGTTTCCAACGTCGCCCAGGCGCGCAAGTTCGCGGGTGCCTGCGGCGCGCATATTCCCGAATGGATGGACGGACTGTTCGAAGGGCTCGACGACCGGCCGGCGATGCGCCAGCTCGTCGCCGCGACCATCGCCGCCGAATTCTGCCGCAGGCTTTATGCCGGCGACGTGCGCGACTTCCATTTCTACACGCTCAACCGGGCCGAGCTCGCCTACGCGATCTGCCATCTGCTCGGGCGGCGGCCCAAGACGGAGACAGCAAGATGACCGCCCGCGAAAGCTTCAACAAGGAAGCGGCAAAGCGCATCCTGATCACCGACGGCGCCTTCGGCACCGAAATCCAGGGCTGGAAGCTCGGCGAAGAGGACTACGCCGGCAATCTGGGCCTGTCGAAAGAGCAGAAGGGCAACAACGACATCCTCGCGCTGACCAAGCCCGAAGTGCCCGAAGCGATCCACCGCGCCTATTTCGAAGCCGGCGCCGACATTGCCGAGACCAACACCTTTTCCGCCAACCGCATCAGCCAGGCCGATTACGGCGCGGAAGGGCTGGTCCGCGAGATCAACCTCGAATCCGCGGGGCTCGCGCGGCGACTGGCCGACGAATTCGCCGCGAAGGACGGCCGCCCCCGCTTCGTCGCGGGCGCCATCGGCCCGACCAACAAGACGCTCTCGCTCTCGCCGGACGTCAACGACCCGGGTTTCCGCGAAATCGGCTGGGACGAACTGGTCGACGTCTATCGCGAACAGGCGGCCGCGCTTGTCGAAGGCGGCGCCGACTTCATCCTGATCGAGACGGTGTTCGACACGCTCAACGCCAAGGCCGGGATCATGGCGGTCAAGCATCTGGAACAGGACCTGGGGCGCGATGTGCCGATCATGCTGTCGATGACGCTGACCGACCTGTCGGGCCGCAATCTCTCCGGCCATACGGTCGAAGCCTTCTGGCATTCCGTGCGCCACGCCCGGCCGGTCACCATCGGGCTCAACTGTTCCTTCGGGGCCGAGCAGTTGCGGCCCCATGTGAAGGTGCTGAGCGAAATCGCCGACACGCTGATCATGGTCTATCCCAATGCCGGCCTGCCCAACGAGCTGGGCGCCTATGACGAACTGCCGGAACGGACGGCGAGCCTGGTCCGCGAATGGGCCGAGGCCGGCCAGGTCAACGTGCTCGGCGGGTGTTGCGGATCGACCCCGGCCCATATCGCGGCGATCGTCAGGGCCGTGGAGGGTATCGCCCCGCGCAAGGTCCCCACACTCGACCACGCCACCCGGCTGGCCGGGCTGGAACCTTTCACGATGGCAGCCTGAGCCGACGGAACTTCAATGAACACCAACAGCACCGCACGCTTCGTCAACATCGGCGAACGCACCAACGTCACCGGATCGGCGAAATTCAAGAAGCTGATCCTGGCCGGCGACTATGCCGCCGCCATCGAGGTCGCGCGCCAGCAGGTCGAGAACGGCGCGCAGGTGATCGACGTCAACATGGACGAAGGCCTGCTCGACGCCGTCGAGGCGATGACCACCTTCCTCAAACTGATCGCCGCCGAGCCCGACATCGCCCGCGTCCCGGTGATGATCGACAGCTCGAAATGGGAAGTGATCGAAGCAGGGCTGAAATGCGTGCCCGGAAAGCCGATCGTCAATTCGATCAGCATGAAGGAAGGCGAGGACGCGTTCCTGGAACAGGCCCGCAAGTGCATGGATTACGGCGCGGCAGTCGTCGTCATGGCGTTCGACGAAACCGGCCAGGCCGACACAAGGGACCGCAAGGTCGAGATCTGCACGCGCGCCTACAAGCTGCTGACCGGCATCGGCTTCCTGCCCGAGGACATCATCTTCGACCCGAACGTCTTCGCCGTCGCCACCGGCATCGAGGAGCATGACCGCTACGCGCTCGACTTCATCGAGGCGGTGGGCGAGATCAAGAAGGCCTGCCCCCACGTCCATTGTTCCGGCGGGCTTTCCAACCTCTCCTTCAGCTTCCGCGGCAACGAGACGGTGCGCCGCGCGATGCATTCCGTGTTCCTCTATCACGCCATTCCCGCCGGGCTCGACATGGCGATCGTCAACGCCGGCCAGCTCGACGTCTACGACCAGATCGACCCGGCGCTGCGCGATGCCTGCGAGGACGTGATCCTGATGCGCCCGGTCGAAGGCGGCCAGAGCGCGACCGAACGGCTGATCGAACTCGCCGAAAGCTACAAGGGCACCGATGCCGTTGCCGAAAAGGCCGCCGAGGAATGGCGCGGCTGGGAGGTCAAGAAACGGATCGAGCATGCGCTGGTCAAGGGCATCGACGCGTATGTCGTCGAGGATACCGAGGAAATGCGCGCGGCCACGGCCGAGGCCGGCGGGCGCCCGATCGAGGTGATCGAAGGCCCGCTGATGGACGGCATGAACGTCGTCGGCGACCTGTTCGGCTCGGGCAAGATGTTCCTGCCGCAGGTGGTGAAATCCGCCCGCGTGATGAAGAAGGCCGTCGCCCACCTCATCCCCTTCATCGAGGCGGAGAAGGAGGAAGGCGCCAAGGCCAAGGGCCGCATCATCATGGCCACGGTCAAGGGCGACGTCCATGACATCGGCAAGAACATCGTCGGCGTCGTGCTCCAGTGCAACGGCTACGAGGTGATCGACCTTGGCGTGATGGTGCCCTGGGCGACGATCCTCGACACGGCGAAAACCGAACAGGCCGATATCGTCGGGCTGTCAGGCCTCATCACTCCCTCGCTCGACGAGATGGTGACGGTGGCAGAGGAAATGCAGCGCGCCGAATTTGCGATCCCGCTGCTCATCGGCGGTGCGACCACCAGCAAGGTCCACACCGCGCTGAGGATCGATCCGGCCTACAAGGGCCCGGTGATCCATGTGCTCGACGCCAGCCGCGCCGTCGGGGTCGCCAGCCAGTTGCTCTCCGACACGCAGCGCGACGGCTACGTTTCGTCGGTCGCGATCGATTACGAGAAGGTTCGCGAGGCGCGCGAAGGCCGGGGCCAGTCCGACCTGCTCCCTCTTCAGGATGCGCGCGACAACGGGTTCGCGGCCGACATGGCGCACAAGGCGCCGGCTCCCGCACAGCCGGGCCTCCACGTCTTCGAAGAATGGGACCTGGCCGACCTGCGAAACCATTTCGACTGGACGCCTTTCTTCCGCGCCTGGGAACTCGCGGGCACCTACCCCGCGATCCTCGACGACAAGGTCGTCGGCGAGAGCGCGCGAAACCTGTTCGCCGATGCGCAGGCGATGCTGGACAGGATCGTTGCGGAGAAATGGCTGACCGCGAAGGGCGTCGCGTCCTTCTGGCCGTGCCGGCGCGAGGACGACGATGTTCTCCTGGACGACGGAACGCGCCTGCCCTTCCTGCGCCAGCAGGTGAAGAAGAGCCGCGACCGCGCCAATTTCTGCCTTGCGGACTTCATCGATCCCGAAGGCGACTGGATCGGCGGCTTCGCGGTCGGCATCCACGGCATCGAACCGCATCTCGAGCGCTTCAGGAGCGCGCATGACGACTACAACGATATCCTGCTGAAGGCGCTCGCCGACCGCTTCGCCGAAGCCTTCGCGGAGCGGCTGCACCAGCACGTACGCACGACGCTGTGGGGCTATGCTCCCGGTGAGCAGCTGACCAATGAAGCCCTGATCAGGGAAGAATATCGCGGCATCCGCCCGGCGCCGGGTTACCCCGCCTGCCCCGACCACAGCCTCAAGCCGATCCTGTTCGACCTGCTGAAGGCGCAGGACAACGCCGGCATCACGCTGACCGAGAGCCAGGCGATGCTGCCCACGGCGGCCGTTTCAGGCTTCTATTTCGCGCATCCGGAAAGCCAGTATTTCGGCGTGGCCCGGATCGGCCGCGACCAACTGGAGGACTACGCCGGGCGGCGCGGCGTCGACGTGGCGACCGCCGAGCGCTGGCTCAGGCCGAACCTGGACTGACGCCAGCCCGGTTCAGACCCGCAGGGTGACCCTTTGCCGCAAGGCATATTTGCGCGCGAGGTGGGTGTAGGCGCCCACCAGCCGGTCATGCATCAGCCGCTGGTCCTCGTTGGCAGCGCGCTGCGCAAGAACACGATGTTCGCGCGCACAGGCACGATAGTAGTCATAGCGGGTCGGTATCATTCGCGGGCCTCCATCGGACCAGCGGTAGGCCCGCGGGCAACGCTGCAATTGATCTGGATCAAATTTGCCGACGGAGGGATGCAATCGCCCTGCAGGCCGAGACCGGGCACCGCTGGCGGCCCCAACTCGCCCCAGCGGACCTGCCCGGCTCAGCCGGTGACCGTTTCCTTGACGTCGACAAACTTGATGACGTCGTCCTGGTAGTCGATCTGGCTGAGAACCATCCAGCTGCCGGCCACTTCCGGCGCGAAACGTTCCCTCAGGATGATCCGCTCGATCCACGGCGCATCGGGCTTGTCTTCCATCAGCGGGCCGACGAACATGCCCTTCGCTTCCAGCTTTTCCTTGTGCTTCTCGAGGTCCTCGACGCCGAACACGGCGGCAAGCAGGCCCTCGCCGTGGCTTTCCAGCCGCTCGTGCAGGCCCCGGTTGAAGTCGATCACCTCGGGCATCGGCGCGACCACCTCGAGCCCGGCGTCCCAGTCGATGAAGAGGACCGTCTTCATGTCGTCGCGCTCATAGCGAACGAGGTTGCCGCCGGTGATCGCCTCGAGGTCTGCGACATTCTTCTCGGCATTCTCCAGCCGCGACAGCCAGACGACATGATCGATGTGATTCACGAACTTCTTCATCGCATCCTCCTAGTTGGAGCCCCGGTTCATGCGCCGCTGCACAACCGATTGCAACGTCGCGTGGACAGCCGCCTTCGCGCGGTTTCCTCGCGGCCGACGATCTGCCATGCTGGTGTCTCCCGCAAGTGTTCCCACGCGCCCTGTTCAACCACAGTCAACTGATCGATCCGACTCGTTCCCCAAGCATCGCCCATCGTGTCCATATCTTCCACCGACGTCCTGCCCGATCTGCGCGAAGTTCTTCACGCCACTTTCGGCTTCTCCTCCTTTCGCGGGGTGCAGGAAGATGTCGTCCGGCGCGTGCTGGCCGGCGGATCGACGCTCGCGGTGATGCCGACCGGGGCGGGCAAGTCGCTCACCTACCAGCTTCCCGCCGTCGCCATGCCCGGCACCTGCGTGGTGGTGAGCCCGCTGATCGCGCTGATGCACGACCAGCTCCGGGCGGCCACGGCAAACGGAATCCGTGCGGCGGCGCTGACCAGCGTGGACACCGACCGCGAGCTGACGATCGACCGCTTCCGCGCCGGCGAGCTGGACCTGCTCTATGTCGCCCCCGAGCGGGCGTCGCAGGGCCATTTCCGCGCGCTCCTGTCCAACGCGCCGGTGTGCCTTTTCGCGATCGACGAGGCGCATTGCGTATCGGAATGGGGGCACGATTTCCGTCCCGACTACCGCGCGCTGCGCCCGCTGATGGACGCCTTTCCCGAAGTCCCGCGCCTCGCGCTGACCGCGACGGCGGACGCGCATACGCGAAAGGACATCCTGTCCCAGCTCGGCATACCCGAGGACGGGCTGGTCCTCGCCGGTTTCGACCGGCCCAACATCCGCTACGCCATCCGCCCACGCGACAACGCCATGCGCCAGCTGGAGCAACTGCTTGCCGAGCAGCCGGGGCCCGGCTTCGTCTATGCCCAGACCCGCGCGCAGGTGGAGCGCATCGCCGACCGGCTCGGTGCCGGGGGGCGGCAGGTTCTGCCCTACCACGCCGGCCTGCCCGCCGAAGTCCGCGCCGCCAACCAGTCCGCCTTCGTCGCCTCGGAGGAGATGGTGATGGTGGCCACCGTCGCGTTCGGCATGGGCATCGACAAGCCCGACGTGCGCTTCGTCGCCCATGCCGGCCTGCCGAAGTCGATCGAGGCCTATTACCAGGAAACCGGGCGCGCCGGGCGGGACGGCGACCCGTCACTCGCGCTCATGCTGTGGGGCGCGGAGGATTTCGTGCGCGCCCGCCAGCGGCTCGGCGAAGTGGAGGAAAGCCGCCGCACCGGCGAGCGGGCGCGGCTCGATGCGCTGGCAACGCTGGTCGAGACGCCGCAATGCCGCCGGGCGATCCTGCTGCGCCATTTCGGCGAGGATCCGCCCGAACACTGCGGCAACTGCGACAATTGCCTCGATCCGCCGAAGGTCGTCGATGCCACCGAGACGGCGCGCAAGCTGCTGTCCGCCGTCTACCGCACTGGCCAGAGCTTCGGCTTCGGCCATCTCCAGAAAGTGCTGACCGGCGCGGCGGACGAGCGCGTGGTCCAGCGCGGGCATGACGGGCTGTCCGTCTTCGGGATCGTCGAGGGCGAGGAGGCGGCGCTGTTGCGTCCGCTGGCCCGGGCCCTGCAGGCACGCGGCAGCCTGGTGCCGACAGAACATGGCGGGCTGGCGCTGGGCGGCGACGCCCGAGACATCCTGAAAGGCGATGTGCCCGTCGGCATCGTCCTGCCGCCGAAGAAAGAGCGCCGGAAGAAGCGCGACCGCTCGGGCGGGGTCAATCCGGTCGGCGATCCGCTGTTCGACGCGCTGCGGGCGCTGCGGCGCGAGCTGGCGGAAGAGGCGGGCGTTCCTCCCTATGTCGTCTTCCACGATTCCACCCTGCGCGAAATGGCGCAGTTGCGGCCGTCCTCGCTGGCCGCGCTCGGCGAAGTCGGCGGCGTCGGCGACAGGAAGCTCAAGGCCTATGGAGACGCCTTCCTCGCCGTCATCCGCCAGCATTGACCCGCACTCACCGCGGCCGGTCAGCGATCGCAATTGAAATGCCCCCGTAGTGCGGGCAGTCTGCGACAAAAGGGAATCGCGGGAAGGGATGCCATGACCATGACCACCGAGCAGGCCGTGTTCGAACTCGACCTGTACGGCTTCACGGTGCTGCCCTCCGTCATTCCCGAAAGCGATGCGGCCGAACTGGTGCGGATCCTCGACGAGGCCGACGAGCGGATCGGAATCGAATATGTCTACGACAACGCCTTTGCCCGCAGCGTTCCCTGCGCGCCGGCCCTCGACGACCGCTTCATGGCGCTGGTCGACAATCCGCAGGCGCTTGCGGTGGTGGAACGCGTGCTCGGGCCGGAAATCGTGCTCGGCAGCATGAACGCGCGGATCATCAGGCCGGGCGATCCCGACCAGCCGTTCCACAGCGACATTCCCCACGTCCACCGCCGCATCACCGGCACGCCGGTCATGCTCCAGGTGGTGTGGATGCTCGACGGTTTTACCGTGGAGAAGGGCGCGACCCGGATCGTGCCCGGATCGCATCGCCACCCCGAATCCTATCCTCCGGAGGGACTGGACATACCGCACTGGATCCAGCCGACCGGACCGGCCGGCAGCGTCATGGTCTTCAACGGCCAATGCTGGCACGGCGGCGGAGCGAACTGCAGCCAGGAACGCCGCCGCGCCGTCTTCGGCCATTACCGGCTCGACGCGTGGATGCGTTTCCAGACCGATCCCGCGCAATATATCGACGAAGCGCAATGGCAGCGCATGACCGACCGCCAGCGCGAACTGCTGCGCATGACGTACGGACAGGGCCAGAAGAACGCCGCCGACTATTACCCCGACCAGATGCGCGACAAGCGGTACGACTGAGGAGAGAGACACGATGGGTGAACAACCGAGCCTTCACGTTCCCGCCCGCGATCTTCCGGTGCCTCGCCATCTGAGCGAACCGGCGCAGGCCTTCCTCGGCGCTCCGCGACCGGCGGAAACCAGTCCATATCCCTCGCTCGACGACGCCGAGGCATGGCGCGAGCAGATCGCCGAGCGCGACCAGATGATCCTGCAGATGATGCGCGCCCGCATGCCGGACCTGCCCCACACGCTGACGGAACTGCGCGAGGGGGAAGCGCTTGCTTACGAGATCGTGCCCGAAGGCGTGCCGCCCGGCGACCGCCGCATCTATCTCGACATCCATGGCGGCGCGCTGATCTATGGCGGCGGAGAAGTGTGCAAGGCCATGGCCATGGGATCGGCCTTCCGCCACATGGTGCGCGTGGTCACGGTCGACTACCGGGTTGCGCCCGACCATCCCCATCCCGCCGCGCTCGACGACTGCATCGCCTTCTATCGGGCGCTGCTGCGCGACCATGCGCCCTCGGAGATCATCGTTGGCGGCGGCTCCGCCGGAGCCAATCTTGCCGCCGCGTTGATGCTGCGCGCGCGCGACGAGGGCCTGCCCCTGCCGGCAGCACTCGTGCTGATCTCTCCGGAGGCGGACCTCACCGAATCGGGCGACAGTTTCAACACCAACGCGGTGATCGACGGCATGGGCAGCCTGATGCCGATCAACCTGCTCTACGCCAACGGCGCACCGCTGGACCACCCCTACCTCTCGCCCCTGTTCGGCGATTTCACCAAGGGCTACCCGCCGACGCTGATCACCGCAGGCACACGCGACCTGTTCCTCTCCAACGCCGCGCGGCTGCACCGGGCGCTACGCAATGCCGACATCCCGGCCGAACTGCATATCCAGGAAGGCGCGGTCCACGGCGCCTTCGGCGGTGCGCCGGAGGATGCGGAGATCGAGCGCGAACTCCGGCTGTTCTGCGAGAAGTGGTGGGGCGGCTAGACGCCGCTCCGTCTCCCGCGGCCGTCAGCTCAGCCCGTAGAACTTCTCCGCGCAGCCGGCGAGGATCCAGCGCTTGTCCTCTTCGGACACGCCCTCGAAGTGATCTTCGATCACCTTGTGCGAATGCGGGAAGGTGGTTTCGGAGTGCGGATAGTCCGACGACCACATCTGGTTCTTGCCGCCCGGGAAGTTCCTTAGCGCGACGCCCACCTTGTCCGAAATGAACGAGCAGTAGACATTCCGGTCGAAATAGTAGCTCGGCTCGTGCTTGATGTCGCAGCCGGTCCAGTGGCGCTGCATGAACCAGATGCGGTCCATGTATTCCGCCGCCCAGGGCATCCAGCCCGAACCAGATTCGATCATGCCGACGCGCAGGTCCGGGAAGCGATCGAACAGGCCGGTGAAGATCATCGGCGCGATCATTTCCAGCATCGGCGTCTTGCTGACGGCAAGGTCGGGCAGGAAATGCGTGGCATCGGTATAGCGCACGATGCGCGCGCCGAGGTGGAAGGTGATCGCCAGGTTCTGGTCTATCGCAGTCTTCCAGATCGGGTCGAACTCCGCGTCGCGGTACTGCCGCTCACCGTTCGGGTCGCCCATCAGGCCCTGCATCAGCGTGGTCGACGACTTGTCGAAATGCTTCGCCGACTGCGGGAAGGCGGGCATGTTCACGGCAACGTCGCCGCGGGCGCGCGCCGCCTTCATCATCTTCACCGAAAGATCGACGTCTATGGTGGGCAGGAAGGCCGCGCCGAACAGGCGGCCGTTGGAATCGGCGCAGAAGTCCGACTGCCAGCGATTGAACGCCTCGTAGCTGTCGAGATACATTTCCATGTCGCCCGTGTGCAGCGGGCCGCCGCCGAAGACGACACCCTTGTCGATGCCGTCACGGTCCATGTCGTCCAGCCGCGCGGCCAGGATGTGGCCGCCCACGCGCATGTCGGACAGCTTGCCGTCGTTCTTGAATTCCTCGAACCGGCGGCCCGCCTGCGACTGCATCAGGTTCAGCTTCTTGCGCGTGCCTTCGAAAACCAGCCAGTCGGCATCGTCGCCGTGTTCCACAGTCGGTGCCCGGTCGCGGTACTGGGGCGAGAGGTATTCGGCCCAGAACGTCGGCGGCGGCGTAACGTGAACGTCGGCATCGATCACATAGTCGGCAACGCGCGGCTGCGCCTCGATCTCGCGGTTGGCATCGATGACATCGGCTTCGGCCATGGCTGGCTCTCCCAAGCAAAGGGCGGCCGGGGCCTGATCACGCCCCGGCCGCGACCGGTTATTTCAATCCGAAGAACTTCTCCGCACACCCGGCGATGATCCAGTCGCGGTCTTCGTCGGGAATGCCTTCGAAGTTTTCCGCGATCGTCTCGTGCGAGAAGGGGAACGTCGTTTCGGAATGCGGGTAGTCCGACGACCACATGATGTTCTTGCACCCGGGCAGGTCGCGAAGCCGGACACCCACCGGATCGGAGATGAACGACGCGTAGACGTTCTGGTCGAAATAGAAGCTCGGCGGGTTCTTGATGTCGCATTCGGTCCAGTATTTCTGGAGCCGCCAGTTGCGATCCATGTAGTCCGCCGCCCAGGGCATCCAGCCCACACCGGATTCGATGATGCCGATGCGCAGGTCCGGGAACCGGTCGAACACGCCGCCGTAGATGAAGATGCCGATGGGCTCGAGCATCGCCACCTTGCCCATCGGCAGGTCGGGCAGGAAGTTGGTCTTGTCCTTGAAGCGCGAAACGCGCGCGCCGAGGTGGAAGGTGATCGGCATGTCGAGATCGACGGCTGCCGCCCACAGCCGGTCGAATTCCGGATCGCGATAGCTGCGTTCCCCGTCGGGATCGCCGGTCATCGCCTGCCAGACCGAGCCTTCCTTGCTGAACTGGGAAATATTCTGCGGGAAGGCCGGCAGGTTGACGGCGACATCGCCGCGCGCCTTGGCTTCGCGCATGCCTTCGATGGTCTGGTCGACATCGACCGTCGTCAGATAGGAAACGGCGAACACCCGGCCGTTCGTCTGCGCGCAGAAGTCCGACTGCCAGCGGTTGAACGCCTTGAAGCTGTCGAGATAGAGGTCGAGATTGCCGGTCCCGAGCGGCCCACCGCCGAACACCACGGCCTTGTCGATCCCGTCCCGATCCATGTCGTCGAGCCGCTGCTGCGGCATCCAGCCGCCGGTGCGCATGTCGGACTGCTTGCCGGCATTCTTGTACTGCTTGTAGGTGCGCCCCGCCTGCGACTGCATCAGGTTTATCTTGCGACGCTGCCCTTCGAAGACGACGTAATCGAATTCGTCGTCGCTTTCGACTTTCGGTGCGAGCTCGCGGAATTGCGGGGACAGGTATTCCGCCCAGAACGTCGGCGGCGGCGTCACATGCTGGTCGGCATCGACCACATAGTTGGCGACACGCGGCTTTCTCTCGATCTCGCGGTTGACATCAATGACATCTGCTTCGGCCATGCTTGGTTCTCCCGAAACGCTCCCGTCGGTGGGTAGTCGTTGGTCCGATACCTAACAGATGGCCGCCCGGCTGCAACGCCGCCGGCGTCATACCGGAGCGCGGCAAGGCCGAACTGGACGATCTGCAAGTTGGGCGCCGGATGGCCCCTCACACGCCGGCGCGGGCGACGAGCCTTTCGCTTTCTTCCCAGAACCGCGCGATGAACGCATCGTCATCGATCAGCGGGTTGGGCTTGCGCGGCCTGCGCTCATGCCAGTAGCCGCCGCTGCTGCGGCCGGGCTCGTCGCCGGTGGCCAGCCAGACCAGCGTATCCGCGCCCTGTTCCACCGTCATCTTCTCGAGCGTCTGGGTATAGGCCCGCGTCTGCTCGTCGAGATCGTCGAAGAAATTGGAATCCACCGTCCCGGGGTGCAGCGAATGGGCGATGATGCCGTCGTCCGCGAGCCGCGTGGCCAGCCCCCTGGCATGCAACACATTCGCGAGCTTGCTGCTGCAGTACGCCAATCCGTTGGAATAGGTGTCGAGATTCTGCATGTCGTCGAGATTGAGCGTCTCGATCATCTCGCTGGCGTCGGAAGACGTGTTGATGATGCGCACCGACCCTTCCGGCGCATCGCCGGCCGCTTTCCTGAGCAACGGCAGCAGGCGCTCCGTCAGCAGGAAGGGGCCGAGATGGTTTCCGGCGAAATTCGCCTCATATCCCTCGGCCGTCATCTCGAAGTGGCTCGGCATCCCGCCCGCGTTGTTGAGCAGCAGGTCGACGCGGTCCGTCATGCCCGCGATCTCGCGCGCCAGCCGTGCAACATCGGCCATCAATGACAGGTCGGCGCAGATGAACGCCGCATCGCCGGTTGCGGAGGCCGCCCGGATTTCGGTCTCTGCCGCCGCGCAGCGCTCGGGATTCCGCCCCGTGGCGATGACTCGCCAGCCTTGTCCGGCCAACTCCTTCGCCGCCTGTCGCCCGATGCCGGCGCTCGCCCCTGTCACCACCGCAACGCGCGGTCCTGCCGTAGCCATAATGCCCCTTTTCCTGTCAGAACCGGCTCAGAGCGGATTGTCGAGCTGGATGATGGGCTCGTCGCTCTTGCGCTGCGATGTCTTGGGCTGGCGCGGCGCGGCGAAACTGTCCAGCACCGGCTTGTCGCGGTCGTAGATGTCATTGAACGACCGCAGGTTGCCGTCGATGTCGCGTCCCATGGTGAAATAGGTGATGTAGGCGGGGAAAGTCCGCGTCATCGCCACTTTCGTGTATTTTCCCGAGCGCGAGATATCGGCGGCTTCCTGCGCCGGCAGCTCCGCGCCGAGGATCGCCATGGTCATGCCCAGTTCGACCGCACGCTCGGTACGGATGCAGCCGTGGCTGAAGGCGCGCACGTCACGGTCGAACAGGTGCTTGGACGGCGTGTCGTGGAAATAGATCGCGTGGGGATTGGGAATGTGGATCTTCATCAGGCCGAGCGAATTGTTGGGCCCGGGCTGCTGCACGACATAGACCGTGCCGTCGGCTGCCTTGGTCACCTTGTAGCCCTGACGGCGGGCGGATGCCGGATTGGCGAGCAGCCGGGCGCCGAGCCCTTCGCCTTTCACGATCGACTGCGGCACTGTCCAGGTCGGGTTGAACACCACCGCTTCCACGGTCTCGGCAAGCTGCGGCGTCGCCGTCCTGCCCGGCTTGCCGACGATCGTGCGGTACGTGCGGATAATCCGGTTCTTCACGGTCAGGCGCAGCTGGAATTCGGGCACGTTGGTGAGCAGGTAGACCTCGCCGAGATCGCGCGCGAGCCAGCGCCAGCGATCCATGTTGGCGCGGATCAGCGCGCGCCGGGCCTTGTCGGTCTCGGGCGTGGCGGCGAGTTCGGCCTTCAGCACCTCGTAGTCGGGATGAGTCGGGGCCAGGCTTGCAAGCACGCCCGGGACGTCATGCGACTGAAGAGCGGCAGTCATGATCTGCTCGGTCGGCGCGACATCCTGGTCCGGATCGACCGCGAACCACTGCACCCGCTCCGTCACCGGCGTGCGGCCGTCGCGAAGGTCTTCGACCAGCCAGGAGAAGGATTTGCTCGCAACAGCGTTCAGCTCGTCTCCCTCGCCCGCGAGAATCGCCTGGCGCAAGGCGCTCACGCGATAATCGGCGGGGAAAAGGCCTTCGCTGCCGATACCCTCGATCACGCCGAGAAGGGCCTGCGCATCGCCCAGCGTCCAGACCATCTCGGGTTCGATCACCGGAAGCGGCTGAATCACGGGAACCGAGGTCATCGTCGTGTCGGCCGGTGGCGAAGTGGTGGTCGTTTGGGGCACGGTCGGGGCCGCCGGCGCCGGTGTGGAAACGGCCGGCGGCAGAATGCTCTCGGGCTCCCCGGCAGGCTGCGCGACGGCCGGTTGCGCCAGAAGCGCAAGCGCGGCCATGGCCGCCACCGGCAGCCGGAAAATCCGAAATTCATTCCCCTGTATCATCGCAACCGTTTCCAAGCCTCCGCCGGGATACACCGAATCCGCATCGCCGGGCGCAACGCGATTCTGCCCGCTTCGCCCGCCACCATCAAGCATTGCTGCTTACCCTTCGATGAATCGCTTGTGCTTCCGTGCCGGGCAGGCGAGAGGCCGGGCCATGCCACGGGACCATCCCTTGCTGCCCTTTCTCGCCGTGGTGGCGGGCATCGCGACCTTCAGCCTGATGGACGCGGCGATGAAGAGCGCGTCGATGCTGGCCGGCGTCTACAGCGCGCTGCTGTTTCGCAACATCGTGGCCAGCGCACTGATGGTCCCGGTCTGGCTGACGACCGGCGGAAAACCGCCCGGCAAAGGCGCCTTGAAAGTGCATGTGCAGCGCTCCGTCGTGGTTGCTTGCATGGCGCCGCTGTTCTTCTGGGGCCTGGTGCGCATCCCGATGGCCGAAGCCATAGCCATATCCTTCGTGGCGCCGCTTATCGCGCTGTACTTTGCCGCGGTCATGCTGGGCGAGACGATCCGGCCGAACGCGATCATCGCCTCCCTGCTCGGCATCGCCGGCGTGCTGACGATCGGCGCAGCACGTTTCGGCAGCGGCGAATTCAGCCGGGAAACCGCGCTGGGCACCGCCGCGATCCTTGCATCGGCGGTCTTCTATGCCCTCAATCTCGTACTGCAGCGAAAGCAGGCGCTTCTGGCCGGACCGATCGAGATCGCGTTTTTCCAGAACCTCATCGTCGCGAGCCTGTTTCTGGCGGCTGCACCGTGGCTGGCGGTCTGGCCGGAGCCGCGGGCCCTGCGCGACATCGCGCTGGGCGGCGCCCTGGCGGTGGTGGCGCTGCTGCTGCTGTCCTGGGGCTACGCACGAGCCGAAGCGCAGGTCCTGGTCCCGATAGAATACACCGGCTTTCTCTGGGCAGCGCTGTTCGGGTGGATGTGGTTCGGCGAGCAGCTGGACGCTGCAACCGTCGCGGGAGCGGCGCTGATTGTTGTCGGCTGCTGGACGGCAGCGCGCAAACGGACCGAACAGACGGCGCTCTAGCCTGCACCATCAAGCCCAACGCCTCTTGACCTGACGGCCTCCAGCGCGCATCGGCGGCGCATTGATTCCGTTTCCGCATTGCAGCATCACAGGGGCATCTTGTCGCTGCACAGCGGGAACCTGAAAAACAAACTCATAAAAGAGGGAACTCGCCCATATGACTCAGGTCGGACAGGACTCGCTCGGAACCCGCAGCACGATGAAAGTCGGCAACCAGGAAGTTGCCTATTACTCGCTCAAGAAGGCGGGGGAAAAGATCGGCGACGTCTCGCGCTTGCCCTTCTCCATGAAAGTCCTGCTCGAGAACCTGCTGCGGTTTGAGGACGGCGGCTTCACCGTTTCGACCGACGACATCCAGGCGATTGCCGACTGGCAGACGAACCCGGTCACCGGCAACGAGATCCAGTACCGTCCGGCCCGTGTGCTGATGCAGGACTTTACAGGCGTGCCCTGCGTCGTTGACCTTGCCGCGATGCGCGATGCCATCGCCACGCTTGGCGGCGACACCTCCAAGATCAATCCGCTGGTTCCGGTCCATCTCGTCATCGATCACTCGGTGATGGTCGACGAGTTCGGCCACCCCAAGGCTTTCGAGCAGAATGTCGAGATCGAATACCAGCGCAACATGGAGCGCTATGACTTCCTCAAGTGGGGATCGAAGAGCCTCGACAACTTCAAGGCCGTGCCTCCGGGCACCGGCATCTGCCACCAGGTCAACCTTGAGCATATCGCGCAGGCGGTGTGGACCAGCCAGGACGCAAGCGGCGCGACGGTAGCCTATCCGGATACCTGCGTCGGGACCGACAGCCACACGACCATGATCAACGGACTTGGCGTGCTGGGCTGGGGCGTCGGCGGCATCGAGGCCGAAGCCGCGATGCTGGGCCAGCCGGTTTCGATGCTGATCCCCGAAGTGGTTGGCTTCAAGCTTACCGGCAAGCTGGCCGAGGGCGTGACCGCCACCGATCTCGTGCTCACCTGCACGCAGATGCTCCGCGCCAAGGGCGTGGTCGGCCGGTTCGTGGAATATTTCGGCCCGGGCCTCGCTTCGCTGAGCCTTGCCGACCGTGCGACGCTCGCCAACATGGCGCCCGAATATGGCGCGACCTGCGGCTTCTTCGGCGTCGACGAGAAGACGCTCGACTACATGCGCCTGACCGGCCGCGAAGAGGACCAGATCGCGCTGGTCGAAGCCTATGCCAAGGAACAGGGCCTGTGGCTCGATCCCAACGGCCCGGCGCCGGTGTTCACCGATACGCTGGAACTCGACATGGGCACGGTCGTCCCCTCGCTCGCAGGGCCCAAGCGGCCGCAGGACAAGGTTCCACTCACCGAAGTCGACGACGTCTTCAATTCGGATCTGGACACCGTCTACAAGAAGGCGGCGGCACGCGTTCCCGTCGAGGGCAAGGACTTCGACATCGGCGACGGCGACGTGATGATCGCCGCGATCACCAGCTGCACCAACACCTCCAACCCCGGCGTGCTGGTGGCGGCGGGTCTCGTCGCCAAGAAGGCCAACGAAAAGGGCCTCAAGCCGAAGCCCTGGGTAAAGACGTCGCTCGCGCCGGGTTCGCAGGTGGTGACCGACTATCTCGAAAAGGCCGGCCTGCAGGACCATCTCGACGCGGTCGGCTTCAACCTCGTCGGCTACGGCTGCACCACCTGCATCGGCAATTCCGGCCCCCTCGCCGAGCCGATCAGCAAGGCGATCAACGAGAACAACATCGTCGCCTCGGCCGTGCTTTCCGGCAACCGCAATTTCGAGGGCCGCGTGAGCCCCGACGTTCGCGCCAACTTCCTGGCTTCGCCGCCGCTGGTTGTCGCCTATGCGCTGAAAGGGACGGTGACCGAGGACTTCACCACCACCCCGATCGGCCAGGGCAGCGACGGCTCGGACGTGTTCCTGAAGGACATCTGGCCGAGCAACGAGGAAGTCACCTCCACCATCGCCGGCTGCGTCGACCGCTCGATGTTCCAGTCGCGCTATGCCGACGTCTACAAGGGCGACGCGCACTGGCAGGCGATCGACGTGACCGGCTCCGAAACCTACAAGTGGCGCGCGGGCTCCACCTATGTCGCCAACCCGCCCTATTTCGAGGGCATGACGATGACTCCCGCGCCGATCACCGACATCGTCGGCGCCAAGCCGCTCGCGATTCTCGGCGATTCGGTCACCACCGACCACATCAGCCCGGCCGGCTCGATCAAGGAAGATTCGCCCGCAGGCCGCTATCTGCTCGAGCACCAGGTCGCGAAGGCCGACTTCAATTCCTACGGCTCACGCCGAGGCAACCATGACGTGATGATGCGCGGCACCTTCGCCAATATCCGCATCCGCAATGAAATGGTGCCAGGCGTCGAAGGCGGCATGACCACCTACGACGGCAAGACCATGGCAATCTACGATGCGGCGATGAAGCACAAGGCCGACGGCACGTCGCTGGTCGTCGTTGCCGGCAAGGAATACGGTACCGGTTCTTCGCGCGACTGGGCCGCGAAGGGCACCAACCTGCTGGGCGTGCGGGCGGTCATCGTCGAGAGCTTCGAGCGCATCCACCGCTCGAACCTGGTCGGAATGGGCGTGCTCCCGCTGCAGTTCAAGGACGGCGACACCCGCCAGTCGCTTGGCCTGACCGGAGACGACAGCTTCACGATCAAGGGCGTTGCAAATCTTCAGCCGCGCCAGGACGTCGAAGTGGAAGTCACCCGCAAGGACGGCTCCAGCTTCACCTTCACGGCCCTGTGCCGCATCGATACCGCCAACGAGATCGAGTATTTCATGAACGGCGGCATCCTGCACTACGTGCTTCGCAAGCTGGCCGCCTGATTAGCGAACACATTCAGCGGCGATAAAGCGTGCCCACCCTACCCCGGTTCCTCCCAGGAACCGGGAGGGAACCATGCGAGCATATCTTGGCCTGACGGGAGCGCTGGCGCTCGCGCTGCACTCCATGCCTGCGGCCGCCCAGGACGGCGCGCCCGCCAACCCGCAGATCGACTATGCCGGTTTCGACCGGCTGGTGAGCGAACTCGCGCCGGTTCGAGAGGCCCATCGCCTGCCCTGGAATGAATTCGACCGGGCATCCCGGACCGACGGCGCGGTCCTGCTCGACACCCGTTCGGCGGAAGCATTCGCCCGCGGCCATCTGAAAGGCGCGGTCAACCTGCCGTTCAGCGACTTCACCGACGAAAAGCTGCGCCACGTGCTGGGCGACGACCCGGACCGTGCGATCTACATCTATTGCAACAACAATTTCAGCGACAACCGGCCGCCGGTCATGACCAAGCGCGCGCCGCTTGCGCTGAACATCCCGACCTTCATCAACCTGCACGGCTACGGCTATCGCAACGTCTGGGAACTTGCCGACGTCGTTGCCACGGACGCTCCCGGCGTGGACTGGGTGGCGGGCGTCTAGCCCCCTAATGAAAAAGGGCGGCGCCCGTGGCACCGCCCTTCGCTGTTCTCCCGCGCGGTGTTGGGGTTCCGCTCAGGCAGCTTTCTTTCTTGCCAGCCGGCGGCGTCCCAGAACCGTGGCCGCGGCCGCGCCAAACAGGATGATCATCGGCGGAGCAGGCACTTCGTGACCGCCGCTCGAGCTGGTCGTCGAACCGCCGGTCGAACCGCCCGACGTACTCGTCGAACCGCTGGTCGAAGTCGATCCGCTCGTGGAGGTGGAGCCACTCGTCGAGCTGGAACTGCTGGTCGAGGTGGAGCCGCTGGTCGAAGTCGAACCGCTGGACGAGCTCGTGCCGCCCGAAGAGGTCGACGTCGAAGTGGACGTCGCGCCGCTTGAGGTCGCACCGCTCGAAGTCGAAGTGCTCGAACCGCCCGACGTGCTCGAGGAACTGGACGAGCTCGTGCTGCTCGAACCGCTGGTGCTGCTCGAGCCGCTGGTGCTGCCGCCGGTCGACGTCGAGGTCGAACCACCCGAGGTCGACGTGGAACCGCCGCTCGTGGAAGTGGAACCGCCGGAAGTCGACGTCGAACCGCCGCTCGTGGACGTCGAGGTTGAGCCGCCGGAAGAGGACGAGCTCGACGACGACGAAGAGGAGCTGGAGGAAGACGACGACGAGCTGGAGCTGCTCGAGCCGCCCGAAGACGATGAGCTCGATCCGCTCGACCCGCCGGACGAAGACGAAGAGGAACCGCCGGAACTTCCGGAGCTGCCGCTGCTACCGTAGCCGCCGCTGGTCGTGCTGTGGCCGCCACTCGTGGTGCTGTGACCGCCGCTCGTAGTGCTGTGACCGCCACTGGTGGTGCTATGACCGCCGCTGGTGGTGCTATGACCGCCGCTCGTGGTGCTGTGACCGCCGCTGGTGGTGCTGTAGCCGCCGCTCGTGGTGCTGTGATGACCGCCGGAGCTGGTCTTGCCGCCCGTGCTGCCACCGGAAGAGCTCGAGGACGAACTCGAAGACGAGGAGCTCGACGAAGACGAGGACGACGAGCTGGAACTGCTCGAGCCGCCGGTAGACGTCGAGGTGGAGCCGCCGCTCGTGGACGTCGAGCCGCCGGAAGTCGAAGTCGAACCGCCACTGGTTGAGGTCGAACCGCCACTCGAGGAGGTTGAGGTCGAACCGCCCGTGCTGGTCGAGGAGACGACGATGTTGCCGCCGCTCGAACCGCCGCCGAAGAAACCGCCGAAGAAACCGCCACCGAAGCCGCCGAAACCGCCCCCGCCGATCACGATCGGGCCGCCACCACCGCCGGTAGTAATCGGCTGCGGCGGCGCAGGCGGGATATAGGGCGCCGGAAGCGGCACCATCGCCATCTGCGGTTGCTCGCAGCAGGTGGTCTTCTTGATCACGCGGCGGATGCGCTTGGTCTTGCGCGGTTCCTTTCGCACGATCTTCGGCTTGACCTGCTTGACGCTCTTGACCTTGCGGTACTGGCCTTGTTCCGCAGGTGTCTCGGCCACGTGGACCGCACCACCACCGACGAGTGCGCAGCCTGCCGCACAGGCAGACAATTTCGCAAGGGCCATACGAACGGACATAAGCGATGCTCTCTTCTTGTTTCCCTGAGGTGTGCCGATGCAGCGAACGCCACTACCGACACGACCTGTGCCATGAAAAACGCAGAGAGTTCTTAAAGCCTCAATGGCGTTAACCCTGTTTCAGCTGTCCCGATCTGAGATTTTTGGCAAATTTGCCGGTCACCAGGGCCACTTGTCCCGATCTGGGACTGCTTGAGGCGGATTTGCGAACAAAATGAATGGCTAATTCACTCTTCGCCTTCACTATCGGAAGAATCGAACAGCCCGGTTTGGCTGCCTGCCGGGGGCGAAATGCCCAGGTGTTTCCAGCCGCCTTCGTTGAGCGCGCGCCCCCGTGCGGTGCGGGCGACCAGGCCCAGCTGGATGAGGTAGGGTTCGATCACTTCCTCGATCGTGTCGCGCGGTTCGGAAAGGCCTGCAGCCAGCGTTTCGACGCCCACCGGGCCGCCCTTGTAGATGTCGGCGATCATGGTGAGGTAGCGCCGGTCCATGGCATCGAGGCCAAGCTTGTCGACTTCCAGCCGGGTCAAGGCATCGTCCGCGATCTCGCGCGAAATCGTGCCACTGCCGCCGACATGGGCGAAATCGCGCACGCGCCTCAGCAGCCTTCCGGCGACGCGCGGCGTCCCCCGTGCGCGGCGGGCGATCTCGCGCGCGCCCTCCGGATCCATGCCGATGCCGAGCAGATCGGCTCCGCGCGTCACGACGTGCTCAAGTTCCTCAACCGTATAGAAATTCAGCCGCACGGGGATGCCGAAGCGGTCGCGCAGCGGCGTGGTGAGCAGCCCCTGCCGAGTGGTCGCGCCGATCAGGGTGAAAGCCGGCAGGTCGATGCGCACGGAGCGCGCCGAAGGTCCTTCGCCGATGATCAGGTCCAGCGCGCGATCTTCCATCGCCGGATAGAGCACTTCCTCGACCACCGGATTGAGCCGGTGGATCTCGTCGATGAAGAGGACGTCGCCTTCCTCGAGATTGGTGAGCAGCGCCGCAAGGTCGCCCGACTTGGCGATCACCGGGCCGGACGTGGCGCGGAACCCCACGCCGAGCTCGCGCGCGACGATCTGCGCCAGCGTCGTCTTGCCAAGGCCGGGAGGGCCGAAGAACAGCACATGGTCCATCGCCTCGCGCCGCGATTTCGCGCTTTCGATGAACACCCGCAAATTGTCCTTCGCCGCCGCCTGCCCGACAAATTCGGCCAGCGTCTTGGGCCGAAGCGCGGCGTCGGCATCTTCGGGCTGGCGATCGGAGGACAGGAGGGGGTTATCGGTCATACAGTTTGCCGGCGGGCAGAGTCAGGTCAGCTCCACAATCAGAACACTTTCTCTCAGGCCAAAGCCAAATTCCCCAATAGGGTACACCGAAGATTGTTGAGTCCGACCAGGAACGAAATGCGGGAGGTTTTTTGCAGCGATAACAACCGTTCGCGAATAGCAAGAAATTCAGCCCGAAGAGTAGGAATACAAGCACTATCTCGTCGATAAGATCTGGTGCGTCTATGTGAGGGGAAAAAGCAAACAAGAAGAGAGCGCAGACCAACCCGATGCCAATGAGCAACAAACTCAAGTGGAAGGGAGAAATCCCCTCTCTAATTGAATGCCAAAGTTTCACCCCGCCGCCCTCTTCAGCGCTACGCGGACAAGGTCGTTGAGCTCCGCGCCTTCGCCCAGCTCACCCATCGCATGCGCCACGGCGGTGGTCGCCACGGCAGGCTTGAACCCCAGGTTCTGAAGCGCTGAGACGGCATCTGCGGTGGCCGAGCCCTGCGGCAGCGGAATGGCGCCGCCGGACGGTCCGGTGCCTGCCGGAAGCGCGCCGGCCTTGTCCTTGAGCTCGTTGACGATGCGGCCTGCCAGCTTCGGTCCCACGCCCTGCGCGCGGGCGACCATTGCCGCATCGCCGTTGGCGCAGGCGGCCTGCAGTTCCTCGGCCGACAGCACCGAGAGCACCGCCAGTGCCATCTTGCTGCCGACGCCCTGCACGGCGGTCAGCAGGCGGAACCATTCACGCTCGGCCCCGCTCGAGAAGCCGATCAGCCGCATGTCGTTCTCGCTGACCTGCAACTCGGTGTGGACCACCACGGCATCGCCGCGGATACCGAGCCCGTCGAGCGTCCTGGCCGAACAATGGACGAGATAGCCCACGCCGCCCACGTCGATCACCGCCCAGTCCGGGCCGGTGTCGTCGAGCGTGCCGGTAAGCTTGGCGATCATGCTTTGTTCTTGGCATGTGCGGAGCCGAAACGCCAGCCCCGCGCCGGGTCACGCCTCGCTTATCGTCGGAAAACCCGGGTCGGCCGGAATGGCGAGCGCGTTGCACAGGCGCGAGGCATAGCCGTAGAAGCTCGCCGCCATCACCAGATCGAGCAGTTGCGCTTCGGATAGATGCGCTGCCGCCGCTTGCCAGACGGCCTCGCTGACGCAGTTTCCGTCAACCGCTTCGGCGAGCGCGATCGCCGCGCGTTCGCCATCCGGGAATTCAGCGAAATCGCCATCACGCACCGCGCGCGCCTCGTCCGCAGTGACGCCCACCGTCTGGCATCCCACGAAATGATGGCCGAATTCGAAATCGGAACCGGCCAGCGCCGTCACCCGCAATATCGCCAGTTCGCGAATGCGCACCGGCAGGCCGGAATCGCCGTGGATGCTGTTGGCCAGCAGGTAGAAATTGTCCGCCATCGCCCGGTTGTTCGCCAGCACGCGATGCATGCAATTGTCCATCAGTCCGGTGGTGCCTTCGGGCAATGCCGCGTCTGCGATCCGGGCCATCAGTGCTTCTCTCCTATCCACGCGCCCCATGCGCATGCGCGATCGCCACTGCGAGCGCGTCCGCCGCATCCGCCCCGGCCAGTTTCACGCCGGGCAACAGCACCTTGAGCATCGCCTGCACCTGCGCCTTTTCGGCCCCTCCGGTCCCGACCAGCGCCTTCTTGACCAGCCGCGCGGCATATTCGTGGACCGGCAGCCCCGCCCGCGCCAGCGCCAGCAGGCACACGCCCCGCGCCTGTCCGAGCTTGAGCGTCGACTGCGGGTTCGCGTTGACGAAGACCTCCTCGACCGCACCGACGTCCGGCCGGTGGTTCAGGACGATGTCGGTCAGCTCGCGATCGAGCGTTACCAGCCGTTGGGCAAGGCTTTGCGAGGAATCGGTGCGCACCTGGCCGTTGGCGACGTGCGTGAGGCGATTGCCGGACGTGGCGACGATCCCCCAGCCGGTGCAACCCAGTCCGGGATCGATGCCGATGATGATTGTCATGACAGCCCCTCCCCTGGAGGGGAGGGGGTGAAGTTCACCCCAGCTTCTCCATGATCTCGTCCGAGACCTCGTAATTGCCCCAGACGGTCTGGACGTCGTCGTCGTCATCGAGCGCGTCGATCAGCTTGAACAGCGTCTGAGCGTCGCCTTCGTCGACGTCGACGCTGAGGTTGGGCTTCCAGGCCAGCTTGACGCTTTCCGCTTCGCCCAGCGATTGCTCGAGCGCGCTCGCCACCTCGTGCAGCGTTTCCATCTGAGTCCAGATCGAATGGCTGTCGGAATCGCTTTCGACATCGTCGGCACCGGCTTCGATCGCCGCTTCGAGGACCTTCTCCTCATCACCGGCGGACGCCGGATATTCGATTAGGCCGAGCCGTTCGAAGCCGTGCGACACGGCCCCCGACGCGCCGAGATTGCCGCCGTTCTTGGAGAAGGCGGTGCGCACATTGGTCGCGGTGCGGTTACGATTGTCGGTCAGCGCCTCGACGATCAGCGCGACGCCGCCCGGGCCATAGCCTTCGTAGCGGATTTCCTCGTAGGTGTCGGCATCGCCGCCGCTCGCCTTGTCGATGGCCCGCTGGATGTTGTCCTTGGGCATCGACTGCGCCTTGGCGTTGTTGACCGCCAGGCGCAGGCGCGGGTTCATGTCCGGGTCGGGCATGCCCGACTTGGCGGCGACGGTGATCTCGCGGCTGAGCTTGGAGAACATCGCCGAGCGCTTTTTATCCTGCGCACCCTTGCGATGCATGATGTTCTTGAATTTGGAATGGCCTGCCATGGTTCCTGCGATCGTCTGGTAAGAAGTATTGCGCCGCCCCTAGCCGAGCGGCCGCATTCAGACAACCGCGGCGGTCCGGTCTCAGCCGAGGCCCAGCGCCGCCTTGTAGGTATCCAGGATCGTTTCCATTTCGCGGCGATCGTCCGGATTCATTTTCCTGAGGCGCACGATCTGGCGCATGATCTTGGAGTCGTAACCGACGGCCTTGGCTTCGGCATAGACGTCGCGGATGTCGTCGGCGATACCCTTCTTCTCTTCTTCCAGGCGTTCGACGCGCTCGATCAGGAGGCGCAGGCGGTCGTCGGTGGCTTCGGCCATCGGGTGAGTCTCCAAGAAATGGAATGAATCGGTCGGCGCGCCTGATAGCGGCCAAGTCATGCGGCGTCTATTCGGGTTTGCATCTGATAACCCTGCGCCCCGCACCGGCCCTCTCCCCCTCCCGGCCACCCAACAGGATATCGCCGTGGGTGGCCGGGAGGGGGAGAGGGCCGGTGCCGCAAGGTCAGGACGGATGTCCTGGCCTCTCCAAAATCTAGTGACTCCCGCCGTTCTTCTTCAGGCTCTCCTCCATCCGGGCAAGCTGTTCGGGAGTCGCCTCGGTCTGGTATTTCGCCTTCCACTCGTCGAACGGCATTCCATGGATCAGCTCGCGCGCGCCGGCCTTGTCCAGCCCCGCGCCGGCATCGTTGATCCAGTCGGCCAGGCAGTTGCGGCAGAACCCGGCAAGGCCCATCAGATCTATATTCTGGGCATCGTGGCGGTTGCGCAAATGCCGCACCAGGCGGCGGAACGCCGTCGCGGCGATTTCGTCGTCGAGGGTTTCGAGCGGATCTGAACTGTTCGTATTCATGGCAATCATCCTTGGTCTTTGCGTGCTGCTTTGCCATAGGGCACCGCGTATCCAAAAGGGGAATTGACGCTTGGCCAAGCTGGACCGCCGCGAACGCAAGGTCAAAATTCTGGCGACCCTGGGGCCTGCCAGCAGCGATCGCGAGACGATCGGCAAGCTGCTGCGCGCGGGCGCGGACGCCTTTCGCGTCAACATGAGCCACGGCGAGCATCAGGCTCACGCCGCGACGATTGCCACGATCCGGGCAGCGGAACGCGAATTCGGCCGCCCGATCGGGGTATTGTGCGACCTGCAGGGCCCCAAGCTGCGCGTCGGCACGTTCAGGGGCGGAAAGGCCACGGTCCGCCACGGCAGCCATTTCACCCTCGACCGCAACAAGAAGCTGGGTGACGAAACCCGTGTCTGCCTGCCTCACCCGGAACTGTTCGGCGTTCTCGAGAAAGGCCAGCGCCTGCTGATCGACGACGGCAAGCTGCGCTTCAAGGTCCTGCAGGCAAACGAGGACGAGATCGTCTGCAGCACCGAAGTCGGCGGCGTCATCTCGGACCGCAAGGGCGTCAATGTCCCGGACGCCATCGTACCGGTGCCGGCGCTCACCGAGAAGGACCGCCGCGACTTGGCTTTCGCGGTCGAACAGGGCGCCGACTGGATCGGTCTGTCTTTCGTCCAGAGGCCGGAGGATGTCGCCGATGCGCGCAGGATCATGGGCGGATACGGTGCGCTCATGGCCAAGATCGAAAAGCCGGCGGCGATCACCCGGCTCGACGAGATCATCGAGCTTGCGGACGGCATCATGGTCGCCCGCGGCGATCTCGGCGTCGAGCTCAACCCCGAGGAAGTTCCGCCATTGCAAAAGCGGATCGTGGAGAAGGCGCGCGCCACCGGCAAGCCGGTCGTGGTGGCGACGCAAATGCTCGAATCGATGATCGAGAGCCCCACCCCAACGCGCGCCGAAGTGTCCGACGTCGCCAACGCCGTCTACGACGGCGCCGATGCGGTCATGCTCTCGGCGGAGACCGCCGTCGGCCAATGGCCGGCCGAAGCGGTCACCATCATGGACCGGATCGCGGGACAGGTGGAACGCGATACGACGTATGGCGAACGCATCCACATCGCCGAGACCCTGCCCGATGCGACCCTGGCCGATGCTCTGGCCCAGGCCTGCGCCAGCATCGCCGATACGCTGCCGATCGAAGGGATCATCGTCTTCACCGGATCGGGCTCTACGGCAAGGCGGGTGGCGCGCGAACGGCCCGCCGTGCCGATGCTGGTGATGACACCCTCGCTGCATACCGCCCGGCGCGTGGCGCTGCTCTGGGGCGCCCATGCCGTGCATACCCGCGACATCGGCAGCTTCGAGGAGATGATCGGCAAGGGCAAGCGCATGGCGCTGCGGCAGGGCTTCGGAAACGCCGGATCGCGACTGATCGCGCTGGCCGGCGTCCCGTTTGGCACGCCCGGATCGACCAACCTGCTGCACGTGGTGACGCTATCGGGGGACGAACTGAAACGTCATCAGAGTTGAAGGTCCATGTCGCGCGGCGGAGCCGGGTAACAGGGCTTGTTGCAATTGCGAACGGATCGCCCTAAGCGCGGCCCAGCATGATTTAATCGCGCGATTAAATTTTCGACGGCCATGTCGGGAAGGGGAGTCGATGCCGAAGATGAAATACCTTGGCCTGCTGGTCGCGGGCGTGAGCTTGCTGGCAACCGCTCCCGCCTGGGCGCAAGAGCAGTCCGATGAATCCGAGCGCACCGCCAAGCCCGACGACGAGCGCATCATCATCGTATCGATCAAGAATCCCGCACCGGCGGTCGATGACTTTCCGGCAAGCGTAACCACGATCGGGAGCGACGAGCTGGAAGAGAGGCAAGTCCAGGATCTCTCGTCGCTGACCTACGTCGCGCCCAACGTCTCGATCGACCCGATCGGCACTTTCAAGGGCGTCGCCAATTTCTCGATCCGCGGGCTCGGCATCAACAGTTCGATACCTTCGATTGACCCCGCCGTCGGCCTGTTCATCGACGGTGTCTACCTCGGCATCAATGCCGGCACCGTTTTCGATCTCCTCGATGTCGAGCGGATCGACGTGCTCAGGGGGCCGCAGGGTGTGGCTTTCGGACGCAACACCACCGGGGGCGCAATCCTTGTATCCACTGCCGATCCCACCTGGGACTGGCAGGGACATGCCGACCTTTCGTTCGAGACGCCGATCGATGGCGGCCGCGGCGCGCCGATGGCGATGGCACGGGCGGTTATTTCCGGCCCTCTCAGCAAGAACGTCCGCATCCGCCTGGGCGTGCTGCACAGCGATGACGGCGGCTATTTCGAGAACTCGTTCAACGGCAGCGATTTCGGCGCGAGCCGGACAACGGTCGTGCGCGGGGCGCTCGCCGTGGACGTTTCCGACCGACTGTTCCTGACCCTCAAGGGCGAATGGACCGATAGCCACGGCGACGGCGCCGCGACCCACAACAACGGGCAGAACGCGCGCAGTGCGTTCGATCTCTCTGTCAACCAGGAAGGTTTCTATCGCAGCGAGACCGGCTTCGCTGTGCTGCGCGCCGATTACGAACTCGACGTCGGCGTGATCACCAATGTTTTCGGCTGGCGCGATTACAAGCTTTCGACGCGCAACGACATCGATTCCTCGCCCGAGACGATCTTCGAATCCGATACCGGTACACGCCAGGAGCAATGGTCGAACGAACTCTACTACGCCGCCGACTACGGCAAGCTGTCGCTGACCCTTGGCGCCTATATCTTCCATCAGGATATCGCCTACGACGAGACACGCTCCCTGCCACCTTTCTCGCCGCTCACCTTCTTCGGCGGCGGCAGGGAAGATCACGACATCTACGGTCTTTATGGGCAGGCGGACTTCGACGTGACCCGGTCGCTCACTCTCAGTGCGGGCCTGCGCTGGTCGCGGGAGGAAAAAGGCGCCGACATCACCTATGTCCGTCCGCGTCCGGAATGCTCGGCAATCGCCGCGACTTGCCCGACGGCCGGCATCAATCCGACGACCGGAGAAGACAACGGCTTTGCCGATTCCCGCAGCTGGAACAGCCTGTCGCCGCGAATCGCGGTCTCGTTCACTCCCGCGGACAACGCCAATTTCTATGCCAGCTGGACGCGCGGCCAGCGCTCCGGCGGCTATAATCTTCGCATCACCCAGCCGGCCGCTTTCGAGGAAGTGGCGGCTTCTCTCGGCTCGCCCGCTTTCGATCAGGAGCGGGTCGACAGCTTTGAGGTAGGCGCGAAATGGCGTTCGAGAGATGGCCGCGCCCGCATCAACGCGGCACTGTTCTGGACCGAGGTCGACAACCTGCAGCGCGAAGTGAACGTGCCGAGCATGAGTTCAGGCCTCGCACAGTCGGTCTACAATACGGCCGATGCCCGCATTCGCGGCGGTGAGCTGGAAGCCGAATTCCTGCCGATCCCGGCGCTGCGGCTGACCGCCAATCTCGGCTATATCGATGCCGACTACCGCCGGGTCTTTTTCGACATCAACTCGGACGGCGCCATAGACCGCGCCGATCTCTCGCTCGACCTGCCGCGCGCGCCCGAATGGACCTGGGGAGGCACCGCCGACTACCGGCTGCCGCTGGGCGGCGGCAAGACGTTCTCGGCCAACCTCTGGTTCCAGCATCGCAGCCGCTACGCCTACACCGACAACAACTGGGGCTACAACGCCGCCTCGGACCGGCTCGATGCAAGCCTGGCACTCAATCTGGGCGAGCCCGACATCACCTTCTCGCTGTACGGCAAGAACCTGCTCGACGAAGTGCAGTTCGGCGGCGACACGCAGTTGCCGTTCAGCGCGGGCACCTTCTCGGACGGCAACAACCGGCCATTCGATCCCAATCCTGCGGCAGGTACGTTCTCGCCGCTTTTCAAGGGACGGATCCTCGGCTTCGAGATGGCGATGGATTTCTAGTCAGCCGCGTTGACCGAGATCAAGTCGCCCGATTGAACACCAGTTCAATACCCTCCGGCAGGACTGGGCCCGCGGGCAGCACTTTGTTTCAGCCGCCCGCCCCGGCCCCAAGACGGAGGGGTCTGAAAGTGGAAGTGCAAGTCGAAACGATCAAACCGGCAATCGGCGCTGTCGTCCGTTGCGACAAAGAAGCCTTCCTGACGGAAGAATTTGCAGAGCGCTGCCTCGAATTGCTCGAACAGCATACCGCACTGGTGTTCCCGCAGCTCGGCCTGACGGACGAGGAGCAACTCGCCTTCACCGACATGCTTGGCGATCGCGTGAACTTCACCGGCACCGTGCCCGGCGGAGACGAAGCCGCTCAGGATGTCTACACGATCACGCTGGACAAGAACGTCAACACGGAACCGGAATACGTGCTGGGTTCGATGTTCTGGCATGCTGACGGAATCTGTTCGGACATCCCGCCCCCCAAGGCGACGCTGCTGTCGTGCTTCAACCCGCCCAACAAGGGCGGCCAGACCGAATTCTGCAGCACATATGCGGCTTGGGAAGCGCTTCCCGAGGAGGAAAAGGCCGAGCTGGAAGGCCTGCGGGTGATGCACAGCGTGACTGCGGCCGTCCGCGAAGTCCTGCCGCCGGACCAGATCAACCCTTCCCGGCGGTACATGAGGCATGAGCATCCGCTGGTCTGGACGCATCGGAACGGCCGCAAATCGCTGCTGCTCGGATGCCATGCAGACTACGTCATCGGCATGCCCCTCGCCCAGAGCCGGGCATTGCTGGCCCGTCTCCACGAATGGGCTGCGCAACCGGACTTCAGCTGCCGGCACACATGGCAGAAAGGCGATTTCGCGATTTGGGACAATACCGGCGCATTGCACCGCGCACTTCCCTATTCGGACGATTCCGGCCGCCGGATGCATCGTACGACCGTCGCCGGATACGAAGAGATCGCCTGAGCCCCTCGCCGCGGCGTCAGCCGGAAGGGGCCGGCGCCCTTTCTCCGAACAGGGCGCTGCCAACGCGGACATGGGTGGCGCCCAGCATGATGGCGGTCTCGAAATCGCCGCTCATGCCCATGGACAGGCCGGACAGCCCGTTGTCTTCGGCCATTTTCGCCAGCAGCGCGAAGAACGGCGCGGGCTCGATGCCGAATGGCGGCACGCACATCAGGCCGATCACCGGAATTCCGGCAATCCTCGCCTGCTCCAGCAGCGCCGGGACTTCGGCGATGGCGCAGCCTCCCTTCTGCTCTTCCGCGCCGATATTGACCTGAACAAAGCACGGCAGCTGCCGACCAGCCTTGTCCATCGCCCTGGCGAGCGCCTTGACGAGCGAGGGACGGTCGAGCGAATGGATGCAGTCGAATAGATCCACCGCATCCTCCGCCTTGTTGGACTGGAGCTGACCGACAAGATGAAGTTCGACATCCGGATCGGCCTCAAGCAGCGCCGGCCACTTGCCTTGGGCTTCCTGAACCCGGTTTTCGCCGAAGACACGCTGCCCTGCCGAGATCAACGGCGCAACACGCTCCGCCGGATGGGTCTTGGAAATTGCGACAAGCGCGACGTCGTCCGGATCGCGCCCTGCGATCTGCGCAGCGTGGGCAATGCGCCCAAGAACGTCATCGAACGGAGTGGCTGGTCGATCCATGGCGCGCTGCTATAGCGATTGCGTGCCGATCCGCCACCCATCCCCGCTTGCCGAGCTGCCGGACACTTGGCTTGTGACCGACAAGCGCAACGATGAATGGCTCGAAGCGGCCATGAAGAGCTTGCCGCGCGGATCCGGCCTGATCTTTCGCCACTATCACCTCGATGGCACCGCGCGTCGGTCACGCTTTCGACACCTTGCCCGCATGGCCAGGAGGCTCGGCCACGTCATCGTTCTCTCGGGCGAGATGCGACAGGCGCGGCGCTGGGGCGCGGACGGAGCCTATGGCGCTCCGGGAACGCTCGCGAAGGGAGCTCGCGGCATGCGTCTCGTAACGGCCCATTCGCTTCGTGAGATCGCGCAGGCACACCGGGCCAGAGCGGATGCTATCCTGCTCTCGCCGGTATTCCCGACACGCTCGCACCCCAAGGCAAGGTCGCTCGGGCCGCTGCGCTTTCGCCTCCTTGCTGCATACGCAAATGTCCCTGTCATAGCCCTTGGAGGGATGACGAGACGCCGGTCGCTGGCCATCGGCTGGAAAAAATGGGCCACGATTGACGGTATTTACGGCCAAGCGAGTCCTTGGATTCCCAAGGATTCTTGACGCCGAGTCCCGCGTCTGCGCATTATTGTCTCCAAGTTGGGGGACGCATTATGGCAACACGGCCTATGGCATCGGGCGGGCGGCGTATCGCCAAGCCGGACTGGCGCGCGGTTCTGAAGCGCAGCCTGCGCCGCGCCGGCGAATTGGCCGGCGCGCTCGTGCTGTTTGCGGCCATGGTCTTTCTTGGACTTGCACTCGTCAGCTATCACCAGACCGACCCTTCCATTTCGACGGCCGCGGGCGGCGAAATCCAGAACTGGATGGGGCCTGCCGGTGCCTGGGTTGCGGAACGTGCGTTGTTCCTGTTCGGCCCGGTTTCCGTGCTGTTTCTGCCCCTTCTCTACGTATTCGCGCGCAAGCTCTGGCGGCTGGTGGAGGAAGAGGACGGCGGCCTTGCCGCATCCGACCAGCGCTGGTGGCGCCCGATCGGCGTCCTGCTGTTCGCCATGGCTCTGCTGGCGACAGTCCTTTCGCTTACATTCACCCAGCCTGGCGGTTCGCTGCCTGCCTCGATGGGCGGTATCACCGGCCTGCTCGGGGCGAAGGCGATCCGCGCCATCGCATCGCTGCTGCCAGACGCGGCGCAAGGCTGGACGATCCTCGCTCTGGCGCTGGCCAACCTTGGGGCCGGAGCAGTGCTGGCCGGCCGGGTATTCGCAATCGAGTGGGGCACGCTGCTGACACTTCCCGGACGTCTCCGCGGCGCACCGAAGCTTAGCGTACCCTCGTCGCTACCGCTCGTCGCCGCGCGCGAGAAGAAGCAGCGCGAGGCTCCTCAGGCCGTTGCCGAAGCGACACCGCGCAAAGCGCCCGAAATCGTCGACCCGACAAAGCCGGCCAAGCAGGCCCAACTCAGTGCGCGCAGCCGGCAGGGCGACCTGTTCGACAATTACGAGCTGCCCGAACTCGATCTGCTCGCCGAACCGCCGCCCAGCGCCCAGAAGAAGATCGACAAGCTTTCCCTCGAGCGGAACGCGCGGCTGCTCGAGACCGTTCTCGACGACTTCAACGTCAAGGGCGAGATCACCGCCGTGCGCACCGGCCCGGTGGTCACGATGTACGAGCTCGAGCCCGCGCCCGGCATCAAAGCCAGCCGGGTGATCGGCCTTGCCGACGACATCGCCCGGAACATGAGCGCCATCTCGGCCCGCGTCTCCGCAATCCCGGGCCGGACCGTCATGGGTATCGAACTGCCCAATGCCGATCGGCAGATGGTGATGCTTCGCGAACTTATCGCTTGCGAGGCCTTCGTTAATCACAAGGGCATGCTGCCGATCATCCTGGGCAAGGACATCGCCGGCGAATCAGTGATCGCCGACCTTGCGTCCATGCCGCACCTGCTGGTGGCCGGAACCACCGGCTCGGGCAAATCGGTCGGGCTGAACTGCATCCTGCTCTCGCTGCTCTACCGCTTCAATCCGCAGCAGTGCCGGCTGATCCTGATCGATCCCAAGGTGCTGGAGCTGAAGAGCTACGACGAAATCCCGCATCTGCTCTCGCCCGTCGTCACCGAACCGGCCAAGGCCGTCCGCGCGCTCAAATGGGCGGTCGAGGAAATGGAGCGGCGCTATCGCATGCTGAGCGAAATCGGCGTGCGCAACCTCGTCAATTTCAACGAGAAAGTCCGCGCCGCCGCCGCCAAGGGCAAACCGCTGGGACGCCGCGTGCAGATCGGGTTCGACCCCGAGACGGGCGAGGAACTCTACGAGGAAAACCAGCTCGACTACGAAGTTCTGCCGCAGATCGTGCTGATCGTCGACGAGCTGGCCGACCTCATGGTTACCGTCGGCAAGGAAATCGAAGTGCTGATCCAGCGGCTTTCGCAGAAAAGCCGCGCTGCCGGCATCCACCTGATCATGGCCACGCAACGCCCCTCGGTCGACGTCATTACCGGCGTCATCAAGGCCAACCTGCCGACCCGCGTCAGCTTTGCCGTCACCAGCCGCATCGATTCCCGGACCATCCTGGGCGAGCAGGGCGCCGAACAGCTGCTCGGCAAGGGCGACATGCTGTTCAAGCCCAGCACCGACCCGATCCGGCGCGTACACGGCCCCTTCGTCAGCGACGAGGAGGTCGAGAGGGTGGCCGATTTCTGGCGCGCTCAGGGCAAGCCGGAATATGTCGATTCGGTCACCGAGGAGCCGGAGGACGGCGGCTTCGGCTTCGACGACATCGATGCCGCGTCGGACAGCCCGGAAGAACGCCGCTATCGCCAGGTCTGCCAGCTGGTCTTCGAAAACCAGAAGGTTTCGGCAAGCTGGCTGCAGCGGCAGATGGGCGTGGGCTACAACACCGCCTCGAAATGGGTCGAGCGGATGGAAGCCGACGGGTTCGTCGGGCCGGCCAACCATGTCGGCCGCCGTGAAATCTATCGGGACGAAAACGGCAATCCGCTCTAGCGCCGGCGTGCCTCACGTATCCGGCGCCAGACTGCGCGCAGTGCCAAGACCATACGCAGCTGGAGTCTGCGCGCCGGCGAGCCCACGGCGACCACGCAATCGAACAGCTCCCGGCGATCCGGCCAGAGATATTTGGTATTCTGGCTATCGGGCGCACTGCAGGTATCGAAATCCAGCTCCGGCTGGGATTCCACCAGCGCCGCTATCCGCTGCATGAGCAGCTGGCCGGGCGCGAATTCGGCAAAGGCCTCGTCATAGGCCATCTTGAAGCCGAAGCCTTGCTGCCCGGTCACGAACCAGCTGGTCATCGCGATCGGCCGGCCGCCTGCCTTCAGCGTGGCAAGGTTGGCGAGGCCCATTTCGGAGCCGGTGCGTATCGCTGCCCTGAACAGCGCTTCGGTATCCCCGTCGCAAGCCAGGGCGCTACCCGCCCGGCCTTTCCAACCGGTCCGCTCAAGGGCCAGAAAGGCGTCGATCCAATCGTCCGGCGCCTGCCCATCGGGATGCAGCGACATGTCCAGTTCGCCATGCTGCTCAACGAGCCGTTTCGACAGGTTGCGCAAGCGGCTCTCGAGCTTGCGCCGCGATTTCCTGGAAACTTGCCGGCCACTGTCTGCCGCGCCCGCCAACCGCGCTGCACGATCGTAGCTGTTCAGCAGGTAGAACGGCCTGCCCTCGCCACCGCAGACATCGGCAAGGGTCCGGTCGACCGCATCGTTGGCCGCGAGCAGGCGGCAGTAGAATGCGCTATGGTCGCCGCGTCTGTCCATGTGAAGCAAGGCGGTTTGCCAGAAGGTATCGGCGAATTGCGGAAGAACCAGCGGCGTCAGCAGGAACTGATTGGTAGCCGACCACAGGTTGAAGGTCCTGATCGGCCAGCGCCCGAACTTCCTTTCCGAAACGATCGGAAGCACGCCGAGCCACCGGCCTTCTTCGCTGGCGACGACCAGCAGTTCGATCTCTTCGCCACGCCCGCTCGACGCCAGCGCAGCATCCATGAACCAGTCGTGCGCGAAGATGTTCGTGCTTGCTGCCTGGCGCGTCAGTTCCGCCCAGCACTCGCGATCATTCGCATCCAGTTCCGCATAGGGACGGCTGAATGCCCGCAGGTCGCTCAGTGCCAGGCCGGCTGCTTCCCGGGTGGTCGCGGCAGTTTCCCAGACCAGATTGGAGATCGCCGTGTTCACAGCAGGCCGACCTTGTGTGCCACGCGGTAGACGGTGGAGCGCACGGGCGCACTGTGCGGCCACGCCGGCGTCTCGAATGTCGCAAGACCCCGCTTGCGCAGCGCGTGGTTGAGCCGCATCGCATTGCAGGTGCGGTGGCTCCATGAACTCTGCCAGGTGACCGACAGGGAAATGCAAGGCTCGTCGCCCGCCCTGACCCAGTGCGGCATGCTGAACGGCACATAGAGCGCATCACCGGGCTCAAGCGTGAAGAGATGTTCCCCCCGGCTGAACTCGTCCCGCCATGGCAGGACGTTGTTGCCGTTCTCGTGATAGGCTTCGCGAAGCTCCGGCTCGATGAACGGGGAGGCCGTGGGATAGGTGGCGAACTGCTTGCTTCCGCTGATGTGGAAGAGAATGTTGTATTCGGCATCGAAATGGTAGGGCGTGAAGGTGCCCGGCGGGGAAATGAACAGGAAGCCCACCATGTCGAGGCTTTCGCCTGTCCGCGGCTTGGTCACTCCCGCAATCTCTTGCGTGATTTCCTCGAGCAGCCGGCGATATTCCGGCAGTTGCTCAAGGTTGGTCAGCCCCACCCAGTTGCCGCTCTCGGCAACGGTGCGGACCACTTCGTCGGCCGACTTGCCGTCCTGCGGCGCGCGCGGAAAACCGCCTTCATCACCATTGACCGGATAGGCGAGCCTGCGGTCGACGTTTTCCGGCTTCATCCGCAACGCGGCTTCGGCAAGCGCATCGAGCTGCATCAGGGGATGCGAAGACAGATTGTGGCCGAGGAGAGCTGCGGAATCCGGATAAGCGTCTCCCAGGGCCACGATACTTGATGGCGCGAGGTGAGACATTGCGGTCGGCCCCTTCGGTTTGCCGCGTAGCGGATTGCAGCTTCGGGAGGCTTAACCTGTATGAGTAAACAAAGTTTAAGCTTCGTCCGATTCCCGCGGCCACCGGGTTCCACGCGAGGAACAAGCCACTACATAGGACCGGAAAGGAATTGACGATGCGCGTTGGCACCGTCCGTGAAATCAAGACCCACGAGTACCGCGTCGGCCTGACACCCGAAAGCGTGCGCGAACTGAGTGCCCATGGTCATGAAGTTTGGGTGGAAAGCGGAGCCGGCAGCGGTATCGGCGCGTCCGACAGCGAGTACGAGGCAGCCGGCGCGACAATCAGACCGAACGCGGCCGATGTGCTGGGCGAGTGCGAATTGATCGTGAAAGTGAAGGAGCCGCAGGCTTCCGAAAGAGCGCTCCTCCACGAGGGCCAGGTCCTGTTCACCTATCTGCATCTCGCTCCAGACCCCGAACAGACTGCGGATCTCGTCCGGTCCGGCGTCACCGCCATCGCCTACGAGACGGTCACGGGGGCTGATCGCTCGCTGTCGCTGCTCAAGCCGATGAGCCAGGTCGCCGGGCGCATGGCGGTCCAGGCCGGCGCCAGCGCCCTGGAAAAGGGACACGGCGGAAGGGGTATCCTGCTGGGCGGCGTGCCCGGCGTCATGCCCGGCAAGGTAGCGGTGATCGGCGGCGGCGTTGTCGGCTTCAACGCCGCTCAGGTCGCGGTCGGGATGGGGGCCGACGTAACCGTTCTGGACCGCAATCCGGAAGTGCTCGAGCGGCTCGGCATCCATTTCGAATCCCGTGCAAAAACCCGCTTTTCGAGCCAGGCCAATCTGGCCGACAGCGTTGCCCAGGCCGATCTCGTGATCGGCGCGGTCCTCGTGCCCGGAGCGGCTGCCCCCAAGCTGGTCACCCGTGATATGCTGGCGACGATGAAGTCCGGTTCGGTACTGGTGGATGTCGCGATCGACCAGGGCGGCTGCTTCGAGACCAGCCATCCCACCACCCACGCCGAACCGACATTCCTGGTCGATGGAATCGTCCACTACTGTGTAGCGAACATGCCCGGCGCGGTTTCGCGCACCAGCACCTATGCGCTCAACAACGTGACGCTCCCACATGCGCTGAATATCGCCGACATGGGCTGGCAGGCGGCGCTTCGCGCCGACCCGCATCTTGCCGAGGGGCTCAATGTCCATGCCGGACAGGTCACCTACGAGGCTGTCGCGAGCGAGTTGGGGTACGCTTACGTGCCGGTTTCCGAAGCGCTGAATTAACCTGCCCGATTAACTCTATCTTGAGCGGGCCGTGGTTCAATCGGCACCATGGCGTGGGGTACGCTTTCTCGCATTGTTCTGTGGTGGCTCGCCGCCATGTTCGTGCTGTCCGCCAGGCCCGCACTTGCCGAAACAGCTCCGATCGCGCCTACGTGCCATGCCGAAGGCGATCTGGATACGTCCGTCACCGAAATGATGGCCGAGCCGAAGCGCTGGACTTGCAGTCCGGAAAACTGGTCGATCTCCCGCCCTCGCGCCTTTCTTCGCTTCGACCTTGGCCAGGCGGCTGCACCTCGGGAACTCAGGTTCGCCACAAGGCTGACCGGCTTCGATGCCATGCGCCTGACGCTGATCGGAATCGACGGACGCAGTGCCAGCCGCGTCGTTACGCCCGATGACGTAATCCCCGCGACTTCCGACTGGGTCATGTATGTGGATCTGCCGGAGCTGCAGGGCCAGACGGCGAAACTGGTCCTCGCAATCGACAATCCGCGCCATACCGGCATTGTTTCGGAAGCCGGTCTGATCCCGACGCAGAGCGACACGGCGTCCATCCGCCTCGAGCTGCTGCTCGCAGGCATTTGCGGCATTCTATGCGTGCCTCTGACATTCAACGTCGCATATTACCGCGTCCTGCGGCAGCGCTTCCTGATGTGGCATACGGCCGCAGTCCTGTTCATGCTGTTGCAGACCGTGGTCACCACTGGCCTGATAAACCGGTTCGCGACGCTGACGATCGATCAGCTGAACTTTCTTTCGGCCGTCAGCTGGGGCGGCGGCGTTGCGGCGGCGGCGCTCTTTTCGGCCGATTTCATGGAACCGGACAAACTCGACCGAAGGCACCGCAGGCTGTTGCGCGGCCTGGCCTTGTGGATACCCGCATGGACAGCCTTCTATCTGTTCGCCGGCGGCAGCCTGCGCCCACTCGTTGCGCCGATCTACTTCGCGTCCTTCGTGCCGGTGCTCGGCATATTCATCTGGACAATGGCTGTAGCCAAGCTGCGCGGCAGCCGCGCGGTGAATTTCCAGATCGCCGCCTGGACCCCGATCATGCTTGCCGGAGCGATCCGGATGTTCACATCGATGGGACTGACTGACGCCCCCATGGAGATGCAGCTTGCCCAGCATATCTCGATTGCCTGGGAGGTCATTGTCGCATCGCTGGGCGTGGCCGACCGTTTCCTGGTTATCAGGCGGGAGCGCGACAGCGCCAAGGAACAGTCCAGGACCTTCGCCCAACTGGCGGAACGCGATGCGCTGACGGGCCTGCTCAATCGCCGTGCCGTCGAAGACCGCTTCGAAGAGCTGCAGGGCGAGGGTTTCCGGACCATGGCGGTGATCGACCTCGATCATTTCAAGGACATCAACGACAGCTACGGCCACGCGAAGGGCGACGACGTACTCCAGGCAGTGGCGGACGCTCTAGAAGGTGACGACGATACGCTTTCCGTTCGCCTCGGAGGCGAGGAATTCCTTCTCCTCCTGCGCGGGAAGAATGCAGCCGCGCGTGCGGAGCGCCGTCGCAAGGCCATCCCGGCCCGTGTCGCCGCCAAGGTTGCCGGCATTGACCGGATGGTCACGGCCAGCATGGGTCTGGTCGAGCATTCCCACTCGAACCTGACTCCGGCCGATTTCTCGATGCTCTACGCACATTGCGACCGGCTGCTTTACGAGGCCAAGGGGGCCGGGCGGAACCGGACGATGAGCGAGAAACTCAGAGGCTTCGACGGCCATCAACAGCTTTCAAGGACGGCTGCCTGATCAGGGCAGGAATGGCGCGACCACCTCGTCGGGCACGCGCTGAACCCTGCCGCTGCGGCGGTCTATCATCGCCCAGGTCGATTTCGCCGAGACGATCGCCTTTCCGGCGGCATTGCGAAACACGACGCAGCGATCGAACCGCGCGCCGCTCGGCCCGGTCTCGATGAAGGTCTCGGCGGTCACGCTCTCGCCCTCGCGAATATTGCCGCGATAGTCGATCTCGTGACGGGTGACGACCCAGACGTAAGCTTCCTGATGCTCCGGCGCTGCGGCCGCCTGCCAGTGGGCCGTGGCGATCGCTTCCATCCACTGCACCCACACCGCATTGTTGACATGGCCCATGACATCGATGTGCTCTGGGCCCGCGGTGAAGGTGAGGGAGAAGCGTTCGCTCATGCCTCCACGCCGAACTGCCACAGGATGAACGCGAATTCCTCCGCCGTCTCGCGCAAGGATTCAAAACGCCCGGACTTGCCCCCGTGGCCCGCGCCCATGTTGGTCTTGAGCAACAGTTCGTTGCTGTCGGTCTTGAGTTCACGCAGCCTGGCCACCCACTTGGCCGGCTCCCAATATGTCACGCGGGGATCGTTGAGGCCTGCGGTGACCAGCATCGGCGGATAGGCCTGGGCCTTCACATTGTCGTAGGGGCTGTAGGAGCGGATCAGTTCGAACGCCGCCTTGTCCTCGATCGGATTGCCCCATTCGGGCCACTCGCCGGGTGTCAGCGGCAGGTCGGCATCGAGCATCGTCGCCAGCACATCGACGAAGGGAACGTGGGCGACCACCGCACCGAACAGGTCGGGATCGGAATTGACGACGGCCCCCATCAGCTCGCCGCCGGCCGAGCCGCCGGAAATGCTGATCCGGCCCGGCATCGTAAAGCCGCGGTCGACCAGCGCCCTGGCCACATCGACGAAATCGTTGAACGTGTTGGTGCGCCGCTCCAGCTTTCCGGCCTTGTACCAGGCGCGCCCGAGGTCGTCGCCGCCGCGGATATGGGCGATGGCATAGGCAAAGCCGCGATCGACCAGCGAGAGCCGCGAGGTCGAAAAGCCCGGTTCGATCGCGATCCCGTATGCTCCATAGCCGTAGAGGTGCAAGGGCCCGGCCGGCTCGCGATCCTTGCGCATGAGGATGCTGACCGGAATGATCGTCCCGTCCCGCGCGGGTATTTCCAGCCGTTCGGTGACATAGAGCGATGCATCGTAGCCCGACGGGATTTCCTGCACCTTGAGCACTTCCAGCCGCTTGTCGGCGACATGGTAGTCGTAGACGGTCGCCGGGCTGACCATCGACTGGTAGGACAGCCTCAGCTTGTCGACACCCCATTCGGGATTGTCCGACAGGCCGGCGGTATAGCTCGCTTCGGGAAAGACTATGGGCTCGTTGCGGCCGGGATCGTCGTAGTAGCGCAGCTCCACCTGGTCGAGCCCGCCACGCCGCCCCTCGATCACATAGAAGTCCCGGAACAGGTCGACGCCGGTCAGGTAGAATTCGTCGGACCCTTCGATCAGCGTCGTCCACTTGCCTGGATTGTCGAGCGGCGCGGTCGCCAGACGGAAATTCTCATGGGTGTCGTTGGCATGGATGTAGAGCGTGCCCTCACGTTCATCGGCATCGTACTCGACGCCTTTTTCACGCGGGCGGACGAGGATGGGATCAGCCAGCGGCTCGGCGACGGGTACCAGCCGGACCTCGCTGGTCTCGTGATCGCTGGTCGAGATGATCAGCCATTTCTCGTTGGCCGACAGGGAGGAACTCACCCGGAAGCCCTCGTCATCCTCGTGGTAGATCTCGATGTCGCTCGCGGTATCCTGCCCGAGCCAGTGGAGCCTGGCGTTGTCGGTTCGCCAGTTCTCGTTGGCGAGCGAGTAGACGAGCCCGGTATCTCCGGCGACCCAGACCAGCGCGGAGAGCGTGCCGGGGATCTCGTCAGGAAGGAGTTGGCCGGTTTCGAGATCCTTGACGCGAACGGTGAAACGTTCCGAACCGTTGTCGTCGATCGAATAGGCGAGCAGCTTGCCATTCTGGCTGACCGAGATGGCGCCGAGCCTGAAGTACTCCTTGCCTTGCGCCAGGGCGACCTCGTCCAGGATCAGCTGGTCTGCCTCGCCGTCGTCGCCTGCCGCAACCGGCCGGCGCCACCACTTCTTGTATTCCGCGCCTTCCTCGAACTCGATCCAGTAGAGATAGTCGCCGTCCTTCTGGGGCACGGACTTGTCCGCTTCCTTGATACGGGCGCGCAATTCGCGGAACAGCATGTCCACAAGCGGCTGGTGCGGTGCCATTCGCGCCTCGAACCAGGCGTTTTCCGCTTCAAGGTGATCGAGCACTTCCTTGTCCGTCACCTGCGGATATCCGGGATCGCGCAGCCATGCGTAGTCGTCGGTTACGGTGATGCCGTGATGACTGAATGAATGCGGTTTTTTCACCGCGACAGGCGCTTTGAGACTTGTGGTATCGGTCATCGCTCGCATCTATGGTGAAGCTACAAGGACCGCAACCATGCTGATGAACACCCACGAGGCCCGGCTCAACGCCCTGCGCAAGGAACTCATCCGCCAGGGGCTCGACGGGTTCGTCGTGCCGCTTTCCGACGAACATATGAGCGAATATGTCGGAGCCTACGCCCAGCGACTGGAATGGCTTACCGGGTTCAACGGTTCGACAGGGACGGCGGTGATCCTGTCAGACGCGGCGCTGGAATCGGCCGCGGCGATTTTCATCGACGGGCGATACACCCTGCAGGTGCGCGACCAGGTGGATGCACGGTTCTATTCCTACGAGGACGTGCCCCAGACCAGCCCGGCAAAGTGGCTCGGGCAGCACGCGCCCGAAGGTGCAAGGATCGGCTACGATCCCTGGCTCCACGGCAGGCAGTGGGTGACGAATACCGGCATGGCGCTGGCCGACCGCAAGGCAGAGCTTGTCGCGGTGGAAACAAACCCGATCGACGCCATCTGGACGGATCGCCCGGCGCCTTCCCTGGCGCCAGCGATTGTTCACGAGGACCTTCTTTCAGGCCAGCCGAGCGAAGCCAAGCGTGCCGCGCTGGCGGAATGGCTGAAGGAGAAGAACCTCGACGCCGCTGTGATCAGCGCGCTCGATTCGATCGCATGGCTGCTGAATATCCGAGGCAGCGACATCGATCGCACGCCGGTCACGCTCGCCTTCGCCATCGCCAACACGGACGGCACTGCCGATCTTTACATCGCGGAAGCCAAGGTCACGCCTGAACTCCGGCAGCATCTCGGCAATTCCGTGCGTATCCTGCCCGACACCGAATTCGTGCCCGCTCTGGAAGCGCTTTCGAAAAAGCGTGTTGCCGTCGATCCCGAGAGTTCGGTCACGGCGATATTCTCGATACTCGAGAACAGCGGCGCCGAAGTGGTCGAGGAGAGCGATCCGACATCCTTGCCCAGGGCGCAGAAGAATCCGGTCGAACAGGCAGGGCACCGGTCCGCACAGGTCCAGGACGGCGCTGCGATGGCGCGCTTCCTGCATTGGCTCTCGGTGGAAGGCCCCAAGGGCCATGTCACGGAGCTCTCGGCCTCAGACAAGGCCCATGAGTTCCGCCGCGAGACGGGCGACTTGCGCGACCTCTCCTTCGATACGATTTCCGGCAGCGGCCCCAACGGCGCCATCGTCCACTACCGGGTGAGCCCGGAGACCAGCCGTACGCTTGCGCCGGGAAGCGTCTATCTCGTCGATTCCGGCGGCCAGTATCCTGCAGGCACGACGGATATCACCCGCACGGTCTGGATCGGCCCCGATGCACCGCCGGCCGAAGTGAAAGACCGTTTCACCCGCGTGCTGAAAGGCAACATCGCCCTGTCACGGATCACCTTTCCCAAGGGCACGAACGGCAGCCAGCTCGACACGCTTGCCCGGCAATTCCTCTGGTCCGCCGGGCTGGACTACGCTCACAGCACCGGTCACGGCGTCGGCAGCTTTCTTTCCGTCCACGAAGGGCCGCAACGCATCTCGAAGAAGAGCGGTGCGTTCGGCGGAACCGAGCAGGAACTGCTTGCGGGCATGATCCTCTCGAACGAGCCGGGCTACTACAAGGAAGGCGCCTACGGTATCCGTGTCGAAAACCTGTTGCTGGTCGAGCCGCGCGACATCGAGGGGGCCGAAGGCGAGTTCCTGGGCTTCGAAGTGCTGACCCTGGTTCCGATCGATCGGACGCTTGTCGAAGCTTCGCTGCTCTCGCCCGACGAGATAGCCTGGTGGAACGCCTATCACGCCACGGTGCTGGAAACTGTCGGGCCACGGCTTGACGGCGCGGCGCTCGACTGGCTCAAGTCGCAATGCACGCCGCTCTGAAGCGGCCAGGACGAGGAAGAGGAAACGATGATCATCAATGTCTGTTTCGGCACCCGCGATTTGGAACGCGCCGGCCGCTTCTACGATGCGCTTGCCGCCGAGCTGGGTTGCGGGCGCACCAATGAGACCGAAAAGGCGATCTTCTGGGCCAATCCCGGCGTCGGCATCGGTTTTGCCATCACCCTGCCCTATGACGGCAACCCGGCGACTTTCGGCAACGGCGTGATGGCGACGATCGGCGCCAAGGACCGCGACCAGGTCGACAGGCTCCATGCCGCGGCCATGGCCAACGGCGGCAGCGACGAAGGCCCTCCGGGAGAACGCCCGAACGGATTCTATTGCGCATACTGGCGCGATCCCGACGGCAACAAGATGAATGCAGTGGCCCTCGGCTAAGCCCGAAGATCGCCAGCTTTCGGGCGCATTAACCACCCGCTCAAGCTGTGACAATTAGCGACAAATTCAACTCTGCCCGGCATAATCTCGCGACATCAGGCCCATACAAAGGGCATCAGGAAGCCGCGCGGTGGCATACCCAATCCCCCTCCCCGCAACCGCGCGGCTTTCACTACCCTCTTGGGACGAGTGATTGGAGATTACCGATGAAGAAGTTGACCCTTGGTCTTTCCGCCGCAGTTCTGGCGCTCGCAGGCGCCGCCTATGCCCAGCCGGGCATGCATGCGAAGCACGACACTGATGGCGACGGCGTCGTCTCCCGCGCCGAAGCCCAGGCCCACGCCGATCAGATATTCTCCCGCATGGATGCGAACAGCGACGGCAAGCTCGACCAGGCCGACCGCGAGGCACGACGTACGGCGCGCTTTGATCGTATCGACACCGACGGCAATGGCCAGATCTCGCGGGCCGAGTTCGAAGCCAAGCACCCGCGCGGAATGGGCGACGGTGACGGCAAGCGCGGCGGCTGGGGCCACAAGCGCGGCCATCGCGGCGGCAAGATGATGATGCGCATGGCCGACACCAACAATGACGGTGCCGTCAGCAAGGCCGAGTTCACGGCCGCCATGCTAAAGCATTTCGATCAGGCCGACGCGAACAGCGACGGCAAGGTGACGAAGGAAGAGCACCAGGCAGCGCGCGCCGCAATGCGTGACCAGTGGCGCCAGAAGATGGGCGGCCAAGGCCCCGGCGCTCCCGGCAACTGACCGGTAGACGCGGCGGAACTGGCGCATGAGTGAAACCGCGGATACCCGGCTGCTTCTCGTCGACGACGAAGCGGCCCTTCGCGAACCCCTGGCCGAATATCTTTCGCGCCAGGGGTTCGCTGTTACCCAGGCCGCAAGCGCGGCCGAAGCCCGCAGCCATCTGCGCAACGAGGAACCGGACCTGGTGCTCCTCGATATCATGATGCCGGGCGAGGACGGGCTTTCGCTTTGCCGACACCTGGCGGAAACGCGGGCGATCCCGACCATCTTCCTGACCGCGAAGAGCGAACCGACCGATCGCATCATCGGCCTTGAAATCGGCGCCGACGATTACGTCGTGAAACCTTTCGAGCCGCGCGAACTGGTCGCACGTATCCGCAGCGTTCTGCGCAGGGCCGCGCGCGGCGCTCCCCCACCTCCCGACGACGAGCTCTACGAATTCGACGGATGGCGGCTCGACCCGCTGAAGCGGAGGCTGACCGACCCCGAAGGCGCCGTCGTGGCGATTTCCTCCGTCGAATACAGGCTGCTCGTGGCGTTCCTCGAACATCCCCGCCAGGTGCTCGATCGCGAACGGCTGCTCGACATGGTCCAGGGACGTGAAGCGCATCTCTTCGACCGCGCCGTGGACAACCAGGTAAGCCGCCTGCGCCGCAAGGTCGAAGCCGACTCTCGCAATCCGCAGCTCATCCAGACCGTATGGGGCGGAGGCTACATGCTCGCCGCGGACGTGCGGCGCATCGCGCCGTGAAGCAGCAACCCTGGCCCCGCAGCCTCATGGGGCAGATGCTGCTGGCGGTGGCCGCGGCGTTGCTTCTCGTCCAGGGGCTAGGCGCATTCCTCGTCTATCGCGCGCAGAGCGAACGTCGCGAAGCCGCGCTGATCCATGGCGCGGCGTTCCGCCTGCTCGTCGCCACGAGGAAGCCCGAAGCTGTCCTCGGTCGCCCCGGAACGGGCGGTCCGTTCGAGGAACGCCGGCGTCGGCCGAGAATCGAACGCAGCGCCGAATCCCCGCTGCGAACGCAAGAGGCCCGGGACCGGGCGGCCGAGAACGAGCTGGAGGAGATACTCGCCGAACAGGGCGTCTTCACGCGCGACGTGGTGGTGATGCGCAGGAAGCTTGCCGACGATCCGGTCGCCTGGCAGCGCGCGCAGCGCCGCGCCGATATGTTCCGGCATCATCCCCGAAGTCCGGACGATACCGTTCTGATCGCCGGAATTCGGCCCGAAGACCGGGAGGAGTGGCTGGTTGCGAGAATATTCGTTCCGCCAGGTGAGCGGCAGATCGTACTCTCGCTGATAGGCCAGACGCTCACGATCTATCTCGTGCTGGTCGCCGCGATCGCGATGATCCTGAGGCGCATCACACGTCCGCTCGCTGCGCTCACCGGCAGGCTCGAACAGTTCGCCGAGACCCGCAACCCCGACGGGCAGCTCGAACCGCAGGGTCCGGATGACGTCCGGCGGCTGATTGTCGCCCACAATGCGATGGAGGGGAGGATATCCTCGCTTCTGGATGAAAAGGACGTGATGCTCGGCGCCATCGGCCACGACCTCAAGACTCCCCTCGCGGCCCTGCGCGTGCGGATCGAATCGGTTGAAAACGAAACCGAACGGGACCGCATGGCCGCGACCATCGAAGACATCGTCCGGTCGCTCGACGATATCCTTTCGCTAGCCCGCGTAGGCAGGCCGAGCGACCCGTATGAACATGCGGAACTGTCCGCACTCGTCGCCTCGGTGGTCGAGGAGTACGAGGATATGGGCGAGAATGTGGAGCTGGGCGAGACCGAACGCGTCGCCCTGCCCCTGCGGCCGACATGGCTGCGCCGCGCCTTGCGCAATCTGATGGGCAACGCCTTGCGCTACGGCAAGCGCGCGCGCGTGTCGCTCGCGCGCGAGGGCGACTGGGCGGTGATCCGCATCGACGACGACGGCCCGGGCATTCCGGACGAACAGATCGCACCAATGATGGAACCCTTCACGCGCGGAGACCCGTCCCGCAACAGCGAAACCGGCGGAGCAGGGCTGGGCCTTACGCTCGCCCGCGCCATCGCCGACCAGCACGGCGGTTCGCTGCAGCTTGCCAACCGGCGCGATGCGGAGGGGCGCATCGCCGGGCTGACCGCATCGCTGAGGCTCCCGCTCCCTTCCGTGCGGAACCCGGACTAGCCGAGCTCTTCGAAGCCGCGCGAGATTTCCTGCCCGTGCGCATCGCGCAACACGCCGCAATTTCGGACCCGCTCGATCACCCTTTCGAGTTCCAGCTCGCTCGGCGTACCCGCCATGCGGGGCCGAAACGTCTCTGCCAGCTCGTCCGCGCGCGCCACCGAACAGAAACGATTGAACATCCGCGGCAGGCGCGCCGAGAAGAAGATGCCGTTGTTGCCGGACATCAACTCGTCAAGATTTTCGCGAATCCATGCGTATCCGATTTCGCGCGTGGCACGCGAGCTCATGATGCCGCCTAGCATGCCCCGCTTTTCACTGGCGCGAAGCCGGCGATCGTCGAGTTCGTAAAGCAGCCGGCGGGCGACCGGCCTCATCCCGCTCGTCGACACGGCGTTGAGCGCAGCGGGGCGGAACACCGGATCTTCGGAAGCCAGCGCCTTCTCCAGCAGCAGGTCGGCCGCCTCGGCGTTTTTCCTGCGCGAGACGAATGCATCGAAGGCGACACCGAACCACGACGGGTCGAGAGCGGCCTGATCGCCTTCCAGGAAGTCGCGAGCGGCGCGGCCCAGCTTACGGACGAGCTTCTTCCCCCGGCTCGATCCGGTCAGCCTTTCCACGATCTGCACCCGGCGCTGTGTTCGTTCCGGGTCTTCGCCGGAATAGGCGCCGGCACGCGGATCGAAGCCATATTCCTTGATCAGGGGGCCATAGAGCTTGGCGCGAAATCTCAGCCACCCCCGCCGCCCGCCGGAATCGACCAGGCCTTCGCTGACCATCGCCGCCATGGCGCTGCTTGCGGCATCGCTGGCGTAGCTGTCGGGATGATGCACCAGCTTGCGGGCCAGATCGGCCAGTTGGCTCACTCCTGCGCGGCCGGCGAGCAGGCTGGCGGCGAGTGAATCGGCAACCGCCTGCGCCTCACCGCCGGGCAAGCGATCCGCAACCTCGATAAGGCCGTCCCAGTCGCGGGCAGCCAGTTCGAAACGGTAATAGCCGGTTCCCCCGGCATTGGGCACAAGCGGCCCGGCTCCAACGGCCGGGATCGAAACGCTTTTCTCCGTCAGCAGATGGCAGTGCCGCTCGGCTCCTCGCCTCACGCAAAAGGGAACATCCCAGTGCGCTTCCGGCGGAGAAGCACCGAATGGGGCATAGCGATGCTGCGTGACGATGTATTCGTCGCCGTCCCGCCGGAACTCCAGCAGCGGCACACCCTGCTGGTCGGTGAAGCTTTGCATCGCTTCGACAATGCGCGGATCGCCGCCCGCTTCGGCGAGTGCGGCGAAGAAGTCGGCGCTGGTCGCATTGCCGTGGCGATGGGCCGCCAGATAGTGACGGACACCGGCGCGAAAACGCTCGTCGCCGAGATAGGCCGCGATCATCGCGATGACATGGCCACCCTTTCCGTAGGTGATGGAATCGAAGGCCCCATCGATCTGCGCATTGGTCTCGATACGCTGGCGGATCGGCCGACCGGCGACCAGCGCATCGGTTTCCATCGCCTCGAACCCTTCGGCAAGGGCCCCGGACCGGATGTTGAGTTCGGGCCGCCAGGCATCGCCGATCCGGTATCCCATCCAGTTGGCGAAGCTTTCGTTGAGCCAGATGTCATCCCACCAGGCGGGCGTGACAAGGTCGCCGAACCACTGGTGCGCCAGCTCGTGCGATACCACCATGCCGAAGCGCCGCTGCTGGGGGATCGGTGCATCCTCGTCCAGGACGATCAGCGCATCGCGGTAGAGATCGGCTCCGGCGTTCTCCATTGCCCCGGGCATGACCGGTGACGTGATCTGATCCAGCTTGGGATAGGGGAAGGCGTCGGCGAAATAGTCTTCGAGCCTCGCGACGATCTCCTTCGACCCCTCCAGGGCGAAGGACAGTTTGCCCGCGTTCTGGCGGGTGGAGATGATACGAAGCGGCAAGGCTCGGGATCTTTGCTGCGTGGGCGGCACGGTGCTTTCCACGGCCGAGAAGGGCCCGACCATCATCGCGACGAGATAGGTCGGCAAGGGCAGGGTCGGCGCAAAGCGATGCACATCGAGCCCGTTTTCCGTCGATTTCGAAACCTGCGGCGCGTTGCTGACCGCCATCAGGCCCGGCGGCGTACGGAGCGTGATCGTGAATGGCGTCTTGAACGAGGGCTGGTCGAAACCGGGAAAGGCGGCGCGGGCATCGATCGACTGGAACTGGGTCCAGCTGTACCAGTCGTCGTCGACCCTGACCCGGAACATGCCCGCCGGTCCGTCATTGAAGGCGGCATCATAGTCGAATGCCAGGGTGACCTTCCCGGCGGGCAAGGGCTTAGGGAACGTCAGTGCCACCACGCCGGTAGGGTCAGCCAGACGCCACGTACCGGCCACCAGCTCGCCACCAAAATGCGCCGCTGCCTTGTGCATCGCCAGGCCTCGACCATGAAGGACGATCCTGCGGCTCGGTTGCTGCAGCACGGCGTCGATTTCAACGCGACCCGAGAAGCGCTCGCGAGCTGGATCGACTGTCAGGTCGAGACGATATGCGACCGGACGCACCGCGTCGGAAAGCCGTCCGGACGGCAAGGTGGACGCGTCGGGTTCGACCGGAGGCGCAGTGGAAGGCGCTTGCGCCTGCGCGCCGCCCGCAAATGCGGCGAAGGCCAGCGCGCCGGCAATCAGCAAACGTGAAATCGGCATGCGCTTACCGCATCAACCCGCCGATGAGGTTACGGACGAACCGGCCCGCAAGCGGTCCCGCCAGATCGGTCGCGAGCGAACCTGCCGCCGAACTCGCCGCGGTCTTCACCGGGTTGGCGCGCGATTTGCGGCCGGTGATCGAGGCAGCCGCAATGGACGCGGCGGAACCCGCGATCGCCCCGGTCGCGCGCTTGAGCGCCTTGCTCCAGATCGAGGTGCTCTTGCGCGAGCGCTTGCGCACTTCTTCCTCGCCCTTTTCCTCGACTTCCTTGGCGGTTTCAGCCGCGTCGGCAGCCTTGGCCAACAACACCTCTTCCGCACTCTCCCGGTCTATCCGGTCCTCATACTTGCCCTCGAACGGGCTGACCGACTGGATAATCGCCCGCTCTTTCGCCGTGACCGGCCCCAGCCGCGAGCGGGGCGGCGCGATGAGCGTGCGCTGGACGACGGACGGCGCACCGTCTTCGAGCAAAGTCGAGACAAGTGCTTCGCCCACCTTGAGCTCGGTGATCGCCTGTTCGACATCGAGGTCGGGATTGATACGGAAAGTATCGGCCGCCGCTTTGATCGCCTTCTGGTCGCGGGGGGTGAAGGCGCGCAGCGCGTGTTGCACCCGGTTGCCGAGCTGGCCCGCCACTTCCTCCGGCACGTCGATCGGGTTCTGGGTGACGAAATAGACGCCGACGCCCTTGGACCGGATCAGGCGCACGACCTGCTCGATCTTGTCCTGCAAAGCCTTGGGCGCATCGTCGAAGAGCAAGTGCGCCTCGTCGAAGAAGAACACCAGCCGGGGCTTTTCAGGATCTCCGACTTCGGGCAGCGATTCGAACAGCTCGGCCAGCAGCCACAGCAGGAACGTCGCATACAGCTTGGGGCTGCGCATGAGCTTGTCGGCGGCAAGCACGTTGATGTAACCCCGACCCTGTTCGTCGCACTTTATGAAATCGTCGATTTCCAAAGCGGGCTCGCCGAAGAATTGCCCGGCGCCCTGGCTGTCGAGGCTCAGCAGCTGGCGCTGGATCGCACCCACGCTGGCTTTCGACACATTTCCGTATTTCGCCGTCAGTTCGCCGGCATTCTCGGCGGTGTGGACGAGCATCGACTGGAGGTCTTCCAGATCGAGCAGCAGCAGTCCCTGCTCGTCGGCAAAGCGGAACACGATATTGAGGACGCCTTCCTGCGTGTCGTTAAGGTCCAGCAGCCGCGAAAGCAGCAGCGGCCCCATTTCCGAGATGGTCGTGCGGATCGGGTGGCCCTGCTCGCCGTAGAGATCCCAGAAGACCGCCGGATTGTCGCTATAGGCATAGTCGGTGAGGCCGATTTCCTTTGCGCGCCCTTCCAGCTTGTCGGCATTCTTGAACGTCGGCGATCCGGCCATCGAAATCCCGGACAGATCGCCCTTCACATCCGCAACGAACACCGGAACTCCCCGGGCCGAAAACTGTTCGGCGATAGTCTGCAGCGTAACCGTCTTGCCGGTGCCGGTCGCACCCGCGATCAGCCCGTGACGGTTCGCCCGACCGAGATGCAGCGCCTGCTTTTCGCCGTTCGTTCCAAGCCCGAGAAAAATATCGTCCATCGCCTGCTCCAAGGATACATCGCCTTTTTGATAGGGACCGCAGCCGATTAGCCCAAGAGGCTTTTTGCAAGCGGCGTGCCCCGCAGCTAGAAGCCGCCTGCAATGCCAGCCCCCTTCATCCTGCTCGACGATGCCCGGCCCGACGGCGCCAGCGACGCCCTGCTCTATCGCGAGCCCGCGGAAGTCGTCATTGCTCGCCGCGCGGATGAAGTGGCCCCGGCCCTGGAGCGGATGGAAGAACTTACCCGGCAAGGGCGGGAGCTGGCGGGGTATCTCGCCTATGAAGCGGGGCTGGCGCTGGAGCCGCGCCTGGCCACACGGGCCGCTCGCCGAACCGGCGCGGCAGGCCCTCTCCTCTGGTTCGGCGCATTCGAGCGGCACGACACCATCCCGGCTTGCGAAGTACCGCAATGGCTGGGCGCTCGGACGCAGGGGCCGCTCGGTTCGGTCGGGCCGATGGAACCGCAGCTTTCCCCGGGCGGATATGCCCGCGCTTTCGCAAGGCTTCAGGATGCGATCCTGGCCGGAGATATCTATCAGGCCAACCTCACCTTTCCGCTCACGGGGAGCTGGTCCGGCGACCCGCTGGCGCTTTACGCCGCCATCCGGCCGGCCGCCGGTGCCGGGTATGGCGGGATCGTTTTCGACGGTTCGCACTGGTTGCTGAGTTTCTCGCCCGAGCTGTTCTTCGCACTGAAGGACGGCATCGCAACCGTGAAGCCAATGAAAGGCACGCGCCCGCGTGCGCGCGACGAGGACGAAGACAGGGCGCTCGCGACAGAGCTCGCAGAATCGGTGAAGGATCGCGCCGAGAATCTCATGATCGTCGACCTGATGCGCAACGACCTCTCGCGCGTGGCTGATCCCGGCAGCGTCAAGGTGGAAGCGCCTTTCGCCATCGAGACCTATCCCACCTTGCACCAGATGGTCTCCACCGTCCGCGCGCGGCTGCAGCCCGGCAGAGGCGCGGTCGACATGATCAAGGCCCTGTTCCCGTGCGGTTCGATCACCGGCGCGCCCAAGATCAGGGCGATGGAACTGATCGACGAGATCGAACGGGACGCCCGCGGGGCATATTGCGGCGCGATCGGTCGTATCGATGCCTCTGGAGATGCGGCGTTCAATGTGGCAATCCGCACATTGCGACTTTCACCGCAGGAAAACGGCAGGGGCCGGGCGGTGCTGGGTGTGGGTTCGGCGATCGTCGCCGATTCGCAAGCGCTTCCCGAATGGCGGGAGTGCCTGGTCAAAGGGGGGTTCGTGCGGCAATCGTCTCAAACGCTGGCTGCCGCCGGTTTCGACCTGATCGAAACCATGGCCTTCACGCCTGACGAGGGCATACCTTTGCTCGAACTGCATCTCGAACGGATGAAGGCGAGCGCGGCCGAGCTCGGCTTCACGTTCGACCGCCATGCCGTCCGCAATGCCATCCAGGCGCTGTGCTTCGATGCGGCAGAGCCATCGCGGCTGAGGCTGATGGCTTCGCGTTCCGGCTCGTTCAGCCTCGAACTAGGGGCCATGCCGCCAGCCCTGCCCGACCCCGCGCCTTGCGCCGTGCTGCGCCTGCCGGTCGACGAAAGCGATTGGCGGTTGCGCCACAAGAGCTCGGACCGCAGCTTTTATGAAGCCGCGCTCAAGGCCGCGCAGGCGGCCGGCGCTGCCGAAGCGCTGTTCCTGCGCGAGGACGGCCTCGTCACCGAGGGGAGCTTCACCAACCTTTTCGTGGAACGCGAAGGCAAGTTGGTGACCCCTCCCGCCGCTCTCGGCCTGTTGCCCGGCGTGCTGCGCCGATCGTTGATAGAAGAGGGCCGGGCGGCGGAAGCAGAGCTCCGGCCCGAAGATCTTCAGAACGGCTTTTTCATCGGCAATGCCCTGAGGGGCCTGATGCCGGCAAGGTTGCTGCCATGACCCACACCTCCATCGCGCTCTCGCGGATAGCGCCCTCGCAGACCACGGCGATGACCGATCGCGCCACGGAACTGCGGCTGCAGGGCAAGGACATCATCTCGCTGTCGGTGGGCGAGCCGGATTTCGCCACGCCGCCGCATGTACTGGATGCAGCCAAGGCGGCGCTGGACGGCGGCGAAACGAAATATACGGCCGTGGGCGGCACGGCGCGAATGAAGCAGGCGGCGGCCCTGCATTTCGCCCGCGATCTCGGCATCGAGCTTCCGGTCGACCAGGTCACGGTCAGCGCCGGAGGCAAACAGGCGATCTTCCACGCGCTGATGGCGACCGTCAGCGAGGGTGAAGAAGTGATCGTGCCCTCGCCATGGTGGGTGAGCTATCCCGAGATCATCCGTTTCGCCGGCGGGCGCGTCGTGCCCTTGGCGACATCGGCAAGGGACAATTTCCGCTTCACCGCCGGCGAGTTCGAAGCACAGATCGGCCCGCGCACGCAGTGGCTGATGCTCAACAGCCCCGGCAATCCCACCGGAGCGTGCTATCCTGCGGACATGCTGCTCGCGATCGGCGAAGTCCTGCGCCGCAATCCGCGCGTGATGGTCCTGAGCGACGATATCTATGCGCCGCTGAACTACACCGGCGAGCGCCATGCGACGCTGGCCAATCTCTGCCCCGATCTCGCCGACCGGATCCTGACCGTTTCCGGCGTGTCGAAAAGTCACGCCATGACCGGCTTCCGGATCGGCGTCGCTGCCGGGCCGCAATGGCTGATCAAGGCCATGGAAAAGCTGCAATCGCACAGCTCCGGCAATCCCTGCTCGATCAGTCAGGCGGCTGCTGTCGCCGCTTTCGAGGGGCCGCAGGATTTCCTTGCCGACTGGCGCGAGCGGTTTCGCACGCGGCGAGATCTGGTGGTCTCTGCGATCAACGCCATCCCCGGCCTCTCGACCCCGGTGCCCGACGGCGCCTTCTATTGCATGGTGGATGCCGCCCCGCTGATGAGCCGTTTCGGCGACGACGGCGCGCTGGCCATGCACCTGCTCGACCATGGCGTCGCCGTGGTCCAGGCGTCGGCTTTCGGAGGACGCGACGGTTTCCGCATCAGCTTCGCCGCCGACGAGGCCAAGCTCGAGGAAGCGCTGCGCCGCATAGCGGCGGCGGTGGCTTGAGCGGCGACAAGCTTGTCGAGCGGGCGCTTTCGCTTGCAAGCGAGAGCTTCATCGCCGCTGCCGGACCGGGCGGCCAGAACGTCAACAAGGTGGCGACTGCCGTACAGCTCCGCCTCGACGTCTTCGCGTTGCGGCTCGAGCCCCCGGTCTTCCAGCGCCTGAAGCAGCTTGCCGGCAGCCGCATGACTGCAAAGGGCGAACTCGTCATCACCGCCCGGCGGTTTCGGACCCAGGAAACGAACCGTGCCGATGCGCGAGAGCGGCTGGCCGAACTCCTTGCCGAAGCACAGAAGCTTCCGGAGAAGCGAGCCAAGAGCCGGTTGAACCGCATCGGCAAGGAACAGCGCCTCCAGGGCAAGAAGCGCCGCGGTGCCGTCAAGGCGGGGAGAGGGAAAGTGCGGCTGGACTGAGCGTCCCGTCACAGTTTCCTGTGCTTCGCCGGACCTATCTGGGAGGCGCATCCGTAGCGATATCGGACGGCAGGACGTCGGGAGCGGGCAAAGCCTCGGGCGGAAGCCTTCGCTGCTCGATCATTTCGGCCGCTTCATCGAGCGCGCGCGCTTCGCCGACGGTCACCCCGCCCGGACCCGGATCGTTCTCTCCGGGGCCGCACGCTGCAAGCGCTGCCACTGACGCAAGGACGATCGCGCTTCTCATCGCGTCATCATAGGGCCGTATGCGTTTGCCGGTTAGCGGAAAATCTATCCGTCAATAGTCGCGGTTTCCGGATGATGGCGATCGAGGTGCTTGCGGATGATGCGCAGGTTCTTGCTGTTCGAACGGTAGACGAAGTCGAACAGGTCGCCCGCCACCGGAACGGCGCCGACCAGCGCGTCGAAACCGACATGGCCAAGCATCCGTGCAAGCTGCCATTTCGGCATGCCGAGATTGCGCGCTTCCCAGACGATATAGAAGCCGAGCGCGGCGGCGACGAAATCGCCGGCCACCGGCACCAGGCCGACAATGGCATCGAGCCCGACCGGCCGATTGAGCCCGGGAATGACGAACGCACGCTCCAGCAGCGCTTCCAGCGCTTCGATGCGGCGCCTGATCGATGTCGCATCGCGACCCAGCGGGAGTTCGCCGGCCATTCGGCGCAGCGTGGCCTGTTCTGCCATCGGTTCCTTGCTCCTGTCAGCCAAACCGGAAGTCCTATTTGGGGCGTACGGCCATCGGCATCAAGGGATGCCAGCCCCAGCGATTGGCCGCGAAGCCCAATACGTCTCCCTTGACGAGCGACCAGCGGATGGGCGCACCGAACGGGATGTAGACATTCGCGGCAGTCAGCTCGGCTTCCGCCTCGGCCAGCAGAGCGGCACGCTCGGCCGGATCGCCGGTCTTGCGCGATTCGGCGACCCGCTGGTCCGCTTCCGCAGAGCAGAGGCCGCGCCGGGCCTTGCAATTGAGCCGATTGAGGAACCAGATCGCACGGGGGTAACGCGCGATATCGTCGATCAGGCGCAGGTCCACATCATCTTCTTCGCTCAGCAGCACCGTCTCGATGCCGACCTTTCCCAGGTCCTCGGACAAGGTCCGGAACAGGAGATCGGATCCGGGGCCCTTGGGGAGCGCGACCCGCAGGCTCACCCCGACATCCTCTTCCTGCGCCTGGCGCCAGCGAGCCACGCGCGCCGTCGCCAGAGCCCTGCGTTCATCCATACTGAGTTCCGCCCAGCGCTCGCCAATGGTCCCCAGATCGCCATCCAGACCGGGCGACACCAGCCGCGTGGTAGGGGTCCAGCCGGAGAGGCCGAACGGATTGATAAGCTTATCCCGATCGATCGCCATCGCTATGGCCTCGCGATTTTCCGGCGCGGCGAGGAATCCCTTGTCGTTCGCGGCGACAAGTCCGAACAGGCCGACGACGGGATCCACCTTGATCGTACCCCGCAGAATTCCGACCGAACTCGAATAGGGAAAGTCCTGCATCTGGCCGCCGAGCACCAGGTCAGCCTCTCCCCGGTTGAACCGTTCAACCGCTGCCTCCGCGGGAAAGGCCATGAAGCGGATCGTGCGGATGCGATCGCTCCAGTCGTCCACTGCCGGAAGTCCCAGTTCGTCCGGCGGAATGGGAGTGAGCACCGCTGTCGCCCCATCGCGTTCCAGCCGCATCGGCCCCGCCCCTTTTCCGCCATGACGTAGGCCCAGTTCGGGCTGGGCAAGCAATTGCAGAAGATCCGGCATCGGTTGCGCCAGGCGGATCTCGATCACCCGGGCGGCCATGACGCGAATATCGTCGATTCCGGCAAGATCGAATCCAAGCGAAGTGCCGCGCAGCGCGGCGATGGACCGGCGCAGGGCCGCCCGGGCGCTTTGCGCTGTCACCTTCCGGCCGTCGAGCCACGTGCCGTCGCGCAGGCGGAAGATGTAGCTCTGCCCATCATCGGTCACGATCCAGCGATCGGCAAGGGCGGGGATGACGCGGCCTTGCCCATCCAGGCTGACCAGTCCCTCAACCGTCGCTGCACGAACCTGCTGTGCAGGGGGCGAGAGGTATACGCCTTTCTCGAAGGGAGAGTCGGTCGATCCGATCGACACGACATTCAGGATGGAATCGTCGCCCTTCCCACAAGCAGCGAGCATCGCCGCGGCCAGCACGGCGAGTGTAGTCCGGGCGATGTGCAGGTGCTCGCGCATCGCCATCCGACCTAAACCCTGTCAGCCGAAAGGGAAAGCGCCGCAGGTGGTTCTAGCCGGGAAATAGATCGGTGAGCGCCCGCCGGGCGTCACAATCAGATCTTGCGCAGTTGCGAGCCGCTTGCACCGCCCGGCAACGGCGGCCTTGTGAAGCGAGGCGTATGTCCGCCCTCACTGACCGGGGCACGCGCGATCTTCGGATCGATCTCGTCACGGAAGGCTACGCCGAAACGGTTGTCCTGGACCCAGGCGACCGTGCCTTCGACCCAGCCGAGGTTGCGGATATTCACGGAAACGATGGCACCGCGTGCGACGCGGACCGCGCCTTCCCCCATCATGCCGCCGGAAGAAAGGTTGCGAACCTTGATGCGATGTTCGCCATCGAGCCCGTCAACACGCAGGTCGGCCATCAGGAACAGACTGTCCCGGCCGATTTGCCTGTTTTCGTTCCCGTCCATCTTGTCGCCTGGCACCTTGCTGGGTCTGTAATTCCAAACGCGTTCCCGCTGTCGCGGTAACTGCGGCAGCGAGGCTCAGGCTGATAAAGCAAAACGGCAAAAAAATGCTTAACGAAAAAATACCCTGTTGTATTCTTTCGATTAATCGTCCCGCGAGACCTTTTCGCGGCGTTCGTGCGCTTCCTGCGCCTCGACTGTCATCGTCGCAATCGGACGGGCAATCAGTCGGCCAAGCCCGATCGGCTCGCCCGTTACTTCGCAAAAGCCGTATTCACCTTCGTCGATCCGGCGCAGCGCGGAATCGATCTTGGCGATCAGCTTGCGTTGCCGGTCCCGCGTTCTCAGTTCGATGCCCCAGTCCGTCTCGCTCGATGCCCGGTCATTGAGGTCGGGCTCGCGGATCGGACCGTCCTGCAGCTGCTGCAACGTGCCTGCGGAAGCATCGAGGATCGATCGCTTCCAGGCGAGCAACAGGCGACGGAAATAGTCGCACTGCGCATCGCACATATAGGGTTCGTCTTCGCTGGGGACGTAGTCCCCGCCAATCGATCGCTTGGCCTTGGCCAGCACATCGATATCGTCCGCATGGACCGCTGCCATCAATATCTCCGCATCACTCCTCCCCGGACCGCTCGAATGTCCTGCGGTTCCGGATTTTTCCGGCAACCCACCGCGAACCAAGGTTGCCGCGCCTATAGTTGCGGGCACGGACCCGCACAAGCGACAATCCGGCATTTCGCAAAGGAATCTTGGATTTGGAGGGAGAACCTCGGCAATCTCAGGTCCCCGGAAATTTTTCGGCGATGGCGTTAACCATTTGTTGACCATAACCGGCCAGCTTGCCCCGGAAGGCGACGGGCAACAGGGGTCCGTGCCAGCTGGGGTACAAGAACATGGGTACGACCAGAATTCACGACGGCGGCAATGCCGACAAGCTGGTGGCGCGCTGCCTTGCCGCCGCGGCAAAGGGAAATGTTGCCGCCTATTTCGACCTTGGCGTCGCGTTCTCCACGGGAAGCCACGGCGCGCAATGCGATCTCATCGAAGCCCACAAGTGGTTCAATCTCGCGGCCGTCTCCGGCCATGAACAGGCCCAGTTGTGCCGCGCCGACGTCTCCGAGGAAATGACCGCGCGCGAGATTGCCGAGGCACAGCGCCGCGCCCGCGAGTGGATCGCCGCCTCGACCCGCAAGGCGGCCTGACTTTTCCTCACTCCTTCCGGAACGGCGTCCGCGTTCCAAGGTAGAGCTGGTCCTGGCTGACGCCCGCCTTCTCGCGCTCCAGGAATTCCGCCACCGCTTCCCGAAAACTTTCGTGCGCGATGTAATGTGCGGAGTATGTCCGCACCGGCTCATAGCCGCGCGCCAGCTTGTGACCGCCCTGCGCCCCCGCTTCCACCCGTTTCAGGCCAAGCGCGATCGCGGCATCGATCGCCTGATAGTAGCACAGCTCGAAATGCAGGAAGCGCTTGTCGATCAGCGCACCCCAGTAGCGGCCGTATAGCGCGTCCGCGCCGATGAAATTGAGCGCGCCTGCAACAGGCTTGCCGTCCAGGAATGCCAGCACCAGCAAGATACGCTCAGCCATGCGGTCGTCCAGCAGGGCAAAAGCCTCGCGTGTCAGGTAGGGAGTGCCCCATTTGCGCATGCCGGTGTCCTGGTAAAAGTGCCAGAACGCGTCCCAGTGTTCCGGCAGGATTTCCTTGCCGGTCAGCGCCCTGATCTCCAGGCCTTCCTGCGCGGCCGCCCGTTCCTTGCGGATGTCCTTGCGCTTGCGGGAGGACAAGGCTCCGAGGAATTCATCAAAGCTCGCATATCCGCGATTTTCCCAATGAAACTGGATATCATTGCGGATCAGCCAGCCGGCATTCTCGAACAGATGCACCTGCTCCGGTTCAATGAATGTCGCATGCGCCGACGAGAGGCCGTGGACATTGCAGAGCTCCTCGGCGGCCGCCAGCAGCGGCGCGGCGAGCGCTTCCTGGCGCGACAGCACTCGCGGACCGGTTGCCGGCGTGAAGGGAACCGAGATCTGCAACTTGGGGTAATACCGCCCACCGGCGCGGTGCCACGCATCCGCCCAGCTGTGATCGAAGACGAATTCGCCCTGGCTGTGGTCCTTGAAATAAGCAGGCAAAGCCGCGACAAGTTTCCCGTCCGGCCCTTCCATGACCATCGGCGCCGGAATCCATCCGCTATGCCCGCCGACGCTTCCGGAATCTTCCAGCGCCGACAGGAAAGCATGGCTGACGAACGGATTGCCGCCGCCGGCAAGCGCGTCCCACTGCTGCGGCGAGAACGACCCGACGTCGTCCGCGACCCGGACCGTATGGTCGCCCTCGCTCACGGGAGCGGCTCCAGCCCGGCGCCCTCGGCGATCGGCGCATCGGCGTGATCCGTGGCGATCCGGCGAAGCTCTGCGCTGCGCACCGTCCAGGTCGCCACCGGCAGTCCGCGACGACGTTGCGCGGCTGCGAAGCTGCTGGGCAGGTCGCGAACGTCATAGGCAAGGAAATCGGGCCGGGCGTGCCACAAGGACAGATGGCGACGGATCTGCCCCGGCAACGCCCTGCTGCCTTCCTCCGTCACGACCAGTCCGCGCACCGTCTGCGGGGAATGGCGGGCGAACCACGCCGACACTCGCGGATCGAAGCTCATCACCGCGTGAGGCCAGCGATAGCCTTCGAGCACTCGCCTGACTGCCAGGCACAGCGGCGGAACCGGCCTGTCTTTGCGCGATTTCACTTCGATGAGGATCGGAACGCTGCCGGCCACCCGGTCGAGCAGCTGGCGAAGCGTGGGAATGCCGTCCTCGCTGCCGGTCAGCGTGATCCGGCCGAGCTGTTCGGCACTGCGCCTGTCCACCGGGCCCGCCTCTCCGGTCAGCCGGTCAAGCTCCCAGTCGTGGAAGACCATTGCCTGCCCGTCGCTGGATTTCTGGACGTCGCATTCGATACCGAGGCCACGCCCGATCGCGGCGGCGAAAGCGGCAGGAGAGTTCTCCGGCATGCCCGGACCGTGAAGACCCCGGTGCGCGAATAGCCGCCCGGCGATCCAGGCGACCCTGCCTGCCCCGGGGGCCGGCGCAAGCCAGCGGTCAATCAGTGCGAACAGCGGCAATCGCGTCGACCTCCACCGCGGCGCCGAGCGGCAGGACCGGCACACCGACCGCGCTGCGGGCGTGCCGTCCGGCATCGTCGAAAACCGCTGCCATCAATTCCGAAGCGCCGTTCGCAACCTTGGGCTGCTCGGTGAAATCGGCGGTCGAGTTCACGAAAGCACCGAGCTTCACGATCCGCTCGATACGCGAAAGCGAGCCGAGCGCAGCCTTGAGCTGGGCAAGGATCATCAGGCCGCATGCCTGGGCAGCGGCCGTGCCCTGCTCGAGCGAAACGTCCTCGCCGAGGCGACCGGTCACCAGCTTGCCGTCCACGAAAGGCAACTGGCCCGATACATGCGCCAGTCCGCCTGCGACCACGACAGGTACGTAGGCGGCGACGGGCGCGGCGGGTTCGGGCAGCACAAGTCCCAGTCCGGAAAGCCTGGCTTCGATCTCGGCATCAGTCATCATTGTCGGCGTAAATCCTCTCCAGCAGCCAGGACAAGGCGTTGTCCCAGTCGTCGATCCGGGCATGGGCGTGACCAGCTTCGTGAGCGCAATCGATATGCGGTGCGAGCGTCGGCTCCGCACAAAGGTGAAGGCGCGATACATGCGGCGCCAGTTCGGCGACCGAGCCATGATGCTGCGCCAGGTCGTCGATGAAGATCGCACCGGCCGGGCTGTATTCGTCGAGGATCGCCTGCAATGCAGGTCCCTTCGGCCCCTGGTTGGTGAACACTCTCAGATCGAGCCCGTGTTCGGCCAGCTGGCGGGTACGCGCTTCCTGGCGATGATCCATCAGATTGGTCAGCACGACCACATCGGCGTGCTCGGCCAGTGCCGTCATCGCCGCCACCGCACCGGCAACCGGCGCCTGCCGGTGCATCTCGCTATCGAAGAACAAGCCGAGGAATCGCCAGATATCCTCCTGCGAGACGACTTCTCCGCTTTCTCGATACCTCATGGAATTGGCGAAATCGCGGCCCTTCAGGTCGAACACGATCCCATGCTGCTCGGACAACCAGTCGCGAAATGGCGCAACCATGTAGAGCAGCACCTCATCGCAGTCGGATATGATGAGCGGCCGGCTCATGCGACGAGCCTTTCGCGGGCGTCCGCAATCTCCTGCGGTTCAATGCCCAAAGCATCGGCGGCGGCGAGCAGGTCCGGTTCGTGGGCGCAAAGAAAATCGAGCACGGCGGCAAGCACCTGCCGCTCGCCCAGCCGTTCGCGCAAAGCGTCGGGCGTCAGGCCGGTCAGCGCCAGCAGCCGCAAGGCTCGATCCTCATCGCCCAGCACCCAGCCGAGCGCATTGAGCGCGAGGGCTTCCGGATCGGCAGCCGGGGATGATCGATCGCGAAGAATTGTCAGCTCCCTTTCGCTTGAATAAACAGTATTCCACTTCCGTGGCAGCGGCACCAGCCCACTCCCCCACTCGGCCACCCACAAAATACTGCCGTTGGGTGGGGGAGTGGGCTGGTGCCGCACCTGTTTCAGTCTGACTGAAACAGACTATAGATCAGTGCTCGATACCGCATCCGCAAGGGAAGCGAATGGCAAAGCGAATCCTCGTTGTCGAGGACAACGACCTCAACCGGAAGTTGTTCTGCGACGTGCTGAAAAGCCAGGGCTACGCCGTCGAGCCGGTGTCCGACGGGCTCGACGCGCTGGACAAGGCGCGCAGCTTCGTGCCGAACCTGATCATCATGGACATCCAGCTGCCGAACGTTTCCGGCCTGGACCTGATAGAGGCCGCCAAGGCCGACCGGGTGCTGCGCTCCATCCCCGTGCTTGCTGTGACCGCCTATGCCGGCAAGGGGGACGAGGAGCGGATCCGCGATGCGGGTGCGGACAACTACCTCGCCAAGCCGGTTTCGATCGGGCCGTTCATGGCTTCGGTGAAAGCGCTTATCGATTAGTGAGGCGCCGCAAGAAGGTGCGCCCAGGACGGGACAGGAGATGCAAATGTCTGAAGAGCTTCTGCAGCAGATGCTGGACTACAAGGAAATCATCGAGCTCAAGGCCCGCTTCGGCCGCCTGGCCGACGCCAAGGACTGGGAAGGCTTCAAGAACGTGTTCACCCCCGACGCGACGTTCGACCTCGGCAACGGCCAACTCATGCACGGCGGCGAGACCTACGCCTATGCCGTAAGGGACATGCTCAAGGGCGCGACCTCCCTCCATCGCTTCCTGATGCCGGAGATCACCTTCGAGGGCCCGACGGAGGCGAGAGGCATCTGGATGATCAACGACTACAACGAATGGCAGCCCGATCCCAAGACCGGCGAACGCTGCGGCTACAAGGGCTATGGCCGCGAATACGAAACCTACCGGAAGATCAACGGTGCCTGGAAGATTACCAGCTGGCGCCTGCGATACGACCGACTTGACCCCCTGCCGCGGGAGCCGCTGCCGAAGTCCATTGCAGGCGGGCCCGACACCTTGCGCGACGATGCCTACCTCTCCGCGGTGGTCAACCCGCGAGGATCGTGAGATCGCGATACCGTGGGCCTTCCACAGGCCGAACTTGACAGAGCGGAACCGCGCCGCTTTTGCGCCGTAATCCCATCCTAGGAAGGCCCCATGGAACGAGCAGACGTTGATACAACCATCCGGTCGCTGATCGAGCCCTTCAACAAGAAGGGGATAGAGATCGCCGACACGACGACCTTTTCCGGCGACCTCGAGTTCGACAGCCTGACCGTGATGGATTTCGTCGCCGCGATCGAGGACGAGTTCGACATCATCATCAGCATGAACCAGCAGGCCGAGATCGAGACCTACGGGCAGTTGATCGACGCCGTGGTCAAGCTGCAGGGCTGATCTGCCGCCGGGGCTACCAACATGAGCGACCTCTTCGACAAGTTCCAGCCGATGATCGACCTGCGCGCGGGGCTGCTCGCCTCGGGCGTGGAGGACCCTTTCGGACTGGTGATGGAGCGGGTGGTTTCGCCGACAGTGGCGATCTGCAACGGACGCGAGACGATCCTGCTCGGCACTTACAATTACATGGGCATGACGTTCGACCCCGATGTCATCGCCGCCGGCAAGGAAGCGCTAGACGATTTCGGCTCCGGCACCACCGGAAGCCGCGTGCTCAACGGCACCTACATCGGCCACAAGCAGGTCGAGGAGGCGCTGAAGGACTTCTACGCCATGGACCACGCCATGGTGTTCTCGACCGGCTATCAGGCCAACCTCGGCGTCATCAGCACCATGGCCGGCAAGGGCGACTACGTGGTGCTCGACATCGACAGCCACGCATCGATCTGGGACGGCTGCAAGATGGGCGACGCCGAAGTGGTGCCGTTCAAGCACAACGATGTCGAAGCCATGGAAAAGCGCCTGAAGCGCATCCCGGAAGACGCCGGCAAGCTGGTGGTGCTCGAAGGCGTCTATTCGATGCTGGGCGACATCGCGCCCCTCAAGGAGATGATCGGTATCGCCAGGGCGCATGGCGCGATGGTGCTGGTCGACGAGGCGCACTCGATGGGTTTCATCGGACCGAACGGCCGCGGCGTCGCCGAAGACCAGGGCGTTCTCGACCAAGTCGACTTTGTGATCGGCACCTTCTCCAAGAGCGTGGGAACCGTTGGCGGCTTCTGCGTTTCGAACCACCCCAAGTTCGAAATCCTGCGGCTCGTCTGCCGTCCTTACGTGTTCACCGCCTCGCTACCGCCCAGCGTCGTCGCCACTGCGGCGACCTCAATCCGCAAGCTGATGCATTCCGGCAACAAGCGCGCGCATCTGTGGGAAAATTCCAAGACGCTGCACCGGGGCCTGAAGGAGCGCGGCTTCCAGCTCGGCACCGACGAGCCGCAAAGCGCGATCATCTCGGTGATCATGCCCGATCTGGAGCGCGGCGCGGCGATGTGGGAAGCGCTTCTGACCGAGGGTCTCTACGTCAACCTGGCCCGCCCCCCGGCAACCCCGGCCAACATGACGCTGCTGCGCTGCTCGCTTTGCGCCGAACATTCGGCCGAGCAGGTCGGGACGATCATCGGAATGTTCGAGCGGGCCGGCAAGGCGGCGGGAATTATCGGCTAGGCGGCTGCGACCGATGGACACCGCAGCCCGCTGGCGGATCCTCGTCCTTTCGCTGCTGGTCATCGCAGGCGCGGTCTATCTGTTTACGCGCAACGACCCTCGCCTCCAGCCAGGCATGACTTCGGCGCCCTGCACATCCGACGGCGAGTCCGTCACCGGCTGCGGGATCGACGACTGGGCCGGGCTTTGCCGCTACCGCGCGGAGAATGCCCTGCTGCTCGAGCAGCAGGCGACACCGGACGTGGTGATGATCGGGGATTCGATCACACGCGCATGGCCGATCGAGGATGACGGGATCGTCGGACGCGGGATCGACCGCCAGACCAGCGCGCAGATGCTCGTGCGCTTTCGCCAGGACGTGGTGAGACTGCGCCCGCGCATCGTCCATATCCTGGCGGGCACCAACGACATCGCCGGAAACACCGGCCCCATCTCGCCGGACATCTATCTCGCCAATATCGCGAGCATGGCCGATCTAGCGCGGGCCCGGGGCATCGTGGTGGTGCTCGGCACCGTCCCGCCCGCCGACCATTTCCGCCCCGTGAGCGAGGCAACCCCCGGACCGTGGGTCCAGCGGTTGAACGACCTTTTAAAGCAGTACGCTGAAAGCGAAGGGATCGTGCTGGCCGACTACCATTCGGCGCTGGCGGCGCCCGACGGCGGTCCGATCGGCGAATATTACCACGATCCGATCCATCCCGGCAAAGCGGGATACGCGGTGATGCAGCCCGTCCTCGAACGGGCGCTTGCGGAAGCGCGGACGCGGATCAGTGGATTGAAATGACCCCGTCCACGGCCTTCCATTCGTTCGGACCGATCAGGTCGCAATGCGCAACCCGCACCGAATGGAGCACCGCCTCGATCTCCCGTTTCCAGAAATCGAGATAATCGCGCAGCACCGGAAAGCGCGGAGCGATATCGTACTGCTGCAGCACGAACTGCTGCAGCAGGCTCGGGTGATCGGGCATGAAATAATGGATCTCGACAGTCGAGAGGCCGTAGCCGTCCAACTGCATGAGGAAGTCGCGACTTGCCATATTCCTCCTTTCCACAACGCAGCCATGCTGCAGTGCAGAATGAGAAATCTGACACAGAATGGTTAACAGTCAATAACCATTGTCGCCCCCGGATTCCGGGGGCTGAACCGGCCGGTCCCGGCTATTTCGGCTGGCGCGGCACCGGAGGGCGGTGGTAGCTGACATCGCTCCTGTCCCGTGCGGCCTGGCAGGGCGCGTCCTCGGTGTAGGCGGGGGGCATCATCCTCGAGAGCACGTAGTCGTGCAGTTCGTACTGGCCCTCGATGATGCAGACCCGGTTGGCGATGCGCCACTCTCCGTCCCGCTTCTGGAAATGGTCGATATAGCGGCCGGTGGACATCAGATGCGGGGCACGCTCGGCCCTGCTGGTGAAGATGTAGTAGGTCTCGCAATAGGCTTCGTCGCCCTGCAGGTCGCAGCTGTGGTTGAGGATGCCGTGTTGCGTCGATTCGAACGCGCGCGTGGTCGAGTTCGCCCATTCGATGAAATCGTCGGGCCGACCGACGTAGCTGCCGTGATCCTCGATCGCATCGTCCCAGTAGCACGACCGGGCCATCTCGGTATCGAGCCGGTCGAGGCCGCGCCCATAGCGTTGCATCACCCGCCAGATCTCGTCGCGGTCGAGCTGTTCCCGGATCCGCCGTTCCAGTTCCGCATCCATCTCCGCCTCACCCCTTCAGGAAGTCGAGCACCATCGGTGCGATCAGCGGCCAGCGTTCGAAGCGGCCGCGTCGATTGGCGATATCGTTAGGGAAGGTGGACACGTAGTTCCACTCCTGATCGCCCCAGGGCGGCTCCTTCATGATCGAGTTGGGCAGCAATTCGTGGACCCATTCGCTGGTGCGGCGGGTGTGGGCCATGTCGCTCTTGCCGGAGCGGAAAACCAACACCGGCATGGTGAGCTTTGCGAAGTCCTCCGCCGAAATTCCCGGCATCGGCGTTTCCTCGCTGTAATTGAATGCCTTGGCCCAGCGCTGCATGATGTCGATGAATTCGTCCGGGTCCTGCGCCAGCAGGATGTCGCGAATCCGCGGATTGCGGCTGATCTGATCGGCCCAGCTCGGCAGTTCGACGACCGCTTCCATTCCGCCCTTGGATGCGGCCGCGACCTGGTCTCCGCAATAGAACCAGGCAAGCCCGGCCAGCCCGATCGCGCCGCCGCTGAGCCACCAGACGGCGATCTTCTTCACATTGTCCGGCATCCGGGTCGCCGCCATCAGTGAAATGCGCGATCCGGCGGAGCCGCCGACCAGCGTCACGTCCTTCAGACCCAGCTCGCGAACGAGGCCGACGAGCGCCTCGCAGTTCATCACCGATTCGGTCGGCGCGGTGAAGCCGATGTCGGAAGCGCCGCAACCGGGGCGGTCCCACAGCAGCACGCGATAGCCGTTGTCCGCGAAGATCTTGCCGAGTTCGGGTACACCGGCGGTGTCGCGCGGGTAGCGGCCGCCGGGCGTGAGCACCAGCGGCGGGGCGTTCTCATCACCGATCAGTTCATAATCGAGTTCGAGCCCGTCGACATCGATCTTCGCCACTTGCCTCTCCCCAATATCTTGTTTGCCGGTCTTTCGGCGTTCAGGCCGATTCCAGAGCTTTGCCGTCCGCCCTTACGGTGTCCCAGCGCCCGAAACCATAGTCGCCCTTGATCGTGGTGCGATACATCATGCGCGTGTCGTCCGGCCGGCAGCCCGAAACGCAATGCAGCATGCGCAGGTTGTCCCAGATGGCCATGTCGGTGGGACGCCACTTGAGATGGAAGCTGCAGCTGTCGGCAAGCCCATTGATCGTCTGGCAGACCTCTTCGAGCAGCGCGTCGCCTTCCGGGTTCTCCTCGCCGAGGATGCCCCGCGCCATGTAGCTGGAGACGTGGAGCACCTTTTCGCCGGTGGGGCGCGTCCACACCGCCGGATGGATCGCGCGCGGCATGGCGGATGCCTGTTCCTTGAACTCGGGCGAGGAAGGCTTGGGCTGGATCATGCGGTACTGCGCCGGCCGTCCGAACTGGAGCTCGTCATACTGGGTCGAAAGCGTGTAGATGATGTCCTTGCCTTCGATCCGCGCGAGCAGGTCCCTGGGGAAGGCGTTGTAGAGTGCAATCCCGTCCATGAAGCCGGTGATCCCGCCTTCTTCCGAAAGCTTCACCGAGCGCAGGACGCCGGCCCGGTTCAGCTCGTCATTGTAGCAGTGGTCGAAATGCCACGGCAGCCAGTGCGAGACCTGCCGGCCGTCGACTTCGATCACGCCGCGGCCGGGCTCGCTGCGGATTTCGATCACGCCGGGCAGCCGGTTCGTATCGACGCGCGACACCGCCTTGACAGGATGTTCCTTGAGCGGGCCGAAGCAGTTGCTCAGCGCGAGCTGCATCTCGTCCGACTGCTCGACATCCTCGAACACGATCATGCCGTGCTCGATGAAAAGATCGTCGATTTCCTTCTGGATCGCCGGGTCTTCAGCCATCGCCCGGGTGACCCCGCCGATGCGCACGCCGAACGGCAACCCGTCCTGAAGGGGCCTTACATCCGCCAATGCCATGTGAGCTTCTCCTGTCCGCTTGAAATGCGGGTGCTATTGGATTACTATGTAATACGTATTATCGAATTGTGACATAATATCGCGGAGGGACAGTGGCAGTCAAGCGAAGCCGCAGCGCCAGGAGGATGCTCTCGGTCTTCGAGGCCATCGCCGCCGCGCAACCGGTCGGCGTGAGCGCGCTCGCGCGGCAACTGGGTGCCGACAAGAGCGCGGTCCAGCGCGACCTGATGACGCTCGCCGATGCCGGCTGGATCCGTCCGGCGCCGGGCATGGCCGGGCAATGGGAACTGTCCCTGCACATGCTGACCCTGGCACGGACGCCCCACAGCAGCGACAGCCTGCGCATGCGCGCCCGGCCGATCCTGGAACGGCTGCGGCTCGAAACTGGCGAAACCGCCTATTTCGCGCTGCAGGACGGCGATCGCTTCGTCGTCCTGGATGCGGCTGAAAGCCATCACCTGCTGCGGATGATGCCCGCGGTGGGGATCGTCATCCCGATGCAGGGCAGCGCGACCGCGCGCGCCGTGTTGCCCCATTTGCCGGAGGACGAGCAAGCCCGCCTGCTTGATGCGCCCGTGACCGCGGAGCTGCAGGCAGAATTCGCCGAAACCCGCGCGCGGGGTTTCGCGGTCAATGACGAGGAGATCCGGCCGGGCGCGGTCGCGCTGGCGTCGGTCGTCCTGGGAAACGACGGCCAACCGCTCGGCTCGCTGGTGCTGACGGGACCGGCCGAACGGATGGGCCCGGATCGGCGCGAGGAGATGGGCGCGATGCTGCGCGACGGCGCACGCCAGCTCTCGCAGGAGATTGTCTAGGCGGGGACGGGTAGGCGTCCGGTATTGGGCCGTTATCGGATCGGCCGCACTTTGAGCGAAATTGGCTAGAAGCAGTCGCCAATCGAAGTGAGGAACACGGGCGGACGCTGCGATAGAGGTGGAGGTCGCTCGCTTATCGCTTGCTCGCGGAAATTTGGCGGCGCGCATCAATTACGACGATTTCAGAAGTTCGTTCACCGCGTGCTTCTGCATCATGCTTCAATTTTTCGATGGTCCGTAACTTGCGGCCCAACTTACCGATATCCATAACCACAAAAAATGCATCACGAGTGTTGGACGCTTTCTTGTATATCTCGAGCTGAGTTCTATAGCCATGTACCACCGAACCAGTGGACAGTTTCATCTCGACTAGCACCCGCCCGTGATACCCAGTCGCGAATTTGAAATCCACCGGGCCTCCGCCCGAGTTGGTTTCGGGTGAAATGTCGACATTGTTAACGGCGCACATGACGTTTGCGACTGCGAAGAACAAGAGCTGACTTGCGCGTTCGTGGCGGGCCACGTTGCCGTTCCATAGCAACTCCCACATATTGTTTTCCTCGACCATCGCCTGGAACTGCGCGATGATTTCGGTAACAGTCTCAAGCAAGGTCACAGCGTCCTTCGACAAAGGCGGGATCAAGCGACCGCGAAACGGCTCTGGATCTTCGGTCAAAATTTTCCGAAATTGGTAGTAGCCATCAAGGTCGGCCTTCTCATCATAACTTTCCGATGCCGCAGCGACGGCATTGATTAGCTTACGTAGCAATGCCGGCGAGGAGAAAGCGGCGCGACGAATGGCAGCCTTTTTCTGTGCAATTGTCGCCTTAGCGAAGTTGCCGAACATCCGGTTCACCGCGTCGCGGATTTCGCGTACCTCGAGTATCACGCGGCTGACATCCGCCCAGTCCGCGGCCAGTGGCAAATCGCGAAGCAAATCACGCGGAACTAGGATGACGGGCAGGCTCGGCTGATAGGGGTTTGCCGGCAACCTGCGGTCATTATAGCGCGCGCCGAACTGCTGCACCGGCACGCCATTGGCGAGACAGAACTCTTCTGTAATTGTGGCAAGGGTCGGGAGCAGAAAGTTCGTTGTCATATCGCTCAAAGTGTCTGGACCGACGCCTGTCTCGAACAGGCCCATCAAAGGAATCATCGCTGGATTCTTCTCTCCCAGCGTGATGATTTCCTTGGCGGTGCGAAGAATGCCGTTGCGAAGCTGAGGTGGCCGCGAACTTCCGCTCGTCCCTGCCGCACCATAGCCGAGGCTCGTCTCAGCACATTCGTCGAGGTTGAGCGCTTTGTAGGCACCCTTCCACGCGGCATCGCCCTCAGCTTGCGAAATATCGAGCAGCGCAATGACGTTCTGGAAGTTGGTCTCGACTGCCGATCGGCCCTCGGTGACAATCTTTGGGTTCTGGCTCTTCCAAAGAAGTAAAGGATCAATGAAAAGCTTCGTGTCGCTGTTGAGGATTGGGTTCAGCAATTTCGCGGCATCCAAGGCGGAAGCTGGCACACCGAAGTGTGTTGAGAACAATACCGGATGGATGAGGCTCTTTCGTGCAGCCATTCTAGACCCCTAGTGCAATAGCTATCAGCAAACCGTGCGAATGACTACCGGCAGATCAAGCGACCTGAATGCACGGCTGCGCTAGTGCGCCGGAGGGAGCGAACTGGATGGCAATGATTGGGCGCAAAGCGGACATTTCAGTTGGCAATGCGTGAAGTCCGCATTGTCGTCGTGTCGGGAAGCCCTTTCCGGAGCCGCGTCCCCAACGCCCTACATCCCGCCCAGCGTCGCCATTTCGCATTTGTCGCCGGTCTGTCCGTCGTCGCCGCCAAGGAACGTGAGGGCGACGAAGCCGGCGACCACCGCAACGCCGAAGGCCGCGGTCACCTTGCCCAGGTGCTTGTCGATCACCGCCTTGATCGGCGCGCCGAACAGGCGGAACAGTATGCCCACGCTCATGAAGGCGATGGCGCGGCCGGCGATCGCGGCCAGCACGAAGGGCACCAGCGCCATTTCGATGAAGCCGGCGGTGATCGTCAGCAGCTTGAACGGGATCGGCGTGGTCCCGGCGAGCAGTATAACTTCGACGTCGTATTCGCGCAGGTAGCAAGCCGCCTTGGGGAAGCTCTCGGTCAGGCCGAGCCCGGAGATGATGGCGGCGCCCAGCGATTCGTAAAGGAAATAGCCGATCGCATAGCCGAACAGCCCGCCGAGTACCGAAGCCGCGGTGGTGATCGCGGCGAAGCGGATCGCCTTGCGCGGTTCGGCCAGGCACATCAGGCCCAGCAGCGGATGCGGCGGGATCGGAAAGAAGCTCGCCTCGATGAAGGCGATTCCCGCGAGCCACCATTCGGCGCGGGGATCCGCCGCCTTGGCCATGGTCCAGTCGTAAAGGCGGCGCAGCATGCTTGGTCGGTCTCCGGCCCGTTTGACGCTGCTTACCGGCGAAAGATTCGCCGGGCAATAACCGAAATGGTTATTTTTCTTGACAGCGTGACGCTGTTTCGGTACATATAGCGAACATCGCGATGGAGCGAGTCGCCGACTCTCTGCTCCTCCCCACTTCCAGAGACCTCCATGACACCAGCAAGTCCAAGGCTGCGCGCGGACAAGCGCGTGCGTCGCAAGGCCAGGCGCAAGCCGCCAGGCGCCGCGGGCGCCGAACCGGGCAACCTGCCACAATACTGGCGCCGCGAGTTCCTGTCCAAGCTCGCCGAAACCTCCAATGTCACGCGCTCGTGCGAGCATGCCGGCGTCAACCCGAGCACGGTTTACGACCTGCGCAGGCGCGACCCCGGCTTCGCGCAACGCTGGCTGGATGCGCTGTGCGAGGGCTACGACAATCTCGAGATGGAGATGCTCGCCCACTTGCGGCACGGCGAAAGCGCGGAGCCGGGCGCGCGCAAGTTCAACTACGCGGTCGCCCTGCGCATGCTGCTCGCCCACCGCGAGACGGTCAGCCGCGAACGGGCCCGCCGCATCAATGTCGAAGTTGCCGAGGTGCGCAGCTCCATCGAGCGCAAGGTCTCGCTGATGCGCGAGCGCGTGCTCGCCCGGAAACGGCGCGAGGAGGCGCAGGCGTCGGGCTCCGCCGATGAATGAGGAGGAGTGGTACGCCCACATGGCGCCGGGCGAGCCGGACGAACTGGCCCGCGCCTTCGTGGCGGTGGAGCGCAACGAATACGGATACACCTGGTCGCAGCACGCCCATCGCGGCCAGATCCCCCCTCCGGGCGACTGGAGCGTCTGGCTGATCATGGCGGGGCGCGGCTTCGGCAAGACCCGCGCCGGCGCGGAATGGGTGCGCCTGTGCGCCGAATACAATCCCGCCGCGCGCATCGCTTTGGTCGCGGCCACTCTCGGCGAGGCGCGCAGCGTCATGGTCGAGGGTGAAAGCGGCATTCTCGCCTGCTCGCCGGAGAACAACCGGCCGCTGTTCGAGCCGTCGCTGCGGCGCATAACCTGGTCCAACGGGGCGCAGGCCACACTCTATTCGGCGCTGGAGCCGGAAAGCCTGCGCGGCCCGCAGCACAGCCACGGTCGCCGGGCAGTCACAGAAGGAGATCTTCGTCAACGAAGCCCATTCCCTGACCGATGCGCTTCTCCATTGCGCGATCGACGGACAGGAGAGCGCACCACCCGCCTCACCGACCGAAGGGACCAACTGGCTCGTGGGGCCTTCCGCGAGCGGCGACTGGCTGGACCGCGACGGAATGATCGCGTGCCGCCAGGGCGGCAACTGGCTGTTCGTGACACCGGCCGACGGAATGCGCGTTCTGGACCGCTCGACCGGGCAGGAATTGCGCTATTTCGGGGGGTCGCAGGCTGCCTCGGCGCCAACCGAACCAACCGGAGGGACAACCGTCGACAGCGAAGCGCGAACCGCCCTCGCCGAGCTTGTCGCTGCGCTACGGACAAGCGGCATCTTTACACAATCGTAAGCAGTGACCGCATCTAAGGAACCATTCGTCCCATTGCGCGTTTGTTTTTCGTCCGCGACAAGGCACAAGCCCTCGAAATCGCGGCATTCTTGCAACAGTGGGACGCATTGCGTGCTTGCGTGAATATTGCTTAGACGGTAGACGAGTCTAACTCGGTGGCTCAAAATCTCTCAATAGGGGAAATACAATGCGAAAACTCGTGATTGGGATGGCGCTGGCTTCATCAGCTCTCGCCACGCCAGCCTTGGCGCGGGAAGATTCGTGGTACGTCGAACTCGATTTCGGCCCCATGATCCTCGAAGATTCGAAGTTCAACAGCCTGGAGACCGCGCTCGATTCCGATTACGGTGTCGATGGCGGCGGTGCGATCGGCTACGATTTCGGCATGTTCCGCCTGGAAGCGGAAGCCAGCTATCGTACTGCCGATCATGATGGCCTGTCGGTCCCGGGCGGCATCTTCCGCAATCCGGGCGGTGATTCGAACGCATTGTCCTTCATGCTGAACGGGTTGCTCGACTTTGGCCCCGACAATGGCATTCAGGGCTTTGTCGGCGGTGGCGCCGGCGTTGGCCGCGTCAACTACGAAATCGGCAATCTGCTCGACGACACCGATTCCGGCTTCGCTTGGCAGGTGATCGCCGGTGTGCGCGCGCCGCTCACCGATCACTGGGACGTCGGCATCAAGTATCGTTTCTTCAACGTCGACGATGTCGACCTTGTTTCCGCGACCGGCGACGTGACGAGCACCAAGTGGCGTTCGCACAGCGCGATGGGCAGCTTCATCTACAACTTCGGTGGTGCAGAGCCGCCGCCGCCGCCTCCGCCACCTCCGCCGCCGCCGCCTCCCCCGCCGCCTCCGCCGCCGCCGGCCGCGGTCTGCAACAAGGGGCCCTACATCGTGTTCTTCGACTGGGATCAGTCGGACATCACGCCTGAGGCAGCAACCGTCCTCGACAGCGCCATCACCGCTTACGGCGATTGCGACAGCGTCCCGATCATGCTCGCCGGTCACACCGACCGCTCAGGCTCGGTCCGCTACAACATGGGCCTCGCTGAGCGCCGCAACGATTCGGTCAGGTCATACCTCACCGCGCGCGGCATCGACGACGGCGCCATCACCAGCCAGGCATTCGGCGAAAGCCAGAACCGCGTGCCCACGGCCGATGGCGTGCGCGAGCCCCAGAACCGCCGTGTCGAGATCACTTACGGCCCGGGTTCGGGCATGTAAGCCTCAACCAAGGCAAACAGAATCAGGGGCCGGAGAAATCCGGCCCCTTTTTCTTTGGGGCAGCCCATGCAATGATCTTCCGGGGTGCGGACCAAGACCTGGAGATCGATCAATGACCAGACTAGTCGCGGCCTTGCTGTTAACGGCAGGCGGCCTGTTGTCTTCCTGCACCACCGTCAGCGAACCGGCTGACAGTACTCTCGCTGGCGCCACGCTGCTGTCGGGCGACGGTTCCGGCCGGGGTACGGCAACCCTGTCGGCGACCGGCGATACCGTAACCCTGACCGTGGACGCCAACGGCCTGCCTGCAGGTCAGCACGGCACGCATCTGCACGCGGTCGGCAATTGCACCCGGCCGGATTTCAAGAGCGCCGGCGGCCACCTCAATCCCGCGGGCCGGCAGCATGGGCTGGAGAATCCGGCAGGCAGCCATCTGGGTGACTTGCCCAACCTGTCGATCGACGACAGCGGGTCGGGCACCTTGACCATCCGTCTCGAGGGATCATGGGCGGAGCTTGAGCCGGCCCTCTTCGACGATGACGGTACTGCAGTCGTCATCCATGCCGATCCCGACGACTACCGGACCGACCCGAGCGGCAACGCGGGGCCCCGCCTGGCGTGCGGAATCGTCACGCGGAATTAGCCAGTATCACTTCCTGGCAAGGCGAAGGTCGCGCTCGGCAACGCCGAGCGCGATCAGCCCGAACGGAACCACCACCAGAAGGACGAGCAGGCCCGCGCCGAGATCTCCGAACAGCGTCGAGAATTTTCCGGCCGAATAGGGGCCGAGGGCGAGCCCGAGCATCGTCGAGCCAAGTACGAACCCTCCCGTCGCCACGCCTCTCACCCGCGCCGGAACGGCGTTGACCACCGCACCTGACGAACCTCCGAGCGTGCCGCTGAAGAAAATCCAGCCGATGAAGTTGAGCGCATAGAAGATCGGCCGGGACGTCGCGGTAAACATGAGAGCGTAGAGCAAGGCGGAACCGGCAGCGGCAATTGCGATCACCCAGATGCGGCGATGGTCGCGGTTGCCCCCGGCAAGGCGATCCGCCGCAGCGCCCGCGCCGACAACGCCGATAATACCTCCGAGCGTTCCCGCACCGCCCAGCAGGAAACCGGCCTCCCTTGGGTCGGCTCCAAGCACCTCTATGGCGTAAAGCGGGGCGAAGGCCGTCATGGCATAGCCCACGATCGTGACCAGCCCGTATCCCAGGGTAATGCCGACCAGCGGCCGGGACCGGCAAACCGCGTCGAAAGTTGCCGCATCCTTCAGCCTGAGATTCTGCCCCCAGGAGAAGACCGCGTAACAGCCGATCGCGAAGGCTATCCACTGCACGACATCGCCGGTCAAAGCGGCCATCCCCCAGGCCAGCAGTGCGGCGCCGGCAGCGCCGACAAGGTTCACGCCCAGCGCCCCGATCCCGCTTCGGGCCGACGCGAGCAGGGTAAAGGGAGGAAGGACGCTTTCCAACGACCGGACGAAATCGGCCAGCGGACTGACTTTTCCTGCCCCGTCGTCCTCATGATAGGGATCGAAACGGCCGCGAGCCGGCTCGCGCAGCGTTGCCACCAGAAGCGCCAGCAGCAGGCCGGGAATACCCATCGCCAGGAAGGCCGCCTGCCATCCGACAAGGCCCAGCGGCGCGCTCCCGCCCGGAAAGTAGGCGTTCCATTCCGCGGCTATCGCGCTTCCGAAATACAGCGATATGCCGCCACCAATATAGAGCCCGGCGGAGTAGATGGCGATTGCGGTGGCGCGCCGCTGGGGCGGGAAATAGTCGCTGATCAAGGAGTAGGCGCATGGGCTCGCCGTCGCCTCGCCGACGCCCACGCCGATGCGCGCCGCGCCAAGCTGCGCGAAGCTCTTCGCAAGCCCTGACAGAGCCGTCATCGCCGACCAGAGAGTAAGGCCGATCGCCAGCAGCCGCACCCTTGACCAGTGATCGGAGAGCTTGCCCAGCGGGATGCCGAACACCGCGTAGAACACCCCGAACGCAGTGCCGTAAAGAAACCCGAAATCGCTGTCGCTGATGCCCAGATCGCGCTTGAGATCCGGTGCGAGGATGGTGATCAGCTGCCGGTCGATGAAATTCAGCGCATAGACCGACATCAGCACGGCAAGAACGTAATAGCCGTAACGGTCAACCTCCGGCTGTTGCTCGCCAGTCGCTGGATCAGCCGGCCGCATATTCGGTCCCCTCTTCCAGTCCGGCCTCTGCAAAACCGGCGCGTCGCAAACGGCAGCTGTCGCACAGGCCGCAGGCCCGGCCGTCCGGCTGCGGATCGTAGCAGGACCAGCTCATCGCCGGGTCGAGGCCAAGACGCACCGCTTCCCGAACGATGTCCGCTTTCCCGAGATGTTGCAGTGGTGCGTGAACCTCGAAGCGTTCGCCTTGCGCACCTGCCTTGGTGGCGATGTTTGCAAGGTCGGTGAAACCGGCAATGAATTCCGGACGGCAATCGGGATAGCCGGAATAGTCGAGCGCGTTGACGCCGATGAATAGGTCTCTCGTGCCCAGGGCTTCAGCCCAGGCGAGAGTGAGCGAGAGAAATACGAGGTTGCGGGCGGGCACATAGGTTACCGGGATGTCCGGCCCGACGCCCGACTTGGGCACTTCGATATCGTCGGTCAGGGCCGAACCGCCGAATTGCCTGAGATCCAGCGGAAGCACCACATGCCGCAACGCGCCGATTTCGGCAGCGATGGTCCTTGCCGCATCGATTTCGCGGCGATGGCGCTGGTTGTAATCGATCGTCAGCGCATTGACGCCATAGCCCGCCTCGCGGGCAAGCCCTGCGGTGACCATCGAGTCGAGGCCACCGGACAGGAGCACCACGGCCTGTCGGCCGGAAGCGTGGGAAGAAGCGGTCATGAATTCCGGCTAGCCCGCGCCGGACCAAGTGGCAACCACGCTCAGCTGCTGCCCAAGGCTGCGTCTAGCGGCTGCAGTTCCCTGCCCAGCGGGCTTCGGCCGCAAAAGCGAACGGTGAGCCGTCGACGATGCCCTGCGTGTCTACCTGGACAAGTTGTCCCGTCTCACGGCGAATCCGCGTGCGGCCGTAGCCTTGCCCCGGGCAGGTGTATTGCACCGTAACCTGTGTCGGCGTGTCTTCGATGACCAGGCTTCGACAGCTGGCGGACTGATGCCGCAGCTGGATCATTTCGCGACCGTCGCGCAGGCAAATGCTCCTGACACCGCCCGTATCGCCGCGCGAACGCAGTTCCCAACGCCCCTTCTGCAGCGCATCGAGCATCGCAAGCGCCGGCCGCTGGCCCCAGAGGGGCGCGGCAGTGGCGGCCAAGAGGCCCACTACGGCAGCAATACCGACACGGCGAATCATCAAAAAACCCACTTAAATCGTCCACATGGACATATGCGGCTGGCACGGCGGACTGGAATTGTATCACCGCCCGACCCTGCGGCCAAGTGTTGCATATTGTCGATGAACGGAGGCTTTACGCGCTTATCCGGAATATCTTCGAACAGAAGGCGCAATCCACCGCGATCAGCCCGTCGTCGCCGCGCATGTCGGCCCGTTCATCCTCGGGAAAGCGCATCAGCACCGCTTCGTAATATTCGGCAGTGCATCGGCAACCTCGCGCCAAGCCTGCAAGAGGTTCGACCCGGACTTCGCTTTCCTCGTGAAACAGGCGCCACACCAGCGCTTCCATCGACACCGCGGCATCGACCAGTTCGTCCTGCCGCGTGCTGCCGGCAAGCGCGGCGACATGCTCCCATTCCGGATGGTCCATGCGCACATGCAGCCGCTCCCGGCTCTCCTCGCCTTCGGAGAGGTGCTGCACCAGCAGTCCGCCGGCAATGCTGTGACTGCCGTCCCACCGTATTCCGGTACGGATCAGCGTCGGCACCTGCTCGGACTGGGCGAAGTAGGACTCGCACGCTTCCGTCAGCGATTCCCCCTCGAGCGGCACGATGCCCTGATAGCGCTCATCCGTAGTCGCAAGGTCGAAGGTGATCGCAAGGTAGCCTTCGCCGAACAGGGCCTGCAGCGAAGGGAAGGTCTTCAACGCCGACAGCCGTTCGGGATCGTGCCTCACATAGCCCCTGATCTCGCCATTGCGGTAATCGCAGACCAACAGGTCGACAATGCCGCCCTCGGCCTGCGCCTGCACCGTCAGCTGGCTGTCTTCGTCCTTCAGCAGCGAACCGACCAGCGTCGTGAGGACCAGTGCCTCTGCCAGAAGGTGGCGGATCGCGGTCGGATAGTCATGCGCCGACAGCACGGTGTCGAGTACGGGGCCCAGCCTGACCGCCCGCCCGCGCGCGTTGCGCTGCGGCACGGAGAAGGCGAGCACCTGATCGAACCCGGTCTCTCCGTCAGGGATGGCGCCCGCAACCTTCACAGTTGCCTCAGCACCCAGCGCAAGACCGACTTCTGGGCATGGATGCGATTCTCCGCCTCGTCGAAAACGGCGGACTGTTCGCTTTCGAATACGCCTTCCGTCACCTCGTCTCCCAGATGGGCAGGCAGGCAATGCAGGAATATGGCGTCCGGCCTGGCATGGGCCATCAACGCCTCGTTGACCTGGAACGGCGCCATCGCCGCCAGCTTGCCCACTGCATGTTCCTGCCCCATCGAAACCCATGTATCGGTGACGACGATATCGGCATCACGCGCCGCTTCGGCGGCATCGTTGGTCAGCGTGACTGTCGCGCCGCCCGCCTGGGCCATGCGCACGAATTCCATGTCCGGTTCGTAGCCCTCCGGCGTTCCGGCGCGGACGTTGAACTTCATCAACCCGGCCGCTTCCAGGATGGAACTGAGCACGTTGTTGCCGTCTCCCACCCAGGCCACTTCCAGTCCGGGCAAGGCCTTGCCGCGTTCGATAACCGTCAGCAGATCGGCGACGATCTGGCAGGGATGGGACCGGTCGGTGAGGCCGTTGATGACCGGCACGCTGGCGTGCGCCGCCATCTCCTCCGCCTTCGAGTGATCGTCGGTGCGGATCATGATGGCGTCGACCATCCGGCTCAGCACCCGCGCCGTGTCGGCGATCGATTCACCTCGCCCGAGCTGGGTGCTTGCCGCATCCATGACAAGAGCGGTCCCGCCAAGCTGGCGCATGGCCATGTCGAAGCTCACTCGCGTGCGGGTCGAATTCTTCTCGAAGATCATCGCCAGCACGTGACCGGCCAGCGGCGCATCGTCATCGGGCCTGCCTTTCGGAAAGCTCGCGCGCGCCGCCTTGCGGTCGATCGCATCGCCGATCATCGCCGCGATCGCGTCGCCACCAGCATCGGACAGATCGAGGAAGTGCCGTGTCATCCTGCCACCTCTTCGGCTGCATAGCTCGCGGCACCGGCCGAGAGCTTCTCCATGAATTCGTCGATATGTTCGTCGTCGATCACCAGCGGCGGCAGGATCCTGACCGTATTGTCTCCGGCGGACACCGTCAGCAGGTGGTGATTGTCGCGCAGGTGCGCGACGAAGGGACGAGGTTCGACCTTCATCTTCAAGCCGATCATCAGTCCGCGGCCGCGCACGAGCTCGAACAGATCGGGATAATTGCCGATGAACTGCTCCAGCCGGGAGCGGAGCCGCTCACCCTTGGCGCGAACGTTGCTCAGGAACTCCTCGTTCGCCACTGCGTCGAGAACGGCTTCTCCAGCCGCCATCGCCAGGGGATTGCCCCCATAAGTGGAACCATGCGTTCCCACGACCATGCCGCGCGCAGCCTTTTCGGTGGCAAGGCAGGCGCCCATCGGGAAGCCCCCGCCGATACCCTTTGCAGTGGCGAGAATATCGGGATCGATGCCGTACTGCTCATGGGCATAGAAGGTGCCGGTCCGGGCAACGCCGGTCTGCACCTCGTCGAGCACCAGCAGCAGGTCGTGCTCATCCGATAGCGCCCGCAGCCCCCGCATGAACGCCTCCGAAGCGACGCGAACGCCGCCTTCACCCTGAATCGGTTCGACCAGAAAACCGGCGGTATTCGGTCCGATCGCGGCCTTCGCTGCATCGAGATCGTCGAATTCGGCATATCTGAAACCGGGGAGCAGCGGCTCGAAGCCCTTGTGCATCTTCTCCTGGTTGGATGCGCTGATCGTTCCCATTGTCCGGCCATGGAAGGCGTTGTTGAACGTGACCAGCTCGAAGCGCTGGTCATTGCCGACATGCTGGTGATAGGCGCGTGCCGCCTTGATCGCGCACTCGACCGCTTCGGCACCCGAATTGGTGAAAAACACGGTGTCTGCGAACGTCAGCTCGACCAGCCGCCGGGCGAGCTGCTCTCCTTGCGGGCTGCCATACAGGTTCGAGCAATGCATCAACGTTGCCGCCTGGCGCTGGATCGCGCCGATCAGGCCCTCGTGCGAATGGCCGAGGATGTTCACGGCAATGCCGGCTGCAAAGTCCAGGAATCGCCGTCCGTCGTCACTGATCAGATGGCAGTTCTCACCGCGCACCGGCCGCACGTCACATCTGGCGTAGACGGGCATGAGTGGAGTGATCGACATGGTGTAGTTCCCTTGCATTTCAAATTCGGACCCGGAAACGCAAACGACAAATGGCGGCTCCCAGCGGAACCGCCATTTGCGCGCGTTTATGCTTTTGCGGACTTCCGGTCAAACACCGGAAGAACGGCAGCCGGGGTCAATCCTGACGCGGCACCAGGTTGACCGCCGAATATTTTCCTCGTCGGTCAACTTCGATATCGAACTCGACCCGGTCGCCCTCGTTGAGGCCAGACAAGCCCGAACGTTCTACCGCGCTGATGTGGACGAAGGCGTCGGCCTGTCCGTCATCACGGGTAATGAAGCCGAAGCCCTTCACCGTATTGAAGAACTTGACCGTACCGGTCGCCTTTTCACCCGTCAGCTGCCGCTGCGGTGCTTCCCGCTTCTGCACGGGAATGACATCGCCGACGATCTGCAGATCGCTGGCCGAGATCTTCCCGCCGCGGTCAACCAGGGTGAACTCGAGCTGTTGGCCTTCGGCCAGCCCCTCAAGCCCGGCGCGCTCTACCGCGCTGATGTGGACGAACACATCTTCGCCGCCTTCATCGCGCTGGATGAAACCGAAGCCCTTGTTGGAATTGAAGAACTTTACCGTGCCCTGGCCCTGTCCGACGACTTGCGCCGGCATGCCGCCACGCGCACCTCCGCCGAAACCGCCGCCGCCGCCACCGCGACCGGCACCGCCAAAGCCTCCGCCGCCCCGGCCGGCTCCGCCGCCGAAACGATCATCGTCTCCAAATCTGTTGTTGCCACCGAAGCGGTCGTTTCCCCCCATGAAAGGATCGAAATCGTCCTCTCCGAAACCGTCCCGCTTGTCGCGGCCCCTTCCGCGACGCCCTCTGTCAAAACCCATCTTTTCGAACGTACCTTCGCTTCGCCCCAAACAATCTTGCCCGGCCGCGCGGACGAATCGCGCCGAGCATCAGGGCAAACGGCCGAACTGCACGCACGGCCCTCTCCTGCATGATCAAATATATACGAAATCTCGCGGAATAGCGAACAGAATCACGACGTTCCCCTCCCTTGCGACAGAATTGTTGTAATTTTTCTGCTCCAGCCGCCGCTTGCCAAGCGCAACACGGCTTGGCACACCGCAGCGAAATGCTCGCCATCGGCCATGTCCAGAGGCTTCTCGCAGGTCGGCCGAAACGGAGGTAAGTCAATGTTTCGAAAGCTTTCCGACACGGTCTACGCGAGTCCGCAAATCGGCCTTGGCGAAGTGGCCGAAGCCGCCTCCCAAGGGATTTCCCTGATCGTCAACAACCGGCCGGAAGGCGAGTCAGACGACCAGACGCCGGGGCCCGAAATCGAAGCCGCAGCCAGGGCGGCAGGCATGGGTTACGTCGCGATTCCGGTCACTCATGCCGGTTTCAGCGAATCGCAAGTCACCGCGATGGCCGAGGCGCTTGCCGGCGCCCAGGGAGCGGTGCTGGCCTATTGCCGTTCCGGCACCCGTTCGACGCTTCTGTGGTCCCTGGCGGAAGCGAGCAGAGGCGCCGACCCGGACAAGCTTGCGGAACAGGCGGCGAATGCCGGCTATGACATCAGCCCGGTCCGGGCGCTGGTCGACATGCTCGCGTCCGGCAGGACGTAGGGCCCGCGATCCCTTCCAGGGCCCATTCCGGCTCAGCAATCGAGAGTCGCGTCCCGCTCCCACTGGGTCAGGTGCCGCGAATAGTCGTTCCATTCCGCGTATTTCAGCTTCAGATACGCGGGAAGCACGCCTGCCATCGCCGACATCATCGTTTCGGATGCCTCGAGCGAGCGCAGTGCATCGAGCAGGTTGAGCGGCAACTTCTTGGCATCCGCCACGGTATGGCCGTGCGTGTACATGTTGATGTGCAGCTGCGGCCCCGGATCGCGGGAATGCGCCATTCCGTCGAGTCCGGCAGCGAGCACCGCAGCCGGCAGCAGATAGGGATTGGCGGCGCCATCGGCGAGGCGGAATTCGAAGCGGTCTCCTTCCGGCACGCGAATCATATGCGTGCGGTTGTTGCCGGTCCACGTCACCGAACTCGGCGACCAAGTGGCGCCGGAAAGCGTATCCGGCGCATTGATCCGCTTGTAGCTGTTGACCGTCGGGTTGCTGATCGCCGCGATGCCGTCGGCCGAATGGAGAAGTCCGCCGATGAAGGAAAGGCCGGTGGCGGACAGGCCCGAAGGCGAACCGGCATCGACGAAGGCGTTGTCCTTCCCCTTCCACAGCGAAACATGCATGTGGCAGCCGTTGCCGGTGAGCGTGGGGAACGGCTTGGGCATGAACGTCGCGCGCAGGCCGTGCTTTTCCGCGATCGACTTGACCATGAACTTGAAGAAGGCCTGACGGTCGGCGGTTACCAGCGCGTCGTCATATTCCCAGTTCATCTCGAACTGGCCGTTCGCGTCCTCATGGTCGTTCTGGTAGGGCTGCCAGCCCAGCTCCAGCATGGCATCGCAGATCTCGGTGATGACGTCGTAGCGGCGCATCAGCGCCTGCTGGTCGTAGCACGGCTTGGACTGCGTGTCGGCGGGATCCGAGATGGCCGATCCGTCCGGCAGGATCAGGAAGAATTCGCATTCCACGCCGGTCTTCATCTGGAGGCCTTGCCCGGCGGCTTTTGCTATCTGCTCCTTGAGCGCGTTGCGCGGGCTGGCCGCGACCGGCTCGTCGTTCATCCAGATGTCCGCGGCGAGCCAGCCGACTTCCGGCTTCCACGGCAACTGGATCAGGCTCGCCGGGTCAGGCTTGCCGAAGATGTCCGGATCGGCGGGGGTCATGTCCAGCCAGCTTGCGAATCCGGCGAATCCGGCGCCGGATTCCTGCATCGGCCCGATTGCGGATGCAGGCACGAGCTTGGCGCGCTGGGTTCCGAAAAGGTCGGTGTAGGAGATCAGGAAATACTTGATTCCCTTCTCCTTCGCCGTCTCGGCAAGATTGATCGTCATGGACCGCACCCCTTTCTTCGGTTCGATCAGAATCCCCCGCCGCCGGGGATCCAGTCGGTTCCGGCCAACGGCACCCGCGCCATCGCCGCCGCCTCGATTGTCACGGCGACGAGGTCTTCGGGTTCGAGATTGTGCAAATGGCTTTTCCCGCAGGCGCGCGCGATCGTCTGCGCCTCCAGCGTGAGGGCGCTAAGATAGTTGGCCAGCCGCCGTCCCGCCGCGACCGGATCCAGCCTGGCGGCAAGATCGGGATCCTGCGTGGTGATGCCGGCCGGATCGCGCCCCTCCTGCCAGTCGTCATAGGCGCCGGCGGTAGACCCCAGCTTGCGGTATTCTTCCTCGAGAGCCGGATCGTTGTCGCCAAGGGCGATGAGCGCGGCCGAGCCGATCGAGACGGCGTCCGCCCCCAGCGCCATCGCCTTGGCGACATCGGCGCCGTTGCGGATGCCGCCCGAGACGATCAGCTGCACCTTGCGGTACATGCCGAGATCCTGCAGCGCCTGCACAGCTGGCCGGATCGCTGCGAGCGTCGGAATGCCGACATGCTCGATGAACACTTCCTGGGTCGCCGCCGTGCCCCCCTGCATGCCGTCCAGCACGACCACGTCCGCGCCTGACTTTACCGCCAGCGCCACGTCGTAATAGGGGCGGGTCGCGCCGGCCTTGACGTAGATCGGCTTTTCCCAGTCGGTGATCTCGCGCAGTTCCTCGATCTTGATCTCGAGGTCGTCCGGCCCGGTCCAGTCCGGATGGCGACAGGCCGAACGCTGGTCGATACCCTTGGGCAGCGTGCGCATCTCGGCGACGCGATCGGAAATCTTCTGTCCCAGCAGCATGCCGCCGCCGCCCGGCTTTGCCCCCTGCCCCAGCACGACCTCGATCGCGTCCGCCTTGCGCAGGTCGTTCGGGTTCATGCCGTAGCGGCTGGGAAGGTACTGGTAGACGAGCGTCTCCGACTGGCCACGCTCTTCCGGGGTCATGCCGCCGTCGCCGGTCGTCGTCGAGGTTCCGGCGATGCTTGCACCGCGGCCAAGCGCTTCCTTGGCCTGGGCGGATAGCGAGCCGAAGCTCATGCCCGCTATCGTGATCGGGATCGTGAGGTGGATGGGCTTGCTGGCGAACCGGTTTCCCAGAACCACGTCGGTCGCGCATTTCTCGCGATAGCCCTCCAGCGGATAGCGGGACATCGAGGCGCCGAGGAACAGCAGATCGTCGAAATGCGGCACCCGCCGCTTCGCCCCGCCGCCCCGGATATCGTAGATGCCCGATGCCGCGGCCCGGCGGATTTCCGAGATCGTATAGGGATCGAACGTGGCCGAGTGCCGCGGCAGGGTCTGGGGAATGTTATCGCTATCCATCTCGCAGTCCCTCAGTAGGCCGCCGCGTTGTCGACGTGGAAATTGTAAAGCTGGCGGGCAGACCCGTAGCGCCGGAACTCGTCAACGCCGACGTCGGCGCCGATACCGGCGGCATCGAGCAGTTCGCGCAGTTCCGCCCGGTGCTCTTCGCGCATGTCCTTTTCGACGCAGTCCGCGCCCAGGCTCTTCACCGCCCCGCGCACGTAGATTCGCGCCTCGTAGATCGAATCCCCCAGTGCATCGCCAGCATCGCCGAGCACGACGAGCCTGCCGGCCTGCGCCATGAAGGCGCTCATCGGTCCGATCGATCCCTTCACCACGATGTCGACGCCCTTCATCGAGATGCCGCAACGCGCGGAGGCATTGCCCTCGATGACCAGCAGCCCCCCGTGCGCGGTCGCCCCGGCGGACTGGCTGGCATCGCCCTTCACATGGACGAAGCCCGACATCATGTTCTCGGCCACGCCGACGCCGGTGTTGCCTTCGACGATCACCGTCGCCTGCTGGTTCATTCCCGCGCAGTAATATCCGGCATGCCCGGCGATCTCGACGGTCACCGGCGCATCGAGGCCGCAAGCCAGCGCATGCTGGCCGGCCGGGTTCTCCACCCGCCAGGACGATCCTTCATCCTGCTTCTGCAGCGCATGCAGCGCGCCGTTGAGTTCGCGCCGGGTCGACTGGGCGAGGTCCACGGTCGGCATCAGTCGCGCACCCATGCATAAACGACAGCCGGTTCGGGCTCGAAGACCTTGGCGTCCTCGATCCCCGGCAGCCCGACCAGCGCCCGGTACTCCGAACCGAACGCTACATACCGGTCGGTTTCGGCCATCACCGCCGGCTTGCAGGAAATGGGATCGCGCAGCACGGCGAAACCGTCTTCCGTCCCGACCACGAATGTGAAGAAGCCGTCGAGATCGTCGAGGCTGGCTTCCAGTGCCTGGGCCAGCGTCGCCCCACCCTGCATCTTCCACGTCAGATAGCCGGCAGCCACTTCGCTGTCGTTTTCAGTCGCGATCGGGATGCCCTGGGGCTCGAGCATGCGGCGCAGGCTGTGATGGTTAGAAAGCGAGCCGTTATGCACGAGGCACTGGTCCTTGCCGGTCGAGAACGGGTGGGCTCCGTTGGTGGTCACGGCGCTTTCGGTGGCCATGCGCGTGTGGCCGATCCCGTGCGTCCCGGCCATGCCGCGCAGCCCGAAACGGCTGGTGACCTCGGCCGGAAGGCCGACTTCCTTGTAGAGTTCGATCCGCTGCCCTGCGCCGGTCACGACCAGATCGGGCCGCTCGCGCGCAAGCCAGCCGCGGACCATGTCTTCCTGGGCTTCGGGAACCGAAAGAACGGCATGGGTGTCACGCCAGGTCACCTTGACATCGTGCCCGAGCGCATCCCCGACGGCATCGAGGTCCTTCCCGCGAACGGTCAGTTTGACGCGACCCGGCTCGGCATCGCCGTAGACGGCAAAGCCCGCACTGTCCGGCCCCCGGTCGGTCATGACTTCCAGCATGCCGGCCAGAAGCGTGCCGAGTTCAGGTTCGAGCGAGCTGTCTTTCAGAAACAGCCCGACAATCCCGCACATGATCGATTCCCTTCGTCCGAATTCGTCCGGACACTAGGGTGTGTTGCGGCGCAATGTCAACTTTAAAGAAACGTTTTTTCCTGTGAGGAAACTCTAGAGTTCGCTGCGCGGGTAAATGATGATCGACAGGTAGGCGATCTCCTTGCCGCTGAGCTCTTCCGGCCCATGCGCCGCAGCACTGTCGAACAGCAGCGAATCCCCTCCCTTGAGGGCGTAGCTCTTCGAACCGTGGCGATAGGTCATCTCGCCCTTGAGCATGTGGATGAACTCGACGCCGCTGTGGCGGAAGCTGGTGTAGGGAGCGGCGTCTTCGCTCAGCTCGATCAGGTAGGGTTCCACGGCGACATCGCCGCGCAGCACATGGCCGAGCAGGCGATAGACATGGCCGACCTTGGTCCCCCTGCGGTCGATCGTCAGGCCCTGCCCCGCCGGCACGAAGGAGCAGTCCTGCCGCTCTTCGAACGATGCGAACAGCGACGACAGGGGCACCTGCAGCACTCCCGAGATCGCCTGGAGCGTCGTCAGCGACGGTGATATGCCACCATTCTCGATCTTCGAGAGCATGCCGTTGGAAATTCCCGCGGCGCTGGCGAGATCCGCGACCGAAAGGTCCTGCTGGCGCCGCAGCGTGCGGATCTGCAGGCCGAGCGCCTTTTCCAGGCTGCGCTCCGCGACGCTTGGCGCGGACGAGCCGGTTTCGGGTTCTTCGTCCATCTGCCCTCCCCGGCCGCTCGTCATGGGTTCGTCAGTCATTCTGCGAGACCTTCCGGATCGCTCGGGCCGTCCATCGCCCCGCGCGGTTCTATGAACCGATTGCGGCGTCCCGGGCAATCGGTCAGCTCATGAATACCACTGTCTTGCCGCCGTTCGGCAACACCCGGCCCTCGGTATGGAACAGGACCGCCCGCGACAGGACCCGGCGTTCGATGTCCCGGCCCTTGCGGACGAGCACCTCGGCGCTGTCGTGATGGGTGATCCTTTCCACGTCCTGTTCGATGATCGGCCCTTCGTCGAGATCGGCCGTCACGTAATGCGCCGTCGCGCCGATCAGCTTCACACCACGGGCATGGGCCTGGTGATAGGGCTTCGCGCCCTTGAAGCCGGGAAGGAAGCTGTGATGGATGTTGATGCATCGACCCGAGAGGAACGAGGCCATATCGTCCGACAGGATCTGCATGTAGCGGGCGAGCACCACAAGTTCGGCGCCGGTCTCGGTGACGAGCTGCTTGATCTGGGCCTCCTGCGCCGGCTTGGTTTCCTTGGTGACCGGGAAGTGGTGGAAGGGGATCGGCCCGAAATCCATGTCGGACACGGCCTCGCGCGGATGGTTCGAGACGATGCCGACTATATCCATCGCCAGCTCCCCGATCCGCTGCCGGTAGATCAGGTCGACCAGGCAATGATCGAATTTCGAAACGAGGATCAGCACCTTGCAGCGTTCGTCGAGGCCGCGGATCGACCAGTCCATCGAAAGGTCGTCGCCGACGATGGCGAAACCCTGCTTCAGCTCGTCCAGCTTCGCCCCCTGCGGCAGCGAAAAGACAATCCTTGCAAAGAACTTCCCGGTTTCGACATCGTCGTACTGGTGCGCTTCCTTGATGTCGCCGCCGTGGTTGAAGAGTTCGCCGGTTACGCGGGTCACGATGCCCGGCCGGTTCGGGCAGGACAATGTCAGTCGATAGGCGTCGGTCATGATCTCCTCGATCTTGTTCGATTTCACAGAGCGGCGGCTGTTTCTTCCAGCCAGTGGCGAAAACTTCCCGACAGGCTGCGGAAGACGGCGACATCGTAAGTCGGAGAATCGTCGACCTGCCAGACGATCGCGCCGATGTGGGCGATGGCGGTGGTTGCGACGCTTCCCGGAGCGAAGACGTCCGGATGGAAATCGATCGCCGCGCCGCGCTGGAGCGCGGTCCGCGCGCCGGCGCCCGAAAGCCGGAAAACCGCATAGCCGCTCGACTGGTCGGACACCGAGGCAAGGCCCTCGAGGCGATCCTGCAACGCGTCCGCGAAACCGTGATCCGGTTCCGTATCGATGACGAGCCATGCTCCCGGGCCGGTGCCGATCGCCCGGATCGCTCCGTTCGAAACGGCAACGGGTTCATCCCGAAGTTCGAGCTCCAGCGCGGCGCCGACCGCAGCGGGACCGACAGCTCTTCGCGCCATGACCGTGGCGAGCGCCCAACCTTCCTGCTCGCTGTGGATCAGGTGCTCAGCCACGCATCCGCACTCCCTCGGGATCGACGAAAACCGGGCTGCAGACTTCCGCCTCCACATCGCCGCCCCGCACCGGATCGTGGACCACGACCCGCTCTCCAAGGCGATCGGGACCGTGCGACAAAAGCGCCAGGGCAATCGAATGATCGAGCGTGGGAGACCAGGCCGCGGACGTCACATGACCCTGATCGTTGGCGGCGACGGCGGGCTTGCCGCATTCCAGCAGGTGTGCGCCTGCTCTCAGCCGAACGCCCGGCTCGACCGGCTTGAGGCCGACCAGCGCGGGGCGCGCCGGGTCCGTCAGGCCCGGCCGCCGGGCCATGACGCGCCCGATGAAATCCTTCTTCTTCGACATCATCCGGCCCAACCCCAGGTCCGCTGCGGTCGTCTGGCCGTTCAGCTCGTTGCCGGCGGCGTGGCCTTTCTCGATGCGCATCACGCCCAGCGCCTCGGTGCCATAGGCGACGACGCCGAAGTCCCGGCCGGCTTCGAGCAGGTCCAGAAGCAGCCGCTCTCCGTGCAGCGCGGGCACGCTGACCTCATAGGCCAGCTCGCCCGAAAAGGAGACGCGGAAGATCCGCGCTCCAATGCCACGCCACGCGAACTTCGCAGCCCCCATGAACGGCATCGCCTCGGACGACAGGTCGAGCTCAGGAAAAGCCGTCTGGAGCAGGCTGCGCGATTTCGGCCCGGCAATCGAATAGGTGGTCCATTGTTCGGTCACCGATGTCGCCTGCACGTCGAGCTCCGGCCAGATCACCTGCCTGGCGAAATCGATGTGCTGCATGACGAGCCCCGCGTTGGCGGTGGTCGTGGTGACATAGAAGCTGTCCTCGGCGAAACGGGTGACGGTGCCGTCGTCCATGACGAAGCCGTCCTCGCGCAGCATCACGCCGTAACGCGCCTTGCCGACCGCAAGCGTCGAGAAGGTATTGATGTAGAGCCGGTCCAGCAGCGTGCTGGCATCCGGCCCCTGCACGTCGATCTTGCCCAGCGTCGACACGTCGCAAATCCCGACACCGCCGCGCGTCATCGTCACTTCGCGATTGACCGTTTCCAGCCAGTCGCGCTCACCGGCCCGCGTATACCACTGCGCGCGTTTCCACTGGCCGACGTTGACGAAGCTGGCTCCGTGTCCGGCCGCCCAGTTGTGGGACGCGGTGCGCCGCTCCGGCCGGAAGTGCTCGCCCCGGTGATGGCCGGCCAGAACGCCGATGGCGACCGGCTGGTAGGGTGGGCGCGACAGCACGGTGCCCGCCTCGGCAATCGACTTGCCGGTGGCGGCCGCGAGCAGCGCGTGACCATTGAGCTGCCCGGTCTTGCCCTGGTCGGTCGCCATGCCGAGCGTCGTGTAACGCTTGAGGTGCTCGACCGAGACGAAACCTTCGCGCACCGCCAGCGAGACATCGGCATCGGTCACGTCGTTCTGGAAATCGACGAAAGCCTTCGAGCGCGCCGCCGGCACATGCCAGAGCGGATCGCATCTCGCGCTTTCCTCGCTGGTCTTGAATGCGGCGCCGGTGGGGCAGGCGACGCCAAGGTCCCCGGCCGCGTCCCGCGCCTGCCGCACGCCGTCCGCGAGCGCGTCGGCGAGCGCAAAACATCCCGCCGCCGCGCCGGCAGGCTTCAGCCCTGGCGGTGCCTCATCGAGCAGGAAGCAATGCAGCCGGTCCGACCAGACCGGCCGGTGGCCCAGGTTGCTGCCGAGCCCGATCGCCGGGTTCCAGCCGCCGGACATGGCGACAAGGTCGGCCTTCAGCTTGAGCACGCTGCCGTCCGCCCGGACGATCTCGACCTTGCGGACGGGCGAGCCGGCAACGTGCCTCACCCTGGCACCCGGAAGCAGCTCGGTGCCGTTCCGGCGCAGCACTTGGGCGAAGGAAGGTGGCGTGTCCCGGGGGTCGACGATCGCCACCACTTCCGCGCCGGCCGCCTGCAGGTCCACGGCCGTCGTCCAGCCGCTGTCGCTGCTGGTAAAGATTACGGCGCGGCGCCCCGGCAAGGCGGCGAAACGGTTGATGTAGGTCGATACCGCCGACGCCATGGTAACGCCCGGCCGGTCATTGCCACCGAAGACGACCGGCCGTTCGATGGCTCCGGTGGCGAGTATCGCGCGTTTCGCCACGATCTTCCACAGCCTCTGCCGGGGCGCGCCCGCCGGCGCATGCGACAGATGGTCGGTCAGCCGCTCGACAGCGCCGTATTCCCTTCCGTCGTAGACTCCGAAAACCGCGGTGCGCGACAGCACGCGCACATTCGCCATGGTCTCGAGTTCCTGTGCGGCCGACGCCGCCCAATCGGCTGCGGGCAGACCATCGACAAGCAGACGCTCGGACATCAACCGGCCACCGGGTCGCGTGTCCTCGTCGGCCAGAATGACGCGCACACCCGCGCGGCCCGCGGTCAGGGCGGCGGCAAGGCCCGCCGGACCGGCGCCGATGACCAAGAGGTCGCAAAAGCCGTGCTCGCGGTCATAGCTGTCCGGATCGGGAAGGCCGGAGAGACTGCCGAGCCCCGCCGCGCGCCGGATCAGCGGTTCGTAGAGCTTCTCCCAGAACTTGCCGGGCCACATGAACGTCTTGTAGTAGAAGCCGGCTGCAAAGAACGGCGAGAGTAGCTGGTTTACCGCCAGCAGGTCGAGGTGCAGGCTGGGCCAGCGGTTCTGGCTGCACGCGACGAGCCCGTCATGGAGCGATACCGTCGTTGCCCGGGTGTTGGGTTCGGCATGAGCGCCTGTCCCCAGCGTGACCAGCGCGTTGGGTTCCTCGCTGCCTGCCGTCAGGATGCCGCGAGGGCGGTGATACTTGAACGAGCGGCCGACGATCCTGACGCCGTTGGCGACGAGCGCGGATGCGAGCGTATCGCCTTCGAAGCCGGAGTAGCCGGTCCCGTCGAAGCTGAAGCGAAGCGGACGGGCACGGTCTATCAGTCCTCCGGAGGCAAGACGGCTCATGCGCCGGATTCCCTGGCGAGGGACGATCCATGCACTTCGTGGGTGCGGGTGTCGCGGGTCACGACGATCCAGTTGCGGCAGCCGTTGGCATGGTACCAGAGTTCGCGGATCGGGCCGGCGGGATTGTCTCGCAGATAGACATAGTCGAACAGGCCGTCCTCGCCTTCCGGCCGCCTCGGGCCGGCATCTCCGCGATAGGAGAATTCCTGGGCGTCCCGGTCTCCGCAATAGGGGCAAGGCAGTCTCATCGCGTCCGCTCCCTCAGTGCAGGTTCGGCTGGGCGCCGGCGCCCTTTTCGTCGATGAGGTGACCGCTTTCGAAGCGGTCGAGGCGAAAGGCGGTGGCAGTCTCGTGCGAACGGTCGGTCGCGAGCAGATGCGCGAAGCACCAGCCGGAGGCCGGGGTCGCCTTGAAGCCGCCGTAGCACCACCCGGCATTGAGATAGAGGCCGGGCAGGGGCGAGGCATCGATGATCGGGGAGCCGTCCATCGACATGTCCATGATCCCGCCCCACGAGCGCAGGATGCGGGCACGCCCGATCATCGGCATCACCGCCATGCCGCCTTCGCACACGTCCTCGACGACCGGCAGGTTTCCGCGCTGTGCGTAGCTGTTGTAGCCGTCGATATCGCCGCCGAAGACAAGCCCGCCCTTGTCCGATTGGCTGATGTAGAAATGCCCGGCCCCGAATGTGATGACGCCCGGGATCACCGGCTTGAGCCCTTCGCTGACGAAGGCCTGCAGCACATGGCTTTCGATCGGCAGCCGCAGGCCGGCGAGAGCAGCCACGCGCGAGGAGTTGCCGGCGACGGCCAGCCCCACCTTGCCGGCCCGGATGGCGCCCCGCGTCGTTTCCACCCCGACGATCGCCCCGGCGGAGTCCTGCACAAACCCGGTCACCTCGCAGTTCTGGATGATGTCCACGCCGCGCTGGGACGCCGCGCGGGCATAGCCCCAGACGACCGCGTCGTGCCGGGCCGTTCCCGCCCGCCCCTGGTAGAGCCCGCCCATGATCGGAAACCGCGCGGATTCGAAATCGAGGAACGGGGCCAACTTGCGCACATCGTCACTGGAGAGCAGTTCGGCATCGACGCCGTGCAGCCGCATGGCGTTGCCGCGCCGCGCATAGGCGTCACGCTGGGCATCGGAATGGTAGAGGTTCACGATCCCACGCTGGCTGACCATCACATTGTAATTGAGGTCCTGCTCCAGGCCTTCCCACAGCTTCATCGACCATTCGTAGAACGGCTCGTTTCCCGGCAGGCCGTAGTTGGAGCGGATGATCGTCGTGTTGCGTCCGGCGTTGCCGCCGCCGATCCACCCCTTCTCGATGACGGCGACGTTGGTGATACCGTGATTGCGGGCAAGGTAATGCGCCGTGGCGAGCCCGTGCCCACCGCCGCCGACGATCACCACGTCATAGGCCTCAGCCGGTTCAGCATCGCGCCACACCCGCTTCCAGCGGCGGTGGCCGCTCAGCGCATTGGCAGAAAGAGAGAAGACAGAATATCGCATGTCGGACTGTCGCGCGTCGCCCTCGTTTTCGCAGAAGGAAAAATATCTTCTTCTTGATGACCGTGATTATCCGTATACGACATTCATATGTCTCAGAGCGACATTCCTGCAGCCGCTGCCCCGGCGAAGATCGGACTTCTGCTTACGGACGGCTTCGCCCTGATGTCCTATGCTTCGGTCATAGAGCCGTTCAGGGCCGCCAACCGCCTCGCCGGAATGCAGCACTACAGCTGGACGCACATCTCCATCGCAGGCGGGCCGGTCGCCGCATCGAGCGGCACGTCGATCGCGACGATGGCGGCGATGGAAGGCGGCCACGACTACGACCGGGTCTTTGTCTTCGCGGCCGACGATCCGGCGGCCTATCGCAACCGCGACTGCTTTGCCTGGCTGCGGCGGATGGCCCGCCGGGGAGCAAGCCTGATCGGCGTATCGGGCGGCCCCTACCTGCTGGCCCGCGCCGGCTTGCTCGACGGCTATCGCGCGACCATCCACTGGGAGCATGCCGAGGCACTCAGGCACGAGTTTCCCGGCCTCGCGATCGAAGGCGGCCTCTACGTCATCGATAGGGACCGGATGACTTGCGCCGGCGGCACCGCGGGCATGGACCTTGCCGTCGAACTGATTGCGGAGGATCTGGGCGCGCAACTGGCGCGGCAGGTCGCGGAGTGGTTCATCCGTACCGAGCCGAGGCCGGCGGGGCTCTCGCAGCGGGCAGGCGTGGAGGCGCGCTACGGCACGACCAATGAACGCCTTGCACGGATGCTTTCGGCGATGGAAGGCGCTCTGGAGGATCCGCTGCCCCGGGGCGAGCTGGCAGAACAGGCCGGGGTTTCGCTGCGTCAGCTCGAGCGGCTTTGCATGAGGCATTTCGGCAGGACGATTTCCGAAACCTACCTGGACATGCGGCTCGACCATGCCGCCCAGTTGCTGCGATCCACCGGCCTGTCCGTCACCGATGTCGGCATTGCCTGCGGCTTTCGCAGCCAGAGCCATTTTTCCCGGTGCTATCGCGCCCGGTTCGGTCGACCTCCCAGCCGGAGCCGTTCCGGCGCCGCTGCCTGAACCGGCGAGTACGGAAGACAAAAAAAGGGGGCCGGAGCGTTAGCTCCGGCCCTTCAAGTTGCTGTTCGCAGGAGGAACAACGTTAGGCGGGATCGGGTGGGAGGAGAGGAGGAGGAAAGCCCAATCCCGCCAAGCTCGTTAAATTTAGTTGTAGGCGCGTTCGCCGTGCTCGCCGATGTCGAGACCCTCGACTTCGACTTCGTCGGAGACACGCAGGCCGATGATGGCCTTGACGATGTAGAGCGCGATCGCGGTGCCGATACCGGCCCACAGGATCGATACGATCACGGACTTGATCTGGATCCAGACCTGAGCGCCCATCACGAAATCGTCACCGCCCGGACCGCCGAGCGCCGGCGAGTACACGATGCCGGTGCCGATCGCGCCGACCATGCCGCCGATGCCGTGGATGCCGAAGGCATCGAGCGAGTCGTCGAAGCCCATAGCCGGCTTAACCTTGGACACCACGATGAAGCACAGGATCGAGGCAATCGCGCCCAGCACGATCGCACCGAACGGACCGGAGTTGCCCGCTGCCGGAGTGACCGCGACGAGACCGGCAATGATACCGGAAGCCAGGCCGAGAGCCGACGGCTTGTGACCGACAGCACGCTCCGCCAGCATCCAGAACAGGGCGCCGGAAGCGGTTGCTACGAAGGTGTTGATCATCGCGAGGCCAGCCGTGCCGTCGGCTTCGAGTTCCGAACCGACATTGAAGCCGAACCAGCCAACCCACAGCAGGCCGGCGCCGACCAGCGTCAGCGTCAGCGAGTGCGGAGGCATCGGCTCGGACGGATAGCCCTTGCGCTTGCCGAGGATATAGGCGGCAACCAGCGCCGAGACGCCCGCGTTGATGTGAACCACCGTACCGCCGGCGAAGTCGAGAGCGCCCCATTCGAAGATCAGGCCGCCGCCCGCCCACACCATGTGCGCGATCGGATAGTAGACGATCGTCGACCAGATGATGATGAAGATCATCGCGGCCGAGAATTTCATGCGCTCCACCGTCGCGCCGAAGACCAGGGCGCCGGTAATGGCGGCGAAGGTCATCTGGAAGGCGACGAAGACATATTCGCTGATGACCTCGTCAGAGAAGGTCGCAGCGGTCGAGTCCGGAGTGACGGAAGACAGGAAATAGCTGCCTCCGCTGATGAAGCTGCCGATCGTGCCTTCGTAGCTTGTCGCCCCGAATGCGAGCGAATAGCCCCACATCACCCAAATCAGCATACCGACGCACGCTGCGGCGGTGACCTGGGTCATGGTCGAAAGCATGTTCTTCGAACGGGTCAGGCCGCCGTAGAACAGCGCGAGACCCGGCAGGATCATCATCATGACCAGAACGGTCGCGGTCATCATCCAGGCGTTGTTGCCCGGATTGGGAACAGGAGCTGCAGCCTCGGCTGCCTCCTGAGCAAAGGCGGCGGTCGTGGCGAAGAGCGAGGTGCCCAGCGCGCCGGCGCCGCAAAGAATTTTGCGGATCATGGTGGTTTCCCTCCTGTCGGACGCGCCTATCACAGCGCGGTGTCCCCGGATTCGCCGGTGCGAATGCGGACTGCGGATGCGAGATCGAGAACGAAGATCTTGCCGTCGCCGATTGCCTCGGTGCTGGCCGTCTGCTGGATCGTCTCGATGACCTTGGGCGCCAGATCGTCGGGCGCTGCCACTTCGATCTTCACCTTCGGCAGCATGTTCGTGGAATACTCCGCCCCGCGATAAATCTCGGTCTGGCCTTTCTGCCGCCCGAAGCCCTTGACCTCTGAAACGGTCATGCCGGCGACGCCAATCGCACCCAGGGCCTCCCGTACTTCGTCAAGCTTGAACGGCTTGATGATGGCTATGATGAATTTCATGCCTTTCCCCTGTCAGCCACCGGCCAAGCGCCGGCTCCGGCAACAAACGCAAGGGGCGTGCCAAATTAAGAATCTGTAAAGGAATCAGCCGGGTTGGCTTCCGATGGCTTTTCGCAGGTGCAACACCCGCGCTCGATTCATAGGCAGCTGCCTATTTTTTAGGCAATTATATACTTGACGTAGAGGCCAGTTGTGACAGATGATTCGTCGGGACAGGCCGGCGCCGAAATTGAAGTTGTTCTAACAGTCAGCCCCTCCGACCTCTCCGAGGCCGTGGCGGCTGCGCTTCTGGATTTTTTTGACGCTTCTCTGCCAATTTTTGTAGCTCCAACTTCACGTCAGGTTGCTCTGCTATCTCACGAAGTGGTTGATAGGCTCCGGCAACCCTAGAAAGTTGGCGCGAGAATGGGAGGACCGCGAACCTAAAGCGGGCAAGGTTCTCTTCGGCTGATTTGAGTTCATTCACTGCCTCGACCAGGGCCGCTTCGTCGTAGATAAGGCAGGATGACGGATCGAAGTTTGTCTGCAGCCCACGGTTATCGTTGTTTCCCTGGGTCACTGCAGTTTCGAGTTCATATTCCAAGAGTGCCTTCGGATCGATCAGAATAATTGCTTCTGGATAGCCCTTTGAGTGACCCCAAACCCAATGGGCAAAACGATGCCGGTGCTTCATCGCACGATTGCAAAGGGAGGTGACTGCTGAGAGTACGTCTAGTTCATCATCACTTAGAACTGCTTCGGCAGCTGCCAAGACAACGGCTGATTGAGCGTTCAGGCTTTGCAGGCTCTTGTACATTGCAGCTGCTGGCTTTGCGTTTGCGCCGAGCATGCTGGTAAGAATGGCGCCGTAAAGGTTCTCAATCAGGGAGCCAAGCGCAATGCATCGGGATGCCTTTGAGGACAAATGGGGCTTCCAATCAGCGACCCACGATAGGACTTGAATCGTCTCTTTTGCATTTTTCCCAGCAGGACGGGTAGGTGGCATGGTTATGACCAAAGACAGAAATGATCGTTGCTCCAAAGCGGAGCGTTTGAAACGAAAAGAGTCAACCGACGAAAGTGAGAGCGACACCTACTCGAACGCGGAGACGGAAGCACGCGCCAAGGCGGCGTTGAAACGGATGCTGGCGACTCCCCCCAAGCAGCACAAGGATAGCAAGCTTGGGAAGCGGTAGTTTCGGGAGAAATCGGACGGAAATATCAGTTTGACTTCTTGTCGGACTCTTCGGGTTTGCGTGGCCCCTTGTTTTCGCTGTTGTCCCGGTCCTTTTCTTTTTTCCGTATTTCCTCGTTGAGCTTCGTGGTTGTCCTCGGCCTCTCTGGCAGTGAATGGAGTGCAGGTTCCAATGTCAGTTTCCCCCTATGCCGCAGCAGCCCCAGACCAGTTGGATGAGATAATCAGACTCGCTGAGGCACGCCTTGCCGCGCAACTTACGTTGGGACTGGCGGCCGATCAACGCGCCATGACGATGACTTCGGTTTTTGCAGCGATTGCGGCGGCACTGATCGGTTTGTTTGCGGTCCTTCGAAGTGATGCCACACTTGATCTTACCTCACTTGCATTGCTGATCACCGGCTTTGGCATTGCAACTGGGCTGGCGGCCTGGAGTGCCCGCCCGGTCGATTGGGAGATTCCCGGCAATGAACCAAAGGCATGGCTTTATGATATTCGGTCTGGCGACAACCTACACAACGGCAAGGCAGCAATGGCGGGGCACTATGACGAGATGATAGGTTGCAATGCCGTGCATATAACGGCGAATGCCAAGACCATGCGCCTAGCGTTCGCTGCCATCCTAGTCACGCTGCTTGTTGCTGGGATTGGGCTCTTATTTTGAGCGGGTTTATTTCGTCCAACGCTTGCGGCGTTCGCCAATCTGACGCGGAACCTTCACCAGCCTAGGCGGCGATTGCGTCAGTCCGCCGATAGGTGAGGCGCTTGCCGACGATGCCGCTCAGAATGGCGTCTGCGCGCTCGCCATCGGTGATTGAACGAGTGTTGTAGCGGAAGTCGAACTCGGTCGTGTAGCGGCTCAGATGGGCCTCTGAGACGTGATGATACACGCCGATGATGCCGCGCTTGAAGATGGAGAAGAAGTTCTCAATCGTGTTGGTATGGAACACACCAGCGCGGCCATATTCGCCCGTTGAGTGCGACACGACGCCATGACCGACATATTCCTTGCCGACCTTCTTGTAGCCTGCATGTTCGTCGGTCATCAGCCAGCTACCACGGTCTGCATTGGTAACGAGAACGTGACGGAGCGTAGTGGCGTTGACGTTCGCAACATGGAACGAACGGACGCGGCCTTCACGCTCCACGAGGGAGACGACGGGCTGCTTGTCCTTGAAGGGAGACAGCTTCTTTGAACCGTGGCGCTTGCTGGCGTGACGGTTGCCCACCTTGCCGCCAACATAGGTTTCGTCGGCTTCGACGGTCTTGCCGAACCCGCCCATGGGCTCGCTGCCGTCATCCTTCATGGCTTCGCGGATACGATGGCACATGAACCAAGCCGTCTTGTAGGTGACGCCAAGCATACGGTGGAGCTGATGCGCGCTCATGCCCTTCTTGCTGGATGCAAGCAGGTAGGTCGCAAGCAACCACTTGTTGAGCGGAACCTTGGAACGCTCAAACACGGTGCCAACGGTAACGGTGAAGTTCTTTAGGCAGGAATTGCACTGAATGAGGCCAGCACGATGCGACTTGCCCTGAAGGCGATGGACGTTCTCGTATTCGCCGCAATGCGGGCAGACAGGACCATCCGGCCAGTTGACGGCTTCCAGATGTTCGCGGGCCTTATCGGCATCGGTGAAAATGGGGTTGGTGAGATCGAACATCGGGCGTTTCCTTGTGATGGACTCTTATCGCATTCCGCCCTTTCTACGTCAAGTATATAAGTGCCATTTTTTAGGCAATTATATACTTGACGTACTAAGGCCCATCGAGCTAGGTATGTCCTTGCAATCAGGGACCAAATCCATGGACATCACCAACCCCATTTACGGCGATGCGAACAGGGCGCGCAAACACCTTGAGGCGCTGCATTGGCCCAATGGTCCTGTCTGCCCGCATTGCGGCAATGTCGATCAGGACCGCATTACCAAGCTGAAAGGCAAGTCCACACGTCCCGGCGTGTACAAGTGCAATGAGTGCACCAAGCCTTTCACGGTGACTGTCGGCACGATCTTCGAGGACAGCAAAATCCCTCTCAACAAATGGCTGCTGGCCTTCCGCCTGCTGAATGGTGGCAAGAAGGGCATCAGCGCCAATGAGCTGTCGCGCCATCTGGGCATTACCTATAAATCTGCATGGTTCATGGCGCATCGCATTCGTGAGGCCATGAAAGACGAAGGCGACGTGCCGATAGGCGGTTATGGCAAGACCATCGAAGCCGATGAAACCTATGTAGGCGGCAAGGTCAGCAATCGCCACAAGGCCAAGCGCACCGGCAAAGGCTACGGCATCCATGTCAAACAGCCTGTCGTCTCGCTTGTGGAACGTGAAGGCCGCGTCCGCTCATTCCACGTCGCCAATGTGAACGCCAAGACGTTGCGACATGTGCTTGTCACCAATGCGGATCGCGGAAGCTGGCTTATGACCGACGAGAACTCGGTCTATAAGACGGTCGGCAAGGAATATGTCGGTCACGGTGTCGTGAGGCACGGTCTGGGCGAATATGGCCGCGCTTCCTATTTCCACACCAATACCGTCGAGAACTTCTTTTCGATCCTCAAGAGGGGCATCAACGGCGTCTATTTCCATGTCAGCGAAGCGCATCTGAAACGCTACGTCACCGAGTTTGATTTCCGTTACAACACCCGCGATCTTACGGATACGGAGCGCACCGCAGAGGCAGTCAAAGGTGCGCGCGGGAAACGCCTCATGTACCGGCAACCTAGTCCGCTCGTTGCCTGATCCTTGCGAGCCGACGCGCCAGATAGGAACGCCGCGCAAACGCTACTTCGATTGACGGCCTTTTCTGTGTGACTCCTTCGACCGCTTGAGGATATCCTCATTGCTGATCGGGGGAGTCGCCAGCGCTTTGCGAAGAAGCGCATCACGTTCTAGGTCGGCCTCCTCAGGCGTTCGGTCCCTATCGGAATTTGGTTGTGGTTGAGTCAAAAAGTCCTCGCAAAGACGCAATCAAGAACCTCAGAAAACTACTGAGGCGGGGCGATCTCATGCAAATTACCATGGGAGAAATGTTCCCCTATGGCATAACATCACGCAAAGCACGCAACCCTGCATATGACAGGGACATAGTTATCACTTCCTGTGCTGTCTTGGAACAGGCTCTGGAAACGGCGATCCTTTCCCACATAAATCTAAGGCCAGATACTGATAGTATTCTCTTTTCAAGTGATGCGCCTGTGCTCCGTGGCTTAGGCGATAAGATTCAAATGGCGTATCTCCTGGGGATTGTGGGGCCTGAGACTCGAAATGATCTTGGGTGCATTCGCGCAATCCGAAATACGTTCGCACACACGCGCGGATACCTAGATTTCGATGTTCAGGAGCTTCACGACACCCTTGTCCATATAACCGCTCCGGTGCGCGCGCCGGAGCTTATGAAAGGAAGCACTCTTGACGATCCGCGGGAACGTTTCATCCGAACATGCTTTGAGCTGACCTTCTATCTGATTGGCGGTGCAGGGCCGGAGCCCGATCGCAAAAATATGGTCATGGGCGAGCGCCGAGACGTTTTCCGGCAATAGCCATTTCTTCAAATATCACCGCCACTAGGCTTTCCGGGTCAAAGACGCGCCTGTCGCAATCATAATACGCGCGCACCCCCGCCTCAATCATCTCGGGCGTAATCTCTATTTCTGTAAGCGCCGGCCTGTCGGCATTTTCCTTATCATCGATTCGTCGGTACGTCACGTATATAATTGCCATTTTTTAGGCAGCTGCAAGGATGGCAAAGCTATGAATTGATTCACAATTTGGTTCGGCGCGATCCGGAAGGCCGCACCGGGATCATCCTGCTCCCGGCAGCTCCAGACTCGCCCGTATCGGCAGGTGGTCCGAACCGCGAGCGGACAGCAGGCTGTGGTGCGTGGCCGCTTCGACGATGCGCCATTGCTGCGAGGCGACGATGCGGTCGAGCTGGGCGACAGGCCGGCGCGAGGGGAAACTGTGCCCGCATGACAGCACCTGCCACTCCCGGCCGAATTCGCGAAAGCAGCCGCCGCGGCGCGCCCATTCGTTGAAATCGCCCATCAGCACCGTCGGGCAATCGCCGTCGCAATCGGAAAGGTGATCCAGCACGCTGCGTACCTGATGGCGGCGGCGCAAGCCGGACAGGTCAAGATGCATGGCAACGACGCGGATGCGCTGGCGCGCTACGATCAGATCGGCCCTGATCGCACCGCGCGGCTCCAGGGTCGGCAGCGGCACAACTGCGGCATCGTCCAGCTCTATCCCCCGCCGCACCAGCAGGGCGTTGCCGTGCCAGCCGATGCTGTCCGGCTTCATCGTGAGCGGGACCGGGTAATAGGGCGTGTGCTCGTGGATCGCGTGCAGCGGCAGCGCACTCACCCGCCTGCCGAACCTGCGGTCTGCCTCCTGGAGCGCGACGACGTCCGCGTCGATCTCGTTGAGGATGGCGAGGATCCGGTCCGGGTCGCGCCGGCGGTCGATGCCTACGGCCTTGCGGATGTTGTAGCTGGCGAAGTCGAGTTGCACGGCGTGATTCAAAAAAAGCCCTTTCGCCCCTTCAAATAGTGCGCGATGGGAAGCGCAGCAAACACAAGGCCGCCAGCACGACGCAAATCCGGCGCGGGCGGGCGCGCCGGAAACCGGGAGAATGGACAATGGCTCTTGACGTGATCGGCGCCGGACTGGGCCGCACCGGGACCATGACGCTCAAGCTGGCGCTGGAGAAGCTGGGCTTCGGCCCGTGCCACCACATGGTCGAAGTGCTCGCGAATCCCGAACAGGTGCCCTTGTGGAACCTGGCGGCCGAACGCCAGCTATCCGATTGGGAAGACATCTACGGCAATTACCGGGCGACGGTCGACTGGCCGGGATGCCATTTCTATGCCGAGCTTGCCGAACGCTATCCGGCTGCGAAGGTCGTACTCTCGCAACGCGATCCGGAGCGCTGGTACGACAGCATGAGCGAGACCATCCTGAAGTCGATGGAGATGATGGGGCTGACGACGCCCGGCGAGATTCCGGCAGACCACCCGATGCGCTTCGGCGGAATCATCATTCCGCAGGAGACCTTCAACTACGACTTCAGCAAGGAGAACGTAATTGCCGCGTTCGAGCGCCACAATGCCGAGGTGCAGCGCCGCATTCCGGCGGAGCGGCTGCTGGTGTTCGAAGCGAAGCAGGGCTGGGAGCCGCTTTGCGCCTTTCTCGACGTGCCGGTTCCGGACGAGCCCTTCCCCCGGACCAATTCCCGCGACGAATTCTGGGAACACGCGAAGAAGGCGCAGGAACTGAGCGAGCGCTAGCCGGAGGCCGCGCGGTCGCGCCTAGGGTCAGGCCTCATTGATTGATCCAGAAGATATAGATTACGGCGAGTGTGATGGGGGGCGGGGAAGAGGTCTGCACACCTGTCATATCGGGTATGGATACGGCGCCAATCCTTGAGCTTGACGAACATGTTTTCGATGCGGTCGCGCTGACGATAGATGATGGGATCACAGTCGGGAAGGTGACGTCGTTGCCGCTGGGCTGGGATACAGGCCGTGATGCCGCGTTGCTGGAGGGATTGGTGCATCCAACGCGCCTGACGTGCTCCCCTGAAATGTGGCCGATTATTGGTAGAGTCCGACGTGAAGGTGTCGGACGAAGATGAAGCGCAGCACGTTCAGCGAAGAGCAGATCATTGCGATATTGAAGGAGCAGGAAGCCGGGATGGCGACGGCGGAGGTGGCCGACACGTCGCTCTCCGGCGCGAGGGTTGCCAGCGAACTGACCCGCCTGATCGGCCTGCGCGGCAAGCTGCGCACGGTCGTCAGCGACAACGGCACCGAACTGACCTCGTCGGCTATCCTGCACTGGTCGCAGGAGCGGCGCGTCGAGTGGCATTACATCGCGCCGGGCAAGCCGATGCAGAACGGCTTCGTCGAAAGCTTCAACCGGCGCCTGCGCGACGAATGTCTCAACGAAACGCTGTTCACATCGTTGGCGCACGCTCGCTTCGTGCGCGCCGCTTGGCGGCACGATTACGACCATGTCAGGCCGCATTCCAAACTGCGCGGGAAGACCCCCGCCGAGATCGCCGGCGAACGTGTCTGGGGGCATGCCCCCAGACACGTTGCCATCCCATCAGACAACCATCATGAAGGAGCGAGCCTCTACCTCTGACTGGTAACAATCAGGGGAGCACGTCACTGTGGAAACACTGTCACTGGTTGAGCACATTCGCAGACTGATGGCAGCCTATAAGCAACAAATCCGCCACGAGTATCCCAAGATATACTCACAGGATTTTATAAACACGCTCTTCCGGCACCCCTATACAAAGATCGAGCTGGTTCAAAGGGAACTTGGCAAAACACGTCAGACCACTGCCAAATATCTTGACGAACTTTATGATGCAAAATTTCTCTCAAAGCACAAACACAAACTTGGAAGGTCAAACTACTACATCAACGATCCGCTCGCCGCTCTCTTTTTGGAGACTCCCGCCGCATCGGAGCCGGAAAGCGTAGGCGAGGAAGCTGTGTCAGCGAAAGTTGAATAACTAGCCGGATTCCCTAATGCGGAACGCAACGCTGCACGACATCGCGCAGAGAAAGCCAACCCACTTCGGATACGCTTAAGCGTTATCGGAACTGAAAAACTCGTCGTAGTAGCCTGATCTGCCAACAAGGACGCCTTCGACCGGCACATCCTCATCGTCTTCGGCCCTAGGCGCGTAGATCCCTATACTGAGATTTCGAAAGTCGGCTCCATCAAGGTCTCTTGAAAATTCCTGATCGAGTCTAGTCAGAAGAGCCATCGCCTGGCTGAAGTGAAGGCTCAACAAATTTACCTTACTGAGAAACACGCGCGCGGGTTCGTGAAATTCAAACGCTTCCAGGTGGCCATCCGGGTCATAGTAGCAAAACACTCCCTGTTCGTCGAAATGATCCGAAGGATATATTTCCTTCCACCGGCGAAACTGTTCGAAGTCCCCGCCAATCGATTTCCTTACGACTTCCGCGTGCGTCCCGAATTCGATTTGGTTGACGCCCTTGAGAGGATGGATGCTATAATCCATGATCGATAGTCTAGTTCACGAACGTATTTCGGCAACCGTCCGCACTCGCAGTGATCCCAGTGAAGTCTTGCCTACGAGGCAGCGGCGTCCAGGAAATCATAGTATCCGGGTTTCCCCACCAGAAAGCTTTCGACCGGCTCGTCGTCTCCCTCATCGATCGACGGACACCAGATGCCAAGGCTCAGGCGGCGGGAGAACGCGCCCTCGTCGTCGACGATCATATTGGGGTCAAGCTTAGACATAGCGGCAATGGCTTGTCCGACAGGCAGTTCTAGCGGCCTCACACCGCCAAGAATGACGTTGGCCCCTGAAGCAAACTCCACAGCATCGAGGAACCCTTCTTCATCATAGTAGAAGAATGCGCCCTCATCTTGATAGTAGTCTGTTGGATGGTCTTTTGATCTTGCGCGAATATCTCCCGTTGCAAGCCTCCCGCTCATTTTCTCTCTAACTATTTCCGCAGTCATACCGAATTCGATTTGGTTGACGCCTTTTAAGGGAAATACTGTGAACAACATCGCTAATATCCTTTATCACGAGTATGTTTTAACACCTGGTCTATAGAACCGTCATATCGTGTTCCAAACTTTTCCCTGATATCATCGATTTCGAGTTGTTGTGCTCCCTTAAAATCACCTTCATCAGCTAAGTCTTTTTGCTTCTGTCGAAACGCCTTGGCAGCGTCTCCACCTCCGTAGCTCTTCGTCATCACATGATCCTCTGGCAGCATGGCAATAGACGGTCCGTCGCCACGCGATAGAGGGCTTGCCCATTTTGCTGGCATGTGATGTGCGTAATAGTCCTTGAGCCTTCGGACAACCTTGTAGGCTCCGCCAAGCTGGACGACTTTACCGCCCCTTCCGACCGCTCCTCCGATCGGAATAACACCGGCAACTGACAGGTAATCCCGGACTTCACCGTCACCAGAAGCAATATTGATAGCACCGGCCCCGACATCGATGGGCGCGAGCCCAGCACGCAGGATTTCGGTCACCTCTTGATCGGCGACCCGGGATAATTCATCGAGACGCGCGCGGTCGGCATCAAGACGCTTCTGAAAATCGTCGAGATCCGCTTTGACGATGGGGGCAGGATTTGGTCCGGCTTCTTTGCGAAGAAGGTTCAGCGAAGCCTGACGTTTATTGAGTTCGAAATAGGTGTCCGCGTGGTTCGTCTGAGGCGAAACAGCATCTCGGACCAATTCGCTGCGAAATCCGGCGGCAGGTGCCTTCGGCTGTGGCAGGGGCAATTCGCCGCTATTTGAGTCCTCTTCGCGAGAGTTTGCGCTCGCGGTCTCAGCGGTATCGCGTCTACGGCCGGCATTGACCCTGCGCTCACTTGGGGAACCATACTTTCCCCAGCTCACAGTCACGCCTGGCGGGGATGTGAAACGTCCGAGCTCGTCGTGATAGGGATTGAACTTGCGCTCTTGGCGCACCAGCCACTCTCGGTTGGTCAGCCGTTGCCCGGTTCGCAGGTAATGGCCGAACGCCAGCCGATGGACACTCTTCGTTTCGACGAGAAGGTCAAATGCCATTCGTTATGCTCCAGCAATCGAGGCTGGAACATAAATAGAACATTAAGGTGTAGGACAGGGAAATTACCAGATCGGTTCATTTTCGAGCAGGTTTCCGCCCCGTGGAGCCGCACTGTCCTACATCGCCGAGATTTGCGATGATCGCCGCGGTGTCCACGATCCGCAAAGTTGCACGCAATCACGTCTTCACGCCACTATGGCCGGTTGCTCGTGGCAGCCGTTCAGGTCAGCCTCTGCAACTTCGCGAGAGGAGAACTGCCCCCCGGTTTTTCTCTTTCAGGACTGTGTTCCAAGTGCTCCCTGCGGGAGAGCGCGGATCGCAAAGCTCACCCGCCCCCTTATCCCTTGGTTAACACCCCGTGCCAAGCTGGCGCGGGTGATGGTGCAGGGCGATACGGCGACGGCGATGTGCGGGGCGCTGGCCGCCTATTACCGCAAGGTGCCGGTCGACCATGTCGAGGCCGGGCTGCGGTCGGGCAATATCTACCACCCCTGGCCCGAAGAGATTAACCGCAAGATCATCGGCACCATCGCCAGCCTGCATTTCGCGCCGACCGAAACGGCGGCCGGGGCGCTGAAGGCCGAGAAGGTCGATCCCGCGCGCATCCACGTCACCGGCAATACGGTGATCGACGCGCTGCACTGGGTGACGGCGCGCATCGGCGAGGACCCCGCGCTGGCGGGCGGGCTGGCCGAGCTGGAACGGCGCTTTGCCGGCAAGCGGATCATCAGCGTCACCAGCCACCGGCGCGAGAATTTCGGCGGCAGGCCCGGCTGCTGCACGATTTCATCAAGCTGCTGTTCGGCGGGCGCTAGGTTCCCCGCAAGGGCGTCATTCCGCTGGCGGGGCTTCGGCATCACCGCCGATGTAGCGATCGGTCGGGCGGACCGGCAGGCCGTCGATGCTCTCGCGCTGGCCGGTGAATTTCTCGGCCCACTGCTCGCGATCGGCGCCCGCGTGGTACTTTACCAGCGTGTTGCGCTCGCTTTCGACCGTCATCAGCGGCACGCCATAACCGCAACTGGTCTGGACACTTTCCACACGGATATCGAAGATCTGCCGCGTGCCGGGAAGCAGGGTGAAATGGCCGGCCAGTTCGTCCCAGCCCGGATCCGCCGGCAGCACGGGAACTCCCTTCCCATAGATCCGCAGGATCAGGGCCGGCTGCTGGAAATTGCACATCATGATCGTGATGCGACCATCGGCGAGCAGATGCGCGTTGGTCTCGTTCCCCGAGCCGGCAAGATCCAGATAGGCGACCCGGTCGGGCGCCAGCACGCAGAAGCTGTCATATCCCTTGGGCGAAAGGTTGATCCGCCCTTCGCCGGCCGCTGTGGCGACGAAGAAGACGCTCTGGCGGCTGATCATCGCGACGTGGTCGTCGCTCAGCTTATCGAAAAACTGGGCCATGGCCGCTATTTAGCCAATCCTGGCCGATCCCAAAAGCGTCATCGTTCCTTCGTCGCGCTGAACGTCAGCTCCGGGTTCTTTTCCTGCTGGTAGCCGACGTCCCAGGAAGACTTGGCCAGGAACACCGGGTCGCCGTCGCGGTCTTTCGCAAGGTTGGCCTTGTTGAAGTCCGCAAAGCCCTTGAGCGCGGCATCGCTGCCTTTCAGCCAGCGCGCGGTATCGAACGGTGCGGGCTCCAACATGGCTTCCACCTTGTATTCGGCTTCCAGCCGCGAGATCAGCACATCGAGCTGGAGCTGGCCCACCACGCCGACGATCCACTGCGCGCCGATCTCGGGATAGAAGACCTGGATCACGCCCTCTTCGGACAGGTCGTCCAGCGCCTTGCGCAACTGCTTGGTCTTGGTCGGGTCCTTGAGCGCGACGCGGCGCAGGATTTCCGGCGCAAAATTGGGCAGGCCGGTGAAGCGGATCTCGTTCTTTTCCGAAAGCGTGTCGCCGACGCGGAGGGTACCGTGGTTGGGGATGCCGATGATGTCGCCCGGTTCGGCGCTGTCGGCGATCTCGCGGTCCTGCGCGAAGAACAGGATCGGCGAATGCACCGCGATCGGCTTGCCGAGGCCCGAGGGCGTAAGCTTCATGCCGCGCTTGAAGGTGCCCGAAACCAGCCGCATGAAGGCGATCCGGTCGCGGTGCTGCGGGTCCATGTTCGCCTGCACCTTGAAGATGAAGCCGCTCACTTCCTTCTCGTCCGGCGTGATTTCGCCCTGCTCTGTGGGCTGTGGGCGCGGCGGCGGGGCATATTTCGCGATCGCGTCGATCAGCTCGGCGACGCCGAAATTCTTTAGGGCCGAGCCGAAGAACACCGGCGTCAGGTCGCCGCCGCGATAGGCTTCGAGATCGAATTCGGGGTAGCCGGCCTTCGCCAGCTCCACTTCCTCCGCCACCTCGTCCGGCAAGTCCGGCGCATCCTCCACCTTGCCGAGGAACTCCCGGCTGTCTCCTTCCGGACGGCTGGCCCGGTTGGTCGCAAGGTCGAGGATGCCCTCGAACAGGCCGCCCATGCCGATCGGCCAGCTTTGCGGGCTGACGTCCAGCGCCAGCGTGTCGGCCACTTCGTCGAGCAGGTCGAAGCAGGGGCGGCCCTCGCGGTCGACCTTGTTGATGAAAGTGATGATCGGCACGGAGCGCAACCGGCAGACCTCGAACAGCTTGCGGGTCTGCGGCTCGATGCCCTTGGCGGCATCGATCACCATGATCGCCGAATCGACCGCCGTCAGCGTGCGGTAGGTGTCTTCGGAGAAGTCCTCGTGGCCCGGCGTGTCGAGCAGGTTGAATGTCACGCCGTCCTTTTCGAAGGTCATCACCGAGCTGGTGACGGAAATGCCGCGCTGCTGCTCGATCTTCATCCAGTCCGAGCGCGCGCGCCGCGCCTGCCCGCGCGCCTTTACCTCGCCGGCAAGATGGATCGCGCCGCCCTGCAACAGCAGCTTTTCCGTCAGCGTCGTCTTGCCCGCGTCGGGGTGGGAAATGATGGCAAAGGTGCGGCGGTTCGAAGTCATGGCCGCGCCCTAGCTGGCCTTGGTCCGCCGGTCGAGAGGCTACGCAACGCGGCCCTGCGCCCCGGCTTTACGCTATTTTCACGCCGATACAGCTAGTTGTCTCCAGCCGGGACCAGGGAGGAATCCGAGATGAACGTCCAACGGGTCATACTGGCGGCTCTGATGGCTGCTCTTGTCGCGGCCTGCGGCGCGCGCGGGGAGTATTACGAGAAATCGCCGAGCGCGGTGAAGACGTCGCTGCGCACCGCCACCTTGCCGCTGCATGTGCTCGGCAATTGGGCGACGGGCAAGCGCGTGACCCATCCGGACGACGAGACAGTGGTGATCGCCGTGCTTGACAAGGAGCAGAGCGAGCTGGTCCGCTTCGTCACGACCGTCGTTCCGGATGGCGAAGGTTCGCGCGTCGCGGTGGACGTGGAACCGCCGCAGGGCAGGCATGCCGAACGTGCGGCCCGGGCCATGGAGAAAAGCGGCATGACCATGGCGTTGATGAACAGCCTCGCCAGGGAGCATGTCGACGCCGCCATCAAGGGGCGGCCCTTCGACATGACCTTCGGCGCCAACCCGGTCGCCAAGGGCGTGATCGCCGCCGTGCCGGGCGTGGAAGCCCGGATCGAAAAGGCCAACCGCACGGCCATGGAATTCCAGGAAGCGGAACGCAGGGCGAAATTCGAAGACGAATACGGCGACGACTGGGGCGTGCAGTAGGCGCCGCCGGAAGCGGTCCCGAATGCGCCTCCCTGCCCGGACCTACCCCCTGAGGGCCGCGCCCAGCTTTGCTGCGGCAGCAGTCACCTTGTCGGCAATCGCCTTGAGGTCGTCGTCGGTATAGCTCTTCTCGCCCGGCTGGAGCGTGACTTCTATCGCCAGCGACTTCTGGCCGTCCGGCACGCCCTGTCCGCGGAAATCGTCGAACAGCCGGGCAGAGACGATGTTCGCCTTGTCCGAGTTCCTGACCGCACGCACCAGATCGCCCGCCGGCAAGTCCGCATCCACCAGGAAGGCGAAGTCGCGCGTCACCGCCTGCAGCGCAGGCGGAGCGTAGTGCGGACGGGCGAAAGCGGCAGCGCTCTTCTTGCCGGGAATCGCCTCCAGGAACAGTTCCGCGACGGCCACCGGCGCCTCGATATCGAACTGCTTCAAAAGGCGCGGATGCAGCATCCCGAACCGGGCCAGCACGTTTTTCGGCCCCAGCCGGAGAGTCGCCGACTGGCCGGGATGGAACTGGCTTCCGGCCTCGCCCATCACCTGCAAATTGTCGACCGGCGCGCCCGCTTCGCCCAGCAGCGCCAGCGCTTCGGCCTTCGCATCGTAGCCGTCGAAGGCGACCGGCTTGCCGCCAAAAGCACGTTGATCCCAGCCGCGCGCGATCTTCTCGCCCGCCAGCACCACCGCAAGCGAAAGCCGCTCGTCGCTCGCGCCGCCTTCACCGCGCAGATAGCGCCGGCCGACCTCGAACAGGCGCAGGCCGGCCGCGCCGCGATCGAGATTGCGCCGCACCGCCGCCAGCAGTCCGGGCACCAGCGAGGGTCGCATCGCCTTCATGTCCTCGCTGATCGGATTGGCCAGCACCCACGGCTCGCCATCGGCAAAGGCTTCCGCCTCGTCCACGGGCAGGAACGACCAGGTCACCGCTTCGTGATTGCCCCGCGCTGCCGCGGCGCGGCGCACACGCCTTTCCAGCTTCTGCGCGGGCGTAGCCGTCGGCCGGGCGATCCCGTCGGCACGCGGCAGCGGCACGCTGTCGATATTGTCGAGACCGTGGATGCGGATCACTTCCTCGACGATGTCGGGGGCGCCATCGATATCCGGCCGCCAGCCGGGCACGGTCACCTTCCAGCCATCGTCCGCCTCGAAGCCGAGGGCGGCGAGGATACCGCGCTGCCGGTCTTGCGGCACGTCCACGCCGCCCAGCGTCGCGGCGAGCGAAGGATCGTAGCGCAAGACCTTCGCTTCGGCCGGGGGAGAGCCCGCCCGGATTGCTTCGGAGGCCTCGCCGCCGCAGATATCGAGGATCAGCTTCGTCAGCAGGTCGAGGCCGGTATCGAGGAAAGCCGGATCGACGCCGCGCTCGAAGCGCTGGCGCGCGTCCGAGGTCAGGTTGAGCTTGCGGCCCGTCGCGGCGATCCGCACCGGGTCGAAATAGGCGATCTCCAGCAGCACGTCGCTCGTCGCCTCGGTGCAGCCCGAATCCTCGCCGCCCATGATGCCGGCGATGTCATGCACGCCCGCCTCGTCGGCGATCACCGTCATGTCCGGATCGAGCGCATATTCCTTCTCGTTGAGGGCAAGGACCTTCTCGCCCTCCTTCGCCCGCCGCGCGACGACCGCGCCGGTCAGCTTCGCACAGTCATAGGCATGGGCCGGACGGCCATAGGTAAGCATCACGTAATTGGTGATGTCGACCAGCGCCGAGATCGGCCGCTGGCCCGCGCTGTTGAGCCGGGCCTGGATCCACTCGGGCGAGGCACCATTGGTCACGCCCCTGATGACGCGACCATAGAAGGCCGGGCAGCCTTCCGGGTCGTCGGTGCGGATTTCGGTCGGGCAGGGATAGCTCCCCGCCACCGTTTCGGCCGCGATCGGCTTGAGCGCCCCCAGCCCGGCGGCGGCGAGATCGCGGGCGATGCCGTAGACGCCCATGCAGTCGGGCCGGTTGGGAGTGATGGCAATGTCGAACACCGGGTCGGCGCCGTGATAGTCCGCGAATGACGCGCCCACCGGGGCGTCCCCGGGCAGTTCGATGATGCCGTCGTGATCCTCGCCCAGTTCGAGCTCGCGCGTCGAGCACATCATGCCGTTGGATTCGACGCCGCGGATCGCGGATTTCTTCAGCTCCATGCCGTTCGACGGCACCACCGCGCCCGGAAGCCCCAGCACACCGACCATCCCGGCCCGCGCATTGGGCGCGCCGCACACGACCTGCAGCGGATCGCCCTCGCCGGTATCGACGGTGAGCACCTGAAGTTTGTCGGCATCGGGATGCTTGGCGGCAGTCAGCACTTTGGCCACGCGGAAGCCGGCCAGCTGTTCGGCCGGATCTTCCACGCCTTCGACTTCCAGGCCGATGGCGTTGAGCGCGTCCGCGACCTGCTCGGCTGTGGCGGACGTCTCGAGATGGTCCTTGAGCCATGCGAGAGAGAATTTCATCGCTGCGTCCTCCCCCTTACGCCAGCGTACCGACGCCGGCCGACAGGGTCGGCACGTCGAGCGCGGAAAAGCCGTAATGCGAAAGCCAGCGCACGTCGCCGTCGAAGAAGGCGCGCAGATCGTCCATGCCGTATTTGAGCATGGCGAGCCGGTCGACACCGATGCCGAAGGCGAAGCCCTGCCACTCGTCCGGATCGAGCCCGCCGAACTCGATCACCCGGCGGTTGACCATCCCGGAGCCTAGAACTTCCATCCAGCCCTCCGACCCGCCGACGACGCGCTTGCCGTCAACCAGCGTGTAACCGACATCGACTTCGACCGAAGGCTCGGTGAAGGGAAAGTAGCTGGGCCTGAGACGGAGCACGATGTCGTCGCGCTCGAAATAGGCCTTGAGGAAAGTTTCCAGCGTCCACTTGAGGTGGCCCAGATGGATGTCGCGATCGATCACAAGCGCTTCGATCTGGTGGAACATCGGGGTGTGAGTGGCGTCGCTGTCCGAGCGATAGACCCGGCCCGGCGCGATGATCCGCAAGGGGGCGCCTTCCTTCAGCATCGTACGGATCTGCACCGGCGAGGTGTGGGTGCGCAGCAGCATTTCCCGCCCCTGTGCATCGCGGTCGGGGAAATAGAAAGTGTCGTGCATCGCCCGCGCGGGATGGCTCTCCGGCATGTTGAGCGCGGTGAAATTGTGCCAGTCGTCCTCGATTTCCGGGCCGGCCGCCACCGCGAAACCCAGGTCGGCGAAGATCTCGGCCAGCTCGTCCATCACCTGGCTTACCGGGTGGACCGAGCCGCGGGGCGCCTCGGGCGCGGGCAGCGACAGGTCGATGGTCTCGGCGGCGAGCTGCTGTTCGAGCGCGGCGCTTTCCAGCTCGTCCTTTCGCGCGGCGATTGCGTCGGTGACCGCCTCGCGCAGGCCGTGGATCTTCGGCCCCTCGGACTGCCTTTCCTCCGGGGTCATCTTGCCCAACGTCTTGAGCAGACCGGATACCGAGCCCTGCTTGCCGAGCGCGGCAACGCGCACCTGTTCAAGCGCGGCTGCATCCCCGGCGCCCGCGACTGCATCCAGCAGTTCCGCTTTCAGTCGATCGATATCCGTCACTCGTGATCTCCGTCCCAACACCGCCGAACCGACGCGAAAAGGGCGCGGACGGCACTCGCCGCCCACGCCCTTTCAATCGCGCCTAGAAGCGAAGAGTGTGTCGGCTTAAGCCGGCAGCGCTGCCTTCGCCTGCGCGATAACGGTGGTAAAGACCTCGGCTTCGTTCATCGCGAGATCGGCCATCGTCTTGCGGTCGAGCTCGATGCCGGCGAGCTTCGCGCCGTGCATGAACTGCGAATAGGTGAGCCCTTCGGCACGCACGGCCGCGTTGATCCGCTGGATCCAGAGCGCGCGGAAGTTCCGCTTCTTGATCTTGCGGTCGCGGTAGGCGTACTGGCCGGCCTTCTCGACGGCCTGGCGGGCGACACGGATAGTGTTCTTGCGGCGGCCGCGGTAGCCCTTGGCCTGATCCAGAAGACGCTTATGCTTGGTGCGCGTGGTCACACCGCGTTTGATGCGGGGCATTGGCTAGTACTCCTGTCTCAGTTGAGCCCGTAAGGGGCCCATTTCTTGATCGTCTTGGCATCCTGGTCGGAAATGACCTCGGTGCCGCGATTCTGGCGGATGTACTTGCCGTTATGGCTGATGAGCCGGTGGCGCTTGCCGGCAACGCCGTGCTTCACCTTGCCGGTCGCGGTGAGCTTGAAGCGCTTCTTCACACCGCTCTTGGTCTTGAGCTTGGGCATTTTCGTCTCCTGCGTTGAGACACGCTCGGCCAGCCCTGGCAGCCCGTCAAGCCAGGCCGGTCGCGAAAATCCGTGTCAATGAAGGCCGCGCCTTTAGTGCGACTGGGCACGAAAGGCAAGCATGAGCTTCGCAAGCATTTCTTAAGACCCTTTGCCCCTAGAATGCGCGCCCTACGCGGGGAGTACGTGTGATGGCCTTCTTCAAGGCGCTCATACCTGGCATCATCCTGACTCTGGTCGTTTCGATCATCATCGGATCGAACGGCTCGAGCGCGGGCTTTCTCGATATCCATTCCGCATCGCTCAAGGGCCAGGAGTTCTACTGGTCGTGGCCGCTGTTCTTTGCCGCCACCGGCCTTTCCTGGGGCATCCTGTGGATGATGGAATAACCCGGCAGCGTCCTATCTCTCGCGCAAGCCGCCGAACGCCCTCAGCCCCTGTTCCTCCAGCCAGGAGCGGAAATCGCCGCCGTCAATCGGGCGCGAACCTTCCGGCAGGGGCAGGTTGAAACGATAGGCCTGAGCCTCGCTGACCGAGCCGTCTGAATTCGTCGCAACGACGGTTTCACGCAGGTACAGCGACGTATCCGGCTGGTCCGGATCGTAGTTTTCGTAGGCATCGAGCCTGGCGAGATCCGCCTCGCCGAATCCCTCGACAGTCTCATAGAGACGGCCGTGCACCGTCCCGTCGCCGGCCAGCAGCGCCGGATACCAGCCCTCGGGATCGCCGACCGCTTCCAGGAGTCCCTCGACACTCGCAGGTCCGATCGCACGGAGCTTTTCGTGCACCCAGGCGGCGATCGCATTGTCGCTGCCGTCGAGAAGCGTTCCGTAGAAGAAGAATCGCATGGCTTTCCTGATCCTGCCGCGTCTGCCAAGGCAGTGCGAAGCGGCAAGAGATCAGTCAAGGAGCAACGCATGGCACTCGTCCACAGCTACGACATGACAGCCAAGGCAGGAAGCGAGGATGCGCTCGGCGCGGCGCTGCAGGCGCTTTGCGCTGCGGTGAAGGGCATCGCCGGTTCGCAGGGTGCGATGGTGCTGCAGGATCGCAAGGAGGCCCAACGCTTCCTGTTCCTGGAATTCTGGCAAGACGAGGCTTCGCGCAAGGCTGCCGGCCCGCAGCTTCCCAAGGAGGTGATGGCGCAGATCATGGGTGCAGTGGCGGGCCAGCTGAAGATGGCGGATTACGATCAGCTCGTCTGATCCGTTTCGGCGATGTTGAAACAGGTGCCGCGAGGCCGGCCGACTCAGTGATGGCAAGCCAGGGCCTCGATCGCGTCTTCCAGCCGCGCCGGATCGCCAAGCGCAAGCACGTGCCCGTCCGAACCGGCGTGGAGCGGATCGCCGTTCCAGTCACACGTCGTACCGCCGGCGCCCTCGATCACCGGCACGAGCGCGGCCCAATCATAGAGCTTGAGACCGGCCTCGCAGACAATGTCGAGGTGGCCTGAGGCAAGCTGCGCATAATTGTAGCAGTCGCCGCCCATCACCATGCGGCGGTGATCGCTGCGCGCGGCCAGCGCCATGAAATGCGCGCCGTCGTGATCGTCGAAATAATGCGGGCCGGTGGTGGCGAGCGTCGCCTCCGAAAGTTTCGGACAGGTGCGCGAACGGGCAGGCTTGCCATTGAACAGGGTCGGCCTGCCGCTGGCTCCGACCCAGCGCTCCCGCAGGATCGGCTGGTCGATCACGCCCAGCACCGGAAAACCCTCGACCACCAGTGCGATCAACGTGCCGAAGATCGGCCTTCCGGCAAGAAAGGCCGCGGTCCCGTCGATCGGGTCGAGCACCCAGCTGCGGCCCGATGAACCGGCCTCTTCGCCGAACTCCTCGCCGATCACGCCGTCGCGCGGCACCTCCGCCTTGAGGATGCGACGCATCGCTTCCTCGGCAGCCCGGTCGGCCAGCGTGACAGGCGTGGCATCGCCCTTGCGCTCGACACCGACCTCGCCGCGGAACCAGGGACGGATGGCCTCCCCCGCAGCGTCCGCCAGACGCAGGGCGAGCGCGATGTCGTTTTCAAGATTCATCAATCGAACAGGGAGCTGACCGAACTCTCGTCGGCGATCCGGCGGATGGCTTCGCCGATCAGCGGGGCGATCGTCAGGATGCGGATGCTATTCGATTCCTTTGCGGCGTCGGTCGCCAGGATCGAATCGGTGATGACCAGCTCCTTGAGCGCCGAATCGTTGACCCGGGCAACCGCACCGCCGGACAGCACGCCGTGGGTGATATAGGCGGTGACGCTCGACGCACCTTCCCGCAGCAATGCCTCGGCGGCGTTGCACAGGGTGCCGCCCGAATCGACGATGTCGTCGATCATGACGCAGGTTCGCCCCTGCACGTCGCCGATGATATTCATGACTTCGGACTGGCCCGGCCGGTCACGGCGCTTGTCGACGATCGCGAGCGGGGCATTGTCGAGCCGCTTGGCAAGCGCGCGGGCACGCACCACGCCGCCGACGTCGGGAGACACCACCGTCAGTTCCTGTCCGCCGTTGCGGGCCTGGATGTCGGCCGCCATCACCGGAGCCGCGTAGAGATTGTCGGTGGGGATATCGAAAAAGCCCTGGATCTGCCCGGCGTGCAGGTCGACCGAAAGCACCCGGTCGGCGCCCGCCTCGGTAATCAGGTTCGCCACCAGCTTGGCCGAAATCGGCGTGCGCGGACCGGGTTTCCGATCCTGCCTCGCATAGCCGAAATAGGGCACGACGGCGGTGATCCGCTTTGCCGAGGCGCGGCGCAGCGCATCGATGCAGATCAGCAGCTCCATGAGGTTGTCGTTCGCGGGAAAACTGGTCGGCTGGACCAGGAAGACATCCTCGCCGCGCACGTTCTCATGGATCTCGACGAAGACTTCCTCGTCGGCGAAACGCCGGACGCTGGCGTCCGTCAGCGGAAGTTCGAGATATCCGGCGATGGCCCTTGCCAGCGGCAGGTTGCTGTTTCCGGCCATGATCTTCATAGCGCTGCCCTTCCCCGAGACGCGACGTGATGCGCCCGGCTCTAGCCGAGCGCCATGCGAATGCAATACGGACAGGCGCGCTTTTCCCCGCCGGACGGAGCGAACTGCGCGCCCTACTCTGCTATTTGCGGTGCTCGCCCTTTACCCAGCGGACCGTTCCGGTGGAGGCGCGCATCACCACGCTCTCCGTCGTCATGCGCCCGTCACGCAAGCGCTTGACGCCGTGGAGCAGCGATCCGTCGGTAACCCCGGTCGCCGCGAAGATGCAGTCGCCCTTCGCCAGCTCCTCGAGTTCGTAGATCTTGTTGAGATCCTCGATGCCCCATTTGCGGGCACGGGCGCGCTCGTCGTCGTTGCGGAACAGCAGGCGACCCTGGAACTGCCCGCCGACGCAACGCAGCGCCGCAGCGGCCAGCACGCCCTCGGGCGCACCGCCGGAACCCATGTAGACGTCGATGGTCGTCTCCGGATTGGTGACCGCGATCACCCCGGCCACATCGCCGTCGGGAATAAGCTGGATGCCGCAGCCGATCGCGCGCAATTCGGCAATGAGATCCGCATGGCGCGGCCGGTCGAGCACGCAGACGATGATCTCGTTCGGCTTCACGCCCTTGGCCTTGGCGACCGACGCCACATTCTCGGTCGGCGTCTTTTCCAGGCTGATCACGCCTGCGGGATAGCCGGGCCCGACAGCCAGCTTGTCCATGTAGACGTCGGGGGCGTTCAGCAGGCAACCGCCTTCGGCCGCGGCCAGGACCGCCAGCGCATTGGGGCCCGCCTTGGCCGTGATCGTCGTGCCTTCGAGCGGATCGAGAGCGATGTCGATCTTGGGGCCCTTGCCGGGCGCGCCGCCAACCTTCTCCCCTATATAAAGCATCGGCGCCTCGTCGCGCTCGCCCTCGCCGATCACCACCGTGCCGTCGATATAGAGTTCGTCGAAGGCCTTGCGCATCGCCTCGACCGCAGCGGCGTCGGCAGCCTTCTCATCGCCGCGGCCGACGAGATTCGACGCGGCGATCGCCGCCGCTTCGGTCACGCGCACCATTTCCAGCACAAGGACCCGGTCGAGGACATTGCTGTCGGCTTCGGATTTCTTGCTGTTGCCCATTTCTCTTTCTCAACTTTCCCAATGGCGAATGCCCAGCCGCTTAGACAGCGGTGCCACTCTTGTCGAGAAGCGGCGCCCCCTTGCACCGCGAAGTTTGCCGATTTGTGGCGGCGCCCCACAGTCAGCGCTCGGCGATTGGCGGGCCGACAGATACGGGAAAGCCGCGCCTATTCCCCGAGAATGTGCATGACGAGCGGCGGACCGGCCAGGCTCGGCGATCCGTCAAGCAGGCGCAGTGCCTCGGCAACGGCGGATTCGGGTCCTTCATGGGTGACGAGAGCGACCATGACATTGTCCCCGTGCTCTTCCTCGCCCTTCTGGATCAGGCTTTCGATCGACACGCCGGCATCGCGCATGGCCGCTGCGATCTCGGCCAGCACGCCCGGGCGGTCGGCCACGATGAAGCGGATGTAGGACCGGCCCAGGCGATGGCCCGATGGGGCCGGCGGCATGGTTTCCAGCTCCGCGACCGGCACCGAGAATGGTGCACCGGCTTCCCCGCGGGCGATGTCGATGATGTCGGCGACAACGGCGCTTGCCGTCGGGCCTTCGCCTGCACCGGCACCCTGGAACAGGAGCCGCCCGGAGAAATTGCCTTCGGCCACCACCGCATTGGTCGGGCCGTCGACATGGGCAAGCGGGTGATCGATCGGCACGAGGTGCGGATAGACCCGCTGGAACAGCCGGCTGGCGCCGTCGCTCATGTCGGTTTCCGCCATGCCGATAAGACGTATGACATAGCCCAGCGAACGGGCCTGGGCGATGTCGGCAGCGATGATGCTCGAGATGCCCACCGTATCGACGGACGCGAAGTCCACTTTCGCCCCGAAGGAGATCGCCGCGGTAATAGCCAGCTTGTGCGCCGCATCGATGCCCTCGATATCAAAGGTCGGATCGGCCTCCGCGAAACCTTTCGCCTGCGCTTCCGCAAGCACGTCGGCGAAGGAGCGGCCGGTGTCTTCCATGGTCGAAAGGATATAATTGCAGGTGCCGTTGAGGATGCCGTAGACGCGTTCGATCGCGTTGGCGGCAGCCCCCTCGCGCAAGCCCTTGATCACCGGTATGCCGCCGGCGACCGCCGCTTCGAACTTGAGAGGGACGCCCGCGGCTTCGGATGCCTCTGCCAGCTCGAGGCCGTGATGGGCGATCATCGCCTTGTTGGCTGTCACCAGCGCCTTGCCGTGCGAGATCGCATTGCGCGCCAGGACCAGCGCCGGGCCGTCCGATCCGCCGACCAATTCGACCAGCACGTCGACGTCGTCGCGCGAGGCCATCGCGGCCATGTCGTCTTCCCAGGCATAGCCCGAAAGGTCCACTCCGCGATCGCGCGCGCGGTCCCGCGCCGATACCGCGGTGATGCGGATCGGCCGCCCGGCACGGCGGGCGATGAGTTCGGCGTTGGTTTCGATGACGCGGATTACACCGACCCCGACGGTCCCCAGACCGGCAAGGGCAATCTTGAGCGGTTCTGCCATGTTGCTCCCTTTCGCGAGCGCGCCTTAGACTCAGTCACGCAAAAGGGGAAGCGTGGCAGGCAAGCTCTATTGGCGAGTCCTCCGGCAGCTTCCCAGTTCACCGAGAACCATGCGGTAATCCGCCTCGGCCTGGGCGCGGGCGGCCGCCGTCTCCGAATGGTTCGCACCGCTCGGCAACTGGTGCGGCAGGAAGCAGGCGAGCCGGTACCACGCCAGCGTGTCGCGAGACGGCGGGTTCGCGACATCGGCGACCAGTTCTGAAAAAGAAGCGCCCCACCGGGGCGGATCGCCCGGCCGATGCCGGACCGTCATCGACGCGGCCGATCGGTCGGAGGTCGTCAGGAATATCTGGGTCTCCCCTTCGCCGGCGAGATTGCCGGGAACATGAATGATCTCGCGAACGCCGGTGATTCGGCCGGGCGCATCCGGTGCCACCAGTTCAGTAAGGATCGAACGCACCCTGGCCTCAAGCGGCTCGCTCCACAGCAGCTGGGCGTCAGGTGCGACGAGCTGGAGTTCGTCGAGCCGTCCCGGCACCGCACGGGCAAACAGGAGAACATCCTTCTTCTTGACCGACGGCGCTTTTCCACGAGCATCCAGAGGCAAATCGACAAGGTAGCGAAGGGATTCTCCAAGCGGCGCGTCGCCGGTCAGCAGAAGCTGGGTTTTCGCCTTGACGAAAAAGCGTCCCCACCCCGGGCGCAGACCCGGGGCGCGCTCATTTTCGACCCTCGCCAGCTTGAGCACGCGGGCACGCACGACAAGCTGCGCCGAATCGGCCAAATCGGCCAAGTCGGCATAGGTTGCGAGACCGGATTGCCCGGCCGTCACGGGCTCTGCCGCCATCGCTGCCGGGAGCTGCGCGGGAAGGACCGACATGGCCAGGAGGGCGGCGACACTGGCCCGCTTGATTGACTGCATCGAGTTCAAACTCCACGGATTTCCTAGGCTCTCGTAATAGAGCGCCTGCACTTCTAGAATGTTTTGAAGCACAGTTCACCCGACCTTGTGTGAATTGGCGGTTAACCTCCGGAAGCGCCGATAAGGCGTTGCGTGGGTCTGCCAACGGAGCTAAAGCAGCGGCGAAACGGGGCAAGAAAACAACAGCCCCGCGGGTCGCCTTGGAGGGCTGTTCGCCCACGAGGGGAGCTGAATTGTCCATCAGGGCGGTTACAATTTGAATTTCGCCATGGGTTGTCCTAGCGGGCGACCTATCGGCGCCTCGGGACTTGGCCCGGGGCCTAATATATGGAGTGGTGCGTCTGAATGGCTTACGCTGACCAGTCGATGAGCGGTAACCGCGTTACCGCGTTGATCATCGTTGCCCTGATTCACGTTGTTCTTGGTTATGCTCTTGTGACCGGTCTCGCCTACGAAGCGGCGAAGAAGGTCATCCAGAGGGTGACGACCGTCGACATCAAGGAAGAGGTCAAGGAGGAAGAGCCTCCCCCACCGCCGAAGAAGGTTGACCTGCCGCCGCCGCCGCCCGTGGCGCCGCCGCCGAAGATCAATGTCGCGGTTGCTCCGCCCCCGATCCAGACGGTGACGACCCCGCCGCCGCCAGCACCGATCGTGCTTGCGCCGCCGGCACCCGCCCCGCCGCCGCCGCCGCCGCCCAAGCCGGCGACCCCGCGCAACGATCCGGGCAGCTGGGCGACTCCGAACGATTATCCGTCACGAGCGCTGCGTGAGGAACGGACCGGCACAACCGGCTTCCGCGTCACCATCGACGACAACGGACGGGTTGCGTCGTGCTCCATCACCAGTTCGAGCGGCCATGCCGATCTCGACGAGGCGACCTGCAAGTTCGTTACCCGCCGCGCCCGCTTCCGCAAGCCGAGCGACGGATACGGAACAGTTTATTCCAACCGCGTTCGCTGGGTCATACCAGACTAGAGTTTCCGGCGTTCCCGGCGCACCCGGGTTCGCTCAAGACAACCGCTTTATCGTAAGAGGACCAATCGCATGCATATCGTTGATCTCCTTGTCGTCGCTCCCCAGGCGGCGCCGCAAAACAAGTTCGGTTTCGCCGAAGCGCTCGAGCAGGGCGGGTTCATCGCCTACGCGACGGTGGCTATCCTTGCCATCATGTCTTTCGGTTCATTCTACATCCTGTTCACGAAGTGGGTGGAACAGTCCAAGGTGATGCGCCAGGGCAAGGAACTGCGCACCAGCTTCTGGAAAGCCCCCTCGCTCAAGGAAGGCGCCACCAAGCTCGACAAGAACAGCGCCTGGCGTCAGATCGTCGATGACGGCCTCGCCGCCGAAGAGCAGCACGGCAAGATGACCGATTCGATGGAAGCTCACGACTGGCTGCACGGTTCGCTGCAGCGTTCCGAAGACTCGGTCAACGCCAGGCTGGCAGCCGGCCTGCCGTTCCTCGCAACGGTCGGCGCGACCGCACCGTTCATCGGCCTGTTCGGCACCGTCGTCGGCATCTATCGCGCCCTGATCAACATCGGCATCGCCGGTTCCGCCTCGATCGACAAGGTCGCGGGTCCGGTCGGTGAAGCCCTGATCATGACCGCGCTCGGCCTGCTCGTCGCCGTCCCCGCCGTGCTTGCGTACAACTACCTGCAATCGCGCAACAAGCGGATCGCCGAGCTGCTGCACGGCTTCTCGACCGACGTGCTCGCCAACATCAATTCCAAGGGCGCAGTCAAGCCGGCTGCTGCCCCGGCTGCTGCGGCTCCGAAAGCAGCTCCTGCCGCCAAGCCGGCAGCCGCTCCGGCCAAGCCGTAAGCAAGGAAGTCCGGACTGCGGAGTATCATGCCGCGGTCCATCCGGAAGGTTGTGAATGGCGGACTGCAGCATGCGAGTCCGCCACCTCTTCCGGGATCAAGTTAGGATAGGATGTAACTATGGCGATGTCAGCTAGCGGCTTCGGAGCGGAAGACACTCCAATGTCCGACATCAACACCACACCGCTCGTCGACGTGATGCTGGTGTTGCTGATCATCTTCCTCATCGCGGTGCCGATTGCCATCCAGACGATCGAGAAGCTGCGCATTCCCGTGATGGCGTCGGTCGAATCCAAGGACAAGGTCGAGAACCTGCTCCTTACGGTGACGACCACCGACCGGGGAGGACGCAGCGCCGGCGACCCGGGCTATGAAGGCGCTTCCCGCTACGGCAAGTGCCGGATCTACTTCAACAACATCACGCCGGTTGATTCGGTGGAACTGCGCGAGCAGGCGTTCAAGCGGCTCGAGTCCATCGTGAAGCGCGAAGGCGGCCTCGAGCAGATCATGCAGAATCCCGAAAAGATTCCGCAGGTGCATATCCGCGGCGACGTAAACGCCCCGTGGCGCTGCATTGCCGGCGCGATCTACAATGTGCAGGTCTCCGGCTACCCGACCGTCGGCTTCATCTCCAATCCACAAGATCCGGAAGCCCAGTAAGGCGCGACGGTTTTAGAGAACCAGGAGTAATTCCCCATGGCAATGTCAGGCGGCAAGGACGATGGCTCGCCGATGATGGAGATCAACACGACGCCGCTTATCGACGTCATGCTTGTTCTCCTGATCATGTTCATCATCACCATTCCGATCGCCACCCATTCTGTCGACATCGATCTGCCGGTGCCGGACAACAATCCGCCGCCACCCAATCAGATCGATTCGGTCAAGAACAAGGTCGTCCTGACCCGCGATGGCGAAATCCTGTGGAACGGCGATTCGATCAACGGCGGCGAGCTGGTCAGGAACCTCAAGCTTACGCTAGACATGAAACCGGAACCGGAACTGCAGTTTCAGCCGGAAGCCGACGCGAGCTACGACCTTTCGGCCAAGGTCCTCAACATCATCAAGGGCTCAAAGGTCACCAAGTTCGGCTTTGTCGGCAACGAGCAGTTTTCAGAATTCTCAAAAGCACCCAACGCCAATTAGGCCGAAGGGCAGCAATCACGAACCTCAGGAAGGGGCGGAGCAATCCGCCCCTTTTGTTTTGCCAGCCTGACTCTCACTCCGGCCGCATTGCCATGGCAGCGAGGCTTTCGGCTTCCACCAGGAGCGCGTCGTCGGCCGCTCCGGCGGGCAGGCTCTCGCGGCCGATCATGGTCAGCACCGGCACAGCCAACGGGCTCACCCGGTCGAGCCGGACATGATCGACTTCGCTCGCGGCCCGGTCCAGCACGTCGGCAACACGCGCGACATCGGTCATCCTCGCCCGTGCGTCCGCCCAAGCGGCCTCGATAAGCAAGTGGTCGGGCTCGTACTTGCACAGCACATCGAAGATGAGGTCGGTAGAGAACGTTACCTGGCGGCCGCTCTTCCGCTTACCGGGATGCTGCCGCTCGACGAGGCCAGAGATCACCGCGACCTCGCGAAAGGCGCGACGCAGCAGGTAGGATTGCTGCACCCAGTCTACTAATTCATGGGTGAGGATGTCGGGCGAGAGCAGCGCGGCGGGGTCTTCAACCGGTTTCAGTCCCCACGCCGCCAGCGCATAGTCGTTGGCCACGAAACCGAGTGGACCGAGGCCGCGATCCTCCATCCGCCGGGTGATCAGCATGCCCAGCGACTGGTTCGCGTTCCAGCCCTCGAACGTGAAGTAGACCGTATAGTCGAGCCCGCGATGCGGAAAGCTCTCTACCAGCAGCTTGCCCGGCGCCGGCAGGTGCGAGCGCCAATCCTGCACTTCAAGCCATTCGCGAACGTCGTCGGGGAAACGCGCCCAGCCCGCCCTGTCGGAAAGCATGTCGAGCACCCGTTCGCTGAGATGCGTGGTCAGCGGAATGCGCGCGCCCATGTAACTCGGGATCGTTGCCGATTTGGTGGAGGCCTGCACGATCAGCTCCAGTTCGCGCAGGGCGACAACCTCCAGATCCATGCCTGCGAAGCGGAACGTGTCGCCCGGCTTGAGGCTCGCGCCGAAATTCTCCTCGACACGCCCCAGCAACCGCCCCCCTTTCCCGCCACCTCCCCGGAAGCGCACATCGAGCATCTCTGCATCGACGATGATCCCGGCGTTGAGGCGAAAGCGGGCGGCATGTTCGGGATGCGCCAGCCGCCACTTTCCGTCCCGCTCGCGCACGATCCGGCGAAAGCGATCATAGGACCTGAGCGCGTATCCTCCGGTCGCCACGAAATCGAGCACCCGGGCGAGAGCCGCTTCGTTCAGCCATGCATAGGGTTGCGAGGCGCGCACTTCTGCGAGCAGTTCGGCCTCGTCGAACGGGCCGGCGCAGGCGCGAACCATGACGTGTTGCGCCAGGACGTCGAGTCCTCCGGGGCGGAAGTCTTCGCCGTCGCGCTGGCCGTCGTCGACAGCTTCCACCGCGGCCGCCGCCTCGAGGAATTCGAAGCGGTTGCCCGGAACCAGCAGCGCCTTGCTGGGCTGGTCGAGCCGATGGTTGGCACGCCCGATCCGCTGCAACAGGCGCGAGGAGCCCTTGGGCGCGCCCATCTGCACAACAAGGTCGATATCGCCCCAGTCGACGCCGAGGTCGAGGCTGGCGGTACAAACCAGCGCCCTGAGCTCGCCGCGCGCCATCGCTCCTTCCACCTTGCGCCGGGCTTCCTTCGCCAGGGATCCGTGATGAATGCCGATCGGCAGATTGTCTTCGTTGCCGTCCCACAAGAGCTGGAAGATCAGCTCGGCCAGGAAGCGCGTGTTGGTGAAGACCAGCGTTGTACGGTGCTGCCTGATCAGCTCGTAGAGCTGCGGGATCGCCCAGGTCGCGGCATGGCCGCTCCAGGGCACGCGCTCGATCTCGGGCAGCAGGATGTCGACTTGGGGCGCTGCGCCGGGTTCGCCCTGAACCAGCCTCACCGCGTCCGCCTCGCCTCCGGGAGCGAGCCACGCCCGATAGGCCTGCGTGTCGGCCACGGTTGCGGAAAGGCCGACGCGCATGAGGCCGGGGCTGATAGCCTGCAGCCGCGCCAGTGACAGCGACAGCAGGTCGCCCCGCTTGGTCGTGGCAAAGGCATGGATCTCATCGACCACTACCCGCCTCAGTCCCGCGAACAGCTCCTGGCTTTCCGGATAACTCAGGAGCAGGGAAAGCGATTCCGGCGTGGTGAGCAGGACATGCGGCGGCCGCGCGCGCTGGCGCGCCTTGCGGTCCGAAGGTGTGTCGCCACTGCGTGTCTCGACCCGGATCGGCAGGCCAGCCTCTTCCACCGGCGCCATCAGATTGCGCTGCACGTCATGGGCGAGCGCCTTGAGCGGCGAGACATACAGGGTGTGCAGCCCCTCGCCCACAGGCCCGTCGCCGAGCCGCGAAGGAGCGAAATCGGCCAGTGTGGGCAGAAACCCGGCCAACGTCTTGCCTGCTCCGGTATCGGCGACCAGCAGGGCGTGTTCCCCGGCCTCGGCGGCGGCGAGCATGTCAAGCTGATGTCGGCGCACGCGCCAGCCGCGCGCATCGAACCAGCCGGCGATCTCGGGAGGAAGGCCGGGCGCGCTCACTTCGGCGAAAGCCTTTCGACGAATGCGTCCTGCATCCAGCGCGCTGCCGGGCCGGGCGGCGTATCCTTGCGCCACAGGGCATTGAGCTCGAAGCGGGTCTGCGGCTTTTCCGGCAAGGCGAGCTCGACCAGCACTCCCGAGGCGAGGTCCGCAGCGACGGCATGGCGAGGCATGTGCCCCCAGCCGATGCCTTCGCGCAGCAGGTCATGCTTGGCGCCGAGGTCGGCAAGCCGCCAGCTGCGCGGACTGAACACGGAGAAGTCACGGCCGGCGGTGAGCGGCGAGCGGTCCGTCAGCACAAGCTGCAAATGCTTGCGCACCGCTCCGGGCACAAGCTTGTCCGATGCCGCCAGCGGATGCGACGGCGCGGCCACGGGAACCAGCTCGACCGAGCCCATCCCGAGCCGCTCAAGCTCGGGATGGTCGACGATGTCCGGCCCGGCGATGCCGAGATTCGCCCTGCCGTCCAGCACCAGCGCGGCGACTGCACCGAGCGCCTCGACATGCAGGCGAAGGATGACGGTCGGGAAGGCCTCCTGGAATTCGCGCAGAATCTGGGCCAGCTCCCTGCCCGGAACCATGACGTCGACCACCAGCGGCAGCTCCGCCTCCAGCCCCTGGCGCATGCTGCGCACCTTGGCCGTCAGCACGTCGACATCGTCGGCGACAGCCCGCGCCTCGGCAAGCAGCGCCTTGCCGGCGTCGGTCAGCTGCGGCCGGCGCGAGCCTTCACGCGCGAACAGCCTTACTCCAAGCTGAGCTTCCAGATTGGCGATGCCGTAACTGACCACGGAAACCGCGCGGCCGAGCCTGCGCGCCGCGCGGTTGAAGCTGCCTTCATCGGCCACGGTCAGGAAGATGCGCAGTTGATCGAGGCTGGGTTGGCCGACATCCATTGTTCAACTTCCTCGAATGAATTGATCAGGTTTTTCCCAATTTTCCGGAATAGCTGCAAGTCCTATCTCGACACCCACAGAAGATCACAACGCAAGGAGACCGAACATGATCCAGCTTCGTCCCTTCGACACGCTGGGTGCCGCCGATCACGGCTGGCTCGATGCCCGCCACCACTTTTCCTTCGCGGGCTATCACGATCCGGACCGCCACAACTGGGGCCGTCTGCGCGTATGGAACGACGACACGATCGCGCCCAGAAGCGGCTTCGCCACGCATCCGCACAACGACATGGAGATCGTCACCTATGTCCGGCAAGGCGCGATTACCCATCGCGACAGCCTGGGCAACGAGGGCCGCACCGAAGCGGGCGACGTTCAGGTCATGAGCGCGGGAACCGGCATCCGGCATTCCGAGTTCAATCTGGAAGATGAGGAAACACGCCTGTTCCAGATCTGGATCCTGCCCGACAGCTTCGGCGAAAACCCGAGCTGGGGCGCCCGCCCCTTCCCGAAGGACGACCGCTCGGGGCGCTTCGTCACGCTGGCTTCCGGTATGCGAGGCGACGACGATGCCTTGCCGATCCGCGCCGATGCGCGGGTCGCCGGCGCAATGCTGCGCGCCGGTGAAAGCACCAGCTATGCGCTGGGCACCGACCGCCATGCCTATCTCGTGCCGGCCACCGGACGGGTGCGGGTTGGCGATGTCGAAGCCGCGGCACGCGACGGGATTGCCGTCACCGGTGTCGATACCATTACCGTAACCGCGATCGAGGACAGCGAACTCGTCCTCGTCGACGCGGCCTGATTGCCAATAGTTCAACGAAAGGACCACTGCCATGACCACTCGCCAGGCCAATCCACGCGTTGAGCCGCTCTTCGTCGAGCGCTGGTCGCCCCGCTCCTTCGATGCCGCCGCGATTCCCCAGGAGGATCTCGACGTGATGTTCGAAGCTGCCGGCTGGGCGCCCTCGGCATTCAACATCCAGCCATGGAAGTTTCTCTACGCGCATCGCGGCGACGAGAACTGGGAGCGCTTCCTGTCGCTGCTCATCGACTTCAACCAGAGCTGGGCAAAGGACGCCTCGGTGCTGATCTTCGTCACCTCGAACATCCACCAGGGCCGTGGCGAGGAAAAGAAGCCGAACCACAGCCACAGTTTCGATGCCGGGGCCGCCTGGGTCCAGCTGGCCCTGCAGGCAACCGCAATGGGCTATCACGCCCACGGGATGACCGGGCTTCACTTCGACAAGGCACGCGAGGAACTCGGGATTCCGGAGGACTACCGGCTGGAAGCCGCCATTGCCATCGGCACACGCGACGACGTGGAGAAGCTCCCTGAGGGTCTGCGCGAAAAGGAAGCGCCGAGCGACCGCAAGCCCGTTTCCGAAATCGCGGTCGCCGGAAGCTTCCGCTAACCCGCCATCACCTTTGATCAACTCGTCATCCCCGCGAAAGCGGGGATGACGAATCTTGTTCCGGGCAAGGATGATCGCAGCCCTGACTGCAGCATCTTCAACTTCTCTTGCGCCGGGCGGCCGGGTGGCCGATTGCTGCACCGATGGATACGGCCGGCCTCACCGATACGCTCGACTGGATGGGCCTCGCCCTGGCTCTCGGCCTCGGGCTGCTGGTCGGGGTGGAGCGCGGCTGGGCGCACCGCGAAGAAGCGCCCGGCACGCGCTTCGCAGGCGTGCGCACTTTCGGCCTGTTCGGCCTGGCAGGCGGAATCGCCGGAGCGCTGTTCGCCGTCTCGCCGACGATCGCCACGCTCGTCCTTGCCGCGTGCGCCGGGCTTATCCTTGTCGGCTACTATCGCATGAGCCAGGACAGCCATACGATCAGCGGCACCACCAGCCTCGGCGGGATCATCACGGTTGCCTGCGGCTTCCTTGCCGCAACCGGAGAGCATCTCCTGGCAATCGCCATCGCCGTTTCGATGGTCCTGCTGCTGGTCATGCGATCCCAGCTACACCGGTTGATCGGCAGGATGAGCGAGCAGGAAGTCACTGCCATCGCGCGCTTCGCCCTGATAGCGCTGGTAATCCTGCCACTGCTGCCGGACCGGGCGTATGGCCCTTACGAAGCCTGGAATCCGCATCAGCTCTGGCTGGTGGTCGTGCTGGTCTCCGGGCTTTCGCTGGCCGGATATGTCGCCGGCAAGGTGCTGGGCCCCTCGCGCGGAACGCTCGCCACAGCGGCCGCCGGCGCGCTCGTGTCCTCAACGGCTGTTACGGCATCGCTGTCGACACAGCTCAAGAACGGTGACGCCAACGCCGCCCTCATCCATTCCGCGATCAGCACGGCCTCGGCTGTCATGTTCGCGCGCATCATGGTCGTGGTCGGAGTCATCGCGCCGTTCGCCCTGACGATTGTGGCGATCTTCGCGATACCGGGAGTTCTCGTCAGCCTGGCCGCTGCAATCTGGCTGCTCCAAAAGGCGCGAAGGAAACCGATCGAGAAACATCACGGCGTGGACGTAAAGAATCCGGCGGCGATCGGACCGGCCCTCGTTCTGGTGGGTCTGGTGATGGTCATGACCCTCGTCGCCAGGTGGATGCTCGCCCGCTACGGCGACACCGAGGCCGCCGTGGCGCTGGCCATTTCTGGAACGGTAGATGTCGACAGCGCGGTAATTGCCCTGGGCAGCTTGCCGCAAGGTACGTTCCAGCCAAATGTGGCTGGCCTCGTGCTGCTGGCACCGACCGTGCTCAACACGCTTTTCAAGGCAGGCGTTTCGATCAGCATCGCCGGCTGGCGCCACGCCTGGCCGGGAGCGGCCGTGCTTGCGGTCAGCGCTCTGGCTTCGCTGGGCGCCTTGCCGTTCCTTCTATGACCCCTGCCCGGAGCCGGATTTCAGCCAGTCGGACAGATCCATCGGGAACGGGAAGACAATCGTCGAGCTGTTCCGCTCGTTGGCAAGCACATTGAGCGTCGAGAGATAGCGCAGTTGCATCGCCTCGGGCGTCTGCCCGAGGACCTGTGCAGCTTCGAGTAGCTTGGCGGCCGCCTGATGTTCGCCCTCGGCGTTGATGACCTTGGCACGCCGTTCCCGCTCGGCCTCGGCTTGACGGGCGATCGCCCGAACCATCGATTCGTCGATATCGACATGCTTGATTTCGACATTGGCGACCTTGATGCCCCAGGCATCGGTCTGCTTGTCGAGGATTTCCTGGAGGTCTTCGTTGAGCTTGTCGCGCTCGGCCAGCATTTCGTCGAGCTCGTGCTTGCCCAGCACAGACCGCAAGGTGGTCTGCGCGAGCTCACTCGTCGCCTGGATGAAGTTCTCAACCTGGATTATCGCGCTCCCGGGATCGACCACCCGGAAATAGACCACCGCGTTGACCTTGACCGAAACATTGTCCCGGGAAATCACATCCTGCGTCGGCACGTCGAGCACGACCGTGCGCAGATCGGTACGGACGATCTGCTGGACGAAGGGAATGAGGATGATCAGCCCCGGGCCTTTAACACCGGTGAACCGGCCTAGCGTGAAGACCACGCCTCGCTCGTATTCCCGCAGAATCTTGATTGCCGCCCACAGGAAGACGAGCAGCAGGAAGATCAGCGGCATGAGAAAACTTAAGCCCAGAATGTCCATTTCGTCCTCCTCGCGATCAGGTCCCGCGTTCCTCCGGCCGTGAAACTCCAAGCTGCAGGCCGGAAATAGAATCAACCGTCACGGTTGCGCCCTTTTCCAATGTCGTGGGACCGACGGCATTCCACCGTTCGCTGTGCACGAAGACGTGACCTGCGCCGTCCTGCCAATCGAGGACCTGTGCCCGGGCGCCGATCAACTCTTCCGAACCGGTCTCGACCCGGCCGCGGAGCGAGCGGATGCCGACCCGCGCGACCGCGATGAGCAGGCCGGCGCTGAACAGGGCAACTGCGGCAATGATCGACCGGTTTATCCTGAACTGGGGCACATCCGTGTCGAACATGATTGCTGCTCCGAAAACGAAGGCGGCAAGGCCTCCGATGCCCAGGATTCCGAAGGACGGCGCGAAAGCCTCCGCCACCATCAGCGCGAGACCGAGCAGGATCAGGGCGAGCCCGACGAAATCCACAGGGAGCGCAGCCAATGCGTAAAGCCCGATCAGTAGCGAAATCGCGCCGACCGTACCGGGGACCATCGCCCCGGGATTCATGAACTCGAAAAACAGTCCGTAGACGCCGATCATCATCAGGATCAGCGCAACATTGGGGTTGGTGATGACGGCCAGCAGCTCGTCAAGCCAATCCGGCTCGATTTCGGTAAGCACAAGGCCCGCAGTGGCCAGCTGCCGCTCCTGCCCGTTGACCGTGACGGTCCTCCCGTCGAGCTCCTGAAGCAGCGAACCCACATCTTCGGCGACGATGTCGATGACGTTCTGTTCAAGGGCGGCGTTGGCGGACAGGCTCGCCGCTTCGCGCACGGCCTTCTCGCCCCAATCAGCATTGCGGCCACGCATTTCGGCAAGCGAGCGGATATAGGCGACCGCATCGTTCACCGCCTTGCGTTCGCCGGCGTTCTTGGGCGCGGCGGATTCGCCGTCCTCCTTTCCCTCACCCGCGTCCGGCTGGTTCGGCTCGGCGGGAGCGGTACCGATCTGGATGGGCGTTGCCGCTCCAAGATTGGTGCCCGGCGTCATCGCGGCGACATGGCTGGCGTAGAGGATATAGGTGCCGGCGCTCGCCGCACGGGCCCCGCTGGGATGCACGTAGGTGACGACCGGCACGGGCATCGCCAGGATTTCGCGGATGATCTCGCGCATCGACGTGTCGAGCCCGCCAGGCGTGTCCATCCGAATGACTACCACAGCCGCACCTTCCTCTCGTGCGCGTTCCAATCCGCTGGCGATATAGGACGCGGTGGCCGGGCCTATCGCGCCTTTCAGATCGAGAACATAGGCCGTTCCGGATGGCGAACTCGCCGGTGCGGGAGACGCGATCAGCACAAGGGCGGCAGCAGCCATCGTCAGCAATGCGACGAGCCGTGCGATCGTGGTTGTGGCGCCGGAACCGGCGGTCATCTCGCTCCACTCTCCAAGGTGGCGGCGCGGCAGAATCCCCGCTTACAAACTCTCCGAAACCCGGATAGCACAAATCGGGTCAAACCCCGAATTCCAGGGCAAGAAACGGGTCAGCGAACTGCCTGCGGGGGCTGGCCAATCCGATCAGCCCAGCCTAATCGCCGATTTCCTCGCTTCAGTCAGCACGGTCAGCACCTTGGGACAAGAAATCAGCGCCGCCGGGTTCAGCGACTCGGACTTCGAGACCTTCGGCAAACGTCTGGCGGAAGAGACCGAACGCCTGCGGGCAGGCTTCGCAGATGGCCATTTCTCGAAGGAGGGGCCGCGGGTCGGCTTCGAGGTGGAAGCCTGGCTGATCGACCGGAACTTCTTCCCGGCGGCGGACAACCAGCGTTTCCTGACGCGACTGGACGATCCGCTGGTCGTCGGCGAACTGTCGCGTTTCAACATCGAAGTGAATTGCGAGCCGCAACTGCTGGCCGGTGACGGACTGGGCCGCCTCGAGCAGGAATTGCGGACAATCTGGACACGCTGCGCCGGCAACGCACACGAAGACGTCGATACGGTCATCGCCATCGGAACCCTGCCGACCCTGCGCGAGAGCGACCTGTCGCTGAACAACATGACGCCTTCGAACCGCTACGTCGCCCTGAACCGCGAACTGATCAAGGCGCGCGACGGAGCGCCGCTGCGGATCGACATCGACAGTGCGCGGGCAGACGGCGAGCATTTGCGGACCACCCACATGGACGTGATGCTCGAAGCGGCAACCACCTCGCTGCAGCTTCACCTGCAAGTGGCGGCAGAGCGCTTCGCGGCCAGTTTCAACGCCTCGGTTCTCCTCAGCGCGCCGCTGGTGGCGATAACGGCAAACTCGCCGTTCCTGTTCGGCCGCAGCCTCTGGCACGAGACGCGCATTCCCATCTTCGAGCAGGCGCTGGAGCAGGCGGATACGCAGGGCGATGACGGCAGGCCCCGCCGCGTGACGTTCGGAAGCGGCTATGCCGGCAAGGATCCGACCGAGCTGTTCGCCGAGAACCTGTCGGACTACCCCGTGCTCCTGCCGGTGGCAGAGGATACCGCGCCCGAGCGCCTTGCCCGCCTGCGGCTTCACAACGGCACGATCTGGCGCTGGAACCGGCCGCTGGTCGGCTTCGACGACGACGGCACGCCGCATCTTCGCATCGAACACCGCGTAATGCCCGCCGGGCCGAGCATGATCGACATGATCGCAAACGCGGCCTTCTATTTCGGCACAGCGGACATGCTGGCGGACCGGTGCCGGGAAGCAGAAGCGATCCTGCCGTTCGCCGCCGCCCGGGACAATTTCTATGCGGCCGCCAAATACGGGCTCGATGCGGAAATCCTGTGGCTCGATGGCAGGCGGCAGCCGGTCCGCGAGGTTCTGGCGGAACTGCTGCCGCTCGCTCGCGAGGGCCTCGTTCGACAGGGCGTCGGCGCCGGGCTGATCGACCGCTATCTCGACATCATCCACTTGCGCCTGGCGTCCGGACAGACCGGCGCCGCCTGGCAGCTTGCCCATCATCAGAAGCACGGCGACCTCTTCAGCCTGACTGCCGAATATCTGGAGCACCAGCGTAGCGGAATGCCGGTGCATGAATGGCCGCTCTAGGTACCGTATGATGGCCGGCCTGACCGTTCTTGACACTCTTCCGGAAGGCTTCCTGGATTGCAGCCCTCGCGACCTGCACCGCCTTTTTTCCGGGCCGACGATCATCGAGCTTCCCGGCAGACGGCAACCGCCGCTCTTCGTCTCGGTGCTGCTCCACGGCAACGAGGATTCAGGGCTTGAAGCCGTGCAGCGGGTGCTTCGCGCCCGTGCGGGTCATACTCTGGCGCGCGGGCTTGTGCTGCTGATCGGCAATGTCGCGGCGGCGCGCGAAGGCGTGCGGCGGCTGACCGGCCAGCCGGACTACAACCGGGTCTGGCCCGGCACGCTCGACCACATCGGCACGCCCGAAGCGAAGGCGATGGCGCAAGCGCACGAGCTGATGCTCAGCCGCCCGGTGTTCGCTGCCATCGACCTGCACAACAATACCGGCCTCAATCCGCATTATTCGGTGGTCTGCAGCCTCGACGCGCGCACGCTGCACCTGGCGACGCTCTTCACCCGGACCGCGGTGTGGTTCGCGGGCATGCCCGGCACCCAGACCGCCTCGCTTGCCGGCAAGCTTCCTGCGATCGCCGCCGAGTGCGGCCAACCGGGCACGCCTGCCAATGCCGCGGCCGCGGCGCGTCTGGTCGAATCGGCGCTGGATCTCGGCGATTTTCCCGACCATCCGGTCCGCCATCAGGACCTGGACCTGTATCACACCATGGCCCTGGTCCGCGTGCGCCCGGAGGTCAGCATGAGCTTCGGCGGCGATCGGGCCGAGCTGCGCCTCGACCCAGCGCTGGACCACATGAATTTTCGCGAGCTGGAAGCAGGAGCCTGTTTCGGCGAAACCGGCCACCCGATGCCGCTCGACATCGTCGATGAAGCCGGTCGCAACGTCAGCTCGGACTTCTTCTCGACCGAGGGCGGCGCGCTACGCCTTCGCCGCGAGGCGATGCCGGCCATGCTTACCTGCGACGAGCGGATCGTCCGTCAGGACTGCCTGTGCTACCTGATGGAGAGGGTACCCACGCATGCGCTGCCGCCGGGCGCGGTTTCCTGACAATCCGGCTCCGCCGCCGTCAATGGCTGGCCTGCGGCCCCCGCTCCAGGCCCGAGGCGGCAAGCTGTGCGTCGATCTGCGCGATCAGCCGGTCCAGTCCCGTCTGGCTGTCGCTTTCCGCACGGGCGACGAGCACGTCCTGCGTGTTGGAAGCGCGCAGCAACCACCAGCCGTCCCCTGACGTCACCCGCACGCCGTCTGTCGCATCGACTTCGGCATCGCTGTCCGAAAGGCGCTGCTTCACCTCGTCGATCACCGCGAACTTGCGGGTTTCGTCGACCTGGAATCGCAGCTCCGGCGTGTTGACCATGGCCGGCATCGCTTCACGTAGCTCCGTCACCGACTTGCCGAGCCGGGCACTGGCGGCAATCAAACGGACCGCAGCGTAGAGCGCGTCGTCGAAGCCGTAGTAATCGTGGGCGAAGAAGACGTGGCCGCTCATCTCCCCGGCCAGCGGCGCACCGGTTTCCTTCATTTTGGACTTGATCAGGCTGTGGCCGGTCTTCCACATCAGCGGCTCTCCGCCGCATTGCCCGATATGGTCGAACAGCGCGCGCGAAGCCTTCACATCGGCGATAATCGTGGCCCCGGGCACCATCCGCAGCAGGTCTTCGGCGTAGATCGAAAGCAGCTGGTCGCCCCAGATCACCCGCCCCTTGCCGTCGACCGCGCCGATCCGGTCGCCGTCGCCGTCGAATGCCACTCCGAAATCGAGGCTCTTGTCCGCGACCAGCGCCTTCAGGTCGGCAAGGTTCTTCTCCTCGGTGGGGTCGGGATGATGATTGGGGAAATTGCCGTCGACTTCGGTGTAGAGGAGATGGTGCTCGCCCGGCAGGCGGGCGGTGAGCAGTTCGAGCGCCGGACCGGCGGCCCCGTTGCCCGCGTCCCAGCCGATCCTCAGGCCCGAGAGAATGCCTGCGTCGATCCCGCCCATGCCTTCGACCAGGCGGTCGATATAGTCCGACATGACCTCGCGGCGCTCCGACCCGCCGCTTCCATCGAGCCATACTCCCTCTTCGGCGATCTTGCCGAGCACGAGGATGTCGCGGCCGAAGAACGGTCGTCCCTGGAATACCAGCTTGAAGCCGTTGTAGTTGGCTGGGTTGTGGCTGCCGGTTATCTGAATGCCGCCATGCACGTCTTCGGCTGAGGCTTCGGCATAATAGAGCATCGGCGTCGGCCCCATGCCGATCCGTACCGCGTCGACGCCGCTCGCATTCAACCCGTCGACCAATGCCTCTTCCAGCATCGGCGAGCTTGTCCGGCCGTCATAGCCGACCGCGACCCGGCTTCCGCCCGCTTCCCTGAGCAGCGAAGCGAAGGCACGGCCGATCGCGCGCGCGTCCGCCGCCCCCAGCGTTTCGCCGATGATGCCGCGGATGTCATATTCGCGAAGGACTGTCGGGTGGAACCGGTGGCTCATGACTGCTCCATTTCGCCCAGTGCCAGATCGCCCAGCAGCAGGTCGCGCGCCGCATTGGCCTCATGGACCTGCTCGTTGCTACCGCCCCGGTCAGGATGGACCTTCACCAGCAGCCGGCGATGCGCCTCGATGATCTCGTCGCGACCGGCGGCCTCCCCTACGCCCAGCACGCTACGCGCCTGCGCACGCGCTCTTGCCCGCATTCCTTTCCTGCCCGGCTGCCAGGGCCATCGGCCGAAGAACACCCGCCAGGCGATGACCGCCAGGACCAGGAGCCAGAGAAATTTCATGCCTGCCCGGCAAGCGCCAGCTGCTCCTGACGCACGGCCGGCACCGGCAGGTTGAGCCCGGCAAGCAGGGCGCGCAATTCCTGCCTCGCGACGAGGTGGCTGGTGCCGAGTTCGCCGAGATGGCCCTTGTCGAGCAGCGTCAGGCCGGAAGGGAACAGCTCGCGATAGATCACGCGTTCGGACAGGCCGTTGACGGTGCGGAAGCCGACCCGCTTCGAAAGCTCGCCCAGGGCGCCGTCGAGCCGGCGCATGTTGCGCGCCTCGACATGGCCGGTGCGGTTGCGCACCACCACCCAGTCCATCTCGCGCCGCTGGTCGCTGATCGTGGCCATCGCCCGCTTCTTGCGGGTTTCCCAGATCAGCTCGGCGTAGAAGGACAGGCGCCGGACCTTGAAGGTCTCGGCATCGACCTGTCCGATCAGGTCGAAATCGACGAAGCTGTCGTTGAGCGGCGTGACCAGCGTGTCCGCTGTGGTCGCGGCATGGCGGGCAAGCGGATCGTCGCGGCCCGGCGTGTCGAAGATGAGGAAATCCTGACCCTCGCCGATCGCTTCGACGAGGTTGTCTAGTTCCGCGGCCGAGCCGCCCTCGAATACGGTGAACCGCGCCCCGGGCAGACTGATGCCCCGTCGGCGCTCGGTATCGGCGCGATTCTCGAAATAGCGGAAAAGCGTACGCTGGCGGGGGTCGAGATCGACCGCCGCCACCTTCGCGCCCTGATAGGCAAGAGCGATGGCGACATGGACGGCAGTCGTCGACTTGCCGGTACCGCCCTTCTCATTGGCAAAGACAATCCGGTGTGGAGACACTATTCGCTTTCTCAAAGACTTGCTGGCAGCCCGATGCCGACGCTAGGCAGGCTGGGCGACCCGGTGAATCGGTCATATCCAAGGGGCAGGTGCCATGCAAACCATCCAGAGCCTCGATCCACTGCGAAGTGCAGTCGAAGCGCTGCGCGCCGACGGCGAGCTGGCGCTCGTGCCTACCATGGGCGCCCTTCACGAGGGCCATCTGACGCTGGTGCGCGAAGCGAAGGCGCGGGCGGCGCATGTCGCGGTTTCGATCTTCGTAAATCCCCGCCAGTTCGGAGCGAACGAGGATCTCGACGCCTATCCGCGCCAGCTCGAACGCGACAGTGCCCTGCTCGAGGCGGAAGGGGTTTCGCTTGTCTGGGCGCCTTCGGTCGAGGTCATGTATCCGCAAGGCTACGCCACCAACATCTCCGTATCCGGCGTCAGCGACGGCCTGTGCGGCGCATCGCGCCCCGGCCATTTCGACGGCGTGGCAACGGTCGTGTGCAAGCTGTTCAACCAGGTACGACCCGATCTTGCCTTCTTCGGCGAAAAGGACTGGCAGCAGCTCGCCGTGATCCGCCGCATGGCGCGCGACCTCGATCTCGTTCGCCCCTATGCAGACCGGATTTTCGGCGTTGCCACAGTGCGCGAGGCGGACGGCCTCGCGATGAGCTCGCGCAACGCCTATCTCTCGCCCGAAGAGCGCGCCCGGGCGGCCGCCCTGCCGAAGGCAATGCGCGAGGCGATCGCGAGGATCGAAAGCGGCGGCGAAGTCGCAATGACGCTCGGCCACCTGGCACTGGAGCTGCTCGACGCCGGTTTCGCATCGGTCGATTACGCCGAGCTGCGCGATGCGGCTTCGCTTGAGCCGCTATCGGCGCTCGGTGCCGGGCCCGCGCGCCTGCTGGTCGCGGCGCGGATCGGCCCTGCCCGGCTCATCGACAACATGGCGGTAGGCGGCGGAGCAGACCGTCAATAGGACTTCGTCATTTGCGGTTCACAAAAACACGCGTATGGTCCGCCGCACGGCGCCGTCCAGTGCAATTGCCATTGGAATCTCACATCTTTTGTGCAATCCGCGTCACGGCAGCAGGGAGACAGGCAATGAAGAAATTCATCTTTGCAGTGGCCGCGGCGGCTGTGGCGTTGAGCGGTACGACCGCATCCGCCAAGTCCTCCGGACGCAAGGAGCAGGAGAAGGGCACGCGGGAGATCCCGGTCTGCTCACGCAATCTGGGCGTGATCGCCATCGTCGAGCCCGACGACAAGTGGTGGCGCCAGTACAATCTCGGCAGCCCCGAGGAAATCCTGCGCATCTTCGTCCAGCGCTCGCGCTGCTTCACCCTCGTCAACCGCGGCCGCTCGTTGCAGAGCCGGGCCATGGAGCGCGCTCTGGCCGATGCAGGCGAACTGCAGCGCGGTTCGAACATCGGCCGGGGCCAGGTGCTCGCCGCCGACTATTTCCTTGAGCCCAACATCGTCAGCGCCAATCGCAATTCTGGCGGCAATGCCCTGGGCGGCGTGCTGGGCGGGGTCGGCGGCCTGTTCGGCCGCGGCTTCGGCGGTATCGCCGGCGGCATCAACATCAAGAAGCGCGAAGCCAATGTCACCCTGTCGGTGGTGAATGCCCGCACGACTGTCGAGGAAGCGCTGGTCGAAGGCTATGCCCGCAAGTCCGACCTGAGCTTCGGCGCCGGCGGCGGCGGCTTCTTCGGCGGGACTTTCGCCGGCATCGGCGGGGGCGGCTACCAGAATACCGAAATCGGACAGGTCATCGTCCTGGCCTATCTCGACGCCTACCAGCAGATGGTGACCCAGCTCGGCGGCCTTCCCGAAGACGCCTCGCTCGACGCGCCACCGGCCGAATAACGCCAAGGCGAACGACACGAAAAAGGCGGGCGCCACCTCCCATCGTCGCCTTCTACGGCTTGTATCTAACCTGGCGCTTCGTGCCCCAGAATCGTTGTCCGGTGCATCAGGCGTTTGCTGTCGGGCGCATAGGGGACCGCCCGATGCAGAACTCCCGTATTGTCCCATATCACGAGGTCACCGATCTCCCATTCGTAACGGTAGACGAATCTGGGTTGCGTGATCCACGCATTCAGGCGAGCGATCAGCGCCCGTCCTTCTTCAAGGTCCATTCCTTCGACACGAAAAGCGCTGGCGCCGAGAAGCAACGAGTTTTGTCCGGAATCGTGATGCCAGACCAGCGGCTGGGTGTGCGGGGGGCCGCCCTTGCGCCACTCCTCGAGTTCTGCCTCGCTCGGCTGCGGCTTGACCAGGCGCATCGTGGTTTCAAAGCTGTGCCGGATCCGTAAGCTGTCGAAGGCCTCCTTGTCTGCAGCGCAAAGCGCCTGATAGGCGGCATAGCAGTTGGCGAACTCGGTTGCGCCGGCTGAGCCGTTCGCCAGTATGCGCGGGCTCATGATTGTCGCAAACTCCGGAACGTCGACGCCAAAGCCATCGAAATGCCAGTTCACCGAACTCTTTTGATATTCGGCAAGCCGCTCGTTGCGATTGACGGTCCTGTCTGAGGAAACATCCCAGTCGGAGGCGACCTCCCCGAGCGTTCTGGCGAATATCAGTTGTTCATCGTCGTCGAGAGCCACCGCGGGGAAACAGAGGACTCCATGAGCAACCAGCAATCGGCGGATTTGCGTGGCATGGTGTCCACCCAGCAGATCCGCCTTTGCAGCCATGACATGGCAACCCAGACCGGCAGCCGAGGGCCTGACCTGCAAGGTGTCGCCAGTGTCGCTCGTCATGGCGTCTGCCTCATGATGCAGCCTGCCGCACGTCGATCCGGCGGCCGACGCCTCGCTTCCGCAATGCTTCGCCTGGCGCCATATGTGCTAGCTCCCGATTACGCCCCGGCTTTGCCAGAAAGCTGTTGAACCGCCATCGACGGCGATATCGATTCCGCTCAGGAAGCTCGCCGCGTCGGACGTCACGAAGTCGATCACCGAAACGATTTCCCGGATCGTGCCCTGGCGACCAAGGGGTACTTCAAGAACCGCCTTCTCGCTTCGCGATCCCAACCGCTTCTTTCCGCCATCGTAGACCGGCAGCAGCGAGCCCCCGGTACGGCCCATGGTCGAATCGATCAGCCCCGGCGATACGGACAGAGCGCGGACTTCATTCGGTCCCAGGTCGACAGCGAGCTTTCGGGCAAGGCGGTTAACCCCGTGCTTGGCCATGTAATAGGCTTCGAGGAAGTCGGGCTCCCGGCCGAAAGCCTTGATCAGAGCTTCCTCGAAATCCGGCCTGAAGGGATCATCCAGCAGCGCTTCGATTTCGGGATCGTGCTGGCTTTGACGGCTACCGGTCGACGAGATCAGCACCGCCACGCCTCCACGAACCATATGCGGAGCCACGGCGTTTGCGATGCGGTGCGCGCCGAGGAGATCGACGCTCATCACTTCGCGCCAACCGCCCGGCGCATTGCCGACGGCCGCAACGTGGGCGAGCACGCGCACTCCCGGTCCTCGCCCAATCACCTTCGCGAGGTTGTTCACATCGCCAGTGCTGGTGATATCGCAGGCAATAGCCCGCGCTGCATATCCTTCGTGAACGAGAGCATCGACGGCCCGGTCCAGGCGTTCGGCATCACGGTCTGCGATCAGCAGTGGATGGCGCCTGCCCAGAGCGCGCGCGCTGCCCATGCCCATATCCCCGCAACCAATGACCAGCGCGAGAGGACCTTCGGCGAGATAGGATACCCTTTCGACAAATTCTGTCATGCCATGCTCCTTGCGGACAAGCACCGGCGGATCGCGGCGGCAGCTGCGATGGCCCCGGCTTCGGACGTCACCAGCGGCCGCCGCTGTCAGGGGTAAGCGGGCGCTCATAGGAGGGATCGGTGCGATCGCGATTGCCTCTGAGATAGCCCGAGCCGGGAAGCTTGGCGCCATTGGGCAGCGTGGCCTTGCCTTCCAGCGCGACTTCAACCGTAGAGCGCCGCAGCATGATGCGCCACTCGCCGTCGCGCCGCTCAAGCCGGTCGATGTACCGGCCGGCAAGGATGCGGCCGGTCTCGCCGCCCTTGTCGAGGAACACGCCCAAGCTGTAGCTTTCGGCATGCGCAACATCGCCGTCGATCTCGCACATATGCATGGTGACGTTGTGCAGGTTGGCGTCGAATATCGCGCCGTGCGCGCGGTTGGCGTGCTCGCCATAGCCGGGGCCCGGCACCCGGTTCTGACCGACCTCATGGAGCCCGTCCGTGTGATAGCTGCTGGTCACCAGATCGACATCGAACCGGTCGTTGCCGCGCGAATTGCGCTTGATGCAGTCGAATATCTCCTGCCGGTCCAGCAAATCCTGCATCTTGGCTTCCAGTGCGGCCAGGCGAGCTTCATCACTCATTGTCGTTGTCCTTGGTGCGTTGAATGGGGGCGGTTGCGCGTCAGCCCGCGAATCCGGGTTCGGGGTTGCCGCGGGCGCCCAGCCCTTCGATCACGAACAGGCTGCCCGCCAGGCCCTCGGGGTCGTCCTGGCCCTCATCGCCGCCGGCAGCGACGTCATGGGCAATGGTGGTGACGTAGAGCCGATCGAGATCCGGCCCGCCGAAGGCAACGCTGGAGACGAGGGGCACCGGCATGTCGATCGCGCGATCGAGTGTGCCGTCGGGCCGGTATGCGGCGATCTTGCCGCCGCGAAATACCGCGACCCAATAGAGCCCGTCGGTATCGACGGTGGCCCCATCCGGCAATCCGCCGAGATCGCTTGTATTCACGAACGGACGGCGGTTGCTGACATTCCCGGTTTTGACGTCGTAGTCGTAGGCGTAGGTCGTGTTGATCCAGCTGTCCGAGAAATAGAAGGTGCCGCCATCGGGCGACCAGCACGGGCTGTTGGAAAAGTGAATGCCGCTATCGAGCCTGGTGAGCGTCAGATCGGGATCGAGCCGGAACAGCCCACCATCGGGGCCGGGATCGGCGAAGTTGGCGGTGCTGGCGCCGATAATGAAACGGCCACGGCTGTCGACCTTGCCGTCATTGAATACATGCGGAGGCGGATCGGGCAGCGGATGGATCAGGTCGAGCTTGCCGGTATCGAGATCGAGGAAATGAATACCGGTGCGCAGCGTAACGACTGCGCCTCCGCCATTCCTGAGAACGAGCGTGGTGATCACCGCCGGCATGTCGAGAGTGCGAGAGTTGCCGCTCACCGGGTCGTAGGTGTGGACTTTCATGCCGCTGTTGTCGATGTAGTGAAGCACTTGGCGTGCAGCGTCCCACATCGGGTTTTCGCCCCCGGCGCAACGCGGCGCGTCGACTTTCGTGATCTTCATGGTTCATCGCTCTCCCGGTTGGTTTTCTTCGCGCCCGATTTTCAGACGGGGTCGAAATGGACGGTCGGCTTCGCGCCTGAAGTGTATGGCAGCACGACCTGGCGGAACTGTTCATGGGCGGGTTCGGGCCGCGAAGCGAGATGGGCTTCGACCGATTCCCACTCGGCCAGGAACATCACCGAATTGACATCCTCAACCCCGCGCAGCGCCCGGAAGGAAATCAGTCCGGTGAACTGGGCTGTCAGCGGTATGGCCTTTGACTTCAGGACTTCGAGAAACTCGTCCATCTTGCCTTCCTGGATGAAGATCTCCGCACGCTCCAAAACCATCGTCAATCTCCCTGCTGGGCCAGGCGGCCGTCGAATGCCGGCGGCCCGGCCTCACTTCACCTTGTATGGGTAATACTCGGGCGGCGACGCTCCCGTACCGTCGCGCACCGATGGCGGAAACCTGCCGGCTTCGTCCGTAATGCCGTAGTCGCGCCCGGCTTCGGCTCCGATGATCGTACGGCCGTTGAACTTCGCCATTTTGTCCGGGTCATTGTAGATCGCCCAGGCAAGGTGGCCGGTATATTCGGTCGGCTCCAGAGTGCCTTCCAGATGCGCGAAACGGTCCGGCGCCGCCTCGATCATGCCCAGCAGACGCTCTGTCGTCAGCGATCCCATCCACACCGATACAGCGGCGACGTTCACACCGGCGTCGGCAAAGTCCACGCCCATGTCGAAGGCCATCTTGTCCGATCCGGCCTTCTGCGCGCCGTAGGCGGGTCCGAAGCAATAATGCATCGAGCCGGGAGAGGAAGTGAACAGGATCAGGCCGTCACCCTGCCGGGCCATATGCGGCGCGGCATACCAGCTGGTGACGAAACCGCTGCGCAGGCCGACATCGATCATATCGCCGATCTCCATCGGCTTCTCCCAGAACTGTCCCGGCGCGGCGATGGCATTGCTCTGGTAACAGGCATTGTTGACAAGTATGTCGATCCTGCCCTGCTCGCCGACGACCTGGTCGATCAGCGCCTTGATCTGGGCATCGTCGCTGCTGTCGCAGCAAACCGCGATGCCCTTGCCGCCGGCGTCCGTCACCTCCTGCGCCGCCGAGTGGATGGTGCCGGGCATCTCGGCATCGCCTTCCTTCTGCGACCGGCCCGTCACATAGACCGTGCAGCCATGCGAGCCCAGCGCGCGGGCGATGCCCTTGCCTGCACCGCGGCTCGCACCGGTGACAATCGCGATCCGGCTATCCTGCGGCAAAATGCATCTCCCTATCTGCTTGCGTGTCGGGAGCGGCTGGTGCCTGCCGCTCGCTGCCCGTCAGTAAAGCGCTGCTGCACTTTCCGGTATTTCGGCCCCGGTGGACTCGGTGCCCTTCAGCGTCGTGCGGTGCATCACCCGGCCTGCGGAATCGGGATAGGGATAGGATTTGTGCAGCAGGCCCGAATTGTAGAAGATCACAAGGTCGCCATCGCTCCACTTGTGGCGGTAGGTGAAGCGGTCCTGCGTGCACCATTCGAGCAGCTCGTCGAGCAGCGCGCGGCCCTCCGCTTCGCTCATGCCCGCAATGTCATTGGCGGTGGAGCCGATCAGCAGCGAGGCATTGCCGCTCTGCTGCTTCCACACCAGCGGATGTTCGACGCGCGAGAAGACCGCATCCCAGCGCGCGAAATCCTCCTTGGTCGGATGTTCGTGCAGGCGGCGCAGGCAGGCCGACAGACAATGGCCGACCTTCAACTTCTCCAGCTGCCGCTTCCGATCGTCCGGCAGGGCGTCCCAGGCGGCATGGAGATTGGCGAAGCCGGTATCGCCGCCCTCGGCGGGCGCCTTCTCGCATTTCAGCAGCGTCGCCTTGACCGGCACCGAATAATTCATGCCGTCCATGTGCCAGAAATCATTGCCGAGGATGAATTCGCGCTGGGTCCTGTCATCCTTGTCGCGCGCGATCCGGAAGATGCCCTTGCCGCTCACTTCCGAACCGTCATCGGTTGCCGCGACCTCGTGCTTCTCGCCCATGGCGGCCGTGAGCTTGAGGAAGATCTCGTCGCTCATATGGATCTGCGGAAACAGCAGCACCTTGTGGCGCTCAAGCGCGTCGAGCAGCTGGCCCGGCACGCCGTTCGCGATCGAGTCTTCCGGCGCGATGCGCACGATCGCGCCCAGGAAGGGAGTGATCGGTTCAATGTCGAGCGCCATGGCCCATCCTCTATCGACTCATATACTAAACATGTGTTTAGTAGTAGGCAGGGTTGCGGTCAAGGTCTGGCTGATGCAGGCGGGAGACGATCGCGACGATGCGGACGGGAGGCAGACAGTGGCGGCGCAGCCGAAGCCGAAGAAACGGATACGCAGGGATCCGGAAACCACCCGCAAGCTGATCCTCGACACGACCGAGAAGGTGATGGTCGAGGAGGGCTATGCCGCGGTCAGTTCGCGACGCGTCGCCCAGGAGCTGGAGCTCAATGCCGCGACCGTGCATTATTATTATCCGACCACCGATGACCTGTTCATCGCGCTGCACAAGCGCATGACGGACCGTCAGCTCGAAGAGCTTGAGCGCGTGCTGAGTTCCGAGCACCCGCTGGAGGCCTTCTGGCGGTATCAGTCGACCGGCATCCAGACGGCGCTTGGGGTCGAGTTTCTTGCGCTGTCGAGCCATCGCAAGGCGATACGCGACAAGCTGGCCGGCTCAACCGGCAAGGCAAGGGACACCCAGGCGCGCCTGCTTGAGAAAGCTACGGGTTGGTTCTCGGCCGCCCCGGACGACCTTACTCCGACTGCGTTGACCACCATCCTCGTAGCTGTCGGACGGCTGCTTTCGAACGAGGAGCGGGTCGGCATCACCAAAGGTCATGACGAAGTGCGCGGGTTCGTGGACTGGGCGCTGACGAGATTAGTCGAACCGGCAAAGCGCGATTAAGACGCCGGCCGAGGTGCCGGCTATTCGCTTCCGTCAAGAGCCCACCCGTCCGACCGCTTCGCGAAGCGCCGCCGTGACGGTTTCCGCCAGAGGTGTTCGGCTGCGCCGCTTGAGCGCGTATAGTGTCATTTCGATTTTCTGCTCGGCGCGGAGCAGTTCCACCAACACCCCGTTCGCAAGCTCCTGCCGGACCGCAAAGGCGGAAGAAAACCAGATTGCGTCCGTCGAGGACGTCAGCCCTGCCAGCGTCGCAAAATCCTCGATGATGTTGGGCTCTCCCAGAATGCGGGGCTTTATCCGATCCGGTACCGGGATGCCTGTCCAACTCGACCGGAGCAGTGGAAACTGGCGTTCTTCCGGCGTGTCTTTCAGCAAGGGATGTCCGCTGCGCACGATCAGGCTCAAAGGAAACTCGCCCAGGCTTTCGACGCGCGCCTGCGAAAGGTCCTGAAGCGGTGGGTTCGGACTGACGAAGAACTCGATCTCGCCCACGACGAGCATGCCCCAAAGCTCCTCGACGTCACGCACCACCACCTCGTTCGTCACGCCGGGTGAGTTGGTGAGCAGCTGCGAGAGCACGGTCCGAAGGAGGGCGTGAGCCGGCATGGGCGCCATGCCAAAGCGGATAAAACCCGCGTCTCCTTGGCTGTACAATCTCGATTGGCGTTCCAGATCCTCTGCGTCGACAAGCAGAAATCCCGCACGTTCGGCAATAAGCCGGCCTTGGGGTGTCAGTGTGACTCCACCGCGATCCCGATCAAACAACCTGGTGCCGAGTTGCCGCTCCAATGCCTGGATCGAGCGGCTCAAGGTGGGCTGGGTAATGCCCAATTCATCGGCCGCGCGCACAAAATTGAGTCTCCGCGCGAGTACGACGAGATGGCGAAGGCTTCGCAATTCGAGCATATAGATCATACGTATAAGTTGGCACCTAAGAATGCATTGGACGCAATTACGCCGATCTGCAAGCATTCATCCTGCAAGTGCATGTCAGCGTCTCCCAAGCCAGCGGGCGTGCAAACGCGAAACGGCAAAAGCCCGCTGCTCGGGAGCAGATCAGGTTCCTGGTGACCCGCTTGTTGGCACCTCGGCACATAGGAGAGGAATGATGGCGCTTATCAAGGTACTCGATCCAACGGCGCGCCGCCTGGATGACAATGAAAGCCCCGGTCCGGATGCCGGCATCATCGGTGGCAAGCGCATCGGTTTTCGCGTTGACCAGATCTGGCGTTGCTGGGACTGGATCAGCGAGAATTGGGCGGAGAAGTTCCGTGAGGCCGGCGCAGAAATTTCCTATTGGCGCTCGACCAACCGATCCGGCGAAGAAGGCGAGGAACAGGATCGCTCACTCCATGAATGGTTGAAGACCATCGACATCGCTGTCGTGGGGCTCGCCAATTGCGGCTCATGCACGGGTTGGACCATTCGCGACGCCATTGCCGCGGCCAACACCGGCCTTCCCACAGTTGCGGTTGCAACCAGGAACTTCGAGGATTTCGCGCATGAGCTCGCCGCGCGCGGTGGCCGATCCGGCTTGCGCGTCCATGTCTTGCCTTATCCGCTGAACGAACTGGCGCGCGAGGACGTTGAGCCGGTTGCCGAAGCGCATTTCAAGGCACTCGTCGACACCATGGGCGCCAGCTTGAGCGAACAGGAGAAAGCCGCGTGACCATTCACACGATCAGGCCCTCCAGTCGCCAGAATACCGTGCGCAAGACACTGGTCAGCCGCGATTGCGGCCCGTCGGGCTGCGAAGTGGATTGGCTGACCAGCCGTCAGCTGGAAACGTCGGACGATATCGAGGCCTTCATAGACTTCTCTCTCAAGCAGGGCTGGGGCGATGGGCTGCCGCTCATCCCGCCGACAGATGCTAGGGTGCGCAGCTTCCTCGCGGAAAATGACCGGTATCCGGACGAAGTGATCGCGAAGATGCCGGACAGTTCGGAATGTACCGTCGAAAAGATTGTCATTAACGCTGTCATGGCCGGCGCGCCGGTCGACTCGCTTGAGCTGATCATTGCCGCTATCGAGGCGATCGCGGAGCCCGATTTCGAGCTTTATGGCGTCAATGCGACCACTGCGCCCGTCTACCCCGGTTTCGTGGTGAACGGCCCGGTACGCGACGCGCTCAAGATCCCTTACAGCTATGGCTGCGCAGGCGGTGTTGCCACCAGGGCGAACGCGATCGGCCGCGCCATCCGCCTGACCATGCGCAATGTCGCCGGACAGGTGGCGGGCGTGACCTCGCAGACGACCTTTGGCTCGCCCGGCCGAATCTCCGGCTTGCTCATGGGGGAGTGGGAAGAGAAATCGCCATGGGCGCCGCTGGCCGAACGTCGCGCGGGCATCAAGGGCAATGCCGTCACCGCGTTCAGCACGATGGGAACCATGAACATCCTCGACACCACATCGACAGGCGCGATGGCGTTTCTGGAAATGATCGGCAAGTCCGTGGCCTATCCGGGCGCCAATTGCTTTACGCCTTCGATGGAATATTCGGAGATGACGATCGGCATCAATCCGATCTGCGCGGAGATCATAGCGAACGAAATTCCGGACATCGAGGACGTCCAGAAAATCATCTGGAAGTTTGCCAGCCTGCCTGGAGACTGGTTGCAGGATCTTCACCGCGGGCAGGTCGAGGCGCAGGGACGCATTCGCGAGGACGGACGCATCTATGCGACGCCTGAACCCAAGGACATGGTGTTGTTCGTCTGCGGTGGCCTGGGAGGGTTGCACGCACTTGGCCTGCACAGCTTCGGCAGTTCGCTTTCGCAAACCAAGTCGATCGCGACCGTTGTTGCTGCCAGCGAAGTGCGGGCTTCCGCATAGACATCTCTCACGGTGAGGGTGCTATTGGCCCTCTCGAAAGCAGCCGGCGGCGCAACGCATGTTGTCCAACGGCAACCCTTTGGCAGATCGCTTCCCGATTGAGCGACAGCCAGGCATTCGTAGCCAGTCAGGCCGGTTCGACAATCCCGCGCTGGAGGAAGATGTCGCGCGCGACGTTGGCGGCGTTGCGCCAATTCGCTCCCCCGCAATAGGCGCCGACATGGGCGAGGCACTCGTGCACTTCCTCGCCCGTGATACCCAGGTTGATCGCGTTGTTGATATGGAAGTGGAGCTGTTCATTGAGCGCCATCGCCTGCAGGCCGGCCATGGTGATGAAGCTGCGCAGCCTGTAGCCCAGCGCCTGGCGGCCCCAGCATTCGCCATAGCCGTACTCGCCGTTGATCCGGTTGAAATCTTCCTCGACGTCGAGGTCCCTGGCCTTTTCGGTCCAGACGCCACCCTTGAGAAAGGCGAACGGCGGCGCATCCGGCTCCAGCCCCATGCGGCCGATGCCGACATCGCGCACGATCCGGCCGACAGCGGCCAGGCGATCGTCGCGGTCCATCGCATAGGTAGGTTCAAGCTCCTCGTCGCTCCGGGTCGCCAGGTCCAGCTCGCCGAACACGCGGCGGGCGACGTTCATCGCTTCGGACACGGCGGTGATGCCGGTATAGCTCGACAGCTGCAGCATGTTCTCGAGCACATCGGACGGTTCGATACCAACCCTGATCGCGGCGCCGACATAATCGGCGAGCGGGCCGTGCTGATAACGCGAGGTCAGCACTGCAATGGTGATGTGGCAGCGGGTCTGTATGTCGAGGCCGGGCCGCCCCCAGATCTCGCCGAAGCAATAGGTCTGCGCACCGAGGATTTCCCGTTCGGCCTGCCGTGCCTGCTCGCAGATCCAGCCGGTGGTATTGGCGCCCGTCATCGGCAGGCCAAGCTGCTCGCGCACCCGCCTGTCGGCGGCGATGCGCTCTTCCTGTGTCATTACCGCCACGATCCTCTCTCCCCTTGCCGGAGTGTCAGGCCAGACGCGCCGTCCAGCCGCCGTCGACCGGAATCGTCAGGCCAGTCACGAAGGATGCGAGGTCGGAGGCGAGGAACAGCGCGACACTGGCCTGCTCCTCCGGCGTGCCCGCGCGGCCCAGCATGGCCCGCGCAGACAGGCTGGCCATCACCTGCTCCGGCACGTTCCGGTTCTTCTCGCTGAGAGTGAAGCCCGGCGCGATCGCATTCACCCTGATGCCGTCCTTGCCGTAACGCCCGGCGAATCCCTTGGTCAGCGAATTGATCCCTGCCTTGGCCGCAGAATAGCCGAAGGAAATCAGCGGGTCGTAATTGAGCGAGGCGGTCGAGGAGAAATTGACGATCGCGCCGCCGCCGGCAGGCAGCATTGCGCGCGCCGCATGCTTGCAGCAGAACATCATGCCCTTGAGGTGGGTCTGGGTGAAAGCGTCGAATTCCTCCTCGGTGATTTCCTCGCCCCAGCGGCCGCCGGGATTGCCGGCGACATGGACCGAGATGTCGAGCCGGCCCAGCGCCTCCAGCGCCTGCGCGAACATCTCTTCTATCTCCGCTTCGTGGCGGACATCGGCCTGGAAGGCCACTGCGGCCTCGCCCAGTTCGGCCGCGGTGTCTTCCTGTTCGCCGCTGAAATCGCTGACCAGCACCCGCGCCCCTTCGGCGACAAAACGGCGAGCGATCACCCGGCCGATGCCGGTGCCGGCGCCGGTGACGACGGCGGTCTTGCCTTGCAGCATTCCTGTCATTGCGTTGCTCCCAAAAGCGGTTCGCCGTCCACGGTGAGGCGCTGCAGCTTGCGCGGGCCGGTGAAGTCGGCAACGCCGCGATGCTTGGTCACCTGCTGGTGCCAGACCGCGCAATAGCCGGGCTTCCAACGCAGACGGACGTGGAATTCGGGCGTGTTGATGTGCTCGAACAGGAAGCGCAGCAGCGCGTCGCTCTCGGCTTCGGGCACATCGACGAAGCCTGCGGTGTAATTGGGATCGACGAACAGGCACTTGCGCCCGGTGACCGGATTCACCACCACCGCCGGGTGGATGTGTTCCCTGGGTTCGAGAAAACCGGTCCGCCGGTTGTTGTTCACGATCCGCATTCCGTCGAGCATCCGCTGCAAATGCGGCGAGAGGGCATCGTAGGCGGCTACCATGCTGGCCCACATCGTATCACCGCCGGTTTCGGGAACTTCGTGGGCGGCAAGTATCGCCGCGCGCGGTGGCACCGGCAGCGGCCCGCCGTCGGCATGCCAGTGATTGATGCGGAACGGCTTCATCGGAGTTACCGATGAATCGATGAAGGGCGTTGCCGGTTGCTTGCGGTCCCTGATCTCCTGGCCGAACTCGCCCTGCACCTTGCCGAACATGCCGGCGAATTCGAAGAACTCCCCGAAGTCCGGCACCCGGCCGAAATCGAAGAACAGCACGCCGCGCTCGGCCAGCGCCCGTTGCAGCCGGGCGGATGTATCCGGGCTCGCGCCGACACCAAGCTCGTAGCCGCGCACCCAGGCGCCGATCGCGCCGGACACCGGTTCCAGCGTCAGGTCGGTTCCCTTCATGGCACGACAGCCGGAGCGGGCGCGTAGGCGCGCAGGAACGCTTCCACCCCCTGATGGACCTGCTCTTCGAGCATGCCCGGCGTGATGGTCTTGTCGCCCTGCAGGTGCCGGCTGACGAGGTCGGCCTCTATCAGCCCCAGCAAATGGATCGCGGCGCGGATCGGATCGGCATCGCGCAGCCTGCCTGCCGCCATTTCCGGCTCTAGCAGCTCCGCGATCTTGCGCCGCTTGAGCAGCGACTTTTCGCGCAGCGCTGCATAGACGTGCGAGCGGCCTCCCTCCGCGACGAGAATCCGTTCCACCGCCGTCATGTCGGGCGACAGCCTGATTTTCAGGTCCGAGCGCGCGAAGCGCAGCAGCCGGTCCTCCAGGCTGCCCTGCCCTGCCAGTTCGCGGAACGGCGCTTCGCTGGCATTGCGCAGGCCATGGTCGAGCGCGGCGGCGAACAGCTCGTCCTTGGACTCGAAATAATTGTAGATCGTCGCTTTCGATCCCCCGGCAATCGCGACGATGTCCGACATGGTGGTTCGCTCGAAGCCGTTCCTGCGGAAAGCACGCCAGGCCGCAGCGACGATGGCGGTGCGGCGCGCGTCGGTCTTCACCCGCATCTCTGCTCCTCTCGCACTCTCTGCCCAATAGGCCCGGCTGCGCACACACCGCCTTGACCGGGCCGAACAACCGTTTAACTAAACCATCCGTTACGGTTATAGAGGTCGGACCCGATCTGCAAGCGATACGAACGCGGGAGAGGAATATGCTCGAAGGCAAGGTTGCGCTGGTCACCGGCGCCGGGCGCGGCGTGGGCAGGGCACACGCGATGATGCTCGCCGAGGCGGGCGCGCAGGTCATGGTCAACGACTATGGCGGCTCGGCCTGGGGCGAAGGCAACGACGAGGAACCGGCCCGCGCGGTCGCGCGGGAAATCGCCGCCGCCGGCGGCACGGCCGAGGCCGACACCACCGACGTTTCCGGCTGGGCGGATTCGCAGCAGCTGATCGCCCGCACTGTGGAGCGCTTCGGCACGCTCGACATTCTCGTCAACAATGCCGGGATCAGCCGCCCGACACTGTTCGGCGAGTTGAGTGAAGACGTGTGGGACCGCATCATCGACATCAACGCCAAGAGCATGGCGGCGCTGATCGACGCGGCGACGCGACACTGGCGGCAGCAAGGGCCCCGGCCCGGCCGTGCGGTGGTATGCACCGCTTCGTGCTCCGGATCGAATCCGCACATCCCGCTCGGCATCTACGGCGTCAGCAAGGCGGCGGTGCTGGCGATGGCGCAGGTCACGGCGCAGGAGCTGGCTTCGCTGGGCGTGCGCGTCAATGCACTGGGGCCGACCGCGCGCACGCGGATGGTGACCGCGGCGATGCATGGCTACCGCGACAATATCGACGAGATCATGCCGTTCGATCCCGACTACGATCTCTTCGATCCCGATCACATTGCCCGGGTGATGCTCTATCTCGTCTCGCCGCAATGCGCGTTTACTGGCAGGTTCCTGGCGGTGCGGGCGGACGACGTCTATCTGTTCGACAGCTGGACCGGAGCGCATCACGCGAGCAATGGGGGCAAGGCCTGGACCCAGGATGCGCTCGCCGCAGCGCTCGCGGCTCTTCCCCCGCACCAGCTGGCGCGCACGGTCGGGCCGATGGGCGGACACGACGCGCCGTTTCCCGGCGAGCGGGTGTTGGAGCAATTGCAGGGCGCGGGAAGCTGAACCATGTTGCTTGAAGGCAAGATCGCGGTGATCACCGGAGCGGGACGCGGCCTCGGCAAGGCGATGGCCCGGATATTCGCGCGCGAAGGCGCGCAGGTGCTGGCGGTCGATATCAGCGGGGAGGAGAAAGCGGTGGCGGCCGGGATCGGATCCTCGGTCGTCCCCTACCACGCCGATGTCGCCAGGGAAGACGAGATCGAGGCGATGTTCGCCTTCGCGCTGAGCCGGTTCGGCAAGGTCGACGCACTGGTCAACAATGCCGCGACCCTGATGGCCCTGCGAGAAGAACTGACCGCCGGGGAATACGAGGAAGGCACCGCCGTAAACCTCAGGGGCCTGATGTTCTGCTGCAAGCATGCAATAAGGGCGATGGCGAAAGGCGGCGGTGGTTCGATCGTCAACATCACCTCGGCCGGCGTGCTGGGAGTCGAGGACCGCGCCTCGATCGTCTACAGCGCGGCAAAAACCGCGGTGCATTCGCTGACACAGAGCCTGGCCTTCCATCACGGCCGCCAGGGCATCCGCGTCAACGCGGTCGCCCCCGGCCTGTGCAAGACCGAGAACTGGGACCGCTATCCCGAGGATTTCAAGGAGCAGATCTACGGCAAGCCGGTCCTCGGCCGGCCGGGGGAAGCCGAAGAGCCCGGCGAAGTCGCGGCCTTCCTTGCCTCTGACAGGGCTTCCTATGTCACCGGGGCGATCATTCCGGTCGACGGCGGCTGGTCGATCAGGCTTGTCTGATAGGGGCGAACGGCGGCTTGCGCCTCACGGCCTCGCGCGGTCTACCTGAAGTTCGATCGCCTGCTCGAATCCCGCCGTGCCGATGGTGAAGACATCGGTGGTGACGAAAACCTGGCGAATGTCGGGCAACCCCTCGACCGGATCGTAATGCGGCACTTCGAACAGGCTGACACGATCCTTGAGCGCCGGGCTGAGGCCGTTCGCGATCCGGTCGGTCACCGCCTCGAGCTCAGCGCTGGAGCGATAGCGCACGCCGAAATGCGGCATCAGCGGCGGCATCTTGCGAGCCGATTCGCGAAATTCGCCGATCACGGCACGCAGTTCGGGATCGTCCGCGATCCGGACCTTCATCAGATCGAGGACCCGCTGCTGGCCTTCGGGCATCGGAAACAGGAAGAACACGTTGTTCGTCGGGTCCTTGTCGTCGCCGTTGGGATGCAGCGCGACGATCGGCCTGCTGGTTTCGGTGAAGCGGATTTCCTGCACCGTCAGCCCCAGCGCCTGTGCCAGTTCCAGCGCCAGTTCACGGTCCTCGGGCCGGAAAATCCCTTCCATGTGGTTGAAAAAGGCACCGGTATAGTCGGCTATGGATTGCATGGGATCGGTCTCCGGATGGGCCCGGCGAATCGTTCTTGACGATCGGCCGGATTTCAGAATATAACATCGTTATATAAAAGTTCCCCGGCCTTGGCAATGGCCGGCCGGGCCCAGCCGGAGCGGATGAGCGATGCCTGTAATGACTTCCCTTGCGATGAAGCCGGTCACCTCGACCATCGGCTCCGTTATCGACGGCGTGGACTTGACCGGTCCGCTGCCCGGCGAAGACGTCGCCGCGATCCGCCAGGCCCTGCTCGATCGCGGAGTGGTGTTCTTCCGCGGCCAGGAGCTGAGCAGCGAGCAGATGCACGCCTTCGTCTCCAACTTCGGCGATCCGATCCATATCGACTATTTCGGCGACCCCGCCGACGGCACGCAGCAGGCAGTGGCGGCCGCGGACGAGATCATTACCGGCAGCCTCACCGCGACGCGGCGCGGCACCGCAGTGTGGCACACCGATATCGCCTGGATACCCAAGCCGCCCTTTGCGACGGTGTTGCGCGCGGCGAGCGTACCTCCCGTGGGCGGCGACACCTGCTGGGCAGACATGGCCGCCGCCTATGAGGCCCTCTCCGATCCGATGAAGCGCATGCTGGACGGGCTGACGGCAGTGAACAGCATGCTCCCCACGATCGAACGCGAGCAATTGCTGAAACAGGCGCTGATGGTGAAAGGCCAGCCCAAGGTTGTGGAGACAGTGCACCCCGTCGTCACTGTCCATCCCGAATCCGGGCGCAAGGTGCTGAACGTGAACGAATGCACGACCTTGCGCATTGTCGAGCTGAGCCCGATCGAAAGCACGCAGGTGCTCACCGCGCTGTTCATGCATATCCGCACGCCGGACTTCCAGTGCCGCTGGCACTGGTCCGCCAATGACGTGGCCTTCTGGGACAACCGCTCCGTCCAGCATTACGCCGTGCCCGATTACGAGGAAGAGCGAGTCATGCAGAGGATCGAACTGGCCGGAGAGGCGCCACAGGCCGCCTGAAAAAAAGCAACCGCATTGAACCGTTCAGAAAGGAAGACCGACCATGGAAGATTCAGCCGCCAAGCCCAAGACCAGCCGCATGTTCAACACCAACTGGTTCGATCCCGACTGGTTCAAGGGCGACATGAGCAGTGGCTCCAACGGACGTGAGGAAGTGCCCGGCGAAACCGCCGGAAAGGGCAAGGCCTGGTCTGCCATCTTCAACTTCGGGACCGAGCAATGCCCCGGCAGGGTCTTCATCTCCAAATTCGAACCCGGTGCCGTCATCCACACGCACGACCACCCCAATGACTATTGTTCGATCGTGGTGGAGGGATCGCTTTCGATGCAACGCGGCGGACAGACATTCAATGTCGGCGACATCCGTTTCGTGAAATCCGACACGATGTATGGCCCGATCGTCATGGGGCCGGAGGGCTGCACGATGATCGAATTCCATCCCGGTCCGCACGAACCGTGCTTCGACCCGATCGCCCGCGAGGTGTTCACGGCTCCCTGGATCAACTAGACGCGGGCGCATGGAGAAAACGTCACAGGCGCAAACCCGCGCGGAACGCCCATCGGCCAAGGCGCTGGCCACGCGCAATGCACTGCTCGAGCTTGCCGCGCGGATGTTTGCCGAACGCGGCTATGTCGAGACCTCGATGCGCGACATTGCTAAGGCCGCTTCTCTGACCACGGGATCGCTCTACGGCCATTTCCGCAACAAGGCGGACCTGCTCGCCGAAGTGCTGAACCTTCGAATCGTCGATGAATTCGGGGCGGACCATCCCAGTTCGGTCGACGAAGAAAACATGCGTACCGGGCTGGCCAGCTTCGCGGTGAACTTTCCCCGCCGGGAGGAGCTTCGTGCGCTGATCGTGCAGGGCGCCGCTGCGGCGCAGACCGACGAGGAAACCCGCAACCGCCTGCACGATACGCATGGCGCGCATCTTGAACGATGGATTGCCGGCTACGAGCATGAGCGCGAGGTGCTGGGAATAGATCCCTCCGTCGATCTGGAATCGGCTGTCATGATGACATGGGCAGCCGAAATCGGCCTGGGAATCCTGGAGGTGCTCGGCATTTCTCCCGAGCCCAAGGGTTGGGCGGACGCCTACGACCGGCTCGTTCGGGGCCTGAAGCTTCCTGCTGAATAGTTGCAGCGAGTAGCGATACCACCTGCTCAATCCATGAAGGCCAATTTTTCCCGGGCCACTCCGGGATGCAAGCGGGCCAACCACACCCGGCCCGATTTCTGCTTCTCGGCTTTGGCCAGTCAACGCGCTTCTTCCGGGCTCAGGGACAGTCTCGCCAGATAGCTCTCGACAAGCTGGCTTGGTCAGGCCTTCCTTGCCATTTCGAAGCTATATCTGAGATGGTCGTAGAATCCGCTCGGCAGTGGATTGAACGTAACCTGCTGCGAGCGGTCGGCGATCTCGTCCAGCCGGTGGGCAACCTGGTCGACGGTCCACTCCGCCTGATAGACTCCACGCGTTTCGGCGACGTAGGCTTGCGCCATGCGACCCGCGAGCGAAACGAACATTTCGCCAGACGCCGTGCAGCGCTCGTGCGCCAGCCAGCCGACCGCAGGAGCGACAAGTTCGGGTCCCCACGGCGGGAAGTCGTCGGTATCGCGCCCCTCGGCCAGTCGCGTGCGGGCGGCCGGGACGATGCAGTTTGCAGTGACGCCGTCGCAAGCCCCTTCCTGCGCCAAGGCGTTCGCAAGGCCGATCAGTGCCGCCTTGCCCGTGCAGTAGGCCGAAACGTTCTTCTCTCCATAGAGTCCTGCGATCGAGGAGACGAGCACGATACGGCCATAGCCCTGGTCGCACATGCGCGGGAATGCCGCTTTGGCGAGGTGGAATGCGCCGCCGACATGCACATCCAGCACTGCGGAAAAGTCCTCCCACGCCAGGTCGCGAAATGGGCCATGGCGGTTGATCGTGGCATTGTGGACCACGATGTCGATGCGGCCATAGGCGTCCAGCGCGGCATCCACGATCGCCTTGCCGCCTTGGGGAGTCGCTACCGAGTCACCGTTGGCGACAGCTTCACCGCCCGCTGCCTCGATTTCGTCGACCACCACCTGCGCCATTGCGACATCGGCACCTTCACCGCGCCGGTCGGTGCCGAGATCGTTGACCACGACTTTCGCGCCCCGCGCGGCCAGCAGCAGTGCATATTCTCGACCAAGCCCGCCGCCCGCACCGGAAATGACGGCCACCCGGCCATCGAAACGAAGCTCCTCCATCTGTCTTTCTCCCGCGATTTGCCAGCCACCATCAACACCCGAAACAATGATCCTGCCGCCCAAATTGCCCTCAGCCCGGCTGGTCGCTCCGGGGCAACCGGCAACCGGTTACGGGGTTCGACAGTCCGGCAGGATCGGCACTCCGCGCCGTCTCAATCGGTCCGCACGACACGGAAACCCCAGCTGTGGCCCACATAGCCGGCATGGCGCGGGGCGCGGACGGCGGCGTAGGTCGAGAATGCGGCGTTGCCGTAGGATCCGCCCCGCGAAGGCCGGGCATCGCAATCGCCGGTCGTCCAGGTCGAACCGTCGGTGGGGGCGCCTTCGTAATTGTCGTTGAGGCAGTCGGCGGTCCATTCCCAGATGTTGCCGGCCATGTCGTGCAAACCCCACGGGTTCGGCTTGAAGGCCGTGACGGGCGATGTGTAGGCATAGCCGTCGCGGCACTGGAAGCGGTACTTCGGACCGCTCGGCGCGCCGAGCGCGTCGGCCTGGTCGAGGTCCGGCTGGTTCGAATATTCGCAGGCGGTCGCATCGCGCTGGTCGCCCCAGAAATAGGCGGTCGTGGTGCCGGCGCGCAGCGCGTATTCGTATTGCGCCTCGTTCGGCACGGCATAGGCATGGCCCGTCTTCCGGCTCAGCCAGTTGGCATAGGCCTCGCCGTCCTCGGCGCTGACGCAGACGACGGGGTGGTCGTCATCCTGCGGGAAGCCGGGCGAGCGCCAGCTGAAGCCGCGCACGTTCTCGTAGATATAGTGCCCGTCAACCTTGTGCTGCGTGTAGCAGGAATCCGAGGCGCGATAGCCGCTCTCGTCGATAAAGGCGCGGAACTGGGCGACGGTGACAGGGTACTTCGCCATCGCGAATCCCTTGCGGAAAGTCACCTTATGGACCGGCTCGGCCTTGCCGGCCTGCGGCGCCGGCATGCCGAAGGCAATTTCCCGTTCCGCCGCGATGCCCATTGTGAACGAGCCGGCGGGAAGCGGCACCATTTCCGGGCAGTCCGTGCAGTCGGTGAAGGACTTGCCGGCGGGCGCCGCGCTCACGGAGGAGGCGATGCAAGCGGCGGCGAGAAGGATCGATTGGCGGATGCGCATGGGATCAGTCCTCCTTCGCCGCGTTGCCGGATCTGAAATAGTCGGGTGTCGGAGAGACCGGGATATAGGTGAACAGGGGCGTCTCCCACCCCGCGCGCATCACCAGCACCGCCGGCTGCGCCGGATCGGCCAGCTTGAGGGCAAATGTCCTGGCGACGTAGTTGTCCTGCGGCCCCAGTTCCGTGAGCGATGCCTCGAACTCGGCGATGTTGGCAATGTTCTTCGAGGCGACCACCCTGGTCGTGATCTGCTCGATGCCGATCGGGGTGATGTGAACGTAAGTCAGGTGGAAGAGGCCGGGCGCCTCGAACCGTCCGTAGGTTGCAAGGCCCGGCTGCCTGCCGGATTCGCAGTCGGCGAACTTGCGCAGCTGCTCGTCGGTCAGGAAATTGCTCGACCACAGCTTGCGGTAGTGATCGATATTCTCGACGTTGAGCCCCTCGAGCTTGCTGCGCGCCTCTTCGCGCGCCTCGCTGATGCCCTCGCTGCCGGTGATCAGCGCGTAATGGTCGGGGCTGCCTTCCGGCTCGACCCGGAGCCGGTCGTATTCGGTCCGCGTCATTTCGGTGACGAAGGAAAGGCGCTGGACTTCCTCCCAGTCCGAAAGCGGCTTGTCCGCGAAGTCCGTCGCCCGGCACGCGGCGGCAGCGGCGGGCGTGGACGCGAGCAGCACCGCGGCAACGCCCATCGCACCGGCAGCGCCTTTCAGAGTCGGCAATATCGCCATTCGCATTTTCCTTTCCTCGCTTCCCGCGCGCTCAGACGTCGATGCCCACCGGTTCTCCCGAACCTTCGGTTTCCAGCCTGCCGAGGCCGTAATCGCCCTTGATCGTCGTGCGCTGCATCCGGCGTGGATATTTCGCGGGATTGCCGCTGGCGGCGTGCAGGAAGCGCCAGTTGTCCCAGATCGCCATGTCGGTCGGCTTCCAGCTGTGCCAGTAAGGCAGCGCCTTCGCGTCGATCTCGGCGAAAAGCTGCTCCAGCAGCGCGTCGCCTTCGGGCCCTTCCATCCCCTCGATCCCGGCCGCCTGCCACGGAGCGGCGTGCAGCACCTTCTCGCCGGTAGGTCGGGTCCAGACCGCGGGATGAATCGTGCGCGGCGACTGCTTCGCGTGTTCGATCATGTCGACCATCATCTGCCGCAGCTTGATCGCCCTGAAGCCCGGCGGCCGACCGAACTTCAGCGCGGTGAACATCAGGTGCGAATGATAGATGATATTGAGGGTTTCGAACCGGTCACGCAGTGCCGGATCGATCGCGTTGTAGAGCTGGATGCCGTCCGCGAACCCGGTCCTGCCGCCCTCCGGCGAAATCACCATCGCCCGCAGGATTCCGCCGCGATTGAGTTCCTTCGCGTAGCAGGCGTCGATATGCCAGGGCACCCAGCCGGAGACTTCCTCGCCGCCGATCTCGAATATGTCGAGATAATCGAAGTCGGTCATGCCGCGCACATCCTCGTCGGCGAGAGGCATGTCCTCGCCGATCGCGTGGTCCTCGAGCGGCCCGAACACCTCACTGAGCGCGATCTGCATCGCGTTGGTCGGCTCCATCCCCTCGAAGATGATCATGCCGCGGTCGGTGAACACATCATTGATCTGCTTGCGGATTTCCGCGTCCCGGACATTGGCCATGGTGACCCCGTTGATCCGGGCCCCGAACGGCAGGTCATCGGAAAGCGGCGTTACCTTGATCGACATGGCATCTCTCCCGCGCCCGCAGGCGCTCAATCGAATGACGGAATGTTGAACCAGTAGAGGACGATGGCGACGATCAGCCCGTCCTTGAAATCAAACTGCTCCATCACCTTGCTGGCGAACTTCTCGCCGGTCTGGCTGACGGTGCCGCGCGTCTCCAGTTCCACCACGATGCTGTCCGGGTCTTCGGTGAAGAAGCAGCGCAGCGTGTTGAGATACTCGGTCTTCAGGCCGGCATTGGGGATCAGCTCCCAGCACTTCTTGAAGCCGTCGAGGCCCTTGTAGATGCCGCCATAGGACAGGGCATCGGGCTCGCGCAGCTCGAAATCGGGGTGGACGAGCGGTGCCATCGCGTCCCAGTCGTTGCGGAACAGCGCATCGACGAACTTCGTCTTCACTTCGTTGTTGTGGTGGTGCTGCGGCGTGAATTCGAAAATGCCGTTGCCCTGCGAAACCATCTCTCTCGCCATTACGCGACTCCTTCCTCGATTATGTGCTTGTCCGCTGCGGTTTGGTGCTGCGGCCAGGTGGCGCGCGATACGCTTCTTGCCTGTGCCGCGCGGCCGCCGGCCTCGCCCTGCAGCACCTTCAGGCGATAGGTCCACAGGTGCAGCGGGAATTCCAGGGTCAGCCCCATGGCGCCGGAAAACTGGTGGCAGTCATGGATCACCTTGCGCATCGCATCCTGCGCGTAAAGGCAGGCGAGGGCGGCTTGCCGGTCGCAATCTTCAAAGGCGGCGCGGAAGGCCAGCGAGCGGCAGGCGCGCACCATCACCATATCCTCGGCCAGGCGGTGCTGGATCCCTTGGAAATGGCCAAGCGGCTGGCCGAACTGCTCACGCTCCTTGACGTATTGCACCGTGTTCTCAAGCGCTCCGCGCATCAGCCCGGCGGCTTCGGCGGCGATGCCCAGAAGGACGCGCCTGCGGATCGCGGCGGCCTCGCCAGCGCGGATGCGCCGCGCGCCGGACGGCACCGAAACGAGCCGAGCCAGCGGATAGGCCGCCACGCCATCGACCGGGGCAAGGTCACATTCATCGCGGGCGCAGACCAGCACATCGTCGCCCTCGAACAGGCAAAGCGTACTTGCCTGCCCAAGGTAGCGCACCGGCCTGCCAACCTGCCAGCCCAGCGCGACCGGGCCGGCACCGTCGCGGACAAGCGGGCCGATCATCATCGACGACGCCGCCTCGACGCTGACCGGGCAGCTGGCGGCGGCTTCGATCAGCATCGCCGCCTCGAGCAGGCCGAAACCGGGCTGGTCGGTGATCTCGAGGAAACCGCTATCGCGCAGTTCCTGCTGGAACGCCTCGCTGTAGCAGGTGTAGCCATGCACGCCGTGCGGCGCTTCGCGGTAGCGCGAAAGCAGCCCCTCGAACGCGGTCATCAGCATCTGCTGGTCTTCGGAGAGGGTGAAATCCAACGCGTCAGACTCCCAGACCGAGAACGTCGCGGGCGACGAGGTTGAGCTGGATTTCCGCCGCTCCGGCGGCAAGCCCCGCCGCGATCGCCCGCTTGTGATGGGTGGCGACCATCGGCGCGTCGTCCGAGGTGAACAGATGCGGCGTCCAGTCGAGCACGAAATCGGCGACCTGCCGTTCGGCGCAGACGACGGCATAGCGCGCCATGCTGGCCGACCCGGTGTCGGGCCGCTCACGCATGCGTTTGTCGACAGTCTCGTAGACCAGCATTCGCGCCGCTTCGCACCTGGCCAGCGCGAGCGCTGCATCCTGCTCTGCCTCGGCTATGAAGCTGCCTTCCCGCTGGAGTTCCGCAACGGCCCGGTGCAGCGTCCTGAGCGCCAGCGCGTAACGCGGGATGCCGACCCGTTCGAAATCGAGGGAATAGCGGATGACTTCCCAGCCCTTTCCTTCAGGGCCAAGCCGTTCGGCCTCGAACACTTCGACATCGTCGAAGAATACTTCGTGCAGATCGCCGTCGCCGACCACGCTGTCGATCGGGCGCACGGTGATGCCGGGCCGGTCCATCGGCAGCAGGAAGACCGAAACGTCGCGCCGCGCGTCCCCGGTCTTGACGACGAGGAAGCAGAATTCGGCAAGCCGCGCGTAGGACGTCCAGATCTTCTGGCCGTTGACGAGGTAGCGGCCATCGCCGCCCGGCTGGCGCACGGCCCTGGTGCGGATCGCGGCAAGGTCCGAGCCGCCGGACGGTTCGGAAAAGCCCTGGCACCACACGACATTGCCCTCACGCATGCGGGCCAGGTGCTGGGCCTTCTGTTCCTCGGTACCGTAGGCGAGGATCGTCGGCCCGATCCAGTTGACGTTGTAATACTGCGGGCCGCGCGGCTCGCCCGCTCCCCACAGGAGCTCGCCGATGATGAAATGATCCCACGCCGAAGCATCCGAACCGCCGTGCTCCTCCGGCCAGTGCGAGCAGAGCATCCCGGCCTCGGCCAGCTGCGGGCAGAATTCGCGCGAGAAGTCCGTTACCGCCTGCGAGCCGGGGCTGAGCGAGGCAATCGTTTCCCAGTCCGCGGGAAGGCTGGCGTCGAGGAACGCCTGCAGCTTGCCGCGCAGCGCTTCCTGATCCGAGGTCCAGCCGAACTCCATGGCCATCCTTCCCATCGTGCGGCAAAACGATTCGCCGCTTTCGTTGCCATGGGGCCGAAAATGCTGCTACGGGTCAACGCACATCGACTCGTATTGCCATATTATGGGAATTCTATGCCAGGAACGGCGCTCGAACGTTCCACAACCGGGGAAGCATCGACCGGCGGCGCGCAGGCGATCCGCCGGGCCATGGACGTGGTCCGCGCCGTCGCCCAGTTCCAGCGGACCGGCGCGACCCTGAGCAAGATCGCCAGCGTCACCGGCCTCAGCACCTCCACCGCGCACCGCATCTTGCGCTCGCTGAGCGAGGAACGGATGCTGCGCCATGACGAGACGCTGCGCCGCTACTTCCTCGGCATGCTGGCGTTCGAACTCGGCCTGGCGACACAAACCGAATCGCAGGTCCAGCAGCACTGGCGGGAAACGATCGAGCAGGTCGCGCGCGAAACAAGGCTGACGTCCTATCTGATGGCGCGCTCGGACTGCGAGGCGGTCTGCCTGATCTGCGTCCAGGGTTCGACGACGATCCGGGCCATGCCGCTCGATGTCGGGCAGCGGCTTCCGCTGGGCATCGGCGCCGGCAGTGCCGCGATCCTCGCCACACTCGAAGACGCGGAGATCAAGGAGATCATGGCCTCCAACACGGCGCGCCTGAAACAGTTTCCAGGCGAAGGCCGGCAAGCTGACGCCATCCGCGAACGGATTGGGGCCACGCGCGCGGCAGGCTATGCGGTCAGCACCGGATCGGTGGCGGGCGGCCTTGTCGGAGTCGGCGTGCCCGTGCTGCCCCGCAGCGGGCTGCTGCAGCTTGCGGTCAGCGTCTCTGCAGTGGCCGACATCATGGATCCCGGCGAAGCGCGCCGCATCGCCGAAACCATCGACCGCGCGATCAAGGCGCGGCTTGCGCAGGGATAGGAACAGGGGAGAGGAACATGGCGAGAATCGAACTGGAGGGCGTCGGGATCGAATACGACCTGATCGGGCCTGACGGCGCACCGGCAGTGGTGCTGACGCCGGGCGGGCGCTATTCCAAGGACATTCCCGGCATTCCCGAACTCGCGCGCCTGCTCTCGGACGAAGGCTTCAGAGTGCTGACCTGGGACCGGCCCAACTGCGGCAAGTCGGACCTGCATTTCGAGGGGCCGAGCGAATCGGCCATGCAAGCCCATTTCCTGGTCGGGCTGATCCGGGCGCTCGATCTCGGCCCGGCGGCGCTGGCAAGCGGATCGGCCGGCGCGCGCATCTCGCTGTTCGCCGCGAAGGAGGACCCCGCGGTGATCTCCCGCATGATGCTGTGCTGGATCAGCGGCGGGCTCGTCAGCATGATGCGGCTGGGCTCGTTCTATTGTTGCGAACCGGCGGAAGTGGCGGCGCTGCAAGGCATGGCGGCCGTGGCCGAAATGCCGATATGGCAGGAACAGATCGCCGGAAATCCGCGCAACCGGGACTATATGCTCGGCTTCGCGCCGGAAGAGTTCACCGCCGTCATGGAGCGCTGGGCCTGGGGCTATGTCCCCCCGCGCGATGCGCCGGTCGGCGGGATCAGCGGCGAGGACTATGCGCGGATGACGATGCCTGTGGCGATCCTGCGCGGCAGCCCGCGCGATCTCTACCATCCCGCCTGGGTCTGCGAGCAGGTTGCCGGGATGCTGCCCGACGCCCGGCTGGTGGACCCGCCGTGGGACATCGACATTTTCGCCGAGCGCATGCGCGACGGCAAGGGCCTGTTCAGCGACTGGCCGATGCTTGCCCCGCAGCTGGCCGAATTCCTGCGGAGCTGACGCCATGACCGAACTCGATCCCCGCTTGCAGGAAATGCTGGACCATCACGAGATCCGCAAGGTCCTCGCCGAATACTGCCACGCCTGCGACCGGGCGGACGGGGCGATGATGGCCGGATGCTACACCGGCGACGACAGCTTCGACGACCACGGCACCGTCAAGGCGTCCGGTCCCGAATACGTGCGCGTGATGATGGACCGGATCGTCGAGCGGACCGAAGCCATGGCGCACATCCTCGGCCAGTCGCTTATCGACGTCGATGGCGACAAGGCCTGCGCCGAGACATTCTTCATCGGCTTCTTCAGATTGCCGGGTGGCGAAAAGGAGCCGCCGGTCATGAACCAGCTCGTCGGCCGCTTCGTCGACCGGCTCGAGCGCATCGGCGGCCAATGGAAGATCAGGCACCGCACCTGCGTTCGCGACACATCAACTACCGCGCCCATCACCAGAGACGACTATGCCGGGTTCGGGTTCGTGGAAGGCACTCGCGATTCCAAGGACCCTGGGGCGGCGCTCCTGGAACTCGCCCATCACCCATAGGGCTGCTGGCGATCCGGGTCGTCGCTGACGAGCGCCCCCACCCCATCGCTTCCGTCGGATCGAGGCTGGGAGTAGATATGGTCGCGGATGAACGAATGCGGCCTGATTTCCGAAAAACGCTGCGGATTTGCGGAGTCTGTCCGGACGGATACGAACGCGGCTGGACTGGAAGGTGGAGCGGGTAGCGGGAATCGAACCCGCATAACCAGCTTGGAAGGCTGGGGCTTTACCACTAAGCTATACCCGCGAAATCAATACCTTCGATCGGTTTCGCGACCGGTTGCGCCTTGCCGTCCGTCTCGGTTCGGCAACACGAGCGGCGGATTGCCACCACAACGGCCGCTTCGTCAACACATCTCTTTCGTGCGGTTTTCGCGAAAGACCGCCTGCCGCATCCGGGCAACGGGATGGCACGCTGCGGTCCGACGCGGGCACCTGCGGGCTTGTCATACCACCGCCCGCACCTTCATGGTAATTCAACGAGTCGTCGCCATATACTGGCGGCAGCCGCCAGACAGAGGAAAGACGCACGAATGGACATGCCACGCTCGCGCCAGACACGGGAAATTTCCGAACCGCAGAGGCGGCGCAATCCCCTCGCCCGCGTCATGGGGTCGAGCCTCGGCCGCCTGCTCGGCAGGGTCGGCATCGCTCCGCGCCAGGCGAGCACCGAGGGCCTGCTCGATCTGGCCAGCGCCCTCCTGTCGCGTCGCGGTCGCGCGTCCGGTCCGGCGCTCGCCTCCGCCTTCTTCGACCTCTACGAGGAAAGCGATCCGGCCGCCCGCTACGCGTTCCTCGGCCAGATCCACGACCTGCATCCGCGCGACGCCGAAGCGATCGACAAGGCGATCTCGCGCTGGAACGAGAAGCGCGACGAGGCTTCGGCCCAGGCGCTCAACGACGCGAGCGAATCGCCCAGCCAGCGGCTCATCCAGATGCTCAATCTAGCGCCGCAGGGAACCCAGCGGCTGCTTGCCATGCGCGAGGACCTGCTCAACGCGCCGGAAAAGACGCATGGCCTGAAGGCGTTCGACAAGGAACTGGAAGCGGCCTTCACCGCCTGGTTCAACGCAGGCTTCCTCGAACTGCGCCGCATTGGCTGGGATTCCCCGGCACGGCTGCTCGAGCGCATCATCCGCTACGAGGCGGTCCACGAGATAGACGGCTGGGAAGACCTGCGCCGCCGGGTCGAACCGGTCGACCGGCGCTGCTACGGCTTCTTCCACCCGCAGATGGAAGATGACCCCCTGATCTTCGTGGAAGTGGCGCTCACCAACGACCTGCCCAGCGGGATCGGCCAGATCATCGCGGAAAAGCGCAAGACGACCGATCCGCGCAAGGCAAGCTGCGCGATCTTCTATTCGATCTCCAACTGCCAGAACGGGCTGCGGGGCATTCCTTTCGGCAATTACCTGATCAAGCGCGTCGTCGGCCTGCTGCAGGAGGAGTTGCCCCAGCTCAAGACCTTCGCGACGCTTTCACCGGTACCCGGTTTCGCGAAATGGCTGGCCAGGGAAAGCGGAGACGGCGCCAAGACGCCCCCGGAAAAGCAGCTGCGGCACCTCGCCGCCCGCTATCTGACGACGGCGCGGTCTTCGTCAGGGCAAGTGCTGGACCCGGTCGCCCGGTTCCACCTGGGCAACGGCGCGCGGCTCGAAGCGGTGCATGCCAATGCCGACCTTTCGGACAACGGCCGCCGCCAGTCGCATGGCGTCATGGTCAACTACGTCTACAATCTCGAAGAGATCGAGGCGAACCACTTCGCGCTGTCCGAGCTCGGCACGGTCGCCGCGTCCAAGTCGGTCCAGGCCCTCGTCGAGGACGGCCGGGCCAAGGACGGCAAGAAAAGCAAGCGCGCCGCCTGACAACCGGGGGCCGGGAAGCAGTTACCGCCGCCCGGCCTCGATCAACGCCCGTACCGCCCGAACCCGGCCCGCGACCGGGTCAGGAAAGTCCCCTGACGTAGGCGTCCACCGTGCCGGCGCAGCCGATCTTGTCATCGCCTTCAAGGTCGGCATAGCGGTAGATGTCGTCGCGGATCGAGGGCGACCTGTTGCCGCATGCGCACGGGCTGAAATCGACATGGATGTGGTCGCCCGAGATCACGCCGCCCCAGCGTCCGTCCATCGACAGGTCGAAGAAGGCCGCGCGACCTTCGATCGCGCCCTCGCCGATGCCGGGCATCAGCTCGTCGCCGTTCTTGTTGAGCGGCAGGCAGACCAGCCACGGCGGAATGTGGTAGCGATGGCCTTCCTGGCACCGCGGCATCGACGTGCCGAGCTCCTGCATGCCGTACATCTGGTAGATGAAACGCGGCTGCAGGTTGAAAGTCTCGTAGACGAACTCGCGGTAGTTGTCCGGCAGCCTGGCCCGCTTGAGGCCGCCGCCGAGATAGACGCCGTTCTCGGGGTGGAAGTCCTTGGCGCTGTATCCGCGCGCGCGGACCTGCTCGGCGAAGGGGTAGAGCGCCCCCCACATGCCGGTGATGTAGAGCCGCTTGTCGCGCTTGGCGATGATGTCTTCGACGGCACCCTTCTGCGCTTCTTCGAGGCCCTTTTCCCGCGCGGCCGATTCCGCCTCGTACTCCTGGATCTCGCCGGGCTTGGCGGTCCCGTCCGCTATCGCCTTGCGCAGCGTGATCATCTTCGTGAGCGAACCGATGGTGACCGGCGGCAGGCCGGACTGGAACCGCGGCGCATCGGGATCGACAAAGGCGCCCATGAGGGCCATGCCCATCGCGGCGTTCTTGTGCGTGTAGGCGACCGCACCAGCGGCCCCCGCCGGCGTACGCATGTCACCGACGCGGATGTCGGAGCCCCACTGCACCGCAGCCACGCCGTCCTTGCAGGTGAAATCGATATCCGCCTGCGAAGCAACCAGCATCGCCGACTTGCCGGTCGTCCCGCTCGAGCAGGCCACGAAGTGGCCCGCCTTCGCGCAGGCCTCGACCCAGTCGTCGATCTCCTTGACGTCGGAAAGGTCGATATTGTCGGTCGGGTGGGCTGAAACCGTGCCGAGCCACTTTGTCAGCCGATCCCATTTCTTCTCGGTCAGGAAACTCTCGGGATAGCTCTTGTAGGCCGTGTGCGGCAGCAGCAGCGGCACGACGTCTTCGAGCCGGCGGATCTCGGTGATGTCTGCATCCTGCGCGCGAAGCTTGACGAGCTTGATCCGGTCGATGCGGTCCTGCAGCCGCTCGTTCATCGCTTCCAGCTGCAGCTCGCGAAGCTCGTCATAGGGGATGTCGAAACCGGAAGCCTCCGGCATGTAGCTCGTCAGCTTGCTGACGGCGCCTCCAACGACAGTCTCATTCATGGCATGTCTCCCGGCGAATCGCATAATGGATACTTAACCGTTTCATTATTCGCGGTTCCGGCAGCATGGGCAAGCATTTTCGCCATAATTCGACGGAACCGCCGGGTCCCGCAGGCAATGGCGCCGGAGAGGACAATCTACTAGGAACGCCACCATGCCCGCCGATCCCGTGACCAACCCGAAGATTCTCTGGGCTGCGCCGAACGCGCTGCTCGATACCACGAACGGCGCCGCGCTCGCCGTGCGCGCAATTCTCAAGCAGCTGGCGTTGCGCGATTGCGAGGTCAGGATTCTGGGTGGCACCAACTTCGTCAATCCCAACGGCATGACCTATTTCCGCGAGGTGATGCCGCAGCTCGAGAAGCAGCAGGGCAAATTCCTCACTTGCGGCGATGGACCGCTGCAACATCGTTTGCTGGTGACCCGCACCACGCGCCGGCGGCTGATGCACTCCTTCGAGGAACAGATCTGGTTCGACGAATATTGCCGCATGCTGGACGAATTCCGGCCGGACATCGTGATGTTCTTCGACAATTCGCTGATCACCCTGCTGACCTGCGACGAAGCGCGCCGGCGCGGCATTCCGGCGGCGGTCTATCTTGCCCATCCGAACAACACGGGGCAGCGCTGGTGCCGCGACGTAAGCCTGATGCTGACCGATTCGCGAGCGACGGCAAACATGTACAAGGAGCGCGAGGGTTACGACATCGCCACCGTCGGCGCGTTCATCGATCCCGCGGACTACCTGGCCGAACAGCACACGCGCGAGAACCTGCTGTTCGTCACTCCGACAATCGAGAAGGGCGCAGCTTTCGTGATCCAGCTGGCGCTGCAGCTGGAGCAGGCCCGACCCGACATCCGTTTCGAAGTGGTCGAGACCCGCAGCAACTGGAACGAGGTGCTGCGCAGCGTCACCAGAAGCCTGGGCCAGGAGCGGGAGTCGCTTTCGAACGTCACCGTCACCACCAATGTCCGCGACATGCGCCCGGTCTACGGACGCGCACGCGCCGTGATCGTGCCGAGCGTGTGGTGGGAAAGCGCCGCACGCGTGGTCATCGAGGGCCAGTTGAACGGCATCCCCGTATTGGGCAGTGACTCGGGCGGGATTCCCGAAATGATCGGCAGTGGCGGCAGGGTTCTGGAATTCTCCAAGGCCGATGGCGAACAGCTCAGGCAAGGCCGGTTCCCCGCCGGGCTGCTGGATCAGGCCCGCCAATGGATCGAACGGCTGTACGACGACGCCGAGTTCCACGACAGTGCCGTCGAACGCGCCTACGCAGCCTACCGCGAACAACACGACATCAACCGCAATACCGACCGCGTGATGGAGGCGCTGACCGGCTGCATCGCGGCGGCGTACCGGAAGGCCGGCGGCGCGTGAACATCGCCGCGCTCATCGAGGAGCGGGCCGGGACCGAGGGCGAGCGCATCTGCGTTCACTTCGACGACACCGGCTGGAGCTGGAGCGAACTGCACCGGCGGGTTTGCGAGACGGCGCAGCAGTTGCAGGCCGCCGGAGTCGCGCCCGGCATGGTCGTCGCCCAGACTTTCACGTCCGAACCGCTGCAATTGCTGGCGATGCTTGCAACCGCACGGCTGGGGGCGACAGTGTTCAGCGTTCCCGCCAATACGCCGGCGCACCGCCGCGCGCGCCTGCTGCGCGATGTCGGGGCGAGCATGCTGGCGACGGACCTGCCCGGCCTGGATGACGAGGGGCTGGCTACCGCGCGGCTCGAACTCGATGCTGCCGCCATGACCGATCCGGCAGCGGCGCCGGCGCTTGTCGCCGAGCCGGAGGCGCCCTGGATCATCGCGTCGGGATCCGGTTCGACCGGCAGGCCCAAATACCTGCCGATCACCCACCGCCAGCAATGGGCCCGGATGGAAGCCGGCCGGGCGTGGCTTCCCTACGGTGACGGCGACGTGCTCCTGTCGATGATCGCGCTCGACTTCTACGCTTCGAAGCTCCGCTACCTTGAGGCATTCGCGCGAGGCGGGGCGATCCTGCTTTCCGATGCCGCACGGCTCGACCCGGTCGGCGCGGCCGCCGCCGGCCGCTTCACCGCGCTGTACGGCACCGTCTTCCACATCGAGCAACTGCTGGGTTCGCTGCCGGAGCAATCCGCCCCGGCCCTGCCTTCGCTCGAGGCGCTGATGGTCGGCGGCTCGGCGGTTTCCGCCAGCCTGCGCGAGCGTATCCGCGACCGGCTGTGCCCACGCCTCTACGTGCTCTACGGCGCCAACGAATGCAGCACGAGCTGCCGCACGCGGCTGGAAGAGGTTTACGAGATGCCCGGCAATGTCGGCCATGCCCACCCGGGCTTCGAGCTGCAGGTGGTCGACGAGGGCGGCTCTCCGCTTCCCGCAGGAGAAGCGGGCCACGTCAGGTTCCGCAGCGCCACGGCCATCGACGGGTATCTGAACGATCCCGAGGCGACGTCGGCCGCATTCCGCGACGGCTGGTTCTACCCGGGCGACCTCGGAAGGCTCACCGACGACGGCCTCCTGATCCATCTCGGCCGGGCCGACGACCTGATGATCATGAACGGCATCAATATCTATCCGGCCGAAATCGAGCAGACGCTGCTGGGCCATCCCGCCGTGGAGGACGCCGCAGCGATGCCGCTGCGCCATCCGGTCTATCAGGACGTTCCGGTGGCGGCGGTGTGCCTGAAGCCGGGCACCAGGGCTTCCGAGAGCGAGCTGCTGGATTTCGTCCGCGAGCGCATCGGCGACCACGCGCTGCACGGCGTGTTCACGATGATGGAGATACCGCGCAACGAGCAGGGCAAGCCGCTGCGCGAGGACATCCGCATGCAGATCGGCGCGCGCCTGCAGCCTCCGCCCGCCGGTTCGCTGGCGCCGGTCCAGGCGCGTGCGCAAGAGCAAGAATCTGCGCCCGCCACGGCCCGCCAGCTCGCCCGGCGGGTGGGTACGAGTTTCAGGCTGCCGGCCGAACCCGACCTCGCGGCGGTGGACCGCTGGCTTGAAGTCCTGGAAGACGATCTGCCGCCCCCCCGCGCGCCCGGGCAAGGCGAGGGCACTGAAGACACCGTCGCCAGGCTATGGCTGGTACGCGGCCTGCATCTTGCCCGCCTGCTCCTGCAGGCATTGCGCCTGCCGGTCTTCGACCGACCCCGGGTTGTGGAATGCAGCCGGTCCGATGCCGATCCGGAGCAATGGCAGGCGCAGTTCCTGTTCCCGCTGGCCGACGAACTGCCACAGAAAGTGCTCGAGACAGCGTTGCAGCACGCGTTCCTGCTTGCCGCATGGGGCGCCGCCAACCCGCCCTCGCTCGAGAACCGCAAGGCCTTTTTCGACGGCGTGATCCAGCGCGTGATCATCCCTTGCGCGGACCTGCTGCCGGTCGGCAAGTCGACTTACCAGCTGCTGCGCGCCGCCCATCGACGCGAGATCCCGTTCATTGCGCTGGGCGCCGGCGTCTACCAGCTCGGCTGGGGAGCGAACTCCCAACGCATCGAGCGCAGCACCACCGAACGCGATCCGGCCATGAGCGCCCGGCTCGCCGACAAGGCGCTGACCGCACAGTTGCTGCGCAGGGCCGGTCTGCCCGCCCCCCGTCACGACGTCGTCTCCAGCGCGGAGGCGGCACGGGCAGCAGCACAGCGGCTGGGCTGGCCGGTCGTCGTCAAGCCTTCGGACCGCGACGGCGGCGTAGGTGTGACGGTGGATGTGAATCCCGACACAATCGAACCGGCGTTCGAAGAAACCATGCGGCTGGCGCACAACGGGCAGGTGATTGTCGAACGCCAGGTCGATGGGGTGTGCCACCGCCTGTTCGTGGCGCGGGGCAAGCTTCTCTACGCCGTAAAGCGCCGCCCGATGGGCGTGCATGGCGACGGATCGCACAGCATCTCGGAGCTGGTCGCCGCCGAACACGCTGCCCAGCAGCTGCGGCCCAACTGGAAGCGCACCGAGATCATGCCGCTCGACGAGCCCGCCCTCGCCTGCCTTGCCGCGACCGGCCTGTCGCCGGACTACGTGGCTGCCGCCGGCGAATTCGTCGCCCTGCGCCGCATCGAGTCGAATGCGTGGGGCGGCGTGGACGAGGACGTGACCGATGCGATCCATCCCGAAAACCTGCGCGTGGCGCTGGCGGCAACCGCGCTGCTCGGGCTGGACGTTGCCGGAGTCGATATCATCACGCCGGACATCGCGCGGCCCTGGCACGAGAACGGCGCGATCGTGAACGAGGTCAATTTCGGGCCGCTGCTGGGCGGCGGGGACATCTCGCGGCGCCATCTCCCCGAATATCTCGACCGCCTGCTGGGCGGCGGCGACGGCCGGGTCCCGGTCGAGGTCTTCGTTGGCGGCGATGCCGCGTGGCAGGCCGCGCAGGAGCGCTGGCAGCGATTGCGCTCGGCCGGACCCGGCGTCCACCTGAGCGATGCGGCCCGGACCCTCGACGGCGAGGGCACGGACATCCCCATGGACCTGCGCGGCGTGTATCATCGCACGCGGGCGCTGGTGCTTTCCCGCGAGGTGCATGCGCTGGTGCTGGTCGTGCGTTCGGACGAGCTGCTCTATACCGGACTGCCGCTCGAATGGGTCGACAGCGTCACCCACGTCGACCGCGCGCTGGTCTCCGAGCGCGACCCCGCCGGTCCCCTGCCGGAAACGCATGCCGCCGCGCTGGAGCGACTATTCGCCGGCTGGACGAAGCCGCATCGCCGGCACTAGGCCGAAGAAATCGCGCTGAAGCGACAAGCGCGCAAGCCGACCGGTATGTTCCGAACGAGCCGATGGATTGAGCATCGGGTAATGGAAATGCTAGCCTTGGCGACACGCAAACGGACAGTGGCAGACCATGCCTTCTGACATCACGTTCGACAGCCCCCAGCAGCACACGCTGGCATTGCTCGAACTCGCACTGAAGGACGCGGCCGCCGAGAGGCTGTCGGTCCGAAAGGCGTTGGACCTCTCGATCCTGCTTCACTCTCACGGCCATCCGGCAGCCGGACCGCTGGACGCCCAACTGAAGGAAAATGCCCCCGACCCCAAGGCCCGGGCCGCAGCGGCGGCCCTGGAATCGAGCTACCGGAAAATCAGGACGTTTTTCCGTTTCGAAAAGACCAATCCCGTCCTCATGGAAAAATTCTACAGGACGGACGGATACCTCTATCTCGGCAAGGACAAGCCGTCGAAGCGACTGCTCGTGATCTTCACCTCGATCTTCAACAATCTGTACTTCTCGAACGCGATGATCGCCGCGATGCTTTCGAAACTGGATTGCGATCTGCTGTTCCTGAAAGACAGCAGCAGATATGCCTATCTGCAGGGCGCAAGCGGTATCGCCGGCGACTTCACGGGCATCGGCGACAGGATCCAGGACATCGCGCGCAAGAACGGAATCAAGAAGATCTTCGTCACGGGATTTTCCAGTGCCGGGTTCGCCGCCCTGCTGACTGCCCTGCGAATCCCCTGCGCAGGTTACCTGGGCTTTTCGCAATCGACGGACCGCCACCCCGATACGATGGCTCACAATCCGAACCGGGCCGACATCTTCGGCCAGGCCGATCCCCGCTGGAAAATCAATTTGAGAACCCTGCTGGAAAAGGCCGATCCAGCCGTGCCGCGCGCGCTGTATTACGGCGAACTCAACCAGACCGACGTCGCTTATGCCCGCAACGTGGAAGGTCTTTCGACGATCAGGACCTTCGCGATGCCCAATATCGGGCACAACACCATCCGGGCCCTGTTCGCGATGGACATGCTGCTGCCTGCGTTCGAGACGCTGGTGAACGAGCGGACCGACTGGCCGGTTCCGGGCTCGACCCCGGCACCGCAGGAACAGGCGCTGCTAGGGCTTCGCGAAGGCGCGTAGCGGACCAGCCCTGCTCGAAAGCGAACCGTAGGGCGGCAAGCTGACTGGCCGTTGCAATATCTCCCTGAAGCGGCCTCAGGCCGAAGGCCGGTGACCGGGCGTTCACTCCCTGCCCGAGTTGAGGCGAACGACCGAACGGCGCGGGGACTTCGGCGGTTGCGGCGCCTTCTGGCTGTCCGTCTTGGTGACGAGGGCCGCAAGGCAGGACGCACCATAGGGCTCGAAGAAATCGATCCGCACCGGCGCGGCATCGTCGGCTTCGGCCTTTGCGTCCACATCGGCGCCATATGGCAGGAATGGTTTCGTCATGCTGCTTCCTTCGTATGAACCGACCCGGCCCTCCAGACTATGGAAGACCCCGCCGTGGTCAAGTGCCGGAAGTGGGCTGGAAAGGCGCGAATACCGGGGACTGGCTGCCGCAATCGGCATCGGGCCGCTTTGCGCTTGATGGCGACCGGCTTGTCGACGAAACTCCGGCAAGATTGCGCAACCGACGCGGCCCGGGCGAGTTAAAGCCGAAGAAGGGGCGGGCACACGGTCCCTCAAGGGCAAGGAAGGAAAGGAATTCGCAGGAGCCATGGCGGAACCGGTCCGGCACAACGGCAAGCAGAAGAAGCCTGCGCCCCGGCGCGTCCCCGAAAGGGCGCAGCCTGCCACCGACGATGAGATCGACGTCAAGGTGACCAGCCGCGATCGCGTGATCTTCCCCGGCACCGGACTGACAAAGGGCGACCTGGCGGACTATTACACCGCGGTCGCGCCGCTGATGCTGCCCTTCGCCGCGAACCGGCCGATCAGCCTTGTCCGCTGCCCGCAGGGCCGGGCCAGGAAGTGCTTCTTCCAGAAACACGACAATGGCTCGTTCGGACCGCATGTGCACCATGTGGCGATCAGGGAGAAGGGCGGCGACACGGAGGACTATCTCTTCATCTCCGACGCGGCCGGGATCATCGCCTGCGTGCAGATGGGGACGATCGAGTTCCATGGCTGGGCGGCAAGAAGCGACGACGTCGAAGCCCCCGACCGGATGATCTTCGACCTCGATCCCGACGAAGGGCTGGATTTCGATGCGTGCAAGCAGGCCGCAACGGACATTCGCGACCATCTCGCAGACCTCGGCCTCGTCAGCTTTGCGATGCTGTCCGGCGGCAAGGGGGTTCACGTCGTCGTGCCACTCGCTCGCGGCCATGACTGGGATGCCCACGGGGGCTTCGCGAAGCGGTTCGCCAAGGGTTTGAGCGAGGCGGAACCGGACCGCTTCACCGCGACCATGAGCAAGGCCAAACGCAAGGGCAGGATCTTCATCGACTGGTTGCGCAACCAGCGCGGTTCCACCGCGGTGCTGCCCTATTCCGCCCGCGCGCGTGTGGGAGCGCCAGTGGCCGTCCCGATCGCCTGGGACGAGCTGGACGCGATGAAGGACGCCCATCCCTTCTCGATCGACGACGCGGCCGGGCTGATCGAGCGTTCTAAAAAGCTGCAGGGCTGGGGCTTCGCCGAGCAGGCACTGCCCGACTACCGGGAGCCGGCGAGCGCGGCATCGTGACGGCCAAACACTGGATCCGCGCCGAACCTCAGGGCCTGTATGTCGAACCGGCGGATTGCTGGATCGATCCGTCCCGCCCGGTCGACACGGCCCTCGTGACGCATGGCCATGCCGACCATGCCCGCGGCGGGCATGGCTGCACCATGGCGACGCCGGAAACGCTTGCGGTCATGGACCTGCGATACGGCACCGACGGTCGCGCCCGCCCGGTCGCCTACGGCGAGGACGTCATGCTCGCGGGCAAGGTGCGCGCCACGTTTCACCCGGCGGGACACGTGCTCGGCTCGGCGCAGATCCTGCTCGAGCATGCCGGCGAGCGTGTGCTCGTGACCGGGGACTACAAGCGCCGTCCGGACCCGACCTGCCGCCCTTTTGCCGTCACCCCCTGCGACATCTTCATCACCGAGGCGACATTCGGCCTGCCGGTCTTCCGCCACCCGCCGACCGGGCTTGAGATCGACAGGCTCCGCGAGACCAGCAAGGCGCATCCCGACCGCGCCGTGCTGGTCGGGGCCTATGCGCTCGGCAAGGCGCAAAGAATCATCGCCGAGTTGCGACAATCGGGACACGATGCTCCGATCTTCCTGCACGGCGCGCTGGAACGCATGTGCCGCCTCTACGAGGAGCTCGGCGTGCCGCTGGGCGACCTGCGCCCGGTCGCCGACACCGCGAAGGACGAGATGGCGGGCCGGATCGTGCTGTGCCCGCCTTCCGCGCTCAACGACCGGTGGAGCCGGCGCCTGCCGGACCCGATCACCGCCATGGCCTCGGGCTGGATGCGCATTCGCCAGCGCGCCCGGCAGCGCAACGTCGAGCTGCCGCTCATCATCTCCGACCACGCGGACTGGGACGAGCTGACCGCCACCATCGAGGAAGTCGATCCGGCGGAGTGCTGGATCACCCACGGCCGCGAGGACGGACTGCTGCGCTGGTGCGCGCTGCACCAGCGCCGGGCCCGCGCGCTGGCGCTGGTCGGGTTCGAGGACGAGGACGACTGAGCGATGGAACGCTTCGCCGCCCTTCTCGACGCCCTGGTCTACACCCGCCGCCGCACGGAAAAGCTCGCGCTGCTTGCCGACTACCTGCGCGAAACGGCCGATCCGGACCGCGGCTGGTCGCTCGCCGCGCTCACCGGCGGCCTCGACTTCCCGGCGGTCAAGTCCTCCACTGTGCGCAACCTGCTGATGGAACGCGTGGACCCGGTGCTGTTCCAGCTCTCGCGCGACTATGTCGGCGACACCGCCGAGACGGCGAGCCTGCTGTGGCCCGGCACGGACAATCCGTCTCCGCCCAGCGTTTCGGAAGCCGTCGAAGCGCTTGGCCGGATGACGCGGAACTCGGTCCGGCACGACCTCGCCGCCCTGCTTGACCGCCTGGACGTGTCGGGACGCTTCGCCCTGCTCAAGCTCGCGACCGGCGCCTTGCGGATCGGCATTTCGGCACGCCTTGCCAAGGTCGCCTTCGCGCAGGCGTTCGGCGTCAGCGTCGACGAGATAGAGGAATACTGGCACGGCATCGAACCGCCCTATGCCGCGCTGTTCGACTGGGCGGCGCGCGGCGCGCCGCCGCCGCGCTGCGACGACCAGCCGGTCTTCCGGCCCTTCATGCTCGCCCATCCGCTCGAGGAAACCGAACTGGACCTGAAGGAGTTCGCCGCCGAATGGAAATGGGATGGCATCCGCGTCCAGCTCGTGCATGTCGCCGGTGCGACCCGGCTGTATTCGCGTTCGGGCGACGACATCTCGGTCAGCTTTCCCGAGATCGCCGAAGCGCTTCCCTTCCCGGCGGTGCTGGACGGCGAATTGCTGGTGCGCGGATCGCATCAGGGCGGTGAGAGCGGCGGGGCGGCCAGCTTCAATGCCCTGCAACAGCGGCTCGGCCGCAAGACGGTCCCGCGCAAGCTGCTGGCCGAGGCGCCGGCGTTCCTGCGCGTCTACGACCTGCTGATGATCGACGGCGACGATGTGCGGCCCCTGCCATGGGTGGAGCGGCGCAATCGCCTCGAAGCGATCATGGACCGCCTAGATTCCGGGCGGTTCGACCTGTCCGAGCTGATCGGCGCCACCCGCTTCGAAGACCTCGACCAGCTGCGCGCCGCCGGGCGCGACAATGCGATCGAAGGCATCATGCTCAAGCGCCGCGACAGTCCCTACGTCGCCGGACGGCGCACCGGCCTGTGGTACAAGTGGAAACGCGATCCGCTGCTGGTCGACTGCGTGCTGATGTATGCGCAGCGCGGCAGCGGCAAGCGCTCTTCCTTCTATTCCGATTTCACCTTCGGATGCTGGGACGGCGACCCCGGCGAAGGAGCTGAGCTGCTGCCGGTCGGCAAGGCCTATTTCGGCTTCACCGACGAGGAACTCAAATGGCTCGATTCCCACGTGCGGCGGCACACGGTCAATCGCTTCGGTCCGGTGCGGGAGACGGACAGGAGCCTCGTCTTCGAAGTCGCCTTCGATTCGGTCCATCGCAGCAAGCGCCACAAGTCGGGCCTCGCGATGCGCTTTCCCCGCATCAACCGCATCCGGACCGACAAGCCGGCGCACGAGGCCGACCGGCTGGAGGCGTTGCAGGCCCTGGTGGTGGACTGATCGGGGCCGGATGGTCGGGGAGAGAGCACGAGCGGCAAGAGCCGACCGGCGGCGGTTCACTCGAAGCTCTTGCCCATCCGCTCCATACGGCGACGATAGCCTTGCGATGGCGGCGGCCGTACGGTGGGGATCGTCGGCACAGGTTGGCCGCGCCGCGCCAGTTCTTCTTCAAGCCGGCGCATCAGCTGGGCGCGCGTGTCCGGGGTGGGTTTCCAGAGCTGCCTCATGTCGCTGGTCATCGGAAAGACCGGCAGAGTCCGCTCGACTTCCAGCATGACCTTGCCGCCCGATGCGCTGACATCGCCAAGAAGCGTCTCCACCCCGCCAAAAGTGAGGCATCCCTTGCCGGTGAAAGCCCAGGGCACACCGGCCGGCATGTCGAGCGAAAGACCATCCTGCGTCAATGCGATGGAACGGGCCGGCATCGGCAACGGGAAGCCGCGCTGGTCAAGCACGGTGAGATGTCCGGCAACGCCCCTTGCGAGCGCGGTTTCGGCAAGGTCGCGCCATGGTTTTTGCGTCCATTTCGCCGGTGAGCTGGCCTTGCCCGGAGGAGTGGGATCGGATGGCGGGAACGCGGTGTCCGGCGACGCTTCCCAGCACATCGGTGCGCTGTCCATCTTCGCCGGGCTGTCCCACCACAGGATGCGGGCGGGCGCGATCTCGACGATGATGCGCGTCCAGTACCAGACCGCCTGCCGGGCAAGCGACCAGTCTGGATCATGGGGCAAGGTGTAGCAAGCCTCGGCCAGGTAGCGTTCGACATTGTCCTGCAGGTCCGCGTCGCGGACCGCCGCCATGCCGGACAAGGAAATGACCGGATCGTTCGGCCCGGCCTGCAGCAACATTCCCACCTTCGGATTGCGCCGCGCCCTTTCGGCCTTGGCCGGGTAGGACAGCCCCGTCGCAATGTTGACGCGGGCCAGATCGTCGTCCGGAAAGTAGAGCACCGGCGTGTCGATCGGCACACCTGCAGCGCTTACGGTGGCATATTGGGCGATCGCGCCGGAGCGCATCAGCGATGCCACGTTTTCGGGCAATTCCTCGACGAGGCTCATCCGTCGCTGCCTTCGCCCGTCCCCAGCAAGCGCGCAACGTTGTGGTGGAAGTTCCAGACCCCGATTTCCTGCCGCCCGACCGGAAGGCGTGTCCCTTCCGGCAGGCTGGCCAGCCCGGCATGGGCCTCGGCTGCAACCGAGTAGTCCTCATCCACCAGCGCCGCGCGCGCGACCGCATAGGCGCGCTCGACCTCCTCGCGATGCTCGGGCGAGGCCAGACCGCCAATCGCGCAGAAGGACAGGCTGGAAGTGAAATGCCCCGCCGAGGACGGAAAGATGCGGTGGATGTTGACCGTCAGCCCGGTCGAACTGGTCGATCCCACGGAAATGATCGTGTTCGGGAACAGGAAATATTGCAGCGGAATCGCGTCGACCGGCCACTCTTCGGGAGCCATGCCGACCCATCCCTCGATCCCGAGCGGCGCGAAAGTGTAGCGATGGTGCGGCCCGAACGTGTCGAATACGCAGATCGGAGAGAACAGGCCCTTGAAGGTCTCGAAATGCAGCGCGTTGAGGTGATAGGTCTCGAAAAAGGTGTCGAGCCCGTATTTCCAGTTGGCATCGACGCTAAGCCTGTCGGCATGGACAATCTCGGCGCTGGCGAGGCCGATGAATTCGATGTCGTGCTCGAGCCCGGCGAGATGGGCATCCAGGTCCATCGTCCCTTCCGGATCGGCAAGGACGAAGACCAGCCCGTGCCGTTCCTCGACCGGGCAGGCGATGAGGTTGCGGTATGGATCGATTTCCTCCGGATCGCCGAACAGGTCGGCTCCGGGAATGCCGAGCGCCTTGCCGGTGCAGTCGAAGGTCCAGCCGTGGAACCGGCATGTGAAGCGCGATGCCTTGCCCTGCTCCTCGCGCACGATGCGCGAGGCGCGATGCGGACAGATATTGAGGAAGGCGCGGACTTGCCCGTCTTTCCCGCGCGACAGGACTATCGGCAAGCCCGCCTCGTCAAACGTCTTGAAGCTGCCGGGTTCGGGAAGCTCGCTAGACAGGCAGGCGACAACGGGCATCTGCCGGAAGAATGTGCGCTGCTCGTCCGCGTAACGCGCGGCATCTCGGTAAAAGTCGGCATTCTCGTGCAGCACTGCAGCTGAAACGGCGGTCGTTCCGCTCGCGACATTCTCCACCAGCGGCCCGGCGAGTTGCCGGCGCAGGTCATGCAAGGATTTCCGGCCGGCGAGTGGCGCAGCAAGGAGGCTATTGCCGGACAAGCGAGACCTCCTCCCCGGCCTGATTCATGGCAAGCGCGATATTGCGATGGAAGTTCTGGACGCCGATCTCATGCCGGCCAAGCAGGAAGCGCGCGTCCTCCGGCAAGGCGCTGAGCGCACCCCAACTCTCGCCGGTCACGGCATAGTCCTCGTCGGCGGCCGCCCCTTTGATCTTCTCGAAATTGCTCGCCATTTCGGCGCGATGTTCAGGCGACTGGATGCCGTTCAGCCCGTACATCCGGACATTGGCGTACATTTCGCCGACCGAGGTCGGAAACAGCCGGTGCGTGGTGAAGCTCGATCCGTTGGCGCTGACCGATCCCACCGCGATGATCGTATTTGGAAACAGGAAATAGGTGATCGGCATGGCATCGATCGGCCATTCCTCCTCCGGCCGGCCGATCCACTTCTCCAGACCCTTGTGCGGGAAGGTGAAGCGGTAATGCGGACCGAACATGTCGAGCAGGAACAGGTTCGATTCGAAGACATGGGCGAATGTGTCGCGATGCAGCGTCGGCAGGTGATAGCTTTCGAGGTAGGTGTCCATCGCGAATTTCCAGTTCGACGTGCTCTGGAATTTCTGCTCCATGAATGGTTCCGAACCCGCGAAATCCAGCCGCTCCAGTTCCGCGCCGAAATCGCCCAGATGTGCATCGAGGTCCATCGTGCCGCCGGGGCTGGCCTGCACGAAGACCATGCCGTGGCGTTCCTCGGCGGGGCACTCGACGAGCTGGCGTTCGGTATCGATCCTGCCGCAGAAGAACTGTTCCGAAGGGACGCCGACAACGCTGCCGGACGTGTCGTAGGTCCAGCCGTGATAGCGGCAGGTGAAGCGCCTGGCTCGCCCGCTTTCCTCGCTGACGACCCGCCCGCCGCGATGGCGGCATACATTGAGGAAGGCGCGAACCTGCCCGTCGCTCCCGCGCGAAACGACGATCGGCACGCCGGAGTCATCGAAGATGCGGAAACTGCCGGGCTCCGGCAAGTCGGGGGACAGGCATACCAGCAGCGGGGTTTCGCGGAACAGGCGGATGCGTTCGCGCTCGAAATTGGCCTCGTCGAAGTAGGTAGCCGGGTCGATCCGCATCGCATCGGCGGCAAGGTCGGTCGTGCCCGCCTTGGCATGACCGAGCACGCGGCGGAACAGGTCGCGCCGCAACTCGCGCATGGGGGACGGGCTGCCGCTCATGGTCTCAGACCGTCCGCTCGAGTTCACGGTAACGGCCCTGGACGTCATTCTCGAACCGGCCGAGACCGTAGTCGCCCTTGATCGTCGTGCGATAGATGCTGCGCGGATGCGGCGGCGTGCAGCCGGTGACGCGGTGGAGCATGCGCCAGTTGTCCCAGATCAGCATGTCGGTCGGCTCCCAGTCGTGCACATAGGCGCCAGCTTCGGCGATCCGGATTATCTCGCGTGCGACCTCTTCGAGCAGCGCGTCGCCTTCGGCGTTTTCCCGCCCTTCGATCCCTTCGGCCATCCACGGCGAGAGGTGAAGCACCTTCTCGCCGCTGTCGCGGGTCCAGACAGCCGGATGGATCGCTCGCGGAAAGACCTTTGCCTGCTCGAGGATTTCGAGCTGCTTGGGGTCGACCTGCAGCACCCGGAAATTGGCCGGGCGGCCGAAGCGGATATGGTCCGGCTGCATGTCGAGCGAATAGAGCACCGAACAGCCCTCGATCCGCTCGCGCAACTCCGGGGCGAGCTGACGGTAAAGCTCGATCCCGTCGAAGAAGCAGGTCTGGCCGCCATTGGGCGTGATCTCGACTGCGCGCAGCACACCCGCCCGGTTGAGCTCGTTGTTGTAGCAATGGTCGAAATGCCAGGGCAGCCAGCTCGAATAGGGCTTGCCGTCGATCTCGACGAGATCGGCGTAGGAGGGATCGCTGTCGATCCTGATCGCACCGAGCATGAAATCCGGATCGACAAGGTCGACCGCATCGACCGGATGTTCCTTCAGCGGTCCGAAGATCCCGCTGAGCGCAACTTGCAGGCGATTGACCGGCTCGACGTCGGCAAAGACGATCAGGCCACGCTCCTCGAAGGCCTGCAGGATGTCGTCCCGGGCGCCGGGATCCTCCAGTGCTTCTTCGGTTACTCCGTATATTCGGGCCCCGAAGGAAAGTTCGTCCCGGAGAGGGGTAATCTTGAGCGTCATAGGCGTTCGCCTTTCTCCCAAGGCCATTGGCCCTTGCCAATTTGCCAGAATATATCACATAGTGATATTATGATTCGTTATGTGATAATATAGGTGTATCTGCGATGGCGGTCAAAGCGAGCCAGAGCGGCGCGCGAATCCTTCACGCGCTTGAGCTGATCGCCCAGCACCAACCGGTGGGGGTGAGCGATCTCGCCCGCCTGCTGGAAACCAATGTCGCGGCGGCGCAGCGCGCGATTGCGACACTTGCCGAAGAAGGCTGGATACGTCCCGTGTCAGGTCGGCAACGGGGCTGGGAACTGACCGCCCATATCCACACGGTCGCGCAGCATGCCCATGGCAGCCACGATCTCAGGCAGCGCGCGCGCGACGCGCTCGAGCAATTGTGGCAAGAGGCAGGGGAGTCAGTCTTGCTGATCGTTCTGGACGGCGACCGGTTCATCGTCGTCGATGTGCTTGAAAGCCCCCATTACGTCCGGAGCGCGCCGCCCGTGGGACTCGTCGTTCCCCCCCGCGCGAGCGCCACGGCCTGGGCCATCCTGCCATTCATGTCGGCGGAACGGCAGGCTGCCCTCCTCGACGGACCGCCTGATTGTGAACTGCTGGCGAAATGCGCCGAAACAATTCAGCGCGGCTATGCCGTCAGCCACGGCGACGTCTTTGCCGGATCGACCAACATTGCCGCCCCGATTTTCGAGCTGGGCGGGGATCCAGTCGGCGCCGTCCTTGTTTCGGTACCCAACGACCGCGCCGGAACCGAAGTGGAAGCACGGCTCGGGGCACTCGTAATGGGTGTCGCCCGACAACTCTCCAGAGGGTCGCCGCCGGAACAGCCATCCATTGCCTGACCGTAACCAGGGCTCCCTGCAAGATTGCGACATCGGCCCTGCAGTCCGCCGGATTGCCTCGAAACTGACGGAAAATAGCGAAGCAATTAAGCTCCAGAATACGATCCAACCGCTACCTATCGCGCTTGCCCTGCTGCAGGCGTCGAACGACATATTGACGCGCGTCAATGCCGGCATTCGCCATACAGAAAAGAGGTGGCCCCGCCTGATCGAGCGGGGGCGGCGCAATCCACCTTTGCCGATCAAAGGTAAGAGATGCATGCGGCCTGCGGCGCCTTCCTGATTGGCGCAAGGGGGGCAGGCGATGAAATCCGGAACGGGGGCGAAGATGACAGAAGTACAAGGCAGAGTCAGGATGGCCTGGTTCGGATTTCTCGAACAATCCGCGGCGAAAGCCCTCCTTCTGGGCTTGGTTACGGCGACGTTGTTCCTTGGCAATACGCCCAGCGCCCTTGCCCAACCCACAGACGCCTTCGCCGACGTCGACCTGTTCAAGCCATTTCGCAACCGCACCAATTCGATGGAGACGACGAGTTGGTGGCCCGGAGCGTCGATGCCGCATTTCCGTGCCCCAAAGGCTGCCGACCTGAAGCCCCGGCTGGTCAGGAGCGGGCGTTGGTATGAAACCAACCCGAACAAGCAGCGCTCGGACTGGGCTACGAAAGAGGTCGTGTTCGCGGTCTATGCCTTCGAAACCCCGGCCGCGGCGGAGCAGGCGCTGCAAGTCCTGTTCAGCAAGGAGAATCAGGACATCGACCGTGCGTTTGTCGAAAAACACAATTCGAACCAGATGGCCAATTTCAAGCGGCTTGGGATGCGCCAGACGCTTACTTACACGCCCGTCCAGTTCAGACAGAACAATCTCCGCGCCGCGAAGAACGAAAGCCAGCTGCTTGGGCCCACTTTTTATGCGTACGAATTCTTTCCGAAGAAGCTGCACCTTTATTACGACAGCGGTGCATGGAAGCACCTTTACACCATTGAGGTGACAGGCAACGCCGAGAAGGGAGGCGTCCGGACCGAAACCAGAGAGCTTCTGGGGCAATACTTCAGCACCCGGACCAGAAACGCCTATGCCCTGCGCGGGAACCAGATCCTAATCGGGCAGGTCTCGATCGGGTACATGGAACAGAGGGATGCGGCAGGCAAGGCCTTCTATGAAAACTCGACCCCGTTTCCCGAGGAAATCTGGCTGACGGTCGCATCCCTTGTGAAGGATGCGCATCAGGGCGCGGCAATTGACGATCTGGGAATCGTGGAGTTGTGGATGCGAGCGCCGAAATCCGAATATTTCAGCGGGCATGCGGTTCGCATTTACGGCCCCTCCCGGCAGGCGGACTTCCAGGCGGCCCACGCGAAAGGCACCGTCTATTTTTCCTGGTATAATGACACCGGCACGGCAAATCTCGTGCCCGTTGAGTTTCTGCTGCTCTTCAACGGCAAGGTCGTGAGGGAAACGAAAGCTACCACCGATCAAAGGGGCAACTACTCAGCGTATATCGCCGTCAACCGGAAAGCCAGCGCGGGGACTCGCAGCTTCGACAAGTCTTTCTACGTTCCACTGGCAAACTACAACAAACTGCCTCCGGAATACCACAACGTCCCCGGCAGCCTGGGCACACCGCAGTTGCCTCCTGAACTCAGAAAGGATTTGCCTGCACCAAAGGAATGGAAGGATGCCTTCTGGAAAACGGCAAGCCGGCTCAACGCGCTGATGAAGGACATCGAGTTTCAGAGGGCCGGAGGGTCAGGTACGCCGAATCTGGACCAGTGGCACAAGAACTACGCGGCAGGCCGCCACAAGGCGAATGCCCTCAAGCTTCTGATCGACGTCGCGACAACCCCGGCCACGGCTGCCGCAAACGTGCTGGAGAACGCGGCGACCACCTACAAGGCGCTCACCGGCAAGAAGCTGCCTTTCGATAGGAGCAGCGGCAAAAACGCGCTCAAATACTCCGGCGTTTCCACGATCGAACTGATCGAGGCAAAGAACGCGATCATCGAGGGGAGGAACCCATGATACCCCGCTTTGCCGGGCAGGCCGCAGGCCGTACGCTGATGTACGGCGTTGCCCTTGCTTTCGCCGCGTCACCCGCACAGGCGCAGGCCCCTGCAAACGAGAAGATGGCGCAGATATCGTCCGGACTGGACGATTTCATCCGCGACGAACTGAACATCCGCAACGTCGGGTTCACCATCGATCGCGAAGTCATCTCGATGGCGGTCAATGTCGGGCAGGATGGCCCGGAAATGCTGATGGGGAAAGTGAGCCTGCTGGCATCTGCCGCAGGCGCCGCTGCGCCCTGGACGCGTGAATTGCAGCTGAGCGTCTATTCCGGCAATGCACCACTGGCGTTTATCAGGATACCGACCGCACAGATAACGGCATATGCGGAGGGCCGGATAGATTTGACGCAATATCTCGACTCCTGGCAATTCTCAGGCGTCGACGATGTCGCCGGAGGCGAACCCGAACCGAACGGCTTCAAGCTTTCTGTCGCCAGTCTTTGCGGATCGGACCGCGAGTTCGTGCGCTCGGTCTATCACGCCATTGCCGAACGCGAGCCCGCCGAATGGGAATTGAATGCCCATGTCCAGCGCCTGCAAGGCGGCGTGCTGCGCGGCAGGATCGTGAGCGACTTGCTGCTGGCCAAGAACAATAGCGGCGCCGGGTTCATGGCCGATGCGATTCAGGCGATCTATGGCCGCCAGCCGACGCCGGGCGAACTTGCGAGCTGGCCGCGCAGCAGGCGGGCCACGATCATCGCCGACATGCTGGGATCGCCGGAACATGTTGGCCGTACGCGATCCTGTGCCGGCCGGTGGCGCGAAGAGGATTCGTCGCAGACGACCGGCAGGGCCGGCACATCCGGGTCCGGCAGGGGTATGACAGAGGCCGAGGCCGAGCAGGCAACCATTGCCGCATACAACAAGCTGACCAGCCTGATGGCCGCTGGGAAAGGCGACACGCCAGAGGGCCAGGCCGCCTATCAGTCCTACCGCAAGGCCAGGGAGAACTACGAGGCAGTGCTTGCCGGCAAGACCGTCATGCCGCCGGACGAGCCGCGGACCGGTTCAGGCACCCGGATAGACGTTCCCGATCACATCCAGCCGGATCAACCCGGCGGCGGAACAGCCGATGTCACGACGACGACGCCATCGGGCAAGACCTCGGGGATACGGGTGGTTCAGGCGACCTATGGCGGCAATGTCGGGGCCGCCCGGGGCAACGTGACGGAGCATATCGCCAACGCCTGCAACGGCAAGCCAAGCTGCACCTACACTATCGACTACCGGGTCATCGGCGATCCGGTCTACGGCAAGGCCAAGGACTATCGCGTGACCTACGTCTGTCCGGACGGCGGCATGCGTTCCGCCCATGTCGGCCCCGAAGCGGGTTTTCGGACGAACGTCTCGCTGGAATGTGCCGGATCGGCTGGCGGCGTCTCGTCGTCGGGGGCCGGGACAGGCAATGTCGCGACCCCGCCTACGCGACAGACGGTGACGATCGAACCCGCAGCAGATACGCATGTCTATGCCTACAGCTATCTCGACTGGAACAGGAGCAACTGGGGCGCGGACAGCAAGCTTGGCGCCGGATGGCATCCGACCGGCGGAGAGAAGCGTACCTTCATAAGGTTCGACTTTTCGGGGGTTGATCTGTCAGGCGTGAAATCCGCGAAGCTGCGGCTCTATCACTACCATTCGGCAGGGACGGGCCAGTTGCAACTGGGTGTCTTCCGGGTCACGCAAGCCTGGAACGAAGGCCGCGGGCTTTACAAGCCGGCCTCGCCAGCCCTTGCCGGCGAAGTGACGTGGATCAGCCAGCCCGGCTACGATCAGCGCGCCATCGCCACGTTCCGGCCGGGTTCCAGCGCGGGCAAGATGATCGAGATCGACATTACGCCGCTGGTCCGCGCCTGGGCTTCGGGAACGCCCAACCACGGCCTGGCGATCGCCACTCTGACGCGACCGACACGGGCTGTGCCCGAATGCGGCTACGGCTTCAGCGCACGTGAACATCCTGACAGATCGCAGCATCCCACCCTGATACTGCAAAGATAGCCGACAGGTCGCGCCGGGGAGCTTGACCAACGCGGCGGACGCGCTCCAGGAGGTGGGCGATCGCCAGTAGTCGCTGCAGCACCCTCGCAAAAAGATCAAGCAAGCAAACGTCAGGAAATTGGTCGGGGAGACAGGAGCTTGGGTATATGCCTAGTGCATTGATATAGAACAACCTATGATCGATTGTACGGCAGTCATACCAACGAACTTACCATCATTGTGGAAATCGTCTGAATCTTGATGTTGATGGCCAGCATGTCGATACATCGGTGGGAAAGTCGCTCCTATCAAGCAGCCTTCACGCCGTGGGCCTTGAATTCAACACCCAACTGCTTGCGAACCGCGCCGAAGATGGCGGCAAGATTGTCCATGCTCGGATTGCCTTTCTCTGAAAGCATTCGGTGCAGGCTCTTGCTCGGTCGATTGGTTT
>JACKKY010000002.1 GCA_024236175.1 Novosphingobium sp. | reverse complement strand
CTGGAAAACGATCCGCGCAACCTGAGCGCCATTGCCGGGGAAGGAGCGGCGCTGGTCGAAAAGGGCGCGGTCGAAAAGGCTCGCCGGAACCTGGCCCGGCTCAAGGGGCTGTGCGGCAGCAAGTGCAGCGAGACTCGCGAGCTTGCCTCCGTGATCGCCAAGGGACCTGCCCCACGCGTGGTGACCGCAGAGGCCGTCAAGCCGGATCCTATCGTCAGCGAAAACTGATTCGACGCCCCCTGCGGGGACGGAACCGGTTCAGATCATGTCCCGGAATTCATCCAGGACTGTCCGGTAGACACGTTTCTTGAACGGGACGATCAGGTTCGGCAGCTCGTCCGGCACCACCCATTTCCAGTCGCAGAATTCGGGCGGCTGGTGGGCGTCGAGCCTGATATCGGCGTCTGTGCCGGTGAGGCGGGCGAGGAACCAGTTCTGGCGCTGGCCGCGGTATTTGCCCTTCCAGAGCTTGCCGATGAGTTCGTCCGGCAGGTCGTAGAACAGCTCTTCGCGGGTCTGGGCGATGATCGTGACGTGCCGTTCCATCAGTCCCGTCTCTTCGCCAAGCTCGCGCAGTGCCGCCTCGCGTATGTCCTCGCCCTTGTCGATGCCGCCTTGCGGCATTTGCCACCAGTCGCCTTCCTTGTTGTCGATGCGCTTGCCGACGAAGGCCATCCCGTCCGCATTGACGAGCATGACTCCGACGCAGGGCCGGTAGGGCAAATTCTCGGGATCGGTCATTTTCATGAGTGCTTTTCAGGGGAGGGGAGGAAACGCGCTAATTCAGTCATTGGCAATCTTTCCGGGCAAAAATCGCGTTTTCCAGCCCTTAAGCTGCGCATTGGCGCTTGACTAGCGGGTTGCGAGCGCCTTTTTCCGGAATGTGGCGGTTTGGGGCCTGAGAGTTTTTCTTGGTTGCCTCGCTGCGCCGGGAGACTAGGTGCGCAGGGACATATTGGCAGAATAGCGCCACCAGCAGAGGATAAAATGGCCACGAGTTTAGCCGAATCCAAAACCCCGGCAGCAACGCCGGGTACAGCCGCGCCTGAAGCGGTCGTCGTGCGTTTCGCCGGCGACTCGGGCGACGGCATGCAGCTTACGGGTGGCCAGTTCACCCTGTCGACCGCGCTTGCGGGCAACGATCTCGCCACTTTCCCGGACTTTCCGGCGGAAATTCGCGCGCCGCAGGGCACGCTGTTCGGCGTATCCGCGTTCCAGATCAATTTCGGTTCGACGGACATTACCACCGCCGGCGATGCGCCGGACGTGCTGGTCGCCATGAACCCGGCGGCGCTCAAGACCAATGTCGATGCGCTCAAGCCGGGCGGGCTGATCATCGCCGACACCGGCGAGTTCTCGAAGCGCAACCTCGACAAGGCGAAGTACGACGCCAGTCCGCTGGAGGACGGCAGCCTCTCGAAATGGGACGTGTTGGCTTTCGATATCAGCGCGATGACGGTCGAGGCGGTCAAGCCGTTCGAGCTCGGCAACAAGGACGCGCTGCGCTGCAAGAACATGTGGACGCTCGGCCTTGCGCTCTGGATGTTCGACCGCGACCGCGAGCCGATCGCCCAGTGGCTGCGCGACAAGTTCAAGAAGAACCCGGTACTGGCCGACGCCAATATCGCGGCGCTCAATGCCGGCCATGCCTATGGCGAGACGGCCGAGCTTTCCGGTCCGCTCAAGAAGCTGCATCTCGATCCCACTCCGACCCAGCCGGGCCTTTACCGCACCATCACCGGCGCGGAAGCAGTCAGCCTCGGTCTGGTGGCGGGCGCCAAGCTTGCCGGGCTGCCGATGTTCTTCGGCGGCTATCCGATCACGCCGGCGAGCGCGATCCTGCACAACCTCGTGCGCATGAAGGAATTCGGCGTCACCACTTTCCAGGCCGAGGACGAGATCGCGGCGATTTGCTCTGCGATCGGCGCGTCCTATGCGGGACAGCTGGGCGTGACCTCGTCTTCGGGGCCTGGCCTCGCTCTCAAGACCGAGGCGATGGGCCTTGCGGTGATGACCGAACTCCCGCTCGTCATCGTCAATTCGCAGCGCGGTGGCCCCTCGACGGGCCTGCCGACGAAGACCGAGCAGTCGGACCTCTACCAGGCGGTCTATGGCCGCAACGGCGACACGCCGTTGCCGGTCGTCGCCGCGCGCTCGCCGTCCGATGCTTTCGAATGCGCGATCGAGGCCTGCCGCATCGCCGTGCAGTACATGACCCCGGTCATCCTGCTGACCGACGGGTATATCGGCAACGCGGCCGAGCCTTGGAAAGTGCCTGATCCCAGTGGCTTCGAGCCGTTTCCGATCAAGTTCCTCGAAAGCAAGAACGGGGACGACCAGCTGCTGCCCTACAAGCGCGACGAGCGCGGCGTCCGTCCCTGGATCAAGCCCGGCACGCCAGGGCTGATGCACCGGATCGGCGGTATCGAGAAAGCGATCGACACAGGCGATCTCGATTACTCGCCGTCAGTGCACCAGACGCAAACGGATGCCCGCAAGGCGAAGGTGGATGGCGTCGCGAACGGCATTCCGCCGCAGGACGTCTGCCTCGGCAACGAAGGCGGCAAGCTGGCCGTGGTTGGCTGGGGATCCACTTTCGGTCCGATCCACCAGGCAGTGCGCCGCGCGCGGGCAAAGGGCCATGACGTCAGCCATATCCATGTCCGGCACGTCTGGCCGCTGCCCGGAAATTTAGGCGACCTGTTAAAGAGTTACGAGAAGGTCCTCGTGCCCGAGATGAATACCGGCCAGTTCAAGACGGTGCTGCGCGACCAGTTCCTGGTCGATGCGAAGCCGTTCAACAAGGTCAGTGGCCAGCCGTTCACGATTGCCGAACTCGAATCGGCGATCGAAGCGCAGCTGGACTGAGGAGAAACCCATGAACGAGATGACCTCGATCCAGACCACGTTGAAGGACTGGGAAACCGACCAGGAAGTGCGCTGGTGCCCGGGATGCGGCGATTACGCCATCCTCAAGGCCGTGCAGCGCACGCTTCCGGCGATCGGCGCCGATCCGGCCAACACGGTCTTCGTCTCCGGCATCGGCTGCTCGAGCCGCTTTCCCTACTATGTCGAAAGCTACGGCTTCCACACGCTGCACGGCCGCGCGCCGGCGTTTGCGACCGGTATCAAGCTTGCGAATCCCGAGCTCGACATCTGGCTGGTCACCGGTGACGGCGACGGCATGTCGATCGGCGGCAATCACACGATGCACCTGCTCAGGCGCAACCTGAATTGCCAGATCATGCTGTTCAACAACGAGATCTACGGACTGACCAAGGGCCAGTATTCCCCGACCAGCAGGGTCGGCACGCCCAGCCCGTCCACGCCGGGCGGTTCGGTCGATCGGCCAGCCAGCCCCTGCGCCTTCGCGCTGGGTTCGGGCGCGCGCTTCGTCGCCCGCGGTTACGACATCTCGAAGAAGCTGCCCGAAGTGCTGCAGGCCGCCTATGAGCACAAGGGTGCTGCGTTCATCGAGATCTTCCAGAACTGCATCGTCTACAACAAGGACCGCTTCGACGACTTCACCGCGAAGCCCGTCGCCGATGACAACCAGATCTGGCTCGAAGACGGCGAACCGCTGCTTTTCGCCAAGGGCACCAAGGGCCTGGCCATGGACCGGGACGCGTGCTGCCTGAAGATCGTGGATGTCGTCGACGGTGACTGGCAGGCGGCAGGCGTGACCGTGCACGACGTCAAGAACCGCGCGCTCGCCCACATGCTGATCGACCTGCGCGTGGCGCCGCGCTTCGCCGACTTCCCGATGGCGCTTGGTGTGATCTACGACGATCCGCGCCCGACCTATGAGGAAGAGCTGCTGGGACAGGACGCGAAGTCGCGCGAAGGCAAGGACACCGATCTGGGCAAGCTGCTCGCCAAGGGGCAGACCTGGACCGTCGAGGGATAAAGCTCAGCCGTTGCTGCCGGTTCTGCCGTTCGGCAGCGAAGCAACGACGAGCGCCCAGCCAGCGCCGCCCAGCCATCCGGCGATTGCGTCGGTCGGGTAGTGCACGCCAAGCCATACCCTGCTGAAAGCGATGGCTAGCGACAGGGCGGTGGCCATCGCCAGCATTGCGATGCGATGGTTGGGCGCAAGCCTCACCAGGATGAGCGCCAGCCCGATATAGGTCGCTGCGCCATTGAAGCTGTGTCCACTCGGGAAGCTGAACCCGCCGAAATCGGCGAGATAGGGAGCAAGGTCGGGGCGCGGCCTTGCGAAGATCAGCTTCAACACCGAGTTGATGGCTGCCGCCGGAAGCAGGATCGCTGCCAGGAGCAGGCTCTCGTAACGGTGCCCGCAGGCGAACAGCAGGACCAGCGCCAGCAGGCCGAGAGCCGTTCGAAAGCGTCCGCCGCCAAGTTGCGTGACGGTGTCGAACGCGTCGCTGAGCCAGCCGGGGCCAATTGGCTGGAGCATCGGACCTTGGCGCCACATCAGCAGTCCCGCACGGTCGAAGTCCGCGCTGGCGCCGCTCGCCTGCCACCAGGCCACCAGGACGAAGCCGGCCCAGCACGCCAATGCGACGGAAATGAGTCTGATGCGTGGCGGGCCGGTCGGGATCGTATCCATGTCGGAACAAAGTGGCATGGCCGGCAGTTTCGCGGCAAGGTGGAACCGCAATGACAAAACCGACCATCCTCTGGTTTCGCCGGGATCTCAGGCTTTCCGATCAGGAAGCGTTGCGCGTGGCTGCCGGGCAGGGGCCGGTCCTTCCCGTCTACGTTCTGGACGACGAGACTCCCAAACACCGGGCGATGGGCGGCGCCAGTCGCTGGTGGCTGCATCACAGCCTTGACAGCCTTGACCGGTCCCTGCGTGAGAAGGGCTCGCGCCTGATCATCCGGCAGGGCAAATGCGACGAGGTGCTGGCCGCATTGGCGGAGGAGGCGGGCGCTTCTCAGGTCCACGCGCTGCACCACTACGAACCCTGGTGGCGCAACGCCGAGCGGGCAGTGGCCAAGCGGCTCGACCTGACTCTCCATCATGGGAATTATCTGGTACCGCCCGGCTCGGTCACCACCGGCTCGGGCACGCCATACAAGATCTACACGCCCTTCTGGCGCGCGGTCAGGGACAGGATGCCGCCGCCGGAGCCTCAGCGCCGACCGGCGACGCTGCCGATACCCGACACATGGCCGGACAGCGAAAGCCTGGATGACTGGAGCCTCCTCCCTGAAAAACCGGACTGGGCCGGCGGACTGCGGGACGAATGGGAGCCGGGCGAGGAGGGGGCCAGAAAGCGCCTCCGCGCATTTGCGGACCGGGCCTCGCGCTATGAGGGAAGCCGCAACCTGCCTTCCGAGGAAGGAACCTCGTGCCTGTCTCCCCATCTCCATTTCGGCGAAATTTCGCCCGCTGCCGTGTGGCATGCCGTTTCGGACGTGGGAGGTTCGGTCGGCACCTTTCTCGGAGAGCTGGGTTGGCGCGATTACGCCCAGAACGTCATTCTCCAGTTTCCCGAATACGCCAGCCGTGCGGCCCGCGATGAGTTCGGCGGCTTTCCGTGGAGGACCGGCGCGCAAGCCGACTCAGACCTGCGCGCCTGGCAACGGGGGCGCACCGGCTATCCGATCGTCGATGCCGGGATGCGGCAACTCTGGGCGACGGGCTGGATGCACAACCGGGTGCGCATGCTGGTCGCCGGTTTCCTGATCAAGCATCTCCTGATCGACTGGCGCGAGGGAGAACGCTGGTTCTGGGACACGCTGGTCGATGCCGACTACGCCAGCAATTCGGTAAACTGGCAATGGTCCGCGGGCAGCGGTGTCGATGCCAACCTGTTCGTACGCATCATGGCGCCGCTCTCGCAATCGGAGAAGTTCGATGCGGCCGAATATATCCGGCAATGGGTGCCCGAGCTGTCGGAGCTTTCGGACGAGGATATCCACGATCCGCCTGACGGCAGCCGACCGGAGGACTACCCGGAAAAGCTGATCGGCCACAAGCAAGCTAGGGAACGGGCGCTCGAAGCCCATCGACGCATGAAGGAAGGCTGATTTGCCGCCTTTTCTTGCCAAATTATGCGGTTTTGCGGCCGACTTCGGCGCTTTGACACAAGCGGTTGCCCAACCAGCCGGTGAAGTTCATAGTTAACACATGAACGCGCAAGTACCCGGGAGAGGTGCAGAACTTGTCGCGGGCGGCCGCTCGATCGGGGCAGGCCCGCGCTGGCTGGCGCGCGTCTGGTCGGGAGGCGTGAACCGGATCCTCGACCGGATCGATGCTGGAATCGAACGAGGCTCGATCGAGGTTACCTTGCCCGATGGTACGGCCCGGCTGCTCGGCGGCCGCGCGGAGGGCTTCACCGGGCAGGTCAGGCTCAACAGCTCGCGTGCGCTGCTGCGGCTCGCGACAGCAGGTTCAGTAGGCTGGTATCAGGCCTGGGAAGCAGGCGAATGGGAAAGTCCCGATCCGGTCCCGTTGTTCGCCCTGTTCATGGAGAACTCGGATTCGCTGGGCGATGCGGGCAGGGCCCACGGACCCTGGCGTCTGATCGCGCGGCTGACGCACTGGTTTCATCGCAACACCAGAGCCGGCTCCCAGCGCAACATCCATGCCCATTACGACCTCGGCAACGATTTCTATTCTTCCTGGCTCGATCCTTCGATGAGCTATTCGAGCGCCCGCTTTTCGAGCGATGATCGCGACCTCGAATCCGCCCAGCGGCGAAAGATAAGGTCGATTGCGGAACGCCTGCCCGGTGCGAAAACACTGCTGGAGATCGGATGCGGCTGGGGCAGTCTTGCGCGTTACTTCGCCGATGTCGGCACAAAGGTCACGGCGATCAGCCTTTCCGACGAGCAACTTGAGTGGGCGCGCCTTGCGCATGGCGACGCCGGGGTCGATTTTCGCAAGCAGGATTATCGCGATACGGATGGCCAGTTCGATGCGATCGCCAGCGTCGAAATGGTGGAAGCGGTCGGGCGCGAATACTGGCCGGCCTTCTTCGATTGCATCTCGCGATGCCTAAAGGCCGGCGGACGTGCTGCGATCCAGTTCATCTCGATGCGGGACGAACTGTTCGAAGCCTATGCCAAGAGCGCGGATTTCATCCAGACTTACGTTTTCCCCGGGGGCATGTTGGTTCGCGAGAGCGAGTTCCGCCGGCTGGCCGACGAAAGGGGTCTTGAGTGGCAGGACCGGGTGAGCTTCGGCACCGATTATGCCGAGACGCTGCGGTTGTGGCGTGAGAAGTTCGATAGCGCGGTCGAGGAAGGCCGGCTGCCTTCGGGATTCGACCACCGCTTCGTGAGGCTGTGGCGCTACTACCTGATGTATTGCGAAGGTGGCTTTCGTGGCCGGGGCATCGATGTCGCGCAGGTAACGCTCGTCAAATCCGGGTAGGCGGTCCGGCGACGCGATCAGCGGTAGACGCCGTCTCCCCGCCAGCGCGACAGGATATTGTCATGGATGATCGGGCTGAGCAGCTTGTCGAATGCGCATCCGACCATGCCTTCTTCCCACCAGACGACCTGGGCCTGCATCGATTCCAGGCCGGGCAGCGTTATCCAGCATACGGTTCCGGGGTGCAGCCGGTTGAGCGCCGTGGCCGAAAAACCGGACAGCGACAGGTCCCTGACGACCGTCTGGAAGCCTTTCGATCCCGATGGCCTTAGCGATGCGGGGATCGATATCCTCGTGCGCGGTGCGCTGCGGTCTTCTTGGGCGGCGACGGCGTATCCGCCGTCACGACCGTAATTCGCACTCATCCCACCCTCCGAGTTTCGCGTTAGGGATGTGAAGGGCGCAGAAATACGGCGAATGGGTTGCCCGGGCATTATCAGGGCTGGTTAACGGTTTCGCGGTGTCCAGTGCTAAATTGTTCACTCAAAAGGGAAACCAGCCTGTCTGCGACAATTTCCGGCGGCTTCAGCGAAGCCGGGTCTTCGCCGGGATAGGCGCGCGCGCGCATCTCCGTGCGGGTCGCCCCGGGATTGACGATGGCGACGCGCAGCTTGGATATGTTCTGTGTTTCCTGGGCGTAGCATTCGAGCAGCACGTCGAAGGCCGCCTTGCTGGCGGCATAGGCGCCCCAGTAGGCGCGGGGCTTCTGCCCCACGTTGCTGGTGAGGCCGATCACGCGCGGATTCTCGCTCTTGCGCAGCAGCCTGTCGAAATTCGCGATGAGCGCCTGGGTGGCCAGCACGTTGACGGTGAGCGCCTGATTGAAGGCGCGCTGGTCGATGTCGGCAACCGATGTGAGCTGCGGCAGCACGGCGGCGTTGATGATCAGGATGTCGAGCCTGCCCCAGCGCTGGGAGATCGCCGTTGCGAGGCGGGCGATGCCGTCCGGTTCGGCCAGGTCGACCGGTGCGATGGTGGAAGAACCGCCCGCTTCGAAGATCGTTTGCTCGACCGTTTCGAGGGCTTTCGTGTCGCGTCCGGTCAGAACGACGTGGACACCGGTCTTTGCCAGCGCGACGGCAGTCGCCGCACCGATGCCGCGGCTGGCTCCGGTGACAAGGGCGATTTCGGAGCCGGGATCCTCCGCGCTCACGCGACTCTGCCGACCGGCAGCGTCAGCAGGTCAGGCTCTTCGCGCTCGGTCAGGTCGGTAAGGCTCGTGGGATATTCGCCGGAGAAACAGGCATCGCAGAACTGCGGGCAGCTGTCGTTGCGGCTGGCTTCGCCCACCGCGCGATAAAGCCCGTCGATTGATACGAACGCGAGGCTGTCGGCATGAATGAATTCGGCCATGGCGCCGATGTTCATCTGCGCGGCCAGCAGCTTCGACCGCTCGGGCGTGTCGACGCCGTAGAAGCAGCTGTGCTCCGTCGGCGGGCTGGCGATGCGCATGTGAACTTCGGCTGCGCCGGCATCGCGCATCATCTGGACGATTTTCATCGACGTGGTGCCGCGCACGATCGAATCGTCGATCAGGATGATCCGCTTGCCTTCGACAATCGCGCGGTTGGCGTTGTGCTTGCGCTTCACATCGGCGTGGCGCGCGCCGTCGGACGGCTGGATGAACGTGCGGCCGACGTAATGCGAGCGGATGATGCCGAGTTCGAAGGGAATGCCCGATTGCTGGCCATAGCCGATGGCGGCGGGCACGCCGCTGTCGGGCACCGGGATCACGAGGTCGGCCTCGGCCGGCGCTTCCTTGGCCAGCTCCACGCCGATCTGCTTGCGCACTTCGTAGACCGACTTGCCGTCCATCACCGAATCGGGGCGGCTGAAATAGACATGCTCGAAAATGCAGGGACGCGGGCCGAGTTCGGTGAAAGGCCGGTGGGAGGATATCTTGCCCTTGTGATTGACCTGCACGAGTTCGCCCGGCTCGATCGAGCGGATCGGCTCTGCGCCGATCACGTCGAAAGCAACGGTCTCGCTGGCGAAGACGATTGCATCGCCGATCCGGCCCATCACCAGGGGGCGGATGCCGAGCGGATCGCGGCACGCGATCATCCCTTCCTTGGTCATGCAGATCAGCGAATAGGCGCCTTCGACCATGCGCAGAGCATCGACGAACCTGTCCAGCAAGGTGGGATAGCGGCTCGTCGCCACGAGATGGATGATCACCTCGGTATCGGATGTGGACTGGAAGATCGCACCGCGGCTGACGAGTTCGCGCTTGAGGCTCATCGCGTTGGAAATGTTGCCGTTATGCGCGATCGAGAAGCCGCCGGACGCAAGGTCCGCGAACAGCGGCTGGACGTTGCGCAGGCCGGAGCCGCCTGTCGTCGAATAGCGCACGTGACCCGAAGCCATCTTGCCCGGCAGTTCGGCCAGCACTTCGCTGTCGCCGAAGACCTGCGCGACGTGGCCGAGCCCGCGCCGGGAATAGAATTCCTTGCCGTCGTAGCTGGTCATGCCGACGGCTTCCTGGCCGCGATGCTGGAGGGCGTGCAAGCCGAGCGCGGCAATGCCGGCGGCGTCCTTGGCGCCGATCACGCCGAAAACGCCGCACTCCTCGCGAAGCTTGTCACCGTCGCGGTCAAGGAAGGGATGGGTGAGGTTCATCAAGTCGTTCGGCCCGGTGATCGACCCTGTTGGACGGGCATTTGAGGGCAGTTCGCCAGAATTGCAAGGGGATCCGCTCGAGTGCGTCATCAGACATCCCCCGAATTCTGGTTTCAGCCGCCGTAGAAGACCTTCTCGCCCAGCTCCTTCATCTCCAGTACGGCTTCGTCCGGACGGCCTTCGGGCTGGCTGTGGACATGGACATTGGTCACTTCGGCGATGAAGGTGTGGTGGTCGCCCTTTTCGACGATCTCCAGAAGATGGCATTCGACCGCAGCCGGTACGCTTTTCAGGATCGGCGCACCATTCTTGGCCCAGCCGATTTCCTCGCCCGAGAGCTTGCCGTCTTCCAGTTCGGCGGGCTTGAAAAAGGTGAACGCAGCGCCCTGCTGGCCCTTGCCGAGGATGTTGAGCACGAAATGGCCGCTTTCCTTCGCGGCGGCATAGACACCGGAATCGGTCTTGACGCCGACGGCGACGAGCGGCGGTGCGAAACTGGTCTGCGTCACCCAGTTGACGGTCGCGGCGGCGGGCGGCCCGCCCTTCGCCTCTGCCGTCATCACGTAAAGGCCATAGGGGATCATGCGCAAAGCAGTCTTGCGGTCCTGTTCGTCCATGACGAATCCTTTTCCTTTCAGGGGTTGCGTTGCGATCGCCATGGCCCATTCGCGCCGTGCGAGTCTAGGCCTGTTGGCAAGCGGCCCGCATCGCTTGCCAGCCTGACTCTCACCCCCTAAATCCGCGCCAACCTTTCGCGATACACGGGCCAACCGCTTGATCCTCTCGCCTTTCGAATGGACCATCGCCAAGCGCTACATGCTTCCCGGCCGGGGCGAGGCGTTCATTGCCCTTGTTGCCGGCATCAGCCTGGTTGCGGTGATGCTGGGGGTCGCGGCCCTTGTCATCGTCATGAGCGTGATGAACGGCTTCCGCGCCGAACTGTTCGACAAGATCGTGGGCCTGAACGGCCACGCCATCATCCAGGCCTATGGCGGCCGGCTCGACAACTGGCAGCAGGTGCTCAAGGAAGTGAAGGCGACGCCGGGGGTGGTGCGCGCGTCGCCGCTGATCGAACAGCCGCTGCTGACCAGCTTCAACGGCCGGGTCGAAGCAGTGCTGGTGCGGGGGAACTCCCAGGAAGACATCAAACGCATCAAGCCGCAGGTTAAATCGGGAAATCTCGCGCAGCTGACTCCCGGCGCCGGAAATGTCGCCATCGGTGCCCGCCTGGCCGAGAACCTCGGGGCACAGGTGGGCGACAGCATTACCATCATCAATCCGCAGGGGCGGGCAACGCCTTTTGGCACGGTGCCGCGCCAGATCGCCTATCATGTCTCCGCGATCTTCGAGATCGGCATCTACGACTACGACCAGTCTTTCGTGGTCATGCCGATGAAAGACGCGCAGACACTGCTGCTTACCGGCAATTCGATCGGCATGATCGAAGTGAAGACCGACGATCCGGACAATGTCTCGGAAATCCTGCGGCCGCTGGGAGAGAAGCTGGCTGGGCAGGCGATCGTGACCGACTGGAAGACGATCAATGCCACCCTGTTCGAAGCGCTTGCCGTGGAACGGGTGGCGATGTTCGTGGTGCTTTCGATCATTGTGCTGGTTGCGGTCTTCAACATCCTGTCGTCGCTGATCATGCTGGTGCGTGCCAAGACGAGGGACATCGCCATCCTGCGGACAATGGGCGCGACGCGGCGATCGCTGCTGAAGATCTTCGTGACCACCGGTTTCGTGATCGGCGCGCTCGGCACCGCGGCGGGCCTCGTCCTCGGTTTCGTATTTCTCTATTTTCGCCAGCCGATCGTGCGCGGCATCGAGCTGATAACCGGCCAGAACCTGTGGGATCCGTCGATCCGCTTCCTCACAGAGCTGCCGAGCCGCACCGACCCGGTCGAGGTCACGGCGATCAGCGTCATGGCGCTGGTCTTCAGTTTTCTGGCAACGCTTTACCCGGCCTTCAAGGCGGCGAGCACCGATCCGGTAGAGGTGCTGCGCTATGAGTAGTCCGGTTGTCAGGATCAGCGGCCTCACTCGCAGCTTCGAGCAGGGCGGTGTCCGCATCGATGTGCTTCGCGGCGTCGATCTGGTGATCAACCCGGGCGAGATCGTGGCTCTGCTGGGGCCGTCCGGTTCCGGCAAGTCGACGATGCTGCAGGCGATCGGGCTGCTCGAAGGCGGATTCGGCGGCAGGATCGAGATCGCCGGAACCGATGCCAGCGCGCTCAACGGTGACGCCCGGACGGCTTTGCGGCGCGATCATCTCGGTTTCGTCTACCAGTTCCATCACCTGCTGCCCGATTTCACCGCGATCGAAAATGTCATCCTGCCGCAACTCGTGGCGGGCAGGACACGAGAGGAAGCCGAGCAAAGGGCAGGGGAACTGCTTGAAGCGCTCGGCCTCGGTGCACGGCTGGAACATCGGCCGAGCCAGCTTTCGGGTGGCGAGCAACAGCGTGTGGCGGTCGCCCGGGCACTGGCAAACCGGCCGCAGCTAGTGTTGGCCGACGAGCCGACCGGCAATCTTGACGAGGCGACCGCAGACAGGGTGTTCAGCCAGTTCGTGGGGCTGGTGAAGGAGCAGGGCAGCGCCGCCCTTATCGCCACGCATAACGAACGGCTCGCTGCCGCCATGGGCCGGGTGGTCCGGCTGCACGATGGCGTTCTTGAATAGCTGCGATTGCGCTTCTATGGCCGGACGAAATTCCGGACTCACTGCCAAAACGCAGAAAGGGCTTAACTGATGACCGATCCTTCCGAGCTGCCTCCGGTGGACTGGGACGATTTTTCCGAACTGCATATGAAGGATGACGGCGGCGGCGTGCTTTCCAGCTTCAAGGCCATCCGGCAGGGACGCTTCGCCGATCTCGTCCGGTTTGTCTCGAGCCTGCCGGAAACCGAACGCAACCGCTACATCGTCGAAAAGTCGCACGGCCGCACTTACAGTGCCACCGAACTCGTGATGCTGTCGCGCAGGCCGGATTTTCCCCCCGCGTGAGCACCGTCGCCGATTTTTCGGCGAAAATGCCCGATGGCGGCGAGTTGAGCCTCGCCGACAAGGCGGGCAAGGTGCTGCTCATCGTCAACACGGCCAGCAAGTGCGGCTTCACGCCGCAATATGCGGGGCTCGAGGCATTGTGGCGAAAATATCGCGACCGTGGCCTCGAGGTGATCGGTTTCCCGTGCAACCAGTTCGGTGCGCAGGAGCCCGGCGATGCCGAAGAAATCGCGAGCTTCTGCAGCCTGAACTACGACGTCACCTTTCCGCTGATGGCGAAAATAGACGTCAACGGTTCCGATGCGGCGCCGCTTTACCGGTGGCTCAAGGATGAGGCGCCCGGAGTATTCGGCAGCAGGAACATCAAGTGGAACTTCACCAAGTTCCTGATCGACCGCGAAGGCCGCGTCGTCCGCCGCTATCCGCCGACCGCGAAGCCGGAGCGTCTTGAACGCGACATCGAAGCGCTGCTTTAGGCAGGGTTCGCCGCGGTGAGGCGGCCTAGTCCACCAGATCTTCCAGATCGTCCTCGTCGATCTCGGCGACCGCGCCCTTGAGCACTTCGATCCCGGCAACGCGCCCGCTGGCTTCCACCTGGAACCGGTCGGCGATCATGATGCCGTATTTGCCGCTGCCATAGCGGCGGTCCCATTTCTCGGTCCGCCACTTGCCGTCCACCACGCCGATGCGTTCATAGCCGTCTGCGTCTTCCTCGGACTGTTCGACGCCCATCGCCGCGCCAAGGTGTGCTAGCCCGCTGATTCCGGCCATGTCGTTGATCCGCAGGTCGAACTCTTGTTCGCCGGCCTTGTACTCGCCTTCGACGCCCGAGCCCATCTGGCCCATGGTCAGGGTCCGCGTGCCGGTGCGCTCGAACGGCCCGATGGATTCCGGAAGCAACTCCTGGAGCTCCGCGGTGGCGACCGGCTTGATCTCGCCGCTCGCGACTTTCTCCATGCGCTTGGCGGCTTCTTCCACCTTGCTCGTGTCGAACTCGCCGCCGCCGGGCAGGGTGATCGTGCCGCTGCCGTCCGCCCGGTCCGCGATATTCATCGCTCCGAAGCCGAACAGGCCGGTAATCGCTGCGGTGATCGGGGTCACAATGATCATCAGCAGGATGGCGCAGACGATGGTGACGGCGGTGTAGGCCACGGACTTGTCCTGCGGCACCTTCATCAGCGGAGTTGCGCCCGAGTAATAGAGGTAGATGCTGTAGAGCCCCAGCAGGCCAAAAACGCTGAGCGCCGGCACCAGGTTGAATACCCCGGCAAGCCAGGCTGCAGTGGAGCCATAGGCAACAAGCTTGAAAGCGCTGTTGCGGTCGGACCGGCCGCCGAACTTGGGAGCCAGGAAATCGGCGATGAACATCAGGACGTAGACCGAGACGATGGCCAGGACGTAGCTGACCAGCGCCGTGACGATCGAACCGACGAGGGAGGGGCGATAGGAAAAGCCGAACGCCCCGTAACCGAATATCTGCCCCCCGATCAGTGTCGTAATGGGTGCAATGGCGGCCAACGGCAGCACGTAGCTGCGCAGGATCTCGCCCTGTCCGGCGGTTTCGGCTTCGATCTTCGGCCATTCCTCCTTCGGTTTGAGGATGATTGCCTTGGCGCGATCGACAAGCTTACCGCTGCCGGGTTCAATGCCAGCGTTCATGGATGGTCCTCCTGACTGCTCCTCGCGGGGGATAGGACCACAAATCTGGAAATTTGCAAGTGCGCGGCTCTTTCCCCAGCTTGTCGGGCCGCAGTGCTTGATCGGCGCGGCGCCGGAAGGCTAGCACGGGCCATGGCCTTTGCTCCCTTCGTGCCTCTCCGGGTCTTTTCGGGCTATACGATGCTCGAAGGCGCGATCGACCCGAAAGCGATCGCCAAGCTGGCCAGGGAACGCGGTTTTCCCGCGATCGCCATATGCGACCGTAACGGACTCTACGGCTCGGCCGCGTTTGCCGCGGCATGCAGGGGTAGCGGCATCCAGCCGATCATCGGCACGCTGCTCGCCGTGTCGCGGGGAGAGCCGGCTCCCGGCAAGGATCCGGCGATCGACTGGCTGGCGCTGTTCGCGCAGGACGAGGCCGGCTGGCTCAACCTGTGCCATCTCGTCAGCCGCGCCCATCTCGACCGGCCGCTCGAATTCGATCCGCATGTCGTGCTGAGCGACCTGGAAGGTCACAGCGACGGGCTGATAGCGCTGACTGCGGCGGGCGAAGGGGCGCTTGCCCGGCTTTACGCGGACGGCAAGGCGGATGCCGCCGAAGCCTATTGCGAGCGGCTTCAGGACCTGTTCGGCGACCGGCTGTATATCGAGATCGCCCGGCGCGGCGACCCGGTCGAGGATGCGTCAGAGGAAGCGCTGATCGATCTTGCCTACGCGCGCGATCTCCCGCTCGTCGCGACCAATCCCGCCAGCTACGCCCAGCCCGGCTTCCATGCCGCGCACGACGCGATGCTGTGCATTGCTCATTCCACCCATATCGATGCGGCCGACCGGGTTCGTTCGAGCCCGGAGATCTGGGTCAAGTCGGCTCCGATGATGGAAGAGCTGTTCGCCGACTTGCCCGAGGCGACGGCGAACAGTCTGGTTATCGCACAGCGATGCGCCTTTGCGCCGCCCAAACGCAAGCCGATCCTTCCGAGCCTGGCTGGCGACAAGGAAGGCGAAGAGCGGATGATGGCGGCCGATGCCCGCGAAGGTCTTGCCAAGCGGCTCGAACCCTACGGCGAACTGAGCGCCGAAGAGCGCAAGGTGTACGAGGACCGGCTCGAGTTCGAGGTCGGGATCATCACCCGCATGGGTTTCCCCGGCTATTTCCTGATCGTTGCCGATTTCATCAAATGGGCCAAGGATCAGGGCATCCCGGTGGGCCCTGGACGTGGTTCCGGTGCCGGTTCGGTGGTCGCTTGGGCACTCACTATCACCGATCTCGATCCGATCCGGCTGGGGCTGCTGTTCGAGCGCTTCCTCAACCCGGAGCGCGTGTCGATGCCGGACTTCGACATCGATTTCTGCGAAACCCGGCGCGGCGAGGTCATTCGCTACGTCCAGCGCAAATACGGCCACGACCACGTCGCCCAGATCATCACCTTCGGCAAGATGAAGGCGCGCGCGGTGCTGCGCGATTGCGGCCGTATCCTGCAGATGAGCTACGGCCAGGTCGACCGGCTCTGCAAGATGGTGCCGAACCATCCGACCGATCCCTGGACGCTGGAGCGCGCCCTGAACGGTGCCGCCGATTTCCGCCGCGAATACGAGAACGACGGGGAAGTGAAGCGGCTGGTCGACCTTGCCATGCAGCTCGAGGGCCTGCCGCGAAACAGCTCGACCCACGCTGCCGGCGTGGTCATCGGCGACCGCCCGCTTTCCGAGCTGATACCGCTATATCGCGACCCGCGTTCGGATATGCCGGTGACCCAGTTCGACATGAAGCATGTCGAGGATTCTGGCCTGGTCAAGTTCGACTTCCTTGGCCTCAAGACCCTGTCGGTGCTGAGGAAGGCGGTCGACCTGCTGAAGCGGCGGGATATCAACATCGATCTCGACACGCTCACCTGGGACGATCCCCAAGTCTACGAACTGCTGCAGCGGGGCGACACGGTCGGCGTGTTCCAGCTGGAATCGGAAGGCATGCGCCGCACCCTGGCGGCGGTCAAGCCGACCAATTTTGGGGATATCATCGCGCTGGTCTCGCTCTATCGCCCCGGTCCGATGGACAACATCCCGCTGTTCGGACGCCGCAAGAACGGTCTGGAAGAAATCGAGTATCCTCATCCCAAGCTGGAAGAGATACTCGCCGAAACCTACGGCATCTTCGTCTACCAGGAGCAGGTGATGCAGGCCGCCCAGGTTCTGGCCGGCTATTCGCTCGGCGATGCCGACCTGTTGCGTCGTGCGATGGGCAAGAAGATCCAGGCCGAAATGGATGCGCAGCGGGCGCGTTTCGTGGAAGGTTGCAAGCAGGTTTCGGGCATCGAGGCGGCCAAGGCCAACGAGCTTTTCGACTTGATCGACAAATTTGCCGGTTACGGCTTCAACAAGAGCCACGCGGCAGCCTACGCGCTGCTCGCCTATCAGACCGGCTGGCTCAAGACGCACTACCCGCATGAATTCTACGCCGCTTCGATGTGCTTCGACATGCACCAGTCGGAGAAACTCGCGATATTCGTCGACGACATGCGCCGGGCGGGCATCGCCTTCGGAGGCCCCGATATCAACCGGTCCGAGGCCGAATTCACCGTCGAGCAGATCGATGAGGGGCATGCCGTGCGCTATGCCCTCGCGGGAATCCGCAATGTCGGCGAGAAGGCGATGGAAGCGATCGTCGCCGAGCGCGAAACGAATGGGCCCTTCGCTGACCTGGAAGACCTGTTTTCCCGCGTGCCCGCCGGATCGATGAACCGCCGCCAGCTGGAAGGCCTGGCCGGTGCCGGGGCTTTCGATGCGCTTGAGCCGAACCGCGCCAAGGTGCTTGCCAATGCCGACATGCTGCTGGCGGTCGCTGACGAGGCAGAGCGCAGCCGGACCAGCGGTCAGGGTGGCCTGTTCGGAGGCGACGACCATGCCGAGCCGTCGCTGCGGCTGGCCGATGCGGAAGCTTGGTCGCGCGCCGAGCAGATGGCCAAGGAGCGTGAGAATTTCGGCTTCTATTTCGCGGCCCATCCGGTGGAGCAATATCGTGCCATCGCTTCGGCCAATGGCGCCCGCAGCCATGCCGGCCTGCTGACGGCCGGAGTCTCCGGAGGAGGGCGGCAAGGCGCGGTGATGGCGGCGCTGGTGGAAAACGTGCAGCGCCGAAAGACAAAGCGCGGCAAGGACTTCGTTATGGCCGATTTTTCGGATTCCAGTGGCCAGTTCTCCGCCTCGTGCTTCGAAGAGGGGCTGGTCGAGAACTTCCTGCGCTGGGCTGATGAGGGAACTTGCGTGCTGCTCAATGTCGAATTGGACAGCCCAAGCCCAGACGAGCCGCCGCGTGTGACCGTGCGCGGAGCCCGGCCGCTCGCCGAAGTCAAGAACGCTGCGCGCATGCGGCTTGAAATGGATGTCGACTGCGAGGAAGCCGTGCAACAGCTCGCCCTGTTGCTGGCACCGGGCGAAAAGCGGCGCGGCGAAGTTGTCGTCCATCTGCATATCGGCGACGGATTGACGCAGAGTGTGCGGCTGGGCTGGGATTTCGCTCTCGACGGTGAGCTGGTCGAGCAGCTCGAATCCATCGACGGTATCAGCCGGGTCTCACTGAAACCGCAAAGCCCGGGAGGGCACTTGCGGGTTGCTGCCTGAGTGCCTTCACAGATCCAGCTGAACCGCGCTGTCATTGTCGGAACGGGTTCATTCACTATGCCTGATGCGAATTGCATCGGCGGGCAACCGGCGTCATGATGACGTTGGAACAGGGAGGGCCGAGTGGAACTGGTAACCGAAACCTCGATACCGAACTTGCCGGTTGAAACGCTGAAGTTTGCGGCAGACCCCAATCCGTTTCTCGAAGAGGCGCGGCGTCAGCATCCCTGGCTGGCGCGTTTTTCACAGGGCTATGTCGTCCACGGATACGATGCGCTGTGCGAGCTCTTCACCGATGACGACAATCTCCTGCCGGGCTTTGGACCGGTAATCGACTTCTATGGTGTGCGCGGCTCCATGTGGGCGCGGTTCATGGAAGAGATCATGATCGCCGTATCCGGGCCGACCCACGCGCGGCTCCGCTCCAGCGTCGTGCATGCCTTTACCCCTCGTCGCGCCAACCAGGAACGGGAGATGATGCAACGGGTCATCACCGGATTGCTGGACGAATGGGCGCCGAAGGGTGAATTCGACTTTGCCTATTTCGCGTCGCTGTTTCCCGTATCGGTGATGTGCGGCCTGCTCGGCGTTTCCACCGAGCCGATCCCGCGTATGCGCGATGCGCTGGAAAACCAGCTCAAGTCGCTCACGATGGACCCGGCGGCGAAACCGCTGTTCATGGCGGGCTGGGACGTCCTTTGGGATTTCGCTGACACGACCATCAGGGAACGCGAGGCAAGCGGGGAGTTCGACGAGACCTCACTGCTCGATGCGATGATAGCGGCGAAGAATGCGGGCGACCTTGACGAAACGGAACTGCGTTTCGTGCTGCTCACGGTTGCCGTTGCCGGCTACGACACCTCGAAGAACCAGCTTTCGGTGACGATGAACCTGTTGCTCGATCGTCCGGACCTGTACCGGCGCTGTGCCGACGACCTTCAATTCTGCCGCAGCGTGGTCGAGGAATCCCTGCGCCATACCGCTATCGCTTCACCGGTGCGCACTGCCGCGCACGACTTCACCTATCGAGGGTTCACTTTCCGCAAGGGCGACATGCTGGTGATGGCTGCGCCCCTGGGCAATCGCGATGCGTCGGTATTTCCCGACCCCGGTGAGTTCGACCCCGAGCGTCAGAACAGGGACCGTCACGTCGCTTTTGGACGCGGTGAGCATATCTGTCTGGGCCAGTTCCTCGCCCGCAACCAGCTCCAGGAAGGGCTGCATCTGATTTGCCAGAGGCTGAAGAACCCGCGCCGCGCCGGTGACGTCGAATGGCGGCCGTTCCTAGGTGCATGGGGGCCGCGCACCCTGCCGATCGCCTTTGATCCGGCCTGACCGGTGTCCGGGCGCTGGGATCGGCTGGGAAGGATCGGCGTCTGGGCCTCGGAGTTCAGATTTGCAGATGAAGGTTTCGTCTCGGATGCTGCCGCCGAACTCGAGGAGATCGGCTACGGCGCCTTGTGGTTTCCAGGCGGGCGCGGCGGCGATGTGCAGGGAGCGATAGCCAGGCTGTTGCAGGCGACGCGCTCCGTATCGGTTGCGACGGGTATCCTCAATATCTGGATGCATGAGCCGGCCGAAGTCGGCGGCTGGTGGCGCGACTTTGCCGACAACGAACGCGGGCGGATCATGCTCGGACTGGGGGTCGGACATGCGCCGGCGATTGGCGAAGCCTGGAAGAAACCGCTGGAGAAAATGACGGCCTATTTCGATGGGCTCGACATCGAAGGTTTCCCAGCCGAACATCGCTGTCTGGCTGCGCTGGGGCCGAAGATGCTCGATCTGGCGCGCGAGCGGTCGGCCGGCGCGCATCCCTATCTGGTCACGCCCGAGCATACGGCGGGCGCCCGCCAGCGGCTTGGACCGGACGCGTTGCTCGCTCCCGAACAAGGCGTGATTCTCGATAGCGATCCCGAAAGCGCCCGCCGTAAGGCGCGCGAACATCTCGCTACCTACACGCGCCTGCCCAACTACGTGAACAGCTGGCGCCGGATGGGCTTCGGAGAGGCGGATATTGCCGGGGTGAGCGACGAATTCGTGGATGCGCTGTTCGCCTGGGGCTCGCCCGAGCAGATTGCCGCGCGGCTGGCTGCGCATCTTGACGCCGGCGCCGATCACGTCTGTCTCCAGCTCGTGACGGGGCCAACAGGTTCGGGCGATCCGGAGCAATTGCGGGAAGGGTGGCGCGAGCTGGCCCCCGGGAATCTGGGATTCTGAACGGTGGCTAGCCAGATCGTCGCTCCCCGCACGCGAGACCTCGATGAGCTGGCCGGTCAACTTTCCCGCTGGCTTTCGGCCCGCATCGATAGGGCGAGCGACATTCGCGTCCACAACCTCAGCTATCCGTCCGGCGCGGGGATGTCGCATGAGACCATCCTGTTCGATGCCAGCTGGAGCGACGGTGGGCGGGCAGTGACGGAGGGCTTCGTCGTTCGGGTCAAGCCGGTCGCCAACATGGTCTTTCCCGACGATCTGTTCGCATCGCAATACCGGATCATGCGGTTGATGTTCGACAAGGGCTATGTCCCGGTTGCCGAACCCCTGTGGTTCGACGAGGATCCCGCCGTCATCGGCGCTCCGTTCTTCGTTATGCGCAAGGTCCTCGGAAGAGTTCCCGTGAGCCGACCGCCTTATGCCGAAAGCGGGTGGATCGCCGATGCGACGCCGGAACAGCGGCGCAGGCTCTGGGAGAACGGGGTGCGCGTGCTCGCATCGGTGCCCAGGGTGCCGCGATCGGAAGTCGCATTCCTCGAGGGACCGGAAGGGGCGAGATCGGGGCTGGAGCAGGAGTGGGACAAGTATTCCCGCTTCGTGGAATGGGTCAGCGCCGACCGACGGTTCCCGGTGCTTGATGCGGCGCGCGATTGCTTGCGCGAACGCTGGCCTGGAAACCGACCGGAGGGGCTGGTCTGGGGCGGGGCGGAGCTTGTCAACATGATGTTCGGCGATGATTTCGAGGTAGTCGCCGTGATGGACTAGGAGCAGCCTTCGCTTGGCGGTCCGCTCAATGACCTCGCCTGGTGGCTCTACATGTCGGAAATGAAGCACGGAGCGACGGCTGACCGCAACCATCTCGAGGGCATGGGCACGCGCGAGGAAACCATCGCGCTGTGGAGCGAGGCAAGCGGCATATGTGCCGACGACATCGAGTGGTACGAGGATTTCATGGCGCTCAAGATTGCCTGCCTCGGCATCAGCATGGCGCGGTTATGGGGAACCGAGCTTCCCGAACAGAGCCGCCTTGCGAAGCGACTGAACCTGGGAAGCTCAGGCTGACCTGGCCAGTTCCGCACCGCATTGATGGCAATATTGCGCTCGGGTCGAATGAGCATCTTCGCCGCAGTTTGCGCATGTTGCTGGCGCCGCATCGCCCAGCCCCGGGACTGCCAATGCGCCTCGTCCGAGGCGGTGGTGCAGGGCGATCTCGGTAGTGACGATCCCGGTCGGAACCGCGAGGGTGCCCCAGCCGACCAGCATCATCAGCGACGTAATGAACTGGCCAAGGGGGGATTGCGGCGAGATGTCGCCATAGCCGACGGTCGTCATCGTCGTTACCGCCCAGTAGATCGATACGGGAATGCTCGTGAAGCCGTGCTCGGGGCCCTCGATGACATACATCAGCGAGCCCATCACCACCACGACCATCGCTACCACCGAGATGAAGACGAATATCTTGCGCGAGCTGGCGACCAACGCCGCCAGCAAAGCCTGATATTCCGAGACATAGGCCGTCAGCTTGAAGATACGGAAGATGCGCAGCAGGCGCAGCACCCGCACGTCGATCAACGCATGGGTCGCCGGAAACAACAGGGCGAGATACGTGGGCAGGATGGCGATGAGGTCGACAACGCCGAAAAAGCTGAACGCATAGCGGGCTGGGCGGCGCAGGCAGGCTAGGCGCAGAAGGTACTCGACCGTGAACAGGATCGTGAAGAACCACTCGGCGATCTCGAAGGCGAGGGCCCAACGCTGGTTGAGCGCCGAGATACTGTCGGCGATGACGACCGCCACGCTTGCCAGGATCGCGACGACCAGCAACTTGTCGAACAGGCGACCGGCCGGAGTCTCCGATTCGAAGGCGATCTGGTAGACGACCCGCCGCCATCCGCCATGCGGCTCCCCCAGATGGGTGCGGGCATAGGACGATCTGCTGCTGCCCCCTGTCGCCTCGTTGTCAGCCACCTGGCCGTCTCCTTGTCCCCTGTCCGGGGAACCTAGGACAGGCCAGCCCCGATTAGCCAGCGAGAAAGCGTCAGCGATTCCCGTATTGCGGCGCGCGTTTTTCCTGGAAGGCCCTGACGCCTTCTTCGAAATCTTCGCTCATCAGCATCATCACCTGCTGCCGGTCTTCAACGGCCATTGCATCGGATAGGCTGCGCGCGTCGAGATTGCGGTTGAGCCCCTCCTTGGTCAGGCGCAGACCCATCGGCGCGTTGGAGGCCATCTCCGCCGCGAGTTCCAGCCCCTTGTCGAGCAGCTCGTCGGCCTCGACGATCTCGCTGACAAGTCCGCAGGAAGCGGCTTTCTCCGCGTTCATGAATTTGCCGGTGAGGATATATTCGGATGCGACGGAAGCTCCGATCAGCCTTGGCAGGAAATAGCTGCAGCCAAGATCGCAACCGCCGAGGCCGACCTTGATGTATGCCGCATTCATCCTGAGGTTGGGAGCGGCATAGCGCACGTCGCTTGCCAGCAGCAGCGAAAATCCCGCCCCGCAAGCGGCGCCGTGGCCAAGTCCGATGATCGGCTGGGGGCAGGACCGCATCAGCTCGAGGAGCCCGGCAAGCGAACGCTGGAGCCGCCAGTAGTGCTGCAGTTCACCCCGCGAGCCGTCATTCTGCCAGCCAGACAGGTCGAGCCCGGCGCAGAAGGCCCGGCCCTCGGCCCGCAGGATCACGACCCGGACATCCTCGCGCTCGTGGAGCTCCTGGAAATAGTCGCGCATCGCGAAAGTCAGGCCTTCGTCGAAAGTGTTGAGCTTGTCGGGCCGGTTGAGCGAGACGATCTCTATGTCATCGCGCTTTTCAATTAGGATGGGTGCGTCGGTCATGCTGCCCTTTTGCGCGGGTTACCAGCAATGGCAACGCCCCAGTCAGCCGTCAGCCTTGCACGTGGCGGATCAAACCGAGTTCACCAGGTATCTGGCGACGGCTTCCATCGATGCGAGGCCGAACAGGATCCGGCCCGCCATCAGCGAGGCCAGCAGGAACAGCAGGGTCGCCCACATGAGCATGATGCCGCCGGTAAGCCGCCAGCTCTTTGGCGGCAGGCCCTGGATCAGGAACATCGCGATACCGGCGACGTTGAGGCAGATCAGGTTGACGGCAAAAAGGTAAAGCGCGTTCAGCCCCGCGATTGGGTGTCCTGCTCCGATGTAGATTCCTCCGGCGGCGAGCGGCGGAACAAGGGCCACGGCGATCATGACCCCGACCAGCGTGAGCGATGAGCCACGGCTGAAGGCCAGCACGCCGGCTGCGCCACAGGCGAGCGCCAGGGTGATGTCGGCGGGCTGGACCACCGTGCGGTTCTTGAGCTCGGCGACGAGAGGGTCGATCGTGACGATGGCGCCGAGAAGTATTCCCGATACCACCGCAAGGATACAGCCGACGGCGAGGGTCGCGAACGCCCTCTTGCCGAGCGCAGCGTTACCGACCGTCGCGGCGAGCGCCAGGCCCATGGTCGGCCCGAGCAAGGGGGCGACGATCATCGCGCCGATCACAACCGCGGTCTGGCCGCTGCGCATGCCAAGCCCGGCAATTACCGCCGAGAGTGCGACCGTGAGCAGGTAGCTTGGACGGATGTGAACGCTTTCGTCGATGTCGTCGTATAGTTCGTCGGTGCTGAGACGGTCGCGGCTGAAGAAGCGTTCGAGAGCAGTCGGTGGCCGCAGGTCCGCAGGTCCGGGCAGCTCGGTTTCCGGCGTTTCCTCGACAGGCGGGAGAACAGCTTCCAGCTGCGCGACGATAGCGGCGAAGGAGGGAACTTCGGCGAATTCGCGATCGAGTTCCTCCAGCAGCCGTTCAGTGTAGCGTTGCTGGACGATACAGGTGAATTTCTCCTGTCCATCCGGAACGGTTTCGCGCCAGAAGCGCCTGCTGTGATGGCCGAGTATGACGCGAAGACGCCCAACTTCGGTGTCGGGCACGTATATCTCGACCAGCCGCGCAGCCATATCGCTTCACACTCGATTGCGGCCGATTGAGGCCTGGTAAGCGAAGCCTACTTAGCGCGTCCTATAACAAGCTCAACTGTCCATCCGTACGCGGACGGCGGAACTGCGTGCAGTCGAGCTCGAACTGACGGTCGGCAGCCATTCCGAAACGCCGGCAGGCGATCTGGAAGCGCTTCCGGAAAAGATTGGCCCAGGTGCCATACGGCTTCATCCGCGAGAAGAATTCCGGATCGTTGTCGCGACCTCCCCGAATAGACCTGACGATAGACATCACCTTGCCGGAGCGTTCGGGATAATGGACGGCAAGCCATTCACGGAACAGCGGCGCCACCTCGTGGGGCAGGCGCAGCATGATCCAGCTTGCCGAGCGAATGCCGCGCTCGGCGGCTTCGCGCAGTATCGCTTCCATGTACTCGTCAGTGATGGCCGGGATGACCGGAGCCACCGATACGTGAACGGGGATGCCGGCCGTATCCAGTTCTTGCAGAGCCAGCAGGCGCTTTGCGGGTGAAGCGGCACGTGGTTCGAGCAGACGCGACAGTTCCGGATCGAGGCTCGTGACCGAAATTCCGACCGCTACAAGGCATTCGCTCGCCAGTTCGGACAGGAGGTCGAGGTCGCGAAGCACGCGGTCGGACTTGGTTGTGATGATGACCGGGTGGCGGGTTTCGAGACAGATCTCGAGGATTTCACGAGTGATCCGGTAGCGTGCTTCGATCGGCTGGTACGGGTCGGTGTTGGTGCCCATGGCGATCGGTGCCGGTCGGTAGCCGGGCTTCGCCATCGTCTCGCGGAGCAGCCTGGCTGCGGTTGGCTTCGCAAACAGCCTGGTCTCGAAATCGAGGCCGGGCGAAAGGTCATGATACGCATGGGAAGGCCGGGCGAAGCAGTAGATGCAGCCATGCTCGCAGCCGCGATATGCGTTGATCGAACGGTCGAACGGGATGTCGGGCGACCGGTTGAAGGTCAGGATCGTCTTTGGGTGTTCTTCGGTTACGCTTGTCGCCAGCTTTCCCACAGGTCCATCCACAGCCTCGCGTTCGTCGAGCCAGTCTCCGCTCTCTCTACGTTCGGCAAGGCCGAAACGCGTTGAAAGCGCGTCCGACTGCGCGCCGCGGCCGCGAATGCGAGGACGCTGGGAAGACATTCCTTAACAATAGAACATAACAAGAACATGAGCAAACTGCGTTACGGCAGCGACGTGTCAGCCGGTATTGGGAGAAGGGTCCGGTTCCACCCGGTCCCTCAGGCTTGCGCTCTTCAGCTTTGGTCTCTCCTCGAGCTCGCCTTCCTGCATGATCTGGTCGCGCAATTCGTCGCGCATCTCGTGGATCGAGGCGATGACAGGTCCCATCGGCACGCCGAGATCGACCAGAACCGCTTCGGACAGCTGCAGCGAGCTTTCCAGTGTCTCCGGAACGGCGTGGCTTGCCCCGGCCCTGTACAGTTCGGCCGCATGGCTGGCATCGCGGGCGCGGGCGATGATCGGCAGGTCAGGATACTGGCCCCGGAGCTTGCGCACCATCCGCTGCGCGGCGATGGGCTCGTCCATGGTAAGGATGACGGCTGTCGCGCGATCTGCGCCGAGGCGACTGAGAGCATGGCCATGCGCGGCATCGCCAAAGGTGACCGTGTAGCCCTGGCGCAACCCTTCGCTGACGAGGTCTGTGTCGCTGTCAACCGCGACGTAGGGCTGATCGTGCCTGACAAGCATGTCGGCGACGAGCCGGCCGACCCGTCCGAACCCGATGATGATCGCGTGGCGTCCTTGCACGTCGGAGTCGGATAATTGCGCCGCGTCGACGCCGTCCACCCGCCGGGCGATACGCTGGCCTACCATGGCGAGGATCGGGGTGATGGTGAGCCCGATGGCAGTCACTATCTGCCAGAATTGGATGGTGCCTGGCTGGATCAGCTGGGCTGACCCGGCGGCAGCAAGAATGATCAGCGTGGTCTCGGAAGGACTCGCCATCAGGATACCGGCTTCCGCCGAGGTGCCGCGCCGGGCGCCCATCAGCCGGAGCAGCAGCCCTGTCACCATCGCCTTGAGCAGCAGCACGCAAACTGTCGCCGTAAGGATCGGTCCGATGTTCTCCCATACGACCGTGACGTCGATGCGCATGCCGATGGTGATGAGGAATACACCCAGCGCCAGGCCCTTGAACGGTTCGGTTATGGTTTCGACTTCGCCCTGATATTCGGTTTCGGCGATCAGCAGACCGGCGATCAGAGCACCGACAATCGGCGACAGGCCGACTGCGGCGGTCGCCAGCGCCGAGAAAATAACCACCAGCAGGCTGGCGGCCAGGAACAGCTCGGGGCTCTTCGTGCGGGCTGCAAGGGCAAACAGGCGCGGTAACAGGAATCGTCCGAACCCGAGCAGGGCGACGATGACCAGTGCCCCAAGCCAGATGGTGCGGAACAGCCCCTCGATACCCTCGCTGGAAGCGTAGGGGGCGAGGGCGCCGAGCAGGAAGATGATCGGGACCAGGGCGATGTCCTCGAACAACAGCATGGAAAGCGCCGCTCTTCCGACCGGGGTCTGCCGATTGGTGATGCGCAGGACCAGCGCGGTCGAGGACATTGCGAGCGCCAGGCCGAGGCCGATTGCCCCGGTCAGCGGCTGGCCCAGCGCGGCCAGCGCAAAAGTCAGGGCCGCAGCAATGAGGATGAGTTCCAGAGATCCCAGCCCGAATACGAGCCGACGCATCGCCCACAGACGATCGAAGGAAAGTTCGAGCCCGATCGAGAACAGCAGCAGGATGATGCCAATCTCGGCAAAGGGTTCCAGTCCGTCTGGATCCGTTATGGTTATATGGGCGAGCCATGGATGGTCGAAGACCAGCTGGCCTAGGCCATAGGGGCCGACCAGCAGGCCGACCACGATAAAGCCGATGATCGGCGTGATCCGGAAGCGGGTGAACACCGGAATGACGAGCCCGGCAGCCCCCAGGATCACCAGGGCATCAGATAGTACGGGGGAAGACAATTCGCTCGCGGCCATGCCTGAACCTAGGGCATAGGCCGCTTACTTGTCACGACCGGAAATTGTGCAGTGCAACCAAATTGATCGAAGGTTGCGTATCCGCTGGCGGCGAAACCATTGCCCGACCGCCAGCGGCGCGGAAAGCTGATTACTTCCAGTCGGCCATTTCGGTTTCGAGATTGTCGACGATCGCCTGGAAAAACTGTTCGGTCGTCATCCAATTCTGGTCGGGACCGATAAGCAGGGCCAGGTCCTTCGTCATCTTGCCGCTCTCGACGGTTTCGATGCAGACCTTCTCCAGCGTTTCGGCGAAGCGCACCACATCGGGCGTGTCGTCGAACTTGCCGCGATAGATCAGGCCGCGGGTCCAAGCGAAGATCGAGGCGATCGGGTTGGTCGAGGTCGCCTTGCCTTGCTGGTGCATGCGGTAGTGGCGGGTGACAGTTCCGTGAGCGGCTTCGGCTTCCACGGTCTTGCCGTCCGGCGCCATCAGCACCGACGTCATCAGGCCCAGCGAGCCGAAGCCCTGCGCCACCGTGTCGGACTGCACATCGCCGTCGTAGTTCTTGCAGGCCCAGACGAACTTGCCGTTCCACTTGAGCGCGCTCGCCACCATGTCGTCGATGAGGCGATGTTCGTAGGTGATGCCCTTGGCGTCGAACTTCTCCTTGAAGCCTTCGGTGTCGAAAACCTCCTGGAACAGATCCTTGAAGCGGCCGTCATAGGCTTTCATGATCGTGTTCTTGGTGGACATGTAGAGCGGCCAGCCAAGGTCGAGCGCGTAGTTCATCGAGGCACGGGCGAAGTCGCGAATGGAATCGTCGAGATTGTACATCGTCATGGCGACGCCCGAGCTGGCGAATTTGAAGACTTCCAGGTCGATCTTCTGGCCGTCGTCGCCGTCGAACACCATCCGCAGCGTGCCGGGGCCGGGGATCAGCGTGTCGGTGGCACGGTACTGATCGCCGAAAGCGTGTCGGCCGATGACGATGGGGTCGGTCCAGCCGGGTACCAGGCGCGGCACGTTCTGGATGACGATCGGCTCGCGGAACACGACGCCGCCGAGAATGTTTCGGATCGTCCCGTTGGGCGACTTCCACATTTTCTTCAGGTTGAATTCCTCGACGCGCGCTTCGTCGGGGGTGATCGTCGCGCATTTCACGCCGACGCCGTACTGCTTGACGGCATTGGCGCAATCGACCGTGATCTGGTCGTCAGTCTCGTCACGTTTCTCGATCGAGAGATCATAATATTTCAGGTCAACATCGAGATAAGGCAGGATCAGCTTTTCCCGGATCCACTGCCAGATAATCCGCGTCATCTCGTCGCCGTCGATCTCGACGACAGGGTTCTTGACCTTGATTTTTGCCATAATGTCCTCTGAAGCCCGGGGTGGAATTTGGGCAGCCTCTTAGCAGAGGAAGCTCGCTAAGCAAGGCAAGTATGGGCTGGAAGGTGATTCGCATGCGACTCTGCAGCCGACCCGTCCGCAATTTGGAGATGCCTAATGAGCGATGAAGTGCTGGTCCGCGAAGCCGATGGCGTTCTGGAAGTGACGATCAACCGTCCGGAGGCTCGCAATGCAATGACGAAAGCCGCGGCCGAGGCGATTGCAGCGGCGATGGACCGCCTCGACGCGGAAACGGATTTGCGTTGCGCAATCCTCACCGGCGCCGGCGGCACTTTCTGCGCCGGCATGGATCTCAAGGGCTTCCTGAAGGGCGAAATGCCGGTAGCGGGTGACCGCGGCTTTGGCGGCCTTACGAGCTGGACGCCCAAGAAGCCGGTCATTGCCGCCGTCGATGGCTATGCGTTGGCCGGTGGCATGGAACTGGCGCTTGCCTGCGACATGATCGTCGCTAACCGCAATGCCAAATTCGGGATACCGGAAGCCAAGCGCGGCCTCGTGGCCGCAGGTGGCGGGGTGGTGCAGCTGCCGCGCTTGCTGCCGCGACCGCTGGCGATGGAGCTGGCGTTGACCGGTGACCCGATCGGCGCCGAACGCGCTTTCGAGCTGGGCCTCGTGAATCGCCTCACCGACGGAACCGCGCTCGATGCCGCGCGAGAGTTGGCGGCGGCAATCGCCGAGAACGGGCCGCTGGCGCTCATCGCGTCAAAGGGAATCATTCGGGATTCCTGGCTGTGGCCGGATGAGGATATCAACCAGCGTCAGGGTCCTTACATCGCCCACGTCTTCGGCTCGGAGGATGCGAAGGAAGGTGCGCTCGCTTTCGCGGAAAAGCGCAAGCCCAACTGGCAGGGCAAGTAGTCAGGCGAGGATCGCCGGCTTGCCGGGCGGCTGGTCGGTCTCCGAGGGCGCTTCGGGCTCGGGCTCTTCGGACTTGGTGCAACGCTTTCGATAGTAGAGCAAGGCGATCAGGAAGCAGCCCACCGCTGCGACGGCGCCGGCGATGCCGTCGATGGCGTAATGCCAACCGAGCGAGATCGACAGAAGGAAGATGGCGCTTCCTGCCACAAGCGCGGGCAGGACGAACTGGCGGGCGAACATCCAGACCGCGATCATCATCCAGACGGTGATGGTCACATGCATCGAAGGCATTGCGGAAATTCCGCTGCCTGCTCCGAAGCTCTCGCTGGAATAGATCGACCAGAGGTAATCGGCGACCCACTGCGTCTCCGGTCCGGGTGCAAGTCCGTCGAACCGGCCACCGTAGCCCATCCGTTCATAGAAAATCGGTCCGGCGGCCGGCATCAGCGTATGGATGACCGGCCCGACAATCGACCAGAGCAGGAAGTAGCTGAGCATCACCGCTGATTTCTGGGGCGAGGGCGGTGCGATCGCTACCACCAGCAGCATCAGGATCATCATCGCGAACCAGAACTGATGGTAGACGAGGCCCGACCAGGGGAAGTTCAGCCATGCGAACAGTTTCCAGGGATCATGACCCAGGAAGATCGCGTGATCGAGGTTGGCAAGCATGGGATCGGCCCAGAACGGGACAAGATAATTGAGCAGCGGTTTCATCCACATGAATGCGATCATGTTGAGCCCGGCAAGCAGGATGACGCTGGTCACATAGACGGCGCGCCGCCGGTCGACGCTGCGTAATTCGTCGACGGGACTGCTCACTCCTCTTGCCGCCATCGAGAGGATCGCGGTTATGCTTCCGATTACCGCAGCGGCGGCCATCCAGGCAGGGAGGATGTTGAGCGCCGGGATCAGGCCGGACGAGTTCGGAATGAAAGACAGGGCGACGATGCCTGTGACCACGGTCAGCAGGATTGCCGGAACGATCCATTCGCGCTCTTTGATCACAGTAGTCGACCGCATCCTGTGGATTCATGTCATGCGGTCCCGTCTAGCCACGAATAGTTAACCAATGCCTTTTGGCGGAGCTTGCGAAAGCCGGATTTTGCGACCGCGTTACGCATCGCGCGCTTCTTCCTCGCGGCCGGGACAATGCAGCAAATTCTTAGGATATCTTACGATTTGTTAACCCACGTCACCCTAGGAAGTTGGCTGAAGAGCGCGTGATCGGTGCCCTTGAGCGCCACCAAGCGAATTCCGGACTGACTTGGCGGAAATACATGGATGCAAACCAGAATTTCCTAGCGTCGGCGATGGACGCTGCAGATGCGTGGACCGAAGGCTTCCACGAGCACACGCTGGCGCATGAAGAGCTTGCCGGTTTCGGTATAGATACGCAGGCCTCGCTTCCACTTGTCTCGGCTGTAATTCCCTGCCTGAACGAAGAGAAGACGCTCGGAATCTGCATTCGCAAAGCGCTGGAAGCGTTCGAGAAACGGGGTATACGTGGCGAAATCGTAGTCGGCGACAATGGCTCGACCGACAAATCGGTGAAGATTGCCGAAGAGCTGGGTGCGCGCGTCATCCACCAGCCGATCCGCGGCTATGGTGCTGCGATCCGGGCTGCGGCGGAGGCTTCGCGCGGCAAATACCTCATCATGGCCGACGCCGACGATTCCTATGACTGGAGCAGGCTAGACGTTTTCATCGACGCCCTCGAGGATGGCGCTGACTTCGTGATCGGCAACCGGTTTGCGGGCGGCATCGAACCCGGAGCAATGCCGCCGCTGCACAAGTATCTCGGAAATCCGGTGCTCTCCGCCATCGGTCGCTGGCTTTACCGTTCGCCGATCCGCGATTTCCACTGCGGGATGCGCGGCTTCACTCGCGAGGCTTTCGCCAGAATGGGTGCTCGCTCGCCCGGCATGGAATTCGCTTCGGAAATGGTGATCAATGCGCATCGCGCCGGGCTCGCTATCCGCGAGGTGCCGATCAAGCTCTATCCGGACAAGCGCGACAGGCCGCCGCATTTGCGCTCGTTCCGCGACGGCTGGCGGCACCTGCGCCTGATTATCGCCCGCGCGCCGGACATGGTCTACCTGGTGCCGGGATTCGCCATGCTGGTGCTGGGCGTTGTGGGGCTTGCCGCACTTTCCGCGGGTCCGGTCCGCCTGTTCGGCCATTTCCTGGGTATCCATTTCGTCGCCTTGGCGACCATGTCGACCCTGATCGGGCTTTCGGCCATCCTGCTGGGTACCCTCGCAAAAGTCGCGATCGCCAGCTACCACCCGGTCGAGGGCGAGAAGATGGTGCCCTGGCTGGCTCGGGCGCGTCCCGTGGAGGGGCTGGTCTTCCTCGGCGCGATCCTCGCGGGCGCCGGCTTCGTGGCAGACCTCCTGCTTGCGCTGCGCTGGATATTCGTGGGCGGCAGCATGGAGCAGTCGGTCCATCTCGCTTTCGTCATCACCACCGCTTGCGTGGCTGGCGTGACGATGGTGCTGACCGGCTTCGTCCTCAAGCTCCTGCTCGATAATCTAAGCCACCGGCATGGCTTCTGACGCTTCCTTTCCGCTAGCCGCAACGCCCGCGATGCCCGAGCAGGCGATCGATGATCCCGTCAGGTCGAGAACTGGCGCGATCGCCTGGAGCCTGTTTCTGTTCGCGCTCGCGCTTGCCTGTACCGTCGCGCTCGGTGCGTGGACGGGGCTGACCGGCGACGATGTGTTGCAGACGCTTATTACGGCGCCGCTGTGGATGGTCGCGGCCATCACCGGTCTGACAGTCCTCCAGATCTGGTGCAGTGCGTGGAAATGGCGGCGTGTGCTCGAAATGACGGGCAGTTCGCAGCAGCGTGTTCCGTCATCCTTCTATTACGGATGCACGGCGCTTGCGGCCTTTCTTTCGCATTTTCTGACCGTCTATCTGGCTTCGATCATCGTGCGCGGCTGGGCTGTGAAACGCTGGTATGGCCTGGCGGCAAGCCAGGGTGCCGGAACGTCGCTGTTCGAGCAGGTGTTCGACGTGATCGTGCTTGTCGTGATGGCAGTGCCTGCACTGATCGTCTGGAGCCTCGGCGGTACGCTGGCACAATGGTCGGCAGTGACAATCGCGGCCTTGCTGGCTGGCGTATTGAGCCTGCGTTTTATCGATCCTGCAGTGCGCGTCGTTGCGGTTCTTGAGCGATTTGCGCCCAGGCTTCGCAAGCTAGTCGAGTTGTTTCAGCGCAGTGCTGCGGCAGGGCTGCTCTCGCAGCGTTTCATGCTCGAAATCTACGCCATCTCGGTGCTTCGCTATTTCACGATACTGGCACGAATTCCGTTGCTGATCATCGCCTTTGGCCTGCCTCTGGCGATGAGCGACGCCATACCGGGCTTCACCATTGTCCAGGCGACGCAGCTCGCAGCACTGACTCCGGGGCAACTCGGCATTCGCGAATGGACGTGGTCGGGCGTCCTCGCGCTTCGCGGCTATGACCTTCAGGTCGCTGCTCGTTTCGCGATCGATCTTCGCATTGTCGGCATGCTGGCGATGACGCTTGCAGCGCTGCCGGCCTTTGGGCTCCTGCGCCGGAGGCGTCAGCCGTGACCGGCCATAGCAAGGATCCCGCCGTCACAGTCGTGGTGGTTGCGCGCAATGAGGAAGCGAAGATCGCCGATTGCCTCGGTTCGCTCGGCGTGCAGGACTATCCTGATTTCTCGGTCATCCTCGTGGATGACGGTTCGACTGACGCAACCGTCGCGAAGGCGCGGGCCACCTTGCCCGACCTGAAGGTGATTTCGAGTCCGACACGGTCGATCAGCCGCAATCGCGACATCGGCTGGCAAGCGGCCAGAAGCGAGTATGTGGCTTTTCTCGATGCCGACTGCATCGCACCGCGTGACTGGCTGAGCCGGCTGATGCATGCAGCGCTTGCAACCGGCGCCGCGGCGGTGGGTGGTGGCAATCGCCCGCCTTCGGGAGAATCGGCGCACTACGACGCGCTCGGCCTGATGCTGGCGACGTTCCTGGGCTCGAGAGGGTCGGTTCAGGGCCAGGTCCCCACCCGTGGCAGGTTTGTAGACCATCTGCCGGGCCTCAACGTCATGTACAGAACCGACGCCCTGCAGCTTGTCGGCGGGTACGATCCCCGCTTCGCGCGCATGGGCGAGGACGAAGACCTGTCGCACCGGCTGACCGATCTGGGGCTCAAGCTCTACGCAACGCCGGACGCGACCGTCATTCATCGCCAGCGCGCCGATCTCGCATCCTGGGCGCGAAACATGCGTGGATACGGAAGGGGGCGGACCTGGCTTGTCCACCGTCATCCCAAGGCTGCCTCTCCTCTGCTGTTGCTCCCGCCGCTGACCATTCCCGGCTTGCCGCTCTACCTGCCCCTGATCGCTTTCTATGCAGCATGGATCGCATTGCGCGCTGGTCGGCCGCTGCTGTGGGCGCGGTTGGTCCTGCTCTTTGCGGCGACCCATCTCGCCTATGGTTTCGGCCAGATCGAAGGCCTGCTCCGGAAAGGAGACGGCGAGATTGTGCGAGGCGGGCGGTCGCGTATCGCGATGCTTGCGCTCAAGAATGCCGGCAACAAGGGCGACGAGGCGATCAGTACATGCGTTTCCGGCAGACTTGTCGAAGCGATCGGCGAGTGTGATGCCAGGCTCGACCTTTACCTTGGCGCAATCGGTCCAAGCGGCTTCGACGTCCGGCCGGTTCCCAGGCATGCGCACGCCAGGGAGCTGCTCATTGCCGACATGCTGGCGCCCCAACAATCCTCGCGTGCGGTTGGCCAGAGCGCTTTTCTGGCCTTGCCCCGGCTGGTCGTGGTCCTCGTGCGGTTTCGCGCGATCGTGATCGCCGGCGGTCAGTGGCTCCACGATCTCAGCATGGCAAAGCACATCGCGGTTTGCGCAATCCTGGCGTTCGCACGCGCCTTCGGGACTGCAACCGGCGTCTACTGCATCGGCGCGGGACCCTTGCGCAGGGGCATCTCGCGTGCCTTGCTGCGGCTGGCCTTCTCGCGGGACTCGCTGATCGTCACGCGCGACGAGGCCTCCACGCAACTCTTGCGCTCCTGCGGCTACTCGCAGGCGTTCACCGCAAGTGACCCGGCGATCGAACTTGCCGGCAGGCGCACGGCACTTGGCGAGGGCAAGATCCTGATTTCTCCCTGCGCCTGGTCGAGCTTCGAGAACATCTACGCGCTCGATAGCACCGAGATAGACGCAAGCGTCGGGAACTGGCGCAGGCTCATCGCCACTCTGCAGAATCGCGGCGAGCGAATAGCCATCCTGCCGACAATGAATCCTGAGGATGATGCGTTTGCGAGGCGCATTGCGGCTCCTTTCGACGGCATAGAAATCGTCGATACGGACGTGCTCCTGCCGGGCGAGGTGCAGGGCTGCATTGTCGGGGCGAAGGCGCTAATCTCCATGCGTCTGCATCCGATTATCTTCGCCAGCAACACGGGCACGCCTTTTGTCGCGCTCAACTACGCCGGCAAGGTGCGCGCCTATTGCGAACAGGCTGGGCAGATCGACAGCCTCGTGGAGATGGCGGATGGCGATTGGGCTGTGGAAGCACTCGACGTGCTCGATCGCTCAGCTCGTCCTCCATCAACTGGCGCCGCCCGCGAGCGGCAGCAGGCGCTCCTCGACGAAGCGTATCGCCAATTTCTCGGCTGGCTCCGGATCGGTTTCCGGCCGGCCCGACAAACCATTCAACAAGCGGCCTGACTGATATGCGTATAGCTTTTCTCAACCCGCCACTTAACGACTGGCATTTTTCGCGCTCGCAGCGCAGCCCAGGGGTGATCAAGTCAGGGACGATGTATTACCCGTACTGGCTGGCCTATGCGACCGGCCTCGCAATGGAGCGGGGACATGATTGCCTGCTGATAGATTGCCCGGCCGACGGGATCGACCGCGAAGGCGCGCTTGCGAAGCTCAAGGATTTTGCGCCGGATCTTGTTGTCGTAGAGACGTCTACTCCCAGTATCGCTCATGATCTCGAAACCGTCCGGATGTTCAAGGCGGTGCTGACGGGAGCGAAATTCTGTTGCACGGGGACGCATGTGACGTCCGAGTGGGCGGATGCGCTCGACCAATGCGAGGAACTCGATTTCGTCGCTATCGGTGAATACGACTATACGATTTCCGAGCTCGCCGACGCACTGGAAAAGGGCGAGGCGACGGAGGACGTTCTCGGTACCGCCTGGCGCGGAGGCAACGGGCCGCAGCGCAATGGCGAACGTCCGATGATCACCGATATGGATGCGCTGCCTTGGGCCGCACCGGTCTACAAGCAATTCCTCAATCCGCGAAACTACCTTTTCACCATCGCCAACAGTCCCATGGTCATGCTGATCAGCGGGCGCGGCTGCCGGGCGCGCTGCTTCTATTGCGTCTATCCGCAAGTGATGCATGGCCACGATTATCGCACGCGTTCCCCGGCCGACGTCGTCGCGGAAATGAAATGGATTCAGGAGAACATGCCCGAAGTGAAGGAAATCGTCTTCGAGGACGACACTTTCACGTCCGACCGCGCACGGGCGCAGGAGATCGCGAGGCTCGTCAAGCAGGAAGGCGTCACCCTTCCTTTCTTCGCCAATATCCGCGTCAACGTCGATTACGACACCCTGGCGGCGCTGAAGGATGCAGGGCTGCGCCAATGCGCAACCGGATTCGAATCCGGCGATGCGACCCTGCTGGTGAATATGCGCAAGGGCCAGACTTTGGAAAAGCAGCAGGAGTTCATGGCGAACTGTCGCAAGCTTGGCATTCTCGTCCATGGCTGCTTCATGGTCGGTTTTCCCGGCGAGACCCGTGAAACGCTGCAGAAGACGCTCAACCTCGCAATCGACCTCGATCCCGACAGTGCCCAATTCTATCCGGTGATGCCTTATCCCGGAACCGGCGCCTACAAATGGGCCGAGGAGAACGGCTTCCTCGCCACCGACGACTTTGCCGAGTGGTTGAACCCGGACGGCGGGCACCGCTGTGTTCTGAACCTGCCGGGACTCACCGCCAAGGATCTGGAAGATTTCTGTGAGCAGGCGGTGCGCCGCTTCCACTTCCGCCCGCGCTACATGCTGCGCAAGGCGGTCCAGGCGGTAACCGATCCGCAAGAGGGTGTTCGCTCCGTGAATGCCTTCAAGAATTTCCTGCTCTCGCTGGTGAACGGCGAGAAGGCGCAGCCCGCCCCGGTGCTGTCAGGCAAGGCCGTCGTCGACGAGGCGTGGGGCACGCGCATCAAGGTGCCGAAGGGCCGCATTGAGGAAGTTGTGCAGCCCGGGAAGGAAGCGGCCTGAAGCCTGTCCGGGGCATCCTAGGCTACGTCAAAGAGTCATGCGCGGAACGACGATCCTGCAATCCACACCAAAGGCGCCCGTGATCATGTCGCGCCTTGCTGCGCCGGTGACCGGCGCGATCGCGCTCAAGCTGCTCCTCCTGTTCGTGCTCGCCTGGAACAGTCGTTTCGTCATGGATGAGTTCTGGCAGCTGGGTCAGTCGAAGTTCCTCTTCGAAGGCCTTTTCGACACGATGTGGCCGGGCAAGGCAGTCGGCTTCGCCCTGTTCTACGAGCCTGTGCACTGGTTTGGCTTGGAGGCCGGACCGACTATGTTGGCGGGGCGCCTGCAAACCGCGCTGCTTGCTTGTGCGACGGTCGCGATGGTTTACGCCTGCGCCCGTGCGATCGGGGAGGACAAGACCCGTTCACTGCTGATCGTACTGGTTCTCCTCAGCTTCTCCACGTTCATGGAGCGCATCTTCCGGACGATTTCCGAGCCGCTTGCAGTGTTTTTCGCAGTTGGCGCGCTGCTCACCGTGCTGCGCGGCAATCTGGATCGGCGAACACCCTTGTTCCTTGCGGGAGTGCTTGCCGGCCTGTCATTCCTTGCGACGCAGAAGGCGGTCTATTTCGATGTCGCGCTTGGCATTGCGCTGCTCGGCGACGCCATCCTTGCGCGTCGCCCCCTCCAGGGGATTCGGCGTGGAGTTTGGCTCGTCGCCGGCTGGATGGTGCCTGCGGTTGCCTATTGTCTCCTGTTCGGTGGAACCAATCCGCTTCCCGTGATCGAAAACCTGTTCCTGGCGCCGCTCGACATGGCAACTCGCGGAGGCGCGGAAGTCTATGGTGGCCTGCGTCATTACGTTTGGCAGACACTGAGCCGCAACGTCGTGCTCTACGTCGCCTGCTTTGCAGGCGTGGCGGTTGCGATGGCGCGAATTGCGATACTTGCCCGTCCTGCGCGCCTCGCGCTGATATTCACTGTGGTCACAACCGGGCTCGTATTCGCGCATTCGGAGCCGTGGCCCTACGTCTTCATCATGGCGCTGCCGTTTCTGGCGCTATGGTCGCTGAAGGCTTTTGACCTTCTTCCGTCAGCGGGTCCGTCCCGACGCCTTGCATTGATAGCGCTGGCAGCGAGCGTGGTTCTGAGTTTCGCGACGAACCTGCACTACCTGCGCTTCGACAATCGCGCGCAGCTGGATCTGACTGCGCGCGCGGATGCGATCCTGAGGTCTGGTGATGGATATTTCGATGGCATCGGCATGTTGCCGAACCGGCGAGAGAGCACTCCGCTCTGGCTCGACCGGCGCCGGATTCTGTTCACGCTCGAACAAGGCAAAGAGTCAGAAGCATATCGAGCCCTTCGCGATTCGCCGCCTCGAGTAATTCTCTGGTCTTATCGGCTGGATGCAATCCAACCGGTGATCGATCCGCTCCTCCAGCATCGCTACGTTACCGTTTCGCCCAACATCAGAATGGTAGGTCGGCATCTTATTGCCGGCGATCTTCAAACATTCGATGTCCCGTCGTCCGGGCGATTCATGCTCTACCGGGCGAACGGGCAGCCCTTCCGAGGCGAAATAGAAATCGACGGTGTTACGCACGACACTCCGGTCCGGCTCGCCGCCGGGACCATGCAGGTTCGCCTACGCAAGGGCGCAAGCGAAGCCTTCCTGCTTCCCGATGGGCTGAGCGCAACCGATATCAGGCCGGGGCCGGACGATCCCGGGCTTTTCGACGGGGTCTACAACTGATCAGCTATGCGATGTCCGGCGGGCGTCACGCTGGACGATCCGGCCGCGATACCATAGGCAGTCCGCGCCCATACGGCTGACCCGAGGCAACTCATGGCAATCGAGGACAAGGCGGTCGAGAAGGACCTGCCGGCAAGGCAGCAGGCTGTACCGCCCGCGATCAGGATCAGTGGGACCTGGCGGGTTCTTCCCGGCTTCCTTTATGGCTTCCGGCAGCCGGCTGTCCTCGGCGAGATCACGGTCAAAACCGATCCGGATGTCGATCTTGCCACTTGCGACAAAGCCATTGCCGAACTGGTCCGTGACTTCGAAACGCCAATGCCCGAGAACTCTTTCGACAACGGACTGGCCTCGCGGGTCCTCGGGCTGGCCATCGCCGTTCAGAACAATTCGCGAATCCCGGTCCAGAGCGCCGTGCATGTCGGGCCGGCCCGGCTGCTTGCGGATGGCCGGACCGTTCTTGAAGTCGCTATCCCCTATTACGATCAGGGCGCGACGCGTCTTGCCCTGTCATGGGCGATCCAGGCGCTCAATCGCCTGGTGGACGCAGCAGCCGGAACGCCCGTAGAAAAGCAGTTGTCGGGCGGGTTCTCCGAACTGGGCACGCACCTGGCCGAACATGCACCTCCCAATGGCGAGATAGTCCATCTTCTGCGCGCCGCGATGCGACGGTCCATACCGGTGCATCGCGTCATGGCGAACATCTACTGCTACGGCACCGGCCGCTACCGGCGTTTGCTGGACAGCACGGTTACCGACAGGACGACGGAGATGGGCTGCCGGATCAGCCGGAACAAGGTCCAGACTGCGGAGATACTCCGGCTGGCAGGACTGCCCGCGCCGAGGCAGCTTGCCGCGCCGAATGCCGAGCGTGCCGTGGCAGCGGCCGAAAGCCTCGGCTATCCGGTTGTGATCAAGCCCATCAACCTGTCGCAGGGCGCGGGGGTTTTCGCGGGGCTGAGGGATGCCGCCTCGGTCCGCGAGGCATTCGCGGCCGCAAGCGAAGTGTCGGACATGCTTATCGTGGAGAACCACTTTCACGGCAGCGACTACCGGCTCACCGTCCTGAACGGCGAAGTGATCAAGGCGGAGCAACGGATTGCGGCAGGCGTAACGGGAGATGGGCGTTCGACGATTTCCGAACTCGTAGCCGCAAAACTGGCAACGCCACGTTTCCAACGATTGCTGCGCTCGGGGAACAGGGCCGTGCTCGGTCTTGATGCCGAGGCGCAGGCCTTGTTGGGAGAGCAGGGGCTGACTGCGCAGAGCGTGATCGAAGATGGGGCCTATGTGCAACTTCGGCGCAAGAACAATGTCTCTGCTGGAGGTGAGCAGGTCCACGTTGCGCTTGACGCGGTCCATCCTGACAATCTGGCTCTTGCAAGGCGGGCAGCGATGCTGCTGGACCTCGATCTTGCTGGTGTCGATCTGATCATTCCCGACCTGTCGCGCTCCTGGACCGAGTGCGGCGCGCTGATCTGCGAGATCAACGCCCGCCCGGAGATCGGGAGGAACACAACGCCCACGATCCACGACCGCATGCTGGACGAGCTGCTCGGACCCGCAACCCGGATTCCGGTCCACCTCCTGATTGTCGGCGGTGACGCCCCCCGGAAGGCGACCGACTATGAGAAGCTGGCGGCCGAACTGGCCTGCAACGCCATTGCGGCGAAGGAGGGCGTGTGGATCGACGGCGAAAGGCTGCCTGGGCAGCCGGAAGACGCATTTGCCGCATCGCGCCTCCTGCTGCGTGAAAGGCGGGCAAAGGCGGCACTGTGTGTGATGGCCTTCTCGGATGTTGCCGCGAAGGGGCTGCCCGTCGACCGGCTGGACAGCATCCGGATCGAGTTTGCCCACGAAGAGGCCGTTTCGCTCTTGCCAGCGTTGCAGCCGCATACGGACTCGCTGATCGAGATTTCCGGCAACAGTTGAAGCAAGGTGACAGGCAGGCTCCTGCCCACGGTGGGGCAGGTTTGTCCCGGCTTGTCAGGAGGTCCGAATGGTGGGCGTAGGAAGGTTCGAACTTCCGACCCCTGCGATGTCAACACAGTGCTCTACCACTGAGCTATACGCCCGAGCCATTCGTATCGCCCGACAGCCTGGCTGCCGGGCAGGGGCGTGCATTTAGCGACGGGGGCCGCTCTATGCAAGCACGATAAAACGGGAAAGTTTCTAGATGCTCGCCTGTTCGCTCTGGCCGAAGATGCGCTGCACTTCCAGCACCAGATCGCGCAGGTGAAACGGCTTGGAGAGTACCTTCGCCTGAGGGGCTTCCCGGCTTGCCTTCAGCGTGACTGCCGCGAAACCGGTAATGAACATGACTTTTGTGCCCGGGCAAATCTCCGAGCAGCGCTGTGCGAGCTCGATACCGTCCATTTCCGGCATGACGATGTCGGACAGCAGCAGGTCGAAATGCTCCCGCTCAAGATGGGGCAGGGCCTCGGTGCCGCGGTCAACCGCAACCACTTCGTATCCGGCATTTTCGAGCGCGCGCGCCAGGTATGTGCGCATCGCCTCGTCGTCTTCAGCAAGCAGGATTCGGATCATGGCCTCCGGTCCGTTGGTCGTGATGTGCAGGCCGCATGGGCGGATATCGGTCGCCCAGCCTTATAGCGGCGAACCTCTTAACATTCTCGACAGCTTTCGCGATTGACCGACTTTGACACAGATGCGGGAAAAGGCCAGCTAGGCTTTCATGAGGCGCGCAGGCACGGGTGACAGCGATTCGGAGCGTATGAACGGGGGCTCCATTCCCGGCTTGACGGGGAAGGCTGCATTCACGCTCTCGGGGCCTCAACCATCGACGATCCCGGTTCTGATCGCGGTCCCACACGCGGGGCGCGTCTATCCCGCATCGCTCCTCAAGCTCATGCGCCATCCCGATTCCGCTGCGATGCGACTTGAAGACCGGTATGCAGACCTGCTGGCGGAAAGTGTGGCGAAGGCGACAGGTGCCATGCTTCTCGTGGCCAATGCGCCCCGGGCCATGATCGATCTGAACCGCGCTCCGGACGATGTCGACTGGGACATGATCCAGTCCGATTCGGTTGCCGACATCGGCAGCTACACGCCCGGCAAGCGAGCCCGCAGTGGGCTAGGCCTCATTCCCCGCCGTCTGCCCGGCATTGGTGAGCTCTGGAAGCGCAGGCACGAGCAGGAAGAGCTGACGCAGCGTATTTCCGACGTGCACGAGCCCTACCACGACTGTCTTGCCAGGACGCTAGAGGAACTGCGCCGGCGTTGGGGCGCCGCCCTGCTAATCGATCTGCATTCCATGCCGTCTCTGGCAAGGCGCGGCACCCAGGCACCGCCCGAATTCGTGGTTGGAGACCGCTTCGGTGCTGCCTGCGACGGTCGCTTCATTGCTTCCGCCTTTTCCTATTTCGAAGGACACGAGCGCCATGCCGTGCATAACCGGCCCTATGCCGGCGGATATGTGCTCGAACGCCATGCCGCGCCGCACCGGGGGTTGCATGCGCTGCAGCTGGAAATTGACCGGGATACCTATCTCGATGCGCGGCTTGCCGAGCCGGGCAAGGGCTTTGCGGCAATGACCGAATTGCTGATGGGGCTGGTCAACCGGATCGCCGGCGAAGTCGCGGCGCTGGGGCAGACCGAAATCGACTCATCCTGGCCCGAAGCGGCAGAATAAAAAACCACCTCGCGCAAATTGCGCGAGGTGGCCAAGGTTCAGGGAGGAGGTGCACAATGTGCACCAAGCCCCGTCAGGCCATGAGGGAAGCACTGACGGAACAAAATCAACATAGGTTCTTGAACTAGTTGATGCAAGCGCGAAGTGCTCCGGCCACGTGGGGTGGCCGGTCCCGCAATCAGCTCTGCGGGACCGAAATCGGACCCTTGCCAAGCCGCACCTGCCGCGCGAACAGTTCACGGGCCAGTTCAAGCGAAAACACATGGGCGAAAATGAGCGGCAGCATGCCGTTCTGGTTCCACGCCCGCAGCAAATCGCCGCGAACTTCGCGCAGCTTGTCACCGTGAACCATCTGGAAGCCACTGTAATGGAAGGGCTTTTCCATCCCATCGAGCTGGATGTTCAGTTCGCCCTCGGTGAGCAGGTCGTTCTTCTTCAATTCCTCCATGAAATTGGAGGTCTTGTGACCGGCGATTTCGAACTGTTCGCAGAATTTCAACGTCTGGTTGGTCTCTTCTGTGGGGCTGTCGTTGTCGAACAGGGCCGACCCGTCTTCGAATTCGCCGAGCAGTTCGCTGGTCGGATCGAAGCACAGCGAGAGCTCATCCGAATCGGGCCGCAGTTTAGCCAGCATGAACGGATAGCGCCTGGCATAGGCCGGCAGGTAGACTTCGTCCTTGAGGCTGCCTTCTTCGTCGACGAACACGTTGATGCCCTGGTTCAGACCCATCAGCGCGAGCGGTACGGGGTTGTCACCGCTCGAAAAAACGATCGGATAGTGACGCTGTGCCATGGGGAATTCTTCGACGGTCAGCGGCACGGCGTGGACGTTGGTCAGCCACTTCGCCTTGTCGGTCTTGCGGCTCTTCCAAGCTCCGTGCTCGCTGCTGTTGAGCGGCACCAACTCCTTGTAAAACAGGGGTAACGAAACCTCTTTCGGCGCAGTCGCCATGGAATCTTGTCCTATGCTGGATTGCTGAAAGGCGTGCCTTTAGGCGCTGGTGAAGCTCGGCGCAAGCATAGCTCGGCGAGTTGCGCCGGCGAATCGGATCAAAGCAGCTTGCCCGGATTGAGCAGCCCGGCCGGATCCAGCGCCTGCTTGACCTGCCGCATCATCGCCAGTGAAACCGGATCGCCGAGGCGCGCCAGATCTTCACGCTTGAGCTGGCCGATCCCGTGCTCTGCCGAGATCGAACCGCCCCATTCGGTAACAAGGTCATACACTTGCCGGCTGATCAGCTTGCCTTCGCCTTCCTCCCAGCCGACCGTGCCGTTGCCCGGCGGCGCTATCACATGGAAATGGACGTTGCCGTCGCCCAGATGGCCGAAGGCGACTGCCTGGGTGCCCGGCCACGCCGCCTCGATGCGCGGAACCGCGGCCTCGATAAATTCCGGCATTCTTTCCACCGCTACGGAGATGTCGTGCTGGACGGCGGGGCCGCGCTCGCGCTCGGCCGGCGCTATCGACTCGCGCAGGAGCCAGAACGCTTCCGCCTGGGTCTCGTTGGCGGCGATGGTGGCGTCCTCAATCAGGCCGCGCTCGAGCGCACCGGCAAGGACGGTCTCGCCAAGAGCCTGCAGGCCATCGGCTCGCGCACTGTCGGTAACGAGTTCGATCAGGACGTGCCAGGCGTGGTTCCCCGAAAGCGGCGAGCGCGCATCCGGGAGATGCTTGAGGACGGCGGCCAGGCAATCGTCGGGCAGGATCTCGAATCCTTCGAGAGCCTCTCCGGCTACATCTTCACAATACAGCAGCAGTGAGCGGGCCGCCTTGAGCGAAGCTGCGCCGGCCCACAGTACCGTGCGCTCGGCGACGGCCGGCAGCAGTCGCAATGTGGCCGCGGTGACTATCCCCAAAGTGCCTTCCGAACCGATCAGCAATTGTTTCAGGTCGAAACCGCGGTTGTCCTTCTTGAGCGGCGTCAGGGCGGAGAAGATGCTGCCATCGGCCAGCACCGCTTCCAGCCCCAGCACCTGGGCCCGCATCGATCCGTGACGCAGGACCTGGCTGCCGCCGGCATTGGTGGAGATGAGTCCGCCGATGGTCGCCGATCCCTTTCCGCCCAATGTAAGCGGGAAACGCAGGGTCTTCTCGGCGACGGCTTCGTGGAGATTCTGGAGGACGACGCCAGCTTCGCACACTGCCTTGCGTCCTTCCACGTCGATTTCGCGGATTGCGCTCATCCGGCGCAGCGAAAGCAGCAACTCGTGCCCCGAAGTGTCGGGCGTCGCACCGCCCGCCATGCCGCTGTTGCCGCCCTGGGGGACGATCGGCACGCCGTGGCGGGCGCACAGGCGCACCAGTTGGGCAACTTCATCGGTACTTGCCGGCGATGCCATGGCGCAGGCCTGCCCGGTAAAGCGCCCCCGCCAGTCCGTCAGCCAGGGCTCGAGCAAATCGGGGTCGCGGGTCAGGCCGCGAGGGCCGAGGAGAGCCTCGGCTTCGTTGAGAAAGGCGTCATAGTCGATCATGCCGGGCATATGGCATATTGCGCTCGCTCTTGCATCCGTGAACGGCTGGGTTAAGCCATCGTTCAAACAGGTTCTGTATGGCTGACGAGGGACAATTGCAGCATTCCCGCACGCATGGATCGAGCGCAGCGCCTACATGAGTTTTCTTGTCGTCTTACATACGCCGCTTATGCTGCTGTTGCCGATCGCGGGTTCGGTAGATGCCCGGGACGATATCTCGGGTGATCCCGAGACCGCGATTGCCGAGCCGGTGCAGGCTGATCCGGGAGAACCGCAGATTCAGCATGCGCTTCCGGAATCGGAAAACGGAACCGCAGACAACTTTCGCGAATACCGCACTTTTCGCGTCTTCGCGCAAAGCTTCAGGGTCTCGGGCGCAAATCAGGCACGGATCGAGCAGCGCATGACGATCCGCGTCACGCCCAGTACCCGCACGGTCCGTCCGAACATGCTGATGGATTTGCCGAGCCGGGAAATCGGCCCGCGTTTTGCCGAGCGCCGGATCGGCAAATGCCTGTCGGTATCGGGAATTTCCGGCGTGCAGCCAGATGGCGGCCACGAGCTTATTCTCTACATGCGCGACCGCAAGATCATCTCCGCCCGGCTTGAGCGCGCTTGCCGGTCACGGGACTTCTATTCGGGTTTCTACCTCTCGCGCAGTTCCGACGGAAAGCTCTGTGTGGACAGGGATACGCTGCAGTCCCGCAGCGGCGCCAATTGCAAGCTTACGCGGATCAGGCAGCTTGTAGAGGTGGGTAACTAGGGGCACGGCCCCGCATTTCCTTGACTTGGGAGCGGTAATGCGCATAGGGCGCGCCAGTTTCCGCGCCCACAGTCCGGGCTGTGGAATCAGGCAGGTCCGAAAGGGCCGGCCACCAATTCTTTCCGGATAACACCAAGCCTATGAAATTTGCCGATCTCGGCCTGTCTGACGAATTACTGCAATCGGTTGCCACGGCCGGGTATGACACGCCCACGCCGATCCAGGCGCAGGCGATCCCGCCTGTCCTGATGATGCGCGACCTGATCGGTATTGCGCAGACCGGTACCGGCAAGACCGCCAGCTTCGTGCTGCCGATGATCGACATTCTGGCGCATGGCCGCCGCCGGGCGCTGATGCCGCGCTCCCTGATCCTCGAACCGACGCGCGAACTCGCTGCGCAGGTTGCCGAGAATTTCGAAAAATACGGCAAGAATCACGACCTCAAGATGGCGCTGCTGATCGGCGGCGTGCAGATGGGCGATCAGGTCAAGGCGCTGAGCGAAGGCGTCGATGTGCTGATCGCCACGCCGGGGCGGCTGATGGACCTGTTCGAACGCGGCAAGGTCTTGCTGACCGGCTGCGATCTCTTCGTCATCGACGAAGCGGACCGCATGCTCGACATGGGCTTCATTCCCGATATCGAGAACATCTGCACGAAGCTGCCGGCCACCCGCCAGACGCTGCTCTTTTCGGCGACCATGCCGCCGCCGATCAAGAAGCTGGCCGATCGCTTCCTCTCAAATCCCAAATATATCGAGGTGGCGAGGCCCGCGACGGCCAACACCAACATCGCCCAGCACAAGGTTGCGGTCGAGCAGCGCAAGAAGCGCGATGCCCTGCGCGATCTGCTGCATACGGACGACGTGAAGACCGCGATCATCTTCTGCAATCGCAAGACGACCGTCCGCGAACTCAGCAAGAGCCTGAAGCGACATGGCTTTTCTGCGGGCGAGATCCATGGCGACATGGACCAGCCGGCGCGGCTTGCCGAGCTGCAGCGCTTCAAGGACGGCGAAATCAATATCCTGTGCGCGTCGGACGTCGCCGCGCGCGGGCTGGACATCAAGGGTGTCAGCCACGTCTTCAATTTCGATACGCCCTGGCATCCGGACGACTACGTCCATCGCATCGGCAGAACCGGCCGCGCCGGTGCGACAGGCCGTGCGTTCACCTTCGTCACCAGTGACGATGAAGAGGCGCTGGCCAACATCGAAAAGCTTACCGGGATGGAGATTCCGGCTTTCGAGATCCAGGGCGAGGGCAAGCAGAAGGAACCCAGGCGTTCCGAAAAGCCCAGGCGCGAGGAAAAGGCGGAGCCTGAACAGAAGCGTCAGCCTAGGGCGGAACGTCACGGTCCCGACAAGCGCAGCTCGGAACGGAAACCCGAAAGGCGCCAGAGCCGGCAGTCGCCCGAACCCGAGGCTGGTGAGGAAGGCTGGAACGGCCCGGTTCCCGGCTTCCTCAATATTTCGGCACTGGCCTGAACAAACCCCGATCCCGTGCAGGGAGTGGTTATCGCGCTACTCGGCGATCTTCACGAAGCTGTCGATGACGCGCTTGCGGCCGGTCTGCTCGAAGTCGATTTCCAGCTTGTTGCCTTCCTGCGCGGCGACCGTGCCGTAGCCGAACTTCTCGTGAAACACCCGCGCGCCGACGGCGATGTCGGTGCGGGGCTTTGCGGCATAGCTTGCCGCGCTGCGGGACGGTTCGGCCAGGCGGCGCGGGGTCGGATCGTAGCTCTGCGAAGCGGCGCGCTGCCAGCCCGGGCCGCGGCTCATCGCGTGCGAGGGGCGGGCCCGGGCGACATCGGCGAAGGGATCGGATTGTTCCGACCATTGCGCCCGCCACATCGATGCGCCTCCGGTCAGCGTGGTCTCCTGCGCGACATGTTCGTCGGGCAGTTCCTCGATGAACCGTGAGGGGATCGAACTGGTCCACTGCCCGTAGATGCGCCGGTTCGCGGCATGCAGGATAGTGCAGCGCCGCCGCGCCCGGGTGATTGCCACGTAGGCCAGGCGGCGTTCTTCCTCGAGGCTGGCAAGACCGCCTTCGTCCAGGGAACGCTGCGACGGAAAGATGCCTTCCTCCCAGCCAGGCAGGAAGACGTTATCGAATTCGAGCCCCTTGGCCGCGTGCATCGTCATGATCGTGACTTTCTCGACGTCGTCGGCCGCGTCGTTGTCCATGATCAGGCTGACATGCTCGAGGAAGTCGCCGAGGGTTTCGTAGTCCTCCATCGCCCGGGCGAGTTCCGACAGGTTCTCCAGCCTGCCCGCGGCCTCGGCGGTGCGCTGGGCCTGCAGCGCTTCGGTATATCCGGATTCGTCGAGCACCGTGCGCGCGAGTTCGGCCGGGCTCACGCTCTTGGATAGATCGCGCCACCGGGCGAAGTCGCGCATCAGGGCCAGCACGGTATTGCGGGCGCGGGCAGGAAGCTCGTCGCTGTCGGCGATGTCGATTGCGGCGGCGGCGAGCGGCAGGCCACGCGCCCGCGCATGGCGGTGGAGCTTTTCCAGCGCCTTGTCGCCCAGCCCGCGTTTCGGCGTGTTGTAGATGCGCTCGAAAGCCAGGTCGTCGGAAGGCTGGGCGATCACTCTGAGATAGGCGAGGGCATCGCGGATCTCGGCACGCTCGTAGAAGCGGAAACCCCCGATAATCCGATAGTTGAGTCCGATCGTTATGAAACGGTCTTCGAACTCGCGGGTCTGGAACTGGGCGCGAACGAGGATGGCGATCCGGTCGAGCGGGGCGCCTTCTCGCTCCAGCCGTTCGATCTCGTCGCCGACGCGCCGCGCTTCCTCCGGTCCGTCCCATACGCCGATCACGCGCAGCTTGTCGCCGGCGTGGCGCTCGGTCCAGAGCGTCTTGCCGAGGCGCTCGCTGTTGGAGCGGATGAGCCCGGACGCGGCGGCGAGGATTTCCGGCGTCGAGCGGTAGTTCTGCTCGAGACGGATCACTTTCGCGCCGGGAAAGTCTTTCTCGAAACGCAGGATGTTGGCGATCTCGGCGCCGCGCCAGGAATAGATCGATTGATCGTCATCGCCCACGACGCAGATGTTCTGCCGTCCCTGCGCGAGCAGGCGCAGCCACAGATACTGCACCTGGTTGGTATCCTGATATTCGTCGACGAGGACGTATTTGAACCGCTGCTGGTATTGCTCCAGCACGTCGCGATGCTGGCGGAAAATGTTGAGCATGTGCAGCAGCAGGTCGCCGAAATCGCAGGCGTTCAGCGCTTTCAGACGGTCCTGATAGAGCTGGTAGAATTTCTGGCCCTGGCCGTTGGCGTATGCCTCGTTCTCGGCGGCGTCGAGATCGCCAGGATTGAGCCCGCGGTTCTTCCAGCGGTCAATGCAGCCGGCGAGCTGGCGCGCCGGCCAGCGCTTCTCGTCGAGGTCGTTGGCCTGGATGAGCTGCTTCAGGAGTCGCAGCTGGTCGTCCGTGTCGATGATCGTGTAGTTCGACTGAAGCCCGACGAGTTCCGCGTGGCGCCTCAGCATCCTTGCTGCGATCGAGTGGAACGTGCCCAGGAAGGGCATCCCTTCCACGGCCGGGCCGATCAGCTGGCCGACCCTTTCGCGCATTTCGCGCGCTGCCTTGTTCGTGAAGGTGACGCACAGGATTTCCGACGGCCATGCCAGCCGCGAACGAATCAGGTGGGCGAGGCGTGCCGTGAGGGCAGCCGTCTTGCCGGTACCGGCCCCGGCCAGCATCAGCAGCGGTCCTTCCGTCGTCAGCACAGCTTCGCGCTGAGGCGGGTTCAGCCCGGCGAGCAGGGGATCGTTGTCGAGTGATTCGGCAGGAGGCGCGGCAGGCTGGGACACATGCGAACAGCTAGGGAACAGGGCATCGCAGCGCAAGGGGCAGTACCTTGGCCGGGCCAATGCTTGCGTACGCGAGTTTTGGCCGCCACCATGCTCGCACGCACAGGAGCGATTTCATGAAGGAACTGCTTTGAACTCTCGGCCTTGTGATTGTCTACCTCCCGGCGCCTGTCCTGGCCGACGAAAGGCCAAAGGACGTTGAAGTTCTCGAACGCGATGCGCAGGGCGGCGCCACCAAGGTGAAGTTCGACGGCTTCGTCATGGACGTATGTACGCCGGAAAAGACCGACGGCTGCGTCAACCCGCGAGAGATCGGGCTCGACCAGGGCAACCGGGCCATCGACTACTGGCCCGGAAAACCCGCCAGCGAGATCGACAGGCCGCTGCCCGAAGAGCAGTCCGGCGACGAAAAGGACGAAAAATAGGGCTATTCCGGCCGGAGCAGATGCAGGCGCGCCTTGCCGGCGTCGCGCACCGTCTCGACTTCGAAGCCCTTCACCCGCAATTCCTCGTTGCGGGAGGTTTCGACGCTGATCCAGCTTGAAGGGGCAATCCAGCCGAGGCGGTTGAGCTTGTCGAGCGCCACTGCGCCCGCGCCGGTGTCATAAGGCGGGTCCATGAAAATCAGGTCCAGCGGCTGTTTCGCCGGGCCAAGCGCCATCACCGAGATTGCCCGGACATCGCATTGCGCCTGGGCCCGCATCGTAAGGATGTTGCGCCTGAGCGCCCGTATCGCCGGCGGATCCTGCTCCACGAAGATGCAGCTTGCCGCGCCGCGCGACAGCGCTTCGAGACCCAGAGCGCCCGAGCCGGCGAACAGGTCTGCGACGGCAAGGTCCTCGAAACTGCCGAGACGGCTCGCCAGCATCGAAAACAGGGTTTCTCGGGTGCGATCTGCGGTGGGCCGGGTGGTATCGCCTTCCGGCGCGAGAAGTCTGCGCCCGCGCCACTGGCCGGAAATGATCCGCAGGCTCATGGGCGCGGTTTCCTGCGCCTTGCAGTGTGCTGCCTTTCACCCCCCGGCCCCCTCCTCTGAACAGGAGGGCGAGGAGGTCTGCGGCGCGAAGCCCCCTTCTCTTCAGAGGAGGGGGCCGGGGGGTGAGGGACTACTCGCTTCAGGGATTTGCGGAAGCGTTCCACATCCGATTGCCTGATTTCGACTGCGGTACCTCTCGGCAGATCGTCGAGATAGAAGGGACCATAGCCGACCCGGATCAACCGGCTGACTTGAAGGCCGAGATGTTCGAGCACCCGGCGCACTTCACGGTTCTTGCCTTCGGTCAGGGTCAATTCGATCCACTGGTTGCGGCCGGTCTTGCGATCGAGATTGGCGTCGATCCTGCCGTAGCGCACGCCGTCAATGGTGACGCCTTCGATCAGCTCGTCGAGCCGGTTCTGGGAAATATCGCCGAACGTCCTGGCCCGGTAGCTGCGGGGGACGCCCGTGGACGGCAATTCCATCGCCCGCTTCAGTTCCCCGTCGTTGGTAAGCAGCAGCAGACCTTCGGTGTTCAGATCGAGCCGCCCTACCGGCATCAGCCGCGGCGTTCCCTTCGGCAGGGCGTTGCGCAGCGCTGTATAGATCGTCGGCCGGCCGGCGGGGTCGCGCTCGGCGGTGATGAGCCCGGCCGGCTTGTGGAACGCGAACAGCCTGGGCGGTTCGGGCGCTTTCACGGGCTTGCCGTCGACCGTAACGCCTTTGAGGTTTGCCAGCAGCGTCGCCGGCGTCGTGACCGGCTGGTCGCCGATCTTGATGCGGCCGTCCGCGATCATCCGCTCGGCCTCGCGCCGGCTGGCGACGCCTGCACGGGCTAGCAGCTTGGCGATTCTCTCTCCGCTGCGCGGTGCCGGGTCGTCACCCTTGGGTTTGTCTGCTCTTGGCATCGGCGGCACTTAGCTGTTGAGGGCCGCCGCATCCAGCCTTCCCATCAGCCGCAGCGACGTTAAGTGTGGGCTCTTCGAGGAAAGGGAGGGTCGCCAGTGGCCGAAACCGCTGCCGAACAGCCGCAAAAGCCCGGATGGCGCCGCATCCTTGCCGCGCTGGGAAGTCCGAAAACCGGCTATATGGCGATATTCGGGTTTGCCGCCGGACTGCCCTACGCCCTGCTGCTGGGGACGCTCTACGCGTGGCTCTCCGATGCCGAAGTCGATCTGGAGACGATGGGCGTCTTCTCGCTGATCGGCCTTGCCTATGCCTTCAAGTTCCTGTGGTCGCCGCTGCTTGATCGTATCGACCTCCCGCTGATCAAGCGGCTGGGGCGCCGCAAGCAATGGATCGTGGTCGCGCAACTGCTGCTGGGAGTGATCCTGCTCGTCCTCTCGACGCTCGATCCGTTGAAGTCGCTGGGCTGGTTCTCGCTCCTCGCGGGAATCGGTGCCTTTGCTTCGGCCACGCAGGACGTGGTCGTCGACGCCTGGCGTGTTGACGTCGCCGACGAGGAAGCGACGATCGACATGCTCTCGACCGTATACCAGATGGGCTACCGTATCGCCGCCCTGGTGGGTGGTGCATTGGCGCTGTTCCTTGCCGAGCGGACGAGCTGGCCTACCGTTTACGCCAGCATGGGCGCGATCATGGCGGTCATCGGCCTGGCCAGCCTGTTCGCGCCCGATACCCGTGAAGGCGTGCAGCATATCGGTCCCGAAGCGGACGAACTGGCCGAGCTGCGCCAGCCGGGCGAGATCGAGCCGCGAATCCGCAAATGGGCCTTGCTGCTGATCGGATTGCTCTGGGCTTGGGCGTTGATCACCGTGGGCGTCTTCATGGTCCGCTCGCTCGGCAGCGATCCCGCAACCCGCCCCGATTCGGTTGCTTTCATCGCCACCCGCGGGCCGCTGGTGGTGGTCGCTACCGTAATCCTGCCGGCCATTATCGCTGCATGGCTGGTGTATCTGAAAAAGGCTGGCCGATACGTGCTCAGGCAGGCCGCGCCGGTCTCCTCCGGGCTCGACCGTCTGGTCGATCACGGCTACCGGGCACTCGTGGTGCCGCTGGCCGATTTCGTCGGCAGGCTTGGCTGGGCGTTGATCGTGGTGCTGGGGCTGGTGCTGACTTATCGCATCACCGATTCGATCTGGGGCAGTTTCGCCTATCCGTTCTACCTGGGTGAACTGCAGTATTCGAAGGACGAGGTCGCGGTCGCCTCCAAGTTCTTCGGCGTCGGCGCGCTCATGTTGGGCCTGGCTCTAGGCGGAACCCTGCTGACAGTGATCGGACGCATGGCGACGCTGACCCTTGGAGCGATCATCGCCGCCCTGACCAACCTGCTATATGCCGACCTCGCCGTCGGCGGCGCGCGCATGCAGGCGGTCAGCGATGCGATAGGCTTCTCGTGGCTGGTGAGCCACCTGGGCGGCGATGCCCGGCTCGCCAAGCTGATGGTGACGATCGCCGGAGAGAACGTCGCGGTGGGCATCGCGGGTGCGGCCTTCGTCGCCTATCTCTCCTCGATCGTTTCGAAGGGATACAGCGCGGTGCAGTATGCGCTGGTCTCGTCGCTCACGCTGCTGGTGGGAACGCTGGGCCGCGGCGCGCTGGGCAAGATGATCGAACAGCGCGGCTATTACGAAGTGTTCCTGCTGACAACTGCCATCGGCTTTGTCGCGGTCGTGCTCTGTTTCGTCGAATGGTGGCGCCAGTCGCGACTGGCCAGGCCCGTGCCTAGTCCGGCACCTGCCGGTTGAAGCGCAGCACCTGCCCGGCAAGATAGAGTGAGCCGGTGATGAGTATTGTCAGCGGTTTCTCCAACCGGGCTTCATCGCCGATCGTCTTGAGGGCTGCAGCGAAGTCCGCAGCTTCCCTCGCATCCAGATTCAGTTCCCGGGCGATTGCGCACAGCTCGCCGGGCGGACGGCAATGATAGCCGGCGATTGGTACGGTGATGATGTCGCAGGTCACCGCTCCGAAACAACCCATCACGCCGTGCGCGTCTTTGTCATCGAGCAGGGCGAATATGATGTGGAGCTTGGCCCCCGGCGCAAGCCGCCCCTGCATGAATTCGACCACGGCTTCCATCGCCGTGACATTATGAGCGCCGTCGAGCCAGAGCTGGGAGTCTTCCGCAAACTGGTCGGTCACCGGGCCCGGGCCTAGAAGCGAGAGGCGCGCCGGCCACCTGGCCTGTATCATGGCCGTTTCGATCGCCTGTTCCCCGATCTTCAGCACTTGCTGATGACGCATCATGGCGATGGCAAGGCCGGCATTGTCTGCCTGATGCGCGCCTACCAGCGCGGGCATCGGCAACTCCATCGCACCCTCGGCGTCGCGATAGTGGAGCCTGCCGTCAAGAAAGTTCGCATCCCAGTCCCTGCCTTTCGCCAGTATCGGTGCTCCAACAGCCGTGGCTGCCTCGGCGATCCGAGCTTCGATGGGGGGCTTGTAGGAAAGCGTGACAAGCGGAGCGCCGGGCTTGGCGATGCCTGCCTTTTCGCTGGCGATCTCTTCGACCGTGTTTCCGAGGTATTCCTGGTGGTCGATGCCGATCTCGGCGATGCCGCAAGCAATCGCATCCGGAATCACATTGGTTGCATCCAGCCGCCCGCCAATGCCGACTTCGACGATGCAAGCATCAGCCGGGTGCCGCGAAAAGGCCAGGAAAGCTGCAGCCGTGGTCGCCTCGAAGAAGGTGGTTTCGTCATTGCCCACGGCATCCAGCGTGTCGGACAGAAGCCGGGCCAGTTCCTCGTCGCTCACGAGCTGATTTGCGATGCGGATTCGCTCGTTCAGCCTGACCAGATGAGGGCTGGTGTAGACATGTGCAGTCATGCCGGCGGCGGCAATGGCTTCCCTCAGATAGGTGCAGACGGATCCCTTGCCGTTCGTCCCCGCTACGTGGAAGACCGGGGGCATGCGCAAATGCGGATCGCCAAGGCGTTCAAGCAAGCGACGCAGTCGCTTGCGGCCGAGCTTGTCATGCCCGGCTGTCATCGCGTTCAGCCGGTCGAGCTGCGCTTGGACCCTCGGATCGTCTGAGACAGCCTGGTCAGCCATTGCGATTCGGCTCCCAGCGATTGAAGAAGCCTACCATTGGCGGAATTTATCCAGCAGTCTCAACGTTATCAAAGGCATGAGCGTGAACAAGACGCCGACCAGGAATGCCGAATAGATCCTGAAGTCCTTTATCAGTTCACGTCCGTTGACGAAGATGTCGTTCTTGACATCGATTGCGACGATGGCGCTGAAAAATGCTATCGGCACAGACAGGATGGTCAAGATAAAGATCAGGTTTGCGACCGATCCGAGCTGGCTTGCATTATGCAATTTTGCGGAATTGTCCAAATGGTGTTCGAAAGCCTGGTGAATCTCTAGAGACCTTTGAAATCTCTGAGGGAGATTGTATTTTTTTGCCAACCTGCTGCAGAATCTTCGTAGCTCTAGGTCGTTGGTGCGGTCTTCGGTCAGGAAATGGCGCTGTTGGTCGATAATCCGCACGCGTTGGTCTGCAATTCTTCGCCCGGATTTTAAAGTCATTGCAGAAACAGGAACAAGTTCCATAAATAATTGACGGCGTTCGATTCTGATCGCACTCAGCCAGCCAAGCGCGTAGAATGCAAAAACCGCCCCAAACGTCAATTCTCGACCTTCTAGCGGGAAATTTATGTCTACAGATGTATGTCCTACGATTTGATCAGAGTATGTGGAGCAACAATCCAGTAATTTTCCGAAGCCGAATTCTCTCACAAGATTTTGCTTTGGTATAATATTGCGGAAGTTATCCTTCCAAATGTCTACCGCTTCCGTGTCTTCGGAATTCGATTCTATATCTATAACAAAGACCAATAGACGGTCCGGCTTCTCGTTTTTCTCAAGGCCTCTGTCTGCAGCGGAGAAGGCGACGCAATGCTTCAGCGTTATTTTTGTGTTGTCTATTTCAACAGATGGCTCTTGATGATCGAATTTTCGGGCGCTTTCGAAGACGCCGCGGAATGATTGCCTGAACAAACGGGTCATCGGGGAGAGATAGGGCACTTCTGCTTCGCGATTCCTGAAGCTCAGCAGCTCATGCTGGGGAAGTTTTCCCGACAAAGACTGATATGAAAACGCGAAAATGATGGTGCTCATGGAGCTCCTCCTCGCGGCTTATTGCTGCCCAATTTCCTTTGCGGAATGCACCGCGTCGGCAAGCGCCCTGGTCGCCTCGCGCACCGGACCGGCGGCATCAGGCCCCCATTCGGCCACCATTTCGACCAGCGCGGAGCCCACGACGACCCCGTCGGCGACCTTGGCGATGGCGCTGGCCTGGTCGGGCGTGCGCACGCCGAAGCCGACCGCGACCGGAAGCTCCGTCGCCGACTTGAGTCGCGCCACCGCATCCTCGATCGAACCGAGCGCGGCCTGCTGCTTGCCGGTGATGCCCGCGACCGAGACGTAGTAGAGGAATCCGGACGTGTCCTGCAGCACGGTGGGCAGGCGCTTCGCGTCGGTGGTCGGTGTGGCGAGGCGAATCAGCGCAATCCCGGCCGAGCGCAATGCGGGGCCCAGTTCGGGATCTTCCTCGGGCGGGATGTCGACGCAGATCACGCCGTCGACGCCCGCCCTGGCGCACTCGGCCGCGAACCATTCCGGGCCGCGGATCGTCATCGGGTTGGCATAGCCCATCAGCACCAGCGGCACTTCGGGATGGCGCGCGCGGAAATCGGTCGCGATCCTGAGGATATCCGCCGTGCGGGTGCCGGCAGCGAGCGAGCGCAGGTTCGCGGCCTGGATCGCCGGTCCGTCGGCCATCGGGTCGGTAAAGGGCATGCCGAGCTCGATCACGTCGGCGCCGCCTTCGACCAGCGCGTCGAGGATCGCCGGCGTGGCGTCGGGCGTCGGATCGCCGGCGGTTACGAAAGTGACGAGGGCAGGGCGGCCTTTGGAAAAGGCATTCGCCAGACGGCTCACAGCTTCACCCCCAGCGCGTCGGCCACAGTGAAGATGTCCTTGTCGCCGCGACCGCACAGGTTGGCGAGGATGATCTCGTCCTTGCCCATGGTCGGGGCGACTTTCCTGACGGCGGCGATCGCATGGCTCGGTTCGAGTGCCGGGATGATGCCCTCGGTGCGGCAGAGCAGCTGGAAGGCCTGCAGCGCCTCGTCGTCGGTGACCGAGGTGTAGTCGACCCGGCCGATCTCCTTGAGCCAGGAATGTTCAGGACCGATGCCGGGATAGTCCAGACCGGCGCTGATAGAATGGGCCTCCGCGATCTGGCCGTCCTCGTCCTGCAACAGGTAGGTCTTGTTACCGTGGAGGATGCCGGGCCTGCCGCCCGCGAGCGAGGCGGCGTGCTGCTTGTCGAGCCCGTGGCCTGCCGCCTCGACGCCGAGCATCTTCACATCCGCATCGTCGAGGAAGGGGTGGAACAGGCCGATGGCGTTGGAGCCGCCGCCGATCGCCGCGACCAGCAGGTCCGGCAGCTTGCCCGTGCGGGCGAGCATCTGTTCGCGCGCCTCGCGGCCGATCACGGACTGGAAGTCGCGCACCAGCTCCGGATAGGGGTGCGGGCCTGCCGCGGTGCCGATGATGTAGAATGTGTCGTGGACGTTCGCGACCCAGTCGCGCAGCGCCTCGTTCATCGCGTCCTTGAGCGTCCTGGCGCCGCTTTCAACCGGGATCACTTCCGCGCCCAGCAGCTTCATGCGGAAGACGTTGGGCTGCTGCCGCTCGACGTCGGTCGCACCCATGTAGACGACGCAGGGCAGGCCGAAGCGCGCGGCAACGGTCGCGGTGGCGACGCCGTGCTGGCCCGCGCCAGTCTCGGCGATGATCCGGGTCTTGCCCATGCGGATCGCGAGCAGGATCTGCCCGATGCAATTGTTGATCTTGTGCGCGCCGGTGTGGTTGAGCTCGTCGCGCTTGAACCAGACCTGCGCGCCGCCCAATTCCTCGGTCAGCCGCGGCGCGAAATAGAGCGGGCTCGGCCGGCCGACATAATGTTCGAGCAGGTCCTCGAATTCTTCCCGGAAGGAGGGATCGTCCTTGGCCGCCTTGTATTCCTTTTCGAGGTCGAGGATCAGCGGCATCAGCGTTTCCGCGACATAGCGGCCGCCGAACTGGCCGAAATGGCCGCGCTCGTCCGGCTGGTTGCGGAAACTGTTGGGGTTCGGTGCGTTCATGGCGCTCGCGCGATTGGCAGAGCAGGCCCGCGAAGTCCAGCTTTTCGGGATCGGGGCAGGGTGCCGATCGGGCCTTCCGCGTAAGCGAATTTACAACGCAATACCGCAGAAGAGACACATCATATCACCCATGCGACACTTATGAACAAACGGTTCATTGGTCCGCAAGGCAAGGCTGCGTAGCTCCCGGCTGCCCCTGTCATGGGGTTGATTTTTCAGGAGTTTCTTATGCGTAAAGTTCTTCTCCCGCTCGTTGCAGCCGCTGCAGCCGCAGCTTCGCCGGCGTTTGCCAATGAAGGCCGCATCGAAGGCCATGGCGGGGTCGTCTGGGATGGCGACGACAGCGAGGGCACCGCCGGTGCCGCTGTCGGATACGACTGGGATATGGGTGACAGTGGCTTCGTGGGCCTCGAGACGTCCGCCGACAAGATCCTGGACTCGAACCAGCGCGTATCTTTCGGCATCGGCGGCAGGGCCGGCATCAAGGCCGGAGACGCCGGCAAGCTCTATGCCGTGACCAGCTACCAGACCAAGCCGTGCCGGACCTGCGAGGAGGAAATCACCGGCGGGGCCGGCTACCAGCACAATTTCGGCAGCAAGCTCTACGGCAAGGTTGAATACCGCCATCACTTCATCGGCAACGGCGTCAGCGATTATGACGGCGCCGTCGCCGGCCTCGGTATCAGGTTCTGATCCCGCAGCGATCGGCGAGGGAGGGGCGGTCCGGCAACGGGCCGCCCCTTTTCGATTGGCCTATTTGCTTTCCGCCTCGTCCCCGATCGGGCAGGGATAGGCCTGTTGCCAGGAAAGGGTGAGCAGATCGCTCGGCTTGTAGTGCTGCAGGTCGGGATTGTTGAGCATGAAGGCGCGGCCGATATCGTACAGCTCCTTCATGTTGACCCGGGGCGGCATGCACCAGAAGTCCGGCTTGTAGTTCATCGCCATGGTCCGCAGCCCCTCGGCCAGTCCCCATACATAGGCGGAGCAGGTAGACTGATTGTAGGCCTCGTCCACGGCGCAGAAATCGAGGAAGTCCTTCGAGGTCACGAAGGGGCGGGCCTGCGCGGGCACCGATACGGTCGAGGCCAGCAGCATGGCCGCCATCGCATATCCAAGTTTCTTCATGCTGCCTGACTCCTTTCTATGCGGCTCTGACGGCGGCGCAGAACCGCGCGATCCGGCCTGTATCCTTCACCCCCGGCGCGCTTTCCACGCCCGAGGACGTATCGACTAATGGCGTGCCGGTGAGCCGGATCGCCTCGCCCACGTTGTCGGGCGTCAGCCCTCCGGCAAGGCCCCACGCCAGCGGTCCGTTCCAGTTTGCGACCAGCTTCCAGTCGAACGAAAGCCCCATGCCGCCGGGCAAGGCATTCTTCGGCGTCTTGGCATCGAACAGGACGAGGTTGGCCGCGCCCGCGTAGCTTCCGGCGCGAGCCACATCCTCCGGTGACGCGACGGACAGCGCCTTCCAGACCGGCAGGCCGAAGCGGGCCCTGATCTGCGCGCTGCGTTCGGGCGTCTCCTTGCCGTGAAGCTGGAGCGCATCGAGGTGCACGGCGGACAGGATCTCGGAAATGGCCGCGTCGTCCGGATCGACCATCAGCGCCACGCGCTTCACCTTGCCGTCCGCACGCGCGGCCAGCTCCGCCGCGTCAGCGAGCGGCAGGTGGCGGGGGCTGGGCGGAAAGAAGACGAAGCCGACGTAGTCGGCGCGCGCCTTCACGGCTGCGTCGAGCGCTTCGGCGGTCTTCAGGCCGCAGATCTTGATCGCCGGGCTGGGCATGCGCGCGGGGTTAGCGCCCGGCGCGGGCAGGTCAAGGCGCCAGTTCGAAGCTTACCGTGACGTTGGCCTGCACTTCCACTTCCCCGGCAGCGACGGGTGTGGGCGCGCTTTCAGAGGCATCCATTGCGGCGCGGGCGTACATGACCGGCGGTCGCGGAGAATAGCTGCCGCCTTCGCTGATCGTCAGTATCCGGACCACCCGCAGGCCTGCGGCGCGGGCATAGAGACTGGCTCTTTCCCGCGCCTTCCCGACGGCTTGGGTGCGTGCCTCGTCCATGGCTGAGTCGGGTTCGTCGATCTGGAAGTTGGGCCCGTTGACCTGGTTTGCGCCTGCGGAAACCAGGGTATCGATCACGCGCCCGAACTGTTCGAGCTTGCGCTGCTTGACCGTCACCGTGTTGTTGGCGCGATAGCCCAGGATCGGTGGCATCTGCTCTTCCAGCGTGTTCGCCGTCCGCGTGCGGTTGCCGTAGACCGGATTGAGGCTGAGGTTGCTGGTCTGGATGTCCCGGTCGGCAATCCCGGCGCGCTTCAGGGCCTGGATCACACGGTTCATCGCAACCGAATTCTCGCTGAGCGCTTCGCCGGCGGTCTTGCCGGTCGTGGCGACGCCTGCGGTGAACACCGCAAGGTCGGGTTCGCGGGACGAGCGGCCCTCGGCGCTGACGGTCAGCATCGAGTGGCCGGCGGCGACGACCGGGCCGGAGCTGCCGTCTTGCGCAAGCGCGGGCAGGGGCGCGGCAAGCGCGCAAAGGGAAAGGGCGGCGAGTGCGGGGGCCAGGGAAAGGCGCTTCATCGGCAATCTCCTTTGTTCTTCTTGTGAACGAATTGCCCCGCCCGTTGTTTCCTGAGCCTGAATGGCCGGCAGGGCCGTTGCCCGGTCATGCTATCTCGGCGCTTGCGCGGCGAGGGCTAGGCGGGCGGTCAGTTCGATCAGGTCCCTGCCGGCGATGTCGCCGTGACTCGGGATCACGACCGTCGCGTTGGGGAATGCCGCTCCCGCCGCCCTGGCGGCGATGCCCCAGTGCGCAATGTCGCCATCGCTCGTGTTTCCCAGAGATTGCGCGTCCGATGGACGGATCAGGCATCCGCCGAACAGGACGGCTCCATCTGCGACGCCGACCACGATGTTGTCGCGGGTATGTCCGGCGCCCGGGAAGTAGGGGCGGATCGCGCCGAGCGGTTCGGCAGCGCGCGCCGATTCCGCGGTGAGCCAGCCTCCGGAATCGAAGTCGAGCGATACGTCTGCGGGAAGGAGCCCGCGCTTCGGCGCGTCGGCGTTGGTAAGGCGATTGGCGAAGGTCCTGATACCCGCGCTCCGCAAGGCGGCTATGCCGCCCATCTTGTCGTGATGCGCGTGGGTGACGATCGCTGCCGCCACGGGTCTGTGCAGCGATGCCTCGGCCCACTCCACTATCGATCCGGTCTGGGCATCGTTCCAAGCGGTGTCGACGAGTATCGAGTGGTCGCCAGCCTCGACGATCAGCCCGTTGCTGCGGGTGGGGCCGACGCCGGGCGGGTCCGCGTATTCCGAGTGCAGCCAGATGCCGGGAGCAATGGCCTGGAAAGTCACTTCGCCCCAACGGGCGGCAGGCCCCGGCATTGCCGCCCGGGAGGTTTCGGCGGGGGCTGGCGAGCAGGAAGCGGTTAGTGTCGACAGGCCGGTGAACAGGGCGACAATCGCCCGAATTCGCCAGCCTTGACGTCTCAAAGAGTTGCCTCGATCGCGCGGGCGGCTACCACCGGATCTTCGGCGCTCCTGATCGGGCGGCCGATCACCAGCACGCTGGCGCCGGCATCGCGCGCCTCACGCGGGGTCACGATCCGCTTCTGGTCGCCGGACTTGCCCTTGGGCAGGCGCAGTCCGGGCACGACGAAGAAGCCGTCCTTCCATTGGTCATGCACCGCCGCCACCTCGTGCCCGGAGCAGACGATGCCGTCGAGGCCGGATGCGTGCGCCAGTTCCGCCAGCCGCAGCGCCTGGTCGTGCGGGCTGTCGTTGATGCCGATCGGCTTGAGGTCGGAATCGTCGAAACTGGTGAGGACGGTTACGCCCACAACCTTGGTATGTTCGCCGGCGGCGGCCTTGGCGTCTTCCATCATCGCCCGCCCGCCGGAGGCGTGGACGGTCACGATCGCGGGTTCGAGGACATGGATCGCCTGCATCGCCGCCGCCACCGTGTTGGGAATGTCATGCAGCTTGAGGTCGAGGAAGATCGGCAACCCGGTCTTGGCGATCTCGTGGACGCCGTGATGCCCGTGCGCGCAAAAGAACTCGAGGCCGAGCTTCAGCCCGCCGATATGATCGGCAACCTTGCGGGCCAGCTCCTCGGCGGCATCCAGGCGGGGCAGGTCAAGGGCAAGGAAGATAGGGTTGTGGTTCATATCAGCTCGCGGTGTCTTCCGTTTTCTCGGTTGCGGTTTCGGGTTGCGTATCCGGTTCGGTATCGGCTTCAGGCAAGACGGCGCTGGCAACGGGGGCTGCGGCCGCAGTTGCCCGCACGCTGTTCTCCAGCGCGCTTATCCGCCGGTTCAGTCGCCAGCGTCCGGCGCGGTGCAGCAGCCACATCGGCACCAGCCCGAGCAGGAAGAAGAGCAGCGCGATGACGCCGACCGGCCATTCGAACCGGAGATAGCTGTCTTCCAGTGGCCAGAAATTCACCGGCGCGCGCTCCCAGTTCATCGCGATGAACGATACGAGGATTGCGGTGATGACGATCCAGACGACGGTGCGGGCGATCTGCATGGCGTGCCTCTCTGTCTCCCTTGCAATTCCGCTGCGATGCTAGGCGGGATTGGCTGGCATGGGAAGAGCGGCGGGCGTCACCGTCCGGGGCCGGCAATGGGCGCAAGTCGGGATCACTTCGTCCCGAACACGCGATCGAAGATGCGGTCCACCTGCTTGAAGTGGTAATCGAGGTTGAACTTCTCTTCGAGTTCCGACGGCGAGAGGGCAGCCGCGACTTCGGGGTCGGCCTTGAGCAGCTCCAGCAGGGACAGCTCCCCTTCCGATTCCCAGACTTTCATGGCGTTGCGCTGGACCAGCCGGTAGGCATCGTCGCGGGTGATCCCGGCCTGGGTCAGCGCCAGCAGGACCCGCTGCGAGTGGACGAGCCCGCCCATCCGGTCCAGATTCTTCTGCATGCGCTCGGGGTAGACGAGGAGCTTGTCGATCACGCCCGTAAGCCGGCCCAGCGCGAAGTCGAGAGTGATCGTCGCGTCGGGGCCGATGAAGCGCTCGACAGAGCTGTGCGAGATATCGCGCTCGTGCCACAGCGCCACGTTTTCGAGGGCAGGGGTGACGGCGGAGCGGACCATGCGGGCGAGGCCGGTGAGGTTCTCGGTCAGCACCGGGTTGCGCTTGTGCGGCATCGCCGAGCTGCCTTTCTGGCCCGGCGAGAAATACTCTTCCGCTTCCAGAACCTCGGTGCGTTGCAGATGCCTCACCTCGACGGCAAGCCGCTCGACCGAGCTGGCGATCACGCCCAGCGTCGCGAAGAACATCGCGTGCCGGTCGCGCGGGATCACCTGGGTGGAAATCGGTTCGGGCGACAGGCCCAGCTTTTCGGCGACGTAGTCCTCGACGGTCGGGTCGATATTGGCGAAGGTGCCGACCGCGCCGGATATGGCGCAGGTGGCGATCTCGTCGCGCGCGGCGGCAAGCCGGTCGCGGCAGCGCGCGAACTCGGCATAGGCCTGCGCCAGCTTCAGACCGAAGGTCGTCGGTTCGGCGTGGATGCCGTGGCTGCGCCCGATGGTCGGCGTGTACTTGTGCTCTTCCGCCCGGCGCCTGATCGCCGCCAGCAGCAGGTCGAGATCTTCGAGCAATATGTCCGATGCCCGCGCAAGCTGGACCGCCAGCGTCGTGTCGAGCACGTCCGAGCTCGTCATCCCCTGGTGCATGAAGCGCGCTTCGGGGCCGACCTGCTGCGCGACCCAGTCGAGAAAGGCGATCACGTCGTGCTTGGTGACAGCTTCGATCGCGTCGATCGCGGCGACGTCGATCTGCGGATCGGTGGCCCACCAGTCCCACAGCGCCTTGCCCGCGCTGGCGGGGACCACGCCCAGCTCGCCGAGCTTCTCGGTGGCGTGGGCCTCGATCTCGAACCAGATGCGATAACGCGCTTCCGGTTCCCAGATCGCGGTCATCGCGGGGCGGGCGTAGCGGGGGACCATTCTTCGACTCCGGTTGAAACTGACGCCGTGCCGCTAGGGGGACGAGGTCCGGAAGGCAAGCCTAGCGCAAGGCCGGGAGCACTTCCTTTTCGAACAGGCGCAGGCTTTCCCACGCCAGGTCGATCGGCATGCCGCCGCACAGCGGGTGGAACTGGGCCACCGGCATCGCCTTGAGCTGCTCGACCATCTGCTCTGGCGTCACCACGTGATAGCGACCGGTTGCCTTGAGCGCGTCTTCGTCCGGGACTTCGAAATAGGGGCTGCTCTTGTCCGCCGCCGCGTTCCATGCGCCATAGGCGTTGGTCTCGTGGAGGAAGAACGGCGCCATTGCCTTCCAGCCCGCATCGGGATCGCGCGCCAGCGCCGTGACTTCGGTGCTGCCGCCCGGGTGCGGTCCGGGATCGGGCTTGCCGAGCTTGACCATCTCGTCGCGGTAGAAATCCCAGCAATCGGAGGACGACGGCACGAAGGCATCGGCGATGCGCGCGGCCCGGCGCGCGGCCGGCTCGCTGCTTCCGCCCAGGATCACCATCGGTCCGCCCGGACGGACGGGCTCGGGCGTGATGTGGACGGTCCGGCCCCGGTATTCGAACGGCTTGCCGGCGAAGGCCGCCTTGAGCGTCTTGACCATCTCGGTGACGCGCTGGGGTCGCTCCTTGGGCAGCACGCCGAACATCTCGAACTCGCTCGGCGTGTATCCGCCGGCCACGATCAGGTCGACGCGCCCCTTGCTGAGGTTGTCGAGCACGCAGAAGTCCTCGGCGATCCTGAGCGGATCGTGGAACGGTGCGATCAGGGCCGCGACGCTGAAGCGGACGTTCTTCGTGCGCGCGGCCATCGCCGCCAGGATCAGTCCCGGGCTGGGGATGTAGCCGTCCTCGGAGCCGTGGTGCTCGGAAACGGCGATGCCGGCGGGGATGCCAAGGTTGTCCGCCCATTCGGCCATGTCGAGGGCGGCGGCATAGCGATCGGCCATGCTGGTCCCGGCAAAGGCCGGGTTGCGAAAGTCGAAGCGCATGGAAAGTTGCATCAAGGTCCTCTCTGATTTGAACCCGTTGCATTCTCGGCGCGAGAATCGGGCGTGTGGAAGCTGGACTCTTAGGTCGCGCGGTGCCCTATTGCGAGGGCGGGATGGCTGAGGAGAGGCGGAAAAATGGATCTGGCGATACGCAATGCGATCATCGTCGATGGCAGCGGGCGCGCCCGCTACGCTGGCGACGTTGGCGTGACCGACGGCGTAATCGCGGCGGTCGGCATCGTCGAAGGATCGGCGACGGAGGAAATCGACGCTCATGGTGCGGTCGTCGCGCCGGGCTTCATCGATTGCCACACGCATTACGACGCGCAGATCTGCTGGGACGAGATGCTTTCGCCATCGGTCTATCACGGGGTGACGACGGTTATCGCCGGTAATTGCGGCTTCACGCTCGCCCCGCTTTCCGGCCGCCAGGAAGACGCCGACTACCTGCTGAGCATGCTCTCGGTGGTCGAAGGCATGCCGATTACCTCACTTCGCCAGGCGGTGCGGCCCGACTGGCGAAGTTTCGGCGAGTTCCTCGACCATTTCGATGACAAGGTTGCGATCAACACAGCCTTCCTGGTCGGGCACTGCGCGCTCAGGCGCTGCGTGATGGGCGCCCGCGCCACCGGCCATGAGGCGACGCCCGACGAGATCGAGGCCATGGTCCGGCTCCTGCGCAAGTCGCTGGACGAGGGCGGGGTCGGCTTTTCGACCAGCACCAGCATTTCGCACAGCGACCATATGGGTGAGCCGGTTCCCTCGCGCTGGGCGAATGATGCGGAACTGATGGCGCTGGCCGGGGCGGTGAGCGACGCGCCCGGCACCTGGGTGGAGATCGTCCCCGGTGTCGGCAAGTTCGGCGAACGGGAATACGAGATGGTGACCGGTCTGTCGCTCGCCTCCCAGCGGCCGGTGAACTGGAACGCGTTGTTCGTTGCCTCCGACTGGAAGGACGTGAACGAATCGCAGCTCGAGATGGGGCGCTATGCCGCGCAGCGCGGAGCGAAAGTGTTCGGCCTTTGCCCGGCCGCGCCGGTGAAGGGCTATCTCAACTTCCGCAGCTCCTTCGTTTTCGAGATGATCGAGGGATGGAAGGATTTCCTGCGCCTTTCCGACGAGGGCCGAATCGCCGCGCTGCGTGACCCGGAAACCCGAGCGAAACTCTGGGAAGGCGTGCAGAACCCGAACAATCCTACCAACACGCTGAGAGGCATCGAGAACTATCGCATCGAGAACGCCCCCAGCGAAGCCAATGTCCGATGGCAGGGAAAGCTGCTGAGCGAAGTCGGTACCGAGATGGGCCTTTCGCCTTTCGATGCGCTGTGCACGCTCGCTGCCGACGAAGACCTGGAACTGACCTTCTCCGGCCCGGAACTGGGGGCAGACGAAGCGTCATGGGACATGCGCAGGGAAATCTGGAACGACCCGAATGTACTCATGGGCGCGTCGGACGCAGGCGCCCATCTCGACATGTTCAACACCTTTGCGCTGACCACCCAGCTGCTTGGCGAAGGCGTGCGTGATCGCGGCATCTGGCCGCTCGAGGAAGGCGTGCGGCAAATCACCAGCGTGCTGGCGGATGCGTTCGGACTGAAGGGACGAGGCCGGATAGAGCAAGGGGCGGCCGCCGACCTCGTCGTGTTCGATCCCGACACGATCGGTTGCGGCCCGATCGCGATGCGCGATGACCTGCCGGGCGGCGAATCGCGCCTCTATGGCGACTCGGTCGGCATTCATCATGTCATCGTCAACGGCGTACCCGTCGCCGAGGGCAACAGCGCTACCGGCCGTAAGGGTGGGCGGATTCTGCGCAGCGGCAGGGACACCTATACCGTCGCGCTCGACTAGCCATTGTTGCCTTCGCTCCCGGAAGTTGGGCTTGATGTTGCGCCGCCGGTGCCGCATTGGTTGTCAACTGTATACTTATGGGAGAGACGAGCATGACAACCGCCGCTTCGGACCGACCGGTCACCGTGACCGGGGACTCCGTCGACCCCCTGTTCAGCGAGCCGTATGTCGAGGTGAACGAGCTTCGCCAGGAGCCGGTTCCGCATCGCTATGTCCATGGCGGTTTCAAGGGGACGGAGGCGCGCTTCTCCTTCTACTTCCCACCTGAGGATCAGTATCAGGGCCGTTTCTTCCACAACACCTATCCGATGGCGGTAACCTCCGACATCGGGCCGTTTCCGATCGAATTCGAAGTGGCGATGGGCGACCTGGGCTTCACGATCGACAGCGGCGCCTACTACGTCCAGACCAACAACGGCGGCGTGTTCCGCGATCCCTCGGTCGATCCGGCGGTGCCCGCCTATCGCGTCAACGCGGCGGCGGCGAAATATTCGCGGATGGTCGCTGCCGAGGTCTATGGCGAGCATCGTCCCTACGGCTATCTGTTCGGCGGCAGCGGCGGTGCCTACCAGACGCTCGGCGCGGCCGAGAACACCAGCGGTGTCTGGGATGGCTTCGTGCCCTTCGTGCCCGGCTGCGACCAGGCGATCCCCTCGATGTTCACCGTGCGCATGCATGCGCTGCGCGTGCTGCGCCAGCGCGAAAACTGCCTGCCCGGCATCGCCGACGCTCTCGACGTGGGCGGGAGCGGCGATCCCTATGCCGGCCTCGACGAAGAAGAGGCAGCCGCTTTCCGCGAAGTGTCGCTGATGGGGTTCCCGCTGCGCGGCTGGTACGACTACGCGGCGATGAACAGCGGCTATTTCGCCAACATTTCCGGCATGATCCCGGCGATGGACCCTTCCTATGTCGAGGATTTCTGGAGCAAGCCCGGCTATCTCGGCACCGATCCCGGATCGAAGATCGGCGATGAGCGTTTCAAGCACGATTCGGCCGTTGCCGGGGTGAAGGGCGGGCCGCCCTTCCTGATCGAGCTGGTCGATGGCCCGGGCCGGGACTGCGCCGACGCCCACCTGCTCGTGCTGAGCGGCGATGCTGCGGGCAACAGCCTGCCGATCAAGCAGGTCACCGGCAACACGGTGGAACTGATCATGACCGCCGATCCGGTCGCCGCAGCAGCGATCGGGCCGGGCGATTCGGTGCGGATCGACAACGACTGGACGCTGGCGTTGCAGACCTATCACCGGCACCAGGTGCCGGCCGATCCCAAGTATTACGGCTGGAACCAGTTTCGGGGCGAGGATGGCACGCCGGTCTACCCGCAGCGCGGGGTGCTGGTCGGTACGGCAGGCACGGTCAACTCGGCCGGTTCGATGCTGGAAGGCCGCCACGACGGCAAGATGCTGATGCTGGCGGTGCTTCTGGATATCGATTCGTTCCCGTGGCAGGCCGACTGGTACAAGTCGCAGGTCAAGGCAGCCAAGGGCAGCGATTTCGGCGACAATTACGCGCTCTATTTCGTCGACAACGCACATCATGAAAATCCGATGCGGCCGATCCAGCGCGCGCATGCGATCAGCTATAGCGGCGCGCTCCAGCAGGCATTGCGGGACGTGGCGGCGTGGGTGGAGAAGGGCGTGCATCCCTCCGACACCGTCTACGACGTGGCCGACACCCAGGTCGTCGTTTCCGCGAAGGCGGCCGAGCGAAAGGGCATCCAGCCGGTTATCGACCTGAAAGCGAATGGCGGCGCACGGGCGGAAGTTACCGTCGGCGAACCGGTGAAGTTCACTGCGACGATCGAGGCGCCGCCGGGATCAGGCCAGGTCGTGTCGGCGCAGTGGGATTTCGAAGGCGCCGGGGAATTCTCCGAGAATGAAGAGGTCGCCTCGCCGGGCGCACGCGTGAACATGACCGCCGAGCATGCCTACTCGCAGCCCGGCACCCATTTTGCCGTCCTTCGGGTTGCTTCCCAGCGCGAGGGCGACATGCAGACTCCCTACGCGCGGGTACAGAACATCGCCCGCGTCCGAGTGGTTGTGAGTTAGCGGGCGCGCATGCGTTGAAACCCATTTCGTCATTCCCGCGAAAGCGGGAACCCAGGTTTCAAACCTTTAGCTCGGCGCATCGTCAGTAACTGGGTCCCCGCTTTCGCGGGGATGACGAGATAAATTGGACGTATCGCGTTTCTAGGCCGGCCAGGCGAAGTCGATAGCGGTTTCGCCGGTCTGCTCGCCCTCGGGCGAGAAACGCCGCTCGACGATCGTGCCGACGCCTTCATGGTCGACGGCGACAACGGTGCTGCACCGCGTGCCGTAGACGGCGTTGCGGATGAACACCGGGGTTTCCGACGCTTCCTGCGGCACGTCCGACGGTTCGCTGGGATGCAGGCCGATGTCGGCTATGCTCTTGCTGGCCAGCGCCTCGAACAGCGGGGCGAAGCCGATCGCGTCCGCGTTCAGCCAGTCGAGCAGCGCGGCCTTGAGCTGGAGCGTCTTCGGCCAGGGTTCGTCGAGCGCGCCGTTCGACAGTCCGTAGATGCCGTGAGCGAGGGCCGTGCGAATCTCATCCGGCCGGTTGGACAGGAATGTCGCCCGCTCTGCATCGGCAAGGATCAGGTTGAATGGATTGAAGTCGCCGAGCGCCGCGCTTGCAGGATCGGCATAGGTCCCCTCGCCGGTGAGCAGGTCCGTCACCAGCCGTCCGCGCGACTCTCGGTCCGGAGAGCGCTCGCCATAGCCGCGCAGGTTCGTCACGAGCGCGAATCGGCCGCTTCCCCCCACACCCAGCCAGGTCCCGCCCGATTGCAGGTCACGGCCGGCGACGATGCTGCTGTCGTCCTCCCAGGGTGCGAGTGCGGCGGCGGGGCGTGCATGGAACTCGTCGCGATTGCCGATGGCGACAAGCCGCCAGCGTTGGTGCGCATGCCAGGCGAAGGCCGCGACGCACATCAGATCAGCCCCTTGGCCTTCAGCGAGACATGTCCCTCGCGACCGATGATGACGTGGTCGTGGACGACGATGCCGAGCAGCCGCCCGGCTTCGGCGATGCGGTTGGTTATCTGGATGTCGGCGCGGCTGGGCTGCGGCGAGCCGGAGGGGTGGTTGTGGACCAGGATCAGGGCCGTCGCGCCGAGATCGAGCGCGCGGCGGATCACTTCGCGCGGATGGATCGCGGCCTCGTCGATCGAGCCGTCGCCGACGTGCTCGTCGTGGATCAGCATGTTCTGGTGATTGAGGTAGAGCACGCGCACGCGTTCCACGGTGAGGTGCGCCATGTCGATCGTGAGATAATCGAGGAGCGCCTGCCAGCTGCCCAGCACCGGCTGTTCGCGCACGCTCGATCGCGCAAGCCGGCGGGCGGCAAGCGCGACGATCTTGAGGGCGGCCGCGCTCGTCTCGCCCATTCCGGGATGTTTCGCCAGTGCCGCCGGGTCGGCATTGAGCGCGCCGGCGAGCGATCCGAAACGCTCTATCAGGGTGCGGGCCAGCGGCTTGACGTCGCGCCTCGGAATAGCGGTCATCAGCAGGTATTCCACCACCTCGTGATCGGCGAGGGCTTCCGCTCCGCCGTCCAGCAGCCGTTTTCTCAGCCGCGCGCGATGACCGCTCGCGTCGTGCCCCGGCTTCTTGACCTTGCTTTGCTCGTCGTCACTCACTCGACTTGTCTTTGGCCCGCCGCGCTTCCTGCCGAACATAGTGATACAGCTGAGTCACCTGCTCGTCCGTCAGGAAGTCATAGCGTGGCATGCCGCGCTCGATAAGGGCGCCGCCCTTCACGATATTGCGGAACGCAACCGGATCCATCGCCAGGGCCGATTCGCGCAGGTCGGGACCCGGTGAGCCGGCCGACACCACGTCGCGCCCGTGGCACAGCATGCAGGCCAGAAAAAGCGCCTTGCCCGCCTGCGCCTTGGCCGGATCGACTGCGATCGAGGCGTCGTCAACCGGCTCGAGCGTATGGGACGGACCGGGTTCCTTTGGCAGCGTCTTGCCGCCGTCAAGCGCGAAGACCAGCAGCCGGCGGGTGTTGGCACCGTATTTCCACCCGACATTCATCACGTCGCTGCCGACCGAGGCGGCGCCGCCCCAACCGACCAGCACCGCGACATACTGCTTGCCGTCGATCGCATAGCTCATCGGCGCGGCAATGATGCCCAACCCTGCATCGAAGCTCCACACCTGCTTGCCGCTTTCCGCGTCGTAGGCGGCGAACTTGCCGAAGGCGTCGCCCTGGAACACGAGGTTGCCGGCCGTTGCCAGCACACCGCCGTTCCAGATGTTGTCATGCTGCACCCGCCAGGCCTCTTCCTGCCTGACCGGATCCCAGGCGACCAGCGACCCCTTGCCGTCGCGCTCGTCCGCCTTCTCCGTGCCAACCCACATGCCGTTGATGAAGACACCGCCTTCGATGCGGTTCCTGGAATAGCGCACGCCGTTGTGCATCGCCGGAATGTAGATCAGGCCGGTCCTGGGGCTGAACGCCTGGCTGTGCCAGTTGTGGCCGCCGGTCGGGTTCGGCCAGATCACCACGTCGCCTTTCTCGAAACGGATGTTGGGCGCTTCGACCGGTCGGCCGGTCTCGGGGTCGATACTCTCCGCCCAGGTGACCTTTACGATCTTGCCGGCGGAGATGAATTTGCCGTTCTCGCGGTCGATCACATAGAGGAAGCCGTTCTTGGGCGCCTGCATCAGCACCTTGCGCGGCTTGCCCTCGATCTTCAGGTCGGCGAGCGTGATCTGGGTGTTGGAGCCGTAGTCCCAGGCGTCGCGCGGGTTCACCTGATAGTGCCAGACGTAGTCTCCGGTGTCCGGATCGAGCGCGATGATCGATGAGGCGAAGAGCTGGTCGCCCTTGTGCTTGCCGATCGTCTGGGTGTCGACCTGCCCGGGATTGGCGCTGCCGATATAGAGAAGGTCTAGCTTTTCGTCGAAGGCCACCGGTCCCCAGGGGCCGCCGCCGGTCTTGCCTTTCCACCATTCCCCGTACCAGGTGGCCGCCGCCTTCTCCATCAGCGGGACGCCGGCGTTTTCCTCGGGCGAGCCGGGAACCGGGTAGAAGCGCCAGGCCATCTCGCCGGTTGCCTGGTCGTAGGCGGTGACATAGCCGCGCTCGCCGTTGTCGGCGCCGGCCTGGCCGACCACGACCTTGTCCTTGAAGGTGTAGGGGGCTCCGGAAATCCACTGGGTGGAAGTGCGCGACAGCGTTTCTGCGCTCCACAGCTCCTTCCCGGTCTTCGCATCGAGCGCGATCAGCCGGCCGTCCATCGCCGCGACGAAGACCTTGCCCTTGTCGTAGGCGAGGCCGCGGCTGGCCGCAAAATTGAGCACCAGCTTGGAAGGACTGAATTTCCAGGTCTGCGGATCGTATTTCCACAGCACCTCGCCGGTCTTGCCGTCGACGGCATAGACCTCCGAATGGGTGCCGGTGAAATACACCGTGCCGCCGGCAGCCACCGGCGTTCCTTCAAGCGTGGTCTCGCCCGGCAGGTCGACCGCGAACTCCAGACCGAGCCGGCCGATATTGCCGGTATCGATCTGGTCGAGCCGGCTGTAGCCCGTCTCAGCCGCGTCGCCCATGCGGCTGGTCCACTCTGCGCCCGAACCCAGCGCTTCGCCGTTGACGACATTGCCCGAGCGGTCCGCGCCGGACCCGCAACCGGCCAGCGCGAGTGCTGCAATCGCCGCGATCACGAATTTGTTCATCGCCAAAGCCCGTTCTCTCCCTGTTCAGCTTGCGCCGGGCAACCTGAGCCGACCTTATGAGTTGTCGGGGCAGCATTGCCTTTCACCGGGCGGCGGCGCAAGTGTGACGCGAATGGCGCAAGACGAGTACGATCCCGAAAACGCGGAGGCTGCCGCCAAGCCGGACCTGCCGCCGGCGCGGAGCCGACGCTGGCGCCTGCTGCTCGCGATCGTGGGCGGGGTGTTGCTGCTGGCGTTGCTCTACGGCTGGTTCACCCGCGAGCAGATCGCGGACAGCGTGATTTCCGGCCAGCTCGAGGAGCTCGGCCTGCCCGCGCAATACGAGATCGAATCGATCGGTCCGCGCGCCCAGGTCCTGCGCAATGTCGTGATCGGCGACCCGGAGCGTCCGGACCTCACCATCGAGCGGGTCGAAGCCGGGCTGGTGGCGGGCAGGATCAAGCTGGTCAGGCCGCGCCTTTACGGGACCTACCGGGACGGCAAGCTCAGTTTCGGCAGCCTTGATCCGCTGATCTTCACGGACAGCGAAGAACCGTTCCGCCTGCCCGATTTCGACCTGGTGATCGTCGACGGTCGCGGCCTGCTCGAAAGCGACTATGGGCCCATCGGCGTGAAGACGCAGGGGCAGGGGCCCTTGCGTGACGGATTTTCCGGAATCCTCGCCATAGCGGCGCCCCGTCTCGAGGCAGGCGATTGCACGGCGGATAAGGCAAGCTTCTTCGCGAAAGTTTCGGTCAGGCGGGAAAAGCCCCATATCGCCGGTCCGCTCAGGCTTGGTACCCTGTCCTGCCCGCAACAGGACCTGACGCTGGCCAATGCGGCAATGGAAGTGGACGCCACGATCGACCAGCCGCTCGACGGGGCGGAAGGCCGGCTGGCATTCGAAGCCGCGAAATCTGCATTCGGCCCGGGGCGGATGCGGTCCGCTGCCGGGAAGGCGAGATTCACTTATCGGAAGGATGCACTGACCGCACGCTATGAGCTGACGGGCAAGGGCATCGGCTCGCCGCAGGCGATCGCGGAAACACTGCAGGTGGAGGGCGTTGCGCGCACGGCAGACGGGTTCGGCCGCGTGGAGATCGAAGGCAATGTCGACGGCAAGGCCATTCGGCTTGGGCAAGGGCTCGCTTCCGCCATGGGAGAAGCCGCCAGGGCGAGCGAGGGCACCTTGGTGCAACCCGTGCTCGACCAGCTTCGCACTGCGCTGTTGCGCGAAGGGCGGGCCAGTACGCTCAAGGCCGGTTTCCTGGCGCGGCAGGCAGGCGATGGTGCCAGCCTTGTGGTCCCCCAGGCGACACTGCGCGGCGGCAGCGGCCAGGCGCTGCTTTCCTTCTCGCGCTTTCAGGTGAGCGCGGGAGGGCAGAATCCGCCGCGTATCGCCGGCAATTTCGCAACCGGTGGCAAGGGCCTGCCACGTATCGCCGGCCGGATGGAGCGGCGGCCGTCCGGCGGCCTTGCGATGCGTCTGCACATGCCGGAGTACCGTGCCGGAACCTCGCGGATCGCACTGCCCGAACTCCTGATCGTGCAGTCGGATGGCGGCGAACTCGGTTTTGCCGGGCAGGCTCAGCTCAGCGGGGCCTTGCCGGGCGGACGCGCGGAAGGGCTCGTGCTGCCGCTTTCCGGCAACTGGTCGTCCGCTCGCGGGCTTTCGGTTTGGCGCAGGTGCGTGGAAGTCAGTTTCGACCGGCTGGAGCTGGCAAATCTCGCCATCGAGAAGCGCAAGGTTCCGCTTTGCCCGTCGAGCAGCGGCGCGATCGTCCGGTTCGGACAGCAGGGATTGAAGATCGCGGCCGGCGTGCCCGCGCTCGACCTTGCGGGGAAACTGGGAGAGACACCCATCCGTATCGGCAGCGGGCCGTTAGGTCTCGCCTATCCTGGCAAGCTTGCGGCGCGATCGCTCGATGTCGAGCTGGGGCCGGCGGACGATCCGTCCCGCTTCCGCATTGCCGGCCTCGAGGCCGATGTCGGAAACCAGGTCGCGGGGACATTTTCCGATGCCGAGGTCTATCTCTCGGCTGTCCCGCTCGACCTGACCAAGGCGGCCGGGAACTGGCGCTTCGCCGACGGCGCGCTGACGATCGCCGACGCCTTCGTCACCGTGTCCGACCGCGAGCAGGACGCCCGGTTCCAGCCGCTCGATGCGCAAGGCGCGACGCTGGAGCTGATCGACAATGTCATCACTGCCCACGCGGTGCTGCGTGAGCCCGGAAGCCTGCGCGAGGTGGTGCGCACCGATATCCGTCACGATCTATCGACCGGGCGGGGCAATGCCGATCTGTTCGTGGACCGGCTGCTGTTCGACGATACGATGCAGCCCGACACGATTTCCCGTCTGGCGCTGGGCATCATCGCCAACGCCGAAGGCATCGTGCGCGGGCAGGGCCGGATCGACTGGAATGAAGTCGACGTCACCAGCACGGGAAGGTTCACGACCGATTCCCTGGATTTCGCGGCAGCCTTCGGACCGGTGCATGGGCTTTCGGGCACCGTCGAGTTCACCGACCTGCTCGGACTGGTCACGGCCCCCGATCAAAGGCTGCGCATCGCTGCGATCAATCCCGGCATCGAGGTGAATGACGGCGTGCTCAGTTTCGAACTGCGTCCCGACTATCTGCTCGCGGTGAACGGGGCTCAATGGCCTTTCCTTGGCGGCGAACTGAGGCTGCTGCCGACGCAGATGAGGATCGGCTCGACGGACGACTACCGTTACACGCTCAAGATCGAGGCGCTCGATGCTGCCCAGCTGGTTGAACGGCTCGAGATGGGGAACATCGCTGCCGACGGAACATTCGACGGGGTGCTGCCGCTGGTGTTCGACAAGGACGGGGGCCATATCGTCGGCGGCGTGCTGCAGTCCCGTCCGCCCGGTGGGAACCTGTCCTATGTCGGCAAGCTGACTTACGAAGACCTTTCGGTGATGGCGAATTTCGCGTTCGATGCGCTGAAATCGCTGGATTATCGCGAGATGCGGATCGACATGGACGGCTCGCTGGAAGGGGAGATCGTCACCCGGGTGAGCTTCGACGGCATCAAGCAGGGCAGGCAGGCGACCCAGAATTTCATCACGCGGCAGGTCGCCAGGCTGCCGATCCACTTCAACGTCAATCTCAGGGCACCGTTCTTCCAGCTGGTGACGTCGCTGCGTTCCATGTACGAGCCCGAATATCTGCGCGATCCCAGGGCCCTGGGACTGATCGACGACAGGGGGCAGGCGATGGCATCGCCGCCTTCGTCGCAAACCTCCGATGAATCCGGTATTCAGCCTCCAGCAAGCGAGGATATGCAATGAAGAGCGACAGATTGACCAACTCCGGCCCGCTTGCGACAAGTCCCGGCATGCTGGGAATTAAGCGAAGGGCAGGGCGGTCAGGCCGGCGCGCAGTGGGCGCGGCGGCGATGTTGCTGGCGGGTGCGATGACGCTCGGGGGCTGTATCTCGGTCAGTGCGCCGGACAAGCCCATCGTCATCGAGCTCAACATCAACATCAAGCAGGAAGTGATTTACCGCCTGGCGGCAGACGCCGGGAACACGATCGAGGACAATCCGGATATCTTCTGATGGGTGAGTTCATGAAAACCGACAAATTCCGCCGTCTTGCCATTGCCGCTGGCGCCATTGCGCTTGCTGCCGCCGGTGCGGCGATTGCCGCCGACTACAATTCCGCCAAGGCCGCCGGACAGATCGGCGAAAAGATGGACGGCTATGTCGCAGTGGTCGGTTCCGGCTCCGCCGAGCTGCGTAAGATCGTCGATGACATCAACATCAAGCGCAAGGCGGTCTATGCCGAAAAGGCCCAGGCCCAGCACGCCACGGTCGAGGAATACGCCTTCACGTCGGGCTGCCTGCTGATCGCCAAGACCAAGCCGGGCGAAAAATACCAGGCGCCCGACGGCAGCTGGCAGACCCGCACGTCGGCTCCACCGCTGCGCGACGCGCGCTGCCCGTAGCCAGCCGCCGCGCTTTCTCCTACAAGCTAGCTCCTATCGGTACACGGCACGATTTTCGTGGATCGTGCCGGCGTTCTGATGCGCCGCAGCATAGACGCGGTTGACTCGGGTTAACCCCCCGCCTAAGGGGAGCGCGCCTTGCCGGAGTTGCCCGGTTTCATGGCGGTTTTCCTGTTTGTAACGGACGAATCGACATGGGCACGGATGACACTGAAGAGGCTCCCGTAGGTGATGAGGATCCTCGCCTGACTTCTCTGGAAGAACGGCTGAGGAAGGCGCATCACACGGAGGCGGAGCGGACCGCACCTAAGACGATCCGCAATGTCTTCACGGGAAAAGGCGTGTCACAGGGCAACCGGGCCTTGTCGGCAATGATCGGCACTCCCTTGGGAGGCCTGATTGTCGGCTTTGCACTGGACCAGTTCCTGGGTACGCGCCCGAAAGCAATGCTGGTGATGCTGTTCCTGGGCATCGTCGCTGGCATGGTACAGATTTGGCGGATTTCCAAGGAGCGCGTCGAGTAGGCGGCGCTTCTTGCGCATAGAACAGAGGGATCAGCGCGTGGCGGCCGAAGCAGGCAAGATCGACCCGATGCACCAGTTCCAGATCAGCGCGCTCGGTGACGGCGCGCTCGACGGAACGCCCTTCATCTTCACCAATTCGGCATTGTGGATGCTGATCGTGTTGGCGTGCGCCTTCCTGTTCATGTGGGGCGGGATGAAGCGCGAGCTCATCCCGGGCCGCTGGCAGGCTGCTGCCGAGAGCTTCGTCGAGTTCGTGTCGGGCATGACTCTCAGCAGCATCGGCTCGGAAGGTCGCAAGTACACGCCATGGATCTTCACGATCTTCATCTTCATCATCTTCTCCAATTTCATGGGTATGGTGCCGCTCGCAGTGTTCGGCCCGCATCCGTTCACCGTGACCAGCCAGTTCACCATCACCGGACTGATGGCGATCATGAGCTTCTCGATCGTGCTGATCGTCGGCTTCTGGAAGCACGGCCTGCATTTCTTCAGCCTGTTCGTGCCGCACGGCACGCCGGGTGTCCTGCTGCCGCTGATCGTGCCGATCGAGATGATTTCCTTCCTCGTTCGCCCGTTCAGCCTCGCGCTGCGGCTTTTCGTGGCGATGATCGCCGGTCACATCCTGCTGGACGTGTTCGGGAACTTCATCGTCAACGGCATCAATTCGGGCACTGCGATGGGCTACGGTGTCTCGCTGATCAGCTTCATCTTCATCGTCGGTGTCAACGCGCTTGAGCTTCTGGTCTGTGCGATCCAGGCCTACGTGTTCGCGCTGCTTTCATCGCTTTACATCAACGACGCGGTGCACCTGCACTAAGTCCTCTTTTCCAAACGGGTTTTCCTAGGGAGTATTTGCAATGGATCTCATGGCTGCAAAAGTGATTGGCGCCGGTCTCGCCGCGATCGGTGTTGGCGTCGCCTCCGCCGGCGTCGGCTACGTGTTCGGCTCGTTCCTCCAGGGCGCGCTGCGCAATCCGGGTGCCGCCGACGGCCAGCAGGGCCGCCTGTTCATCGGCTTCGCCGCCGCCGAACTGCTGGGCCTGATCGCGTTCGCGGTCGCCATGATCATCCTTTACGCAGTCTAAGCCAACTGTCGTCATTCGGCCGCCCGGTGTTCGGTCCGGGCGCGACTGCTCCGGGATATCCGCGCGGCCGATGATGGGGGCGAGCCAGACGGGCTCGCCTGCGTAACAGGGAAAAGGTCAGATGCCTCAACTCAACCAGCTCATGCTCGTGTACCAGTCGCAGTGGTTCTGGCTGCTGCTGTGCCTTGCGCTGATCTATTTCCTGATCGGCCGCGGCATGGTTCCGAAGATCGAGAAGGTGGTTGACGACCGCAATGACAAGATCGCTGCCGATCTTGCTGCCGCCGAAAAGGCGCGAGCCGCTGCCGACGAGGCGGAGGACCGTGCCCGCGCCGCCGAGGAAGACGCGCGGTCCCAGGCCCAGTCGGTGACAGCCGAGGCCAAGGCTTCAGCGGCAAAGGACACCGAGGCGCTGCTCGCCAAGGTCGACGCCGAGATCGGCGATAAGGTCGCTGCCGCCGAAGCGAGCCTCGCCGAAGCGCGCGCCAAGGCTCTCGAGAGCCTGGAAAGCGTTGCCGCCGAAGCCGCGCGCGACGTCGTCTCCAAGGTTTCGGGTGTGAATGTGAGCGTCGATCAGGCGGCCTCTTCAGTAAAGGCGGTTCTCGCAAATGGCTGATTTCAACCTTCTCGCCGATGCCGCGCACGGTGCTGCCGAGCATCACGCCGAAGTGTCCGCGCTTGGGCTCGGCCCGGGCGGCTGGGTCGCGCTGTCGATGATCTTCCTGATCGGCGTGATGATCTATGCGAAAGTCCCGTCGCTCGTGGCCTCGATGCTCGACAAGAAGATCGAGGGCATCCGCACCATGCTCGACGAGGCGGCCACCCTGCGCAAGGAAGCAGAGGCGCTGAAGGCGGAATACGAGCGCAAGGTCGCCAACGCTTCCAAGCACGCCGAAGAGCTCAAGGCCGGCGCCGAAGAGGAAGCCAGGCACATCGTCGAGAAGGCCAAGACCGATGCCGCGGCGCTGGTCGCGCGCCGTGAGAAGATGGCCGAGGAAAAGATCGCCGCTGCCGAGCGCGCCGCGGTCGCCGACCTGCGCTCCAAGGCCGCCCAGGCCGCTGCCGTTGCCGCGCGCGGGTTGATCAAGGAAAATCATTCCGCCGAGGCCGACAAGACCCTCGTCGACGAGGCGATCTCCCGGATCTGAGGATCCTGCCCCCTCCCTGAGGGGAGGGGCCTTCCCAAATCAGAAGTTGTCCTTTGCCGAGCGCAGCGCGGCGAAGGTCTCCACCGCGTCGCCACCGCCCCAGCGCGCCTGCATGTCCGGATCGTCGGCACGCAGGAAGGGATTGGTCTCCAGTTCGCGCCCGAGCTTGCTCGGCACCGTCGGCCGGTCGTCGGCCCTCAGCCGGGCGATGTCGTCCGCATAGGCGCGCAGCGCCGCGTTGTCGGGGTCGGCGTGGAGAGCGAACCTCGCGTTTGCGGTCGTATACTCGTGGGCGCAGTAGATCATCGTTTCCGGCGGCAGCGCCTTGAGCCGCGAGAGGCTGGCCCAGAATTGCGGCGCCGTGCCCTCGAACATGCGTCCGCAGCCCAGTGCGAACAGCGAATCCCCGACGAAGGCGACCCCGGCCGCGGGCAGGTGATAGGCGATGTGGCCCATGGTGTGCCCGCCGACGTCGATCACATGCGCTTCCCAGCTCCCGAGACAGACCACGTCGCCCTGGCCCACGGTGCGGTCGATGCCGGCAATCTTGGGAGCCTCGACTTCCGGCGCCACGACGGTGCAGCCAGTCGCCGCCTTGATCGCCTCGTTCCCGCCCGCGTGATCGGGATGCCAGTGCGTGTTCCAGATCTGGGTGATCTGCCAGCCCTTGTCCGCCGCAGCGCGCAGATAGCATCGGCGTCCGGCGTATCGATGCACGCGGTCTCGTTGCTTTCCGGATCGTGCAGCAGGTAGCCGTAATTGTCGGACAGGCAGGGGAACTGGTGAATTTCAAGGGTCATTTCAATCGGTACCTTTTTCATGGCGTGCGACCGTTTCGGGCAGGGCAACCCAATCGTGCCTGTCCTGTTCCCAAACGGAGATAACGGGTGGAGAAAAATGAGGGGTGGTAAAGGCTCCTGCAGGCACGCCGATCATGTCGGAGTTCTTGGACAGGAGCACATAGATCGTGCTGCCGCATGACGGGCAGAAACCGTTGGTCAGCCGGTTGCCGGCGTAGGTGTCGCGACAGAATTCCCGCGCCTCACCGCTGATGGTCACGGCGTCACTTGGAAAATAGCCAATCACGCCGAAAGGCGATCCGGTCCGCCGCTGGCAATCGGTGCAGTGGCACAGGATTGTAAACGGCCTGGCTTCGTCCGCGACTTGCGCCTGAAGCCTGCCGCATTGGCAGGAAGCTTCCATGAGGCGCATCCTATGCCCAGTTGCGCCAAAGCAAAAGCCCGCCCGCTCCGGTGAGCGGACGGGCTTTTGAGTTACGCTTGCGCGCGAAGGGGCTGAAATCAGTCCTTCTTGGCTTTCAGCGCCTCGCCGAGGATGTCGCCGAGCGATGCGCCCGAATCGGACGAACCGTACTGCTCGACGGCTTCCTTCTCCTCGGCCAGCTGGCGGGCCTTGATCGAGAAGTTCGGCTTCTTCGACCGGTCGAAGCCGGTAACCTGGGCATCGACCTTCTGGCCGACCTGGAAGCGGTCCGGACGCTGCTCGTCGCGGTCGCGGCCCAGATCGGTGCGCTTGATGAAGCCGGTGGCGCCATCGTCACCGGCCTGCACTTCGAGGCCGCCGTCGCGCACTTCGAGGACGGTGACGGTGACGACTTCGCCGCGCTTGAGCGAACCGGTCGCCGCCTTGCCGTCGGCCGTGGGCGCGCCCTTTTCAAGCTGCTTCATACCGAGGCTGATGCGTTCCTTCTCGACGTCGACATCGAGCACGACCGCCGAGACCTGCTCGCCCTTGCGGTGAAGTGCCAGCGCGTCCTCGCCGGAGATGCCCCAGGCAATGTCCGACATGTGGACCATGCCGTCGACGTCGCCGTCGAGGCCGATGAACAGGCCGAATTCGGTGGCGTTCTTGACTTCGCCTTCCACGGTCGAACCGATCGGATGCTTTTCTGCGAAAGCTTCCCACGGATTCTGCTGGGCCTGCTTGAGGCCGAGGCTGATGCGACGCTTTTCGCTGTCGACTTCGAGCACGACCACTTCGACTTCCTGGCTGGTCGATACGATCTTGCCGGGATGGACGTTCTTCTTGGTCCAGCTCATCTCGGAAACGTGGACAAGGCCTTCGATGCCCGGTTCCAGCTCCACGAAAGCGCCGTATTCGGTGATGTTGGTGACAGTGCCCGTCAGCTTGACGCCAAGCGGGTACTTCGCACCCACGCCTTCCCACGGGTCGCTCTCGAGCTGCTTCATGCCGAGGCTGATGCGCTGGGTTTCCTGATTGATGCGGATGATCTGGACAGTGACGGTATCGCCGATGTTGATCACTTCGCTCGGGTGGTTGACGCGCTTGTAGCTCATGTCGGTGACATGGAGCAGGCCGTCGATGCCGCCGAGATCGACGAAGGCGCCGTAATCGGTGATGTTCTTCACCACGCCGTCGATCACCTGGCCTTCCGAGAGCTTCTCGATCAGGCCGGAACGCTGCTCGGCGCGGGTTTCCTCGAGCACCGCGCGGCGCGAAACGACGATGTTGCCGCGGCGGCGATCCATCTTGAGGATCTGGAACGGCTGCGGCATGTCCATCAGCGGAGCGACGTCACGCACCGGGCGGATGTCGACCTGGCTGCCGGGCAGGAAGGCGACGGCACCGTCGAGGTCGACAGTGAAGCCGCCCTTGACGCGGCCGAAGATCACGCCTTCGACGCGTTTGCCTTCGCCGAATTCGGACTCAAGCTTGTCCCAGGCCGCTTCGCGGCGGGCACGGTCGCGGCTGAGCATTGCTTCGCCGTCGGCGTTCTCGACGCGGTCGACATAGACTTCGACCTCGTCACCGACGCTCAGGCCGTGCTCTTCCTTGCCGTGGGCGAATTCCCTGAGCGCGACGCGGCCTTCGCTCTTGAGGCCGACGTCGATGACCGCCTTGTCGTTTTCGATGGCGGTGACGGTGCCCTTGACGACGCGGCCTTCAAAGCCGCCGTCGGCAGCACCGCCGAGAGATTGTTCGAGAAGCGCGGCAAAATCGTCGCGCGTGGGGTTTGCCGTAGTGGCCATTAAGTCAGTTTCCTACAATCGATGTTTCCGGCCAGGCGGTTGTTTCCGCCGGTCTTTGGGGCCGAACCGCCACGAGGGCCGCATGCCGCTCGTGGCATCCTGCGGATTCTGTTCCCAATGCGAAAAGCGGGCGCGAAACGCGCGACATCACCATGCATCGTCGGGAAAAGGTCCGTCGGACGGGCGCGCGCTTAGGCGAAACCGGGGGGAAACGCAAGGAAAATGGCGGAATGCCGCATCGATTATGCTATCGTTGGAAGGCAACCGGAAGGTAAGTGTTTCCTGTTAGGGAGATTTGCCAGGGGCAGGGGGTTCTATGCAGCCGATCCACCAAGGTCAGTTCGCTGATCCGGAAACCGAAGCGCGGTTCCAGCGCACGGCGCGCGACCTGCGGCTTCCGTTCGTGCGCATTTACGGCGTCCTGTTCATGCTGGTCGCGCTCGCCTATTCGATCGTCGATCCGCTGTTCGTGGGCAGGGCGGAGAATGCGCGGCTGGCCGTTCTGCTCGGCTGCATCCTGCTTGTCTCCGGCGCCTATATCGGCGCTACCTTCTGGCGCGACTATGTCGAATACGCGATAGTGGATTTCGCGGCGCTGCTGGGGCTTTCGCTGCTGGTCGGCCAGGTCAACCTCATCCTGTTCGCGCATCTGGTCCACCTGCAGGAGTCGATGTACGCCGTCGGCGTCATCAACAGCCTGTCGGTCAGCGCATTTGCGGCCGTGGCCCTTGCCGGCCGGCAACGCCTGTTCCTTGCCTGGATGGCGCTCGACCTCACCGCGTTCCTCGTGACCGTACTCCCATTCCAGCGCCACGATGCCGCGCTGTGGTTCGCGCTGCTCAGCTATGCGAGCGGCGCCACGATCATGATCGCCATCAACGTTGCGATCGATCGATCGAGCCGGGGTGCTTTCGCCCTTGCCGAAGAGCTGGAGGCGGAGCGCGCAAGGAACGAAGTGCTGGTATACAACATGCTCCCTCCGGCGGCCGTGGAGCGAATTCGCGACGGGCGGCTTGTCGCCGATGCCTATGCCGATGTCAGCGTCGTTTTCATCGACATGGTCGGCTTCTCGAGCCTGGCGAAGCGCGTTTCGCCCGGACATCTGGTCGAAATGCTCAATGCCTTCTTCAACCATGCCGACCGCTGCGCGGCGGAATACGGGGTCGAGAAGGTCAAGACCATCGGCGATTCCTATCTCGCGATCGCCGGAGGCAACGTCCCGTCCGGAAACAGCGCGGATGCGGCCATCGGCTTCGCCCGTGCCGTGCTCGGCGGGGTTGATGAAATGCGGCGGACGATGGGCGTGGAGATCGGGCTGCGCGCGGGCATCCACAGCGGGCCCGTGGTCGGCGGCGTGATTGGCGAGACGAGGATGGCATACGACTATTGGGGCGAGACCGTGAACGTCGCGGCCCGCCTTGAAGCGACCGCGCCGATCAACGGCATGGCCATCTCGGAAGCGACCTGGCTGCGGGCGACGGACCGGGCCGATTTCGGATCGCCGATCGTCGAAACGCTGAAAGGGGTGGGCGAGGTCTGCCAGTATCAGACGGTCCCGGCCCAATCGCCCGGCAAGGGAACGGTCAGCGCCGTGGCGTGATCCGGCGTTCGACGAGGCGGATCGCTTCGGCAATCGCGTCGTCGCGGTCGAGACTGGACGTATCTAGGACGATGGCATCGTCCGCCGCGCGCAAGGGCGCTTGAGCCCGGTTGCGGTCGCGCTCGTCGCGAGCGGCGATATCCGCTTCCACCTCCTTCAGCTCGGCGGGATAATCCCGTTCCTGCATTTCCCCGAACCGGCGTCTTGCCCGGACTGCGGCGTCGGCAGTCACGAACAGCTTGGCGTCGGCCTCGGGGACGATCACGGTGCCGATGTCGCGCCCGTCCAGCACGGCTCCGCCCGGCTGATGGGCGAATGTCCGCTGCCGGTCGAGCAGTTCCTGCCGCACCGCGGGGTGCACGGATACGCGGCTCGCCAGTCCGCCGGTGAGTTCCGAACGCAATTCCGGCTCATCCAGCAGGGCAAGCGGGAAATCGCAGGCTGCAAGCGCGTCCGCCTCGCTGTCGGGATCGCCGCCGTTCAGGCGCGTCTGGTGGCCGACCGCTCGATAGAGCAGGCCCGTATCGAGATGCGGGAGGCCGAAATGCCGGGCGATGGCCCTGGCGATCGTTCCCTTGCCCGAAGCGGTGGGGCCGTCGACGGCGACGATCATGCGTTGTTCGCCCTGGCCAGCGTCGCTTTCGCCAGGCCCCAGATCGCGATCGCGGCCCAGAAGCCTTCCAGCACCATCGATGCCATGTTTGTGTTCACCGTCAGTGAAACGGCAAGGAGCCCCGCGCCCAGCAGGTTCACACCGTGCTGGATGAACGGATTCGGGTGCTTACTTCCGGTGATATAGCCGTAGGCGAAGATGATGCAGGCCATCCCGGCAAAGCCGACGATATCTGCGGTGCCTGAAGAAATGCCGAAAATATTGGGAATGGTCATTGCGCCAGACCGTCCAGCAGGGTTTCGAAATCCGGGAAGCTGGTCGCGATTGGCCTCGTGTCGTCGACTTCCACGCCTTCGCTGCTGGCCAGCCCGGCGATAGCCATGCTCATCGCGATGCGATGATCGAGATGCGTGGCGACGGTGCCATATCCCCCGGGCAGACTTTCGCCGCCCGTGCCTTCGATCGTCAGCCCGTCCTCCTGCTCGGTGACCCGGGCGCCGGCCAGGGTGAGGGCCGTCGCCATGACCGCGAGCCGGTCGGATTCCTTGACCCGCAATTCGTCCAGCCCGGAAGTGACGGTACGGCCCCGGGCCAATGCGGCTGCTACGAACAGCGCCGGGAATTCGTCGATCATGCTCGGCGCGATCGCGGGATCGACCTCGATCCCCTTCAGCGGGGAATGCCGCACCACGAGATCGGCGACGGGCTCGCCGCCGACTTCGCGCGGGTTCGCTTCCTCGATGCTGCCGCCCATCTGGCGCAACACTTCGATCAGCCCGGCGCGGGTCGGGTTGAGCCCGACATTCTCGATCACGAGCTCGCTTCCCGGCACCACCAGTGCTGCGACGATGAAGAAGGCCGCCGACGACGGATCGCCGGGGACGTCGATCGTCTGCGGCTGCAGTTCCGCTTCGCCGCGGATACGGATCACGCGGGCGCCGTCGTCATCCTGCTCTACGCTAAGCTCGGCGCCGAAGCCTTTCAGCATGCGCTCCGAATGGTCGCGCGTCGGGACCGGTTCGATCACGGTGGTGATGCCCGGCGTGTTGAGCCCGGCCAGCAGGACCGCGCTTTTCACCTGCGCAGAAGCGACCGGCAGGCGGTAGGTGATCGGCACGGCGGGCGATGCGCCCCGCAGCATCAGCGGCAGGGTGCCGCCGGTACTGGCGGTGATATCGGCACCCATCAGGGAAAGCGGCTCGATCACGCGGCCCATCGGCCGTTTCGACAGGCTGGCGTCGCCGATGAAGCTGGCGGTGACCGGATGGGAGGCGACCAGTCCCATCAGCAGCCGGGTCGATGTGCCGCTGTTGCCCATGTCGAGTGCGGCCTGGGGCTGCAGCAATGCCCCCACGCCGACTCCGTCGACGCGCCATTGCCCGTCCCCGGTACGCTCGATCCGCGCGCCCATCGCCCGCATCGCGGCGGCTGTCGCTAGGACGTCCTCGCCCTCGAGCAGGCCGGAAATGCTGCTTGTCCCCACCGCGAGCGAGGACAGCATCAGGGCGCGATGGCTGATCGACTTGTCGCCCGGCACCCGGATGCGGCCCTTCAACGGCCCGCAGGGGGCGAAACGGCGCGGAATCGGGGCGGTCTGGTCGGCGGCGGACAAGCTGGCACTCGCGAATAAAGTGAAGGGAAATCGCGGCGGCTTTTGACAGTCAGTTTCGGCTATGGCAAGGCGCGCGCCCTGATGAGGGATGGGCACTTGATTCCGGTGCCCGGCACACCCATCAAGTGCAGAAATTTTCGTCCCGCCGTTTTCGCGGGCAGCATGAGGACAATTCATGGTCAAGCCTGAATGGGGCACCAAGCACGGATGCCCGAAATGCGGCACCCGCTTCTACGATCTCGGCAACGACGAGCCGGTCACCTGCATCGACTGCGGGCACGCCTGGTATCCGGAGCCGGTGCTCAAGACGAAGCAGCCGATTCCCTTCGAGGAAACGCAGAAGGAAAAACCCGAGGAATCGCAGGATGTCGATCTGGATGAAGATCTGGATATCGACGAGGATGACGATTCCCCCGACAACGATGTCGATCTTGGCGGAGACGACGATCTCGGCGTGACTCGCGGAGACGACGACGACAAGGAAGATACGTGATCCTTCATCCCAGCTTAAGCCGGGATGCGGTAGTTTGAAAACAACCCTTGCCAAGCAGGGGGTGCGCCACTAGAGGGCGGCGTCCCGGGCAAGTGCACGGGAAGCGGTGGGTCTCCCAGGATCTGCCGGATGAATGGAACGGGGCCTTAGCTCAGCTGGGAGAGCGCTACAATGGCATTGTAGAGGTCAGCGGTTCGATCCCGCTAGGCTCCACCATTCAGAGATACAGACGGGTTTATCCCTGCGCTGGCTGACGAGGTTTCGTCCGCCGGCGTTTTTGGCGTTTACGGGAGTTTTCCGGAAAAAGTGGGCACCACTTTTTCGGTTCGGGAAGCGCCCAGGCAGGAAACCGCGGCACATGGCGGCTGCGAAGGAGTGAAGCGGGCGATGTTCGACAGCCTTTCTGACCGTCTCGGGGGCGTGTTCGACAAGTTGCGCGGTCGCGGCGCGCTCAAGGAGCAGGACGTCCGCGACGCCATGCGCGAGGTGCGGATCGCCTTGCTCGAGGCCGACGTCGCCCTCCCGGTCGTTCGCCGCTTCATCGACCATGTCACCGAGAAGGCAGTCGGCCAATCGGTGCTGAAATCGGTCACGCCCGGGCAGCAGGTCGTCAAGATCGTCAACGACGCGCTGGTCGAGATGCTGGGCGGAGAGGAAGCGGTCGGGCTCGATCTTGCCGCAGCCCCGCCGGTCGTGATCATGATGGTCGGCCTGCAGGGGTCGGGCAAGACCACCACCACCGCCAAGCTCGCCAAGCTGCTGAAGGAAAAGCAGGGCAAGAAGCCGATGATGGCGTCGCTCGACGTCAATCGTCCGGCGGCGCAGGAACAGCTCAAGGTGCTGGGCGAACAGGTCGGCGTCGCGACCCTGCCGATCATCCCGGGGCAGGCCCCCGCCGATATCGCCACGCGTGCCGTGCAGGCGGCGAAGCTGCAGGCGATCGACGTTCTGCTGCTCGATACCGCCGGCCGCCTCCACGTCGATCAGGCGCTGATGGACGAGATGAAGGCGGTCGCGTCGATCTCGACGCCGAAGGAAACGCTGCTCGTCGTCGATTCGCTGACCGGCCAGGACGCGGTCAACGTCGCGCAGAGCTTTGCCGGTCAGGTGGACCTCACCGGCGTGATCCTTACCCGCATGGACGGCGATGCCAGGGGCGGTGCGGCGCTTTCGATGCGTGCGGTCACCGGCAAGCCCATCAAGTTCGCCGGCACGGGCGAGAAGATCGATGCAATCGAACCGTTCCACCCGGGTCGTGTCGCGGGACGCATCCTCGGCATGGGCGACATCGTCTCGATGGTCGAGAAGGCGGCCGAGGCGGTTGAGGCCGAAGACGCCGAACGCCTCGCCCAGCGTATCGCCAAGGGCCAGTTCGACATGGACGACCTGCGCACCCAGCTTCGCCAGATGCAGAAGATGGGTGGGCTCGGCATGCTCGCCGGGCTGATGCCGGGCATGAAGAAGGCCAAGGCGGCGATGGCCAATTCCGGCATGGACGACAAGGTCCTTGTGCGGATGGACGCGATCATCGGTTCGATGACGCCGAAGGAGCGCACCCGGCCCGAGCTGCTCAACGCCAAGCGTAAGATCCGCATAGCCAACGGATCGGGCACTCAGGTCCAGGACGTGAACAAGCTCATCAAGATGCATCAGGAAATGTCCCGGGCGATGAAGAAGATCAAGAAGATGGGCGGCTTGCAGGGCCTCGCCGCCGCGTTCGGCAAGGGCGGGCTCGATGCGGCGATGGGCGGCATGGGCGCGAACCCGGCCGGCGGTGGCGGCCTGCCTGGCCTTGGTGGCGGGCAGCTTCCATCGAACATCCAGGATTTGATGAACAAGAAATGATTTCAAGCGATTACGACAGAAAGGTAGATTGAAATGGCAATTGCACTTCGTCTCTCGCGCGGCGGCGCGAAGAAGCGGCCCTATTACCGGATCGTGGTGGCGGACAGCCGCAGCCCGCGCGACGGCAAGTATCTCGAGCAGATCGGCACCTACAACCCGCTGCTCGCCAAGGACGATCCGTCGCGCGTGAAGCTGGACGAGGACCGTGCGCGGTACTGGATTGGCGTCGGCGCCCAGCCGAGCGACCGCGTTGCCCGCTTCCTCGATGCCGCCGGCATCAAGGAGCGTGCGGCCAGGAACAACCCGCAGAAGGCTGAACCGGGCGAAAAGGCCAAGGATCGCGCCGAAGAGAAGGCTGCCAAGCTCGCCGAGGCCGAGGAAGCCGCGAAGGCCGCCGAGGAAGCACCTGCCGAGGAGGCTGCAGAAGCACCGGCAGAGGAAGCAGCAGCCGAAGAGGCACCTGCTGAAGAGGCTGCCGCTGAGGAAGCGCCCGCCGAGGAAGCCGCAGCTGAGGAAGCTCCTGCTGAAGAGGCTCCCGCCGAGGAAGCGCCGGCCGACGACGCCGGCGAGGAAAAGGCCGAGGGCTGATGGCTCTGCTCCCCTCCCGCTTGCGGGAGGGGCCGGGGGTGGGCGCGCAATGTGATGCCGCGCCCGGCCGGGCCCACCCCAAACCCCTCCCGCATGCGGGAGGGGCTCTCAGTGCCTGAAATGAAGGTCACGCTTGCCGTCGTGACCGGCGCGCACGGCGTGACGGGGGAAGTCCGCCTGAAACTGTTCGGCGAAGGCGTTACGGCGCTAAAGCGCTTCCGCGCCTTCAACGATGGCGCGCTCACGCTCGGCAAGCTGCGTGACGACAACAAGGGCGGCGCCATTGCCCGCTTCGCCGAAGTCCCGGACCGCAATGCCGCGGAAGCGCTCCGGGGGACCGAGCTGACGGTCCCGCGCTCAGAGCTTCCGCCCCTGGGCGAAGGCGAATATTACCACGCCGACCTGGTCGGCCTTGCCGCCATTTCGACATCGGGTGAGGACCTTGGCCGTTGCGTCGGGGTCGAGAATTTCGGTGCGGGCGACATCGTCGAGATCGAGAAGCCCGACGGAAAGCGCTTCATGGTGCCGATGACCGCACAGGCCGTGCCCGAGTGGGACGGCGAGCGGCTGGTGATTTCGGAAGGCTTCGCCGACTGAGGTCAGCGCGCGCCCCAGCTTACAGTATAGCGTGTGCGGCCATAGCGCCGCCCCAGCGCCGGCTCGTGCCGGAACCGGTAGAATCCGGTCTTCGCGATGGGGAATTCGACCGTTCCGCCGGCTTCGCCGCGGATGCGCCGCATCGCCTTTGAATAGCCCAGCGTGGTGACCGGCTTCACGTCGAGCGTGATCTCGCTTTCAGGGCTGGTCGATTCATATTCGAAGAAGGCGGTCTGTCCCTCGAACAGCAGCATTGTGCTCACACCCACCCCGAACTTGCCCAGCGATGTGCTGACGCCCGGCGCCGAACTCGTGTCGTCGCGGGCCGTGCCCAGATAGGGGTAAAGGCCTGAGATATAGGCGAACAGCCAGAGGCAAAGGGCGCCGACCAGCACATAGAACACCGGGGCGGAGACCTGGGCGACAGTCCGCTTCCTTTCCCCGGAAAGGGAAAATCCGCGATCACCGTCTTCGTCGCCGCCGAACGTGAGGCGGCCATTATCGGCATCGAACAGTCCCATGGGCGGTTTTCTTAACGGGGCAAGGTTAAGAAAGCGCCATGATGGGCGAAACCGCGGGGGGCAAGGGCGTTGCCGGCCATCCAGTCTGGCAGGCGCTTTCGGCCTACAAGATCGGCCCCGAGGGAGCCGAGCTGAACTTCGAGCAGCGTCTCGGCCGCGAAAACGGCTGGAGCGCGCCGGAAGCCGCACGCGTGGTCGAGGAATACCGGCGGTTCTGCTTCCTGGCCGCGACGGCAGGCCATCCGGTGACGCCTTCCGAGGCGGTCGACCAGGCCTGGCACCTGCATCTCGCCTACAGCCGCGACTACTGGCAGCATTTCTGTCCGGAGGTGCTTGGCCGCGACCTGCACCACGGCCCGACAGCGGGCGGCCCGGCCGAGCGCGACAAGCATTTCGAGCAGTATGCGCTCACCCTGCGCAGCTACGAGGAAGCGTTCGGCACTCCGCCGGAAGACATCTGGCCGGCATCCTACAAGCGTTTCTACGAGGATTCACAGGCAAGGCGCGTCTATCCGCGCGACTATATCCTGCTGCCGCGCCGCCCGGCATACGCTTTAACGATTGTCATTGTTTGCGTGGTAATCGGCCTGATCGTCGACAACTGGCTGCGATAGGGGCGGCGGATGGACGGGTTTGGCGTATTCGATCTCAGGGGTGAGCAGTTCCTCTGGCTCTACGGGGTGCTGTTCGTGTTTACGGTGATCGCCGGCCTCGCCATTCCGCGCTGGCTGCGGCCGGAAGGGCGGTATGCGCCGGTAAACGACCCGGAAGAGCTGGCCTATCTCGCGGGCGGCGGGGAACGCCTTGCCGAAGCAGTCGTTGCGCGGCTTCTTTCCACCAAGGCGATCGAGACGGGCAGCGCGCGCTTTGCCATCCTGCGCAGCGACGCCGGCGAGACGTCGGCCGAGCGCACCGTGCTCAATCTCGGCGTTGCCGTGAGCTGGAAGGAAATCCGCAAGGCCATCACGGACGATGCGAAGCGGATCGACGAGAAGCTTACCGGGTTCGGCCTGCTGATGGACGGCGCGACCCGGATGCAGATGCGGTTCTGGCAGGCGAGCCCCTATATCGCGCTGCTGTTCTTCGGCGCGATCAAATGGGAAGTCGGCGTTTCGCGCGACAAGCCGGTCGAAATCCTCACAGTCTTCCTGATCGTAACAGCCATTGCCGCACTCATCCGCGTCCTTGCGCTCGATTTGCGCACCGGGGAAGGGCTGGCCGTCCTGGCAAGCGCCAAGGCGGTTTCCGAGCGGATGCGCCGCGCGCCGCTCACGCAGGAAACCGGCATGGCCGTCGCCCTGTTCGGCACGTCGGTGCTGGCGGGCTCGCAATTCTCCACATTTCACAAGCTTCGCACCGACAGCGGCACCTCGGGCGGGTGCGGTGGCGGCGACAGCGGCTGCAGCGGGGGAAGTGGCGGCTGCGGAGGCTGCGGGGATTGACGAAGCGTCTGCGTCGCCTAAGCCGGCGCGCATGACCTTCGCGGCCACTGTCCTGACCCTCTATCCGGAGATGTTCCCCGGCCCGCTGGGCGTGTCCCTGGCCGGGCGGGCGCTGGACCAGGGCAAATGGTCGCTCGAATGCGTCCAGATCCGCGATTTCGCCATCGACCGGCACAAGACCGTCGACGATACGCCTGCCGGGGGCGGGGCCGGCATGGTGCTGCGTGTGGATGTGCTGGCCGCTGCGGTCGACCATGCGCTCGCTCTCCATCCCGACAGCCCGGTGCTGGCGATGACGCCGCGCGGCAGGCCGCTTTCCCAGGAGCGCGTGCGCGAGCTGGCGGCGGGGCCGGGAATCACCGTCCTGTGCGGCAGATTCGAGGGATTCGACGAGCGAATCTTCGAAACAAGGCCGGTCGAGGAGGTTTCGATCGGCGATATCGTGCTTTCCGGCGGCGAACCGGCCGCAATCATGCTTCTCGACGCTTGCATTCGCCTGCTTCCCGGCGTAATGGGCGCGCCTTCAAGCGGTACCGAGGAAAGCTTCGAAAACGGCCTCCTCGAATATCCGCACTATACCCGACCTGTCGAATGGGAAGGGCGCACGATCCCTGAAGTGCTGCGATCGGGGGATCATGCGAAAATCGCCGCCTGGCGAAAGCAACGGGCGGAAGATGACACACGGTCACGCAGGCCGGACCTTTGGGAGCGTCACGCCGACGCTCGGGACCGACCTGCCTCTGGCGCGCGGCGAAAAACGAAGGACCAGGGCAAATGAACCTGATTCAGCAGATCGAGGCCGAGGAAATCGCAAAGGCGACTTCCGGAGCCGGCAAGGATATTCCGGAATTCCGTCCCGGCGACACGCTGCGCGTCGGCGTGAAGGTCGTCGAAGGCGAGCGCAGCCGTGTGCAGAACTTCGAAGGCGTATGCATCGCCCGCACCAGCCGCGGCATGGGCTCCAACTTCACCGTTCGCAAGATCAGCTTCGGTGAGGGTGTCGAGCGCGTCTTCCCGCTGTATTCGCCGAACATCGACAGCATTACCGTTGTCCGCAAGGGCATCGTGCGTCGCGCCAAGCTTTACTACCTGCGCGGCCGCACCGGCAAACGCGCACGTATTGCCGAGCGCCGCGATATTCGTCCCGGCGCTGAAGCCGGCCAGGGATGATCCGGGACTGATCGCAAACAGTCAGTCTGGTATTGAGATCGAGGCGGCCGGCTCCAGACACAGGGAGACCGGCCGCTTCCACGTCAGGGGTTTGGAATAATGGGTTACCGGGTAGCCGTCGTCGGTGCGACCGGCAATGTCGGGCGCGAAATGATGAACATCCTCGCCGAGCGGGCGTTCCCCTGCGATGAGATCGCGGCGGTGGCTTCGTCGCGTTCCACGGGGGACGAGATCGAATTCGGTGAAACTGGCAAGATGCTCAAGGTCAAGAACATCGAGCATTTCGATTTCTCGGGCTGGGACATCGCCCTGTTCGCGGCCGGCTCCGGCCCGACCAAGATCCATGCGCCGAGAGCTGCCGAAGCGGGCTGTGTGGTGATCGACAATTCGTCGCTCTATCGCATGGACCCGGATGTGCCGCTGATCGTGCCCGAAGTGAACGCGGAAGCGATCGACGGCTATACGAAGAAGAACATCATCGCCAATCCCAACTGCTCGACGGCGCAGATGGTCGTTGCGCTCAAGCCGCTGCACGATGCGGCGACGATCAAGCGGGTGGTGGTCTCGACCTATCAGTCGACCTCCGGCGCAGGCAAGGCGGGCATGGACGAGCTGTTCGAGCAGAGCCGCGCGATCTTCGTGGGCGATCCGGTCGAGCCGAAGAAGTTTACCAAGCAGATCGCTTTCAACTGCATTCCGCATATCGACGTCTTCCTTGAGGACGGATCGACCAAGGAAGAGTGGAAGATGGTCGTCGAGACCAAGAAGATCCTCGACCCCAAGGTCAAGGTCGTCGCGACCTGCGTGCGGGTTCCGGTGTTCGTCGGCCATTCCGAGGCGATCCACCTTGAGTTCGAGAAGGAAATCACGGCAAAGCAGGCTCAGGACATCCTGCGCGAGGCGCCGGGCTGCATGCTCGTCGACAAGCATGAGGACGGCGGATACGTGACCCCGGTCGAATGCGTCGGCGACTACGCGACCTTCATCAGCCGCGTGCGCGAGGATTCCACGGTCGACAACGGCCTTGCCCTGTGGTGCGTCTCGGACAACCTGCGCAAGGGCGCAGCGCTCAACGCCGTCCAGATCGCCGAGCTGCTGGGACGGCGGCATTTGCAGAAGGGGTGATGGCGGAGGAGTTCATCGAAGGCTTCGGCGGCGCGAGGCTGGCCGTCCACCGGGTCGGTTCGGGCCGGCCGGTCCTCCTGCTCCACGGCCTGTTTTCGAGCGCCGAGATCAACTGGATCAAGTTCGGCACCGCGGCCCAACTGGCCGAGGCCGGCTTCGAGGCGATCATGCCGGACCTGCGCGCCCATGGCGCAAGCGAGGCTCCGCACGATGCGCAAGCCTATCCCGAGGACGTGCTGGTCAGGGACCTGCTGGCGCTGGTCGAGGCGCTGGGGCTGACGGACTATGACCTCGGCGGTTTTTCGCTCGGTGCGCGCACGGCGGTGCGCGGGGTGCTGGCCGGCCTTGCGCCGCGCCGGCTGGTGCTGGGCGGCATGGGAATCGAGGGGCTGGGCCAGTGGGCGAGGCGCAGCGCCTTCTTCGTCGATGCGATCGACCGGTTCGATGAAATCCGGCAAGGCGATCCTGCCTGGCTTGCCAAGTCCTTCATGAAGACGATGAACGTGGACCGCGTCGCGACGCGGCTCCTGCTCGGATCGGTGGACGATACGCCGCCCGAGGCGTTGTCCGCGATCACCATGCCTACGCTCGTCGTTTGCGGGGCCGACGACCAGGATAACGGATCGGCGCCAGCGCTTGCGGAGGTGCTCCCTGACGGGACTTACGCCGAAATCCCCGGCAATCACATGTCTTCGGTGACCGAGCCCGAAATGGGCGAGGCGATTGTCCGCTTCCTGACCGCTTGACCGGGGGCGCGGCTGCAGTCAGCTTACGGGCCAATAGTCATAGCCCGGATGAACACCTGATCATGAAACGACTGGCATCGCTTATCGCGATCACTGCGGCGCTTTGCGCCACGCCCGCCTTTGCCGAACACCACGAGATCCCGGACGAAGCCGCACCGACTGCCGAGGCAGCCGCGGTTTTTGTGGAGCAGGCCGAGGCCGAACTGCTCGAAAAGTCCAACAAGGCGGGCAGGGCCGAATGGGTCTACAACAACTTCATCACCGAGGACACGGCGGCGATCACGGCCGAGGCGAGCGCCGAATTCACCGAGGCGATTGTCGATAACGCCGTGAAAGCGGCGCGCTATGCCGATGTCGACGGGCTCGACAGGGAAACCGCCCGCAAGCTGACGATGATGCGCACCGGCATTGTCACGCCTGCGCCGACGGCGCCCGGCGCCGCCGATCAGGTGTCCGCGCTCGTCACGGACATGCAGGGTGTTTACGGCAAGGGGCAGGGCACGCTGGAAGGCAAGCCGATCAGCGGCTCCGACATCGAAGAGAAGATGGGCACGGTGCGCGATCCGGCGCTGCTCAGGGAAATGTGGGTGAGCTGGCATGACACTGTCGGCACGCCGATGAAGGGCGACTACACGCAGCTTGTCGGGCTGATGAATGAAGGCGCGCGCGAGCTGGGCTTTGCCGATGCCGGCGCGCTGTGGCGTTCCAACTACGACATGGACCCGGACGAGTTCAAGGCGCTGACCGAACGGCTGTGGCAGGAAATGAAGCCGCTTTACGAGCAGCTGCATTGCTACACGCGCGGCAAGCTCAACGAGAAATATGGCGACGGGGTCCAGCCCGACTCGGGCCCGATCCGCGCCGACCTGCTCGGCAATATGTGGGGGCAGGCCTGGGCCAACATCTACGATATCGTCGCGCCCGAAGGAGCGGGCGATCTCGGCTATAACCTGACCGAGCTGCTGGTCGAGAACGATTATGACGCGATCAGGATGGTCAAGACCGGCGAGAACTTTTTCTCCTCGCTGGGTTTCGAGCCGTTGCCGGAGACGTTTTGGCAACGCTCGCTGTTCGTGAAGCCGCGCGACCGGGAAGTGGTCTGCCATGCCTCGGCCTGGGATATCGACAACAAGGACGACCTGCGCATCAAGATGTGCACCAAGGTCAATGCCGACGATTTCCAGACCGTGCATCACGAGCTTGGCCACAACTACTACCAGCGGGCCTACAACACGCTTTCGCCGCTATACCTCAACGGCGCCAATGACGGCTTCCACGAAGCGATCGGCGACATGATCGCGCTTTCGGTTACGCCGGAATATCTGGTGCAGATCGGCCTGCTGCCGCGCGATCAGGTGCCCAGCGCGGACAAGGATATCGGCCTGTTGCTCAAGCAGGCGCTCGACAAGGTGGCGTTCCTGCCCTTCGGCCTGCTGATCGACCGCTGGCGCTGGGGCGTGTTCGACGGTTCGATCCCGCCCGAGGAGTACACGAGAGCCTGGGTGGACATGAAGCGCGACTATCAGGGCGTTGTGCCGCCAGTGGAGCGCACATCGGAAAATTTCGATCCGGGCGCGAAATACCACATCCCCGCGAATGTGCCCTACACCCGCTATTTCCTGTCTTTCGTGCTGCAGTTCCAGTTCTTCGAAGCGGCCTGCAAGACGGCGGGCTGGAAAGGGCCGCTCCACCGCTGCAGTTTCTACGGCAACAAGAAGGTGGGCGAGAAGCTGAATGCGATGCTGGCAATGGGCGCTTCGAAGCCCTGGCCCGATGCGCTGGAAGCCTTTACCGGCACGCGCGAGATAAGCGGCAAGTCGCTCAACCGCTATTTCGCGCCCCTCGCAGGCTGGCTGAAGCAGCAGAACAAGGGAAAGACCTGCGGCTGGTAACGCCCAGGGCCGGCAGATCGGAAAGAGCCAACGGGAGGGACGAGAGGCGATGTACAAGGTACTGCATTTCATCAAGCGCAAGCCGCATATGACGCATGAGCAGTTCAAGGAGCATTTCGAACGCTCGCATGCGGCGATGGCGTTGAAATTCTGCGGTCACCTCTTCTCCGAATACCGGCGCAACTACGTGAACGTCGTCTACACCGGCGGCGATTCCCGTGACGAGAACAGCGGCTACGGCCCGCGCGAGTGGGAATGGGACCTGATTTCCGAATGGATCCTGCCGAACGAGGAAGCCCTGAACGAAATCTACCGGATCATGCAGGAGCCGGGGATAGACGAGCTGTTCTGGGCAGACGAGGACCGCTTCATCGACCGCACGGCGACAGTCACGGTGCCCTGCGACGTTCGTGACGTCGGTACGGCTTTCAATCCCAAGGGGACGGTGTTTGACACGCCGACCGGCGAGCCTTCCTGGGATTGAATTCGCGGCGGTGAGGGCGCTGCCGGCTGGAGCAAGCCGTGGCGGCTATCTGAACGGCGGTTCGTTGAACGCCCGCAGCTTGCGCGAATGCAGGCGCGGGCCTTCGGTGCGCAGCAGGTCGCAGGCCATGACCCCGATCTTGAGATGCGCGCCGATCGCTTCCTCGTAGAAGCGGTTGGCCTGCCCCGGCAGCTTGATCTCGCCATGGAGCGGCTTGTCCGAAACGCATAGCAGGGTTCCGTAAGGCACCCGGAAGCGAAAGCCCTGCGCGGCGATGGTCGCGCTTTCCATGTCGATCGCCACCGCACGCGACTGGCTGAAGCGGTATGCCGAATGGGTGTAGCGCAGTTCCCAGTTGCGATCGTCCGTGGTAACCACGGTGCCGGTGCGCATCCGCATCTTGAGATCCATCCCGCCGGCGCCGCTCACCATTTCGGCGGCCTGCGCCAGCGCCACCTGTACCTCGGCGATGGCGGGCAGGGGGATCTCGGGCGGGAGCACCGTATCGAGCACGTTGTCGTCGCGCAGGTAGGCGTGGGCGAGCACGAAGTCGCCGATCCGCTGCGTATCGCGAAGGCCTCCGCAATGACCGATCATCAGCCAGGCTTCCGGGCGCAGCACGGCGAGATGGTCGCAGATTGTCTTGGCGTTGGACGGGCCGACGCCGATGTTGACCAGGCTGATGCCGTTCCTGCCCGGAGCGACGAGGTGATAGGCTGGCATCTGGTGCCGCCGCCATGCCGTATCGGAGAGCTTTTCGCGCGCGTTCGGCGTCTCCGTTTCGAGGTAGAGGCCACCGGCGCCGGACAGCGCCTGATAGCCGTCCTTGCCGATCTGGTTTCCAGCCCAGTCAACGAATTCATCGACATAGCGGTGATAGTTCGTGAAAAGTATGTAGTTCTGGAAATGCTCAGGATCGGTCCCGGTGTAATGCGTCAGCCGGGCCAGGCTGAAATCGGTGCGCAGGCCGTCGAACAGCGCGAGCGGCAGCGGATCGTCGGGCTGTGCCAGATTGTATCCGTCGGCCAGTTCATCGCCGATGTGAGCGAGTTCGGTAGTCGGAAAGTGGCGGGCAAGCTCCACCGGCGTGATGCCGCCGAGCTCGGCGCCGGTATCGAGGACATAGGGGAAGGGGATTTCCTGGCGCGACCGGCAGGCCTCCAGGGAAACCTCGTAGTCGCTGGTCAGCAGCTCGAGCTGCTCATGGAGATAATCCGAAAACAGCGCCGGTCGCGTCAGCGTGCTGGCGTAGGTTCCGGCTTCTCCGAGGCGGCCGAAGGCGCGCGAGACATTCGGCCGGCGCTCCTCGCCCGAATAGCGGATCCGCAGCTCCGGATAGCACCACGCGTTCTGTTTACGGCGGGAAGGAGGCGGAAGCTCGCCGTCCCGGGCAAAAGCGAGGATATCGGAGCGCAGGGTTGCGACGGCTTCGTCGTAGATGCGGATCAGGTCAGCAATGACCGCTTCGGGAGTTTCCATCACCGGATTGATAGGCCGGGACCGTGACAAAACAAAGGGGGCGCCGAAGCGCCCCCCGAAACCTTTGAAACGGCAGTGAGGATCAGCTGTCGGCTTCTTCCTCGCCCTCTGCCTTTTCCTCGGCTGCGGCAGTATCGCCTTCGCCTTCGGCCGGAGCGGCCTCGGCGGCGGTTTCAGCCGCGTCTTCCGTCACCTCGGCCGGGATTTCACCCGGTTCGGCATTGGGGTCGATCGCTTCGATGAAGCCCGTCGGTGCGGCCTCTTCCTCGAACATCGCCGCGAGCACGTCGACGCCCTGCGCCTGCTGGTCGGCTTCGTCCGGCGAGCGGGCGACGTTGACCTGGACGGTGACCGAAACCTCGGGGTGCAGGTTGACGCGCACGTCGAACATGCCGATCGTCTTGATCGGCCGTTCCAGCACGATCATCTGCTTGGTGACGTCGGCGCCGTCCTCGTTGAGGGCTTCGACGATGTCGCGAACCGAAACCGAGCCGTAGAGCTGGCCGGAGTTGGAAGACGCGCGGATCAGGACGACCTGCTTGCCGTCAACGTTGCCCGCATGCTTTTCGGCGTCGGTGCGGCGTTCGGCGTTATCGGCCTCGATGCGGGCGCGATTGGCCTCGAAGACCTTGCGGTTCGCTTCGTTGGCGCGAAGCGCCTTCTTGTTGGGGAGCAGGTAATTGCGCGCGTAGCCGTCCTTGACGGTAACGACGTCGCCGATGCTGCCGAGCTTCTCGACGCGCTCCAGGAGGATGATTTCCATGGGTCTTCCCTCCTTACTTCACGATGTAGGGCAGCAGGCCCAGGTGGCGCGCACGCTTGATCGCCTGGCTCAGCTCACGCTGCTTCTTGGCGGAAACGGCGGTGATGCGGCTCGGAACGATCTTGCCGCGCTCAGACATGAAGCCCTGAAGCAGGCGCACGTCCTTGTAATCGATCTTCGGCGCGTTCTTGCCCGAGAAGGGGCAGGACTTGCGGCGACGGAAAAATGCTCGTGCCATGGCTTAGTTGTCCTCCCGGTCGCGGCGGTTGCGGCGTTCGCGATCGCTCTTGCGCATCATCACCGAGGGGCCGCCCTCATGCTCGTCGACGCGGATGGTCAGCCAGCGGATGATGTCTTCGTTGATGGCGATCTGGCGCTCGAGCTCGGCGACGACGCCGGCAGGCGCCTCGATATTGAGCATCACGAAATGCGCCTTGCGGTTGCGCTTGATCTTGTAGGCGAGGTTCTTGAGACCCCAGGTCTCGGTCTTGGTAACCTTGCCTTCGTTGGATTCGACGATTTCCGTCGAAGTCGCGGCCAGAGCGTCTACCTGGCTCTGGCTGAGGTCCTGGCGCGCCAGGAACACGTGCTCGTATAGCGGCACGGGCCATTCCTTTCATTTTCTGCCGATCGCTGGCTTGTCCGCCCGGATAGCGGGGCCCCTCCGGCTCTCTTCAACATTTCCCGCCAGCCCAGAAACCTGCACATATGCGGGAAGTGGCGGCCCTTAGCGGATTTTCGGGCGAATGCAAGGGGCGGGGCCGACTAACTGGCCTTTCTCGCGCCGTTCACTCGGTGGAGGTGGGTTCGCTGTTCGCTTGCTTCCAGGTCACCCCGACCTGGCCGGGATCGTAGTGCAGCACCGGCTCGGCATCGCCGTAGATGTCCAGCGTGTGCATGAAACGGTGTGTGCCGATCATGTGCGAGCAGGTCAGCCCCAGTTCCACGATCTCGGCAAGGGTGAAGTGCTCGGCCAGCCGCCGGTACATCTCGCCGTCGATGCGGTGATGATCGGTGCCCATCAGGTTGATGTATTCGAGCGCCAGCTTTTCCCTCGGCGTCAGGTCGCCACTGAGCGAGGGATCGGCCATGCAGGCGACCAGGTCCTCGGTTGCGCCGTCGACCTTGCGCGAAGCCATGCAGGGTTCGCAGCCGCCCAGTTGTGCGCTGCGGATGCGCAGCAGTTCGAGCAGCTTTCCGTCGAGCAGGTGGCGGGGGAAATTGGGATGGCGGTCGCCGTCGTCGGGAACCGTATCGTGGTCGGCATAGGCCATGATCTGCAGGGGCAGGGGATCGGTATAGGCCCCCGAATCGAGCCCGGCCTGCATCGCCTCGCGCTGCTCGGGAGTGAGGTTTTCCCAAGGTATCGGTTCGATGCGCGGCATGGCAGGCCTATTCCGCCGCCTGCGCTTCGCCCGCCGGAATCGGCGAAGCGATCGCTCTTGTCTGGGACAGGGACGTACCGAAGGTATGCAGCCCCGTCGCGTGCAGACCTCCCAGGCCCCCGGCGACGAACACCAGCATGTCCTTGGGTTCGGGGGTCATGTACACCCTGCCGTCCTCACGCACGCGGCCCTGCTGTTCAAGCTGGTCGCGATGCAGCCTGTTGAGGAAATCCGCATCGACGCTGGCGAATTTCCACAAGGCTTCCTGCACATCCTCCATCGCCGGCATTTCGCGACCGACGATCTCGGCGCAGATCGGATTGAGGGCGATCATCATTTCGCCGAACGGAACCGCGCCGGAGAAGCAGTTGCAGCCCGGATAGGCGACCGATTTGCCGATCATTTCAAGGAAGTCGAGCGCACTGTGCGAGGTGGTGTCGATGATGTTCATCGTCCCCATCGTGCCGAAAGACGTCACCGCATTGCCGCTGATCCCGGCGCGGCGCTCGGCCAGCGGCGCCCAGGGCGAGCGCTCTTCCCATTCGCCGACGACGATGCCGGCGACCCGGCCGGGAGAGCCGAATGTCGTCTGCGAGGTCTTACCCGGAATCTGCCCGGTAATATTGCGCATGACGAGCCGGACAGCCCGCCCGATCGCGACCGCCTCCGTCGCCACGCCGCCGAAGCAGCCGTAGCCGTAGGGTATGTCGAGTTCGTCGCGGACCGGGCCGTTGACGACGAACGCCGGGTAGACCGGCGCGGTCGTGGTGTTCACGCCATAAAGCTCGAAATCGGTATCGGCGACCGATGCGATTGCTGCGATGATCAGCTCCAGCGCGGCGGGCGGCGCGCCGGCCATCACTGCATTGATGACGACCTTTTCGACGGTGCATTCCACCTGCGTCGGGGGCAGATGCGCGATGACCTCGTCGGGGTAGCGATCATTCTGCGCGAGAAAGGCACGCACTCTCGATTCGGTGGGCGGCACCAACGGGAGTCCGTCGCCCCAGCCTTGCTGCATGGCGAAAGCATTGAAGCTGTCGACGTCCAGATCGGTCTCGTGGCGACGGCTTGCCAGCCAGTCGACTTCGCAGCCCTCGGGCCCGCAATCGCGGCTGATCAGCGGCTTGGATTCCGAGGTTTCGGGTTTGCTGCCCGGCCTGATGAGTTCGATGGTCATTCGGCCGGCTCCGGCACGGCCAGGCTCGCTCCCATGGTCTGGAGGACCTGCCGGAAGTGCTCTTCACCTACCGGCAGCACGTCTTCCTTGCGCTTCTCGTTCAGGGGATAGGGCAGGACATGCACGCGCAGTCCCGAGCGGCCGCCGCGCGCGGCGATTTCATGGGCGAAATCCTCGAAATTCCTGGTCGCGATCGCGGTGGTCGGCAGGCCGGTGTTCGCAGCGGTGATCGCGTCGCGGATCGTCCAGCCTGTGCAGGAACCGCAATTGGCAAGGCCGATGACGGCGACATCGATGGAATCGAGGAACTCCTTGTATTCCCGCTCGCAGCGAACCCCTTCTTCGCCGGACCGGCCAGCCGACCGCCAGAAACTCACCTGCGCGCCCGCCTCGCGAAACTTGTCCGCCCAGAGCTCGCTGATCCAGTCCCACGCGCGCCACATGCGATCGACCCGGAAACCGACGCGCTTGCCTGCAAGAACACCGGCTTCCGGTCCGGGACTCGGATTGTCGTCGTCCCGGGTGGCGGTAGGGTCCAGGACCATTCCTCTCGACATCGCTTCTTCCCGTATCGTCTGAGTCTCCACGCTCGCCGGGCAAGGCTGCGCATAGCGCTCGACGATATGCTGATCGAAAGTTCAGCGCAAGCATGGCTGCCGGGGCAGGGCACGCGCGGGGATAGGGGAACCGCCCGGCATTCTCGCAAGAGGAGAATGGCTGGGGCGGCAGGATTCGAACCTGCGCATGCCGGTACCAAAAACCGGTGCCTTACCGCTTGGCTACGCCCCAACAGATTCGGCGCGCTTAGCCGCAGAATCTCATGTTGAAAAGGGCGCTTGCGGTATTCGAGACTATGAGGCAGTCTGCGAGAACGGCGTTTCCCCGTCATGCAGCAATAAAGGGGGAAGCTGGGGACTGGGAGAGGACATGATGAGGAAGTCATCAATCAAGTTGAGTCTGGCCGTTACGACGGCGCTTTGCTCGGTTTCTCCGGCGATCGCACAGGATGCCGGCATCAATTCGAGCGATATCGTCGTTACTGCGCGGCGCATCGAGGAACGCCTTCAGGATGTGCCGATCTCGATCACGGTCTTCAACCAGGAAGAGCTTGCGAACCGCAACGTCACCAACGCGCAGGATCTTGCAGCCTATACTCCCTCGCTTTCGGTGACCACGGGCTTCGGTTCGGAGAACACCACCTTCGCGCTTCGCGGCTTCGTGCAGGAGACCGGAACGGCCCCCTCGGTCGGCGTCTATTTCGCCGATGTCGTCGCGCCGCGCGGCCCCTCGCAGGGTTTCCCGGCCGGTGACGGCGCGGGTCCCGGCATGTTCTTCGACCTGCAGAACGTGCAGGTTCTGAAAGGACCGCAAGGCACCCTGTTCGGTCGCAATACGACCGGCGGCGCCGTGCTGCTGGTCCCGCAGAAGCCGACCGACAACCTTGAAGGCTATATCGAAGGCTCGATCGGCAATTACGACATGCACCGCATCCAGGCTGTCGTGAACGCGCCGCTCAGCGACAACATCCGCCTGCGTCTCGGCGCGGACTGGCAAGAGCGTGACGGTTTCATGGAGAATGTCACGGGCATCGGCCCGGACGATTTCGATGACATCAACTATATCGCGTTGCGCGGCAGCCTCGTCGTCGACGTGACACCCGACATCGAGAACTACACGATCGCATCCTTCGTCGATTCCGACAACAACGGCCATATCGCCAAGGTGGTCGCCGCCGCGCCGAGCCGCGATCCGTTCGGCGGCCTGCTGGCATTCCAGGCTCTCGGCAACATTGCCCGGCAAGACGCCAACGGTTTCCACTCGGTCACCAACGACATGCCCGACGCCTATCAGAAAATGCGTTCCTGGCAGGTGATCAACAACACCAGGTGGCAGGTCAACGACAACCTCGCGGTGCGCAACATCGTCAGTTACGCCCAGCTGTGGACCAAGACTCACACGCCGCTGTTCGGCACCCAGTTCTTCGTGCCCGCGGACGCATTCGGCCCGGGCGTCCCGGCCGTGGCGACGCCGTTCAACTTCGCGGTCATCCGGCACTTGCCGGACGGCCATTCGTCCAACCAGGCGACTTTCACGGAAGAATTCAGGCTGGAAGGCAATTCCGCCGACGGACGCCTGATCTATCAGACCGGCGCCTATTACGAGAATTCCACGCCGCGCGGCCTTATCGGTTCGCAATCGACGACATTCCTGCAGTGCTCCGATCCCGACAACTTCGTCTGTACATCGGTCATTCCGGGGGCGTCGGCGATCAACTACACGGCGGCCAAGAACAAGTTCCGGAGCACCGGGCTTTACGCGCAGGCGACCTATGAGCTGACCGATCAGTTCAAGGTGACCGGCGGCTTCCGCTACACATGGGACAAGGTTCGCAGCTTCAGCCAGCGGATCACCTATGTCTTCCCGGCGTTCGTGCCGGATGCGTCGCCGTTCCTTCCGGTTGTCAGCCTGGATCCCAATGACGGCACGACCGCGGGCGTGACCCATTGTACCGACCAGCTCCCCGTGCGCATGGCGCCCGACTGCACGCTGACCGAAAGCAAGAGCTTCAGCGCGCCGACCTGGGTCCTCGGGCTCGATTACAAGCCGACCGAACAGATCCTGCTCTATGGCAAGTACACCCGCGGCTACCGGACCGGCAGCATCAAGTCGGACGTGCCGATCGAGTTCCACATCTTCGAACCGGAAAAGGTCGACACCTTCGAACTGGGCATGAAGACGAGCTTCGACGGCGCGTTGCGGGGAACCTTCAATATCTCCGGTTTCTACAACGACTTCCAGAACCAGCAGATCCAGCTGGGCTTCACCCAGAACTTCAACCGCCAGGATTCGCAGGGCAACCCGCTGCCGCCGGTTTCGGTGCCGGGCAATGCCGGGCCGGTGAATGTCGGCAAATCGCGGATCTGGGGCATCGAGGCCGATACGCAGCTGCACCTGTTCGAGGGCTTCATTCTCTCCGCAGCCTACACCTATCTCAACACCAAGGTGAAAGCGGTCGAGAACGTCACGCTCGGCCCAGACAACGTCTATGTCGTGAGCGCGCCGGTTGCGGCGGGCGATCCGCTGATCCTTTCGCCGAAGCACAAGATGACGATCAGCGCCAACTACACGCTGCCGCTGGACGAGAGCATCGGCGACGTCTCCATCGGCGCGACGCTGACGCATCGCAGCAGCCAGTATGCGAACTATTCGACGCTTCGGAATCCGTCGATCGTCCAGGATACCGGCGGCTTCAATACCGGCCGTATGCCCAAGCTGACATTGCTGAACCTCAATCTCAACTGGGACAGCGTTGCCGGCGGGCCTTTCGATCTGGCGGTATTCGCCACGAATGTGACCGACAAGAAATACTTCACGGCGATCAACGGTCTGGCGAGCGGTCTCGGCATCGAAACGGCAACGGCCGGCGAGCCGAGGATGTTCGGCGTACGCGTGAAGTTCAACTTCGGTCAGTGATGCGGCACCGGCGGGTGTTTGCGCACTCGCCGGCAAGCAGGAGCGACGATGACGGGATTGGGTGATCCTTCGAGTATCGCGATTTCGATAAGGCCAATATTTTCATTGAGACAGGCCCGGAATTCAGAAGGATCATCACGGTTAGGCTAGGGAGAGAGTGCCTTGAAACATGCTTCGATAAAGTTCGCCCTTGTGGCTTCCACCGTGCTGAGCCCCGCTGCACCTGCCCTGGCGCAATCGGGAACAAATGATGCGACGGACATCATCGTTACCGCCCGGCGGTCGGAGGAGCGCCTGCAGGACGTGCCGATTTCGATCACGGTGCTCAGCCAGGACGCGCTGACCAAACGCAATATCGTCAGCACTGCAGACCTTGGCCAGTACGTGCCGTCGCTTTCCACCAACTCGCAGTTTGGCGAAGAGAAGAGCAGCTTCGTGATCCGCGGCTTCACCCAGGAGGGCAAGACTTCGCCTTCGGTCGGCGTCTATTTCGCCGACGTGGTCGCGCCGCGCTCCTTCGGCGGCACCACGTCGGGCAACGGCGCCGGCGTCGGCAGCCTGTTCGACCTGCAGAACGTGCAGGTGCTCAAGGGGCCGCAGGGCACCCTGTTCGGCCGCAACACCACGGGCGGCGCGATCCTGCTGGTGCCGACCAAGCCGACCGACCGGCTGGAAGGCTATGTCGAGGGTTCGGTCGGCAACTACGACCTGCGCCGTGTCCAGGCGGTGCTGAACGTGCCGCTCAGCGACACCTTCCGGGTCCGGCTTGGCGTTGACCGCAACAAGCGCGACGGTTTCCTGAAAAACTACAGCGGTGTCGGGCCAGACCGGTTCCGCGACACCGATTATATCGCCGCGCGGCTCAGCATCGTCGCCGACCTCACGCCGGACCTCGAGAACTATCTGATCGCCAGCTACAGCAAGTCGACGACGAATGGCGACGTCTCGAGAATGCTTGCGTGCACCGACGCGAACGGCAATCCGCCCGATGCGAATATCGTGCCGCTGGCCGCTGCCCTCAATCCCTTTGCCTGCGCGCAGATCGCACGGGCGGAAGCGCGCGGAGACGGTTTCTGGAGCGTCGAGAACGCCAATCAGAATCCCTATCTCAGGCAGCGGCAATGGCAGGTCATCAACACCACGACATGGCAGGCCACCGACACGCTGACCGTGAAGAACATCGTTTCCTATGCCGAGTACCGCGAAGCGGCCAGCTTCAGCCTGTTCGGCGACAATTTCCTGTTTCCGGCCGGGCCGCTGGCGGGGCAGCTTTTCACCAAGACCATCGAACTTAGCCCCGGATTCACAGGAGACAATTCGGCGCAATCGACCTTCACCGAGGAATTGCAGCTTCATGGCACGTCGAGCGATGGTCGCCTCGACTGGCAGGCCGGTCTTTACTTCGAGCTGAGCAAGCCGCTCGGCTTCAACAGTGGCCTGACAGGCATCTTCCTGAACTGTAACAATACCAGGACCTACGATTGCACCGACCCTCTGGGATTCGGCTCGATCTCCTCGTCCAACGTGAAGAACACCTTCAACAACAAGGGTATCTATGCGCAGGCGACGTATGACCTGACCGAGCAGCTCAGTCTGACGGGCGGCATTCGCTACACCATCGACAAGATGACGGACCTCTCGCAGAACCTGAACATCTTCGTGCCGACCCCCGGCACCGGCATCCTGACCTGCCAGAACCAGATCCTGTTCCCGGGCCTTGTCGTGCAGCAGCCGTCCGAGTGCTCCATCCCCATCAAGCAGAAGTGGAAGCGACCGACCTGGCTGATCGATCTCGATTACAAGCCGACCGACGATATCCTGCTCTATCTGAAGTGGGCCAGGGGCTATCGCCAGGGGTCGATCAACTCCAACAACCTTGGCCTCGAGACGGTCGGGCCGGAAAAGGTCGATACCTATGAAGTCGGCGCCAAGACGAGCTTCCGCGGCGCGGTTTCGGGCTATTTCAACCTTGCGGCCTTCTACAACAAGTTCCGCGACCAGCAGCTGGCGGTGAACTCCGTCGTCGCTCCGGCCTTCCAGGGGCTGGTCAGCCCGGCGCAGCCGATCGTCAATGCGGGCAAGTCGCGGATCTGGGGCATCGAGGCTGATGCTTCGGTCCGCCTGTTCGAGGGCTTCCGGCTCGATGCTGCCTATGCCTACCTCAACACCAAGCTGCAGTCCTTCAACCCGCCGCCGACGCCGGTCTACTACTCGATCCTGCTGCCGACCGCGGATGTGGGCCAGTCGCTGGCATTGTCGCCGAAGAACCGGATCACGGTCTCCGGCACCTACACGCTGCCGCTGGACGAGAGCATCGGCGAGATCTCGTTCGGCGCGACCTTCACCCACACGGATGCGAACCGTGCAGTTGCTCCGAGCGCGTCGCCCAACTTCTTCCTCCTGAAGAAGTCGGACCTGCTCAATCTCAACGCGAGCTGGGATGCGATGTTCGGCTCTCCGGTCGACCTGTCGTTCTTCATGACGAACGTCACCAACGAGAAGCGCATCGTCTATCCGGTCACTTCGCTGAACACGATCGGCGGCGAAGGCGGCCACCTCAACCAGCCGCGCATGTGGGGCTTCCGCTTGAAGTACAGCTTCGGCGAATAGTCCGGGTGGCGACCGGCCGGTCCGGCAGGGCCGGCCGGTGCGCCCTTCAGCCCATCACGGCGTCGATATCGGCGGCGCTGTGGCGTTCCTGCACATAGCCTTCCATGGTGAGGTTGACCTTGAGGCCGCGCTGGACGGGGGTGCGTTCGTCCAGTTCGCGGATCCAGCGGTCCACGTTCCTGTAGCTTGCGATGTCGAGGAACTCGGTGCCGCCGTCATAGGCATTGGCGCTGTGGAAATAGCGGAACCAGGTGAAGATCGCGATGTCCGCGATCGAATATCCCTCGCCGGCGAAATAGCGCGTTTCGGCCAGGTGCCGGTCGGCCACGTCGAAGATGCGTTTCACTTCCATCGCGTAGCGGTTGATGGCGTATTCGATCTTCACCGGCGCCACCCGGTAGAAATGGCCGAAGCCTCCGCCCATCGAAGGCGCGTTCGACATCTGCCAGAACAGCCATGACAGGCATTCGGCGCGGCCCTTGGCATCTGCCGGAATGAAGGCGCCGAATTTCTCCGCGAGATGCAGCAGGATCGCCGCCGATTCGAACACGCGGAAAGGCTCCGGGCCGGAACAATCGAGCAGTGCGGGTATCTTGGAATTGGGATTGATCTCGACGAAGCCGGAACCGAACTGGTCCTTCTCCATGATGTTGATCATCCAGGCGTCGTATTCCGCGCCCGAATGGCCGGCCGCGAGCAGTTCCTCGAACAGGATCGTCACCTTCTGACCGTTCGGCGATCCCAGCGAATAGAGCTGGAAGGGATGCTCTCCGCGGGGCAGGACCGTTTCATGCGTGGCGCCGGCAACAGGCCGGTTCATGCCGCCCAGCGGCGCGTCGGGATCCTTCACCCATTGCCATACTTTCGGTGGAACGTAGTCGGCTTCCGCCATGCCCGGGTCTCCTTCGAATCCGTGATTTGCCCGGCAGACTGCGAGCCATTCGCGGCAAGTTCAAGAGGCGAACCGCTGCATCGGGCTGGACGCGCGCGCAGGTTCGCGGGACAGTCGGTCAAGCCGTTGCCGATTGACAAGCGCGTCAATCGCACCTGCAATGGGGCGCATTGAAAGAATTGCATTGGGAGCGAGATTGTGACGGAGATGTTCAAGCGGATTCCGGAAGCCCGCGAGGTGTTGAGCAACCAGCAGGTCCCGACGATCCGCGGCCAGCTTCACAAGTTCATGCTGATCCCGATCATGGAACATCACACCCGCTGGTTCGATGCGGGACCGATCTCGATCGGAGTGGAAGCGCGGGCACTCGGCGAGAACGCGGACCACATGATCGTCGGGCCGAGCATCCACGTCTGCAATGCCGACCGGAGCGAGGAATACATCCGCTTCGACGTGTTCGGAAAGGTGCTCCACTATCACTACATCCTGAACGATGCGGACCATAACATTCTGTGGGGCTACGACCCGGACGTGAACGGTCCGATGATCCCCTGGGCCGTTTCAGCGCTGCAGGATCGTCTGCCGACCCTGCTTCGTGCTGCCGGGGCGGCGGAACTGGCCACCCAGGTGGAGCAGACGGGGTGGGACGTGTCGGTGCTCGACGAGGTCGAGAAGGCCGCTTCGGAAGCGCTGAAGCCGCGGGAGGACGACATCGTCCGCGCCAAGGAAGGCATGGACTGGATGTACAAGTGGAAGGCCGTCCACCCGCAGTTCAACACGCTCGACGACTGCGAATACTGATCCGGCCAAGCCTCAGCCGGCCAGGCGTCAGCCGGCTGTTTCGGCCGTCTCCAGCAGCGAAGTGTCCAGCCAGCGGTCGCGCTCCTCGCGCCTCCTGCCGTCGTGCAGTTCGACGACCTTGATGCCCGCCTTGCCCAGCACCAGCCGGCGGGGCGGAGAAGGATCATTGAGCGCGCTCAGCAGGGCCTCGGCGCCGGCACGGGCATCCTCGCCCGCGCCCCATTCCGAATTGCCGGCCTCCTGCGACAAGGCGGCCATGTCGTAACGCGGCGAAGGCGGCACGATCGCCATCGATGCGGCGAACTGCGTGTCGAAGGGCCCGAGTTCGGCCAGCGTCACCCTGACTCCCGCCGGGGCGACTTCCGCAGCCAGCGATTCGGTCAGGCCCGCGACGGCGAATTTCGACGCGCTGTAATAGCCGATTGCCGGAAAGCCGATCTGGCCGGCAACCGACCCGACATTGACGATCTGGCCCGATCCCCGTTCGAGCATGTCCGGCAGGACCGCCCGGATCATCGCCAGCTTGCCGAAATAGTTCGTCTCCATCATCGCGCGCGCCGCTTCGATGGGAGCGTCCTCGACCGTTCCCAGCTGGCCGTATCCGGCGTTGTTGACGAGCACGTCGATGGCCCCGAACCTGGCGCGCGCGGCGTCGACGGTGCGCTCGATCTGTTCGGGCTTCGTCACGTCCAGCTCTAGCGCCAGGACGGTGTCGCCGTACCGTGCGACCAGATCGTCAAGCACTTGCGGCTTGCGGGCCGTCGCCACTACCTGCTCGCCGCGTTCCAGCAGCACTTCGGCCAGCACGCGGCCGAAGCCCGTCGAGCAGCCGGTGATCAGCCAGGTTCGTGCGGCCATTGTCCATTTCCTTCGCCAGTTTCAGCCCATCTTGGCGAACGCGGACGGAGCGTCAATCCGTCAATAGAACCGGCAAAGGATAGATCGCTGCAGCGGCAGGCGAGGGCGGTCAGCCCAGCTTCATCACCCAGCCGTGGGGGTCGGCGGCCTGGCCGCGCTGGATGGCGACCAGCCGGTCCTTTAGCCTTTGCGTGAGCTGGCCGGGGCCGCCGCTGCCGATCGTGAATTCCCCGTCGTGGCCCGCGACCTTGCCGACCGGTGTGACGACCGCCGCCGTGCCGCAGGCGAAGCATTCCACAAGCTTGCCCGAGCCTGCGTCCTCGCGCCACTGGTCAAGGCTGTAGCGCTCCTCGCGCACCGATAGCCCCTCGTCGCGCGCCAGCGTCAGCAGGCTGTCGCGGGTGATGCCGGGCAGGATCGTGCCGGTCAGCGCCGGCGTGACGAGCGATCCGTCGTCGAACACGAAATAGAGGTTCATGCCTCCCAGTTCCTCGACCCATTTGTGCTCGGCGGCGTCGAGGAAGACGACCTGGTCGTGACCCCGCTCGATCGCTTCGGCTTGCGGCACTAGGCTTGCGGCGTAATTTCCGCCGCACTTGGCCGCGCCCGTGCCGCCGGGCGCCGCGCGGGTGTAGTCGCGGCTCACCCAGATCGAGACCGCGGGCGATCCCGACTTGAAGTAGTTTCCGGCCGGGCTGGCGATGACGAGGTACTTGTACTGCTTCGACGGACGCACGCCGAGGAAGGTCTCCGATGCGAACATGAAGGGACGCAGGTAGAGCGAGCCGCCTTCGACCGTGGGGAACCATTCCCGGTCGGCTGCGACGATCTGGCGCACCGATTCGACGAAGAGGTCTTCGGGCAATTCGGGCATCGCGAGGCGCCGGGCGGATGAATTGAATCGCGCCGCATTGGCTTCGGGCCGGAACAGCGCGATCCCGCCGTCGGCCTGGCGATAGGCCTTAAGCCCTTCGAAGATTTCCTGTGCGTAGTGCAGCACCGCACAGGCCGGATCGAGCGTGATCGGCTGTCTCGGGCCGATGGTGGCATCGTGCCAGCCAAGGCCCTCGGTCCATTCGATCGAGACCATGTGATCGGAGAAATTCGTACCGAAGCCGGGATTGGCCAGCACTTCGGCCCGCTGCTCGGCAGAGGCGGGAGCGGGATGCGGCAGGCGCGCGAATTCCAGGGCAGGTGCGGCGAGAGTCGCCATGGATGGTGTTTCCCTCATTTCAAACCACGCGCCGTTGAACGAAAATTGCGCAATAGGCAATACGCGGGAAATAATTGACAAGTCATTTTCATTCTTAGCACGGTGGCGGAAACGCGCAAAATGAGAAGGGCCGCTCCCGGAAAACGGGAACGGCCCTTCGCATGGTCAGCGGCCGGAAGTGCCGCCGGCAAGGCCTTTATCGCTTACTCGGCAAGCTTCAGCGATAATGCCTCGCGACGGATGTTGCCGACCCCTCTGCTGAACCATGAGACATCGGTCACCTCCTTTCGCGCTGTTGAGCCTGATCGCCGGTTTTCGCGGCTGGGGCGGAAAGGTGTTTCGTCCCGTCCGGCCTTGCGCAAGATGTGAATCATTCCGCAACGCACAACAAGTCTTGCATTCATTTTTTTTGGCGTCAGTATCGACACTTCGGCCGGTGGATACCGACCGGCTATTCCCACATCAGCGGCAGTCTTCGATCACCCGGCTCACTTCGGGCCAGCTCGGCACGTAGAGCGTCGGCATCCCGGCGGTTTCCAAGGCAAACCGCCCGCGGCTGAAGGCCATGGCGTCGAGCAGCGGGTCGCCGGCGCTGAACGCAACCGCAATCGAGGGTGGACTGCCCTGCTGCGGAGTTCCGAGCAGGGGACGGCTGGTGCTCTGCGTCGTCACCGTCATCGGAACGTCGCTCGCGGCCGAACCGGCTCGCGAAAGGGTGACGGTGCGATTCGAGAGGTCGCAGCGCAGGACGAGCGTGTCGCCGGCGAAGCGCGCCACCGATTGCCTGCCTTCCATGCTCCAGCGCCAGTCTCCCGGCGTGATCGGCATATCGCGCCAGTCGGCCTGCGGCTGGGGGATCGGCTTGGGAGCGGGCTTCGGCGCCGGGGCAGGGGCGGGAGGCGGCACCACGCGCTGCTGCGCGCACGAGCCGGACAGCAGCATGGTGAGAATCGCCGCGAGGGCGAATGACGGGTGCAAGCGGCGATTTGCCTTCATCGCTCCCGTATGGAATCAGTCGCTTGTCATCACAAGCCCCGCGATCCCGTGAAAAACCCGTCAAAGCCTCGTCCCGCCGCAAAGGCCCGTGTCGACCAGCAGCTGGTCGAGCGCGGCCTCGCAGAAAGCCGCACCCGCGCGCAGGCGCTGGTGATGGCCGGACTGGTCTTTTCCGGCGAGACGAAGATCGCGAAGCCCGGCCAGTCGATCGCGGGCGACGCGCCGCTGGAAGTCCGGGGGAAGGACCACCCATGGGTATCGCGCGGCGGCATCAAGCTCGCCCATGCGCTGGAAGCGTTCGGCCTCGACCCCACGGGCGCCGTTGCCATGGACATCGGCAGCTCGACCGGCGGGTTCACCGACGTGCTGCTGAGCAAGGGCGCGACGCGCGTCTTCGCCGTCGATTCCGGCACCAACCAGCTTGCCTGGAAGCTGCGGCAGGACCCGCGCGTGACGGTGCTGGAGCAGACTAGCGCCCGTGTGCTGACGCCCGAGCTGATCGACGCGCCGTGCGACTGGGTGGTCTGCGACGCGAGTTTCATCGGCCTTGCCAAGGTGCTGGACGTGCCGCTCGGCCTTGCCGCACCGCGCTGCCAGCTGGTCGCGCTGATCAAGCCGCAATTCGAAGTCGGGCGCGGCGAGGTCGGCAAGGGCGGCGTGGTGCGCGACCCGGCGCTGCACCAGCGCGTCTGCACCGAAGTGCGCGACTGGCTGGAAGGCGCGGACTGGGAAGTGCAGGGCATCGTCGAAAGCCCGATCAAGGGCCCGGAAGGCAATATCGAGTTCCTGATAGCGGCAAGGCGCGGATAACGCGGATTCACTTGGTTGAATCCCGCGCTGCAGCGCGTCACACTCCCTGCAAGTGCCAAGTGATTCGAGGAATTTCCCCGACATGAGCGAGATCGCCTCCGCAGGGCAGTTGCGGGCAAGCCTGTTGCGCTGGACGCTTTTTCTGGTGCCCGGGATTCTCCTGCTGGGCTATCTCTCCGCCGAGGTCTCGATGAGCGGGCCGGAAAACCCCTGGTTCGCCGCGCTAAACAAACCCTCGCTCTACCCGCCGCCGATTGTGTTCGGAGCGGTGTGGACCGTGCTTTACACAATGATGGGCTTCGCGCTGGCGATCGTCGCTTCGGCCCGGGGCGCGCCGGGCAGGGGGCTGGCCGTTGCCGCTTTCTGCGTCCAGCTCGCGCTCAATCTCGCCTGGTCGCCGCTGTTTTTCGGCGCGCGCCAGATCACCGCCGCGCTGATCCTGCTCGTGGTCCTCGATGTGGCGGTCGTCGTCACCATCGTGCTGTTCCGGCGCGTGCGGCTGGCGGCGGCCTTGCTGCTCCTGCCCTATCTTGCCTGGATCCTTTTCGCGACGGTGCTGAACTGGGAATTCCGGATCGCCAATCCCGGCGCCGACGGCCGCGAGGTCTCCGGCGCTGCGACGCGGGTCGAGTTTTAGCCGTTCCGGGGCTTGCGGCAGGCGGGCGCCATCGCCATTTAGCGATCATGCAAAGCGAAAATCCCCTGATCGCCGATTTCGTCAAGCTGATGAACGCCGCCGCCGGCACTTTCGCGGGCATGACCCGCGAAGCGCGCGAAGGCGCGCGCGAACGCCTCAAGGAAGCGATGGGCGGGCTCGATTTCGTCTCCCGCGAGGAATTCGACGCGGTCAAGGCCATGGCGGCCAAGGCGCGCGAGGAAAACGAAGCGTTGAAAGACCGCCTGACCGCGCTCGAAGCGGAAGTCTTCGGCCACAAGGGACCCGAGCCCAAGCACACCGACTGATCCGCGGTCCGGCGCCGGGGCCGGAGGCAGGAAGGATTGTCTTCTGCCGCCGCCCGCGTCACAGCTTACTCCATGCATATCCGCGCGCCTGCCATCGTCTGCGCCACTCGCCAGCATGGCGAGACCGCCGCGATCGTCCGGCTGCTCACGGCAGATCATGGGCTTGTGGCCGGCTACGTCGCCGGGGCGCGGGGCCGGCAGCTGCGACCGGTGCTCATTCCCGGCAATCTCGTCGATGCCGAACTCAAGTCGCGCTCCGACAGCCAGTTGCCCTTCGCGAGGGTCGAACTGGTCGAAAGCCGGGGGCCGTGGCTGGGCGAGCCGTTGCAGGCGGCCGCGATTTCGTGGGTGACCGCGTTGGCGGCGACGGCGCTGCCGGAACGGCATCCTTATCCCGCATTGTATCAGGCGCTGACGGCGCTGCTCGACGCGATCTGCGTCGCGCCGTCCGCACGCGGCTGGGCGACACCCCTGCTGTCCTACGAAGTGCTGCTGATGCGAGAGCTGGGTTTCGGCGTTCCGGTCGGGCGGCCGGAGAACGCCGACTGGCCGGCGATGCTGCAGACGTTCGACCTGCTGGGCCGGCATCTGGAACGCTATCCGCTTGCCGACCGGCGAGGCGATGTTATGGCGGCGCGCAGCCTCCTGCGCGACCGGCTCGCCAGGATCAACTGACATTGGCGAAGCAACGGAGTTCGCATGAGAATAGCGGTTTTTGCAGGCGACGGGATCGGCCCGGAAGTGACTCACGAGGCGGTGCGGGTGCTGGAAGCCCTGGACCTGCCCGGTCTGGAACTGGTCGAAGGCGACGTCGGCGCGGCGGCCTGGCGCAAGCACGGCCATCCGCTGCCGCCCGAGACGCTCGACATCGCGAGAAGCGCCGGCGCGATCCTGTTCGGCGCCGTCGGCGATTTCGAATGCGACAATCTCGAACGCCACCTGCGCCCGGAGCAGGCGATCCTCGGACTGCGCAAGGAACTGACGCTCTTCGCCAACCTGCGGCCCGCCCGGGTTTTCGAGGGGCTCGAGGACCTGACGTCGCTGAAGCCCGAAGTGGCACGGACCATCGACCTGCTGATCGTCCGCGAGCTGAACGGCGACGTCTATTTCGGCGAGAAGGGCATGCGCACGCTGCCCGACGGTCGCCGCGAGGGCTATGACCTGATGTCTTATGCCGAGGACGAGGTGCGCCGCATCTCGCACGTCGGTTTCCGCGCGGCGATGGGCAGTCGGAAGAAGCTTTGCTCGGTCGACAAGGCCAATGTGCTGGAAACCTCGCAGCTGTGGCGCGACGTGGTGCTCGAAGTGGCGAAGGAGTATCCCGAAGTCGAGCTCAGCCACATGTATGTCGACAACGCGGCGATGCAGCTCGTCAAGAATCCCGGCCAGTTCGATGTCATCGTCACCGGCAACATCTTCGGCGACATCCTCTCCGACCTTGCCAGCATGTGCGTCGGTTCGATCGGCCTGCTTGCGTCGGCTTCGCTGGGCGAGGGGACCTTCGGCCTTTACGAGCCGATCCACGGCAGCGCGCCGGACATCGCCGGCAAGGGACTGGCCAACCCGATGGCGACGATCCTTTCCGCCGCCATGATGCTGCGGCACAGCTTCGCCCGCGAGGCGGATGCCCGCCGGATCGAGGATGCGGTGGCGAAGGCACTGGCGGACGGCGTGAAAGGCGGGGACCTGGGCGGGAACGCCGGGACCCGGGAAATCGGCGATGCGGTGCTGGAGCGCCTCTGACGTGTAAAGTTTTCTTTATCTTTACCATATATCGCGCGAGGCCATGGACATGACGCATTCCGAGCTCGCCCGGGCGATTGATGCGGCCGCCAAGCCGCTTGAGCTGGCCATTATCCTGCCGACGCTGAACGAGCGGGCCAATCTCGGCTCGCTGGTGGAACGGCTGGATACCGCCTTGGACGGCATCGCCTGGGAAGCGATCATCGTCGACGACAACAGTCCCGACGGCACGTCCGACGAGGCGCGGGCGATCTCGCTGCGCGATCCCCGCGTCCGCGTGATCCAGCGTATCGGCCGTCGCGGTCTGGCCTCCGCCGCCATCGAAGGCATGCTGGCGACCGCCGCGCCGGTCGTCGCGGTCATGGATGCGGATCACCAGCACGATCCCAAGCTGCTGCCCGGCATGCTGCAGTCAATTTCGAGCGGCGAATACGACGTCGCGGTCGCCTCGCGCTTTGCCGAGGGGGCCAGCACGGAAGCCTGGAACCAGCCGAAGCGGGAGCGGGCCTCGAACATCGCCAACGCGCTGGCCCGCAAGCTCACCCATGTCGAGCTGTCCGATCCGATGAGCGGCTTCTTCATGCTGCGCGCCAAGACCCTGCGCGCCGATGCGCATCGCCTGTCCGGCGTCGGCTTCAAGATCCTGCTAGACATTCTGGCTACGTCGGAGACGCCGCTGCGCGTCAAGGAATTCCCGCTGGCCTTCGCCGCCCGCGCCCAGGGCGAGAGCAAGCTCGACCGGACGGTCGTCTTCGAATTCCTCGTCGGGCTGTACGACAAGTGGCTCGGCCGGGTCATCCCGACGCGCTTCGCCCTGTTCGGCACGATCGGCGCGATGGGCGTGCTGGTGCACATGGCGGTGCTGGCGGTGTTCCTCAGCATCTTCGGTGGCGACTTCAAGGGCCAGCTCGTCTCCGCTTTCGAGCTGGGCCAGACGATCGCCGCCGTCACCGCGATGACGTTCAATTTCGTGCTCAACAACGCGCTGACCTATGCCGACAAGCGGCTGTCCGGCTTCGTGCCGTTGCTGCGCGGCTGGGCCAAGTTCGGCCTGACCTGCTCGATCGGGTTGCTGGCGAACGTCGGCGTTGCCGCCGTGCTCGTCAATTTCGGCTTCCACGAATATCCCGCTGCGCTCTGCGGCATCATCATCGGCTCGGTGTGGAATTTCGCGCTGTCGTCCCGCTTCGTCTGGGGCCGCTACTGACGGCCCGGTGGCCGGGGACGATCCATGAGCGGCGATGCGGCGATCCTTGCCTCCGGTCCGGCCAGAGACGCCGGGACGGACGCGACGGGCTTCGGCGCGCAGCCTGAAAAGGCCTGTCGCGCCAATCCGTTCGACCTCGCATCGAAGCTGATATTCGCGACCACTGCGCTGGCGCTGTTCGCGGCGATGGTCTGGGCAGTTCCGCTCCGCTCGCCGTGGTATGACGAGTTCTACACGCTTTACGTCACCCGCCCGGGTCTCGGCTGGGTCGAGGCGATGGCCGGGCACTGGCTTCCCGACAACCACCCGCCGCTGTTCTACGCGCTGTCGCATGCGACCCGGTGGCTCGGCGACTCGCTGGAGGCGCGACGCTACCTCAACGTCCTGATCGCCGTTGCGGCGATGGCAGGAGCCTTGCTGGCGCTGCGCGGAGACGAGCGGCAGCGGCCGCTTGCGCTGGTCTATTTCCTGCTGCTGGCGGCGCAGGCGGCGGCCTTTCCCTTCGTCGCCGAACTGCGCTCCTATTTTCTGTCCTTTTGCAGCGCCTCGGTGTTGGTGCTGGCGGTGGTGCTCGTCTGGCTCGACGGCGGCACGCCCCGTCGCGGCCGCATGGTGGTGCTCGCGCTCGCGGCTCTGGTGGCGCTCAACACCCATATCGTCACCAGCCTTGTCGCCGGCGCGCTGGTCGCGCCATTCATCGCCGCGGCCCTGCTCAAGCGCGACTACCGGCGGTTCCGCATCCTCTTCCTGCCGATGCTGGCGGCGGGCCTGGTGTTCGTGGCGACGGTCGCGGTCCAGTTCCCCTTGTGGATCTCCAACACCGAGAATTTCTGGATACCGGCCGGACATGCGCAGGCGCTGGGGGCCCTGCGGATGGTGCTCGACTATTCGGTGTCGGCCAATCTTGTCATCATGATTGCCGGCCTGTCCGGTATCGCGATTGCGCTTGTCCGGGCGGTGCGCGGCGGCCGCCTGCCGGCCGAGCTGGAAGCGGCCCTGCTGCTCGGCGCCGGCGCGCTGCTGGCAGGCGCGCTGGTGGTCGCCCTGCACATCTGGCGGCCGCTGGTGATTCCCAAATATCTGCTGGCCCTGATCCCCGGCATCGCGATGATCCTGTCGGTCGGTTTCCGGGAAATTTCCGCTCGCGTGGGCAGGGCCGTCGGCCTTGCGCTGCTCGGCGCCGCTGCCTTGCTCAGCCTGGCCGCGATCGCGCGCAACGTTTCCGTCGTCGCCGCGCTCGGCGGCTGGGACGGGACCGCAAGCGTCATCGCCCGGCAGGTGAGATCGTGTCCGGGAACTCTGGTCCACACCGATGCGCACTGGAACCGCAACCTGAGCAGGCTGGAACCGTCCGACAATGCCCGCGTCGTGCCTTTCGCCTACCGGCTGATGGCCGAGCGAAACGGCTTCGCGATCGAGCCTGCCTCGTCGCGCCGCTTGTCCCCCGATTGCCCGACGCTGTTCTGGGCGGAGCACGCCGCCCGCGACGTTCCCGAAGCGGCCGAGGTATTGGCCCATGTTCGCAAGCGCGGCTTCGCGGTTTCCCGGCTCGAATTCTATCCGGTCGACAAGGGGTGGGTCGCCTCAAGCAGGCCGCTCGACGGAGCACCGGTCCCGACCGACTAGCGCCAGCTGTCCAGCCACATCCACTTGGCGAAGGCCTGCTCGCCTCCATCGAGCGGGGCGGCGGAGATGATCGGGTAGAACCAGGCGAACATCCCGCCGGTCACGACGATCGCCACTGCTGCCGACCAGCGCCGCAAGCCCGAAGCCTGCCACATCGCATCCAGCGCAAGCGCCAGGCACCCCATCAGGAAGGTGCTCGGGATCAGGTAGTGGTAATAGAACTGCACCGGCTTTTCCGAGACGATCCACATGCCGATGCTCGTCAGGTACATCATGGCGAAGGCCAGGGCGTCGATGCGCTGCCGGCGGATGCCGGCCCACAGGCACCAGGCGAGCGCGGGCAGGCCCGCCAGCATCGAGAAGGGATTGCCGAGCAGCAGCACGCCGCGTTGCACGCCGTCCACCGGCTCGTAGAGATACCAGACCGGCCGCCAGTTCACGATCCACTGGTACCAGACGCTGCGATAGGGGTGCGGCTGAATGACGCTGTCCTGAAGCTCGATCATGTGGCGGTGATGGCCGATGAAATCGAGCGGGCTGATGGGGCTGTGCCTGAAGAAGAAGGCCGGCGTGTATGTGGCCCAGTAGACGGCCAGTGGAAGCACCCCCAGCCAGAACGCGGCCTCGACCAGCGAAATGCCCGCGACGGGGCCGCTCCGGGCGGCGGTCAGAAAGTGCCGGCCCTCCTTCCTCAGCCTGATGGCGAGGAAGGCGAGGCCCGGCAGCATCGCCGCCGGAACGATGCTCCATTTCGCGCCCATCGCCAGCCCTAGGAGGACGCCCGTCGCTGCCAGCCGCCAGCGCGCCGCGCTCGGCGGCTGGCCGAGCGCTGCCGCGAATTGCCACAGGCCCGCCATTCCCAGGCTCGCGGAGAAGATATCGAGCATCGCGATCCGGCTCTGGATGAACCATGCGAAGCCGGTCGCCACCAGGAACATGCCGGCGAGCGTCGCGAACCGGCGGCGGCTTGCCCACCACAGCAGCCGCCCGAAGGCGAACAGTCCGAAAGCGCCGAACAATGCCGAGGGGATTCGCCAGGCCAGCGGGCGGTCGCCGAGCAATACGATAGCCGCGGCGATGATTTCCTTGGCGACCATCGGGTGTTCGAGATTGACGCGCTGTTCTTCAAGCAGCAGCCGCGCGGCGTGGACGTAGTGGACTTCGTCGAAATAGATCTGGGAAGGAATGCCGAGCCGGTGCCAGACGAGGGCGAGGAAAGCGAGCGCGATGATGGCGCTCCATCCTATCGGGTCTCGTCGGGAAGCCGGAGCGCTGTCCATTGCTGCGCCCGATAGTTCGGCCGCCGCCTTGCGGCAATGGCCAATCGATTCGCTTCGCCGTTCAGCCGATGCAACCTGTCGTCGCAGCGGATGCTTGCGAAGCGCCCAAGCCGGTCCTAGAGGCGAGCGCATGAAACGCTCTACCGGCCAGAACCGCTCGATCACGTCGAAATGGCGCCCCGCAACGCGCGCCGTGCGCGCCGGCACGTGGCGTTCGGAGCAGGGCGAGACCAGCGAGGCGATGTTCCTCACCTCGGGCTATTCCTATGACGACGCTTCGATTGCCGCGGGCCGCTTCGCCGGCGAGCTCGAAGGCATGACCTATTCGCGCACGCAGAACCCCAGCGTGCAGATGCTGGAAGAACGCATCGCCATGGTCGAAGGGGCGGAGGCGTGCCGCGCCCAGGCCTCGGGCATGGCGGCGATGACGGCGACGCTGCTGTGCCAGCTCAGCCAGGGCGACCATCTCGTCGCGGCGCGCGCGCTGTTCGGCCCCTGCCGCTGGGTGATCGACAACCTGCTGCCGCGCTTCGGCATCGAGAGCACGGTGGTCGATTCGCGCGACAACGCGGCATGGGAAGCCGCGATCCGGCCCAACACCAAGGTCTTCTTCTTCGAGACGCCGGCCAACCCGACGATGGACATCGCCGACATCGAGCATATCTGCTCGCTCGCGAAGGCGCACGGTATCACCTCTGTCGTCGACAACGCCTTCTGCACCGCCGCGCTGCAGCGGCCGATGGAATTCGGCGCCGACGTCGTCGCCTATTCCGCCACCAAGCTGATGGACGGGCAGGGCAGGGTGCTTGCCGGCGCGGTCTGCGGTTCGGAGGAATTCATCACCGAAAAGCTGCTGCCGTTCCAGCGCAACACCGGTCCGTCGCTGTCGCCGTTCAACGCCTGGGTGGTGCTCAAGGGCATGGAGACCCTCGATTTGCGCGCCCAGCGGCAGAGCGAGAATGCGCTCAGGGTCGGCAAGTTCATGGAGGGGCGCGTCCCCCGGATACTCCATCCCGGGCTCAGCAGCCATCCGCAGCACGATCTTGCCAGGAAGCAGATGAAGACGGGCGGGACCATCTTCTCCGTGATCCTCGACGGCGGCCGCGAGCAGGCCTGGGCGCTGCTCGATGCGCTGGAACTGATCGACATCTCCAACAACATCGGCGACTCGCGCTCGCTGATGTGCCACCCCGCGACCACGACCCATCATTCGGTGGGCCCGGAAGGGCGCGAGGCGATGGGCGTGTTCGAAGGCATGGTGCGGCTGAATGTGGGGCTGGAAGATCCCGACGATCTGATCGAGGACCTCGACCAGGCGCTGATCAAGGCCGGGCTCTAGGGACTGCCTCGCATCGGCTGGCGGTTCGCGCTCCTCTTCCCGCGGGGGGAAGGAGAGGACAGAAGCGGCAGCACAGTTGTCGGTTGCGAAAACACGCGCTAACCTGCTGCCTGACATGAAAGAGCTCTTCCAGCATACCGCGATCACGCCCGTCAGTGTCAGCGACGGCGCCGGCGGCGAGCGTGCGCCGTCGAGCGGCGGGATTACTGTGAGGGTTGCCGTCAATTTCCTGCCAGAGCAGTCGCGTATCGAGGCGGGGAAATGGTTCTGGGTCTATCACATCCGCATCGAGAACGATTCAGACGAGACCATCCAGCTCATGACGCGGCACTGGCGGATCACCGACGGTCGCGGCATGGTGAACCTCGTCGAAGGTGACGGCGTGGTCGGCGAGCAGCCGATCCTGCGCCCCGGCGAGGCACACGATTATGTTTCGGGCTGTCCGCTCACGACGTCGCAGGGCAGCATGGAAGGCCACTATACCTTCCTTCGCGAAGACGGGACCGAGATCATGGCCGCAATTCCCTTCTTCCCGCTGGCGGCGCCTGCCACCGCGGGCTGAACGCGAGCCCCATGAAACGCACGCATTTGCCGCTCAACGCCCTCAGGGTGTTCGATGCCGCTGCGCGGCATCTCTCGTTCACCCGCGCGGCCGACGAACTCGCGGTCACGCCGGCAGCGGTCGGCCAGCAGATCCGCGCGCTGGAAGACCTGCTGGGCGTGGTGCTGTTCCGGCGTACCAGCAAGGGACTGGAGCTGACCGAGGAAGCGGTCGCGGGCCTTGAAGCGCTGCGCACCGGATTCCTCCATTTCGAGGATGCGGTGCAGGCGATCCAGGCCGGTCAGTCGAGCCATGTCTACACGATCGCGGCGCCGCGCGATTTCTCGGAAGCCTGGCTGGCGCCGCGCCTGGCCGCGTTCCGGGCCGAGAATCCCCATCTGCGCTATGTCCTCGTCGACGGGGAGATGAGCGATTTCACCGAAGCCAATCTAGACCTTGCGGTCCGCTGGACCGACGGGCCGGGCGATCTGGAAGGCGTCCCCCTGGGGCCGCCGGAGCGGGTGACGGTCGGGGAAGGGCAATGGATCGCCTGGCCGGGCGATCCCAATCCGGGCGGAGATGGCGAGGAGGACACCCCGCCGGTGACGGTCGGAGATGCCGGGCTGGCGATTGCCGCGGCAGCGGCGGGGCTGGGCAGGGCCCGGGTTCCGGCCCTGCTGGCCGCGACCTGGAACGAGTCGGGCCGGATCGCCCTGTCGAGCGAGCCCGAACCATGCCGCCGGACCTACTGGCTGGTCGCGCCGCTACCGCAGTGGCGGCAGAAGAAAGTGAAAGCGCTGGTAGCCTCCTTGACCGCTTCGTAGGAGCGGGCCACTCTCGCGCCAAAGAAAACCAGGAAGAGGGGATGCCGCGTGCCGACACGCAGACTGTTCACCATTGGGCTAGCCGCACTGCTCATCGCCGTGTTTCCGCTGAACGCACGCGCAGGAGAAACCATGACCGAAACCCACCAGAAATCGACCGTTCCCGGTTGGCAGGAATTCGCCGACAGCGTGCAGACCCTGCCCGACCGGATCCTGGCCAAGCTGCCGGAGGATATGCGCAACGATCCGCAAATCCGGCAGGAAGCCGCCCGGCTTGCGCTGGAGGCGATCGCCAGCTCCTCGATCGAGGCGCTTGGCGGAGACGGCAATTCGCCTCAGTTCGTGCCGACGATCGGACTGCTGCTGAATGTCGGCCAGCCCAATGCCGATACGATCTATCGCAGCACGCTCGTCACGCCGGGCGCAAGCTACCGGATCAGAGGCAAGGCCGGAACGCTCAACCACTCGGTGCTGGCCCAGGTCACGCCGCCGACCGCGGCAGGAGGGGGGGCGCGTTCGCATCTCCACCTTTCGAGCCTGAAGCTTGACGACGACGGCCGATACGACGTGCTGGTCAGCCAGAAAAAGCCCGAGGGCTATGCTGGCGACTGGTGGGAGCTGAGCCCGGATGCGACGCGGATCATGCTCCGGATGGTGAGCTCCGACTGGTCGAACGAGGAATCGCCGACGATTTCCATCGAACGGGTCGACGGGCCGGTAGGACGTCCGCGTCCGCCGGCAGCGCAACTGGAACAGCGCCTGCTGAGCATGACCCAGCAGATGAATTTCATGGGCCTGCTGTTCCCCGAACATGTCGAGGTGCTGCGGCAGGAAGGCTACATCAACAGCTTCAAGATCTTCGACGTCGGCTTCGGCGCGCTCGAAGGCCAGTTCTACTACGAAGGCTCCTACGATCTCGCCGAGGACGAGGCGCTGATCATCGAATCGCCGGTGCCGGACGTGTGCCAGTACCGCTCGCTGATCCTGACCAACGACATCTACGAGACCACCGACTGGCTGAACAACCACTCCAGCCTCAACGGATCGCAGGCCGCGCCGGACAGCGACGGCAAGCTGCGCGTTGTGGTTTCGGCTAAGGATCCGGGAGTGAAGAACTGGCTCGACACGGCCGGTTATCCGCGCGGTGCCGTTCAGGGGCGCTGGACCGGCTGCGACAGTCAGCCGATCCCCAAGGTGGAAAAGGTGAAAGTCGCAGACGTGATGAAGCACCTGCCGAAGGACGTCGCCATGGTGACGCCCGAGCAGCGGCAGGAAATCATCCGCGAGCGGCGGCGGGCTCTGCTGGAACGTCCCTACTGGTAAGGGGCCGCACCCGCCCGAAGCCCAATGCAAGAGGAAAGCCCCGGAAGCAATTCCGGGGCTTTCCTTGTCCTTACGGAGCGATTTTCGCCCTGTTTGAAGCGGGCTTCGTCATCCCCACTATCGCGGGAATGACGAGTCAATCGAAGGTGGTAATGGCCTAGATGTCCAGGTCCTTGATCGGGCCATCGAAATTGCCGCCGAGCTCGTTGGTGGCCAGGGCCAGTTTCTCCTGCGGAACGCCGGCCAGGTAGCCGTCGATGATCCGCTGGTAATTGCTGACGAGACCTTCCGTGGCCTTTGACAGGCGCATGAAGTCGAAGCCCTTGGCGTGGAGGCCCCGCTGCTGGATCGGGATGTTCGAATAGTCCTGCCGGGGGATCGGCGGAAACTCGGGGCTGTCATAGGGCAGCACCGTCGGTTCCATCACCGGATCGGGCTCCTCGCCTTCCGGGAACAGGGTCAGCGACCAGATTTCGAAGAAGCACTTCTCGGGGCCGAGCGGTCGGATCCGATAGGAGGACATGCTGCTGAACACCGGCAACAGGAAGAAGTGCGGGAACAGGAACTCGACGGCGTTGACCGGGTCGGACTGGCTGACCTTGATCAGGTCGGGGACCGGTTCGCCCTTCGCGCGGAGCTGTTCCGTGATCTGCTGCATCAGCAGGCCGAACCACTGCGGCAGGCCTTCGGACGCGTCTTCGGGCAGGTCGGCGTCGAGCAGCTCGCGGGCAATCTCGACCTCCTTCTGATGGATCATCCCCGCCATGCCTTCGCACAACAGCTCGAAATGTTCGAACTGCGCCGCGACCTCGACCTTGGTCGACGTGCCTTTCGCGGCCGAGCGGGAAGCAGCCACCGAACTCTGCGTTTCGTCCGGGTTGTCGTAGGAATCGATGTGGGCTTCGCTGTGCGCCTTGTAGAGCTGCGGGTGGGTCTGCATCACGTGGTAGCCTTCCATGAAGGCCTCCATCGCGATCTTCCAGTTGGCCGGAAGGACCGTGCCGAACTGCCATTCAGCGCGCAGCATGCCGGTGTTGTGCGCCTCGAAGCGATCGAGGACGGGGCCCAGGCATTCGCGCAGGCTCGGCGCATCGTCGTCGAAATTGATGAAGGCGCAGCCGATCGCGGTTTCGACACGGCAGGGCACGAGGTTGATGTCGTCCTCTTCAAGCTGCCGTTCGCTGAACAGGTGCTTGCCGTAGACCATGGTGTTCTCGCCATCCATGTTCCACCGCCAGCCGTGGAACGGGCAGATGAAACCGGTCTTCGAGCAATTGCCATAGGCGGTGCTGTGCGAGGAGCAGACGGTGGTGCCGCCGGCGATCGGCACGCCGCGGTGGCGGCAGGCGTTGTACCAGGCCTTCACCCCATCCTTGGTGCGGACAACCAGGACGGACTGGCCGACATTGGTGTATTCGATCCAGTCGCCGACTTCGGGGATCTGCTCGAGCCGGCAGGCCATCTGCCAGACATGCGGCCACAGGTGGTCCAGTTCCGCCTGGTAGAATTCGTCGTCGTAGTATCGCTCGACCGGGATCCGTTCGGGATCGTCCATCGGAAAGGGTATGGCCCTCAGGCCCTTGTCCGTCGATTTGAGCATTCAGTCTTCTCCCAGGCGCAGGCCGGACCGCGATACGCCGGCCCCAGGCAATACGGCGGATGCCAAAGCGGAACCGATATACCCGCTCATCCGCTTTGGGAATGGCGAACGCCGGGGGCAGACCGTAAACTACGTGACTGCCCCCGAAAAGCTGCTTGACCGCTAGATGTCGAGGTCCTTGATGACTCCGTCGAAATTGCCGCCGAGTTCGTTGGTCGCAGTGGCCAGCTTGTCCTGCGGAACGCCGGCGAGATAGCCGTCGATGATCCGCTGGTAGTTGCTGACAAGACCTTCGACATCCTTCGACAGCCGCATGAATTCGAAGCCCTTGGCATGCAGGCCGCGCTGCTGGATCGGGATGTTCGAATAGTCCTGCCGGGGGATCGGCGGGAACTCCGCGCTGTCGAAAGGCAGCACCGTCGGCTCCATCACCGGATCCGGTTCCTCGCCCTCGGGGAACATGGTCAGCGACCAGATCTCGAAGAAGCATTCCTCCGGGCCCAGCGGGCGGATGCGATAGGCGGAGAAGCTGCTGAAATAGGGCAGCAGGAAATAATGCGGGAACAGGAACTCGACCGCGCTGATCGGGTCCGACTGCGAGACCGCGCAAAGATCGGGAACCGGTTCGCCCTTCGCCTGCAGCTGCTCGGTGATCTGCTGCATGACCATGGCCAGCCACATGAACATGGCCTGGTTCTTGTCTTCCGGAAGCCCTTCTTCCATGCCGACGAGGCCCCGGGCGATCTCCACTTCCTTCTCGTGGAGCATGCCGGCCATGCCTTCGCTCAGGAGTTCCATCGACTTGATCTGGATTTCCTGATTCTCGACGTTCGAAAGGCTCTCGTCGACCATCGTCGGAACCGGGCCACGCTCGCGCTCGTACATGCTGCCGTACATGAACGGGGTCGCGCGTTCGAGCTGGGGATGGGTCTGCATCACGTGGTAGCCTTCCATGAAGGCCTCCATCGCGATCTTCCAGTTGGCCGGAAGGACCGTGCCGAAGCACCACTCCGCGCGCAGCTTGTGGACATTGTGCGCTTCGAGCCGGTCGATCAGCGGGCCGATGCATTCGCGTAGGCTCGGCGCATCGTCGTCGAAGTTGATCCAGGCGCAGCCGATCGCGGTTTCGACGCGGCACGGGACGAGGTTAACGTCGTCCTCATCAAGCTGCCGTTCGCTGAACAGGTGCTTGCCGTAGATCATGGTGTTCTCGCCATCCATGTTCCACCGCCAGCCGTGGAACGGGCAGATGAAGCCGGTCTTCGAGCAATTGCCGTAGGCCGTGCTGTGCGAGGAGCAAACGGTGGTGCCGCCGGCGATCGGCACGCCGCGGTGGCGGCATGCATTGTACCAGGCTTTCACCCCGTCATTCGTGCGCACGATGAGGACGGACTGGCCGACGTTGGTATACTCGATCCAGTCGCCGACTTCGGGGATCTGCTCGAGCCGGCAGGCCATCTGCCAGGCATGCGGCCACAGGTGGTCCAGCTCCGCCTGGTAGAATTCTTCGTCGTAATAGCGCTGGGCCGGAATCCGCTCAGGATCGTCGATCGGAAATGGCACCGCCCGCAGGCCAGTGTCTGCTGATTTAAGCACTCCCACACCTCATTCTAGAGTCGTCAATTTTCTTTCCTGAACAAGTGTACAGGAGCGGGGAAGGTACGCAATGGCTGAGTTCAAGCCATCGGCGTGGCGGTAACCCCGCTTGACCGCCGCTGCGGTTGCTGCCGCTATTTGCGCGAGAAACGGGCGATACGCTCGTCGTAATCGGGGGCGAAGCCGGGATTGCGGTAGTGTTCGTGGGCAAGGCCTTCTGCCAGCGACATGCCGTCGGTTTCGGTCATCAGCCGCTTGGTCGAGATGTTGGTGTGCCAGCTGTTGGCGAGGATATCGGCAACGAGGCCGGAAACCGTCTCATCCAGCGATCCTTCCCCGGCCAGCAGGTCGACAAGGCCGAGTTCCCTGGCTTCGGCCGCCTTCACTTCCTTCGATGTGAAGCTCATGCGCTTGGCGGCGGACAGGCCGATGCGGCGCGGCAGGCGCTGCGACATGCCCCAGGCGCCGACGAGGCCCCATTTGCCGTGCGTGTCGGCAAAGCGCGCGGTCTCGTCGGCGACGATCAGGTCGGCGGCCAGCGCCAGTTCCAGCCCGCCGGTAAAGCACACGCCGTGGATCGCGGCGACGACCGGCTGGGGCAGGTTGGCGAGGCGTTCGACCACGCCCGGCTTGAATTTCGAGTCGATGAAGCCGGCGCCGATCCCGGTGATGTCGGCTCCGGCGCAGAAGGCGCGACCGCTGCCGCGCAGGACCACGCAGCCGATTGTGTCGGTCTGCTGTTCCAGGGCAGCGCAATGCGCCTCCAGCGCCTGGAACGTCTCGGTATCGAGCGCATTGAGCTTGTCGGGGCGGTTGAGCGTCAGCGTGCACAGGCCGTTGGCATCGTCCTGTCGCAGGATCCGGTCGGACATCCTCTTCTCCTAGATTTTCAGGGCGGCGCGCGCCGCATCGGCCATGTCCGGTGTGGCGCAGGCCGCGACATATTCCTCGCTCAGCCGGCGGACCAGCTCCGCCGTCGCCGGGATGTCCCCGATCAGGCCGATGCCCTGACCCCCGCTCCAGATATCGCGCCACGGCGTCTTGCCTTCGGGCAGGTGTTCGGTGCTGCGTCCCTCGGGGATGAACAGGTTGTCGGGATCCAGCCCGATGTCGCGCAGCGAGGCCTTGAGCCAGCTTGCCGGCAGGCCGTTGACGCCGCGGGTGTAGATTACGTCCTCGACCCCGCCGTCGACCAGCATTGCCTTGTAGGCGTCGGGCGCGCCCGATTCCCGCGTGGCGATGAAGCGGGTGCCGAGATAGGCGAGGTCGGCTCCCAGCACTTCGGCGGCACGGATCGCGGCGCCGGTGGTGACGGCGCCCGCCATCACGATCGTGCCGTCGAACATCGCGCGGATTTTCGGGATGAGGGCGAGGTGGGTGATCGCGCCGGCATGTCCGCCACCGCCCGCGCCGATCGCGACCATGCCGTCGACGCCGGCGGCAGCGGCCTTCTCGGCGAAGCGGATGTTGGTCACGTCATGGAAATGGAACATGCCGAGATCGCGCACGATCGGCGCGTTCTGGGTGGGATTGCCAACCGAGGTGACGATGATCCGCGTGCCGTAGCGCTTGCACAGATCGAGATGCGTGCGGAAGTCGGCCGCGTCCTTGGTCGGTGCGATGTTGACCGCCAGCGGGCCGATTTTCCGCTCCGGGTTCTCGCCGGCGAAGCGGGTGACGGCCTCGTGCACGTGCCGGAGCTGCTCTTCCAGCTTTGCCATGTCGCGGCAGTGGTTCGCCGTCAGCGAGCCGACGATCCCGGCCTTGCAGCATTCCGCCGCGAGCGCCGGCGTGCTGCACAGGAACATCGGCGCGCAGAACGCCGGCAACGTCAGGCTGTCGCGAATTTCCCGGGCCAGCGCCATGCAAGTCTTCTCCCCCTGTCGGTTCCGGTTCCGGACCTAGCAGCCTGCCGCAAGCAGGCAAGGGGAGGAGCGCCTGGGCTGCGGTAATCGATTGCCCACGCGCGCACTTCGTCATCCCCGCGCAAGCGGGGACCCAGCTTCTTGCCGCGCGCTGATTTCAAGGCGCGGCGACTGGGTTCCCGCTTGCGCGGAAATGACGATTCGATGGGGGTGGTTCGCGACCTATCGGGAGCGGTTGGGATCGAGCGCGGAGCGCCGTGCCGGGGACGGGCCCGGAGTGCCGGACATCGCCTGCAGCGCCGCGATCCGCTTTTCCGTCGCGGGGTGCGTCGAGAACAGCTCGGACACGCTGGTGGGCACGATGTAGAGCTGCGCCGCGGCCGGGTTGCGTTCCGACGCGATGCTCGGGATTTTCTGTGCGGGGCGGGCGATCTTGGCAAGGGCCGTGGCGAGCGCCTGCGGGTTGCCGGATATCTCGGCGGCCGCCCGGTCGGCGCCGTATTCGCGGGTGCGGCTGATCGCCATCTGCACGATCATTGCCGCGAAGGGCGCCATGAACATCGCCGCGATCGCGGCCACCGGATTGCGGCTGCTGCCCTGGCCGAAGAACAGGCCGAAATTGGCAAGCATCGAGATCGCGCCGGCAATCGTCGCCACCATCGTCATGATCAGCGTGTCGCGGTTGCGGACATGGCCGAGCTCGTGGGCCATCACCGCCTCGACTTCGTCGCGCGAAAGCATGTCGAGCAGGCCGGTGGTCGCCGCGACGGCCGCGTTTTCCGGATTGCGGCCGGTCGCGAAAGCGTTGGGATTGGGGCTCTCGACGATATAGACCTTGGGCATCGGCAGGTTGGCGCGCTGCGCGAGCTGCGCGACCATCCGGTAGAAATCCGGAGCCGAGCGCTCGTCGACTTCGCGGGCCTGGTGCATCCTGAGCACGATCTTGTCGGCGTTCCAGAACGTAAACAGGTTCATGCCCGCCGCCACGAGCAGCGCGATCATCGCCCCGCCGGTCCCGCCGAACATAAAGCCGAGCCCCATGAACAGCGCCGTGAGCGCCGCCAGCAGCATGGCCGTTTTCATACCGTTCACCCGAAGATACTCCATTCTTGCGAATGGTTTGAATCTAGGTGCGAAATCCGCGGTTTCAACGAATATCGGATGGGTCAGGCGCGAAATGCGTCCTGCGGTGCGAAACCGGGAATGTGCTGGATTTTCGAGGCCGGGAGCAAGGCGCGCAGCTGCAGCGTGTAGCGGCGCCGATGGAAACGCCAGTTGCCGTCGAGCAGGGCGTATTCGTCCTCGTAGAAGCCGAAAATAAGCCCGAGGTCGTCGACTTCGGGCTTGCGGTTCACTTCGAACACCGAAATCCGCGAGCGGGCGCGGTCGCCGTCCACATCGATCAGGATCGCATCGCATTGCTGGCGCAGGAAGCTCGACGCGGCGAATGTCGTGCGCATCCCTTCGGTGATCGTGTCGCGCCCGCACAGCTCCGGGAAGTCGGCGATGCGAACCTTCGCATCGGCCGCGAACAGCTGCCCCGCGGCATCGGCGTCAAGCCGGTTCACGGCATCGCAATAGGCCGAAACCAGCCTGCGGATGGCGTTTTCGGCTTCAAGCTTCGCTACGGAAGCGTCTGTCATCGGCATGTTCCCCGGCTGATTCGTGCGTCTATTGCCCTTCCGGCAAGGCAAAGGCCAGCACGCTGCTGTCGCTGGGGCCGGGCAGGGCCGGATGGCCGCCCGCGGAGATGACGACGAACTGCCTCCCGCTTTTCGACGACCGGAAGGTCATCGGCGTCGCCGCGCCGATCGCCGGGAGCGAATAGCGCCACAGCTCCCGGCCGTTGCCGATATCGACCGCGCGCAGCACCCGGTCCTGCGTCGCGGCGATGAACACCACTCCGCCCGCCGTTGCCGTGGAGCCGCCGAAATTCGGCACGCCCATGCGGATCGGCAGCTTGAGTTCCAGTCCCATCGGTCCGGCGCGTTCGGCGGTGCCGAGCGGCTTGGTCCAGACCATCTTGCCGGTCTTCAGGTCGATCACGCTGAGCCGCCCGAACGGCGGCTGCTGGCAGGGAATGCCGAGCGGGCCGAGAAACACCGTCCGGTCCATCGCATAGGGCGTGCCCTGCTGCGGGAAGGCGAAGGAATCGGGCTTGTCCCCACCGGCATACTCCGCCGCGGCGCGGTCGGCCTCGGCCCGGGGGATCAACCGCCCGATGTCGGCCATGTAGAGGCTGTTGGTGACCATCAGGTCGCGCGCCGTGTCGATCGTGACGCTGCCCCAGTTCGATCCGCCGGCGGAGCCGGGATAGAAGATCGTCTTCGTGGTCCCCGGCGGCGTGAAGTCACCCTGGTAGCGCGCCTTGCGGAACTGGAGGCGGCACCACAGCTGGTCGAAGGGCGTGGCGCCCCACATCTGCCGTTCCGTCAGCTTCCCGCCCGCGACGTTCGGGAAGCTGCTGTAGGGCTGGGTCCTGGCGGTCCAGTCCTCCTTCACCGAATCCTGCGGGACCGGCTTTTCGGTCACCGGATACAGCGGTTCGCCGGTTCGGCGGTCGAGCACGAAGAACTCCCCTCGCTTGGTCGGCCCGATCAGTGCGGGCACGCGCTTGCCCTTGACCGGGATGTCCGCGAGCACCGGCTGCGACGCGATGTCGTAGTCCCAGATGTCGTGATGCACCGTCTGGAAATGCCAGCGCGGCTTGCCCGTCTGCACGTCCAGCGCGACGATCGCGGTCGAGTAGATCTCGGCCTCTCGTGCGCGATGCGCACCGAAATAGTCGGGCGTCTCCACGCCCATGCCCATGTAGACCAGGCCGAGTTCCTCGTCGCCGCTGAACACGCCCCAGGCATTGGGAGCGCCCGGCGTATAGGTCTCGCCAGGCTTGAGCGGTTCCTGCGGATTCTCGCGGCCCGAATCCCACATCCACAGCATCTCGCCGGTCACCGCGTCATAGGCGCGGATGCCGCCAGAAGGTTCCTTGACGCGCAGGCCGTCGGTGATCCAGCCGCTGATCATGGCGACGCCGTTGACGATGGTCGGCGGCGAAGAGGGATAGGCGATGCCGGGTTCCCACTCGCCCATGCCGTCCTTCATGTCGACTTCGCCGTTCTCGCCGAAGGAGCGGCAGCGTTCGCCGGTCTCGGCATCGACCGCCATCAGCCGCCAGTCGTGTACGCCGTAAAGGATCCGCTTGGCGCAGTCCTCGGTTTCCACGGGCGCTTCGTAATAGCTCACGCCGCGGCAGGTGCCGCCGAACACGCCTTCGAGATTGCTCTTCGGGTCGAAGCGCCAGGCCTGCCTGCCGGTTTCCTCGTCGAGCGCGACGAGGATATCGCGGTCGAGGCAGACGAACAGCTTGCCGTCGGCGGCGATCGGCGTCGCCTCGAAGCCGTGGAAGCCATAGGGCTCGACATCCGACTTGAACTCCCAGGCAAGCTCGAGCTTGGCGACATTGCCGGTGGTTATGTCGCCGAGCGGGGAGAAGCGCGTGCCCGAAAGGGTGCGGCCCCACACTTTCCACTCGCCGGCGTCCTCGGCCGTCACGGAAACCGGAGCGGCGCCTTTCAGGTCCGCAGGCGGATTCTCGCCGCTGTAGGCGGAGACGAGCAAGGTGCCGCCGATCGCCAGCACCGGCAGCCCGACCCACCACGATCCGCCCGTGCCGCTTTGCCGGCGGATGAAGGGGACAAGCAGGATCAGGCCGAGAATCCCGGGGCCGAGGATGCGCGGCACGAGCGCCCAGCCGTCGAGCCCGCCTTCCCAGAGCGCCCAGACGAGCGTTGCCGCCAGCAGGGCCCCGAACAGCGGGAATGCGAAGGGTTTGCGCAAGGCCAGGCCCGCGGCCGTGGCGATCAAGGCTATGCCGGCCGGCAGGTAGTACCAGCTTCCGCCGGCGGAGATGAGCTGGAAGCCGCCGACGGCCAGCGCCGCGCCGGAGAGCGCCATCGCAGCGGCCAGCACGAGGACGAGGGTGCGTCCGATCATGGCCTGTTCCTATTCCTCGATGGAAAGGGCGCTTTTCGGGCAGGACCGCACGGCGGCCTCCGCCTTCTCGCGCAGCTCCTCGGGCGGGCTGTCGTTCAGCACCTCAAGCTGGTCGTCATCGTCGAGCTGGAACAGTTCGGGCGCTGCGGCTTCGCAATTGCCGTTGCCTTCGCACAGCGACCAGTTGACCACGATTTTCATGTTCTCCCCCTTCAGATCGAATATTTCCCGACGACCACAGGTAGTTTGATCCAGCCCCAGTGGAAATAGCTGGCTGCGTGAACCGCCTTGTCCATGTCGAATTCGAACTCCTCGACATGCTCCAGGAATGCGCGGAGCATGGTGCGCACCTGCATGCGGGCGAGGTTGTTGCCGATGCAGTGATGCTGTCCGTAGCCGAATGTCAGCACCCGGTTGATCTTGCGGTTCCAGATGAATTTTTCGGGATCATCGAATTCGCGCGGATCGCGCAGTCCGGCGTAGATCCCCAGCAGGACGCGCTGCCCGGCCTTGATGTCGACGCCGGCGACGGAGACGTCCTTGTGCGCGGTGCGGATCGCGAACTGGTTGGTGATGCACAGCCGCAGGATTTCCTCGGTCACGATCGGAATATTGGCGTCGAGGTCCTTGCGCACTTCGGCGAGCTGGTCCGGGTTCTGCCACAACATCCACAGGCCCTGGCTGGTCGGCTTGGGCGGGGTCTCCGTGGCGGCCACGAAGGAACAGACGAGCTGGTCGGCGATCTCGTCGTCGGTCAGCGCGCGCCCGTCGCTTTTCACCCGGTGGTTGATGAGCCCGTCGATCAGCGCGACCTCGCCGTCTGCGCCCGCCTTGCGACGCCTTTCGATGGCCGGGCGGATATGCGCCTTGAGCTGGTCGTACATGCCCGGCGTGTCCACGCCGACCTTGTCGTCGCTGTAGACGGCGAGGGCGTTGACCGCGTCGAGCACGCCTTGCGCCTCGGATTTCGGGATGCCGAACAGGTGGCAGGTGACGGCGGCGCTGACGAGGCCGCAGAACTCTCCCATGACCTCGAACCGGCCCCGGGGCAGCAGCTCCCGCAACCGGCCGAGCACGAGGTCGCGCACCATGTCCTGGATCGCGGCGACCGCCTTTGGCCTCAGCGGCTTGATATGGGCCAGCCGCATCTCCTCGTATTCGGGCGAAGGCAGCATGATCCCGGCGGACATCGGGTTGGTCGATACGAAGGGGGGAGGGCCGTCGTTCTTGTGGGTGATCGCCGCCGGCATCGGCAGCGTCGATTCCGAGCCGACGAAAGTGTTGTCGTCGGTCACGCCCGCCACGTCGATGATGTCCTGGAAGCGGGTGAAGACGAACATGTCGTATTTCTCGACGTAGTAGCCCGGATGGTTCTCCAGCAGCTCCCGGTAATAGGGCAGCGGGTTTTTCAGAACGTCCCTGGCATAGGGATCGTAGGAAAAGCCGATCGGGCTTTGCGCGTTCATGGCAGCCTACCTCTCTGCTTGCCGCGGCCATCTTGCCGATAGCTCGTCTCTTGCGGCGGCCTGGCTCATCAAAGTTGCCCCGCCTCGCGCGCGCAAGGGAAAACTGGACGCGACGGGGCGACAAACCGGTTGGGCTTCCGCCAAGGTCAAGAGTGGGCATGGGCAGTGGACGGCAGTGCCTCGCCATTGCATCGTCTAGAGCCAGCGGGCATGGGACGCCGACGGTGAGGAGAGGGTGACATGGCGAAAGTGGAAACGGCGCGCGGGCCGGTGGATTCCGGGGAGCTGGGGCGCGTTCTCGTCCATGAGCACATCTTCACCTACAACCACGAGTTCACCGCGAACTACCGGCCTGACTTCGTGGAAGACATTGTCGTCGCGGGCGCGGTCGAGCGCCTGGACGCGCTGAAGGCGGCGGGCATCGACACGATCATAGACCTGACGGTGCTGGGGCTTGGCCGCTATGTCCCGCGCATCGCCAGGGTGGCGGCGAAGACCGATCTCAACATCGTCGTTTCGACCGGCGCCTACACCTTCAACGAAGCGCCGTCGGGCTTCATGCTCTGGGGGCCGGGGCTGATGTTCGAAGCGCCCGAGCCGATGGTCGACTTCTTCGTGAAGGATATCCGGGAAGGCATCCTCGACACCGACATCAAGGCCGGCGAACTCAAATGCGCTATCGACGAACCGGGGCTGACGCCCGGGGTCGAGCGGGTGATGCGCGCGATCGGAAGGGCCCATGTCATGACCGGGACGCCGATCACCGTCCACACCGCGCCGCAGAACCGCTCGGGCCTGATCGCTCAGCGCATTTTCGCGGACGAAGGCGTGAACCTGGAAGACGTCATCATCGGCCATTGCGGCGATACGACCGACATCGATTACCTGATGGAACTGGCCGACAAGGGCTCGATCCTCGGCATGGACCGGTTCGGCATCGATTTCGTGACGACCACGCGGGAGCGCGTCGCGACCATCGTTGAAATGGTGAAGCGCGGCTATGTCGATCATCTCACGCTTTCGCACGACTGCGCCTGCTGGTCGGACTATTATCCGTCCGAGGAGATCCGCGCGAAGGCGCTGCCCGATCACCAGTATCTGCACGTCTCGCAGCACGTCATCCCGGCGCTGCTCGAAGCCGGCATCTCGCAGGACCAGGTCGACCGCATGTTCATCGACAATCCGCGCCGGCATTTCGAAGCCGCCGCGCGCCGCTTTGCCGGCCGCGCCTGAGATACGGAAAGGATACCGCTTGCCAGCCACCGAGGATCCCTTCGCATCGCTTGCCGAGGACATGCTGCGGCTCGACCCGATCGGGCCGTCGACGTTCCGCAGCGGGCACATGCACGACAATTCCCAGGGTGCGATTTTCGGCGGGCAGTTCCTCGCGCAGGGCCTGCTGGCCGCCCGGGCCACGACGCCGGGCTGGGCTGCCAACAGCTGCAGCGCCTATTTCCTGCGCGCCGGCAGGCTGGATTCGCCGATCGACTACGAGGTCGAGACCGTGCGCGACGGACGCAGCTTCGCCAACCGGCGCGTTGTCGCGTGGCAGGCGGGCAAGCCGCTGTTCGACATGCTGTGCTCCTTCTACAGCGGCGGCGAAGGGCCGAGCCACCAGGCCGCTGCGACGACGGGATTGCCGGGGCCCGAAGAGCTTCCGCCGCTGCAGGACTGGCTTGGCGACAATGCCGACCGGGTGCCGCGCGAAGAGGTGAAATCCTATTTCCAGCCGCTCCCTGTGGAATTCCGCCTGACCGAGCCGGAGCGGACGTTCCATCTTTCCGGTGAGCCGGAAGCGCGCCGCGACTTCTGGATGCGGATTCCGCCTGCGCAACGGATTGTCGACCTCGATCTCCACCAGCCGCTGATCGCCTTCGCGTCGGACTTCTGGCTGGGGCCGGTGGCGAACGAATTGCACGGACCGCCCTTTCCGGCGCGCTACCCGGCGCTGACGACCAGCCACCACATCGCCTTCCACGGCAGCGCCCGGGCCGACGAGTGGCTGCTCTACCGGGTCGAAAGCCCGTTCGCCGGCGCGGGAATGGGCTTCACCCGGGGGCTGCTGTTCGACCGGGAAGGCAGGCTGATCGCTTCGACCAGCCAGGAAGTGGTCATGCGTCACGGTTGACCGGCCGGCGGCGGTTACGTCCGGAATGATACGCTAATGTGATCATTTTGCATTGAATCTCTCCATCCGGGTTGCTTTAGACCGCGGAGGGGGAATGCAGATGCCGGACAATTGCCGCTGTTTGATCGCCAGTGTTCTGGCGTGCGCAGCCGTGGCGATGCCGGCGGCGTCGCGTGCCCAGCAGAAGTCGACGGAGAATGCGGTCACCAGTGCCGACGACGCCTTCGGCACCTCCGTCGGGCTGGAATCGACGGGCATCTATTCGCAGCACAACGTGCGCGGTTTCAGCCCGCTCGACGCCGGCAACGCGCGCATCGACGGGATCTATTTCGATCCGGTCAGCCTGATCACGCTTCGCGCCAGGGCGAGCCAGACCATGCGGGTCGGTTTCGCCGCGCTCGACTATCCGTTCCCGGCCCCGACGGGCATCGTCGACAACCGGTTGCGCACGGTGGGCAACGACCTTTCGGTGGGGCTGGAAATGCACAAGCAGCAGTACGGCAGCTATGTCGGCATCGTCGATGCGCAGATCCCCGTGATCAGGGATCGCCTGGGCGTCGTCGCGGGCGTTTCGCACGGCAACGCGGTGTTCGTGGATGGCGCGACGGAAGCGAATTACTCCTTCGCGTTCAAGCCGGTCCTGCGCTTCGAGGGCGTGGAGTTCAGCCCCTTCTACAGCGCCAATTACGTCCGCGACGCCGAAGCGCGCACGGTGACGGTGTCGGCGGGGCCTTTCATTCCCAGGCTGCCGAAGGCGAAGCGCTACTTCGGATCGTTCTGGGCGAAGAACAATCGCGACAACGTCAATTACGGCGCGACTCTGAAAGCGCGGCTTACCGGCCGGCTCTCGCTGCGCGCGGGGCTGTTCAAGTCGACCCTGCTGCGCAAGGACAACTTCACCGAGATATTCGCCCTGCCGGAAGCCGGCGCGGACGCCGACCATATCGTCATCGCCGACCCGAGGCAGAACCTCCATTCCTGGAGCGGCGAGGTGCAGGGGGTCTACCGCTTCGGGACCGGCGGCTGGGAGCACCGCCTGATCGCGGGCTTTCGCGGGCGCGACCGCTATACCGAGTCCGGCGGGTCCGACATCCTTGACCTCGGGCAGGTTCCCTACGGAGTGCGGGACACCGATCTCGAGCCGGATTTCGCCTTCTCCGCCGTCAATCGCGGAAAGGTGCGGCAGACTTCGTGGCTGGCGGGATATTTCGGCCAGATCGACGGGGTCGGGCGCATCAATCTCGGGCTGCAGCGGGCGTCGTTCCGGGCCCGCTTCGTCGATGCCGACGGCACCACGCGCACGCGCGAGAACGTCTGGCTCTACAACGCGAGCCTCGGCCTGGAGATCACCCCGCACCTGATGATCTACGGCGGCACCCAGCGGGGTCTGGAAGACAGCGGCGCCGCCCCGGAAACCGCGGCGAATCGCAACGAGCAGCTCACTGCCGCGCGCAGCACCCAATACGAGGCAGGCGTGCACTGGGATTTCGGCCCGGGGCAGCTCGTGGTGAGCGCGTTCGAGATATCGAAGCCCTACTTTTCCTTCGATGCGGACCGGCGCTACACCCTGCTCGGCACCGTGCGGCACCGGGGCGTCGAGGCATCGCTGTCCGGAAATTTCCTGAACGAGCGGCTCTACCTGCTCGTCGGCGGGCTGGTGATGAAGCCGGAAGTCAGCGGCCCCGGGCGCGAGCAGGGCGTGGTCGGCCGCCGCCCGGTCGGGACGCGTCCCGAGCAGTTCCGCCTCGATGCCAACTACCGCACCGACCTGTGGGGCGGTTTCACGCCGACCTTGAGCGTCAGCTATTTCAGCAAGACCGCGGCGATGTCGAGCCCGCTGGAGGGAACTGACGGGCGCCAGCTCATGCTGGCTGGCCGCAGCTCGGTGGATATCGGCGCGCGCCAGCCGCTCAGGCTGGGCCGCTATCCGGCCACGTTCCGGTTCAAGGTGGAGAACGTCCTCGACACGGCCCGCTGGCTGGTCGTCGCGAGCAACACCTTCTTCCCGGCCGATCGCCGCAGGATATCGGCGTCGTTGCTTGTCGACTTCTAGGATCGCGAATCCGCATCCGGCCAGAATGAGACTCACGCGTGATCATTTGCCGGTTGAATCTCGTCCGGCGGCTTGCTTTAGACCGGAAAGGGAGAACGAAGTGCCAGCCAAATGCCGCTATCCGATGGCCAGTGTGCTGGCATGCGCGGCCATGGCGGTGCCGGCCGGGGTCCACGCCCAGCAGCAGAAGTCGGCGGAAGACGCGGTGGCCAGCGCGGACGACGCTTTCGGCACGTCGGTGGGGCTGGAATCGACCGGCCTCTATTCGCAGAACAACGTGCGCGCCTTCAGCCCGCTGGAAGCCGGCAACGCCCGGCTCGACGGCATCTATTTCGACCCGGTGGCAAACGTGTCCTTCCGGGTGCGCGCGAGCCAGGCCGAGCGTGTCGGTTTCGCGGCGCTGGAGTATCCCTTTCCGGCGCCGACCGGCATCGTCGACGACCGGCTGCGCACGGTCCACGGCGATTTCTCGGCGGGGGTGGGGGTGCATCTCACCCAGTACGGCGGATACGTCACCGAACTCGACATGCAGATTCCGGTCGCATCGGACCGGATCGGCCTCGTCGCCGGGGTGGCGCAGGGGCACTCGAAGCAGCTCGACGGCGGGCACAGCGAGAATTACTCGTTCGCGCTCAAGCCGGTGGTGCGCTTCGCCACCGTGGAGATCAGCCCGTTCATCAGCGGCGGTTTCATCCGCTACGGCGATACCAAGCCCTACATCGTCGTGAGGGGGAACAACGTCCCGGAGCCGATTCGCAGGAACCGGCAATACGCCTCGTTCTGGGCGATGAACGAAAACGACAGCATCAATCTCGGCACCACGGTGAAGGCACGGCTGACCGACCGGCTTTCATTGCGTGGCGGCCTGTTCCGCTCCTCGATCAAGCGCAAGGAAAACTATACCGAGCTGTTCATCATATCCGACGGGTCCGGGCAGGCGGGCCACGTCGTCATCGCCGATCCCGTGCAGGACCTGCGTTCCCTGAGCGGCGAGGTGCAGTTCGCCTATCGTTTCGGCAGCGGCCGGTGGCGGCATCGCCTGCTCGCCGGCTTCCGGGGGCGCGACCGCTATACCGAATCGGACGGTTCCGACATCGCGGTGCTCGACGATGTGACCTTCGGCGAGCCGGGCAGCGAGCTCAGGCCCGATTTCGTCTTCTCGCCCGTCAACGTGGGCAAGGTCAGGCAGACAGCCTGGCTGCTCGGCTATCTCGGCAAGTGGGACGGCGTCGGGCAGGTCAATCTCGGCCTGCAGCGGGCGGATTTCCGGGCGCGCCAGACCGACCAGGGCGGCGTGACGACGTCCCGGAAGAAGGAGTGGCTCTACAACGCCAGCATCGGCATCGACGTCACGTCCGACCTGATCCTGTTCGGCGGCACCCAGCGCGGCCTCGAGGACAGCGGCGCGGCCCCGGAGACGGCGCTCAACCGGAACGAGCAGCTTCCTGCCGCACGCAGCACCCAATACGAAGTGGGGCTGCGCTGGAAATTGCCGGCCGGGCAGATCGTGCTGAGCGCGTTCGAAATCACCAAGCCCTATTTCTCGTTCGATGCCGGCAACCGGTTCACGCGCCTGGGGACGGAAACGCATCGCGGCATCGAGGTTTCCCTGTCCGGCCATCTCGCCGACGACCGGCTGAGCCTGCTTGCCGGAGCGGTATTCATGAAAGCGGAAGTGTCCGGTCCGGGCGTCGAGAGCGGCGACGTCGGAAATCGCCCGGTGGAATCGCGGCCGCCGGTGAAACTCAGCTTCGACGCCAACTATCGCACCGACCTGTGGGGCGGCTTCACCCCGACGCTGAGCGCGACCATTCGCGGCAGGACCGTCGCGAGCGCGCGGCCGTTGCCGGAACTGGGCGGCCGGCAGCTGAAACTGCCGACCCGCAACGATCTCGACATCGGGTTCCGCCAGCCGGTGATGCTCGGCCGCTATCCGGCGACGATCCGCGCGAAAGTGCAGAACGTGCTGGACGAGAAGCGCTGGATCGCGGTCGCCAGCCAGACGCTGATACCGGGCGAGCGACGCCGGTTCTCCGCTTCCCTGCTGGTCGATTTCTAGGAGCGTTCGTTCGCTTTCCGCGTCGTCCCACCCACGAAACTAAACTTCGTCATTCCCGCTTTCGCGGGAATGACGAGCGTAGGGCGTGCTGCATCCTCCGCTGGCGAATGCGGACTTGCGCCGGGGGAAGGAAACGAATCGCGCGGCCGGCGCGGCGTCAGGGACGGGCCGCGTGCCGGGGGCGGGCGGAAGGATGTTGCGAACGACCGGGGCGCCCAACCGCGACGCTGTCCGGTTCGGCCCGTTTCCGCGACCGGCCGGAGAGAGGTGCGCGGGAATCGCGGCGCGCGCCTTTCCCCTCGCGGCTGATTGCGCCGCGCCAATGGCGGGTCGCCGGTCCCGTTCAGAGCTCACCAGCTATGTCGGCGAGGTATGGGGGCGGAGCGCGAACCCGCATGCATCCGGACTGCCGCGTCTGGCGCTTGTCGGCTTTGCCTTGGACTACCGCCCATTGGCACAGGCCCACGCGCCGGCCGCGTCCGCTACCATCCCGAAGGGCGGAAGCGGGAGGGAGCAATGCAGGCCGGCCCTGCCCGCTCCCGGTTCTGCCTCGCGAAAGAGGCGGTGGCCATATAACCTATATGGTTATATCTGTCAAGGGAAACGTGGTTTTCCGGATCACCCACACGTCATTGCGAGCGCAGGCCCGCGCATCCTTCTCCCGTGGGGAGGAGGAGAGAACCGGGTTTTCAGTGCTTGCCTGTGCGCCGGTTCGTCAGCCCTGCGACAGGACGATGCCGTGTTCTTCCGTGGCGGTCATCGGCACTGCGTAGCCGCGCGTCATGTCGGTGATTTCGGCCCAGTGCTCGGCGATCTGCTCGACGCTGGGGGCGCTCTGGCGATGCGACTGCCATCCCGGGACAACGCCCAGGAACACGCGCGCCGACCGGCCGAGGCATTGCGAATAGAGGCCCTGGGTGACGGTGCAGGCCTCGCTCGCGAGATAGACGGCGAGCGGCATGTTGAATTCGGGATTCATCGAATTGCCGATCTCGGGCGGCATGACGTGTTCCAGCTCGGGCATGCGCTCGGCCCAGTCCGCGCCGGCTTGCGCCGCCATGCGGGTCATCGCGTTCGGCATCAGCGAGTTGCACAGGATGCCGTGCTCCTCGCCTTCGCGCGCGGCGGTGTTCATCAGCCCGGCGATGCCCGCCTTGGCCGCGCCGTAGGCGCCGCAATAGGGATTGCCGAACAGGCCCGCGCTCGACGCGGTGTAGACGATCCGGCCATAGCCCTGCGCCTTCATGTGCGGCCACACGGCGCGGGTCATCTTGAAGCTGCCGGTGAGGTGAGTCGCGATCACCGCGTCCCAGTCCTCGTCGGTGGTGTCCTCGATGCTGGCGTTGCGCATGATGCCGGCGTTGTTGATGAGCACGTCGACCTTGCCGAAGCTGTCGATCGCCTGGGCGACGATCGCTTCCGCGCCTTCGGTGGTGGCGACCGTGTCGCAATTGGCCTGCGCCGTGCCGCCGGCGCCCCTGATCTCCTCGACGACCTGTTCCGCCATGGCGGGCGAGCCGTTGTTTCCGGCGACGTCGCCACCCAGGTCGTTGACCAGCACGCTGGCGCCGCGCCGCGCCAGTTCCAGCGCATGTTCGCGGCCCAGTCCGCCGCCCGCGCCCGTGACAATCGCTACGCGTCCTTCGAAACCGATGCCGGCCATGTTCCTCTCCCCGCAATCGTGTTGGTGCAATGCCGGTGGACTATCGGCTTCTCCTTGACTTTGCAATGCAAAGTAAATGGACGGGCGCCCCTTCGTGCCACCGGTCCGGCCCGAAGGGGGTGTCGCCTACAGCTCTTCCAGCGTGAAGCCGTTCTCGGGCGCGCATTGCTGGATTTCGATGACGTTGCCTTCGGGATCGTAGCCGTAGAGCGTCTTCACATGGCCGACATCGACGAACTCGCGGTCGTTGAAGGTCATGCCGCACTTCTTGAGGTGCTCCATGTCCTTTTCCATCTCGGTCACGTCGATGCAGAAATGGGTGTAGCCGCGATCGTTGGGCCGCTTGGGATCGGGGGAGGCGGGCGGCGGCGCGCTGTATTCGAACAGTTCGAGGTAGCAGGTGCCGGCTCGCAGCATGCACCCCTTCGACGCCGAATCCTTCACGTCGACGATGTGGTCCATCATCGGCTCGTTTTCCCAGGCGAAGCCTTCCTCGTCGACCGGCCTGAAGCCGAAGGCGTCGCAATAGAACTTCTTCATCCGTTCCATGTCGCGGCAGTTCATGCCGATGTGGTGGATACCTCTGATCATCGTGTCGTCTCCCGAATGGCCATTGCCATGATCCCTGCCATCATTCCCAATGGCGCGGCTCAAGGCAATGGCGCTGGCTTGTCCGGACCGGAGAGCGGCCTAGTCCTCAAACGGACTAGTCCGGATCGACCCATTTGGTGTTGGTCACCCGCGGCGAGAGATACTTGGTCTTGGTCCAGCCGCCGTCGACCACGATCGACTGGCCGTTGACCATCTCGCTGCCCGGCGAACACAGGAAGGCGATCACGCTGGCGACGTCTTCCGGCTCGGCGAGGCGGGGGTAGGGGGTCGTCTCGACATTGACGCGCTTGAAGGCCTCGTCCTCGAAGCGATGCGCGACCATTTCGGTGCGGGTCACGCCCGGCGCGACGCAGTTGGAGCGGATGCCGCGCGGCCCGTATTCGCAGGCCATGTGCTCGGTGAGCGACTTGAGACCGCCCTTGGCCGCCGAATAGGCGCCGCCGCGCCTTCCGCCGATATGCGCGAAGGTCGAGGTGACGTTGACGACGCTGGCCCCTTCGCCGAGGTGCGGGATCACTTCGCGGCACAGCCGGAACGGCGCGCTCAGCATGATCTCCAGGAAATAGTCGAGCGTCTCGTCGTCCGTTTCGTCAAGCGGCTTGGGGCTGCCGATACCGGCATTGTTGACTAGGTAGTCGACGCGGCCGAACCGGTCGAGCGCAAGCTGCACGATTTTCTTCGGCGCGTCTTTCGCCGTCACGTCCACCGAAAGGGTGGCGACGTGGTCGGGATTGCCGATTTCCTTTTCGAGATTTTCGAGCTTGCCCGTGTCGCGCCCGATGCCGACGATCGCCGTGCCCGCTTCGTGGAGCAGTTTCGCCGTCGCCAGCCCGATGCCGCTGCCCGCGCCCGTGATGATTGCAACCTGCACTTTACCGATTCCTCCTCGTTTCGATCCGTCCGTCCGCCTGGCGGTCCGGCCCTACTGGATGCCGAAGCCGTAGACGCACAGCTTGTTGCCGTCGAGGTCGCGGAAATAGGCGCCATAGAATCCGCCCGGGTCGCCGCGCCAGCCGGGCGCGCCTTCGTCGCTGCCGCCCAGTTCCATCGCCTTGTCGTAGACTTTCTGGACCTGGTCCTGGCTCGTCGCCACAAACGAGATCATCGTGCCGTTGCCGAAGGTCGCGGGCTCGCCGTTGAAAGGTCCGACGACCCCGAAGTTGGGCTGGCCTTCCTCGCAATTGTAGACCCGGCCGCCGCTGGGATGGTCGAACATCGGCTTGCCGCCGAGCGGCTTGAGGATCTCGTCGTAGAAGGCCTTGGCCTTTTCCAGGTCGTTGCTTCCGACAAGTGCGTATCCAATCATGTTCTGGCTCCTCTGTGTGGATTCCTATTCGGCCGGCTTTCCGTCCCCGGCGGACGCGCGCGACTCCCGGGTGCGAAGCTCTTCGGCCTGCGAGAGAATGTAATGCCTGATATTTTCGAGCTTCGCTTCGGAAAACTCTTCGAAGGCGGGCATCCCGCGTGAAACCAGCGCGCCGCCCCTGACGACGTCGTCGAAAATCCCGCGCGCCACCGGCATCGGCGAGCGCCGCAGGTCGGGCACACCGCCGATGCCGATCGCAAGGCTGCCGTGGCAGGTGGCGCAATGCACCGCGAAGGCATAGCCGCCTGCTTCCAGCCTGTCGGGATCGGCGACGAAATCGGGATCGGTGACCGCAGGCGGCGGCGTTTCGCGCGGCGGCAGGCCTTGCTTGCCGCCGATGGCGAAGGTCAGCACGCGCCGCGCCTGGGTGCGCGGGTCGATCCCGTATTTCTGCAGGTCGGGCCCGTTGATCGCGGGCGCGCTCGCCGGATGGTTCATGCCGAGGCCGGTCAGCACGGTCACATACTGCCGCCCGTCGACGCGGTAGGAAATCGGCGCCGCCAGGATCGGGGCCTTCGCATCGAAGCGCCAGACCACCTTGCCGGTATCGGCCGCATAGGCGGTGAACCACCCGTCGATCGTGCCCTGGAAGACGAGGTTCCCCCCGGTCGCCAGCACGCCGCCGTTGAGCTGGGTGGGATGCTTAACCTCCCACACCTTTTCCTGCTTCACCGGCGACCACGCGAGCAGGCTGCCGGTGGCGGGAACGCCGCCCATGAAGACGCCGCCGGAAATGTTGTTGGCGCCGCTCAGCGAACGGTCGGCGGGCGGCTCCCATCCCTCGCTCGCGTCGGAATAGCCCATCTCGAAATCGATCGTCGGGATATAGGCCAGGCCGGTGCGGGGGCTGAACGCCATCGGCATCCAGCTGTGCGCCCCCATTCCCGTCGGCTTGATGCGCACCATCCGCCCGTCGCGGTAGCGCACGCCGGGCGCCTCGACCGGCCGGCCGGTGCGCTCGTCGATGCCGCTCGCCCAGGTGACGGTGGCGAAGGCCTCGGCCGAGACCAGTTCGCCCGACTGCCGGTCGATCACGTAGAAGAAGCCGTTCTTGGGCGCATGGATCAGGACCTTGCGCAGCTTGCCGCCGATCTCGAGATCGGCCAGCTCGATATCCATCGCCGAATCGAAATCCCAGGTCTCGCCGGGCACCGTCTGGTAATGCCACTTGTAGGCGCCGGTCTTGCCGTCGATCGCGACGATCGAGCAGATGAACAGATTGTCGCCGCGGTCGCCATTCTCGTCGGCGCTGCGGCGGATGCGGTTCCAGGGATAGCCGCTGCCGGTGCCGATGAAGACGGTATCGGTCTCCCCGTCATAGGCCATCGCGTTCCACACGTCGCCGCCGCCGCCGTATTTCCACCATTCGCCGGCCCAGGTCTTCGCCGCCATCTCCATCGCCTCGTTCTCGAAGCCTTTCGCCGGGTCGCCCGGGACGGTCCAGAAACGCCAGAGCTGCTTGCCGCTCGCCGCGTCGTAGGCGGTCACGTAGCCGCGGCTCGGCCCGGTGGTGCCGCCGAAGCCGATGATCACCTTGCCGTCGAATACGCGCGGCGCGCCGCTGATGTAGGACGCGTTTTCGAGCGGGAAGGTCTGGACGCTCCAGACCGGCTTTCCGCTCGCCGCGTCGATGGCGATCAGCCGTCCGTCCTGCGTGCCGGTGAAGACCTTTCCGTCCCACCAGGCGATGCCGCGCACGCCCCAGCCGAAGCGCAGGTTGAGGCCAGCCTTTTCGCCCGCCTGCGGATCGTATTGCCACAGTTCCTTGCCGGTGCGCGCGTCGACCGCATGGACGATGCTGAGCCCGGTGGCGAAATAGAGCACGCCGTCGATGGCGAGCGGCTGGGTGTTGGTGTTGCCGAGCGGCAGGTCCATCGACCAGGCGAGGCCGAGCGAGGCGACATTGCCCTGGTCGATCTCGTCCAGCGGGCTGAAATGCTGTTCGCCGTAAGTCCTTCCGTAGCCGGGCCAGTCGTCCCCGCTGCTGTCGTCGGCCAGGATCGCCGCCGCGCCGCTGCTCGCCGCCACCTTGCTGCAGCCGGGCAGGGCGAACAGGGCCAGGCCGAGCAGGGCCAGCACTGCCAGCAAGGGGGAACGGCGAAGCACGGCCTGTATCATTGGTCTCTCCCGCTCGTGTCTGTGCGCCTGCCGGTCATCCCCGGCCGGTTTCAGTAGCTTATCGAGGATTTTTCCGGCCTCTTCGAGGTTCCGTCGCGCAACTGGGCCATCTGCGCGCGGATGTAGTGGCGGATATCCTCCAGCTTGGCATCGCTGAATTCCGGATATTTCGGCATGCCCTGCGCTTCCAGCGCGCCGCCGCGCACGACGCGGTCGAAAGCCTGTTTGTCGAGCGGGATGTAGGAGCGCCTGAGATCGGGACCGTTGCCGATGCCGATGGCCCGGTCGCCGTGGCATTGCAGGCAGTGGGAGGCGAAGGCGATGGCGCCGGCCGGGATGCGATCGGGATCTTCCCTGAAATCCGGGTCGTCGGGCGGGGGAACCGGAGCGGGGCCGGCCGCCAGTTCCCCGTCGCCGCCGATCGCGAACGTCAGCACGCGGCGCTGCTGCGTCATCGGGTCGATCGCGTATTTCTGCACCGCCGTGCCCACCATCGTTGGCGCATACATGGCGATCCCCATGCTGCTGCCGGTCAGCAGGGTTACGTATTGGCGGCCCCCGGCGCGGTAGGAGATCGGCGCCGCGATGATCGGCGCGCCGGTGTCGAACTGCCAGACGAGCTTGCCGGTATCGGCGGCGAAGGCCTTGAACCACCCGTCGATCGTGCCCTGGAAGACGAGGTTGCCCGCCGTGGCGAGCACGCCGCCGTTGAGGTAGGTCGGGTATTTCACGCTCCAGACCGGTTTCTGCGTCACCGGCGACCACGCGAGCAGGCTGCCCGATGCGGGCTTGGTGCCGAAATCGGGGCCGCCCAGGATCATCACCCCGGCATCGGCGCGATAGTCGGTGGACGGTTTCCACTTGCCCGGCGGATCGCTGTAGTCCGCCTCGAAATGGTTGACGGGGATGTAGGCCAGGCCGGTCTGCGGCGAATAGGCCATCGGCATCCAGTTGTGCCCGCCGATCGAGGTGGGCGTGACGCGCACCGGCTTGCCGCTGTCGAAGCGGGCGCCCGGTATCTCGACCGGCCTGCCGGTCTTCGGGTCGACATGCGAGGCCCAGCTCACCTTCACGAAGGGCTCGGCGGAAATGAAGTCGCCAGTGACGCGGTCGATCACGTAGAAGAAGCCGTTCTTGGGCGCCTGCATCAGCACCTTGCGGACATTGCCGTCGATCTCGAGATCGGCCAGCTCGATGTCCATCACCGCGTCGAAATCCCAGGTGTCGCCGGGGGTCGGCTGGTAGTGCCACCTGTATTCGCCGGTCGTCATGTCGAGCGCGACGATCGCGCCGACGAACAGGTTGTCGCCCTTGCCGTCGCTGCGGACGCGGTGGCTCCAGGGGTAGGGGCTGCCGACGCCGATGAAGACCGTGTCGGTCTCCGGGTCGTAGGCCATGGAATTCCAGACCGCGCCGCCGCCGCCGTATTTCCACCATTCGCCGGCCCAGGTCTTCGCCGCCATTGCCATGGCCTCGTTCTCGAAGCCCTTGGAAGGGTCGCCGGGAACGGTCCAGAAGCGCCACGCCTTTTCGCCGGTCTCGGCGTCATAGGCGGTCACATATCCGCGGTTGACGCCCATGGTGCTGGCCCAGCCGATGATCACCTTGCCGTTGAACACGCGCGGCGCGCCGTTGACATGGGCGGGCAGGCCCGGGTCCAGCGTCTGCACGCTCCAGACCGGCTTTCCGCTCGTGGCGTCGATGGCGATAAGCCGGCCGTCCTGCGTCCCGGTGTAGACCTTGCCGTTGGACCAGGCGATGCCGCGCACGCCCCAGGCGGTCCGCATGTTCATCCCGCCCTTTTCGCCGACTCTGGGATCGTAGCTCCACAGCAGCTCCCCCGACGCGGCATCGACGGCGTGGACGACGCTCAGCCCGGCGGCGAAGTAGAGCACGCCGTCCACGGCGAGCGGCTCCGTCACCGAATTGCCCGGCGCGAGGTCCATCGACCAGGCAAGGCCGAGTTGCCCGATGTTGCCTTCGCCGATCTCGCGAAGCGGGCTGAAATGCTGCTGGTCGTCGCCGCGCCCATAGCCGGGCCAGTCCGATCCGGGCACCTTGTCCGCAACCTCGCCGGTCGCCGCAGGGCCCGGGGACGCATTCATCGCGCAGCCCGAAAGGGTCAGGGCGATGCCGGCCAGCGCCAGCCCCAGTGCAGACCGGCAGTATCTTTTCCCCCAATGCATCCCGTAATTCTCCCCTCGAAGCGTTGCGCTCCCGCTTTTTGCCACCATGCCGTCGAAGTCGCTGCTCGGCAATGCAAAGTCGGGACAGCGCCAGGGCAAGGGCAGGCCTCGTCGCAGCACCGCGCAGCTACCCCCTTGGCCCGCGCGGATCGGGCGGTTAGGGACAAGCCTCTACGCGTGGCGACGAATCCGCGGATGTTCGCAGGGTCCGTTCGCCGCTCCTAACCAGAACAAGCGACTGCAGGCAGGACCCATGACTACGAACAACAGCGCACTTGCGGGCATCAAGGTGATCGACATGTCCCGCGTTTTCGCCGCCCCGGTCGGCGCGCAGATCCTCGGCGACCTCGGCGCCGACGTGATCAAGATCGAGCGCCCCGGCGTGGGCGACGACGGTCGCGGCTACGGCACCGCATGGGTCGAGGGCAAGGACGGCATCGAGACGCGGCAGTCCAGCTTCTTCACCGTGTCCAACCGCAACAAGCGCTCGATGACGCTGAACCACTCCAAGCCGGAGGGGCAGGAAGTGATCCGCAAGCTGGCAGCGACCGCGGACGTGCTGATCGAGAACTACAAGGTGGGCAACCTCGCCAAGTACGGGCTCGACTACGAGAGCCTGAAGAAGGTCAATCCGAAGCTGATCTACTGCTCGGTCACCGGCTACGGCCAGACCGGCCCGGATGCCGCGCTGCCCGGCTACGACGGGCTGTTCCAGGCGACCGGCGGGATCATGGCCGTCACCGGCATTCCCGAGGGCCGGCCGGGCGCGGGCCCGCTGAAGTGCGGACCCAGCCTTGTCGACTTCGTGACCGGGCACAACACGGCGCTCGCGATCATGGGCGCGCTGATGTACCGCAACCGCACCGGTGAGGGCCAGTTCATCGACATTGCCCTGCTCGACACTTCGGTCGCGATGGTCTCGCACATCATGCAGGATTACCTGATCAGCGGCGTCGCCCCGCCGCGGCTCGGCAACGGCGGCAACGGCGGCGGCCCGGCCGACCTGATCCACGCCAGCGACGGCATCGTCTACCTGACCGCCGGCACCGACGAGCACTATCGCCGCCTCACCGTGCTGATGGACCAGCCCGAGCTGTTCACCGATCCGCGCTTCGATTCCAATTTCAAGCGCGCAAAGTCCGGCCAGGCCGAGCTGATCGAGATCATCGACGAATGGAGCCGCAAGTTCACCGTCGCCGAGCTGCTCGCCAAGTTCGACGAGACGGGCATTCCCGCGGCCAAGTACAACGAACTGCCCGACGTCTGGGAAGAACCGCAGGTCAAGCACCGCAAGCTGCGCGCGACGACGCCGCATGCCTGGGCCAAGGCCGGTTCGGTCGACCTGATCGCTAGCCCGCTGGCGCAGATGTCGGAAAGCCCCGCGACGATCCGCCGCGCCCCGCCGATGCTGGGCGAGCACACCGACGAGATCCTGGGCGAACTCGGCTACAGCGAGGCGCAGATCGAAGAGCTTCGCGAGGCGAAGGCGATCTGATCGGACCGACCCGGGAGACGCACATGGCGAAGACGACGGAAGACCTGCTGGCCGAAGCGGAGATCAAGGACATCCATATCCGCTACTGCCGGGCGAACGACCGCCTGGACGAGGAGCTGATGCGGTCGTGCTTCCATCCAGACGCGGTGATCGCCCTGCATGAGGAGCTGGACCTGGAGGCCTTCATCGCGCTCGGCAAGAAGATGCTCGCCCAGTATACCGTCACCTGGCACAACACCGGCAACCAGCTGGTCGAAGTGGACGGCGACAGCGCCTGGGCCGAACACTACACCATCTCGTCGCACCGGCTTCCCGCCGGCGACAAGGGCCCCGAACGCGATTTCGTCGCATATGGCCGATACATCGACCGGATGGAGCGCCGGGGCGGGGAGTGGCGCATCGCCCGCAGGACGATGGTCGTCGACTACACCCGCTTCGATCCGGTTCCGCCGAGCGACTCTCCGTTCGGCAGCCGCGGCGGCGCGCGCGACCGCAGCGATCCGTCCTACACGCTGAAAACGGGCGGCTGAGCGCGGCGCTCAGCGGCCCTTGAACCGGGGCTTGCGCTTTTCGCCGAACGCCTTGACGCCTTCGATGAAATCGTCGCTGCGGCCGGCTTCGCGCTGGCTGCGGCGTTCGATGTCGAGCGCGGTCTCGTAGCCGTTGTCGAGCGCGTCCCAGGCCATGCGCTTCATCATCCCGAGCGAGCGCGGGCCGCTGGCCAGCTCCTGCGCGAGCGCCATCGCGGCGTCGTCGAGCTCGGCATCCGGCACGACGCGGGTCGCAAGGCCCCAATCCAGCGCCTTGGCGGCCGGCAGCTTCTCGCCCAGCAGCATCAGCTCCATCGCCCGGACCCGGCCGACCGCCTTGCTGAGCAGGTAGGTCGCACCGCCGTCGGGAACGAGGCCGACGTGCCGGAACGCGAGGTAGAAGAACGCGCTTTCGCCCATCACGATGATGTCGCCCGCTGCCGCTAGGCCCGCGCCGTAACCGGCGGCGGCGCCGCGGATAGCGGTGACCACCGGCATGTCGATCCGCTTGATCGCCACCAGCACCGCGTTGAGCGAAACCTCTAGCTGTTCGCCGAAATCGCGTTTCGGATCGTCGAGGATTTCGACGGCTGCCGCGAGGTTGCCGCCCGAGCAGAACGCCTTGCCTTCGCCCGTCAGCAAGACCGCGCGAGCTTCGTCCGCCGCCCGGTCGAATGCGTCAACGAGTTCATAGCCCATGTCCGGGTTGGCGGCGTTCATCGTCTGCGGATCGTTGAGCGCGATCCGCGCGACGCCGTTTTCTAGGGCGTAGGTGATCCATTTGTAAGACATGGCCGGCCCTCCTCAGGCGACCATGCCGGCGAGCCGGCTCTTGGCGATGTCCTCAGCCTCGGAAATGATCCGGTCGATCAGTTCCTGGCAGCTCGGGATGTCGTGGATCAGGCCCTGGATCATGCCGGCCCAGAAGATGCCCTGGTCGACATCGCCGCTCTTGAGCATCTCGCGACCGACCGCGCCTGCGACGAGGTGCTTGATGTCCTCGAACACGGCATCGGGATTGGCCGAAATCTCGACCACCTTGTCGGAGACCGAGTTCTTGCCGACGCGTGCGGTGTTCTTGAACTTGCGGAAGATCAGGTTGGTGCCGCGCTCGTCGTTCTGGACGTAGAGGTTCTTGATGTTGTCGTGGATCGGCGCTTCCTTGGTGGCGCAGAAGCGGGTGCCCATGTTGATGCCTTCCGCGCCCAGCGCCAGCGCCGCGACAAGGCCGCGCCCGTCGCCGAAGCCGCCCGAGGCCAGCAGCGGGATCTTCACCTTGTCGGCAGCGGAGGGAACCAGGATCAGCCCGGGAATGTCGTCTTCGCCCGGATGGCCGGCGCATTCGAAACCGTCGATCGAGACGATGTCGCAGCCGTGCTTCTCGGCCGAAAGCGCATGGCGGACCGCGGTGCACTTGTGCAGGATCTTGACGCCGTGCGGCTTCACCATTTCCCACAGTTCGCGCACTTCGGGGGTGCCCGCCGTCTCCATGATCTTGACGCCGGATTCGATCACCGCCTGGGCATAGCCCTTGTAATCGGGCGGCAGGATCGCCGGCAGCACGGTGATGTTCACCGCGAACGGCTTGTCGGTCATCGACCTGCAGCGCTCGATCTCATCGCGCAGCGCTTCCGGGCTCGGCTGGGTGAGGGCGGTGAGCGTGCCGAGGCCGCCCGCGTTGGAAACCGCGCTTGCCAGCTCGGCAAGTCCGACACCCTGCATGCCGCCCTGGACAATCGGGTGCTCGATGCCGAGCATTTCGGTAATGCGGGTCTTGAAGGCCATCAGTATCTCCTTGTCAGGCCGGAATCTGGTTGAAGGGGATGCCTTTGTCGGGACGATGGTCCTGCGGCAAGCCCAGAATCTTCTCGGCAATGGTGTTCAGCAGCATTTCGTCGGCGCCGCCGGCGATCCGCATGGTCGGCGCGCTCAGCCAGCTCGCCACCCAGTCGTCCTTGAGCCAGGCGTCCTGTTCCCAGCCCAGGCCGATCGCGCCCATCAGGTCGATGGCGAGTTCGCTCAGCTTCTGCCGGCTGCGGACCGACACCAGCTTGTTGAGCGAACCTTCCGGGCCGGGTTCCATGCCGGCTTCCATCATCCGCATCGCGCGGGTGGTGATCGCTTCGAGGCCCGAGCGCATCGCATAGGTGCGCGCGATGGCCGAACGGATGCGGCCGTCCTCGATCGCGGGGCGCCCGGCGACTTCGCATTCGCGGGCGAGGTCGACGAACAGGTCAAGCGGCGGACCGAAGCCGGCCGGGTCCGATGCCGAGTAGCGCTCGATCATCAGCGTCGCCATCGCCGTGCCGAAGCCGCCGCCGACCGGGCTGAGCCGCTGCCCGTCCGTCAGCTTCACGTCGTCGAAGAACACCTCGTTCACATGGCTGTCGCCAGCCGCCAGCCGGAAGGGGCGGACGGTGACGCCGGGCGCATGCATGTCGAGCCAGAAGAAGGTCAGGCCCTTGTGCTTGGGAACGGTGGGATCGTTGCGGGCGATGATCACGCCGTAATCGGAGCGCTGCGCCCAGGTGGTCCAGAGCTTCTGGCCGTTGAGCTTCCAGCCGTTGCCGTCCGGTTCGGCCTTGGTCCTGATGCCGGCGAGGTCCGATCCGCCGGACGGTTCGGAAAAGAGCTGGCACCAGATCTCGTCGCCCTTCAACGCGGCGAGCACCCGTTCCTTCGCCCATTCGCGGTCCTGGGCGAAGCGCATCACCACCGGCACCGAGATGCCGAGCGAAACGCCGAAATAGCCGCTCGGCATGGCGAAGGGCATCTCTTCCTGTTCGAAGATCACCTTGTGCAGTGGGGTGAGCCCCTGTCCGCCGAATTCCGGGTCCCAGTTGATGCCCGCGAAACCGGCGTCGAACTTGGCGCGCTGGTAGGCGCGGCCCATCGCCAGGTCCTCATCCTCGGTCATCCCCTCGCGGGCCTGCTTGCCATAGGTGGGCGCGACCGATTCAAGCCATGCGCGGGCCTTCTCGCGATAGGCGTCGAGATCGTTCATGCCGGCTCTCCCGTCAGTTCGCCCGCCAGCAGGTCTTCCCAGAACAGCATGTTGCCCTGTTCGATCGCGAGGCTGCGGGCCCGGCGCATGTGAAGGTGGAGGCCCGATTCCCAGGTGACGCCCGCGCCGCCATGGATCTGCACCGTGTCGCGCGCGGCGGTGTCGTAGGCTTCGGTTGCCGAAAGCCGGGCGGCGGCGGCGGCCCGTGTGAACTCTGATGTGCCGGCGCAAGCGGCGGCATGGATGCAATTGGCGCGCGCGATCTCGACCAGACCGTAAAGCTCGGCGATGCGGTGCTTCACCGACTGGAACGCGCCGATCGGCTGGCCGAACGCCTTGCGCTCGTTGGCATAGTCGCGGGCGATGAACATCAGCGCTTCGGCGCCTCCGGTCTGCTCATGCGCGGTGACGACCGCCATATGCGCCAGCGCCTGCAGCGCTGCGGCCCGCGCGGCTTCGCCTTCGAACAGCACGGTAGCGGGCGCGCCCATGAAAGTGAGGTCGGCGTAGAGGCGGCCGTTGTCGAAGCTCCGGATCGCCTGGCGCGAGATGCCGGCCAGCTCGACCAGCGCGAGCGCGGGCTTGCCCGCATGCGATGCCCAGACGACGGCGAAATCGGCCTTGAGCCCGGCGGGCACGCCATGCTTCACGCCCGAAAGCCTGCCGTCGGCGAGATAGGTTTCCGGCGCGGAGGGCAGGATGGTGCTGCCCTCGGCGAAGGCCACGGTCCCGATCGCGTCGCCCGAGGACAGCGCGGGCAGCCAGCGATCCCGCGCGGCCTGGTCCTGCGAGGCCAGCAGGAGCTGCTGGGCGCCGTAATTGGTCGTCAGGAAGGGAGCGCCCGCGGTCAGAACTCCGGCCGCCTGCGCGACAAGGCCGAGCTCGATGAGGCCGAGGCCGAGGCCGCCGTGGGCTTCGGGCAGGGCCAGAGCCGTCCATCCCTGCTCGACCGCCGTCTTCCAGAAGGCTTCGTCGAACTGCCCGGTTTCCTCGAGCAGGCCGATCAGCCGGGCCTTGTCCGTGCGCGCATCGAGCACGCGGCGGCATTCATTCGCAATCGCCTGCTGGGCCTCGTCATAGAGTATCGACATCCCCGCTCCCGGTTCTTCCCTGACCCAATCCGGCTAGGGCAAGCCGTCCGAGGCTTCAAGCGGGCAGCAAATCTTTTCGCTCCGCGCTTGTTCCCATTGCGCCATGATGTAAGCCTGCAGCGGAGAAACGCATCGGGAGAGAGCAATGGAGGTAATCGCCGAAGGGCTGGCCTTTCCGGAAGGTCCGGTCGTCATGGCGGACGGCTCGGTCATCGTCGTCGAGGTGATGGGCGGGCGCATCACGCGCTGCTGGAACGGCAGGAACGAAACGATCTGCGAAATCGGCGGCGGGCCGAACGGGCTGGCGATCGGTCCCGACGGCGGGCTGTGGGTCTGCAACAACGGCGGCCTTGGCGCCAGCGGCGCGGGAACCGAAGGGCGGATCGAGCGGGTCGACCTTTCGACCGGGAAATTCGAGCGCGTCTACGACAGCTGCGACGGCATCGCGCTCGAAGCCCCCAACGATCTCGTGTTCGATTCCTCCGGCCGGCTCTGGTTCACGGACCTCGGCACCATCCATGACAGCGGCAAGGCCTATGGCGGCTTCTACAGCTGCCTGCCCGATGGTTCGGAAATCACCGCGATCAAGCGCAATGCGCTGTCCTACAACGGCGTCGGCCTCTCCCCGGACGAGAAGCACCTCTATGTCGCCGACACCTTCCAGGCCCGCGTCTACCGGTACGACGCGCGCCTCGAGGAGCAGGAGCCGCAATATGTCGCGACGGCGATGGGCGACGTCGCCTTCGATTCACTGGCGGTGACCGCGAGCGGCAACATCTGCGTCGCGACGGTGCTGGGCGGCGGCGTGTCGACCGTCACGCCCGACGGCAAGGTGACGATGCTGGACGTGCCGCAGGATTCGCTCGTGACCAACATCGCCTTCGGCGGCGAGGACATGCGCGATGCCTATCTGACCTTTTCCGGGCCGGGCCAGCTTGTCCACATGCGCTGGGAGGAACCGGGGCTGAAACTGGCTTTCAACGCCTGACGCCGGACGTTTCCGGTGAGGAGCAAGCGCTCGTCATTCCCGCGAAAGCGGGAACCCAGTCCCGACGCCGCGTTTATCCGCACTGGGTCCCCGCTTTCGCGGGGATGACGACTGTTTGAAGCGCCGCGAAACGGGCTAATTGCGGTCCTTCGCGATCACCGCGGCGGTGAAGCGGGAGATGCAGACCAGCTTCCCGGCCTCGTCCTCTATCCGGATCGACCAGACCTGGATCGTCCGTCCCATGGTTTCGGGGCGGGCCGTGGCGTAGACCCAGCCGTCATAGGCTGGGCGGACGTGATTGGCGTTGATTTCCAGGCCGACCACCAGCCACTTTTCCGGATCGACGCAATGCGTGGCCGCCATCGATGCGGCCGTTTCCGCCAGCGCCACCGAAGCGCCGCCGTGGAGCCGGCCGAACGGCTGGTGGGTGCGCCGGTCGACCGGCATGCGCAGGCGCAGCCAGTCGTCTCCGCAATCGACGGCTTCCATGCCGAGATGGCCTTGCAGGGTCGCTGCGTTGTCTTCCGCGAAGCTCTCCAGCGCGGGCTTCCTGCCGCCGAACCAGATCATTCGATCCCCAGCACGGGATGCGGAGCATAGGGCGCTTCCAGTTCCGAAATCTCGTCGGCGGACAGCGCGACGTCGAGAGCGCCGAGCGCCTCTTCGAACTGCTCCATGCGGGAAACGCCCACGATCGGCGCGGTGATCCCGGGTTGCGCCAGCAGCCAGGCGAGCGAGACCTGCGCCATCGGAATGCCGCGCGCCGTGGCGAGCTTCTCGACCGCGGAAACCACTGCGCGGTCGCTTTCCTCGCACCGCGTATAGAGGTTCGCCTGGATCCGGTCGGACTGGGAACGCTCGGTCTCGGCGTCCCACGGGCGGGTCAGCTTGCCGCGGGCGAGGGGGCTCCACGGGATCACGCCGATGCCCTCGTCGCGGCAGATCGGCAGCATTTCGCGCTCTTCCTCGCGGTAGATCAGGTTCACGTAGTTCTGCATCGAGACGAAGCGGGCCCAGCCGTTCTCGCGCGAGATCGTCAGCGCCTTGTAGAACTGCCGGGCATGCGTCGAGGATGCGCCGATGTAGCGGGCCTTGCCGGCGCGCACGATGTCGTTGAGCGCTTCCAGCGTTTCCTCGATCGGCGTGTCGTAGTCCCAGCGGTGGATCTGGTAGAGATCGACGTAATCGGTGCCGAGCCGCCGCAGGCTGTCGTCGATCGCCTGCATCAGCGCCTTGCGGGAAAGGCCGCTCTGGTTCGGTCCCTTGCCCCACCTGCCGTGGGCCTTGGTGGCGATGACGATTTCGTCGCGCCGCGCGAAGTCCTTCAGCGCCCGTCCCGTCACTTCCTCGGACGTGCCGGCGGCATAGATGTTCGCAGTATCAAAGAAATTGATCCCCGCCTCGATCGCGCGGCGCAGGACCGGGCGGCTGGCCTCCTCGTCGAGGATCCACTTGTGCCATCCCTTCGAGGCATCGCCGAAGCTCATGCAGCCGAGGCAGAGCCGCGAGACCTTGAGGCCGGTGTTGCCGAGCCGAACGTATTCCATGCCGATTCCTCTCCCGCAAAGCCCGGGCCTTGTCCATCCTGGAGTCCATCGTGGAGTCCATCCCGGACATGCCCGCCTGTATCCGCCGGGGCCAGCCTAGTCGTAATCCGGGCCGGGGGCGACAGGGGCGCTTGCGGCCCCGGTCGAGCGCATGGCAGCGCGGCCGCGCGGCAGGGCGACCTGCCTTTGCGACGAGCGGATTCCGGGAAGAATTACGCAGCTAGAAACCGGGCCGATGTGGTCAGGCCTTGGTCTTTCTTCTCTTGAGTTTGCGGGCCGCCTCGTTCAGGCGATCGCGATCGAGACCGACCTCCCTGAAGAGATCTCTCACCTCTTGGCGGGTCAGGCCGTGCTTCCTGGCGAAATAGGTTTCGTCGTAGCCATGGCCGCCGTATTTTCGGCTGAAACTGTCTTCGAATCGATCAAACTTCATCGGTTACTTCCGGAGTATTAAATAATCGTCACTTATTTACATGGGCTGGCGCCCCGTCGGGGCCAAGAGTCGGCCTCGCAAGGGCAGGTTGCTCTCCGTAACATTGCCGGGCGCTGAACAGTTTGTGAACAAAAGTGACCACAACTGTGATATTTACTTTGTGAGAATCTCCCGTCGCGGCCGTCCCGCCCGCATTTCCGGGCCATGGCCAGGAGTGCTGGGCGCATGGCAATGCAAGCTGGACGATGGCGCATGGCGCCGCGCTTGACTTGCCGGCGGGCGCGATGAAACGACAGGCAGGACACGAGAACACACAGGGAGAAGGCGGTGCAGGCGACGATTGCGGACGCGCCGAACGCTGAGCGGATCGTCGTTGGCGGCGGGGAGGAAGGCAAGCGGACGCTGGCCGAGGCCCGTTCGCGTACCATGTGGCAGGCGATCAGCGATTCCGCGGCGAAATATCCCGACAAGGATTGCCTCGTCGGCGCGCGCGACGACGGCGAGATCGGCAGGCTGACCTATTCCGGACTTGTCGAGCGGGTCCGGAATTTCTCGACCGGGCTGGCCCGGACCGGCGTGCGGCGCGGCGACCGGGTGGTGCTGTGGATGACCAACTCGCTGGACTGGGTCGTCGCATCCTTCGCGATCATGCGGCTCGGGGCGACCGTGGTTCCGGTCAACACCTTCCTGAAGCCGCCGGAAATCCGCTACGTGATCGCGCAGTCGGGCGCGCGGCACCTGATCATGCTCGATGCGTTCCGCAAGCTCGACATGCCGGAGATGCTGGCCGAGATCTGCCCGGCCTTCGCCGATGCCGACCAGCCCGGAAACCTGTGCGAGCCTTCGCTGCCGGACCTGCGCCACGTCATCATGCTGTCGCGCACCGGCAAGCGCCATCCCGGCACGCATGACTTCGAAGTGGTCGAGGGCATCGGGCGAAACGACGACGGCCAGTGGCTGGACATCGCCGACACCATGGCCGCGGCCGTGCGCCCGAGCGATCTGGCGATGGTCAAGTACACGTCGGGCAGCACCGGCTTCCCCAAGGGGGTGATGCTGGAACAGGGCGGGATGATCGCAAGCGGCGTCATCCACGCGCGACGCGTCGGTGCGAGCGACAAGGACGTGTTCTTCTCGATGATGCCCTTCTTCCACGGCGGCGGCAGCATCTGGGGCCAGATGACGATGCTGGTGAACGGCGGCAAGCTGGTTTTCACCGAGGCTTTCGACCCCAGGATCGCGGTCAGGCTGCTGGACGAGGAGAAGGCGACGATCATGTTCGGCGTGCTCGCCAACGAGGTGATCGACGAGGCGATGGCCCGCGGCACGGTCTTCACTTCCCTGCGCACGGCGCATGTGCCCAGCGAGGACGGCCGCAAGGTCATGCCCAATGTCGATTTCAACATCCTGCCGTTCGGCCTGACCGAATCCTACGGTCCCGCTGCGGTTTCGAGCCGGGAGGATCCGCCGGGGGCGGCAATGCGCTGCGGGCGCATGCTCGACGGCTACGAACTGCGGGTGGTCGATCCGGCGACGGGCAGGGACGTCGGCTATGGCGAGCCCGGAGAGGCGTGGGTGCGCGGCAATGTGATGCGCGGATACTGGGACAAGCCGGAGGAAACCGCCCGCGTCATCACCGAAGACGGCTGGCTGAGAAGCGAGGATGTCGTCTCGGTCGATGAGGAAGGCTTCGTCTCCTATGTCGGTCGCATCAAGCTGATGCTGAAAGTCGGCGGCGAGAACGTATCGATCGAGGAGGTCGAAAGCGTCGTCGAAAGCCACGACGCGATCGCCGGCTGCGGTGCGGTCGGCGTGCCCGACGAGCGGCGGCAGGAAGTGGTCCGCGTCTACGTGACCCGCAGGCCCGGACAGGACATTGGCGAGGACGAGTTGCGCCCATGGCTCGAAGCCAGGCTGGCCCGGTTCAAGCAGCCGCGCGACATCGTGTTCGTGGACGAGCTGCCGCACCTCGCCAACGGCAAGCTCGACCGCGTTACGCTGCAGGGATGGGCCGACGAGGAGACTGCGGCATGAGGAACTACGGCCCGATCGACGACGTGACCGTTTTCGAGCTCTACCCCGGCATCCAGCTCAATCGCGACAATATCGAGCACTACCGCGCGCTGGCCGAGCAGCAGCTGGTGATCAACCGCTGCCAGGATTGCGGATACTGGATCTATCCGCATCGCCCGATGTGCCCGGAATGCTGGTCGCTCAACGTCAAGCCGGAGCAGGTCAGCGGCTTCGGCACGGTCTTCATGTTCACGCTGCTTTACCAGCTGCGCGACCCGAAGAGCCATATCATGGAGCCGCTCGCGGTCGCGGCCGTCGAACTCGTCGAGCAGAAGGGGCTGCGCTACCTGTCCCGCATCGTCAATTGCGCGCCCGAGGACATCGCGCACGACATGCCGGTGCGGCTGACGTGGATCGAAATCGGCAACCTCGAATGGCCAGCGTTCGAGCCGGTCCCGGAGGGGCAGCGCTGATGGCAAGGCATCCGCTTCGCGACACCATCGCCGTCGTCGGCGTGGGATCGACGCCTTACGGGCGCGACCTGCAGCGCTCCCACCTCTCGCTGGGGCTGGAAGCGGCGGTCAACGCCATCCGCGACGCCGGGATCGACAAGCAGGAGGTCGACGGCATCTGCGGATCGGGCATGACGCCGCTCGCGCAGGGCGGCGCCGGTTTCCTCAGCCTGCAGGGCTCGCTCGGGATCGAGCGCTGCACCTGGGGCGTGAACAGCTGGCTGGGCTCGGCCTTCGTCCATGCCGGGGCAGCCGTCGCTGCGGGGCTGTGCGATACCGCGCTGGTCGTCCAGACCTACATGCGCGAGCCGAACATGTCGCGCTCGGCCGCGGCCGATCCGTTCAGGCGCGTGCTGGAACAGTTCAGCGATGTCGCCAGCGACATGGGCGGCGGCGACTTCGCCAAGCGCTGGGTCCATTCCGGCGAGCCCTATGCGGCGTGGATGAAGCGCTACATGCACGATTACGGCACCAACAAGGATGCCTTCGCCTACATGGCGGTCAACAACCGCTCGCACGGCAGCCGCAATCCCGCCGCGGTGATGCAGCAGCCGATCACGCTGGAGGATTACCACGCCTCGCGCATGATCTGGGAGCCGATGCAGATCTACGACATGGACGTCCCGGTCGACTGCGCCGAGGCCCATGTCATCACCACTGCGGAGCGCGCCCGCGACCTGCCGAACAAGCCGGTCTACATCCACGCCATGTCGCTGGGCGGAACCAGAGTCGGCGAATTCTATGAGAACACCCTCGGCTGGACGGAAAATTCGCACTGGGTGGCGGCGAAGGGGCTGTGGGACCGCAGCGAGCTGCGGCTCGACGATGTCGACCTGTTCTACCCCTACGACGGCTATACGATCGATGCGGTGGGCTGCGTCGAGGCGGTCGGCTGGTGCAAGCCGGGCGAGGCCGGCGAGTTCCTGAAATCGAACTGGGACCCGGTGGACAATATCCTGCGCCTCAACGGCCGGACCCAGGTGACGACGCATGGCGGCGGGCTCGCGCTGGGGAGGGCCGGCGGGGCCAACTTCTATTCCGAAGCCGTGCGCCAGCTGCGCGGAGGCGAAGGCTCGCGGCAAGTGGCCGATGCGAAGAGCGCGCTGATCAACATCGGCAGCTTCTTCCACGATCCCTCGGCGGTGATGCTGCGCGCCGACTAGCGCCGGAAACGGCCGGTTTTCAGCCTCCGTTGCTACCGCGAAGCTCCGAACTGGAGCCTCGGAGAGGAGTCTCGGACGCTCGGTGATGTATCGGCTACCCGTTGGCGGCCATATTTCTCCGGCGTCTCGGGGGGCGACCAAGACAAACAGGCATGCGAGCCCCAGCTGAATCCGGGACCTGAAATGGCCGGCAGGCAACAAGCCGTGTCGGTGTGCTTTTTGGGAGAGAGCAATGAAGTATCGGAAATGCGGACTCGTATTGTCGGCGGCGACCGCACTCGCAACCGGCGTGGCAACGCCCGCCTTTGCCCAGTCAGGGGCTGGCGCGGCGGACGACAGCGCGATCGTGGTCACCGCACGACGCATCGAGGAAAGGCTTCAGGACGTTCCGATTTCGATCACGGTTCTCAATCAGGAGCAGATCAACAACCGGAACATCACCACCGCCACCGAACTCGCGAACTACACGCCTTCGCTGACGTCGAACAACAGGTTCGGGCCGGACAAGGCGTCCTTCGTCATCCGCGGTTTCTCCATGCTGGAAACCACGGCGCCGACCGTCGGCGTCTATTTCGGCGATGTCGTCTCGCTTCGCGCGACGGCGGGCACGGCCAGCGGCAACGGCGCCGGGCCGGGCAATTTCTTCGACTTGCAGAACGTGCAGGTCCTCAAGGGGCCCCAGGGCACGCTGTTCGGTCGCAACACGACGGGCGGCGCTATCATTCTCGTCCCGCAGAAGCCGACGGATGACCTGGAAGGCTATGTCGAAGGCTCGGTCGGCAATTACGACCTGCGGCGCGTGCAGGCGGTGCTCAACGTGCCGCTGGCCGATACCTTCCGCGTTCGCCTCGGCGTCGATCGCCAGAAGCGCGACGGCTATCTCAACAACAAGTCCGGCATAGGACCCAAGGATTTCGGCGATTCCGACTATATCTCCGCGCGCCTGAGCATGGTCGCCGACCTGACGCCGGACCTCGAAAACTACCTCATCGCGCGATACAGCCGGTCGGACACCAATGGCCATATGTTCCGCCTCGTGGCCTGCAACGACGGCTCCGATCCGCTGGACCAGCCGACCGGCCGCGGCCCGTTCTATGCCCCGCTCGCCTGCGAGCAGGTGGACCGCCAGAATGCGCGCGGCGACGGGTTCTATGACGTTGAAAACGTTGTTGAAAATCCTTTCAACGTCCTGGAGGAATGGCAGGTCAGCAACAGCACCACCTGGACGGTGAGCGACACTCTGACCATCAAGAATATCGTCAGCTACGGCGAATTCCGGGAACGGTTCCATCAGAATATCGGCGGCGAGAACCTGTCTTCGGTCCTCGGCCTGCCGTTTGCATCGACCATCGTTCGCCATCTGCCCGGCCGGTATGCGGCGGCGCAGTCCACTTTCACCGAGGAACTGCAGTTCCAGGGTAACAGCGTCGACGGCAGCCTCGTCTGGCAGGCAGGCGCCTATTACGAGGAAAGCAAGCCGCTCAGCGGCGGCAACACCACCTTTTCGCAAGGCGCGCTGTTCTGCACCGACGTAGTCCAGCTGCAGTGCGAAAACGGTTTTCCGGGCGCACTCGGCCTGGGGCTCGGGTCGCTCGGCCTGGTCCAGAACCAGGTCAAGGTCCGCAATATCGGGTTTTATGCGCAAGGAACCTATGAGTTCACCCCGCAACTCGCGATGACTGCGGGCATTCGCTACACGATCGACCGCACGGTGGGTCAGGGCGGCCGCGTAACCGCCCGCTTCCCGACGCCCAACACCCCGGTCGGCGGCTGCGCCAATCCGGCGCTGGCGAGTGTCGGGACGACGCTCAATCCGATGGACTGTTTCTCCGAGCCCTTCGTGGAGAAATCCAAGGAGCCGACGTGGGTGATCGACCTGGAATACAAGCCGGTCCCCGACATCATGCTCTATGCCAAATGGGCGCGGGGCTATCGCCAGGGCGGCGTCAATCCCAGCAACATCGGCCTGGAAGTCTGGGATCCGGAAAAGATCGACAACTACGAGATCGGCGCAAAGGCCAGCTTCAGTGGCGCCGTGCGCGGCTATTTCAACATCGCCGGCTTCTATAACGATCTTTCCAACCAGCAGCTCCAGGCGATCGCCATCGGCTGTACGGTCCAGCTGTGCGGTTACGACAGCGGTATCCCCGGAGCCCGGCTTATCATCAATGCCGGCAAGTCCCGGGTCTATGGCATCGAAGTCGAATCGTCGGTTTCCCCCACCCCCGGGCTCAAGTTCGACGTCGGTTATGCCTATCTCAACACCAAGCTGCAGGAATTCGATCCGCCTACGCTGCAGCCCGGCGGCGTGTATGCCTTCATCCGTCCTTCGGCGGAGGGCGGTGCACTGCCGCTCAGCCCGAAGCACCGCGTGACGGCGACCGCGAGCTACACCCTGCCGCTTGACGAAAGCATCGGCGACATCTCGATCGGCGCCACCTACACCCACACGGCGAAGAGTGTCGCGAACGACACGGTGCCGGCGGAATTCGGCGTCATGCCGGCGTCGGACCTCGTCAACCTCAACCTCGACTGGAAGGCGGTCGCCGGTTCGACCATCGACCTGGCGGCCTTCGTGACCAACCTCACGAAGGAGAAGTTCCCGGTAAACGTCGCCGGCAACTGGTCCAGCAACGGCTATGAGTCGTGGGTTACGAACGTGCCGCGGATGTACGGCCTGCGGGTCAAGTATCGCTTCGGCGCAAACTAGGATCTGTCCGCATCGGGAACCGGCCGCATCAGTGATGCGGCCGGCAGGGGGAGAAGGCGATGAACGTGCAGGGGGACTCGGGCGTCGGCCCGGCGCCGGGGCTGAGCTTCGGCGAAAAGGTCGTCGTGCTGGTGGGCGGCATCCTCGCCGCCATGGCGCTCACCGTCATCAACCCGGTCCTGCCGGACATCGAGAAGGAGCTGGCCCGCACCGCGACCGATGCGATGCTGGTCAAGCAGCTGTTCGGCGCGGTCACTCTCGCGATGGTCGCGGGCGCGCCGATCGGGGGTTTCCTGGTCGCCCGTCTCGGCATGCGGCGGCTGATCCTCGGCGCTTCGCTGATCTATGCGATCGCCGGGACGGCCGGCCTCTACCTGGACAGCCTGCCGATGCTGCTGCTCTCGCGCATGTTCATGGGGGCGAGCGCAGCCTGCATCCAGGTGATGAGCCTTACCTTGGTGAACACCCGGCTGGATGCCGAAGGGCGCGCCAGATGGATGGGGCTGCACGTTTCCACCGCGATCTTCTGCTCGCTCCTGATCTTCCCGCTCGCCGGCGTGCTTGGCGACATGAGCTGGCGCCTGCCGTTCCTCCTCTACGGTTTCGGGCTGGTGGTGTTCGCGGCCTTGCTGTTCAGCCGCAGTGACGAGGAGGCGCAGGCGGATCAGGGCGGCAGTGCGGAGCAGGTGGAAGAGGACGAGACCTCGATCTGGACGTGGATGCCGTGGCACTACGTGCTGCTGTCCCTTTTCGTCGGCGCGATCACCTTCCTGCCGACGATCTACCTTCCCTACCAGTTCAAGGAGCAGGCCGGCCTGTCGCCGTCGGGAATTGCGATCATCCTGATGGGAACGGCGCTGGTCAGCGGCATTATGGCTATGCTCTACGGCAAGGCGAGACGCCGTTTCTCCGTCCATGCCGTTTTCCTGTTCAGCTTCGGCGCTGCGGCGGCGGGCATGGCGATCGTCGCATTCGCGAACAGCCTGCCGGCGGTGCTCCTCGGCTTCGTCGTCTACAGCCTCGGCAACAGCTGGTTCGTTCCCAATGTGATGACGTCGCTGGGCGGGAAGCTCGCCAATCACCAGCAGGCGCGCGCCGCCGGTATCGTGAAGGCGGGCCATTTCCTGTCGACGCCGCTGTGCGTGGTGATCGTCGAACCCTATGCCCGCCAGTTCGGCCCGGTATCGGTCATGCTGATGGTTTCGGTCGCGGCCTTCGCGATCTTCCTGCTGATGGTGTTCCGCACGCTGCAGCTCGGCCGTCGCGGCGGGCCGCAACTGGCGCCGCAGCCGCAGACGATCGGGCACTAGCGCCAATCGCCTTGCTGCCGAGGTGAATTTGAGGCGGGGCCCTTAACCCTTCTCGCCCAGCCGTTCCTTGCGCAGCTGCCCGATCACGCTCAGTTCCTCGATCGACGTGGGCGGGATCGCGTAGCTGGACTGGTCTTCGATCTCGGCCAGATGCGCCTCGATATCCTCCGCGGTTGCGCAGTCCTCGCCCGGATGGATCCAGCCGTCGGCGACGGCGATGAAAACGCGGCCGAAGCGGTTGCCGCCGGCCGAAAACGCTTCCCCGTTGACGCTGCAGGCGGAACTGGCGAGGTACACCACCATCGGCGCGACCCGGTCCGCCCCGGCGACTTCCGGCGGCAGGCCGGTTTTCTTGAGCTGGTCGATGAATGTCTGGGGAACCGGTTCCTTCCTGCCGAAGGGGGCGACCGGCAGGATGCAGTTGGTCCTGATGCCAAATTCCTCGCCTTCGATCGAAAGCGCCTTGCCCAGGCCCAGCATGGCGGCCTTGGCCGCGGCGTAGTTGGTTCCCTTCACGCGGCCGAAGGTGCCCGTGCTCGAACTGGTCAGCACGATCCTGCCGTAGCCGTTCTTCTGCATGATCGGCCATGCCGGCTGCGTGACGAAGAAGGCGCCGCGCAAATGGACGTCGAGGACCGGGTCGAGCTGGTCGACCGTCATGTCCTCGTAGTTCATGTGCCGCCACACGCCGGCGTTGTGGATCACCGCGTCGACCGTGCCGTAGGTGTCGACGGCCTTCCTGACGATCGCCTCGCCGCCTTCGGGCGTCGCCACCGTGTCGTGGGAGGCGACGGCCGTGCCGCCGGCGGCCTCGATCTCGCGGACGAGCTCTTCGGCCGTCGATCCCTCCGGCCGGTCGAGACCGCCGATATCGTTGACGACGACCCTGGCCCCGCGCCTTGCGAGCTCGCGTGCGTACTCACGCCCGAGGTTCTGGCCTGCGCCGGTCACGATCACCACCTGACCGTCGAATGAAATCGCCATCGCTATTCTCCCAATCGTTCCTCGGCGACATGCCGGTGCCGGGTTCCGTCGCGGGAACCCGGACGAGTGCGCTCAATCCCTCGCGAGCAGTAGCGCGGCGGCCAGCGGCCCGCCACCCGAGGTTGCGACCGCGACTTTCGGGTCGCCGGGTATCTGCCGCTCGCCGCCCTTGCCGCGCAGCTGCGTGGCCGCTTCATGGGCGAAGCCGAAGCCGTGGAGGCGGCCGGCACCGATCTGCCCGCCGCCGGTGTTGAGCGGCAGTTCGCCGTCTATCGCGATGCGGGTGCCGCCTTCGATGAACTTGTGGCCTTCGCCCATCTCGCAGAAGCCCAGCGCTTCCAGCCAGCCGATCGGGAAGAAGGCGAATCCGTCGTAGAACTGGACGGTATCGACATCCTTGGGCTTGTAGTCCGTCTTCTTCCACAGGTCCTCGCCGGTGGGATAGCAGGCCATCAGCTCCGGCTGGTCCCAGCTCCAGCGGTCGACCTTGCCGGCCGAGGCGGCGATGCGCACCGGGTTGGGGCTGACTTCGTCGAGCGCGTCGCCGGCCGATACGATGATCACCGTCGAACAGTCGGTGAAGCGGTCGCAATCGTAGAGGCAGAAGGGCGAGCTGATCATCCGCGCCGAGAAGTACTTCTCCATCGTCAGCGGTTCCTTGGTGATCGCCCGGGCGCGCGGGTTCTTGTAGGCGTTGCGCGTGGCGTTGAGCGCGACCTGCGCAAGCTGTTCGCGGGTCATCCCGTATAGCTTGGTCTGGCGCTGGGCGTATTGCGCCACCCAGCATGCCGCCGAGATGGCGAAGAACGGCGCGGTCCATTGCGAGAAGCCGTCGACGGTCTCGCGCTGCAGCGCCGGGAACTCTTCGGGCCGCGACATCGCGGCGGCCTCGTAGACGGTGCGGAAGCAGATGATGTGGCGCGCCTGTCCGGTACGCACCGCGTTGGCGGCTTCGGCGATGGCGGAAAGCTGCGCCGGGATCTCGCCGCCGCCGAAGTGCCAGCGGGCCTTGATGCCGAACTGCTCGATCACGTCGTCGACGCCGACCGGCGAGAAACCGAGATAGCCGTGGCTCTTGCCCGGGTAGGACGCGACGCCGTCGATCTGGTCGAGCGTCAGCCCGGCATCGGCGATCGCTTCCATGATCGCGTCCTTGGTGAGGCCCATGGGCGAACGGGTGAGGCGCACGCCGACTTCGGACTGGCCGACGCCGGTGATGTAAGCTTCGTTTGCAAGTCCCATGTCAGGCCACCTTCTCGAAAAGCGGGAACCAGATGCCGTTCTGTTCCTCGAACGTCACTTTCACCTTGTCGCCGAAATCGACGTCCTCGACGTCGCAGTTCACGATGTTGGTCGTCAGGATCACGTCCGGCACGCCGTCGAGCTTCACCCGCGCGATGACGAACGGCACTTCGAGGCCCGGCATCCAGGGCTGGTAGTTGATCGTGTAGGTGTCGACCTCGCCGGTGCCCGCGACCGCGTCGGGCGCCATGTTCTCAGACTGGCAGTGCCGGCAGATCTGGCGCGGCGGATGGGTGTATTCGCCGCAATCGCCGCATTTCATGATGTTGAGATTGCCGTCCGCGCCGCCCGTCCAGAAGGCGCGGTTGTCGCTGTCGAGTTTTGGCCGTGGCCGGGGTGGGTTCATCGATCTTGCTCCGTTCTGGAATTCTATGACTGGCGTGGGCGGTAGCTTGGCGGTTCGAGCGCTCCGGTGAGCCACCCGCCGGCAAGTCCCTGGTCGGTGAAAAGCGTCGCCCCGGTGACCGAGCCGTTGAGCGGACTGGAAAGCAGCAGCAACGACCACGCCTGCTCCTCGGCGCTCGCCATGCGGCCGAGCAGGGGATAAGGGTAGTCGTTGTGGAAATCGATGCCGGTGTTCTCTTCGGTCGCTTCCATGAACGGCGTGTCGATCGGGCAGGGGGCAATCGTGTTGATCCGGATGTGCCGGGTTTGCCCCAGTTCGATGGCGACCTGCTGGGCCCAGACGATCAGCAATTCCTTCGAGGGCGAATAGCCGTCGCGCAGCTGTTCCGGATTGGCCTCGAAATAGGCGCGGGCGGCATCGGGATCGGCGATCTTCAGCGTTTCGAGATGGTCGGCAAGGTGATCGCGCCAGTTGCGCCCCGCGGTCGAGGCGATCAGGCCGACCGTGCCCCCGTCGCGCACGGCGGGGAGCATCTCCTCGGTGAACAGCCGCGTGCCGATATAGTTGACGACCATGCAGTGCAGCGGGCCGAAGCTGTGCGGCGGGATGCCCGCGACCGGGAACAGGAAATCGATCGGGCCGAGCTCGCGCAGCTGCGCGCAGGCGCTTCGCACCGCCGAGAAGTCGGACAGGTCGAGCGGGGTGAAGCTGGCGTGCGGAACCTTTGGCGCCATGATGTCGGCGACGTGGACGGTGGCGCCCAGTTCGCCGAGCAGCCGCGCCGCAGCTTCGCCGAGGCCGGACGCGCCGCCGGTCATGACGACGGTCTTGCCGGCGTAGCCGAGACGTTCGAGGCCGCTTGCGCTCACGCGATGGCGCCCTTTGCCTTCAGTTCCTCGATACGGTCCCATTCGAGGCCGATTTCCATCAGCACGGTTTCGGTGTGTTCCGACGCCTGCGGGCCACGCGTCGTGTCGACCGGGGCATGGTCGAACTGGACCGGGCCGCGCACGAGCTTCATCGGCTCGCCGCCGTCGGGCGCCTCCACTTCGAACAGCATGTCGTTGGCCAGCGCCTGCTCGTCATGGGCCAGGTCGAGCAGGCTCTGGAAGGGGGCCCACTGGCCGGTGTAGGTCTTCAGATGCTCGCGCCAATAGGCAAAAGGCTTTTCATTGAATTGCTTGTTGATGATTTCTCCAGCAACCTGCCAGTTCTCCATCAGCTTTTCGGCGGTGGAGAAACGCGGGTCGTCGGCGGCTTCGGGAACGCCGATATGCTCGAACAGGCTGCGGATATGCGGGCCCGGAATCAGCGTGCACAGGTTGATCGTCCCGCCGTCCGACGTGCGGAAATTGCCCATGAAGGGATTGCCGGGATTGGAGCCCGAGCGCGGCATGCCGACGCGCATCGCCTCGCCGGCCTCGAGCTGCATGTCGACCGCCGTCCCGGCCGACCACCAGGCCGTGCTCAGCAGCGATACGTCGAGTTCGACAGCCTTGCCGGTGCGTTCGCGGTGGAACAGCGCGGCGGAAATGCCGCCGGCGATGTTCATGCCGCCGGTCGAATCGCCGAAAGCGGGAATGCCCTGGCTGAGAGGTCCTTCCAGCTCACCCGGGCTCAGCGTCCAGCCCACGCCGCTGCGGGTCCAGAAAGCGGTGCCGTCGAAGCCGCCGACGTCGCGCTCGGGGCCCTTGTCGCCATAGGCGCTGCCGCGCGCGTAGATGATCTGCGGATTGGCCTTGCGGATGTGCTCGACATCGATGTTGAGCTTCTGGCGGTGGCGGGGGAGGTAGTTGGTGAGGAACACGTCGCTGGTCCTGGCCAGCTCGTAGATCACTTCCTGGCCCTCGGGTGTGGAAATGTCCACGCCGACGCTGCGCTTGCCGCGGTTGGGGTGCTCCATCATCAGGTGGCGCTTGGGATCCACCTTCATGCCGCCGATGTTGATGAAGCCGCGCATCGCATCGCCGCGCACCGGGTGCTCGATCTTGATGACGTCCGCGCCCCAGTCGGCGAGGATCGCGCCGGCGGAGGGGACGAAGGTGTGCTGCGCCACTTCCAGCACGCGAACGCCATCCATTACCTTGGTCATGCAAATTCTCCCATCGCGCTCACTAGGCCGGAGCCGGGCGGCCCAGGTCAAGGTCGCCGTTGGCGGCGCGCCGATTCATCGCTTCGGCGGTGAAGACTATGCGCGGGAGGCGGTGCGGCGCAACGGTTCTGCGGCGACGCGCAGCAGCATGTCGGCGGTGGCGCGCGGCTCGCTGATCATCAGGTCGTGTCCCGTGTCGATCTCCCAGCAGCGGTCGGCCGCCTTCGCCCGCGCGTTCATTTCCGGATCGCGCCGGTTCCCGCTCTCGATGCAGTCGATGCTGGTGCGCGGGACCGCCGCCATGCCGGCGGCGTCCTTCAGTCGCAGCGGTTCGACGAAGCATTTCCACGGATGCGGCGTCAGGTGCCGGCTCGCCCATGCGACGTCCTCGGGCTCGCGGATGCCGTAGACATGCATCGTCTCCGCGTTCGGGAACAGGCACAGTTCGACGCCGTCGACTTCGCGCATCTGCGGTTCGAGCACCTCGCGCATGCCGGGAGAGGCGTGCTCCAGCGCCTCGCCGTCGCGCGGGTGCGGCCCGTCGAGGAACACGAGCTCGGCGATCCGGCCCGGAACGCTGCCCGCGACGCCGGTGATCACCATGCAGCCGTAGGAATGGCCGACGAGAATGACGTCGCGCAGGTCCCGATCCGCGATCAGCTTCGCGACTTCCTCGACATGGGTAGACAGGCCGATGTCGGCGGTCAGCTCGCCGAAACGCTCGCCGACGCCTTTCAGCACGGGAATGTGGACCTCGTGGCCCGCATCGCGCAGCAGCGGCGCCAGCCGGTCCCAGCACCAGCCGCCATGGCCGCCGCCATGGACAAGAACGAATACCGCCATCCTCTCCTCCCGGGTGCCTGTCCTACCTGACCGCCGGCATGATCTCCTCGGCGACCCATTGTGCGTAGTCGTAATATTCCTCGATCCGCTTCACTTCGGGGATCGGCACCGAACTCATGGTGACGCCCTGCTCGCCGAACCAGCACAGGCGGTCGATGATCTCCTGTTTGGTCTGGCCCGGCCGCGCCTTGGGATCGTCGATCGGCACGTGGCCTTCGCCCAGCCGGGTGGTCGAAAACCCGAAGAACACCTCCTCGAGCCGGCCGTTGTAATCCGGCTGCGAGCGGATGTAGTCGAGCCGGTCGGGAATGTCCTCAGGCTTGGTGAGGAACGGCCACCAGCCCGTGGCATAGCGCGCGATCCGGCGCAGCACGGGATCGGCGTCGCCGCCGAACCAGATCGGCAGGTGCGGCTTCTGGAAGCATTTCGGTTCGAACGCCACGTCGCGGAAGCTGATGTACTTGCCTTCGAACTCGGGATTGTCGCTGGTCCACAGTTCGATGATCGCCTGGGTGTATTCCTCGGACATGGCGCCGCGCTGGTGGTAGTCGACGCCGAGCGCTTCGAATTCGCCTTTCAGCCAGCCCGACGCGAAGGTGACGGTGACGCGCCCGCTGGAGAGCCAGTCCATCGTCGACAGCGTCTTGGCGGTGACGATCGGGTTCTGGACCGGCTGGATGGCGATGCAGCTGTTGACCCGGATCGTCTCGGTGGCGCCAGCGTAGAAGGCCATCGAGGGATAGGCGGCGAGGTGGAACGCGCCCGACAGCGGCAGGTGCTGGCGCGGAATGACGAAATGTTCGGGCACCGCGATCATCGCATAGCCCAGCTTCTCGGCGAATTTCGCCATTTCGACCTGCTGCGCGCCGGTGACCTGGCGTTCCCAGTCGGTGGTGATCGCCGTCACTTCCATGAGGTGCGGCATCGAAAACGCGAGTTCCATTCCTGCCCCGGCTGTTGTTGTCGAACCGGGCAGGGGTGCCCTAGTCGACGATTTTGCGCGCTACCAGATCGTCCAGCTTCTCCTGCGGCAAGCCCAGAATCTCGCGGTAGACATAGTCGTTGTGTTCGCCGAGCAGCGGGGCGCCGCGCTCGACCTGCGGACCTTCGGGACTGATGCGCCAGGACGGGCCGATGATCGGGCGCGAACCGTTCTTGTGATCGCTGACCATGCGATAGGCCTCGCGCGCCCAGAGGAATTCGTCGGAGCACAGGTCGATCGAACTCATCGCCTTGAAAGCCGGAACCCCGGCCTTGCGCAGGCGGTCGGCGAGTTCGGTGGCGTCCTGCTGCGCCGTCAGGGCGCCGATCGCCTCGTCCAGCGCGCGGCGGTTTTCAAGCCGGCTCGCCAGGTCGGAAAAGCGCGGGTCGGCGGCAAGGTCGCCGGCATCCAGCACCTCGCACAGGGTTTGCCATTCGCCTTCGCCGGCCACGGCGATGCTGATCCAGTCGACGCCGGTGCAGGGGTAGGCGGCATGGGGGCACATTTCCGGGTGGAAATTGCCGTCCGGCTCGGGAACTTTGCCGGTCACCGAATAGGAGAACAGGCTGTCGCCGACGAGGCTGGTCATCGTCTCGACGGCGGACAGGTCGATGAACTGGCCTTCGCCGGTCCGCTCGCGGTGGTGCAGGGCGGCAAGGCAGGCCAGCGCGGCGCAGGCGCCGGCGGTGGAATCGCCGTGGCGCATGTTCATGCCGCGCGGCGTCTCGCCTTCGTGGCCGACGAGGTAGAACAGCCCGGACAGCGCGGCGAAGCAGGGGGCGTAGCCGGTCTGATAGCCGAGCGGGCCCTCGTTGCCCCACATCTTGATCGAACACTGGATGATGTCGGGCTTGATCTTCTTCAGGTCCTCGTAGCCCAGGTGCGAGCGTTCCATCGCGCCGGGCCGGATATTGTCGATCACGATGTCCGATTCGGCGACCATCCGACGCACCAGGTCCAGCCCTTCCTCGGTCTTCATGTTGACCTGGACCGAGAGGATCTCCTGGTTGATCGAGAGGAAATAGGGCGCGGAGTTGATGTCGACGCCGCCATAGGCGCGCATCTCGTCGAGATTGGTGGCGCTTTCCACCTTGATCACCTCGGCACCGAGATGGGCGAGCATCTTGCCGGCATAGGGACCGGCCCACACCTTGGTGATCTCCAGCACGCGCACGCCTTCGAGAGGGCCGCCGCAGGATTTCGGCTTGAGGGAGGTTTCCGCCATCATTCGCCTCCCAGCTCGGAATTGTCGGCGCCCAGCGCGGGCGCGGGGCTGGCGATCCGCACCGGGGTCGCGCTCATCTTGTAGCAGGCGGTGGGGTAGGAAACCGTGCCGAACACCGGGTGCTCGCCTTCCTGGAAGAAGCCGCGATGGGCGATCTGCTCATTCTTCGGCAGGTCCGCCGCGGTGTTGACCGGAACCATCGCCACGCCCGCCTTCTGCGCCGCCTCGGTCACCGGGAGCTTCTCCTGCTCGGCGATCCACGGCCGGAAAAGGTCGCGGAACTTCTTCACATTGTCCCGGGTGCAGTCGAATTCCAGCCAGTCCTCGCGGAATTCCCTGGTCCAGTCCGGCTCGCCCATCAGCGAGCACAGGCCGTTCCAGTGCGCCTTGGTGGTCATGAACAGATAGACGTGGCCGTCCTTGCAGGCGAAGGACGTCTGCGGGCCGCCCATGTCATAGGCGGTGCGCTCCATGCTGGGTTCGGCTTCACCGGCCAGCATCCGGTCGAGCACGCAATCGATCCGGTTGATCAGCGCCTCGTCCTGGGAGACGTCGATGAACTGGCCCCCACGCTCATTCGGGCCGGCCTTGCGCTGGCGATGGAGCGACGCGAGCACGCACAGGGCGGCATCGATGGCGCCCTCGTAATCGGCGAAGAACCGGCCCGGGCCCTTGAGCGGCGGCTTTTCGTCCGGCGTCTCGCTGGGCGAGTGGTAGGCCCAGCCGCTGGCCATGGTGACGTTGATCGGGCGGCACGCCTGCCATTCGGCCGGGGCGCCCTGTCCGAATGGCGTGACGATGCAGTGGACGAGATGCGGATGCGCCCTGGCCACGTCGTCCGAACCAAGCGAGCGGGCGACGTTCCAGGCATCGTCGTGATCGTCGATCAGCGCATTGGCGCGCGCCAGCAGCCGGTCGAGCGTCGCGCGGTCCTCGGCCTTGTCGAGATCGAGCACGACGGATTTCTTGTTGGTGTTGAGGTAGGCGAAGAGCGCGCTTTCGCCGTCCTTGACCGGAACCATGCCGCGCGTGGGGGCGCCGCCGGGCCGTTCCACCTTGATGACCTCGGCCCCGAAATCGGCCAGCAGCTTGCCGGTGTATTCGCCGGCCGGGCGCTCGGCGATCTCGACGATGGTGATGCCTGCTAGCGCGGACATTTCGCGTCAACTCCCAGTCTTTTCTTCACGAGCCCGTCAATTTCGACCCAGTTGGAGCTGGGGTAAAGCGCGGAAATCGCAGTCGCCTCCTCCAGCCTCGCGAGCTGTTCGTCGCTCAGCCTGACGTCGGCGGCGCCGAGGTTGTCCTCGAGCTGGTGCGTCTTGGTCGCGCCCAGCAGCACGGTGTCGACCTTGTCGCGGGTCAGGAGCCAGGCGACGGCCAGCTGCGCCATCGAGCAGCCGGCTTCCTTCGCGATCTCCTCCATCACCGGGAGCAGGGCGAAGGCGCGGTCCTTGTCGAAATTCAGCCAGTCGGTGTTGGAGAAGCGGTTCTCGTCCTGCTGCATGTCCTCGCGCGTGTACTTGCCGGCGAGGAAGCCGAAGGCGAGGGGGCTCCAGACCGCCATGCCGAGGCCGTAGTGGTCCATCATCGCCACCGTGTCGCGCTCCACGTCGCGGCCGAGCAGCGAGTAGTACATCTGGCCGTGGCTGAACTGCGCCCAGCCGTTGGCCTCCTGCATCTGCATGGCGGTCGCCACCAGCCACGCCGGCCAGTTGGAATAGCCGATGTAGCGCACCTTGCCGGACTTCACGACGGCATCGAGCGCTTCGAGCTGTTCTTCCAGCGGCGTGTAGGGATCGATGCGGTGGACGTTGTAGAAATCGATCCAGTCGGTGCCGAGCCGCTTCAGGCTCTGGTCGACGGACCACAGGATGTGGCGCCGGGAAAGCCCGCTGTGCAGCACTTCCCGGTTGCCGGCGCCGCGATTGCCGACCTTGGTGGACAGCACGATCCGGTCGCGGTGCGGCTTGAGCGCCGCGCCCATGATTTCCTCGGACTGGCCGCTGGCATAGACGTCGGCGGTATCGAAGTAGTTCACGCCGGCGTCGAGTGCCTTGCCGATCATCTCGTCGGCAAGCTCCGGGCCGACCTTGTAGAAGGCGCCCAGAGACTTGTCGCCCCGGGTGAACGTCGATCCACCCAGGGCGAGACGGGATACGATAAGTCCGGTCGAACCGAGCTGCGTATATTGCATCGGCGGGGCTTCAGTCCCTACGGCTGGCTGCGGCCGCGGAAGCTGAGGCGCCAGTCGGCCGGGAAGCGGGCATCGTTGTCCTTCACCGAATTGGCGAGGCCCTTTTCCATGACGTCGTCGCCCAGTCCCTGGTCGACGCCGCCGGAATCGTCGGTCATGATCGGCTTCAGCCCCTCAAGGAAGCCGGTCAGCAGGCTGCCCATGTATTCGCCGCGATACTGCTTGTAGATCTCGAAGAAGGTCTTCTGGGCGACGACCGTGTCGTTGGGCCGCGTCATCGAGCAGGCGAGGGCGTATTTCATCGTTTCCTCTTCCAGCTTTTCGCGCGGGACGACGGAGTTGATGAAATTGCTGTCGTACATCTGCTGGGCGGTGAAGGGACGGCCGGTGAAGACCATCTCCATGAACTTGCGCACGCCCATCATCTCGCACCAGGTCCACATGCGCGGACCCCAGCCGACGTAGCGGAAGGCGGCATGGCCGTAGAGCGCGTCGTCGGACGAAACGACGATGTCGACATCGCCGGCGAGGTAGAAGTGCCAGCCGTAGCAATAGCCCTTCACTTCGAGGATCGAGATCTTCTTGAAGTTCTGCAGGCTGCGGCAGCCGAAGTGATCATCGGCGTATAGGTTGGTGATGCTGCCCAGGAAACGGTAGGAGCCGGCGGGCGGGTACTTGACCGAACCGTCCTCCTCGATCCTGAATTCGTGCAGCAGGGAGGTCCCCTCGGTGGGGTTGAGCATGCCGTCCTGCTCTTCCAGGTCGGCACCGGAGCCCAGATGCTTTCCCTCGCCGCGAATGACGAGCACCTTCACGTCGTCGTCGATGTTGGCCCGGTGGACCAGGTCGGCAAAGCGCAGCCGTGCCGCGATCGTCGGTGCGTTGAGCGCATCGGGACGATTCAGCGTGATGGTGGCGATCTTGGTCTTGGGGTCCTTTTCGTAAAGGACGAGTTGCTCTGGCGGCGGCCGGTTGAGCGTGGCGCGCATTCAGTTTCTCCCATGCAGGCCGCATCCTGTGCGGACGCCGGCCAATTGCAGCAAAACGCGCGCGACCAATCAGGCCGCGCGCGCGAATTTATCGATCATTTGCGCTGGAGCTTCTTCCAATCCGGAATCTTCGGCTCCATCGCCATGTACTTGTCGACCGCCTTCTCGAAGTGGCGGACGCGGATTTCCTGGTAGTTGCCGAGCGTCAGCCCATGCTTGGCCGAGGCTTCGAGCCCTTCCTGCTGGAGGAAGAGGTTGTCGGTGTCCTGATCGAGGATCGCGCCGAAGCCGGGGTCCATGCCTTCGGCTTCGATGAAGGACTGGTCCTTGTTGAGATGGACCGGATCGGCGGTCTCGAAGGTGGAACCGTCCTTCGGCTTCGGCCGCAGGAAGAACACCTCGTAGAAGCTTTCGCGATGATCCCGCGGGTTGGGACGGAAGCGATAGACCATCGGCAGCGAGATGCCCGGGAACAGGAAGGTGTTCGGGAAGATGGTGTAGGAGAAGCAGTCGAGGATCTCCGAATCCGACACGCCCGAAAGGTCCGTATTGGTGGCCTTCTCGAACATCTCGCGGAACATGTCCGCCATCACCTGGCGGGCTGTGCCGTCGCCGACCTGGGGCTTGTCCTGCACCAGCGAGCTGTCACCGACGGTGCACTGTTCCAGCACGTCCTGCTCGGTCAGCTTGCCTTCCCAGTGCGGGCTGATCACGCCCAGCGCCGAGATGAAGCGGTTCACGTGCTCGCCGTAGGTGTCGTACTGCGAATTGGCGTCGGCGTTGGAAGGCGAGACCTGCGGGTGCGTGTCGAGCACGTGGTAGGCCTCCATGAAGGCCTCCATGTTGAGCTTCCAGTTCGACGGGATCGTCTTGGTCACGTGGCAGACCGTGTAGCGGTCTTCCAGGTGCCACGCCTCGATATGGGCGAGCGCTTCCGGGCCCAGGTATTCACGCAGGGTCGGGGCGTCGGGATCCATGTTGATCCACACGAAGCCGCCCAGCGTTTCCACGCGCGCTTCGGGAAGCGAGAGTTCCTCGGGATCGACATGCGGGAAGTCCCAGGGGCACAGCACTTCCTTGTTGGTGCCGTCCACGTTCCAGCTCCAGCCGTGGAAGCTGCACTTGAACTCGCGGGCGTTGCCTTCGGTGCCCGAAGCGCGAAGCTTCGTGCCGCGGTGGAGGCACGCGTTGTAATAGGCGCGGATCTCGTCCTCGGCGACGCGGGTGACGATGAAGCTGGAAGTGCCGATGTCGTAGACATAGTAGTCGCCGATGTCGGGAATGTGCTCCTCGCGGCAGGCGAACTGCCAGGTGCGCGTCCACAGCCGCTTGAATTCCTCTTCCTGGTATTCCGCGCTGATGTAGCGTTCGGTGTCGATATCCTCGTCACCCATGAACTCATAGGATTCGGACGCGGCCCATTCCGGCGGCGCAACCTTGTCCTTGGCCAGAATTTCCTGAGTGCTGATGGCAGGGCACCGGGCTTCACCGGGCTTCAGCTTGCCGGATTCGACATTCATTGTTCAGCTCCTGTCCTAAACATTATTCGGCGGGTTCGAGGGCAGGCGAGCCTGCCTTTTCCGCGAGTGCGGGGGAAATCGTCTCGACGGCGCCGTCCTTCATCACCATCACGACGCGATCGAGGTCGGTAAGGATTGATACGTCGTCGAGAACATTGCCATTGACGAGTATCAAGTCGGCCAGCTGGCCCGGCTGCAGCGTTCCCAGGTCGCCCTGGTCGCGCATCGCCAGACCGCCGTTGCGGGTGGCACAGATCAGGGCGTCGGCGGCGCTGTAGCCGAAATACTTCATGAAATGGGCGATGTCTCTCGCCTGGGTCCCCTGCGGGCTCCACGCGAAGCCGTAATCGCCGCCGATCAGGTGGCGGATGCCGCGCTTCCTCAACTCGGTATGAGTCTCGGCCGACGCGTCGATCAGCGCGTTGATGCCCATGAATGCGGCGACTTCCGGCGTGATGCCGTAATCGGAGGCGGGGCCGGTGGCCATGTCGTGGAACAGGCCGATTGTCGGCACCACGACGATGCGGTCCTTGGCTTCCTCCATCATGTCGAGCAGTTCCTCGTCGGAATGTTCGACATGGAGCAGGCCGTCGACGCCGGCGCGCACGCAGTCCTTGGAGCCCTGTACCGAGCGGGTGTGCGCGTTCACCTTGCGGCCCAGCGCATGCGCGGTGTCCACCGCCATCTTGATTTCGTCGTAATGCATCGGCGTGCAGGTGTCGGGCGTGCCGAGCGTGCCCGCGCGGGCGGCGTAGAAGGGATCGCCCGAGACATCGAGCTTGATGTTGTCGACGCCTTCGCGGCAGTGGATCCGCACCGCCTTGCGCATTTCCTGCGGTCCGTCGATCAGCGTCGACGGGCCGATGCGCGGATTGTGCTCGGTGCTCTCGTCGCCCATCGCGCCGGTGACCGAAATCTCGAGACCGCCGGCCCGGATGCGGGGGCCCTGCAGCCGCCCGGCGGCGATTTCGTTGCGCACCGCCACGGCGAGCCGCAGCTTGGCTTCCGACGCGCCGTAGACGCTGGTGAAACCGGCCGTCAGCAGCGCCTTGGCGCCGCGCGCCGCGCAGAACACCTGCTCTTCGGGAGTCGGCGTGATCAGGTTCTCGGTCGCGGTCACGCCTTCGAACGAGATGTGGCCGTGGCCTTCGGTCATGCCCGGCATGCAGAACAGGCCGGTGCCGTCTATCACCCGGTCGGCCTCGCCGTGATCCTTCGAACCGGCGGGAGTCACCGAGGCGATCGAATTGCCCTCGACCAGCAGGTCTCCGGCGAACGGCGCAGCCCCGGTGGCATCGAAAATCGTCGCGTTCTTTATCAGTGTCCGGCTCACGCGAACCTCTCCTTGTCGGTGACGCCGCCCCGCGGGAATCGGCGCCCTTTCACATCAGGCATGCCAGGCAGAATATGCCTTGGGGCCATCTTAGCCAAATGACTGGCGCAGTAGAACCGATTTTCCCTGTCGGCCTTGCCTCGAGAGACGGTTTCGCTGCCTAGCCAGTCAAGTGATCCCACTGATTTGGCACTTTGCAATCGGACGCGTCATGAGGCATGGAAGATCATATATCCGCGCTGCGGGATGAGGAGGAATTCACGAAGATGGGAAATCTGAAAGTCACAATGACGGACGTGAACGGCGAGACCCGCACGTTCGAGGATGTGGAAGAGGGCGTGAGCCTGATGGAACTCGGCAAACAGAACGGCGTTGCCGGAATCATGGGCGATTGCGGCGGCGGTTGCGCCTGCGCCACATGCCACGTCTATGTGGACCAGAACTGGTGGGACAAGGTCGGTGAACCCGACGATATCGAGTTCGCAATGCTCGACATGGTGGCCGACGTCATGAAGGACACCAGCCGCCTGGGTTGCCAGATCAAGATGAGCCCGGAACTGGACGGATTGACGGTAACTGTCGCGCCCAGCTCGTCTTACTGACGGCATCGCTTTGCCTACCGGGGCAAGCCTGCCTTCGAAAACGGGCATGGCTAGTTCCGGGGCGGCGTTGCATGATCCAGCCTCTACTTTGGTGCCCCCGGGCTAGCCCGCGATTCTTCGCGGACGCGGGGACAGGATTGGACAGGACAGTTTCATGGCTACGCAGACAATCGAATCGAAGGTTTCCGAGCGGGTTCCGCTGACGCCCGAAGAGGAAAAGGTCCTCAAGGAAGGGTCTCTCACCGATTACGAGATCCAGGCGCACCCCCGCGAGTACTTCCGCGCCATGCGTCATGGCGATCCGATCCATTACGACGAGAAGCTCGGCTCGTGGCTGGTCACGCGCCACGAAGACATCTGGGCCGTGCAGTCCGACCCGGTCACCTTCTCGGTCCATCACGGCTATCACGATTTCCAGGCCCGCGGCCTGCAGGACGAGTTCCGCGCCTACCTGCGCGAACATGGCGGCGGATACTTCCCCGATGCGATCATGTCGGATCCGCCCTATCACACGCGCATCCGCAAGCTGATGGAGAACGCCTTCACCGCGCACCGCGTGAAGGAACTCGAGCCCCGCATCACCGAAGTCGTGCACGACCTCATCGCCGAGGTGATCGAGCGCGGTGACGGCAAGTGCGATGCGGTGAAGGACATCGCCATTCCGCTTACGATCCGGGTGATCGTCGAGCAGCTCGGCCTCGACCACGGCATGGAAGACAAGATTTCGCGCTGGTCCGTCGCGGTCACGGCGCAGATCAGCGCCATGCAAAGCCGCGAAACGATGCTTGAGAACGCCAAGGAGATCGCCGATCTCCAGAACTACCTTATCGGCAAGATGAAGGAGCGTGAGCAGGAACGGAAGGAAGACATGATCTCCGACCTTGTCCACGCGGAAGTGACGAACGAGGACGGTACCAAGGAAAAGCTGACTTTCGAGGAAGCCGTCTCCCTCGTTCGCGCGACGCTGATCGCGGGCAACGACACGACCGCCACCGCGATCGGCAATCTGTTCTACGTCATCACAACCAAGCCCGGCATGGCCGAGATGCTCGAGGAAGCCGTGCAGGACGAACGCAAGCTCAATCGCTTCGTCGAAGAGCACCTGCGCAACGAGCCGCCGGTTCGGGCCCTGTCGCGCGCGACTACCCGGGAAGTCACCGTCAACGGCACGACCATCCCCGAAGGCGCGCACATGCTGCTGGTCTACGGATCGGGCAATGACGACGAGACCGAATATCCCGAACCGCGCAAGTTCGACCCGACGCGGCCGAACCTTGGCCGTCACGTCGCGTTCGGCGGCGGTCCGCACCGCTGCATCGGGCTGGCGCTGGCCCGCATGGAGATCAAGGTCGCGGCGCGCGAAATCGTCAAGCAGATGAAGAACATCAAGCTGGCGGTTCCGCAGGAGGAGCTGCGCTACGTGCCGACGGTGGCCACCCGCACTCTGGAATCGCTGCCGATCACTTACGAAAAGCGCGAAGGCTGACGCCCGGACCGGGGGAAGCCATGCGTTCGCGACGAGGATCTGCCAGACTTTCCGGCCGAAGGGGCATTGCCCTGCCGGCCGGGCGGGATGGCAGCTTCTCCCAGTGGGGAGCCGGGGACACCCGGGCCGGAACGTGATCGCCCGCCAGTTCGTCCAGAGCTGTTTCATCGTTCCCGATATCGAGGCGGCAATGGCCGAATGGCTGCGCGTCTCGAACATCGGCCCGTTCTTCGTCATGTCGCACGTCAGGCCGTCCGACGGCCTTTATCGCGGGCAGCCGGCGGATCTCGAGATGAGCTGCGCCTTCGCGCAGGCCGGCCCGATGCAGATCGAGCTGATCGAGCAGCATACCGACGGGCCTTCCGTCTATCGCGACATGTTTCCGGCGGGGACCGGCGGGTTTCATCACCTTTGCTACTGGGCCGACGGCACGATCGGGGAAGAGGTCGAGTATTACCGCGGGCAGGGCATCGAAGCCGGATACCTCGCAAGTTTCGGGGCGCTCAATTTCGGCTATTTCGATGCGCGCGAGGTTCTGGGTTGCTTTGTCGAGGTCCTTGAAAAGGAACCCGGGACCATGGAATTGTTCAAGTCGATTGCCGAAGCGGCCGTCGACTGGGATGGGAGGGACCCGATACGTTACGTATCCTGACTGTCCGGCGAGGCTATAACCAAGTAAAAGGCACGCCGGAATTACCTGTAATGGACCGAAGGTCCGAAGAAAAACACATCCGCAGGGTAGGAGTGAACCATGAGAAAACTACTTTTAGCCAGTCTGATGGCGGGCGTCGCGGCACCGATCGCGCCGGCTGCCCATGCACAGCAGAGCGCCGATGAAGGTATCAGCAGCGACGCGATCGTGGTTACGGCGCGCCGCCGCGAGGAACAGTTGCAGGACGTTCCGATCGCCATCACCGCGATCGGCGGGGACGACCTGGCGAAGCGCGCCATCTATAACGAGAACGACCTGCAGTCGGCGGTCCCGGGGCTTGTCATCCGGTCTAACGGCGGCGTGCATGCGTTCAATTACGTGATCCGCGGCCAGAGCGTCGATACCTACACCAACTCGCCGCCGTCGGTGCTGCCCTACATCAACGAAGTGCAGATCGTTTCGCACTCGTCCTCGCCGCTTTACGACATGGCGGGTATCCAGGTGCTGAAAGGCCCGCAGGGCACGCTGTTCGGCCGCAACGCCACGGGCGGCGCGGTGCTTTACGAAACCGCGAAGCCGACCGACGAGTTCGAGGGCTATGTCCTCGCCCGCTACAGCAGCCACGACAAATTCGACGCCGAAGGCGCGATCAACATCCCGGTCCACGAGGATGTCGCCTTGCGCATCGCGGCCAGCCACACCAGCGGCGGCGCCTTCATCGAGGACTATTTCACCGATGAGGAATACGGCGGCCTCGACCGGACTTCGATCCGCGCCTCGTTGAAGCTCGATCCCGCTCCGGGGATCACCAACACGACTGTGATCCAGTACACCGACGAGGACGGCACCAACACGCCGTACCTGCTGTGGTCCGCCTATTCCTGCGGCGCCACCAACAACGGCATTCCGCTGATCACCGGCGCCGGCTGCCTGCTGACCAAGGCGACCAATCCGGGATTCGCGGCCTTCCAGGCGGCCCATCCCAATGCCTACCAGGGCGACCTGCTGGATGCGGTGGCCCTGCAGCGCAGCCTCGGGCCGTGGAAGAACCTCTCGAACGTCGATCCCTACCACTCCGCCGAGAGCACCTGGGTGACCAACAAGACGGAAATCGAGATCTCGCCGAACGTCACGCTGAAGAACATCTTCGGCTACAACAAGTCCAGGTCGCTCGACGGCTACGACTACGATGCTTCGCCGTTCCCCTATTTCGAGATCCAGGGCGAGGTGAATGCGGACGGTATCAAGGTGACGCCGACCGAAGGCTGGCACGTCACCACCCGGCAGATTTCCGACGAGTTCCAGATCCAGGGCAAGGCCATGGACAACCGGCTCGATTACGTGGTCGGCTTCTACTACCTCGACCAGAAGTTCTCGGTGATCTCCAATCTCGATTTCAGGGACTATGGTCTGAGCGGTGCGAACTATCTGCTCCAGCCGGTTCCGCTCGGCTCGACCGACGCAACCAACCGTTTCGCCTACACCGCGACGACCAGCACGAAGTCCGTCGCCGGCTTCGCCCAGGCGAGCCTTGCGGTTACCGACAAGCTGAACGCGACGGCCGGTTTCCGCTATACCCACGACAAGACGACGATGACGCAGCTGCCCGGTTCGCTGTGGCTGTTCTTCTTCCCGGCGAACACGCCGGAAACGCAGAAGGGGTCAAAGCCGAGCTGGACCGTCAGCCTCGACTATCAGGTGACGCCGGAACTGATGATCTATGCGGCCCATCGCGGCAGCTGGCGTTCGGGCAGCTACAACTACAGCACCCCGCCGATCAACGATGTCGCTCTCAACGGCGGCAACAAGTTCCTGCCGGAGACCACCTATGACGTGGAACTCGGCGTGAAGTATTCCGGCGATAGCCTCGGCGTGCCGGTGACCTTCAACGCCGATGTCTACCAGCAGTGGGTCAAGAACATCCAGCGCGCCGTCTACATCTTCACCAACAACAACGTCTCGTTGCTGACCGGCAACGTGCCGCGGGCGAAGATCACCGGCGTCGAAATGGATTTCACGGTCAAGCCGAGCGACTACGTGACGATCGGCGCATCGGGCACCTACACCGACGCTCGGTACACCGGGAACAGGACGGTCACTCTCGGCTACACCGACGATCCGACTACGCCGCAGGATGAATCGTTGGTCGTGACCTATGGCCCGTTCGCCGACGTGCCGAAATGGAGCGGCACCGTCTTCGGCGAGTTCACCCTGCCGCTCGGCGTGGAGACCGGGGACCTGACGCTGCGCGTGGATGCCTATGCGCAGTCCAAGATGTATTTCTCCAACGTGGCCAACACCACGAACCCCGACACCGTCCTGCCGAGCTACCAGCTCGTCAACGCCAGGCTGACCTGGGGCGATGTCATGGGCCTGCCGCTGGACGTCTCGGTGTTCGCGCGGAACCTGTTCAAGGAGAAGTATTACACGGGCGGCAATGCCGGTCAGTCCGGCGGCCTGCCCAACAGCGTCAACTCGGGTTATCCGCGCTTCATCGGCGGCGAGGTGAAAGTCACCTTCTGATCCGACCGATCATAGGTTCCGTACTTGTCGGGGGCACGCGGCCGTCAGCGTCGCGTGCCCCCTTTACTTTGCCGACAGCCGTCAGGCGCACGCGTGATCGCCCCGGCGAAGCAGGGAGCCCTTAACAAAGCGGCACGCGCCCTGCATGTTCGCGCCAGCCTTACTAATCGAGAACATATCGGGAGAGGCGGGATGACCGAGGAAGAATGGCGCGGCGGCCTTGCTCCGCATTACGACTACATGCTGACGGAAAAGCCCGAGGATCCGGCGATGCGCGAAAGCGCTTCGATCTGGCTCTACGAGGAAAACGGCGAGTTCGCCTTGCCGCGCCAGGGCATCGAGGCCATCGGCGAGAACTGGGCGCACCACCGTTACGACTGCAATTTCGCCTTTGCCGACGGCCGTGTCATGTACGACGGGGTGTTCGACGCGGATTCGCATTCCCCGATCGGCCCGGACGGGCGCGCGACGATCCTCGGCTCGGGCGGGTTCCGGATGGAATGCGTCGAACCCTACCACCGCTGGCGCGTGAGCTATGAGGGCAACCCGATCCTCACGACCAGTGCCGACAATGCGGAGAACCGGCTCGACCCCAACAATCGTATTCCGATCAGCTACGAAGTGGACCTCACCATGGTCACGCCGTGCTGGGTGCAGGACAACACGCCCGAAAAGCTGGTCGGGCTGTCCGAGCGCGAGATGGACGACGCCCGCTCGATGGGGCTCGGCTATCGCATGGAGCACCAGTTCCGGGGCGAGGGCGAGCTCAACGTGGGCGGCGAGAAGCGCACCTTCAAATGCGTCGGCAACCGTATCCACCGCCAGAGCGTCCGCCCGCTGGAAGGCTTCCGCGGCCATGTCTGGCTGGCGGCGGTGTTCCCCGACGGGCGGGCCTTCGCGTTCATCACCTATCCGCCGGCCGAGGACGGCTCGACCTACAACGAGGGCTACGTCTACGTCGACGGCAGGATGTATCCTGCGGTCGCCACCAAGATTCCCTGGCTCGACAAGCTGATCCCCGAAGGCGAGGACTTGTCGCTCGAACTGGAATATGACGGCAAGATCGCGCGCATAGGCGGGGTCGGCTGCCTCAATTCCTACAAGTCCGGCATCGCCGAAATGCCGGGCTTCGCGCTCAATCAGGGCGGGGCGAAATACACCTGGGACGATCAGGCCACCTACGGAATGGTCGAGCGCTCGATCCTCAGGGCCTAGTGTCCGGCCTCACTGTCGGTAAGCCCGTCGTCACCCCAGCGAAGGCTGGGGTCTCAGGCCGCTTGAGATGCCAGCCTGCGCCGGCATGACGTTTCTCTTCATTCGCGGATGGCCCGGGCAGGCCTAGCCGGCTTGCGGAACGCCACCGATAAAGCTGATTATCGCCTGCGCCACCTGGCTTGGGCGCTCGATATGCAGCATGTGGCCGGCGCCGGCGTAGTCGATCCGCTCGACGCCCGGCGCGGCGCCCTCGATTACATCCGCGATCAGGCGCAGGTCGGCAAAGTCGTGCTCGCCGGTGAGCAGCAGCGCAGGCATCGCAAGAGAATGCAGGCGGTCGATATCGGGCAGCTCGTCGCGCTGGCGGTCGCGGACCCACTGGCGGCCGTGATAGGCTTCGATGCCGTGGCGCAGGTCCGCCGCCGCTTCGCTTTCGCGGGCGACCGCGAACATCGGGTGCATCAGCCAGCGCTCTCGCGCCAGCGCCATGTCTCCCTTGCGCGCCGGTTCCGCCACCGCGCGCCACAGGTCCTTCCATTCGTCGGACCATTCCCAGCCGACCATGGCCGGGCTGACGAGGATCAGCCGCGAGACGCGCTGCGGATGGCTGAGCGCGAAATTGAGCGCGATCCCGCCGCCCATCGACAGGCCGACGACCGCTGCCCGCCCGATACCCCTCTGGTCGAACAGGGCGAGCAGGTCGTCCGTGTGCGAATAGGCGACGTCTTCACGGGCTTCGGAGCGCCCGAAGCCGCGCAGGTCGTAGCGCAGGATGCCGAGATCCGGGGGCAGGGCCTCCGCAAGCCGGTCCCACTCGTGCCGGTCACCGGCCATGCCGTGGACAAGCACGAGATCGGGGCTCTCGCCGCGCTGTTCTCCGGAAAGGGTGGCGCCTTCAACCGAAACCTTGAAGGCGCCCGCCATGCGTCAGGCCGAACCCATGTAGCGGCCGCCGTTGACGCTGATCGTCTGGCCGGTGATGTAGCCCGCTTCGTCCGAAGCGAGGTAGGCCGCAGCCCCGGCGATGTCCTCGCCCTGGCCGATGCGGCCAACCGGAAGGGCCGCGCCGTAGGCTTCGACCGCGCCTTCCCTCTGCATGATCTCGGCGCCGCGCAGCATTGGCGTGTCGATCGATCCCGGCGGGATCATGTTCGCGGTGATGCCGTGTTCGCCCAGCGCCATGGCGAGGCACTTGGTGAAACCGAGCAGCGCGCCCTTCGAGCTGGTGTAATGCGTCTGCAGGGCAGAGCCGCTCTGCACCGACGAGGAGGTGATGTTGATGATCCGGCCCCATTTGGCCTCGATCATGTCGGGCACGCATACCTGGGTTACGTAGAAGGGCCCCTTGAAGTTGATGTCCACCACCTTGTCGAGCAGGTCTTCGTCGATATCGAGGAAGGGGGTGAAGGGGGCGATGCCGGCGTTGTTGACGAGGATCAGGATCGGTCCCAGTTCCTGGCGCGTCTGCTCCGCCGCAGCCCTGATCTGGGCACGGTCCGAACAGTCGGCCTTGATGGCGATGGCCGTGCCGCCGGCGTCGCGCACCATCTTTGCCGTTTCCTCGGCGCCTTCGCCGTTGATGTCCCAGATGGCGATGCGGGCATCATCTTCGGCGAGCCTCAAGGCCATGGACCGGCCCATGCCCGATCCGGCGCCAGTGATGACGGCGCAGCGCCCATTCAACGAACGTGTCATTTCAAATCTCCCATGCCGATGCTGAACGGCCGTTCAGCAATGTGGTGCGCGCGAGTCAAGCGCGAAGTGCGCAACCGGCCACACAAAGGCCGGACTAGCCGATTTCGGAAAAGCCGCCGTAGCGGCCGCGGTGGAACAGCATCGGGTCTTCGTCGCGTGGTTTCGAGGTTCAGCACGTTGCCAGGACGAAGTAGTGGTCGCCGGCGTCGGTGACCGAGTGGATCGAACATTCGATGCAGGCGATCGAGTTGGCGATCACGGGAAGCCGGTTCTCCGACAGCGTAATCGACCCGGCGAACTTCTCCGGCCCTTGGCGGCCATCTGGCGGCACACGCCCTGCTGGTCGCTGGCGAGTACGTTGACGCAGAAATGGCCCGACTGTTCGATCTTGGGCCAGCTTGAAGAGGACTTGTCCGGCAGGAAGCCGACCAGCGGCGGATCGAGCGAGACCGAGGTGAATGTCCTGACCACCAGTCCGGTCGGTTCGCCGTCCGGATCCAGCGCGGTAATCACGCAGACTCCGTGGGTAGCTGCCCAGTACCTGGCGGAAGCTGGCTGGATCGATGGCCGCTTGATTCACTTCGGGTTCCTCGCTTGTCTTGTCGTTTCGCCCGATGTCATGGCGAAGCGCCATGGCAAGGGCAACCGCCAAGTTGCAGCAGACCCGTGCACGTTCGCATAACAGTTCCTATATTGCCCACAGCGGCAATGGCGGAAATCGGCTTGCTGCCGGAAAGGGCATCCTCCGCTAAATGATCTTGCCTGAAAGCCGCCAAAAGTGCAGGGGACGGCGCATAGTCCGCACTGCTTGAGGCCTTACCGGCTGCACGCTCATGGCGCTGCCCCGGCCTCGCGACATCAAGGGAACCTAGAGACATGGCCACCGTCGAAGACATCGCTGAAACCTCCGTCGCTGACGAAGTCGCTGAACTGGTCGCCCGCTCGCGCGCGGCGCAGCAGCAGATAGAGAACTACACGCAGGAACAGGTCGACCGCCTGATCCGCGGCATGGTGTGGGCCGTCGCCAAGGAATCGACCGCCGAGATGATCGCCCAGCACACCGTCGACGAGACGCAACTCGGCAACTACGACGGCAAGTACCTCAAGATCTTCCGCAAGACGCGCGCCACGCTGATGGACATCATCGACGACAAGTCGGTGGGCGTGATCGAGGAGGATCCGGTCCGCAACATCGTCAAGATCGCCAAGCCGGTCGGCGTGATCGGCGCGCTGTCGCCGTCCACCAACCCGGAGGCGACGCCGGTGATCAAGGCGATTTCCGCCGTGAAGGGCCGCAATTCGATCATCATCTGCCCGCATCCGCGCGCGAAGATCACCAACAAGATCATCTGCGACCTGATGCGCAGCGCGCTGGAGAAGCTGGGCGCGCCGGCGGACCTCGTCATCCCGATCGAGACGCCGTCGGTCGAAAAGACCAACGAGGTGATGAAGCAGTGCGACCGCGTGCTGGCCACGGGCGGCGGCCCGATGGTCAAGGCGGCCTATTCCTCCGGCACGCCGGCGCTCGGCGTCGGGGTCGGCAATGCCGTTATCACCGTGGACGATACCGCCGATCTCGACGATGCGGCGGAAAAGATCCGGATTTCCAAGACGCTCGACCTCGCCGCGTCCTGTTCCTCGGACAACAGCGTCATCCTGCTTGATGCGATCTATGACGAGATGCTCGAAAAGCTCGTCCACCAGGGCGGCTACGTCGTCAACGAGGACGAGAAGAAGAAGCTCGAGGAGGTCATCTGGGTCGACGGGCACATCAACGCCAACGTCGTCGCCAAGGACGCCGACAAGATCGCCGGGATGGCCGGATTCGGCATTCCCGAAGGCAAGATCTTCTTCATCGTGCCGGAAACCGGCGCGGGGCCGGACCATCCCTTCTCGGGCGAGAAGATGACCGTCACGATGGCGCTCTACCGCGCCAGGGATCTCGACGAGGCGATCGCGCTGACCAACGCCATCCAAGCCTATCAGGGGCAGGGGCACAGTTGCGGCATCTATTCGACCAGCGACGAGAACATCATGAAGCTGGCGATGGCCACCAAGACCTCGCGGGTGATGGTCAACCAGCCTCAGGCCGCCTCCAATTCGGGCAACCTGTGGAACGGCATGCGCCAGACCTTCTCGCTGGGCTGCGGCAGCTGGGGCGGAAACGCGACCAACAACAACATCACCTGGCAGGACCTCGTCAACGTCACCTGGGTCTCCAAGCCGCTTGAGAAGACCAAGGTGATCCCCGGCGACGAGGAACTTTTCGGCAAGGAAATCATGGACATCGTGGGCTGATTAACGTCAGCGGCGGGACCTTTTCACCGTCAGGCAAGAGGCGTGCGGAAGTGGGGCTTTCGCAACCGCCGATTCGCTGTTAAGGCGATTTAATCGTGCGATTAAATTCTTGTTGAGCGGAGCCCATGACCGAACAGTTTCAGCTTACCGAAGACCAGCTCGCCATTCAGGAGATGGCCCGCCGGTTCACTGCCGACCATATCACGCCCAATGCCGCGAAATGGGATGAAGACCACAGCTTCCCGCGCGACGTCGTAACCGCCGCCGGCGAGCTCGGCTTCGGCTCGATCTACATTTCCGAGGAAATGGGCGGGATCGGGCTCGGCCGTCTCGAATCGGCGCTCATCTTCGAAGCGCTGTCCTACGGCTGCCCGGCGACCGCCGCGTTCATTTCCGTGCACAACATGGCGAGCTGGGTGATCGACAAGTTCGGCAGCGACGATCTCAAGCAGCGCTACCTGCCGGGCCTGGTGACCATGGAAAAGCTCGGCAGCTACTGCCTGACCGAGCCGAGTTCCGGTTCCGATGCCGCCGCGCTGCGGACCACGGCCAAGCTGGAAGGCGACCACTACGTCCTCAACGGCACCAAGCAGTTCACCACCGGCGGCGGCGTGAACGACTATTACGTGGTGATGGTCCGTACCGGCCAGGACGGCCCGAAGGGCATTTCCTGCGTCGTGGTCGAAAAGGAATGGGAAGGCGTCAGCTTCGGCGCGCCGGAACGCAAGCTCGGCTGGAACGCGTCGCCCACCGCGCAGGTGATCTTCGACAACGTCCGCGTGCCGGTGGAGAACCGCGTCGGCGAGGAAGGCGACGGCTTCAAGTTCGCCATGGCCGGGCTCGACGGCGGCCGCCTCAACATCGGCGCCTGCTCGCTGGGCGGTGCGCAGCGCTGCCTCGACGAAGCGGTGCAGTATGTGAAGGACCGCTCGCAGTTCGGAAAGCCGATCGCCGATTTCCAGAACACCCAGTTCACCTTGGCCGACATGGCCACCGACCTGGAAGCGGCCCGGGCGCTGCTTTACCTCGCGGCCGCCAAGGTGACCGCCGGCGCCCCCGACAAGACGCGCTTTGCGGCGATGGCCAAGAAGCTCGCCAGCGACAACGGCAGCGAGATCGTCGACAAGGCGCTGCAGATGTTCGGCGGCTACGGCTATCTCATGGATTATCCGATCGAGCGCTTCTGGCGCGACCTCAGGGTGCATCGCATCCTGGAAGGCACGAACGAGATCATGCGCATGATCGTGGGACGGGACTTGCTCAGGTGACCACCGACGAACTGATTGTCCGCCGCGAGGGCGTGGCCGGATTTCTGACGCTGAATCGCCCGAAGGCGATCCATGCCCTGACGCTGGACATGTGCCACGCGATGAGCGCGGCGCTGGAGCAGTGGCGCGACGATCCCGACGTCAAGGTAATCGTCATCGATCACAGCGAGGGCAGGGGCTTCTGCTCGGGCGGAGACATCTCCTTCCTGAGGAATTCCGCGCTCAACGACGGCGGCGTTTCCGGACGCAAGTTCTTCCATGACGAATACCAGCTCAACCACCAGCTTTTCACCTATCCCAAGCCGGTCGTGGCCTTCATGGACGGCATCACCATGGGCGGGGGCGTCGGCATTTCCCAGCCGGCCAGGTATCGCGTCGCGACCGAGCATACGCGCTACGCCATGCCCGAAACCGGCATCGGCCTGTTTCCCGATGTCGGCGGCGGCTGGTACCTTTCCCGCCTGGGCGGACGTATCGGGCAGTTCCTGGCGCTTACGGGTGCGCGGCTCGACGGCGCCGAATGCCTATGGGTGGGGCTGGCGACGCATTACCTGTCGGCCGATCAGCTCGCCGAAGCGAAGGAACGCATCGCGGCTGGTCACGACATCGGCGGCGCGCTCGGCGCGCTGGCCGCCACGCCGCCCGAAGCGCGCATCGAAGCGAATGCCGGTGCCATCGCCAAGCATTTCGCCTCGGATCGCTTCGAGGACATCCTTGCCTCGCTCGATGCGGATGAAAGCGACTGGGCGGCCAAGGAACTCGCTGCGCTGCGCAGCAAGAGCCCGCAGACCTGCAAGGTCGCGCTGCGCCAGCTTGCGACCAGCGCCGGGCTCGACGATTTCGCCGACAACATGGTGATGGAATACCGCATCGCCAGCCGCGTGCTGACGCGCCCCGACTTCGCCGAGGGCGTGCGCGCGGTGATCGTCGACAAGGACCATGCGCCGAAATGGGACCCGGCCACGCCGGAGGAGGTCAGCGAGGAACTGCTCGATTCGATCTTCGCGCCCCTGCCACCCCAGGAAGAATGGAAACCGCTATGAGCTACGAAACCATCCTCGTCGAACAGAAGGGCGCGGTCACGCTGATCACGCTGAACCGGCCCCAGGCGCTCAACGCGCTCAACAGCACCGTGCTCAAGGAGCTCATCGCCGCGTTCGCCGAGTTCGAGGCGGATGACAGCCAGGGCTGCGCGGTGCTGACCGGCTCGGGCGACAAGGCTTTCGCGGCGGGCGCCGACATTTCGGAAATGGCGGATATGGATGCCACCGAGTTCTTCGCCAAGGCGTTCTTCGACGGCTGGCAGAACGGCATCGCCAATGCCGTGCGCAAGCCCTGGATCGCGGCGGTGAACGGCTTCGCGCTGGGCGGAGGCTGCGAACTGGCGATGATGGCGGACATGATCATCGCGTCTGACAAGGCAAAGTTCGGCCAGCCCGAAATCAAGCTCGCGGTCGCGCCCGGCATGGGCGGTACCCAGCGCCTCACCCGGGCGATCGGCAAGGCCAAGGCGATGGACTTGTGCCTGACGGGGCGCATGATGGACGTTGAGGAAGCCGAGAAGTCCGGCCTTGTCGCGCGTATCTTCCCGCACGAGGAATTGCTGGAAAAGGCACTCGAGGTAGCCGCAGAGATTGCCTCGATGCCCCGTCTCGCGGCGCTGCTCAACAAGGAGATGGTCAACGTCGCCTTCGAGACCACGCTGGAACAGGGCCTGCTTTACGAGCGCCGCACCTGGAGCATCCTCGCCGCGACCGAGGACAGGACCGAGGGCATGAAGGCCTTTGTCGAAAAGCGCGCCGCCAACTGGAAGAACAGGTGACGCCATGAAGATCGCGTTCATCGGGCTTGGCAACATGGGTGGCGGCATGGCCGCGAACCTCGTCAGGGCAGGTCACGAGGTTCACGCCTTCGACCTTGCCGAAGAGGCGCTGTCCCGCGCGCAGGAGAACGGCTGCGCCCCCTACACCAATGTCCGCGAGGCGGTGCAGGGTGTCGATGCGGTCGTCTCGATGCTGCCCAACGGCGCGATCGTGAAGAGCGTCTACACCGCCGATGTGATCGGCCATGCGCCCGCTTCCGCGCTCCTGCTCGACTGTTCGACGATCGATGTCGCGACGGCGCGCGAAGTGGCCGCGCTGGCGGGCGAGGCCGGGCATGACATGGTCGACGCGCCGGTTTCGGGCGGAATTGCGGCGGCCAACGGCGGCACGCTGACCTTCATGGTCGGCGGCACCGACGAAGCGTTCGAGCGCGCGAAGCCTGTGCTCGAGCCGATGGCCAAGGCGGTGATCCATGCCGGAGCCATCGGCGCCGGTCAGGTCGCCAAGATGTGCAACAACATGCTGCTGGCGATCCACATGATCGGCACCTGCGAAGCGCTCAAGCTGGCCGAGAAGAACGGCCTCGACATGCAGATGTTCTACGAGATCAGCTCCAAGGCCACCGGCTACAACTGGTCGCTCAACGATTACACGCCCGCGCCCGGGATCGGTGCGGCAAGCCCGGCCGACAACGACTACCAGGGCGGCTTCGCCTCGGCGCTGATGCTCAAGGACCTGAAGCTGGCGATGGCCGCGGCCGAGGCATCGGGCGCCAAGGTCGCGCTCGGCAAGCACGCGACCGAAATCTACGATGCCTTCAACGAGGCCGGCGGCGGCGGCAAGGACTTCGGCGCGATCTTCACGACGCTGTAAGCCTCGTCACATCGCGGAAATGCCGCCGTCGAGCTTGAGTTCGGCGCCGGTCATGTAGCGGCTTTCGTCGCTGGCGAGGTAAAGCACGCCCAGCGCGATTTCTTCCGGTTCGCCGATGCGGCCGATGGGCACCTGCGCGGAAAGCTTGTCCAGCGTGTCCTCGCGCGGCCTGGACTTGTCGAGCCGGAAGTTCTCGAGGATGTCGGTGTCGACGAACGTCGGGTGGACCGAATTGCAGCGGATGTCCCAGCCCTTTTTCGCGCATTGCAGCGCTACCGACTTGGTGAGCATCCACACCGCCGCCTTGGAGGCGTTGTAGGCGATCAGCGCCGGTCCAGCGATCATCGCCGAGATCGACGACATGTTGACGATGGAGGCGGGCTGGTTCTCGCGCAGCAGGGGAAGGGCCAGCCGGCAGCCGAGGAACACGCCGTCGACGTTGATCGCGAAGGCCTGTTTCCAGGTTTCGTAGCTGACCGATTCTATCGAACCGCCCGGGGCGATGCCGGCGTTGTTGACGAGGATCGACAAGCCGCCAAGCCTGTCCCGCGCCGCATCGACCGCCGCCTGCCAGTCCTGCTCGCTGGTCACGTCGTGCCGGACCGCATACGCAGTGCCTTCGCCGCACCGGGCATTGATGGCGGCAGCCTGTTCGGCGGCGCCCGCCTCGTTGATGTCGGTCAGCAGCACCTGTGCGCCTTCGTCGGCGAGCTTGCCCGCGATCGCGGCGCCGAGCCCGCGCGCCGCGCCGGTGACCAGCGCCTTCTTGCCTGCCACGCGTCCGCTCATGCGTTCTTGGCTCCCAGTATTCCGGGGCCGAGCAGGGTCAGCAGCCGCACGTCTATCCCCAGGCCCTGCGCGCGCCATGTGTCGATCGCTTCGCCGATCCGCGCGAGCGGGACGCGATGCACGGTGATATCCTCGCTGTCCGTGCCGCCGCCGTCGCCGACGCGAACCAGTTCATGGGCCCTGAGCAGCGTGAAGCTCTCGCTGACCATGCCCGGCGAGGAATAGAATTCTCCGAGCACTTCCAGCCTGCCGGCGCGGTAGCCGGTTTCCTCTTCCAGCTCGCGCGCGGCGGCGGCCGTGGCGTCCTCACCGTCATCGCCCGCACCGTCGCCGATCAGCCCGGCGGGCAGTTCGATGCACGCCTTGCCAAGGGGGACGCGGAATTGTTCGACGAGGATGACGTGGTCCTCCTCGTCCACCGCGAGGATCACGGCGGCGCGGATTCCGCGCGCACGGCTGACATATTCCCAGCGGCCCTTCTTGCGCGCGGTGATGAACTTGCCTTCCCAGACCACCTCGTCCGGGGCATCCGCATCCTGGCTCATACTTCGATCAGCCTGTCGGGCAGTTCGTTGACGTCGTTCTCGGGGCGCGGGAAGTGTTCCGCCAGCACCTTGCCGACGCGGGTGACGGCGGCGATCATGCCGTCTGCGACCCGGCCCTGCTTAAGCTCTGCGAGCATCGCATCCATCGCATCGCCCCACACCTCGGGATCCACCTTCGTGGCGATCGCCTCGTCGGCGACGATCTCCGCCCGGTGCTCGCGCATCGAAAGGTAGATGAGGATGCCGGTACGGCCGTGGGTGCGCCGCTCCGCGCCGATCCGGAAGGCGCGAACCGCGCGTTCATGCACGCGCGCGGTCCTGATCGGCGGGGGGATGAGGAAGAACTTCACCGGCTGGATCGCCTGGATGAGCATCACGCCGATGAACTTGACGACGCCGAAGCCCAGGCTGACGGCCAGCACCTGGTGCAGCGTCCATTCCTGGTGCCAGCGGCCGAGCAGCCAGTCGAGCCGGGCGAGATAGGGTTCGGGGAACAGCGCGAAGATCGTCATCGCCGCAAAGCTGGCGAGGACCGCCCAGGAAAGCGCGACGTCGGTATATCCGTCGGAGCGATCGGCGAGGATAGTGACGATCTCGCCGGCCGTGTCGGCTTCGGCACGCGACACCGCTTCGCCGACGCGGGCTCGGTCTTCGGCGGGAAGATAGGTGGGAGCGGTCATCGTCTTCTCCTACCAGCTTCCCGAAGAGCCGCCGCCGCCGAAGCTGCCGCCGCCTCCGGAAAATCCGCCGCTGAAACCGCCCGAGCTGCGTCCGCCGGAAAAGCCTCCCGGCGCCCAGACGATCGGGCCGCTGCGCGAGCCGTGATGGCGCCCGCCGCCGAGCCCGAAAATGGCGCGCAGGATCGGCAGCACGAAGAAGAAAATGATGAACAGCATGAAGATCACGGCGGTGAAGGTGATCCGCGTCTCGGGCGGCTTGTTGGCCTCGGCGGCGATCCGCATCGCCTCTTCCTCGGGCAGGGTGAGCTGCTCGATGATCGCGTCGGTGCCGGCTTCGATGCCGCCGGCCATGTCGCCTTCCTTGAAGCGCGGAACGATCGTCTGGTTGACGATGAGCGAGGACAGCCCGTCGGTCAGCACCGGTTCGAGCCCGTAGCCGACCTCGATGCGCAGCTTGCGTTCGCTGGGCGCGACGATCAGCAGCGCGCCGTCGTTGCGCTCCTTGTCGCCGATGCCCCAGTGCCGTCCGAGCTGGTAGCCGTAGTCGGAAATCTCGTAGCCCTGCAGGCTCGGCAGCGTCGCGACCACGAGCTGGCGCTGCGACTGGGTTTCCAGCGCCTCGAGCTTCTGGGTCAGGCGCGCCTCGATATCGTCCGGGATGATGTCGGCGGCATCGACGACCCGGCCGGTGAGCTCGGGGAATTCCTGCGCCAGGCCGTGCCCGGGCGAGAGCAGGGCGAAGCCGGCGAGCAGCAGCGCCGCGACCGTTGCGAAGAAGCGACGGCCGGCGGCGTGCTGCCCTGATTGCCCGCGATAGTCAGCCAAAGGGGATGGCCCTGCGATTACATCTTACCTTCTAGGCTGGGCGCCACTTCGGCGCCGGGGGTGACCGCCTGGTAGGGCACCATCGGCTCGGCCCCGCGGATCATCGCGCCGATCATCTCGGGGAAGGTGCGCACGCGGGTGTTATAGTCGCGCACCGCCTCGTTGTAGTCGCGGATCGAGATGCGGATGCGGTTCTCCTGGCCTTCCAGCTGGCTCTGCAGCATCTGGTAGTTGGCGATGCTCTTGAGCTCGGGATAGCGCTCGAAATTGGCGAGCAGCCGTCCGAAACCGGCCAGCGAGCTGGAAAGCTGCTGCTGCGCGGCCTGGAACTGCGCCATTTTCGCCGGATCGTTGAGATCCTCCGCGTTGAGCTGGATGCTGGTTGCCTTGGCGCGGGCTTCGACGACCCCGGTCAGGATCTCCTTTTCCTGCTCGGCGGCGCCCTTCGCCACTTCGGCGAGATTGGGAATCAGGTTGGCGCGTTCCTGGAACGCGGCCTGCACGTCGGCCCACTTGGCCTTGGCGTTTTCCTCGGCAGTCGGCACGCTGTTGATGCCGCAGGCCGCAAGGGCGGATGCCGCTAGGGCGGCAAAGGCGAAGCGGATCAGGCGGGCGGGAAGCGATTGGCTCATGCGAATGGTCCTCAATGACTGCCGGGTCATGCATCGCCCGGTCTGCGGCGCGAATGTAGCGGCCGAACCGAGCCGTTCAAGCGCCGCGACGCGCCGGGCCTTAACAAATGGCGATTTCGGCGGCATGACTGTCGGGGCAACAATTCGCAGGAACTCGCCCGAAACGCGGGGGGAAGGACAACATGCTCAAGGAATTCAAGGAGTTCATCGCCAAGGGCAATGTGCTGGATCTGGCGGTAGCCGTCATCATCGGCGCGGCGTTCGGCGCGATTGTCTCGTCGCTGACCGACGAAATCATCATGCCGATCATCGGCGCACTGTTCGGCGGCGCGGATTTCACCAACTACTTCGTGCTGCTGAGCGTTCCGGACGGCTATGAAGGGTCGCTGGGCGATTATGCGGCGCTCAAGGAAGCGGGCGCGGCGATGATCGGCTATGGCGCTTTCATCAGCGCCGTGATCAATTTCCTGATCCTGGCGTTCATCATCTTCCTGCTGGTGCGCACTGCCAACCGCATGATGAAGGCGCAGGAGGAAGAGGCGCCGCCCGCCGGGCCGAGCGAGATCGACCTGCTGACCGAGATCAGGGACGAGCTCAGGAAGCGGGGGTGAAACCTGTCCCCTTCCTGCATGCGGGAAGGGGCATCGCCGCTCACTTCACATTAAGCTTGCCGTCGCTATATAGGGCCTGCCGGTTTCGGCCGGCTATGGCGATAAATTGCGGTGTGCAATAGGCACAGCGGACCCGGGGGCAGTACCCGGCGGCTCCACCATAAAGCCCGGTTTTCCGGGAATTCTGACGGGGCCGAACCAGGATCGACGTGTGTTGAAAAGCACTGTTTTCGCCCGGGCTGAGTAACCCGTAAAAGGCTCAAAACACACAAGTGCCAATGACAATGAAGCACTCGCTATTGCCGCGTAATTTTACGGCCTAACGGCCCGAATTTACAAAGCTAAAGCGCGGTTGGACCCACCGGGCAACAGAAGCGGATTCCGGGCGTCCGGAGGGAACGTAGCAACAGAATCCCTCCACTTTCCCGATGCTCGACCATGGCTCCCGCGACGTGCTCTTCACGCTTGCGTGTCGGCTTCCGCCTCGCGCCGTTCGCGCTCGAAGCGCAGGCAATCGAGGATTTTCGCCCCGGCCAGGAAAACCGCGCAGGTGCAGGCCAGGAACAGCAGCTTTCCGCCTACTCCCGGGAAGCGGTGCAGGTAGACGCTGCCGCGCTCCACAGCGCCCAGCGCGAGCGCATAGATGATCAGGAAGGCCTCGAGCCTGGTCTTGATCACGAAGAGGCTGCCGATCTTCCCTACCATCCTTAACCTTTCCTAACCCGGCAAACAGCAACCATCATGCCAGATACGGATTCGTGCGCAAGACGCTGGTTAACGCCGCGGCGCGTGTAAAGCCTTCCGACGGCAGACCCGGGGGCGGGGGCTGCGCCAAGCGCCCGTTGCCATTCATCTTGCGATGCGGCATAGGCCCGCATCGTTCCTTCCCCAGGGCATGTCGAATTTCCGTCCGCCGCGTCCTTGCGCGCGGGGCGGTGCAGAATTTGCGAGGTAAGATGACGGACAGGGTTGAACGTTCCGGGCTCAAGGTCGACGCCGGTCTGGCGCAATTCATCGAAGGCGATGTGCTGGCGCCGCTGGGCCAGGACGCCGGTGCCTTCTGGCAGGGTTTTGCAGCGCTCGTGAACAGCTTCGCGCCGCGTAACCGGGAACTTCTGGCCAGGCGCGATTCGCTTCAAGCGCAGATCGACGAATGGCATCAGGCCCGCGCCGGCAAGCCGCTCGACCCGGATGAGTACCGCGCCTTCCTGACCGGGATCGGCTACCTCGTGCCCGAGCCCGGCGACTTCGACGTCACCACCGAAAACGTCGATCGCGAAATCGCGAAGATGGCCGGCCCGCAGCTGGTCGTGCCGGTGCTCAACGCCCGCTTCCTGCTCAATGCCGCCAACGCGCGCTGGGGCAGCCTCTACGATGCCTATTACGGCACCGACGCGCTCGATGCCCCGCCGGCCCGTCCGGGCGGGTACGACGAGCAGCGCGGCGCGGAAGTGATCAAGGCGGGACGGGCCTTCCTCGACAGGGTGGTGCCGCTGTCCGGCATGAGCTGGAGCGACTGGGACGGGGCGGGCGATCCGCCGCTCGCCGATAGCGCAGTGCTGATCGGCCATCGCGACGGCGGCCTGCTGCTGGAGCACAACGGCCTCAATATCGAGCTGGTGATGGACCGTTCGCACCCGGTGGGTTCCACGGACAAGGCGGGCATCGCCGACATCATCCTCGAAGCGGCGCTGACGACCATCGTCGACCTCGAGGATTCGGTCGCGGCCGTCGATGCCGAGGACAAGCTGCTCGCCTACGGCAACTGGCTGGGCCTCATCCGGGGCGACCTGACCGACACTTTCGACAAGGGCGGCAGGACGATCACCCGCGAGCTGGCGGCGGACCGCGAGTGGACCGCGCTGAACGGCGCCCGCCACGTGCTTCCGGGCCGCAGCCTGCTGTTCGTGCGCAATGTCGGCCACCTGATGACCAACCCGGCCATCCTGCTGGAAGACGGCAGCGAGATTCCCGAAGGCATCATGGACGCGGTGATCACCAGCGCCATCGGCGCGCATGACGTGAAGGGGCTGGGCAGGTACAGCAATTCCCGCACCGGCAGCATATACATCGTCAAGCCGAAGATGCACGGGCCGGAAGAGTGCGCTTTCACCAACGACCTGTTCGACGCGGTCGAGGACCTGCTGGGTCTCGATCGCAACACGGTGAAAGTCGGCGTGATGGACGAGGAGCGCCGCACGAGCGCCAATCTCGGCGCGTGCATCCATGCGGTGCGTGAGCGCATCGTCTTCATCAACACCGGCTTCCTCGATCGCACCGGCGACGAGATCCACACCTCGATGCGGGCCGGGCCGATGATCCGCAAGAACGAGATGAAAGGCACTGACTGGATCCAGTGCTACGAGAAGCGCAATGTCGCGATCGGGCTGCAGCACGGACTGTCCGGCCGGGCCCAGATCGGCAAGGGCATGTGGGCCGCGCCCGACCGGATGGGCGCGATGATGGCGGAAAAGACCGTCCATCCCAAGGCGGGCGCCAACACTGCCTGGGTGCCGTCGCCGACCGCGGCGACGCTCCACGCCATGCATTATCACGACATCGACGTGTTCGATGTGCAGAAGGAGCTTGGCGGCGAGCCCGTGCCGAGCCTCGACGTGCTGCTGCGCATTCCGCTGGCCGGCGGCACCAACTGGTCGGAGCAGGAAGTGCGCGAGGAGCTGGACAACAACGCGCAGGGCCTGCTCGGCTACGTCGTGCGCTGGATCGACCAGGGTGTCGGCTGCTCCAAGGTGCCGGACATCAACGATGTCGGCCTGATGGAAGATCGCGCGACCTTGCGCATTTCCAGCCAGCACATGGCCAACTGGCTGCTCCACGGCGTGTGCACGAAGGAGCAGGTGATGGAATCGCTCCATCGCATGGCGGCCAAGGTCGACGCGCAGAACGCCGGCGACCCGCTCTACGAGCCGATGGCGGGCAACTGGGAGACGAGTATGGCCTTCCAGGCCGCATGCGACCTCGTCTTCAAGGGCGTCGAGCAGCCCAGCGGCTATACCGAGCCGTTGCTCCATGCCTGGCGACGCAAGAAGAAGGCGACCGCCTGACCCGTAGTTCTGCCCGGCCAGGCGCTTGAACAATCTTAACCGGGCTTAACCGGCCGCTAATCATTCACCCTTAGTTTCGGTCCGTTAAACGGGGATCGGGCAGGGTCGCTTGCAGCAGAAGCCACGGATAGAGGAACGCACGCAGATGCTCGCCCGGGCCCGCCTGCGCGGCTCGGGCCAGGAGCAGGACGCCTGCATCGTCAACGTATCCTCGCGCGGGCTGGCGGCGACCGCCGACAACCCGCCCAGGCGCGGCGAGATCGTGGAAATCAAGGTCGGCGACAACCGGCTGGTCGGCGAAGTCAAATGGTCCGACATGCGCCGCTTCGGCGTCGCCCTGCGGGAGCGGATCAGCGTCATTTCCCTGATTTCCGGCGACAGTGACGGGGTGACGCTCAAGCACAAGGAAGCGGTGCGCAAGCAGAAGGCGCGCGCCTCGGCCGATCGGTCGAACATCTCGCGCAAGATCCAGTTCCTGGTGTTCATGGCCGCCGGTGCCGCGGCTACGCTGGTTGTCGCCGATTTCGTGGGCGATTCGATGCAGTCGCTGGGCGAGGCCAAAGCCGCCATGGCGGGCGAGCGGGTTGCCCAGGCCCCGTCACGATAGGACGCGGGCCACTTCCACGAATTCATCGACGCTGAGCGTTTCCGCCCTGCGCTGCGGATCGATACCGACCCGCTCGAGCGCGTCGAGCGCGCCGGGCAGGCCCTTCAGGCTCTGGCGCAGCATCTTGCGGCGCTGGCCGAAGGCGGCTTCCGTGACCCTTTCGAGAACCCGCGCCGAGACGCCCCCGGGCATCTCGCCCGGCACCACGTGAACGATGGCGCTCATCACCTTGGGCGGCGGGGTGAAGGCGCTGCGGTGAACCTTCATCGCCAGCCTGGCCTTCGAGCGCCACTGCGCGAGGACCGCCAGCCGGCCGTAGGCGGCGGTGCCCGATTGCGCGGTGATCCGCCGGGCGACCTCCTCCTGGAACATCAGCGTCAGCGAGGTCCATTGCGGCGGCCAGTCCTCACCGGACAGCCAGCCTGTGAACAGCGCCGTGCCGACATTGTAGGGCAGGTTGGCGACGATCGCGTAGGGCTCGTCGAACAGGGTGGCCGGATCGGTCTTCAGCGCGTCTCCCTCGATCACGCGCAGCTTGCCGGGGAAGGCTTCGCCCAGTTCGGCGAGAGCAGGCAGGCAGCGCCGGTCCATCTCGATGGCCGTGACCCGCGCTCCCGCCCGCAGCAGGGCGCGGGTGAGCCCTCCCGGTCCGGGGCCGACTTCCAGCACGGCCCTGTCCGCCAGATCGCCGGGAATGGCGGCGATGCGGTCGAGCAACTGCTCGTCGAGCAGGAAATTCTGGCCGAGCGCCTTGGAGGCCGAAAGTCCGTGCCGGGCAATGACTTCGCGCAGGGGCGGGAGATCAGGCATTAGGACCGCCTTGTATCGCCATTCCCGCGAAAGCGGGAACCCGGAAGCAACGCCGGGACTGGGTTCCCGCTTTCGCGGGAATGACGGCAATTTTCATCCTTGCGTGCCCAGCCGCCGCGCTGCGCATTCTCCAGCCAGCCGGATCGCGGCGATCGTCGCGCCGGGGCGGGCCTGCCGTTTGCCGGCAATGGCGAAAGCGGTGCCGTGGTCGGCCGAGGTCCGGATCACCGGCAGCCCCAGCGTGACGTTCACGCCGGAGTCGAAATCGAGCGCTTTCAGCGGGATCAGCGCCTGATCGTGATACATGCAGATGGCGACGTCGTAGCGACCCCGTTCGTGCGGGGCGAACAGCGCGTCGGCCGGGTGGGGACCGGTGGCATCGATGCCCCGTTCGCGCAGCGCGGCGATGGCGGGCGAAATGACGTGGCCCTCCTCGTCGCCCATGCGGCCTTCCTCGCCGGCATGCGGGTTGAGCGCGGCCACTGCGAGGCGCGGATGCTCGATACCGAAATCGCGCTGCAAGGCTTGGGCGACGATCGTCGCGCGGCGCTCGATCAGCGGGGCGGTCAGGAGCGACGGAACGTCGGCCAGCGCTGCGTGAACCGTCAACGGCACCGTGCGCAGCGACGGACCCGCCAGCATCATCACCGCATCGTCGACCGGAACGCCGCAGGCTTCGGCGACGAACTCCGTCTGCCCCGGATGGGAAAAGCCGACTTCGGCAAGCCGCGCCTTGGAAATCGGGCCGGTCACCAGTCCGCCGGCTGCTCCCGAAACCGCGAGGCTGGCGGCCCGGGTGAGCGAGGCGAGGGCCAGTTCGGCTCCCTGCCGGGAGGGTTCGCCGGGACGGTACTCGCCGTCGCCGTCGCCCAGGACGGGCAGGGCATCGTCGAAGCTTTTCACGGCTTCGGCGGGATCGGAGATTGATACGACGGGAACGTCGAGGCCGCACTGGTGCGCGGCGGCGGCGATGATCTCTGCTCCGCCGACGGCAAAGAACGGGTGCAAGCCTTCGGCGCGGCGGTTCAGCCAGGCCTGTGCAAGCAACTCGGGCCCGATGCCGGCGGGATCGCCGAGCGAGACGGCGAGCGGCGCCGGCCCGGTCACCTTACCCGCGCCTCACGTCAGTTGTATTCGATGATCGCGTCGCGGCGCAGGTCGCGCAGATACATCTGGGCGCGCTTGTTGATGCGATCGTCTTCCATCTGCGCCATCAGCTGGTCGAAGCTCGGGCCACTGTCGGTCTGGGGGTCGTCGCGGCCGCACAGCATGAGGACGCGCACGCCATCGTCCAGCGATCCGAACGGCGGCGAGGTTTCGCCCAGCGACAGGTTGAGCACCGCCTGCTGCAGCGGTCCCGGCAGGTCCCGCGCGCGGATCTGGTCGTTGGAGACGACTTGCGCGCCGAGCTGCGAAGCCACGTTGTCCACCGCGCCGCAGCCGCCTGCGGTGCGCATGGCGGTGGCGAATTCCGCGGCCTGTTTCGATGCCTGCGCCTCGGTGGTGCCGGCCGGGAAGTTGATGGAAATCTGCTTGAGCGAGAGAAGCGCGTCGCGCGGGTCGGCCATCAGCACCTGGCGCTTGTCGATCAGGTAGATGATCGAGAAACCGCCGCTCAGCTCGATCGGGCCGAACAGCTGGCCGGGCTGCATTTCCCGGGCCGGCGTCGCCAGTTCGGGAGGCAGCTGGGCGAGGCGGATCCAGCCGAGGTCTCCGCCGACCGCCGCGGTGGAGGCCTGCGAATACTGCCTTGCATAGGCGACGAAGCTGCCGCCCTGGCGCAGCTGCTCGACGATGCGGCGGGCGTTGTCGAACACCTGCTGCTTGGCGTCCGGCGTGGCGGCGAGGAAAATCTCGCCGATCCGGTATTCGTCGGTGCCCTTGGCGGCGCGCAGCCGCTCGAGCATTTCGTTCACTTCCTCTTCGGAGACATTGACGAAGGGCGCGACATTGCGCCGCAGCAGCCGCTGCCAGGCGAGCTCGCCGCGAATCTGCCGCTTGAGCGAGGCGGGCGAGGAGCCGATCCGCCTGAGGTAGGCGTCCATCGCCTCGACATTCTCGTTGAAACTCTGCGAGGCGACGCGGGCGTAGCTCTGCTCGACTTCCTCATCGGCAATCTCGACGTCGGAAGCCTTGGCCTCCTGGATCTGCAGCGTTTCGTCGATCAGGTTGCGCAGCACCTGCAACCGCAAGCGCTGCATTTCCTCCTCGCTCACCGGATTGTTGTTGGCTGCAAGGATCAGCGCGAGGCGCTGGTCGACGTCGGTGCCGGTCACCACGTCGCCGTTGACCACGGCCGTAGCACGCCTGACGTTGGGGTTGTTCTCCTCGAAGATCTTCACGCCTTCGGGAATGTTGAGGCCGGACGCGCTGTTGTCCTGCGCCGACGCACCGTTCGCCATCAGGGCGGCGGTCAAGCCAAGGACGAGCGCTGCCCGCGACATGAATTGCTTACGACCTGTCATTTTCACCGTGATTTCGATCCTGTCTGCTGCGGGACAGTGCCCGTTTCCGGAGCATCCGGCCCGTTCTTCAGCGCCTCTACCTGCCGCGACGCGGCTTAACCAAAACTGAGCGTAGCCGATAGAGGCTTTGCGCGCCCGTGCCAACGCCCGGGAAATCAGGCGCGTTCCGGCGATTTCAGGCGGATCGGCGCAGGTGCGGACCGAAACCTACCGGAAACCGAGGTTCCGGAAGGCGAAATGGATCTGGAACGAGTTGCCCCGGCGGGCATCGCCGGTCGCCACGTAATCGCGTCGCCAGGTGACCGCGACTTCGAGGCAGTCGTCCTGATAGGCCGCGCCCAGCCTAACACGCAGCGGCTGGAAGCCGTCGGACGTCTGCGACGGGTCTTCGTTGCGGTCGGTCAGGTTGATCACCGCCGAGCCGAAGATCGACCAGTAGCGGGCGAAAGCCGCCCGGCCGGCCACACGCAGTTCCTCGCGATCCTGCAGATCCTCGAGATCGGCGGCAATGTCGCGGTTGAGCTTGACATAGCCGACTTCGGCATAGGTCCGGTGATCGCCGACCGTGGCGTCGATCTCATGCCGGCGGACCGCCAGGTTGTCCTTGTCGAGCCGGAAGCGGTGCACCAGGCTGACGAAATCGCGATAGCGCACCTCGGTGCGGCCGACGATGTCGGACGTCCGGTTGGAGAGCCCGGTGCCGTCGGGCAGCAGCGTCGGCTTGCTGGTCAGCCGGACCGACTGGCCGACCGTGGACTTCACGCGCCAGCGCGGCCGTTCGAACTGCCAGTCCAGCCCGTAGGTGAAGCGCACCCCGTCCTCGACCCGGTCGTAGCCGGGGAAGCGGTTGAGCGCGAACAGGTTGCTGTCCTCCAGGTCGATCGCGCGGGCATCCTCGTTGGGGACCGCGAGATTGCGGATCGGCGGACTGGCCACCAGCTGCACGCGGGGAGTCAGGACCTGGGTCCCGTTCAGCAGCTTGCCGACCAGGGGCCATTTGACGTCCACTGCGCCGATCGCGACGCCGCGCGTTTCCCAGCCCGGGTTGCCCTGGTAGATCAGGGTCGTCGTCAGGCCGTTCTCGTCGGAGTGATAGACGTCCCCGCGCGCCAGCGCCGTGAAAGTCACGACCTGGCCCAGCGGAGTCAGCCGCCGCAGGTCCCAGCGTGCGCTTGCGAAGGCGCGCTGCGTGTCCTGTCCGGCCGAACGCATGATCGCGAGGCTGTTCGCCTGCAGCTCGATCTTCCCGCCCATCACCGGATCGGCGATGCGGTGGCGGTAGTCGAGCGCGGGCAGCGCCACCGGCACCTGGCCCTGGATGTCTCCCACCCGCATGGTCTGCGTCGCCCATCCCGCGAACGAGAGGTAGTGGTCCTCGTCGATCCGCTCGATCTCGAACATCGAGCGCAGGCGATCGTCGTTGCTGATGTCGTAGCGGCGCAGGAAAGTCCGGTCCGTCGCGCGCCGGGCGGATGCGGTCACGCTCCATTTCGGGGAAAGCTGGAAGCGCCCGTTGGCAGCGATGTAGCCCCGGAAGTCGCGCTCCGCGCTGGGGGCGATTCCGAAAATCGGAATGCGCCGGCTTTCGGTGGCATAGCCGGTGATCTGGTAGGCGCCGATGTCGTTCAGGGCGCGATACTGGACGGACGCCATCGGCGGCACGTCGGTATAGACATAGGCCGTCGCGGTCAGGTCCCGGTTGTCGCTGAGCCGGACGTAATAGGAATCGCTGATCTCCACGCCGTTGGACGGGGTGAAGCGGAAATCGGGGATCAGGAAGCCGGAGACGGCACCGCCGTCGGTCCTGATGTTGAGTCCGGGAAGCGGCACCTGCAGGGCCCCAAACATGCGAAGCCGCGCGCCCTTGAAGTAGATGCGCTTGGCCGCCGGATCGTAGACCACCTGCCGCGCGGTGATCGTCCAGCTCGGCGTCTTGGGGCAGCCGTCGCTGTCCTGCACCTCGCAGCCGGTATAGGCCGCGCGGTCGAGCAGTATCTCGCCGCCTTCGATGCGTTCTCCCGATTTGGCCGCGAGCCTGCCGCCCTCGCGCAGCGCCAGCAGCATGTTCTCCATCGCGCCGGTCTCGAACTCGTCGGTGAGCGTAACCTGGTCGGTGAAGAGCTGGTTGCCGTCGGCATCGACAAGCCGGACGTCGCCTATCGCGACGATTTCCCCGGTCCTCGAGTTCCAGCTCACCGTATCCGCGCGCACCGACTGGTCGTCGCGCCGCAGCAGCACGTTGCCGCTGGCGACGACCGTCTCGTTGTCGGTCCGGTAATCGACCTGGTCCGCCTCGAAGGTGATCGGCGATTCTTCCGCGACTTCGGCTGCCGGCGCGCTTGCGGGATCGGTATCCTGAGCGAGCGCGTGGCCGTGCGCGCCCAGCGCCAGCAGCGCCGGGCAGATAAGGGACAGCGAAATGCGGCGGAAGCGGCTTGTTTCGGCTTGCAGCAGGGACCGCGGGACAGGGGGCATGGGTTGCCTATCGCACTGCCCGCGCTTAACTGCAATCCGCCCTTGCCGCAGCGGCGAACCGCTTCGGCCAAATCCCAGGAGAAATCATGGAAGTCCAGTTTCTAGATGCGCAGGCAAGTCCCGGATCACGCCTCGTCGCCCGTGTTGTGAACCAGGACGCGATTCCGGCGGATCTGGAGCCGGTCCTCGCGGAAGCCGCACGCGCTTCGCGCTTCTCGGGCAAGACTGGGCAACTGTTCGAGGGCTTCGTGGAGCGCGGCGGGCAAGTCGTGCGTGTGGCGCTGGCGGGCATCGGCAGCCCCACGGACAAGGATCGCCGGTCCGCCGTCGAGCGGGCGGGTGCAGGGCTTGCGGCGAAATATCTCACGTCCGGCGAGACGGAGCTGGCGTTCGACCTGGCCGGCGCGGGGCTGACTTCCGGAGAAATCGCCGCGCTGCTGCTTGCCGCGCGGCTCAGGGCGTGGCGGCACGATGCCTATCGCACCAAGCTGAAGGACGACCAGAAGAAGTCCCTCGCCAGGCTGACGGTGTTCGGCGCGGACCGGGCGGCACAGGACGAATGGCAGCGGGAGGCTGCGCTGGCCGAAGGCGTGGAATTCACCCGCGAGCTGGTCACCGAGCCGGCCAATGTCGTCTATCCCGAAGCCTTCGTCGATCGCTGCAAGGCGCGCATGGAGGCGGCCGGAATCGCTATCCGCGTGCTGGACGAATCCGAAATGCGCAGCCTCGGCATGGGCGCGCTGCTCGGCGTTGCGCAGGGCTCCGAGCGGCGGCCGCGACTGTTGGCGATGGAATGGCGCGGCGGGCCGGAGGGCGGCAAGCCGGTCGCTTTCGTCGGCAAGGGCGTCACTTTCGACAGCGGCGGCATTTCGATCAAGCCGGCCGCCGGCATGGAAGACATGAAATGGGACATGGGCGGCGCGGGCGCGGTGGCCGGTACGATGCTCGCCCTCGCGCTGCGCAAGGCGAAGGCCAACGTCATCGGCATCTGCGGGCTGGTGGAGAACATGCCCGACGGCAAGGCGCAGCGGCCCGGCGACGTCGTGACTTCGATGTCGGGCCAGACGATCGAGGTCATCAACACCGATGCTGAAGGCAGGCTGGTGCTGTGCGACGCGCTGACCTGGGTGCAGAAGGAATATTCGCCGACCGCGATCGTCGACCTGGCGACGCTGACCGGCGCGATCATCGCCGCGCTCGCGCATGAATATGCCGGCATCTTCTCGAACGACGATCCGCTGGCCGACAAGCTGGTGGCGGCCGGAAACGCGTCTGGCGACAGGCTGTGGCGCTTTCCGATGGGCCCGGCCTACGACAAGCAGCTCGACAGCGCGATCGCCGACATGAAGAACGTCGGCAACCGCTTCGGCGGGTCGATCACCGCCGCGCAGTTCCTGCAGCGCTACATCGACAAGGGAACGCCCTGGGCGCATCTGGACATCGCCGGCACGGTCTGGGCGGACAAGCCCGGCGCGACCTGGGACAAGGGCGCGACCGGATACGGCGTGCGCCTGCTCGACCGCTTCGTGCGCGACAACCTCGAGGACTGATAACGCGGTGCGATGAGAGTCGATTTCTACCAGCTCAGCCGCGACCCGGCCGAAGCCGCCCTGCCGCTGATCGCGCGGGCGACGCTCAAGGCGGGCGAGCGACTGCTGGTGGTCTCGGACGACGAGGGGCAGCGCGGCCGGATAAGCGATTCGCTCTGGGGCAAGCTGCCGGACAGCTTCCTTGCCCATGGCCCTGCCGCCGACATCTACGCTGATCGCCAGCCGATCCTGCTGTCCGACCGTCCGGAGCCGGCCAACGGGGCGCGCTACATGGCGATCGCTGACGGCCGGTGGCGCGATGCCGATCCGCCTTTCGAGCGCGTGTTCTTCATGTTCGACGAGCAGACGCTGCAACCGGCGCGCGATTGCTGGCGGATGCTGGGGACGAGGGAGGGGCTGGAACGCCGCTTCTGGAAGCAGCAGGACGGAAAATGGGTCGAGGGCCCCTAGGCGGAAATCTTGCGGCGCAGCATTTTCCGGGCTAGGGGCGCGCCACTTCCAGACCAACAACAGATATTCGCAAGGAACGAAACGATGGCGGTTACCCGCACATTCTCGATCATCAAGCCCGACGCCACGCGCCGCAACCTGACCGGCGCGGTCACCAAGATGCTGGAGGAAGCCGGCCTGCGCGTCGTCGCCTCCAAGCGCATCCACATGTCGAAGGAGCAGGCTGAAGGCTTCTACGCGGTCCACAAGGAACGCCCCTTCTTCAACGATCTCGTCGCTTTCATGACGTCCGGCCCGGTGGTCGTGCAGGTGCTCGAGGGCGAGGACGCGGTGAAGCGCAATCGCGACGTGATGGGCGCCACCAATCCCGCCGACGCCGCCGAGGGCACCATCCGCAAGAGCTTCGCCGAGAGCATCGAGGCGAACTCGGTCCACGGCTCCGACAGCGACGAGAACGCGAAGATCGAGATCGACTTCTTCTTCAAGCCCGAAGAAATCGTCGGCTGATCTGTTCGCGACTGAAAACCGGAGGCCGTCGGAGTGATCCGGCGGCCTTTGCATTTGCATGCCTGCGGCATTATCTTTCCGGCAAAGGAGATCCGCGATGCAAGGCATGGGTGAAGAAGGCGAGGCCTGCCCCTTCGAATTCAATTTCGACGAGAAGTCGTTCAAGATCGGCGACACGGTCAGCTACCGCGTGACGGGCAGCCTGGAAGGCTTTCCCTTCGTCGGTACGCTGCTGGAAGTGCATGAGGATCACGTGATCATCGCCGGCGATCCCAACGACCCCGAAGCGCGTTATCGCGGCACCCGCGAAAGCCGCCCGCTGGTGGAATACGACCAGATCTGATCCGGCGCTCAGGTGCAGGGGGAGCGGAGCTGCCCGCCAGTCCCACCGAACTCGCCATGGCATTCCATGATGCGATCAACGCCCGGGACCTCCAGGCTCTGGCCGGGCTGATGGCAAGCGGCCATCGCTTCATCGATTCCGCGGGATCGGTGGTTGCCGGCAGGCAGGCCTGCATCGATGCCTGGCACGGCTTTTTCACCGCCTTTCCGGATTACCGGAACGATGTGGGGGTTATCGCCGTCGAAGAGCCCGTCGTGGCGATGGCTGGGCGGAGCTACTGTTCCGATGCCCGGCTCGACGGACCGGCCTTGTGGCGCGCGGTCGCCGGGGACGGCGAACTCATCGAATGGCAGGTTCTGGAAGATGTCCCGGCAAACCGTCAGCAGCTAGGCCTGCCCGGCTAGAATTCGTCCGCTGCGTCCAGCAGCTTCGTCAGCCGTTTCGGGGCGACGGCGCGCCAGCTGCGCTGCAGCCAGTGCGAAACGTGGTCCCAGTCGACGTCCGCGCGGTTGAGGATGATGCCGACCCAGCCCGAAGCTCCGTAATAGGCCGGCCGGTAGTAGATGTCGGGATCCTGCTCGATCAGTGCCGCCATCTCGTCCTGGCCGCTGGTCTTGGCGAGCACCGCGATATGCGGTTCGCCGTGGTGGCGGATGTTGAGATGCGCGAAATACTTGCCGCCGGCGATCCGCCAGCCGGGCGAGCCGTGCGACTCGCGCTCTTCGGTCTCGGGCAGGGCCATGGCGATCTCGCCGACTTTTTCGCGAAGCCATTCGGGCGAGCTTTCCTGCGTCACCAGTTTCGCCAGCATGCGCGAATAGAGCTGGTGCTCGGCGATCAGGACCCGGGCGGCGAGGGATTCCGGCGTGTCCCCGGGCAGGACGGCAACCGGGGTCTGCCCCAGGATCGGCCCGTCGTCGAGTTCGGCGGTGACCAGATGCACGCTGCAGCCGGCGTGGCTGTCGCCGTTCTCCAGCGCCTGCTCGTGGGTGTGGAGGCCTTTGTATTTGGGGAGCAGCGAAGGATGGATGTTGAGCATCCTGCCTTCCCACTTGCCGGCGAATTCGGGTGTCAGGATGCGCATGTAGCCGGCCAGCGCGACATATTCCGCGCCGGCTTCCCGGATCGCGGCGTCCATCGCCATGTCGTGGTCGAGCCGTTCCATCCCCTTGTGGGAGAGCACGAAGGTCGGCACGCCTTCCGCCTCGGCCAGCCTCAGTCCGGCGGCATCGGCGCGGTTGCTGGCGACCAGCGCGATCTCGTAGGAGCAGTCGTCTGCGCGGGAGGCGTAGAGCAGCGCCGCCATGTTGGTGCCGCTTCCCGATATCAGGACGGCGACCCTGGCGCGCTCAGGCAAGATGCGTCGCTTCCCAGGTTTCGCGCGCGCTCCATGCTTCCGCGTCGCCCTGCACGGTGCAGCCGCGCTCGCCCGGCTCGATCGCGCCGATCATGAACACGGTTTCGCCCGCCGTTTCCAGCTCGTTCGTCAGCGCGGCGGCATCGTCGGCGGCTACCGCCAGCACCATGCCGATCCCGCAATTGAAAGTACGCGCCATTTCCGCCGGCTCGATATTGCCCTGCGCCTGCAGGAAGGACATCAGCCGGGGCTGCGGCCAGCTCGCCGCGTCGATCCTGGCGTGCAGTCCGTCCGGCAGGACGCGCGGCACGTTTTCCAGCAAGCCTCCGCCGGTGATGTGGGCGAGGGCATGGATGCCGCCCTTGCGGATCAGCGGAAGCAGGCTCTTCACATAGATGCGGGTCGGTTCGATCAGCGCGTCGATCAGCAGCACGTCGGGATCGAACAGGGCGGGGCGCTCCATCTTCCAGCCCTTGTCCTCCGCCAGCCGTCGCACCAGCGAATAGCCGTTGGAATGGACGCCCGAAGACGCGAGTCCCAGCAGCACGTCGCCGGCCGCCACCCTGTCGCCGACAAGCTGCTCGCCGCGCTCGACCGCGCCGACGCAGAATCCGGCAAGGTCGTAGTCGCCCGGCGCATACATCCCGGGCATTTCCGCGGTTTCCCCACCGATCAGCGCGCATCCGGCCATGCGGCAACCCTCGGCTATGCCCGCGACGACTCGCTCGGCGACGCCGTTGTCCAGCTTTCCGGTGGCGAAATAATCGAGGAACAGCAGGGGTTCGGCACCTTGCACGATCAGGTCGTTCACGCACATGGCGACGAGATCGATGCCGATCCGGTCGTGCCGGTCGTGCTCGATCGCGAGCTTGACCTTGGTGCCGACGCCGTCGTTGGCGGCGACGAGCAGCGGATCGGTATATCCGGCAGCCTTGAGATCGAAGAATCCGCCGAAGCCGCCCAGGTCGGCGTCAGCGCCCGGCCGCGCGGTCGATTTCGCCAGCGGCGCGATCGCCTTGACCAGGGCGTTACCGGCGGCGATCGAGACACCGGAATGCTCGTAGGTATAGCGATTGTGGCGAGGATCGTCTGACATCGCGAAGCGCCTACCGCTTTAGCGCTTGGATTTCCATGGCCGTTTGGGCAAAAGGCGCGCAAACTTCCCGATGGCACCTGCAATCCTCTCTGAACGCATGCGGAATTACCGCCCCGGACCGGCAGCGCAGCTGGTAATCGCGCTGTCGCTGGCGCTTGCGGTCGCCTTGGCGGCGATCGGGCCTGACCGCCTTGTTGCCCAGATCGAAGGCGAACGCGGCATTGCCCCGCTTGCCAATTCGACCGACATCCAGGTCGGCGGGATCGAGGTCAACACGACCGGCGATACCGGCGAGGAAGCGCGGACCGCAGGCTGGAAGCTGGCCCAGCGCAAAGCCTGGGAAAAGCTGGGCGGCCCAAAGATGAGCGACGGGCAGATCGACGCGCTGGTTTCCGCCATTGTCATCGAGCGGGAGATGATCGGGCCCCGCCGCTATATTGCGCGGCTCGGGGTGATTTTCGATCGCGCCAAGGCCGGCCAGTTCATTGCGAGCGCCGGGGGCGGGTCGGCAGCCGCGCGATCCGCGCCGCTGCTGGTGATTCCGGTGCTCTATTCCGGCGGGACGCGGCAGGTTTTCGAAGTGCGCGGGCCCTGGCAACGGGCATGGGCAAGCTATCAGTCGGCGGCCAGTCCGATCGATTACGTCAGGCCGACCGGCGCCGGCGGCGATTCGCTGATCCTGACGGCGGGGCAGCCGGGGCGCCGCAGCCGTATCTGGTGGCGCACGGTGCTCGACCAGTTCAGCGCCGCCGACGTGCTGATCCCGGTCGCCCGGCTCGATCGGCAATGGCCCGGAGGCCCGGTGAAAGGCACTTTCACCGCGCGCTACGGCCCGGACAACAAGTATCTCGACAGCTTTACGCTCACCGCCGACGACGAGAACGGCGTGCCGGCGATGCTGGAAAAGGCGATCGTGCGGATCGACGGGATTTACCGCGATGCGCTCGCCGAGGGTCTGCTGAAGCCCGACCCGACGCTGTTTGAAGAGCAGCGCGCTTTCGATGCCGCGCTTGCAGCCCTCAGGGCCGCCCTGTTGCCGCGTCAGGAACAGGATGCCGGGGTGGGTCAGGGGCCTGCCGCCGTCCAGTCGGGTCCGGCTGCGACGCAGGCGGCGGTCGCCACCTACACCGTCCAGTTCGTAACGCCTGACGCCGCAGCGGTGGACAGCGCGCTTTCGGCCGTCCGTTCTGTGCCGGGAGTGCAGGGCGCGGCGACCACGAGCATCGCCATCGGCGGCACATCGGTCATGCGCGTCAGCATCACCGGGAATCTCGAAACGCTGGCCGCGGGCTTGCGCTCGCGCGGGTGGCAGGTCACCATGGGCGACGACGCGCTCAGGATGAGCCGCTAGCAGAACAGGCACGCCATGAGGCAGATCGCTCTTCCGCTTGCCACCTCCGCGGGCGAGGGCCCTTCGAGGATCGTTGTCGGCAACGCCAACGCGGCGGTGATAGACGCCTTCGCCAACACCGTTGCGTGGCCGTTCCGCACGGCGATCCTCGCGGGCCCGCCCCGTTCGGGCAAATCGCTGCTGGCGCGCTGGTTCGCCGAAAGCGGAGCCGGCGGTGAGGCGATCGACGATGCCGACCGGATGGACGAGGCAGACCTGTTCCACCGCTGGAACCGCGCGCAGGAAAGCGCGACGCCGCTGCTGCTGGTCGCCGGGGAAGGCGAATGGAAGATCGCGCTTCCCGATCTCGCCTCGCGGCTGGGGGCGGCGCTTCACCTCTCGATCGGTGCCCCGGACGACGAGATGATGGGCGAACTCATCGCGCTCCATGCGGAGCAACGCGGGCTGGTTCTGGGCGAGGGTGCGATTTCATACCTTGTGCCGCGCTGCGAGCGTAGCCACATGGGAGCCGAACTACTGGTCGGGACGATCGACCGGCTGAGCCTCGAGCGCAAGCAACCACCGACCATGGCGATCTGGCGGGACGCACTCGCAGAGATCGCTGCAAACTGACTGGAATGCTTGCATTATCGGGCGTTTGGTGAAAGAGTCACGTTATGTTCGCAGGACTTGTTCAATATCTGGACTCCATCAAGGCTCGCGACCCTGCGCCGCGTTCGCGCTGGGAAGTCCTGCTGTATCCGGGGCTCTGGGCGCTGGCCTGGCACCGGGTGGCTCATGCGCTGTTCAACGCGCGCCTGTTTTTCCTCGCCCGCTGGGTGAACCACATGTCGCGTTTCCTGACCGGGATCGACATTCACCCCGGCGCCAGCATCGGCAGGCACCTGTTCATCGACCATGGCTTCACCGTGATCGGCGAGACCGCCGAGATCGGCGATAACGTCACAATTTACCAGTGCGTTACGCTGGGCGGCACCAATCCGACAAGCGGCGTTGCCGGCAAGCGTCATCCCACTCTCGAGGACAATGTCATCGTCGGTTCCGGCGCGCAGATCCTGGGGCCCATCACGGTCGGCCAGCGCGCGCGGGTCGGTGCGAATGCGGTGGTGACCGAAGACGTGCCGGAAGGCGCGACCATGGTCGGCGTCAAGGCCCGTTCGACGCTGGTCAAGGCGGAAACCTGGGCCAAGGAATTCATGCCGTACGGCACGCCTTGCAAGGAACCTTGCGAGCCGGGCGGGCAGCGCATCGACGATCTGGAGAACGAAGTCTCAGCGCTTCGCGCCCAGGTCGAGGCGCTACTGGCGGAGCGCGATGCCGCAAAGACTGCGGGGGCCGAACCCCGCCAGCAGACGAAAGGCTGACGCGGGATGCAGGCAGGGGGAGCGGGAGTGAAGGGTTCCGGCGCCACTGTCATTGCATTTCCCTCGACCCGACAGCTGCAGGTCGGTTTCGACCGGCTCGAGCTCCAGCGTATCCTAGACCTTTACGGCCGGATGGTCGCGGCCGGGCAATGGCGCGACTACGCCATGGACTTCGGCAGGGACGCAGCCAGCTTCTGCGCGTTCCGGCGGGCCGCGGAGCGCCCGCAGGCCCGGATCGAGAAGCGCCCGGCGCTGCGCCAGAAGCAAGGCATGTGGACGCTTTTCGGCGAGGCTGGCCAGGTGCTCAAGCGCGGGCATGAGCTGGCCGGTGTGCTGTTCCCGCTGGAACGGCGTCTGCTGAAAGTCGTGGAGGGCTGACGCGCCTTACGGCAAGCGGGGCTGGCGCTTGGGACCAGGCCCGGGGCGTGATCGGCCAACCATCAGGCAAATGTTTCCTGTACGCCGAGTGATGTCTGCTGCGCCCGGTTGACCTCTTCGATGATCTTGAGCAGGAACCACGCCGAAGCCAGCATGCAAACCGTGGAAAGCGCGTCGATGCCGTCGGTCACGGGGGTACTGGCCTCGCCTCCGATGCCGGCGATCCGCAAGCTGACCATGGACAGGGCATTCCCGGCGATCCAGCCGGCCCACCAGGACGGCAGTTCACCTTGAGGTGCGTCGCCATAGCGATCGGCGTAGCCGTGGCTGCTCGCCGAAAGCTCACGCATTGCCTGAAACGGTTTGAACAGGTTGGCGATCGGGATGAAATACCATCCGATCGCCCAACCGGGTTTGAATTGCAGGCCTTCGCCGCTGGCCGACCAGAGGTTGGCGTGCGCCCGATAGATCCAGATGCCGATCACCACGAAGCTGGCGAGTGAGACAAGCGCGGCCAGCAACAGGACGAGCCCGACAACCATGAGGGAGACGCTCTCCGGAGCCGTCTCGAAGTCATACACGCCGACAGCTTCGGCGAGTTGGACCAAGAGAACCAGTGCCCAGGAAACCAAGTACAGGCCTATTGTGACGCGAGCGAGTGCCGTCCGCCGATCTAGTATCTGCAAACCGGTTTGTGTGTCTCTATTGCCCATGGCATCGTATCCCACCGCCCGAGTAAGGCGGTATAGATCAGGATGGAGGGCAGGGAATACGATTAATAGTTAGCTAGTTCGGATTCGGATGTTTTTGTAGCCGGAGTCGCCGATTACTTGCCCGCCGCCTTCTGCAGCAGCGTCATCGCCTGCATGGCCTGTTCCACGCCGCTTTGCATCGGTGCGTCGCCGGCCCGGTCCGAAATCCGGTCCCAGGCGGCGGCGATGCCTTCGACGGTCCGGTCTTCCGGCGCCAGCAACACGCCCTTGCCGAGCGTCACCCACGCCCCCTGGTAGACGCCGGCTCCCGCGCCGACGACCTCGTTGGACGGTGCATCGTCCGAAACCAGAAAGAGGGCGGCGGGCACAACCTGTTCGGGAGAGAAGGCCTTGAAGGCCTCTTCGGGCAGGATGTCCTCGGTCATTCTCGTGCCGGCGGTGGGCGCCAGCGAATTGACGCGGATATTGTATTTCGCCCCTTCGAGATGGAGCGTCTTGGCAAGCCCGATGACGCCGAGCTTGGCGGCGGCGTAGTTGGCCTGGCCGAAGCTGCCGCCCAGGCCCGACGAGGAGGTGGTCATCAGGATGCGACCGTAGTTCTGCTCGATCATCGTTTCCCACACCGCCTTGGTGACGAAGGCCGAACCGAACAGGTGGACGCGCACGACGATCTCGAAATCGGCTGGCTCCATCTTGGCGAAGCTCTTGTCGCGCAGGATGCCTGCGTTGTTGATGAGGATATGGATGCCGCCCCAGGCTTCCCTGACCTTGGCGGCCATCTCCACCATCTGTTCGTATTCCGAGACATTGCCGCCGTTGGACATGGCTTGTCCGCCGGCCTGCCTGATCTCCTCCACGACCTGCAACGCAGCGTCGGAATGTCCGGTGCCGTCGCGCGCTGCTCCGAGATCGTTGACGACGACCCTGGCCCCGCGCCTCGCGAGTTCGAGCGCATAGGCCCGCCCCAGGCCGCCGCCCGCGCCGGTCACGATCGCAACCTTGTCCTGGAAGGAGATGGTCATGGCTTGCTCCGCTGTTGGTGTCTCGAATTCGGCCCGGTTGGCCGGGTCGCGCCCGGGATGGCATGCCGGCTTCCCGGCTTCAATGGCGAAGGCCGGCTCCCCGGAGCGGGCGGTGGCGGAATCGCGCCCGATGCGGCATAGCAATCGCCGGGAGAGAAACGTGATGGGCGACGCAGGCGAGAAGCAGCAGCTGCACGGTCCAAGCTACGACATGCGCGCGCTGGGATTCGTCTCCGGCGAAACGGTGGTCGTGACGGGCGCGGGCAGCGGGATCGGCAAGGCGACGGCGCTGGCGGCGGCGCGGTCCGGGCTCAATGTGGCGGTCTGGGACATTGTCGGCGACAGCGCCGTGGAAACCGCGCGCGAAGCGAAGGACCTCGGCGTCGAAGCACTCGCGGTCACCGTCGACGTCGCCGATGCGGCCGCCGTGGCAGACGCCTGGGAAGGGACATTGCCGCTCGGCGCCTGCCGCTACCTCGTGAACAATGCCGGCCCGCCGAGCCTTGCCGAAGGGGCCTTCGCCGACAACCTTGCGATCGCGCTCGGCAGCGTCGAACTGGTCACCAGCCAGTGGCTGGCACGCTGCGGCGAAGAGGCCGCCAGCGTCGTCAGCCTCGCGTCGATCGCGGGCAATTTCCAGGGCGGCGGGCGCGCCATCGCGCCGTTCTATCCCGCCGCGAAGACGGGGATCGTCGGCTATACGCGCTATCTGGCGACCCGCTACGGCGGCCGGCCAAGGGCCAATGCGGTGGCGCCGGGCGTGACGATAACCCCGCGCACCGCACCGATGCTCGGCAATCCCGCGACCGCCGAAGTGGTTGCCCGCATTCCCCAGGGCCGTCTCGGCTATCCGGAAGATCTTGCGAGCGCGATCCTGTTCCTGCTGTCGCCCGCCGCGTCCTACATCAACGGCGTGCTGTTGCCGGTGGACGGAGGCGCGTCGCTGGCCTGAGGGTTTCGGCGTCCTAGCGGATGAAGCGCTTGCCGAAGTCCTCCACGGCGCGCAGCTTTTCCTCCAGCGTGAATTGCGCGTCCGGTTCGTCGGCCTGCATCCAGGGCGACGCCATCATCGAATTCACGCCCATGTCCTCGAGCTTGCGGTAGAGATCCAGGTCCGGCTTGCGCTTCTCCCCGACCATGACCAGAAAATCGCGGTCGAGGGATCCTTCCGCCCTGCGTGCCGCTTCGAGCCTGCCCAGCGTCTTCGCCAGCAGTTCGTCGTCGTAGGTCGTGCCGATCCATCCGTCGTTGCGCGCTGCGCGCCTCAGCGCCGCATCGCTTTCGCCGCCGACATAGATGGGTACCGGCTCGCTGGGCGCGGGCAGCATGTGCAACCAGTCGAAATCGTAGAACTCGCCGTGGTGTTCCACGTCCTGCCCGCTCATCAGCTTGCGCATGACTTCGAGCATCTCGTCGGTGCGGCGGCCCCTTGTGTGAAAGGCCTGTTGGAGAACCTTGAATTCGGAAGCCTGCCAGCCGACCCCGATGCCCAGCGTCACCCGGTTGTCGCTGAACACCGCTGCTGTCGACAGCTGCTTGGCGATGGTGAAGGGGTTGTAGAGCGGCAGGACGAGGACAGTGGTGGTGAACCGCAAGGTCTGCGTCACTTCGGCGAGCATGGCCATGGTGGTGATGGGGTCGGGCCACTGCGTTTCCTGGCTGAAAACGCCCTTTCCGGTTCCCCGGTAGGGATAATTCTCGCCCGGCTTGCGTTCGACATGGGTGATCACGTGCCCGCCCAGTGTGATCCCGGTGAAACCGGCCTGTTCGGCGGCCCGGGCCAGGGGCTTAAGATCGTCCAGCGGCTGAAATTGCAGCCCCATCCAGAATTTCATCGATGTTGCTCCCGGCTTGATTGCGGCGTTATTCGACCGGGACCGGATGGCCGCTCGACCAGTCGATCAGGCGCAGCGGCTTGGTGACGCCGTCCCAGCTGTCCGCGCCCTTGCGGACGAAATCCCACAGCTCGATCATCAGGGGGTGGCGCTCCATGAGCTGGATCATCACGCCGGGGTAGTCGACCGAATCGATGTAGGCGTGCATCTGTCCGTAATCGAGCCGAATGCGGTAGTCGTGGCCGGCTTCTTTCAGTTCGCGCATCTTGTCGGGAATGGAATCGACCCACACCGCAAGATGGTGCAGGCCGCCTTCCGGGTTGGCTTCGATGAATTTCCTGTAGACCGACGGCGTGTCGTTGAAGACCTGGATCACTTCGATCTGCTGGTCGCCGGAGAAGGCGAAGGCGGCCGACATGTCGACGAAGACTTCCTCGCCGTCGTGCAGACCGGTGTTCTGGACATGCTGTTCCATGTAGAATGGCCCGATTCCCCGGGCGACCCAGTGCTCCACGGCTTCCTCGATGTCGGGAACGACATAGGCTTGCTGGATGACCGGGCCGAAAAGCAGACTCATGGTTTTCTCCTGGCGGGGGAAGCGGCCGGGACTTCCGCTGGAGGTGCCGATCGCCTATGATTGGGCGGAATAAACGGTTTTTTCCGAATATTGTCAAGGAGACCTTGTGCCGTCCGACGCCAGATTCGCCGACGAGATCGCCGCGCTCATGATGATCTGGGGCGTTCCGCAGACGCCCGCGCGCCTGTTCGGTCACCTGTTGCTGCAGCCCGAGCCGGTGAGCCTCGACGACCTTGCGCAGCAACTCGGCATCGGCAAGAGCACCGCCAGCGATGCGGCGCGATTGATGGAACGCTACGGCTTCCTGCGGCGTCACGGAGAGCCGGGCACCAAGCGGATTTTCTACGGCCCGTCCGACGATTTCACAGCGTTCTTCCTGACCCAGGCATCCTACCTGGAACGGATGGCGAAGGTGATGGGGGCGCGGATCGGCGACGATCTGGCTCCGGCGCCCGCCCAGCGGCTTGGCCGGATGGCCGAATATTACGACAGGTTGAGTCGTGCGATGCGGGACATCAGCAGCGACTACCCCTGACCATATCGGGCGGGGAAGGGCCCTGCGAGACGCTTGCTCCGGGGCCGCGCTCGGGCCATAGGCTTGCGGCCGAGTCCTGCTGCGATCCTTCGAAAGGCCCCAACATGAAAGTCCGCGTCCATGTCAGCCTGAAGCCCGGCGTGCTCGATCCGCAGGGCCGGGCGATACAGCATTCGCTGGAGGGGCTGGGTTTCAACGGCGTTCACGACGTCCGCGCCGGCAAGCTGATCGAGCTCGACGTCGACGAGAGCGTGAGCGACGAAGCGCTGGACGACATGTGCCGCAAGCTGCTCGCCAACATGGTGATCGAGAACTACCGCATCGAGAGGGTCGCGGCGTGAGCGGTTTCCGCTCGGCGGTGATCACCTTTCCCGGATCGAATTGCGACCGGGACATGGCCGATGCGCTGGAAAAGGTCTCCGGCAACCAGCCCTTCCGCGTCTGGCATGGCGATGCCGAACTGCCCGAACGGCTCGACTTCATCGCCTTGCCCGGCGGCTTTTCCTACGGCGATTACCTGCGTTGCGGCGCGATCGCGTCACGCTCGCCGATCATGCGGGCCATCGTCGAGGCTGCGGGCCGGGGCGTGCCGGTGCTTGGCGTGTGCAACGGTTTCCAGGTCCTGACCGAATCCGGCCTGCTGCCGGGCGCGCTGTTGCGCAATTCCGGAATCCGCTTCGTCTGCCGCGAAGTGCCGCTTGCCGTCGCCAATTCGCAGTCGTTGTTCACTTCCGGCTACGAGGCAGGCCAGGTCGTGACGATGCCGGTCGCTCATCACGACGGCAACTACTTTGCCGACGATGCCACGCTCGACCGCATCGAGGGCGAGGGGCGCGTCGCCTTCCACTACGCCGATGACGTCAACGGATCGGTGCGCAACATTGCCGGCATCCTCAACGAGGCGGGCAATGTGCTGGGCATGATGCCGCATCCGGAACGGGCGATCGAGCCCGAACAGGGCGGCAGCGACGGCCGGGTGCTGTTCGAAAGTGCGGTAAAGGGCCTCGTCGACGCCTGACGGCGACCGCGACTAAGGCTTAGGCTGCCGATTCGCCGCCCTGGGCCCGGGCCTGCTGCTGGAAGAGCGTGATCGCTTCCGCAGCCGGCATCGGCCGACCGAAGAAGTACCCCTGGATCTTCTTGCAGCCCAGCTTGCGGGTGACCGCGAGTTCCAGTTCGGTCTCGACGCCTTCGGCGGTCGTCGACATTTCCAGGCTGTCCGCCATGGCGACGACGGCGCGGATGATCGCGAGGCTTTCCTGGTTGCCGGTCGCGGCACCCTGGACGAAGCTGCGGTCGACCTTGATGTTCGAGAAGCGCAGGCGGCGCAGATAGCCGAGCGACGAATAGCCGGTGCCGAAATCGTCGAGCGACACGCCGCAGCCGAGCGCCATCACCTGTTCCAGCGCGGCATTCGCCTGGGTGGCGTCGCGCACGAAGATGCTCTCGGTGACTTCGATCTCGAGCCGGTTGGCCTGGAGGCCGCTGCTCGAAAGCGCGCCGACGATGCTCGCCGCGAAATTCTGGTCGAGCAGCTGCTCGCCCGAAACGTTGACGGCGATGCGGACGTGGCCCGGCCAGTTTGCCGCTTCCCGGCAGGCTTCGCGAAGCACCCATTCGCCGATGGGAACGATCAGCCGCGTGTCTTCCGCCAGCGGAATGAACTTGGCGGGGCTGACGAAGCCGTGTTCCTGGCTGTTCCAGCGCAGCAGCGCCTCGAAGCTGACGACCTGTTCGGTGTGGGCATCGACCACCGGCTGGAAATGCAGGACGAACTCGTTGCGTTCCAGCGCGCGGCGCAGGGAGAATTCCAGCTTGCGGCGCTCTTCGGCGTGGGCGTGCAGGGCGGGCTCGTAAGTGAAGTGCTCGCCGCCGCCGCCGTCCTTGGAGCGGTAAAGCGCGAGGTCGGCGTTGCGCATCAGCGTCTCGACGGTCGATCCGTCGCGCGGGCCGATGGCAGAACCGACGCTGGCGCCGACGTAGAGCGTGTGATGGTCGACTTCGTAGGGCTGCGAGAGCCGCTCGATAACCTGTTCGGCCACGCGGTTGACATGGTCGATGTCGGAAGCGTCGCGGATGACGATCGCGAACTCGTCGCCGCCGAGGCGTCCGCACAGCTCGTTCTCGGTGATCTGTTCCTTGAGCCGCTCCGACACACGGGCCAGCAGCTGGTCGCCGACCAGGTGGCCGAGGGTGTCGTTGACAGCCTTGAAGCGATCGAGGTCGATCATCAGGAAGGCGCAGCGCGTACGCCATTGCTCGGCATAGGCCAGGGCATCGCCAAGCGCTTCGGTGAGCATCATCCGGTTCGGCAGCCCGGTCAGCGTGTCGTAGCGGGCGAGATAGGCGATCTTGTCGGCGCTTTCGCGCTGTTCGGTGACGTCCGAGCCGACGCCGCGGAAACCGTCGAACACGCCGCTCTCGTCGAGCTTGGGCGTGCCGGAAAGCTCCCACCAGCGGTTGGTGCCGTTGATGGTGACGCGGACCAGCAGGTTGGAAAAGCTTTCACGGCGCTTCAGCCGTTCGGCAAGGTCATGAAGGCTGGACGGGAATTCGCCCGTCTCCCAGGCAGGTCCGGCAATGAGCTGGATGATCGGCTTGCCGTCGATGTCCTTGGGCTCCATGCCCAGCGCGAAAGCGAAGCGCGGCGAAACCGAACGGACCCGGCGCGAGGTATCGATCTGCCAGAGCCAGTCCGCCTCGCCTTCCTCGTATTCGCGCAGCAGTAGCGAGACGACCTCGTTCTTCTCGACGATCCCGGCTTCGGCGATCTTCGTCTGAAGATAGCGCCGGGCGGCCTCGATGGCGCCCGCGGAGATGGTGACGGAAAAGGCGAGAACCGCGACGGTCATGTAGATCAGGCCGCCGAACAGGAATTCGACGGCTGCGGCGCCGCCGACGATCCCGGTGAACATCAGAGTGCCCAAGGGCACGCCGGGCAGCAGGATCGCGGATGCCGCCATCAGCATGGCCAGCACCGTCCAGAGCTTGAGCTGGGTTTCGACGTCCACCCACAGGCTGAATACCGCCGTGGGCACGACCCAGATCAGCGCGTTGAAGATCGCGCTGACGGTCTGCCGCTTCACTTCGTCGGGAGACATGCTCCTGCGGTCGGCATCGACCAGCGTGGCGTCGATCTTGGAGGAATAGTGCAGCGACGCCGCCAGCGCCGCGAGCCAGGCGATCAGCGCGACATAGTGGACATGCCCGATGAACAGGCCTGCCACCGCGAGGGCCGCGATGCCGTGGGTCGCCATGCGGGCGACCGAGGCCTTGGCAAGGCTTGCATATTGCAGGCCGCGCAGCCGCGCCCAATCACCCCCACCGGGGTCGGTGAGACCAAGGACAGCCATGACCGGCAAATCTGTCGGCAGGGCCGCGGGAGCTGGGTTGTCCTGTTGCACGCGCGCACAATTACGGTGCAACTGGTTAGCACCGGGTAAATCCGTGCGAAAAAGAAAGTGCCCCTCGCGCTACTCGACAGTGACGCTCTTGGCGAGATTGCGCGGCTGATCGACATCGGTGCCTTTCACGCAGGCGACGTGGTACGCCAGCAGCTGCACCGGAACCGCATAAACCAGCGGCGCGATGAGCGGATGCACCTTGGGCATTTCGATCACCGCCATGCAGTTCTCGCCGGCATCGGCGATGCCTTCCCAGTCCGAAATCAGCACCACCTTACCGCCGCGCGCCTGCACTTCCTGCATGTTGCTGACGGTCTTTTCGAAAAGCGGGCCGGAGGGAGCCAGAACGATTACCGGGACGTCTTCGTCGATCAGCGCGATCGGCCCGTGCTTCATTTCGCCCGACGCGTAGCCTTCGGCATGTATGTAACTGATTTCCTTCAGTTTCAACGCGCCTTCGAGGGCCAGCGGGAAATCCGGTCCGCGGCCGAGATAGAGCACGTCGCGGGCCGGGGCGATGAGGTGCGCCATGGCGGCGATCTCCTCGTCGTAGCCGAGCGCTGCGTTCAGGCCCGCGGGGGCCTCGAGCAGATGCTGGACGACATTCGCCTCTTCCTCGCGATCCATCCGGCCGCGTTTGACGGCGAGGTGGGCCGCCAGCGCCGCCAGAACGGCCAACTGGCAGGTGAACGCCTTGGTGGAAGCGACCCCGATTTCGGGTCCGGCGTGAGTGGGCAGCAGCAGGTCCGCCTCGCGCGCCATGGAACTGGTCGGCACATTGACGACCACGGCGATGGTCTGGCCTTCCTTCTTGCAGTGGCGCAAGGCCGCCAGCGTGTCCGCGGTTTCGCCCGACTGCGAGATGAACAGCGCGAGTCCGCCCGGTTCGAGCACCGGTTCGCGGTACCGGAATTCGCTGGCGACATCGATGTCGACCGGCACGCGCGCGAATTGCTCGAACCAGTATTTGGCCACCATTCCAGCGTAATAGCTGGTGCCGCAGGCGACGATGGTGATGCGGTTGACCTTCGAAAGGTCGAATTCGATCTGCGGCAGCGCCACCGACTGGTCGACCTGGCGCAGGTAGCTGCGCAGCGTCTGGGCGACCACGGTCGGCTGCTCGAAGATCTCCTTCTTCATGAAATGGCGGTAGTGGCCCTTTTCGATCGCCACCGCCGATGCGCCCGATGTCGTGACTTCGCGGGAAACGGGGTTGTTTTCCTGATCGAAGATCTGCGCGCCTGCGCGCGTGATGACGACCCAGTCGCCTTCCTCGAGATAGCTGATCTGCTGGGTGAGTGGGGCCAGCGCGAGCGCATCCGATCCGAGGAAAGTCTCGCCTTCGCCGTACCCGACGACGAGTGGAGAACCCAGCCGGGCCCCGATCAGCAGGTCGGGATGCGCCCGAAAGGCGATGGCCAGCGCGAAAGCGCCGCGCAGCCGGGGAAGCACTTCCTTGACCGCGTCCTGGGGCGAGGCGCCTGCCTCGACCTGTTCCGAGATGAGATGGGCGACGACTTCGCTGTCCGTTTCGCTCTCGAACTTGCGGCCGCGTCCGGCCAGTTCCTCGCGCAGCGGACGGAAATTCTCGATGATGCCGTTGTGGACGATCGCTACTTCCCCGGTCGCGTGGGGGTGCGCGTTGGCCGCCGTCGGCGCGCCGTGAGTCGCCCAGCGGGTGTGGGCTATTCCGATCGCGCCGGGCGCGGACTGGTTCTCCAGTTCCTTGACGAGGTTCGCGAGCTTGCCTTCCGCGCGGCGGCGGATGAGTTGCCCGTCGCTGACGGTGCAGATGCCGGCGCTGTCATAGCCGCGATATTCCATGCGCTTGAGGCCGTCGACCAGCCGCTCAGCCACTTCTTCCTTGCCGACGATGCCGATAATTCCACACATGGCCTGTTCGCTGCCGCCTGTTTGCTTGTGCCGGTTGCGATTGCCTCACCTGGCCTTCGCTAACGGCTTGATATTCCGTCCAAGGTTAACAGGCCGGAAACCGCTCCGATCCGGGCCTGCCGCTCAATTCCCGCTGATCAGGTCGCCGAGACTGCCCAGCGCCGAACCCTCACCGCGATTCTGGCCGCCCCGGCTGCCTGCGGCCGCGAGCATCCGGCCTGCCAGCCGCGAGAAGGGAAGCGACTGGACCCAGACCTTGCCCGGGCCGCGCAGCCTGGCGAAGAACACGCCTTCGCCGGCAAAGAACATCGACTTGATGCTGCCGACCGAGACGAGGTCGAAATCGACGGTCTGCGTATAGGCGGCAAGGCAGCCTGTATCGACGTGGAGTTCCTCGCCCGGGCCAAGCTCGCGCTCGATCACGGTTCCGCCCATCTGCACGAACACCCAGCCGTCGCCTTCCAGCTTCTGCATGATGAAGCCTTCGCCGCCGAACAGGCCGGTCAGCACGCGCCGCTGGAACTGGACGCCGATCGCAACGCCGCGCGCCGCGGCGAGGAAGGCGTCCTTCTGGCAGATCAGCTGCCCGCCGACGCTGTCCAGCTTGATCGGCAGGATCGCGCCCGGCACCGGCGCCGCGAAGGCGACCCGGGCCTTGCCCTGGCCGTTGTGGGTGAAGACGGTCGTGAACAGGCTTTCGCCGGTGACCAGCCGCTTGCCCGCGCCCAGCAGCTTGCCCATGAAGCCCTGGCTGGCGCTGCCGTCGCCGAATACGGTGGTCATCCCGACGCTTGCGTCCTTCCAGACCATCGAGCCTGCTTCGGCCACCGCGCTCTCGCCGGGATCGAGTTCGATCTCGACGAATTGCAGTTCCTCGCCCTTGACCTCGAAATCGACATCGTCGCTGACGCTGCTGCTGCGGCGATGATGGCTCCAGGGGCTTTGTGACATGCGTTTCTCCTGTGGGGAGGGGAAGCGGGGGATCAGCCCTTCTTCTCGGCCTTCTTCTTCTTTTTCATCGCGTCGTGGAACTGGTCCGCCCAGCCGGGCTTGACCAGCTGTTCGGCGCGCACCAGCCGCAGTTCGCCATCGGCCACATCGCGTGAAACCGCGCTGCCGGCAGCCACGATCGCATCCGCGCCGATTTTCACCGGGGCAATCAGGGCGCTGTTGGAGCCGATGAAGGCCCGCTCGCCGATCACCGTCTTGTACTTGAAATAGCCGTCGTAATTGCAGGTGATCGTGCCGGCGCCGATGTTCGCGCCCGCACCCACCTCGGTATCGCCGAGATAGCTGAGATGGTTGGCCTTGGCACCGGGGCCGAGGACCGATTTCTTCATCTCGACGAAATTGCCGACCTTGGACTTTTCTTCCAGCACCGCGCCGGGCCGCAGCCGGGCGAACGGTCCGACTTCCACCTCGCCGGCGATGGTCGCACCTTCGATGTGGCAGAAGGCGCGAATCCTGGCGCCATCCGCCACTTTCACGCCCGGTCCGAACACCACGTTCTGTTCGACCAGCACGTCGCGGCCCAGCTCGGTATCCCACGCGAACCACACGGTTTCGGGGGCAACCAGCGAGGCGCCGTCATCCATCGCCGCGCGCCGCCGTCTGTGCTGCCAGCGGGCTTCGGCCTCGGCGAGTTCGGCACGGCTGTTGATCCCGGCGACCTCGTCGGGATCGTCGGTGACGACGACGGCGCAACTGCGGCCGTCGCCATTGGCGATGTTGACGATGTCGGTCAGGTAGTACTCGCCCTGCGCATTGTCGTTGCCGACGCGGTCGAGCAGCGCGAAAAGCTCCTGCGAGCGGACCGCCATGAGCCCCGAGTTGCACAGCCCGCAGGCGCGCTCTTCCTCGCTGGCGTCCTTGTGTTCGACCATTTTGGCGATGCGTCCGTCCTCGGCGATGACGCGGCCATATTGCAGCGGATCGTCCGGTTCGAAGCCGAGCACCACCACCGCAGGCGAATCGTCGCCGTTCAACCGTTCGATCATCGCGCGCATCGTTTGCGCCCGGACGAAGGGCACGTCGCCGTAGAGGATCAGCACGTCGCCGGAGAAATCCGAGAGCGCTTCGCCGGCCTGCTGGACCGCATGGCCGGTGCCGTGCTGCGGTTCCTGCACCGCGATCGTCGCCCTGTCTCCCAGCGCGGCCTCGAGCTGTTCACGCCCCTGGCCGACGACCACGACCTGCCGGTCCGGTGCAAGTTCGCCGGCGCTTGCCAGCAGGTGCTCCAGCATCGGTCGTCCGGCAATCGGGTGCAGCACCTTGTGCAGATCGCTTTTCATGCGGGTCCCCTTGCCGGCGGCAAGGACGACGATGGCGAGGGGGGAAGGAGCAGGCCGATTCATGGCCATTCCTTTGCCAGCAAACGCTTGCCGATTCCACCTTGGCAAGTCATCAGGCCGCAGATGAATTCACTTCCTTTCGATATCGTCGGTTTCGATCTCGACGGCACCCTGCTCGACACGCATGGCGACCTCGGTGCGGCGGTGAACCACGCGCTCGGCATCGCCGGACGGCCGGAAGTGCCGGTCGGCGAAGTGCGCGGCCTGATCGGCGGCGGTGGCAAGCTTATGCTCCAGCGAGCGCTGGACCTGACCGGCGGCATCCCCGAAGCCGAGTTTCCCGAGCTGCTGAATGCACTGCTGCGCTTCTACGAAGACAATATCGCCGTCCATACGCAGCCTTTCGCCGGCTGCGAGGCGATGCTGGACGGCCTTGCCTCGCGCGGGGCGAGACTGGCGGTCGTCACCAACAAGCGGGAATCCCTCGCTGCCAAAGTCATGGCCGAGCTTGGTCTCACCTCGCGTTTCTACACGATCATCGGCGGCGACACGCTGGGCCCCGGTCGCGCCAAGCCGGCGCGCGACCAGCTCGACGAGATGATCGGCAGGGCCGGCGGCGGCCGCGCGGCCTATGTCGGCGACACCACTTTCGATACGCGCGCCGCGACGGCCGCGGGACTGCCCTGCGTCGCGGTCAGTTTCGGGTTCAACGACCTGCCGCCGGACGAACTGGGCGCCGCTGCGGTGATCGACCATTTCGACGAGCTGATCCCCACGCTGCAAAGGCTTGGTTCTTCGACTATTGCATGAACCGCAGCGAATCGCTGATCCGGTGAGCGCCGCAAGGAAAGGGATCAATCGCGATGCACAATCTGCCGCGACCGCTGATAGCAGCCGGGCTGCTCGCCCTGATCATCGGCGCCTGGTTCCTGTTCGGCCCGAGGGGAGCGCCCGATAGCTGGCTCGGCTATGTCGAGGGCGAGACTCTCTATATCGGCGCACCGGTTTCCGGACGGCTGGAATCCCGGCCGGTGGAGCGCGGCGACAGCGTGGCCGAGGGAGCCGCACTCTTCTCGCTCGATCCCACGACCACCGATGCCGATACCGAACGCCTGCAGGCCCAGGTCGCGGCGGCGCGTGCCCAGCAGGCGAACCTCGCCGATGCCCAGCAGCGCCAGGCGGAGCTTGACGTTTCGCGCGCGAACGAGGCGGCGGCGAAGGCCGAACTGACCAAGGCGCAACGCGATTTCAGCCGGATTTCCGCGCTGGCCGAGGATGGCTTCGCATCGCGGGCGCAGCTCGACGCTGCCCGGGCGGCAAGGGATGCGGCGCAGGCCCGGCTCGACCAGACCCGCGCGCAGATTCGCTCCGGTGAACTGACGGCGGGCCGGGAAGAGCAGATCCGGGCGGCTGCGGCGGAAGTTTCGGGAGCCCGGGCGGCACTGCGCGGCCAGCGCCAGCGCCGCGAGGACATCGCCCCGGTCTCGCCTGCCAAGGGCATCGTCGAGCAGACATACTACAATCCCGGGGAATGGGTCCCGGCCAACTCCCCGATCGTCTCGGTCCTTCCGGACGACAGGCGCAAGCTTCGCTTCTTCGTGCCGGAGGAGCGTGTCGCAGCTCTCAGGCCCGGAACGGCCGTCACCTTCACCTGCGACGCCTGCGAGGGCGAACGGCAGGCGAAGGTCAGCTACGTCTCGCCGCGCGCCGAATTCACGCCGCCTGTCATCTACAGCGAGAAGGCGCGCGCCAAGCTGGTCTTCATGGTCGAAGCGAGGCTGCCCGCGAGCGAGAAGCCCCTGCCGCTGGGCCTGCCAGTCGCAGTCGTTCCGCAATGAGCGACGGACCGGCCATCGACGTCCGGGGGCTCACCAAGATCTTCTCAGGGCGGACGGTCGTCGACAATGTCGATTTGAAGATCCCCGAAGGGCAGATCTGCGGTTTCCTCGGGCCGAACGGTTCCGGCAAGACCACGACCCTGCGATTGATCTGCGGGCTGCTGATTCCGGACGGGGGCGAGGGCGAGGTGCTGGGCCTCGACCTGTTGCGCGACCGCCACCGAATCAAGGAACAGATCGGTTACATGACCCAGAAGTTCGGTCTGTTCGGCGATCTGACGATCCGTGAGAACCTGGAATTCATCGCCCGCGTCTACGGGCTCGACCGGCGCGGGGAGCGTGTCGATGCCGCGCTCGAGCGGTTGGGGCTGGAGACCCGGTCGGACCAGCTCGCCGGCAAGCTGTCCGGCGGCTGGAAGCAGCGTCTCGCGCTGGCCGCCTGCGTGCTGCACGAGCCGCGTATCCTGCTGCTCGACGAGCCGACTGCCGGCGTCGACCCGCAGGCGCGGCGCGAGTTCTGGGACCAGATCCACCAGCTCGCCCGGGAAGGCATGACCGTGCTCGTCTCGACCCACTACATGGACGAGGCGGAGCGCTGCCACGAGATCGCCTATATCGCCTACGGCGTGATGCTGGTGCGCGGCACCGCCGACGAGGTTGTCGCCCAGTCCGGCCTCCATGCCCTGTCCGGGGAAGGCAAGGGCGCCGACCGGCTGGCGGCCGAGATCGAGGGACTGCCGGGCGTCGAGATGGCCGTGCCGTTCGGCACCACCCTGCATGTTTGCGGCACCGATCCCGACAAGCTGCGCGCCGCGGTGGAGCCGTGGAAGGAGCGGTTCCGCTGGCGCGAGGCCGAGCCGACGCTGGAAGACGTGTTCATCCACATGATGCGCAACGCCCATGACAACAGCGTGATCGAAAGGCCCTGAAGCCGTGTACGAGCGCATCAAGGCCATGATCTTCAAGGAGATGCACCAGGTCTCCCGCGATCGCGGGACACTGGCGATGATGTTCCTGATGCCGGTCATCCAGCTGCTGATCTTCGGCTACGCGATCAACAACGATCCCCGCCACCTGCCGCTTGCCGTCGAGGCCAATGACAATTCCGCGTTCACCCGCACGATCGTCTCCGCGCTGCGCAACACGACCTATTTCGAAGTGGAAGAGATCGTCCGCTCGCCCGGGCAGGGAGAGCGGCTGATCGAGGAAGGCAAGGTCCAGTTCGTTGTCACCATCCCGCCGGATTTCTCGCGCGACCTCGTGCGCGGGCAGCGCCCGCAGCTTCTGGTGACGGCAGATGCGACGGATCCTTCCGCGACTGGCAACGCCATCTCGGCAATCGGCGAAGCGGTGAATTCCGGCCTGCGGCACGATCTGATCGGGCCGCTGGGGCAGGGCCCTCCGCAATCGGCGCCCGTCGATATCGTCATCCACCGCAACTACAATCCGGAAGGGATCACCGCCTACAACATCGTCCCGGGCGTGCTGGCGATCATACTCTCCATGTCGATGGTGCTGGTGACGTCGCTGGCGGTCACGCGCGAGGTCGAGCAGGGGACGATGGAAAACCTGCTGGCGACGCCGCTGCGACCCTTCGAAGTCATGGTCGGCAAGATCGTGCCCTATTTCATCATCGGCATCGTCCAGATGTTCGTGGCGCTGGCGGCGGCGGCGCTGCTGTTCCATGTGCCTTTCACCGGGCCGATCCTGCTGATGGTGCTGTCCACGCTGATCTTCATCGCCGTGAGCCTGGCGCTGGGCTTCACCATTTCGACCATGGCCGACAACCAGCTCCAGGCGATGTACGTCAGCGTCTTCTACATGATTCCCAGCATCCTGCTTTCGGGCTTCGCCTTTCCGTTCCGGGGCATGCCGCTCTGGGCGCAGTGGCTGGCGGAAATCCTGCCGATGACGCATTTCCTGCGGCTGGTGCGCGGGATCATGCTGAAGGGCTGGAACCTTTCCCTCGCGCTGCCGGAAATGGGCGTGCTGTTGCTGATGCTGCTGGTGCTCACCGTAGTAGCGGTGCGGCGCTACCAGGACACGATTGCCTGACCCGGCCTAGTTCAGCTCCACCAGCTTCCCGCCGTCTGCGGCGGAGGCGCGGATAGAATCCATCACCTTCATCGCGGCGACGCCGTCGGCAAACGTGGCGGGAACGATGGGACTGGTGGCATCCTCGCCGAGGATCGCTGCCCTGAAGCTGCGGCACAGCACGGTATAGGGTGCCAGCTCGACGCCCACGAGATTGCTCCACCGGGCGGTCTTGTGGCGAGGGTCGTCAGTGATCGGCGGTGGCGGTGGCAGGGTCAGTTCGGGAGCGACCGGCAGGTCGCGCTCGCCGCTGCGGCCCGAGAAGTGCGCTACGCCGCCTTCGGTCCAGATCGTACCTTCGCTGCCGCAGATGCGGGTCACGTCGAGCGGAGGCCCCCAGGAGCCGGCGCTGCTCTGGATCACGCCGTCGAGACCATTCTTCATGCGAAAGCTCACGGTGAAGGAATCGTCGGCGCCGCCGCGTGTCGCGGTCACGCTGGTGAGCGTGGCGCTCACGGCGGCGAATTCGCCCAGCCAGGTGCGCAGCTGGTCGATCACATGCGATCCCAGCGCGCCGAGCCAGCCGCCGCCTTCGGCGGGATCGAACCACCAGTCGGGCATCTCGGCCTCCTGCGTCGGGATCTGCGGCAGCAGCAGGACGAGGCTGGCCAGTCGCGGATCGCCGATCACGCCTTCGGCAATGGCGTTGGCGACGGTCGCGCGCAGCGGTTCGAAGCGGAACTCGTGGCCCATCATGTGAACCCTGCCGGCGGCCTGCGCGGCGTCGAGCATGGCCTGCGCCTCGGCGGCATCGGCGGAGAAGGGCTTTTCGCACAGCACGTGGCATCCGCGCTCGATCGCTGCGAGCGTCAGCTCGGCATGAGTGTGCGGCGGCGTCGAAATGGCGACGGCAGTCGCACCGGTTGCGTCGATCGCCTCGCCAAGGTCGGTGAAGGCCGCCGCCACGCCGTTCACCTTGGCGCGCTCGGCCGTGCGGGCCGCATCCTGGCCCACCAGGCCGACGACCTCGAAACCGGCGCCGCGAAGGGCCGGGATCTGGATGCGGCAGCCGAAGCCGGTGCCGACGACGATTGCCTTGAGATCGCTGCTGCTCATGCCTGTTCCACTTTCACCAGCTCGCCGCCATTCGCGGCGGATGCGCGTATCGCGTCCATCACCTTCATGTTCGCAACGCCGTCGGCGAAGCTGGCGACGGGTACCGGAGAAGGCGAGGGCGCCCCCAGGATCGCGGCGCGCATCGCTTCGCAGAGCCGCGTATAGGGTGCGATCTCGACATAAGCCATCGCCTGCCAGTCGGGCCGGGCGTGGCGCGGGTCGGCAGTGAGCGGCGGCGGATCGGGCAAGGCGAGATCGCCGGGAACCGGCAATTCGCGCTCTCCCTTGCTGTCGGCGAAACGAACTGCCGGACCGTCGAACCAGATCCGGCCCTTGTCTCCGGCAATGTGGGTCAGCTCGGTCAGCGGCCCATAGGCGCCCGACGTTTGCTGCATGATGCCTTCGACACCGTTCCTGAGGCGGAAGCGCACCGAATAGGAATCGTCGACCGGCCCGCGCGTGAGCGAGACCGTGTCCAGCGAGGCGCTGACCGATTCGAACTCGCCGAGCCAAGCGCGGATCTGGTCGACGACATGCGAGCCCGAGGCGCCGAGCCAGCCGCCGCCTTCGGCCGGATCGAACCACCAGTCGGGGAATTCGTCTTCCGCTTCCTTCACGAAGCCCATGATCTGCACGAGGCTGGCGAAATGGGGCTTGCCGATCATGCCTTCGGCGATGGCGCGGGCGACGGTCGCGCGCTGCGGCACGAAGCGGAACTCGTTGCCGATGACATGGACCTTGCCGGCGGCCTGCGCGGCATCCAGCATCGCCTGCGCTTCCCTGCCGTCCCTGGCGAAGGGCTTTTCGCACAGGACATGGCAGCCGTGCGACAGGGCCTGGAGCGATAAAGGCGCATGGGTGTGGGGCGGCGTCGAAATGGCGACGACCTGCGCGTCGGTTTCGGCGATGGCCTTGTCGAGGTCAGTATAGGCCTGCGCAACGCCGTTGGCGGCGGCCCGCTCCGCCGTGCGGCCGGCGTCGCTGCCGACCAGGCCGACGACATCGAATCCCGCGCCGCGCAGCGCCGGCACCTGGATGCGGCAGCCGAAGCCGGTGCCCACCACCAGCGCCCTGAGCTCGCTCTCCGCCATGGCTTGTCTCTCCCTGTATATACGCATTTCGCCGGAGCGGATTCGGCTGCTTGCCTTGCCCATCCTGCCATGCAACTCTGACCAAGATAGTCGGCGCTTCCTACCGACTGCAATCCGCAAAGGGAGAGACCATGCCTAGTCCAGGAGAAAAACTCCGCGCGCTCATCGAGAAGGGCGAGCATTTCGTCTGTGGCGACACGTTTTCGGCGATTACCGGCCGTATCGTCGAATATGTCGGATTTCCTGCCGCCTATCTCGGCGGCCACGCCTGCAGCGCCTTCCACTATGCGGTGCCGGACAACGGCGTTTATTCACAGGTCGAGCAGATCGAGCAGGCAAGCCGCATCGCCAACGTCATGAACATCCCGCTGATCGCCGACGCGGACACGCTGGGCGAGACGGTGGCCGACGCCTATCATTTCACCCGGCGCTACATCCAACAGGGGATCGCCGGCTTCCATGTGGAGGACGAGCGCAATCCCAAGCACTCGAAGCACGTGAACGGCCTGTGGTCCATCGAGGACCAGCAGGCGCGCATCGACGCTGCGCGGCGGGCGCAGCGGGATTCGGGCCAGGATTTCGTGATCATCGCGCGCTGCGACGAGCTCTACCCCAGCGAGGCCGGCGGCGGCGGAACCGGCAACATGGACGAGGCGATCAAGCGTGGCCACGCCTATATGGAAGCGGGCGCCGATGTGCTGTTCTACCCGCCGCGGCCCGATCCGGTTCCCGAACTCGTCAAGGCTTTCGGTTCGAAGATCCCGGTCGCAACGATGGGCTTCAGCGTTCCCGGCACGGCTTTCAACATGGCGACCGGAGGCTGGGTGACGGCGGCCGCGAACCACCTGAAGATGGCGCGTGAGCTGATGGAAACCGGCCAGATCCAGTCCGGCAACTGGAACTTCCCCGAGAAATACGAGCTGATCGATCATCCGCTCTACGACGGGCTGATCGAGGAATGGGCGGACAAGACCGGACGCCAGTCGCGTCCGAACCACGCGCCCTGAGGAGGATTCGATGAGCAGCACCGATATGCTGGGCCTGACCGGCAAGGTCGCGATCGTCTGGGGCGGGGGCTTCGGCATGGGGGAGCGGACCTCGCTCCGCCTCGCCGAGGCCGGAGCCCATGTCGCGGTAGTCGATCTCGTGCCCGAGCGCGCCGAGAAGATTGCGGGCGAAATCGTCGCGGGCGGCGGCAAGGCGGTCGCGCTCTCGGCCGATGTCACCGACGAACCGAGCGTGGAAGCGGCGCTCGCCGAAGCGGAGGCCGCGCTTGGCCCGGTCGATGTCATGGCCACGGTGATCGGGCTTGGCGTCTGGGGGCAGCTTGTCGATTTCACCATGGAGGAATGGGAAGAGGCGCACCGGATCAACCTGACGTCCTTCTTTATTCCCGCCCGCGCAGTGGCCCGTTCGCTGATGAAGAACGGCAAGCCGGGCGCGATCGCCTGCGTCAGTTCGGTTAGCGGGCTGACGTCGGCGCCGACCCATGGCGGATACGGCGCGGCGAAGGCGGGGATGATCAACCTGGTGCGGACGATGGCCGCCGAATGGGGCCCGTACGGAATTCGCGTCAACGCGGCGATGCCCGGATCCTGCGAGACCCCGCGGCTGGAATTCGGACCGGAAGCCAAGGCCAAGATGCAGGCCCTCCTTCCGCTCGGCCGCGCGGCGACGCCGGATGAAATCGCCAAGGGCCTGCTGTTCCTGCTGTCCGACCTGGCGAGCTATGTCACCGGGCACAACCTGCGGGTGGACGGCGGCTGGACTTCGACCTTCCTGATGCATTCTGCCGGTTCGCAATCGATGACGCGCGCGGAATCGGCCTGATCCGGCGGGCGGGGACGCGGCCGGCCCGGGCCGGCTGTCGTCACGCTGTCACAAACTTCGGCATCTAGTCCGATCCGGAATTATCCGGAGGACCGATGCCGAACGCCTTATCCCCGATGGCGCTGCTGCGGCAGGCAAGGGCTTTCGCAACCCTGCTGCTGGTGCTCGCCATGGCGGGCCCGTGGGCTTGCCTGCCGGCGGGATCGCGATTGCGCAGGCGTGTCGCCGTGCTCGGCTGGGCGCTGCTGCTGACAGGGTTCGGAATCCGCATCCGGTGCCGGGGTGCGCCATCGGCGACAGACGGGACGCTGTTCGTCGCGAACCACATATCCTGGGTCGACATCGCGGTGCTCGCGCGCCTGCTTGACGCGGGCTTCGTCGCCAAGGCCGAAATCGGCCGCTGGCCGGTCATCGGCGCACTGGCGCGCGGTTACGGCTGCCTGTTCGTCGATCGCGTCATGCGAACCGGTGTGCGGCAGGAAGCCGACGCGCTGGACAGCCGCCTTGCCGCTTCGCGCAGGATCATCCTGTTTCCCGAAGGCACGACGAGCGACGGCACGGGCGTGCGGCCGTTCCGCAGCAGCCTGCTGGCGGCTGCGGGGCGTGGCGACTGGCCCTGCGTCCAGCCGGTGACGATCCGCTACCGCACGCGGGACGGCATGCCCCTGACCCGGAGCGGGAGACGCGGCATCGCCTGGCTGGACGAGGACGAGCTGTTGCCTCACGCCTTCGGGCTGGCTGCGCGCGGCGGCGTGCTGGCGGAGATCATTTTCGAGAAACCGGTCGCTTCCGGCTGCCGCAAGGAGCTGGCGGAGCTTTGCCGCACGGCGATCGCCGCTCGGCTTGCCGAGCCCGATGGCGACGCTCAGGCGGCGACGCTGAAACGGGCGGCGTAGCGCTGGGAGATCTGCTCCACCGGCATGACCACGCAAACGTCGATCGTGTTGAAGTCGTGGTCCACGAAAGCGCCTTCGCCGAACTTCGCGCCCACTCTGAGGTAGCCCTTGAGGAGCGGCGGCAGGCTGAACATCGCCTTGCGGACGTCATAACTGCCGGGGGCAAGCTGCTGGAGGGGAATGCCCATGCCTTCGCGGACGACCGGGCGGTGCTCCGGCGCAGCGAGATGATGGTCGCACAGGTAGGATAGCGCCGCAGCGTGGGGTGCCGGATCGGTTCCGGCGAACGAGGCGCAGCCGAACATCAGGCCGATGTTGTTGTCGGCGATGTAGCTGGCGATGCCTCGCCAGAGCAGCTGGATTGTCGCGCTGGTGCGGTATTGCGGGAGCACGCAGGAGCGCCCGAGTTCGAGCAGCTCGCCTGCCGGACGCGCGGGCCCGGTGACAAGCCGGCCGATGTCGAACTCGGCGGCGGAGTAGAAGCCGGAGTGGCGCATGGCCACCGATTCGCGCAGCAGGCGGTAGGTTCCCACCACGCTGCCGCCTTCGCATGCGTCCTCGTCGATGACGAGCAGGTGGTCGCACAGCGGGTCGTAATCGTCGCGGTCTGTGTGGTCCGCCGCTTCGAGGACGGAAGCCGCCCCACGCTCCGCGAAGAAGACTTGCCAGCGCAGCCTTTGGACTGCGGAAAGGTCCCCGGCATCCCGGGCAAGCCGGACCGAAAGTCCGCGCCTGGCGCTGCCGCTGCAATCGAGATCGGACATGGTCCCTCCTGCCGGCGCGGTAGCAATCCACTGTGACGGGCCGCTTGCAGAACGGTGATGGTTTCATGACGCGGCCGGGCCGGGATTCACCCGGATCAGTTGACCATACGAGCAATGCAAACGCGCCAATCGCAGTTGGGGGTTGCGAAGCCGCGCGTGCCGGTCATTCTGGAACTCCGGAGAATGCAGGGCAGACTGCGCCGGGCAGAGGGAGAGGCTGCGATGAAACTGGGTGTGGCAACGAATTTCGTCTGGTTCGGTCCGCCGGTGACGGCGCTGGCCCAGACTATTGAATCGCTGGGCTTCGAATCGATGTGGATGGGCGAGCACCCGGTGATCCCGGTCTCGGCAGCCAATGCCGTGCGCTACGGCGTGCCGCTGCCGCCCAATTACCGGCACATGCCCGATCCCTTCGTCTCGATGGCGGCGGCGGCGGCGGTGACGAAGAACCTTCGGTTCGGGACCAATGTCTGCATCGTTCCCCAGCGCAACCCCATCCATCTCGCCAAGGAGGTCGCGACGCTGGATCGCATTTCCGGAGGGCGGATCATCTTCGCCTTCGGCACCGGCTGGATCGAGGACGAGGCCGGCGTGTTCGGTTACCCCTTCAACAAGCGTCTCGGGATCACGCTGGACTACATGAACGCGATCAGGCTGCTGTGGACCGAAGACGAGGCGAGCTACCAGGGCGAATACGTCTCGTTCCCGCCGATTCACTGCAATCCCAAGCCGCTCCAGCAGCCGCATGTGCCGATCCTTGTCGGCTCGGGCAACGACAAGACCGACAACACCGCGATCCTGAAGCGCGTCGCGCGGATCGGCGACGGCTGGCTGCCGTCGTTCCTGACCCCCGCGCAGATGCGCGAGCAACTTGGGCAACTGCGCGACTATTGCGAGGAGGAAGGCCGCGATTTTTCGAAGCTGGACATCTCGCTGATCGTTCCCGCGATCAGCTTCGGGGTGGGCGAGCTGCCGCCCTGGGGCGCGGATGCCTATGACGATCTGGAGCCGGTCAACGCGGCGGAACTGCTGGCCGAGTACGAGGAGGCTGGCGTCAACCGGATCCTCGTCGGGCTGAACGACATGGAAAACGATGGCGCCTTCAAGACGCTTGAGGATGCGGCGAAAGGCATGGGCCTGATCTGACGGCGTTCACCCGGTCCGTCAGCCCAGTTCGGCGAGCGCCTTCGCGGTTTCCAGGTCTTCGTAGGCGGTCATCACCCGCAGGTGGTTCATTACGGTGATTTCCCATCCGTAGTTGATTTCCGGCGTCGTCAGCCATCCGATATAGACGCCCCAGACCATGGCGCGGCGATATTCGAGCCAGAGTTCGTCGAGGCCGGGAGCATCGGCGACGCCGCGTTCGCAAAGCTGCTCGCGGTAATAGGCCAGCAGCTCGCGCTCGTGCTCCCGCCGCTGGGCCACCGAAAGGCCGCTGCCGAGCAGGTAGCTGATGTCATGCATGCAGTAGCCCTGCGACGTCAGCTGCCAGTCGATCAGTCCGCCCGTCCCGTCGGGAAGGATGTAGCTGTTGCCGATATGCATGTCGCCGTGACACACCGTCCGCGCCAGCGTCGCCTGATGGGCCTGAATGCGCTGGAACTGCCGGAAAAGGCTGTCCGGGGTTTGCCCCATTCGTTCGACCATCTCGCGCTTGAACTGGACGTTTTCGACCAGCCAGGCGATCGCGGCCGGAGCGATTTCCGGCGTATTGAACATGTCGTAGAGCCGGCCCCGGGTGTGGTGTTCCATCCAGCCGAGAGACGTCCCGAGCTCGGGGCTGTTCCAGTACAGCGCGTGCAGCTTCGCAAGCTGAGAAAGCAGGGAGCGCATGCGATCGAGGCTGGTGGGGACCGTGACGTTCGCAAAGGCGACGTCCCGCTCGCGCAGGTCTTCCAGCAGCAGCAGGAAATGGTGGGATGCCGGATCGTAGGTGCCGCCCAGCACGCGCGGCGCTTCGACGATCCGCGCGGGATCGAAACGGGTATAGACGTTCACCTCGTTCGCATAGAGGCCACCCCGGGTCTCGCGGCGCTCGGGGGTGTCGTCGGGGTCGACCCGGGCGATCTTGGCGACGATGCGGCGCGGCAGGTCCTCCGGCGAGGAAGGGGTGTAGTCGACTTCGATGTCGATACGGCCCGCCGAAGACGCATCGCCGCTGCCCCATAGATGCGAATCCAGGATGCGAAAGGCCTCCAGTGCCGCGCCCGGCACCTGGCTGGACAGCGTCTCGCTGAGCATTTCCAGCTCAAGCCCTTCGGGCCCCGTCGGCAGTTCGGTTGCAGTCATGTATTCGTCCTCTCCACGGTATTGGCGGTTATCGTGTGGAAGATTATTTGCGAAGGGGCAGTCAAGTGCGCCAGGCTGGCCTTTCGAAAAAACCGCTCCGGCGCAAAAGTGCGGGGCAGACAAGGAAGAGGATACAGATGATCAATCTCGAGCATGGGGTATTCCTCGCGCCCTACCACGACGTGACCGAAAGCCCGACGATCGGCCTGCGCCGCGATCTCGAGCTTGTCGAATGGGTGGAGCGGCTCGGTTTCGCCGAGGCATGGTTCGGCGAACATCATTCCACGGGCTGGGAAATCATCGGCTCGCCCGAACTGATGATAGCCGCGGCGGCCGAACGCACGCACCGCATCCGGCTCGGCACGGGCGTCGTCTCGATGCCCTATCACAACCCGCTGATGGTGGTGAACCGCATCCTCCAGCTCGACCACATGACGATGGGCCGGGTGATGTTCGGCATGGGTCCCGGCCTGCTGCCGACCGACGCCGAGATGATCGGCGCCGATATCAAGGCGCTGCGCCCGATGCTCGAGGAAGTCGCTGAAGTCATCGTGCCCCTGCTCAAGGGCGAGGAAGTGACTCACAAGACTTCCTGGTACACGCTGAACAAGGCGCGCACCCATCTGCGGCCTTACAGCAAGCCGCACCCGGAAATCGCGGTGGCCAGCGCCATCACCCCTTCCGGCGGAATGCTTGCGGGCAAGTACGGCTTCGGCATGCTGTGCGTCGCGGCGACGGAAACCGCCGGCTTCGACGTGCTCGACGAGAACTGGAAGATCGCCAACGAGGTCGCTGCCGAAAACGGCGTGGCCATGGACCCGCAGAAGCTGCGGCTGGTTGTGCCGATGCATATCGCCCACAGCCGGGAACAGGCGCGGGCCGATGTCGCCCACGGGCTGCCGCGCTGGGTCGAATATTTCGATCGGGTGGCGCCGGCGGGCATGCGCGGCATGTCCGGCGGGGATCCGGTTGATATCCTCGTCAATTCGGGCCGCGCGGTGATCGGAACCCCGGACGACGCGATCACCATGATCGAACGGTTGCAGTCCAAGCAGGGCGAGTTCGGGGTGATGCTGTTCCAGTCGCACAACTGGGCCGACTGGGAAGAGACGAAGAAGAGCTACGAACTCTACGCCCGTTTCGTCATGCCGCATTTCGCCGGGACGAACCGCAACCGGCAGGATTCCTACAACGGCCTGACCGACGCGATCGACCGGCTGGAAGGCGAACGCCAGAAAGGCGCGGATGCGGCCTTCGCCAAGTGGGAAGAGAAGACCGGGCGCAAGGCGACCTAGGCGGCGTGGCCGGACTGGTCGTCAATTCGGGGGCGGCTGTTAGCAGGATTATCCGATCCAAACCGGACAGTCCGGACACAACGACATTGCGGACGTTGGTTCCGTGGGAGATAAGGGGGCGATGAAGGGCCCGAACAGTCCATTGGCCAAGTTACTCTTTCGTTGGTCGAGCCAACAGGAGAGTGCATTGCATCAGATGTCGCAAAGCAAGAATAGGGGGCAGCGCCTTGCGGGCTTTCGCAAGTCCGAGCGCGTTGATGCCAAGTTGTTCCTCCTCGCGATCGTCCCGTTTCTGCCTTTAGCAGTCTCGGACCAAATCGAGTGGGAGCGCGCCACCCTATGGCAAGTCTGGTTCTGGATAAGCGTTGCATGGGCTGTCGCTATTGTAGGTTTCGGCTTCGTGTCTTACTGGAGGGCCATGCGTCGTCGATAGTCAGGAAGGGTCGCCTTCCAACCTAGTTCCAGCCATTCATTACGTGTGGCGGTGAAGACAATCCTGACGGGCAGCCAGGTACTGTGCTTGGCTGAAAGGCTGCCAGTCGGGACACGACACGAAAACGGTCAACTGGCACTGGATAGACAGCGACGGCACGATCGATTTTCAGCTAACTTCACTGCGTGTGCCCTGCTATCTTTGAGGCCGTGGCAAACGATCTTTCATTTCAATGTCGCTGCGGCAAGCTGACTGGCAAACTCAGTAACATCAGCAAGTTGTCCGGGGATCATGTGGTTTGCCACTGTTCGGACTGTCTTGCTTTCGCGCGCTTCTGCGATCCCGACCGTGTTCCCGCTGTTGTCGATGGCGTGCCGCTGTTTCAAACCCGCGTTTCGAGAATGACAATCGCTTCGGGGAAGGAGAACCTTGCCTGCGTTCATCTGACGGACAAACCCATGCTGCGATGGTATTCGGAGTGTTGCCGAACGCCGCTTTTTCATACCGTTGATAACGGCTGGTATCCTTTCGTCACCATCCATGTCGCCGTCCTAGATGCAGATTGCCGGGTTGCTGCAATTGGCGAGCCGCGCGGCCACACATTCGTTGGCGATGTTCCCGCCGCGCAGAGGAATTTTCGGGAAGTTTCCAGATTCGGCATAATGGTGCGCTTCATAGTCAGAATGTGGAAAGACTTGTTGTCCGGCGACTTCCGTCGTGCGGAGCTGTTCGATCCAGCCACGTTGAAGCCCATCGCCGAACCAAGGCGATTGTCTCTCGCCGAACGCGCCGAACTGAATGGTCAAACCGCTGGCCGGCCGGAAACCTGACGGTCTGTTCTCCACCCCAACCTTGTCGCGCCGGCCTCTCGGCACACAGCCCGAAACCGGAAATTTGTTTACAGGCTGATTTTTTTTGCGCGGCCTATTCTTCCGCAGCGTCCTCACCTTCCGGAAGAACCAGCACTTCCAGGGCTTCGGCCGGGTCGAGATAGCGCCGGGCCATCGCCTCGACATCCGCCGGAGTCAGGGCGAGGAGGCGTTGTCTCGCCTTGAGGTAGCGCTCGATCCGCTCGCGCTCGGTCTGGGCGCGGTCGACAAGGCTCAGCCAGCCGCTGTTGGACTTGAGCGCCTGATCGTAGGATTCGATCATCGGCTGGCGGGCGCGCCGCAGCAGGTCTTTGCCGACCGGGGCCTCGCGCAGCCGCGCGACGGTTTCGGCGATGGCGGCGCGCGTTGCCTCCACTTCCTGCACGTCGACGGATGCGGCAATCCCGAACGTTCCGTAGCCGCTCCAGTAGCGCGAGGGTGAGCTTGCCGCCGCCGGCGAGTAGGCCTTGCCCAGCTTCTCGCGCAAGGTCTCGGTGAGCGAGATGCGCACAACCCGTTCCAGCAGCTCCAGCGCCAGCGTCTCGACCGGATCGTTGTCGTCGCGCGTCGGCCATGTCAGGCGCAGCAGCGCCTGGTCGCTGCCGCCGGTATGGTGGACGGTGCGCGGGCTACGGTCCGATGTGAACTGGCGGGGCGGTCGGTCGTCGTAGGTGCGGAAATCGCTTTCGCGCCGGGGCAGGGCGCCCAGCGTTTGCGCCACCAGTGCAATCGCCCGGTCCTCGTCGATATCGCCGACGATGCCGATCTCGATGGCGCCGTTGGCGAGCCGGTCGCCGATATCCCCGGCGAGCTTGGCGAAAGTCAGGGCGCGGTAGTCCTCGACATCGGCGAGCGTGAAGCGCGGGTCGCCGTCGGACAGGATCCCGCCGATCTCGCTGTTCAGCGCCGAAAACGGCGTTGCCCGCAGCTGCGCGAAGCGGTTGTTGATGTCCTGCCGGTACTGGACCTCGCCTTCCGGGCGATAGCCGGGATCGGTGACATAGGCGGCCAGGAGCTGAAGCTGCAGCTCGAGGTCGCGCGGCGTGGTCCGTCCGTACCAGGCGAAGGCCGGCTCCTCGGAGCGGACGCGGTCGGCCACGGTCCTGCCTGCCAGGATCGTCTGCAGCTCGTCGCGGCTGTGTTCGCCGAGGCCGCCCGAACGGAACGCCTGCATCATGGCCGTGGCCAGTGGATTGTCGGGCGTGTCGAGCCGGTCGCCGCCGTCAATGCTCATCTTCACCAGCACCCGCTCCTTCTCGAGGTCGGTATGCTTGAGGTTGAGCCGCACGTTATTGGCGAAGCGTATTTCGCGGATGCCGAGGTCCGGTTCGCGCATGTCGCTGGCTACGGTGCCGGCGGGTCCGAAGTCGGTGTAGGCGAAGGTCTTGCCCGAGACTTCCTTGCCCTGCGACAGCTGCACCTGCATCGCCTTGTCCCAGGCGGCGCGGATCGCCTGCTCGCCGCCTTCCGGCGGATTGCGGCCCCGATAGCGCAACAGCGCGGCGTCGAGCGGCACCGCTTCGCGCTTCATTGCGGCGAGGACCCGCCTGGCGGTGATTTCGGGGGCGAACGCCTCGAAGCGCTCCAGCACGGTGCGCGGGTGCGACGGCACGAGCTCCTCGCGCAGCAGGCTGAATACCGCGCCGGCGAGGCCCAGATGGCTGCGGGTATCGGCGGAGCGGGCGCCGTCTTCGAGGGAGGTGCGTATCTGCGCCACCTGCTCGGCCACTTCGGCCTCTGTGAACCCGTATTTCAGCGAGCGCCGGTACTCCTTCACCGCAGCGTTGAGCGCGCGGCGCCAGCGGGTTTCGATCACGTCGATGATCAGCCGGGTAGACCGGCCTGCCTCGAACACGTCGCCGGTGCCGAAACCGGCGCCTCGAAAGGGCGGGGCGGCCTGGCGCGACAGGCGCTCAAGACGGCGGTTGACGATGGCATAGCCGATTTGGCGCAGCAGGTTCTCCTGCCTGCTGGCAATGCTGTCCGAGACATCGATCCAGGGGCCGTGGCGCGTTGCGATGAGCCGGTTGGACTGGGCCGGATCGATATAGACCTCGGTGCGGTCGCGGTCGGAAGAATCGACCGGTCCCGCGTCGGGCTGCGGTTCTGCCGGGAAAGCGCCCTGCCAGTCGGAAAATGTCGCGCGGATCGCGGCTTCGGCCGTAGCCGGATCGAAATCGCCGATCAGGATCAGGGTCGTATGTTCGGGAACGTACTCGCGCGCCCAGAACGCCTTCAGGCTTTCCGCGCCTGCGACCTCGATCGTTTCTTCGGTGCCGATCGGAAAGCGCTCGGGATAAAGGGCGTGCGGATGCAGGAATTTCGTGTCGGCAAGTGCGTTGCGCATGCGGAAATCGTTGCGGTCGCGCATCTCGGCCAGCACCACGCCGCGCTCGCGATCGACCGCCTCCGGCGCGAAGGTCAGCTCGCTCACGGTCTCGCGCATCAGCATCAGTGCCAGATCGAGCAGTTCCGGATCGGTGCGCGGCAGGTCTAGCTTGTAGGTCGTGCGCTCGAAACCGGTCGAGGCGTTGGTGTCGGCCCCGAAAGCCAGCCCGTTGCGTTCCAGCAGGCGGACCATCTCTCCCTCGGGCACATTGGTGCTGCCGTTGAACGCCATGTGCTCCACGAAATGCGCGAAACCGCGTTCTTCGTCCGCCTCGTCGAGGGAGCCGGTGGCGATCTCCAGCCGCACGATCGCGGTGCCCTGCGGCGTCTCGTTGTGACGCACGACATAGCGCATGCCGTTATCCAGCCGCCCGAAGCGGAACCCGGGATCGACGGGGATGTCGCTTGCCTCGAAGGCCCAGACGGGCTGCTCGCGCGGGGGCGCGGCGGAAGCGGATGCAACGCTGTCTGCCTGCGGCGCGCAGCCGGCCAGCGACAGGACGGCAAGCGCAAGCAGCAGCAGCGGGCGAAACGGTCTCATCGTCCGGTGACTATCAGGAATTCTCGACGGGAGAACCGCTCGCATGCCTTTGCGGGAACCGGAAGCGCTGGAATTCGGGCCTAGTCTTCCGAAGGCTCGGCGTCTCCGCCGTCACGGGGGCGGGGCGGCGTCGGCACGCTCTTGCCGCGCAGCTTCCGGTGCTTGGAAAGGTCGAAAACCTCGCTGGTGGTGCCTTCGTTTTCCAGCAGGCCGAGCCGCCGCGCGACTTCCTGATAGGCTTCTTCCTCGCCTCCGAGATCGCGGCGGAAGCGGTCCTTGTCCAGCTTTTCGCCGGTGGTCATGTCCCACAACCGGCAGCCGTCCGGGCTGATCTCGTCGGCCAGGATCACGCGGCTGTAGTCGCCGTCCCAGATACGACCGAACTCGAGCTTGAAATCGACCAGCCGGATGTTGATCGCGGCGAACATCCCGCACAGGAAGTCGTTCACCCGGATCGCCATGGCGGCGATGTCCTGCATCTCCTCGTTGGAGGCCCAGCCGAAGCAGGCGATGTGCTCCTCCGCGATCAGCGGGTCGCCCAGCGCGTCGTCCTTGTAGCAATATTCGAGCAGCGTGTGGGGCAGGGGCTCGCCTTCGGGGATGCCCAGCCGCTTGCTGATCGATCCGGCCGCGACGTTGCGCACCACCACCTCGATCGGCACGATTTCGACCTGCCGCACGAGTTGCTCGCGCATGTTCAGCCGGCGGATGAAGTGATTGGGCACGCCGATGTGGTTGAGCCGCGTGAACACATACTCGCTGATGCGGTTGTTGATCACGCCCTTGCCCTGGATCGTGCCTTTCTTCTGCGCGTTGAACGCAGTGGCATCGTCCTTGAAGTACTGGATCAGAGTGCCCGGCTCGGGTCCTTCATAGAGGATCTTGGCCTTGCCTTCGTAGATCTGGCGGCGACGTGACATGGGAAATCCTTGAGACAGAAAGGCAAGCCCCGGCAGAAGCAGGTCGCTCTTGCGACTGCACGGCCGGGGCGCTCCGCGGCTTATAGGCCAATGGCCGGAAAAAGCCAACTGGCCTGCGCGCGCGCCGCCGCCTATGGATTGCCGGAGTGGATCAGGCGGGAGGGCGCGGTCAGATGGACGGACAAGTCGCGGAGTTCATTCGCGAGGAAGTTGGCAGGCGCTATGTCTCGGACTGGCTGCTTGTCGATCAGGAGCTGATAGACCAGTTCGCCGATACGACGCGGGACTGGATGTTCCTGCATGTCGATCCCGAGAAGGCGGCGCAGACCGAGTTCGGCGGCACGATCGCCCACGGCTTCCTGCTGCTGTCGCTGCTGGCGCCGCTGCGCTCCGGCACGCCGAGGCCGACGGTGCCCGGTTTGCGGGTCGGCCTGAACTACGGGTTCGAGCGCATCCGTTTCATCAATCCGGTGCGGTCGGGAAGCCGGATCAGGGCCGTCTTCACGATAGACAAGCTCGAGGAAGTCTCGCCCGGCCGGATTCGCGAAGATATGGGCGTCACTCTGGAAATCGAAGGGCAGGAACGGCCCGCCGTCGTCGCCAACTGGCTGACGATGTATCTGATGTGAGGCCTGGCCGCCGTGTCCGTCGATATCCGCCCGCTAACCGGACAGGAAATCCTCGCCGCGATAGATGACCTCGCGCGCCTGCGGATGGCGGTGTTTGCCGAGTGGCCGTACATCTATGACGGCGACCCGGAATACGAAGCGGACTACCTGCGTGAGTTCATCGAAGCGCCGGACGGCATACTGGTGGCTGCCTGCGATGGTAACCGGATCGTGGGCGCTGCCACCGCCTCGCCGATGTGGGCGCAAAAAGAGGAATTTCGCAAGCCTTTCGAGAGTCATGGAATCGATACTTCCAGCCTTTTCTACTTCGGGGAAAGCGTGCTCCTGCCCGAATATCGCGGGCAGGGGATCGGTCATGCCTTCTTCGATCATCGCGAGGGGCAGGCGCTGAAATGCGGCGCGCGGGCCGCTACCTTCGCGGCCGTGATCAGGCCGGACGACCATCCCGCGCGGCCGGCCGGCTATGTTCCCCTCGACCGCTTCTGGAGGAAGCGCGGCTACGCCCCGGTCGAGGGTTTTGTCACCGAGCTGGCGTGGAAGGAACATGACGAAGCGGGTGAAAGCCCCAAGCCGATGCAGTATTGGTTGAGGCGATTCTAGTTCCGGAGTGCCAGCGATGAGTGGCCAGATGATCGCCATGGTCTGCGACGGGTCCGGCAAGGGCCTGAGAGAGGAACGACGCGACATTCCCGCGCCGGGCGCTGGCGAGCTGCTCGTCGAGGTGCTTGCCTGCGGCGTGTGTCGCACCGACCTGCATGTCGTCGATGGCGATATTCCGGCGAACTACCCGGTCGTTCCGGGCCATGAGATTGTCGGCAAGGTGGTCGCGCAGGGCGAAGGCGTCACCGGTTTCTCCGCCGGAGACCGCGTCGGCATCCCCTGGCTCGGCAAGGCCTGCGGCACTTGCGACTATTGCCGCGAAGGCCGGGAAAACCTGTGCGACCACCCCGAATTCACCGGTGCGACCCGGGACGGCGGCTATGCCACCCACGCACTGGCCGATGCACGGTTCTGCTTTCCGTTGCCCGAAGGGCTGGGCGATGCCGAAGCGGCGCCGTTGCTTTGCGCCGGGCTGATCGGCTGGCGCGCCTATCGCATGGCGGGGCAGGGCAGGCGGCTGGGGCTCTACGGTTTCGGCGCCGCCGCCCATATTTTGGCGCAGCTCGCGATCGACCAGGGGCGTGAAGTCTATGCCTTCACCCGTGCGGACGACGCTGCCAGCCGCGATTTCGCGCTGAGCCTCGGCTGCCGCTGGGCGGGCGGTTCCGACGAGCTGCCGCCGGAAGAACTCGATGCCGCGATCCTGTTCGCCCCGGTCGGCGCGCTGGTGCCCGCCGCGCTCAAGGCGGTGCGCAAGGGCGGGCGCGTGGTGTGCGCCGGCATTCATATGAGCGACATTCCCTCTTTCCCCTACGCCGACCTGTGGGGAGAACGCGAGATCGTTTCGGTCGCGAACCTGACCCGGGAAGACGGGACGAGCTTCCTGACCCCGGAGGTCGCCGGGAAAGTGAAGAGCCATGTGACGCCGTTCGCGCTGGCGGATGCGAACGAGGCGCTGCGGCAATTGCGCGAAGGGGAATTCGACGGGGCGGCGGTGCTGGTTCCGTAGCGTTCGGGGTCACGAACCGGAGAGTTTTTCGGCCAATGTCCGTGCGGCCATGCTGACTTGCCGCCAGGTTTGCGCAAAGCCGCCTACCTCGCCGAAATAGGGATCCGCCACCGCCTGCCCCTCGAACCCTTCGACATGGTCGAGCAGCAGGGAGAGCACGGCGCCGCTGCCCGGAGGAGCCATCGCCCTTAGATCGGCGAGATTCTGGTGATCGGCGGCAAGGATGTGGTCGAAGCGGTGGAAATCTTCCAGGTCGACCTGGCGGGCGCGGTAGGCCGAAATGTCGATCCCGTGGCGCAGCGCTTCGGCGCGGGCGCGCGGGTCGGGAGGGCGGCCGACATGCCAGTCGCCGGTGCCGGCTGAATCGATCAGGATCTCGAGACCGGCTGCCTTTGCCTCGCGGCGGAACGCCGCTTCGGCCAGCGGCGAGCGGCAGATGTTGCCGAGACAGACGAACAGGACGGCGGCTTGGTTCACACGAAGCCGTTATGCGCCTCGGTCGGCGTTGTCATCATGGGCAGCGTGAAAATTTGGTCGGGGAGAGAGGATTCGAACCTCCGGCCCCTGCCTCCCGAAGACAGTGCTCTACCAGGCTGAGCTACTCCCCGACCGGACATGGCGCCGGCTGGCGCCCATGAGGCAGAGGCGCGCCTATAGTGGCCGATAGGCAGGGTGGCAAGCGGGCAATCGTCTGGTCCGGTTTGTTTCGGTGCTGCTTCCACACAAGGGCAACACCGTTTAGTGTCCGGCCATGGCCACAGCCCCCGTTTCAAGCGATTCTCCCGACCGCAGCCACTGGGAATGGCAGTATCTCGACCTGATGCGCCGGATCTGGGAGCACGGCGACGAGCGGATGGACCGCACCGGCGTGGGCACGCGCTCGATCTTCGGCGCCGAAATCCGCTTCGACCTGTCGCAGGGCCGCATGCCGCTGCTCACCACTAAGCGGGTGTTCTGGAAATCGGCGAGTCGCGAACTGCTGTGGTTCCTGACCGGCGAGACCAATATCCGCCCGCTGTGCGCGCAGGGCGTCGAGATCTGGACCGACTGGCCGCTCGACCGCTACCGGCGGGAAACCGGAGAAGAGATTTCCCGCGCCGACTTCTCGAAACGCATCGTCGGGGACGAAGACTTCGCCTTGCGCTGGGGCGACCTAGGGCCGGTCTACGGCAAGCAATGGGTTGACTGGCCGGTCTACGAGCCGGTGGGCGACGGCCTCTACCGCAAGCGGGAGCATGGGGTGAACCAGGTGGCCGAAGTGGTGGAGAGCCTGAAGGCCAATCCCGGCAGCCGCCGCCATATCATCGAGGGCTGGAACGTCGCCGAACTCGACGCCATGGCCTTGCCGCCCTGCCACAAGACCTATCAGTTCCATGTCGCCGGCAATCGCCTGTCCGGCCTGCTCTACCAGCGCAGTTGCGACCTTGGCCTGGGGTTCGCCTTCAATATCTGGTCGCTGGCGCTGCTGACGCGCATGCTGGCCCAGCAGTGCGATCTCGAGCCTGGCGAAGCGGTGTGGATGGGGGGGGACGTGCATCTCTATCTCAATCATGCGCCGCTGGTCGAAGAGCAGCTTTCCCGCCTGCCTTCGGGAGACGCGCGGCTGGAGATTTCGCGCAGGCCTGAGTCGATCTTCGACTACGCGATCGAGGATTTCGCGGTGACCGGATACGAGCCGCAGGCGCATATTCCCGCCCCGGTCGCTGTCTGATTGACATCGACCGGGTTTGAAATAAAATAACTTGAACTTATAATTTTAGATCTATCGTTGCATCGCGGTAATGGGAGACTGCGAAGATGGCCGAAAGGCCTGCCGGAACCGGAAAACCGCGCGGCAACCTGCCGCCGCTCGAACTCTATGTGCCCGAACCGCGCTACCGGCCGGGCGACCCGGTCGACTATTCGCATCTGCAGATCCCCGAGGCCGGCAGGCAGCCCCGTCCGGACGAGGCCTGCGAGCCGGGCGAGACCCATCCGCTTTGCACGGACATGATCCGCGTGCTCGACGGGGAGTATCGTGCGGTCGGCCCCTGGGATCCGAGGCTCGATCCGGAAACGCTGCGCCGCATGCTGCGCGTCATGGCGCTGACCCGGGCTTTCGACGACCGCATGTATCGCGCCCAGCGCCAGGGCAAGACGAGCTTCTACATGAAGTGCACCGGGGAAGAGGCGACCTCGGTCGCCTCGGCCTTTGCGCTGGCCGACGACGACATGGTGTTTCCCAGCTATCGCCAGCAGGGCATCCTGATCTCTCGCGGCTATCCGCTGGTGGAGATGGTCAACCAGATCTATTCGAACCGGGCGGACAAGCTGAAGGGTCGCCAGCTGCCGATCATGTACTCGGCCCGCGATTTCAGCTTCTTCTCGATTTCCGGCAACCTCGCGACTCAGCTTCCGCAGGCGGCCGGCTGGGCGATGGCGAGCGCCTCGAAAGGCGATACGCGGATCGCGGCGGGCTGGGTCGGGGAAGGGGCGAGCGCGGAAGGCGACTTCCATTCGGCCCTGACGTTCGCCGCAGTCTACAACGCGCCGGTGATCTTCAACCTGGTCAACAACCAGTATGCGATTTCCAGCTTTTCGGGCTTTGCCGGCGCGGAGCGCACGACGTTCGCCGCCCGCGCCATCGGCTATGGCATCGCCGGGCTAAGGGTGGACGGCAATGACGCCCTTGCCGTCCATGCGGCGGTGCAATGGGCGGCCAACCGCGCGCGGTCGAACATGGGACCGACGCTGATCGAGCATTTCACCTATCGCGCCGAGGCCCATTCGACGTCGGACGATCCTTCCGCCTACCGCTCCGCCCACGAGCGCGAGGAATGGCCGCTGGGCGATCCGGTCACGCGGCTCAAGCGCCACCTGATCGCGCTGGGCGAGTGGTCGAGGGAGGCGCATGACGAGATGGACCGCGAAGTCGCGGAAGAAGTGAAGGCGGCCGCCAAGGAGGCCGAGAAGAGCGGCATCCTCGGCCATGGCCTCCACCATCCCTTCCACACCATGTTCGAGGACGTGTTCGAGGAGCTGCCCTGGCATCTCGAGGAGCAGGCGGAACAGGCGATCCGCGAACGCCGGATCAAATGGCCGGACTGGGACGGGCGATGAGCGTCGAGGAATCGCCTGTTTCGCTCTCCGATGCGCCGACCCGACGCCTCAACATGATCGAGGCGATCAACGACGCGCTCGACATCATGCTGGAGCGCGATCCCAACGTCGTGATCATGGGCGAGGATGTCGGCTATTTCGGCGGCGTATTCCGCTGCACCGCCGGCCTTCAGGAGAAATACGGCAAGGCGCGCGTTTTCGATACGCCGATCAGCGAAGGCGGGATCATCGGCGTGGCGGTGGGGATGGGGGCCTACGGCCTGCGACCGGTCCCGGAAATCCAGTTCGCCGACTATATCTATCCGGGCCTCGACCAGCTCATCTCGGAGGCGGCGCGGCTGCGCTATCGTTCGGCGGGCGAGTTCGTCGCGCCGATGACGGTGCGCGCGCCGTTCGGCGGCGGCATATTCGGCGGCCAGACCCACAGCCAGAGCCCGGAAGCGCTGTTCACCCACGTCGCCGGGCTCAAGACCGTGGTGCCTTCCACGCCGCATGACGCCAAGGGGCTGCTGATTGCGGCGATCGAGGACAACGACCCGGTCATCTTCTTCGAGCCCAAGCGCATCTACAACGGCCCGTTCGACGGCTATTACGACCGGCCGGCGAAGACCTGGGATCATCATCCCGGGAGCGAGGTGCCGGAAGGCTATTACTCGCTGCCGCTGGGCAAGGCGCGGCTGGTGCGCGAAGGCTCGGCGATGACGGTGCTGGCCTATGGCACGATGATCCGCGTCGCCGAAGCGGTGCTGGCCGAAAAGGGCGTCGATGCGGAGGTCATCGACCTGCGCACGCTGGTGCCGATCGACATCGAGGCTGTGGAAAAGTCCGTGGAAAAGACCGGCAAATGCCTGGTGATTCATGAGGCGACCCGCACGTCCGGCTTCGGCGCGGAGCTTGTCGCGCTGGTGCAGGAGCGCTGTTTCTATCACCTCGAGGCGCCGATCGAGCGGGTGACGGGCTTCGACACGCCCTATCCGCACAGCCTGGAATGGGCCTATTTCCCGGGGCCTGTCCGGATCGGCGAAGCGGTCGACCGGCTGATTGCGGCCGGCTGACGCGCATGGGCCGTTATACGTTCCGCCTGCCCGATATCGGCGAGGGAATCGCCGAGGCGGAAATCGTCGCATGGCACGTCAATGTCGGCGACACCGTCGAGGAAGACGGCCCGCTTGCCGATATGATGACCGACAAGGCGACGGTCGAGATGGAAAGCCCGGTTTCGGGAACCGTGCTCGAGGTCGCCGGCGGAGTCGGCGACGTCGTGCCGATCGGTGCGCCGCTGGTCGTGCTGGAAGTGGAAGGCGAGGGGAACGAGGCGGAAGGCGCCGCGCCTGAACCTTCCTTCACCCCGACCCTTGCCCGGGGCGCGAGGGAGACTCCACCGCAATCCCGAAGCGTGCCCAAAAAGCCCTCTCCACCGGGGATAAGGTCGGGTGAAGGGGCGAGTGGCAAGGCCCTGGCGTCTCCCGCCGTCCGTGCCCGGGCGCGGGATCTGGGAATAGACCTCTCCGCAGTCCCCGCCGGGCCTTCGGGCCATGTAACGCACGCCGATCTCGACGCATTCCTATCCGAGCGCGCACCGTCTGTGGGGGCGGCCGAACCGGCCGAGGTGCCTTTGGCCGAAGAGCTTTCCGGTGCGGGCGAACGGATCAAGGTGGTCGGCCTGAGGCGGCGGATTGCCGAGAAGATGGCGGCGTCCAAGCGCCACATTCCGCATTTCTCCTACGTCGAGGAATGCGATGTCACGGCGCTTGAGGATCTGAGGGCGGAATTGAACGCGCTGGGCAAGGACCGGCCGAGGCTGACGCTGCTGCCGTTCCTGATCGCCGCGATCTGCCGCGCGGTGCCCGACTTTCCGATGATCAATGCCCGGTTCGACGACGCCGGGGGCGTGGTGACGCGCTACAATTCGGTTCACATGGGCGTAGCGACGCAGACCGATGCCGGGCTGATGGTGCCGGTGGTCCGCGACGCGCAGGCCATGGGCCTGTGGCAGTTGAGCGCGGAGATCGCGCGGCTGGCGCAGGCGGCGCGCGACGGATCGGCGACGTCAGAGGAGCTTTCGGGTTCCACCCTCACGATAACCTCGCTCGGCGCGCTCGGCGGTATTGCCTCCACGCCGGTGATCAACCACCCCGAAGTCGCGATCATCGGGCCGAACCGGATCGTCGAACGGCCCATGTTCGTTCCCGACGGCGCCGGCGGCGAGCGCGTCGAGAAGCGCAAGCTGATGAACATTTCGATCAGCTGCGACCATCGCGTGGTCGACGGCTGGGATGCGGCGAATTTCGTTCAGGCGGTCAGACAGTCGCTCGAAGCACCGATGCTGCTGCTGGCGGGCTGAGTGCCCTAGCGCACGATGCCGCTATAGGCGATGTTGCCGCGGCCCCTTGCGACGCTTTCTGCGGGAATGCGCCAGCGGATATGCGTGACGTCTTCGGGCGTTGCGAGCCTGGAGCCGATCTGCAGCATGCCCAGCTTGCCCCAGGTGCGTCCGCCGTCGACGGACACTTCCCCGTCCTCGCGCGCGTCGGCCTGGTAAGAAATGGCGCGGGGCATGGGATTGGTGATGGTGAAGCTGCCGTCGCCGCCAAGGCGATGCCAGCTCAGGATCGTCACGACCCTGTCGCCGCGCGCGAGCCGGTCCGCGGGTTCGAGGCGGAGCGTGTTGCCGCCGCCCGTCCGTTCGACATAGACGGCGCTGTCCATCGCGATGCTGGGCGCGGCGGACGCAATCTGCGCAAGGCCGAGGCCCGGCGCGATCGCGGCCAGGCAGCCGAGGCTGCGCGCATGTTTGCAGCGAAGATTCACTTGGATTGCCCCCATTGGTCCGCAAGCGGACTTCGGGAACGATCTTGCCGACGAGTGCCGAAAATATGGTTAATGCCGGGGTAGTCTCCCGCTCTCGCAACTCTTTGTGGAGGGCATTTGCGACGATCCGGCGACCATTCGTCGCAACCCGCGCCAAGGCAGTTGACAGCCCGGATGTGCTGGCCTAGTGGCGCGGCTCCCAAGCGATGCGCGGGTGTAGCTCAGTTGGTTAGAGCGCCGGCCTGTCACGCCGGAGGTCGCGGGTTCAAGTCCCGTCACTCGCGCCATTTTCCGCCTTTTCGGCGAACTTGGCGTCCTCTCTCAAAGCATCGCGTTTCAGCCCCAGCGGCCGGTTTCCATCCAGATCAGGAAACGGCGCAGTGGCAACAGCCAGACGACTCCCAGCAAGACATAGACCGGCAGCTGCAGCAGCGTGTGCCATTGCTCCATCAGCGGGGCGACGTAGACGGCGATGGCAAGCCCGTAGAGGGTGAGCGCGGCAAGCAGGGCGATGACCCCGACCGGTATGCGCCAGGTGGGTTGCTCGCGCATCAGGTGCTTCCTTCGTAATAACGCGTCGGCGTGACCACGGCCTCCAGCCTGCGGTCATGCGGCTCGACCGGCAGCACGTCCGTGCACTGGCAGTCCCAGGCAAGCCCGATCGGCAGAGCTTCGGGGTTGTCGTCCAGCCAGCGGTCGTAATGGCCGCCGCCCTGGCCAAGCCGGTCCCCGGTAGGCGTGAAAGCGAGCAGCGGCACGAGGACCAGCGAGGGGCTTGCCGCCTTCGCGTCGGCCGCAGGCTGCAACAGGCCGAAGGGGCCGGGTTCGAGGTCGCCGTCTTCGAACGGATCGCGCCAGACGTGGAACTGCATCGACGAATCGCGGCTTTCGAATCGGGGCAGGGCGATGGTCCGCCCGTTTTCCATGAACCATTTGGCGTAGGATCGCGTCGGCGCCTCCACCGGCAAGGCGTGATACAGGCCCACCACCGAGCCTTCCGGCGCGAGCGCGGCAATCGGCGCCGGCGGCCGCAGGAAGAGCAGCGCACGCGTCGCGTCGGGAAGTTCGGCGACATGCTCCCGGCGCAGCACCCGCATCATGGCGCGCAGCCTGCGCTTGTGTTCGGCCTTTGCCTTTTCCGGGAAGGGTGACGGGTCCACCATGGGTCGTTTGCCTTGAAATCCTCTGACGCCAAGACGTCAGGTGGGCGCCGTATGCATCGGGCCAGGGCCCGGACAGGGACAGCTCCCATGGATTGCTTATAGCCTCAGGGATATTCGAACAGCTCGTGCCGGGCAGATCCCGTCACCGGGCTATCTAGGCGCTGGAAGTCGGTCCCTCAAGACGCGAAGCGAGATTTTCAAGCCGGCTGGCTATGGATTCGAGCTGCTGCGAGGCGAGCGCGGACAGGCTTGGTGCTGGCGCCGCTTCCGCAGGTGCCGGGGCGGCGGCCGGTTCCGCGGACTTCAACTCGTGAAGCTCGTCGGCAAGCAGCAATGCAGCGAACAGCAGCATCCGCGGCTCGCTCTGGCCGGTCAAATCGCCCATCGACCCGACCTTGCTGTCGATCATCCGGCCGAGGCCGGCGACGTGGCCCTCTTCGCCTTCCGCGCAGGCGACCGTGAAGGATCGCCCGCCGATCGAAAGGGTGACATTGCTCACGACTGCTGGCCTGCGAGAAGCTCGTCGAGCTGGCTCAGGGATTGCGCAACGGCGCTGCGCAGACGTTCATGCCGCTCCTGCAGGTCGGTATCGGCCGGAGCCGGACGAAGCGCAGTGCGTTCGATACGGGCGATAGCCTCGTCAATCCGCCCGAGCGTCTTTTCAAGCGATGCCCCATCCATATCGGGGTGGCTAGCGCAAATACGGGGGAATTGCAAAGCCTTGGCGGCCACACCTCCGAACGCTTGGGGTTATCCTGACGATCCTGCGGGCAATTGTCCCGCCGCATAACTTGACGGGGCGCTGCCTCTCCCTAAAGGAGGCCCCCAATCGAATCGTCCCAGCATTAACGTCTCCGGAGCTTACCGATGAGCCTCGATACCGCCCGTTTGGGGCCCATGGCCAACGCCATCCGCGCCCTGTCGATGGATGCGGTGCAGGCGGCCAACAGCGGCCACCCCGGCATGCCGATGGGCATGGCCGATGTCGCGACCGTGCTTTTCTCGCGTTTCCTGAAGTTCGATCCGGCAGCCCCGAAATGGCCCGACCGCGACCGTTTCGTGCTTTCGGCCGGCCACGGCTCGATGCTGCTCTACTCGCTCCTGCACCTCACCGGCTACGAGCGGCCGACGATGGACGACATCCGCAATTTCCGCCAGCTCGGCAGTCCCTGCGCGGGGCACCCTGAAAACCACGAGCTCGAAGGCGCCGAGTGCACCACCGGGCCGCTGGGGCAGGGCCTGGCGATGGCGGTCGGCATGGCGATCGCCGAACGCCATCTCAACGCCTCGTTCGGTGACGGACTGGTCGATCACCGGACCTGGGTGGTCGCCGGCGACGGCTGCCTCATGGAAGGCGTCAATCACGAGGCGATCGGCCTTGCCGGCCATCTCAAGCTGGATCGCCTGATCGTGCTGTGGGACGACAACCAGATCACCATCGACGGCAGCACCGACCTTTCGACCAGCGAGGATATCCCCGCCCGGTATCGCGCCGCCGGCTGGCATGTCGAGCATTGCGACGGCCACGAATACGCCGATATCGAGCGTGCACTCGAAGCGGCGGTGGCGAGCGACAAGCCCACGCTGGTCGCCTGCCGCACCGTCATCGGCAAGGGCGCTCCCAACAAGCAGGGCACACACGGCGTGCATGGCGCACCGCTGGGCGACGACGAAATCGCGGCGGTGCGCGAGGCGCTGGGCTGGACCGCCCCGCCATTCGAGATTCCCGCCGACATCCTTTCCGACTGGCGCTCGCTCGGCGCGCGCGGAGCCTCCGCCCGGGCCGATTGGGAAAGCCGGCTGTCGTCCGATCCGAACGCGGTGGAATTCTCCCGCAGGATGGCAGGCGAATTGCCGGCCGACACAGGTATTCCCGCCTACATCGAGGGTCTTGCCGCGGAGCCGCCCAAGGTCGCCAGCCGCAAGGCCAGCGAGATGGCGCTCGGCGCGATCACGGCGGTGGTTCCCGACCTCATCGGCGGTTCGGCCGATCTTACCGGCTCGAACAACACCAAGACCAAGTCGACCGATCCTGTCGCCGCAGGGAGCTACGGCGGCCGCTACGTCTATTACGGGGTCCGCGAGTTCGGCATGGCCGCGGCGATGAACGGCATGGCGCTGCACGGCGGCGTCATCCCCTACGGCGGCACTTTCCTCGTGTTTTCGGACTATTGCCGCAATGCGATCCGCCTTTCCGCGCTCCAGCACCAGCGCGTCGTCTATGTCATGACGCATGACAGCATCGGCCTGGGGGAAGACGGTCCGACCCACCAGCCGGTCGAGCACATCATGAGCCTGCGGGCGATGCCGAACCTGCTGGTGTTCAGGCCCGCCGACGCGATCGAGACGGCGGAAGCCTGGCAGCTTGCGCTCGAACGCTCGGACAAGCCCTCGGTGCTGTGCCTTTCCCGCCAGAACCTGGCCCCGGTACGCAGCGATACCGAGATGAAATCCGCTCGCGGCGCCTACCGCCTCAAGAGCGCCGAACATGCGCGGCAGGTGGTGCTGATTGCCACCGGCTCGGAAGTCGAGCTGGCGCTGGAATGCGCCGGTCGGCTCGAAGCCGACGGGATCGGAGCCGACGTCGTTTCGATGCCGAGCTGGGAGCTGTTTGCGGAGCAGGATGCGGGCTATCACGCCGATCTGCTGCCCGCCGGCGTATTCAAGGTCTCGATCGAGGCCGGCGTCACTCTCGGCTGGGAGCGCCACGTCGGGCAGAACGGCCTGACGATCGGCATAGACAGTTTCGGTGCGTCGGCCCCGGCCGGCGATCTCTTCCGGCATTTCGGCTTCACTGCCGATGCCATCGTCCCGAAAATCAAAGACCATTTCGAAATTTAGCAGGAGTTTTTCCCATGGCGACCAAGGTTGCGATCAACGGTTTCGGACGTATCGGGCGGCTTGTCGCCCGGGCCATTCTCGAGCGTAGCGATCACGATTTCGAGCTGGTCTCGATCAATGACCTTGCCGACGCCAAGTCGAATGCGCTGCTGTTCGGTTTCGACAGCGTTCATGGTCGTTTCCCGGGCGATGTCGGGGTCAGCGGCACCGATATCGTCGTCAACGGCAAGACCATCCACGTCACCGCCGAGCGCGATCCGGGCAAGCTGCCGCACAAGGACATGGGCATCGACATCGTGCTGGAATGCACCGGCTTCTTCCAGTCGGGGGAAGCCTCGGCGCCGCATCTCGATGCCGGCGCGCGGCGGGTGCTGATCTCCGCGCCTGCCAAGGGCGTGGACAATACGGTGGTTTACGGCGTCAACCACGACACGCTGACCGCCGATCATGTCGTCGTCTCGAACGCGAGCTGCACCACCAACTGCCTCGCCCCGGTGGCCAAGGTCTGCCACGAGACGGTCGGCATCGAGCGTGGTTTCATGACCACGATCCACAGCTACACCAATGACCAGCGCATGCTCGACCAGATCCACAGCGATCTGCGTCGTGCCCGTGCCGGCGCCGCCAACATGATCCCGACCACCACCGGCGCGGCCCGCGCCGTCGGCCTGGTCCTGCCCGACCTCAACGGCAAGCTGGACGGCAGCTCGGTCCGCGTGCCGACGCCGAATGTCAGCCTTGTCGACCTGACGTTCGTGCCGTCGCGCGACACCACCGCCGAAGAGATCAACGCGGCGCTCAAGGCTGCCGCGAACGGCCCGATGAAAGGCGTGCTCGACTATACCGATCAGCCGCTGGTTTCCTCGGACTTCAACCACTATCCGGCCAGCTCGACGGTCGACAGCCTCGAAACCTCGGTCATGGAAGGCAAGCTCGTTCGCGTCGTCTCCTGGTACGACAACGAGTGGGGCTTCTCGAACCGCATGATCGACACCGCCGGCGTGATGGCCGGCCTGCTCTGATCGCAGGTCCGTTCGATGGCTGGCGGACGGCTCACGGGTATTGCGCGGCATGACCGGCCGCGCGGGCCCATGGAAACCGTCCGGAGCGTGGGTGTCACGCGCGAGTTCGGCGTGGCGGGAGACGCGCGCGGCGCGGTGAGGGCCGGTAAGGTGCCGAGACGCCAGGTTTCGTTGATCGAAGCGGAAAGCTGGGCTGCGGCGATGGCGCAGCTCGGGCTGTCGGACGAACAGGCCTTGCCGTGGTTCACCCGGCGCGCCAACCTGCTGGTGGAAGGCATGCGCCTGCCGCGTGAGCCGGGAAGCGTGATCGCGGTCGGCCCGTCGCTGCGTATCGAAGTTACGATGGAATGCGACCCCTGCAGCCGGATGGACGAGATCATGCCCGGTTTGCGGATGGCGCTGGAGCCGGACTGGCGCGGCGGCGTGCTGGGCACGGTGCTGAGTGATGGCGAGATCGCCGTGGGCGACGAAGTGAGGATCGAGCAATGAGTGCGTTTCGCACGCTGGACGACTTGGGTGACGTGAATGGCAAGGTGGCGCTGGTGCGCGTCGACCTCAACCTGCCGATGCAGGACGGGCAGGTGACCGACGACACCCGCATACGCGCTGCCATGCCGACAGTGCTCGAACTGGCGGACAAGGGCGCGAAAGTGCTGATTCTCGCGCATTTCGGGCGGCCCAAGGGCGATCGCGTGTCCACCATGTCGCTGAGCCTGGTGCTGGGCGCGGTCGAGGACGTGTTCGGGCGCGAGATCATGTTCGTGCCCGAAGTGGCGGGCGATGTGGTCACCCAGGCGATCGGCATCCTGCGGCCGGGCGACATCGCCATCCTGGAGAACACGCGCTTCTGGAAGGGCGAAGAGAAGAACGATCCCGACCTCGTCAAGGCGATTGCCGCCAACGGCGACTTCTACGTGAACGACGCCTTTTCCGCCGCCCATCGCGCGCATGCGTCCACCGAAGGCCTTGCAAAGGTGCTGCCCGCCTATGCCGGCCGATCGATGCAGGCCGAACTGGAAGCGCTGGAAAAGGCGCTCGGGACTCCCGAACGTCCGGTGGCCGCCGTGGTCGGCGGGGCGAAGGTGTCCAGCAAGCTCGACGTGCTGAAGCACCTCGTGGGACAGGTGGACCACCTGATCATCGGCGGAGGCATGGCCAACACCTTCCTTGCCGCCAAGGGCGTGGATGTCGGCAAGTCGCTGTGCGAACACGACCTTGCGGGAACCGCGAACGAGATACTCGAGGCCGCCGACAAGTCCGGCTGCACCGTGCACCTTCCCTACGAAGTGGTCGTGGCCCAGGAATTCGCGGCCAATCCGGCCTCGCTGAGGACCTGCAACGTCCATGAGGTTGCTGCCGACGAGATGATCCTCGATGTGGGGCCCTCTGCGGTCGAGGCGCTGGCGGATGTGCTCAAGACCTGCCGCACGCTGGTCTGGAACGGTCCGCTCGGTGCTTTCGAAACCCCGCCTTTCGATGAGGCGACCGTCGCCTTGGCGAAGACGGCCGCAGCGCTGACCCGCGAGGGCTCGCTGATCTCTGTGGCTGGCGGGGGTGATACCGTCGCCGCGCTCAACCATGCCGGAGTGGCGGGTGATTTCAGTTATATATCAACGGCTGGTGGTGCATTCCTCGAATGGATGGAAGGTAAGGAACTGCCGGGCGTTGCCGCGCTTGCGGGTGACTGACGAAATCTGTTGATCTGCCGCATCGGCTCCTCCACCCTCCTGCGAAACAAAGGGGAAGAGGAACCCGATGGCGTCCGAAAGACCCGGCGTGAGCGCCGGGAATTTGTCACTGGCGGCCTGTATCGCGCTTTGCGGGATGGCGCCGCTTAGCGGGCTGGCGCTGAGCGGGATTGCCCCGGTGATGCCGGCGATCAGCGACGAGTTCGCGCACTATCCCAATTCCGGCATGCTGGTGCGGCTGATGATGTCGGCGCTCAGCGCGGCGATGGTGTTCGGCGCGCTTGCGACGGGGCTTCTGGCGGAGCGCATCGGCCAGTTGCGGCTGCTGATGGTGCTGCTCGCACTCTATGCGGTCTCCGGAGCGGGAATTTTCCTGCTCGACAACCTCTACGCGATGGTCGGGTTCCGCATCGTCCAGGGAATTGCCAACGCCGGGGCCGGGGTCTTGGCGATGGCGCTGATCACCACGCGTATTCCCGCGGATCGGCGCGACCGCTGGCTGGGCTTTTTCTCAGTGACCGGCGCGGTCGGCGTGATGCTGCTGATGCTGGTCGTCGGAGCCGTGGCCAATCTCGGCTGGCGATACGTGTTCCTGATGTTCCTGCTGGCCTTGCCGGTCGCAGTTGCCGTGCTGCTGACCTTGCCGCCGCCGGAACCCGGGCGGGCCGAACCGGCCAGTCCGGAAACCGGAGGCGCAGGAGCAGGTATTCCCTGGGGGCTGACGATATTCGGGCTGATCTGCGGTTCGATCGTGACGACCATCTCCATGTACTTGCCTTACCATGTTGCCGACATCGGCCATGGCGCGCCCGAAACGGTGGCGATGCTGATGGTCGTGGGGGCGGGAATGTCCGCTCTCACCGCCTTTTCCTTCGGCTGGATCCGCGCGCGCCTTTCGGCGCTGCAGACCTTCGTCATCGGGTTCGCGGTCACGGCGGCAGGGCTGGTCCTGCTTGTGGCCGCGCGCGAGATGCCGCTGCTCTATGCCGGCATGGCGATCAACGGTGCCGGGCTTGGTGTCATCATGCCCAACCTGTTCTCGGCCGCCGCTGCCGCCGTGCCGGCGGAGCAGCGGGCGCGCATGCTGGGTTTCGTGCGTGCCGGGATTTATGCTGGGCCGCTTGTGGCGCAGCCGCTGTTCGAATGGGTGATGCTGAACTGGGGTGCGGGCGCTTCGATTCTGGCAATCGCCGCCATAAGCCTTTTCGCGCTGGCGATCAGTGTTCTGAGTCGCGGCATTTTTGCTCCGGCTGTGGAAGCATACTAAGAGTCTTGGTGAAGGAGGTTGAGCGGCCGGCGAGTCCGCGCTAGGCGCCCGACAAACCTCAAGGAAAGGCAGGGAAACAGCCATGCAGCACTCTGAAATGATCGCGAAGATCGCCGGCGGAAAGGGCTTCATCGCCGCGCTGGACCAGAGCGGCGGGTCCACGCCCAAGGCCCTCAAGGGTTACGGGGTGGAGGAAGACGCCTGGTCGAACGAGGAGGAGATGTTCGGCCTCATTCACCAGATGCGCAGCCGCATCATCACTTCGCCGGCTTTCACCGGCGACCAGGTGATCGGGGCGATCCTGTTCGAACGGACCATGGACGGGCAGGTCGACGGCAAACCAACGCCGCAGGCACTCCACGATCGCGGCGTCGTCCCCTTCATCAAGATCGACAAGGGCCTCGAGGATGAAGCGAACGGCGTTCAGATGATGAAGCCGATGCCGGAGCTCGACGCCCTGCTGTCCCGGGCGAAGGGGCTGGGCATGTTCGGCACCAAGGAACGCTCGGTCATCAATTCCGCCAATCGCGAGGGCATTGCCGCCATCGTCGACCAGCAGGTCGCTGTCGGCCGCCAGGTACTGGCCGCCGGTCTGGTGCCGATCCTCGAACCCGAAGTGAACATCAAGAGCGAGACCCGCGCCGAGTGCGACCAGATCCTGCTCGAGGAACTCTCCCGCGCGCTGACCGCCATGCCCGGCGACGACAAGGTGATGCTCAAGCTGTCGCTTCCGGTGAAGCCCGGCCTGTTCGATCCGCTGGTCGATCATCCGCGCGTGCTTCGCGTGGTCGCACTTTCCGGCGGCTACAAGCGGCCCGAAGCCTGCGTCGAGCTGGCCAAGAACCGCGGCGTCATCGCCAGCTTCAGCCGGGCGCTGCTGGAAGACCTGCGTGCGGGCATGAGCGACGAGGAGTTCGATGCCGCTCTCGCCTCGGCTATCGATGCCATCTTCAAGGCCTCCACCGAAAAGACGGCCGTCGCCGCGGCCTGAACCGGCGGTTGTCCGGCGGGCCTAGAGCCCGCCCATGAACCGGAAGCCGAAGCGATAGTCCGACGGCGCGATTGCCTTGTCCGCTTTCGGCGGCGGGGTAACCTTGCGCAGTTCCAGGCTGCCGTCCGCAACGGATAGCGGTGTGCCCAGTGTGAGTTCGTGCGTTTCGCTCGCCGAGCCGAGGTCGATGCGGGCGGAAATCCGGACGCGGCCAGCCCAGACGCATTGTGCGTCGCTCGGGCAGCGGCTGTCTTCCAGCAAGGCGAGCGGGGTCACTTCCGGACCGTCGACATAGGCCGTTTCGCCGATGCGGGCATAGGCGAGTCCGTCGTTTGTGGCAGGCGCCGTTGCGCATCCGGCGAGCGCCACGGCGATGATGGGCGCGAAGTGTTTCATACATCGACAATGCCTGCGGACGATGAATGGTTCCCGAATGCCCGTCGTGGCGCTAGGAGCGCGGCATGTCCGAAGACGAACGCCCGCCCTGCCAGCTTTACCTGATTTCGCCTCCCGATGTCGGGCGCGATTTTCCCGACCGGCTTGCCCGCGCGCTCGACGCTGGCCCGGTCGCGGCGTTCCAGTTCCGCGTGAAAGGCGTCGACCAGCATGATGCGGCGCGGCTCGCCGAACCGCTGCAGCAGATCTGCGCCGACCGCGGCGTCGCTTTCATCGTCAACGATTCGGCCAGCCTTGCGAAGCGGATCGGCGCGGACGGCGTCCATCTCGGGCAACAGGATGGAAACGTGCGCGAAGCGCGCGAAATGCTCGGAAGGGAGGCGCAGATCGGCGTGACCTGCCACGATAGCCGGCACCTCGCGATGGAAGCGGGCGAGGCCGGTGCCGACTATGTCGCGTTCGGCGCTTTCTTCCCGACGACGACCAAGCAGGTCGAGCATCATGCCGAGCCGGAAATCCTTGCCTGGTGGCAGGATATCTTCGAAATTCCCTGCGTCGCGATCGGCGGTATCACGCCCGAGAACTGCGGCCTGCTGGCGAAGGCGGGCGCCGATTTCGTCGCGGTATCCGGCGCGGTCTGGAACGGAGACGAAGTGGCCGCCGTGAAGGCTTTCGAAAAAGCCCTCAGCCCGGACTGACCAGCCCCTAGTCGAGACCTTCCAGGAGTTTCCTGGCGGCCTCGACGCATGGCTTCATCGCTTCGGTCGGCGCGATCCCGGCCCTTGCCTTCGAAATCATCGGCACTTCCAGCCCCACCGTAATGTCGCGCGGCAGGGCACGCAGGAAATCGCCGAGCGGCAGGTCGCCGTCTCCCGGGCAGCGGCGCTCGTGCCGGGCCTCTTCGCCATAGTCGGCGTCCTGTGCCGGCATCGGCACGTCGCAGAGCTGGGCATAGCCGACATGCGTGGCATCGATTCCGGCCAGATCTTCGGTGGTCCCGCACGACCGATAGAGGTGCATGGCGTCGATCATCAGCTTGGCGTTGGCCGCTCCCGTATCGCTGATGAACGCCAGCGCTTCGGCAAGGTTGCCCGGCGCCATCATCGGCATGAACTCAATCGTTGCAATCTGCCCGCGATCGGCCGCCATGGCGGCGAGCCGCGCGAACTGGTCGATCGCCCGTTGCCGGTCCTGTTCGACCACGACGCAGTTGACCAGCGGCGCCCCGAGCTCGGCCATGATGTCGATGATCGCTTCGCTGTCGGCGATCTCCATTCCCGGCATGATCAGGAAGCCTTCGCCCTGCGAGACCCGGACGCCGTTGTCCGACAGCGCCGTCTTCAGCTCGCCGACCAGCGACGGGTTGCCGCGCAGGCTCCACGATTCGAATCCAAGCGGATTTTCGGTGATCGGGTCGGGCGCCATTCCGACGCGGGATACGCCCAGTTCCGCGGCCATCCGGACATAGTCGACCGGCGGCATGCCGAGAGCGCAGATGAATTCCAGTGCAAGCCTGTCCATTTTTTCTTCCGTTCAGTTGCCGAGACAAGATCCTCTACCCGTCCAAAGCGGGATGCGAGTGAGGTGGCGCTGCTAGGCGGCCGCCCGGGCAGGGCGAGCCGCGGTTTCCGGTTCTACCGGGCTGAATTCCGGATAGGGACCGAGGCCGAGAACGCACAGGCCCGCGACGACGGCAGCGGGAACTCCTGTCATGAGCAGGTAGGTGTAGTGGCCGGTAATGTCATAGACCGCGCCGGCCAGGATCGGCCCGATTCCGGCGGACAGCGCCATCAGGCTGGAAATGACCCCGAAGATCGTGCCGAAACTGCGGAGCCCCGCGTAGCGGGTGGTGAGGTAGGTCGCCATCTGCAGCGACGCCCCCGAGGCGTAGCCCAGGAAGATGACGGCGACGGAGAGGACCGGGATCGACGTGTCCGCGGTCAGGAAGATGAGATAGGCGAGGCCCGGCATCGAGAAGACCGTTACCGGGAGCAGGCTGCCAGCCATCCGGTCCACAAGGAAACCGGTCAGCAGCTTTCCGGCAATAGACGCGAAACCGAGCAGGGCTGCGATACCGACGGCCTCGACGCTGGTGATGCCGCGATCCATCAGCAGCGGTACCAGATGGACCATGATCGACACGCCCATGATGCTCTGGATGAAGATCGCCAGCGCTATGCGGTTCATCGTCAGGCTGCGCAGCGCTTCCTTGAGCGTCAGCCCTCCGGGCCGCGACATTTCGACAGGTGCCGATGCGGAGGAGGACGGTTGCTTCATGTGGCGGCGATCGCGGAAGAACAGCAGCGAAAGGAAGAAGGCTACGCCGCCCCAGCCGAAGCCCAGGCCGAGATATCCGATCCGCCAGCCGAAGCTGTCGATCAGCCAGCGGGCCACGATCGGGGATAGGGACATCGCCATGGCCGTTCCGCACAGCAGGACCGCGATTGCCAGTCCCCGGCTGGTGGAGAAGGCGCCCGAGATCGCGCTGTTCCAGACCAGCGAACGCGTCAGCAGCGATGCAAGCGTGTAGAGGAACCAGATGAAGAGCCACTGCAGCGTCGATCCGGTCAGGAAAGCGAACATCGCGAACACCGCGGCGCTGATCGCCACGCCGGGTACGGCGACGCGGCGCGGCCCGAACCGGTCGACGAGCATGCCGGCAAACGGCGTCAGCGGCAGGCTGACGATGGCGAAGACGGTGAGGCCGGCCGAGATCTGAGTCCGGCTCCAGCCGAATTCCTGGTTCAGCGGCTCCATGAACAGGCCGAGGGTGGCCGACGGGATGGTCCCGATCGATATGCCGATCATGCCTGACAGGACAAGCAGCCAGTTGGTACGCCACTCCTGCCCGGCTGATGGCGCGGATATTCCGCCGCTTGCCGCCTTCTGCTGCATGATCTGTTTCTCTCCCGATGGCTCTTTGGCCACAAGGAAACAGGTTCACTCGGCGGCTGCAAGCTTTCCGGACGTCTGGGACGTGGAATTCGGGGTTTTGAAATCGGGATAGGGGCCGAGGCCGACGAACATCAGCGCGGCGACCAGCACGACCGGAATGGCCGCTACCACCAGCAATTCATAGCTTCCGGTCGCATCGTAGAGCATGCCCGAGGCTAGCGGGCCCAGCGATGCGCCGAGCATCAGCGTGCTGCTGATGGTGCCGTAGATCTTGCCGAAATTCCTCAGGCCGCCGTAGCGCGAGACGAGATAGGTGGTGATCTGGAACCCCGCGCCGCTGGCGAAGCCGATTATCATCACGCCCAGCGTGAGCATCGCATCGGATTCGAACCGGTCGAGCAAAAGGAAATAGCCCAGGGCGGGAAGGGCGAAAGCGGTGAACGGAATGAGGCTGCTCTGGATTCTGTCGAGCAGCACGCCGGCCAGCAGCTTGCCGGCAATCGCGGCGATCCCGGCCGAGGCCGCGATAGCCACGGCGACGCTGCGCTCAGCCCCGGTTTCGGACAGGATCGGCACGAGGTGCACGGTGATCCCGCCGCCGACGAAGGTCATCGCGAGGTTGGCCAGCCCGATCCGCCATATCCGCGAATCGCGAATGGCCTCGGCGCTGGTGAGGCCGGGCAGGCCGGCCGCGCTCGGCGAAGCGGCACCGCTTCTGCGGCTGTGTTCGCGCGCATCGAAGAAGAACAGCAGGACCAGGATGAAGGCGAGGCCGCCCCAACCGGCGCCGAGCCAGACATAGGCCATGCGCCAGCCGACGCTCTCGATCAGCCAGTTCGCCACAATCGGCGATGCCTGCCCGAGCGCCGTGCCCGTCAGCATCACCGCCAGCGCGAGGCTGCGGCTGACGGTGAACACGCTGGAAACGGCGGCGCTCCAGATCAGGCCCTTGGTCGCCAGCGCGACGACCGCCATCACCGACCAGAGCACGATCCACTGGAAGATCGATCCGTCGGTGATGCCGAAGGCGGCGAATGCAGCGGCATGCAGCGCGATGCCGGGAAGGGCGACGCGCCGCGTGCCGAAGCGGTCTATGACGGCGCCGATCAAGGGGCCGCCGAACGTCGCGGTCAGCGTGAAGATGGTCAGGCCGAGGGAAATCTCTGCCCTGCTCCAGCCGAATTCCTGTTCGAGCGGCTCGATGAACGTGCCGAGCGAATAGGTGATGATCGAATAGAAGGACATGCCGAGCATGCCCGCGAGGACGAGGCCCCTGTGGGCCTTCCATTCCTCCCGCGCCGTCGGCGGCTGGGCCATGTCCCTCTCCCCGATAGGGCGTCGTTATGCGCCGCTCAGTCCAGCTTGGCTATGACTTCCTCGCCGAACCTGCGGGCCTGATCGCACCATTCCGAACGGTTGTCGGTCACGACGCTTGCGCCCGAACCGTCGGCGCCGAGTTCCCTGAGGTGGCTGAAATTGTCGATCGCTTCCTGCGCGCTCCAGTCGCCTTGCATCGAGAAGGTGCCCGACAGGATGATCTTGGGCTTTTCCTTGCGGCCGATCTTCTCGCAATGCTCGTAAAGGTAGTCGAGCGCGGCCTTGAAATCCTCGTCGTTCGAGATGTTGGCCGTGCGTGCGGTGTCAGTCACCATCTTGGGCACGAAGAAGGGATGCCAGGCGTCTCCCAGTTCGGCGGTGCGGCGCAGCGCGCGCTTGGAATTGCCGCCGACCAGGATCGGCGGATGGGGCTTCTGGACGGGGGCCGGGCGCACCCGGTTGCCCAGCGCGGTGTAGCCGGTGCCCTCGAAGGTGAAGTCCTCGCCGGTCCAGGCGGCCTTCATCGCCTTGATGTATTCGTCCATCAGGTCGTTGCGGGCATCGAAGTCGACGCCGAGCGCCTTGTACTCCGCCTTGAGGTAGCCCGCGCCGATGCCGAAGATGAAACGCCCGCCGGAGAAGGCGTCGAGCGAAGAGACCGAGCGCGCGGTGACGAAGGGATTGCGGTAAGGCAGGACGACGATGTTGGTCTGCAGCTTCAGCTTCGTCGTCACGGCAGCGGCCATGGCCAGCAGCACGAAGGGGTCCTGCGCGTAATGTCCGCCAGCGTCGAGCCAGCGGGACGAGGGAACCGGGTGATCGGTGGTAGTGCCCGATGTGAAGCCAGCCTCCTCGGCGGCTTTCGAGACATCGTGCACGGCCTGCATGGTGGTGAATTCCTCGCCGAACTGAACATGGTCGAACGGGAAGGTGATGCTGACATGGAAGGACATTCGTTGGTTCCTGTTTGCGGGGTGTTTCGGTCTCAGGCTTCGGGCGGGAGAATCCAGTAGTCGTTGCTGTTGCGGACCCAGCCGCTGGAAGCCCAGCTGCCGCCGTCCACGGGCAGGATCACGCCGGTGATGTAGCTCGCCATCCTGGATGCCAGGAAGACGGCCGCGCGCCCGCACTCCTCGTCGATGCCGGCCCGGCCAAGGGGAATGCGCCGCCGCACCGACTCGCGCTGGCCCTCGGTCCATTCCACCCATTTCGAAGGGTCGACAGGGCCCGTGACATTGCCGCGCGTGCCCGGCGTTTCGGTGAAGTCCGGAGCGATCGTGTTTACCCGGATGCCATGTTCGGCCAGTTCCAGCGACAGCGTGCGGGTCATGTTGTTGATGCCGGCCTTGCAGGCGGCATAGACCGCGTAGTTCGGCGCGGCTCGCGATCCCTCGATACTGCTGACATTGATGATTGAGCCGCCGCGACCGCCTTCGATCATGATCGGAACCGCTTCCTGCGTGGCGACGATGACGCTCACCAGATTGAGCTCGATATGCCTGCGCCAGCTTTTCTCCTTGAGGTCGACGAAAGCCCTTGGCGCGACGCCTCCGGCGTTGTTCACCAGGATGTCCAGCCGGCCGAATTCGTCCTTGGTCCGGGCGACGGCCTCGCGGATCTTGTCGACTTCCATCACATTGGCATTGATCGCCAGCGCCCTGCGGCCGCGTTCGGTAATCCGTTCGGCGGTTTCCTCGCAGCGTTCCGGGATGCTCTCGATGATGGCGACGTCCGCGCCCATGTCGGCAAGGCACAGGGCGATGGCACGCCCGATGCCGCCGCCGCCGCCCGTCACCAGGGCGCATTGGCCTGTCAGGTCGAGATCTCCAGCATTCATGTCCTTCTCCCGGTATTTGGTCGTTCTATCCGGACCGTTTCAGCAGTTCCGCCGCGTCGGGCAGGTCCGTCGGTTCGTCGATGTCGCGAGCCAGCCCGTGGCTCAGGATTGTTTCCATGGGCAGCCCCAGCCGCTGCGCTTCCGCCCGGTGCAGGGCGAAACTGTCTGGCCCGAAGGCGAAGCAAAATGACGCGGCGGCGGGAAGGGGGAGCGAGAGCGCGTTGGTGCCGGTCTCGTGCCGGTCGGGGGCAATGGCGATTTCTCCCTCGGGCGCTGCGGCGAGCAGTTCCAGTTCGCTGGCGGTAACGGTGGGCAGGTCCGCCGCGATGAACACGACGCGATCCACGTCTTGCCCGGCGATGTGCTCGAGCGCCGACTGCACTGCGGCGTTCAGTCCGCCGCCGGGTTCGGAAAGCAGGGGAAGGTCTTCGGAAAGGCCGTGACGTGACGGTCCGAGAAGGCAGACCTTCGAGATGTTGGCTGCCTGCGTGGCCGCATCCACGACATGCTCGAGCATGGAGCGCACGAGCAGGCGGCGCGCGTCGGTGTCGAGCGCGTTCGCCAGGCGGCTCTTGCTTTCGAGCGATGCCTTGACCGGGATGACGGCCCAGCAGGTCACGGAATCGCCGGCCCTTCGGTCAGGCGCGTGAAGCGGATCCCGGCGCCGTCGGCCTTGTAGGTCTTGTTCATGTAGATGAGGATCGAGGTCAGCGCCTCGGCCGCCGCCGAGTTGTTGAGCGATCCGCCGGACAGTCCGCGCAGGCCCATGCCCGGGCACAGCTCGATCACGGTCTTGCGGGCTTCTACGTCGTCGCTGAAGACGAGGATGTCGCAGTCCACCTTTTCGTCGCTGTCGAGAAGATGCGCGGAAACGTTGTGGAACGCGGTGACGAAGCGGATGCCGTCGCCGAGAATTTCCTTTGCTTCCAGCGCGGCACAGCCGGCCGCCGGAAGCTGCACGCGCATCACCTTGGGCGGGACCAGCGGCACCGTGGTGTCGACGACGATGGCGTCGCCCACCTTGTCGCGGATCAGTTCCAGCGTGCCGGCCTGCGAAGCGTAGGGCACCGTGACGATCACGATGTCCTTGCCCCGGGCAGCGTCCTCGTTGGCCGCATGTCCCAAGGGGCCGGTGTCCGCAGCCATCTCGTCGGCTGCCGCCTTGGCCTTCTCTGCCGAGCGCGAGCCTATCGTCACATCGTGGCCGGCCTTGGCCAGTCTGCGCACGATGCCCCGGCCCAAATCACCCGTACCGCCGATAACCGCGATTGACGCCATTGCGTTTGATCTCCCGAAATTTCCTGGTTGCGTGTCACACCTCAATGCCGATAGCGGCGGGAGACCACGACGCAAATATTTTATCGCCACGCCAACTTATCGTTTGGGAGCAGTCGCACGGGATGGAACCTGTCGCCGGTATCAGCATGACCCCCGTACAGGGCTTGCCGCTGTTCGGGCCCGGCATGTCCGTCGCGCGCGCCCTGCTCGATGCCATTCATCGCCAGGGCGAAGGGCTGGGTAGCGAGGACGTCTGCGTGATTGCGCAGAAGATCGTTTCCAAGAGCGAGGGGCGCTACGCCCGGGTTCAGGATGTCGAAGCCTCGCCCGAGGCGACGCGCATTGCCGGCGAGACCGAGCGCGAGCCACAGATGATCCAGCTCATCCTCGACGAAAGCAGCGAGATCCTGCGCGCGACCCCGGCCGCGATCATCGCACGGCACCGTTGCGGCCATGTGCTGGCCAACGCCGGTATCGACGCCTCGAACGTCGAAGAGGGCGACGAGGGGGCCGTGCTGCTCTGGCCGCAGGACCCCGATGCCAGCGCGCGCGCCATCCGCGAGGAGATCGCGGAACTCTCCGGCGCGCGGCCTGCAGTGATCATCGCCGACAGCATGGGGCGTGCCTGGCGGATCGGAACCACCGGTGCGGCGATCGGCTGCGCCGGGCTCACCGTGCTCGACGACCAGCGCGGGCGCGGCAAGGACCTGTTCGGGCGGACTTTGCAGGCGACGGTGATCGCGGTGGCCGATTCGATTGCCGCCACCGCCGCGCTCGCCATGGGCGAAGGAGCCGAGGGAACGCCGGCGGCGCTGGTGCGCGGGGCCGGGCGCTGGGTTGGGCCCGACGACGGGCCGGGTGCGGCCAGCGTGCTTCGGCCGGTTGCCGAGGACATGTTCCGGTGAGCGGCGCGTTGCATCCGCGTGGCCATGTCCTTGCGCTTTCCGGCGGCGTGGGCGGGGCCAAGCTCGCCGCCGGGCTTGCCGCGGTGCTGCCTGCCGGGCGGCTGACGATCGCCGTCAACACCGGCGACGATTTCGAACATCTCGGGCTCACCGTGTGCCCCGATATCGATTCCGTAGTCTATGCGCTGGCCGGTCTCAACGATACCGAACGCGGCTGGGGTGTTGCCGACGAGCGCTGGCGGGCGATGGACATGCTCGGCAAGCTCGGCGAGGCTCAGTGGTTCAATCTCGGCGACCGCGACCTCGGCATGCATATCGCACGCAGCTGGCGCCTGCGCGACGGGCAGAGTCTTTCCGAAGTCACCGCCAGGCTGACCGGGGAACTCGGCATCGTCCATCCCGTCGTGCCGATGAGCGACACGCCGGTGCGCACGCAGGTCGAGACGGAGGAGGGGCTGCTCGAATTCCAGCGCTACTTCGTCGGAGAGCAGTGCCGCCCGGTCGCCCGTTCGATCCGTTTCGCCGGAACGCCGGGCGCCGTCCCGTCGCCGGGCTTTTCGCAAGCCCTGGAGCGGGACGATCTGGCGGCGGTGGTGATCTGTCCTTCCAACCCCTATCTCAGCGTCGATCCGATAATGGCGGTCGACGGCGTCCGCGACGTTCTCCTCAGCCGGCGCGTGCCCTGCATCGCCGTGTCGCCGCTGGTCGGCGGCAAGGCCTTGAAGGGGCCGCTCACGAAGCTGATCGAGGAACTGGGCAAGGCTTCCGACAACGCTTCGATCGCGCAGCACTATCGCGGCCTCGTCGATCAGCTCGTGATAGACGAGTGCGATGCCGCCGATGCGGAAGGCTTGCGTGAGCTGGGGGTTTCCGTCACGGTAACGCAAACGGTCATGCGCGAAGCCGCGGACCGGGAAATGCTGGCGCGCGAGGTACTTGCCGCAGTTGGCGTCGAGACGGATTGAACGGAGAGACATGACAGACCGAGCCCTGATCGAGAGGCTGTTGGCCGCCCCGCTGGACGAGGTGCTGGCGGAAGCGCGCGCCCGGCGCGACGCGCGCGGACCGGCGCGGATGACCTATTCGCCCAAGGTGTTCATCCCGCTCACGCGGCTGTGCACCGACGTCTGTCATTACTGCACCTTCGCGACGACGCCTTCGCGGCTCGAAGCGCCCTATCTCACGCCGGAGCAGGTCCTGGAGATCGCCCGGGCAGGGGCGGACGCAGGATGCAAGGAAGCGCTGTTCACGCTCGGCGATGCGCCCGAGCGCCGCTATGCCGCCGCGCGCGACTGGCTGGCCGAACGCGGCTATGCGCGCACCATCGACTACGTGCGCGATTGCGCCGAACTGGTGCTGAACGAGACCGGCCTGCTGCCGCATGTCAATTCGGGCCTGCTCGAGGAAGAGGACTACCTCATGCTGCGCCCGGTCGCCGCGTCGGTCGGGCTCATGCTCGAGAGCACGTCGGAACGCCTGTGCGAGAAGGGCGGGTCGCATTACGGCTCGCCGGACAAGGTCCCGGCGCTGCGCATCGCCTCCCTCGAGGCGGCCGGCCGCGCGCGCGTTCCGATGACGTCGGGCATCCTTATCGGCATCGGGGAAACGCCGGAAGAACGGATCGAATCGATCATCGCCCTGCGCGACATCCACCGGGCGCACGGGCACTTGCAGGAAGTCATCGTCCAGAACTTCTGCCCCAAGCCCGGCACGAAGATGGCCGAAGCTCCCGAGGCGACCGAGGCGGATTTCCTGCGCGTGATCGCCGCCGCGCGGATCATCCTCGACGACGAGGTCTCGGTTCAGGCGCCGCCCAATCTCAACGACGAACGGCTGATCGAGCTGATCGATGCCGGGATCGACGATTGGGGCGGGGTTTCGCCGGTCACTCTCGATCACGTGAACCCGGAAGCGCCCTGGCCGGAGGTCGAGCGCCTCACCGCGATCTGCGCGCGGGCGGGGCTGCCGCTGGTCGAGCGTCTGACGATCTATCCCCGCTTTGTCGCGACCGACGATCACAGCTGGCTGGACCCGGCGATCCGCCCGGCGGTGCTGCGCCTGTCCGATTCGGAAGGCCTAGCGCGCGACAGCCGCTGGAGCCCCGGCGTCGCCGATGTCGCGCCCGGCAGCCCGGACAAGCCGCTCGGTATTCGTTTCGAAGGCTCGGCGCGGCTGGAACTGCGGCATATCCTCAGCCGGGCGGCCAACGGCTACGAGCTGGACGTTGCCGATATCGTGTCGCTCTACGGCGCGAGAGGGGCGGACGCCCAGGCGGTAATCGAGACGGCGGACGGCCTGCGCGCCGAAGCAAGCGGCGAGGACGTCACCTACGTCATCAACCGCAACATCAACTACACCAACATCTGCACCCACGCGTGCTCGTTCTGCGCTTTTTCCAAGACGTCGATCAAGGCGGGCTTCCGCGACAAGCCCTACAATCTCGACTTTGAGGAAATCGCCGACCGCTCGCGCGAGGCGGTGGCGCGCGGCGCGACCGAGGTCTGCCTGCAGGGCGGCATCCATCCCAGCTACACCGGCGATACCTATCTCTCGATCCTGCGCGCGGTGAAGGACGCCTGTCCCGACCTGCATGTCCACGCCTTCTCGCCGCTCGAAGTAAGCCAGGGGGCGAAAACGCTCGGGATGACGACCCGCGACTATCTCGCCCGCCTCAGGGACGAGGGGCTGGGCTCGCTTCCCGGCACCGCGGCGGAAATCCTGCACGATGACATCCGCGCGCAGATCTGCCCGGACAAGCTGACGACGCAGCAATGGCTCGATGTGGTGCGCGACGCCCATCTCGTCGGCCTGCCGACCACGTCGACGATCATGTTCGGCCATCTCGAGCGGCCGGAGCACTGGGCGCATCACCTGCTCGCCCTGCGCCGCCTGCAAGGCGATACCGGCGGTTTCACCGAATTCGTGCCGCTGCCGCTGGTGCACATGGAAGCGCCGTTCTACCGCCGCGGCCAGTCGCGCAAGGGGCCGACGTGGCGCGAGGCGGTGATGATGCATGCCGTGGCGCGGATCGTGCTGTTCGGCGAGATCAATTCGATCCAGTGCAGCTGGGTGAAGCTCGGTGTCGACGGCGCGGCGGCGGCGCTTGCCGCCGGCTGCAACGATCTCGGCGGCGTGCTGATGAACGAGAGCATCAGCCGCGCGGCCGGTGCGAGCCATGGCCAGGAACTGACTGTCGAGAACCTCGAAGACGTCGCAGCCATGGCGGGCCGTCCGCTCAAGCAGCGCACCACGCTTTACAAGGACGTCGCGCGACCGCTCGAAAGCGTGGCCTGAGCCCGAACCGTGGCCTCCCAGGACAAGATCGTCGCCATCACCGGCGCGAGCAGCGGGATCGGTGAAGCGGCCGCGCGCCTGCTGGCGGACCGCGGCTGCACGGTGGTGCTCGGGGCGCGCAGGATGGACCGGCTTGCTGCGCTGGCCGACGAGATCAACGATGCCGGAGGCACCGCCGTCGCCGTCGAGCTGGATGTTACCAGCCGGGAGAGCATGGACCGATTCATCGGCGAAGCGCTGGATCGGTTCGGCCGCATCGACGTGCTGGTGAACAATGCCGGGCTCATGATCCTGGGCCCGCTGTGCGACGGCGAGGTCGAGGCCTGGGACCACATGATCGATGTGAACCTGAGAGGGGTGCTTCACGGGATCGCTGCCGCCCTGCCGCATATGCTCGCGCGGGAATCAGGTCACATGATCCTGATCGGTTCGACATCGGGCCATCGGGTCTCGCCGATGGGTGGCATCTATTGCGCAACCAAGTTCGCGCTTCGCGCCATTGCCGACACCTTGCGGATGGAAGGCGGTGCGAATGTGCGCAGCACGCTGATCTCGCCAAGCGCGACGCAGACCGAGATCGTCGATCATGTCGGCCATGCGCAGATGGAGCAGGCATTGCGCGCGATCAGGCCGCAGGCCCTCGAGGCAGGCGCCGTGGCACGGGCGATAGCCTACGCGATCGAGCAGCCGCCCGAAGTGGATGTCAGCGAGATCCTGATCCGCCCGACCAGCCTGAAGGACTGAGCGGCCGGCAGCGAAGACCTTCGCACGCCGGCCGGCGCCGAGACGGCGCTGCTACATTGCCCTGATCTGGTCCCACGCGGCGTCGGTCATCCAAGTGTATTCGAGGTAGTGACCGAACTGCTTGCGCCCGTCCAGATAGAGGAACTTCAAATTGTCGCCGCCCATGTCCCTTTCCATGGCGACGGGAAGGTCCTGCTGGTCGACGCGGGCGCGGAAATCGCCCCAGTCGGCGACGCGCATGCAGATCTGGTGAAAGCGCAACGGCCCGCCGTTCGATACGCAATTGCCGTAGATACCCAGCGGGTCGGCGAGCGGCTGGATCAGTTCGTACTGCATCTCGCCGATCCAGATGAAGCACAGCCGCATCTTGTTGACGACCTCGCCCACCGGAGAATCGACCGGCTGGTCCACTTCCATGATGTGCGGCTCATGCGTCATTCCGCGCCCGCGAAACTGGGCGATGCCTTCTTCTAGGTCGTCGCAGACATAGCCGAGTTGATAGAGATGGCCTTCAAGCATGGTTCCCTCCTTCAGCCTTCGCGGGCGACGTCGTAGCGCGACAGGTAGCGTTCGAACATCGGGTCGAGCTGTTCCTTGGTCAGCCCGTACTGCGCCAGCTTGTATTCATGCTTGCCGAACTTGTTCTGCGGATTGTCGTCGAGCCAGGCCTGGATGCCCGCTTCGGCCTCCGGGGTCCAGTCGTCGCCAAGATCGGCGTAGAGCTTCTTCATGGTGCCCATCGGATCGTTGGTCATGTCGGCATAATGAACGTCGACGACGCGGTCCTCGCCGTATTTGTCGCGGAAATCCATGATCCGGTCGGCGTGCTCCTTCGCCTGCCATGGATAGTTCTCGCCAAGCCAGTCGGCGTCGATCCGGCCCATCAGCATCTGGTGGCTGAGCGAAATGATGGAGCAGAACGAACCCGTCGCGGTGTAGGGATCGCGGTGCGTCCACACCAGCCTGGCGTCGGGATATTCCTTGATCAGATATTCCAGGTGCAGGGCGTGGCTGGGCATTTTCAGGTTCCAGACGCCGGGCGCGTGGTGTTGCAGCGCCTGAAGGAACTTGCGGTGATAGGAATAGGCCGACGTCATGTCGGCGGAGAAGATGAACTCGCGGTATTCGGGCAGGACGCCCTTGGATTCGATCATCAACGTCTTGAAGTCATGCGCCAGATACCAGACGCATTCATGCGGATAGACGGCCGAGGAGCGGTAGATCTTGCCCATTTCCGGATGGGCCTCCAGCATCTGCCGTTCCCGTTCCAGCCGGGCGAGGCAGCGCGTGTCGGTCTTGAGCGTTTCGGCGGTGGCCGGCGGCACGGGTTCCTCGATTTCCCATTCGAGCGGAGAACGCCGCGCCGGGTCGGCCGCGAGCAGGTTCGAGAGAAGCGTCGTGCCGGTGCGGGGGATACCCATGACGAAAACCGGGCGTTCGATCGGCCGGTCGAGAAGCTGGGGCTCGTACTTCAGGTAGTTGGCCACCCGCAGGCGGTTGCCGAGGTAATGCCGGCAGTCGCCCGCGACCCGCTCGATCCCGGCTTCGTTGTAGAGGCCCTTGGCGATGCCGTTGTTGAAATCCTTGACGAAGACGTCGAGGCCCTCGCGGTAGGTGTCGGCGTCGAACTCGTCGAGCCCGGTCTGTTTCATTGCCTGTTCGACGAGGGCGTCGGCCACGAGCTGTTGCGTCATCGTTTCGTTCCTCTCCGCTGGAATTATCGGCAGGGCGCTTGCAGTGCGCCCCCGTGTGCCCGAGATAACCCGCAAGCGGCTTGGCTTGGCAATTCGCTTCACCCCGCCAATCGGGACAGAATATCGAATTCAGGCCAATTCCGGGATATCTTCGGCTGCCGGCTCCAGCCCGCGGCCCTGCCTCCTGCGGAACTGGCTGGGACTGCTGCCCACGGCGCGCCGGAAGGCAAAGGTGAAGCTGGAAGGAGACGAAAAGCCCAGCGTGAACGCGATCGTCTTCACGCTTTCCCCGGCCATCAGCAGGCGTTTGGCGGTCTCCATCCGCCGCTGCTCGACATAGTCACCGATCGAGCAGCCCCGGCTGACGCGAAAACCCCGCGTGAGCTGGCGTACCGATATGTTGCAGAGCCTTGCCAGTTCGACGAGCGACGGCGCCGTGAGGTCTTCGCTCAACCTTTCGTCGATCAGCCGCAGCCGCCATCCGGCCAGACCGCCGGTGACCGGCTGTTCCACGCGCTGCAGGCAGAACCGGGCCAGCTCGATCGCCAGTTCGCCGCTGAGAAACTCGATCATGCGGTCCGACGCCAGCGCAGGATGGCGCACTTCCTCGGCTATGCGGAAGAGAAGGGTCCTGATCGCGGCGTTGGTGATGTCGAGAGTCGAGGCAAGCTGCTTCTCGCTCCAGTCGAGCGTGCGGCCGACAACCTCATGGACCGGTTCCGGCTTGAGCTGGCAGAGCAGCGAGGATTGCCGGATACGCCCTCCCTTGATCAGCAGCTTCTCGCCGGGAGGGATCACGAAGATGTCGCCCAGCCGGTCGAGCCGCTGGGGGCCCCAGCGTTCGCGATAGCCCGCCCTTGCATCGAGCGGCCGGGGCGTGAGGCACATGTTGATCTGGTACGCGTCCTCGTCGGACAGCACCGCCTGGGTCGGGGCGGTAATGTCGTATCTGACGAGCTGCGCGCTCATAGCCGGGCAGTGGATTTCGGCGTCGACGGTCAATATCGCGACGTCTGTGATCGTCGTTCGCTTCGCCATCGCACCGTCTCCCGCCAACCCCGCAGCCAGATGCCGCATTGTGTCCGTGATTGCATGATATGGCCTGATTTCTACACATAGCGGGGTTGCAGCACAATCGGGCTGGGCCAAACATCCCGGCAACGAGCCGAGCACGCCCGAAACAGGCGCGGCCAGGCACGACAAGGAGGATGGCATGGCGAAGGGCCTTTTCGACTGCACGGGCAAGGTGACGATGGTGACGGGCGGCAACGGCGGCCTGGGCCTCGGCTTCGCGATGGGTTGCGCGAGAATGGGCAGCGACATCGCCATCTGGGCGCGCGACGAGGCGAAGAGCGCGGCGGCGCGCGAAAGGCTGCTGGAAGCGGGCGCAGGCCGGGTGATCGCCTACCAGGTCGATGTCTCGGACCGCGACGCGATCATCGCCGGATACGAAAAGCTGATGGACGATTTCGGACGCATCGACTGCGTGTTCGCCAATTCCGGCCGGTCTTCGCGCAGCCGCTCGGTGCTCACCCTGGAGCCGGAGGAATGGCATGACCTGCTCAATGTCAGCCTGCATGGCGCATTCTTCACCCTGCAGGAAGCCGCCAAGCTGATGGTCAAGCGCGCCGAAGCGGGCGAACCGGGCGGCAGCCTCGTGTTGTGCGGCAGCCTGTCGATGTTCCACGGCGTCAAGGGCATCGAGAACTACGCCGCGGCCAAGGGCGGCATGGGCGCGGTGATCCGCGGCATGGCGGCCGAGCTGGGCAGGTACCACATTCGCGCCAACTCGATCGCCCCCGGTTTCATCATCACCGAGATGATGAAGAAGGCGCCGCAGGAACAGCAGGACCAGATCAACGCGTTCTTCTCGTCGGCAACGCCGATTCCGCGTCCCGGCTATCCCGAGGACATCGAAGGCATTTCCGCCTATCTGTGCAGCGACGCATCGAGCTTCCACACCGGCGACACGATCGTCATCGATGGCGGCAGCGTGATCTATCCGCCCTATGCGGCCTCGGTCGAATAATCCTTCGGGCAGCGACCGGGCCTGAATTTCCGTACTAGATTTGGAGTAATGATGAGCAATCTGTTCGACTGCACCGGCAAGGTGACGATGGTCACCGGCGGCAATGGCGGCATCGGCCTTGGCTTCGCCATGGGCTGCGCGAAGATGGGCGGCGATATCGCCATTTGGGCGCGCAACGAGGAAAAGAACGCCGCCGCCAAGAAGGAGCTGGAAGAAGCGGGCGCGGGCAGGGTGGAAACCTATGTCGTCGACGTTTCCTCCGAAGAGCAGATCATCGCCGGCTATGACCAGCTGATGAAGGATTTCGGCCGGGTGGACTGCGTGTTCGCCAATTCCGGCCCGCCGCCGCGCTATGAGTCGGTGTTCGACATGCCGACTGAGCACTGGCACCAGTTCCAGGCGGTCGCGCTGCACGGCGCCTTTTTCACGCTGCGCGAAGGCGCACGCCACATGAAGGCGCGGGCCGAGGCGGGCGAGCCCGGCGGGTCGCTGGTCGCCTGCGGCTCGGGATCGCTCTACCAGGGCTTGCCGGGCAAGATGGAATACGCCGCGTCAAAGTGCGGCACCGAAGCGGTGATCCGCTGCCTCGCGGTGGAGCTAGGGGAATTCGGTATCCGTGCGAACGTCGTCGCGCCCGGCCTCATCATCACGCCGATGATGGGCGAGCGCGAGGGGCCGGCGGCGCAGTATCTGGTCAGCCAGTACGCGCCGCAGACGCCGATAAAGCGTCTCGGTTACCCTGAGGATTTCGAAGGCATCGGCGCGTATCTGTGTTCGGACGCCTCGGCTTTCATGACCGGCGAGACGGTCTATCTCGACGGCGGATACAAGATCCGCCCGTAAACGGCGGCATGGCGGGAGAGCGCAAGTGAAGGTTCTTAACATCCACGAAGTGAACGACGTCAGGCTGGACGATTATGTCTTGCCGGAAGCAGGCCCCAACGACGTCGTAGTCAAGATGAAGGCGTGCGGCATCTGCGGCAGCGACCTGTCCTACATCAAGTACGGCGGGATCATGCGCGAGCCGGGCGGCGTGACGCCGATCGGGCACGAGGGCGCGGGCGAAGTGCTGAGCGTCGGCCCGGACGTCTCCGGCGTTTCGGTCGGCGACCCGGTGATCATCAACCCGATGATGACGCCCAGCAACATCGGCAGCGGCGGCCCCGAAGGCGCGTTCGTCGACGAATTGCTGGTGCGCGACGCGGAGCGGGGAACCAACCTGCTGCCGATACCGGAAGGCGTGCCCTACGACGTCGCCGCCATGTGCGAGCCGCTTGCGGTCGCCATGCACGGCGTCAATCGCATGGAGGTGAAGCCGGGCGACAAGGTCGTCGTGTTCGGCTGCGGACCGATCGGGCTGGGCATGGTGCTGTGGCTCGTCGATCGCGGCATCACCGATGTCATCGCGCTCGATCTTGCGCAGGAACGGCTCGACCGGGCGCTGGCGCTCGGCGCGCGGGCGGCGCTGAACCCGGCCGAGGTCGACATCAAGGAAGAGATCGGCAAGCTCCACGGCACGGAGATGTGCATGCACAAGCCGGCCGTCGGCACCGATGCCTATATCGACGCCGCCGGCGCGCCGCGGGTGATCACCGATGTGATCAACATGGCGAAGTATCATTCGCGCCTGGTGATCACGGCCGCCTACATGCAGCCCTTCGAGGTTCCGTTCGGGACGATGCTGACCAGCGAGATGACGATCACGACCGCGGTCGGTTATCCCACCGAGATGCCCGAAGTGGTCGCTGCGATGCCCCGGCTCAAGGACAAGATCCGGTCGCTGATCAGCCACCACCTGCCGTTCGACCAGGTGCTGGACGGGCTCAAGATCGCCGGAACGCCGGAATCGGCGAAGGTGATGATCGAATTCGAGGAGGCGTGACGATGGCTACGCAGGAAAAGGCTCCACCCCTTGCAGGGCTGGTCACGGCCGGCGACGAGCAGAAGGAAGCCGTCGCCATCACCGATTTCATCTTCATGGCCAGGGACGTGTCCAACGCCTACCTGGTCACGACGGATGACGGCGATGTCATCGTCAACACCGGCATCGTGCACAACGCCGAGCGCAACGTCGCCCTGCTCAAGCCGCACCGCACCGGGCCGCTGCGCTACATCATCCTGACGCAGAGCCATGCCGATCACTTCGGCGGCGTCCCGAGCCTCGTGGAAGAAGGCACCAAGGTCGTCGGCGGGCCGGGCTACATCGAAGCCAGGGACGACATGCTGGGCATGCAGTCCTATTTCGGACCGCGCACCTTCAAGCTCTGGGGCAGCACGCTCAAGCAGGACGGTCCGCCGAAGGCGGCGCAGCCCGAGGTCACGCCCGACATCTTCGTCGAGGATCGCATGACCCTCGAAGTCGGAGGGCGCACTTTCGAACTTATCCATGCGCCCGAAGGCGAGACCGAAGACAATATCCTCGTCTGGATGCCCAAGGAGAAGATCGTCTTCACCGGCAACACCTTCGGCCCGGTGTGGCTCTCGATGCCGTTCCTCAACACGCTGCGGGGCGACAAGCCGCGCCGTGTGCGCACCTATCTGCAATCGCTCAAGAAGGTGCGCGATCTCGGAGCCGAGATCCTGATCACCGGCCACGGCGATCCGGTCGTCGGCAAGGACCGGATCCGGGAAGATCTCGACCGGATGGAAGCTGCGGTTACCTATGTGCGCGATTACACGCTGGAAGGCATGAAAGCGGGCAAGACCGTCCACGAGCTGATGCATGACTTCGAGTTTCCGGGAAATGTCGCGATCGGCGACTTCCACGGCAAGGCCAGCTGGGCGGTCAAGTCCATCTGGCGCGAATACTCGGGCTGGTTCCACTATGAGGACGGCACGACGGAGCTTTACGGCGTGCCGCGTTCCAGCGTGTATGGCGATATCGCCGAGCTGGCCGGCGGGGCGGCGAAACTCGCCGAACGGGCCCGGTCGAAGCTGGGCGAAGGCAAGCCGCTCGAAGCGCTGCACCTGGTCGATATCGCACTGGGCGCCGACCCGGACGAGCGCAGCGCCCTCGAAGCCAAGCGCGATGCGAGCCAGATGCTGCTCGACGAGTGCGGCGGTCAGAACCTGAGCGAAACCATGTGGCTGCGCTCCGAGATCGCCGAAATCGAAGCGAAGCTGGGCGGCTAGGGCGCCGTTAGGCTAGCCCAGCACCGCGCTGCTTTCGTAGACCATCCGGACGAGTTCGGCCTGCCCGCGCACGCCGAGCTTGGCGTAAAGCCGCTTCGAATAGTTGCGCGCGGTCTCGATCGTCAGCCCCATCGCGTCGGCCGCTTCGGCAATGGAATGGCCGTCGCTGAGGGCGATGGCCAGTTCGGCCTCGCGCTGTGGGAGGTCGAACAGCCGCGCCAGCCGCACGGCCCTTTCCGGGGAACCGGCCTTGCCGAACCGGCAGTAGGCGATCATCGCCGGAACCGGCACCAGCGTCGCCGAATCCGATTCGCCCATTGCCGAGACGAGCAGGGCGTCGATGCGCGGATCCTCGCTCAGCACTGCGACGCCGGGCTGCGCCTGCGGGGCGTCCGCAAGCCGCCGCGCCGCTTCGGCGAGTGTGCGTTCGGCCTCCCGGGGCAGATCGCGAAGGCGTTCACCGATCCGGGGCGTCGATCCGTTGAGCCTGGAAAGCCGCTCCTGCGCGCCCGATTCGATCGCCAGGATGCGCGCGTCCTTGTCGAACAGAATCCAGCCGACTCCGGAACGCCCAAGCCCCTTGGTCGAAAGCGCCGCTTCTATGCGCTGCCGCTCCATCAGATTGAGGTTGGTAAGGGCGGTTGCGACGTAAGGGGCGAGGTTGGACAACAGCGCGCTGTCCGCTGCCGAGCAGGCCTTGCTTCGCGCCAGGACCAGCCAGGCGCTGATTCCGCTTTCTTCGGAGACCCGAACCACGCGTTCGTCGACGATGCCGAGGCGCTCGATATTGCGCGAGCGTTCCGCCTTGTATTCGGGATCGTGGTCGACGAATTCGGAAACGCTGTACACGCGATAGGGACGCAGGCTCGAATTGTGCACGCCTTCCAGGGTGTACAGTTCCTCGATTCCGAGCTCTCGGGCGCGTTCATGCAGATTGATGCCCGCGAAGAACACGCTCGCCTCGGAAACGGGCCGGTCTTCCTTGCGTACCGTGAGGGCGACGTAATCCGCCCCGGTCCGGCGTTTCAGCCGCTCCAGGAAAGTCGCGAACCGCGGTTCCTCGTGCACGCCCTGGTAGAGCGGCAGCAGCAGGTCGGTCTCGTCTCTGCTAGTTAGCGACATACCCTCCCATATGGGAGGTTCGCGAAAATGTCATCCCTGTATTCACCCCTGCAAGCAAAGCAGAAGGGAGAGGTCGATGAAGACCTTGACGCATCTAGAACGTCTCGAGGCCGAGAGCATCCACATCATCCGCGAAGTCGTCGCCGAGGTGGAAAAGCCGGTGATGCTGTATTCCGTGGGCAAGGACAGTGCGGTGATGCTGCACCTGGCGCGCAAGGCGTTCTATCCCTCGCCGCCGCCGTTCCCGCTGCTGCACGTCGACACGACCTGGAAGTTCCAGGAAATGTACAAGCTGCGTGATCGCATGGCGAAGGAGTCCGGCATGGAACTCCTCGTCTACCACAATCCGGAAGCGCAGGAGAAAGGGATCAACCCGTTCGATCACGGCCCGCTGCATACCGACATGTGGAAGACCGAGGGCCTCAAGCAGGCGCTCGACAAGTGGGGTTTCGATGCGGCTTTCGGTGGTGCGCGCCGCGACGAGGAAAAGAGCCGCGCCAAGGAGCGCATTTTCTCGTTCCGCACGGCGAGCCATGGCTGGGACCCGAAGAACCAGCGCCCCGAGCTCTGGAACATCTACAACGCGAAGAAGAACAAGGGCGAATCGATCCGGATCTTCCCGATCTCCAACTGGACCGAGCTGGACGTGTGGCAATACATCCATCTCAACGACATCCCGATCGTGCCTCTGTATTTCGCTGCCAAGCGGCCGACCGTCGAGCGTGACGGGCTGTTGCTGATGGTCGACGACGAGCGCTTCCCGCTCGAACCGGGTGAAAAGCCCGTCGAACGCTCGGTTCGCTTCCGTACTCTCGGCTGCTATCCGCTGACGGGCGCGGTGGAGAGCAAGGCCAAGACGCTTCCCGAAGTGATCCAGGAAACATTGCTGACGACGACGTCGGAACGCCAGGGGCGCGCCATCGACAAGGATGCCGGCGGCGCCGGCATGGAGAAGAAGAAGCAGGAGGGGTATTTCTGATGACCGAGACCACGACCTCCGACGAGCCCCGCTACGTCGTCGATGACCTGATTGCCGAGGATATCGACGCCTATCTCGAACAGCACCAGCACAAGACGATGCTGCGCTTCATCACCTGCGGCAGCGTCGACGACGGCAAGTCCACCCTGATCGGGCGGCTGCTCTACGATTCGAAGATGATCTTCGAGGACCAGCTCGACGCGCTGCATGCGGATTCCAAGAAAGTCGGCACGCAGGGTCAGGAAATCGACTTCGCGCTGCTGGTCGACGGCCTTGCCGCAGAACGCGAGCAGGGCATCACCATCGACGTCGCCTACCGCTTCTTCTCGACCGAGAAGCGCAAGTTCATCGTCGCCGATTGCCCGGGCCACGAGCAGTACACCCGCAACATGGTTACGGGTGCGTCCACGGCCGACATGGCGGTGATCCTGATCGATGCGCGCAAGGGCGTGCTGACGCAGACGCGCCGCCACAGCTATCTGGCGCACCTGCTCGGCATCCGGAACATCGTTCTGGCCATCAACAAGATGGACCTGGTCGACTACGACCAGCCCAAGTTCGAGCATATCGTCGCCGATTACCGTGCCTTCGCCAACGAGATCGGGATCGAGGATTTCCTCGCCATTCCGCTCTCCGGGCTCAAGGGCGACAACATCACGACCAGATCGGACAGCACGCCGTGGTATGACGGCCCGACGCTGGTCGAGCACCTCGAGACGGTGGAAGTCGACAGCAGCCTGGATCAGGCCAAGCCGTTCCGCATGCCGGTCCAGTGGGTGAACCGCCCGAACCTCGACTTCCGGGGCTTCTCCGGACAGGTCGCCACCGGCACCATCCAGCCCGGCGACGCCGTTCGGGTCCTGCCCTCGGGCAAGACCAGCACCGTCAGCCGCATCGTCACATTGGACGGCGACCTCGACGAAGCGGTGGCCGGCGAATCCGTGACGCTCTGCTTCGCGGACGAGATCGACTGCTCGCGCGGCGACGTGATCGCCCTGGCGGACAATCCACCGCAGTCGGCCGACCAGTTCGAATCGACGATCGTGTGGATGAATGACGAACCGCTTCACGTCGGCCGGGCCTATTGGCTCAAGGTCGGTGCGCAGATGGTTTCCGTGACCATTCATGAGCCGAAGTACATCGTCAATATCAATACGATGGAGCACCTTGCTGCGAAAACGCTTGAGCTTAACGAGATCGGTGTGGCCGAAATCGTGACCGACAAGCAGATCGTTTTCGAGCCTTATGGCGACAACCGCGTGCTTGGCGGGTTCATCCTGATCGACAAGATGACCAACGCCACGGTCGCGGCCGGCATGCTGCACTTCTCCCTGCGGCGTGCGCAGAACGTGCACTGGCAGGCGGTGGACATCGGCCGCAAGCAGCACGCGAGCCTGAAGAACCAGCAGCCGGCAGTGCTGTGGTTCACCGGGCTGTCGGGCTCCGGCAAGTCGACCATCGCCAACCTGGTCGAGAAGAAGCTGCACCGGATGAACCGGCACACTTTCCTGCTCGACGGTGACAATGTGCGTCATGGCCTCAACAAGGACCTTGGCTTCACCGAGGCGGACCGGATCGAGAACATCCGCCGCGTCGGCGAGGTGTCCAAGCTGATGACCGACGCCGGGCTGATCGTGATCACGGCCTTCATCTCGCCTTTCCGGGCGGAACGCGATATGGTGCGCGCCATGCTGCCAGAAGGCGAGTTCTACGAGGTGTTTATCGACACGCCGCTGGCGGTGGCCGAGGAGCGGGACGTCAAGGGCCTCTACAAGAAGGCGCGGTCGGGTGAACTCAAGAACTTCACTGGTATCGACAGTCCCTATGAGACGCCGGCCAGTCCGGAGATCCGCATCGACACGACGAAGATGAGTCCCGAGGAGGCGGCAACACTGGTTGTCGATACGCTTCTGGGCGACATCTGAGTTCCGCGATGTTCCTTTTCAAAGGACATGAGACCCACAGCCGGTCGTTCGTCAAGGCGACGAGCTGGCGGGTGCTGGGCAGCGTCGACACCTTCCTGCTGAGCTGGCTGTTCACCGGCAATCCGGCGGCGGCGGGCGCGATCGCGACAACCGAGGTCATCACCAAGATGGCGCTCTATTACGGCCACGAACGGATATGGGCTTCGATCCACTGGGGGTTCAAGGAACACCCGGAGGAAGCGCAGACCGTCGAACAGGGAAAAGACCAATGAACGATGCCGATCTTGCCGCCCACCTTGCCGCTGTCGCCGGCAAGATCCTGATTGAGGTGCGGGCTTCGGGCATGTTCGAGGGCAAGGCGCTCGGCAAGGCCGGTGACCAGACCGCGAACCAGTTCCTTGTCCATGCCCTGCGCGAACAGCGTCCCGACGACGGCCTGCTGTCGGAGGAAAGCAAGGATACCGAGGAGCGTCTCGGCAAGAGCCGGGTGTGGATCGTCGACCCGGTCGACGGCACGCGCGAATATGGCGAGGAACGGACCGACTGGGCGGTGCATGTCGCGCTTGCCGTCGACGGCGTGCCCAGCATCGGCGCTGTCGCGCTGCCCGGGCTCGACCTGGTGCTGCGTTCCGACCAGCCCGGCCCCCTGCCGCAATCGGGCGACCCCCTGCGCATGGTGGTAAGCCGCACCCGGCCGGCGAGGGAAGCGACCGAGGTCGCGGAACGAATCGGCGCGGAGCTGGTGCCGATGGGATCGGCCGGCGCAAAGGCCATGGCCATCGTCCGGGGCGAGGCCGACATCTACCTGCACTCGGGCGGTCAGTACGAATGGGACAGCTGCGCTCCCGCCGCGGTGGCGCTGGGCTACGGCCTTCACTGCTCGCGGATCGACGGCAGCCCGCTCGTCTACAACCAGAGCGACACCTACATGCCCGACCTGCTGATCTGCCGGAAGGAGCATGCCGACCGGGTGCTCTCGCAGGTGGCCGAGCTCGCCTGAACCGCGCCCGCTGTGCGTCTCATCGCGGAATAACGGGTTGCCGGAGGGGGAACGAACCGCCCCGCTTCCGGTTTTTGGGTTTCCCTGTCCGTCCATAATAGGCAACAATGCTGTTCAGAGAGGCGGTCCGCAGCGGATTCGCCCTGATGACGAATGGGACGATCGGGGATTAGCCATGCAAGCCCGGGGCAATCGCAGGCCGCGCGATCCGCAGGCCACCAGGGAGGCGATCCTGGAAGCCGCGAGGACGCTGCTGTCGAAGGATGGGCCCGAGGGAATCAGCCTGTCCGAGGTGGCCCATCTCGCCGGCGTCAATCGCGGCACGGCCTACCAGCATTTCGAAACCCGCGAGAAGCTCATCGAGGCGACGGCCGACTGGGTCTCGGAGAAACTCTTCGTTGCCGTGTTCGGTGATCCCGAGACCATCGGCGAACGGCGGGTCGAAGAAGTCGACGTCGCCGATCTCACCGACCGGCTTGCCGAGTTCGCCATGGAGAATACCGAGCTGTGCCGGGTCTGGCTGCTGCAGCTGCTGGCGTCCCCGGATCCGGCCGCCGATCCCTTCTGGCGCGAATACTGCGGATCGCTGGCGCGATTCGCGGCGACTGAAATGGCCGAACCGGGCGTCGATCACGAGGTGCTGGCGGTGATGAACCTCGCCGGCACGTTTCTCTGGCCGGTCTGGGCGCGAGCGCACGAGGAAAACCCGCGTGCCCGTTCCCGGCTCGCCCGGCGGTTCGCCAATGAATGCCTGCGACTGTCGCTCTACGGCTCGATGCGGGCGCCGGCGTTTCCGGAAATTGCGGAGCGCCTGCGCCGGGAAGTGGGCGAGCCTGCCGGGGCGCTGTCTCCGCCCGGGCGGAATTGAGGGTAGGGCAGGCCGCATTTGGCTTTTTTGTAGGCGAAGGATTTGTTAGCCCGGACGACGGGCGATGGGCCGGAAGTTCAGCCGGCCCCGCATATGACAGGGAGTTTCTATGTTTTCCGCAATCGTGATCGACAAGAATGACGACGGCCAGACCGTCACGCTCCAGCAGCTCGACGAAAGCCAGCTTCCCGAAGGCGATGTCACGATCGACGTCGCCTACTCCACGCTCAACTACAAGGACGGGCTGGCGATCACGGGCAGCTCTCCGGTCGTTCGCAAATTCCCGATGGTGCCGGGGATCGACCTTGCGGGCACCGTGACCGAGAGCAGCCATCCGGAATGGAAGGCGGGCGATGTCGTCGTGCTCAACGGCTGGGGCGTCGGCGAGGTTCACTGGGGCGGCCTGGCGCAGAAAGCCAGGCTGAACGGCGACTGGCTGGTGCCGTTGCCTTCCGCATTCACGCCGAAGCAGGCCATGGCGATCGGCACGGCGGGATACACCGCCGCGCTTTGCGTCGATGCGCTGGTCGATTGGGGCATCACGCCGGATAACGGTGAGATTCTGGTGACGGGCGCGACCGGCGGTGTCGGTTCCGTGGCCATCGCCCTGCTCAAGAAGGCCGGTTTCTCGGTCGCTGCGGTCACCGGCAAGCCGTCCGAAGCGGACTATCTCACCGGCCTCGGCGCGGACAAGATCATCGACCGTGCCGAAATGTCCGAGAAGGGCAAGCCGATGCAGAAGGAACTGTGGGCCGGCGTCGTCGATACGGTGGGCAGCTTCACGCTTGCCAACGCCATCGCCCAGACGAAGTACTGCGGCGCGGTCGCCGCCTGCGGCCTGGCGCAGGGCGCGGACCTGCCGGCGACGGTGATGCCGTTCATCCTGCGCGGCGTCAGCCTGCTGGGCATCGACAGCGTCATGGCGCCGAAGGCTCCGCGGCTGAAGGCCTGGGATCGCCTCGCCAGGGATCTCGATCCGGCGGCGCTTGAAACCATCGGCCAGGAAATCGGGCTTTCCGATGCGATCGATGCGGCCAAGAAGTTCATGTCGGGCGAAGTGCGGGGACGTTACATCGTCGACGTGAATCGCTGATCGTCGGAGGATTGGGAGAGGAACCATGGCTGAACAGGACACCAAGGTGGCGGCGAACGAAGGGCCGCAGCTCGATCTGAGCGACGTCGATCCGCGAGTCGGCGAGCTGGTCGGCGGCGGGCAGATCATGGACCCGTGCAGCAAGAGCGATATCCGTCGCTGGGTAATGGCGATGGACTACGTCAACCCGCTGCACTGGGACCAGAAATTCGCCAGCCAGACCAAGTTCGGCGGGATCATCGCGCCTCAGTCGATCGCGGTGGCGCTCGACTACGGCCATGGTTGCCAGCCGGCCTGTGTCGGCCGAATCCCGGGCTCGCACCTGATCTTCGGCGGCGAGGAGTGGTGGTGGTACGGCACCCCCGTCAGGCCCGGCGACCAGCTGTTCCAGGAGCGCCGGTTCTACGACTACAAGGTCGTCGACACCAAGTTCGCCGGCCCGACCATGTTCTCGCGCGGTGACACCCTTCATCGCAACCAGCACGGCAGTCTTGTCGCCAAGGCGCGTTCGACGGCGATCCGCTACCTGGCCGAGGAAGCCGAAAAGCGCGGCATGTACGATGCCACCGCCGGTTCGCCCAAGCGCTGGACCCGTGACGAGATCAAGGAAATCGACAAGATCCGCCATGACTGGCTGATGTCGAACCGGGAAGGCAAGTCGCCGCATTGGGAAGAGGTGCAGGTTGGCGACAAGCTGCCGCGCCGGGTGCTCGGCCCGCATACCATCGCCAGCTTCACCACCGAATACCGCGCCTTCCTGTTCAACATCTGGGGCACTTTCGACTGGGTCGCGCCGGAAGGCGTCAAGGATCCCTGGGTCAACCAGGATCCCGGCTGGATCGAAGGCTTCGGCTTCGATGACAACCTTGCGGAGATCGATCCCCGTGCGCGCGACGGGCTCTATGTCGGTCCGTCGCGGGGCCATATCGACGACAGCTATGCCAGCGAAGTCGGCATGAGCCGGGCCTACGGCTATGGCGCGACGATGGCGGCCTGGAACACCGACTATCTCGCTTTCTGGGCGGGACACGACGGCATGGTGCGCCATGCCAAGTCGGACTTCCGCAGTCCGGCCTTCGAAGGCGACGTGACCTTTTTCGATGGGGAAGTCGTCGACAAGATAGAAAAGTCCGAATGGGGGTTCCCGATCGTCCAGGTCCAGGTGAAGCTCACGGATCAGAATGGAAAGACGGTGGTGAGTTCGCTCAACGAAGTCGAACTGCCGTATTGATTGCCATGACCAGTACAATCCAAGTTGACGAACGGCTCTCCATCGCCCGGGGCATCCCCCTGTCGGAAGAGGAAGGCATCGGCCCCCTGACGCTCGGCGCCTACGCGAAGGAAGTGACCTCGCGTTTTGCCGACAATGAAATGGGCTGCATGCGCGATACTGCCGGAGAGGGCATGATCCGCTGGAGCTATGGCGAGCTCGGGGCCAATGCAATGGAAGTGGCCCGTGCGCTGGTCGCCTGCGGAATCGGCAAGGGCACGCGTGTCGGGATCATGACGACCAACCGGCTCGAATATTTCTCTTGTTTCTTCGGGGCTGCGCTGGCCGGTGGCGTCGCGACCCCGCTCAGCACGTTTTCGACGCCCGCCGAACTCGAAGCATTGCTGCGGCTCTCGGGTGTTTCCGTGCTGCTGTTCGAGCGGAACGTGCTCAAGAAGGATTTCGCGGAGATCCTGACAGAACTCGAACCGCAGATCGCGACGTCCCGGCCCGGGGAATTGAATTCGCTCAAGTTCCCCTTCCTGCGCCATATCGCGATGATCGACAGCGAAGACGGGAAGGGCGCTATCGAGGGATGGAGCGCATTCCGGGCCCGTAGCGCGGAAGTGGCCCCCGAACTGGTCGATGCCTGCGCCGCCGAAGTTGCGCCGGCAGACCCCGGCGTGCTGTTCTTTTCCTCGGGATCGACCGGCAAGCCCAAGGGTATCCTGTCGTCGCATCGCGCGGTCTGCCTGCAGCTGTGGCGCTGGCCGCACTGGTATCGGATCGTGCACGAGAAGATCCGCACCTGGACCGCCAACGGCTTCTTCTGGTCGGGCAACTTCTGCATGACGCTGGGCAGCACTCTGTCGACCGGCGGTTGCCTCGTCCTGCAGCCCACGTTCCAGGCCGAGGAAGCGCTGCGGCTCATGGAGCAGGAACGCGTCAGCAAGCTGATCGGCTGGCCGCACCAGTGGGCGCAGCTCGAAGCCGCGGCGAACTTCCTCGAGACCGACCTGTCGGCGATGCACTACGTTCCCTACGACACGCCTGTCGGCAAGCATCCCACGGTGAAGACCGACTGGCTCGACAATCGTGCCGCCTTCGGAAACACCGAGACCTTCACCCTGATCACCGTCTACCCCTCGTTGACGCCGTTCGAGATCGCCAAGGGCAGCCACGGCATCCCGACGCCCGGCTCCACGGTCAAGATCGTCGATCCGCTCACCGGAGAAACGCTGCCGTTCGGCGAACGCGGGGAAATCGCGGTCAAGGGGCCGACGCTGATGCTCGGCTACGTCGGCATCCCGCTGGACGAGACGCTCGACGACGAGGGCTTCCTGTGCACCAACGACGGCGGCTGGATGGACAGCGAAGGCCGGCTCTTCTGGGAAGGCCGCCTCAACGACATCATCAAGACCGGCGGGGCGAACGTATCGCCGATCGAGATCGACGATATCATCTCGCGGTGTCCGGGCGTCAAGGCGACCCAGACCGTCGGCGTTCCGGACGACTTGCTCGGAGAGCTGGTCGTCGGCTGCATCGTGCCGCACGAGGGGGCCGATATCAGCGAGGATTCGGTCAAGGCCTATGCCCGCGAGAAGCTCGCCAGCTACAAGGTGCCGCGCCGTGTCCTGTTCTTCACCGCAGACGAGCTGAACCTCACCGGCAGTGCCAAGATCAAGACAGCCGAGTTGCGGGAGCGCGCGGCGAAACGACTGGCTGAAGAGGTGGCCTAGTTCAGCCGCACCGGGCGAGCGACGCAAAGACCGCCGCATCGATGGAGACAGGAATGCCGAATGAGCCGAATTTCGCGGACTGGCTCGCGATCTGCAACGTCAAGGCGGCCTATTGCCGCCTGCTCGACACCAAGGACTGGGACGGCTGGAAGCAGCTTTTCACCGAGGATGTCGTTATCGATACGACCGGAAGCGGCGGGGAAGTGACGAAGGGGCGCGACGAATTCGTCGATTCCGTGCGCGGATCGATCGAAAGCGCCGCGACCGCCCATCAGGTGCATTCCCCGGAAATCACCATCGACGGCGATTCCGCGCAGGCCATCTGGGCGATGCAGGACCGGGTAGCATGGGGCGAGGACCGCGCGCTGACCGGCTACGGCCACTACCATGAACGCTATGTCCGCACGGACGGCCGCTGGCGTATCGCGGAACAGAAGCTGACCCGGCTCGCCATGGACATGAAGGGGATTTAGGACAATGCCACGCATCGAAATCAACGGGCTATCGATCGCCTACGAACTCATCGGCGATGGCGACAAGGCGATCACCATCACTCCGGGAGGGCGCTTTTCGAAGGATACCCCGGGCGTCCGTGAGCTGGCGCAGCAACTGGCGGGCAAGGGCTATAAGGTGCTGATCTGGGACCGGCCCAATTGCGGCGAATCCGATATCAGCTTCGATGCGGAGTGCGAAAGCTTCCAGAACGCGGATACACTGGCGGGGATGATCCGGGCGCTCGGGCTGGCGCCGGCGCTGGTCTACGGCGTCTCGGGCGGCTCGCGCGAAGCCTTGCTTACCGCCATCCGCCATCCCGATTGCGTTGCCGGCGTGTTCTGCCAGTGGCTGAGCGGAGGCGGGATCGGCATCGCCACCCTGCCGATGGCCTACAACGCCAACCCTGCCATGGCGGCATCGATTGGCGGTATGGAGGCGGTCTGCGCGCTGCCGGACCTGCAGGAACAGCTCGAGCGCAACCCATCGAACCGCGACCGGCTGCTTGCCTGGCAGCCGGAGGCTTTCGTCCGCCGGATGCGCGACTGGGCGGACTGGTTCTTTCCGGAACCGGGCCAGCCGATCTCGTGCACGCGGGCCGGAGACCTTGAAGGCATCAAGGTGCCCGTGGTGGTCCTGCGCGGCGGCAAGTCGGACATGCACCACACGCGTGAGACCAGCGAGGCCGTGGCGGCGATGATCCCCGGCGCCGAACTGCAGGAGCCGCCGTGGGGCGATCGCGAATGGGTCGATCGGCTGGCGGCCACGTCCACCGATCCTGCCGCCGGGCTGTTCGTCAACATCCCGAAACTGGTGCCCCAGATCACCGACTTCGCATCGAGGATCGGCCACTGCTGACGGGAAAGGAGTGACGTGGTCATGCGGTTTGCCCTGCATGCCGTGCTCGCCATCGCCGCATTCGGGCTCGCGGGTTGCACCGCGACGCAGGCTCAAACGTCTGACGAGCCCCGGGTTCCGAGGACCGCCGGTCCGATGGAACAGGCCGAAGGCACCTTTCGATTTGCCGTGATCGGCGATCGCACCGGCGCGCACCGGCCCGGCGTCTTTGCGGATGCCATGCGCAAGCTCGATCTGATGAAGCCGGATTTCGTGATCTCGGTCGGCGACCTCGTCGAGGGCTATACGCGGGACGTGTCCGAAATCCGCCGGCAGTGGGAGGAGGTCGAGGCGCGGCTGGCGGTGCTCGAAGCGCCGGTGTTCTTCATCGCCGGCAATCACGACTACTCGAACGAGGCAATGGCGCGGATCTGGCTCGAACGGCGCGGTTCGCCCTACTGGAGTTTCATGCACGAAGGCGTGCTGTTCCTGGGGCTTTCGACCGAGGACCCGCCGGTCGCGCTTCCACCGGAAACGATCGCGAGTTCGCGCGAACTGGAGGAGGCGATGGCCCGCGCTCCGGAAGAAACGCAGGCGCGGCTGCTTGATGCGGTGCGGGAGCAGGGCAGGGCACCGAAGCTGCCGGGCGCCGTGGCGATCAGCGATGCGCAGGTGGCCTTCGTGCGCGAGGCGCTCGACCGGCATCGCGACGCGCGCTGGACCTTCGTCGTCATGCACAAGCCGGCGTGGCAGTATGACAGCCCGCAGTTCGCCCGGATCGAGCAGATGCTGGCGGGCCGCAAGTACACGGTCATCGCCGGGCACGAGCACTATTACGATCACGAATCGCGCGCCGGGCGGGACTACATCGTCATGGGCACCACCGGCGGGGTCTGGCTGAAGGACGGCCCCGGGCGGGTCGATCACATCGCCTGGGTTACGATGACCCCCTCAGGCCCCGTTTTCGCAAATATCCGGACGGATGGAATGTTCGGAAAGGAAGGGCCCGGTCAGCCGACTTCCATGCCGGAAGGGGGAGTGACCTCGTCGGACCAGTGATCGCGCGCGGCCATCAGGTTCGCGACCGCCCTGCTCCAGTAGGCATCGGTCTTGCCGAGCGCACGGAAATCGAAATTGTCGGACGTGCGGAATTCCAGCACTTCGACCCCGTCCTCGCCGGGAACATAGGCATAGGGCACGTCCGTCCCCAGGAAGAAGCCGTCGCCCGGGCCCAGTTCCTCGGTGCCGATCTTCAGCGATCCGGCGACGATGAAATAGAGGCAATCCGCACTGTGGCTGTGCAGCGGGAGCGGATAGCCGCTCTTGAACCAGACATAGGTCAGGCTCATGCCCGGCCGCTTGTAGAGCAGCTTCAGGTGGCTCCCGTCGATCATTCCGGCCTGCATCATGTCGGCCATGCCCTGCTGGTCGGCGGTCGTCATGGGACCGGAATGCATCACGGTCTCGTCATAGTCCCTTGCATCGCGCGCCCGGAAGACTTCGAAGGGGGGAGCGGCTTGCTGGCTTTTCTCTTGCGCCATCGATTTCTCCGACTGTTCGATCAGGTGACAAAAATATAGCTGGATTATAGTAAGCACTGCTACTATTTTCCGGCCATGGACGAGAACATTGGCACAATGCTGGCGCAGGTGTCACGCCTGATCAGACGCAGCTTCGACGAGCGCGCCCGCGCAATCGGCGTCACGCGGCCGCAATGGCAGGTGCTGAGCATCCTCAAGCGCATGGCCGGTATCAACCAGGGCGGGCTTGCCGAAATCCTGGAAGTCGAGCCGATCACGGCTGGCCGGATGATAGACCGGCTGCAGGATGCAAAGCTGGTCGAACGCCGGGCGGACCCCTCCGACCGGCGCGCCTGGCGGCTCCATCTCACCGAGAAGGGCCAGGACCTGGTCGAACAGTTGCAGCCTTTCGCGATGGAGACCCTCCAGATCGCGCTGGAAGGCATCAGCGAAGCCGAGCAGGGCGAGCTGCTGTCCGTGCTCGAGCGAATCCGTGCGAATCTCACCCGCAAGACCCAGCTCGGGGTGCCCGCCGATGGCTGAGAGCGACCCGCAGTTCGATGACGCGGTAACCGAGGCGGCGATGCCGGCACCGCGCAGGGGCCGCTGGCGCAGGCTGGCCGTCATGGTGTCGGTGCCGGCGCTGCTGATCGCCGGCGCGACCGCCTACTACTTCGCCAGTCTCCACACCGTCTCGACGGACAATGCCTATGTCCAGCAGGACAAGGTCTCGGTGAGTTCCCAGGTCACGGGAGAGATCATCGAGGTTGCCGTGCACGAGAACGAACATGTCAAGGCAGGCGACTTGCTGTTTCGTATCGATCCCGAGCCCTTCAGCATCGCCATCGCCCAGGCCGACGCCGCGATCGCCGCTGCCCAGGTGGACATCGTCGGTCTGGAAACCGAACTGGGCAATACCAGCGTCGATATCGGCGGAGCCCGCGAGGACGTCGGCTTCTACGAACAGGAGTATCGCCGCCAGTCCGAACTTATGCAGCGCGGCTTTACCACGCGGGCGCGCCTTGAGCAGGCCGAGCACGACTTGTCGGATGCCCGCAGCCGGCTTGCCACAGCAGAGGCCGAGGCGAGGGAGGCGAGGGCCAAGCTGGCGACCGCGCCGGTCGCGCCGGGCGTCAATCCCAGGATTCTCGCTGCACAGGCGCAGCGGCGCAAGGCGGCGCTCGATCTTTCGCGCGCTTCGGTCCGTGCGCCGGTTGCCGGAACGGTAAGCCAGGCCGACCGTCTGCAGATCGGCCAGATGATGACCACGGGCCTGCCAGCCCTGACGCTCGTCGTGAGCGACAGGAGCTGGGTGGAAGCCAATTTCAAGGAGACCGACCTCGCCGAAATGCGGATCGGACAACCGGCGAAGCTGACGTTCGACGCCTATCCCGGCCTGTCGCTGAAAGGGCATGTCGCGAGCATCGGCGCCGGCACCGGCTCTGAGTTCTCGGTGCTCCCGGCGCAGAATGCGAGCGGCAACTGGGTCAAGGTTACCCAGCGCGTGCCGGTGCGGATCGCCATCGATGACAAGCCGTCCCGCCAGTTGATCGCGGGGCTTTCCACGCATGTCTCAATCGATACCAGCAGATAGTTCCGGGGCAGGCGCGCAGGCCGCCGCCGGGGACAGTCTCGACAAGCCGCTGCTCGAGGTGAGGCATCGCGGCCTGCTGCTCTTCGCCGTGATGACGGTGTCGATCTGCCAGTTCTTCGACGCGACCATCGCCAACGTCGCGCTTCCGCATATGAAGGTGAGCCTTGGCGCGTCGCATGATTCGATCAGCTGGGTCCTCACCAGCTTCATCATGGCGGGAGCGATCTTCACGCCCATTACCGGCTGGCTTTCCGACAGGGTGGGCTCCCGCAACCTGTTCCTCTGGTCGACCGTGATGTTCCTGGTCTCGTCCGCTGCATGCGGCGCGGCGACTTCCCTTCCGGAAATGGTGTGTTTCCGGATCATCCAGGGGATCTCCACCGCCTTTCTCGGGCCGATGACCCAGACGATCATGTTCGACGTCAGCCCGCCGAGCAAGCAGGCGCAGACCATGGCGACCTTCGGCATGATCGTCATGGTCGCCCCGATCAGCGGCCCGTTCCTGGGTGGCTTTATCGTCGAATATCTCAACTGGCGCTGGATCTATTACGTGAACCTGCCGATCGGGATACCCGCGCTGGCCGTACTGTGGTGGCTGCTGCCGTCCAGGCAGATCGAGCGACGAAGACTCGACCTGTTCGGTTTCGTCTGGATCGCGCTTTCGCTCGGTGCGTTGCAGCTCATGCTCGACCGAGGACAGATCAAGGACTGGTTCCAGAGCTGGGAGATCATCGTCGAGGCGATCGCCGCGATCTCGGCGCTCTGGATATTCCTCGTCCACACCAGGAGCACGCGAACGCCGCTGTTCAACCGGGAACTGTTCGGCAATCCCAATTTCCTGGCCGCACTGTCGATGATGTTCGTGCTGGGCCTTGCGAACGTCGCGCTGTCGGCGGTCCTGCCGACGATGTACCAGACGGTTTATCACTACCCGGTGATGGATTCCGGGCTGCTGATGGCGCCCCGCGGATTCGGGGTGATCGTCACCTCGCAGCTCACGGTATTCCTGATGAAGCGCATCGATTACCGGGCGATCATCGCGCTTGGTTACCTGATCGGGGCCTATTCGCTTTGGATCATGACGCAGTGGTCGCTGGAGATGGATTCGCACCTGATCATCATGGCGAGTTTCGTCCAGGGGCTGGGCATGGGCATGATCTTCGGTCCGATGAACCTGCTGGCGTTCGCCACGATCAGGCCGGAGCTGCGGCCTGACGGTTCCAGCCTCATGGCGCTGGTCCGCAATCTGGGCGGTTCGTTCGGTATCTCCTTCATCGTCACCATGCTCGCGCGCAACCAGCAGGTCAGCCATTCCGACATCGCCGCGAACGTTACCCCGGGCAGCATACCCGGGGTCGATCTGCCATCGACACTCGACCGCATGCCGGGGATCGGCGGAGGCTTGCTCGGAGCGATCGACGGGGAGGTTTCGCGGCAGGCCGCGATGGTCGCCTATCTCGACAATTTCTATGCGATGTTCTGGGTGCTGCTGCTGATGGCGCCGATGCCGTTCCTGCTGAAAAAATCCCGGATCGCAGGGCTGACCGAGCGAATGCCGGCCGAATAGGCGCCGGGTGTCGACACCTTCATGCCGCAGATGCGGCAGGCCTTTCGGCCATTTGCGAAACCGGCTAAGCGTTGCCCCCCGCCGGGCAGGACGAACTATCGCGGGCGCGATAGGCTTCGCTCCTGTTCTTGGAGTATCAGGGTGGAAATCGGATTCAGCCGTTTGCTTGAGAGAATTGCATAGTGGGCAAGACAATCGTCATTACCGGAGCAGGTGTAGGACTTGGGCGGGCGCTGGCGCGCCGTTTCGCCAAGGAGGGAGAGACCGTCATACTGCTTGGCCGGACCCTCTCGAAGGTTCAGGCCGCTGCCGACGAACTGGGCGATCCCGCCTTTGCCGTGGAATGCGATGTCGGCTCACCCGATTCGGTCCGCGAAGCCTTCGCCAAGATCGCCGAACGCCATCCCAGGATCGATGTTCTGATCAACAACGCCGCGATCTACGAACCGTTCCTGGTTGAGAACGCGACCGACGAGCAGATCATGGGCATCGTCAACACCAACCTGTCCGGACCGATCTTCACTTCCCGTTCGGCGATTCCGATGATGGAAAAGGGCGGGTACATCATCAACGTGACCAGCGAGTCGGTTGCGCTCGAATTCCCGATGCTCTCGCTTTACCAGTGCACGAAAGCCGGTCTCGAACGGTTCACGGGGTCGCTGTCGAAGGAACTGGAGACCAAGGGCATTCGCGTCAGCACGGTCCGCGCCGGCCCGATGTACGAAGAGGGCAAGGCTTCGACCTGGGATCCCGAAATCGGCATGCAGTTCGGCAAGGCCTGCATGGAAGCGGGCATCAATCTCATGTCCAGGCCGATCTCGCATGTGAATTCGGTGACGGACGTGTTCCGTTCGCTGCTCGACCTTCCCCCGGACGTTCGCGTTACCCATGTTTCCATCGAAGCCCGTCACGCCTGACGGGTAACGACCCAATATTCTAGCCGAGGAACCCTGAAAGATGACTACACTTCCTGACGCCAAGCTTTACATCGACGGCAAGCTTCGCGACGCCACCGGCGGGCGCAGCTATGACCTCATCAGTCCCTGGACGGGGGAACCCGTCGGCAAGGCTGCTGACGCCACCAAGGAGGACGTCGAAGAGGCGATCACCGCGGCACGGCGCGCCTTCGACGAGACCAACTGGAGTTCGCCGGAAAACCGGCAGACCCGCTTCGAGCTGGTCAAGAAGCTGCGCGAGCTTTTCCAGGAGAACTATGATCGTCTCGGCGACCTGGCGGTCCATGAAGCCGGCGCGGCGCGCGGCGCCGTCGATCGTGCCCATGTCGCGATGGCCCTCGATGGCTGGGACGATTACCTCGACGTCTTCAAGAACGTCGAATGGGAAAAGGACTACGGTGAGAAGAACGCGTTCGGCGCGATGCACAAGCGTATCGCCGTGCGTGAGCCGGTGGGCGTCGTCGCGGCGATCACGCCGTGGAACGTTCCGCTGTACGTGAATATCGGCAAGGTCGTCGCCGCGCTGCTCGCAGGCTGCACGGTCATCCTCAAGCCCGCTCCCGACACGCCCGGAGCCGGCGCCGTGTTCGGCGAGCTTGCCGAGAAGGCTGGCTTCCCGAAGGGCGTCCTCAACGTCGTGTTCGGCAAGGATCCGGCAGAGGCCGGCGAGATGCTCGTGCAGGACCCGCGTGTCGATCTGGTGTCCTTCACCGGCTCGACCGCAGTGGGCAAGCACATCATGGAAGAGGGCGGCAAGACCCTGAAGCGCGTGTTCCTTGAACTGGGCGGCAAGTCCGCCAAGATCGTGCTCGACGATGCGCCGGACTTCGCGATGGAATGCGCGATGACGATGCTCGTGTTCCATGCGGGGCAGGGCTGCGCGGTGCAGTCGCGCCTGCTGGTGCCGAAGAGCCGCTACGAGGAAGCCAAGGCGATCCTCAAGGGCGCGTACGGCCAGTTCGGCGACAACTGGGGCGACATCGACAACCCTGAGCACATCATGGGTCCGGTCATTTCCAAGAAGCAGATGGACCGGGTGATGAGCTATATCGAACTCGGCAAGGAAGAGGGCGCCACGCTGTTGCACGGCGGCAATGCCCGGCCGGACAAGGGCGGTGGATTTTTCATCGAGCCGACCGTCTTCGTCGATGTGACCAACGACATGCGCATCGCGCAGGAAGAGATCTTCGGCCCCGTGCTTGTCGTTATCCCGTTCGAGGATGACGAGGACGCGATCCGCATCGCCAACGAAAGCAACTACGGCCTTTCCGGCGGCGTCAGCTCGGGCGATTTCGACCGAGCGATGAACGTCGCCCGGCGCGTCCGTACCGGCTCGATGAGCGTCAACGGCGGCATGTGCATCGCCGGCGACATCCCGTTCGGCGGCTACAAGGCCAGCGGCATCGGCCGCGAATGGGGCGTCGAGGGGATCGAGGAATATACCGAGATCAAGATGCTGGCATGGCCTGTCGGACAGGCAGCCTGACGGACATGGCGCGTGCCTGCCGTACGCAGACTATCGCCTGACGCATCGGCCGACCGGACACTGGACCGGCCGGCCGATGTCGCGTCCGGGCGGGAAGATCCGGTCAGCCACAATCTCAACGGCCAGAAGCTCGGCCGCAAGGGACGCGATACGCGCGACCGTATCCTGGCCGCTACGGTCGAGCTTCTGGACGGGAGCGACGACGAGCCGATTTCGCTGAGCGCGGTGGCCCGCAAGGCCTCGCTCGGCATGACGTCGCTCTACAATTACTTCACCGATCTCACCGAGCTGCTGCTCGCGGTGCTGGAGCCGGTGCTGGCGACGGCCGAGGATGCCTATCTCGGCATGTTGCGCGAGCGGTGGCCGGACGAGGAAGTCGGGGACAGGTGCCATCGGTTCCTCTGGGCGTTCTACAACTTCTGGATCCAGCATTCGCGGCTGCTGCACCTGCGCAACGCGATGGCCGACAATCGCGACGAGCGGATGCTGATGCACCGCGTGCAATCGTCGCAACCGGTGATCATCCTGCTGGCGGCGCAGATGGACGGTTCCGCCGAGGAGCCCGATTCCCCGGCCTTCGCGATGGCGACGGTGCTGATGACGGGGCTCGAGCGTACCGTCACCGTGGCGACCGATACGCGCTTCACCGAAGTCTTCGGCCCCGGCAACCGCTACCAGGCCGAGCACTATCTCCAGCCGGAAGCGCGGCTGATGGAACTGGCGATCCGCGATACGCGCGAGAGGATGGCGGGCCGCTGATCCCGTGCAGAGCGGGGCAACCCGCCGGTGCGACCTACTTCTTCTTGCCGCCGACGCCCTTCAGGTACTTTTCCATGCCGGTGAGATAGTCCGGGTTGAGCATCAGCGCGCTGTTCGCCATGCGCTCGACATTGCGCGCGGTGTCGCGCCCCACTTCGGCGCACATTTCGATGGCGACCTTGGCCGCGCCCATCTGCTCACCGTTCTGCTTGGCGAGATGCCGGCAGAAGTCCATCACCTCGTCCTCGAACGTCTCGTCCGGGAAGACCTGGTGCACCAGGCCCATGGTGAAGGCCATGTCGGCATCCGCCGTCCTGTTGGCCATGATCAGCCAGCGCGCCCAGTGCGGCCCGCAGATGCGGGTGAGGCGCGAGACGCCGTTGGACGCGGGCAGCACGCCGAACAGGCCTTCAGGGAAAGCGTAAGCCGCGCTCTTGGCAGCCAGCCGGAAATCGCAGGACAGGCTCATCTCCAGCCCGCCGCCGACGCATTTCGCATGATGGGCAACGACGATCGGCTTTTCGATGTGCTCCATCTCGTCCCACAGCTGCTGCATGTTGTTGAGATTGAGCCGGTGGTTCTCGCGGATACCCCGGGCGGTCTTGCTGTTGCCGATCGGCGAAACGACGCGCTGGTTGCCGGCTTTCAGGTCCGCGCCGGCGCAGAAATAGCGGCCCGTGGCGCGGATCAGCATGACCCTGATTTCCTCGGTATCGCGAAACCGCAGCACGGCGTCGGTCAGCAGGTCCATTGTCTCGCGGCTGATGGCGTTCAGCTTGTCGGGACGGTTGAGAGTGGCGATGAGGATGCCGTCGTCGGTTTCCTCGGTCAGCAGGTGCGGCGCTTCATCGGACATGGATCTCGCTCCTCAGCCGCGCGTACGCGGCAGGCCGAGGCCGCGCTCCGCGACCATCGAACGGTGGACCTCGCTGCTGCCGCCGTAGATCGTGGTGCCGTGGGCGTGGCGATAGTCCTGATTGATGGCACCGGCCGGTCCCTTGCGTTTCGACAGTGAATAGGGCGCGGTCAGATCCAGCAGGTCGCGCGAATCCGTGGTGAACTTCTCTGAGGAGAACACCTTGGTCATCGGCCCGTAGGCAAGGTTGGGCTTGCTCTCCACCTGCGCCCAGTTGGCGCGGTACTGGAGCAGCTCGGCCACGAGGTAGTTGGAATAGGTCCGCGCGAGGCGGCGCTGCGCGTTCGGCCGCTCGATGAGCTTGCCGCCGCCTGGCGCATCGATCTCGCGGCACAGTTGCACCGCTTCCTCGAGCATCACTTTCTGCACCTTCGCGAAGCCGCCGCCATGCTCGAGTTCCAGGCTTGCCGCCATCGTCCGGGCGCCGCCGTCGACTTCGCCGAGCCGCCACGAGTCGGGGATCTTCACGCCGTCGTAGAAGGTGATGTTGGTGCGCTCGTCCATGAAGGTGTGCACCGCCTGGATCGTGACTCCTTCGGCTTTCAGCGGCACGATGAACATCGTCAGGCCCTTGTGCTTGGGCGCATCGGGATTGGTGCGCGTCAGCATCAGGACATAGTCGGTGAGGTTGGCGCCGCTGGTCCACATCTTGGTGCCTTCGATCTTCCAGCCGTTGCCGTCCGGGATCGCACGGCACTGCGCGGCGAAGACGTCGGAGCCGCTGCCGGGTTCCGAATAGCCGAGCGAGCAGATCGCATCGCCGGACATGACCTTGGAGAGCACCTCCTCCTTGAGTTCGTCGGTGCCGAAGCGGTGCATGATCAGCGCGACCATCTGCGCGACGCCCGCCACCGGATTGTTCCAGCCCTCTTCCTCGAAGGCATCGCGTGCGGCGGTTACGGCATAGGCGTTGAGGCCGCGTCCGCCGACGTCCTTTGGCATCTGCAGATAGGCGAGGTCGTGTTCGACCAGCAGCTTGTGGATCCGCGGGTTATGGCCTTCCCACGAATAGTGGAACTTCGCGCGCTCCTCGTCGGTGACGTTCTTGGCGAAGAACTCGTGGATTTCCTGCTGCACCTTGCGCGCTTCCTCGCCGAGATCGAACTCGATCGGCAGGTCGCCTGCCTCGGGCAGGCTCGCGGTTTCACCGCCGTAGAGCCGGCGTCCCGCCTCGGCGAGCAGGTCCTCGGGGTCGCCGAGAACCAGCGGCCAGGCCTTGGCGCGCAGGTTGTAGAGGTGGATATCGTGCTCGAGCGTGAGGCCGATGCCGCCGAAGGTGTGCAGCGACTGGGTGACGGTGCGCGCGGCGGTCTGCGCGTTCCACCAGCCCGCGATCGAGACCTGCGCGCCCGCTTCGGAATCGCCGTCGGCGATCGAGCGAATCGCCTTCCAGACGAGGAATTTGCCGCCGTCGATTTCGGCGATGAGGTCGGCCATCGGATGCGAGATTGCCTGGAAGGTGCCGATCAGGACACCGAAGGCCTTGCGCTCGCCGGCGTAGGCCGCGGCCATCTTCAGCGCCTCGCGCGAGAGGCCCGAAAGTGCGGCGCCGATCAGCAGCTTCCATTCCTCGATGCCGCCCGCGAAGGCTGCCAGCGCCGCATCGCCGCTGGCGAGGACGGTTGCCGGAAGCGCGGCCAGGTCGATTTCGGCGATCGGGGTGGAGGCGAGATTTTCCTCGGCGACTCGGGCCTCGGCCGGCACGGACACCAGCACGACGTCGTTGCCCTTGCGCGCGACGACGGCATCGGCGACCTGGCCGCCGGCGATCCACTGGCGCGGAAATTCGGCGATGTCCCGCATGGCGATCGTCGCCACGGTCTGGCCCGAGATGACCCGTTCGAGCAGGTCGCCCGCCGTCTCGCCGCCCAGTTCGCCGAGCAGGCGTGCGGCGACCAGCGCCTCGGCCAGCGGACCGGACGCGAGCGTGCGTCCCGCTTCTTCCATCAGCAACGCGGCGTCGAACAGGCCCATGCCCATGCCGCCGGCCGCTTCGGGCACGCGCATCGCCAGCCCGCCGAGTTCGGCCAACCCGGACCAGAGCGCGGCGTCGAACCCGCCGGTCTCGATCGCCTTGCGCACGTGGGCAGGGCTGGAATTGTCGTCAAGGAAGCGCGCAAAGGTGTCGCGCACCATTTCCTGTTCGTCGGTGAGATCGAAATTCATGAGCTCGCTCGTCCCCGGGAGATTGTCGTTAAATTCGGGCCGGCCATGCCGGACTCTCGTAGGATTTCCTCACCACAGTCCCCGAAGCCGTTCAATCGGTTTTTGTGGCAATCGCCGGAGCGATTGCCCGCTTCGCTCGCGTGAGCGAAGCGGGCAGGTCAAGGAAAAGGGCGCCGGTGTTGCCACCGGCGCCCCGAATTTCCTCGCATTATGCGTCGGATCAGTCGGCCAGGCCGCCGAACCGGTACTTGATGCGCAGGCCGTACTGGCGCTGCTCGTCGACCGAGTAGGAGACGAAGCCGCGGGTCGACTGGTCGTTGATGTGCGTGAACATCTTCTCGTTGGTGATGTTCGTCACGTAGAAGACCGCGTCGACCGGTCCGCCACCGATATTCTTCCAGCTCAGATTGGCGTTGCCGAAAGTGACCTTCGGAAGGACGCCGATGTTGCTGCCGGGCGTGGCATCGGCCACGGCGCGGAACGAAGAGCGGTGAACGACCGTGCCGCTGAGCGTGATGTCGCCAACGGATTCGTCGAACGGCAACTTCCAGGATGCCGTCGCGTTGAACGCGTGCGGCACGGCGAGCGGGATCGCGCCGCCTGCCTGGAGCTCACGAACGAGGAATTCGTTGCCGAGGTTGACGGTCGGGATGCTCTTGATCTTGGTCTTGTTGTACGAATACGCCGCCTCGATCTTGAACCCTTCGACGGGTTCGATCGTCAGGTCCGCCTCGATACCGTAGAGCTCGGTGCTGCCGGCATTGATGATGGTCGTCGTCTGGCACAGCGGAGTCTGCTGTTCAGGCGGGGTCGGGTTGTTCGGGTCCACGCAGGTGACGCCGACCTGGAGCTGCTGCCCCGAGAAGTCGTTGTAGTAACCCGCAATGTTGAAGCGGCCGGGGACCGAGCCATACCAGCTGGTCTTGGCGCCGACTTCGAACATGTCGACCTTTTCCTTGCCGTAGGCTTCAATGCCGGTCGGCGATGCCGGAGAGATCGATCCCTGGCGATAGCCGCGGACATACTTGGCATACAGGAGCATGTCGTCGTTGGGCTTGTAGTCGACGCCCAGCTGCCAGGTCGGCGCGCTGGTCTTGACCTTGCTGGAATTGAAGCAGCGGGTGAAGCGCTCGTCGAACGCAAAGACCTGACCGGAGTCGGGCAGGCCCGGGAAGCCGCAGGCGAAGGTGTTGTCGGCCGGGTCAGCCGCGAAGAAAACGCGCCCGTTCTGGTACGTCGCCCGGGTCTCGTCTTCGGTGTAACGGATGCCGCCGGTGACGGAGAGCTGATCGGTCAGCTCGTACGTGGCCTGGGCGTAAGCGGCCATGGTCTCGAACCAGACCTTGTTCTTGCTGTAGGAGCCGTTGCGACCGGGTGAGCACTGGAAGTTCGCGATGTCGGCGCAGGCCGCGAAGGTCGGCGAGAAGGTGCCGGTGAAGCTCTTCGGGCTGTTCTTCTCGTAGTACAGGCCGCCCTGCCAGGTCAGCCGGCCGGTCTGGCCGTTGAGCCTCAGTTCCTCGACGATCGCTTCCGTGTTGGCGGTCAACCCGTTGGTATCCGGGTTCGCCTGGACGGGCACGAACGAGAGATAGGATTCCGGCCCGGTGATGGTGGGCGTGATCTGCGTCGCCAGGCCGAACGCCGGCACGTTGTTCGCGCCCTTGAGCCGCGAATAGCCGAAGATGTTGGTTAGCGTGACGCTGTCGTTCAGGTCGATGGCCGTCCGGTTGATGACCCGGAATTCCTCGAAGTAGGCTTCGGCCAGCGGGTTGGTGTTGGTGGCGGTCCAGAAGCCTTCGGCGAGTTCACGGTTCACCTGGGTCTGGTTGGAACCGAAATTGGTCAGCGGGAATTTGCCGGTGGGCCTCAGCAACGGAATGGAGCCGCTGCCTTTCGACTCCGAATAGGTCACGATCGTGTAGTTCTCGATATTGTCCGAGATATCCCAGACCGCGCTGCCGCGCAGGGCGAGGATGTCGATCGAGCCCATGTCGTCATCATGCTTGCCGCGGATGCCGATGTTCTTGATGTAGCCGTCACGCTTGTGCCGATCGACGCCAAGGCGGATGCGGAACGTTTCGCTGATCGGCAGGTTGACTACGCCCTGAAGGCGCCAGCGGTTGAGGTTGCCGGCGGTGGCTTCGACATAGCCTTCGAAGTCGTCCTTCGGCTTGACGGGCACGAGGAGAACCGCGCCGCCCGTGGTGTTGCGGCCGAACAGCGTTCCCTGCGGGCCCTTGAGGACCTGCACGTTCTGCAGGTCGAACAGGGCGCCCGGGCTGGCGCCGTCGCCGCCCTGGCTGACGCCGTTGCCGCGAGGGGCGACGACTTCAGCGAAATAGGTGCCGACCGTGGCCGTCGTGCGCTGCTCCTGCGCGAAGCCGCGGATCGTGTAGGTCGTGACGTCATTGCCGAAACGCGTCTGGGCATAGACGCCCGGCGTGAAGGTCGCGAGATCCTTCGCGTTGAGGATGTTGTTGTTGTCGAGCTTTTCCTGATCGAAGACCGTGATCGAGATCGGAACGTCCTGGATGTCCTGTTCGATGCGCTGCGCGGTCACGATGATCGCGCCGTCATCGGCGGCGGCTTGCTGCGCCAGGGCCGGTGTCGCGACGGCCGAACTGAGAATGGTAGCGACGAGCAGAGACTGCTTGAGACTGGTGGTCATTCCTCTTCCTCCCCCTGATGCAGCACCGTGCTGCAGGCGTCTGATGTAGCTGAACAGCAGATCAGCAGAACCGCTAGGAGAACTGCCACCGGGAGTGAACCTCGAATCCGAAGCTCGCGAAAATTTGCATGCAGGTTGTTGCACCGATGCAACGATAGCCGAGAGTTATGACACAGCTTGTCTCGTTATGCGGCGTTCGTTCGGGGCAGCCGCGGGCAAGCGCCGCCGGCAACTCAGTCCTCGACGATCTCGATCACCCGTTCGGGGCAGGCGCGTGCCCCGCGCTTGGCAAGCTCTTCCTGTCCATCCGGCACATCGAAGCCTTCGATCGCGATGTATCCTTCGTCGTCCAGCGGATAGAGATCGGGCGCAATCGCCCAGCAGCGGGCATTGCCGACGCAGCGCTCCTTGTCGATGCGGATCTTCATTGATGGACCTCCGTGATCCCGTTGCCTGCGCTCGCTGACTGCCGCATTTTTGCATCGCCATCAAGCCGTTCGACCGGGCGGGAGCCCGGGGCCGGATCGCCATGACGATGCCGTTCCCGCCTGCCCGTCGCACGCAGCCTCGTGCCTAGCCGCCCTCTCGGCGCGGTGCTAGCGTTCCGGCCAGTTCGTATTCGGGGCAGGCCAGTGGAAGCGAAGAGCGCCAAGATCGAGAAGATGCCGGGTTTCCGGCGCCGCATCCGCGTCGAAACCGTCGAGGGCAAGGTGCTTGCGATGCTCGAGGACGACATCCACTGCATGGCGGTGCTCCTGCGTCACGACGGTGACCATGTGATCGCGGTAGAACCCGTGACCGAGCGCATGCCCTGGGACACCTGCCCGGGCGCAGCCGACAAGCTTGTCGAGACATTCGCCGGCCTCCCGCTGGCCGAAGTCAACGCCCGGCGCGAGAAAAAGGCCAATTGCACCCATCTGCACGACCTGGCCGTACTGGCCGCGGCCCATGCGTTGGACCCGGAAGGGGTCGCTTACGAGATCTTCGCCTCGGACCCGATCGATGGACAGCGAATTCTGGAAATCCGCCGTGACGGAAAGACGGTCTATCGCTGGACCGAAATGAACGGCCAGCTGATCGATCCGCCTTCGATTGCCGGCCAGACGCTTCTTTCACTGCGTGACTGGATCGGCACTCTCGAAGGTCCAGGGCAGGAAGCAGCCCGCCTGTTGCAGTGGGGGGCGCTGGTCGCGCATGGCCGGACGATGCCGATCGAGGAACAGTCGCGCGCCGCCGACCTCCCTCCGAACTGCTACACCTTTCAACCGGAGCGTGCGGTCCACGCGCACAGAGTCGGCCAGAGGTTCGACTTCAGCGATGGTTCGCGGGTGCCCCTCGAAGGATTCGATGATAGGATGCTGTCACGGCTCAAGGGCGGCTGACCCTCCTTCGGGCTCGACCGCGCCGATAGTAATTCACGGGAGAACGACGATGGAAATGAACGACATGGTGATCATCAGTGTGGATGATCACATCAGCGAACCACCAGGCATGTTCGACAAGCACCTGTCGGGCCCTGACCTCGAGTCCGCGCCGAAGCTGAAACAGGATGCCAACGGCAAGGACTTCTGGGAATATCAGGGGATGAGCTTTCCCTCGGTTGGCCTGAACGCTGTCGTCGGGCGCCCGAAGGAAGAATACGGCATGGAGCCCACCGCGCTCGATCAGCTGCGGGCGGGGTGCTATGACGTTCACGAGCGGATCAAGGACATGGATGTCAACGGCATCGCGTCCTCGCTCAACTTCGGCAGTGTTTTCGACTTTGCCGGCGGCCGGCTCAACAAGGTCCCTGACAAGGATCTCGCCCGCAAACACCTGAGCGCCTACAACGACTGGCACATCGATGAATGGTGCGGTGCCTATCCCGGCCGTTTCATTCCCTGCGCGATCCTGCCGACCTGGGACATGGACGCGACGATCGCGGAACTGAAGCGGGTTTCCGACAAGGGATGCTACACGGTTTCGATCAGCGAGAATCCCTGCATGCAGGGCTTGCCGAGCATCCATAACGAGTATTGGGAGCCGTTCTGGAAGGCGATCAACGATCTCGACATGACGATCTGCCTGCACATCGGCGGCGGCAATCCCGCTCCGCATGCTTCGATGGAAACGCCGATCGAGGCATGGATCACGACCATGCCGATGTCGATCGCGGTGGGCGCTTCCGACTGGCTCCAGCTCGAGGCGCTGCAACGTTATCCCGACATGCGGATTGCTCTTTCGGAAGGCAGCATCGGCTGGGTGCCCTATTTCAAGGAGCGGGCCGACTTCACCAACGAGCAGCACAAGTTCTGGACCAACTCGCGCTATCAGGACAAGAAGCCCAGTGAGGTGTTCGAGCGCCATTTCATGACCTGCTTCATCGAAGATGCCTTCGGCCTGCAGAATGTCGATTTCATCGGCGAGGACATGATCACCTATGAGTGCGACTACCCGCATTCGGATTGTGTCTGGCCGGAAGTGCCGGAGCGACTGTGGCCGCAGATCAAGCATCTGACCGATCAGCAGATCGACAAGATCACGCACCTCAACGCGATGCGCTGGTTCCGGTTCGATCCCTTTGAACACTACAAGAGGGAGGAACTGACGGTTGGCGCCTTGCGTGCGAAAGCCAGGGCGGCAGGAGTCGACACGACGCCAAAGTCTTCGGCGGGCGACCGTCCGGTCGAGGAGGGCACGACCCGTCCCATCACTTCGGGCGACCTGATGCGCATGTTCGCGCATCACGCCAACGAGGAGATGAAGTCACTTATCGAGAATGAAGAAGCCTGATCCGAAACGGGGGCTGTGCGGGACACGCCCGCGCAGCCCCTGATACCGCGTGATTTCTAGATTCAGGTGATTGGAAGCAAAGCCGATCAGGCCGCGTTGGGTAGCCGCTCGACTTCGGCAGCGCTGGCTCCGGCATCTTCGAGGCACTGCCGCATTGCCTCGTTGAGGCACTGCATCAGGCCGTCGACATTCACCTTTTCCTCGCTGCCATAGACGAAGCCGGCCGCCAGCGGGCGATCGTCCAGTTGGCCGGGCAGCAACCGTGCAAGCACTTCGGCCGGCGTGCCATAGCCCACGAGGCCGCGGACATTGCGCTCCTCACGGCAGCTCTGGATTCGCGCCGTCATGTCGCTGAAGGAGAACTTGCGGTCCTCGCTGGCTTCGGCGTTCAACCTGCGAATCAGGCCGTCGCAGCGTGGCTGGGCTACGGTCGAAAGCAGCAACCAGCCTGCCGCGCTGTCGGACAGAGGCTCTTGCAGGCCGCTGTAGAGGTTCCGTTTGACGGAGGATGAACTGCGCGGGCCCGGCCGCCAGCTGACGATCTGCGCGTTCAGTCCGACCATCCCGAAAAGGGCAACGGACAGGCCGGTCTGGGCGACCAGGCGGTCAAGCAGCCGAACAAGCCTTCCGTCGCGGATGAGATCGGGCTGTCCCGCCTGGCCGAGAAGGGCGGCACGCGGGCTGAGGCTATATGAGCGGGTGAAGGGATCCTTGTAGAGCAGTCCGAGTTCGACCATGCTGCATAGAAGCTCTGACGTGCTGGATTGCGGTCGGTCGTAACGTCGCACGATGTCCATGACGGTCGCTTCACGGTGGTTCTCGTCAAAATAGTCGAGAACCTCGATGACACGCCTGGCGATCTTGGCCTTGTTGGACGATGCCGACGGGGCCGCCATAAACCTCTCCTCCACCTTATTGTGATCGATAGAGTTGATTCATTCCTTACACTTGTCAACAAAAAATGAGCGCTACTCATTTTTTACTTGCGTAGCTTAGCTTTTGCTGTTCTGTCCCGGAAATCGGGGATGCGCACATTGGCGGGCGGGCACGGGAGACTTGCAGACCAGCGCGCCGCGATTGATCTTGGTCAGTGTCGTTTGCCTTCGGGCAGCCAATGTATTCCGGCCGCTGCGACAGTGAACCGGATGGCAGGCCAGATCGGGAACTGGTAACCGGAAAACACAATGGAAATCGACGAACTCACTGTTGACGCACGACGTTTATGGCCGGGGGAAACCCCTTGGGACGGTCCGCTTGCCTTCGTCGACCTCGAATCCGTAATCGAAACTCCGGATGTGATTGCGTTGCCGCCGTGCCCGGTGATCGGGCTGGGCGATAGTCAGCATCCGCTCGCATCGCGGCTTGATGCCGTCATCGAGCCGCCAGTCGGTGCCGATCTGGTGGCCAGGCAAGTGCTGGCGATGCCCAGGTCCGCCGCCGTGCTCGTTCAATTGCTGAGGATACTGCCTTCCCTGTCTCTGGATGACGGGCTGACCGTCGAGTCGATGGCTTACGCGGTGCTGCAGGGAAGCGAAGAGCATATCGGCTGGATCGCCGGGCGAAAGCATGAGGAGCATCATGAACGCACGCCGGGCGAAGTGACTCTGGCTCGCGAAGCCGGACGGCTGATTGTCACGCTCGACCATCCCGACAGTGGCAATGCGATCGACCGCCACATGCGAGACCAGCTTTATGAAGCCTTTGCGCTCGCTGCGCTCGATCCGGACATCGCGCAGGTGTCGCTGCGCGCGACCGGAAGGACCTTCAGTCTGGGGGCGGAGCTTGGTGAGTTCGGCACGACCACCGATCCGGCGACGACGCATGGGATCCGTTGCCTGACGTTGCCCGCCCGAATGGTCGCTCTGTGCGCTGAGAAAATGGACGTCCATGTGCAGGGCGGCTGCGTCGGCTCGGGCCTCGAACTTGCAGCATATGCCAGCCGCTTCACTGCGTCGCGCGACGCGTGGTTTCATTTGCCGGAACTGTCGATGGGCATACTCCCGGGGGCAGGAGGATGCGTTTCGCTGACGAGGCGTATCGGCCGCCAGCGCGCCGCTTTGTTGATCCTTTCCGGCAAGCGGCTACGTGTCAGCCAGGCCCTGTCATGGGGCCTCGTCGACGAGATCGTGGACGAGGCGACCTGATACGATGGTGGCACGCACGTCGCCGGAACTAAGCCTCGTGCGCGCGTCCTTCCACGGGTAGACAAGCAGGCAAAGGTCTGCGGGCTGCCCGGGTGCCAGCTTCTGCTGCTGCGAGAGATCGCCCGGCTTCTTGAGGTAAAGCGCCAGCGCTTCCTCGGGCGTCAGTGCTTCGTCCGGACCGATCTCGCGGCCTTCGCGGGTGGTGCGCGAAACGGCCGCTGCCATGGCTGCCCAGGGATCGGGGCTGGCGAAGGGTGCATCGCTGCCGCCGGCAAGGCAGATGCCGGCTTCGGCCAGGCTGCGAAGGCGATAAAGATCCGGCAGGTGCCGGGTCTCGACATCTTCCAGATAGCGGTCGCCGCGTTCCTCGACGAATTGGGGCTGGGCGCAGACATGAATGTCAAGCGCCGCAATCCGGTCCACAAGCTCAAGGGAAGCGACTGAAGCATGTTCGATGCGATCGCCCTTGCTAATTCCTGCCTCTTCCAGCGCGGCGAGGGCGAAGACGAGTTCGACTTCGGAGACGCAGTGAATTGCCACGGGCCGGCCCTGCCGGTGTGCTGCCGAGATCAAGCCGACAGCATCCTCGAACGCGGGCAGGGCCGCCTCGTGCAAGTGGAGTTTGACGGGGCCGACGTGCCATGCGCCCGTCGGAGCATCGACGAGCCCTAGCGTGCCGGCGAGCCAGCAGCGCTGTGCCAGCGCGCCCGAAGCGTGCTGGCTTGAGAAATGGGAAGCCATTTCGGGGCCATTCGCCGGCGTCATGTCGGTGATGCCGGTAACTCCGAAACTCGCGAGGCTCGCAGAGACCTCTGAAAGGTCGGGCGGCCTGCTGCCCAGGGCGTCCTGCAGCCAGCGGTCTTCGTCGAACAGCCGGCCGGTGAACCCGTTTGAATTTTGCTCGAGGCCAGGGGGAGGCTCCGCATTTTCCAGCAAGGCATCGAGGGCGGCGGAATTCAGGAGCCACATGCGGCCCGAGCGGTGCTGGATTCGCAAGGGGCGCTCCGCGACCAAGGTATCGAGAGCAGCTGCATCGGGCAGGCCCATCACGCTTTCATGATACATGATGCCCCGGATCCAGCCCTTGCCTGGCTGCTGGAGCTGGTTTCTCAGCTCTTCTTCGCAAGTGGCCTCGGGCGGTCCGCAGATGACGGACGATGCGCGAACGGCCAGACCGGCGAGATGTATGTGATGGTCATGCAGCCCCGGCAGCAGGGCGCCGCCAGCGGCCTCGATGACCGTTTCATCTCCTTCCGGCGAGAGCTGACCGATCCCGGCGATCAGCCCGTCAGCCAGTCGCACGTCGGCGACGCCGTGGTTCCATACCTCGGCATTGCGGATCAGCATGGCGCAATTGCGGGGAGGTATCGCGCGGTATCGGCACCGAAGGCGTGGACCTCCGCCAGCATCGGACGGCGCGGCACCTTGGGGAAGGGGGTGCCCATAGCCGCTCCCCAGCTTCGCAGTTCGGCTTCCAGCAATTCCGGATCGTGTTCCCGCTCTTCCCTGAGTGCCAGGGCGGTAATCGCGCTCATGGCGAAGCTTATGCGTCGGGCCTCTCCGCTCCTGAATGCCCGCCAGCCTTCCAGGGCAGCAGTTATTCCCGTCAGCGGATCCGAGATCGCGTCGCCGACATAACCGATTTCGCCCGATGCGTCGGCAAGGGCGCGGCTCAATCCGGCCGCCACGCCGCAATCGTTGCCAACGCCCGTCCAGTTGGCAGCCTCGCCGGTCGCGCCGTGCCCTGTGACAGTGAGCCAGACGAGACCGGGTATCTCGCCCACCAGAGCCTGCGCGTCGATGCCGAGATGCCTGAGCGCGCGGGGCCGGGAGGACTCGATTACGAAATCGGCTCGCCGGATAAGCTCGATGAGTTGAGCCTTCTCGGTATCGCTGGCGAAATCCACCGCGATGTTCGCCTTGCCCTGGTTGATCATGTCGAACGTCGCCGGATCGTCGCGGCGTATGAGGTCGGGCCGGGTCAGGCTTTCGACTTTCACGACTTCGGCCCCCGCCAGCCAAAGCAGGTGACCGGCAAGCGGGCCGGCCCAGATTGCCGACATGTCGATGACCAGCGGCCGCCGGGAACCGTCCCTTCGGCGGGTGGGACCGCGGGCGAGAACCTGAACAGGGCCGGATTGCGGAATTTCATCCGCGGATGCGACCGGAAGACCAAGATCGCGACCACGTCTCACCAGATCTTCGCAATCATGCTGCGCAACGGCCCGCGCGATCGCTTCATTGTCGTTCACGTCGAGCTCGGCACCGAGGAACAGGGCAGGGAGCAGCTCCCGATCTTCCGGGCGGAGCAGCGTCAGTGCGAACCAGCCGCCGTCGCGCGTCGGCATGAGACGGCTGCCGCCGATCCCGGCCGAGACCTTGCCGTTGATGGTATAGCCGTTGGCCGATCCGCGCTCGCCCATCAGCGTTGCGCCGTCCAGTCCGGCGATACGTGCCGAGCCTGTCTCATCGGCGAGTTTGTGCAATTGCCGGTCGGCCCAGCGTGCCAGCGGGATCGATGGGTTCGACGAAACCTTGCTAGGCAAGGATCTTCTTCACCTCGCGGCGAAGCAGCTTGCCCATTTCGTTGTAGGGAAGTTCCTTCATGAACATCACCTTTTCCGGGACACGCGACGAGCGCAGGCGCCCCCGGATGAGCTCCTTGAGTTCGTCTTCGGACGGGGCCTCGTGTCCATCGCGGACCACGACGGCGACGCCGACGGCTTCGCCCCACTCGACCGAAGGGATCGCCGTGGCGCAGGCATCTCCGACCGCCGGATGGGTCAGCAGCACGTCCTCGATCTCGCCCGGCGACATGTTCTCGCCGCCGCGCACGATCACATCGTCGGCGCGGCCCGAAAGGAAGAGATAGCCTTCCTCGTCCATGTATCCGGCATCGCGGGTCGGGAACCAGCCTTCCGCGTCGAGCGCGCTCTTTTCCTTATACTCGCCGGAGACCTGTTCGCCGCGAACGTAGATTTCACCCGGCTCGCCGGCCGGGAGCACCTTGCCGTCCTCGTCGCGAATCTCGATCTCGACGGTGGGCAGCGGCTTTCCGAGCGAGGTCAGTCGCGCGCGTACCTTGGGATCGTCAGAGGCGAGGGCATCGCGATGCTCGTCCGGGCCCAGCAAGGCGATCGTCGAACTCGTTTCGGTGAGGCCATAGGCGTTGGTGAAGCCGCTATCCGGAAACAGTGCGAGGGCCTTCTGGATTACTTCCAGTGGCATCTTGCCGCCGCCATAGGCAATCGCGCGAAGCGAGGTAAGGTCGGTCGCCAGCCCGTTTTCCAGCTTGTCGATGATGCGGGTCATCATGGTCGGAACGACGAAGGCGTTGGTGACCTTTTCGGTTTCGACCAGCTTGAGCCAGGCGTCCGGTTCGAACGACGGCAGCATCACGATCCGCCGGTTCGCATAGATCGAGGAGAGAAGCGCCGAGATGCCGGCGATATGATACGGCGGAACCACGACAAGCGCCGCGTCCGCTTCATCGGCCGAAGCGAATTCAACCGTGCCGAGGATATAACCCAGCAAGTTGGAATGCCGTAGGATGGCGGCTTTCGGGGCAGCGGTGGTACCGCTGGTAAACAGCTGCACGGCGATGCCTTCGCCCGGATCGTAGACCCGGTCTTCCGCTTCCGGCACGGACTCCTGCGCCTTGAGTGTGAAAAGCTCGCGCGAGTAGACCGTGTGCCCCTGTTCGCCCGCAATCCGCTGCACACGTTCCTCGTCGCCCACGACCAGCGCCGGCGACACCCGTTCCAGCAGGGCGGCAAGGTCGGTATCGGCCAGCCGGTAGTTGAGCGGGCAATAGGGAACCCCGGCAAGCGCCGCGCCGAATAGTGCGATAACCGCGGCTTCGCTGCTCTCGTCGAGCAGTGCGACATATTCGCACCCGCTCTGGTCGATCAGCTCGAAAGCGCCACGAGCCGCTGCAAGCAGTTCCGCATAGGTCCAGCGCTTGCCGTCGCAGACAAGGCCGACGCGATCGGGGGCGGCTTCGGCCGCCATTTCCAGGAGCAGTGCGATGTTCATGGGCGTTTCTTGGGTGTGCTCAGTCCGAAGCGGGAAGCGGCTTGGCGTCCTTGGTCACAAGGGCGACGCCATCGACGGACAGGGAACCCTTGCCCGGCTTGACGCAAAGCAGTTCGTAGTTGCCGTCTGCATCGACGTAGCGCTTGCCCATCAGCGTGCCGTTGGAGTGGTCGGCGGCGAGGGGAGCCGCGTCGGCCGGCTTGTCTTCGCCCATCGGCGCGCCGCCGCATTCAATGGTGCCGTCGCCGCAGCGGATCACCATCACTTCGGTGTCGCAGGCAGCACTTTTCAAACGAGTACCGGGTTTCATTTCGATTTCCTTGTATCAAGCGATTGCGCCGGATGCCTTTAGGCTTTCGATGCGCTCCCAGTCCAGACCAAGTTCCAACAATACCGTCTCAGTATGTTCTGCGTGCTCCGGGGCACGAGGCGTCTCTGTCGGAGCATGATCGAACTGGACCGGGTTGCGCACCACCCGGACAGGGTCGGAGCCGTCGATCGGTTCGACGGCGAAGAAGGCGTCGTTGGCGATTGCCTGCTCGTCCGCTCCGAGGTCGAGCAGGCTTTGCACGGCGGCCCATTGCCCTTTCATCGTTTTCAGATGTTCCCGCCAATAGTCGTAGGTTTGCGAGGCGAAAGCCTTGGCGACGAGGTCGCTCACTTCCTCGCTGTGTTCCGCCAGACCCTTGGAATCTGCGAAACGGGGATCGTTGGCGGCCTCGGTGAGGCCGAGATGCTCGAAAGTGTCGCGGATGTAGTGGTCGGGCACCATGATGAAAAGGCTGATGACCCGTCCGTCCAGCGTCTTGAAGTGGCCCATGAAGGGGTTGATCGGCGCTCCGCCGACTCTTGGGACGCCGATGCGCATCATCTTGCCGCCATGCAGATAGGGCGCAATCACCATGCCCGACATCCACATCGCGCTGGAGAGCAGCGATACGTCGACTTCGGTCGCCTCGCCGGTCTGGGAGCGATGAAACAACGCGGCGGCGATACCGCCGGCGAGATACATGCCGCTTTGTGAATCACCCATGCCGCCGACACCCATGGACAGCGGCACGTCGAATTCCTCGGGCGTCAGGGCATGGGCCACGCCGCTGTGAATCCAGAACGCGGTCGCGTCGTAACCGCCCCGATCGCGGTCAGGCCCCTTGTCGCCATATCCGCTGCCACGCGCATAGATGATGTCCGGATTGACGGCGCGGATGTGTTCCACGTCTATCTTCAGCTTCTGGCGCGCCGCGGGCAGATAGTTGGTCAGGAAGACGTCGGCGTTCTTCGCCAGTTCGTAGACCAGTTCCTGACCTTCGGGGCGAGAGATGTCGATGCCGATGCTGCGCTTGCCGCGATTGGGATGCTGGATCATCGGGTTGACGACCGGATCGAAGGTCATACCCCCGATCGAACGGGCTCCGCGCTGGGCGTCACCGCGCACCGGATGTTCGACCTTGATGATATCGGCGCCCCAATCGGCGAGCGCCGCGCCAGTGCTAGGTACGAAGACGAATTGGGCCACTTCTAGGACCCTTACGCCCTTCATCACCTGCGTCATCGCCAATCTCTCCCAGTCAGCTTTCCTGACCTCGTTAGGCGATGGCGCCCTTACCCTTCAACTCCTCAATGCGATCCCACTCCATGCCCATTTCCATGAGCAGGATCTCTGTGTGCTCCGACGCTTGCGGCGCGCGGGTGGTTTCCAGCGGCTCGCCGTTCCACTGGACGGGGCCGCGCACCAGCTTGAGCGGCGCTCCGCCGTCGGCGCCCTCGACTTCGATGATCATGTCGTTGGCGATCGCCTGGTCGTCCGTGAGAAGGTCGCGCACGCTCTGGATCGGCGCCCACTGGCCCTTCATGGTCTTGAGGTGCTGGCGCCAGTATTCGAACGGCTTCCTGGAGAAGGCGTCGACTATGTAGCCGCTGGCGATGGCGGAGTTTTCGAACAGCGGGACCGGCTCCGAAAAACGCGGATCGTCCGCAAGCTCCGGCAGTCCCAGATGTTCCCACGTATCGCGGATGATGCCCGACGGGCTGAGGATGCAAAGGTTGATCCAGCCTCCGTCCGATGTGCGGAAATTCCCCATGAACGGATTGGTGCTGACGCCGCCGGACTTCGGCATGGCGTTGGGGCTGTACTGATCGGTCTCCATGACCTGAGCGAGGAGGGCGCCTTCGGCCCACCAGGCGGACGACATCAGCGAGACGTCCATTTCGACCGCCTCACCGGTGTTCTTGCGGTGGAAGAGCGCCGCCGAGATGCCGCCGGCGATAAACATGCCGCCTATCGAATCGCCGAAGGCCGGCATGCCCTGTCCCAGCGGACCGTCCAGCTCACTGGGCGACATGGCATGGGCAATGCCGCTTCTCGACCAGAAGATGGTGCCGTCGAAGCCACCGATCTCGCGCTCCGGGCCCTTGTTGCCCAGCGCGCTGCCGCGCGCGTAGATGATGTCGGGATTCACTGCGCGGATGTGTTCGACATCGAACTTGTTCTTCTGCCGGACCTGGGGAAGGTAGTTGGTCAGGAAGACATCGGCCGTCTTGGCCAGCTCATAGAGCACTTCCTGCCCTTCCGGAGTGGACAGGTCGATGCCGATGCTCCGCTTGCCGCGATTGGGATGCTCGATCAGCGTGTGGCGCAGAGGATCGAGCTTCACGCCGCCCATGTTGAGAAAGCCGCGCTGGGTGTCGCCGCGGACCGGGTGTTCGACCTTGACGACATCGGCGCCCCAGTCGGCAAGAATGGCGCCTGCCGCCGGAGTGAAGGTGAATTGCGCAACTTCGAGGATGCGAACGCCCTGCATTACCTTTGTCGTCATAGTCAGCCTGTCCCCGTCCATCGTGGTGATTGATGCGCTCCGGAAACCCGATCGCGCGCCCGCGCCGTCCTGCGCGCAATTGCCCCGACGATCAACCTTTCGAGCCATCGCCGCGACGATGAAACCGGCAGCTGCGGAAGGGGGCGGCTTCAAAATTCAGGCTTGAGAGCGAGGCCGGGAATTCGCCGATTTGTGCCGCATGTGCGAAAATTGCGCAGGTTATTGCAGAAATCTCAATTGACTAGAATTCGCGATTTTACTAACCTAGGTTAGCTAATCGGTGATTCTCGTCACCTCGTCTTACCTGGAGATACAAATGAAGAAGCTCGCTTCCATCGCCCTCATGGCGACGGCTACCACCATGGCGCTCGCACCGACGGTCGTTTCCGCCGCCGAGAACACCACGGCGGTCCATGCGGCAACCGAAGAAGCCGCTCCGGCTGTCGACGTCAACGCCGGCAAGATGCTCTATGGCGCCAACGGTCGCCGGATCGCTTCGATCTATCGCGTGACCGAAGAAGGCGATCCGCAGATCATTCTCAACGGTCGCATGGTCACCGTTCCGGCTTCGACTCTGTCGGACGTCGACGGCAAGGTCACGACCTCTCTCACCAAGCGTGAGATCTCCCGCTCGCGCTGATCGCGCCTGTCGAGAGAACGGAATTGGGGGCGGCGCGTTGCGCCGCCCTTTTTTCATGCCTTCGCGCGCCGCGGTTGGATCCGCAAACCGCGCAAAGCCGGACGGCTCAGTCTTTCAGGATATTTGAATAGAGCCGGTCGAGCAGTTCCTCGAGCCGATCGACTTCTTCCTGCGAAAAGCCTGCGAACATCTGCTCTTCGCCTTGCTTTGCGATCTCGGCAAGCTTGGCGAGGAGGGGTTCCGCGGCCTCCGTCAGGTAGACTGCGCGCGCGCGCCGGTCATCGTCCCGGTCGCGCCTTTCCAGCAGACCATCGGCACAAAGGCGGTCGATCAGGCGGCCGGCGGAAGCCTCGGACATCTCCAGCGCTTCCGCGATCATACGCTGGGTAGCGCCGGGGCTGCGTGCCACAACCGCGATCATCGACCATTGTGAGCGCGTGACGTTGAGATCGGCGACGATCCGGTCGAACTTGCTGCGCATGAGACGCGCAAGCACGGTCAGACGCAGCCCGATATTGCGGCGCTGATCTTTCGTCTTCACGATAGCGTTACCGATCGTAGCTCTCCTGCTCCCGATGCCTTGGGACAGTCATACGTCGGTTCGGCCGGAGTTGCACGGAACTTTGTTGAATTCGCAACCCCGACCCTGGGGCAGGACTAGACGCGTTCGATGATGATCGCCGGAGCCATGCCGCCCGCGGCGCACATGGTTATGAGCGCATAGCGACCGCCGGTCCGCTCGAGCTCGTCGAGCGCCGTGCCGATCAGGATCGCTCCGGTGGCCGCGATCGGATGGCCCAGAGCAATGGAGCCGCCGCAGGGATTGACCTTCGCACGGTCGAGATCGAGGTCGCGGATGAATTTCTCCACCACTACCGCGAAGGCCTCGTTCACTTCCCAGACGTCGATGTCGTCCTTGGTAAGGCCCGCCTTTTCCAGCACCTTCTTGGCGGCGGGGACAGGCGCGTTGAGCATCAGCGTCGGATCGTCGCCGATCTCGGTCATGGCTACGATCCGGGCGCGCGGCTTGAGCCCGTGCTTGTCCGCATACTCCTTGGAAGCGAGCAGGATACCCGCTGCGCCGTCGACCACGCCCGAGGAGATGCCGACATGATGGATCGGCTTGATCTCGACATCGGGATACTTCTGGTTGATCAGCTCGCCGAACGTCTTGCCGCCTTTCGACGAAGGCATGTTGAGAAACATTTCGAACGCCGGCTTCAGTTGGGCCAGGCCTTCCTTGGTCGTGTCGGGCCGAGGATATTCCTCGTGATCGAGAATGACGTTGCCGTCATCGTCCTTCACGGTGATGGTCGATTTGTCGAAGCGTCCTTCCTTGAGCGAAACTGCGGCGCGGCGCTGGCTCTCGACGCCGAGTTCCTCGAGGTCCTCGCGCGTGATGCCTTCCATCGCTGCGATGGCGTCAGCACATACGCCCTGGTTGGATTGCGGATGCTTGGCCTGAAGCCGGGGATTGCCGGCTCCCATGCCTCCGCCGCCCAAGCCCGCTTCGTGCATCTTCGCGCCGTAGTAGTTGACGTATGACATCATATCCATGCCGCCGGCGATCACGAGGTCGTGCATTCCGGACATGATCATGGCTGCGCCGAAATTGGTGGCGGTGATGCTGCTTCCGCAGAAACGATTGAGCGTCACGCCGCCCGCCTTGATGTCGTAACCCGCATCGAGCGCCGCGTTTCGGCCAATGTCTCCGGCCTGGAGGCCCAGCTGGCCCGAAACGCCCCAGATCACGTCGTCGACTTCGGCGGTGTTGAGGTTGTTGCGATCCCTGATCGCGGCAAGCACGGATGCCGACAGATGCTCCGGATGGACCTGCGACAGGGCGCCCTTACCCATCTTGCCTATGCCGCGAGGGGTACGAACGGCGTCGATGATATAAGCCTCGGCCACGTCAAGTCTCCTGTGTGTTCACTATTAACCCGCTCATGCTAGCCCGGCGGGCGAAATGCAATTGTCCGCTGGCGCCATCGCTGCGGCGATTGCCTCATATTTTTCACCTGTCAATCGCTGCATGCCGGATGCCGTGGGCTGCGCCTGCTTGACGTGAAGCCGAAGCCGGTGGACAGCGATCGCAATTGTAGCGCGAAGAAGGACGTAATGGCGGGCACCGTGGACATGCGAACGGAACAGGACGGAGGCGGGGCGTTCGCTCCCCTGCGCGAACGTGCCTTTCGCCGGATCTGGACCGCCAGCGTGCTGTCGAACTTCGGTCAGCTCTTTCTGGGTGTCGGCGCTGCGTGGGAGATGACGCGGCTCAGTTCGTCACCCAGCATGGTCGCCCTGGTGCAAACCGCGATGATGGTTCCGCTGATGCTGGTGGCACTGCCGGCGGGCGCGATCGCCGACATGTTCGACAGGCGCAAGATCGCCATGTCGGGCCTTGCGATTTCGTCCTTGAGTGGCGCTGTCCTGGCGGCGATCGCATTCATGCAGCTGACCACGCCATGGCTGCTGTTGCTGTTCTGTGTGCTCATCGGGACGGGTGTCGCCCTCTATTCGCCCTCCTGGCAGGCTTCGATTCCCGAGCAGGTCTCGCGCAAGAACCTCCCGGCGGCCGTGGCGCTCGGCACCATAAGCTACAATGTCGCGCGCAGCTTCGGACCGGCGCTGGGTGGCCTGATCGTGCTGGCAGCCGGGGCGAAAGCGGTTTTCGCGATGAATGCCGCCTTCTACCTACCGCTTCTGTTCGCGTTCTTCATGTGGAACCGCAGGCACGTGCCCTCGCGCCTCCCGCCGGAGCGGATGGACCGGGCAATCGTTTCCGGCGTTCGCTACGCACTGCATTCCCCGCCGGTCCGGACGGCGCTGATGCGTGTGTTCTTCTTCGGCATTGCAAGCGCCACCGCCACTGCGCTGGCACCACTTGTGGCGAAGGACATCCTCCGGGGCGACGCCGCCGTGTTCGGTATCCTGCTGGGCGCCCAGGGCGTGGGCGCGGTCCTTGGGGCGTTGTTCGTCAGCAACATTCGCAGCTGGATCTCGACCGAGGCCTCTGTCCGGCTGTTCGCCGTGGGCACCGGTGCGGCGCTTGCCGCGATCGGGTTCAGTGGTTCACTCGTCGTCAGCTGCATCGCTTTCTTCATCGTCGGTGCGTGCAACATCCTGACCATCGCCTTGCTGAACGTCACAGTGCAAATGTCGGCGCCGCGATGGGTGACGGCTCGTGCGCTGTCGCTCTTTTCCTCCGCGATAACCGCGGGCATCGGCCTGGGTGCGTGGGGATGGGGCGTCGTGGCGGCGCAGTTCGACGTCTCGTTCGCGTTGGTAGCATCCGGCGTCGCATGTGCCGTGACGGCATTGCTCGGCCTGGTCCTGCGGCTTCCGGGCGAGGAGGAGGAGAACAACGACCTGGTCGAGATCGGCAACGAGCCGGAAGTGGCGATGCCGTTGACGCTGCGTTCGGGACCGATCGTGGTCGAGGTCGAGTATGACGTTGATCCGGCCAAGGCGCGCGAATTCTATGACGTGATGATGAAGATGCAGCGCGTGCGGAAGCGCATCGGCGGCTTCGACTGGTCGATAGCCCGCGATGTCGCCAATCCGGCCATCTGGACCGAGCGCTATCATTGCCCCACCTGGGGCGACTATCTGCGAATGCGCGACCGTTATTCGCAGACCGATTTCGACGTCCAGGAACTGGCCGATTCCTTCAATCGCACCGGGCAGGGGCGCAGGGTGACCCGGCGGCTGGAGCGGCCGTTCGGTTCCGTGCGCTGGAAAGCGGAATCGCCGGATCCCTATCAGGATACGATCGGCTACATCGGCCCATAGGCCGCTTTGCGGGAACGATTGTTGCTGGAATGCAGCACATCGACAATAATGCTGAACACTCGCACAAAAACGACTTGGCGGCTTGCGCTTCAGCGACTAGCTCCCGCCGCATTGATTGATTTTGGGAGGACCTGATGATGGCCAAACGTGCCCTTAGTTGCGCTTCTTCGGTATTTGCTTTGGTCGGGGTCGCAATGCTCGCGCCTGCACCTGCCTTTGCCCAGTCGGACGATGAGGGCGGAGCCTATGCGCCGATCATCGTGACCGCCCAGCGCCGCGCGGAAGCGCAGGTCGATGTGCCGATCACCATCACCAGCCTCAGCGAAGAAACGCTCGCAACTGCCAATGTCCAGGAGCTTTCCGACATTGCCAAGGTCACGCCGGGCCTCCGTTTCGACTTTGCCAGCGGCTTCTTCCAGCCGACGATCCGCGGCATCGGTACCGCAGTCACCACTTCGGGTGGCGGCGGCAACGTCGGCATTTACATCGACGGATTCTACTCGCCGAATCCGCTGGCCGCCGACTTCGACCTCGTCAGCGTGGAAAGCATCCAGGTGCTGAAGGGCCCGCAGGGAACGCTGTTCGGCCGCAATACCACGGGCGGCGCCATCCTCGTCCAGACGCGCGAGCCCAGCACTGACGGCAATGCGTTCCAAGGGCAGGCCTCCTACGGCAGGTTCAGCGAGCGCGACCTCAAGGCTTACGGCAACGTCGCCGTTTCCGACCGCGTGGCGATCAGCGTCGAAGGCCAGTATCGCGCCGGCAACGGCTGGCAGCATGAAATCAATACGGACCGCGACGTCGGTGACTTCGAGAACTGGTCGACCAGGATCAGCCTGAAGGCCGAACTGTCCGACAATGTCGAGGTGCTGCTGCGCTACAAGCATGCCTCGACCGATGATCCGTCGCAGAATCTGACTGCGACATTTGTGGATTCCGAACTCGGTATCGGTGCGCCGCTCGGGGGCGTCCCTGGGACCTTCACCACGAAGCGGAGGGAAGTTGCGTCAGGGGCCGTTCCCGAATTCTTCAAGTCGAACAGCGATGTGGTGCAAGGCACCATCCGCGTCGACCTCGGTTTTGCCGACTTTACCAGCTACTCGCAGTATCGCAGCGAGAACGTCGATTCCTCCATCGAGGTCGACTACTCGGGCATCGAGACCCAGTTCCCGGGTTTTGGTTTCCAGCTCGGACTTCCCAACGAGAACGAGACCTGGAGCCAGGAATTCCTGCTGAACTCCAAGCCGGGAACGCCGCTGCAATGGACGGCAGGCCTGTTCTATTTCCAGAACAGCGACACCTACGTCACCGATCTGCCGATCCCGGATAACAACAACCGCATTCGCTTCGGCGGGTCCGGCACGGTCGTGAAAAGCTATGCAGCCTTTGTCGATGCGACCTACGAGGTCACTCCGCAGCTCTTCGTGACCGCGGGTGTCCGCTACGCGCACGACAAGATCGATGATGCCTATTTCAACACGCGCTTCCTTGCTCCGGTGCTCGACCTCGGAAACGGCGATACGTTCCCTGCCCCCAACGGGATTGTCTACCTCAGGGACTTCCAGCCGGAAGCGGTTGAATTTGCGAAAGACGATCGCATCACGCCGCGTTTCGTGATCCGCTACAAGCCCAACGAAGACATGAGCGTCTATGCCTCGTATACGAAGGGCTACAAGGCGGCGATTATCGATGTTGGCGGCACCTGCCAGAACGCTCCGTATGTCTGCAACTTCGTCAAGCCTGAAACGATCGACGCATTCGAAGTCGGCGTGAAGTATGACAGCCGTGGTCTTTCCGCGGAGTTCGCAGGCTTCTACTACGACTACAAAGACTTGCAGATTTCGCTTTTCGAAGCGGGTACGGCCCAGATCGTCAACGCTGCGAACTCCGAGATCTATGGCCTCGAAGGGCAGGTGAACTACCAGGTCACACCGGCGTTCAACCTGAACGCCGGCGCATCCTGGGTGCATGCCCGATACAAGAATTTCGACAGCGCGCCGATCTACACGCAGTGCACCTTCTTCGACGGCACTGCGCCGACCGGGCCCTGCGCCGGCTTCGGTATCACCTACACTATCGTGCCGACCGATCTGAAGAACGTCACCATGCAGCGTACGCCGGAGTTCACGGGCTTCCTGGGCGCTCGCTACGAGACGGAGCTGGCCGGGGGCGAACTCGCCCTTTCGGGCAACCTGTTCTACTCTTCGGAATTCTACTTCGGGCCCTCGGGTACGCAGTTCAAGGAAAACGGCTACGAGACGCTTTCACTGCGCGCGCAGTGGACCGACCCCAGCGAGAACTATTACGTTGCGCTGTGGGGCGATAACGTCACGGACAGCAAGTACTATACCCAGGCCCAGTATTCGAACTTCGGTATCGGCGCCAACTGGGCCAAGCCGGTCACCTATGGCATCGAACTGGGCTTCAAGTTCGGAGGCTGATCGGCAAGGCGGGGCTTGCCTGCCTTTTCGAATGAAGCTCTAATCGGGCAAACGGGACGCCGGAGCAGGTTCGACCGCTCCGGCGTCTCCATTTTGGGAGCAGGAGATTACAATCATGGCCGGCAAGAAGTATCGCGTCATCCAGTGGGCGACCGGAAACGTTGGCAGCCGCGCGCTGCGGACGATCATCGAGCATCCCGATCTGGAACTTGTCGGCTTGTGGGTGTCGTCCGATCAGAAGGCGGGCAAGGATGCGGGCGAGCTGTGCGGACTTGGAGCCGTGGGCGTCAAGGCGACCACCTCGGCGGAGGATCTGATCGCGCTCGAAGCCGACTGCGTTTCCTACATGCGGCAGGGCTTCGATTGCGACGAGACTTGCGCGATCCTCGAGTCCGGCAAGAACATCGTCTCCACGCTGGCCGATCTGAACTGTCCGGCGATGCTCGATGCCGATGTCCGCTCGCGGCTTGAGGAAGCGTGCCGCAAGGGCGGAACATCGCTCCACAGTACCGGTTCGAGCCCGGGGTTCAGCACCGAGGCCTTGGCGATACCTTTGCTATCGATGCAGCGTCGGCTCGATCTGATGACGATCGACGAATTTGCCGACGTTTCGAGCAGGAATTCTCCCGAAATGCTGTTCCAGATCATGGGCTTCGGACAACCTATGGGGGAGTATGAGCAGCGGCGTGCCGACAGTCTCAAATCGCATTTCGGCAACAGCATGGGCCTGATTGCCGAGGCCATGGGCCTTGCCTTCGACGAGATCGAGGCAAGCGGAGAGTATGCTGCCGCACTGAATACCTTCGATATCGCGGCGGGCAAGATCGAAGCAGGCACGGTCGGCGCGATGCGCACGACCATCACCGGCAAGCACGCGGGCAAGCCGGTGATGCGAATGCGCCTCAACTGGTATGTTACCAGGGACATCGACAAGCAGGGCTGGAACCTGCGTGAGAATGGCTGGCGTGTGCTCGTAGAAGGCGATACGCCGCTCAACGTCGAGATCACCTATCCGGTTGCGGACGAGGACTATGCCGCGTTCACGCCCGGGCTCACGGCGCACCGGCCGGTCAATGCGATCCCCTACGTCTGCGAGGCCGAGCCGGGCATTCGCACCACGGTGGACTTGCCTCAGGTGATCCCGCATTTCTGAGCACGTCAAAGGGACGCCGGTACAGACGCGATGACGAAGTCGATCCGCCCGGTCCGCACCAACCACATGAACCTGGTGCTGGAGAATGTGGAAGCCAGTGCAGACCACTTTCGGCAAGCCTATGGCGCGGAGCTTCTTGCCGACATGCCGCAGCGAGAGCTGCACGCCTACCTGTTCGAGATTGGGCGGGTGATCTTCGAGGTTTTCGTGCCTTATGAATTCCTGCTCAACGCCCGCTACGGCCCGCATTATGTCGGAATCGAATACCAGGCCGATATCGACGAGGTTCGCGAGGCGATCGCAGAACGCGGCATCCGCATCGTTCGCGATATCGGCCTAGCCTTGCACACACATCCGGCGGATTGCTTCGGCGTCTCGTTCGAATTCTACGGGGGCTATTTCCACGACCGCGAATGGGACATGCTCGACGGGGCGAAGATGCTGTCGGCCGAGTACTGGCGCGACGAACATCCGCTCGGGCTTACCGGTCTCAAGGCGTACACCGTCGCAGTCAGCGATATCGATGCGGCGAGCGCTTTCATGCAAGGCTTCCTGAGCGGCGATCCGGTCTACGAAGCATCGCGTGAGGGTATCGCCGGCCGGGCCGTGGGCCTTCAGGTTTGCGATGCAGTGCTGGAACTGGTGACGCCGATGGGTGAGGGGATCTTGCAGCGGCACCTTCAGCGCTACGGTGACGGCATTCGTTCCACGGTTTTCGGCGTTCGCGACATCGAGCAGGCGCGCCGCTATTTCGCCGATCGGGGCATCGAGACCGAGCCCGGCGGCGCTCCGGACTCCTTCGCTGTCGCCGAGACGGCCAACCTTGGCGTGATTTTCGAGTTCCGGGAATAGTTTCCGCACGCGTTTTCGGTCGCGGAACATCGAGCCAGCCGTTACGCTCGCTGCGATGATCAACAGACGAACGGTGATTGCAGGCCTGGGAGCCGCGATGACGCCCCTTCCCGGGGCCGGCTGGACCGCGTCTGCGACACCGTCAGGCAAGCCCGCCCGGCTGCGGTCCGGCGATACTGTCGGCCTGGTTGCACCAGCAGGCTTTGTCGCCGACAGGTTCGGTGTCGAAGAGGTCTCGGAAACGGTGAGAGCCATGGGACTTGTGCCGAAGCCCGCGCCGCATCTGCTTGAGCGCTATGGCTATCTTGCCGGGGAAGACCCGGTTCGCGCGGCGGACCTAAACGAAATGTTCGCCGACAGGAGCGTGCAGGCGATCCTTGCCGTGCGCGGCGGCTGGGGCTGCGCACGGATCCTGCCCTATCTCGACTTTGACCTGATCGGAAGGAACCCGAAGTTGCTGGCAGGCTCCAGCGATATCACCGCACTGCACATGGCGCTTTCGGCCAAGGCGGGCATCCCGAGCATCCACGGGCCTAATGCCGCGCATTCCTGGAGCGCCATGTCGTGGCAGTCGTTTCGCCGGCTTGTCTTCGATGCGGGGACACCGACCTACGGCAGTGCGGAACCTCGCGAAGACAGGCTCGCACGTCGCAACTGGCGAATCCGCACGTTCCGGCCGGGCAGGGCGAAGGGCCGCTTGCTCGGGGGAAACCTCTCGGTCCTGTCGGCTTTGGTCGGTACGCCCTACCTGCCCGATTTCGACGGTGCGATCCTCTTCCTGGAGGACACGAATGAAGCCGAATACCGGATCGACCGAATGTTGACGCAGCTCGCGCAGAGCGGGATCCTCGGCCGCGTCGCCGGAGTGGTGTTCGGCCAATGCACGAATTGCAGGAATCCAGGCTCCAACTACGGCAATTTCACGATCTACGAGGTGCTCGATCAGCATTTCGCACGACTGGGCGTGCCGGCTTTCCAGGGCGCACTGATCGGCCACATCGCCAACCAGATCAGCCTGCCGGTCGGCGTCATGGCGGAAATCGATGCGACCGAAGGAACGATAAGCATACTGGAGTCCTGCGTCACCTGATCGTCCTGGTGACGAACCGGATCAGCAGGGCCAGCAACGTTCCCAGCACCGTATTCACGAGCAAGACTGCAAAAAGTTCGCCCAGGGCACCAAACCTTCGGGCAATGAAGGAGTCTCCGGCTTCAGGCGTTCGACCGAGCAGCCGCTCGGCTACGCTCCATGCATTGAGGAATTCGGCTCGCGGTCCGAGCATGCGATCAATCAGGACCATTGCCAGCAGGCATGTTGCGGAAAGTATGACGATCGAGCGCAGCATGCCTTGTCTCCCCGAAATGGACCTTTGCGCTCACCGTAACAGAAAGACCCTGGAACTGCTTGCGGGGAAGTCTTGGCTGCGGCGCGCCGGTCTCAGACCTGCTCGTACATGGTCACGACACAGGCTCCGCCGAGGCCGAGATTGTGCTGGAGTGCGTGACGGACATCCTCGACCTGTCGGTCTTCGGCGGTGCCGCGAAGCTGGTGTGTGAGTTCATAGGATTGGGCAAGGCCTGTCGCCCCCAGCGGGTGCCCCTTGGAGAGCAGGCCGCCGGAGGGATTGGTGACCGTACGGCCACCGTAGGTGTTGTCCCCATCGGCGATGAACTGCGCCGCTCCGCCTTCGGGGCACAAGCCGAGGCCTTCATAGGAAATGACTTCATTGTGCGCGAAACAATCGTGCAGTTCGACGACCTTGATGTCTTCCGGGCCTATGCCGGTGGCTTCGTAGACCGAGTTCGAGGCGTGGCGGGTCATGTCCGCTCCGACAAGCTCGATCATGTCGTGTGCTTCGAACGTGATCGCCGTATCGGTTGCCATTGCCTGCGCTGCGATCCGCACTTTCGGATCGAGATTGTGCCGTTTCGCGAAATCGCGAGAAACGAGCAGGGCGGCCGCACCGCCGCACGTCGGGGGGCAGGCCATCGGCTTGGTCATGACGCCGGGCCAGATGACCGGCGCATCGAGCACGTCCTCCTCGCTCATGACCTTTCGGAATACCGATAGCGGGTTGTTGGCGGCATGCCGGCTGGCCTTCGCACGCACCTTGGCAAAATCCTCCAGGGTGGTGCCGTACTTCTCCATGTGTGACTTGCCCGCTCCGCCGAAATAGCGCAGCGCCAGCGGCAGTTCGATGTCAACCATCGCGTCGCAGGCGGCGTCGAACTCGGCGAAGGGGCTGACGAGGTGAGGGAAGGCGTCGCCGATGGCTCCCGGAGACATCTGTTCGAAGCCGACAGCCAGCACGCAATCGACCAACCCTGATTCCACCGCTTGCCGGGCAAGGTAGAGCGCGGTCGAGCCTGTCGAGCAGTTGTTGTTCACGTTGACGATCGGAATGCCCGTCATCCCGGCTTTGTAGATTGTGCGCTGTCCGGCACAGCTTCCCGCGAAGACGAACCCGGCGTAGGCCTGCTCGACCAGGCCGTATTCGATACCCGCATCGGCAAGGGAAAGCCGGATCGCCTCCGCTCCCATCTCGTCGTAGGATGGGCTCTGGCCTGGCTTCGCGAAGGGAACCATCCCCACGCCTGCCACCAGCACCTCGCGGTTCATCTTCGTCATTGTTCCATTCCCTTCGCATGCCGCCGGCAAATCGCCCCGCGGCGCACGTATATGTCTCTGGTCGCGGCCAGGGTCCGATCGTGAGACACGCCTATCGCGGACCATCGGGAAATAGGTCAAATTCATTGTTGGAGATAAGTATTCCTGTTACGCATGGATGATGCTCGACTCCCGCCTGCACTACACTGTTGCGGTGGCGCGCGCGGGATCGTTCACCGCAGCCGCCCGGATTGCGGGAGTGACCCAGTCAGCGGTGACAAGGAGCGTTGCCGACCTTGAGCGGGAGATCGGCTACGCGATCTTCTACCGCACCGCACGTGGCGCCATCCTCACCGAGCGAGGGCGGGATTTCATCGACGGGGCCGCGCGCCTGCTTGAGGATGCGCACGACCTGCTGAGGGGATCGAGCCGGCAAGGCGATCCCTATTCGGGCATGCTTCGGATCGGGGTTGCTCCTGCGTCGCTCGAATGGCTGCTGGTCGATCCGCTGGCCGAGTTGCTCAGGCGATACCCGGGAATACGATACGATATTCGCAGCGCGCCGTTCGAAACGGTCGTGCAGCAGTTGCGCAGCGGCAGCGTCGATGTCGCAATCGGGTTCGATGCCGCCTTCGGCGAATGGTCTGACCTGCGCCGCGAGCCGATGGGCGCTCTGGAGACGGTTCTGTTCGTTCGCAGGGGCCACCCGCTGCTGAGCAAGGAGAAGATCACGCTCGACGATGTCGCCGGTTACGACTTCGTGTCTCCCTCGGAATCCCGCCCCTATGGCGAGGTGGTCAGGGATCTCTATGAAAGCCGTGGGCTGGACTGGCATTTGCGGGTGCACAGGATCGACTATTTCCCATTGGCACGGCGCATTGTGGCGCGATCCGACGCGATCGCGGTTGCCGGGCTCGCCTATACCCAAAGCGATCAGTTCAAGCGCAATTTTGCGGCCCTGCGGGATTTCAATCCGTTCCCGTCGCTGCCCATGTGCTGCGCCGTGAGGGCACGCTGGGAGCCCAAGCCTGCTGTGCGTGCCTTCATGGGAGCCGTTACCCGCGGCATCGCTCACGGTTGGGAGTGACCGCCGCTGTCGACAACAACCAGCCGCTATGACCCCCAAGCGCTGCGCGCACTTTCAGCCATGCCGGAATGCGCAATCGACCAAGAACCTGTCGTGGGGTTCTGCGAGCCAGGGGGCGTGGTCTCGCGGTCGGCGTTGCGAAACCCGCGGTCCCGGCTCGTTCAGCGCGTCGGCATTCGGTTGAGACGGGGATAATGATGTTCAGGCCGTGTGTGGTGGAGCAATGGGGTAGATGAGCCCGACCGATCCTTCGCCGCTGGTCCTGGTGAGGCAGGAGAATGGCGTCGCCGAACTGACGCCGAATCGCCCGTCCGTCAGGAATGCGTTGGTCGACGGCATGCTCGCGGCTCTCGATGGGGCGTTGAAGGAAGCAATCGACGATCCCGAAACCGGCGCGATACTGCTTACGGGCGCCGGTCCGGCGTTCTGCTCCGGGGCCCATCTTACCGAGGAACTGGCGGAACTCGGCGCGGGAATGACTCAGCTGATTCTCGATACGCTCAATCCGGCCCTGTTGAGAATTCGGGAGAGCCCCAAACCCGTCATTTGCGCGCTCAACGGGGCTGCCGCAGGGGCTGGGGTAGGGCTAGCCCTCGCATGCGACGTGGTGGTGGCGTCCCGCTCGGCCCGCATGATCCTGAGCTTCAGCAGGATCGGCGCCGTGCTGGATGGCGGCACGTCCTTTCTGCTCCCGCACATCGTCGGTCCGGGCCGGGCCGCAGCAATGGCTCTGACTGGTGAACCGATCGATGCCGAAACCGCCTTGAGATTCGGACTGGTCTGGAAGCTTGCAGAGGACGACGAACTCATGGCTTGCTGCCGGACACTGGCGGAAGGTCTGGCGCGGGGGGCGGCCTCGGCACACGCGGCGATCAAGCGACAACTCAGGGAGTGCGAAAACCTGAGTTTTGCGGAAGCGATCGGCCTGGAAGCGCAGCTTCAGGGCGAGGCATTCGAAGCAGGTGAACCGGTGGAAGGCATCTCGGCTTTCCGGGAAGGACGCTTGCCGAGCTTCCGGTGCTTCAGCTCTGATTGACGCTCGACCAATCCCTACCATCTAATAAAATAAATTAAAAACAACAACATAGTTATTGACGGGCGGGTGCCCTGCTCGAGGGAGTGCCGTTCACTTTTCGCCATGCTGATTTGCGCGAACGGCCAAGATGCAGGTGTGATACTGCGGCATAGGTGACAGCGAACTTCACGCATGTGGGGCAAAAGGGTGCGCCGGCTTGGAAGCGTACCGATGCACGGGGAGGGTAATATGGTCACCAGAACGCGACAACTGGCACGGGCGGCATTCATCTCGGGTGTGGCCGCGCTCGCAATTTGCGCGGGTGGCGCACATGCCCAGGACATGGGGGCGAATGGCGAACAGGCGGACGACGCATCGGGCGGCCTTGGCGTCATTGTGGTGACAGCCCAGCGGCGGACCGAGAACCTGAATGATGTCGGGATGTCGGTCGCGACTGCTTCCGGTGACGAATTGCGCGACCAGGGTGTGGCGGACCTGTCCGACCTGACCGCAATCGTGCCTGGCCTTACCTTTACCGAGACACCTTACGGGACAGGCGTGCTGACCATGCGGGGTATCGGTTTCTACGAGTCCAGCATGGCGGCCACTTCGCCTGTGGCGACCTATGTCGACGAGATTCCCTTGCCCTATCCGCGTCTTGCCAGCGGCGCGACGCTCGATCTCGAGCGCGTCGAGGTCTTGAAAGGGCCGCAAGGCACCCTGTTCGGGCAGAACACCACTGGCGGCCTGATCAATTACATTCCCGCCGGGCCCACCGACACGGCGGAATTCGGCATCAACGCGAGCCTTGGACGGTTTCTGGAAACCGATGTCGAGGCTTTCGTGAGCGGCCCGCTCGGCAACAATCTCGCCGCGCGCCTAGCCGTGCGCACGCGCCAGAGCGATGACTGGCAACGCAGCGCAACCCGCAGCGACCAGCTCGGCGAGACCCACGTCACGATGGCGCGGCTGCTTGTTGACTGGGAGCCGTCTCCGTCTCTCTCGTTCCGGCTCAACCTCAACGGATTCCTTGACGATTCGGACACGCAGGCAGGCCAGGCCATCGGCCTTTTTCCCGGAGTGCCTACCTCGGTGCAGCCGCAGGAGCTGACTGCCACGCTGATCCCGCCGGGCAACAGCCGGATCGCGGACTGGACGCCGGGAAGGGATTTCTCTCGCAACAACGATTTCTTCCAGGTCGGCCTGCGCAGCACCCTTTCAGTCGGCGATAATGCGGACCTGATCGCGATCACCTCATATCTGGAATACAACCAGAACCAATTCATCGATGCCGACGGAACTGCGATCGAAACGGCGGACGTAACCCAGGAAGGTTACATCCACTCCTTCTCGCAGGAATTGCGGTTGCAGGGCGAGACCGGGCGCTTGCGCTACGTCGTTGGCGGAAATTATTCGGACGACAAGGTTTTCGACAATACGGTTTTCTATGTCGGAGACAGTTCGCTTGCGCTTACCGTTCCCGTGCTCCCGATCCGGACGACGCCGACCTATTCGACGCAGTCGTCGGAAACATGGGCGGTTTTCGGAAATCTGGATTTCCAGATAACCGACCAGCTGGCGATCCAGGGCGGTATTCGCTACACCGATCAGATCCGGGACTTCAGCGGATGCATCGCCGACTCCGGCGACGGCAGCTGGGCAGCCCTGTTCAGCGCCGCCTACATGACGGTTATCCCACCCGGCGCCTGCACGACCTTCAATCCGTTTACGGGCTTCATCGGCCTGCACAGCGATTCGCTGTCGGAGGACAATGTTTCCTGGCGGGTCGGCCTCAATTTCCAGCCCAACTCGGACATGCTGTTCTATGCCAATGTCGGCCGCGGCTACAAGGCGGGCAGCTTCCCGACGGTGGGTGGCATCCTGTCGATCCAGTACACGCCGGCGACCCAGGAAAGCGTGCTTGCCTACGAAGCGGGAGCCAAGCTCACGCTCGCCGATGGCCTCGTGCAGCTCAACGGCGCCGTCTTCTACTACGATTACACGGACAAGCAGTTCAGAGGCAAAATCGTCGACAGTTTCTTCGGCTCGATCGAGCGCGTCTACAACGTGCCGAAATCGAATGTCACAGGCTTCGAACTCGAATTGCAGGCTGCGCCAAGCGAAGGCCTGACGCTTGGCGCGACGCTCGCCTACACAGATTCCGAAATCGAATCCGATTTCGCTGGCCTGACGCCGATAGGCACGCCGATCAATCTGCAGGGCGAGACTTTCGAGTTCACGCCGAAATGGGCGATCGGCGCCAATTTCGGATACGAGACCCCGTTGAATGGCGCGCTCGACGGCTTCGTCGGGGTAGATGTCAATTATCAGAGCGATTCCCATGCCGGTTATGGCGGGCTGGACCTGTTCAGGATCGATTCCTACGCGCTGGTCAACACAAGGCTCGGCGTGCGGTCCTCCGACGACAGCTGGCATGCGCAGCTGTGGGTCAGGAATCTCTTCGACGAGTACTATCTCACCAATGCCAATTATCTGGGCGAGTTCGTCTATCGCCTGACCGGCAGGCCACGGACGTACGGGGTATCTGTCGGCGCTCGCTTCTGACGGTCGTCGCGAGCCAGGCAGGGTGCTGCCTTCACAATCCGGGGCTGAACTCTGGGATGCATTTGTCCATGCGCTCCTGGCGGAGCGGCCGGACGCAGAGTGCGATTTCGGAGCGCGGCACGACAAGGTTGCTGACGATGGCGTGCTGTTGGGGCGCTTGCTCGCAGACGGAGCGGAGGGTTCTGTTCTGCGGCTCTGGGACAATGCGCCGCATATCGTGATCTCGAAGCGCCTTGCCGGGCTGCCGGGAGCGGGTGACGCGGCCACTTGGGCCGGGGCCAGAGGCTATCCCGTGGCCGTCCGCGCTTCCGGGGGAACGGCAGTCGTCCATCGTCCCGGAGTGCTCAACATAAGCCTCCTGCGGATCTCGCCACGGCCGCTCAGGCCGTCGCAGGGTTTCGACGAGCTTTGCGACATGATCGGGCTTGCCGGTGCGCGTCTCGGTTTCGCTTTCGAGACCGGCAAGCTGGCGCAGTGCTATTGCGCGGGCTCGCACGACATAGGCTGGCGGGGACGCAAGATCGCTGGCACGGCTGCAGTCCTGCGGAGCAACCGCGCGTTCCATGGCGGCCTGTTTCACGCGAGCCTCGTGGTCTTCGGCGACTGGCGGCGGGACCTCGAGTTGCTTTGCGGCTACGAGCGGCTTGCCGGGCTGCCTGCCAACTATGACATCGGCGCCCATACAAGCCTGATGGACGTGCAGCGAAAGGAAGCGCCTGCGTCCTATTCGGCGGCGGCGCGATCGTGCTTGGGGGAGCAGCCGAACTTTTCCTTGTAGCAGCGGCTGAAGTGCGAAAAGTCCGAAAAGCCCCAGCTGTAGGCGATTTCCGTCAGCGTGCGTCCGGTCATGCTGGGAGAGCGGATTGCCTTGCGGCATTCGAGCAGCCGGCGATGCTTGATCCAGCTCTTGACCGTCCATTGCGAGCCTTCGAAGGCGCTGTGTACATAGCGCGGCGACATGTTCAGCCGGTGCGCGATCATGGTGACCGAGAGGCTTGGATCGGTAAGGTTGGCGAGGGCGAACGTACGTATCCGCTCGAGCGCCCGCTTTGCCGAGGTCGGCGGCATGCTCTGGTCTTCCTGGCTCACCAGCGCGTATTCGCTGATGGAGCACAAGGTTTCGAAGAGAATGTTCGACAGCGCCCTGACCCGCATCTGGTCGGTTTCGCCGTCCCAGCCGTCAATCGCGGTCGCATAGGCGGAAAAGACGCCGTAAAGGCTCGGTCCGATGTCGACCGCCTGGCCGGCAAGGCCGTCGAGGCTTGGAAAGCGGCTGCGCAGCAGGGCTCCGGGAACGACCAGTCCGGTCATTTCGAAGCTGCCGTGACCGGCGGGTTCCAGCTGGCCGAAGAACGTGTCCCGCGTGTTGACGAAACCGATATGTCCAGCGGCGAAGCTCGATTTGTTGGTGCGTTGCTCTATCGTGACCAGGCTGTCGTGCGGGATGTAGAAGATGAAGTCGTCGGCTGCGAAGCGCCTGACATGCTTATGGCGCCGTTCCGCCCAATGCACGCCTTGCCCGAAGTAGCGCACGACCGTCATCGGCCCAAGGTTCACGCTTGTGAATGAAGCGGTGATGTTTGAATCGAACAGGCGGTAACCGCAGTCGCAGCTGCCGAAAATCCTGCTTATGGCGTCGCTGAGCGCCGGAGAATGTCCACCCGGGGAAACTTCGCCAAGTTGCCACGTTTCCACATTCATTTGATCAGGCCTCAATTCTCCCGACCCTAGGAATAGCGCCTGGCGCACGAACTTCCAAACCCAAGTCGGCGCTTTGCGTTTTCGGCCATATCTTCGTGCGCATTTCCGCAAGCGTGTCCTGGCGCGTGCCGGTTAGACCCTGCCGATATCGAAAGAACCGCGGGGACCAGACCTGCGGCGGCCAAGGAGAAGACCGGTTTCCAGCAGCCCCGAAAGTTCCGCGCCCGTGCTCTACGAGGCGCCGTTGCCGACGATGCTGTTCGATCGCGCGCAGGCGACGCCTGACAGCGTCTTTCTGGAGGAAGTCGGCGGAAGATCCGCAAACTACGCCGAGTTCGTCGAACAGGTCGGCCGGTTCATCGGTGCCTTGAGGGCAGCTGGCGCTGCCGAAGGCAGCCGTGTGGCGGTGCTCGTCCCGCAGAGCATCGAGGCACATGTGGTGTGGCTTGCGGTCGCGTGGCTTCGCGGCTGGGAAGTGCCGATCAACAATGAATTCCATGGGGATATGCTCGCTTATCTCCTGAACGATTCCAAAGCGACGATCCTCGTCGCAACCGACGAGTTTGTTCCCACCATCAAGGCCATTGCCGATAGGCTGGAACATTTGCGCACGCTGCTTGTGCTGGGAGAGCCCGAAGACGTTCCGGGGCTGGACGTGATCACGCTCGATCGTGCCGCCGATGTCGATCCGGCAGTGGAAACACGGCCGGATCTCGAAGATGGGGATGTGGCGACGATTATCTATACGAGCGGTACGACCGGCCCTTCCAAGGGAGTCATCCTGCCCTGGGGGGAATTCTACAGCGCGATCGACATATACGGTTGCCGCAAGGACGGCAGCGATGCGCTCTACACGCCGTTTCCGACCAACCACATGTCGGGCAAGGTACCCATCTTCGACATGGCGGCGCTCGCCGGGCGCGCGGTGTTGCGCCGGCGCTTCAGCACTACCGAGTTCTGGTCCGATGTGCGCGAGTATCGCTGCACGGGAACGATCCTGCTGGGCGGCGTGGCCGTCTTTCTGAACAACGAACCGAAGGCGCCGGAAGAACGCGACCATTCCATGCACACCGTGCTGATGGCGCCGGTGATGGACGAATATCGTGAGTTCGAGAAGCGTTTCGGCACGACCGTCATGACCGGCTATGGCATGAGCGAGTGTGGCTTTCCGTTCCTCGCGCCGCCGGGAACGCTGGCCAATTCAGCCGCTTGCGGTCGTTTGCGCGACGGTTGGCATGTCCGCATCGTCAACGCCGCAGGGCAGGTGCTGCCCGCTGGCGAGGTCGGCGAGCTTCTCGTCAGGTGCGATCGCCCGCATGCGATCATGCTGGGATATCTCGACCGGCCCGAAGCGACGGCCGAGGCATTGCGGGACGGCTGGTTTCATACCGGAGACGCTTTTCGCGTCGACGATGGCGGCAACTACTATTTCGTCGACCGGATCAAGGACGCGATCCGCCGGAGGGGCGAGAACATCTCCTCCTTCGAGGTCGAAAGCTTCGTTGCCCGGTTCCCGGGCGTGGGCGAGTGCGCGGCTGTCGCGGTTCCATCCGAGACCGGCGAGGACGAGATAATGGTCGCCTTCGTCGCCGTCGAAGGCGCGGCGGTCGACATGGGATCGCTGGCGCAATTCTGCGAGGCCGAAATGCCGGCATTTATGGTGCCGCGCTATTTCAAGCAGCTGCCTGCGCTTCCCTACACACCGACCAACAAGGTCCGGAAAGCCCAGCTACGTGCCACCGGTATCGAGGGAGCCTGGGATCGCGGAGACCGCCGCGGTCGCGCAAGCCGCCGGCCGGTCGCAGCAAACTGAGGAGACGACGTTGGAAGCGCAGGAAGTTGCAGCGAGGAAGAGGGAACTCAAGCTTCCCAAGCTCGAAATGGGGGACGGGGTCCTTCACGATCAGGAAAAATACTATTCTCCGGAAATAATGGAGCGCGAATGGGAGACGCTGTGGACGCGTGTCTGGATCATCGCCGGGCGTGTCTCGGACCTGCGCAAGGTCGGCGATTGGTTCAGGTTCGAGTTCGGCCGCGAGAGTCTCATAATCGTGCGTTCCGCGGAGGATCGCATCCAGGCGTTCTACAACGTCTGCCAGCATCGCGGTTCGCAGATCGTCGACAGGGATTTCGGCCACGGCAATGCCTTCGTCTGCCCGTTCCACAGCTGGGCCTGGAATATCGACGGATCGCTCAAGCGTATCACCGATGCCGAGACCTTTCCCGAGAAGACCATCTGCGACAACCCGGGGCTGACCGAGGTACGCTGCGAAACCTGGGGCGGTTTCGTCTTCGTCAACATGGATGAGAACGCGGCGCCGCTTCGCGAGTTTCTCGGCGGGCTTGCCGATGCTCTGGATGTCTACCGGATGGAGGAAATGATCGTCGCCAAGGACTACTCCGTCGACTGGCCGATGAACTGGAAGATTTCGCTCGATGCCTTCATGGAAGGGTACCATGCCCATGCGCGGCATCCTGAACTCGTCCGCATGATCGACGATTTCAACTTCGAATATGACATCTTCGGGAACGGGCACAGCAAGATGGTGATCCCGATGTGGACGAAGAGTCCGCGGATCGCCGAGCGCACCGGCCTTACCGAAGAGCTGCGATTTTCGATTGAATCGGCTGGCCTCGACCCGAAGAACTTCGAGGATCGTCAGGCTGATGTCCGGCCTGCCGTGATCGAGGCCCGGCGCAAGTGGGCGGAGCGTTTCGGCATCGACATCTCGGACATGACCGACACGCAGGTCGCGGACGACGGCAATTACAACGCCTTCCCGAACATCACGTTCAATGCTCATCCCGAGGGGGTTCTCGTCATGCGCTTCCTGCCGCATGCGACCGATCCGGCGCGATGCCGCTACGATGTCTGGGTCCTGTCGGTACGCAGTTCAGATCCCGAATTTGCACTGCCGTTCTACATGGCCGTGCCGCCCGAGACCGACTTGAGCGGGAAGGGCGAACGTCCGGCCCGCCAATATGTCGAGCACGGCGACGAAGGGCTTGGCGTGGTTCTCAACCAGGACGGGGATTCACTTCCCATGGTGCAGGCGGGCGTCCAGTCGCGCGGCTTCAAGGGCATCAGGCTGAGCAATCAGGAGATTCGCTTGCGGTATTTCTACGAGGAATACGCCCGCTATCTGGGAGGCGTGAAATGACTTCGAACATCGCCCCGAATGCCGACGAACTGCGCTGGATGTACAGCCACATGGTGCTGAGCCGTGCCTTCGAGCGGATGATGGACCGGGCCTACATGGAAGGGAAGACGCCGGTCTTCGACATGGCAAAGGGACCGGTTCCCGGCGAGATGCATCTCTCTGACGGGCAGGAACCCTGCGCTGTCGGCGTGTGCGTGCACCTCAACGAAGACGACTATGCCGTCGGTTCGCACCGGCCGCACCATGTCGCAATCGCGAAGGGAGTCGATCTCGATGCGATGACGGCGGAGATGTTCGGGCGTGAAAGCGGGCTCAGCAAGGGCCGGGGCGGCCACATGCACCTCTACGACCAGAAAGCCCGGTTCGCGTGCAGTGGCATCGTCGGCCAGGGCATCGGCATCGGTGTCGGCCATGCGCTGGCGATCAAGATGCAGGGGGGCAACCAGGTTGCCGTCGCATGGGTCGGCGAGGGCGGCGCCAACCAGGGCATGTTCCACGAAGCGATGAACCTCGCCGGCTTGTGGAAGCTGCCCTTCATCCTCGTCGTGGAGGACAACGACTGGAGCGTCTCCGTCCCGAAGGAACGTTCGACCGCCATCGCGCGCAACAGCGACCGTGCGGCATCCTACAACGCGGCGGGTGAGTACGTCGCCGACAACGATGTCTGGGGTGTCTACGCCGCGGGCAAGCGCGCGGTTGACCGCGCCCGGGCCGGTGATGGGCCGACGATCATCGAAGTCCGCACGCACCGGTTGGTCGGTCACTTCGTGGGCGACCCCGAAATCTACATTTCGGAGGAAAAGAAGCGGGCGCTCGTCGATCCGCTGGTCGGCATGCGCCAACGGCTGATGGACGAAGGCATCATCGATGCGGCCGATGTCGAACGTATCGATCGCGAGACCGAAGGGCGGCTGGCCGCCGCCGAGCAATTCGCGCGTTCGAGTACCGAGCCGGCTTGCGAAAGCGCGCTCGATCACGTGTTCGTCTGAGGAGTCCCAAGATGGTCAATCCCACCGACATCCAGATGGATGAGCGCCCCAAGGCAAAGGGACGCAAGGTACTCATGAACCGCGCCATCCGCGAGGCGCTGGACTACGAACTCGCCAACGATCCGAGTGTGTTCCTGATGGGCGAGGATCTCGGCGCGTTCGGAGGCGTCTACCAGACGGCGGCAGGGCTAATCGAAAAATATGGCGAGGAGCGCGTCCGCGACACGCCCATTTCCGAAGCCGGTTTCATGGCCGCGGCCGCAGGAGCCGCAATGGCCGGCATGAAACCGGTCGTCGAACTGATGTTCGTCGACTTCATGGGCGTCTGCCTTGATCCGATCTACAATTTCATCGCCAAGCATGCGACGCATACGGGCGGGAAGCAGGCGATGCCGGTGACGATCATGGCCGGTATGGGCGGCGGCTACAGCGATGCCTCGCAGCATTCGCAGACGCTGTTCGCGACCTTTGCGCATCTGCCGGGGCTCAAGATCGTGGCACCGTCCACAGCCTATGATGCGCGAGGCCTGCTCCATGCGGCCATCCGCGACCCCAACCCGGTCATGTTCCTGATGCAGAAGGAGCTGCTCGGCCTTGGTCTGTGGGGAACGATGCCGGAAGCGAGCTCGATAATGCCCGACGAGCCCTTCGAGCTTCCGATCGGCAAGGCTTTCGTGCGACGCAAGGGGAGCGACATTACCCTCGTGGGCATGGCCGCCACGGCGCATATGGCGGCACGCGCGGCGGATCAACTGGCCGAGGAAGGCATCGAGGCGGAAGTCATCGACCTTGCCACGATATCGCCCCTCGATCGCGAGACGATCCTGACTTCGGTCGAAAAGACGGGACGGTTGCTCGTCGCCGATGAAGACTATCGCAATTGCGGTGTTGCGGGCGAGGTCATCGCCTCTGTCGCGGAGACGATCGGCCACAGGTTGAAGGCGCCGCCACGACGTGTCGCCTTTCCCGATACGCCGATCCCGTTCGCCCGTCCGCTCGAACAGGCCTTGCGGCCGAGCACAGACAAGATCGTCGAGACGACGCGCCAATTGTTCAAGGAATTTGCATGACAGACATCCGTATCGCCGACGATCAGTGGGACGGCGACAACGAAGGCAATCTCCTGACGTGGATCTACGACGACGGAGCCGAGGTATCGGCCGGGGACATCGTCGTGGAGATCATGGTCGAAAAGCTGCAGGTGGAGATCGAGGCACCCGTTTCGGGAACGCTTCGTCACGCCAGGGCGGAGGGTGACCTCGTCAATCGCGGGGACGTGATCGGCAAGGTCGATCTGGCATGACCGCTGGCGGGGAAAGGTCCGCATACAGACCACTCGCCGGCATTCGTATCCTCGACTTCTCCTGGTCGCTGCCGGGGCCTTGCGGGACCAAGATGCTTGCCGATCTCGGTGCCGAGGTGGAGGCGGTCGACCTGTCCGGCAGGCCGGAAATCTTCCGCACCCTGCCGCCGCTGGCCGATGAGGCTTCCTATGCCTGGCACTATGTGAACGAAGGCAAGCGTCGACGGACGGTCAATCATCGAAACGTGGCCGATATCGAGGCGGTGCGCGGCGAGATCGGCAACTATGACGTGCTTGTCGAGCAGTTCCGGCCGGGGGCGATGGCGGCCTGGGGGCTTGGCTATGATGATCTGGCCGCGCTGAACCCGTCGCTTGTCTATTGCTCGGTGAGCGGGTTTGGGCAGGATGGAGATTTCCGTGACCGGGCCGGGCATGACATCAACTATCTCGCGCTTTCGGGCGTTGCGCATTTCATGCGCGGGGCGGACGGCGCACCGGCGCTCTCCGCCTTGCCCGTCGCCGATCTTGCCGGGGGATCGCTCCATGCCGTGATCGGCATTCTCGCGGCGCTACAGGGCCGCGAGAGGACCGGGCAGGGTGCGCATGTCGATGTTAGCATGACCGACGCTGTCTGGGCGCTCAATGCCTATGCCGGGCCGCCCGCACTCAACGGCGTGGCGGAGGAGCCCGGGACCGGTATGCTAGATGGCGGCTGCTTCTATGGCTATTACGAGACCCGTGACGGGCGCTGGCTGGCTGTCGGCGGGATCGAGCCCAAGTTCGTCGACGGCCTGTTCGGAGCGCTGGAGCGCCCCGATCTGGCCGGTGCGCTGCGAGAGGCTGCGCCAAACGCGCATGATCATGTGCGCGCCGAACTCGCGAAGGTTATCGCAACGCGCGACTTCGAGGACTGGCGCGCATTCTTCGCGCTGCTCGATGTCTGCGTTGAGCCGGTATTGACGGTGGATGAGGCTGCGGATCACCCCCATTTCGTCTCGCGGGGCGGAACGCTTATCACAGACACGGGGCAGCGGCATTTCGCTGCACCGCTTCGCTTTCGTACCCCAAGCTAGCAAGCCCGGCAGGAGACCTGCCGGACCGTTCCGCGTGAGCAATGACCGGCGCGGTCCGTTCGCGTTGCACCACCTGCGCGACTTGGTGGTAACAGCCGATGATCGCCGTCCGGGGCAGGGATGCGGCCCGGGCAAAGATCTATTTTTTCAAAAAATATCAGAATATTACCCAGGCCACCCCGCCTGAAGCGCCATGCGCGTCAGCTGGGAACGGTCGACCGATCGTGCCTTGGAGAAGTGGTGCCCAGGGGCGGAATCGAACCACCGACACCATGATTTTCAGTCATGTGCTCTACCAACTGAGCTACCTGGGCATCGCTGCGGCGACGGCCTTGTCAATAGGCCTGCGAGCGGCTGGAAGCGCGCCTATGGCGAAGCCGTGCGACCTTTGCAACCCCCGGAATCACTCCTCCGGTGGAATATCGGGCGGCGCGGCGGGTCCGGGCAGGCTGTAGCCGTCGTCGAGCCACTTCACGAGGTCGCGGTCGCGGCAGCGGCTTGAACAGAACGGCGCATGCTTTTCGACACGCGGCTTTCCGCAGATCGGGCATTTCCTCTGGGGCTGGGTCATAGGGGCACTGCCTGGGCGAAGCCGGCTTCCAGTGCAAGGCCGGGATCTTCCGACCAGCGCAGGGTTCTTCCCGTGCGCCGCGCAAGGTCCGCTTCCCATTCCGGGGCAATCCTTGAGCGGACGGCTGGATGGGCGCTCAACAGGATCGCACCGGGGTCTTCGACGGCTTCGGCGCGTCTCAGCAGCAACCGCGCGGCTGCACCCGCCCTGTCCCGGACAAGTCGCTGGACCAGCGAAGGTCGCTCGAGCCTTGAGACAATCTGGACGAAGCCGAAGCCGTTCATTGCCGTGCGTTCATGCGGCCAGCCGGAGAGCGCTGTGCCAAGCGCGTCATCCACCGCGCGGCGGTCGGCCTTGTCCGCAAGGGTCGGGAAATCGATGCCAATCGACCCGCCAAGGTCGAATCGGCGGATAGCTTCGGTCAGCGGCGAAACCGCGGCCAGGGCCAGCGCTCGCGGCGGCAGGGTGCCGTCGATGTCGATCACGGTCATTGCCGCTGTCGGTGTAACAAGGAGGCTGCCGCCATCGAACTCTACGCAACCTTCCCAGGCTTCGGCGAACAGCTCGTTCCAGCCATCCTGGACGAAACGACGCACGATACGGACCTTCTCGCCCGCCAGTTGCAGCCGTTCGGCCAGGGTCGGCGCGGGGCAGGGGGCGTCCTGTGTCGGACGGACCTGGGCAAGCTTCAGCCTCCCCGCATCGGCTATCGCCGCCCGCGTTACGATTACGCGCAGCGGTGCGCCCTCCCGCGCGTCGCGAGGCAGCCCATCGACCAGCGCTTGCTCTCCGCTGGCGAAGCGTACGGTTCCACGCTTTGAGCCTGCTGTGCGGGCGACGAGCACGGCGTCGTCTATCCGGCCAACCGCAAGCGAGCCCGGCCAGTCGACCTGCGCGGCGATGATCCTGCCGCCGCTGACAAGGATTGCGCGATGTTCGCCGATTCCTTCCTCGACGAGCCATTGATCCTCTGTCGGCTCAGCCAATGTGGAACCCCGCCGCCTTCAGCAGCGCGCGTGTTTCGAACAGCGGGAGACCGACGACTCCCGAATGACTGCCCGAGATCCAGGCTATCAGGCCTTCTGCGTGGCCCTGGATCGCATATCCGCCGGCCTTGCCGCGCCATTCCCCGCTCGCCGCATAGGCGTCCATTTCGGCTTCGGAGAGCCGTTTGAAACGCACGATCGTTTCAGAGAGCCTTTGCCGTATCCTGCCGTCGGGCGATTTCAGGGCAACGGCGGAAAGCACCCGGTGCCGTCGCCCGGACAGCAGCGAAAGGCACTGCCTCGCGGTTGCCTCGTCTTCGGCTTTGGGAAGGATGCGGCGACCGAGGGCGACCACGGTGTCGCCCGCCAGGACATGGGCCTCGTCGGCGTTCACGGCTTCGGCCTTTTCGCCGGCCATCCGGCGGGCATAGTCTCGCGGGAGTTCGCCCTTGCGAGGCGTCTCGTCTATGTCTGCGGCGGCGATCTGATCGGGAACGATACCCAGGCGCGCAAGGAGTTCGCGGCGGCGCGGGCTTGCGGAGGCCAGGATCAGGCGGTTTGCGACCGGGCCATTCCCGTCCCCGAAGCCGTCAGTACTGGCCGGGGCCACCGCGTCCGGGCATGAATCGATAGGTGATGCGGCCCTTTGTGAGGTCGTAGGGCGTGAGTTCGACCAGAACCTCGTCGCCGACGAGTACGCGGATGCGGTTCTTGCGCATCTTTCCGGCGGTGTGGCCGAGAATTTCGTGGCCGTTCTCAAGCTCCACGCGGAACATGGCATTGGGCAGGAGTTCCACGACCTTGCCGCGCATTTCGAGTAGTTCTTCTTTCGCCATCGGCGATCATTATCCGTTGCTGTCTGTTCGCTTCGCGGCGCGGCATAGCTGCGGCTGGCGCAAAAGGGAAGCCTCCGCCGTTCATCGCACCGTAACCGGGATGTGACAATTTGTTACTCTAGAGTGCCTTGCGCAGACGCGCCGCTTCCCACATCGATGCGGGCGGGGACGGGATGAACCCAGTGGAGTGCCATTCGTTGCGTCCTTTCATTCTTCCTTCCCTTCTGCTGATCGCCTCGCCCGCCCTTGCCCAGGAGCCGCCACTGTCGGCATCCGCCGAAAGCGATGACGAACTGGAGCAGGTCGGCGAAGAGATCCTGGTCGTGGCGACGCGTATTCGCGGCCAGGTCGACACGGATCAGCCGCCGGTAATGACGCTCGATGAGGCCGATGTCGCGGCATATGGGGCGTCTTCGATCGGAGAATTGCTGGAAGCGGTAAGTCCGCAGACCAACAGCGGCCGTGGCCGTGGCGACGGGCATCCGGTCATCCTGCTCAACGGACAGCGGATTTCCAGTTTCCGGCAGCTCCGCAACATCCCGCCGGAGGCGATCCGGCGCATGGAAGTGCTGCCCGAGGAAGTGGCTCTGCGTTTCGGCTATCCGCCCGACCAGCGCCTGGTGAATTTCATCCTCAAGGAGAATTTCTACAGCATCCAGGCGGCGGGCGAATACAACATGCCGACCCGCGGCGGCTTCGCCGAAAGTGAACTGGAAGCCGGACTGACCCGTATCGACGGTCCGCGACGGCTCAATCTCAACTGGAAAATGGAAGACACCTCGCTGCTGACCGAAGCGGAACGAGATGTCGTCCAGGAGCCGGGCACCGTGCCGACCGTGATCACCGATCCCGATCCTGCCGCATATCGCAGCCTAGTCGCGGACTCGGTTACCCATACGATCAACGGAAGCTGGTCGACCGGGCTGGGGCAGGAAGGGCTCGGAGGCACATTGACGCTCGACGGCCTCGTCAGCCGGGCGGATTCGCGCAGCCTGTCCGGGCTGGATACCGTGTTGCTCACCGCGCCGGACGGTTCCACTGCACTGCGCAGCCTCGGTGACCCGCTGGTCCGCGACAACCGCGTCGATTCCCTTGAAGGCGGCGTCACGTTGAACAAGCCGCTCGGCGACTGGCAACTGACTGCAACCGCTGACGCGAAATACAGTGAATCGCTTACGAGGATCGATCGCAGGGCCGATGTGACTCCGCTGGTCGACGCGGCGGCGTCGGGAGATATCGCGATCGACGGGCCCCTGCCGCCGCTCGCAGGCGCGGGAGTTGATGCGGCCCGCAGCGAAATCGTGACCGTGTCGACATTTGCCAGTCTTGCCGGACGGCCGTTCAGCATGCCGGCCGGCGATGCGTCCCTTACCGTCGATGCAGGTTATGATCGTCTCAGCAGCACGAACCGGGATTCGCGCGGCACGGCCGGCACGGTGAAGCTCGATCGGGATATCTTCAGTGCCGGCGCCAACCTTGCCTTGCCGCTGCTGGGTGGACGGAACAATTTCCTAGGAACGTTGGGAGACGTTTCGCTCAATCTTAGCGGATCGCTCCACGAATTTTCCGATTTCGGGACGCTTACCGATTGGAGCGCCGGTATCGTATGGTCGCCGACAGAGAAACTGACGCTGAATGCGAGCTATATCGTCAGCGAAGTTGCACCCAGCCTCGGCCAGCTCGGCAATCCCGGAGTGCTCTCCTTCAATGTTCCGGTCTATGATTTTACCCGCGGCGAAACGGCTCTGGTCACGATCGTCGGCGGCGGCAATCCCGACCTGCTTGCGGAAAAGCAGCGCGATATCAAACTGTCGCTGAATTACGATCTGCCCCTGTTTCGCCGATCGAGCCTGCAGGTCGAATATTTTCGCAATCGTTCGGACGACGTGACGCGTTCCTTTCCCTTGCTGACCCCGGCGGTCGAGGCTGCCTTTCCCGACCGTGTTTTGCGCGATGCCGAGGGACGGCTCGTGTCGATCGACCGGCGACCGGTCACTTTCGACGAGGTCGAAGGCTCGCGCATGCGTTGGGGCATAAATCTTTCCGGGCGCATAGCCAGCGAACAGGCCGAGGAGGCAAGGGGCGGAGCACGCGGCCAGGGAGCGGGCCGGCCCGGTGGTGGTGGCAGACCGCCAGGATTCGGCAGGCACGGGCAGGGCGGCCGATGGAACCTCTCCGTCTATCACACCTGGCGTTTCACCGACCGGGTCACGATTGCTCCCGGAGCGCTTGTCCTCGACCAGCTTGACGGGGATTCGCTCGTCGACGGCGGCGTGCCGCGTCATTCCGTCGAAATGGAAGGCGGCGCATTCTACAAGGGATTCGGCCTGCGCCTGAATGGCAACTGGACGGCGCCGGCGACAGTGCGCGCGAGCGGCGCACCTGGCAGTTCGGACTTGCGCTTCGGCAGCACGTTCGTTCTGGACGCGCGGTTCTTCGTCAATCTCGACCAGCAGGAAAAGCTTGTCGCAAAAATGCCGTTCCTGAAGGGCGTACGCATAGCCTTCGATTTCGAAAACATTTTCGATTCGCGCCAGAAAGTGACCGATGAGAGCGGACTTGTGCCGCTGTCGTACCAGGCAGACTTCCTAGATCCGCGCGGGCGCTTCGTGGGCATAGACATCCGCAAGAGATTCTAGCTTCCTCTCCCCAAGCGACCGGCGATCGCCTATCTGGCCTTCATGGCCCGCACTCCCGCAGGAACTCCGCCGAACCCCAAGGGCGCCGAGCGCTTCCACGAGGAACGCGCGACATACACCGTGCGCGGTTCGGACCAGCCTGATCTGGAGAAGGGCGCTTCCGTGATCAGGGAGACCGTCTCGACGTTGCCGGCGAAGCCGGGAGTCTACCGGATGCAGGATGCGCGCGGCGACGTGCTTTATGTCGGCAAGGCGAGGGCGCTCAAGAACCGGGTGAGCAATTACGTCCAGGTCGAGCGGCTTCCCCTGCGGCTGCAGCGCATGGTCAGCCAGACCCGCTCGATGACCATTGTCACCACCAATTCGGAAGCCGAAGCGCTGCTGCTAGAAGCGCAGCTGATCAAGCGCTACCGCCCGCCCTACAATGTGCTGCTGCGCGACGACAAAAGCTTCCCTTTCATCCTGCTGCGCGCCGACCATTCCTTCCCGCGCATCATGAAACATCGCGGCGCGCGCAAGGCGAAGGGAAACTACTATGGTCCCTTCGCTAGCGCCGGATCGGTCAACAAGACGATCAACGCGCTCCAGAAGCTTTTCCTGCTGCGGTCGTGCACCGATGGATTCTTCGACCGCCGTGACCGTCCCTGCCTGCTCTATCAGATCAAGCGGTGTTCGGCACCTTGCGTGGCGCGGATCGACGAGACGGGCTATGCCGAGCTGGTGCGCCAGGCGAAGGATTTCCTCGGCGGCAAGTCGAGCGCGGTGCAGCAGGAAATCGAAAAGCAGATGCATGAGGCGGCCGAAACGCTGGATTTCGAGCGCGCCGCCATGCTGCGTGACCGCTTGCGCGCCGCGACGTTCATCCAAGGCAGCCAGGCGATCAACGCCGAAGGGCTGGGGGATGCGGACGTCTTCGCAATGGCGGCGAAAGGCGGTCAGGTCGGCATCCAGGCGTTCTTTATCCGCGGTGGCCAGAACTGGGGACACCGCGCCTTCTTCCCGACACATACCAGCGGGGTGGAGGATGAGGCGGTTCTCTCCGGCGTGCTGGCCCAGTTCTACGAGGAAGTGCCGCCGCCACGCACGATATTGGTCGACCGAGGGCTGCCCGATGCGTCCCTGATGCAGGAGGCGTTCCGGGAAATCGCCGGGCACCGGGTCGAGATCTCCGTCCCGCAGCGCGGTGACAGGAAGCGGTTGGTCGAGCAGGCGAGCCGCAATGCAGTCGAAGCGCTAGACCGGAGGCTCGCCGAATCCGGGACACAGGCGAAGATTCTGCGCGAGACCGCCGAGTTCCTTGAACTTTCTGATGTGCCCCAGCGGATCGAAATCTACGACAATTCGCATATCCAGGGGGCCAAGCCGGTCGGCGCGATGGTGGTCGCCGGCTCCGAGGGCTTCCTCAAGAACCAGTACCGCAAGTTCAACATTCGCTCGGCGCAGACCAATGACGACTTCGGGATGATGCGCGAGGTGATGAACCGTCGTTTCTCCCGCGCGCAGGAGGAGGACCCGGATCGCGACGGGGGGCTCTGGCCGGATCTTGTGCTGATCGATGGCGGCAAGGGGCAGATGAGTTCGGTCAAGGATGTGCTTGAAGAGCTGGGTATCGAGGACGTGCCGCTCATCGCGGTGTCCAAGGGACCGGATCGCAACGCCGGGCGCGAGGTCTTTCATTTCGCCGACGGCCGCGAGAAGACGCTTCCGGTCAATTCACCCGTGCTGTTCTATCTCCAGCGCTTGCGCGACGAGGCCCACCGCTTCGCGATCGGCGCACACCGCCAGAAACGAAGCCGTGCGATCTCGGCCAGCCCGCTCGACGAGATACCCGGCATCGGGCCAGCGAGGAAACGGGCACTTCTTCTGCATTTCGGGACTGCCGGAAAAGTGCGGGCGGCCAGCCTGGAGGACCTGCAGAGAGCACCGGGTGTGTCTGCCGCCGTGGCTCGCGCCGTGTACGATTTCTATCACCCTTCCGGATGAGGCCAGCCAGGCCTGGAAATCTCGGCCTCCAGTTCCTGCCATGGGCCGGTCCAGACCGGCAATCGCGACGCCCGTTCGAGCACCCCCCGCCACTCCGTCCGCAATTCCGGGTCGCAGTTCCAGATGCGGTCGGCGCGATCGACAGGCAGGCCGTGGAGTTGCAGATGCTGGCTCGGGACAAGGATTCTGGCTCGTTCGAGCGTACGGTGCGCCAGCAGGGTCTGCACGCCTGACCACGGTTGTCCGGCCTCCACGATCAGGGACAGATCGCCGATGCATGCCTTGTTGGGAGAGGCCCATCCGCTTGCAGGATCGGCTGGCATGTCCGCCAACCGCTTCTCGGTTGTCTCGACCAGTTCATCGGGGACGACGATCACATTCACCGGTATCCGGCCGGTTCCTTCACTCAGCACCAGTTTTCCGGCCTCTGCCGCCGGCCAGCCGGCCAGAGTGAAGCCGATCAGGGCAGGCGTCAGATTGAGTTCGATGAACGCACCGGGGACTTCCCTCCAGCCCTTCGAAATGTCCGTCGTCAGGTAATCGAACCCGGCGACGTTCACCTGCAGGGTTTTCGCCAGCATGTCGCAGGCTTGCCGAATGTCTGGATGGACGTCGGCTGTCGCGTCCTCGGCGCCGCCCCCGGTCGAGATATTGGCTATGCTGCGCAGGGTCACCTTCCGGCCGCTTTCGGGCACGGTTTCGGGGGTCATGCCCTGGCTGTGAAGGTGTTCGAGCGCGCTGTCATCGAGGCGCACGGCGGGCAGGCGGTCCAGCGAGAGGTTGTCGGGATGTACACGGCCGATATTGAGTTCATCGGTAAGCTCGCGGATTGTGCGTTTGCCGTCGCCGGTCACAAAGGGCGGGAGGCGCCGTACGGCGACGGCGAGCTTCCCTCCCGCCATCAGCAGCCGGTGATCGTCGCCTTGCACGAAAGCTTCGATCATCACCGGCAGACTGCTTTCGGTGCGGGCGTAGCGGAAGGCGGAACGCACTTCTTCGATCTTCTTCAAATTGGCGCTTATGCCCATGCCCTTGCCGAGATCGATGGGCTTCACCACGCAGGGGAATCCTATTTTCGCGACCGCCGCCTCGATCTCGTCCTCGGTCCTGACGAGCACGCCCGGCGGGACGGGCAGGCCGAGCCGCCGCAGCGCGTTCTTCGTGCGGTTCTTGCGCGCGATGATCATGCCCGAGGCGTAGCCGTCGCGGTTGGTGGCGGCCGAGCCGATCACCTCGCTCTTCGCCCCCCAGCCGTACTGCCACATCTGCAGGGTGTTCCATGCCGGTGCGATCGGCAGGTCGAGCGCCTTGGCGCCCGCCATGATGATTTCGTCCGACGAATCGGGATGCCGCATCAGGCTCGCGTCCCAGATGCGCTCAAGCATGCTATCAAGCTCGCCGCGATCGGCGCGGCCCTGCTCGGCGCGGTTCGCCAGCCTGACCGCCAGCTCCAGGGCGGACTGGCTGAGGGCGGCGTCGTGGAATTCGAGCCAAACCCGGAACCGCCCGGGGCCGAGCTTCTGGTAGCCGCGGACTTCAACGCAGCCCTGCATCCAGTTGAGTGTGGCGACGGACCAGCGCAGCAGGAGGTCGACCAGCCGTTCGGCGTCGTCCGGGATGCCCGCGTCGGCGGTCTCCTCGAACCAGGGCGAGCTCAGGCCGACGATCTGCCCGGCGATGCTATCGGCGTTCGCTGCGCCTGCATCGTCGACGACGATATCCGCAACGATGACCGGTTCGACCGCAAAGGGATTGGGGCCGTGGAAAGTCGCTCTTCGCAAGAGATCGATCAAGGCAGCAAACCTCCAGCGTGACGGCGACCGGCCATAGGCTGCCCAGCCTTGCCAAGCACCTGACCGGATGTCGAGAGCCCTTGCCGGCTGGCAAAGCGCTTCCACCGGCAGGATACAAACAAAAGCCCCGTCCGGATCGCTCCGGACGGGGCCTTGTTCACCCCACGGGCGAGCCGGATCAGCCCGCTGCGTGTCCCGCCAGCGCCGCCAGCAGCAGCAGGGCGACGATGTTGGTGATCTTGATCATCGGGTTGACGGCCGGGCCGGCGGTATCCTTGTAGGGATCGCCGACCGTGTCGCCGGTCACCGCAGCCTTGTGGGCTTCGGAGCCCTTGCCGCCGTGATTGCCGTCTTCGATGTACTTCTTGGCGTTGTCCCAGGCGCCGCCGCCGGCAGTCATCGACAGGGCGACGAACAGGCCGCCCACGATCACGCCGAGCAGGAGCGCACCGAGCGCCGCGAAGCCGTTTTCCGGTCCCGCGACCCAGGTGATCACGAAGTACACCACGATCGGGGCCAGCACCGGCAGCAGCGACGGGATGATCATCTCCTTGATCGCCGCCTTGGTGACGAGGTCGACCGTCTTGGCGTAATCGGGCTTCGACGTTCCCGCCATGATGCCCGGATCGTTCTTGAACTGGTCGCGCACGTCGATGACGACGTCACCGGCTGCACGGCCCACCGCGGTCATGCCCATCGAACCGAACAGGTAGGGCAGCAGTGCGCCCAGCAGCAGGCCGACGATGACATACGGGTTCTCAAGGCTGAAATCGACGTTCAGTCCCGGGAAGAACTCGCGAAGGTCGGTCGTGTAGGCTGCGAACAGGACCAGCGCGGCAAGGCCCGCCGAACCGATCGCATAGCCCTTCGTGACGGCCTTGGTGGTGTTGCCCACAGCGTCGAGCAGGTCGGTCTTCTCGCGAACCGAATCGTCGAGACCGGCCATTTCGGCGATGCCGCCGGCGTTGTCGGTGACCGGACCGTAAGCGTCGAGCGCCACGACCATGCCCGCGAGTGCCAGCATGGCGGTCGCCGCGTAGGCGATGCCGACGAGGCCGGCGAGCTGGTGCGCGACGACGATGCCGGCGACGATGACGAGCGTCGGCAGTGCGGTCGATTCCAGCGAGATCGCGAGGCCCTGGATCACGTTGGTGCCGTGGCCGGTTTCCGAAGCCTTGGCGATCGAGCGCACCGGACGGAAGCCCGTGCCGGTGTAATACTCGGTAATCCAGATGATGAGGCCGGTGATGATCAGGCCGAGCAGCGAGCAGTAGAACAGCGTCCGGCCGGTGAAGCCGCCTTCACCCATCGGGTTGTCCATGCCGCCCAGCGCGTAGCTGGTGACGAACCAGATCGCCGGGATCGCCAGGACCGCGCTGACAAGGAAGCCCTTGTACATCGCGCCCATGACGTTCGTGCCGCCGCCGAGGCGGACGAAGTAGGTCCCGATGATGGAAGTGACGATGCACACGCCGCCGATCAGCAGCGGCAGCGCCATCAGGTTCGGCAGGAGGTCGCCCACGCCCTTGAGCAGCAGCGCGGTCAGCACCATGGTGGCGCCGACGGTGACGACATAGGTTTCGAAAAGGTCGGCGGCCATGCCGGCGCAGTCGCCGACGTTGTCGCCGACGTTGTCCGCGATCACGGCCGGGTTGCGCGGATCATCCTCGGGGATGCCGGCTTCCACCTTGCCGACGAGGTCGGCGCCGACGTCCGCGGCCTTGGTGAAGATACCGCCGCCGAGACGCGCGAAGATCGAGATGAGCGAGGCGCCGAAGGCCAGGGCGACGAGGCCGTCGACCACGGTGCGGTCTTCGCCGCCCACGGTCTTGCCCAGCGGCCCGGTCATGTACCAGTAGAAAACCGAGATCGCGAGGAGGGCGAGGCCCGCCACCAGCATGCCGGTGATGGCCCCTGCGCGGAACGCGAGGGTCAGGCCCGGCTGCAGGCCGGTCTGGGCCGCGGCCGCCGTGCGAACGTTCGAACGCACGGAAATGTTCATGCCGATAAAGCCGGCGACACCGGACAGGATCGCACCGATCACGAAGCCGGTAGCCGAAATGGACCCGAGCGTGATGGCGATGATGATCGCAACCACGACACCGACAATGGCGATAGTGGTGTATTGCCGCTTCAGATAGGCTTGCGCGCCTTCCTGGATGGCAGCAGCGATCTCCTGCATCTTTTCATTGCCGGCGGAGCTTCCCAGCACCTGACGGCTGGTGACGAAGCCGTAGACTACGGCCAGCAATCCCAAAATTATCGCGATCGTGACGAGGTTCACGGGCGATCCCCCTTGTTGTTTCGAACAGCATCTCGGTCCTGCCTCTAAAGGGCAGAAATCCGGAGGCCGCTATAGGGCGGCCACTGCTTCGTGCAAGTCTTTTGCCGCATTTCTGCCCAGATTTGGATGCGGTCGTCCGATCTGGCCCGGTCCGGCTCAGCCGTGCTGGAAGCCCAGACCGTCCTTTTCCGAGAGCGGATCGCCGTCGAGCATCAAAGGCGCTTCGCCCGGATCGAGTGCCTGGCCGATGGCGGTGGCGGGAACCGGCGGATCCAGTCCGGCAGGCGCGGTGAACAGCAGCTGATAGTCGTCGCCCCAGCGCATGGCGTCGCCGCGTCTTTGCTCCGGTGCGGCGATCGGCACGGCGTTCGCCTCGATTGCGAAGGTAACGCCGGATGCGCGCGCCATGCGGCAGCTGTCGAGCAGCAGGCCGTCGGAGATGTCCATCATCGCCGTAACGTGGGGGGCCAGCGCCTGGCCCTGTGCGACAAGGGCGCGAGGGCGGCAATAGGCCTCGCTGTCGCCGGCGCCCGATTTCAGCGCATCATATCCGATCATCGCCGCTCCGACCGGGCCGGTAACGTAAAGCAGGTCGCCGGGCTGCGCTCCGCCGCGCGAGGGTGCTGGCCGGTGCGTGGCCCGGCCGATCGCGGTCAGGCCGAGCGCCTGCGGCCCCTTGCCGGAAATCGTGTCGCCGCCGAGCAGCGGGACGTCGTAATAGGCCAGAGCCTGCTCGAGCCCTTCGACGAAACGGCTGTCGTCCTTTCCGAACATGTATCCAAGGAGCACGCCGAGCGGTTCGGCGCCCTTGGCGGCAAGGTCGGAGATATTGACGCTGACAAGCTTCCAGGCGACGTCCGCCGGGTCCTGGCCCTCAAGGTAGTGAACGCCTTCGGCCATCATGTCGTGCGTGAGGACCAGCGCTTCGCCGCCGACTTCCAGCACCGCGCAATCGTCGTCGAAATGCCGGGCGGCGGGATGCGTCGCCATCCGGCGCAGGGCCTCGATGAAGGCAAGCTCGTTCAATGTCCTTCCCCCATCGAGGGTGAAGAGGAGTCAGCGGACGGCTTTCGCCAGCGCGTCCAGCACGCCGTTCACGAATTTCGCCTCGGTTGCCTCGAAGAAGGCATGCGCGACGTCGACATATTCGCTGATCGCCGCGGCAGTGGGCACATCGGTGCGGGCGAGCAGCTCATAGGCCCCGGCGCGCAGGATCTGCAGCATGGTCTTGTCGAGCCGGGCAAGCGACCAGCCCCGCGCCAGCTTTCCCGCCAGCAGGGCGTCGATTTCCTCGCGCCGGGCCAGCACGCCCTTGACGAGATCGTCGAAGAAGGCGGTCTCCGCCTCGGCATATTGATCGTCGTCGATCTCGGCGCCGAGGCGATGCATGTGGAATTCGTCGAGCAGGGGGGCGAGCGCCGTCGCCTCCATCTCGTGCTGGTAGAGCGCCTGCACCGCGGCAAGGCGGGCCGCCGAGCGGGCCTGGGTACGCTGGTTCATTGGCCGAGCCTTACTGCAACGGAGCGTGCGTGCGCGGGCAGCCCTTCGGCTTCCGCAAGGGCGACGGCGGCCGGTCCGATCGCATCGAGGGCCGCATCGCCGAGCTGGATGAAGCTGGTGCGCTTCATGAAGTCGAGCACCGACAGGCCGGACGCGAAACGGGCGCGGCGGCCGGTCGGCAGCACATGGTTCGGCCCGGCGATATAGTCGCCGACCGCTTCGGGCGTGTACCGGCCGAGAAACACCGATCCGGCGTGGCGGATGCTTGCGAACAGGCGATCCGGCTCGTCGACGGCGAGTTCGACGTGTTCGGCGGCGAGTGCATTGGCAAGGGCAGGGGCCTGCTCCAGCTGCTCGACCACGATGATGACGCCATGCGCGGCCCAGCTCTCGCTTGCGACCTTTGCCGTCGGCAGGGCGGCAAGCTCGGCTTCGACCGCTGCGGCCACCCTGTCGGCGAATGCCGCGTCGTCGGTGATCAGGATCGACTGGGAGACGGGATCGTGCTCGGCCTGGCTCAGCAGGTCGGCGGCGATCCAGTCCGGCTCGTTCCTGCCGTCCGCGATCACGAGGATCTCGCTCGGCCCTGCCACCATGTCGATGCCGACCACGCCGTAGAGCTGGCGCTTGGCTTCCGCGACCCAGGCGTTGCCGGGGCCGGTGATGACGTCGACCGGGCTTATCCTGTCGGTGCCGTAGGCGAGGGCGCCGATCGCCTGGGCTCCGCCGACCCGCCAGATTTCGCCGACCCCGGCGATGTGGGCGGCGGCCATGACCAGCGGATTGACTTCGCCCTTCGGCGTGGGCGTGCAGACGACCAGCCGTTCGACGCCGGCGACTTTCGCGGGGATCGCGTTCATCAGCAGCGACGAGGGATAGGCTGCGCGTCCGCCGGGAATGTAAAGGCCGGCGGCTTCCACAGGCCGCCAGATCGCCCCCAGACGGACCCCGGTCTCGTCCAGGTAGTCGCGGTTTTCGGGAAGCTGGGCGCGGTGATAGGAACGGATACGTTCGGCGGCGAGTTCAAGCGCGTCGCGAAGCTCGGGCCGGAGCGCGTCGTAGGCATTCCGGCAGGCTTCGGGGGAGATGCGCCAGTCCTCGTCGCTTGCGAGCCTGTGCCCGTCGAAACGCTCGGTCAGCTCCGCCAGTGTTTCGTCGCCGCGGGCGCGCACGTCCTCGAGGATCGCCGTCACGTCGCGCGCGACGTCGTCGCCGCTTTCGCGCCGGTCGCGCACGATCCTGTCGAAGGCTTGCGCGAAGCCCGGGTCGCCGGTTTCGAGCCGGAGCATCAGGCCGCTTTCGCTTCGCTGACGATAGCGCGGAAGCGTTCGACCAGCGCGGCGACGCGCTCGTCGGTCTTCAGGGCGGCGCGGTTGACGATCAGCCGTGCCGAGATCTGCAGGATCACGCTCGTCTCGGCGAGGCCGTTGTCCTTCAGCGTCCGGCCGGTCGAGACCAGGTCGACGATCCGGCTTGCCAGCCCCAGGCCCGGGGCAAGCTCCATAGCGCCGTTCAGCTTCACCACTTCGGCCTGGATGCCCATGCTTTCGAAATGGCGGCGCGTGAGGTTCGGGTACTTGCTGGCGATGCGCAGGTGGCTGGCGGGGCCGTTGCTCGCGCCGCCCGCCGGTTCGGCGACGGACAGGCGGCAATGGCCGATATCGAGGTCGACCGGCGCGTAGAGGTCCGGATAGGCGAATTCCTCGACCACGTCGGAGCCGACGATGCCCGCCTGCGCCGCGCCATGGGCCACGAAGGTCGCGACATCGAAGGCGCGCACGCGGATGATCCGCATGTCCTCCTGCTCGCAGGCGAAGGAGAGGGCGCGCGAACTCTTGTCGTGGAACGCGGCTTCGGGCACGACGCCGGCCTGCGCCATCAACGGCAGCGCCTCGTCGAGGATGCGGCCCTTGGGCACGGCGAAAGTCAGCGGTGAGTTCTGCGTTCCGGACATAGCGGGGGCGCATTACGTCGCGAGCGGGCAAAGGGCAACATGAAGCAGGAGGCGTTATGGCGCAGGCCGGCAATCGCATGACCGTGGGGGAGGGCTACGCCAACCAGGTGGCCTATTGCCGTGAAAACGATGCATCGGTCACCGCGCGGGCCGTCGCCGCGCTGGCGGCGCTGGTCGCTTCCGACGAGCCGGGCGCTTTCTGGGAGCGCATCCGCGACTGGCCGGGCAGTCCGCTGGGAGACGGGCTGCCGCTGCGCTCCGCCGGGGCGCTGCATGGTCTCTATCTGTCGGGCAAGGCGCCGCAGCTGGCGCCGATCTACACCGGAGCTCCGGCGGACGATGCGGCGATCGTCGCCGGCGCGGTGCGGGAGCACGAGGATTTCATGCTGCCCTGGCTCGACGGCCCGCCGCAGACCAACGAGGCGGGGCGCTCCTCCAATTTCATCGCCGCGGAGCTTTGGCTCGCGGATCAGGGCCTGCCGGCGCGGTTCGAATGCCTGGAAATCGGCTCCAGCGCGGGGATCAACCTGATGATCGAGCGCTACTCCTTCGATCTCGGCGGAGTGCGGGTGGGGCCCGACAGCCCGGTCATGAGCTTCGCGCCCGAATGGCGCGGCCCGCCGCCGCCGGATCGCGCCATCGCCATCGCCGCGCTGAGGGGCTGCGACGTCGCTCCGCTCGATCTCACGGATCCGGAGCAGGTCCTGCGGCTGAGGGCCTACATCTGGCCCGAGCATGCCGTCCGTTTCGCCAGGCTGGACGCAGCGGTGGCCTCAGCGAAATCGCAGCCGCCCGACCTCGTCCGCCAAGGCGCCGCCGATTTCGTCGAGGAGCAGCTCGCCCTGCCGCAGGAACCGGGGACGACGCGGCTGCTGATGCATTCGATCGTCTGGCAGTACCTGCCCGAAGACGAGCAATCGAGGATCACCCGCGCCATGGAAGCCCACGGCCGGGAGGCGACGGACGAGCGGGCACTGGCCTGGGTCGCGCTCGAATCGAATCGCGACCTGCTCAACCATGGCCTCTCGGTGCGCTACTGGCCCGGCGACGGAGAGCCGCAGTTGCTGGCTGCCGCGCACGCCCATGGCGCGTGGGTGGAGTGGTTCGGCGGCTGACGAGCGGCTGTCAGCGGTCAAACGGCCGGCCGCGTTTCGTGCTCTAACGCTCGCCGGATCAGCTGCGCGATGTCGGTCGGGTAGATCGTTTCCGCCCAATCGTGCAGCTCGCCGGCGGCGAACCAGCGGTGCTCCTGCATCACCTCGCGCTCAAGCTCGGTGTGCCTGCTCGTGTCGATCCGGGCGACGGGCGTGCGGTGATGGAAGAAATGCTCGATCGACCTGACAGGCTCGCCATCGTAGACATACTCGGCCTGCTTGACGATCTCGATCGCAAGCGGCTCGGCGACGATTCCGGTTTCCTCCAGCAATTCGCGCCGCGCCGCTTGCGGGTAGTCTTCGCCGGGATCGCATTCGCCGCCCGGCATGATCCAGAACGGTGGAAAGCCCTCTGCGGTGTAGCGGAACAGCAGCACCCGGTCCACCGGATCGAGCAGCACGATTCGGGCCGTGCGGCGAATCCGGCGGACGGGCGTTTCGCTCATTCGCCCGGCGCCTTCGCCCTGATCGCCAGCGCATGGACGCGCTGGCCGGGGATGTCGCCCAGCGCACGGTTGACCATGCGCTGCCTTTCAAGCCGGGAAACGCCCGCGAAAGCGGCGCTTTCTATGTCGATGGTGAAGTGCGATTCGCCGCTGCCGTCGTGTCCGGCATGGCCATGATGCTGGGCGCTGTCATTGCTCAGTTCGAGCCGCGTGGGGGCGAAGGCCTGCGTAAGCAGGCTGCGCATTTCCTGTTCGATTGGTCCGGTCATGCCTTTTCTTCTAGCCGATTGATTGCCATGTGAAAGCAGGTGAGACGAGACAGGTTCCATGGTCGCCACGAGGCGAGGGGCAGGGCTTGCGACTGGCCGGAGTGTCCCGAAGAGGGTGAATTCCGCGCTCCGGGCGGCCGTCCGGCAGGGTTCGACGGCCCCGGCGAGTACCGCTGGTATTGCCTGGACCATATCCGCGAATTCAATTCCGGTTACGACTTCTTCGACGGAATGGACGCCGAGGAAATCCTGCGCGCGCAATCGCCGCTCAACGGCTGGGAGCGCGAGACCCGCGCCTTCCGGCCGACCGCGGGCGTCGATTCGGCGCCGCGCTGGGCCGATTTCTCCGACCCGCTCGATGCGATAAGCGCCCGCGCTCGCTCGATGAAGAGAAACCGCCGGGCCGAATGGGAAGCCGCCCAACGCTTCAACCCGGAAGAACGCCAGGCGCTGGAAACGATGGGCTTGCCGCCCGAATCCGACCGCCGGGCATTGCGCGAACGCTATTCGCAGCTGCTTCACCGCTATCATCCTGATCGCAACGGCGGCGACAGGAGCATGGAAAAGCGGCTCCAGCAGGTGGTCGAAGCCTATCAGCTCCTAAGGAAGGCTGCCGCTTTCGCCTGAGGGCTCGGGATAGACCTGGGTCGCGATCCGCTCCTTGATGCGCCAGCCTTTGTCGGTCCGGACGACCCAGTCGTCATTGATACCGATGTTGAAGCGGCCGGTGGACGGATCGGGAACCATCCATTTCATCTTCACCAGCACGCGTCCGTCTTCCTCTCGCACCCAGCAGTTGGTCATGTGGTGGGAAGGCGGGTGGGGCGGTTTGCCCAGCGCGAAGAAGTCGATGATCTCCTGCAGCCCCACGCACAACGGCCCGCCGCACAGACGCCCGTCGAATCTCGCATCGTCGGTAAAGGCGAGATGCAGCAGGCTCTGGTCTTCATGATCGACCGCATGATGGCAGAATGCCTCAAGCTGCTGGATTTCGACGATGTCCCCGGTGTCCATTGCTAGTGTCCTGCGATCTGTTTCGGAGACGCAGGATCGGACCTCATGGCCGGTCGTGTCAATGCGACGGCGAAGATCATCCCTGCAGGGCCACGCGGAATCTTGCTGCACCTTCCTCTCCGAATGCGCGCTTGATATCCTTGCCCGAGTAGAACTGCGGGAACTGTTCGACGCCATCGGGAATGTTGACCCAGGGCAGCTTGCTGTCGGTGAAGATGTGCAGGTTCGGCTCGACCTTGCTCGTATCGTCGAAAGTCCCGCCACGGACGAAATAGACCCCGTCTCCGGCCATGTTGTAGATGCTCCAGACAGAGACCTTGCAGTGCGGACAGCGCATGTTCCGCTGGCCTTTGCCGCTCTCGGTCTCAAGCTCCCACGCTTCGGGAGCCTCGCCCAGCAGCTCCAGGTTCCCGGGTTCGACCAGCACGTTGAGGATGAAGGCACTGCCGGTCTGGCGCTGGCAGGCATGGCAATGGCAGCACTTCACGACGATGGGCTCGGCCTTGAAACGATAGCGGACCTTGCCGCAGTCGCAGCCGCCTTCTGCTCCGGTGATCATGTTGCGCACTCCTTGAATTGCCGGCCTGCCGCACTCAGTCCCGGTCGGGCGCGCCGGGAGGGAAGTTCGCGCGGTACGGGCGGGCGTCGTCGACGCAGCGCGCGACCGAGGGTAGCTGCAGCAGATGCGCGCGCCAGCGCGCCAGGCGCGGGAACTCGTCACCGATCGGATGCACCCAGTCCGCATAGAACAGCGACGGCGCCGCCGCGCATTCGATGAGCGTGACGTGGTCGACGGGCGGGTAGTACTGCAGCCAGCCTTCGAGCCATGCGTAGCTCTTGGTGAGCTGCTCCTTCGCTTCGGCGATACGCGACTGGTCGGGTGCGTCCGGGCTGCGGATGTATTCGTCGACGATCGTTTGTACCGGGCTCATCACGTAATTGTCGAACACCCGGTCGAGCATGCGCATCCCGGTCGCCGGATCGGGGTCCACCGGCACCAGCATGTGCTCCGCGGCATGATGGGTCGAGAGATATTCGATGATCGAGGTCGCCTCGAAGATCAGGTTTCCCTGATCCTCCAGCACCGGCATTTTTCCGGCGGGCCCGGCATTTTTCACCACCGCGACATTGTCGGGATGCTCCGCGTCGACGATGCGCAGTTCGAAGGGCGTCTCGCTGGCGTAGAGCGCGATCTGGGCTTTCCATGTGTAGGAAGAGAAGGGGTGGCCATAGAGTGCAAGCATCAGCTGGCGCCCTTCCTGGCGGCTTCGATTGCCGCGATATCGATCTTTTTCATGGTCATCATTGTTTCCTGTACACGCCTGCTCGTCCCCGGATCGGGATCGGCGAGGCCTTCGATCAAGGCGCGGGGTGTGATCTGCCACGATATGCCCCAACGGTCCTTGCACCAGCTGCACTGGCTTGCTTCTCCGCCGTTGTCGACAATCGCGTTCCAGTAACGGTCGGTTTCCTCCTGATCCTCGGTCACCACCTGGAAGGAGAATGCCTCGCCGTGGCGGAACGCCGGGCCGCCGTTAACGCCGAGGCACGGAATGCCCATCACCGTGAACTCCACCGAGAACACGTCGCCTTCCGTGCCGCCGGGGTAGTCGCCGGGCGCGCGCTGGACGTGGTCGACCGTCGTGTCGGCAAAGGTCGCGGCGTAGAAACCGGCAGCATCCAGCGCGTCGCTCTCATACCAGAGGCAGACGCGGTTCCTGGGAATCACTTCTTCATGTCCTCGATCAGCTTGCCGTCCACCGCCTTGGCCGCCTTGTAGGCCGCCCGGGCCTGCAGCAGTTCGGCGTATGCGACGAATGCCTCGTTGGGCGGGATCGTCCCGAAGGTCAGGCCCCAGTCGACCTGGCTGCCGACATAGACGTCGGCCATGGTGAAGCGGCTGCCGCAGACATAGTTGCGGTCCGCCAGATGCTGCTCGAGCGTGCCGATGGTCCGTTCGAAACTCCCCCAGCCGGCCATCCCCTGCTGCTCCGGCTTGGGTTCGAAGCCCATGTGCCGGGCGGCGATGGCCTGCTCGACCGGACCGGCCGCGAAGAAGATCCAGCGGAAATAGTCGGCCATCTCCTCGTCGCGCGGCAGCAGCCCGGCCTGGGGATGCATCTCGGCGAGGTAGTGGCAGATCGCCGCCGCTTCGGTCACGACCTTGTCGCCGCCTTGCGAGTGGTGGACGATCACCGGCACCTTGCCCATCGGATTGGCCGCCATCAGGGCGGCGGGCTTGTTCGCCCAGTCGACCAGCACCTGCTCGTAATCGGCCCCGGTTTCATGCAGCGCCCAGCGCGCGATCTGGCCGCGCGACATGGGATTGGTGAAGAAGGTGTACTCGGCCATTGAACATATCCTCGGCACTGGTCTTGCGGGCCTGATCGACGGAGAATCGCAGCGCGATCGTTCGATTTGGCTGGTAAAGCTTATTGCAGCCGCGCGCAGGCCCGTATAGGCGATTGCCCGCGATGACTGACATTCCCAACATACAGACCGATATGCGCGAAGGCACCGTACTATCCGCGCCCGACACCGAAATCGACGTGCGCGAGACTTTCGGCATCGATATCGACATGAAGGTTCCGGCTTTCACTGAGGCCGACGAACGCGTGCCCGATCTCGACGAATCCTACGTCTTCGATCCGGACACGACGCTCGCGATCCTCGCCGGCTTCGCCTTCAATCGCCGGGTGATGATCCAGGGCTATCACGGCACCGGCAAGTCCACGCATATCGAGCAGGTGGCCGCGCGCCTCAAATGGCCGTGCATCCGCATCAACCTTGATGCCCATATCAGCCGTATCGACCTGATCGGGCGCGACGCGATCGTGCTGCGCGACGGCTTGCAGGTCACCGAATTCCGCGAAGGCCTGCTGCCCTGGGCGCTGCAGCATCCGGTCGCGCTGGTGTTCGACGAATACGACGCCGGCAGGCCGGACGTGATGTTCGTCATCCAGCGCGTGCTGGAGACGGAAGGCAAGCTGACGCTGCTCGACCAGAACCGGATCATCCGCCCGGACAAGCATTTCCGCCTGTTCGCCACCGCCAACACGGTGGGGCTGGGCGATACCTCGGGCCTCTATCACGGCACCCAGGCGATCAACCAGGGGCAGATGGACCGCTGGAACATCGTCGTCGGGCTGAATTACCTGCCTGCCGAGGTCGAAAGCCAGATCGTCCACAGCAAGGCGCCGGAAACCGCCGAGGACATGATCGCGGACATGGTCAAGGTGGCCGACCTGACCCGGCAGGGCTTCATCAACGGCGACATCTCGACCGTCATGAGCCCGCGTACCGTCATCACCTGGGCGCAGAACACCGAGATCTTCAAGGACCCCGGTTTCGCGTTCCGGCTGACGTTCCTCAACAAGTGCGACGAGACGGAGCGCATGCTGGTGGCCGAATACTACCAGCGCGTGTTCGGCACCGACCTGCCCGAAAGCGCGGTGGCGAAGGCCTGATCAGGCTTCGTCCGGGTATTTCGCAGCCACGAAATAGAGCCCATGCGCCGGCGCGTTGAGGCCGAGCGCCTGCCGGTCGCGCGCGGCCAGCGCGTCCGCCACGCGGGCTTCCGGCCAGCGGCCCAGCCCGACGAGGACGAGGCAGCCGGTCATTGAGCGCACCTGGTGGTGGAGGAAGCTTCGCGCTTCCGTCTCGATCAGGACGGTTTCGCCTTCCCGCCGCACCTCCAGCCGGTCGAGCGTCTTGACCGGGCTCTGCGCCTGGCAGTGGACCGAGCGGAAGGTCGTGAAGTCATGATTGCCGACCAGCGCCTGCGCGGCCCGGTGCATCGCGTCCGCATCCAGCTCATTGTGCACCAGCCACGCGCGTCCCTTCTCCAGCGTCAGCGGCGGGCGGCGGTTGACGATACGATAGAGGTAGCGGCGACCGATGCAGGAGAAGCGCGCGTGCCAGTCGTCGGCGACAGCCTCGCAGGCGAGCACGGCGATCGGCGCCGGACGCAGCTTCGCGTTCAGCGCTTCCATCAGCCGGAACGGTGCGATGTCCTTCGCCACATCGACATGGGCCCGCATCGCGAGCGCGTGGACGCCGGCATCGGTGCGGCCGGCGGCGTGCATCGTCACCGTCTCTCCGGTGACCGCGAAGACCGCTTCTTCGACCGACTGCTGCACCGATGGGCCGTGAGCCTGGCGCTGCAGCCCCATGAACGGGCCGCCGTCGAATTCCAGCGTGAGGGCGAAGCGGGTCGTCATGCGACGGGCGATACAGAATTGGCGGGCGAAGAACAGCCTGCGGCCGAAAAAGAGGTGGCATCGGCTGTCCGGCGCAACTAGCCTTCCTTCACGAACGAGAGGAACCGGCCGAATGCCCAAAGATGACGCGGATGGCGGAAGACGACCGCAATTTGAGATTTTCCGCAGCGCCGAGGCGCGCGACTACGCCGAACACGACTGCATGGCGCTGGAGGATATCACGCCGACCATCGCAGAGGGGCTGACTGCATTTGCCGAAGCGGGCAGCGCGGCCGGACAGACCGTGGAGATGCTCTATTCGCGCCCGGGCATGAGCCTGACGCGCGTCTGGTTCAAGAGCGGCTATCCGCTGCCGCTGCACACGCACAACAGCGATTGCGTCTATTTCATCGTCGCCGGCAGCGTGCAGATGGGCACGGAATCGCTTGGGCCCGGCGACGGCTTCTTCGTCGGCAAGGAAGTGCCCTACACCTACACGCCCGGTCCGGAAGGCGTCGAAGTCCTGGAATTCCGCAATACCGACGATTTCAACATCCGCTTCATGGCGAAGAACAGCACGGCCTGGGACAAGACGGTGGAACAGGTGAACCGCAAGCGCGACGACTGGCTGAGTGAAGGCCGGCCGTCGCAACCGGCCGGTTCCGAAGCCTGAGCCTATAGCCGTGGTGGACTACAGGCCCGAGTTCCTCGAACTCGTCGATCCCGAACTGCGCGACGCCGCGCTGCAGATGCGCGAGACGACCGCCGCGTTCACGCCGATGACAAGGGAGAAGCTCGCCCAGCGGCGCGAGTGGACCTCGGGCGCGGCGCAGGCGCCGAGGGCGGACGTGCCGTTCGAGGAGCATATGGTGCCTCGGGTCGGCTGCCCTGCCGATCCCGGAGACGTGCGCGTCTATGCGGTAAACGCCCGGCCGGGAGAGAATCGCCCGGCCATTCTCCACATCCATGGCGGGGGCTTCACCGCGAGCAGCGCGGCGAACAGCCTGCCGATGATGCAGGACCTCGCCTGCGAACTCGATGTGCCGGTGGTCACCGTCGATTACCGGCTGGCGCCGGAAACAATCTGGTCCGGATCGCTGGAAGACAATTACTCGGCGCTGCTCTGGACCGTGGAAAACGCGGGCCGGCTCGGGATCGATCCGTCGCGCATCGCGGTCATGGGCGAAAGCGCCGGGGGAGGGCATGCCGCCCTCCTGACGCTTGCGGCGCGCGATCGCGGTGAGGTTTCGCTCGCCAGTCAGGTGCTGGTCTATCCCATGCTGGACGACCGGGCCGGCACGTCCCGCCCGGCGCCGGAACACATCGGCTATTTCGGCTGGAACCCGGAAGCCAACCGCTTCGGCTGGGAGAGTTTCCTGGGGATGGCGCCGGGCGGGCAGGACGTTCCCGCCGCCGCCGTGCCGGCGCGTGTGGAAGACCTTGCCGGCCTGCCTCCGGCCTTCATCTGCTGCGGTGCGCTCGACCTGTTCGTCGAGGAAGACATCGCTTATGCCTCACGCCTGCTGGCCTCCGGCGTGCCGACGGAGCTGCTGATCGTTCCGGGCGCGTTCCATGGCTTCGACATGTTCGTGCCGGATGCGGCGATTTCCCGGCGATTCACCGCAGCGAAGGTCGATGCCCTGCGTCGCGGGCTCGGGCTCGACGGCTGATCAGTTGCCGGTGTTGAGGTAAGTCCCCGCCGCGATCGGCCTGCCCCTCAGCAACTCGCCGGTGTCCATCGCCGGCTTGCCCGCGCGCTGGATGCGTGTCGGACGGATCGTTCCCCTGCCGGTCGCGATCGTCAGCCGGTCGTCGAGGACCTGTCCCGGCCATCCGCCGCCGCTGCCGGTTTCGGCTTCGAAGACCTTGTAGCGTTCCCCTTCGAGCTCGAAGAACGCCCCGGGAGCGGGGGCGAAAGCGCGCACCTGCCGCTCGACCTGGTCGGCCGGCAGGCTGAAGTCGAGCCGCGCTTCGGCCTTGTCGATCTTCTTTGCGTAGGTCACCCCGTCCTCGGGTTGGGGCGTCGGCGGATAGGCGTCGAGATCGGCAAGGACCTGGACGATCAGCCGCCCGCCCATCCAGGCCAGCTCCTCGGTCAGCTCGCCGGTGGTCTTGCGGTCGATCGGCGTCGTCTCGAATTTCAGCATCGGTCCGGTGTCGAGCCCCGCTTCCATCTGCATGATGGTGATGCCGGTTTCCGAATCGCCCGCCAGCACCGCGCGCTGGATCGGCGCCGCGCCGCGCCAGCGCGGCAGCAGCGAGGCGTGGATATTGAGGCAGCCGAGCCCGGGCGCATCGAGGATCGCCTGCGGCAGGATCAGCCCGTAGGCCGCGACCACGCCCATGTCGGCGCCCAGCGCCGCGAACTCGGCCTGCTCTTCCGCGCCTTTCAGCGAAGCGGGATGGCGCACCGCGATTCCGCGTGCTTCGGCCTCGCGCTGGACGGGGGAGGGGGTCAGCTCCTTGCCGCGCCGCCCGCCGGGGCGCGGCGGCTGGGTATAGGCCGCGACCACCTCATGCCCCGCCTCGACCAGCGCGACGAGCGCCGGCACGGCGAATTCGGGCGTTCCCATGAAGATGATGCGCATGATCCGGACAGGCTTCCTCTGAGGCGCGCCAAGCCCTATCTGGGCGGTGATGGCATCGCAAGAGATCGAGACGCTCGCTTCCGCACTGGCGCGCCTGCCGGGGCTCGGCCCCCGCTCCGCGCGGCGGGCCGTGCTGTGGCTGATCAAGCGGCGCGAGACTTCGCTGGTCCAGCTGCTCGATGCGCTGGCGGCGGTCCGGCAGAGCCTGGTGGAATGTGCGACCTGCGGCAATGTCGACACCTCCGACCCCTGCGCGATCTGCGCCGATCCCCGGCGCGACCAGCGCGCACTGTGCGTCGTCGAGGACGTGGCCGACCTGTGGGCGCTGGACCGCGCGCGGCTGTTCACCGGGCGCTATCACGTGCTGGGCGGCAGGCTGTCCGCGCTCGAAGGCGTGCGGCCCGAGGACCTGACGATCGGTAGGCTGATCGAGCGGGTGGCCGAAGGCGGGATCGACGAGGTGGTGCTGGCGATGAACGCCACGCTCGAAGGCCAGACGACCGCGCATTACATCGCCGAACGGCTGGAGGACTATCCGGTGCGGATCACCCAGCTCGCGCACGGGCTGCCGGTGGGCGGGGAGCTCGATTACCTCGACGAGGGCACGCTGGCGCAGGCGATCAGGGCAAGGCGTCCGGTCGCTTGATTGCGGCCCGCTTCGCCCCTATCTCCACCCCATGGCAATACGCGAGATCATCGAAGCCCCGGACCCGCTGCTCAAGCAGGTCTCCCGGCCGGTCGAGACCTTCGACGACGAGCTGAAGACGCTCGTCTCCGACATGTTCGAGACGATGTACGATGCTCCCGGCATCGGGCTGGCCGCGATCCAGGTGGGCGTGCCGCTGCGCGTGCTGGTGATCGACCTGCAACCGGAAGACCCCGATGCCGAGCCCGAAGTGTGCGATCACGGCGGGCACCAGCATACCCACCAGCCGCACAAGCTGGAGCCGCGCGTCTTCATCAATCCGGAAGTGCTCGAAGCTTCGGATGAGCTTTCGACCTACAACGAGGGCTGCCTTTCGGTGCCGGAAATCTATGCCGAGGTAGAACGTCCGACGCGGATCCGCGCCCGCTGGCAGGATCTCGACGGCAAGGTCCACGAGGAAGAGATGGACGATCTGCTGGCGACCTGCCTGCAGCATGAGATGGATCACCTCGAAGGCGTGCTGTTCATCGACCATCTGTCGCGCCTGAAGCGGAACATGGCGCTCAAGAAGCTGCAGAAGCTGCGCGCGGCGGCCTGAACGGTTACCCGACGCACCGGTGGATAATTCCTCACATTCGACTGGTGTTCTTGCTCCGTTCCCATTAGGCTGCGGGCATGGATCCGACATTGCTTGCCCTTATCGTTCTCGTATTCGGTCTTGCCGCAGGCGCTGCATTCGGCTGGTTCTTCGGTTCGCGTCCGGTTGCCGACTGGCGCGCGCGGTTCGAAGTGCGCGACGGCGAGGCGCGGGAGCTCGACGAGAAATTCCGCCGGGCGATCACGGAACTGGCCGGAGCCAACGAGCGGGCCGCCCGCGTCGACGCTCTGGCCGCTGAAATTTCCCAGGTGCGCAGCGCCCGCGATGCGGCGGCGTCGGAACTCGCGACGCTCAAGGCCAATGCCGAGCATTTCGAGGAGCAGAAGCGCCTGCTGATCGCGGCGCAGGAAGCGCTCAGGAAGGAGTTCGAGGCGGCAGGAGCCAAGGTGCTCGGCCAGGCGCAGGAAGCCTTCCTCAAGCGCGCCGACGAGCGTTTCGGCCATGCCGAGAAGTCGAGCAAGGAAGCGGTGGCGGCGCTGCTCGAACCGGTCAACCAGCGACTCAAGAGCTACGAGGAGCAGGTCGCCTCGCTGGAAAAGCAGCGGGTCGACGCCTTCGGGCAGCTTCACGGCGTCATCCAGTCGATGCGCGACGGGCAGGAGCAGGTCCGCGCCGAGGCGGCCCGGCTCGGCAATTCGCTGCGTAACGCGCCCAAGGCGCGCGGGCGCTGGGGCGAGCAGCAGCTCAAGAACGTGCTCGAACAATGCGGCCTGTCCGAACACACCGATTTCGTGACCGAACATTCCATCGAGACCGAGGAAGGACGGCTGCGCCCGGATGCGATCGTGCGGATTCCGGGCAACAAACAGTTGGTCGTCGACGCCAAGGTATCCTTGAACGCATATCAGGACGCCTTTGAGGCTGACGATGAGGATGTACGCCAAGCTTTCCTTGACCAGCATGCCGCATCGATGCGCAACCATATCCAGACATTGGGAACGAAAAGCTATCAGAGCCAGTTCGAGAATGCTCCCGACTACGTTTTGATGTTTGTGCCGGGCGAGCATTTCATTGCCGCCGCACTTGAGCATGACTCGACGTTGTGGGATTTCGCGTTCGAGCGTCGCGTGCTTCTGGCGAGCCCGACCAATCTTGTGGCTATCGCTCGCACGATAGCGCAGGTTTGGCAGCAAGAAGGTTTGGCAAAGGAAGCGCGCGAAATCGGTAAGTTGGCGAGCGACCTATACGATAGCTTGGCCAAGACTCAGTCCGATCTTGAAAAGACAGGCATTCACTTGGGGCGTGCCGTGAATAGCTTCAACGACTTTGCCCGTACCTATGAAGGCAATGTCATGAGCCGTGCGCGCAGATTGACCGAAAAGCACATCAAGATCGGTAAGCGCGAGGTGAGCGAAGAAGTCCCCCTCGTCGAAGCGTCTCCGCGCTACGGTGAGGCGTCGGACGCTTCCGAACCGGTGATGCCGCAGCTCGTCGATGGCGCGAAGGACGATCAAACCCGGAAGGCCGGATAGAACGCCGGGGCCGCAGTTTTGCTTTCCCGACGGTTGTCCCCGAGGAAGGCGAGTGGCGGATCGGTGCGATCCTCGCCGGAGACCGAGCCGCTATTCGCGCCGCAGTTCGGCGGAGTGGCCGCTCGATTCGATGGTCATCACATCGCCGCCGACGCTGAACCGGGGCGCCGCCGCGAGCAATGCGCCGACCGCTTTCTCCTGATCCCAGACCGGGCCCTCGCAATACATCTGCGTCTGCACCAGCGGTCCGGCGATCAGCCTTCCGCCGTCGACGCGCCAGGGGCCGCCCATGCCGTTGCAGCCGACATTGGCGCCGATGCGATCGCCGTCGAACGTCAGCCGGGCCTTTTCGGAGACGGGTGCGTCGCCGTCGATCGTGGTGAATGTCCAGCTGGAATCGGCGAGGTCGGATCGGTGGTCGGCAGCCGAGGCGCAGGCGGCGACAAGCAGGAGGGGAAGGGTTGAAAGAAAGGCGCGTCTCATGGGTCGCACCTTAGCACCACCAGTATGATCGAACGATGAACGGAGCCTAGCTGGAGTCCAGCCGCGCCAGCGCCTCATAGGCCAGCACCGCGGCAGCGACGGCGGCATTGAGGCTGTCCGCCCGCCCGAGCATCGGGATCGTCACCCGCAGGTCGCATTCCTCTTCGTAGGCTTGCGGCAGGCCCTGCGATTCGTTGCCGACCATCAGGAAGCAGGGAGAGGCATATGCGGCGTCGCGGTACGGTTGGGAATCGCGCAGCGAAGCGGCGACGAGCTGCGCCTTGCCAGAGCGCAGCCAGGGAACGAACTCGTCCCATCGCGCCTGCGCGAGCCGCTGTGTGAAGATCGCCCCCATGCTGGCACGGACCGCTTCGACCGAGAACGGGTCGGCACACTCGTCGAGCAGGATCAGCCCGCCGGCGCCGACCGCATCGCCGGTCCGCAGCATCGTGCCCAGGTTGCCCGGATCGCGCATGGCCTGCGCCACCAGCCAGATCGGCGCGGCATCGCGGTCGAGCGCAGCAAGGCCGGTATCGAATTCGGCGAAGACGCCGGCGACTGCTTGCGGATTGTCCTTTCCGGTGACCTTGGCGAGCACCGCCTTGTCCATCTCGACGATGTCGCCGCCCTGCGCCGCGACCTCTTCTTCCAGCGCATCGAGCAGGGGATGCGGGTCCCGGTCCGTGGACATGACCAGCATCTCCGGCAGCCTGCCCGATTCCCTCGCATCGGTGAGCAGGCGCAGGCCTTCGGCCAGGAAGCGCCGTTCGCGCCGCCGGTGCTTCTTGTCGCGAAGGGAACGGAGGAACTTGACCAGCGGGTTGGAGAAGCCGGTGATGGTGCGGCGGTCCGGCACCGCTATCCTTCTCCGAAACCGCCCCTGACCAGATCGGCCAGCATCGTCAGCGCCTCTTCGGCGCCTTCGCCGCTGACCGAGATCTCGATCTTGTCGCCGCGCGCGGCGCCCAGCATCATCAGCCCGAGGATCGATCCTCCGGCGGCTTCGGCGCCGTCCTTGCTGACGCACACTTCGAGATCGTCAGGAAGCTCCGCCACCATGCCGACGAACTTGGCGCTTGCCCTGGCGTGGAGACCGCGTTCGTTGACGATCTCGACTACATCGCTGACCTTTATCATGCGTTCTGGCCCAGATATTCGGAAGCGATGGTGATGTAGTTGCGCCCGGCTTCGCGGGCTGCGGTGGCGGCGTCGTGGACCGACATGCATTTGCGCGCCTTGGCCAGCCGGATCAGCATCGGCAGGTTGATCCCGGCGATAACCTCGACCCGCCCGGCCTGCATCAGCGAGATCGCCAGATTGGACGGCGTGCCGCCGAACAGGTCGGTCAGGATGATTGCCCCTTCACCCGAATCGACCCGTTCGATGGCGTCGGCGATTTCCTTGCGGCGACGCTCCATGTCGTCACTCGGGCCGATACAGACTGTCGCCACGGCTTCCTGATCGCCGACGACATGCTGCATCGCATGAACAAATTCCTCGGCGAGGTTGCCGTGGGTTACCAGGATCATTCCGATCATGTGGGAAGTGCGCTCCGAATACCCTGCGAAAGCGTCTGGGAGCGGGCCTTGTCTTTCATTGCCGATGCCCTCCTTCGAGAAGATCGGCAGCCCGTGAACCCAGGTTGCGGTGCAGCAATGTGGGGGAAAATCCTGACTCGCGCAAGGCCGCGGCGATCTCTTCCGCGACAAAAACGGAACGATGCCTCCCGCCGGTGCAGCCGAAGGCGATATGCACATAGGCCTTTCCCTGCTGCTGGTAGCGCGGAAGCAGCAAGAGGATGAGGTCCCGGATGCGCTCGAAGGCCTCGGCAAAGGCGGGGTCCTTCCTGATGTGCTCGCCCACTTCCGGATCCCGGCCGGTCAGCGGCCGCAGGTGCGGAACCCAGTGCGGGTTGTCGAGGAAGCGCATGTCGAACACCAGATCGGCGACCGGCGGCATGCCGCGCGAGAAACCGAAACTCGAAACGGTGACGGTCATCGCCAGTTTGTCGGCGGGCGCGAACCTCTCGCGAATCACCTGCTGGAGATCGTTGGTCGTCGTTTCCGACGTGTCGATCATCATGTCGGCCCATCGCCGCAAGGGTTCGAACAGTTCGCGTTCGGCGGCGATGCCCGATGCGGCCGGCATGTCCGCCGCAAGCGGATGGCGCCTGCGCGTTTCGTTGTAGCGGCGCTCGAGCTCCTGGTCCGAGCAATCGAGGAACAGGGTCGTCAGCTCGAGGTCGTCCCGCCGGATGAGGCCTTTGACCAGTTCGATGATGTCATGCGGATTGAATCCGCGGGTGCGCGAATCGAAACCGATGGCGAGCGGCGCCCGCACGTCCGAAGCGGCAGGGCTCGTGCTGTCGATCAGGCGTTCGAGCAGGCGGATCGGGAAATTGTCGATGGTTTCCCAGCCCAGGTCTTCCAGCGCGCGCAGCACGGTGGATTTTCCCGCACCAAGCAAGCCGGTGACCAGCAGGATGCGCTGCCTGTCGCCTATGTCGTCAGTCTCGTCGCCCATGGGCGAACGCTTTTGCGCCTGTGCCGAGAGAAAGGGAAGAGGCCGTCGAGAATTGTCCGATTGCGGCACTCAGCGGGCGGCGAGGCCGAATCGCTCCAGCGCAAGTTCGGCCTTGAGGACCAGGGACTGGCTTTCGGGCCACAGGCGAACCAGCGGGATGGGCACCGCTTCGATCAGCGCCGTGTCCGGTTCCTCGATATAGCGGGCTGCCGCCTCGTCGAGCCTGACGACGAGCGATACGGGCACCTGTTCGCAAACCGGCATGCGGACGAGGCCGAGATTGCGGACTTCAAGCAGGCCACGCGTTTGCGGATGCGGCCGGGCGACCAGCCGCCCGGCATCTGCCTCGACCATCAGCGAATCGTCGCCGACCAGGACCGCGCCCCTGTCGATCAGCGCCAGCGCGAGGCCTGACTTGCCGCTGCCCGGAGGCCCTTCGATGAGCAATCCCCGCTCGCCGATGGCAACGCAGCTAGCCTGGAGGGCCAGCACTACTCTTCCTCCCAGGCGGGAAGCGTGATGACGAGCCGAGCGCCGGGCCTGCCGTCGGCACGGTCCTGTGCGGTCAGGCTGCCGTCATGCGCTTCGACGATCGTGCGCGCGATCGCGAGGCCAAGGCCGCTGTGGCTGCCGAAATCCTCGCTGGCGGGGCGCAGCGAATGGAAGCGTTCGAAGACCTTCTCCCGGGAATCGCCGGGAATGCCGGGGCCATGGTCGGATACCGAAATCTCGACCAGGTCCTCGTCGCGTGCCAGCTCCACTTCGACGGGCGCGCCGTCGGGTGAGAAGGACGCGGCATTGTCGAGCAGGTTTTCCAGGACTCGTTCCAGCCTGGTGGCGACCCCGGCGACGCGCATGTCGGAGTCGCCCTTGCGGGAAACGACGATCTTGCATGTGCCGCCGACTCCGCGATTCTCGCGTTCGCCGACGAGGGCTGTAACCAGCTTGACCATGTCCACCGCCTCGAATGTCGCGCGGCTCAGCTCCGCGTCGATCCTGCTGGCATCGGCGATTTCCGTGACCAGCCAGTCGATCCGCTGCACGTCGTGGGCGGCGATGTCGGTCAACTGGCGCCGCAGCTGGGGATCATCGACTTTCGTCAGCGATTCGAGCGCGCTGCGCAGGGACGCAAGCGGGTTCTTGAGCTCATGCGCGACATCCGCAGCGAAGCTTTCGACGGCATCGATGCGCTGACGCAGCGCCGCGGTCATGTCGGAAATGGCGCGGGCCAGCAGTCCGATCTCGTCGCCGCGGTCGGGCAGTCGGGGCACGACGACTTCGCGGTCGCGCCCGAGCCGGACCCGGACCGCTGCGCGCACGAGCGTGCGCAGCGGCTGGACGATCGTGCGCGCGAGGAACAGCGAAAGCAGGATCGAGATGACAAGCGCTGCGCCGACGATGATCGCCAGCGTCTGGCGGGCGTCGCGCACGTTCTGGGTGATGTCGGTCGCGTTGCGCGTGGTCAGCAGGACTTCGCCGTCTTCTCCGACAAGCGCGGCCGCGGTAATCACCGGAGTCCGGTCCGGCGCAAGGCGCTGCCGGACGGAGGTGCCGCCCTGATCGATGGCTTCCGTGATTTCGGGCCATGCCTCTGCGCCCGGCGTCTCGGGGTCCCGGTAGTCGGGAATCGGCGGGGCGCCGAGCAGGAAATCCATACCCCGGTCGAGGGCGCGGGCGGCATGCTGGTACCACGGCTCGCTTTCGGGATCGATGAAGCTGAACGACGGATCGGCCAGTTCGAAACTGTCGGCCAGCATGGCGCCGTCGCCATCGTAGAGGCGCAGCCGCAGCGACCTGTCTGCCCCGATCTTGGTCAGCAGCGCAACGCGCTGGACCTTGGACGCTCCGGCGAGGGCGTCGGCAGTGATCTCGGCTTCCGCCTGGGCAAGGCTGAAACGCTCGGCGAGCAACTGGTTGCGGTAGTTGTCGATATAGAAAAGGCTGCCTGCGAGCAGGCCCAGCGCGATGATGTTCACGGCGAGAATGCGGGCAGTCAGAGAGACGGGCCTCGCCGCAAGCAGGCGATCGCGAGCCGAGCCCGTTCGCGTTTCAGTCATCGGTGAACGAATAGCCGGCGCCGTAGAGCGTATCGATCGCGGCAAATTCCGGATCGACGGCGCGGAACTTGCGGCGCAGGCGCTTGATGTGGCTGTCGATCGTGCGGTCGTCGACGAAGACGTCCTCGCTGTAGGCGGCATCCATAAGCTGGTTGCGGCTCTTCACCACGCCCGGGCGCATGGCCATCGCCTCAAGGATCAGGAATTCGGATACGGTCAGCGAAACCGGCTTGCCGTCCCAGGTCACGCGATGCCTGGCGGGGTCCATCACCAGCCTGCCCCTGGCCACGGGCTCGGGCACGCCTTCCTGCGGCTTGTCATCGGATTCCGAGCGCACCAGTTCGCTGCGCCGCAGGATCGCGCGGATGCGCGCAACCAGCAGGCGCTGGCTGAAGGGTTTGGCGATGTAGTCGTCCGCGCCCAGCGCCAGCCCGAGCGCCTCGTCCGGCTCTTCGTCCTTCGACGTGAGGAAGATCACCGGCAGCGCCGATTTCTCGCGCAGTTTCTGGAGAAGCTGCAGTCCGTCCATCCTCGGCATCTTGATATCGAAGATCGCGAGATCGGGCGGATTGTCGAGCAGCGCGCGCAAGGCCGTGTCGCCATCCGCATAGACGCGGGTCGCGAAACCCTCGGCCTGCAGGGCGATGGAAACGGTGGTCAGGATGTTGCGGTCGTCGTCGACCAGGGCAATGCATTGCTGCCTTGATTGCTGGGCAATATCGCCCTGTTTCGTCAACATCTGATCTGGTGGCGGTTCGGCCATTGTTACCTTGGCGTTTGTCCCGGTTAGAGCGTATGAGAGGTAACGCCTCGCTGCGCGACTGACAACGCGTGGCCGACGCGCGGCAACAGTTCATAAAGAGGTTGTCGACAATGGTTCGACCCAGAAAATTGACGAAATTCCGTTGCTCGATTATGCGCGCCTCGATTCTCGCATGTTTGTGCACGACGGCCGGCGGGCTTTTCCAAGTTCGCGGGCTCCCATGGAGATAACGTTGACCACCGCTTCGCTTTCTTATCCGCTCGACCGTCAGGGCATTGCCACCGGCGCCGTCATCCACGCCAATCTCGGCACGGCGCCGCTGGTAGAACACGCAGTTACGAATGGCGAAGGCATGCTCGCCGCCGACGGTCCGCTGGTGGTCGCAACCGGTGAGCACACCGGGCGTTCAGCCAAGGACAAGTTCATCGTGCGCGATGACGAGACGATCGATACGGTGTGGTGGGGCAAGACCAACGTGCCGATGTCGCCCGAGCATTTCGCTGCGCTGAAGGAAGATTTCCTCGCGGCGCTCTCGGACAAGCAGCAGCTTTACGTGGCGGATCTTTTCGGCGGCTCCCAGCCGGAGCACCGCGTCAATGTTCGCGTCATCAACGAGCTCGCCTGGCACAACCTCTTCATCCGTACGCTGCTGGTCCGTCCGGAAGCGCATGAACTCGGCGGTTTCGTTCCCGAGTACACGATCATCGACCTGCCCAGCTTCCGCGCCGATCCGGCTCGCCACGGCTGCCGTTCGGAAACGGTCATCGCCGTCAATTTCAGCGAGAAGCTGATCCTGATCGGTGGCACCGCCTACGCCGGCGAAATGAAGAAGAGCGTGTTCGGCATCCTCAATTACCTGTTGCCGACCAAGGGCGTCATGCCGATGCATTGTTCCGCCAATATCGGCAACGATGGCCGGACCGCGGTGTTCTTCGGCCTTTCGGGCACCGGCAAGACGACGCTGTCCGCCGACGCCAGCCGCACGCTGATCGGCGACGACGAGCACGGCTGGTCGGATACCGCCGTGTTCAATTTCGAAGGCGGCTGCTACGCCAAGATGATCCGCCTTTCCGAGGAAGCAGAACCGGAAATCTACGCCACGACACGGCGTTTCGGCACGGTTCTGGAAAATGTGGTCATCGATCCGGCGACCCGCCGACTCGACCTTGACGACAACTCGCTCGCCGAGAATTCGCGCGGCGCCTATCCGATCAACTTCATCCCCAACGCTTCCGAAAAGAACATGGGGCCGGTTCCGGCGAACATCATCATGCTGACCGCGGACGCCTTCGGCGTGCTGCCGCCGATCGCCAGGCTGACCCCGGATCAGGCGATGTATCACTTCCTGTCCGGCTATACCGCGAAGGTAGCCGGCACCGAGATCGGCGTGACCGAGCCGCAGGCGACGTTCTCGACCTGCTTCGGCGCTCCCTTCATGCCTCGTCATCCCTCCGTCTACGGCAACCTGCTCAAGGAGCGGATCGCCAAGGGCGGCGCCAAGTGCTGGCTCGTCAATACCGGCTGGACCGGCGGGAAAGCGACCATGGACGGCATCGATCGCATGCCGATCAAGGCGACCCGCGCGCTGCTCAATGCGGCGCTCGACGGCAGCCTGAACAACGTCGAGTTCCGCGAGGATCCCTATTTCGGGTTCGAGGTTCCGGTCGCCGTGCCGGGCGTTGAGACGAAGCTTCTCGATCCGCGCAGCGCATGGGCCGATCCCGAGGAGTACGACCAGACCGCTCAGGCGCTTGTCCACCAGTTCATCGCCAACTTCGGCCAGTTCGAAGAACACGTTGACGAAGGCGTGCGCCGCGCGGCTCCCGTCGCGGCCTGAGCCGCAGCGCGGCCCTCCTGTCCGATTGTCGTGGTAATGCGCCGCTGAAGCGGTAATATCCTGCTTTTCGCAGCAGGAGATCTATCGATGAGCATTCTGGACAGCATTCTCGGGCAGGGCGGTTCCGAGGGCGCGATCGGCGGCATTGCCGAGAAATTCGGCATCGATCCGGCACTGGCGGAAAAGGCCGTCGCCGCCCTGGGCAAGGCCCATCCCGAACCGGGCGACACCATTCAGTCGGCATCGGCGCAGACCGGCATCGACAGCGGAATGCTGGGACAGATCCTCGATCAGATCGGCGGCGAGGGCGCACTGGGCCAGATCAGCGAGCAGCTCAGGGACAACCCCAAGGCTGCAGGCATTCTCGACATGCTGGATCGCGATGGCGACGGCAACCCGCTTAACGATATTGCGGGCATGGCGGGGAAGCTCTTCGGAAAAAATTAGAGGTTCCAGGCACTAATGCGGATGATGGGTGAGGATACCGCTGTGGCGGCCGCGGTTTAGGGGGAAGAGACTTCCAAAACCGGTCCGGAATCGTTTACCAAGGGATCGGGGTCGCAAATATAGCCTTGCCGCAAGGCATTCAGGAGGCGCGGTTGAACATGTTTGCGACACTCCGTCGCAGCGGGGGCATCGAAGCTCTCGTGCGGCGGAGCGGCTATTCTCCGGCTAGCGTTTCGGCCGCCTCCGAAGCGCTGATTCCTGAATTGCTGGCCTGCCTGCGTATTTTTGTAGAGAACGAGGGCGGTGAGGAAGTCGGCGTCAAGAGCCTGCTTGGCGTTCTCGAGGAGCTGGGTGGCGGGCGCCTCGCCGCCGAGATCATGGGGCATGAGGCGATCAGCCTCGAACCGGCAGACGCGATCTTCGAGCAGATCTGCGACAACAGGGCGATAGGCCGTCCGATTCCCGGTGCGATCGCGGAGCAAAGTGGTGTCGACCAGGACGTCGTCGAGAATATCCTGCCGCTGCTGGCTATGCTCATGTGCGGCTATGTCGCGGCTCGCGCCGGCGGGAGCGGCGATGGAGACGGTCTCCACTGGGCGCTTGACCTGCTGGTCAAGGACAGGAAGATCTGAAGCCCAACTCCCGGGAACCGCGACCGTCCATGACAAACGCTGCACTTTCCCTGATGGTCCTGACCGCGATCGCGCTCGTTGCCGGCGCGTTCTGGTTGCGGCGGCGCGGCGGTTCGCGAAGGCAAGTCGTGCTGATGCTGGTGCTGGCCGCGGTTGTCGCGGTCAACGTCGCGATCTGGACGCTGCCCGACTCCAGCGGGGAAGCGCCGGTCGACCGGCTTCCGGAATAGGAATTGCAAGCGCTGCCGGCGAAGCAGCGCGTGCCGTCACTTGATCGGGCAGTCGGGCGACAGCCGCATGTCGAGATAATTGTCCACCGAGCGCATCATCTCGTCGAGTTCGTTCTCGAAGAAGTGGTTGGCGCGGGGAATCTCGTCGTGATGGATCGTGATGTGCTTCTGCGTGCGCAGCTTGTCGACCAGCTTCTGGACGGCGTTCGGCGTCACCACCGTGTCGGCCGTTCCCTGGACGATGATGCCCGACGCAGGGCAGGGCGCCAGGAAGCTGAAATCGTACATGTTCGCCGGCGGGGCGATCGAGATGAAGCCCCGGATTTCCGGCCTGCGCATAAGCAACTGCATGCCGATCAGGGCGCCGAAGCTGTAGCCCGCGATCCAGGTGGTCGATGCCTCGGCATGGATCGATTGCACCCAGTCGAGCGCCGCTGCGGCATCGGAAAGCTCGCCGATACCGTTGTCGAAGCTGCCCTGGCTGCGGCCGACGCCGCGGAAGTTAAAGCGCAGCGTGGCGAAACCGCGATTGGTGAACGTCTTGTAGAGCGACTGGGTGATCCGGTCGTTCATCGTGCCGCCGGCTTGCGGATGGGGATGAAGGATCATTGCCACCGGCGCGCGCGGGCGCGGACCGGGCTGAAAACGTCCTTCGAGGCGGCCTTCGGGACCGGGAAAAATGACTGCGGGCATGTTTGCTAACCTGGCAATCCTGAAATGCCCTAGCGGCGTCAATAGGTTGTTGGCCGCACCGCAAGGGGAGTGTGAATGAAAGTTGAACGCTATATAGAAGCAGTTGCTTCGAAAACAACTCCTTGGCCCATGCCCGACGAATCGCTCTATCTCGACTATGCCGCCACGACGCCGCTTCTGCCGCAGGCGAGGGAAGCCATGCTTGAAGGCTTCGCGCTGTGGGCCAATCCCTCGAGCCCGCATGCACGCGGTCGGGCGGCCCGCGCGGCGCTTGAAGATGCCCGCGCAAGAATAGCCGCCGCGCTGGGCTGGGAAGGCGAGCTGATCCTGACATCCGGTGCGAGCGAAGCGCTGACCATAGCGCTTACCCGGGCCGCGATGCCGCTGGCTGCGGTTTCCACGGTCGAGCATGAAGCGGTCCTGCGCCACGCGGCAGGCGTCGATCGCTTTGCCGTCGACGGCCAGGGCCAGGTCGATCCGTCATCGGCGTCGCGGGCCGGGCTGGTTGCCGTCCAGCATGTCAACAACGAGACCGGCGTGGTCCAGCCGCTCGCTGAAATAGGGACTCAGGTCCGGGCTGCCGGCGGCCTGCTGGTAGCGGACTGCGCGCAGTCCGCCGGCAAGCTCGAATTGCCGGACGCCGACTTGATCGCGATCGCTGCGCACAAGTTCGGCGGGCCGATCGGGATCGGCGCCCTGCTGGTCCGCGACTGGGCGATGCTCGAGCCCTCGGGCGGCCAGGAACGCGGTTATCGCCCCGGTACCGAGAACATGCCGGGGGCGCTGGCGATGGCGGCGGCGCTGGAAGCCGGGTCGGACTGGCTGGCGGAAGCGGCTCGCTTGCGCCGGATGCTGGAAGAGGCGGTTCTCGAGGTCGGCGGAAAGGCAGTCGGCGGCGGAGCAGAGCGTATCGCCTCGATCGGCGCCTATCGCATGCCCGGCGTGTCCGCCGCCGCGCAACTGATCCGCTTCGACGCGATGGGCATTGCGGTGTCGGCAGGCAGCGCCTGCTCGTCGGGTTCGCTCAAGGTCAGCCACGTGCTCGGCGCGATGGGCATGGAGGAAAAACCCGCCGGCGAGGTCATCCGCGTGAGCATCGGACGCGAAACCCGCGAAGGCGACATTCGCCGTTTTCTCGAAGCGTGGCTGGACATGGCCGGCAAGGGCCGGGCCGTCGCATGATCTATCTGGACTACCAGGCGACGACGCCGCTGGCGCCCGAAGCGCGCGAGGCCATGCTGCCGTGGCTGTCCGGGCCCGAGGCGATGGGGTTCGCCAACCCGCACAGCCCGCACCGGCCCGGCCGGGCGGCTGCCGCTGCCGTGGAAGTGGCGAGGGAGCAGGTCGCCGCGCTGCTGCCGCCGGGCGGGCGCGTGGTCTTCACCGGCAGCGCGACGGAAGCGCTCAACCTCGCGATATTCGGGAGCAAGCCCTCGCAGCTGGCGGTATCGGCGATGGAGCATGCCGCAGTGCTGGACACGGCACGGGCCAGCGGTGCCCGCGTGACCGTGCTCGAAGCCGATAGCGAGGGCCTGGTTCGGGCGGATGTCGCCATTCCCGACGAGACGGACCTGGTCGCCGTCATGCAGGTGAACAACGAAATCGGCACGATCCAGCCGGTTGGGGCCCTTGCCGAAAGGGCTCGTGCGATTGGTGCGCTTTTCCTGTGCGACGCGGTGCAGGGCGTCGGCAAGCTACAGGCGCCGGAAGGGGCGGACCTGGTCGCGCTTTCCGCGCACAAGCTGTACGGACCCAAGGGGATCGGCGCCCTGTGGATACGCGACGGCGTCGATCTTGCGCCCCAGATCCACGGCGGGGGGCAGGAGCAGGGTCTGCGCTCGGGCACGCTGAGTCCCGCGCTTTGCGCCGGTTTCGGAGCCGCCGCGGCGCTTTCCGCAGCAAGGATGGAAGAGGATTTCGCCCATATCGAAGCGCTCTGGGCAAGGGCTCGCGAATTGCTGGCGGGCTGGGAGCTCAACGGTTCGGCCGAGCTCCGCTGGCACGGCAATCTGAATGTGCGCCGCGACGGCCTCGATGTGGCTCGGCTGATGTCGGACTTGCGCGATGTCGCCTTCTCCGCCGGTTCGGCTTGCGCCAGTGGTTCGGGACGCCCAAGCCACGTACTGCGCGCAATCGGCCTCAGCGACAGGCAAGCGAAATCCTCTATCCGAATTGGATTTGGGCGATATACGGAGATGGGGGAGATTGAGGATGCCTGCGCTCGTATCAATGCCGCGGCGGCGGCGCAGGGAGTCTGAACTTTGGTGAAAGTCCGTTTCGTTACCGCAGAGGGTGAACGTATCGACGCAGAGGCGGCAACGGGCGCCGTTTTGCTCGAAGTGGCGCAGGCGGCGGGAATGCCGCTCGAGGGCACCTGCGAAGGGCAGATGGCCTGCTCCACCTGCCATGTCATCATCCCGCGCGAATGGTTTGCAAAGCTGCCCACCGCCTCGGCCGACGAGGAGGACATGCTCGATCTTGCCGCCGGGGTTACCGGAACCAGCCGGCTCTCGTGCCAGATCGAGCTGACCGACGCTCTCGACGGCCTGGAAGTGCAGATCCCCGATGTTTCCCGGGATATGCAGATCGGCTAGCTGCCGCTTTCCGCGGCCCGGGCGCTCTCGTCGGCACTCCTGCGGGAACCGCGCACGCGGCGGATAACGGCAATCACGCCCCAGCCGGCAAGCCCGACCGGTATCATGATCGTGAGGGCGACGATCGCCATCGCGAAGATCGTTCCCAGGATCGTGCCGATGTTGCCGACCGCCGATCTGATCGGCGCCGTAAACCCGCCTTGCGAAGGGCTGCCGGACTGATAGCGGACGTTGACGCGGCTGAAGTCCACCCGGCCCTGCATCTCGGTGAGCCAGCTTCGGGCCTGGTCTATTTCCTCGTTGACTTGGGCGACGGCGCGTTCGGCCTCGACCAGTTCGGAAACGCTGCCTTTCCTCGACGCCAGCACTTCCATCAGCCGGTCGCGCAACAGCGTTCGGGCGCGAAGTCGCGCTTCGGTGTCGACGATCTGCTTGGAGAGGTCCTCGCCCGAAATCGCGCTCGAAATTTCCGTGCCCCCGGTTTCTCCGGCAAGCTTGACCAGCTCCGCGCCGAAGCCGCGGGCGCGGGGAGCGGCAACGGCCAGCGAGAGCGAACCGGAGGCGTAATCGCCCTCGGAACCCGACTGCCGCATGTCGAGCAGCCTGCATTGCTGCGGCCCCTGCTTTTCGCACAGGTCCGCATGCTTGCGCTGCAGTTCGGGGATGCGCTCGGCCGCAAGGCGGAAGCCGTAGTCGTAGACATAGGCGATCTTCGGCAGACTGACCGGGATCGACGTCGGCTGGGGGCCGGGCGGTTGCGCACCGCCTTCGGCTTCGGGCGCTTCCTCTGCCGCCATGTCCATCGAAACCACGGCCTCGCTGCTGGTGGCTTCGTCGCTTGCCTGGCCGCAACCGGCCAAGGTCACCAACAGCGCCAATCCGGCAATTGCAGAGCGTTTCATGCCGTTTCCTCCTGACTGCCCGTTGCCACGGTCATACCCGGGTAATCGCCCGCGCTGAAGCGGAGATGAATTCCCTATGGATAAGGCGGCGGACCCGCTTGGGAGCCGAATCCGCTCCTGCTAGGGCGAGCCTATGGTGACCGAGACCACAGAACCCGATCCTTTCGACGCGATCGTCGATGCGCCTTTCGATTCGGCGCTTTCCGAGCGCTATCTGGTCTATGCGCTTTCGACGATCACGGCGCGGTCGCTCCCCGACCTGCGTGACGGGCTGAAGCCGGTTCACCGCCGCCTGCTCTGGGCGATGCGGCAGCTCAAGCTCGACCCGGGAAACGCCTACAAGAAGTCGGCTCGCGTCGTGGGCGACGTCATCGGCAAGTATCACCCGCATGGCGATGCCTCTGTCTACGACGCCATGGTGCGCCTGGCGCAGGAATTCTCGCTGCGCTACCCGCTGGTCGAGGGGCAGGGCAACTTCGGCAATATCGACGGCGATAACGCCGCTGCATACCGCTATACCGAAGCGCGGCTGACCAAGACGGCGATCCAGCTGATGGCCGGGCTCGACGAAGGAACCGTCGATTTCCACCCGACCTACAACGGCGAGGAGGAAGAGCCGGAGATATTCCCCGGCCTGTTCCCCAACCTGCTGGCCAATGGCGCCACCGGCATCGCCGTGGGCATGGCGACATCGATTCCGAGCCACAATGTCGCCGAGGTGATCGACGCGACATTGCTGCTGATCGACAATCCGCACACCGAACATGGCGAACTGATGGAAGTCTTCCACGGGCCGGATTTCGCCACCGGCGGCGTGATCGTCGACAGTCCCGAAGCGATTTCCGCAGCCTATGAGACCGGGAAAGGGGCCTTCAGGGTGCGCGGCCGCTTCTCGATCGGGCGGGAGAAGGACGGAAGCTGGGAAGACACGGGCATCGAGAAGCTGGGCGGCGGGCAATGGCAGCTCGTCATATCCGAGATCCCCTACATGCTTCAGAAGGGCAAGCTGATCGAGCAGATCGCCGCTCTCATCGCCGACAAGAAGCTCCCGATCCTGGAGGACGTGCGCGACGAGAGCGACGAGCAGATCCGCATCGTGCTGGTTCCCCGCAGCCGTAACGTAGATCCCGAGCTGCTCAAGGAAAGCCTCTACCGGCTGACCGACATCGAGAACCGCTTCACGCTCAATCTCAACGTGCTCGACGCCGGCCGCACGCCGGGCGTGCTTGGCCTCAAGCTGCTGCTGCAGGAATGGATCAAGTCGCAGATCGACATCCTGGTGCGGCGCACGCAGCACCGGCTCGACAAGATCGCCTCCCGGCTCGAACTGGTCGAAGGCTACATCATCGCCTTCCTCAACCTCGACCGGATCATCGAGATCATCCGGACCGAGGATGAGCCAAAGCCGGTGATGATGGCGGAATTCAACCTGACCGACCGGCAGGCCGAAGCGATCCTCAACATGCGTCTGCGCAGCCTGCGCAAGCTTGAGGAAATGGAGCTCAGGCAGGAACGCGATGACCTGCTGGCCGAGCAGGAGGATCTCAACAAGCTGTTGGCGAGCCCGGCCCGCCAGCGGACCCGTTTGAAACGTGATCTCAATGCTTTGCGCAAGGAATATGCCGAGGATACTGAACTGGGCCGCCGGCGCACGACCATAGCCGAGGCGGCGCCCGTGGTCGAGTTCAGCATGGACGCCATGATCGAGAAGGAGCCGGTGACGGTGATCCTTTCCCAGCGCGGCTGGATCAGGGGCGCGAAGGGCCACGTCCCGCTCGATGGCGATTTCAAGTTCAAGGAAGGCGACGGCCCGGCTTTTGCGCTCCACGCCCAGACGACCGACAAGCTGCTTGTCGCCTGCGACAACGGGCGGTTCTACACGCTCGGCGCGGACAAGCTGCCATCGGCGCGTGGCTTCGGCGAACCGGTTCGCACGATGGTCGATATCGATGCGGACGCGCAGATCGTCGCGCTCATCGCCCACAAGCCGGACATGAAGCTGCTGCTCGCATCGAGCGCGGGCAAGGGGTTCGTCGCCGAGGCCGGGGAACTGCTGGCCGAGACCCGCAAGGGCAGGGCGGTCATGAACGTGAAGACCGGCGTAAAACTCGCCGTGGCGCGCGAGATCGTGCCGGAACACGACCACGTCGCCGTGGTCGGCGACAATCGCAAGCTGGTCATCTTCGCGCTCGACGAACTGCCGGTGCTGGCCAAGGGGCAGGGCGTCACCCTGCAGCGCTATCGCGACGGCGGTCTGTCCGATGCCACCACGCTCAGGCTCGAAGAGGGGCTGAGCTGGAAGATGGGCGGCGAAAGCGGCCGGGTCCGCACCGAGCCGGAAATGCAGCTCTGGAAAGTGGCGCGCGGAGCCGCCGGTCGCATGCCGCCGACCGGTTTTCCCAAGGATAACCGCTTCTAGCTTTCCGGCTGGACGCGCTGCGGCGGGCGCGGGACCAGGATCAGCGTCTGGCCTTCAACGCGCCAGCTGGCGAGGCGCGAGAGCAGGTTCATGCCGATCACGTTGGTATCCTCGAGGCCCGGAGCGATCACCGCATCAAGGTCGCGCGCGACGATATTGCCGAAGCGCAGCTCGTCGATGGTCACCAGTTCCGCCCGGATCGTGCCGTTGGCGGTGCGCATGTTCATGGTCTGGCGGACCGATTTCTGCGGGACCCTGGCGGCGACGGCGGTTTCCTCGGAAATCGCGGTGAGCGTGGCGCCGGTATCGATCAGGAAATGGCGGGGCTCGCCGTTCACTTGCGCCTGAAGCCAGAAATGGCCGTTGCCGCTGATCGGTATCCTGGTCTCGAGACCTTCCACCTGCTGCTTCGGCATGCCGAGTTGTGGCATCGCCAGTTCATTGCCGGTGGTGAAACGCGCGACCTGCACGATCGTCAGCAACAGGGCCGCGACAAGGCCGAGCTGGCCTGCTCCCTGCATGAACCGCCCCAGCCTGGGCACCGAACGCCGCACCTTCCCGCCCATGGTCGTCACGAAGATCGCGACGACGGCCAGCGCCAGCAGCGGTTGCGAGCCGAGGTATTCGAGGAGTTCGCGAAAGCTCATGCCTGCATTCTAGCACGCGGTGATTGCTGGTTGCTGACCGTATTCACCGCCCGAGTTCCTCCTCCAGCAAGGCGACGACACGGTCGCGGGCCGGAAATCCCTCGGAAACCCAGCGTTTTTCGACCGACCGCAGGATACGCGCAACGTCCGGCCCGGCCGCGACGCCGCGCTCGACGATTTCGCCTCCCTTGAGCGGGAAGACCGGGACTTGCCAGCCGCTGAGCGGCGAGATGTCGCGCCCTTCCAGCAACAGGCGGTCGGCAGCCTCTTCCATGCCGAGGAAGTAGGCGAGCTCCTGCGGCTCGGCGGGGTCACCGTCGCGCCGCGCTGCCGTCACCAGGCGTTTTTTCTGGGCACCGGAAAGCCGGAATCGCGAGGCGACCTGCTCGGCCAGGGATGGGTCCGCCGGAAGGATTGCGGCAAGGCGGCGGATCGCAGCCGGGGCCGCAGCCTGAGCCTTCTCCTGCGTCACCAGTGCGGTGAGAGGCACCGGGTCGGCCTCTGGAAGGATAACCGCCAGCACGCCCAGCTCGGCCATTCGCTGCAGGGTCGGCGCCGGATCGGCAAGGCCGAGCAGGTTCATCATCTCCATGCCGACTCTTTCGCGGGACAGTCCCTTGAGAGTTGCCGCCAGTTCGGCGCAGGCATTTTCCGAATCTTCATCAGCAGGTTGCGAGCCGAACCTCGCCTGAAACCGGAAGTACCGCAGGATTCGCAGGTGGTCTTCGCGGATGCGCTGCCGGGCATCGCCGATGAAGCGCACGCGCCGGTCCGCCAGGTCTCGCAACCCATCGAAATAGTCGGCTATCTTCAGCGTTTCCGGATCTGCGTAGAGCGCATTGATCGTGAAATCCCGGCGGGCTGCGTCTTCCTGCCATTCGCTGGCAAAAGCGACTGTGGCCCGGCGGCCGTCGGTGCTGACGTCATGACGCAGGGTGGTTATCTCGACCGGGCCGTCGGGCAGAACCGCCGTCACGGTTCCGTGCTCGATCCCGGTCGGCACGTTGCGGATGCCTGCCGCATCCAGCCTGGCGATGACGTCCCGGGGCAGCAATGGCGTCGCAACGTCGACGTCCTTCACCTCTATCCCGAGCAGAGTGTCCCGCACCGCACCGCCGACATAGCGGCAGTTGTCTTCGCCCAATGCTGCAACGAGCGCCTTCAGGTCGGCGCGTTCGGTCCATCCGGCGGCGGGCATCGCATCAGCCATGCCAGTTCAGCCGCTTGGTCAGGTTGGAGATGATCGCGGCGGTCACGCCCCAGATGCAGTGATCCTGCCATTGGATCTCGATGAACGGGTGCATCACGCCTTCGTATTCCACTTCCTTCCGGACCTGGTTTGCCGGATCGAGCACGAAGTCCACCGGTGCCTCGAACCACTGGGCGACTTCGGCCGGGTTGGGGGCGATTTCGATTTCGGGCGGTACGATGCCGAGCACCGGAGTCACCTCGAAGCCCGAACCTGTGTGATAGAGGTCGCTGGTGCCTACTACACGCACGTCCCGCTCGCGGATGCCGAGTTCCTCGTTGGCTTCGCGCAGCGCCGTCTGCACCGCATCTTCGCCGGGATCGCGTCGGCCGCCGGGAAAGGCGATCTGCCCCGGATGGGCGCGCATGTGCGACGGCCGGTGAAGCAGCAGGAACCCGGGATCCTCGCGCTCTGTCATCGCGATCAGGACAGAGGCCGGCACGAAGTCCTCGTCTCCGAGCAGGCGGGGATCGCGCCACAGCGCCGGGGGTTCGGCCGCATGGCCTTCCCGGAACAGCCTGCTGACGCGTTCGAACAGTTCGCTCATTCCGGCACCAGCGAGAAGGAAGCTCCGCTGCTGCTGACCGTGAGGTCTCCGCCAGCGAGGGCGATGTCGACAAGCTGGCCGTAGGTGCTGCGGTTGAGCCGCGCTTCGGTGCCGTGGCGCACTCCGACATAGATCGCCGGGGTGTCGGGATCGCCGCGCGCCATGATCGGATGCCCGGGCCCCGCGATCAGCAGGTCGTCGGTGTTGAGCCGGAAGACCAGCGAATCCGTCTCCTGCTTGACGTCGACGGCGATGAAGGCCGCGTCCTCCACCTCGATGGATTGCTTCTCGAACGGTGTCACCAGCCAGTGCTGCCCATCCCGATCGCGCATCAGCAGCGAGGCGAAAGCGCGCACCATGGCCGGGCGCCTGATTTCGCTTCCGTCGTGGAACCAGCGCCCGTCGGCGACAATCCGCATCAGGCTGTCACCGCTCGCCTGCGGTTCCCATTGCTCGACGGGCGGCAGCTTGCGGGCCGCGACGAGGTCGGCAACTTCGGCCAGCGACAGCGATGCAAGCTCCGGCGGTGGTTCGTAGGGCATCCTTGTGCGATGCCAGATCAGGTCACCCCCGCCAAGGCCCCAGCTTGCCCGCCTTCGGCAACACGGCGGGATTGTCGCAGCGCACCAGCAGGCGATGCGGCTCCCACGGGCCCGGCAGTGTCCAGCCGGAGGTGTGCTCGTTGCCGAAGCCCCAGAAACGGCCGTAGTATTCGGCATCGCCGATCATGACCTGCGGGAGGGGGGCGTCCGGGCTGAGGGAAGCAAGCGTCGCCGCCATCAACGCCTTGCCGTAGCCGACGTTTTGCACCTCGGGCAGCACGGCGACCGGGCCGACCATGATCATCGGGTGGGCCCGCCCTTCCGGATCGGTCAGGGCGACGGGCCAGCACTGGATGGTGCCGACCAGCATGTCGTTGTCGTCGAGCGCGGCGAAGCTCAGCGCCGGCAACCAGTCCATGCCTTCACGCACCTTGTAGGCCGTGCGCTTGCGCCGTTCCGGTTCGAAGGCGCGATCGAGCAGCTGCTCGATCAGCTCGGGAGCGACGGAGTCCAGGGGAATGATCTTCGCTTCGGCGGTCATAGCGGCGCGCGGATAGGCACCGGGGGCAGAATTGTCGATTCAATTCGCCTTTCGACGCGGCGTAAGTTTCAGCAGGCGGCTCGAACTCATGTTCCGGCCATCCTCAAGCACCCAGATCGAGCCGTCCTCATGCTCGGCGATGGCGCGGATGCGGTGATCCATGTGATAGCGCGAGACTTCGCGCGCCTTTTCGCCGTCTATGGCCACCCTGACGATAGCGCCCGGCTTCATCGCTGCGATCAGGGCCTGCCCCTTCCATTCGGGGAACATGTCGCCCCGGTAGAAGATCATCCCTCCCGGCGCGATGACAGGGTCCCAGCTGGTTGCGGGCGCCGCGAATTCCGGGCGGGTCGACTGATGCGGGATTTTCGTACCGTCGTAGTGGCGTCCGTTGGAAACCACGGGCCAGCCGTAATTCGCGCCTTCCTTCACCAGGTTAAGCTCGTCACCACCGCGCGCGCCGTGCTCCACGTCCCACAGACGGCCGTCGCCGTCGAAGGCAAGGCCGAGGATATTGCGGTGGCCGTAGCTCCAGATCTGGCGCGAGGTTCCGCCCAGTTCGGCAAAGGGATTGCCGGGAGCAGGCGTGCCGTCCGGCAGCAACCGGACGATCGTGCCGAGATTGTTCGAAAGGTCCTGGGCGGGCTCCTGCTTCTGCCGTTCGCCCGAGGCGATGAACAGGTATTGCCCGTCCGGCGAGAACGCGAGGCGGTGAGAATAATGGCCGCGCCCGGTGGTCTTGGGAGTCTGGCGCCAGATGACCTTGAGGTTTCGCAGCGCGCAGCTCGAGTGATCCTCGCAAACGAGATCGGCTCGTCCGACCGCCGCGCCGCGCGTGTCGCCCGGGCCCGCTTCCGCCCAGCTGAGGTAGACGGTACGCCTGTCGAGCGTCGGGCTCGGCTCAGCCGGTGCGAAGATGAAATCTCCGAGCCCGCCCTGGCCGCCGTAGTCGACTTTCGGAACGCCTTGGACGAGGCCAAGCTTGCCGCCCGGTTCGACGAACTTGATCCGTCCCTTCTTCTCGGTGACGAAGAGGACGCCCGTGCCGCGGTCGAACGCCATCGCCCAGGGCTCCTCGAACCTGCCGAGCTCTGTAGTTTCGAACGGGGTTTCGGCGGGTGCGTCGCCCTGGGGACGGTTATCCCCGGCGGGCGAGGCGCCGCAGCTTGCGAGCATGAACAGCAGCGGCGATAGAGTGGCAAGGAGCGGACGATCGGCCATGCCTGTACAAATGCACGAAAACGGCAAAAGCTCCAGACGCGTATTTTTTCCTGCCGTGATCGGCGTGGATGAAGCCGGGCGCGGGCCCCTTGCCGGGCCGGTCGTGGCGGCGGCGGTGATCCTGGGCGATGCAACGCCCGAAGGTCTCGACGATTCGAAGAAACTCTCCCCCGGACGCAGGGCATCTCTGGAAGCAGCGATCAAGGCGAGCTGCCGCTGGTCGGTAGGGGTGGTCCATGTCGCGGACATCGATCGCCTCAACATCTTCGGCGCGACGATGCTGGCAATGACCCGGGCGGTCAAGGCGCTTTGCAAACCTGCCGGCCTGTCTCCGGGCGAGGTGCTGGTCGACGGCAACCATACGCCCGCCGGCCGTTGCGAGGGCTGGCGATGGCAGGCCCGCGCGATCGTCGGCGGGGACGGCCTGGAACCCTGCATTTCTGCGGCGTCGATCATCGCCAAGGAGTATCGCGACCGGCTGATGCGGGCGCTCGCCGCCGAACACCCGCACTATGGGTGGGAGCGCAACGCCGGCTATGGGACCGCGGAGCATCTCCGGGCCTTGCGCACGCACGGTCCTTCGCCGCATCATCGCCGCAGTTTTGCACCGGTCGCGCAACTGGAGATGCCATTATGAGCGGATTTACCGACAAGGACGTCGCCGACCAGTCCGGGCGCTGTTTCATCGTCACCGGTGCGAATACCGGCATCGGTTTCGGGGCCGCCAGGAGCCTCTCCGCGCGTGGCGCGCGGGTCCTGCTGGCTTGCCGGGACGCGGCCAAGGCCGATGACGCCATGGCGCAGATCAGGCGGCACACACCTGCTGCCGATCTCGCGCACCTGCCGCTCGACCTTGCCGATCTCGACAGTGTGCGGGCGGCGGCGGATATCGCTGCGGGTGAACCCCGGATCGACGTGCTTGTGAACAATGCTGGAGTCATGTTCCCGCCGCTGTCGCGCACCAGACAGGGTTTCGAGCTTCAGTTCGGCGTGAACCACCTGGGGCCTTTCGTGCTGACTTCGCTGCTGCTGCCCAAGCTCGCCGAGACGCCCGGCTCGCGCGTGGTCGTGACCAGCAGCCTGGCGCACCAGCGGGGCAATCTCGACTGGGACGACCTCAATGCGGAGCGCAGCTACAGCCGCACCCAGCGCTATTCGGACAGCAAGCTCGCCAACATGCTCCATTTCTTCGAGCTGGACCGCAGGTTGCGGGCCGCCGGCTCACCGGTCACGGCGATAGGATGCCACCCCGGCGTCGCCGCTACCGAGCTGATGCGCCATGTCGGCCCGTTCCGCGTGTTCACGCCGCTATTCGGCCTGCTGCTGAACAACGCGGACCAGGGCGCCTGGCCGGCGCTGCAGGCCGCCGCCGATCCGTCCGCCGAGCCGGGCGGCTACTACGGGCCTCAGGGCATGAATGGAATGAAGGGGCCTTCGGGCACGGCCAAGCGCACGCAGGCAGCACAGGATGCAGGGCTCGCCCTTCGCCTCTGGGATGTCTCGGCGGATATGACCGGGATCGACCCCGGGTTGGCCCCGGCCTGAATTTTTTTGCAGGCGGAGTCCGTTTCGCCACACCACAAGATGTCGAGTCCCGGCGGTATGCCGAAACTCAAGATACTGTGTCGGACTCGTTCCGTTCCCCTCGCGTTGACGCGATATTAACCATCTTTCGCAAGGATTCCCGCGGAGTTGGCGCTTGACGCGGACTCCGAGAGGACTCACCCTAGGGTTCAAGCAAGGGGTCAGGCGAAAACATGGCGCAAACATTGGCGAAGGAGCGGGCGCGTTCGCGCGTCGAAAACGGGGCTACGCTCCCGCTGAGGCAAATCCTTCCAGGCGATTGCGTCGAGGCGATGAAATCGCTGCCTTCGGCGTCGGTCGACATGGTGTTCGCCGATCCGCCCTACAATCTCCAGCTCGGCGGGGACCTGAACCGTCCCGACGGCAGCCATGTCGATGCCGTGACCAACGACTGGGACAAGTTCGACAGTTTCTCGACCTATGATGCCTTCACCCGCGCGTGGCTGGCCGAGGCGCGGCGGGTCCTGAAGCCCGACGGTTCGCTGTGGGTCATCGGCAGCTATCACAACATCTTCCGGGTCGGTGCGATCGTGCAGGACCTCGGCTTCTGGATCCTCAACGATATCGTCTGGCGCAAGGCGAACCCGATGCCCAATTTCAAGGGCACGCGATTCACCAACGCCCATGAGACGCTGATCTGGGCGGCGATGGGCGAAAAGGCGAAATACACCTTCAACTATCGCGCGATGAAGACGCTGAATGACGAGCTTCAGATGCGGTCCGACTGGGTCTTGCCGATCTGCAGCGGGCAGGAGCGCATCAAGAAGGGGGGCGCCAAGGCGCATCCGACGCAAAAGCCAGAATCGCTGCTCTATCGCGTGATGCTGGCGACCACCAACAAGGGCGACGTGGTGCTCGATCCCTTCTTCGGGACCGGCACGACCGGCGCCGTTGCCAGGCGGCTCGGGCGCGAATGGATCGGCTGCGAGCGTGAGGAATCCTACCGCGGCATCGCTGCGGAACGCATTGAAATGGCGCTGCCGCTGGATGAAAGCGCGCTGACCACAATGCAAAGCGGCAAGGCCGCGCCGCGGGTTGCGTTCGGCACGCTGGTCGAAACCGGCTGGATCTCCCCGGGAAGCAAGCTGACGGACAAGAAGCGCAGGCTGAAGGCGACCGTGCGGGCGGATGGCTCGCTCGTGTCGGGCAAGGAAAACGGCTCGATCCACAGGCTCGGCGCGGCCCTCCAGGGGGCGCCTTCGTGCAACGGGTGGACATTCTGGCACATCGAGCACGAAGGTGAGATGAAACCGATCGACGCCCTGCGCCAGCTCTACCTGCTCGCGACGGAGCCCTGATCGATACGCAGAGCTGATTGCCTTGCGGCGCTGGCAATAATTCAACGTTAGGTTCGTGCGGTGACCGAATCCCTCTACATTCGCCCGATCGCTCTCGCTGAAAGTCCACAGAGCGAGGAAGGCGATGCAATTCGCCTTGCCGGCGGCATGACCTATGCCAGCCGCTTCGCCCTGATCGTGCGACGCGCCGGAGCAATCGTGTCGCGCCAGCGATTGGGCGCGCCGGAAATGGCGGAAGCACTTGCCGGCCTTCCTGACGACCTCGCGGCCGAAGGCGAAGCCCAGTGGGCCTCGCTGCAGCAGCAGCACGGGCCGATCGTTTGCGGCGAGCGCACGATCCGGCTCGACCAGCCTCAGGTCATGGGCATCCTCAACGTCACGCCCGACAGCTTCTCGGACGGTGGCCAGTTCCTCGACGACCCCGAGATCGCGAATGCGCATTCGGCGGCGATGCTGGAAGCCGGCGCGGCGATCATCGATGTCGGCGGGGAGTCCACCCGCCCCGGTGCAGCTGCGGTCTGGGAAGGCGACGAACTCAAGCGCGTGATCCCGGCCGTAGAGCGTCTCGCCGCGATGGGTGCTGCGATCAGCATCGACACGCGGCGGCCCGCGGTCATGGAAGCGGCGCTCGCGGCGGGGGCGCATATCGTCAACGACGTGTCGGCCTTGCGTTACGATCCGCGAAGCATGGAACTCGTGGCCCGGGCGGGCGTGCCGGTAGTGCTGATGCATGCGCCGGGCGAGGGCGAGGACCTGCATTCGGGCGCCGACTATTCGGATGTCGCGCTCGACGTGTTCGACTGGCTGAAGGCACGGCGCGACGCCGCTCTGGAAGCCGGCGTGGCGCGGGAAAAGATCGTCCTCGACCCCGGTATCGGCTTCGGCAAGTCGGTCGCCGACAATCTCGCGCTCATGAACGCCTTGCCGATGTTCCATGCGCTGGGCCAGCCGTTGCTGGTCGGCGCCAGCCGCAAACGGATGATCGGCGCTCTTTCCAACGAGGCGCCGGCGCATGAGAGGCTGGGTGGCTCGCTGGCTCTCGCCCTCAAGGCTATGGACGCGGGAGTTCAGCTGCTGCGGGTCCATGACGTGCCCGAAACCGTGCAGGCAATTCACGTGTGGCGCGGCATGCGCGATGCCGCGCTGACCGATTTCAGACAATTGCCGTCAGGCTGATTGCTGTCCCGACGGACTTCGGATCAATGGTGGATCGGAGTCCGGATTTCGGCCTTCGTTTCCTGGCGGGATGCCGCCTCGTCCAGCTTCCTGGCCACGTCGACGCCCATGAACATGTCGACATGCGAAACCCGGGCTCCGGGGGCGAACGCCATGTTGCGGACGGTTCCATCCATCAGAACCGGCTTGATGCAGGTCCAGTCGCCGTTTTCCTCGCGCCGGAAGGAGGCAAGAAGTTCGCTATCGGTCATGTCGCTTCACCTTCTTTATCGGATGAGCTCGATCGGAACCTGCAGCTGTTTCTCCCGTCTGACTGTGATGGTCCGCGCTTCATCCTGTTGTTGGCGTCCAGTGCCGTGTGGACCAAGTCAGTCTACCACAGGCTTCGAACTCATGCGAGGTCGGCCATGGGCGTTTGCCACCGGATACCGTCAGGCTGTCGCTAGAGGCTGTAGCCGCCGTCGCTGACAAGCACGGAGCCGGTGATGTTCCAGGCCTCGTCGGAAAGCAGGAAGCCGATCTGTCCGGCCATGAGTTCGGCGGTCGCGAAGCCGCCGAGCGGTGCGGCATCGGACAGGCTCTCGAGAGCTGCCTCCCGGCTGCCGAGTCTCTTCTCCAGGTCCTGGAACTGCTCGGTCTTGGTCCAGATGGGGGTGTCCACCCGTCCCGGTGCGATCGCATTGATCCGGATCTGGTCCCCGGTGTGCTCTGCCGCCGCAATGCGGGCGAGATGCGCGATGGCGGCCTTGCTCGATCCGTATGCCGCCGTCCCGGCTGTCGCGTCGACGCCGACGATGGAACTGGTCAGCACGGCGCTCTTGCCGCCGCACTTCTTCATGACGCGCAGGGAGGTGCGCAGGCCGAGAAAGGTCCCGTCAAGATTGACGGCGAGCATCCTGCGCCAGCCGTCGAAGTCCTGATCGACGATCGGGCAGCCGCTGGCGATACCCGCATTGATGACAGCGTGGTCGAGCTGGGTGAGGCTGGATTCGATTTCGTCCCACAACGCCGGGTCGGAGACATCGCCGACGATCCGCTTCGCCTGGCAGGACAGATCGAGTTCCTGCAATCCTGCTTCGTCGAGGTCGACAAGCACGAGTTCCGCGGCCCCGTGCCGTTCGAGCCACTGCGCACAGGCCGCCCCGATACCGGAAGCGGCTCCGGTGATCAGCGCTGTTCGTCCGGAAAAGTCGAGTTCGGCCATATCAGCTGACTTCCACCCGGATGCGGGTGATGCGGGTCGTCTTCAGCTTCCACGAGCCATCCTCCAGCTCGTAGGTATCGTAGTAGTGGCCGTAGCCGGTCAGCCGCGAAAACGGTGCGCCCTCGGGCATGAAGAAGCGGTCGGTGAAGACCCAGATGCCGCTGGCCGTGGTGTTCCCGGTCACGTCTATCTCGGCCTGGTGGCCCTGGTGGACGGTAACCACCTTGGGGCCTTCGAAAGCGTCGGAAATCCACGAATCGCGCCCATTGAGCACGACATTCATCTCCGGCATGTGATCGATGCCCGTCTGCGGGTCGGTGCAGCAGCCCATGTAGTCGAGCACGCAGTCCTTGGCGAGAATCGAACGGACGAGGTCTCCGTCCGCCATGTCGACGCCTCGCCAATAGGCGGCCTTCAGCTTGCGAATGTCCTCGATCGCGGCGAGACGTTCGGTTTCGGTCATATGCATCCTCTCTCGTTGCCGGGATGGGCAATCGGTCGGAGCGGGCCGGATTGTCAATGCCCGAGCGGCAGTGCGTTGGCCTGTCAGCGGTTCCCGCTCGCCCCGGCAGGCACATGCGATTGCCTGCGGCGCCCCGATCCCGATTGGCCGTGGCGGAGACCTGTCCGCTATGGCAGGCAGGCGGCGGGAGAAGATCTATGAGCAGGGCAATCCGCATCGCGAATTTCTCGGGTGCCGCGGGAGACTATTTCGGGGCGCTTCACGACGCCGTGCACGGCGATCCGGTCGATGTGCTGGTTGGCGACTATCTTGCCGAAATCGCCTTCGGCCTTGTCCTGCAGAGGGCCGTCGATGCCGGTAACCCCAAGGTCCAGCGGGAGTTCTTCTTCGACATATTCCTCCGGCAGGTGATGCCCGAACTTCCGGCGATAGCCGAGAAGGGCCTGAAAGTGGTCACCAACGCGGGTGCGTTCAATCCGGAAGGCATGGCCCGGGAATTGCGCCGCTCGATCGCCGAGGCGGGCCTCGACCTGAAGGTTGCCACGGTTTGCGGCGACGACCTTCTGCCGCGGGTGCAGGAACTGGCTGCGCAAGGCCAGCTTGCCAGTCTCGATACCGGCCTGCCGATGGGCAATCTCTCCGGACGGATCATCGCCGCCAACGCCTATCTGGGCGGCTGGGGCATTGCCGAAGCGCTGAGGCAAGGTGCGGACATCGTCGTGACCGGGCGCGTCACCGATGCGTCGCTGACGATGGGGCCGGCCGCCTGGTGGCACGACTGGTCGAAGTCGGACTGGGACGCGGTGGCGGGAGGCATTGCGGCGGGACACATCCTCGAATGCGGCCCACAGGCGAGCGGTGGCAACTATTCAGGCTTCAGGGCCCTGGACGAGGATGTCGTCAGGCTCGGCTTTCCGATCGGCGAAATCGAGGCGGACGGCAGCTTCGTCATCACCAAGCAGTCGGGCAGCAAGGGCTTCGTCACGCCCGATACGGTGAAGGCGCAGCTCCTCTACGAGATCCAGGGGCCACGCTACCTCAATCCGGACGCGGTCCTGCATATCGACAGCCTGGAAATCGCGCAGGAGGGCGAAGACAGGGTGCGTGTCGGCGGGGTCAGGGGCTCCCGACCGCCGGAAACGACCAAGGTCGGATGCTTCTACCAGGACGGTTGGCGCTTCGTCATGATCGTCTACGTCACCGGCCTCGACTGGCGCGAGAAGGTCGCATGGATCCGCAACCAGCTGCGCAGCATCACCGAATCCCTCGCTCTGGACGAGTTCCACTTCGAACCGCTCGGCCAACCGATTGCCGCACCCGCCAACCAGGGCGAGGCGACGATGGTCGTCCGCATCGCCGCAGCGGCGCAGGAGCTGCAAGAGATCGAAAGGCTCGGAGCCGGCTTCGCCACGCTCGGGCTGGGCAGTATCCCGGGCTTTACGGGGGAATTCGGCCACCTGATCGCTCCGCGCATGGAATATTGGCCGGGCCTCGCGCGCCAACGGGAATGCGAGCATCGGGTCACGATGGCGGATGGCTCCAGTGCAATCGTGGAGCTTCCGGAAACGGATCCCGCCGCCGGAACATCGGGCAAGCCGGCTATGCCTCAGCCGTTCGATCCGGCCCGTTTCGGTGCCACGAAAGCCGCTCCGCTGGGAACGGTCATTCATGCCCGGTCGGGAGACAAGGGAGGCGATGCCTCGCTGGGTGTGTGGTGCAAGTGCCCGCAAGCCTATGACTGGCTCGTCGCCTATCTGACGGGCGAGCGGGTGCATGCGCTGATGGGGCTGAGGGAAGAGGTGACTGTGGATGCCTTCCCACTGCCGAACATAGACGGCGTGCTCTATGTCCTGCGCGGGCATTTCGGCCGTAGCGGCACCAGCAACATCGCCCTCGATCAGATAGGCAAGGGGCTGGGCGAGTTCCTTCGTGCCTGTGTGGCCGAGATACCGGTCGCACTGCTCGAAGAGGCAGCCGATCCGGTTTCTTGAATCGACGTGGCCCGCCTGTCAGGCGGCGTTGTCGATGCCGAGCTCGCTGAGCTTGCGGTAAAGCGTCGATCGGCCGATGCCCAGTCGGCGGGCAACCTCGGTCATGCGGCCGCGATAATGGCCGATGGCGAGGCGGATGACGTCCGCTTCGATCTCTTCGAGAGGCCGCAGGTTGCCGTCCGCCGTATAGAGCATGACGCCCGAGCTTTCCGGGACGGATCCGCCGTTGCTTGTGGAGGATTCCGTTCCCAGCATGTTGAGAAGCTGTGGAAAATCTTCCGAGGTCAGCGCGTCGCCGTCGCAGAAAACGGCGGCGCGGAACAGCACGGCCTGCAACTGGCGGACATTGCCCGGCCAGTCGTAGGCGGCGAGCAGCGCCAGCGCTCCGTCGGTGATGCCCAGTTCGCGCAGGCCCGGCTGTTCGCCGATGCGCGCAAGGAAATGCCGCGAAAGCGCGGGAATATCGCCCGGCCGCTCGCGCAGCGAAGGCAGCGTTACCGTCACCCCGGAAATGGCCTCGAGCAGGTCCGGCAGGAAATGACCGCCTGCGACCATGTCCTTCAACGGCAGGTTGCTGGCGGCAATCAGCCGCACATCGACCTTGAAGCTGTGATTCGCCCCGATCGGGCGCACGTCGCCGCGTTTCAGCGATTCGACGAGCCGCTCCTGCACCGGCAGTTCGAGGCGGTCGATCTCGTCGAGCACGAGCGTCCCGCCGTCGCAATGCTGGAGAGCTCCGATCTGGCGGTCGAAAGCACCCGGAAATGCGCCCTTTTCGTGGCCGAAAAGCAGCGATTCGATGGAATTGGCGGGCGTGCCGCCGATGCTGACGATGCGCAACTGGGCCTTGGCCCTCGGCGAAGCCGCATGCATCGCGCGGACCAGCATTTCCTTGCCGGTGCCGCTTTCGCCCTCGATCAGGACCGGTCCGTGGCCGCGGGCTGCCTTCGCGGCGACCGCAAGCGCGGCCCGGAAGGTCGGAGCGGCGCCGATCATTGCCTCGAAATCCGGATTGGACGGCATCTTCTCGGTCAGCGGAGCCAGTTCGTCGCGCGGCGCCTCGCGCGTCGTCGCCGCACGAAGGGCCTGCATCAGCCGGTCGGGGGCGACGGGTTTGATCAGGTAGTCGGTGGCGCCGGCGCGCATCGCCTCCACGGCCAGCAGGGGCGAGGCGCTGGTGGTCAACATCAGGATGGGCAGGGCGGGGCGGCGGTTCTTGAGTTCCGCGATCAGTGCGCAGGCATCGTCACCCGGGACCCACTGGTCGAGGATAATGGCGTTGAGCTGCATTCCCTGGCGGGTGCCGAGTGTAGCAATGGCGGTTTCGGGGTCGCTGGCGACTATCGTGCGCCAGCCCTCGCGCGAGGCAAGCGCGGAAATGAGCCGGCATTGTGCCGGTTCATCGTCAATGAGCATGAGCAGGCGCTGCTCGAGTTCCGGCATGCTTCTTTCCGCGAGACCCTGATCCCAAAGTGATCCGCACGGGGAATAGCTGCATTGGGTAAAGACCGGATTAAGGCTAACCACTTGAGTGCGAGCGCGAGGGGCGATAGAGGCTTTGCAGGGCTACAACTGCAGCTATCGGGGAAGAAATCGATGGAATCGGGCAATGATATGAAGGCGGCGAACGAAACCTATGGTGGGTTCACCGTCTTGCTGAAATGGGGCACGATCATCTCTGCCATCGTTGCAGCCATAGTCGTCGTCCTGATCGCCTGATTCGCAGGCCGGTTTCGGGCTGAAGCCCGTTTGAACCTGCGGGATCGGACCCGACTTCGCCCGTCGGCATCGGCGGCGCGAAACTATCCACCGCTACCCTGCCGCCACGGCTGGACGGCTTCGCCCGGCTTGCGATAGGTCGCGGGCGGAAAAGCCTATGCCCGAATCTCGCGAAAGGATCAGGAAAGTGCGGAAATCCGGTCTCGTCGACGCGCCTGTTGACTGGCCGGGGGAGTAGGCCGGGCCTTGCATCGCGCTCCATTTGCTTCGGACCCCGAACGCTCGCGCGGGCGCGAGTATCCGCTCGAGGCTTCGCTGACCCGAGGGCCGCGCAGCGCCTACCAGCGCGACCGCGACCGGGTGATCCATTCCATTGCCTTCCGGCGTCTTCGCTACAAGACACAGGTCTTCGTCGCTCCGGATGGCGATCACTATCGCGTTCGCCTTACCCACAGCCTGGAAGTCTCGCAGATCGCCCGCGTCATCGCCCGGGCTCTCGGGATCGACGAGGACCTCACCGAGGCATTGGCCCTCGCGCACGATATCGGGCACCCTCCGTTCGGGCATGCGGGCGAAGAGGCGCTGAACGGCGCGCTCCATTCCTACGGCGGGTTCGATCACAACGCCCATTGCCTGCGGACGGTGATGCGGCTGGAATCGCCCTATTGCGAGCATGACGGCCTCAATCTCACCTGGGAGACGCTTGAAGGCCTCGCCAAGCACAACGGGCCGGTGGAGGCCCCCAGCTGGGCGCTCGCCGAGCTCGATGCGCAGTTTCCGCTCGAACTGGACAGCTGGCCGTCGCTGGAAGCCCAGGTCGCCGCGATTTGCGACGATATCGCCTACGACAATCACGATATCGACGACGGCTTGCGCGCAGGGTTCCTTGAGCTGGACGAGCTGCTCGCGCAGGAATTCGTCGCGGATCAGTGGCGCGAGGTCGAGCGTCGTTATCCCGGTGCGCCGCGCGACAGGCAACTGCGCGAGCTCATCCGCAGCCAGATCGGCCTGATGGTCAACGACGTGATCGGCGAGACGAAGCGGCGCACGGAAGGCATGGCCGAGGTGTCGGACGTGCGGCAGGCCGGCCGCGCCAGCGCCGCCTTCTCGCCGGCCATGGAGGTGGGCGAACGCAGCTTCAAGCGCTTCATGTACGAAAAGCTCTATTACCATCCGGACCAGATCGCCACGGCCCAGCGGGCTCGCGGCGTGGTCGCGGAACTCTTCGCCGCCTATTCGCAGGAACCGGTGCTGATGGATGAGGAATGGATCGTCCGCCTCCCACGATACGAACCCGACCGCAGCCGCCATATCGCCGACTACATCGCCGGAATGACCGACCGTTTCGCGATCTCCCGCTACGAGGAGATCTACGGTCGCAGTCCAGCGGGGCTGCGCAATGTATAGGGACGGCGATATGCTAGGGGGCGAGGTCAGCATGAGCCGCCAGCTTGCGCCCAAGCGCATCTGCCTTGTCGGATCGACGGGGCTGGTCGGCTGGACGATGATCGAACAGGCGGTAAGCCGGAACGACATCCGTCTGGTCGGCATTACCCGCCGCGAAGTGAAGCTGCCGCACGGCGCGCGCATGGAAATGCTGCTTGCCGACCCGTCGGGCTGGGCCGATGCCATTGCCGCGGCGAAAGCCGATGTGCTCGTCTGCGCCCTGGGGACGACCTGGAACAAGGCCGGCAAGGACGAGGCGGCGTTCAGGGCAGTGGATCACGACCTTGTGCTTGCCTGCGCCCGCGCTGCGCAGGCGGCGGGAGTTGACCACATGATCGTGGTGTCGTCGGCAGGCGCCGATCCGGGAAGCGGTAACCGCTACCTTCGGGTGAAGGGCGAGACGGAGCAGGAGCTGAGCCGCTTGCGCTTCCGCAGGCTGGACATCCTGCGGCCGGGGCTGCTTCGCGGCAGGCGCGAGAACGACCCCCGGCCCGTCGAGAGGCTGGCGATGCTTGCTAGTCCCCTCATCGACCTGTTCCTGTGGGGCAAGAGGCGCAAATACCGGTCTATCCGGGCTCATGACGTCGTGAGGGCGGTGTTCGCACTCGCGAGGGAGAAGGCAGGCGGCCATTTCATCCATGAACGCGACGCCATGTTCTACGCCATCCGCCGGGCCGGTGGATAAACCTTTGCGGTCATCGCGCCCAGATTGACTCATTCCCGCACGGCAGCCATCTATTGGCGGTCGCTGACTGCGCGGGAGAGACCCTGCGATTCGCTTCGCGGATCAACGGGCGCCGAAGGAGCAACCGCCCCGGAATCTCTCAGGCCAAAGGACCGCGTTTCGTCGATAGCGATACTCTGGAAAGTGTCTTTGCCCGGCTTCGGGCGGGGGCCGCCGAAGGGGTAACCCGGCCGATCGCGTGCCGGGGAAGCTCTCAGGTTTCCGCGACAGAGGGGGTGCCGTTTCTGGTGCATTCTGTGCGGAGCCTTGGTTGTGAGCGTTGCCAGCGAAATCGATAACGAATCCGAGGTTGCAGCCGGGCCCGAACCGCTGCCGCTCGACGCCTGGCACCGCGATCGCGGCGCCAGGATGGTCGAATTCGCCGGTTACTGGATGCCGGTGCAGTATGAAGGCATCATTGCCGAACATCTCTGGACACGCGAGAGCGCCGGCCTTTTCGACGTCAGCCACATGGGCCAGTTGCTGGTTTCGGGCGATCAGGCCGAGGCGGCACTCGAAGCGTTGCTGCCGGCGGATCTGGGATCGCTGGAACTGGGAGCATTGCGGTATTCGCTGCTGCTGGCCGAAGACGGCGGGATTCTCGACGATCTGATCGCGGCGCGCTGGCCCGGAGGCTTCTACCTCGTCGTCAACGGCGCAACCAAGTGGGACGACATTGCCCATCTGCGCGAGCACCTGCCGGACGAAGTCACGCTCAATCATCTCGACGATCGTGCGCTGCTGGCGTTGCAGGGGCCCAAGGCCTTTGCCGCACTCGATCGTCACGCAAGCGGCGAATACGCGCTTTCCGGCCTGACCTTCATGCGTGGCGGCAGGTTCGACCTGGCAGGCTGCGACGCCTGGATTAGCCGTTCGGGATATACCGGTGAGGACGGGTTCGAGATTTCGATTCCCGCCGAGGACGCCGAGCGGGTCGCGGAGCTGCTGTGCGCGGAGCCGGAAGTCAAACCGATCGGCCTGGGGGCGCGCGATTCATTGCGGCTCGAGGCGGGGCTTCCGCTCTACGGTCACGACCTTACCGACGAGATCGACCCGATAAGCGCCGGGCTGACTTTCGCCATATCGAAAAGTCGCCGCGCCGAGGGAGGCTTCCCGGGCGCGGAGCGGATTCTCGGACTGCTGGAGCAGGGCCCCGAACGTACCCGTGTGGGCCTGATGCTCGAAGGGCGTATGGCGGCGCGCGAAGGCGCCAAGGTTTTATCCGGAAACCAGGAGGTTGGAATCGTGACCTCCGGCGGTTTCTCACCCTCGTTGGAGCGGCCGATCGCCATGGCCTATGTCGATCGGGAGCTGCGCTCCGAAGGCACGACTCTCGCTGTCGAGATGCGCGGAAAGCGCCTCGATGCTCGCGTCACGCCGCTGCCTTTCGTTTCCCACCGCTATCACCGCTGAGGAGCCCTCCATGAGCCGTTATTTCACCAAGGACCACGAATGGATCGATGTCGAGGGCGACATCGGCACGGTCGGGATCACCGATTACGCGCAGTCGCAACTCGGGGACATCACCTTCGTCGAGTTGCCGGCGGCCGGACAGGCGGTGAAGAAGGGTGACTCTGCGTCGGTCGTGGATTCGGTGAAGGCCGCTTCCGACGTTTATGCTCCCGTCAGCGGTTCGGTGACCGAAGCCAACGGCGCGCTCGAAGAGGAGCCGGAACTGGTCAACAGCGATGCCGAAGTGGGCGGCTGGTTGTTCCGGGTGAAACTGGACGATTCCGGCGAGCTTTCCGGCCTGATGGATAGGGCGGCCTACGACGCCTATGTGGCGGAGCTCTGAGGCCATGCGGTATCTTCCCCTGACCGATGCCGATCGCGCCGAAATGCTTGCGGTGATCGGCGAGGACTCGATCGATGCCCTGTTTCGAGATGTGCCCGAGGAGGCCCGGCTTTCCGGGCCGATCGCGGGCCTGCCAAGCCATGCCGGCGAGATGGCGGTCGAACGGCATATGACAGCGCTTGCGGCGAAGAACCTCAGCGCCGGCAGCGTGCCTTTCTTCCTCGGTGCCGGCGCCTATCGCCATCACATTCCGGCGAGCGTCGACCACCTGATCCAGCGCGGTGAATTCCTGACCGCCTATACGCCCTACCAGCCGGAAATCGCCCAGGGCACGCTGCAGGTCCTGTTTGAGTTCCAGACCCAGGTCGCGAGGCTTTTCGGCACCGATATCGCCAACGCCTCGATGTACGACGGATCGACTGCCTGCTGGGAAGCGATCGCGATGGCCTGCCGGGTGACGAAGCGGGATCGGGCGGTGCTGTCCGGCGGCTTGCATCCTCACTACGTCGCGACCGCCCGGATGATGGCCCGTTTCGCGGGAAATACGCTCGATACGCGGTCGCCGTCGCTCGAAGCGGCGCCGGACAACGCGGAGATCATCGCGGCGCTGGACGGCGAAACCGCCTGCGTCGTCGTGCAATATCCCGATGTGCTTGGACGTATTCCCGACCTTCCGGCTATCGCGGAAGCGGCGCACGAGGCCGGAGCGCTGCTGGTCGCAGTGGTTACCGAGCCGGTAGCGCTGGGGCTGCTCGAAGCGCCGGGCAACCTCGGCGCGGACATCGTTGTCGGGGAAGGGCAGTCTCTGGGCGTCGGGCTCAACTTCGGCGGGCCCTATCTCGGCCTGTTCGGTTGCCGCGAGAAATTCGTCCGACAGATGCCGGGACGACTCTGTGGAGAAACTGTGGACGCGGATGGGAAAAGGGGGTTCGTGCTCACCCTGTCGACGCGAGAGCAGCATATCCGACGGGAGAAAGCGACCAGCAATATCTGCACCAATTCAGGGCTTTGTGCGCTTGCTTTCAGTATTCACATGACCTTGCTCGGGGGTGAAGGACTGGCCCGGCTCGCGAGGCTGAACCACTCGCGGGCGCAGCGTGTTGTGAGGCGTTTGTCCGACATTCCCGGCGTCTCCGTTCTCAACCAGGCCTATTTCAACGAAGTCACCGTCGTGCTGCCCGGTGACGCACGCGAGGCCGTTCGCGAGCTGGCCTCCCGCGAGGTCCTGGCAGGGGTTTCGCTGGGCCGCCTCTATCCCGGCGAGCCCGACCTGAGCCGGGGGCTGCTCGTGACGGCGACAGAAACCGTGACCGACGAGGACATCGAGGCGCTCGCCGCCGGCCTGGCCGAAGTTCTGGAAGGAGTACCGGCATGAACGCGCACAACCCCTCCGGCTGGCGGCCTGCAATGGGCGAGGGCAGCGACGCCGAGTGCGATCTCGTCACGCATAGCGGCGACAGGGCGCTGATGGTCGAAGAGCCGCTGATTTTCGAACTTGGCGGCGGCGACAAGTGCGGGGTCGATTTCGATGGACCGGAAGAGCCCCCGCTTGCCTCGCTGGAACCATTCCTGCGCAAGGAGGCCCCGGTCTTGCCCGGCCTGACCGAGCCGGAAACGGTTCGCCACTACACCCGCCTCTCGCGCCAGAACTATGCGATCGACCTGGGGCCGTTCCCGCTCGGTTCCTGCACGATGAAGCACAATCCGCGCCTCAACGAGAAAGTCGCGCGGCTTCCCGGTTTTGCCGATGTCCATCCCCTGCAACCGCAAGACACGGTGCGCGGCGCGCTCGAAGTGATCGAGCAGCTTGCCGACTGGCTGGTCAGGCTCACGGGCATGAATGCGGTGGCGATGTCGCCCAAGGCGGGCGCACATGGCGAGCTGTGCGGTCTGCTGTGCATCCGCGCTGCGCTGGAAGCACGGGGCGATGCCCGCGAGGTGGTGCTCGTTCCGGAAAGCGCCCACGGCACCAATCCCGCGACCGCCGCCTTTGCCGGCTATGGGGTGGAAAGCATTCCCGCCACGCCGGACGGGCGCGTCGACCTGGCAGCTCTGGAAGCGCGGCTGGGGCCCGATGTCGCGGGGGTGATGATCACCAACCCCAACACCTGCGGCCTGTTCGAAAGGGACATGAAGGCGATAGCCGATGCGGTCCACTCCGCCGGCGGCTTCGTCTATTGCGACGGCGCCAATTTCAACGCGATCGTGGGCAAGGTGCGTCCCGGCGACCTGGGCGTCGACGCCATGCATATCAACCTGCACAAGACGTTTTCGACGCCCCATGGCGGCGGCGGGCCGGGCTCCGGCCCGGTTGTCCTGTCGGAGGCGCTGACTCCCTACGCACCTCTGCCCTTCGTGGCGCGCGGTCCGGACGGCGCGGTGCGCCTGGTCGAGGAGGAAGACGGTGCGGCCGAGCTGCCCGGCAGCTTCGGGCGCATGACGGCGTTTCACGGCCAGATGGGCATGTTCACCCGGGCGCTGGCATACATCCTCAGCCACGGCGTCGACGGGCTGTGTCGGGTCGCGGAAGACGCTGTGCTGAACGCCAACTACGTGCTGCGCAGCCTGGAAGACCTGCTCGATGCCCCGTACGGGGCGAGCGGGCCCTGCATGCACGAGGCGCTGTTCAGCGACGCCGGCCTCGCCGAAGGGTTCTCCACGCTCGATATCGCCAAGGGGCTGATCGACGAAGGCTTCCACCCGATGACGGTCTATTTCCCGCTGGTCGTCCACGGCGCCATGCTGGTCGAACCGACCGAGACCGAAAGCAAGGCGGGCCTGGATCGTTTCATCGGCAGCTTGCGGGATATCGCCGAACGCGCCCGGTCCGGTGACGAAAGCCTCAAGGCGGCGCCCGTTTTCGCTCCGCGCCGCCGCCTCGACGAGACGCGGGCGGCACGCAAGCCGGTGCTGGTCTGGAAGGAGCAGGAAGGCTAGGATCGTGCGATAATACGCCAGTTTCAAGAGGCGTAGGCGACAGGGGGAGCTTTCTTGATGATCCAGCGCGCGACGAGCCTGTTCGCCTTGTGGACCGTCCTGGGAACGCTCTGGGCCTGGATCGTGCCCGACAGCTTCATCTGGGTCGCGGACGGCCGCTTCACGCCCTTCGGACAACCGCTGATCAGCGTGCTGCTCGGCATCATCATGCTCGGGATGGGCATAACCCTGTCGTTCGACGATTTCCGCCGCGTGCTGGCCCTGCCGAAATGCGTGGCGGCGGGAGTGGCGCTGCAGTTTACGGTGATGCCCCTGACCGGCGTAGCGCTGGCCCATGCGTTCGGGCTGGAAACGGGTCTCGCGGTCGGGCTGATCCTGGTCTCCTGCTGCCCGGGAGGCACGGCATCCAATGTCGTGGCCTATCTCGCGCGCGCAAATCTAGCCTTGTCGGTGACCATGACAATGGCTTCGACCATCGTCGCGGTTATCGCAACGCCGCTGCTCACGGGGTGGCTGGCGGGCCTCTATGTAGAGATCGACCGCTGGAACCTGTTCCGCGAAATGGTTGCGGTCGTGCTGGTGCCGGTGATCGCGGGAGTCCTGCTGAACCGGTACTTCCCGAAGCTCACCCGGCAGGCGGCGAAAGTCTCGCCGCTGATTTCGGTCCTGGTGGTGGTGTTGATCGTCGGCGGCATCATCGCCAAATCCAAGCCCCTGATCGAGGAGCATGCCGGGGTGCTGCTGCTGGCCCTGTTTGCCTTGCACGCTTCGGGATTTGCGCTCGGTTACGCAATCACCAGGCTGTTGGGCTTCGGCGTCGGCGAGCAACGCACGATCAGCATCGAAGTGGGAATGCAGAACAGCGGACTGGGATCGAGCCTGGCTTCAACACCGGGTTTCGCCGCGCAGTTCGCAACGCCTCTGCAGGCGGCGCTGGCACCGGTGCCGAGTGCGATTTCGGCGGTCTATCACGTGGTGATCGGCAGCCTTCTCGCGAGCATCTGGAGAAGACGCGTTCCCGATTGACCGGGACTGTTCCCGGCCAGTTTCCGGGAAAGATCGGGTTCAGGTTTCCTCGTCGACTGCGTTGGCTGCGGATTCGAGGTCTTCACCGGCGCCGCGGACGGTGTTGCAGGCGGACGCGGTGAGGGCGAATGTGCCGGCAAGCATGGCGAGAACAAGTTTCCTGAGCATGGGACCTCCTCGGAATGGCGAGCCTGGCACAATGCCGGCTGCTCAACGGAGGTAACGCAATGCTTTCAGAGTTGTTCCGCGCCTCAGCCTGTTCTTTTTGAGGCCACGGCGGAAGAGATCAGGTCGCCCGGTCGACGCTGTTGGCAGCCGACTCAAGGTCCTGGCCCACGCCACGAACCGTGTTGCAGGCGGTGGAGGCAATCGCCATGCCGCCGATCGCGAGGACAACCAGTACTTTCCTGAGCATGTTCGTATTCCTTATGACAGCACGCCGGCAAGCGCCGGCCGCTGAACAACACAATCCCCGTTACCGCCTGGCCTTATAGGTCGGCGCCTAGTCCGCTTCAATCGCCGCGGCAGGTGGAATCCTGTGCGCGAGTTTCTGTTCCCGCCAGGCGATGATGATGCCGGCGGCGATGATCGCCGGCGCTCCGAGCCACAGGGTGAAGGGCGGCAGCCGGTCCCAGATGAGCCAGCCGTACAGCGTGGCCCAGATCAGCGATGTGTAGTCCATGACGATGACGCTAGCGACCGCTCCGTGTCGCAGCGAGGCGCTTACCAGCCATTGTCCGAAGGTCCCGAAGACGCCGATGGATACGAGCAGCAACCACTCGAACGGGCTGTGTGCGGTGATGAAGAAAGGCAGCGGCACGGCCATGATCGCCGCTCCGAAGAGGGAGAAGTAGAACACCACCGCAACGGGATCGTCCACGCGTGCGAGATCCCTGATCTGGAAGCTGACGATGGCAACGACAAGGCCCGCGGCCAGCCCCGCCGCTACCCCCAGCGGTGCAATGGGCTCGCCGCCGGGCTGGGCGATGACGACGACGCCGACAAAGCCCACGGCCACCGCCATCCAGCGCCATGGGCCCACGCGCTCCCGCAGGACCAGCGCGGTGATCACGACGGCGAAGAACGGCGTGGTGAAGCCCAGGGTCATCGCTTCGGCCAGCGGCAGCAGGATCGCTGCGCCGAAGCCGCAGACCATGCCCAGCATGCCGACGCCTGCCCGCAAGGCGTGTCGTTTGAGCCTTCGCGTGCGGAGCTGATGGAGTTTGCCGCTCGCGGCCAGCCATGCCGGGATCAGGAGCACGGGAATTGCCTGCCGCCAGAACATCAGTTCGGGCAGGGCGATGCCGGCCTGTCCGGCATACTTGACCAGCATGAACATGGTCGAAAGGAGGACCATCGCCGCCAGCCGCAGCAAGAGTGCCAGAATCGGGCGCTGGTCCTGTTCCACCGGTGGCCTTTAACTTGCCGGTCGTTCCGGGCAAAGCGGCTCGATGGACGATGATCTGGCGATACTGGTAGTTGCGGGGGCGGTGGCGCTTGCGGTCGCCGCGGTCGCCTGGATCGGCGATCGCCGGCGTACCCGGCGCAAGAACGCCGACGATGTCGGCTTCATGCCCTGGACCGGGCTGTTCTTTGTCGGGCTATTAGTTGCGCTGGTCCTGATCGGACTGGCGGCGAGGATGTGGCTGGCTGCCTAGAGGCAGGCTTCCAGATAGGCCTGGTCGAATCCGAACTGGCGGGCCTTCTCAAGCGTATAGGGACGCAGGCCAGAGCTGCGGAACTCGCCGAGGATCTTGCCGTCCTCGGTCTCGTCGAGATACTCGAACTTGAAAAGTTCCTGCGTCACGATCACGTCGCCTTCCATGCCGATGACCTCGGTGACGTTGGTCGTCCGGCGCGAACCGTCGCGCAGGCGCTTGACCTGGACGATGATGTCGACCGATTCGGCGATCTGCCGGCTGATGGCTTCCTTCGGGATCTTGATGTCGCCCATCATGATCATGTTTTCCATACGGCCCAGGCATTCGCGCGGACTGTTGGCGTGAAGCGTACACATCGAGCCGTCGTGGCCGGTGTTCATGGCCGCCAGGAGGTCGAAGCACTCCGCGCCGCGAATTTCGCCCAGGATGATCCGGTCCGGACGCATACGCAGTGCGTTCTTGACGAGGTCGCCGATGGTGATCGCGCCTTCGCCTTCAAGGTTCGGCGGGCGGGTTTCCAGCGGCAGCCAGTGGGGCTGCTGCAGGCGGAGTTCGGCCGCGTCCTCGATCGTCAGCACGCGCTCGCCCGGATCGATCATCTTCGACAGGGCGTTGAGCATCGTCGTCTTACCCGAGCCGGTACCGCCGGAGATAACGACGTTCATACGGCACGCGCCCGCGATCTTGAGCGCGGTGCACATCTGGTCGCTCATCGAACCGAAATCCCGGAGCATGTCGAGGGTGATCGGCTTTTCGGAGAACTTACGAATCGAGATCGCGGTGCCGCGCAACGAGAGCGGCGGGACGATCACGTTCACACGGGAGCCGTCCTTGAGGCGGGCGTCGGCCAGCGGCGTGGTCTGGTCGACGCGGCGGCCGACCTGATTGACGATGCGCTGGGCAATCTGGAACAGGTGCTGCTCGTCGCGGAACTTGGTCGTCGCGAGCGTCAGCTTGCCCTTCTTTTCGATGTAGGTCTGGTCCGGACCGTTGACCATGATGTCGGACACGTCCGGGTCGTTGAGCAGCTCTTCGAGCGGGCCGAAGCCCAGCAGCTCGTCGATCAGCACCTTTTCCAGGGCGAACTGCTCGCGCCGGTTGAAGGTGATCTTGAGCTCGGCGAGCACCTCCATGATGATCGGCCGGAATTCCTCGGAAAGCTCTTCCTTGGTCAGCGTGGCCGCCGCTTCCGGGTCGACGCGTTCGAGCAGGCGAGGAAGCACCTGTTCCTTGATCTTGTGGATCGAGGCTTCGAAGCCGCCCTGCTCGGAATTCGATTCATGCACGGCGTTGGCGCGATCGGCCAGCCGCGCCATGGCGTCGCCGCGGGCATTCTGCGGTGAAGGACGGTCGGGAGGAGCCTGTTCGCCGTTGGGCAGGGGAGGGAACTGATCGCCGCCACCGGGACCGGACGGCTGCGCGCCCTTGGCGGCGGCATCGGAGCCGCCTTGCATCGGGCGTGCAACGCCGAAGGTCGGACGCGCGCCGGGGCCCGCTCCGCCCATGTTATTCCGTCGCCCGAATGCGCTCATCTTTCGCTCAACCTCGTCTGTTGGCTACTGCTGCTCACAGGCCGGCTGCCGCCCTCTCGACGGCAGTTGGTGATTGAACATTAAGGTTGAAACTTTGATAACTTCCTAATGGGAGCGTGGGTTTTCGTGCAGGCGGTGTTTGCTTGAGGACAGAACCTGAAAAGGGATCGGACGGCGCAGCCTGCTGGCTGTGCAGACGTCCCCTGGGCACGCGCGTCGAATGGCATCACATCCTGCCGAAAAGCCGTGGTGGACGGGAAACCGTGCCCGTTCACCCGATATGCCATCGCACGATACACGCGAATTTCAGCAACGCCGAGCTGGCGCGGGACGGAGGTTCCGTCGACGTGCTGCGCGCGCAGCCGGCAGTCGCGCGGTTCCTGCGCTGGATAGCGAGGAAACCGGCGGACTTCCATGCGCGCACGGCCGGACGCCGCCGCTAGGAACTTGAAACTAGGAAAGAAACTTCCCTTGCGGGAAGGTCGGCCCCAGGGCCTCAGTCGACGACCTGCTCGGCCAGGACGGTGAGCCCGCTGTCGCCGACTTCGGCGAAGCCGCCCTGGATCCGGATTTCCTCCGGCGTCGCGCCCTCGGTCTTGTAGACCTTGAGAGCGCCGTCGGTGATCGTCGACATCACCGGGGCATGGCCTTCGAGCACGCCGAACTCGCCTTCAGAGCCGGGTACAACGACCATGTAGACGTCGTCGGTGCGGACGAGCTTGGTGGGCGTAACGAGTTCGAAATGCAGTGCCATTGTCCAGTCCTCGCCCCCTCCCGCGAAGAGGAGGGGGAAATCCGATTAAGCCTCTTCGGCCAGCGTCTTGGCCTTTTCGACCGCTTCGTCGATGCCGCCGACCATGTAGAAAGCGGCTTCCGGCAGGTGATCGTATTCGCCGTCGACCACTGCCTTGAACGACTTCACGGTGTCCTCGAGCTGAACGAACTTGCCCGGAATGCCGGTGAAGACCTCGGCGACGTGGAACGGCTGAGACAGGAAGCGCTGGATCTTGCGCGCGCGCGCAACGGTCAGCTTGTCCTCTTCCGACAGCTCATCCATGCCGAGGATGGCGATGATGTCCTGCAGCGACTTGTACTTCTGCAGCGTTTCCTGAACGCGGCGTGCCGTGTCGTAGTGCTCCTGGCCGACGACGCGCGGTTCGAGAACGCGCGAGGTGGAGTCGAGCGGGTCGACCGCCGGGTAGATGCCCAGTTCGGAAATGGCGCGCGACAGGGTGGTCGTGGCGTCAAGGTGGGCGAAGGAGGTCGCCGGGGCAGGGTCGGTAAGGTCATCCGCGGGGACGTAGATGGCCTGCACCGAGGTGATCGAGCCCTTGGTCGTCGAGGTGATGCGCTCCTGCAGCTGCCCCATATCGGTCGACAGGGTCGGCTGGTAGCCCACCGCCGAAGGGATACGGCCGAGCAGCGCCGACACTTCCGCACCTGCCTGGGTGAAGCGGAAGATGTTGTCGACGAAGAAGAGCACGTCCTGGCCTTCCTGGTCGCGGAAATATTCGGCCATGGTCAGGCCGGACAGGGCGACGCGGGCGCGGGCGCCCGGAGGCTCGTTCATCTGGCCGAAGACGAGCGCCACCTTGGAACCTTCCGAAACGGCGTTGCCGTTCTCGTCGGAGGCGATAACGCCGGCTTCGAGGAACTCGTGGTAGAGGTCGTTGCCTTCGCGGGTACGCTCGCCGACGCCGGCGAACACCGAGACGCCGCCGTGGCCCTTCGCGATGTTGTTGATCAGCTCCTGGATCAGCACGGTCTTGCCGACGCCGGCGCCGCCGAACAGGCCGATCTTACCGCCCTTGGCGTAAGGCGCGAGCAGGTCGATGACCTTGATGCCGGTGACCAGAATGGCCGCCTCGGTCGACTGGTCGACGAAGGGAGGAGCCTCGGCGTGGATCGGAGCGGTCTGCTCGGCGTTGACCGGGCCCCGCTCGTCGATCGGCGCGCCGACGACGTTGACGATACGGCCAAGCGTCTTGGGGCCGACAGGCACCGAGATCTGGGCGCCGGTGCTAGTCACCTGCTGGCCGCGGGTCAGGCCGTCCGTGCCGTCCATGGCGATGCAGCGCACGGTGTTCTCACCAAGGTGCTGGGCGACTTCGAGAACGAGCGTGGTGTCGCCGTTCTGCGTCTCCAGCGCGGTGAGGATCGGCGGCAGTTCGCCTTCGAAGGCGACGTCGACGACGGCGCCGATGACCTGGCTGATAGTGCCATTGGTGGTCTGGTTGAGCACGGGTGCGGTGGCCATGTTCGTTTCCTTGCCTTGAAATCCGTCAGATCAGAGCGCTTCTGCGCCCGCGATGATCTCGATAAGTTCTGTGGTGATCGCGGCCTGGCGGCTGCGGTTGTACTGGATCGTGAGCTTCTGGATCAGCTCGCCGGCGTTGCGGGTCGCATTGTCCATCGCGGTCATCGACGCGCCCTGTTCGGACGCGGCGTTTTCGAGCAGCGCGCCGAAAATCTGCGTCTTGAGGTAGCGCGGCAGCAGTTCCGCGAGGATTTCCTCTTCGTCCGGCTCGTATTCGACGGCCGCCTGCGAAGCGGTGTCGCCGCCCTCGGGAGCGGGAGCCGGAATGATCTGCTGTTCGGTCGGCTCCTGAAGCAGCGCGCTCCGGAACTTGGAATAGAACAGGTGCGCCACGTCGAACTTGCCGTCCTCGTAGAGCTTGACCAGTTCTTCGGCGATCTTCTCGGCCTCGGCATAGCCGGGCTCGCGCACCTCGGTGGTGTCGAACTGGGCCATGATCGCCTTGGGATAGTTGCGCCGGATCACCGCGCGCCCCTTCCGCCCGATCAGGTAGAACTGGACGGTCTTGCCCTGGGCGGTCAATTCGCGCGCCGTCGACAGCGCGGCCTTGACGATGTTCGCGTTGAACGCGCCGCACAGGCCCTTGTCGGAATTGGCGACGACCAGCAGGTGCACCTGGTCGCTTCCGGTTCCGGAGAGCAGCTTGGGTGCGTTCTCCTTGCCGCTCACCTTGCCGGCAAGGCTCGCCATCACGTTCGCCATGCGCTCGGCATAGGGCCGGGCGGCTTCGGCGTTCGCCTGTGCCTTGCGCAGCTTGGCGGCTGCGACCATCTGCTTGGCCTTGGTGATCTTCTGGGTCGAGGTGACCGAGTTGATCCGACCTTTTAGTTCCTTGAGCGAAGCCATCGCCAACTATCCTCCGTGGGGTTAGGCGAACTGCTTTCCGAACGCATCGAGAGCGGCAACGACCTTTGCCTTGGTATCGTCCGAGAAATCGCCGCTCTGGCGGATCTCGCCGAGGATGTCAGCATGGTCGGAACGCATGTGGGACAGCATCGCAGCCTCGTACTCGGTCACGCGATCGACCGGGAGGGCATCGAGATAGCCGTTGGTGCCGGCAAAGATCGATACCGTCTGTTCCTCAAACGGTAGCGGAGAGAACTGCGGCTGCTTGAGCAGCTCGGTCAGGCGCGCACCGCGATTGAGAAGCTTCTGCGTCGAAGCGTCGAGATCGGAACCGAACTGCGCGAACGCCGCCATTTCGCGGTACTGCGCCAGCTCCAGCTTGATCGAGCCCGACACCTTCTTCATCGCCTTGGTCTGGGCCGAGGAGCCCACGCGCGACACCGAAAGACCGACGTTGATCGCCGGGCGGACGCCCTGATAGAACAGGCCGGTCTCAAGGAAGATCTGGCCGTCGGTGATCGAAATCACGTTGGTCGGAATATAGGCAGACACGTCGCCCGCCTGGGTTTCGATGACGGGCAGGGCGGTCAGCGAGCCGGAGCCGTTGTCCTCGTTCATCTTCGCCGCGCGCTCGAGCAGGCGGCTGTGCAGGTAGAACACGTCGCCCGGATAGGCTTCGCGGCCCGGAGGACGACGAAGCAGCAGCGACATCTGGCGATAGGCGACGGCCTGCTTGGAAAGGTCGTCATAGACGATCACGGCATGCATGCCGTTGTCGCGGAAGAATTCGCCCATCGTGCAGCCGGTGTAGGGCGCGAGATACTGCAGCGGGGCCGGCTCGGAAGCGGTAGCGGCCACGACGATGGAGTATTCCATCGCGCCGTTCTCCTCGAGCTGGCGCACGATCTGCGCGACGGTCGAGCGCTTCTGGCCGACGGCGACGTAGATGCAGTAAAGCTTCTTGGACTCGTCTCCGCTGGCGTTAACTTCCTTCTGGTTGATGAAGGTGTCGATCGCGACGGCGGTCTTGCCGGTCTGGCGGTCACCGATGATCAGCTCGCGCTGGCCGCGGCCGATCGGAACCAGCGCGTCAAGCGCCTTGAGGCCGGTCTGCACCGGCTCGTGCACCGACTTGCGGGGAATGATGCCCGGCGCCTTGACCTCGACGCGGCGGCGCTCGGCGGCCTCGATCGGGCCCTTGCCGTCGATCGGGTTGCCCAGAGCGTCGACCACGCGGCCGAGCAGGCCCTTGCCGACGGGAACGTCCACGATGGTGGCGGTCCGCTTGACGCTGTCGCCTTCCTTGATCTCGGCGTCGGAGCCGAAAATCACGACGCCGACATTGTCGGCTTCGAGGTTGAGCGCCATGCCCTTAACGCCGTTGGCGAATTCGACCATTTCGCCGGCCTGGACATTGTCCAGACCGTGAATGCGGGCGATACCGTCACCGACGGAAAGCACCGTTCCCACTTCAGAGACCTGTGCCTCGGTGCCGAAGCTGGCGATCTGGTCCTTGATGACCTTCGAGATTTCAGCGGCGCGGATTTCCATGTTCAGCCTTTCATCGAGCCTTTTGGCATCAGCCCTTCATCGCGTGGGCGAGGGAGTTGAGACGGGTGCGGATGGAGCTGTCGATCCGCTTCGAACCGATGGTGACCACAAGGCCGCCAAGCAGTTCGGGATCGACGCTGGTCTTGATCTTGACGTTGCGGCCCTCGCGTTCCTTCAGCTTCTGCTGCAGGGCGTCGAGCTGGTCGCCGCTCAGGGCGTGGGCGCTGGTGACCTCGGCCGTCACTTCGCCGCGCTGGGCAGCGGCGATGGTGGTGAACGCACGGATGATATCGGGAAGCGCGGACAGGCGGCGGTTGCCTGCCAGCACACCGAGGAAATTCTTCGAAAGGTCCGACAGGCCGAGAACGCCGGCGACGTTCTCCATCGCCTTGGCGGCGTCGCTGCGACTTACCTGGGGATTGCGAATCAGTCCGGCGAGATCGTCGTTGGCGAGAATCGCCTCTTCGAGTTTTTCGAGGTCGGCTTCGACCCCCGAAACGACTCCATTTTCGCTTGCAAGCTCAAAGAGAGCAGAGGCGTAACGCCCTTGCAAGCTGGCCGTAATGCCGCCGGAATTCTCCACGCGCGTCGGTTCCTTACAACAGGTGGGCTGAGGCACGGTTGCTGCACGAACAAACGCACAGCGGCCCGCAGACGGGGCGCGCATAGCGACGATTTTGTTGCGATGCAAGGTGGGCAGCCCGCCATTGGCAAAACAATGCAGAGTTGGCGGCTGATTCGTCTGCCGATACTTCGTGCGATCCCCTTGGCCCGATTACTTTCCGGCTTCGCGGCATTGGTAAAGCAGACGTTCGTTGGGCGAGCTGGGAAGCAGGGACAGGAGCGCGCGCTGCTCTTCAGCGAACTTCACGGCCGCGTCCTCGCCCGCGCCGCATGCGGGAGTGGCGAGTGCTTTCTGTTTGGCGCCGATCCGGGTCAGTGAATCCATATCGGGGAAATAGCGTTCGGACCGGTATTCGCCCGACGGCGGATCGAAACGGGCGAGGGTGACGGCACCATCGCGGGGCGATGTCGTCAGCAGCCACCAGCCTTCGGCGCCAAGGGCGAACTGGCGGTTGCCGTCCGCGCAGCCGTCATCGCTCCATTCGAGCGCGAAATCGGAAGGGTCGGATACGGTCACGCGGCTGCGTCCCATGTCGAGCGTGCATATAAGATTGCCGTTGAGGTCGCCGCCGGCAGGTTTCGGATTCGCCGCCGATTCCTCGCCGCTGGCGAATTCGCCGGCGCGGGCATCGACATCGGAAAACGAAGGCCTCAGCAACCAGGCCGCGATGGCCCCCACCAGCAACAGGCCAGACAGCACTGCGGCGATCCTGGCTTGGCGAGGGCGGTCGCCGTCATTGAAGAAGAGGACAGCGCCTGCCGAAACCAGCGACAGCAGCAGCGCTATGCCGGCAAGCACCATTCCGGTTTCCCTTTCGGCGATGATCGCCATCAGCGCTTCGCGCTCCGCCGCTTCTTCCGCCTCGCGCCGCTTTTCCTCGGCGGATCGGGCCTGCTGTTCCGAATCCGCCTGGATGCCGGCGATCCGTTCGGTCTCCGCGCGTTCGAGATCCTCCATCGAGCGGCAGGGAATACCGTTCGAGCTGGGCCTCACGTCGGCGGCGCGCAGGAACCGCATGATCTCCCGCGCGGAAACGGCGAAGTAGAATTCGGAGTCGCTGCCGTCGGACAGCGTGCCGAACGTGTTGACCCCGATCACCCTTCCACAGGAATCGAGCAGCGGCCCCCCGCTGTTGCCGCCGCCGATCGCGGCATTGTGGAGGATCGTTTCGAACTGCTTGGAGGATCGGCCGCCGGAAACATTGCCACGCGTCTTTACCGGGCTGGTCGGCGTAACGATGTCGCCGACGTTGAGGCCCTGGGCGAGATCGACATTGCCGGGATAGCCCACGGCGAAGACTTCCGCGCCGTCGGCTACCGGGCCGGTGAAGATCGTGTTCGGCGGCAGGGAACCGGGTTCGGTCAGCTTGAGCAGGGCAAGGTCGTTTTTCGGAGAGAGCGCGACGATTCTGGCGAACCAGCCGCTTTCGCCTTGCGGGGGGACGACGCCGATACGGATATCCTCAAGGTCCCGCGCGGGCAGCACGACATGGGCATTGGTCAGGATGAGATCGGGCCCGACCGCAAATCCTGAGCCGTGGCCGACCAGCCCGGGTTCCCCACCCTGTTCGGAAACCAGCACGACCCGCACCACGCTGCGTGCGGCGGCCCCGATGTCCTCCGGTTCCGCGCGGGCGGCGCCGGGACCCAGCACCGCAAGGAATGCGAAAAGGATCGCAAGCAACAGAGGTGCCCGGTGTGTCATCGCCGTCGTCTTATGCAGGCATTGGCTTTGACCGCAAGCAGCGGGAAGCGCTGCGAGTGGAATTGCGCGATGACTTGCCTTCGCAAGGAGGCGTGGCATGACTTTGGCGATGAACATCAACCGGCCGTTGGACGATGAAGCCCGCTGGCAAATCGTGCTCGACAGGGATCGGCGTTTCGACGGCGATTTCGTCATGGGCGTGCATTCGACCGGGATATATTGCCGGCCGTCCTGTCCCGCACGCCAGCCGAAACGGGAAAACGTGAGCTTCTATGCAAGCAACGAGGAAGCTGAGGCTGCGGGCCTGCGGCCCTGCCTGCGTTGCCGGCCCGATTCGGCCAGCCGCGAAGAGGAAGCCGTGTTCCGCGCGATCGCCATGTTGCGCGATGCCGAAGCGCCGGTGCCGCTTGCAACGCTCGCGGAAGCGACCGGTTATTCGCCCTCGCATTTCCAGCGGCTGTTCAAGCGCGCGGTCGGGCTTTCGCCTTCCGCTTTCGCCCGGGCCCTGCGAATGGAGCGGGCCGAAGACGCGTTGAGCGCGGGCGAGTCGGTCACCGGCGCCCTCTATGATTCGGGCTTCGGGGCGTCATCGCGCTTCTATGAAGCCAGCGAGGGACGCATGGGCATGGCGCCTTCCGCCTGGCGCGACGGCGGGCGCGGCGTGACGATCCGCTGGGCGGTCGTGACCACGACCCTCGGCGACATGCTGGTCGCGGCGACCGACAGGGGCGTGTGCCGCCTGTCGTTCGACGAGGGACCGGACGAACTCTCGGCCCGCTTCCCGAATGCGCAGCTGATCGAGGGAGGCGAGACGTTCGCGGACCTGCTCGGCGAGGTGGTCGGCGCGGTCGAGCAGCCGGGTGATTCCCGCAGCATCCCGCTGGATGTGCAGGGCACCGCGTTTCAGGAGGCGGTCTGGCGTGAATTGCGGCGCATTCCGCCGGGCGAAACGCGCAGCTATGCCGAAATCGCGGCAGCGATCGGCAAGCCCGGTGCCGTGCGTGCCGCCGGCTCGGCCAACGGTGCGAACAATGTCGCGGTGCTGATCCCCTGTCACCGGGTGATCCGGTCCGACGGCAGCCTGGGTGGCTACGCCTATGGCGAGGACATCAAGCGGGAGCTGCTCAGGAGGGAGCGCGATCAGACGAAGCTGTAGGGATCGATATCGATGCTCACCCGCACGCTTGCGGGGAAGTCGAAGCGGCCCAGCCATTCGCGGATCACGCGCTGCAGCTCCGCGGAGCGGCGGGCGTTGATCAGCAGGCGATAGCGATAGCGGCCGCGCAACAGCGACATCGGGGCCGGCGCTGGGCCGAGGATCATCACATCGGGCAGGTCGGGCTTGGTGCCGCCGATGGCGCGCGCCGCGTCGCGCGCCTCGGCTTCGTCTTCGGACGAGACGATGATTGCCGCCCAGCGGCCGAAGGGAGGCGCTCCGATTTCCCGCCTGGCCTGCGATTCGGCGGCGTAGAAGGCGTCGCGGTCGCCGGCCGCGAGCGCAGCGATGACCGCCGCTTCGGGGTGGCGCGTCTGGATCAGCACTTCGCCCGGCTTTTCCCCGCGCCCGGCGCGGCCCGCGACCTGCGCGATCTGCTGGTAGGTGCGTTCCCCGGCGCGCAGGTCGCCGCCTTCCAGACCGAGATCGGCATCGATGACCCCGACCAGCGTCAGCTCGGGGAAGTGGTATCCCTTGGTCACCAGCTGGGTGCCGACGATGACGTCGACAGCCCCTTCCTCGGCGGCGGCGACGAACTCGCCGATCTTCTCGGGCGTGTTGAGCGTGTCCGAAGTGACCACCGCGACGCGGGCCTCGGGCAGCAGTTCGGCGACTTCGTCGGCAATGCGCTCCACGCCCGGTCCGCAAGCCACGAGGCAATCCTCGGTGCCGCATTCGGGGCATGCCTCCGGAACCGGTACCTCGTGTCCGCAATGGTGGCAGGCGAGCCTTTGCGAGAACCGGTGCTCCACCAGCCAGGCTGTGCAGTTGGGGCACTGGAAGCGATAGCCGCAATGACGGCACAGGGTGAGGGGCGCATAGCCGCGGCGGTTGAGGAACAAGAGCGACTGTTCGTTGCGCTCCAGCCGCTGCTTCATCTCCTCGACCAGGCGCGGAGCGAGCCAGCGGCCGCGCTCGGGCACTTCTTCGCGCAGGTCGATGACGGAAATCTCGGGCAGCTTCGCGCCGCCGAATCGATCGGGCAGGTCGATGCGCCGGTACACGCCGGCTTCAGCCATCTCGAGGCTTTCGAGAGCCGGGGTGGCGCTGGCGAGAATGACGGGGATCTTCTCGAAGCGCGCACGGATCACCGCCACGTCGCGCGCATTGTAACGCACGCCGTCGTCCTGCTTGAAGGAGACCTCGTGCGCCTCGTCGACGATGATCAGGCCAAGATTGGCATAGGGCAGGAACAGCGCCGAGCGCGCGCCGACAACGACTTGCGCTTCGCCGGAAGCGATGGCCCGCCATGCGCGGCGCCGCTCGGTCGATTTCAGCGAACTGTGCCACAGCACCGGCGGCGTGCCGAACCGCTGTTCGAATCGCCTCAGGAAATTTTCGGTGAGGGCGATCTCCGGCAGCAGCACGAGCACCTGGCGGTCCATGGCAAGGGCGGCGGCGATGGCTTCGAAATAGCATTCCGTCTTGCCCGACCCGGTCACGCCGTCGAGCAGGAAGGGCGCGAAACCCTTATCCTCTACCGCGGCGACAAAGGCTTCGGCGGCATCGCGTTGGTCCGGTGACAGCTCCGGTACGGCGAAATCGGGCCTTGCGCGCGGATAGGGGCGGTCGATGTCGACGGTGACCGGCTCGAGCAGCCCGGCGCCGACCATGCCCCGCAGTACTCCTTCCGATACGGCGGCGATTTCCGAAAGCTCGCGGATGGTCGCCTGCTCGCCCTGGAGCGCGTCGAGCGCCGCGGCGCGTTGCGGCGTCATCCGCGCGGGTTCTTCGCCGGTGAGCCGGTATTCGGTCATCGTGCCGCCGCCCTTCAGGGCGCTGCGGGTAAGCGCCATGCGGGCAACGGCAGACAGCGATGCGCAATAGTAGTCCGCCGTCCATTCGATCAGCCGGCGCAGGGCCTCGCGCAGCGGCGGAACCGGCAGGACTTCGATCAGCGGCCTCAGCTTGCTGTCCGGAACCTCCTGAGCGGGCAGGCGTTCCGCTTCCCAGACGATGCCGAAGATCTGGCGAGGGCCGAGTGGCGCCAGCACGACGGAGCCGAATTCTATCGCCATCCCATCGGGAACGCGGTAGTCGAGCACGCCCAGCGCGGCGTTGAACACGAGGATTCTGACGCGGTTCATCGAAACTGCCTATTGGCAGTCGGCAGCGCAAACGTGAAGGAAAGGATCATGGTCGCAATGTCTACCAGTCTCATCCGGCGCCGCGTATTTCTTCAAGGGGCTGCCGCCATGGGCGTACTGGCTCTGCCCGGCTGCGCCTCGATCGGCAATATCAGCTTCGTCGAAGCGGTGCGCAGGCTTCTGACCCTCTCGGCACAGAACGCCTTTGCGCGGCTGACCCAGCCCGACGGCTTCTGGGACAGCACGGTGGCCCGTATCGACCTCCCGGTGCTATTCGGGAAACGCGGCGGCATCGTCCAGGGCATACTGACGTCCGGTCCGTTTCGCGAAAAGCTTCAGCATCGCCTCAACAATGTCGCGGAAGCCGGGGCGCGCAGGGCAGCCCCGGTCGTGGCCGACACGGTCCGGACCATCGGCGTCGAGAACGCGGTCGCGATCCTCAAGGGAGGGCCGACCGCGGCGACGAGTTTCCTGAGGGACGGGATGGGGCCCGGGCTGGTCAATGCGATGATCCCCGCGCTGGACGATGCGTTGCGCGTTGCCGACGACCCGATCATCAATCAGGCGGTGGCTGCGCTCACGGGCGTCGACATCGGCATGGTCGCCCACGCTCTCGCGATCGATGCGGACAATGCCATCTGGTACGAGATCGGCCAGGAAGAGACGGCGATCCGCGCCAATCCCGAAAGCACCAACGATCCCGTGCTCATCGCGGCGTTGAAGGCGCTCTAAGCCTAGCCCCGACCGTCAGGCTTGCTTATAGCGGCTCCAGACTCGCGATCAGGAGCCGCTATGAAATTCTTCGTCGATACCGCCGACACAGGTGAAATTTCCGAGCTCGCCGAAACCGGCCTGCTTGACGGAGTCACCACCAATCCCTCGCTGATTCACAAGGCGGGGCGCGATTTCATGGAAGTGACCAGGGAAATCTGCGGCCTCGTTCGCGGGCCGGTCAGCGCGGAAGTCGTGGCGCTCGATCACGAAGGCATGATGCGCGAGGCCGAGGTGCTGAGGAAGATTGCGGACAATGTATGCATCAAGGTGCCGCTCACCATCGACGGTCTCAAGACCTGCAAGAAGCTGACGGGCGACGGCACAATGGTGAACGTGACCCTGTGCTTCTCGGCCAACCAGGCCCTGCTTGCGGCCAAGGCCGGCGCGACTTTCATCTCGCCTTTTGTCGGCCGCCATGACGATGTCGGCTTCGACGGCATGCACCTGATCGAGGACATTCGCCTCATCTACGACAATTACGCTTTCGAGACCGAGGTGCTGGTCGCGAGCATCCGCCATCCGATCCATGTGCTGCAATCTGCGAAGATCGGCGCGGACGTCGCGACGATGCCTCCGGCGGTGATCCGCAACCTGTTCAAGCATCCGCTGACCGACAAGGGCATCGAAGGGTTCCTTGCCGACTGGGCGAAGACTGGGCAGTCGATCTGACCTGATGTCCGACGATTCACCTGCAGACCGTTTCAAGACCGTGCTCACCGGCGCCTCGCGGGCGCTGGCGCATGATCCCGAAGTCGAAGTCAACTGGACTGCCGATGCGCCCAGCCAGTCGGGAAACACGTTCCGCGTGCCGCTTCCCGGGCGCAGCCTGCCGCGCGCCGCCGCCATGGAAGCGCGCGGTTTTGCCGACAGCTTCGCCCTGAAGCGCAGGCACCACAACGAATCTCTCCATATGCGCCACGCTCCGGCGGAGCCGGTGGCGCGGGCCTGCTACGACGCCGTCGAGCTGGTCCGCTACGAGGCGTTGGGCTCGAACAACTATGCCGGCATTCGCAACAATCTCGATGCCGCGCTGATGGTGCGCATGGGCGCCGACCCGATCACGCGGGCGGCGAACCCGGACGATGTCCCCGTGCAGGCGGCGCTGGCGCTGTTGCTGCGCGAGCGCCTTACCGGCCAGCCGATTCCCGACGCGGCGATGCCCGGCGTCGAGATGCTGCGCGAGTGGATCGTCGACAAGGCCGCGGGCGATTTCGACGCCCTGGCCGACTCGCTCGACGATCAGGAGGCATTCCAGTCGCTTTCGCTCGACATGCTCCAGCACCTTGAACTGACCCGCGAGGAACGGATCGAGGACCAGCCGGACGAAAGCGAGGACGAGGACGGCGAGGAAGAAACCGAGGACGAGCAGGAAGGCGAGAACACCGGCGACGACCAGCAGCCCTCGGAAATGGCTGCCGAAGCGACCGAGGGCGAAGACGAGGGCGACAGCGACGCCGAACGCGAAGCCGGAGAGGAGATGCAGGAGGCCGACGCCGGGGAAGAGGGTGAGGAAGGCATGCTTCCGGTCCGCCCGAACCGGCCGTGGACGGACGTTCCGGATACCTTCGACTACAAGGTCTACACCACCGATTTCGACGAGGTCGTCGGCGCCGCCGAGCTTTGCGACGAAGAGGAACTGGGCAGGCTGCGGGCCTATCTCGACGCGCAGCTCAAGGGGTTGCAGGGCGTCGTCACCAAGCTCGCCAACCGGCTCCAGCGCCGGCTGATGGCGCAGCAGAACCGCAGCTGGGATTTCGACCAGGAAGAAGGGCTGCTCGATGCGGCGCGGCTGGCGCGTGTCGTCATCTCGCCGGGGCATTCGCTCAGCTACAAGGTCGAGCGCGATATCGAGTTCCGGGACACGGTCGTCACCTTGCTGATCGACAACTCGGGCTCGATGCGTGGGCGGCCTATTTCCATCGCCGCGATCAGCGCGGACGTGCTGGCGCGCACGCTGGAGCGTTGCGGCGTCAAGACCGAGATCCTGGGTTTCACCACCCGGGCCTGGAAAGGTGGCCAGTCTCGCGAAGCATGGCTCGCCGGCGGGAAGAACCAGAATCCGGGCCGCCTCAATGATCTGCGCCACATCGTCTACAAGAAGGCGGACGAGCCCTGGCGGCGTGCCCGCAAGAACCTCGGCCTGATGATGCGCGAAGGCCTGCTCAAGGAAAATATCGACGGCGAGGCGCTGCTCTGGGCGCATACCCGCCTGCTTGCGCGGCCGGAGGAACGCCGGATCCTGATGGTCATCTCCGATGGCGCGCCGGTCGACGATTCCACGCTCTCCGTTAACAGCGCCGGCTATCTCGAGCAGCATCTGCGTAAGGTGATCGAATGGATCGAGAAGCAGTCTCCGGTCCAGCTTGTCGCCATCGGCATCGGCCATGACGTGACGCGCTACTATCGCCGGGCGGTGACGATCATGGATGTCGAACAGCTTGGCGGCACGATCATCGAGCAGCTTGCCGGCCTCTTCGAGGAAGAGTGATCGTGGAGGTTGCCGAAGCGGTCGCCAGTCGCCGCACTGTCCGCGCATTCCTGGACAAGCCCGTCGACGAAGCCGTGCTGTGCCGGGTGCTCGAGCAGGCCCAGCGCGCGCCGTCCGGGGGCAACGTCCAGCCGTGGAATGCGGTCGTGCTGGCCGGAGAGCCGCTTGCGAAACTTTTCGCAGCCGTAGCGGAGGCGATTCCGCAGGGCCGCTCCGCTCATACGCCCGAATACAATATCTACCCGCCGGAACTCGACGGCGACTACGAAGTGCGCCGCGTCGGCGTCGGCGAAGCGATGTACGCGGCGATGGGCATCCCGCGCGAGGACAGGAAACGCAGGCTGGAGCAGTTCGCGGCCAATTTCCGCGGCTTCGGCGCGCCTGTGCTGATGCTGGTGCACACGCCGGCATATATGGGCCCGCCACAGTGGTCGGATATCGGCATGTGGCTCCAGACCGTGATGCTGCTGCTGCGCGGGGAAGGGCTGGACAGCGCTCCGCAGGAAGCCTGGGCGATGTATTCGAAGCAGGTGCGCGAATGCGTGGCGATCCCGGATGACCACGTGTTCTTCTGCGGCATGGCGATCGGCTATCGCGACCCGGACGCGCCGATCAACACCTTCGACGTTCCGCGGGCGCCGCTCTCGCAAGTGGTTCGCTTCCAGGGCTTCTGACCGCCGTGGCCTATCCGTTGCTGTGGGTGCCGATCACGATGGTCGCCGCCGCCGGGCAGGTCGTGCGCAACGGTGCGCAGGCGAACCTGACCGGAAAGATCGGCACGCTCGGCGCGACGCAGGTCCGCTTCATCTATGGCCTGCCGTTCGCCCTGCTGTTCCTGCTATTGGCCCTGGCGCTGTCCGGAGAGGCATTTCCCCGGTTCGACGAGGCGGCGCTTGCCTGGACGGTGACGGGAGCGATCTGCCAGATCGGCGGCACCGCGATGATGCTGGTGGTGATGGGGCGCCGGGCGTTCGGTGTCGCCTACGCCTATATCAAGACGGAGCCGGTGATCGTCGCGCTGCTGGGCGTCGCGTTGCTCGGGGACCACCTGCCTCTGCTGGCCTGGTTTGCCGTGGGCACGGTGACGGCGGGCGTGCTGGTGGCCTCGGTCAAGCCGGGGGAGTTCGCCGCGCTGGTGGGGGAAGGGCGGATGATCGTTGCCGGTTTCGTGTCCGGCGGCCTCTATGGCCTTTCCTCGATCGCCTTTCGCGGCGCGATCGAAGCGCTGCCCGAAGGAGGCTTCATCACCCGCTCCCTGAGCGTTCTGGCGCTGACGCTGGTGATCCAGACGGTGCTGCTGGGAGCATGGCTGGCGCTCAGCAATCGCGCCGCGTTCATGGGATCGCTGCGTGAATGGCGCGAAAGCCTCGGCGCGGGATTCGCCGGGGCGCTGTCCTCGGCTTGCTTCTTCACCGCCTTCGCGCTGACTCCGGCGGCGAATGTGCGCACCCTCGCGCTGGTCGAGCTGCCGCTCGCCGCGATTGTCTCCGGCCGGCTTGGCGGCAGGGCTATGGCGAGGCACGAGCTTGGCGGCATGGCGCTGGTGATGGGCGGGGTCGCCCTGCTGCTGGGATCCTACGCAGCTTGACCTTTGGAGCGCCCCGCGTAAGGCCGCGCGCATGAGTGACGCTGCCCAACTCAAGCTGTTCAACAGCCTGACTCGCGAACCGGAGCTGTTCGAGCCCGTCCATCCCGGCGAGGCGCGCGTCTACACCTGCGGGCCGACGGTCTACAACTATCCCCATATCGGCAACATGCGGGCATATGTCTTCGCCGACGTGCTGGGGCGCACGCTGAGCTTCAAGGGTTACAAGCTTACCCACATCATCAACATCACCGATGTGGGGCACCTCACCGACGATGCCGATGCGGGCGAGGACAAGCTGGAGAAGGCCGCGGCCGAGAAGGCCCAGTCGATCTGGGACATCGCGAGACACTACACCGAAGCCTATTGGGACGACATCAAGGCGCTCAACATCCGCCAGCCGGCGGAGTGGTCGATCGCCACCGACTACGTGCCGCAGATGCTGGAGTTCGCGAAGTCCATCGCGGACAAGCACTGCTACGAGCTCGACAGCGGGCTCTATTTCGATGTTTCGACCGTCGACGATTACGGCCGCCTCGCCCGCGCCGCGACCGACGAGGGCGAAGGGCGCATCGAGAAGGTCGAAGGCAAGCGCCATGCGGCCGATTTCGCGATCTGGCGCAAGACTCCGCCCGGCGAGAAGCGGCAGATGGAGTGGGATTCGCCCTGGGGCAGGGGCGCGCCGGGCTGGCACCTCGAATGCTCGGTCATGTCGGGCAAGCTGCTCGGCTTTCCGTTCGACATCCACACCGGCGGCATCGACCACCGCGAAATCCATCACCCGAACGAGATCGCGCAGAACCAGGCATTCTGCTGCACCAACGGCCTCGACGTGCCTGCCAACAGCGGCGCGCGCGTGTGGATGCACAACAATTTCCTGGTCGAGCGATCGGGCAAGATGTCGAAGAGCTCGGGCGAGTTCCTCCGGCTCCAGCTGCTGATCGACAAGGGCTATCATCCGCTGGCCTACCGGATGATGTGCCTGCAGGCGCATTACCGTTCCGAGCTGGAATTCAGCTGGGAAGGGTTGGGCGCGGCGCTGACCAGGCTGAAGCGCATACTGATGGCGGCCGAGCGCCTTGCCGAGGCCGAGGCAGGTGATGCGTCCCATCCGAAGCTGGCTCCGTTGATGGACAAGTTCGACGCGGCGATCTCGGACGATCTCAACACGCCTGTCGCGCTCACGGTGTTCGAGGACGCGCTGGCGATGAAGAAGGTCGATCCCGGAGCGAAGCGCGCTGTCCTTGAGCGCATGGATGCCGTGCTCGGCCTTGGCCTGTTCGACCTGACACGCGCCGACCTGCGGCTCCGTCCGAAGGGAACGACCATCTCCGAGGCGGAAATCGAAGACGCGCTGGCACGCCGCAAGGAGGTCCGCGCGGCGAAGGATTTCGCTACATCCGACGCGATCCGCGACGAACTCGCCGCGAGCGGCGTCGAAGTGATGGACGGCGATCCGCTCGGCTGGGAGTGGAAGCTCGAAAGCCCCGCCTGACCGGTGCGGCTAGGCCGGTTTGCGGATGAACGCCGGCACGTAATAGTGACCGAGCTTTTCCAGCTTCAGGCCGCGCGCTGAAATGAATTCGTCCACGGCGTCGGTGGCGCCGGCGACGGCATTGTAGTCGTCTATCACGACAAGGCCGCCGGGCACGATCCGGTCCCAAAGCAGCTCCAGCGCGAAAGCCGTGGGTTCCTGCACATCCATGTCGAGATGCAGCAGGGCAAGCCGGGTGGCGGGATAGCGGGCCAGGTAGGATGGCAGGGTATCGAACACGTTGCCCGCCTCCAGCGCGATGTTCGAGAAGCCCTTGTCGTCGAGCAGGATGGAGACTTCTTCCTGCGTCAGCCCGTCGCCGCCGGCTTCCTCGAAGCGGTCGATAAAACTCAGGTCGCTGTCCAGCGCGAGGCCGTCTCGCGGAAAGCTGCCAAAGGCATCGAAGCCGACGATCTTGCGGGACTGGTCGTTTTCGAACAGCGACCGGAACGTTGCGAACCGGATCAGAGACGCAGCCTTGTAGACCCCCAGCTCGAAGACGTCGCCGGGCAGGTCCATGATCGAGCGGTAGAGTTCGTGGTGCGCGAGCAGCTTAGCAATACGGCCGGTCTCGGAAAACCAGTAGAAGCCGTTCTCGTAGGAACGGTTTTCCGTGCGCTCGAGCCCGCGCAGCTGGTCGGTCGGGACTTTCACGGACTGGTGCAGCACGGCAATGCCTCCACTGTTTCAGCGCCGGCGGGAAGCCGCCGCTTATGCTTAACGCTCTGTTTCAAACATTGGTTAGCCAATCGTTAACCCCACGCTCCTTGCCCGTGCGAAACCTTCCCGGCATACCGGTCTCGGGGAGAGCTTCAGGCCCGGGCATGATTTGCGCACGCAGGCGAGTTTGGAAGTCGGGACGCGGCCGATGAGGCTGTGGCGGCTCACGCGTGCGCCGTTCGTGGCACTGGACGGGGCAGGGCCGGAGCAGCACGGAGCTCGCTATACCTCTCTGGGCAGGCCAGTGGTCAATTTCGCCTCCGAGCCCGGGCTCGCCGTGCTCGTCGCGCTGCGCTATCTGCCCCGCGACCTGGCCGGTATCGACGAGGACTATGTGCTGGGATGGACCGACGTGGATGCAACAGCGGAGAGAGTGCCTGTCGAACAAGATGACGACGTGACCCGTCAGCTTGTCGATAACTGGCTCGATTCCCGGCGGTCCCTTTTGGCAGCCGTATCGTCGAAGGTCCTGCCTGAAGCGGACATCGTGATGATGAATCCGCTTCATCCGGACGCCGCTGGCGTCAAGCCGCTGGTCACCAGGCCTTTCAGTTTTTCCGAGTGCCTGCACACTCCGCCCATGCTCGAACGATACGGAAACCGAAAATGACTTTCACCGTCCTCAATGCCTTTACGCGCGACCTGCTGGAGGGGCGGATGCCCGGCTGGGTTGAGCCGCATTTCTTCAGCTCCACGGAAGAGCTCTACGAACTGGCTCCGCAGGCCGAGATCGCCTGGTTCGACAGCTACGAACTCGATTCCACCTATGAGGCCACGCGTCGTGCCGGAAAGCTGAAATGGCTGAACACGCTTGCGGCCGGCGTCGATCCCTTCCCGCTCGACCTGCTGCGGCAGAGGGACGTCACCCTGACCAACGGCGCCGGGCTCAACGCCATCACAATCGCCGAGTATGCGGTCATGGGCATGCTGGTCATCGCCAAGGGCTATCGCGAGGTCGTCCGGTCGCAGGAGCGCCGCGAATGGCTGCACGAAGCGCCGGGCAAGATGGAGTTGTTCGGCAGCAAGGCGCTCATCGTCGGTGCGGGCGGGATCGGTGGCCGTATCGGCGAGCTGTTGCGCCCCTGGGGCGTCGAGGTGACGGGCGTTCGCCGAAACCCGGCTCCCGGTGTGCTGACCATGGAGGACTGGAGGGGCCGTCTCGGTGACTTCGACTGGGTGATCGTCGCCGTCCCGTCCACTCCCGATACCGAGAAGATGATGGGGGCCGACGAATTTGCGGCGATGAAGCCGGGGGCGTCCGTCCTTAACTTTGCGCGCGGTGCGGTGATCGATCAGGAAGCGCTGATGGCAGCCTTGCGCAGCGGGCAGGTCGGTTCGGCCTTCCTCGATGTGACCGACCCGGAACCGCTTCCTTCCGATGACCCCCTGTGGGGCTTCGACAACGTCCATATCACCTCGCATCTGTCCGGCCGTTCGCAGAATACGCTGTTCGCAAGGGCTGCCGAACGCTTCCTGGAAAACCTCGAGCGGTATGAGCGCGGAGAAGCCCTCGTTTCCCGGGTGGACCTGTCCCTCGGCTACTGAATTAGCCGCAAGGCTCAATCTGCGGTGACTCCGGCAACTCCATTTGATACGCATTTGCAATTCAAGCGGGGCAGGAGCGCGAAATGTCAGGAAACGGGGAAAAGAAGGCTTCGGATCTCTTCATCGAATGCCTTGAAGAAGAAGGCGTGGAATATGTCTTCGGGGTGCCGGGGGAAGAGAACCTCGATTTCCTCGATTCGCTGTCCCGGTCGGACAAGATTAAGCTGGTCCTGACCCGCCATGAGCAGGGCGCGGGCTTCATGGCGTCGACCTATGGGCGGCACACCGGCAAGACCGGCGTCTGCCTCGCGACGCTGGGGCCGGGGGCCACTAATTTCGTGACGGCCGCGGCCTATGCGACCCTTGGCGGCATGCCGATGCTGATGATCACCGGCCAGAAGCCGATCAAGAAATCGAAGCAGGGCCGGTTCCAGATCCTCGACGTCGTCTCGATGATGACGCCGATCACCAAATATGCGCACCAGATGGCCTCGTCGGACAACATCCCGAGCCGGGTGCGCGAGGCGTTCCGTATCGCCGAAGAGGAAAAGCCGGGCGCCACCCATATCGAACTGCCCGAAGATATCGCCGACGAGCATACCGACGTGCGGCCACTGAAGCGCAGCCTGGTCCGTCGCCCGACCGCGGACGCCAAATCGGTCCGCCAGGCCGTCCAGGCGCTGGAAAAGGCGAAGGCCCCCGTGCTGGTGATCGGCGCGGGCGCAAACCGTACCATGACCAGCCGCATGCTGCTGCAATTCATCGAGAAGACCGGAATTCCGTTCCTGACGACGCAGCTCGGCAAGGGCGTGATCGATGAGCGGCATCCCAAGTTCCTTGGGTGCGCTGCCCTTTCGGCGGGGGATTTCTGCCACCGTGCGATCGAGGATGCCGATTGCATCGTCAATATCGGCCACGACGTTATCGAGAAGCCGCCGTTCTTCATGCACAACGACGGGACGCGGCCGGAACGCTGCGTGATCCATATCTCGACCAAGACCGCGGAAGTGGACCCCGTCTATTTCCCGCATATCGAGGTGATCGGCGATATCGCAAACGCCATATGGCAGATCAAGGAGGACATCATTCCCTCCGGATCGTGGAAAGTCGATCACATGCTGGCCTATCGCAAGGCGGAGCTGGAACACACCGCCAAGCTCGCCGCCGACGCGCGTTTCCCGATCTTCCCGCCGCACCTCGTCCAGCAGGTCCGCGACTGCATGCCCGATGACGGCATCATCTGCCTCGACAACGGCGTCTACAAGATCTGGTTCGCTCGCGGCTACACCGCCTGCCGTCCCAACACGGTGCTGCTGGACAACGCGCTGGCGACGATGGGGGCGGGGCTGCCCTCGGCCATGGCCAGCGCGATGGTCTATCCCGACCGCAAGGTCACGGCGATCTGCGGAGACGGCGGCTTCATGATGAACAGCCAGGAGCTGGAAACCGCAGTCCGGCTGGGCCTCAACATCACCGTCATCATCCTGAACGACAGCGCCTACGGCATGATCCGCTGGAAGCAGGCGAACATGGGCTTCAAGGACTGGGGGCTGACGTACGGCAATCCGGACTTCGTCAAGTATGCGGAAAGCTACGGTGCCAAGGGCCACCGGGTCGAAAGCGCCGCGCATCTCAAGGAATTGCTGGCGCATTGCCGTGACACTCCGGGCGTGCACCTGATCGACTGTCCGGTCGACTATTCCGAGAACGACCAGATCCTGAACAAGGATATCAAGGAATTGTCGAAAGCGCTGTAGGATCGGCGTGGCGTGCCTTCCGGCACGCTAGACGTCCTCCAGCAGCAGCACCTCGGCCTCGACGATCATCCTCGGGCCGGGGCGCGTATCGTGCTCGACCGAGGTGACGGCTGCATCGGCGACCAGCTGGCGGGAAATCGCGAATTCGTGCTCCGGCAGGGCGATGATGAAGGCTTCGCCCGCGGCGACTGCACCGGCACCGTTGAAGGCGAGCGCGAGCGTATGCCTCGTCCCGGAAAAGGTCACGCTGGCCCACGGGCGTTCGGCGTGGCGCAGCAGTTCGGCCTTACCGCCGGCGAGTTCGAGCACGGCGGAGACAAGTTGCAGCCAGGGGCGGCGCGCCTGCGGCCGACGCAGGGCGGCGACGGGGGAGTTTCCGGCCTCGGCTTCAGTTCGCATCGGCCGCCTCCCGATAGGTGTTCATGAACTGCTCGACGCGTTCCGCGGTTTCCTCGCGCGGAATGCGGCCGTTGCGCAGATCGCTGACGAAGCGGGGGTCGTGCGTGGCCAGCCTCCCGAACTTGGTCCACGGCATCCCGGTTTCTCTTAGGAAGCGTTCGATTTTTCTTATGAGCATGGCGACCTCCGTAACGAATCGACGAACTTTGTTTCTGTTTTGTTCCCTGTGAAATCCTACTTGTCTAGGAAATTTCCTTCGCCTATGACGCTTGCATGCCTGATACCGATCCGCGCGAACGCCTGCTGCAGCTTGCTGGCCAGCGAGGCATCAGCCTGTCGCGGCTGTCCGGCCTGATCGGCCGTAATTCCAGTTATTTGCAGCAGTTTGTTCGCAAGGGCAGTCCACGCAAGCTGGAAGAGACGGACCGGCGGACATTGGCGCGTTTCTTCGGGGTGGAAGAGTCGCAGCTGGGTGCACCGGAGGAATTTTCCTCAAGTCGCGAGGTGAACACGCGCGGCGGCGAATGGGTCGATGTTCCGCGCCTGGCGGTTGGCGCGTCCGCCGGCCCGGGCGCCATCGACGCCGACGAACGCGCTATCGGAGCATTCCGCTTTTCCGCCCGCTGGCTGCGCGAGCAGGGACTGGACGCGGCGAACCTGTCCGCGATCTCGGTGCAGGGCGATTCGATGGAGCCGACCTTGCGCGACGGCGACGAAATCCTGGTCGATTGCCGGACCGGACCGTTGCGGGACGGCATCCACGTCGTGCGTCTCGATGAAGCGGTCCTGGTCAAGCGAATCGATACCGGCCTTCCGGGGCGGATCGTGCTCATGAGCGACAATTCGACCTATCGCCCGATCGAGCTCGAGGCAGGGGAGGTCGAAGTCGTCGGCCGGGTCGTCTGGAAAAGCGGCCGTATGTGACGGGAACGGCGGGATTGCATTCGGCGGCCCGCACCGCCATCTCGACAGGCATGACTGAAACGCCCCAGCCGCCGATGCGCGTCGCCATCCTGCCCGTTACACCGCTCCAGCAGAACTGTTCGCTGCTGTGGTGCACCCGCACCATGCGCGGAGCGTTCGTGGACCCCGGCGGCGATCTGGACATGCTGAAACAGGCGCTCGACAAGGCCGGCGTGACGCTGGAGAAGATTCTAGTCACCCACGGCCATCTCGATCATTGCGGCATGGCCGGGGAACTCGCCAAGCAGATGGGCGTGCCGATCGAGGGACCGGAAGAGGAAGATCGCTTCTGGATCGCCCAGCTTGACGACGACGGATCGCGCTGGGGGATGGAAGCGCATTCGTTCGAGCCGGATCGGTGGCTCGTTGGTGGCGACAAGGTGACCGTTGGCGAACTCGAACTCGATGTCATCCACTGCCCGGGACACACGCCCGGGCATGTGATTTTCTACCACGGCCCGTCACGGTTCGCGATCGTCGGCGATGTCCTGTTCAACGGCTCGATCGGGCGGACCGATTTTCCGAGAGGCGATCACCAGCAGCTGCTCGATTCGATCACCAGGAAGCTGTGGCCGCTGGGCGACGACGTGACGTTCATCCCGGGCCACGGGCCGATCAGCACGTTCGGCGACGAGCGCCGGACCAATCCCTTCGTCGGCGACCGGGCGATAGGCTAGAACAGCCCGAGCGCGATAAGCACCGCCACGGCTGCCAGTCCGAGCAGGGTGAGCATCGTGATCAGCGCGCCGATCGTGCGGGGTTTCGTAGGGCCTGCATCGTCCATGCCGATGCCGTGCGCCACCCGGCCGAGCATGAAGATTGCCCCGACGATTGCCAGCCATTGCCCGCCCTTGCCGGTGATTTCGATGACACCGATCAGGATCAGGGCGAGCGGAACGTTTTCGACGAAATTGGCCTGCGCGCGCATGCGATGCAGCAGCTGGGCATTCCCGCCGTCGCCGTGAATGATCTTTTCGGCCATGCGCACGCGGCCGATCCGCATCGAAAGCCACAGATTGATGATTGCGGCTGCTGCGGCCAGCGTGAGCGTCGTTTGCAGGATCATGTATCCTCCCCCTTCATCCCGGCGGCATCATGCGTCAGGTCGCGACGGGTTGCAACGGACGTGAAATCCGCTATAGGCGCGCCTTCGCTGCCACTGGCATTGCCGGATGTTGGCGCGTTTCATTGCAACCGAAGATTTTTTAGGAACAGGTGCCGAAATGGCTGTCCCGAAGAGAAAAGTAACCCCATCCCGCCGGGGCATGCGCCGGAGCCACGACGCGCTCAAGCCTGAGGCATTCCACGAATGCCCCAATTGCGGCGAGTTGAAGCGTCCGCATAACCTTTGCACCGCCTGCGGCCACTACAACGGGCGCGAGATCATCGCGGTCGGACTCTAAGTCCGACTGGCCGGAGCAAACTGGATGAGTCTGCCGCGTATCGCTGTCGATGCGATGGGCGGCGACGATGGAGTGCGGGTGATGGTGGAAGGCGCCGCACTCGCGCGCCGCCGCCACGACCGTTTCAAATTCCTGCTCGTCGGCGACGAAAGCCGGATCAAGGCAGCTCTGGACAAGCACCCCAATTTGCGGGGTGCTTCGGAGATCCTGCATTCCGATGACGTCATCAGCGGTGACGAAAAGCCCAGCCAGGCGTTGCGCCGGGCCAAGACGACATCGATGGGAATGGCGATCAACGCCGTGAAGTCCGGCGATGCGGGCGCTGCCGTAAGCGCGGGCAACACCGGCGCGCTGATGGCGATCGCCAAGCTCGCCCTGCGCACGATGCCCGGCATCGACCGCCCGGCCCTGGCCGCATTGCTGCCGACGCTTGGCGACAGCGACGTGGTGATGCTCGATCTCGGCGCGAACACCGAATGCGACACCAGGAATCTCGTTCAATTTGCGGTCATGGGCGCTGCCTATTCGCGTGTCGTCACGGACCGCGAAGCCCCGCGGGTGCGGCTCCTGAATATCGGCACCGAAGAGATCAAGGGCACTGAACTGCTGCGCGATGCCGCCAATCAGCTGAAATCCGCGGCCGACGAGCTTTCGATCTCCTTCGACGGATTCACCGAGGCCGACAAGCTTTGCCGGGGCGACGTCGATGTCGTCGTGACGGACGGCTTCTCGGGCAATATCGCTCTCAAGGCGGTCGAGGGCACGGCTCGCTTCGTTGCCGATCTGCTGCGGCGCAGCTTCTCGAGTTCGTTGCGCTCCAAGTTCGGTTTCCTGATTTCCCGTCCGGCAACTGAGCTATTGAAGCACCATCTCGATCCCAATAACCATAACGGAGCCGTGTTTCTCGGCCTCAACGGTATCGTGGTAAAAAGCCACGGCGGGGCCAGCGCAGCTGGCGTTGCCAATGCCGTCGCGGTAACGGCACGGCTGCTGGAGGAAAATGTGACAGAGCGGATTACCGCCGATCTTGCCCGCGTTGGTGAAGATGGCTTGCGATTCAAGCGGGACGCGGGGAGCGAAGAATAATGCGCCGTTCCGTATTGCTGGGGACCGGTTCCGCCCTGCCGCGCCGCGCGCTCGGCAACGAGGAACTCGCGCGGATGGTCGATACCAGCGATGAGTGGATCGTGGAGCGGACCGGCATTCGCAACCGCTATGTCGCCGGCGATGACGAGACGACGTCGAGCCTCGCCACAGAGGCATGCAGGAAGGCGATCGAGGCCGCGGGCATCGAAGCGGAGACGATCGATCTGATTGTGCTGGCGACCGCGACGCCCGACCAGACCTTCCCTGCCACCGCAACGATCGTGCAGGACGCTCTGGGTTGTAACGGCGGAATCGCGTTCGACGTGGCGGCGGTGTGCTCGGGTTTCCTGTATGCGCTGGCCGTTGCGGACTCGATGCTGCGCTCGGGCATGGCCAACAGGGCGCTTGTGATCGGATCCGAGACCTTCAGTCGCATTCTGGACTGGGAAGACCGCTCGACCTGCGTTCTTTTCGGCGATGGCGCCGGGGCGATCGTGATCGAGGCGCAAGAGGATGGCGCAGCCGAGCCCCGTGGAATTCTCGCGACCAGGTTGCATGCTGACGGCGCGCACAACCAGCTTCTCTATGTCGATGGCGGTCCCTCAACCACGGGAACCGTAGGAAAGCTGCGGATGAAGGGACGTGAGGTCTTTCGTCACGCGGTCGTCAATCTGTCGCAGGTGCTCAAGGAAGTGCTGGACGAAGCGGGGGTGGCAATTGAGGACATTGATTGGCTGGTGCCGCACCAGGCGAATGCCCGGATTCTCGAAGCGACCGCCAAGAAACTCAGCATGCCGCCGGAAAAGGTGATCATGACCGTCGGGCAGCATGCTAACACCTCCGCGGCTTCCGTGCCGTTGGCGCTCGATGCTGCCATTCGCGATGGCCGTATCGGCAAGGGGGACCTCGTGATGCTGGAAGCGATGGGCGGCGGGTTTACCTGGGGAGCCAGTCTGATCCGGGTGTAAACTGGATCATTAGGGCACAGTTTAAGACAACTTGGCCATTCCATTGCTTTTTTTTCACTTTTCCCTATTATCGTTCCTTTGGGGTCGCCTGAATGGGGGTAGCGGGCAATATGCGCTCCACGGATACGTTAACGCGCGCAGCTATTGCGGATGCCATTCATCGAAGGCTCGGGCTTTCACGCGCCGAGTCCCTGGCAATGGTTGAATCAATCCTTCGACATATGAGCGAAGCGCTTGAGCGCGGCGAGAACGTCAAGATTTCCGGTTTCGGCACATTTCTCCTGCGCGACAAGGGCGAACGGATCGGCCGCAATCCGAAGACGGGCGTTGAAGTGCCGATTACGCCGCGCAGGGTCATGACGTTCCGGGCAAGCCAGATGCTCAAGGATCGCATTGCCGGTTCATGATGGCTGAACAGCACATTTTCGTGGGTTTCGATGATGGCAAGGCGCCCGATGCCTTGCGCACGATCGGTGAAGTGGCACGCGCGCTGGGCATTCGCCAGCATGTCCTGCGTTACTGGGAAGAGCAGTTTCCCATGCTCAACCCGGTAAAGCGGAGCGGCGGCAGGCGGTACTATCGTCCGGAAGACGTTGCGCTGCTCGCCACGATCGACCGGCTCGTTCACCGTGAAGGCTATACGCTGCGCGGAGCGCGGCAGGTTCTGGAAGGCGGCGAACCCGTTCCTGAGATCGCCCAACTACCCGAGCCCGCACCTGCGGCCGACGTGAGCGCGCAGATCAGGGCCATTCGCGACTCGCTCGCCGCGGCGCTTGCCGCCAGCTGATCAGGCGTCTGTTCCGGGCCCCAATTTGGGATCGAGATCGCGCGGGCGGGTCAGATGGACCAGCTTGCCGCAGCCGTCGTTCAGGTCATCCCAGCTGTCTATGTCGAGTTCGAGCACCGCGTAGGTGGCGGTGGGAAACTTCTCTTCCACGATATCGCGAAGAGGACAGGTGCCGTCGTCGGGGACCAGATCGAAGATCAGATCTTCCAGCCCCGGGTTGTGACCTACCATGAGAATGGAATCCGGATCGCCTTCCTGCTCGCGCAAAAGGTCCAGCAGTGTTGCGGAACTGGCAAGGTAGATGCGCCTGTCCCATCTCACGGCGGGAGAGATGCCCGCAGCCTGGGCCGCGATATCGATCGTCTCGGTCACGCGTACCGCCGGGGACGCGATGATCCTGTTCCACGTCAATCCATGATCCCGGATATGCGCACCCATCACGGCCGCGCCCTTTCGTCCGCGTTTGTTCAGCGGGCGATCGAAATCGCGCGCGCGCTGATCATGCCAATCGGACTTGGCGTGGCGAAAAAGGCCGAGAGTCTTCAAGAATCGTTCTCACTGGTCGCAGGCAAACCTGAAACACTGCCCGTCACGCGATGTAAAGCCTCCTCCAGTGTCAGGCGTGTGATGGCCGTGCCGGGCGGAAAGGCGGAGAGCAGTCGCGACGGAAAAGCGGACGACAGCACTACGAAATGGCCATGGTCCTCCCGGCTGCGGATAAGCCTGCCGAAGGCCTGGGCGAGCCGCGCACGGATGATGCGATCGTCGTAGGCCGATCCGCCCCCGGCAAGGCGACGCGCGCGGTGGAGTATCGAGGGACGTGGCCAGGGCACCTGTTCCATGACGACAAGGCGGAGCGAATGCCCGGGCACGTCGACACCGTCTCGCAACGCGTCGGTCCCGAGCAGCGAGGCGCGCGGATCGTCGCGGAAGATGTCGACCAGGGTGCCGGTATCGATCGGGTCGACGTGCTGGGCGAACAGGGGCAATCCAGCGCGGGCAAGCCGGTCGGCAATCCTCCCATGCACTGCCCGCAGGCGCCTGATCGCCGTGAACAGGCCAAGTGCACCGCCGCCGGCCGCTTCGATGAGCCTTGCATAGGCCGCCGCCAATGCCGGAATGTCTCCCTTGCGAATGTCGGTGACGATGAGGACCTCGGCCTGGGTCGAATAGTCGAACGGGCTGTCGAACGCGCACAGATGCGGCTTGACCTCGATATGCGCCGCGCCGCTTCTCGCCATGGCGGGATCCCAGTCATCACCGTCTCGCAAGGTCGCCGACGTCATGACGACCCCGTGCGCCGGGGCCAGTACGGCGTTGGCGAAAGGTTTCATCGGGTCGAGCCACCGGCGATGGATGCCGACGTCGAATTCACGCGCTTCGGCCCGATCCACAGCGAGCCAGTCCACGAATTCCGGATCCGCAGGCCCTCCCAGGCGGTCAAGCAGGGCTTCCCAGGCCGCGATCAGGTCTACTCTCCACGCGAGCGCGTGACGTGCGCCCTCAATCCTGGCGCGGCCTTGCCCGTCGAGCCAGTCCGGCGGCTCTTCCAGCAGCGTTTCAAGCCTTACGCCGAGCCTGATGAGCGGCTGGCGCAGTTCGGCAAGCGCGCCCTGCGCAGCTTGCGCCAGTTCGACGAACGCTCCGTCAAGTTGCGCAGCCTCGGTTTCCAGGCCGTAGCCGGCCTCCTGCCCCCCGCTTTCGTCCCGGGCATAGGTGAGGGCACGCACTGCCGACAGCAGTTCCTCGAGCGGGCCGTAGGGTACTCCGTCGTTGAGCCGCTGCAGCCAGCCGTCTCCCGGCAGCGCCTCGGCGGCGTGGCGCGCTGCGGCTATCGCCTTGGCTCCGGCCTCGTCATAGCTTCCGACATCGGCCAGCCGCGCGGAAAGTCCGCGGCGTCGCCCGCGCGAATTGCGTTCCGGTCCGATTACCCAGCGTCGGAGCTCGATAGTCTCAGAGCCGCTCAGCGCCGCGGAGAAAGTCGAATCCGCTGCTTCGAAGACATGATGTCCCTCGTCGAAGACAATTCGCGTGGGCTGCTGTGCGGCGTCGCGGCCCCTGGCTGCGTTGACCATGACCAACGCGTGATTGGCGATAACCAGGTCGGCCTGGGCGCTTGCGCGCGCGGCACGCTCGATGAAACATTTACGATAGTGGGGACAGCCGGCGTATATGCATTCTCCACGCCGGTCGGTCAGCGCTGCGATGCCGCGTTGGCGGAACAGGGTGCCGAGCCAACCGGGGAGGTCGCCGCCGATCATGTCGCCGTCCTGGCTATAGGCTGCCCACCGGGCGACGAGTTGGGCAAGGATTGCCGCCCGTCCTCCGAACCCTCCCTGTAGCGCATCTTCGAGATTGAGCAGGCAAAGATAGTTCTCCCGGCCCTTGCGGACGACGACCGGCCGGCTGCCGTCGGGGCGGGTTTCCGGCCATGCGCGACGGCTTTCGCGCCGCAACTGCCGCTGCAATGCCTTTGTGTAGGTGGAAACCCAGACGGTCCCTCCCGATGCCATGGCCCACAGCGACGCAGGGGCAAGGTAGCCGAGGGTCTTGCCGATCCCCGTGCCGGCCTGCGCCAGCACCATGTGCGGTACGCGCTCCCTGCATCGCGGTGAGAAGACGCGCGCTGCATCCACTGCGTAACCGCGTTGCCCCGGGCGCTTTTCGGCGCCGGCCCCGGCCAGCTGGTCGAGGCGTTCGAGCACGTCATGCTCGTCGAGCACGACTTGCGCGGGCTGGGGCTGTTCGGCGGACTCGCTCCACTCGGGAAGCTTCGAGAAGAGCCAGCGTTCGGACCGATCGGGGCGGGCGATGCTGCCAGAGAGCTGCGCGGCCCATGGCCAACGCATGCGGGTGAGCGACTGCAGGGCGCTCCAGGCTCCCTCGCGTTCCGCCCATTCCGCGCTCGCGCAGGTTTCGAGCAGCACTCCGGCCGCGGACTGCAGCAGCGCCGGCACGGCGTCATCGTTGTGCGGCTCGGGCAGACCAAGCGCGTGAGCGAGTCCCTTGGGCGTCGGAACCATGAAGCGGGCGGGGTGCACGAATGCATAGAGTTCGAGCAAATCGAGCCCGGAGAGATCCGGATAGCCGAGCCGTGTGGCGACGAGCGGTGCGTTGAGAATAAGCAGCGGCGTGTCGGCCGCCGCCATTATCGCTTCGCCCTTTCCGGCCTCTCTTGTTGTCCCGGTCGCATCGAGCAACCAGCACCCGCCGTGGCTGGCGTGAAGCGCGGGGAGGGGAAGGCTGGGCATGCCATCCGATTAGAACGAAATCGGAACGCCGGGCAAGCAGGCGCTGGCCCTTGTTCACTTTTCCTGTGCACGGCGAACTCGCGATCTTTGGCGAAAAACAGCGGCTCGCAGGTAGGTCTGCATTGCGGCACCAAGACAGACCCGGGGAAATTATCGGGATGTTAACCTTATTGCTTAAATATGATCGCATTCCCCCGTTCATGGGGGGAGCAATTATGCTGAAATGTCCGGAGACTTCGGTGTCCGGCCCATTTTCGAGAGGGAAATATGGCAGTTATTAACACCAACATCAGCGCTATTCGCGCTACGAACGCGTCGAACGCGGCCGACAAGATGCTTGGCACTGCGATGGAGCGCCTGTCGACAGGCAAGCGCATCAACAGCGCCAAGGATGACGCTGCCGGCCTCGCGATCGCCAGCACCATGACCGCGCAGGTTCGCGGCATGAGCCAGGCCATTCGCAACGCAAATGACGGCATCAGCCTTGCCCAGACCGCGGAAGGCGCGCTGGGTGAAGTCACCAATATGCTACAGCGTATCCGCGAACTGGCCGTCCAGTCGAAGTCGGGCACCTACAGCACGACCGACCGGACCAATCTTCAGACCGAAGTTGCGCAGCTTCAGGATCAGATCGACAGCGTCCTGACGAACACCACCTTCAACGGCGTGACGCTGTTCAGCACGACTTCGGGTACCGACGTCACCGTCACGATCCAGGCTGGACCTGGAGCGGCCGACACGGTCGACCTCGCCATTCTCGGCATCGACGGCACCACCATCTCCGCGACCGCGCTCGATGTGTCGACGACGACCCTTGCAGGCACGACGATCGACAATGTCGACTCCGCCCTGGACTCGGTCAACACGACCCGCGCTTCGCTGGGTGCCGGCATGAGCCGCCTGGAATCGGCCGTCACCAACCTGACGAACAACATTACCAACCTGTCCGAGGCGCGTTCGCGCATCGAGGACGCAGACTATTCTTCGGAAACCACCGCGATGGCCAAGGCCCAGATCCTGAGCCAGGCGTCGACGGCAATGATCGCGCAGGCAAATCAATCCGCGCAGAATGTCCTCTCGCTGCTGCGGTAAGCGACGCGATCCGCGTCTGACGCGCCCGTCTGCAGCTCCCGTCCGGGACAGTTAGCGGGCCGTCAGACGCAAGATCGCACCGCTTTGCAGTGCGAGAGGCGTTCTCGCCGCCAGGGGGAACGAGATTTCTTCGCGCTTGCGAAAGCGCCCCATCTCCGCGAAAGGGGCGCTCAGCATGTCCGAAGCCGATCTCATCGCCGCCGCCAGGGTTTCCAAGGCCTGGCCTTTCGAAGAAGCACGCAAGCTTCTGAAGCGCTTTCCGGACGGAAAGCCCGATGGCACTCCGGTGCTGTTCGAAACCGGCTACGGCCCATCGGGCCTGCCGCATATTGGCACTTTTCAGGAAGTGCTGCGCACCACGCTGGTTCGCAATGCCTACGAGACGATCACCGACGGTGCGCCGACCAGGCTGGTAGCGTTCAGCGACGACATGGACGGTCTGCGCAAGGTTCCCGACAACGTTCCGAACCAGGGCCTGCTCGCAGCCTATATCGGCCATCCGCTGAGCCGCATTCCCGATCCCTTCAACAAATACGAGAGTTTCGCGCATCACAACAACGCGATGCTGCGTGAATTCCTGGACCGCTTCGGTTTCGACTATGAATTCGTTTCGGCGAGCGATCGCTACAATTCGGGCGGGTTCGACGATGCGCTGAAGAACGTGCTCGCGCACTACGACGGCATCATGGACATCATGCTGCCGACTCTCCGTGAGGAACGGCGCAAGACCTACTCCCCGGTTCTTCCGATCTCGCCCAAGACCAACCAGGTTCTCCAGGTGCCGGTGGAGGTGGTGGACGCGCAGGCCGGCATCGTCCGCTTCGAGGATCACGGCGAGGTGATCGACCATTGCATCCTGGGCGGACACGCCAAGCTGCAGTGGAAGGTGGACTGGGCCATGCGGTGGGTCGATCTCGGCGTCGACTACGAGATGTGCGGGAAGGACCTGACCGACAGCGTCACGCAGTCGGGCCGGATCGCAAAGGTGCTGGGCGGCCGGCGCCCCGAGGGGCTGATCTACGAGCTGTTCCTCGACGAGAAAGGGGAGAAGATCTCCAAGTCCAAGGGCAACGGGCTCACGATCGAGCAGTGGCTCACTTATGGCAGCGAGGACAGTCTCGGTTTCTACCTGTTCCGGGAGCCGAAGAGCGCCAAGCAGCTTCATATCGGCGTAATTCCACGCGCTGTGGACGAATACTGGCAGTTTCGCGGCAACCTTGCCGATCAGGCGATCGACAAGCAGCTGGGAAATCCGGTCTGGCATTTGCTTAGGGCGACCGGGAATGGTTCGGGGGCAGGGGACACCTTGCCTGTGACCTACGGACTGCTGCTCAATCTCGTCGGCGTGCTGGGCGCGCATGCGACCAGGGATCAGGTCTGGTCCTATCTCGGCAACTATGTGGACGATGCCGACCCTGCCGCACATCCGGATCTCGATGTTCTGGTTACCTGTGCGCTCGCCTACAACCGCGATTTCGTCGCGCCGACACTGAAAAAACGGTCACCCGACAAGAATGAAGCCGCGGCGCTGGCCGCGCTCGACGAGGAACTGGCCTCGACGTCGGATGACGCGACGGCTCAGGAATTGCAGAGCATCGTCTACGACATAGGCAAGGATCCGCACTACGGGTTCGAGCAGCTGCGTGACTGGTTCAAGGCACTGTACGAAACGCTGCTGGGGTCAAGCCAGGGGCCGCGCATGGGCAGCTTCATTGCGCTCTACGGGATAGAGAACACGCGTAAGCTTATTGCGGAGGCTCTCGATGATCCGATCGGGGAAGACGCCTGAAGCCCTTGCCGAGGACTTGCTCGGCCGGACGTTTGACGAACTGGAGGGCGAGGAACAGCGCGTTCTCCGGCGCATCGCGTCGGGAACGCTGATCGGTAACGATGCGGACGAAGAGGCCGCGCTTCACACGAGTTTCGGGGACCGGCTGGCTGACCGCGTTGCGGCAGTCGGAGGCAGCTGGAGCTTTATCATCACATTCGGCGTCGTGATTCTCGGATGGATGCTGATCAACGGCCGCGTGCTCGAGATATTGGGGTTTCACGCGTTTGATGCGTACCCCTACATATTCCTCAACCTGATACTGTCGATGCTCGCTGCCATTCAGGCGCCGGTGATCATGATGAGCCAGAACCGGCAGGCCGCTAAAGACCGGATAGCGGCACGGCACGATTACGAGGTGAATCTGCGTACCCAGCTGGAAATCATCCGGCTTCAACGGCGGATCGACCGGCTGCTTGAACGGCTCGGACATGTCGAGGCGAGGCTGTCCGAAGTTGCAAGGCGGGATTGAGGCCGCGCTATCGGCTTTTCTCTATCCAGCCGTCGATTTTCTTCTCGAGTATCGGCAAGGGGAGTGCGCCCGAGCCGATCACCTGATCGTGGAACTGCCTGATATCGAACTTGGCACCAAGCTCACGCTCGGCCCTGTGCCTCAGGCGCTGAATCGTGAGGGCGCCGATCTTGTATGAAAGCGCCTGCGCCGGGTTCGCGATGTAGCGCTCGACTTCCGAGGTCGCGTCTGTCCGCCCCATGCCGGAATTGGCAAGCATGTAGTCGATTGCCTGTTCGCGGCTCCAGCCCTTGACGTGAATCCCGGTGTCGACGACGAGCCGCATCGCGCGCAGCATCTCGTCGTCGAGCGTTCCCCAGTGCTGCAGAGGATTGTCGTACAGACCCATCTCGTAGCCAAGGGTCTCGGCATAGAGGGCCCAGCCTTCGACGAACGCGTTGTTGCCGTCGTATCGCTGGAAATCGGGCAGGGTCTTGTTTTCCTGAGCAAGACTGATCTGGAAATGATGCCCGGGAGTGCCTTCGTGCAGGTAGAGCGTCGTCATGCCAGTAAGGAAGCGGCTGGGAAGGTCGTAACTGTTGAAGTAGAAGATGCCCGGGCGCGAGGCATCGGCCGAACCTTGCTGGTAACTGCCGCCGGGTTCGTATTTTTCGCGATAGGCGGGGTAGGGCCGGATCGCCAGTGGCGTCGTCGGTGTATGTGAAAACAGACGGGGAACCTGCCGTTCGACCTGGTCTGCAATCCTGGTGAAACCCTGTTCGAGTTCCGCACGGCTGCGCGGGTGGAAGCGCGGAGCCGTGCGGACGTGATCGAAGAATTCGTGCAGCGTTCCCTCGAACCCTAGTTCCCGCCGCACGCCTTCCATTTCCGAACGGATGCGCGCGACTTCCGAAAGGCCGAGCCGGTGAACTTCCTCGGGATCGAGGCGCAGCGTGGTTTCTCGTTCGACGAGCTTGCGATAGAGTTCGCCCCCTCCCTTCATCGCCGAAAGTCCGACGGTTCCGCGGGCCGCTGGCAGATACTCCTCGGCAAGAAACCGGCGGAACCGCGCGTAGGCGGGATAGACGGTTTCTGCGATTGTCGTCCTGTATGCCTGACGAAGCTTCTCCCTGCGGCTGGCGGGGACGCTTTCCGGAAACGCGGTGACGGGCGAGTAGAATGGCGATTCTTCGACCGGCTGGGCAACCAGCGCGTCGATCTGCGCAATCATGTTGCGCACGGTCAGCTGTGTATCGAGGACGCCGGTCTTCATTCCCTCGCGCAATTTTGCGGTCGCATTGTCGAGCACTCGCGCAAAAGCGGCGTCGAGCATCAGCGCTCGGCGATAGTCGGCCTCGTCCTCGAAATTTGCCGCGCCCCTGCTCGACATGAGCGAGGGGAATTCGATGTGAAAGCCGCCGAAATGGTTGAAGGGCCGGACCGAGGTGAGCGCGCGTATATCCGGTTTGAGCCAGGCCAACTTCTCGCGCTTTTCGTATGCGAATACATCGTAGGACAATTGCCGGTCGGCGCTCAGGCGCGCCCGGTCGATTTGGCCGAGATCGGAGAGGCTCAGCTTGACCGATGCAAGCTGACGCCTTGCAAGCGTGTCGGTGTACAGCAGCGAGAAGGCCTCGGGATCGACTGCCTCTCCGCGATAGAGCAGGTTGAGCGGATTTACCGCGTCGTCGCGGTCGGCATCCTCCTCGAAAAGCCGGTCGAGCCGGTCATTTTCCGAAGCCACCGATGGGATAGGGTTTCGTGTCGGGCCTCCGGTCGCATCCGCACAAGAGGCGTTCGAAAGGCACAGTGCAGCGAAGGGAATGGTCAGGGCAATTCGCAGCCGCTGCCTCACGTCCATGGCCGGGTCCTGTACCATTTCGTGATGACGTACTTCACTCCCCGGACTACCGGCTTGCCTGAATGCAGGGTGTCCCGATTGGGAAACCCGTCCGGCAAGGCGTTGTTCCAGATGACCAGCGCCCCTCTTTGCGGGGGTATGCTCACGCCGATGTTCGGGAATTCGGTTGCGCCGCCTTCCTCCACCTCGTTGAGAAAGGCCATCGCGGTCCAGCTACGCTGGCCGCCCCGCCTGCGTTCCTCGTTCCAGTAGCCCGACTGGGTGTCGAACCAGTCGCAATGATCCTTGAATTCCTGTCCCGGCTCGTACCGCTGACCCTGCACGGACTCGCCCCAGGCCAGGTTGATACCGAGAAGGTCGGACAGCCGTCGCTCGATCATCCGAACGAAGCTGTCTTCGGGATCGACGTCCCCGGAATAGCTTGTGCGGTACTGCGCCTGGTAGACCTCTTCGAACACTTCGGATGGTCTGGCCACCTCGTCTATCATTTCAATCAGGTGCTCGCACTCTTCCGTGCTGATGAACTCGGAGACTGCGTAGATCTCGGCCTTCTCGACAGGCACCTTGTAGACGGAAGGATCCGTTGCGAGCCTTTCACGCACGACTTCGCCAAGCTTCGCTAGCGCTGTCTTGTCCGGGGCCGGGGCTTGGTCATTCATCGCTTTGCGGGCGGGGCTCAGGTCGTTGGGATTCCCCGACTATCCCTAGACGAGATCGGGTCGGGCGAAAAGCGGCTTGCGGCGGTGGTGACTTTGTTCCAAGTTTCGGGCCTATGGAAACAGATCGCTCTCCCGACGCGCGCTACACGCAGGTCGCCATCGCCTTCCACTGGATCCTTACAGTGCTGATCCTGCTCAATTTCGTCTTCGTCTGGGTTGCCGAGGACGCCTCCAAGGAAACGGAGGCGCAGCTGGTCGGCTATCACATGGCCAATGGCATGCTGATCCTGTTACTCACCGTATTGCGCATCATCTGGCGTGTGATGAATCCCCCTCCGCCGTTCGAGGATTCTCTCAAATCCTGGGAAGTCGCGCTCGCCAAGGTGGTGCACGCGGTGTTCTATTTCCTCATGATCGCCATCCCTCTGGTGGGCTGGATCATGGTTTCGGCCTTCAGCGGAGGGCATGGTGTCGGTTTCTTCGGCCTGTTCGAGATTCCCGGGCTGCCCATGGCCAAGAGCGAGGAAACCGCCGGAGTGTTGCATGAGGTGCACGAACTCTTTGCGGGCCTGATGATCCTGCTTCTGGGGCTTCACGTTGCCGCCGCTCTCAAGCACCAGTTCGTCGATCGCGACGGCACGATGCGGCGGATGCTGTCGGGAAAGAGCTGATCCCGACAAGGTCGAGCCCCCGCGCGGGGTCGGCGGGGGCTCGAGTCGGTTCCCGTCAGGAATGCCGGAAGGGCCGGGTTACCAGAAGAAGTCGTGAATCACGTCCACCACTTCGCCGGTGTAGACGTTCACCAGCAGGGCATCGTCGTAATAGCGAACCCAGCGGTACGGTCCGTAAGCGGGCGGCAGGCGGTAATGCCAGGGATCGCTGATCCAGTAACGGCTGCCGTAGAACAGCGAGTCCAGATAGAAGCCGATGCTCAGCCGGCGGTAGCTGTAGCCACGATAGGGCGCATAGTAGCGGCCCAGCCGATAGGTCCGCCGATGGTTGTCGCGATAGCGACGCCAGTCGTACCGATTGTCGCGGCGCCAGTCACGGTTCCACCGGCGGTTGTCCCGGTCCCAGCGGCGATCGTTGCGCCTGTCTGAATAGCGCCGATTGTCGCGGCGGTCATTGTCGCGCCAGTTGTTGTCGCGCCGGTTATCGCGATAGGTGCGGTTGCGATCGGGGTCGGAATAGGTTCGGTTGCGCTGCCAGTCGCGGTTGCGATCGCCCCGGTTGGAGCCGCGATTGTTGTATTCCCCCCGATTCCGGTCGCGAATGGTTTCCGCCCGCCGCTCGCTGCGCCGGTCGACGTCGCGGGACCGCTGGTCGCCGCGCCGTTCGATCTGGCGGGCAGTGCGTTCGCTCCGCTGCTCGATGCGTGCGGCCTGCTGCATATTGCCGGCGGCAGCCGCGCGCCTGGCAGCCGCTTCGCCACGGTTGTCGACGCGGGTTGCCCTTCGTTCGCTGCGGTTGTCGATCCGGCTGGCGCGCCGGTCGCCGCGGTTCTCAACGCGGGTAGCCGCGCGGTTCTGCCCTTCGCTGCCGTTGTTACGCCAGGTCATGCCGCGGTTGCTGCTTGTGCTGCTGCTCTGGCTGTTACGCCAGTTCATGCCGCTGCGCGACGATTGCGACTGCTGGCTCTGCTGCGAAGCACGGGAGCGCTCGCCCCGGTTCTGGGCAAACGCTTCGGCCGGAATCGCGGTCAGGGCGACGGCGGCTGCCACGGCGCTCCATGCGCTTCCGTTCAGCAGTGACTTCAGTTTCGGTAGTCTCGTCTGGGCCATTACGCTCTCCATCCCACGCGCCGCATGAGAAAGGGGGCGTGCGGCGACTGTTGCGCAATGGTTAGCGGATTCGCTCTGACAGGAAGGTGAACCGATGAGTCAGGCTTCTGTTCAGGTTTGTATCAACGAAAATGAACATAAGCCTGTCCTTATCGTGTGAGCTTCTTGTAGGCCAGCCTTGTCGGACGGTCCGCAGCATCGCCCAGCCGGCGCCGCTTGTCCTCCTCATAAGCCTCGAAATTGCCTTCGAACCATTCGACGTGGCTGTTGCCTTCGAAGGCGAGGATATGGGTGGCGAGGCGGTCGAGGAAGAAGCGATCGTGCGAGATCACTACGGCGCAGCCCGCGAAGTTCTCGATCGCGTCTTCCAGGGCGGCCAGCGTCTCGACGTCGAGGTCGTTGGTCGGCTCGTCGAGCAGCAGCACGTTGCCGCCGGTCTTCAGCATCTTGGCGAGGTGGACGCGGTTGCGTTCGCCGCCTGAAAGCTTGCCGACGTTCTTCTGCTGGTCCTGGCCCTTGAAGTTGAAAGCGCCGACATAGGCGCGGGTCGACATGTCGTGGCCGTTGACCTGCATGTAGTCGAGCCCGTCCGAGATCTCTTCCCAGACATTGTGCGAGGCATCGAGGTGATCGCGGCTCTGGTCGACGTAGCCGAGGTGGACCGTCTCACCGATATCGATGGTGCCGCTGTCCGGCTGGTCCTGCCCCGTGATGAGCTTGAACAGCGTCGACTTGCCGGCGCCATTCGGGCCGATCACGCCGACGATGCCGCCGGGCGGCAGGGTGAAGGACAGGTCCTCGAACAGGAGCTTGTCGCCGAAGGCCTTGGAGATGTTCTTTGCCTCGATCACCTTGCCGCCAAGGCGCTCGGGCACCTGGATGACGATCTGCGCCTTGCCGGGCTTCCGTCCGGCCTGCGCTTCCTGCAACTGCTCGAACTTTCGGATACGCGCCTTGGACTTGGTCTGGCGCGCGGCGGGCGTCTGCCGGATCCATTCCAGCTCTTCCTTGAGCGCCTTCTGGCGGCCCGATTCCTCGCGCTCCTCCTGCTCGAGGCGCTTGGCCTTCTTCTCAAGGTAAGTGGAGTAGTTGCCCTCGTATGGGAAATACTTGCCGCGATCGAGTTCGAGGATCCAGCCGACGACATTGTCGAGGAAGTAGCGGTCGTGGGTGATCATCAGCACCGCACCGGCGTATTCCTTGAGGTGGTTTTCCAGCCATTCGACGCTTTCGGCATCGAGGTGGTTGGTAGGCTCGTCGAGCAGCAGGATGTCCGGCTTCTGGATCAGCAGGCGGGTGAGGGCGATGCGGCGCTTCTCACCCCCCGACAGGTTGTCGACCGGCCAGTCGGACGGCGGGCAGCGCAGCGCTTCCATCGCGATCTCGAGCTGGTTGTCGAGCGTCCAGCCGTCCACCGCGTCGATCTCTTCCTGCAGCGTGCCCATTTCCTCCATGAGCGCGTCGAAATCCGCGTCCTCGGGCGGGTCGCCCATCAGCATCGATATCTCGTTGAAGCGATCGATCATGTCGGCGGTTTCGCGAGCGCCGTCCTTGACGTTCTCAAGCACGGTCTTCGACGTGTCGAGTTCCGGTTCCTGCGGCAGGTAACCGACGGTGATGTTCTCGCCGGGCCAGGCCTCGCCGGTGAAATCGGTGTCGATCCCGCCCATGATCTTCATCAGCGTCGACTTGCCCGCGCCGTTGGGGCCGACAATGCCGATCTTGGCGCCCTGATAGAACTGCAGGTTGATATTGCTGAGCACCGGCTTTTGCGCGCCGGGGAAAGTCTTGGTCATGTCCTTCATGACGAAGGCGTATTGGGCGGCCACTTGGGTCTCTCCGAAAAATGGGGGTCTCTGGGAAGGTCGCGCCGCCTCTACAGGGCAGGGCGCGGGCCTGCAAGCGGGTGCAGAGCACGGTTTGCGCAGGGTGACAAAGGTGACAGGGTGTCACCCGAGTTGGAACCGGAGGAAGTCCGAAAAATCAGTCTCTTGGATGGATTGGCGGTGGGTGACACATTTCCAGGGCAATTTCTTGTGTCCGGCGGTCCTCCGGCGTTGATGCACAGCGATATCGATACTGGCGCTGCGGAGCCATGTAGGAAAGGAAAAGCCGCTGCTCGAGGTCGGGCACAGTCGCCCGGCGCGCTGCGCAAAACTTGCGCGGCTGGCCAATGCCGTTATCCATTCGCGCCTGATCGAAACCCGTGCCGGCGGGCGCGTTGAAAGGCGCTCGACAAGGAGAGATGTATGAAACTGGAATCGCTCGCGCTTCACCATGGCTACTCGTCCGAGCCCACGACCAAGGCAGCGGCGGTGCCGATCTACCAGACGACTTCGTATACCTTCGACAACACGCAGCACGGCGCCGACCTGTTCGACCTCAAGGTCGAGGGCAATATCTACACCCGCATCATGAACCCCACGACCGCCGTCCTGGAAGCGCGGATAGCGGAAATGGAAGGCGGCATTGCGGCCCTCTGCCTCAGCTCGGGCATGGCGGCGATCACCTATGCGATCCAGACCATCGCCGAAGCCGGCGACAACATCGTTTCGATCTCCCAGCTTTACGGCGGCACCTACAACCTGTTCGTCCACACGTTCCCCAAGCAGGGCATCGAGGCGCGTCTGGTCGATTTCGAGGACTATGAAGGCCTCGATGCCGCGATCGATGGGAAAACCAAGGCGGTGTTCCTGGAATCGATCGGCAACCCGGCAGGCAACGTCGTCGATATCGAACGGATTTCCGAAATCGCCCACCGCCATGGCGTGCCGGTGATCGTCGACAACACCGTCGCCACGCCGTACCTGTGCCGTCCGTTCGAATTCGGCGCCGACATCGTCGTCCATTCGCTGACCAAGTACATCGGCGGGCACGGCACCACGATCGGCGGGATCATCGTCGACAGCGGCAAGTTCGACTGGGTGGCGAACAAGGATCGCTTTCCCGTGCTGAACCAGCCCGATCCCTCCTACCACGGTGTCGTCTATACCGAGGCGCTTGGACCCGCGGCCTATATCGGGCGGGCCCGCGTCGTGCCGCTGCGCAACACCGGCGCCGCGCTCTCGCCGCACAGCGCGTTCCTGCTGCTTCAGGGTCTGGAAACGCTGGGCCTGCGGATCGAGCGGCATTGCGAGAACGCGCTCAAGGTCGCGCAGTATCTGGAATCGCATCCCAAGGTGAGCTGGGTCCAGTATGCAGGGCTGCCGGGCAGCAAGTTCAACGCGCTTGCGGGGAAGATTTGCGGGGGCAAGGCTTCCGGCATCCTCAGCTTCGGAATTGTCGGCGGCCAGGAGGCGGGAGCCCGTTTCATCGACGCGCTGCAGATGATCCTTCGCCTGGTGAATATCGGCGACGCCAAGTCGCTCGCGTGTCACCCGGCGTCGACCACGCACCGCCAGCTCAATGAAGAGGAAATGGCCAAGGCGGGTGTTTCGGAAGACCTTGTGCGGATTTCCGTGGGCATCGAGCATGTCGACGACATCATCGCCGACATCGAACAGGCGTTCTCGGCTGTCTGACCGAAGCACCCTGCGCCGCGATTGCGAGGCCGGTGCGAACGGATTGCCTAGGCACGCGATTTGTGCACAAGCTTGAATTCGCGGCAGCTGGCCGCGTGCGTCCCGGAAGGGGATCGGGTTTGAAAGCTTTGCGTCTGATAGCCATCGCCGTCGGGCTGGTCGTCCAGCCAGTGGTGGCGCATGCCGGTGATACGCCTTTGATGGGGCCGGTGCCCGACTGGGTCGTGGTGGCTCCCGAGGTCGATCCGCAGAACCTGCCGCGCGGCAACAATGCGGTACCGCTGTTCGACGAGCAGGTCCTGATCGATGGCGACCTGGGGGTCGAATACGTCGATGCGGCGCAGCTGGTTTCCAATGCCGAGCAGCTCCAGCGCCTCGGCACGCTGAAGACGAGCTGGCAGCCGGCGCATGGCGACCTCGTCATGCACCGGCTCGAAATCCTGCGTGGCGCGGAACGGATAGACCTGCTCAAGGACGGTCCGCAGATGACCGTGCTCAGGCGCGAAGCCGGGCTCGAAAACCAGATCCTCGATGGCACGCTCACCGCGATCCGGCAGATCGAAGGGCTGCGCATCGGCGATGTGGTCCGCTTTGCCTTCAGCGTTTCGCGGCGCGACAAGCTGCTTGGCGGCAGGGCGCAGGCCGGCGTCCTGCTCATGCCAGAGCCGATCCGCATCGGTTTCGGGCGGGCGCGGATGGTCTGGCCGGCGGACAGGGAAGTGCGCTGGAAGGTGATGATGCCGGGCGTTGATGCCGCGCCCAGGAAATTGCCGGGCAAGTATCGGGAGCTGGTCATCGACATGCCGGTCGCCGAACTGCCGAAAATGCCCAAGGACGTGCCTGTCCGGTTCCAGCCGCTGCCGCTGATCTACGCCACCAACTTTACCGACTGGAACGAAGTCGCTTCGGTCATGTCCCCGCTTTACTCGGTGGAGAACGCCATCGCCGAAGGGTCCGACCTCGCGCGCGTTACCGATGAGATCGCCGAGAAATATTCCGACCCGGTCGAGCGCATGGCGGCGGCCCTGCGGGTCGTGCAGAGCGATGTGCGTTACCTGCTCGTCGCGCTCGGGACCGGAAACTACGAACCGCAGCTTCCCGCGACCACCTGGGAACTGCGGTATGGCGACTGCAAGGCGAAGTCGCTGCTGCTGCTGGCGATGCTCGACAGGCTGGGCATCGAAGCCGAGCCGGTGCTGGCCAACCTCAGCCAGGGCGATCGGCTGCCCGACATGCTTCCTTCCGTCCAGGCTTTCGACCATGTGTTGGTCCGGGCCGAGATCGACGGGGAATCCTTCTGGCTCGACGGCACCGGGCTCGGCACTAGGCTGGCGGATATCCGCGACGTGCCGCGCTTCGGCTATGTCCTGCCGATGCGGGAGCAGGGCGCGGAACTCATCACGCTTCCGCTGCGCGCGGATGCCCGGCCGTCCCCCGACGTGGAACTGACCTACGATGCGACTGCCGGCGTCCACCTGCCGGTGCCCTTTGCGCTCAAGGTGCGGTATTCGGGAGCCTACGCCGAGCAATCGCGCGAGAATCTCGGCGGCGCCAACGATGACAAGCTGAACGAGCTTGCCGAGCAGCTTGCAAAAACCTGGACCGGCAGCACAACGATCGTCGATCCGACCGTTGCCTATGATGCGGAGGCTGCGAGCCTGACCATAGGCGTCGAGGGGCTTGCCTATCCCGACTGGTATTATCGCGACGGGCGGCTGGAGCTCGAGGCGGAGCCGATCCTGCGCGTGGTGTTCGATCCGGACCGGAGCACTTCGGCGTGGCGGCGCCTGCCTGCGCTCATCGAAAAGCCCTGGACGGCGCGCACGCGCAAGGTGCTCGTCCTGCCGGGCGAGGGCGAGGCTGCGGTGATCGAGGGCACCGAAACCGTGCAACTGTCGCTGCCGGCGGTCAGCTATCAGCGCACGATCACCCGGCAGGGCGCCAGGATCGTCGAGGACGTGATCTCGCGCGAGAGCGGAGCGGAAGTGCCCGGTGAAGATGTCAGCACGACGCGCAAGGCAGTCGCCGATGCCAATGCGACGACGCTGAGGATCGCGATGCCGGCAGCCTATCCGCATCGCTGGGATGCGGTAAGCAGCGCGCGCAACTCGCGAGAGCTCGCCCGCATCCGCGATGTGTTCGACAAGCGGATTGCCGAAAAGCCCGACGATGCCACGCGCCTCTCCGATCGGGCCTGGCTAGAGGAAAGGCTGCTCGACTGGGCCTCGGCCGAAAAGCTGTACGGCAAGGCGATCGCCCTCGCCCCCTCGTCGGGCCTCTACCTTGCCAGGTCGAATGTACGTTCCATGCTCGGTAACCGCGAGGGTTCGCTGGCCGACGCCCAGGCCGCCTATGACCTCGATCCCGGCGATTCCGACGTGCGAGGCACGCTTGCGTCCGCCCTTTCCGAAATGGACGAGACTGATGACGCGCTCGACCTGCTCGATCCGTCGCCGGACGTCGCCAGCGAGGATGGCGAGGCCTCGCTTCTCTCTCGCGCGGATATCCTGATGCGGGGAGGGCGCTACGAGGAATCGATCGAGTTGCTCGATGCCGCGCTGACCCGCCGGTCGACATCGCCGGAACTGCTCAATTCGCGGTGCTGGATCAAGGCGCTGTCGAACATCGACCTTGCGGGCGCGCTCGCGGACTGCACGAGGGCGATCGAGTTGTCGGCCGAACCGGCCGCCTATTTCGACAGCCGGGCGATGGTGCATTTCCGTTCCGGGCGGATGGACCAGGCGCTGGCCGATCTCGATTCCGCCCTGTTGCTGGCGCCCGAGCTTGCTCCGACCCGTTTCATGCGCGGCGTCATCGCTTCGCGTGAAGGCAACCGGAAGGGCGGATCAGCCGATCTCGACGCGGCCCGCAAGCTGAATCCGGCGATCGACGCGTTTTTCGCCCGTTACGGGATCAAGCCCTGATTCCGGCCCGGCGCAACGACATCTCCAGTAAACCAGAACGACGAGGAAGACAGAATGGCAGATGAAGCAGGCCTCAGGGTCGCGCTTGTAACAGGTTCGGCGCGCGGTCTCGGTCGCGCTATCGCGGAAGCGCTTGCGGAGCAGGGCGTTGCGCTGATGCTCGTGGATATCCTGGCCGATCGGCTGGAGGAAACCCGGGGCGCCATCGAAGCATCGGGGACTCGCTGCGCTGCCTTCGCAACGGACATCTCGGTCCGGGAGAACTGCGTGGCCGCGGTCGACGCCGCCATCTCCGAATTCGGCCGTCTCGACATTCTCGTCAACGCTGCCGCCCTCATGCGGTTCAACCATGCGACGCAGGTGCCCGAGGACGAGTTCTGGCGGATCATGCAGGTCAATGCGGGCGCGCCGTTCTGGTTCGCGCAGGCGGCGATCCCGCACCTGCTCGAAAGCGAGGGCAACATCGTCAACGTGCTGTCGCAGAGCGCGCTGATGGGCACGTCCTATATCGTGCCCTATTCCATGTCGAAGGCGGCTCTGATGCAGCTGACCAAGTCGCTTGCCATCGAATATGTGGACAAGCCGATCCGCATCAACGGCGTCGCGCCGGGATCGATGATGACCGAGATCAGCACCGGGGCGAGGCTTCCCGAAGACGTCGATTTCGCGAAGATGAAGCGCTATTCCGGCGAACGGCCGCCCGCAGACCCCGCTGAGGTCGCCGCTGTCGTCGCCTTCATCTCATCGCCCAAGGCAAGCAATGTGCATGGCGCGATCTGGACAGCCGATGGCGGGGTCACTGCCGGCTAGGTCCTAGCCCGCGGCGATGGTCTCGGCGACGGCGACGAGCCGCCGGGCCTGGTCGAGGTGAAGCAGTTCGGCCATCTTGCCTTCGACCCGGATCGCGCCCTTTCCGGCGTTCTCGGGCAGCGCGAAGGCCTCGATCACCGCGCGTGCCCAGGCGACGTCCGCTTCGCTAGGTGAGAACACCTCGTTGCAGGGGTCTATCTGGGCCGGGTGGATAAGGCTCTTGCCGTCGAAGCCGAACAGCAGGCCCTGTTCCGCCTCCGCGCGAAAGATGTCGAGGTCGCGAAACTCGTTGCACACGCCATCGAGGATTGCGATTCCATGCGCCCGGGCGGCAGCGACCGCCATGGAGAGGAAAGGCAGGAACGGCGTGCGGTCCGGCGTCAGCCTTGCGCGCATCTCCTTGGCGAGGTCGTTGGTGCCCATCACCCACAGCGAGAGCCTCGTGTCGGCTGCCCTTGCCGCCATGGCGTCCAGGGCGAATACGCCCGAGCAGGTCTCGATCATCGCCCACAGCTGCATCGCTGCCGGAGCATCCGCCAGCGCGGACTGGTAGCGATCGATGTCCGATGCGGAACTGACCTTGGGCACGAGAACCGCGTCGGCTTTCGAACCGGCGATTGCGGCGAGGTCATCGGCGCCCCATTCGGTATCGAGGCCGTTGGCGCGGATCGCGACTTCGCGGCCGCCGAACCCGCCTTCGTCGAGTGCGGCCACAGCCGCAGCCCGGGCTTCGACCTTGGCGTCCGGCGCGACCGCATCTTCGAGATCGAGGATCACGATATCGGCGGGTAGCGTCCTCGCCTTGGCGATAGCTTTCGCATTCGAGGCGGGAAGATAAAGCGCGCTCCGGCGCGGACGATCGATCTTGGTCACGTTCCTTGCGTCCCATGGCACTGGTTGATTGGCCAAGTGCCTTGGCTACAGATGGCGTTTCGGTCAATGGTAACGGGCGGCGCAGCTTGACCTTGTCGCCGATCGTCCATACTTTGCCATGCAAAGTTTAATACGGAAGCGCATGTGAACGACATCGAACGGGCCCTTTCGGAGATTTCCGACATCCGCTCGCAGCTGGCCGCCAGCACGCGTTTCCGCGGGTACGCGCCCGAAGTGGTGGCGATGATCGGACTGATCTCGCTGGCGATCATGCTGGCCCAGCTCGCGTGGCCGGAGACCCTGGCGACAAGCACCGGCCAGCAGGTGGTGATCTGGGGGGCGGTCCTCGCCGCCTCGGGCATCACGGTTGCTGCCGAAGCGATCAGCAGGTCGCGGCGCCAGCACGGCGGCATGGCAGGCGCGATGATGCGCGGAGCGTTCCTTATCCAGTTGCCGACGACCGTGATCGGGGTCGTCGCCGCGATTATTATCTCTTCGCATGCGCCGGAAGCTCTGTGGATCGTGCCCGGCTTGTGGCACATGCTCATCGGCGTCGTGGCGTTCGCCAGTTACACCACGCTACCCAGGACCATCATCTGGCCCGCTGTCTGGTTCCTCCTTTCGGGCGCCGCCGTGATGTGGTTAGCCGGTCAGGACGGCCAGCTCACGCCCTTGATGATGGGCGGGCCTCTGGTGGTCGGCCATCTGTCCATTGCCTGGATATTGTATCGGGAAGGAGTTCCAACCGCATGAATGTTGATCGCGACGAGGCGCCTTTTGCCTTTCCCGGCCTCGACCGCCTGTTTCACGAACGTGCCCGCCTCGGGATCGTCACTTCTCTGGCAGGGCATCCGGAAGGACTCGCCTTTGCCGAGCTCAAACGCATGTGCGGGCTCACCGACGGCAATCTCAATCGCCACCTCAGCGCGCTGGAAGAGGCCGGCTATGTCACGACATCGAAGAATTTCGAACGGAAGCGGCCGCTGACCACCTGCCACCTGACGCGGCAGGGACGTGAGCGCTTCATGTCCTATCTCTCGGCGCTGGAAGCTGCGCTGCAGGAGGGGACGCGGGCCGCTGCGACCGGACCGGGCCACTTGCGCGAACGCAAGGCCTGAGAACCACCCAGGCAACAGGAAGGACAAGAGATGTCGGCGACCTCCGCGACACTGGAAAAGACCCCCGATCATGTTCCGGCCGAACTGGTCTGGGATAACAGCTTCGATGCTTTCACGGCCGAGGGCGACGACCCGTTCCTGGCCATTTCGCGTCTGCACGAGGGCCCGGGAATCATCTGGGCGACCGATGCAAGTTACGGCCGGCCGGGATGGGTGCTCACCCGTTACGACCTGATTTCTGAGGCCTTCGTCGATCATGAGCATTTTTCGGGCGAGCGCGAGGGCATGCCGGCTAGCATGCTCGGCGTGAACCTGAGGCTGAACCCGATCGAAATCGATCCGCCGGCGCACCATGGCCATCGTCGCAACCTCAATCCCGTGTTCACGCCCAAGGCGGTCAACGCCATGGGGGACATGGTGCGCGAAACCTGTTTGGAGCTGATCGCGAAGTTCGAGGACAAGGGCGAATGCGATTTCATCGAGGATTTCGCAGTACCTTTCCCGACCTACATCTTCCTCGACCTGATGGACATGCCGCGCGACAAAGCGGACGACTTCCTGCAATGGGAAGAGGACCTGATGCGGTCTCCCGAACCGGCCAGGCGCGCCGCCGCCGCCCGCTCGATCTTCCAGTATCTCGAAGAGCACAAGAAGCGGGAAATGGAGCATCCCACCAACGAACTGAATCGTGCCATCACGACCGCCCAGTTCCACGACCGGCCGCTGACCCATATCGAGATGATGGGCATGTACTACGTGCTCTATGTCGGCGGGCTGGACACGGTCTACAGCACGCTGGGCTGGATCATGCGCCATCTGGCGACACACCCCGACCTGCAGCAGCGCCTGCGTGACAATCCCGACGAGATACCGGCTGCGGTGGAGGAATTCGCCCGGGCATTTTCCGTGGTGATCACCCATCGCCAGGTCAGGGAGGATTTCACATTCCACGGAGTCGAGATGAAGGCGGGAGAGGAAGTGAACCTGCCGATCTCGCTCGCCGACCGTGATCCAGCAGTTTTCGACAACCCTCACGAAGTCGATATCGACCGCAAGCCGCGCCACATCAACTTCGGCACGGGAGTACACACCTGCCTCGGCATCCATCTCGCCAAGCGGGAATTGCGGATCGTGGTTGAGGAATTCCTCAAGCGGTTCCGCAACATCCGTATCAAGCCCGGCGAGACCTACCGTTATCACACCGGCCGGACTTTCGGGATCGATTACCTGCCGCTGGTGTGGGACGAGGCCTGACGATCAATAGCCGAGGTCTGCGAGGATCTTCTCGCTTTCGGTCCACAGTCGACCGGCCGCCTGATCGTCCGCTCCCTGGGGCGCGAACGGGTGTTCCTCGAAGTCGTAGAAGCCGCGGCCGCCGTTGACGCCAAGTTCCGGCGCCGTCGCCATCGAGACCAGCATTTTGGCGACCTCTTCGGGCGTCTTGCCCTCGGCGTCCTTGAGATAGGCCTGCATCCCCTGGTCGGCGTGGCTGGCGAAGTTCGTGTGAACGACCCCGGGGATAAGCGCATGGGCGATGATCCCGTCCGCAGCGACGCGTCGGTTCAGCTCGCGCGTGTAGAGCACGTTGGCGAGTTTCGCCTGGCAATAGACCGGGGATGCATGGAAATCTCCGTTGAGGTTCTGCAGGTCGCCCCAGTTCAGTCCTTCGGTGCTGAGGTAAGCAAGTGAGGCTACCGCGATCACCCGCACATCGCCCGGTTGTGATTCAGCCGCTGCCGCCTTGAGCAACGGCATCAGTTCCCTCGTCAGCAGGAACGGCGCGAGATGGTTGGCGGTGAAGGTCTCTTCCGTTCCCTCGCTGGAGATGTAGCGCTTGTCGCGCACGCCGCCGGCGTTGTTGATCAGCACGTCGATGCGGTCTGTCAGGCCCTTGATCTCGTTGGCGATGCGCATGGTCTCGGACATCAGCGCCATGTCGCCTTTCAGGAAATCGACTTTTGCATCGGGCGAAGCCGCGGCTCCTATTTCCTTTTCGGCGGCGGCGCTGCGGTCCGGGTTTCGCCCCGTTCCGATGACGTGCCAGCCCAATCCGGCGAAAGCCTTGGCGGTCTCCTTGCCGATGCCAGAGCTCGCCCCGGTCACCACGACCACACGCTGTCCAGACTTGTCGCTCATCTCAATCCTCTCGTTCTGTCTTGGTTTGGTGTTCAGCGTTTTCGGGCGCCGTCCAGGAACAGCCTGACTGCGTAGCCGACACGCTTGTCGATTTCCTTCCTGCTGAGCGGAATGCCCGAAACGATGAAACGGGCCGGCCCGCCGACGACCATGCTCATGAAGACATTCGCGGCATGCATCGGTTCGTCGATGGCCAGCGTTCCCGCTCTTGTTTCCTTCTCCAGCACGTCGGCGAGGAAGCGGATGGTGGGCACCGCGCTTTCGTAGGCTGCGGTGAAGATGTCCGGAAAGCGGTAGGACTCTGTGTTCACGATCCGCTGCAGCTTGACCCCGGTAGAGGTCGAGACGGTATCGATGCGCAGCATGGCGAGATTCACCAGCGTCTGCTCGAGATCGTCGCAGACGGTTGCCTCGATATCCTCCTGCGAGACGGCATATTTCTCGATCGCGCGATGCACGGCAGCACGGAACAGGGCGGCCTTGTCCTCGTGCCGGGCATAGACCGTGCGTTTCGTCATCCCGACATCGGCGGCGATGGCCTCTATCGTCGCCTGCTGGAAGCCCTTGTCGAGGAAATGGTCGAGCGCGCGGTCCAGCAGAAGCTCATGGCGCGCTTCCGCCTGTTCGCGGGTCGGTCGTCCTGCCCGGGGGCGTTTGAGGGAGCTGTGTTGGTTCATAGCCGGTTCGCATTCGCATCGAAGCGCCGAATCGCATTAATGACACGCATGCGTTGCCATTTTATCGAGCGGCTGGAGGAGCACAAGAAGAATACCGGGAGCATTGGCGCTGGCAAGCTCGCTCCTGCCTGCACGGGCAATTTCGACGTGCAATATCGCCTTGCCGCAAGACGATTTTACCGTGACACTGGCCTCCATCCGAAGGAGGGGAACGAAATGGCGACTTACATGATTTTCGTGCGGGAAGGCGAAATCGTCGATCACGAGGCGATGGCCGCGTATCAGGGAGGCAACCGGGAGGCGCCGCCGCCGACGTCGATGAAGCCGCTTGCGGTCTACGGAGCAATGGAGACGTTCGAGGGGGAAGCGGCCGATGGCGTCGTCATCCTGGAATTTCCCGACACGCAATCCGCCCGTGACTGGTATTTCAGCGACAGCTATCAGGAACGGGCGAAGCTGCGGCAGAAGGCGGCACCCTATCGCTGTTTCATGGTGGAGGGGCTCTGACCGGCTTCCGGCATCGCATCGCTTCCATATTGAGTGGACAGGGCGCGCCGTCCCGGTCCACAATGCAAACATGAAAAAGCCGCTTTTCGCCATTGCCGCGCTGCTTGCGCTCGCCCTGCCTTCCGGATTGCGGGCGGAGTTGCCCGTCGGCACCAAGGCGCCGATTTTCGCGACCTCGGGCGCGCTTGCGGGCAATGTCTTCCGGTTCAACCTGAAGGACGCCCTGCGCAAGGGGCCGGTCGTCCTGTATTTCTATCCGAAGGCGTTTACCCAAGGCTGCACGCTCGAAACGCGGGCTTTTGCGGAGGCTCATGACAAGTTCGAAGCGGCAGGCGCGACGGTGGTGGGCATGTCGGCGGACGACTTGCCCACGCTGCAGCGCTTTTCGACCGAGGAATGCCGCAACAAGTTCGCGGTCGCGATTGCATCGCCTGCGGTCATCAGGGCCTATGACGTCGCCCTGAAGCGCGAGGGGCTGCCGGGGGGGCTTTCCGACCGGACCAGCTATGTCATCGCACCGGACGGGAAGATCGCCTTCGTCCATTCGGACCTCGATTACCGCGACCATGTGAGCCTTACGCTTGCCGCGGTGCAGAAAGTGCGCGAAGCCGCGCGCTGACCTTTCGCCAGCTTTACAAAATGACGCCTTGCGCTAAGCGGGGCGGCGAACGGCCCGGCCGTCAGAATTACGGAGTTGAAGCAGCATGCGTGCCGAAGGGCAGGCTTATATCGACAGAATCGACGCGGCGCTCGCACTGGTTCGCAAATTCCTCGACTGGGACCGCGCCCTGCGCCGTCTCGACGAGCTCAATGCGCGAGTCGAAGACCCGACCTTGTGGGACGATCCCAAGGAAGCCGAAGGCGTGATGCGCGAGCGGCGGCGGCTCGAGGCCGCCATCGGCACCGTCAACGAGATCAGCCAGGAAATGGCGGACGCGGTCGAGTTCATCGAGCTGGGCGAGGCCGAGGATGACGGCGACACGGTCCAGGAAGGAATCGCCACACTGGCCGCGCTGGCCGAACGCGCAGACGAGGACAAGGTGCAGGCGCTGCTGGCCGGAGAGGCCGACAGCAATGATGCCTATCTCGAAGTCCATGCGGGAGCCGGCGGCACCGAGAGCCAGGACTGGGCGGAAATGCTCCAGCGGATGTACACGCGCTGGGCAGAGCGGCACGGATACAAGGTCGAGGTCGTGGACTATCACGCGGGCGAGCAAGCGGGGATCAAGAGCTGCACGCTGCTGATCAAGGGCGAGAACGCCTACGGCTATGCCAAGACGGAAAGCGGCGTCCACCGGCTGGTGCGGATAAGCCCCTACGACAGCTCGGCGCGCCGCCACACCAGCTTCTCGAGCATCTGGGTCTACCCGGTGATCGACGACGACATCGATGTCGAGATCAACGAAGGCGATCTCAAGATCGACACCTACCGTGCATCGGGCGCGGGCGGCCAGCACGTCAACACCACCGATTCCGCCGTGCGTATCACCCACTTGCCGACCGGAATCGTCGTCGCCAGCCAGAACGACCGTTCGCAGCACAAGAACCGCGCGACAGCCATGAACATGCTGAAGGCACGGCTCTACGAGGCGGAACTGGCGAGGCGTGAGGCGGAGGCTTCGGGCGAATACGCGGCCAAGACCGAAATCGGCTGGGGCCACCAGATCCGCTCTTATGTGCTCCAGCCCTATCAGCAGGTGAAGGACCTGCGCACCGGCGTGGTCTCGACTGCGCCGGGCGACGTGCTCGACGGAGACCTCGACAAGTTCATGGCGGCGGCCCTCTCGCAGCGGGTGACCGGCGAGAAGGTCGAAGTGGAGGACATCGATTGAAACTTTCCGCTCTCGCGGTGTTCGGGCTGGCGCTGCTCGCGGCCTGTCAGGGCGGTAGCGAGGACGCCGACCGTCCGCCGACGGCGCGCGAGTTTCCGCGGGCCTATCGTCCCGTCTCGATCAGCAGCTCCAATCAGTTTTCCACCGAGATGCAGCGCGACAGCGTAAACGAGGCGCAGACGGTGATGGATCTCGCCAATATCGAGAAGGGCATGACCGTTGCCGATATCGGCGCCGGGGAGGGCTATTACACGGTCCGGCTGGCCGACCGGGTGGGCAAGAAGGGCAGGGTGCTTGCCCAGGACATCGATCCCGAAGCTCTCGAACGGCTGGGAGAGCGCGTCCAGCGCGACCGGCTCGACAATGTTTCGATCAAGCTTGGCGCCGAAGACGATCCACGCCTGCCGGCGGCAAGCTTCGACCGCATCTTCCTGGTGCACATGTATCACGAGGTTACCGAGCCCTATGCCTTCCTGTGGAGGATGCGTTCGGCACTGCGTCCGCAAGGCCAGGTAATCGTCGTCGATGTCGATCGCCAGACGGACCAGCACGGGATTCCGCCGCGCCTGCTGTTCTGCGAATTCGGTGCGGTGGGCTTTCGCTTGGCGCAATTTGTTCGTAAGCCGGAGCTCAGGGGCTATTACGCGCAATTCGAGGCAGCTGATACGCGCCCGGAGCCCTCTGAAATCGAGCCGTGCGGGATGGCAAGCACGCCACCTGCGGAAGGCCAGGCTCTGAGCGAAGGGAAAGACAGGTCGGTATGAGTTTCAAGGGCCTCAAGCCTATTTCCTACGCGGGGCGCGAAGTCTGGCCGCTGATCGAAGGCGGCAAGGGCGTTTCGGCGACCAATCACGCCAGCTCGGGTGCCTGGGCGGCGGCAGGCGGCATCGGCACTGTCAGTGCGGTCAACGCCGACAGCTACGACGCCGAGGGAAAGATCGTTCCGCAGGTATACAACGCGCTGACGCGGCGCGAGCGCCACGAGGAACTGATCCGCTTCGCGATCGACGGGGCGGTCGATCAGGTGAAGCGCGCCTACGATATCGCCGGCGGCCGCGGCGCGATCAACATCAACGTCCTGTGGGAAATGGGCGGCGCGCAAACGGTGCTCGAAGGCGTGCTGGAAAAGACTCGCGGGCTCGTCTCAGGCGTGACCTGCGGCGCGGGCATGCCTTACCGGCTGAGCGAGATCGCGGCGCGTTTCAACGTCAACTACCTGCCGATCATCAGCTCGGCCCGGGCGTTTCGCGCGCTGTGGAAGCGCGCCTACCACAAGGTTTCAGAGCTGATGGCAGCCGTGGTCTATGAAGATCCCTGGCTTGCCGGCGGGCATAACGGCCTGTCCAATGCCGAGGATCCCCTGAAGCCGGAAGATCCCTATCCGCGGGTCAAGGCGCTGCGCGACGTCATGCGCGCCGAAGGCATCCCGGACGAGGTGCCGATCGTCATGGCCGGCGGCGTCTGGTATCTGCGCGAGTGGGACAACTGGATCGACAATCCCGAACTGGGGCAGATCGCCTTCCAGTTCGGCACCCGGCCGTTGCTGACGCACGAAAGCCCGATTCCCCAGGCCTGGAAGGACGAATTGCGCAAGCTCGAGCCGGGCGACGTGCTGCTCCACCGCTTTTCGCCTACCGGCTTCTACTCGTCCGCGGTGCGCAACAGCTTCCTGCGCAATCTCGAGGCGCGCTCGGATCGCCAGATCCCCTATTCGAAGGTCGAGGCGGGAGAACATACGGTTCGCCTCGATGTCGGTGTCGGCAACAAGAATTTCTGGGTGGCACCCAAGGACCTCGATCGAGCCCGAACCTGGGTCACAGAAGGGTTCACGGAAGGGCTGCGTACGCCGGACGACACGATCATCTTCGTTACGCCCGACGAGCGCGACACGATCAGGCAGGACCAGACCGATTGCATGGGTTGCCTGTCGCATTGCGGGTTTTCGTCATGGAAGGACCACGACGACTACACCACCGGGCGTCTTGCCGATCCGCGCAGCTTCTGCATCCAGAAGACGCTGCAGGACATCGCGCATGGCGGACCGACCGACCAAAACCTCATGTTCGCGGGCCATGCGGCGTATCGCTTCAAGCAGGACCCGTTCTATTCGAACAATTTCACGCCGACGATGAAAGAGCTGGTGGACCGGATCCTCACCGGGGATTGAGGAGGTCCGCATGTCGCCTCGCCAGGTCGTCGAGCTCTGGATCGAACGGTTCAACGCGGGCGACGCTGCGGGCCTTGGGGAACTTTACCACGACGATGCGGTCAACCACCAGGTTACGCAGAATCCCGTCGAGGGCCGCGCCGCCATCCAGGCGATGTTCGAGCGCGAGTTTGCCGCTGCCGAGATGGTGTGCATCCCCGAAGCGATCCACGAAGCCGGAGACGTAGTCGCGCTCGAATGGCGCGATCCGCTCGGCCTGCGCGGCCGCGGATTTTTCACCGTGAATGACGGGCAGATCTCGTTCCAGCGGGGCTATTGGGACAAGCTGTCGTTCCTGAAGATGCACGGCCTGCCCATCGAGTAGGCGGGACGCTGCCGGGTCAGGCCGGCAGGCGCGCGCGCAGCAGCCGGCCGGGCAACTTTCCGGTCGGTTCGCCGTCGCGCAGGATGGTTTCCCCAGCTACCACCGAGGCCGCGATCCCCTCTGCGCCCTGGAACAGGCGGGTGGCTCCGGACGGCAGGTCGTGGCGGACTTCCGGCATTTTGGGTGCGATTGTGGCCTCGTCGAATATCACGAGGTCGGCGGCGAAGCCTTCGCGAACAAGGCCCCGGTCGGCGAAATTCCAGTGCGAGGCAGTCTCGTAGGTGATCTTCCGGATGGCTTGTTCGAGCGTGAAAGCCTGTCGCTCCCTGACCCAGTAACTGAGCAGGTGGGTCTGCATCGAATTGTCCATGATCTGCGATACGTGGGCGCCTGAATCGGAGAAGGTAACGACAGATCGCGGATGCCGCATCATGCCGAGTATCGCGTCCTCGTCGCCGTTCACGGCAACGTCGCGGAAGAACAGCTTGAGGTCATGCTTGAGCGCTTCGTCGATCATAACATCGACAGGATGCACGTTGCGTTCGCGCCCCATCTCCGCAAGCGATTGCTTGCGAACGCCCGGATCGTACATCGGGAAGAGCCAGTCCCAGTTCGGCGGACGGCCGCCGGCCCCGTAGACCGGAGGGCCATCATAGGGCTTGCTGGCTACGTCCACGAGCCGCGCGCGCATCTCGGGGTCGAGAAGTCCGGCCTTCTGCTGATCCAACGGAAGCTTGCGGAAATCCCGCCAGACGTCCCAATGGTCAAAGGGCAGGGCGGTCTCGAAGGAAATCAGGACCGCGATCTCGCGTGAATGCACCTGGGCAAACATCCGGCCGCCTTGCTGCGCGGCAAGTTCCATTTCCTCCATCGGCAGCTTCCATTCGTCCGGGGAGGCGAGGCCGACCGTCAGGCCCATGGTCACCGGTCGTCCCGATGTAACCGCGAGTTCCCGTAACTGCCGGATATAGTCCGGTCCGATCTCGCGCTGCGGGGCGATCTGGAAGATGCCGGCATTCATGTCGGTCATTGCGCCGACGATCGCTTCGATTTCCCGCCATTCGGCGGCCCTGCTCGCGACCGGGCGATCGTCCGAGGTTTCGTGTGACCGGGCGCGCGATGTCGAAAACCCCTGTGCTCCTGCGCCCAGGGCGGCCTGCACTTCGCGTCGCATTGCGGCAAGATCGTCGTCGTTGGCGGGTTGGTCGAAGGCCCGTTCGCCCATCACATAGGTGCGCAGGGCCGAATGGCCGATGTAACCGGCGAAGTTGATGCCCTTCGGCAGTCGCTCCACCGCATCGAGATAGTCCGGGTAGCTCTCCCACTGCCAGTCGATGCCGGCGAGCATCGCTTCGCGGCTGATATCCTCGGCGCGCTCGAGATTGCGGAACACCAGGTCCGCTTCTTCCTGCCGGCACGGCGCGAGAGTGAACCCGCAATTGCCCATCACCACCGTCGTGACGCCGTGATAGCAGGAGCAGCTGCCCATCGGGTCCCAGAAGACCTGTGCATCCATGTGGGTGTGGCCGTCCACGAAGCCCGGCGCGACGATCCTGCCTTCGGCGTCGATTATCTCGTCCGCCGCGACGCCGTTCATCCGGCCGATGGCGGCGATCCTGCCGTCCTTCACCGCGACATCGGCCCGGTAGCGGGCGAGGCCCGAGCCGTCGACGACGGTCCCGTCCTTGATAAGCAGGTCGTAAGCCATGGCATCCAACTCCGGTTTTGCCGGTTCAGTCCAGCTCCAGCCTGTATACCCGGCAAGCGGTTTCCTTGAACAGGCTGGCGCGCTCATCGGCCGAATAGTCGCGGCTGAGGATCTTCAGCGCGTTCCAGAAGGCCGGATAGGAATATCCGTGCTTGTCGGGCGGGAAGTTCGATTCGGCAAGGCAGCGGTCCGGGCCGAAAGCCTCCAACGCGACATCGAAGTAAGGCTTCCACATCTCGGCTAGGTCCGCCCCGGTAGGACGGTGCGGCATCGTATCGTAGCCGAAGCCGAAATGCGCCATGCCCATGCCGCCGACCTTGAGGACGACGTTGGGGCGCTTGGCGACTTCGGCCAGCGACACCCGCCAGCGATCGAACACCTGCTTTCGTCCCTCCGGCGTGTGATCGGCAGTGACGGGACCGCCCATATGGCACAGGATGATCCGGAGGTCGGGAAGGGCGTCCGCCGTTTCGGCCAGCTCCGGCAATTGCTCCGAGTACAGCCAGACGTCGTAGGAAAGATCGCGCTTTTGCAGTTCCTTCAGGCCTTGCCGGAACGTCGGATCTAGGAGGACCCTGGGCGGGAAGGTACGCGGCCCGGTGGTGAATCTCTCCTGCTGTTCGTGCCAGTAGACATTGTAGCGCGTGCCGCGGAAACGCCCCTGGCCGGCTTCGAGATGGGCATCGAGTGTTCTCGCGGCGATTTCGGGCTTCCTCAATTCGGCCCAGCCGAACATGGCTGCCGCGATTTGCGGGCGACCTGGCACTAGCGGACAGGAACTCATGACGAACTCCGTCTCGCCCACCGGCCGCAGCGCCTCGTCCCCGCCTTCATGATACGCGGCCATGCATTCGGCGAAGACGGTGGCGACGATATTATGGCCCGTGAGCACATCCTGATTGAGGAAATCCTCCATCGGGAAGGAAGCGATGGGCGAACCGACCGGCCAGAGGTGGTGGTGGGTATCGACGATCGGCAGGTCGGGCTCGAGAATCTCCTCGGGCGGTCCTTCGTCCCCGTCGAACAGCTTGAAAATCGCCATCGCCTTGTTCTCCCGCGACAATTGCAGCGCGCCGGTAAAATTTCGCAAGCGCCGAGGGTGTGGATTTCAGGCGTGCGACAACACCGCTTCCCCGCCGGGCAAGTCGCCGGACAGCACCCGGTCCCGGGCCAAGGGCCCGGGACGCGGGAGGCTCAATCGTCCGGCTCAGAACTGGATGGTCAGATCGACACCGTAGGTGCGCGAAGGTCCGAAGTTCGCCGAAGTCGCCAAAGGCGTGAACAGGATGAAGTTCGGATCCTTGTTGTCGGTGAGGTTCTTGCCCCACAACGCCAGTTCCGCATCGGCACCGCCGATCGCGATGTGCCGCAGGGCGATCCGTCCGTTCAGCAGCCACTTGCTCGGGATCCTCACCGCGGCCTCGTTGCTACCGTCGGGATAGACATCGACGACAGGGTTGCTCGTCTGGAGTATCGACGACGTGTAAGTGGCGTCCACGCGGAAATTGAGCGTGGCGTCACCGACCAGCGGCTCGGTCTCGTAGGTGCCATACACGGCGCCGGTCCAGTCCGGGCGAGCCCTGGTCAGGAAGACACCCAGCCATGCGGAGAGAACGTTGTCGGGGACGAATGTGAACTTCGAATCCGCGTAGCCCACGCTTCCGCCAAGCGTCAGGCCCTTCGCGGGGGCCGCAGTGACCTCGGCTTCGAAACCCTTGACCTTCAGCGTGCCGCTATCGGTGACGAAGGTGCTGATACTTCCGACCAGCTCTTCGGCGATGCCGGCCCCGTACAGGCCTGTGAGGATCGGCAGGATCGTCGCGGTCGAGGTGGGACTCGTGGTCGAGCCCGGCTGCTGGAAGTGCTTGTAGGTGACGTGATAGAGCGCGATATTCGTCCTCAGCCGCTTGTCGAGGAAGTCGGCTTTCAGGCCCGCCTCGAAGGAACTCGCGGTTTCCGGCTGGAATTCGATGCCGGCGGTCGATCCGCCCGACACGAAGGAGTTGGACCATTTCCCATAGACCAGGGTGTCGCTGTTCGGCGTCCAGTTTACACCCACGAGGAAGTTGGGCTTCGTCTTCGTATATTTGGGAGGAACGATAAGCGGACGCGGATCGCCGTCGACGTCCCAGCGGAATTTGCTGGTCTTCTTATCGTGGGTGATGCGCGCGCCGGCGACAAACTCAAGCGTATCGGTGAAGCGGTATTCGAACTGCGCGTAGGCCGCGAGGGAGGTGGCCTTGTTGAAATAGCGTCCCTCGTTTGCAAGCGGAACCACGCCGGACGGATCGAACAGGCAGGAACAGTTCGGCGTGAAATCGAATGCGGTGGTGTTCTCCATTCCGATCGGTCCGCCGGCCTCGTCCTTGGAATGGAACCACAAGGCGCCCGCAGTGATGTTGAGCTTTTCCGACGTGTAATTGACCTGAATCTCATCGCTCCATTGCTCGGCGATCGAACTCGCTCCCGAAGCGATGACATTGATGCGCTTGCCGACGTTGGCATCGAAGATCGGAGCGAACTGCGCCAGCGTGGCGGCCTGCTGGTCCGGCGGAAGCGCGAAGAAGCCTGCGCCGAGCACGCTGACCGCGGTCAGGAACGTCTGCGCATCGGCCACCGGCTGCGTGTAATTGAGCGTGCTCACGCCGTCGATCGATGACGTCGCGAAGACGATAGCCTTGCGATAGGCGGCGATGTTCTTGACGGTGATGCTGTCGGTCGCCTGCCAGGTGGCGGTCAGGCTGTGGCCCGACACCCGCTGGTAGCGCGGCGTAACCCAACCATTCTGCACGATGTCGGGCCTTTGGGCATCGGGCACCATGTAGTCGAAAGAGCCGTTGCTAGCGTAGAGTGCCGTCAGGACGCCGCCGGCCAGTCCGCCGCCGAGAGAAGCGTCATATCCGATGAACGCCGTACCTTCGGGCGTGCCCTTGTCGTCGTTGCGGTCATACTTGTAGACCATCTTGAAGCTGTCGCTGGGCTCGAACTTGACGGCAGCGAAATAGGAGTTGTTCTTGATCGTACCGAGCCAGCGCGGCGACTTGTTGCGACGCGCGAAACCCGATGGAGACAGGGTGCGGTCCCACGCCAGTCCCGCAGAGGCGTTCTCGATGTCCCCACGGCGATAGTCGTGGATGAAGCTGACATAGGCGCTGAACGGACCGAACTGAGGCGTATCCAGAGTGGCCTGGATGCGCGTGGCGTTCAGATTTCCGTATGTGCCCTTTACCTTGAAACCCACGTCGCCGCTCGGGTCGCGGGTTGTCACGCTGACCGCACCGGCCGTCGCGTTGCGGCCGAACAGCGTTCCCTGAGGGCCGCGCAGAACCTCGAGCCGCTGGATGTCCGGCAACTGGAAGATCGAACCGCGCGGCGAGCTGACATAGACGCCGTCGATATAGATCGAGACCTGCTTGTCCGATCCGGCAACGACGCCGAAACTCTGCTGGCCGCGGATGGTGAAGGCCGGCGTGGAAATGCCGCCGGCCGAGGGCGCGACTGTCAGGCCCGGTGCGAAGGACGACAGGTCATTGACGGTGAAAATCCGGTTTGCCTCGAGGCTGTCTTCCGTGATGGCCGTGACCGCGATCGGCACGTCCTGCAGGCTCTGTTCACGCTTTTGCGCGGTGACCACGATCTCCGCGAGGCCGCCGTCAGTGTCGATCGAGGTTTGTGCGTAAGCCTGCCCGGCCGCCATCGAAGCGATCGTCAGAGCCGTTGAACCAAGCAGAACATTGCGAACGCGAAACGCCATTTGATCCTCCCCCAGTATCCCGGACGAATCCCTTCGGGATCGCCCAATCCATCAACAATCTGTCTCGCCTTCGGCGCGGTGTCGGTGATTCGGATATTCTGGAGTGGCGCCTTCGGCTCGCAGTTGGTGTCCTCTGTTTATTTCCTGCAATTGATATGGGGTGACAGAAAATTGCGCAAGGGGGTGGTTAATCGAAAATTTCGACGCAGCGCTGTCGGCCCGGAGGCGTGTGCCTCCGGGCTTTATCTGAACAGGCCGGACCGCATGGAATGCGGCCGCTAACCCAGCTGACTCAGTCGAATTCCCAGGCGCGTTCGCCGTGGCTGGAGATGTCCAGCCCGTCGCGCTCTTCGTCCTCGCTCACCCGCATCGGGAAGATCACCGACACCATGACTGCAAGGATGGCCGTTGCGACTGCAGACCAGACGAGCGTGACTCCCACGCCCAACAGCTGGGCGACGAACTGGCTGCCCATGGTCATGCCTTCGGCGTAGCCGGTTCCGCCGAGGGACGACGAAAGGAATACGGCCAGAAGCAGAGAGCCGGTGATGCCGCCAACGCCATGGACGGCGAAGACATCGAGCGAATCGTCGATCTGGAGCTTCTGTTTCACCAGCTGGATCGCACCGTAGCAGACGACGGAGGCGATACCGCCGAACACGATGGCAGCGCCCGGCGAGATGAAGCCGGCCGCCGGAGTGACGGTGGCGAGTCCGGCGATGGCGCCGGTCGCGAAGCCGACGCTGGTCGGCTTGCCCACCGCGATGCGCTCGATCAGGAGCCACACCAGCGCCGCGGCGCTGGCGGCCGCGTGGGTGTTGATGATCGCGGATGCGGCGTCGTCGTTGGCGGCCAGGGCCGACCCGCCGTTGAAGCCGAACCAGCCGACCCAGAGCAGCGCTGCCCCGGCCATTGTCAGCGAGGGACTGTGCGGCAGCATCAGCGTCTTGGGAAAGCCCTGGCGGCGGCCGAGCAGCATCGCCACCAGCAGCGCGGAAACGCCTGCGGTGGTGTGGACGACGATCCCGCCCGCGAAGTCGAGCGTGCCGAAGCCCGAGGAGAGCCATCCGCCGCCCCACACCCAGTGGGCGACCGGCGCGTAGACGACCAGCCCCCAGAGCGCGCAAAATCCTATGACCCAGCCGAAGCGGGCGCGATCGACCCATGCGCCTGCCATCAGCGCCGGGGTGATCGCGGCGAATGTCATCTGGAAGAGGGCGAAGGAGCTTTCCGGGACGGCGAGCCCATCACGGACATTGCCGAGAGTGATCAGCATCCACGCATTGCCGGCGCCCAGCCAGCCGCTTGTCACGTCTCCGAAAGCGATCGTGTAACCGGCTACGATCCACAGCAGCGAGGCGATGCCCGCGATCGCACCGACCTGCACCAGCACGGCGAGGAAGTTCTTGGCGCGCACGAGGCCGCCATAGAAAAGCGACAGGCCCGGCATCGTCATCATCAGCACCAGCGCCGCGGAAACGAGGATCCATGCAGTGTCGCCGCTATCTGCCACGTCGATCTGCCCGTCCTGGGCCAACGCGACAACAGGCATCGTCGCCGCCTGAGCGGCGAGAAGCATCGCGGACAATTTTCGCATGTCTATTCCTCCCCAAAGACCCTTTCGCAGGAAAGGGCGCAACTCCTCCGTAGTCGCCTCTAGAGCATGAATATGAAGTCAGACAAGTGTCGCCGGGACAAAGGCCTGTGACGCCGTCAGGCCCAGCCTTCGAGCACCTGGTCGGGCGGGCGGTGGCCGTCGGTCCAGAAGCGGATATTGGCGATAACCCGCTCACCCGAAGCTTCACGGCCTTCGACGGTGGCGCTGCCGAGATGCGGCATCGCGACCACGTTGGGCAGGCTCAGGAGCCGGGGATCGATGGTCGGCTCATGCGTGTAGACGTCCAGACCGGCCCCGCCGAGCCTGCCTTCTTCCAGCGCGGCGATCAGCGCGGCCTCATCAATCAGTTCGCCGCGTGCCGTATTGATCACGAAGGCCAGCGGCTTCATCGATGCTAGGCGTGTCTCATCGAGGATAAGGTGTGTTTCCGGGCTGGCGGGGCAATGGAGCGAGAGGATGTCGGCCTCGGCTATAAACCGGTCGAGATCGGGCTCGTAACGGGCGGAAAACATGTTCTCGAGCGCTGGCGGCAGCCGGTTGCGGTTGTGGTAGGTGATCTCCAGGCCGAATGCCCGCGCACGGTGGGCCACCGCCTGTCCGATGCGGCCCATGCCGAGGATGGCGAGCCGCCTGCCGCCGATGCGGTGGCCGAGCAGAGTCGATGGCGCCCAGCCTCCCCACTTGCCGGCATGCAGCCTGCGGATGCCCTCGGCGAAGTTGCGCACAACCGAAATGATCAGAGTCATCGTCAGGTCGGCGGTGTCGTCGGTGAAGACACCGGGTGTGTTGGTGACGAGGATCTTGCGTTCGCGCGCGGCGTGCAGGTCGATATGATCGGTGCCGGCGCCGAAGTTGGCGATCAGCCCGATCCTGTCGCCGCCGTTGGCGATCACGTTGGCGTCGATGTGATCGGTGACGGTCGGCACCAGCACGTCGCACTCGCGCATGGCCGCAGCGATCTCTTCCCCGGTCATCGGCGTGTCGTCCGGATTGAACGAAACGTCGAACAGCTCGCTCATCCGGGACTCGGTCGCAGGCAGCAGCTTGCGGGTGACGTGCACTCGGGGCTTGCCACTGACGCGGCGGGCAAGAGGCGTATCTGTAACAACGGTCATCGCTGGAAATTGGCTATGATGCAGTGCCGGTCCGGTCAAGCGCTCTTGAAGCAGTGAGCGATCAAACGGTATGCATTGCACATGACAAAGCGGTTGCGGCTTGCCTGCATTGCAGTTCTGATCGGCTTGGCCGGAGTTCCGGCCGGGGCGCAGGAGCGCGAGGTGCCCTATTGGGCCTCGATCAGGGTGGACGAAGTGAACATGCGAGTCGGGCCGGGCGGAAGCTACCGCGTCGCCTGGGTTTACCGGCGCAAGCAATTGCCGGTGAAAGTCGTGCGGCTGATGCAGGGCTGGCGCCTGATCGAGGACCCGGACGGAGACCGCGGCTGGATGCTGGGCCGTTTCCTCACTCTGGATCGAGGGGCGATCGTCACCGGGGAAGGGCTTGCCGACATGCGCGAGCAGGCCGATCCGGCTTCCCCGCTGATGTGGCGGGTCGAACCCGGAGTGGTCGGAAAGCTGGGCGATTGCGAATCGGGCTGGTGCGCCTTCGACGTTGGCGGGCGCGCGGGCTTCGTCAGCCAGTCCAGGCTGTGGGGCCCCGGAGAGCCCTGATCAGCGTTTGGCAGGCTCCTCTGCGAGAGGAGCCCGTCGGATCACACCATTTCGATTGCGACGGCCGTTGCCTCGCCACCGCCGATGCACAGGCTGGCGATACCGCGCTTCAGGCCCTTCTCCTTGAGCGCTCCGATCAGCGTCACGATGATTCGCGTGCCGGAAGCGCCGATGGGGTGGCCGAGCGCGGTTGCGCCGCCGTGGATATTGACCTTGTCATGCGGAATGCCGAGGTCATGCATGGCGAACATCGCCACGCAGGCGAAGGCTTCGTTTATCTCGAACAGGTCGACATCGCTCATCTGCCATCCCGCCTTCTCGACCAGCTTGGTGATCGCGCCGACCGGAGCGGTGGTGAACTTGGAAGGCGCCTGCGCGTGGGCGGCGACGGCGACGATCCTGGCGACGGGCGTCAGGCCCTTTTCGCTTGCGACGCTCTCGCGGGTGAGGACCATGGCCGCAGCTCCGTCCGAAATCGAGCTCGAGCTTGCCGCAGTGATCGTGCCGTCCTTGGCGAAAGCCGCCTTGAGCGTCGGGATCTTCTCGGGATTGCCCTTTCCGGGCTGCTCGTCGACTTCGACGATGACTTCCCCCTTGCGGGTCTTGACCGTGACGGGGACGATCTCGCTGCCGAAACCGCCGCTTTCGATCGCCTCGCGGGCCCGGCGCAGCGATTCGATGGAGTATTCGTCCTGGGCCTGGCGCGTCAGCTGGTATTCGTCAGCCGTGTCCTGCGCGAAAGTGCCCATCGCCCGGCCGGGGTCGTAGGCGTCTTCGAGGCCGTCGAGGAACATGTGGTCATAAACGGTGTCATGTCCCGCGCGCGCGCCGGAGCGGTGCCTCTTGAGCAGGTAGGGCGCGTTGGTCATGCTTTCCATGCCGCCGGCGACAACCAGGTCGATGCTTCCGCAGGCGAGGGCCTCGGACCCCATGATGACTGTCTGCATGCCCGAGCCGCAGACCTTGTTGACCGTCGTTGCCTGGACCGATTCGGGCAGGCCGGCCTTGATGGCGGCCTGACGCGCAGGCGCCTGGCCGAGCCCGGCGGGCAGGACGCAGCCCATGTAGATGCGCTCGATGTCCTTGCCATCCACGCCGGCGCGCTCGACGGCCGCCTTTACCGCGGTCGCGCCCAGATCGGTTGCTGCCACGTCTGAAAACGCACCTTGCAGACCGCCCATCGGCGTGCGGGCATAGGACAGGACGACAATCGGATCATCGGCGGAAATCTGGGCCATGACTATACGTGCCTTTCGGATGGCGTGGAACGTGGAGAAAGATTTCGCATAATGTTGCATTGCGGCAAAAGCAATGCGACTGTTGCGCGCCCTTTCGGCGGGGGTGGTTGCGGAAATCTCCCCTCCGTCCCGGTTGCCCCACTTGCACCTTGCGGATGGGGGGACTAGGGCGCGGTGCGAATATCAATCCCGTCAACAGCCGAGTCAGCGCATTGGTCGACCTTTCCGAATATCTGCCGATCCTGATCTTCCTGATCATAGCCCTGGTCCTTTCGGCGGCTTTCGTGTTCCTGCCGATGGGCGTTTCCCGCCTGACCGGCGCCCACAATCCGAACGCCGAGAAGCTGAGCGAGTACGAATGCGGCTTTCCCGCCTTCGAGGATCCGCGCAGCCAGTTCGACGTGCGTTTTTATCTCGTCGCGATCCTGTTCATCGTCTTCGACCTCGAGGCCGCATTCCTGTTTCCATGGGCCGTGTCGCTCGACATGACGGGCTGGCCCGGCTGGATCACGATGATGGTCTTCCTGGGCGAACTGGCGATAGGACTGGCCTACGCCTGGAAGAAGGGAGCTCTGGACTGGGAATGAGCAACCTCGTCACTTCTCCCACCGGTGATGTCACGCCGCCGGATCAGGCCTTCTTCAACGATCTCAATGCAGAGGTCAGCAACAAGGGCTTCCTCGTCACTTCGACCGAGGAACTGTTCCACTGGGCGCGCACCGGCTCGCTGTGGTGGATGACTTTCGGCCTGGCGTGCTGCGCGGTCGAGATGATCCATGTGAACATGCCGCGATACGACATGGAGCGCTTCGGCGTTGCGCCCCGCGCCAGCCCGCGCCAGTCGGACGTGATGATTGTCGCCGGAACGCTGTGCAACAAGATGGCGCCCGCCCTGCGCAAGGTCTACGACCAGATGTCGGACCCGAAATACGTGATTTCGATGGGCTCGTGCGCCAACGGCGGCGGCTATTACCACTACAGCTATTCGGTCGTGCGCGGATGCGATCGCATCGTCCCTGTGGACATTTATGTTCCGGGTTGCCCGCCGACCGCCGAAGCGCTGCTTTACGGCGTCATGCAGCTGCAGCGGAAGATCCGCAGGGTGGGGACAGTCGTCAGATGAGCGCAGTCGTCCATTCCGCTCCGAGATATGCTTCCAACGAGGGCGTGCTCGATGCGCTTTCGGTCGCGCTTGGCGACCTGGCGGTTTCGGCCAGGGAAGAGCACGGCGAGATCGTCATCACCGTGCGCCGCGAGAAGGTCGAGGATGCGCTCCGCCTGCTGCGCGACGAGCACGAATACCAGCAGCTCATGGAGATCGCCGGCGTCGACTATCCCCAGCGGGCCGAACGCTTCGACGTTGTCTACATGCTGCTGTCGCTTACAAGAAATCACCGCATCATGGTGAAGGTAACGGCGGCCGAGAACACCCCGGTGCCGACCGTCACGACGCTGTGGCCGGTCGCCGGCTGGCTCGAGCGCGAGGTGTTCGACCTGTACGGCGTGATCTTTGCGGGCAACGAAGACCTGCGGCGGATTCTCACCGACTACGGCTTCGAGGGCCATCCGTTCCGCAAGGACTTCCCGCTCACCGGCTATGTGGAACTGCGCTATTCCGAAGAGGACAAGCGCGTCGTCTATGAACCGGTACGCCTAGCCCAGGATTTCCGCAGCTTCGACTTCATGAGCCCCTGGGAAGGCGCGGAATACGTGCTTCCGGGCGACGAGAAAGCAGAGGGAGGCGAGGGATGAGCATGCAGCTCGAGCAGTCGCCGACCACCGGCGACGAAGTCATCACCAACTACACGATCAACTTCGGGCCCCAGCACCCCGCGGCGCACGGCGTGCTGCGCATGGTCATGGAACTCGACGGCGAGATCATCGAGCGTGTCGATCCACATGTCGGCCTGCTTCATCGCGGCACCGAGAAGCTGATCGAATACAAGACCTACCTGCAGGCGCTGCCCTATTTCGACCGGCTCGACTACTGCTCGCCGCTCGGCATGGAATATTCCTACGTGCTGGCGATCGAGAAGCTGCTGAACCTGGAGGTTCCGCTGCGCGCCCAGTACCTGCGAGTGCTGTTCGCCGAGCTGACACGCATCTGCAACCACATGCTGAACATGGGCTCTCACGTGATGGACGTGGGCGCGATGACGCCCAACCTGTGGCTGTTCGAGATCCGCGAGGACTGCCTCAACTTCTTCGAGCGGGCTGCCGGGGCTCGCATGCACATGGCGTGGTACCGCCCGGGCGGTGTTCACCAGGATGTGCCGCTCAAGCTGCTGACCGATATCGCCGACTGGCTCGACACGCGGCTGCCGCGCCTGTTCGATGACGCGATGAGCCTTGTCATCGACAACCGCATCTTCAAGCAGCGCAACGTCGATATCGCCGTGGTTGGCCGCGATGACGCCATCGCATGGGGCTTTTCGGGGCCGATGATCCGAGCGGCGGGCATTCCGTGGGACATTCGCAAGAGCCAGCCCTACGACGTCTACGATCGCATGGATTTCGAGATTCCGGTCGGCACTGCCAGCGATTGCTATGACCGGTTCATGGTCCGTGTCGAGGAAGTGCGGCAGTCGGCGAAGATCATGAAGCAGTGCCTTGCCGAAATGCCCGATGGTCCGATTGCTTCGACGGACCGGAAGGTGGTTCCGCCCAAGCGCGGCGAAATGAAACAGTCGATGGAAGCGCTGATCCATCACTTCAAGCTCTACACCGAAGGGTTCCATGTGCCGGCGGGCGAAGTCTATGTCGCAACCGAGAGCCCCAAGGGCGAATTCGGTGTCTATCTGGTGTCGGATGGGAGCAACAAGCCGTATCGCTGCAAGATCCGCCCGACCGCCTTTTCCCACCTTCAGGCGATGGACATGATGTGCAAGGGCCACATGCTGCCCGACGCCACCGCCATCCTCGGCGCCATCGACGTCGTGTTCGGGGAGTGTGACCGCTAATGGCTGACCGTCATCTCGAGCCCGATACGCCCGAATTGCGGGCGCGCTGGGGTGGTTTCGCATTCACGCCCGAATGGGAGGCGAAAGCCAGGGCCGCGATTGCGCGCTACCCCGAAGGGCGCCAGCGCAGCGCCGTCATGGCCCTGCTCGATTTCGCCCAGCGCCAGATCGGCGAGGAAACGTCCACGCAGGGCTGGCTGCCGATCCCGGTGATCGAATATATCGCGGACTACCTCGACATGCCGGTCATCCGCGTGCTCGAAGTCGCGACCTTCTACACCATGTACAACCTCGTGCCGGTGGGGAAATTCCACGTGCAGGTCTGCGGTACGACGCCCTGCATGCTGCGTGGCTCGGACGACCTCATGGATGCCTGCTACAAGCGCGGCATGACGAAGGGTCACACCACCGATGATGGTCTGTGGACCCTTACCGAAGTCGAATGCATGGGCAATTGCGCCACCGCACCGATGGTCCAGATCAACGATGACAATTACGAGGATCTGACGGCCGACCGCCTCGACACCGTGCTCGATGCGCTGGCAAGGGGCGAGCAGCCCAAGGCCGGTACGCAGGAGCCCGGCCGCCACACCAGCGAACCGCTCGGCGGGCCGACGACGCTGAAAGAAATGGTCACCGAGAATCACGACTACCGGGGGGAGTGGTAAGCCATGGCTCTCCAGGACAAGGACCGCATTTTCACGAACGTCTACGGCTACCAGCCGTGGAACCTCGATGCCGCCCGGGCGCGCGGAGACTGGGACAACACCAAGGCCATCCTCGAGAAGGGCCGCGACGCGATCATCGAGGAGATGAAGGCTTCGGGCCTGCGCGGGCGCGGGGGCGCGGGCTTCCCGACCGGCCTGAAATGGTCGTTCATGCCGAAGGAACCGGATACCAAGCGGCCCGGCTTCCTGGTCATCAACGCCGACGAATCCGAACCCGGCTCGTGCAAGGATCGGGAGATCATCCGCCACGATCCCCACAAGCTGATCGAAGGTGCGCTGGTCGCGGGCTTCGCGATGGGTGCGCGGGCCGCCTACATCTACATCCGCGGTGAATATATCCGCGAGGCCGAAACCCTCTTTTCCGCCGTGCAGGAGGCCTACGACGCCGGGCTGGTCGGCAAGAATGCCTCCGGTTCGGGCTACGATTTCGACGTTTTCGTCCATCGCGGCGCGGGCGCCTACATCTGCGGTGAAGAAACCGCGATGATCGAAAGCCTTGAGGGCAAGAAGGGCCAGCCGCGCCTCAAGCCGCCGTTCCCGGCAGGCGCTGGCCTCTACGGTTGCCCCACCACGGTCAACAACGTGGAATCGATTGCGGTGGCGCCGACGATCATGCGGCGCGGCGCATCGTGGTTCTCCGGCTTCGGACGCGAGAACAACCACGGCACCAAGCTGTTCCAGATTTCCGGCCATGTCGAAAAGCCCTGCGTGGTCGAGGAAGAGATGAGCATTCCCTTCCGCGAGCTGATCGAGAAGCATTGCGGCGGAATTCGCGGCGGCTGGGATAATCTGTTGGCGGTGATCCCGGGCGGTTCTTCCGTTCCGCTGGTGCCGGCCGAGCAGATCATCGACGCGCCGATGGATTTCGACGGGCTCAAGGAGCTTCAGTCCGGCCTCGGCACCGCGGCGGTGATCGTCATGGACAAGTCCACGGACGTCGTCCGCGCGATTTCGCGGCTCAGCTACTTCTACAAGCATGAAAGCTGCGGCCAGTGCACCCCCTGTCGTGAGGGCACCGGCTGGATGTGGCGGGTGATGAAACGCCTCGAGACCGGCGATGCCGCAGTCGAGGAGATCGACATGCTGCAGCAGGTCACCAAGCAGGTCGAGGGCCACACCATCTGTGCGCTGGGCGACGCCGCCGCCTGGCCGATCCAGGGCCTGATCCGCCACTTCCGCCCGGAGCTGGAGCGCCGGATCGCTGAGGCAGGTAACATGGCGGAGGCGGCGGAATGATCAAAGCAATCGAGAAGAGCCACTGGTATGTGCCCCGTGCTGGTCATCCGTTCGAGGTTCGACTGAGCGCTTACAAAAAGAAGGGCTCGTACAAGGTTTCCAAAGGTCCCAACATCGTATCGGCGGAAGTTCCATGCGACACGCTTGAGCAAGTCCTTCAATACGCCGGAAAGGGATACATGATCCGCATGCACAGCGAGATTATGGATCTTGATGGTAAACGTCGGCGCGTCAACGGATTATACAGCTCCGATGGCATCGAGGTGATCCGCTAATGCCTAAAGTCACCGTAGACGGCGTCGAACTCGAGGTTCCGGCAGGCGCGACCGTGCTGCAGGCCTGTGAGCTGGCCGGCAAGGAAATTCCGCGCTTCTGTTATCACGAACGGCTTTCCATCGCCGGCAACTGTCGCATGTGCCTTGTCGAGGTGAAGCCGGGACCGCCCAAGCCGCAGGCGAGCTGCGCGCTGCCGGCAGGCGAGGGGCAGGAAATCCGCACCGACAGCGAAATGGTCAAGAAGGCACGCGAAGGGGTGATGGAGTTCCTGCTCATCAACCATCCGCTCGATTGCCCGATCTGCGACCAGGGCGGCGAATGCGACCTGCAGGACCAGGCCATGGCCTATGGTCGCGGGGCCACGCGCTACGAGGAAAACAAGCGCGCGGTGACCGAGAAATACATGGGTCCGCTGATCAAGACGGTGATGACCCGCTGCATCCACTGCACCCGCTGCGTGCGCTTCTCCGAAGAGGTCGCCGGTGTGGACGAGATCGGCGCGCTCTATCGCGGCGAGAACATGCAGATCACGACATATCTGGAGCACGCCGCCAAACACGAGATGTCGGCCAATGTGATCGACCTGTGCCCGGTCGGTGCGCTGACCAGTCGGCCCTACGCTTTCGAGGCTCGCCCCTGGGAACTCAAGAAGACGCTCTCGGTCGACGTGTCGGACGCCTGCGGCTCCAACATCCGGGTCGACAGCCGGGGCCGCGAGGTGCTGCGCATCCTCCCGCGTGTCAACGACGACGTTAACGAGGAGTGGATTTCAGACAAGGCGCGCTACCAGGTTGACGGACTGACCCGCCGAAGGCTCGACCGCGTCTGGATCCGCAAGAACGGCAAGCTGGCCGCGGCCAGTTGGGACGAGGCCTTCGACGCGATCGCCAAGGTAAACGCCGGCGAAAGCATTGCCGCAGTGGCGGGCGACCAGCTCGACTGCGAGACCATGTATGCCGCGAAAAAGCTGCTTTCGGCGAAAAGCTCAAGTCTACTTGAGGGTCGCCAGACTGGCATGGATTACGACACTTCGAACCTTGCCGCGGTCAATTTCAATTCGACCTTTGCCGGGATCGAACTCGCCGACGCCATTCTGATCGTCGGCAGCCACGTTCGCTGGGAAGCGCCGCTTGTCAATGTACGGTTGCGCAAGGCGGTTAAGAACGGTGCAAGGGTGTTCCTGGTCGGGCCCGAGTGGGAAACCACATTCGGCGGGGAGTTCCTTGGCGAGGACCTGTCCGTGCTGGGCGACCTTCCTTCACACGTGACCGATGCCATGAAGGCGGCGGAACGCCCGGCGATCATCGTCGGCGGCGGCGCTATCGCCAAGGGGGCGATCCCCCGTGCGCTGGCGCTGGCCGAAGAGCTTGGCGTGGTGAAGGAAGACTGGAACGGCTTCAACGTGCTGCATCTCGCCGCCGCGCGCATGGGCGGGCTGATGCTCGGCTTCGCGCAGAAGGGCGGTCTTGCCGACATTGTCGCCGCGAAGCCCAAGGTGCTGCTGTCGCTCGGAGCCGACGATGTCGATTACGGTCAGTTCGCCGACAGCCTGAAGGTCTATGTGGGGCACCATGGCGACAATGGCGCCCATGCCGCCGATATCATCCTGCCGGCTGCGGCCTATACCGAAAAGGCCGGCACCTATGTGAACACGGAAGGCCGGGTGCAGTTCGCCGAGAAGGCGGTTTTCGCGCCGGGCGATGCGCGCGAAGACTGGACCATTCTGCGTGCCCTTGCCGATGCGCTGGATGTGGAAGTCGGCTTCGATACTTTCGAAGAGCTGCGCGCGGCGATGATCGCCGAAGTGCCGGCGCTGGGCGTGGAAGGGCTTGCCGATTACGGAGCGCTGCCCGCAGCCGACAAGGATGCGAAAGCCAGTGGCGCGATCGCCTATCCGATCAAGGACTTTTACCTCACCAACGCCATCGCCCGGGCGAGTGCAACGATGCAGCGCTGCTCTGCCGAATTGCTCCACGGCGAAGACCTCGCGGAGGCCGCGGAATGACAGCCTTCTTCCAATCCCTCGGCATGAGCCATGACTGGGCGTGGTTCGTCGCCACGATCGCCAGCATCCTGCTGATCGCCCTGCCGGTGATGATCACGGTCGCGATGATGATCTACATGGATCGCAAGGTCTGGGCCGCGATCAACCTGCGCCGCGGCCCCAATGTGGTTGGCCCGTTCGGGCTGCTGCAAACCTTCGCCGACGCGTTCAAGGTGATCCTGCAGGAAACGATTATTCCATCGGCGTCGAACAAGGGCCTGTTCCTGATCGCCCCAATTGTGACATTCACCGTCGCCTTGCTGGCCTGGGCCGTCATTCCGTTCAATTCCGGCGCCGTGCTGGCCGATGTCAATGTCGGACTGCTCTATATCTTCGCGGTCAGTTCGCTGGGCGTCTATGGCGTCGTCATTGCCGGCTGGGCATCGAACTCGAAATATCCCTTCTTCTCGGCCATGCGTGCTTCTGCGCAGATGATTTCCTACGAGGTCTCGATCGGCTTCGTCATCATTTGCGTCGTGCTTTGGGCGGGCACGTTCAACATGAACGACATCATTCTCGCGCAGAAGGGCCATGGTCTGGGTATCGTCAACGCCTATGCCTTCAACTTGCTGCTGTTCCCGATCTGGGTGGTGTTCTTCATCTCGTCGCTGGCTGAAACCGCCCGCGTTCCCTTCGACCTGACCGAGGCGGAATCGGAACTCGTCGCCGGCTACCAGACAGAATATTCCTCGATGAGCTTCGCGCTGTTCTGGCTGGGCGAATACGCCAACATCCTGCTGATGTGCTTCCTCAACGCGATCCTGTTTTTCGGTGGCTGGCTGCCGCCCATCGACTGGGAACCGCTCTACTTGGTGCCGGGCTGGATCTGGTTGTTCGCCAAGGTCTTTTTCATGTTCTTCTTGTTCAGCTGGGTGATGGCGACGGTGCCGCGCTATCGCTACGACCAGCTGATGCGGCTTGGCTGGAAGGTATTCCTGCCGATGAGCCTGATCTTCGTGGTCGTAATTTCGGGATACCTCATGGCTACGGGGCATTTCGTATGAACGTTGCCCAACTCATCAAGTCCTTCACCTTGTGGGAATTCCTGAAGGCGCACTGGCTGACCTTGAAGTACTTCTTCAAGCCCAAGGCGACGATCAACTATCCCTTCGAGAAGAACCCGCTGAGCCCGCGCTTCCGTGGCGAGCACGCGCTGCGCCGTTATCCCAACGGTGAGGAACGCTGCATCGCCTGCAAGCTGTGTGAAGCGGTCTGCCCGGCGCAGGCAATCACCATTGAGGCGGAACCGCGCGAGGACGGATCGCGCCGGACCACCCGCTACGATATCGACATGACCAAATGCATCTATTGCGGCTTCTGCCAGGAAGCCTGCCCGGTGGATGCGATCGTCGAGGGGCCGAACTTCGAATACGCGACCGAAACGCGCGAGGAACTGCTTTACGACAAGGCGAAACTTCTGGCGAACGGGGACAAGTGGGAGCGGGCCATCGCCGCGAACCTTGAAGCCGATGCGCCCTATCGTTAGGGGGCGCCGGGGGCCATGATTCACGTAATTGCATTCTACCTGTTCGCCGTGATGACGATCGCCTCCGGCGCGATCACTATCCTTGCGCGCAACCCGGTCCACTCGGTGCTGTGGCTGATCCTCGCCTTCTTTAACGCGGCGGGGCTGATGGTGCTGGCCGGGGCCGAATTCATCGCGATGCTGCTGGTGATCGTCTATGTCGGCGCCGTCGCGGTGCTGTTCCTGTTCGTGGTGATGATGCTCGACATCGATTTCACGGAGCTGCGCGCCGGTTTCATCCGCAATTTCCCGCTCGGCATCGCCATCGCTCTGGTACTGCTTGCGGAAATCGTCCTGGGAGTCGGGGCCTATCGCGCCGGCGCGCTGGAACTGGGTACGTCCGACGGTTCGGCTGCCCCGGCGATGGGAACCACGAATATCGAGGCTGTCGGGGCTCTGCTTTACGGGCGCTACCTCTTCCTGTTCGAAGTCGCCGGCATCATCCTGCTGGTTGCCATGATCGGGGCGATCGTCCTGACGCACCGCCAGCGTAGTGGCGTGCGCGGCCAGAATGTTTCCAAGCAGATCGCGCGCCGTCCGGACGAGGCTACCGTCAATGTGAAGCCCGAGGTCGGCAAGGGGGTGCAGCTGTGATCCTTCGACAAGCTCAGGGTGAGCGGACCAGCGGAGAGCTGCGCTCATGATCGGTATCGAACACTACGTCGTCGTCAGCTCGATCCTGTTCGTGCTCGGCGTGCTTGGCATCTTCCTGAACCGGAAGAACGTGATCATCATCCTGATGGCGATCGAGCTGATCCTGCTGGCGGTGAATATCAATCTCGTCGCCTTCAGCTCGTTCCTCGGCGATCTGACCGGTCAGGTCTTCGCGATGTTCGTGCTGACCGTCGCCGCCGGTGAAGCGGCTATCGGCCTGGCGATCTTGGTCATCTATTTCCGCGGCCGCGGCACGATCGCGGTCGACGACGTCAACCGGATGAAAGGGTAAGGCTTTGGATCCGATCCTTTTCATCGTTTTCCTGCCGCTGCTCGCGGCGGCCATCGCCGGGCTGGGCAATCGTGCGCTCGGCAATACCGTCGCCAAGTCGCTGACGACCGGGGCGCTGTTCATCGCCTGCGCGCTGAGCTGGCCGATCTTCCTGAGTTTCCTGTCCGGCGAGGCCGAGGCGCATGTCGTACCGGTGTTCCAGTGGGTGCAGTCCGGCACGTTGAGCTTCGACTGGGCGCTGCGCGTCGATACGCTCACGGCGGTGATGCTGGTGGTTGTCACCACGGTTTCCGCCTTCGTGCACCTCTACAGCTGGGGCTACATGGAGGAGGATCCGGACCAGCCGCGCTTCTTCGCGTACCTGTCGCTGTTCACCTTCGCCATGCTCATGCTGGTGACGGCCGAGAACCTCGTCCAGATGTTCTTCGGTTGGGAAGGCGTGGGCCTTGCCTCATACCTGCTGATCGGCTTCTGGTTCAGGAAGCCGAGCGCAAGCGCCGCCGCGATCAAGGCCTTCGTGGTCAACCGCGTGGGCGACCTCGGCTTCATGCTCGGCATTTTCGGCACCTATCTCGTGTTCCAGACGGTTTCGATCCCCGAGATCCTGGCGGCAGCGCCTACCATGGCCGGTTCGACCATCGGGTTCCTCGGCTATCGCGTCGATACGATGACGGTGCTGTGCATCCTCCTGTTCATCGGCGCGATGGGCAAGTCCGCCCAGCTTGGCCTCCACACCTGGCTTCCGGACGCGATGGAAGGTCCGACCCCGGTGTCGGCGCTGATCCATGCGGCGACGATGGTCACCGCCGGCGTGTTCATGGTCTGCCGGCTTTCGCCGATGTTCCAGACCAGCCCGACCGCGCTGGGCGTCGTCACCTTCATCGGCGCAGCCACCTGCTTCTTTGCCGCCACCGTCGGCACCTGCCAGTGGGATATCAAGCGGGTGATCGCCTATTCCACCTGTTCGCAGCTGGGCTACATGTTCTTCGCGGCCGGCGTCGGCGCCTATGGCGCGGCGATGTTCCACCTGTTCACGCATGCGTTCTTCAAGGCGCTGCTGTTCCTTGGGGCTGGCTCGGTGATCCACGCGATGCACCACGAGCAGGACATGCGTTTCTACGGCGGGCTTCGCAAGGAAATCCCCGTGACCTTCTGGGCGATGATGGCCGGCACGCTGGCGATCACCGGTGTGGGCCTTGTCGGAGCGGCCGGTTTCGCCGGTTTCTATTCCAAGGACGCGATCCTCGAGGCGGCCTTCGCCAGCGGCAAGGAACTGGGCGGCTTTGCCTTCTGGGCCGGCACGATCGCCGCGTTGCTCACCAGCTTCTATTCGTGGCGGCTGATGTTCCTCACCTTCTGGGGCAAGCCGCGCTGGGCCGGTTCGGAGCATATCCAGCACGCGGTCCATGGCGATCATCACGATCACCCGGACGAGGAAGACGCGGGCGAGGCGACCGAGAGCCACCACGGCGGTTCCGCGGTCGAGGGCACCGCGGGATATCACCCGCATGAGAGTCCGCTAAGCATCCTCATCCCGCTTGGTGTGCTCAGCATCGGCGCCGTGCTTGCCGGCTTCGTGTTCCACCACGAATTCGTCAGCTCCGGCGACGGCGAGTTCTGGAAAGGCAGCCTGGTGTTCAGCGAGCACCTGATCCACGCGTTGCACGAAGTGCCGCTATGGGTGAAATGGGCGCCGTTCGTCGTGATGGTGATCGGCTTGCTGATCGCTTGGTATGCCTATATCCGCAAGCCCGAGTTCCCGGCGCTCTTCGTCGAGCAGTTCGGCCTGCTCCACAAGTTCCTCTACAACAAGTGGTATTTCGACGAGCTCTACGATTTCCTGTTCGTGCGTCCGGCGTTCTGGATCGGCCGCGTGCTCTGGAAGCAGGGCGATGTCGGGATCATCGACCGGTTCGGGCCGGACGGAGCGGCCTGGGCGGTGGCCCAGGGCACAAGGGTCGCCCAGAAAGTCCAGTCGGGCTACCTCTATTCCTATGCGCTGGTAATGCTGCTCGGGCTGGTCGGCGCGGTCAGCTGGGTGATGGCGGGATAAGACGATGAACGGATTTCCATCCTCAGCGTGATGCTCTCGTGCCGCCGCGGCGATCGCGCCTGTTCGTCGAGGCGAAGGCCGCTCGCACCCTGGCGCTTGCGGCGACCCTGATCGACCTCGCTCGGCATCCTGCTTTGGGCAAACTACGACATCGGCGGGCGCAGTGGCAGTTCACCGAACGGGTAGAGCTGTTCGCGGGATTCAGCTGGGCGCTCGGCATCGACGGCATCGCCCTGATGCTGATCATGCTTTCGGTTTTCCTGATGCCGGTCTGCATCGGTGCAAGCTGGCTTTCGATCGAGAGCGCGTCGGGGAGTACATGGCCTCCTTCCTGCTGATGGAAGTGCTCATGATCGGCGTTTTCGCCGCGCAGGACCTGTTCTGCACATCTTCTTCGAAGCGGGCCTGATCCGATGTACCTGATCATCGGCATTTGGGGCGGGACAACCGGATTTACGCCAGCTACAAGTTCTTCCTCTCACGCTGCTCGGCTCGGTGCTGATGCTGATCGCGATGCTGTGGATGGTGAACGAGGCCGGCACGACCAGCATCCCGACGCTGATGGCTTACGACTTCGATCCGAAGGCCCAGACATGGCTGTGGCTGGCTTTCTTCGCCAGCTTCGCCGTGAAGATGCCGATGTGGCCGGTCCACACCTGGCTGCCCGATGCACACGTGCAGGCGCCGACAGCGGGTTCGGTGATCCTGGCGGGCGTGCTCCTGAAGATGGGCGGCTACGGTTTTATCCGGTTCTCTCTGCCGATGTTCCCGGAGGCTTCAGCCCAACTCGCATGGCTGATCTTCGCGCTGTCGATGATCGCTGTGGTCTACACCTCGCTGGTCGCGCTGGTTCAGCACGACATGAAGAAGCTGATCGCCTATTCCTCCGTCGCCCACATGGGCATCGTCACCATCGGCCTGTTCGCGTTCAACGTGCAGGGCTTCGAAGGTGCGATGATCGTGATGCTCAGCCACGGGCTGGTTTCGGGCGCGCTGTTCCTCAGCGTCGGCGTAATCTACGACCGGCTGCACACGCGCGAGATCGACCGCTACGGCGGCCTCTCGATCAACATGCCGCATTATGCGATGTTCTTCATGCTGTTCACCATGGCATCGGTCGGCCTGCCCGGCACCAGCGGGTTCGTCGGCGAATTCCTCAGCCTCGCCGGTATCTACCAGGTTTCAAGCTGGGTGACGGCCGTGGCCGCAACCGGGATCATCCTGGGTGCCGCCTACATGCTCTATCTCTACCGGCGCGTGGCGTTCGGCGAGCAGAAGAACGCCGATGCCGCCGCCATGCCCGATCTCGATAAGCGAGGTGGTTGATGATGGCGCCGATTGCCGCCGCCGTTCTCTGGATGGGCGTCTATCCCGAAAGCTTCCTCGCACCGATGCGGCAGGATATCGCGGCGCTTGAAGCGCGCGTTATCCGGGCAAGGCCGGAAGGCGATGCGAAGCTCAAGATGGGCGAGCCCAAGAAGGCGGAAGAACACGAAACGGCTGCTGATCACGGGGAGGCACACTGATGGACTGGTCACAGTCGCTGCGCCTCATCGCGGCCGAAGAAGTCCTGAGCGTTGCCGGCCTGATCCTGCTGCTGGTCGCTGCATGGTCGGGTGACAAGGCATCGCGCATCATCAGCATCCTGTCGGTCGCTGCGCTGGCAGCCGCCGGCTTCCTTGTCGCGCCCGCGCTTTGCGAAGGCGCCATGGGCGCCGATACGGAAGCATTCCTGGGACAGTATCGCGCCGACGCCTTTGCCAGCTTCGCCAAGCTGCTGATCTACGGAGCGGCAGGCGCGTCGCTGATCGTCGCGCCGGCCTTTTTCGAGCGCTACAATGCGATGCGGGCGGAATACCCGGTGCTCGTCCTGTTTGCCGCGCTCGGCATGGGGATCATGGTTTCGGCCGGGGATCTCATCACGCTTTACATCGGGCTCGAACTCAATTCGCTTGCCGCCTATGTACTCGCCGCTTTCCTGCGGACCGACAACCGTTCGGCCGAAGCCGGGCTCAAGTATTTCGTGCTCGGCGCGCTGGCCAGTGGCATCCTGCTGTTCGGCATGAGCCTGACTTACGGCTTCACCGGGACGACCAGCTTCGCCGGCACTCGTGCGGCACTCGACGGCGGGCTTTCGACCGGGGCGCTGTTCGGCATCGTGTTCGTGCTGGCGGGCCTGGCATTCAAGATCAGCGCCGTGCCGTTCCATATGTGGACGCCGGACGTCTATGAAGGTGCGCCGACGCCTGTCACCACATTCTTCGCTACCGCACCGAAAGTTGCCGCGCTGGCGCTCACCATGCGCGTTTCGCTGGACGCCTTCGGCACGCAGGCCGATGCGTGGCGTCAGATCGTGATCTTCGCCGCACTGGCGTCGATCATCGTCGGTGCGCTGGGCGCGATCGGGCAGGGCAACATCAAGCGACTGCTGGCCTATTCCTCGATCAACAACGTCGGCTTCATGCTGATCGGCCTCGCTGCGGCGACGCCGGAAGGCGCGTCGGCCATGCTTGTCTACCTCGCGATCTATGTCGCGATGTCGCTGGGCGGTTTCGTGGCCGTGCTGATGCTGAAGGACGCTGATGGCGAACCTGTCGAGGCGATCTCGGACATGGCCGGTCTTTCGCGGACGCGGCCGGCGCTGGCGCTGGCGCTGGCGATGATCATGTTCAGCCTTGCCGGCGTACCGCCGCTGTTCGGTTTCTGGGGCAAGTTCGTGGTCTTCCAGGCCGCGGTCCAGGCCGACCTTGTCGCGCTCGCCGTGTTCGGCATCGCCGCCTCGGTGATCGGCGCGTTCTACTACATCAAGATCGTCAAGATCATGTATTTCGACGAGCCGGCCGGCCGGATCACGGGCAGGAGCGACTGGGCGCACCAGGCGCTGCTGGTGATCACCAGCGTGTTCATCTCGCCGCTCGGCTATCTGCTGACGAAATGGCTCGGCGAGCTTGCCGATACGGCTGCCACTGCGCTGTTCCTGGCGGTTTGATCCAATTCGTTCCAGAAACCGGTTCCACCAATGCGGATCTCGCCGCGCGCCTGCGTGCGGGCGAGTTCGTGCCGGAGGGTGACTGGCTCGTCGCCGAGCGGCAGACCGCCGGGCGCGGCCGGCAGGGGCGCGAATGGTTCGACGGCAGCGGCAATTTCATGGGCTCGACCGTGGTGCACCGCCGCTTCGGCGACCCCGAGCCGGCGACCCTGGCGCTGCTTGCCGGGCTGGCGGTCCACGAGGCTGTCTCGCTTCATTTGCCCGAGCCGCACAGGGCCATGCTCAAATGGCCCAACGACGTCATGATAGACGGCGCGAAACTGGCGGGAATCTTGCTCGAACGCGTGGAAGACGCTGTCGTGGTCGGGATCGGCGTGAATCTCCCGTCGGCACCAAGATTGCCCGATCGCGCGACGGTCGCGCTCGCCGATCTGGGCGGGAATGTTGCTAGGGACGCGTTCGCCGGCGATTTGTCGCGGCTGTTCGACATTGAGCTTGAGCGCTGGCGTAATTTCGGGATGGCGCCGATCGTCAAACGCTGGCTTGCCGTCGCCCATCCTGTCGGGACACCGCTTTATGTGCTGGAACCGGGCGATGCGCGCGTCAACGGCACTTTTGCGGGGATTGGCGAGGATGGCAGCCTGCAACTGCGCTTGGTTGACGGCACGAGCCGTGCCATCCATGCAGGCGATGTGAACCTTGTCAGCCTCGAAGGCTGAAGGTGGGAGACACGAAACCGATGCTGCTCGCGATTGATGCCGGCAATACCAATGTCGTCTTTGCGCTGTTCGAGGGGCGGACTCTCAAGGCGCGCTGGCGCATTGCCACCGATGCGCGCCGCACCGGCGACGAATATGCCGTGTGGCTGATGCAACTGCTCTCGATCCGCGGCGTGGACCGGCGAGAAATCAAGCAGATCATCGTTTCGACCGTCGTGCCGCGAGCGCTGCACAATCTCGATGTGCTGGCGCGCAACTTCTTCAACATCGAGCCGATGATCGCCGGGCAGCCGCCCGTCGATTATGCCATCGACATCGATGTCGACGAGCCGCGCTCGCTCGGCGCGGACCGCGCAGTGAACGCCATCGCAGCCCATGCCAGGCACGGCGGCGACCTCATCATCGTCGACTTCGGCACGGCGACGACTTTCGACGCGATCGACTTCAACGGCGCCTACAAGGGCGGGATTATCGCCCCGGGCATCAATCTTTCGCTCGATGCGCTGGTCGGCAACACCGCGATGCTGCCGCGCATCGCCATCGACGTGCCCGAAACCTCCAGCGTCATCGGTCGCAACACCGAGGACCAGATGCTCATCGGCGTCTTCTGGGGCTACGTCGCGATGATGGAGGGACTGATAGCGCGGATGCGGGCCGAGATCGGCCGACCTGCCAAGGTCATCGCGACAGGCGGCCTTGCCGTCCTTTTCGACGAGGCGACGGACATCTTCGATTCCGTCGAGCCGGACCTGACCCTCGAAGGTCTCGCGCTGCTTGCCGAGAGGGCTTCCGCGAAGTGAAGCCCGGCAAGGAACTGATATTCTGCGCGCTCGGCGGATCGGGCGAGATCGGCATGAACGTCAACCTCTACGGGTGCGACGGCAAGTGGCTGATGGTCGACCTCGGCATGACATTCAGCGAATCCCAGTATCCCGGCGTCGACCTGGTTTTCGCCGACCTCGACTTCATTGAGGAGAACCGGGCTGATCTGCTCGGCATCGTGCTGACGCATGCGCATGAGGACCACATCGGCGCGGTGCCCTATTTCGCTGCCGACCTCGGCGTGCCGCTCTATGCGACGCCGTTCACCGCGAAGCTGGTCAACGAGAAGCTCGAGGAAGCGGGCATTGCCGGGGAGGTGAAGCTCAACGTCATCGATCATCTCGATAGCTTCGCGATAGGCCCGTTCGGGATCCGCTACGTGCCGCTCGCCCACTCGATCGCCGAAGGCAACGCACTGCTGATCGACACGCCTTATGGCCGTATCTTCCACACCGGAGACTGGAAGCTCGACGACGAACCGCTGATCGGTACGCCGACCACCGGGGCTGAGCTTACGGAGATCGGCGACGAGGGCATCCTGGCGCTGGTTTGCGATTCGACGAACGTCTTCAATCCCGAACCTTCGGGCTCCGAAGGCGATGCCCTTCGCGGCCTGCTGGAGGAAGTCGGCAAGCATGCCGGCCGCCGCGTGGTGGTGACGACCTTCGCATCCAACGTTGCCCGCCTACAGACGCTCGGCCAGATTGCGAAGGCGACCGGGCGAAAGCTGTGCGTCGCGGGCCGTTCGCTCGACCGGATCATCGCGACCGGCAAGGCGACGGGCTATCTGCGCGATCTGCCCGAGCCGGTTGATTTCGACACGGCGATGAGCCTGCCGCGTGGGGAAGTGTTGATCGTCGCTACAGGCGGACAGGGCGAGCCTCGCGCCGCGCTCTCCCGGATCTGCGAAGGGAACCACCCGCTTTCGCTGGAGACGGGAGACGTCGTACTGTTCTCGAACCGCCAGATCCCGGGCAACGAGGTCGCCATCGGCCGAATCCAGAACCAGTTTGCTGCGCAGGGCATTCAGGTTGTGACGGACCGGCGCGGTTCCATCCATGTCTCCGGTCACCCGGGCAAGCCGGAGCTCGAAGCGATCTATGGCTGGCTACGACCCGAGATTCTCGTCCCGGTCCATGGCGAAATGCGCCACATGCAGGAGCAGGCGCGGTTGGGCCGCGAATGCGGAATTGGCAAGACGGTCGTCCAGAAGAACGGTGACCTTGTCCGCCTTGCTCCCGGAAAACCCGGGAAGTTCGGTGAGGCTAGGGCAGGGCGCCTTGTACTGGACGGCGATATCATCGCTCCGGCCGATGGCGAGGCCATGGTGATGCGTCGCAGGATCGCCTATAATGGCGTGGTGATGGTTGCCGTCGACGGACAAGGCAAGGTGGACGTCGCCGGCATCGGCCTGCCGCTGGACGAGGACTACGGCGATTTCGTCGAAGAAGCCTGCGCGGACGTGGTCGATGCCCTGGGCCGCCTCAAGGGGCCGAAAGCGCGCGACCGTGATGCCAGAAGCGAGGCTGCCCGCCTTGCGGCGCGCCGCGCGGCGCAGCGTTGGTCGGGCAAGCGGCCGCAGGTGCAGGTCATGCTCCTGGGAGATTGACGGGAAAAGCAAATGCGCTGGACATCGATTCTCGCGATCTACGCCCTGTTCTGGGTGCTGAGCGCCTTTTTGACGATGCCGTTCGGGGTGCGGACCCATGAAGAGGAAGGCGTCGAGAAAGTCCCCGGCCAGGCGGACAGCGCGCCGGCGAATTTCCGGCCCGGCCGCATTGCCCTGCGCGCGACGATCCTCGCGGCGGTCCTGTTCGCGCTATACTATGCCAATTACGTCAATGGCTGGATCGAGGTCGGCGATCTCAACCTGTTCGGGGAGCCGCCCGAGATCGAGGGGCTCGACGCCTACTAGTCCCTCAGCCGTTCGATCGACTGGGCCAGCGCGACATAGAGCTTGCCCATGTCGGAAGAAAGCAGGGTGACGCCGAGCGCGTGGCCGTCGCGGGTGGACAGCACCTGGCGCAGTATTGCCTCGAAATCATGGATGTAGCGGCTCACGTGCTCGCGGAAATCTCCGTCGTTTTCGAAGATCTGCGCGATCGCGCGCGCTTCGCCGCTTTCGAGCAGGTTGACGGCCCGCCTCGTGAAAATACCCCTGTCGCCCCGCAGATAGGAGGCCCAGGCCGTGTCGGAAACGTCGGCCGACAGGGCGCGGGCTATGTCGATCGAATTCGAATTGAGTGATTCGGTAATCAGCGCCACGCGGCGCGAGAAATCGTTGTCGACCTGCTCTTCCGCACGTTCGCGCGCCTGGGCGACCCTGCGCTCGAGATTGCCGACCAGCTCGTTCACCTTGGCGAGCTGGTCTCGGAGCTGTACCGCCGCTTCCCGGCTTACACCGGCGGCATGGGCGGCGGCCTGTTCGAGCTGACCCGCCGTTTCGGCCGCGCTCATATGCATCGCCTTGTCGATCGCGGCCGAACTTTCCTTGCCCAACTGGACGGCGAGGGCGGAGACGGCCGTCGAGCCCTGGTCGGAGATCGTCGCGACGGCTCCCTTCACGGAAGCGCTAAGATTCTCGATCGCTTCCGACAATTCGCCCTGAGCCTTTTCGGCGAGCCTGTCGCTTTGCTGCTCGATCACCTCGAGCCTGTCGCGCAGTTCCGCGAGCCGCGTCTCGTAAGCCAACCCCTGTTGTTCGAGCGCGGCCTGGCGCGCTTCGATGGTTGCGCCCATGTCGCCGAGCTTCGCTTCCGAAGCGTCCAGCAAGCCGGACAGGCTCTCGCCGCGGCTGCCCACTTCGGCGAGCACGTTGAGCAGCTGGGCAATGCGATCTTCGGTGGAGGCGAGCACCTCGACATTTGCGGCAAGGGATTGCTGAAGTTCTTCCCGACACATGCTGGCCGAGCCCTGCAACAATTCCAGCAGCCGGACGCTGGCGTCGGTTGCCTGCACCACTTCATTGCCGGTGCTGTCCAGCATGGAGCGTGCTTCGGAAAACCTGTCCGCCAGTGCCTGCACGCCCGCGGCGATGCCGGCTTGGCTCCTTTCGCTGAGCGTTGAGAGCGCGACCAGGCGCCGCTCGCATTCGCCGAGCCGGGCAGAGACCGATTCGCTGTGGGCGGCGATGGCCTCGCCGATTTGTTCGTGCGTCTGCCGCCGTCGCTCGATTTCGGCATCGATTGCGGACAGCCGCTCCGACAGCCGATCCGTCGCGTCTATCTCGTTCGCTTCGGTCGCCGCGCGGCGCCGTTCCATTTCCTGGTCGAACGTCCGGGTGCGCTCCGCGATGCGCTCCTCGATGGATGCGACTTCGTCCGTGAGCGCCGCAAGGCGGCTGTGCGCGCCTTCGATCGCGGCGCTATCAGCCTGTTCGAGCGAGGCGATGGTTGCCGCCATGTCTTCGTTCAGGCGTTCGAGGCTGGCCTGCCAGCCTTCGATTGCCCGGCTCTCTCCTTCGCGCATGGCGCGGGAAATGGCTGCGCCCTCGTCGCGCAACGTGGAAAGGCGTGCGCGCAGCGAGGTGAGGCTTTCCGCCTCGTGGCTGTCCAGTGCCTGCCTGGTCTGCTCAAGCTCCTCCCCAAGGGCCGAGGCACGGGTGCGGATCGCGGCAAGCGCCTCGACCTCGTGATTATCGAGCTGCGTACGGAACTCGGTTCCACGTTCATCCAGTGCGGCGAACCGCTCTGTTGCGATCTGGTCCAAATGCTCGCACTGGCGCGTGAATTCGGCGATTGCTTCGTCTACCGTGCCGCGCAGCGTGATGACCTGCCGTTCGCTGGCTTGCCCGAACTCGTTGAGCCGCTTGAAGCCGTTTATCATCTCGGCGAGCTGGGCATGGGCGGTTCGGCCCGCGTTGCCGATATTGTTCGTGATGTCCTTGGCGGAGCTGGCGATCACTGGAAGCTGGCCGCGCAGTTTCTCCATATTGTCGAGCGCCGCATCGCTGACCGTACCGATCGTGTCTATGCGGGCACTGTTGTCCCTTATCAGATCCTGCAGGTCGCCGGCATTCTTGGACAGTCGCTCGGTAGCGATCCGGCCCAGGGCCTCGAGATCGCGCGACTGTGCCGCGATGAATTCGCGAGCGAGGCTCAATTCTCGATTGACCGTAGACAGGCGCGTTTCGAGGCGGACGGATTCCTCGGAAAGCACACGTGCCGCATCGCCGAAGCGGGCGGCCTCGCGGCGACTGTTGCGCATGACGAGCAGCCACACGGTGCAGATCAGCAGAACGGGCACGGCCCAGTCCGTGATCAGGCCGATCCATTCCGACATCTGTGGAGCCGCAAGGATTTCCGTCTGCCGCGCCCAGACGAAGAAGCCCGTCCAGGCCGCGACGGCGGTTCCGGCAACAGCAGGCAGGAGCCATTGCCTGTCCGGCGCGGAGGAGGCCTCTTCCTCGACGTTTTCCGGTTCGACCTCGGCGGATGTAACTTCCTCAGTAAGAAGGAATTCTTCCCTCTGAGCTTCCTCATCCCCCGAGCCGAAAGCAATAATGCGCGTTTCACCAGCCATCTTCGCTGAATATCACACACGCATTGCGGATAAACCCCGGTTTAACCTTCCATCCCATAAAAGAGCCGGATGGCGTATGAAGCAGGTGCCCTTGATGCCACGCTGGCCGCCGCCGCGGGCGACGATCCCGAGCTGTTCGCGGAGCTGCGTTCTGCCTTCGCGGAAAGCCTGGCGCGGCAGGTCGACCTGTTGCGCCGTGCGCGCTGCGACGGCAACTGGCAGGTCGCGGCCATGCGCCTCAAGGGGCTTGCCGCCAGCTTTCATGCCGAACCGCTGATCGTTCTGGCCGAGGAAGCGCTGGAATCCGCCCCGGGAGAGCCCTCCGTCGTGCGGCGTTTGCAGGGCTTTCTTGACGAGTTTTCTGCCGACTGAGCCGGTGCCGCTTGGCACTGGGGCGTTGATTTCCTAAAGCTGCGTGAGCCTGCCTGGAGGAGCGCGCTGCGCATAGCATTGATCGTGATGATGGAGCCTGCCGGTGCGGGCTCACCCTTGCCGAGAGCGTTTCTGCGCGTCGGTGGGCGGACGCTCGCTCGTCACCAGCTGGGGCTCGCGCTCGAGATGGATTGCCAGCGTGTTGTCTGCCTTGCACGCGAAGTGGGACCGGAAGTGATTGCCCTCCAGCATCAGGCGGAACGGGCTAGCACCCAGTTTCACGTCATTTCCGAGACCAGGGGGCTTGCCGGACTGGTTACCGCGAATGACGAACTCCTGGTAATTTCGGAAGGGCTGCTGGTGGCCCGGCAGGACGCGCTCAAACTGCTTGACGGCAGCCACGCGGTCCTCGTGCAGCCCGCCGAAACCGGAGTCGGCGCCGGATTCGAACGGATCGACCTCAATCATGCGAGTGCCGGTCTCATGCGTATTCCCGGGCGTTTTGCGGAAGGCCTGTTCGAACTTCCCGCCGATTGCGACATCGCGTCTGCCTTGACCCGCATTGCCCTGCAGGCGGGTATCGCCATGCGCGAAGTCCCGCTGTCGTCACGCGAAGGCGCTCGCTGGCGGCTGATCCGCGACGAGGCTGAGGCGCAAGCCGTGGAACGGGACTGGATACGGCTGCACATTGCCGAAATACGAGCGATCGCGCCGACCACGTGGTTGGCAAGGTCGGGGGTGCTCGCATTCGGGCCTTCGCTTCTCCACGCCCGGGGAGGAGGAAAGCTCGTCGAACGGAGCACTGTGGCCTCTGTGCTCCTTGCCTTGGGAGCCGGTTGGCTTGGGCTTGTCGTGGTGGGCTTCCTGCTTTGCGCAATCGCGTCCGTTCTGGCGGAAGCTGCAAGAATGCTGCGCAGTGTCGAAAGCGACGGAATAGGCCGCGCTCCGCCCGTTTTCTCACTGACTCTTGTCCTGGGTTGGGCGATCGACCTCGTGCTGGTCCTGCTCATGCTCTGGAATGCGTCCGTTACCCCCTGGGAAACGATGCCCGAGCGCGCTTTTGCGCCCATTTTGCTGGTCTTGCTGGCGCGGCTCGTCCCCCGCGTCTCGCACGGACGGTGGAACGATTGGGTCTCGGATCGCGCCCTCTTGAGTTTCGTTCTTGCCATCCTGGCTGTTACGGGCGTGCTCCAGGGGGCAGTCCAGTTGCTGGCGGTTGCGCTCGCGCTTGGCGGACTGCTTGTTCCGGGCAGGAAATAGCGGATAACGCGAGTTTAACCATGCTGCGGTAAGGCAAGGCGATGATCGAAGCTGCTGCCAGCCCGGAAACGGTGAAATCCGTGGAAGCTGCCCTGCGCGAGGAGCTTGCGCAGGAAGATGCCGTGGTGGCTACCATTGCACCGATCCTCCGCCATTTCCTGGCGAATGAGGCCAACTCGCTGTTCTCCGAAGAGATTATCGCTCGCGTGCGCGGTATGGTTGCGGATGTTGCGGCGCAGTTGCTCGACCAGCTTGCTGCAGCGGGCGGTGGTACCGAGCGGGGCGTACATGCGCCGGAGGATATTGCGCTGCTGACCGATGCGATCGTCGGCAATCCTGCCTTCCTGGGCCACGTCCATGCTCTTGCAGTCGAATGGCAGCTTACCGAGCGTCTGCAGTCCCGCCTCGGCCTCGATCCGGTGCTTTCGCCGCTGGTGCAGGCGCTGATCGCTTCGTCGGATGCGGCAACGGCTGCCCTGGCCATGAACTTGCTGGCTTCGCAGGCCCGGTTTGGACAGGCCCAGCGCAGGATGACACTGCCGCTCGGCGAGTTGCCCGCGGATCTGCTCCATGGTGCGCTCGTGGCCCTGCGCGGTATCGCCGGACCAGAACCCGAAGCTGACGAAAGGGTTGCCGTCGCTGAGACGGCCATCCGCGAGGCCTACGACGAAAGCCGCGGCAGGCTGGGACTCATTTCCCGTATCGTCACGGACATGGGTGCAGGGGCGGTTGCGGCGCTTTCGGTGGGCCACGCGGGGGTGGCGATCTTCCTTTCCGCCCTTTCGGTCGGATCCGGTCAGGAACGTGACGTCATTGCGCTCAGCACCCATGAGGCGCAGGTGGCGCGCTTCGTTCTGGCATTGCGGGCGGCAGGGCTGAAGAGCGAAGCGGTGGAGGAGCAATTCCTTGCCTTCCATGCCGACAATCCGCCGCCCGAGGGTTTCGAGCGTCTCGGCGCAGACCACGCCGCATCAATTCTTGCTGTCTCGGGCAGCTACCCGGGAGGCTGACCATGTCGCGCGACGGGTCCATCCTGGCCCGGGCCATCAGCGATGCCGAAGATCGCCTTGTTTCAGCCGACGAGCCGCTGGCCGGCCTGCAATTGCGTTGCGGAGGCGACCTGCCCGGCGCGATTGCGATTCCGGCCCTGCTCGAAACGGTCCGCAAGGCCCGGCGCTACGGCATGAAACTCGCGCGCGCGCTGAAGGCGCAGGACGGCGCGCAGCAGATAACCGCATGGGCCGAAGTCCGTCCGCGAGAGGACGGCGAGCCGGGCTGCGATATCAGCATCCACAGCTGGCAGGCGGAAAACCTGCCTGCGGAAGATGCCGGCCAGGCAGATCGCCGGCGTCGCGAAATCGATTGCGAATTTGCCGAACTGAGCGCGAGGCTGGATGGTGAACAGCGGATACTGGCTGTCGAAGCCGAGGCACCGGATCTCGCCGAGCTCGCTGATGCGATGCAGGCAGGGATCGGCGAACGCTGGACCGATTTCGTCTCGATCGAAGGAGACAGTCACCACCAGCCGATGCACTGGCGTCTGCTCGACGGCGCGAGCCTGTCAGTGCCCGGATCCACCAGGGACTGGCGGGCCCGGCTGTTGCCGCACGAGGTTCCGGGCGGCGAACCGGCAGGTTTCGAACTGCTGCTGACGGCACAGGGGCCCGCGCCGCAAGGCGAGACGGAAGCGCCTGTTGAAGAACCGGAAGCCGATGAAAAGACGCCAGCCCGGCGCGGCCTTGTCGGCAGGGATATCGCGCCGGTCCTGCGCCAGCCGATTGCGCGGATCATCGCCAATGCGGAGACGATCCGTACGCGTCTCGCCGGTCCGATCGCGGAGGAATACGCCGACTACGCTTCCGACATTTCAACGGCGGGCCGGCACCTGCTGGCACTGCTCGACGACCTATCGGATATGGAAGTGGTCGAAGCGCAGGGTTTCTCGACGGCGAGGGACCGGATCGACCTTGCCGATGTGGCGCGCCAGGCGGCGGGAATCCTCGGCGTGCGCGCCCAGGAAAAGCGGATCGTGATCGATGCGCCCAAAGCCGGCGAAGGCCTGCCTGCAGTGGCGGAGTTCCGGCGGGCACTGCAGATTCTCCTCAACCTTGTCGGCAATGCGATCCGGTATGCGCCGGAGGACTCGCAGATCTGGATCAGGCTGGAGGACGAGGGCGGGCGGGCCCGCGTAATCGTCGCCGACCAGGGCCCGGGATTGTCGGACGACGACCAGCTTCGCATCTTCGAGAAGTTCGAGCGTCTCGGCCGCAGCGGCGACGGTGGTTCGGGCCTCGGCCTGTATATCTCGCGTCGGCTCGCCAGGGCCATGGACGGTGAGTTGAGCGTGCAGAGTGCACCGGGGCAGGGCGCTCGGTTCATTCTCGAAGTCCCGGCGGACACCGGGGAGTCCATTGACGGTGTCAATGAAAGCGACGCCGAAAGTCCGGCGATGCCGGCGGCACCGTTCAGATTGCCCCGAATTCCGGCCCCGCGCACCCCCGGTGACGACGCAGCGACACCAGGGGACGGCGCGGCAGAGGACTGATCCCGCTAGGGTCTAGCGCTTGTCGATGGCGACGTAGTCGCGCTGCGTCGGACCGGTATAGAGCTGGCGCGGGCGGCCGATCTTCTGGTGGGGATCGGAAATCATCTCGTTCCACTGCGCGACCCAGCCGACAGTGCGAGCCAGGGCGAAAAGCACCGTGAACATCGTCGTCGGGAAGCCGATCGCCGAAAGGATGATGCCCGAGTAGAAATCGACGTTCGGGAAGAGCTTCTTCTCGACGAAGTAGTCGTCGGAAAGCGCGATTTCCTCCAGCCGCAGTGCCGTCTCGAACACGGGATTGTCGACCTTGAGCGCATCGAATACCTCGCGCACGGTCTTTTGCATGACCGTCGCCCGCGGGTCGTAGTTCTTGTAGACGCGGTGCCCGAAGCCCATCAGCCGGAACGGATCGTTCTTGTCCTTGGCGCGCTCGATGTAATGCGGGATCTTGTCGGGCGTACCGATCTCGTGGAGCATGTTGAGAGCGGCTTCGTTGGCGCCGCCATGCGCCGGGCCCCACAGGCAAGCGATGCCGGCAGCAATGCAGGCGAACGGATTGGCGCCCGACGAACCGGCCAGGCGTACCGTCGAGGTTGAGGCGTTCTGCTCGTGATCGGCATGGAGGATGAAGATCCGGTCCATGGCCTTCTCGACCGCCGGGTGCAGGTCATAGGGTTCCGCCGGGACGCCGAACGTCATGCGCATGAAATTGCCGGTGTAGCTGAGCGAGTTGTCCGGATAGAGGAACGGCTGCCCGATCGCGTATTTGTAGGCTGCGGCAGCGATGGTCGGCATCTTGGCGATCAGCCGGTGGGAACTGATCGTCCGGTGCTCGGGATCGGAGATATCGGTGCTGTCGTGGTAGAAGGCTGAAAGCGCGCCGACCACGCCGCACATCACCGCCATTGGGTGCGCATCGCGCCGGAAACCACGGTAGAACTGCAGCAGCTGCTCATGCAGCATGGTGTGGCGGCTGATCGTGTAGGTAAAGGTGTCGAGCTCGTCCTTGCTCGGCAATTCGCCGTTCAGCAGCAGGTACGAGACTTCCATGAAGCTGGAATGTTCGGCCAGCTGGCCGATCGGGTAGCCGCGGTGGAGGAGGACGCCTTCCTCGCCGTCGATATAGGTCAGCGCGCTTTCGCAGCTCGCGGTCGAGGTGAAGCCGGGATCGAAGGTGAAAAGGCCCGATTGACCGTAGAGCTTGCGGATGTCGACGACATCCGGTCCGACGCTGCCGCTCAGGACCGGAAATTCGTAATCCTTGCCGTCGGCGCTAAGTTTTGCCTGATTACCCACCTGTATTTACTCCCCAATCTATGGTCCTGCCGAGACCCGGGCCTGCGCCGCGATGCGTGCGAGGCTTTCGTCCCGTCCGAGCAGAACCAGAACATCGAAAATTCCTGGCGAGGTTGTTTGCCCCGTCAGTGCCGCGCGAAGCGGCTGTGCGAGCTTGCCCAGCCCGAGGCCGAGTTCTTCGGCCATTGTCTTCAGACTGGCTTCGAGGCTTTCGCTTGTCCAGTCCGATTCAGCTTCCAGCCGGACATGGATCCGGCCCAGCAGACTGCAGGCGTCCTCGTTGAGAATCTTGCGCGCCTTTTCGTCCAGCGCGAGCGGCCTGGTGGCGAACAGGAAGGCTGCGCCGGTGGCCAGGTCGTCCAGATCCTTGGCGCGAACCTTGAGCACCGGCATGGCCCGGGTCAGCAGATCAAGGTCGATATCGCCTTCCATGCGCGGGGCGGCTAGTTCGGCGAGGCGCGCATCGTCCGCTTCGCGCAGATAGTGACCGTTGACGTTCTGCAGCTTGGCAAGGTCGAAGCGAGCCGGCGACTTGCCGACCTGGGCAATGTCGAACCATTCGATCGCTTGCTGCCTGCCGATGATTTCGTCGTCGCCATGCCCCCAGCCGAGGCGGAGCAGGTAATTGAACAGCGCCTCGGGAAGGATCCCCATCTCGTCGCGGTAGGCTTCCACTCCCAGAGCACCGTGGCGCTTGGAGAGCTTGGCTCCGTCCGATCCGTGAATGAGCGGGATGTGGGCGTAGACCGGATCCGGCCAGCCGCCCTCGATATCGTCCATCGCCCGAATGATCGGCAACTGGCGGAAGGCGTTGTTGAGATGGTCGTCGCCGCGGATGATGTGGGTGCAGCCCATGTCGTGGTCGTCCACGACCGCGGCAAGCATGTAGGTGGGCGAGCCGTCGGAGCGCAGCAGGATGTAGTCGTCGAGTTCCTCGTTGGATACGCGAACCTGGCCCTGTACGATGTCGTCGATCACCGTTTCGCCGGCTTCCGGCGTCTTGAGCCGGACCACGAACGGAGCGCCCAGCGGGGCTTCGGCAGCATCGCGGTGCCGCCAGCGGCCGTCGTAGCGCAGGGGCTGCTTGGCCGCGCGCTGGGCGGCGCGCATTTCCTCGAGTTCTTCCTGAGTCGCGTAGCAGCGATAGGCGTGACCGTGTTCCAGCAGCAGTTCGGCCACTTCGACATGCCTTGCGCCGCGCTCCGACTGGAAGACGGGCTGTTCGTCCCATTCGAGGCCGAGCCAGTCGAGACCGTCTATGATTGCGTCGATCGCCTCGCTGGTGGAGCGGGCGCGGTCGGTGTCCTCGATCCGCAGCAGCGCGCGGCCGCCGTGGTGGCGCGCGAAAAGCCAGTTGAACAGCGCGGTGCGGGCGCCGCCGATGTGCAGGAATCCGGTGGGCGAGGGGGCGAAACGCGTGACGACGGGGCGGCTGCCTGCCGCATCGCCGGTTACGCTATCGCTTGCCATCATCCGGTCCTTCCTGTCCTATGCCAGCCATGGCGAGCAAAGCCACGGGTCCGCTACCAGCAGTCGACGAGGATGCCGACAACGCTGCATTGCAGCATGACCCTTGGCGCAGGTCGAGCGGCTTGTCGAGAGGGTTGGCCGTATTTGAGCGATTTCTTGCCGATGCGGGTTTCGACCGGGCGCCTTGGCTGGCAGTCGCCTTCGCCGGGGGAATCGCGGCCTGGTTCGCACTTAACGGCCGGTGGCAGTGGCTGTGCCTGATCAGCCTGTGCCTTGCCGCAGTATTGGCCGGACTTGCGCTCCTGCGGCGCGATGGACGGTTTCCCTTTCTGCGCCAGGCGATTGTGGCGATTTCACTGATGGTCGCTGCGGGGTGCCTGACAGTCTGGTCCAAGTCGGTGCTGGTCGGGCAGCCCCCGATCGAGCGTCCCATGGTGGTACATCTTGCTGGGACGGTGCTCGATCGCGAGGAGCAGCCCGCCGATGAGCGCGTCCGGATCACCCTGGCAGCCCGTGAGCCGGGCACGGACAGGCCGATCAGGCTGCGGTTGAACCTGCCCATCGATATGGATCGCCAAGATATAGCTCACGGAGCACGCGTCCGGGTACATGCTCGGTTGATGCCTCCGGCGCCGCCGATGCTGCCCGGGGCGTACGATTTCGCCCGGACCGCATGGTTTTCCGGGCTTTCCGCCACCGGAAGCGTGATCGGGCCGGTCGAAGTGCTGGAGCCGGGCAACTCCAGCGGTTTGGTGTCACGGGCGCAGACCGGATTGTCGCGCCACGTCCGCGATCGGCTCGACGGTTCCGCTGGAGCGATCGCCGCCACGCTCGCCAGCGGCGACCGGGGAGCGATCGGAGAGGATGATGCCCAGGCGATGCGGGATGCCGGTCTGGCGCACCTGCTTTCGATCAGCGGCCTCCATGTCAGTGCTGTGATTGCTGCCGCCTACTTGCTGGCGATCAGGCTGCTGGCTCTGTGGCAATGGCTGGCACTGAGAGTGCGCCTCCCGCTGCTTGCTGCCGGCGTCGGCGCGCTTGCCGGTATCGGCTACACCCTGCTCACCGGTGCCCAGGTCCCTACCGTGCGGTCTTGCATCGGCGCGGTCCTCGTCCTTGCCGCTCTCGCGCTGGGGCGCGAAGCTCTTTCGCTGCGGGTACTGGCTGCGGCGGCGCTGTTCGTCATGGTCTTGTGGCCCGAATCGATCGTCGGACCGAGTTTCCAGATGAGTTTCACGGCTGTCCTTGCGATCATCGCCCTCAACACGAGCGCGCCGATGCGTGCGTTCCTGGCCCCGCGTCAGGAAGGTCTCGCTGCCCGCGGGCTGCGCCATGTCGCCATGCTGTTCGCGACCGGTTTCGCGATCGAACTCGCGTTGATGCCTATCGCCCTGTTCCATTTCCATCGTGCCGGCATTTATGGGGCTTTCGCGAATGTCATCGCTATCCCATTGACTACGATCGTTTCCATGCCGTTGATCGCGGCGGGTTTGCTGCTTGACCTTGTCGGTCTGGGGGCTCCTGCCTGGTGGCTGGCGGGCAAGTCGATCGACGTCATGCTGGCTCTTGCCCACTTCGTGTCGTCCCGTCCGGGTGCAGTCACCGTCCTGCCGGCGATGGGCTGGGGCAGCATCGCCCTGTTCGTGCTCGGCGGGCTGTGGCTGGCGCTTTGGCATACGAGAGTGCGGTTCTGGGGGCTGGTGCCGATCGCCGCAGGCATCGTTTCGCTCATTCTCTTGCGGCCGCCCGATATTCTCGTTTCCGCCGACGGGCGGCATGTTGGCATTACCGGCGAAAGCGACTCTGACTTGCTGGTGCTGCGTACCACCCGCAGCGACTATGTGCGGGACAATCTGACCGAACTGGCGGGAATGAGGGGGGACTTGCGGCAGCTCTCGCACTGGCCAGGCGCGCGCTGCAACGGCGATTTCTGCGCACTGGATCTGGAACGGGGCGGGCGCAGCTGGAAACTGCTCATCGCCCGCAGCAAGGAGCGCGTTCCCGAACGGGCGCTGGCGGCGGCTTGCGAGCGGGCCGACATCGTCATCGCCGATCGCTGGCTGCCCTACTCGTGCAGGCCCAAGGTGCTCAAGGCGGACAGACGCCTGCTTTCACGGACGGGAGGGCTGGCGATCGACCTGGAAAACCAGTGCATCCGTTCCGTAGCCGATGAGCAGGGAGGCCATGGCTGGTGGCGAAACGGCGAGCGGTAATGCCGCCGGCCGGTCAGTGATAGCGGCGCAGGAGTCCCGCAAGCTTGCCCTGGACGATGACTTCCTCCGGCTCGTAGACTTGCGGTTCGTAGGCGGAATTGGCCGGATCGAGCCGGATTCGACCGTCCTGCCGGCTCAGGTACTTGAGCGTGGCTTCCTCGCCGCGGACCAGGGCAACGACGATTTCACCGTCGCGGGCGACATCCGTGCGCTTTATCAGCGCATAGTCGCCGTCGAGGATACCGGCCTCGATCATCGAATCGCCCGACACTTCAAGAGCATAATGCTCGCCTGCGCCAAGCAGGGCTGCCGGAACGGGAAGCGACGACTGGCCTTCCAGCGCCTCGATCGGCGCACCTGCGGCGATCCGCCCGTGGAGCGGAATCTCGATAACGTCGTTGGCGGGGCTCGGCATGGCCGCCGGCGCGCGCATCGGCGGGGTTTCGAGATTGTTGTTGGCTGCGGCCGGGACCGGCCGGCTCGTCACATCCTCGGGCTGACGCAGCACTTCGAGCGCTCGGGCACGATTGGGCAGACGGCGGATGAAACCGCGCTCTTCCAGCGCCGAGATCAGCCGGTGGACACCCGATTTCGACTTCAGCTCGAGAGCATCCTTCATTTCCTCGAAGGAAGGGGAAATCCCGGTTTCCTCAAGCTTGTTCTGGATGAATCGGAGCAGTTCGTGCTGCTTGCGGGTAAGCATTGTCGCCACTCTCCCTTGCGGAACGTCTGAAAAGAGAACGTTTGGGAACGAATGTGGAACAATTAAGAAACGATTCGTGTTCCGTCAAGCGGTTCCGCCGTTCTCTAGGAGAAAGGCGGTAACCTCGTCGCCTGCATGGCCTTCCGGGGCGCCGGCATTCCTGTCGATCAGGGCGTTGCTGGCGGCGAGGGCGGCAAGCGCGCCGCTGTCCTGGACCATTTGCGGCGCGATGGTGCTGCCGTTCCAGTATGCACGCAGGAATTCGCGGCGAGATCCTCCGGGTTTGAGCGGTTCTGCAAGCCTGGTGACGATCCGGGACGGCAACGGCTCGGCAGCGCCGAGCAACGCGCGCAGCACGGGGAGCAGGAACAGGAAAGCTGTGACATGGCTGGAGACCGGATTGCCGGGCAGGCCGAGTATCAGCTGCCTGCCGCGCCGCGCCACAAGGATCGGCTTGCCCGGCTTTATCGCGACGCGCCAGAAATCGATCTCGGCGCCCCAGGCTTCGAGGGCAGGGCGGATCAGGTCGTGATCGCCGACCGACGCGCCTCCGCTTGTAACGATGACATCGGCGTTTTCCGCCTGTTTCAGGACAGCGGCAAGCGCGTCCATGTTGTCGGCGACCGGGCCCAACCGGCCGATTTCCGCGGGTACGCTGGCTGCGAGCGAGGCCAGCATCACCCCGTTGCTGGCCGGAATCTGGTGCGGGGCGCAGGCTTCGCAATCGGCGGAGAGTTCATCGCCGCTGTCTATCACCACGAGGCGCGGCTTGCGGCGCAGCGGCAGCTGCTTGTGGCCTGCGGAAATCGCGAGTGCCGCCTGGGCGGGGCCGATCCGTGTTCCCGCAGGCATGATTTCGGCACCGTCGGTGAAATCCATGCCGCGCCTGCGGATATGCTTGCCGGGCGGGGAAGGGGGTTCGCCTGTCAGTTCGATACGGTCGCCTTCGCGTTGCAGGTCCTCCTGAAGGATCACCGCGTCTGCACCGGCCGGCATCACTGCCCCCGTGGCGATGCGAACGGCTTCGGCACCGGAGACCGTTCCTTCGAAAGGATGCCCCGCCGCGCTCTCGCCGATCACCCGCCATGGCCCCGCCATATCGCTCGGGACGACCGCATAGCCGTCCATGGCGGAAAGATCCGCCGGGGGCTGGGTTCGGCGTGCTGTCAGCGGTTCGGCAAGATAGCGGCCTAATGCATCCGGGATATCGGCCCATTCGACGGGAAGCGGTTCCGCAAGCGACAGAAGGCGTGCCTGGGCTTCTTCGAGCGGCAGCGGCGGCTTTTTCATGCGCCTTTGGCCTCGTGCGCCAGCCACGTCCCCGACTTGCCGCCGCGCTTCTCGATCAGGCGAACCTCGCCGATAACCATGCCCTTGTCGAGCGCCTTGGCCATGTCGTAGATTGTGAGGAGTGCGACAGAAGTAGCTGTCATCGCTTCCATTTCGACTCCGGTTCGGCCAGTAAGGGAAGCCGTGGCGGTGGCACACACGGCGTCATCCTCGATAGTGAAATCGACCGTAACTGCGTCGAGAGCGAGCGGGTGACACAGGGGGATCAGCTCGGCGGTCTTCTTGGCGGCCATGATGCCGGCGATGCGCGCTGCGCCGAGTACATCTCCCTTGGGAGCATTACCATCCCGGATTGCGGAAAGCGCTTCGGCAGACATCCGAATTCGGCCGGAGGCGATAGCGACGCGGTGCGTTTCGGCCTTGCCGCCGACATCGACCATCCGGGCGTTGCCCTGCTCGTCGAGGTGAGTGAGCTTGTTCATGTGGCCATCCTCCTATCTGAACGACCTGCCAAGGCAAGCTCAGAGTGCCGCAAACACCTCCGACCAGCGCTCAAGCATCGTGTCCTCGTGCCCCGGCGGCAGGCTGATCGCGAGCTGGTCGTAGCCGGAATCGCGGATGCCTCTCAGCCGCTCGGCCAGCTCCCGCCTCGTGCCGGTGAGAGTCATGCCCCGGATCACGGCGCCGTCGATATGCGTCTCCTCGGGCCGCAGGGCCATCATGTGTCCCTTGTGGTTTGCCAGATGGCGTTCGTCGGCGGGCCGATAGGCCTTATAAACCTTGCGGTAGGCGGCGAGCTGCTCCTTGAAAGGAAAATGGTCGGCCGCGTCGGCTCCGTTCAGGGAATCGTAGCGTTCGACCAGTTCGTGAAACGCCACTGCGGCGAGCGGGCCCGCTTCGGCCCGGGCTCTCACGCTGTCGGCCGGTTCATCGTCATCAAGAACCGAGCCGCTGCCTACCAGGGTGGCGTGCATGGTGGTGGGGTCGTGGCCTTCGTCCCGCCACGCTGCGTGCATGGCGGCGATGGCCTCTGCTTCGCTTGCGGGAGTTCCGACGCTTCCCAGCCAGCCGGCACCCAGTCGCGCAGTCAGCTTACGTCCCTTGGGACCGAACGCGGAGATGTGTGTCGGTATCGGATCGGAAATGTTCATGATCGGCGGGCTGGGGTCGAGAAAGCCGGTCCGCGCGGATTGTCCTTCGAGGACAAAATCGATCCGCTCCCCGCGCAACAGCGCTTCCACCTGCCGTACGTAGGTCTCGAGCGCTGCGAGCGTCATCGGCCCCTGGCCGAGCGTGCGCCGGCCGGTGAAGCCGGTACCCGCCCCGAAGGCTACCCTGCCGGGAGCCAGCTGGTTGAGCGCAGCTAGGCCGCTTGCGGCGACCGGCGCGAGGCGGTTCGATGGCGTCAGCACGCCGGTGGCGAGGATGATGCTGCTGGTCTTCACCGCCGCCGCGCCCATCGCCACGAAGATTTCGGCGTTGAGCAGGGCGGTATCGTAGAACCAGGCGTGGCTGACACCCAGCGTTTCGGCGCGCTGCGCGACGGCCCAGGAATCGGCACGGGTTGGCAGGACGATTCCGAAATCCATGGATTTCCTGTCGGCGGTTGACAGGAGCACTATCGGGACGCCGCCGACAGTCTGTCAACGTAAGGCGGTCAACCTGCCAGCAATGCCCTTGTTGCCGCTTCGACATCGGCCTGCCGCATGAGGCTCTCGCCGACAAGGAAGCAGCGCGCGCCGCATTTCGCAAGGCGGACGAGATCGGCATGGCCATCGATGCCGCTTTCGCTCACCAGCAGCGTTCCTTGGGGTGCAAGGGGAGCGAGGCGCTCGGTGACCCCGATATCGGTGACGAAGCGCTTGAGGTCGCGGTTGTTGACGCCGATCAGCCGGGATTCCAGCAGCGCCGCGCGCTCCATTTCGGCTTCGTTGTGGACCTCGACGAGCACATCCATGCCGCGCTCCAGCGCTGCCGCTTCGATCTCGGCCATCTGGGCGTTTTCGAGCGCGGCAACGATGATGAGAATGGCGTCGGCTCCGATCGCCCGAGCTTCGGCGACCTGCCAAGGATCGACCATGAAATCCTTGCGCAGCACTGGAAGCGAGCACGCTGCCCGGGCCTCGACCAGGAAATCCTCGTGCCCCTGGAAATATGGTGCGTCGGTCAGCACGGAAAGACAGGCGGCGCCCCCGGCCTCATAGGCCCGGGCGTGGTCTGCCGGGCGAAAATCCTCGCGAATGAGTCCCTTGGATGGCGAAGCCTTCTTGATCTCCGCGATCAGGCCGAAGCCTGAAGCGGCTTTCGCTTCGAGCGCCGCGCGAAATCCGCGGGGCGGGGACTGGCCGGCCGCATCGTGATCCAGCGCCGCGACCGAGCGTTCCGCGCGGCGCAGCGCGACTTCCTGCCGCTTGTTCTCGCAGATCTCGGCAAGCTTGTCGCTCATTTCACAAAGTCGATCCAGCAGTCGAGCAATGCCTTGGCGAGTCCGCGGTCCAGGATCTCGGCCGCTTCCTCCACGCCGTCGCGCCAGTCTGCGGCCTCTCCGGCGACAATCAGCGCGCCCGCGCTGTTCAGCAGCACCGCGTCGCGATAGGCACCTTCCTCGCCTAGTAACAGTCGCCGGAGCGCGGCTGCATTGAATGCCGCATCGCCGCCGCGAAGCTCTTCTATCGGCCTTGAGGTGAGCCCGGCTTCCTCCGGCGTCACGCTGTCTCCGATGTTGGCGATGTTGATCGCGGCGAGGCGGCTCGGCCCGGCAATGGAGAGTTCGTCCAGTCCTTCCTCGCCCGAGACCACCAGCGCGGCGTCAGTGCCCAAAAGGGCCATGGCGTCGCGATAGAGGGAGACGAGGCCGGGGCTGGCGACGCCGACAAGCTGCCGCGTCACATTCGCCGGATTGGCGAGAGGTCCGATAAGGTTGAAAATCGTTCGCCGGCCGAGGCTCTTCCGGATTGGCATGACGTGCTTCATCGCCGGGTGATGAGCCTGCGCGAACAGGAAGGCGATGCCCATGTCCGCCAATGTCTCTTCGGCCATCACGCTGGCCCGATCGAGATCGAGCCCGAGCGCTTCCAGCGTATCCGCGCCACCCGCCTTGCTGGATGCGGCGCGGTTGCCGTGCTTGGCGACCGGAACTCCGCAAGCCGCGACGACGATCGCGACCGCCGTCGACACATTGAGGCTGTGCTGTCCGTCGCCGCCCGTGCCGCACACGTCGATCGCGTTCGCAGGGGCCTTGATCGGCTTCATCCGCGCCCGCATCGCTTTCACCGCGCCGGCGATCTCCTCTGCCGTCTCACCCTTGTCGGCGAGGGACACAAGAATGTCGGCGATCTCGGCATCGGCCATCTCGCCATCGAGCATACGGCCGAACAGGGCCTTGGTTTCCCGCACCGTCGCGCTCATGCCGGCAAGCGGGGCTTGAGCCCGCACAATTCCATGAAATTGGCGAGCAGGTCGTGGCCATGCTCGGTCGCGATGCTCTCCGGATGGAACTGGACGCCGTGGATCGGCAGGCTTTCGTGGCGAAAACCCATGACATGGGCGTCATCCGATGTGGCGTTGACGATCAGGCAGTCCGGCGTGTCCTCGACGACGAGCGAGTGATAGCGCGTCGCGATGAAGGGCGAGGGTATGCCCTTGAACAGGCCGCTGCCGTCGTGGGTGACGGGCGAGGTCTTGCCGTGCATAAGTCCGCCACGCAGGACCTTGCCGCCGAAGAACTGGCCGATCGACTGGTGTCCCAGGCATACGCCCAGCAGCGGCTTGTCGGCATCCGCGCAGGCGCCGACGAGATCGAGGCTGATTCCCGCATCATCGGGCGTGCAGGGGCCGGGCGAAATGAGAAAGCCGGATGCGCCCGTGGAAATCGCCTGTCCGGCCGAAAGCGCGTCGTTGCGCACCACATCGACTTCGGCGCCGAGTTCCATCAGGTAGTGGACCAGGTTCCAGGTGAAGCTGTCGTAATTGTCGATGACAAGGATCATGCGGCACCTATTGCCCGAAACCCGCGTCGCTCGCCACCCTCACGGCTTCCTTGGCCGCTGCGATCAGCGCTCCTGCCTTGGCCTCGCATTCGCGCTGCTCGTAGTCGGGATCGGAGTCGGCGACGATGCCGGCGCCGGCCTGAACATGCATGACGCCATCCTTCACGACCGCGGTGCGCAACACGATGCAGCTGTCGACCGAACCGTCCGGCGCGAAGTAGCCGACGCCGCCCGCGTAGGCCCCGCGCGTTTCGGGCTCCAGTTCGGCGATGATCTCGCAGGCTCGCACCTTGGGAGCGCCGCTGACGGTCCCGGCGGGGAACCCCGCGAACACCGCGTCGATGGCATCGTGCTTGTCGGTATCGAGCCGCCCTTCGACATTGGAGACGATGTGCATCACGTGGCTGTAGCGCTCGATCGTATAACTTTCGGTGACGCGGACCGAATTGGCGGCCGCGACCCGGCCCACATCGTTGCGCCCGAGATCCAGAAGCATCAGATGCTCGGCGCGTTCCTTGGGGTCGGCCAGAAGGCTCTCTTCGTTGGCCTTGTCTTCCTCGGGCGTCTTGCCGCGCGGACGGGTCCCCGCGATCGGGCGGATCGTGACTTCGCCGTCGCGGACGCGGACGAGTATTTCCGGGCTCGAACCGGTCAGGGCAAAACCCGGCAGATCGAGGAAATAGAGGAAAGGCGACGGATTCACGCGCCGCAGGGCCCGGTAGAGCATCAGCGGGGGCAGCGGGAACGGGCAGGTGAAGCGCTGTGCCAGCACCACCTGGAAGATGTCGCCCGCTTCGATGTAGTCCTTGGCGCGCAGCACCATGTCCCGGTAATCCGATGCCGGCATGGTCGGCGCAAGCTCTGGTTCGGGCAGAGACGCATTCGCGGATTCCACCGGCACCGGGTCGCCGAGGCGGCGCAACGCGTCGTCGATATGGTCTTGGGCCGCTTCGAGAGCGCGCACGGGTTCCGCATCGGACGGCCAGACCGGCGCCACGCAGAAAAGCTCGTCGCCGAGGCTGTCGAACACGAGGATCAGTGTCGGCCGCACGAACAGCATGTCGGGCAGACCGAGGGAATTTTCAGGCGCCCGGGGCAGTTTCTCGACAAGACCGATCGTCTCGTAGCCGAAATAGCCGACGAGGCACGCGAGAGTCGGGGGAAGCTGCGGCGGCACGTCGATGCGGCAAGCCTCTACCAGCTTGCGCAGTTCGGTGAGGCTGTCTTGCTCCAGCGGCGCGAACGCGTCCCGATCGGTCCTCCAGGTGGCATTGATTTCGCACCGCTTGCCGGTCGCCCGGAACAGCAGGTCCGGATCGAGGCCGAGCAGGCTGTAGCGACCGCGCACTTCTCCGCCTTCGACCGATTCCAGCAGGAAATCTCCGCGGCCAGGTTCGATCAGCTTGACGGCAGCACCCACCGGTGTCTGCGTGTCTGCGATCAGCCGGCGCCAGACGAGCGCGGGCCTGCCCTGGGCAAGAGCTTCAGCCGCGGCATCGCAATTCTCGACCTGCAGTCCCGCCATGGCGGTCAATTGCCGCCGCTGAGTTGGGTCGCGACGGCCTTGATCGCCGTTTCGTTGCGTTCGATGCCGACCTCGGCACGGATCGCCCGGCGCATGGAGGCGACATATTCGTTGCCGACCACGCCGCCCAGTTCCCGCTCGGCGGTGTCGAGGATCTTGTCGTCATCCTTCACCTCGCCGGGCACGATGTCCTTGAGGTGTACGATGAACCAGCCGGTGTCGCGCGGCGCGGCCAGAAGCTTGACCGTTCCTTCGGCCATGCTGAAGAACAGGGCGAGGGGCGGCGGAACCTGCCGCTGTGCCTCCATCTGCATGCGCGCCATTTCCTCGCGGGTCATATTGAGGTTCTGGACCGGTGGCAGGCGCTTTCCGAGCGAGGCGAGCGCCTTGCCGAGTTCCTCTCCCTTGCGGACCTGCCCCTGGACCTTCTCGGCGGCCTTGCGGGCAGCGGCGAAGCCGTTGTCCATCATATAGGAGGCCTTGACGTCGTCGCTGATCTCCTTGAGCGGCGCCGCGGCCGAGGGCTCGATGTCGGTGACGTCGAACACCACGAAGGTCTTGCCCGGCTCTACTTCGGCGATCTGGGGCTCCTCCTGATCCATCGCGAAGGCGGTTTCCAGGACCCGAGCGAGCACCTCGGGCGCCTTCTCGCGCGGATTTTCGTAGACCTGTCCGTCGGCCGTGATGGCGGGCGTCTGCTCCAGCGTCACGCCCAGTTCCTTGGCCGCTTCCGCCAGGCTGCCGCCCTCGTCGAACTGGTCTTCGATCCTGCTGAGGAGTTCGCTCAGGGCGACGCGCTTCTTCTCGGTGGCGATGCGTTCGGCGATTTCGCCGCGAACCTGGTCGAGCGTGCGCGCCGGCCGTGAATTGATTTCCTCGACGCGCATGACGTGCCAGCCGAGCCCGCTGCGGGCCGGCGCGGCGAGCTTGCCCCTGCCGGTCGCATAGGCGGCATCGGCAACCGCCTGCGAGAATTGCTTGGTGAGAGCGTCGCGGCCGAGTGAATCTAGCTTGGCCGTCGCCAGTCCCTTTGCCTTGGCGGCATCTTCCAGGCTTTTGCCGCCGTTGACTTCGGCAATGATCGCCTTTGCCGCCGCTTCGGTGGGAGCGATGATCTGGGTGACGGTGCGGGTCTCGAGCGCCGCGTACTGATCCTTGTCTTGATCGTAGCGGAAAGCGATCTCGGCGTCGGTGGGATCGGGAACGTCCTTCAGCGCTTCGTCGCCGAAGCTGGCATACCGGACAACGCGACGCTCGGGCCGGATGAAATTGTCCTGGTTCGCTTTGTAATAGGCGGCCAGTTCCGCATCGGTCGGTGCTTTCTCGGGAGCGAAGAGGGCGGCGGGAAGGACTGCCATCGCTCCGCTGCGGCGGTCCCGCAGCAGCGCGGCGTAGCGCTTCGCCAGTTCGCGCGGAACGACCGAGCCGAATGCGGCCGGCAGCAGGACCTGCTTGCTGACCAGTCCCTGTGTGAGATCGTCGCGCACCAGCTTCTCGCTGATGCCCTGCTGCTGGATCGCCTGCCGGAAGATGTCTTCGCTGAACTTGCCGTCGGCGCCCTTGAAGGCGGCTATCTGCGTGATTTCGCTGTCCACCAGCCGGTCGCTTGCAACAAGTCCGTTCTGCTTGCCGAACACCGCGACGGCAGTTCTGTCGATCATGTCTTCGAGCACCCGCTCGAGTCCGTTCGAAGCTAGGAAGACCTTCATAGTCATGCGCGGGTCGTTCTGCTTGACCCGTTCGAGGGCCGAGCTTGCCGCCTGGCCCAATGCCGAAGTGTCGATCCGCTCGTCGCCGACCGTGGCCACGCGGTCGCCGCCGGCAATGCCGCCGAACCCGCCTGTCGTGGCTACGTCGCCGCTCGCGAAGGCAAGAGCGATGAGTACGAGCACCGCGATGGCGATGCCGGCACCGATTTTCGACCTGAGTGATTTCCGAATGGCTTCAAGCATCGCCTGATCGCATTTTTCCTGGCTTTGCCCGGAAAATTGCTCCCGGGCGGATGGCAAGCGTCTCTAGGATCGAACGAAGATTCCCGCAATGGCTGCTTGCCGACAGTCGACTCAACCCTTTTGACAAGCGCGGCGGGACTGGCCTAGCAGCGCCCGGCAAGAGGGCCGACCGGGGAAGATTCGGCCCATAGTAAGGGTAAACGATGTCGAATTTGCCGTACGTTGTTGGCAATTGGAAAATGAATGGAACGCGGGCCTTGCTCACCGAAGCCCGTTCGATCGATCGCGCTTCCGGGCGTTATCCGAAGGTGCAGGTGGCCCTCGCGCCTCCCTTCACGCTGATTCACCGCCTGCAGGAGGCCGTACAAAACATCGGCGTTGGCGGGCAGGATTGCCATGCCGAGGAAAGCGGTGCTTTCACCGGCGACATCGCGGCGCCGATGCTCAAGGACGCGGGCGCCGACTTCACGATCGTGGGGCACAGCGAGCGCCGCTCGATGCACGGCGAAACTGACGAGATGGTCAAGGCCAAGGCGGAATCCGCGCTTGCCGCCGGACTCACCGTGATCGTCTGCGTCGGCGAAACCGAAGCGGAACGCGATGCCGGGCAGGCCGAAACGGTCGTGTCCGGACAGGTTGAAAATTCCGTGCCGCGTAGCGAAGACGCGCCTGCCAGGCTCTCGGTCGCATACGAGCCCGTCTGGGCGATCGGCACCGGTCGTGTGCCGTCCGTGGGCGACGTTGCCGCGATGCACCGCTCCATTCGTGCCAAGCTCGTCGAGATTTACGGCGATGCGGGTACTGAGGTGCGCATTCTGTACGGCGGCTCGGTCAAGGCCGAGAATGCGGCGGAACTGCTGGGTGCGAGCGAGGTCGGCGGGGCGCTGGTCGGCGGCGCCAGCCTTTCCGCGGAAAGTTTCATCGCCATCGTCGGCGCCGCGTCTCCCGACCAGCAGGAGTAGCAGCCCGGTTGCCCGGCTTGCGCCGCAGGGCGTGAGGCACTATCTGCACGCGCGAGTTTCAGCGAAGTTAGATTGCCATGTCGCTTTTCATTTTCCTGACCGTCGTCCAGGCCCTCGTTGCGGCCGCGCTGGTCGGTGTCATCCTGATGCAGCGTTCCGAAGGGGGCGGCCTTGGCGTCGGCGGCAATCCGTCCGGACTGATGTCGGCACGCGGCGCTGCGGATTTCCTGACCCGGTCGACAGCGATCCTGGCAACGCTGTTCGTGATCCTGAGCATCGTTTTGGCCGCGCTTGCCGTGGACTTTTCCTCCGGCCGCGAGATCGACACCTCGCTTGAACGCGGCGTTCCGGCTGCGGATCCGCTTGCCGGTGCCGCGGGCCAGACTGCCCCGGCGGAACAGGATGCGGCCCCTGCCGAGGCACCTCCTGCCGCCGACGATCCGCTGGCCGGCGCCGCGAAGTAAGCCACCTTTCCGATCTCTCCTGGAGTGCAGTTGCGCCGGACTGGACACGCGCGCCGGGCTTGCGTTTCGCGGTGCCTGCGAAAATATGTTCGCAGTGCGACGATCTGGGCTGTGGAATTCGCCTATATGCGCTTGCCTCGAATCCCATTCGCGGCTTAAGGCCCGACTCCCATGGCGCGGTTCATTTTCATCACCGGCGGCGTGGTCTCCTCGCTTGGCAAAGGTCTTATGGCGGCAAGCCTTGCGGCTTTGCTCCAGGCGCGCGGATTCAAGGTTCGTATCCGCAAGTTCGACCCCTATCTGAACGTCGATCCGGGCACGATGAGCCCCTATCAGCACGGTGAAGTCTACGTCACCGACGACGGCGCCGAGACGGATCTCGATCTCGGCCACTATGAACGCTTCACCGGCGTTTCCGCGCGGCAGGCGGACAACATCACCTCAGGCAGGATCTATCGCGACATCATCGCCAAGGAACGCCGGGGCGACTACCTGGGCGCGACGGTGCAGGTCATTCCCCACGTGACCGACGCCATCAAGTCGTTTGCCCAGGACGATACCGACGACCTCGATTTCATCCTGTGTGAAATCGGCGGGACGGTCGGTGACATCGAAGGGCTGCCGTTCGTCGAGGCGATCAGGCAGCTGCGCAACGAGCTTGGCCGCGAGAAGACCTGTTCGGTGCATGTCACGCTGGTTCCCTACATCGCGGCGGCCGGCGAACTGAAGACCAAGCCGACCCAGCATTCCGTGCGCGAACTGACCGGGCTCGGCGTCCAGCCGGACATCCTGCTGTGCCGTTGCGAAAAACCGCTGCCCGACAGCGACCGGGCAAAGATCGCGCTGTTCTGTAACGTACGCACCGAAGCGGTGATTCCCGCGCTCGATGCTCCCAGCATCTATGCGGTGCCGTTGCAGTACCATGCGGAAGGGCTGGATGCCGAGGTGTTGCGCCATTTCGGGCTGAGCTCGCCCGATCCCGACCTGTCGCGCTGGGACGATATCGTCGATCGCTACCAGAAGCCCGAAGGCGAGGTGACGATCGGCGTTGTCGGCAAGTATGTCGGTTTGCCGGACGCGTACAAGTCGTTGAACGAGGCTCTCGTCCATGGCGGCATGGCCAACCGGGTGAAAGTCAATATCCGCTGGATCGACGCCGAAATCTTCGAAAAAGGCGATTCGGAGATCGCTGCGTTGCTGGAGCCGATGCACGGCATTCTCGTCCCCGGCGGTTTCGGCGAACGCGGGACGGAAGGCAAGATCGCCTCGGTGCGCTTCGCCCGCGAACACAAGGTGCCGTTCCTGGGAATATGCCTCGGCATGCAGATGGCCTGCGTCGAGGCGGCCCGCAATACCGCGGGGATCGCGGGCGCGTCGTCGACCGAGTTCGGCGATACCCGCGAGCCGGTGGTCGGCATCATAACCGAGTGGATGAGCGCGGAAGGGCTGCAGAAGCGACAGGCTGGCGGCGAGCTTGGCGGAACCATGCGGCTGGGCGCCTACGAAGCGGACCTGGTGAAAGGGAGCCGTGTAGCCGATATCTACGGTACAACCACGATTTCGGAGCGCCATCGCCACCGTTATGAGGTCAATGTGGCATATCGCGACGCGCTGGAGCGGGGCGGGCTGCTGTTTTCAGGGATGTCGCCCGACGGCTTGCTTCCCGAGATCGTGGAACGGCCGGATCATCCCTGGTTCATCGGCGTCCAGTTCCATCCCGAGCTTAAGAGCAAGCCGTTCGATCCTCATCCGCTGTTTGCCGGTTTTATCGAGGCGGCGCTGCGTCAGGCCCGGCTGGTTTGACCGAGTTGCCCAAATTCGACACATTACGGTCAAATTTGCTATTTCGTATTGTGAAAATGCTTGAAAAACGGAATGGAGTCCGTTGCAGTTGAAACGCAAGGAATTTGTCTTGCCCTGTAACGATCGTCAACAGCGACCCGGGCGATCTTACTAGGGTGGGCGGCGCCAATGCGTCGCGGGGGTGGACCGTCCCGGGTCCACCCCCAATTTCCTTGGTTTTCAAGCTGTATCGAGCGAGCGGATCAGGCCGCTTCGCTGGCCTCTTCGCTCTCGACAACCGTAAGCGGCGTATGGCCGCCGATCGCGATCTTCTTTGGCTTCATCGCCTCGGGCACTTCGCGCACGAGGTCGACGACCAGCAGGCCGTTCTCGAGATTTGCGCTTTCGACCCTGACATAATCGGCAAGCTCGAAGCGCCGCTCGAAGCCGCGCTGGGCAATGCCGACATGGAGGAAATTGCCGTCCTGGGCGTCTTCGCCCTTGCGGCCCTGGATCACGAGCAGGTTCTGCTGCGCGGTGATATCGAGGTCTTCAGGGGTGAAGCCTGCAACCGCGAGAGTGATGCGGTAGGCATCGTCGCCGCGCTTTTCGATGTTGAACGGGGGGTAGTTGTCGCCGGAACTCGAGCGGCCCTGGTTCTCCAGCATGTCGAACAGCCGGTCGAAACCAACCATCGAGCGGCGATAGGGTGCGAAATCGAAACGGGTCATGTCAAAAATCCTCGGTTGAGCAATTTAAGGTTATGCGGAAGCCCGGATGTCCGGCACTTCCAGTAATCGCGTCATGCCCGGCGTGCGGCGCATGACACGGAATATGAGATATGATAGCGCGAGACGGTTTCAAGAGCTCTCGATGAAGGACACGATGGCCTCTGCAAAAGTCGAAATGTACACCAAATGGGGCTGTCCCTACTGCGTTGCGGCGAAGGCGCTGCTCGACAGCAAAGGCGTGCAATATTCTGAATATGACATCACCATGGGTGGCCCCAAGCGAGCCGAAATGCTCGAACGGGTGCCCGGCGCCGTGACTGTTCCGCAAATCCTGATCGATGACCGGCCGGTCGGGGGCAGTGACGATATTCACGCGCTTGACCGGGCGGGCAAGCTGGACCCGCTGCTGGGTCTCTGAGCCGTGCCGCGCGTCGCCGTCCTGCAGATGACTTCGGGCGTCGACCCGCATGCCAATGCGCAGGCGATGGTGTCTGCGGTCGGCGCGGCGGAGATGGGCGGCGCGACCATGCTGTTTACCCCGGAAATGTCCGGGCTGCTCGATCGCGACCGCAAGCGGGCAAGCGGACGTATCGTCGCCGAAAGTGAGGATCCGGTGCTCGCTGCCATGCGGGAAGCCGCCGCCGGAGCGGGGATCTGGGTGGCGATCGGCTCGCTGGCCGTCGCCCGGGAAGACGGGCGCTGGGTGAACCGCGCATTCGTGATCGATTCCTCCGGCGAAGTGGTGGCGCGCTACGACAAGATCCACATGTTCGACGTCGACCTGGACACGGGCGAAAGCTGGCGCGAGTCCAATGCCTATGCCGCCGGCGGATCCGTGGTGAGCGTGGATACGCCGGCCGGGCGGTTGGGCCTTACGGTCTGCTACGACATCCGCTTTCCGGCGCTGTTCGACGCTTTGGGGAAAGCGGGCTGCGACCTCATTGCCATTCCCGCCGCCTTTACCGTGCCTACCGGCAAGGCGCATTGGCACGTCCTGCAACGCGCCCGCGCGATCGAGGCGAGCGCCTACGTCGTGTCGGCGGCGCAGGTCGGCAAGCATGAGGACGGCCGCAGCACCTATGGCCACAGCCTGGTCGTCGATCCGTGGGGAGAGGTGTTGCTCGATCTGGGCGGCGAGCAGGCCGGCATCGGCTTTGCCGAGATCGATCCGGCCAGAATCGCGGAAGTTCGCGCACAGCTGCCGAGCCTTGCCAATCGAAAAACGCTTCCCACCTAGGGTTCAACGATTACAAGTCGATGTGAAGCAATGATTGTTTTCGATCTTGAATGCCGCAATGGCGGACACCGTTTCGAGGGCTGGTTCGGCTCCTCGGACGATTTTGCCGGCCAGCAGGAACGCGGTTTGCTCACCTGCCCGGAATGCGGTTCCGCTGATGTGGTGAAGGCGGTGATGGCGCCCAACGTCGGCCGCAAGGGCAATCAGGGCGGCGGCGAGACGCTGCCGGCCAGGCCCCAGGCTCAGGCCGTGGCCAAAGGCGCGCTGCCTCCCGAAGCCGTGCAGATGATGCAGAAGCTCGCGACGATGCAGGCGGAAGCTCTCAAGCAGTCGCGCTGGGTCGGCGACAAGTTCGCCGACGACGCGCGTGCGATGCACTATGGCGAGCGGGACGTGGAAAGCATCCACGGCGAGGCCACGATCGAAGAGGCTCGCGACCTGCTCGAGGAAGGCATTGAAGTCGCGCCGCTGCCGTTTCCCGTCGCGCCTCCCGGCAAGGCGAACTGAGCGGCGACACGGCCATCCTCGCGATTGCCAACCAACGGCTGCGCGCCTAATAAGCGCCGGCGCGCGCCCGTAGCTCAGCAGGATAGAGCATCAGATTCCTAATCTGAGGGCCACAGGTTCGAATCCTGTCGGGCGCGCCATCGTTTCGCTCTTGGCAATCTCACTTCGTTCGATGCCTCCGCGAGGGTGGGCGAAAGCCCGGGCCGCAGTCGCGGCCTTTGGCGCGTTCGAAGAATCTCTTCTCAGGCGCGCCAGGCATTTGCGCCGTTTCCAGTCCAACTGCCAATGCTTGCGAAACCGCAGCGACAAGTCGCTTGCTGACGGCCAGTTTCTCGCGGAAGGCACAATCCTTCACGACTTCCTTGTCGTCTGCGCAGCGGTTACCTTCGGTACCGCTGCCTGATCGCTGTCGGCCCATGGATTCGGTGACGGGGGCGCTCGGATTGGCGTGAAGGGAGAGTCCGGTTGTCCTATTTCCGCGAGTTTCGCGTCCACTGGCCGAACCTGCTGGGCGCGGGGCTGGGTCTGGGGTTCGGCGCGGCGATCAATCACCATCTGACTAGCCTGTTCGCTCCGGCGCTTATCGCCGAGTTCGGCTGGACCAGATCGCAGTTTGCGCTGACGGGCCTGGTCGGGCTGGCTTCGATGCTGTTCACACCCATCGCCGGTCGCCTTACCGACTATCTGGGCCCGCGAAAGGCCGCGATGATCGGCTTTTCGGTACTGCCTGCCGGCTACTTTTGCCTGAGCCTGATGACCGGCCCGATCTGGCAGCTCTTTGCGATCATGCTGGTCAACGGCACGCTTGGTATCCTGACCGCCACCATGGTGTTCACCCGGGTGGTGGTGGAACGTTTCGACATTGCGCGAGGCATTGCCCTGGCGGTCATGCTGAGCAGCCCGCCACTCATCGCCGCGGTGGCTGCGCCGTTGATCGGCTCGATCATTGAGAGCGAAGGCTGGCGAACCGCATATCGCACCATGGCCGGTCTATCGGCTATGGGCGGGATCGCCGCGGTCCTGCTGATCGGTCGCGCAAGGGGCGGCAAGGTCCCGGAGCGCAAGGCAGCGAAACTCGATTGGGCGAAGTTGCGCGAGTTTGCGCGAAACCCGCTGTTCATCCTGCTGACCGCCGGAATGTTCCTGGTAAACCTTCCGCAGGTCCTGGTGGCGTCTCAATTCAACCTCATGCTGATGGAGAACGGCGCGTCCATGGCCAGCGCCACCCTGCTGCTGTCGCTCTATCAGATCTGCGTGGTGGTCGGCAGGTTCGTGAGCGGCTGGTCGCTGGACCGGATCGCGCCGCATATGGTCGCCATATTCATGCTCGGGCTTCCCGTAGCCGGTTACCTGGCGCTCGCATCGTCTTTCGATGCTCTCTGGGTCCTGGCCGGCGTGGCCGTCTTGGTAGGGCTGGCGCAAGGCGCCGAAACCGATGTCAGCGCCTTTCTCACTTCGCGCAGGTTCGAACTCGAGCATTTCGCCTTTGTCTTCAGCATGCAGATGATGTTCATGGGGCTCGCCTCCGCTCTTGGCTCGGCGCTCTTGAGTTTCACGCTGCGCGGCAATGGCACCTACGATGTTTTCCTGGTTCTCGCAGCTCTGTCGACGCTGGCCGGCGCATTGTGCTTTTTCATGACCGGGCGTTATCATGAGCGTAGGGCGGCAACGGGCGAACCATAGAGAAACGCAATGGCCTTGTGAGCCGAATGCGCGTTTCGTGGCAAAATGAAATGCCGCTTCGCCCCGATATTCGACCCGATGATCGTGATCGCCCTGACGGAAGAAATGCCTCCCGTTGCATTCCCGACAGTATGGATCGGGAATGCGACGAAACCTCGACAAAATCGCTTGAACTGCTGAATCAATTGTGATTCAACGACATCGATGAAGAAGTTTCGACGGGAACCACGACTTGCGCGGGAGAGCCTTACTCAGGGTGTAGCTCTCGTGTGCCTTCTCGTCATGGGCGGCTTTGCTCTCGCCGGTCCCAGCGGCTTGCTCGCCTGGAGCGAACACGAACGGCTTCTCGAAACGAAGCAGGCGGAAATCGCTGTTCTGACCGCTGAGCGTGACCAGCTCAAGAACCGCGTCGCCCTGCTCGATCCCCGTCATGCGGATGCCGATCTGGCGGGCGAACTGCTGCGCCGGAACCTGAATGTGGCGCATCCCGACGAAATGGTCATGCTGCTCAATTGAGCGGCCAGCAACGCCAGACAATCCTAGCGAAAATTCTTCGGGCAATGGTTCCGCTAAGGCGAGCTTGTGCCTATAATCCTTGATGACTCTCAGCCCCAGGAGACCGCCATTGGCCAAAGCCGCCAGGAAATCCGCTCCCCCGGCCGCGCCTGATCTCGACGAAGACGACGAGAACTTCGCGCTGCGCAGCTTGCAGCAGGCCCATGCCAAGAATCGACGGTACAAGGCGGACAAGGACGAACTCCTGAAACTCTATGAGCAGATGCTCCTCATCCGCCGCTTCGAGGAGAAGGCCGGGCAGCTTTACGGCCTCGGGCTGATCGGCGGGTTCTGCCACCTCTATATCGGTCAGGAAGCTGTCGCGGTCGGCCTGCAATCGGCGCTCGACAACGACAAGGACAGCGTCATCACCGGATATCGCGACCACGGCCACATGCTGGCTTACGGCCTCGATCCCAAGGTGATCATGGCCGAACTGACGGGCAGGGCCGCCGGCATCTCGAAAGGCAAGGGCGGCTCGATGCACATGTTCAGCGTCGAGCATCGCTTCTACGGCGGGCACGGCATCGTCGGCGCCCAGGTGCCGTTGGGCACCGGCCTTGCCTTTGCGCACAAGTACCGGAAGGACGGCGGCGTCTGCGTCGCCTATTTCGGCGACGGGGCCGCGAACCAGGGGCAGGTCTATGAGAGCTTCAACATGGCGTCGCTGTGGAAGCTGCCGATCATCTTCGTGATCGAGGACAACCAGTATGCGATGGGCACGGCGTCCCGGCGCTCGTCCGCCGAGACCCATTTCCATCGCCGCGGCACCGCGTTCCGCATTCCCGGCATGGATGTCGACGGCATGGACGTGCTTGAAGTCCGGCAGGCCGCGGAAATCGCGCTGGATTTCGTGCGCCAGGGCAACGGGCCGGTGCTGATGGAACTCAACACCTACCGCTACCGCGGCCATTCCATGTCCGATCCCGCCAAGTATCGCAGCCGCGAGGAAGTGCAGGAAATGCGGGAGAAGCACGACCCGATCGAGCGCGCCAAGATCGAGCTGATCGGCCTTGGCGAAAGTGAGGAGGCGCTCAAGAAGCTCGACAAGCAGGTGCGCGCACTCGTTTCCGAAGCCGCCGATTTCTCGGAGAATTCGCCCGAACCGGACCTCTCCGAGCTTTATACCGACGTGCTGGTGGAGCGCTACTGATGGCAATCGAACTGAAGATGCCGGCGCTGTCGCCGACCATGGAGGAAGGAAAGCTCGCGCGCTGGCTCGTCAAGGAGGGCGACGAGGTCGCCTCGGGCGATATCCTCGCGGAGATCGAAACCGACAAGGCGACCATGGAATTCGAAGCGGTCGACGAAGGCAAGATCGGCAAGATCGTCGTTCCCGAAGGCAGCGAAGCAGTGAAGGTCGGCACCGTGATTGCGCTGATCGAGGGAGAAGGGGACGAGGGTGACAGCCAAGCTGCACCCGAGCCCGAAAAGGACGAGGCGGGCAGCAAGCCGGAAGCTAAAGAGGAAAAGCAGCAACCGCCCGCGAAGGAGGCTTCCGAGGCGGAAATCGTCAAGGACGAAGCGCCTGCGCCGCCGCGAATGGACCCGGAAATCCCCGACGGCACCGACATGAAGGCATTGACGGTGCGCGAAGCGCTGCGCGACGCGATGGCGGAAGAGATGCGCCGCGACGACCGGATCTTCGTGATGGGCGAGGAGGTCGCCGAATACCAGGGTGCCTACAAGGTGACCCAGGGCCTGCTCGACGAGTTCGGGCCGGAGCGCGTCATCGATACGCCGATCACCGAATACGGTTTTTCCGGCGTCGGCGCCGGCGCGGCAATGGGCGGACTGCGCCCGGTGATCGAGTTCATGACCTTCAACTTCGCCATGCAGGCGATCGACCATATCATCAATTCCGCCGCCAAGACCAACTACATGTCCGGCGGGCAGATGCGCTGCCCGATCGTGTTCCGTGGCCCGAACGGCGCCGCTTCGCGTGTCGGTGCACAGCACAGTCAGAATTACGCTCCCTGGTATGCGAACGTGCCCGGGCTGGTGGTGATCGCACCCTACGATGCGTCTGATGCAAAGGGTCTGCTCAAGTCCGCCATCCGTTCGGAGGACCCGGTGGTCTTCCTGGAGAACGAGCTGGTCTATGGCCGCAGCTTCGAATTGCCGGACCTTGAGGATTTTCTGGTTCCGATCGGCAAGGCGCGCATCGTCCGCGAGGGGGCGGACGTTACGATCGTGAGTTATTCAATCGGTGTCGGCGTGTCCCTGGAAGCCGCCGCGCGGCTCGCCGAGGAAGGAATCGAAGCCGAAGTGATCGACCTGCGCACGCTGCGCCCGCTCGACCGTGGGGCGATCCTCGAAAGCCTTGCCAAGACCAACCGCCTGATTATCGCCGAGGAGGGCTGGCCGACCTGCTCCATCGCCTCGGAAGTCATCGCCATTTGCATGGAGGACGGCTTCGACGATCTCGACGCCCCGGTGCTGCGTGTGTGCGACGAGGATGTCCCGCTGCCCTATGCCGCCAATCTGGAGAAAGCGGCGCTGATCGATGCGGACAGGGTCGTGGAAGCGGCGAAGAAGGTCTGTTACCGCTAGCGGACTAACGCCAGCCGCCGCCGCGACTGCTGCTGCCGCCACGGCTGCTGCTACCGCCCCTGCTGCTGCTACCGCCACCCCAGCTGCTGCTGCCTCCGGAGGTGCCACCGCCCCAACTGCTGCTGCCGCCGGACGTGCCTCCGCCCCAGCTGCTGCTTCCGCTGCTGGACGACGTCGTTGTCGTGCTCCCGCCTGTCGAACTCGAACCCGATGACGAACTGCTCCCGGAACCGCCCGAGCTGCCCCCCGACGAGCTGGACGTGGAGCTTCCACCGGAGGAACCCGACGAACTGCCGCCTGAAGATCCGCCACCGCCGCCGACCGGGGGCGGGGCGAAGGGATTGTCGAACACTGCGCAGCTGGCGACCGGATCGGGCGACCCGGGATTGCGCTGGTAGACCTGGCTCAGGTCGCGGTCGGAGCGGACCGTGAAGGACGAGATCGCCTGCACCACCGGGGTTCCCACGAAACGTGCGGAGATCAGCGGCTGATAGTCATAGGCCACTTCGACGAACATGACCGCTTCGCCCTCGAATGCGAAGACTTCCTCGCCCGTCGGCCCCATGCCGGCGAGCCCGCCCCGGCGGCCGTCTCCTTCGATGCCGTAGCTGGAGGTCCACTGCTTCGCGCCCATGCAGCGTTGCCAGTGGATATACTGGCGGCTTTCGGTTCCCGGCACGACTTCGAGGCTGCTGACGATGGCCCTGCCATGGTCGTAAAGGGCGAAGGAACTGCCGCCCTGGATGGTTGCGCCGAGCAGAAGGTCGTAGATGTCGCTTTCGTAGATCTTGCGCTCCTCGAGCATCGACGTATCGCCGATGCGCGAGCCGTTGTCGGCCATCTGGACCGCAAGCTGGCTGACTTTCATCTTTGTGACCGCGAAGTTAGCGGTTTCGACGCCCCACAATCCGGCGGTGAGCAGGAATGGCATGGAAAGCGCGAATTCCGTCATCGCGATGCCCGACGTATGGCGCGCCAGGCGCTGAAGCAGTTTGCGCGCGCGCCTCATGAGCAATTCCCGGTGCCGGCGCGATCCGCCTGGATGCTGAAGGGCTGGTTGCGCAGCACGGTCCGGGTCGACATCGTGAAATCGCCGGACTGGCCGATCAGCTTGCCGATGGGGAAGGGCCGGGGATAGGTCACGGACACCTCGTAGAGCACGGCGTCGCGGGCGCCGCCCTGGCCGGCGCTGCCGCGGTCCATGTCCCAGGTGCCGTTGCCGTTGGCGTCCTCGAACGGTTCGCCGTTGTCGCACACCCCGTTGTCGTTGACGTCGGTGAAGTCTTCCGGCTGGCGCACGTCGGAGAAGTTCGCATAGGCGGTGCGCTCGAAGGTGAGATCGGCCTTTGGAGCGATGTTGTGGACGACATCGGCAAGCCGGTTGTCCAGGTCGCCCGTGGCCGCGCCCTCGATGGTTGCATTGCGGGCGGCTTCCTGGATCGCCCCTTCCAGGACGGCAGCGGTGTACATGTTGTAGCCAAGATCGAAGACACCGAACATGCCGACGAGCATGATCGGAGCGATCAGCGCGAATTCCACTGCGGCGGCGCCCTCGCGCGCTTTCGCCAGAAGCTTGCAGCCCGCGCGCGTCACTTGGAGATCCTCAGTTCACCCATCGCCTTGGCAATGGTGGAGAACACATTGTTGAGCTGCGCGGCATCGTCCGCCTCGAACCAGTGGCCGTCTCCGGCGCAGTCTTTCAGCATATCGGTCATCGAGGTTCCGAAGCCGATCACCCAGACGGTAATGTTGCGCTTCTTCACCTCGTTGCAGGCGACGGTGAAACGTCTCTCGACCGTCTGGGTCAGGTTGAGCGAAGACCGTTCCGACCAGCGCCGCTGGTCGAGCGGTTCAATGCCGTAGGTGCCGTAGGACACGTCGCGCGGCGCGGTTTCGCCGTCGGTCAGGAAGATGAGGTTTCGGCGGGTCGGCGATCCCTCGAGGTCGGCATTTTCATCGGCGAAGATGCCGGTCGGAGAGAGCAGCCGCCCGCCCCAGATCATGCCGATGTCGTGGTAGGTATTGCCGCTCGGGACCAGCGAATCCACGTAGGTCGACACTTCCGAAGCCGACATTTCCGTAAGCTTGCGCGATTGGGTGGGGCAAACGGAGAAGCCCTCCCAGTCGGCAAGCAGGTAGTTCTCCTCGGTGATCGCCGGCGGACGCCAGAAGCTGCCGCTGCCGTCCGACGAAATCTTACGGACGAACGAAATCTCGTGCAGCATCGGCCGCCACTGGGTGTCGGGATCCGAGGGGTCGGGTGTCAGGTCGATATCGAGATCGAGCGCGCGCGAGAAATCGACGTCGTCGTAATCGTCGATCTCATAGGTCGATCGTTCCTCGATACAGCCGCGGAAATGGGCTTCCATCATCTCGGGCGAAGGCGAGGGGTAGCCCTGCATGCGCACGAACATCGAACCGCCCACCATCGGATCGCCGTCGCTGGCTCCTTTCAGGAAGCTGACGTCGAAATCCATGGAATCGTATTTCCACCGGTAGACGGGCTGGTCCTCGGTCCCCGTCATCGTGCGGGTCCAGTCGTAGATGTAGTCGGAGTACTGCGTGCCGGTGACGGTGTATTTGTCGTCGGAGTTCTCGCAGTTGTAAGAATTGCCGCTGATCTTGGTCTGGCCCTGCTCGCTGCCGTCCAGGCGGACGCTGTAGCTGAGCGTCGTCCAGCGCGCCGTGCTTGCCGGGCAGGAGTCCATCAGGACCGGGCCGACGTCGGCCTTGCTGCCACTGACGTAGCTTGTCGTGGTCTCGTAGACTGGCTGGGGCAGGGTCGCGCCGGTCTCGATGGCCCGGCGGCCCTGATAGTGCCATTCGTCGACCATCCAGCCGGATTTGAGCAGGAAGCCTACATTGACGTTGGTGGAATAGGGAACGAAGCCGTAGCGGATGCGCGTGCCGGCCGGCTTGCTCGCTTCGAGCTGGGCGTGGAACGATTTCACCACGTCGCGCAACACCGCGATCTTGGACTTGGGATCGCCGGGATTGGTGCGGCTCATCGATCCGGTCGTATCCAGCACCATCATCACATCGGTGTTGGAGAAGTTCAGCTGCCCTTCGCATTCGACATGGATCGGAATGGTCTCGTTTCCGAAGATGTGCATGATCGTCGTCGGAACATTCACCGAGGCTTCGCCCTTGATCGAATAGTTCTCGTTCAGGGTCATGACGAAGCTGCGGTCTTCGGTGCCGTAGGCGCCGTTGCGGAAATTGAGATTGAAGAAGCGGTTGCCCACAAGGCTGACCGAGTCCGGGATCACGCCATCCACGGCAGCGGCGGATCCGAGTTTCTTGCGTGCGGCCAGCACGCCGGCGTCGCACGCCTGCTGCAGGCTGGACTCCGAAAGGTAGCTGCGCCCCATGTCGATACCGCCGCCGACCATAGCGAGCAGGGGCGTGACCGAGGCCGCGACCATGGCGAAGGTGTTGCCCGCACGGTCACGGGCCAGGCGGCGAAGCATGCCGTCTGGCCTCGGCGACACAGTCTGGGGCGAGCGCCTGTCCATTGATCGGGTCGAACTCCGTTTGTTCGTCCCGTTGCGATAGACGCAAGCGCGTAACGCCTTGCCCAACGAACATGGTTAATCTGCGTACACTCTCGGGTATCTCAGAGGCCGGTTGAATCAGGTAGTCCGAGCGTTTCGTGGTGCGCACGCCGTTCAAAACATTGTGTTAACGCATTCCCTGGCGATTTCGCCCGGCTGGAGCGAATTGCATGGCCCGCCAATCGGGTTAATGAGGCCGGGTGAACGAAAAGGAAGGCCTTCTGGGCAGCTTGTCCGCACTGCAGAGGCTCGCGCTGGCTTATGCGCCGGCGAGGGCGGCGGCGCCTACACTCGCGCTGTTCGCTCTCGATGTCCGGCTGGCCGGAATTGTCCGGTCGGCAAGCGAGCCGATGCTTGCGCAATTGCGCCTCGCCTGGTGGCGGGAACAGCTTGAGGCAAGCGTTGGAACGCTGCCTGCCGGGGAGCCGCTGATTGCCGTGCTCGAAAGCTGGACCGGCAGCCGGCGAGCGCTGGTCGGACTTGCCGAGGGATGGGAGGAAATGACCGGCCCGGCACCGTTGGCCGGTTCGGCCATAGAACGCCTTGCCGAGGCGAGGGCGGAGGCTTTCTGCGGGCTTTGCGACCAGATTGCTCCCAAGAGGGATCGCGCCGAGGCACGGCGGCTCGGATACAACTGGGCCCTGGCGGACATCGCCGCGAACCTGAGCCATCCCGAAGAGCGGAGAACCGCCGCGGAACTGGCAAGCGCGCAGGACTGGCGGGCAGCGCCGATGTCGCGGGCCATGCGTCCGCTGGTGGTCCTGCACGGCCTTGCCGCGCGCGCGACGCGGCGAGGGGAGGGGTTGAACGAATTGCCGCCTTCGGCGATGTTCGCTGCACTCAGGCTCGGGCTGTTCGGGCGCTGACGATCTGGTCGAAACCGCGGGACAGGAGGAGGCCAGCCTATGAACCGCATCCTTCTGGGCGCCCTGGCTGCGCTTCTGCTCGTCGCAGCGGGCGTTTTCTGGTGGCAGGGCAGGGCGGAGACCGAACGCGGCGCACCGCCGCCCGAACTGGCCGTGCAGGATGAGAAGCCGGGTCCGGAGGCACTTCCGAGCGCCGACGTCGCCGACCTGCAGGGGCCGGAACCTCCCGAAGCTACCGAACTGACACGCGAACAGCGGCGCTTTGCCCGCTACGATCGCGACAGCGACGGCCGGATCACCCGAAATGAGATGCTCTCGACGAGGACGCGATCCTTCCGTTCGCTCGACAAGGACGGCAACAATTTGCTGACCTTCGAGGAGTGGGCCGTCAGCACCGCCGACCGTTTCGACGGAGCCGATGCCAATGGCGACCGCTGGCTGAGCCCGGAGGAATTCGCGACGACCAGGCCGAAGCGCAAGCCGAAGCCGAATTGCCGCTGCTGATCAGGCCGCCACGAGCGGCAGCCATTCGCCCAGTTCGCGCTTGGCGCGGCTTGTGTATGCTTCCTTGCGCTGCTTTTTCTTCACGTCCGGCAGCGGAGGGAACAGGCCGAAATTGACGTTCATCGGCTGGTAGCTCGCGCTGTCCGCATCGCCGGTGATATGCGCCAGCAGCGCCCCCAGCGCAGTCGTGCGCGGCGGTGCCTGCCAGTCCCGTCCCGCCAGCTCTGCCACCGCCATCAGTCCCGCCATGAGGCCGACAGCGGCGCTTTCGACGTAGCCCTCGCAACCGGTGATCTGCCCCGCAAAGCGGATGTGCGGCGCCGACTTCAGCCGAAGCTGCCGGTCGAGCAGCGCCGGCGAGTTGAGAAAGGTATTGCGGTGCAGCCCGCCGAGCCTTGCAAATTCCGCGTTCTCAAGGCCGGGAATGGTGCGAAACAGGCGAATCTGTTCGCCGTGGCGCAGCTTGGTCTGGAAGCCGACCATGTTCCACAGCGTGCCGAGCTTGTTGTCCTGCCTGAGCTGGACGACAGCGTAGGGCCAGCGGCCGGTGCGCGGATTGTCCAGGCCGACGGGCTTCATCGGTCCGAAGCGCAGCGTGTCGACGCCGCGCTCCGCCATTACCTCGACGGGCATGCATCCTTCGAAATAGGGAGTGTTGGCTTCCCATTCCTTGAACGCGATCTTGTCGCCGGCCAGCAATCCCTCGCGGAAAGCGAGGTACTGCTCCTTGTCCATCGGGCAGTTGATGTAGTCCTTGGTGTCGCCCTTGTCCCAGCGCGACGCCATCCAGCAGATGTCCATGTCGATGCTGTCACGATGGACGATAGGGGCGATCGCATCGAAGAACGCCAGCGATTCCGCGCCGGTCGCCGCGCCGATGCTGGCTGCCAGCGCTTCGGCCGTCAGCGGGCCGGTCGCGACGATGACGGCGCCGTCTTCGGGCAGCCGGTCCACCCGCTCGCGCACGATCTCGAGCGAGGGCAGCGCGCCCAGCTCCCGCTCGATTTCGGCGGAGAAAACCTCGCGATCGACCGCCAGCGCGGATCCGGCGGGTACGCGGGCCTTTTCGGCAGCCGCCATCACCAGCGAGCCCAGTTGCCGCATTTCGTGATGGAGCAGGCCGACCGCGTTCCTTTCGTCGTCGTCGGAACGGAAGCTGTTGGAACACACCAGTTCCGCCAGCCCGTCGGTCTGGTGGGCGGGAGTGGTGTCTCCGGCGCCGCGCATTTCCGACAAGCGTACGGCAATGCCGCGCCGGGCAAGCTGCCACGCCGCTTCGCTGCCGGCGAGGCCGCCGCCGATGATATGTACCTGGTGGCTCATAACTCGCGCCTAACGCTTGTGCGGTAGGCAGCACAAGGCCTAGCAACCACGGGAGACAGGGAGGATCCATGCCGAAGCGCGCGTTGATAGAACGAAGGCCCTGGCTGCTGGCGAGCCTGGCTACGGCCATCGCCTACTACCTGCTGGCCGACAGCTCCTTTCCCGGAGCCTACCTTTTCGCGTTGCGCGGCGTTCCGTTCCTGCTCCTCGCCATCTATGCCCTGCTGCGTCACGCGGGGCAGGATTCGCGCACGCTCGCAGCGGTCATGGCGCTGGCCGCGGCGGGTGTGGCGGTGGTCGACCTGTTTTTCTATCCCGGCGTACTGCTGCTGATCCTCAGCCACGGCATGGCGATCGCGCTCTACATGCGTCACCGCCGCGAAGTGATCACGGCGAGCCAGAAGCTGGCTGCGGCCGCCTTGCTGCTGCTCACCCCGGTGATCGTCTGGCAATTGACGAGCGACTCCGGCCTCGAGACCACGGTGACCGTCTATGCGATCGCACTGGGAGGCATGGCCGGGGCGGCCTGGACCAGCAGCTTCCCGCGCTATCGGGTCGGCCTTGGCGCCGTGCTGCTGGTGCTCGCCGCCCTGCTCGATCTCGCCCGCGCCGGCCCGCTAGCCGCGAGCGAGTGGCCCGAGATGCTGGTCTGGTCGTTCTACTATCTCGGCCAGTTCCTGATCTGCACCGGCGTGATCCAGACCCTGCGAAAACGGGCCTGAGCCCTAGTCCTCTTCGGCGTCACCGCCCGGTTCGGTCGGCGGCGGGTCGTCGCGGTCGCGCGTGGTCGGGATCGTGGCCTCGGGCGAATCGCGACCGATCATCTCTTCGACCACCGCTTCTTCCGCGTCGTTTTCGGGATCGGCGACGTCGTCGATTCTCACTGCGCTCACCACGTGCTCGTTCTCGGCAACGTCGAACAGGCGCACACCGGCCGTGTCGCGTCCCCTGATCTGGAAGGCCTGTTCTTCCTTTCCGTCGTCTTCGACGAGATGCCGCAGCTCGACGGGCAGGCGGATGAGCTTGGCCTGATCGGTCACGAGCATCAGCTCATGGCCGTGTTCGACCGTGAAGCTAGCGACCACCGGGCCGTTGCGCTTGATGTTGTCGATATTCGTCACGCCCTGTCCGCCGCGACCTATGCGGCGGTATTCGTAGGCGGACGAAATCTTGCCGTAACCGTTGGCGCAGGCGGTCAGGATGAACTGTTCCTTTTCCGCCATTTCGGCGAAGCGCTCGGGCGGAAGGCTCGGTTCGCCTTCGCGTTCGGGCTTCCAGGCTGCGTGGCGGACATATTCCTCGCGTTCTTCCGGCGTCGTGCCGACCCGGTGCAGGATCGACAGAGAGACGACCTCGTCGCCCTGCTTGAGGTTCATGCCGCGAACACCGGTCGACGTGCGGCTCTGGAATTCGCGTACGTCGTCGGCGGCGAAGCGGATCGCTTTGCCCTGGCGCGACGCCAGCAGCACGTCATCGTTGCTGTCGAGCAGGGCGACGCCGATCAGCCGGTCTTCGCTCTCGTCCTCGAAGCGCATCGCCAGCTTGCCGTTCGACGGGATGTTGGTGAAGGCGTCCATGCTGTTGCGCCGGACGTTTCCCTTGGCGGTCGCGAAAACGACGTTGAGGGCGCCCCAGGTTTCCTCGTCTTCCGGGAGCGGCAGTACGGTTGCGATCGTTTCGCCCTGATCCAGCGCAGGAAGCAGGTTGACGATCGGCCGTCCGCGCGTCGTCGGGCCGCCTTCCGGCAGCTTCCAGACCTTGAGGCGATAGACTTTGCCGGCAGTGGAGAAGAACAGCACCGGCGTGTGGGTGCTGGTGACGAACATGTCGGAGACGACGTCTTCTTCCTTGGTCGCCATGCCGGCGCGGCCCTTGCCGCCGCGATGCTGCGCGCGGAATGTGGAGAGCGGCGTGCGCTTGATATAGCCGTCGACGGTCACGGTGACGACCATGTCGTCGCGTTCGATCAGGTCCTCATCCTCGATACCGTCGATAGCGGCCGTGATCTCCGAGAGGCGCGGCGTCGCAAACGCTTCCCTGACCGCGACCAGCTCTTCGCGCATGACGCCGTAGAGTTTCTGACGGTCGGCGAGGATTGCGAGGTACTCCGCGATCGCGTCCGCGAGTTCCTTGAGTTCGTCGCCGATCTCGTCGCGCCCGAGCGCGGTCAGCCGGTGCAGCCGGAGGTCGAGGATCGCCTTCACCTGGGCTTCGGAAAGCCGGTAGGTGCCGCCTTCCTGCTCGGCGTTGGGTTCGATCGCCTCGACCAGGCGGATATACTGCGCGATGTCGCCGATCGGCCATTCGCGTGCCAGCAGCGCGGCACGGGCCGCCTGCGGATTCGCGGCGCCGCGGATAATAGCCACGACCTCGTCGAGATTGGTCACCGCGATGACCAGGCCCAGCAAGATATGCGCCCGGTCGCGCGCCTTGTTCAGCTCGAACTTGGTGCGCCTCGTGATGACCTGCTCACGGAAGGCGATGAACGACTGGATGATGTCGCGCAGCGAGAGGATTTCCGGCCGTCCGCCACGGATGGCGAGCATGTTGGCCGGGAAACTGGATTGCGCCGGCGTGTGGCGCCACAGCTGGTTGAGCACCACTTCCGGCGTGGCGTCACGCTTCAGGTCGACGACGACGCGCACGCCTTCGCGGTTGGATTCGTCGCGGATGTCGGAAACGCCTTCGATCCGCTTGTCCTTGGCGGCCTCGGCGATCTTCTCGACCAGTCCCGACTTGCCGACCTGAAACGGGATCGAGGTCAGCACGATCGAGCGGCGGTCGCCGCGTCCTTCCTCGATCTCGTGCCTGCAGCGCATGATCACGGATCCCCGCCCGGTCATATAGGCGGAGCGGGCGCCGGACTGGCCGAGGATCAGCGGCGCAGTCGGGAAGTCGGGACCGGGAATGATCTCGAACAGTTCTTCCGAGGTGATCGCCGGGTTCTCGATGTAGGCAAGGCAGCCGTCGACGACTTCGCCCAGATTGTGCGGCGGGATGTTGGTCGCCATGCCCACGGCAATGCCGCCGGCGCCGTTGACCAGCAGGTTGGGAAAGCGCGCCGGCAGCACCTGCGGTTCGCGGCGCGATCCATCGTAGTTGTCCTGGAAGTCGACCGTGTCCTTGTCGAGATCCTCGAGCAGGCTGTTGGCTGCGCGCGCCAGCCGGGCCTCGGTGTATCGCATGGAGGCCGGCGGATCCGGATCCATCGAACCGAAATTGCCCTGGCCGTCGACCAGCGGCAGACGCATCGACCAATCCTGAGTCATGCGCGCGAGGGCATCGTAGATCGCGCTGTCGCCGTGGGGATGGTAGTTGCCCATCACGTCGCCGACGATCTTGGCCGACTTGCGGTACGGCCTGCCGGCGACAAAGCCGCCTTCCTGGCTCGCGAACAGAATCCGCCGGTGCACCGGCTTGAGCCCGTCGCGTACGTCGGGAAGCGCGCGCGCCACGATCACGCTCATCGCGTAGTCGAGGTAGCTGGACTTCATCTCGTCGACGATGTCGATGCGGTTGTATTCCCCCGAGGGAGGAGGATTGTCTAAAATTTCGGTGTCGTCGCTCACGCGCTTTTATCGTTCTTGTTGACGGGACATTTTCTGGATTTGGCCTAGGCCAATGGTCTGGGAAATGCCAGCCGGACGATGATTTCGCGCGCAGACGAAGGCCGGTTTTCCACATTTGCAGGGCCTAGCTGAATATATGCGTTGAACCGCATTCAATCGCGGTTCAGTGGCGGCCCTGTATTCGGATCGCGGTTGCCAAGCGGGCGTTTCGTCGTCAGTAGCGTGGCGTGAGTGCAAGATGGGGCGGCAGCGAACGCATGCGTGCGACGCCGCGTGATTGAGGAGAGAATGATTATGATCCGGACAAGCGAGCCGAAACGCGGAAATCCTGTTTTCCGTTCGGCGCTTGGTATCGCGCTGGCGCTTGGCGTCGTGGCCGGAGGAACCGTGGTTTCGACCCCGGCAATCGCCGCGAAGAAGCCGAAGCCTCCGAAGATGGAGTTTTCCAAGGGTTTTGTCGCTGTTGCGGGGCCTGCTCAGGCGGCAATCGATGCCGCCAAGGATCGCGATGACGTCAAGGCCGCGCGGAGCCAGCTCGATGCGGCCCTGCAGTCCGGCAACCGGCAGCAGATCGACGCCGCTCAAGCGGCGGTTTCCGCTGCGATCGCGAATGAGAAGGGTCTGCTCGAGCAGGCTTTCGGCGCAATCGAGGTCGAGGACGATCGTTTCCTGGCCGGCAACCTTGCGGTCAATCTCGGTTCGATAGCCGGTGATCCCAGCCTGCAGCGCAGGGGGCTCAAGGCAATGCTGGCGAGCGGCAAGACCGATGCGGCAAACGTCGGGCGCTTCAATGCGATTGCGGGGCAGTTGGCCTATCAGGCCGGCGAATATGCCGAAGCGCACCAATATCTGCAGCGTGCGGTCGATGCCGGCTTCACGGATAACAATTCCGAAGTGATCCTTGCCGAATCCTACATCGGCGACAACAAGGCGGCGCAGGGCCTTGCGGTGCTCAAGCACGCGCTCACGAAGCCCAAGGCCGGCGGTTCGCTCGCTCCGGAATCATGGTATCGCCGCGGACTGGCATCGGCTTTCAAGGCGGGCCTGATGGGCGACACGACCGATTTCGCGGTGATGCTCGTCCAGGATTACCCGACTTCGCAGAACTGGGGCGCCGCCGCCACGATCATCCGTGAGCTCGGGGGCTTCGCTTCCCAGGAAACGCTCGATCTGATGCGCTTGATGGGGCGCACCAAGAGCTTTGCCGAGGAACGAGATTACGTCGAGTACATTCAGGCTGCGGATCCGCGCAGGCTGCCGGGTGAGGTTAACGACGTCATCAATGCGGGCCTTGCTTCCGGAATGCTGAAGGCGAACGATACCTTCGTCGCCGACGCCAAGAGGCAGTCGAGCGAGCGCATCGCGGCCGACAAGGCTTCGCTGGCCAGCTACGAACGCGACGCGCGCAAGGCGAGCGCAAGCGAGGCGACCGTCACCGGCGCCGCCGACGCGTTGTTGAGCTATGGCGAGCCGGCCAAGGCGGAAGAGCTCTACACGATCGCGCTGGGCAAGCCCGGTGTCGATACGCCACGGGTTCTGACCAGGCTCGGCATCGCCCAGTTTGACCAGGGCAAGTATGCAGCGGCTCAGCAGACCCTTGCCAAGGTTAGCGGCAAGCGCACGCCCATCGCAAAGCTGTGGGCGGCCTATGCGGCCAGCAAGGCCAAGCCTGCCGCAGCTCCCGTCGCCGCGGCACAATAGCCGCGCGCATCAGGCAAAAAATCGAGGGGCGGCAGGCGACTGTCGCCCCTTATTTTTCCTGTACCATCGGACTGAAAACGCCGCTCGGCTCGTCGAGCAGGTGCAGGACACCGTCGGAAATCGCAAAAAAGGCGCCGCGAAGCTGGAGATGGCCTTCGCGCTCGCTGCGGCGGATGCAGGGGAACGTGCGCAGGTTCTCCAGGCTGACCCGGACTGCGGCGTGTTCCATGGCCCGTTCGGCCTCGCGCCCTTCGGTGCCCTTCTCGCTGGCGATGGGCCCGCGCACCTCGTCCAGCATCCCGATCCAGTCGGCGATGAAGCCGCCTTCACCGGGCTGGGCGCCGTGCAGCTCCTGGGTCAGCGCGGCCTTGCAGCCGCCGCACATGCCGTGGCCCATGACCACGATTTCCTTCACTTTCAGCACCTGCACCGCGAATTCCAGGGCGGCAGAGACGCCGTGATGGCCGGGCGTGGTCTCGAATGGCGGCACCAGCGCGGCGACATTGCGCAGGATGAAGACCTCACCAGGCGCGACATCGAAGATCTGTGCCGGATCGACGCGGCTGTCGGAGCAGGCGATGATCATCACTTCGGGCTGCTGGCCTTCGCGCAGCGTCCTCCAGCGGTCGCGATGCGGCGTCCAGCCGATCTCGCGGAAACGGTGGTAGCCGGCGATCAACCGGGAAAGTTCGGGCGAAAGGTCGTCAGTCATGGTTCTTTCCATGGCTCGGGAGATTGGCACTGGCAAGGCCTGAAACATGCGACTATCTGGGCCGCATGAACGATCTTGCGACAGCACCGCAGCCGGAGCGCCGGCGCAAGCCCGAATGGATCCGGGTCCGGGCGCCCAATTCCAAGGAATTCGGAGAGACCCGCGACCTGATGCGGCGGCTCAACCTCAACACCGTGTGCGAGGAGGCGGCCTGTCCCAACATCGGCGAGTGCTGGAAGAACAAGCACGCCACGGTGATGATCCTGGGCGACACCTGCACGCGGGCCTGCGCCTTCTGCAACGTCAAGACCGGGATGCCGGGCAAGGTCGATCCGGAAGAGCCGGAGCATGTCGCGGAAGCGGCCGCCAAGCTGGGCCTGGAACATATCGTCATCACATCGGTCGACCGCGACGATCTGCCCGATGGCGGTGCCGGCCAGTTCGTTCAGGTGATCGAAGCGCTGCGCCGGACGACTCCCGAAACGACGATCGAAATCCTGACGCCCGATTTTCGCGGCAAGATGCAGGCCGCGGTCGAAGCCATCGTTGCCGCGGGGCCGGACGTCTACAACCACAATCTCGAAACGGTGCCCCGGCTCTACCCGACGATCAGGCCCGGCGCCCGCTACTATGCGTCCTTGCGCCTGCTGGAGCAGGTGAAGGGGCATGACCCAGCGATATTCACCAAATCCGGTATCATGCTGGGGCTCGGCGAGGAGCGTCTCGAGGTCCACCAGGTGATGGACGACATGCGCTGTGCGGACGTCGATTTCCTCACCATGGGGCAATATCTCCAGCCTACACCCAGGCACGCGAGCGTGGCGGAGTTCGTGACGCCGCAGGCGTTCAATGCCTATGGCGCGATTGCCCGGGCGAAGGGTTTCCTTCAGGTCGCCTCTTCACCGCTCACCCGGTCGAGCTATCACGCCGGCGACGATTTCCGCGAGATGCGGGCCGCACGCGAGGCGCAGCTCGCAAGGTCGGCCTGACGCATGCCCGGCATCCACGAAACCCGCGTGCTGCCGTACAGCGCCGAACAGATGTTCGATCTGGTTGCCGATGTCGGCCGCTACGGCGAGTTCCTGCCCTGGGTGGTCGCGACGCGGGTAAAGTCCGAGGACGAGCGGGAAATGGTCGCCGACATGCTGGTAGGCTTCAAGTCGTTCCGCGAGAAATTCACCTCGCGGGTCGAGAAGGAAAGGCCCGAAAAAATCAGGGTCCACTATGTCGACGGGCCGCTCACCGATCTCGACAATCACTGGGTGTTCCGGCCGACGGGCGAGAGCCAGTGCGAGATTGACTTCTCAGTCGAATTCAAGTTCCGCAACGCTCTGTTCGAGAAGCTCGCCGGGGACTATTTTGAACGTGCTTTCCGTAAGATGGTCGCGGCTTTTGAAGCGCGTGCTGAAGAACTTTACGGTAGCAGCAGCTCGAGTGCGATCAGCGCCGCCTGATGCCGTACCCGGGCCCGGCTCGATCCCTCGAGCTGGCGCTCCTCGGCCTTGACCTCGCTGTTTCCGCGGATCGAACAGGCGAATGCGACGGTGCCCACCGGCTTGAACTCGGTGCCGCCTTCCGGGCCGGCGATGCCGCTGATCGCAACGGCAATATCGGCTTCGCTATGCTCCAGCGCGCCTTGCGCCATCGCCCAGACCGTTGCCGCCGACACAGCGCCGAACGTGTCGATGATGTCTTCCTGCACGCCCAGCACTTCGCGCTTGGCTTCATTGGAGTAGGTGACGAAGCCGCGATCGAGCACGGCGGACGAACCGGGTATCTCCGTCAGCGCCGCCGAGACAAGGCCGCCGGTGCAACTTTCGGCCAGCGCGATCTTGCGTCCGGCTTCGATATTTTCGGCCACAACGCGGGCCGCGAGCGAAACGATATCATCGGGAAGCAGATTTTCTGACATGATCAACTTTTGCAGATGGAGACCTTGCCGACCTTGGGCTCTTTCGACTTCGAGCCAAGGCCGACCGCGAGCGCGATAAGCTCAGCGGTGTTTTCCGGAGGGAGGGGCGAGAGCAGGCGGACGACCCCGTCGATCGTCTCGCAGCGCTCGAGCGGGATGCTCTGGCTGACCATGCCTTCCATCATCGCGTCCAGCACCTGCTGCAGCGATGCGTCCGGCATGTCCCTGAACAGCTTGTTCGCCTCGCCGTTGGTGCTCGCGCTCAGTTTCAGGAAGGCGGCCTTGGCGCCGGGCCAGGAAGAGGCCTTCTGGGTCGCGTAGCGGGCGGCGAGCCGCTCGCCGTTACGCGGCAGCCATGCGCCGGCGCCGAGACTGACCGAGCAGCGCTGGTTGGTGCCGCTGATGATGCTGGGCAGCGCATAGCTTGCAAGCGAGGTGAACTCGGCCAGTGTCAGGCAGGGAGGTTCGGCGGCACGCGCCATTCCCGGGACGGAGGCAAGCAGGGCGGCGCAAAACAGGGACATCCGGCGCATGGTTTCCATCCTTCAGCTTCTGAACACGCTGGCAACAGCTTGAGCGGCGATTCCTTCCCCGCGACCGGTGAATCCGAGCTTTTCAGTCGTGGTGGCCTTGACGCTTACGGCATCAATGTCAACGCCAAGCAGTGAAGCGATCCGCTCGCGCATCGCCTCGCGATAGGGACCTATTTTTGGCATTTCGCAGATGATCGTGAGGTCGATATTGCCCACCGCATATCCCGCTTCGGCGACGAGCCGTACGGCCTCGATCAGGAACCGGTCCGATGACGCGCCGCGCCATTGCGGATCGCTCGGCGGGAAATGCTGGCCGATATCGCCGGATCCGACGGCGCCGAGCAGGGCATCGACAAGCGCATGAATTGCGACATCGGCATCACTATGGCCTGCAAGCCCTTGTGAATGCTTGATTTTGATTCCACCCAGCCACAGCTCTTCCCCGTCTGCCAGCCGGTGGACGTCATATCCGGTGCCAATTCTTACGGTTGGTGCGGCAACCGCAAAATCGGAGGCGAACGTGAGCTTGTGCAAGGCTTCGTCTCCTTCGACAAATGCCACGTCCACACCCGCCTTGCGTGCGACCTGGGCATCGTCGCCGGCTTCGGGCGCTCCGCTCCAGCCGCGATGCGCCGCGAGGATTGCGTCAAAATGGAACGCCTGCGGGGTCTGGACGCGTCGCAAGCGGTCCCGGTCGGTCGGAGTACCCATCATGCCGTCGTTCTCCTCGGCAAGGCTGTCCGAGACTGGCAGCACGGGGATGGCGGCAGCATGAACGGCGAGGGCGGCTTGCAGCCGATCGAGTACGGATGCGGGAAGGATCGGACGGGCGGCATCGTGGATCAGCACTAGATCCGGTCCATCCCCCTGAAGCGCCTCCAGTCCGCGCAGGACCGACTCCTGGCGCGTTTGTCCACCGCTTACCAGGCGCACGCCGCCAAGCCCTTCCAGCGCGGCCGTGGCGACATCCTGTGCGCCCGGTGGCACTGCCACGACAATCGGCGAAATTCCGGCGTTTCGCAGAGCCTCGACGGAATGGCGGACAACCGGTTTCCCACGCCACAGGGCGAACTGCTTGGGCACCGGTTGGCCTGCGCGCAGACCCTGGCCGGCCGCGACGACGACGGCGGCAGTACGGGGAAGGGCGTTCCGGCCGGACATCGCGCCCGCCGGTAACCGCTTGCCGTCGCAAGGGCAATCCACTATGCGCTGCCTGTTTTTTAGGCGCAGAAACGGACATGCTGCCCAAACCACCCGAACTGAAACCGGTTTCCGTCGGTCCGCTGCATATCGATTGCCCGGTTATCCTGGCGCCGATGACTGGCGTTACCGATATGCCGTTCCGCAGGCTCGTGCGCCGTTTCGGTTCGGGCCTGAACGTGACCGAGATGATCGCGTCTCCGGCCATGATCCGCGAAACGCGGCAATCCTTGCGCAAGGCTGCCTGGGATCCGGTCGAGGAACCGGTGTCATTGCAGCTGGCCGGCTGTTGTCCCGCGGAAATGGCCGAAGCCGCCAAGCTCAACGCCGACCGCGGCGCCGCGATTATCGACATCAACATGGGCTGCCCGGTGAAGAAGGTGGTCAACGGGGATGCCGGTTCCGCGCTGATGCGCGACCTCAAGCTTGCTGGCAGCCTGATCGAGGCGACCGTGAAAGCGGTGGATGTCCCGGTTACCGTCAAGATGCGCATGGGATGGGACCATGCGAGCCTCAACGCCCCGGAGCTGGCCCGGATCGCGGAGGATCTCGGCGCGCGGATGATCACTGTCCACGGGCGCACCCGCAATCAGATGTACAAGGGGCAGGCCGACTGGGCCTTTGTGCGCAGGGTCAAGGAAGCGGTTTCCCTTCCGGTGATTGTCAACGGTGACATCTGTTCGATCGAGGACAGTGCCACGGCGCTGGAGCAGTCCGGTGCCGACGGAGTGATGATCGGGCGAGGGGCCTACGGCAGGCCCTGGCTGCTCGGACAGGTGATGCACTGGTGGCGCAGCGGCAGCAAATTGGCGGATCCCGGCATGGATCAGCAATATCGTTTGATCACAGAGCATTATGACTCAATGCTATCGCATTATGGCACGGAGGTCGGCGTCAAGGTCGCGCGCAAGCACCTTGGCTGGTACACCAAGGGCATTCCGGGGTCAGCAGAGTTCAGGAATCGCGTGAATTTTATCGATGATCCTGTTGAAGTAATGAGGGTTATTGGCGATTTCTTCGCTCCTCACCTGCAGCGCGAGGCGGCATGAAGTTCAAGCTCGAGCCTGGCGGCCCCGATGCCAAACGCCAGCTCGCCAGTTTGCCGCTTGCCATCGTGCTGCTAGCGCCCGGGCTGCGCATCGCGGCGGCGAACCCTGCGGCTGAACAGTTTTTCGGCCAGAGCCTGCGCAGGCTGGCAGGCCGCAAGCTCACCGATGTCCTCACTTTCGCCGAGCAACGGCTTATCGACCGGATCGGCGACTGCGAGACACCGGTGTCAGCGCGGGAAATCGATGTCATTGTCGGCCGCAAGGGCTCCCGGCGGCTCGATATTACGGTTACACCGGTGATCGATGAGCCGGGCTGGCAATTGTTCTCACTGCACGATCACAGTGCGGCCGAAGCCTTCGGTGAGGATTCGGGTGAACCCGACTTCGCGTCGTTGCGCGGGCCGGAAATCCTCGCCCACGAGATCAAGAACCCGCTCGCGGGCATTCGCGGCGCAGCCCAGCTCCTGGCGCGCCGGGTGGGCGAGAAGGATCACGCGCTGACCGATCTGATCGCGGCCGAGGTCGACCGCATCGCCCTGCTTATCGACCAGATGCAGACCTTGAGCCGCCGCACGACGGCCCCGGTCGAACCGTGCAACCTTCATGAATCGGTTCGCCGTGCGATCGCGATCCTCGATGCCGCCGACGGAACGCGAGAGACAAGCATCCGGATCGAAGAGGAATTCGACCCGTCCTTGCCGCCGGTGCTCGGCAATCCGGACGGCCTGGTTCAGGTCCTTATCAACCTGTTGTCCAATGCGCGCGAGGCCTGCGCCAGCATGCCGAAGCCGCGCATCACCGTGCGCACGCGCTTCGCCAGCGGCCTGCAGCTCCGGTCGAGCAACTCGGGCAGGCCGGTGAGGCTGCCGGTGGAATTGCGCGTCAGTGACAACGGCCCCGGCATTCCCCAGCCGATGCGCGATCATATCTTCGAGCCCTTCGTGACGACGAAGAAGTCGGGGCAGGGGCTTGGCCTGCCGCTGGTGAGAAAGCTCGTCCGGGACATGAACGGCCGGATCAGCCATGAGCGCGACGAGGAGAATGGCTGGACCCATTTCCGCATCCATCTCCCGCTCGCTTCCGAGACGGCCGTCGCCGCGGAGACGGCTGAAAAGGTGCCGACATGAGCGTTCTGCTGGTCGAAGACGATCCCTCGATTGCAATCGTGCTGACTGCTGCGCTGGAAGCGGAAGGCTTCACGGTGACCTGCTGCGACATGATAGCGGATCGCGACCGGCTGCTGGCCGAATCCCGCTTTTCCGCGCTTGTCACTGACGTCATGCTGCCGGACGGCGATGGAATAGAGACGCTGGGCCGGGTGCGCGACGTCTATCCGGACATGCCGATCGTGATCCTGTCCGCCCAGAACACGCTCGATACGGCAGTGCGTGCCAGCGATACCGGCGCCTTCGAGTACTTCCCCAAGCCATTCGATATCGACGAGCTTGCCCGTACCGTCCGACAGGCGGTGGGCACCAGTTCGAAGCCGGTGGAAAGCGACGAAGACGCCCAGATCGGGCAGGGGCTGCCGCTGGTCGGCCGAAGCCAGGCGATGCAGTCGGTTTTCCGGATGATTACGCGGGTGCTGCGCAATGACCTCACGGTGCTGATCCTGGGCGAATCGGGCACCGGCAAGGAACTGGTGGCGGAAGCGATCCACCAGCTCGGCCATCGCCGGGAGGGGCCCTTCATTGCGGTCAACACCGCGGCGATCCCCGCCGACCTGATCGAAAGCGAGCTGTTCGGTCACGAGAAGGGGGCCTTCACCGGCGCGGTCGCCCGCCACATCGGCAAATTCGAGCAGGCTGCGGGCGGCACGCTGTTTCTCGACGAGATCGGCGACATGCCGATGCAGGCGCAGACCCGGCTGCTTCGCGCGCTCCAGTCGGGGAGTATCCGCCGGGTCGGCGGGCGCGAGGAAGTGAAGCTCGACGTGCGCATCGTCGCCGCGACGAACAAGGATCTCGAGCCGCTGATCGATGCCGGGCGATTCCGCGAAGATCTTTATTACCGGCTCAACGTCGTGCCGATCCACATGCCTGCCCTGCGGGACAGGCCGGAAGACATCGAGGCGCTGGCCCGGCATTTCCTGCAGCTTGCGGCAAGCGAGGGCCTGCCGCGCCGGCAGCTCACCGCCGAGGCGGCCGAACAGTTGCGGCAGCAGCCGTGGCGCGGCAATGTCCGCGAGCTGAAGAACTTCATCTACCGGCTCGCGCTGCTTGCGCGAAAGGACGTGATCGACATCGAGACCCTCGCGCCCATGCTGGAGAAGGAGAGCAGGGCGGATGCCGAGGCGGGCGAGGACGCGCCGGCGATCGAGGCGGCGGTGACGCGCTGGCTCAGCGATGTCCGGCCCGCGCCCGGAACGGTCTATCACAGCGCCATGGCCGCGTTCGAGCGCCCGCTGTTCGCGGAGATTCTCAAGGAAACCGGCGGCAATCAGCTGCGTGCAGCCCAGCAGCTCGGCATCAATCGCAACACCCTGCGCAAGCGGCTGAGCGAACTTTCCCTTGATCCTGAAGAGTTTGCGGGCCGGGACTAAAGAAATTTGATCGAATTTTCTTGCAGTTGGGCAACAGTGTTGTTGTAATACAACAACGATGAGCCGCGCCGCATCCACTGGACATAGACATTGGCCGCGCTGGTGGCGACAAGTCCAGCTTGCCGCCCGCCGCGGCAATTTTTTTGCGGTCGTCGAAGTCGTCTCGGTCGTCGCCTTCCTGATCATGACCGTCACCACCTGGGTGACGCTCAACAGCCAGGCGAAGAAGGGAGCGCTGCTCTCCTCCGATGTGACGGCGAGCCTGTTGGTGGGCACGCTGGTTCCGGCCATGGCGATCCTGGTGCTGCTCGGCCGGCGGATGGCGCTGCGCCGCGCCGCCGAGAACATGGGCGGGACAGGGCGGATGCATGTCCGCCTGGTGTTCATCTTCTCCCTGATCGCGGCGATTCCGACGCTGCTGGTGGTGGTCTTCGCATCGTGGCTGTTCCAGTCGGGCGTCGAATTCTGGTTCTCCGACAATTCGCGCGGCCTGCTCGAGAACGCCAACAAGCTGGCGCGGGGGTATTACGAGCAGGCGCAGCGCGACGTGGGGTACGAAACGGTGGCCATGGCCGAGGATCTCGGAACCTTCCTTAGCCAGGAGCCGATATCGAGCCCCAGTTTCGCGGAGTTCTATTCCTATCAGGTGGTGAACCGGAAACTCACCGAATCGGCCATTCTGCAGAAGGGCGGCGATGGCCAGATGCGCACGGCCGCGATCGTCGATCCGGAAGGGAACACGACACGCCGCCGGGTGAGCGCCGAGGAGATCAAGCAGCTCGACAGCGGCGAGGACATGGTGGTCAGTGCCGATGCAAACAAGATCGAGGCGGTCATTCCGATAGACCGGCCTGCCGGTATCTACCTCTACGCCGCGCGCAGTTCCGACCTTCTGGCGTTCAGCCAGGGGCAGCGGGCCCAGAATATCGTGAAAGCCTACGAGGTCCTGACGAGCCGGGCGCGCGTGCTGCAATTGCGCTTCAACGTCGCGCTGTTCGTCGCTTCGCTGGCGCTTGTCGGACTTTCCGTATGGTTCGCGCTGAGATTCGCCGACCGGCAGGTGAAACCGCTCTACCGGCTCGTGGACGCGGCGCGGAGCGTGGGCAGCGGCAATTTCTCGCTCCGGGTCGAGGGGCGCACCGGGGCCGACGAGATCGGGCTGCTCAATCGCGCCTTCAATCGCATGACGGCCCAGATCGAAAAGCAGACGCAGGCGCTCGTCGGCGCCAACCAGCAGCTCGAGGAACGGCGCGCCTTCATGGAAGCGGTGCTCGAATCCGTCACGGCCGGCATCATCTCGCTGGACGGTGAAGGAAACGTGCTGCTGATGAACAGCACCGCCCAGAAGCTGCTGTTCGATCGCAGCGGGCCGGGGCCGGTGGGCCTGTCGCTCGCGGAAATTTCGCCGCAGATCGCCGGCCTGGTCGATTCCGGCCTGGCGCGGGGCATCGTGCAGTACAACAAGGGCGGAGATTTGCTGACCTTGGCGGTGAAAGTCAGCGAGGACCGGACCGGCCATGTCATCACTTTCGAGGACATCACCCGCCAGCTGCTGGACCAGCGCCAGGCGGCCTGGTCTGACGTCGCCCGGCGGATCGCGCATGAGATCAAGAACCCGCTGACGCCGATCCAGCTTGCAACCGAACGCCTCAGCCGCCGCTACCGCAAGCAGATCGAGACCGATCCAGAGCTGTTCGAGGAGCTGACGAGCACGATCATCCGCCAGGTGGGCGACCTGCGGAAGATGGTGGACGAGTTCTCCTCCTTCGCGCGCCTGCCCAAGCCGGTGTTCCGCAACGAGGACCCGGTCGCTCTCACGCGCCAGGCGCTGTTCCTGCAGGAGGTCTCGCGTACCGACGTGGCGTTCGAATTCTCTGCGGAGGACGACATCGGAAGCATCGCCTGCGATCGCCACCAGTACGGTCAGGCCATGACCAACGTGCTGAAGAATGCGGTCGAGGCCATCGATGCAATGGCCAGGGAAGCGCCCGAAACCTACCGCGGGCGGGTGAATGTCGAGATGCGGCGCGACGATGAGCAGATCGTCGTCTCGATCACCGACAACGGCATCGGCCTGCCGCAGGATCGCGAAAGGCTTGTCGAACCCTATGTGACCACGCGGGAGAAGGGCACTGGCCTGGGCCTCGCGATCGTCAACAAGATCGTCGAGGAACACGGCGGCGAGATGACGTTTACACCGGCGGAGGGCGGCGGTTCCTGCGTCACCATGAGCTTTGCCTGCGATCCGGTGGCCAGCAAGCGCAATTCGGAAGCAGCGGAATGACCCATATTACCCCTTCGGAGGCCAGATGGCGCTCGACATACTGATAGTTGATGATGAACGAGACATTCGCGACCTTGTCGCCGGCGTGCTCAGCGACGAGGGCTATGATTGCCGCTCGGCCGGAGACAGCGAGTCGGCGCTGGCGGCGATCGACGAGCAGCGGCCCTCGCTGGTGCTGCTCGACGTGTGGCTGCATGGCAGCCCGATGGACGGGCTTGAGGTCCTCGACGCGATCAAGGCCCGCGAACCCGAGCTTCCGGTCATCATCTTCTCCGGCCACGGCAATATCGATACCGCCGTTGCCGCGATCAGCCGCGGTGCGGTCGACTTCATCGAGAAGCCGTTCGAGGCGGAAAAGCTCCTGCATCTCGTCGCCCGGGCGACCGAAACCGAGCGGCTGCGCCGCGAGAATGCCCAGCTGCGCCAGGATTTCTCGATGGGGGAGGAGTTCACCGGCAACAGCTCGTCCATCAACCAGGTCCGCGCGACGCTGAAGCGTGTCGCCAGCACCGGCAGCCGGCTGCTGATCAGTGGTCCGGCCGGCGTCGGCAAGGAAGTCGCCGCCAGGCTGCTGCACAGCTGGAGTCCCCGGGCCGGCAGCGCCTTCGTCTCGGTCAATTCGGCTAGGATCACGCCGGAGCGCTTCGAGCAGGAGCTGTTCGGAGAGGAAGCAGAGGGCAGTCTGGTCCGGCCGGGCCTGCTGGAAATGGCCGACGGCGGGACTCTCTACCTCGACGAAGTGGCCGACATGCCGCTTTCGACGCAGGCGAGGATCCTGCGCGTGCTGACCGAGCAATCCTTCGTCAGGGTGGGAGGAAACCGGCAAATTCGCGTCGATGTGCGGGTTGTATCCTCGACGTCTCGCGACCTCGAGAAGGAAATCGCCGAACGTCGGTTCAGGGAAGACCTGTTCTATCGGCTCAACGTGGTTCCCGTGGCCGTTCCCGCGCTGTCGGAGCGGCGCGAGGACATACCGGTGCTGATCGACCACTTCTTCACCCGCTATTCCAGCGAACAGGGCGTTCCGGCCCCCAGGATCAGTCCGGAGGCCATGGCGGCTCTTCAGGCCTACGATTGGCCCGGGAACGTCCGCCAGCTCCGCAACGTCGTGGAGCGCACGGTCATCATGGCGCCGCGTGACCGGCTGGACACGATCGAAGTCGACATGCTGCCGCCGGAAATCCTCAGCGAGCGCATGCAGGGCGATTCGAACATGTCGGCGATGATGGGGGTGCCGCTGCGCGAGGCCCGTGAGAATTTCGAACGCGAGTATCTGAAGGTCCAGATCCGCCGGTTTTCGGGCAATATTTCCAAGACTGCGGCCTTTATCGGCATGGAACGCTCTGCCTTGCACCGCAAGCTCAAGCTGCTGGGAATGGCGGATCGGCGCGAGTCCGAGCGGGCCGACGGGGAAAAGTAGATCGCCCTGATTTGATCTTTCGCATTTACGTTGCACCTGCGAAGAGCTAATATCTCTTTGCTAAAGCGGCCTGTCACAAAGACGGGCCAGATTGCGGACCGTATCGGCGGCCGCCAAGAATAGGAGACACAGATGGGTGAACGTACCCTTTCCGCACGCCCGAAGCCGAATCCCCCGGCGGAGCCCGCAGAAACCCCGGCAACCGGGGCAGGGGGCAAGGGCCAGAACCTTCAGGACCAGTTTCTCAATCTCCTGCGCAAGAACAAGACTCCGGTCACCATGTTCCTGGTGAAGGGCGTCAAGCTGCAGGGCATCGTGACCTGGTTCGACAATTTCTCGATTTTGCTGCGGCGCGACGGACAGTCCCAGTTGGTCTACAAGCATGCCGTCTCGACCATCATGCCCAGCACCCCTGTCGACGCGGCGCAGTTCAACAGCGGCGGGGAAGGGGGCAAGAAGGTTCGCCTGCTTCAGGATGTGTTCCTCTCCAGCGTCCGCAATTCCGGCGTGCAGGTCACCATGTTCCTGATCAACGGCGTGATGCTGCAGGGGCGCGTGGCCGCGTTCGACCTGTTCTGCATGCTGCTAGAGCGCGACGGGTATGTGCAGCTTGCCTACAAGCACGCCGTTTCGACGATCCAGCCGGTCACTCCGATCGATTTGCAGTCAGAAAGCGGCAACGACAACGGCGAAGCCGACGAAGACTGAGGTTTGGCGAAGGCCGTTGTCTGACGAACTCGAGGGTGAGGTTACACGAGGCGCCAGGGCACTGGTCGTCTACCCGCACCTGCGCGGCAGGACCGAACAGGATCCCGAGGCGCGGCTCGAGGAGGCGAGGGGGCTTGCCCTGGCGATCGGTATCGTCGTCGCCGACAGCTTCATCGTCCAGCTTCGCGAACCCCGGCCGGCGACCCTGTTCGGCGAAGGCCAGGTGCAGAATATCGCCACGGCCTGCGAACAGTCCGAGGCCGAACTGGTCATTGTCGACGGCGCGCTTTCGGCAATCCAGCAGCGAAATCTGGAAGACAGGCTGAAGCGCAAGGTTATCGACCGGACCGGTCTGATACTCGAGATTTTCGGTGAGCGGGCGGCGACGGCGGAAGGCCGGTTGCAGGTCGAGCTTGCCCATCTCGACTATCAGGCCGGCCGCCTCGTGCGCAGCTGGACCCACCTGGAGCGCCAGCGCGGCGGCTTCGGCTTCCTGGGCGGCCCCGGCGAGACCCAGATCGAGGCGGACCGCCGGATGATCCGCGACCGTATGGCGAAAATCCGCCGTGAGCTGGAACAGGTGCGCCGTACGCGCGGCCTGCATCGCGAGCGTCGCGAAAAGGCGCCATGGCCGGTCGTGGCTCTGGTCGGCTACACCAACGCCGGCAAGTCCACGCTCTTCAACCGGCTCACCGGGGCTGACGTCATGGCGGAAGATCTGCTTTTCGCAACGCTGGACCCGACGATGCGGGCGATCAGGCTGCCGGGCGTGGAAAAGGCGATCCTTTCCGATACGGTGGGCTTCATTTCCGATCTGCCGACCCAGCTTGTCGCTGCGTTCCGCGCCACGCTGGAGGAAGTCACCGCGGCCGACATCATCCTCCACGTTCGCGACATCGCCAATCCGGACACCGAGGCGCAGAAGCGCCAGGTCCTCAATGTGCTGGGAGAGCTTGGGATCGTGGACGAGCAGGGCGGCAACCCCGAGATTCCGATCATCGAAGTTTGGAACAAATGGGATCTGCTGGGTGCGGACAGGGCTGCGGAGCTGAAAACGGTAGCCGAGAGCCGTGAGGATGAAATAATCGTTACGCTTTCAGCCCTTACCGGCGAAGGTTGCGAAAGTCTCTTGGAAACGGTCGGGCAGGGGCTGACATCGGAATCACAGCTCTGCAGCTTCGTGTTGCCCGCCAGCGACGGACAGAAAATCGCCTGGCTGCATGCGCATGGCGAAGTGCTTGAGGAAGAGGACGGCGGGATGGGGCCGGACGGGCCGCAGCGCAAGCTCACGGTGCGCCTGGCGCCGCGTGAGCTAGGTCGGTTTTCCGCGCTCTAGGGCTTTCGCAGCCTGCCAGTAGTGTTCCTGCTCATCGAGCGGCAACGCGGCCAGGTCCTTGCCGTCGCTGGAGGCCATGTCTTCCATTGCGCGGAACCGCTTTTCGAACTTCGCATTGGAAGCGCGCAGCGCATCTTCGGGCGCGATGCCGTAGCGCCTGACGATATTGACGGCGACGAACAGCACGTCGCCTGCCTCCATCAGGCGTTCTTCGTCGGTTTCCGCCGTTTCGAGCTCGTCGAGCTCTTCCTGCATCTTCTCAATCGGCCCCTTGGGGTCGTGCCAGTCGAACCCGACGCGCGCAGCCCGTTTCTGCAGCTTCTCCGCGCGCATCAGCGCCGGCAGCGAAAGCGCGATCCCGTCCATGGCGCTGGTCGCGCCCTTGGCTTCGCGTTCGGCCGCCTTGAGCTTTTCCCAGCGATCGGTCTGCCGTTCGCCGTCGTGAGCCTGACCGCCGAAGATATGCGGATGGCGTGCTTCCAGCTTGTCGGAAATCGCGGCGGCAACGTCCTCGAACGCGAATTGGCCGGCTTCCTCGGCCATGCGTGCGTGAAACACCACCTGGAGCAGAAGGTCGCCGAGTTCGTCGCGCAGGCCTTCGATATCGTTGCGCTCGATGGCGTCGGCGACTTCGTAGGCTTCCTCGATGGTGTACGGCGCGATCGTCGCGAAGGTCTGTTCGCGATCCCATTCGCATCCGGTTTTCGGATGCCTGAGCTGCTCCATGATCGAGAGCAGGCGGTCGAGAGGGGCAATCTGCGTGTCTGGCATAGTGGAATGATAATATATATTATGTTAAATCGCGGATGGGCCGTCCCTGCGAGGGGGGCTAATAGCCCAGCCGGGAAAAGAGAAAAGCCGTGCCGGCAATGATCAGAATCCACATGACGGCCATCCTGACCTTCTTTTCCGTAGGCAAACGGTGGGATTGCAGGCCACGCATGGCCAGGACCAAGGCGCCAAGCGCGGTGATGATGGCAACGAAAGTCGCCGTTCCGGTCACGCTTCGAGTTCCATTCCGTCGAATCCTACAAGAACATGCTGCGGAACTTCGCGCTTGAGCGCCGCATAGTCCATGCTTTTGTCGAGATGCGTGAGCACGGCCCGGCCGACGCGCGCCGCCTCGGCGAGTTCGAGCGCCATCGCCAGATTGGCATGGGTGGGATGCGGCTCGCGGCGCAGGCAGTCGATCACCAATATGTCGGATCCGTCGAAAAGCTCGACCATTCCCCGGGTAATTTCGCTGAAGTCTGTTGCATAACTAATTGATTTATCGCCGTGATCAAAGCGATATCCAGTGGTTTGCGCCGGACCATGCGGCATCTGGCAGTAACCGACCGAGAATCCGGCGCACATGCGCAGGTTCTCCAGCGTGTCGATATTGACGATCGTCGGATAGCCGTGCTGACCGGCGAAGACGTAGCCGAAGCGCTGGCGCAGCCGCCGGACGGTCTCGTCGGCGGCATATCCGGGCAGCGGCCCCTGGCGGATGTAGCGCATGGCGCGCAGGTCATCGATGCCATGGCAGTGGTCGGCATGGTCGTGCGTCCAGAACACCGCATCCACCTTCTCGATCCCGTTGGCGAGCAGCTGCGAGCGCAGGTCCGGCGATGTGTCCACAAGTAACCGGTTTCCTTCGCTGCTCTCGACAATGATGGACACCCGGGAACGGCGGTTTTTCGGCTCTTCCGGATCGCAGGAGCCCCAGTCGTCGCCGAGCCTTGGGACACCGGTGGACGTCCCGCTGCCCAGGACGAGAAGCTTCACGCCGCGGCCTTTGTGAACAGCCGGAAGAAGTTACCGGTCGTTGTTTCGGCAAGCCGTTCGGGATCGACTTCGCGCAGGCCCGCCACGAAGCGCGCCGTATCGGCGGTGAAGGCAGGCTCGCAGGTCTGCCCGCGATGGGGAACCGGCGCCAGAAAGGGCGCATCGGTTTCAACCAGCAGCCTGTCTTCAGGCAATTCGGCCGCTATAGCCTGCAAGTCCTTGGCATTCTTGAAGGTGACGATGCCGGAAAGCGAAATCGAAAGCCCGAGCTCAAGCATCTGCCGGGCAAACCCGGCGGAGGCTGTGAAGCAGTGGATCAGGCCGGGAAAGGCGCCCTTCTCCATCTCTTCAGCGATGATCCGCGCGGTATCCTCTTCCGCGTCGCGCGTGTGCACGATCAGCGGCAGCCCGGTGTCGCGCGAAACGGCGATATGGGTGCGGAACAGCGCCTGCTGGGTCTCGCGATCCGAATGCTCGTAGTAGTAGTCTAGCCCGGTTTCCCCGATTCCCACCACCTTGGGGTGCTTGGCAGCCTCGATGAGCGAAGCTGCGCCGAGATCCGCATGGGCATCGGCCTCATGCGGGTGGATGCCGACGCTGGCCCAGACGTCTTCCTCGCGTGCGGCGGTGCCGACGACCTGTTCCCATTCCCGCTGCCGGGTCGAAATGTTCAGGAAACCGGTTACCCCGGCCTGTCTTGCGCGGGACAAGACGCCCTGCTGGTCTTCCACCAGGCCCTTGTATTGCAGGTGACAATGGGAATCGACGAGCATCAGGCCGCGTCCTCGGCGGGCATCTCCAGGCGGGGGAACACGCCGACGGGCTTGTCCATCCGGAAACCGGTCGCAACCAGGGCCGGAAACCAGTTTCCATCCTCCAACGCGGCGACGTCGCGGGCTTCGGGGGCAATTCCCATCTGGTCGAGCAGCCGGTCGGCCGACGTCGGCACCACCGGGCGCACCGCGATGGCAAGGTCACGCACGCAGCGGAACAGTGTCAGCAGCACACCGGCCATCCGCTCCGGATCGGTCTTGCGTAGCTCCCAAGGCGCCTGTTCATCGACATACTGGTTGCAGGCGAAAACCGCCTTCATCCAGGATTCCAGCCCCTCGCTGAAGGCCAGCTCTTCGAAGCTGGTCTGCATGGCGGCAATATGGGTGCGAATGGTGGCTTCAAGGTGCTCGTCCGGTGCAGTCGCCGCGATGTCGGTGCGAAGCTGTCCTTCGAGGTTCTTGAAGATCATCGAGAGCACGCGCTGGGCAAGATTGCCGAAGCTGTTGGCGAGCTCGGCATTTGCCCGTGTTACAATGGCTTCGACCGAATAGCTTCCATCCTGTCCGAAGCTGATTTCGCGCATCAGGAAATAGCGCAGGACATCGACGCCGAAGCGCTCCGCCAGTTCCACCGGGTCGGTGACATTGCCGAGCGACTTCGATTCCTTCTGGCCCCGATTGAGCAGGAATCCGTGGCCGAACACCTGTTTCGGCGGCTCCACGCCGGCGCTGAGGAGGAAAGCCGGCCAGTAGACAGTATGGAACCTGACGATGTCCTTGCCGATCAGATGCAGGTCGGCGGGCCAGAACTTGCGGAATTCCGGCGTATCCTCGGGGAAACCGAGCCCGGTGATGTAATTGGTCAGCGCATCGACCCAGACGTACATCACATGGTCTTCGCTGCCCGGTACCTTGATGCCCCAGTCGAAACTGGTGCGCGAGACCGATAGATCGCGCAATCCGCCTTCGACGAAGCGCATGATCTCGTTGCGGCGGCTTTCCGGCCGGATGAACCCGGGATTGGAATTGTAGAGGTCGAGCAGCGGCTGCTGGTATTTCGAGAGACGAAAGAACCAGCTTTCCTCGACGGTCCATTCGACCGGAGTGCCCTGCGGCGAGAGCTTTTCCCCCCCCTCGCCCTCGATCAGCTCGCTCTCGTCGTAATACGCCTCGTCGCGGATCGAGTACCAGCCTTCGTAGCGGTCAAGATAGAGGTCGCCATTGGCTTCCATCCGTCGCCAGAGCTCCTGCACCGACGCGTGATGGCAGGGCTCGGTGGTGCGGATGAACCGGTCATAGGAAATATTCAGTATGTCGAATAATTCCCTGAAATATCCAGACATTTCATCCGCAAGTTCGCGCGGGCTGACACCCAGCTCGCGCGCTTTCTGCGCCATCTTGAGTCCGTGTTCGTCGGTTCCTGTCTGGAAGCGGACTTCGCGGCCCTGCGCGCGCTGAAATCTCGCAATGACGTCGGCGGCGATCGTCTCATAGGCATGGCCGATATGCGGCCTGCCGTTGGGGTAGTGGATCGCGGTCGTGATGTAATAAGGCTCGGCCATGGCTGGCGGGCAATCTTTCCGGGTCTTCAAGCTGTCTTCGCCGCCTCTCTAGGGATGGCGGCAGATGCCAGCAACCCGCCAATTTCCATAACCAGCAGGCCGGGGTCGAAGTTGTAGGTCGGGGCCTGGGCCGCGAGGCGCGCGATTGCGCCATGAGCCTCGATGATCCGCAGCTGTCGGTCGCGCCCGGCGGACGCGAGGTCTTCGGCCAGTGTGGCCCGCGCCAGATCGAGCGCGGCAAGCAGCCGGACGCGGTCCGGCCGCGCTCCGATTGCATCGGCCAGCATACCGCGCAGGGCGAAGCCGGGGTCGCCTTCGCGCATGATCCGAAGCATCAGGTCATGCAGAGGGGCGAGGTCCTGCTCGACGAAGGCCAGCGCGGTGGCGGGCGAACCCTGAGCTGCGGCGATGGCCGCTGTTCGGGCCTCCTCGCCGGCCTGGGGCACTTCGCGGCACAGGATTGAATCCATATCGCCGGGTCCCAGCGGCGGAAAACGCAGGCTGCGGCAGCGTGAGCGAATAGTCGGCGGCAGGCGGCCGGACTGGTGGCACACGAGCAGGAAGAACGTGCCTTGCGGCGGTTCTTCCAGGCTTTTCAGAAGTGCGTTGACCGCGCCTTTTTCCATATCGTCGGCGGGGTCGATGATGATCGCCCGCCGTCTGCCGAGAGTCGGGCGCGTCGTCAGCCGCTGCTGCATGGCTCGGACCTGGTCGACGGAGATGTTCCGCTTGGTCTTGAAAGGTTTGCCCTGCTCGCGCTTCTTGGCTTCCTCCTCGCTGTCGGGAAGTTTCTCCAGCGTCGATATATCGGGATGCGAATCGATTGCCGGCTGCGGTACGCCGGGCTCCGCGACCAGTTCCAGGGCGGCGGTCCGGGCGAAGGAGCCCTTCCCCACGCCTCTCGGCCCGGCCAGCAGCCAGGCATGATGCAAGCGCTCGGACGCGAGCGCGCCACGCCACTCGCGCCAGGCCTCATCATGGCCGAGCATGGCTTCGCCGCTCAAGGAGTATGCTCCAGCATGGGGGCGAGCGCTGCCAGTATCTGCTGGTGGGTGTGTTCGATCGCGCCGTTTCCGTCGATTCGCGCAAACCGCATGGGTTCGGCCTTGGCGAAGCGCTCGAAAGCGGATGCCACCCGCGCGTGATAGTCGGCCCCGCGACCACCGATACGGTCCGCTTCGTCGCCGTCGCGCCGTGCCAGACGCTCGGCCGCCACTTGCGGCGATATTTCTATCAGCAGCGTCAGATTAGGAAGCAGACCCCGGCTGCCGATGCGATGCAGAGTCATGATGTCCTCGTCATCGAGGCCGCCGCCGCCGCCTTGATAGGCGCGGGTGGAATCGATGAAGCGATCGCAGATCACCCATTTCCCTTCGGCAAGCGCTGGCCGGATCAGCCGCTCGACATGGTCTGAACGGGCAGCGGCGAACAGTAGCGCCTCGGCGCGCGGGTTCCAGCCCTCGCCGTCGAGCCCGAGCAGCAGCTCGCGGATTCTCTCCGCGCCGGGAGTGCCTCCGGGCTCGCGGGTGGTAACGACCCCCAGCCCGCGCGCGCGCAGAGCGTCGGCGAGCAGCCGCGACTGGGTGGACTTGCCCGCCCCTTCCCCGCCTTCGAGCGAAATGAATTTCCCGGGACTCATGGAATCAGGTTCATAAGCCCGTTCCACAGCCGGTCCAATGGTCCGGCTTCGCCAACCCCCCGTTGCGCGTAGAGCGGCACATAGCCCGGCTCGCGGCTGCCGACGCGGATTTCGAGGCGTCCGACTTCGGTACCTGCGGCAATCGGCGCCACCAGCGGGCCATCGTAGTGCATTTTCAGAGAAATCGGCTCGTCGCTGTCGGCGGGAATCGACGCATATACGGGCGCCTTGCTGACCAGCGGGACATGGCGAAGGTTACCACCCTGCACCCGCGCGCTGCCGATCGGTGCTCGTGCAGCGAAAAGCGGCCGTACTCGCCAGGCGGAGAAACCCCATTCCAGCAAGCTCCGCGACGCCTCTGATCGCTGGGCATCGCTCCTGGCGCCGCCGATCACCATGACCAGCCGTCTTCCGCGACGTTCGGCCGAGCCGAGGAAATTGTACCCGGCTTCTCTCGTATAGCCGGTCTTGATGCCGTCCGCGCCGGCGACGACCCCGACGGTCGGATCATGGCTTTGGAGCGTCACGTGGTGCCACTCCATGCGTTTCTGCCCGAAATAGCGGCGATACAGCGCCGGGTGACGCGTGATCAGCGCCCGCGCCAGTTTCACGAGATCCGCCGCGCTGACGTAGGTCTTTCCGCCGTCCGGCCAGCCGTTGGGGGTGTTGAAGTGGCTGTCCTCCATGCCGAGCCGCCGGGCTTGCGCGTTCATCAGGCCGGTCCAGGTCCTGACATCGCCGGCGAATCCTTCGGCAAGCACGATCGATGCGTCGTTTGCCGATGCGGTGGCAATGCCGTGCAGCAGCATGTCGACGCTGACGCTTTCGCCGCCTCTGAGATACATCGAGGTGCCTTTGCCGTTCCACTTGGCAGCGGTTTCCGGCGATACGATGAAATGCTGCTCGGGCAGCAGGTCTCCCTGCGCAATCAGCTCGAAGGCGACATATGCGGTCATCACCTTCGTCATCGAAGCCGGGACGAAACGCAGGTCGGGGCTGCGCTCATGCAGCACCTGGCCCGATCCCAGATCGACGAGCAGTGAAACCGGGATAGCCTCGATCTGGCCAGGCGGCGCAGGGTTTCGGTTGCCGGGCACGGGGCCGGCATCCACCGGCCACGCCGTGCCGGGGACAGCCAGCACCAGCAAGGCCAGCAATAGAACTCTCAAGCGATCCGTCCTTTCACACCGGCGCTTCAATGCCCGCGCGAGAACGACTGCGTTGCTTGCGATCAGTCGGCGCGCTGGACTCGCGCGTCGCTATAGCCTGCAGCCTTGGCCTTCGCCAGCGCGGCTTCGGCCTCGGCCTTCGTTGCGAAAGGTCCAAGGCGCATCAGCCAGTATTTGCCCGGCTTGCTGACCTTTCCGCCGAGCGACGTCGCAGCCTTGTCTGCTCGCTCCTTGGTCGAGAAAGCCGCGGCCTGGACGACGAAGTTTCCCGAGGCCGCCGGTTTGGGCGCGGGCGTATCGGTCGGTTTCGGTGCGGGAGTTGGTGTCGCGGTTGGTTTGGGAGCCGGGCTTGGCTCCGGGCTGGGCTCCGGACTGGGTTGCGGTGACGCTTTGGCGGTCGGGCTGGCTGTCGGCGTGGGAGCGGGGGCCGGCCGCGCCAGGGGCTCCTGATCCCTGAGCTTGCGCATCAGCACGCTGAGCAGCGGCTTGGGGGTCTCCATCCGTGCCGGCGCCTGATTGCCGCTGCGCAGCATGGCCCTGTCCGCCTCAGGTGGATTGACGCGCCGCACGCGTACCGGCGCCTTGGCGCCGGCCGTGATGCCGAGTTGCGCTGCGGCGCCTGCGGAAAGCTCGATGAGCAGATCGTTGCTCATCGGCCCGCGGTCCTGCAGGCGGACAAGGATGGTCTTGCCGCTGGCGAGAGACGTAACCTCGACGTAGCTGGGCAGGGGCAGGATCTTGTGCGCGCCGATCACGGCGGCCTGATCACCCTCGCCTACCGAGGCATAGCCCACGGCGTCGTAGTTCAACTTGTCGACAGGTGTGTAGGTGGTTCCGTCTATGGTAAACGGGTCACCGATAACCATCGGATAGTCGGCCGCCGGGCCGTTTTTAGCGGGCGGAGGCAGCTGCGGCGACTTGCCTCCTCCAAGGACACAACCGTTGAGGAGAATCAGGGCCGCAAGCGGCAATGCACGGTTAACGGACAATCTCATCTGCTAGTAACCCCACGGACAGCGCGTAGTAGTTCGAGCAGTTATACTGAAGGATAACCCTATAATTCCCGGTTAAGAGGTATGCCGGGGTTCCGGCTCCGTCGGGCTGGAACAGGGAGGCCATCGTGTCTTCGCGGATCGGCGCAAGCGGCGTGACGCCAGTCCTCCGCCATTCGGAAACCGTCTTCCATGCGGAATGGCGTTCATGCACGCGCTCGCAGGACGGGGCGTTGAGCTTTGGCGACACAGATGCCCAGCTAAAGCCAGCCGGTACCGATGCCCTCACCCCCCAGGGTTCGCCTGCCCGCCAACCGGCCTTGCGGAAATAGTTGGCGATGGAAGCAAGCGTGTCGGCTCGGCTGTTCCAAAGATCGCGCCTGCCATCGCCGTCGCCGTCGACCGCGGTGGACAGATAGACGCTCGGAAGGAATTGAGGATTGCCGAACGCCCCTGCCCAGCTGCCCTTCAGCCGGTAACGCGGTACGCCCATGTCGACCATTTTCAGGAGGGCGATGAATTCGCCTTCGAACAGGTCGCGGCGGCGGCCTTCCCATGCAAGCGTGGCGAGAGACCGGGCGAGGTCGAAATCGCCTGTGTAGCTGCCGTAATTCGTCTCATGGCCCCAGATGGCGATCAGCATCTCGCCGGGAACGCCATATTCGCGCTCGATGGCGGGTAGCAGGCTGCCGGCGGTCTGCGCGTAGATCCTGTGTCCGCCGGTGATACGTGCGGAATCCACGTGCCGGCGAAGGTATGGCGCCATCGGCGGCGGCGAGGACTGCCGGCCGGGTTGGCTCTGGTCCAGCGAGACAACGCGGGGATTGAATGTAAGGCCGGATGTCATCTGCGCGATCGTGCCCTCGCTCACGCCCTCGTTGCGTGCACGGGCGGCGACCAGCTGCAGGTAAGCATCGAAGCTGGCAGTCTGGCCGGATTGCGCTTGCAGCGCGGGAACGGGTGGCAGAAGCACCACGGCCAGCAGCGCAGCGGCCAGAAGCCGGCCAATTGTTTTCCATCGATTCATCGAAGCGAATATCGCACGAAATCAACCGCGTTGTGAATGGGGCCAAACTCGGATTGGCACAGGATTCAGGGCAGTTGCCGCGCCAGCGCGTTGAAATGACCGATACGGCCCGCTTCGGCCTCCGTGCTGAGCGCGTCGAGAACATGTTCGACATTCACGTCGGGCGAAGTCTGCAGAACCAGAGGATTACCGCCCCACCAGGTCGTCCGGCAGGTGCGGCTGCCGATGCGCCAACCGTCCGCGGTGCGGACCAGGGCATCGTCGTACCAGCCGATCGATTCGAACATGTCTCCGCCCTCCGGCACGTCACGGATGAAGCGGCCGTGGACATAGCTGAGGCAGGTCGCCCGGTCTCCGTCGATCGCCACATGGTGGCCGCGCGTCGCGTGCTGGGTCGCCTTGAACGGCCGGTGGATGATGTCGAATACTTGCTTCAGCGGCTCCAGCCCGTCCCAGACAGCCTGCCCCCCGAAATCGGCATGCACGTCATCGGTGAACACCTGATCGAAAAGCGGCCATTGCAGGCTGTCCACGGCGATCGGATAGAGATTGACGACATTGACGATCGAAGCGATGTCCTGCCCGTTCATACCCAGCATTCTCCCCAAACTTCGACGGCCATGCTTGCAGCTTTTGCCGCATGAGGCTAGCCGCGTTTTTCGCGCGGACAGGTGGCAGAGCGGTTGAATGCACCGGTCTTGAAAACCGGCATGGGTGCAAGCCCATCGTGGGTTCGAATCCCACCCTGTCCGCCACATCTCTGATCTCGCGCCGGTTCGCTTCGCTCATGGCTCCGATGGGGCGGCCTGACCGGCCGGCGGGCAGTCGCCCGCTGGGCTCCGAGTTCGAACTGCGTCCCGAACTCTCCTCCACGATCGCCTCGCGTCACCTGGTGACGAAAATCGGCGACACCCGCGCTATTGTGCCTGCCGGGCTCTTTGTCTCATTTCATCTGCCCAATGCGGAGCCATGTCGGGTGCCCATTCTCCCGGTTCGTAGCGTACCGTGGCGATCTTGCCGGTATAGGGAAACGCACCGTTCTCCTGATACAGTCGCCACGAAATCGGGGAGCGGCGATCGATGCCGACATCGATTCCGCCGATCGGAGCGAGCATCGCCAGCATCGGGAGATTCTCCGAAGACGCCGCAAGCTTCCCATCGACATGAAGTTCTATGTCCCATCGCCAGCCGCGAAGCGCATTTATCGCGATGCTGACTTCATGGTTACCGGAAGACAGCTGGCCGCTTTGCAGTTCGGTCATTCTCCCATACCCGTTGAGGACGAACAGCAGCCTCCCGTCCTCTACATAGAGCCCGTAACCGCCGCCCTGGCCGCCGTGCTTGAAGAGAGTCCCTGCATCCCCCGGTGCATATGCGAACGCGTTGCGGACGGTGAATGACCTGCCCTCCATCAGCCAGCGGGCACGCCAGGCCGGAACCGTCGGCGAATCCTGGTACAGTGTCAGCGGCTGCGCGTAGCGCTCTTCGTAAGGCGCGCGCGACATGAAGATCACGCCGCTGCCCTCGTTGAGCGGGAACACTTTATTCTTCCACGCCGCCCTTTCCCAGGCCTCGCTCATCTCCCTGACCTTGTCGGGATACTTCGCCGCGAGGTCGTCGATTTCCGTAGGATCGTCCATCAGGTTGTAGAGATGCCATTCGCTATCGTCGATCGGGTGCATTGGCTGGTGCAACGTGACGAGCGCCCAGCCGTCGCGATAGTACCGTCGCGATCCGGTGCTTTCCGTATACTGTTCCCGGTGGTGAGACTTCGCCTTCGCGTCGTGCAGCGTATGCGCGAACGAAACGCCGGTCATTTCCTGCAATTTGCGGCCGTCCATCTCGCGCGGATGCTCCAGACCGGTCAGGTCAAGAATGGTCGGGAGGATATCGGTGACGTGGACGTACTCCGACCGTATTCCGCCGTTGGCCGCGACGCCTTTGGGCCACGAAATGATGAAGGGGACCTGATGACCGCCAGCGTAGGTCGATGACTTGTAATAACGGAACGGGGTGTTGCCGGCCATCGCCCAGCCGTATGCGTAGTCGGGCTGCGTTTGGGGACCGCCGATCTCGTCGTCCTTGTAGTACTTGTAGTCCAGCTCGAGCTGATCGCCGCCGGCGGCCTGATAGTTTGCCCTTTCCTGCATCACCCGGAAGATCAGATCTCCATATTGAGTGCTGCCGGTAAGTGCCCCTTCCCGGTTCGCGCCGTTGTCGGAGGTGAATACGACGATGGTGTTGTCCCACTCGCCCATCTGTTCAACAGCCTGTCGCAGGCGGCCGAAACACTGGTCGATATTGTCGACGAGCGCGGCGTAGCATTCCATGTATCGGGCCTGCAGATCGCGCTCCCGGTCCGAGAGCTCGTCCCACGGCTCCGCGACCCATCCCGGGTCCGTATTACGTGCGGGAAGACGGGTGTCGGGGGCCGTGATCCCCAGTTCCTTCTGCCTTTCGAAACGCGCCTGCCGGATCTTGTCCCAGCCTTCATCGAAGCGGCCACGATATTTCATCATGTCCTGCTTTTTCGCATTCATCGGAGCATGCGGCGAGGACAGCGCGAGGTAGAGGTAGAATGGCTTGTCGGGGTCCCCCTGGCGGACCGAGCGGATCATCGAGATGGCATTGTCGGTCAGGTCATCCGTGTAGAAATAGTCGTCAGGGTACTGGTCGGTCTGGACGATATGGTTGTCGCTCCAGATTTCGCCCGGCTGGTGCAAGTTCGGGCAGCCCCACTCACCATAGTAGCGGTCGAATCCGCGCTTGGTCGGCCACGACGTTGTCGATGTGAACTCATGCGTGTCGATCGGCCGGCTGAGATGCCATTTGCCCACGGCAAGCGTAGCGTAGCCGGCGTCCTTGAGTATCTCTGCCGAGGTCGCGGCGTCATCGGCAAGTTGCCATGAATAACCCGGAAATCCAGGATCGGCGCCGCCAGGGACGCTCGGCACCCCATAGCCCACGGCATGGGGATTGATCCCGGTGAGAAGAGCCGCCCGTGTCGGGGAGCATGTCGGTTCCGAGTGGTAGTTCGTATAGCGCACGCCTTCGGAAGCCAATTTGTCGATGTTCGGCGTATCGATTTCGGCGCCGAAGCAGCCGAGATCGGCAAAGCCGAGATCGTCGCACATCAGTACAATAATGTTGGGCGCCTTGTCCGGAGCCCTCTTTTCCGGCGGCCACCAGGGTTTCGATTCGAGAGCCGTGCGCCCGATTTCGCCCTTGAAGCCCGGATAGGCGGATGGTCCGCGAGCCGTGGGTGCGGCCGCGGCCGCCGTGCTTCCCAACGTGGCGGTCAGCCCTGCGACAGCCGAAGCAGCCAGCGCCTCGCGTCGGGATAGGCCGTGTGGCGATGGCGAAGAGAGCGATGTGCCTTGCAGTGCTGTCCGCTTTCCTGCCCGGTTCGGTTCCCTGCTTCCGTCTTTGGTCTTTCTCACGACACCAGTCTCCCCAATCCCTGACCGCCGATGCTGTCACCCTGACAATATCTGCGATTGGCATGCTGTCAATGTGTCAGGATGCTGGTAGGAACCTCTTAGTCGGCATCGCATCGGGAGGTTTCATGTCTGCGCAGCGGCGTGTGGGAGCGAAGGATTCGCAGGTTCGCGCCAAACTCGTCGAGGCGGCGACCGAAATCGTTCGGGAGGAAGGCTGCGGTGCACTGACTGCCGGTCGCCTTGCACGCACCGTCGGGCTCAGCCGCCAGAGCGTTCACTATTACTTCGGCACGATCGAGGACATCTTCGTCGAGATTCTCCGCTCGCAGGCGGGGGAAGTCAGGAATCGGGCTTTCAAATCGTTCGAGTCAGGCAATCCCCTGCGCGTGATATGGGAGTTCCGGCGCGCGACCTCGGCAATGACGTCCGAGCTGATGGCCATGGCTATCCGAAGCGAGACGATACGGACTGAAATGGCGAGCTATATGGATGAACTCACGAGCATTTCGATCGCCGCCGTGGAGGACTTCGCGCGAAGGAACGCCTTGGACTTGCCGGCCCCGCCGGAAGTCGTGGTGACGGTGCTGACAAACCTGAGCTATACGGTTGCCCTCGGGAAACAGCTGGGTGCGACCGTCGGCCATGAAGCCACGATCGACGCGGTGGAGCGATGGCTGCGCGATATCGAGCATTCCTGAGCGGCCGAAGTGGCGCGGATCGGGAGGTGTCAATGCGATACGGGATGGCAATCGGAGCGGTAGCCGCGCTGTTTCTGGCGGGATGCACGCAGGCGGAGCAGTCCGATCCTCTGGCCGGGAGATGGGTCGATCTGACGCATGAACTTGCGGAAGATTCGGTGTTCTGGCCGACCGCTGAGGATTATCGTCACGAGGAGGTCATGCACGGGCACACGGACGGGGGTTGGTTCTACAGCTCCTACAACATTGCGCTTTCCGAACATGGCGGGACCCACCTCGACGCCCCGATCCATTTTGCGGAAGGTGCCGAAACGGCCGACCAGGTGCCTCTCGAGAGGCTGGTCGGCCCTGCTGCCGTGATCGACGTTTCCGCAGCATCGGAATCCGACCGCGATTACCGGTTCGGCAAGGCGGACATAACAGGCTGGGAGGAAGATCATGGTCGCCTTCCCGATGGCGCGATCGTCCTGTTTCGCACGGGCTTCTCGAAGTTCTGGCCCGATCGCGAGAAATACATGGGCACGGCGCTGCGCGGAGAGAAAGGCGTCGCGGAACTCCATTTCCCGGGTCTTTCGGAAGGAGCAGCACGTTTCCTTGCCGAGGAGCGCAAGGTCGCGGCGGTGGGGCTCGACACCCCGAGCCTGGACTATGGCCAGTCCGAAGACTTCATTGTTCACCGGATACTGCTGGCAAGGAACATCCCCGGTTTTGAGAATGTCACCAATCTCGACCAATTGCCGGCGAGCGGCGCGTATGTGATTGCACTGCCGACCAAGATCAAGGACGGCAGCGGGGCACCATTGCGCATAGTCGCACTGGTGCCGGACGAAATCTGAAGGTTGATACGCATGAGACCCACCTGGAAGGCACTCCAGCGCCGCTGAGGGGCAGTTCAACCGGCCCGACCGGCGGCCCGCCGCATTTCGATTTGCGGAAAACCTCCCAGTTTGCATGGAAAAGCGGCTTCGAACCGGGCTAGAGAGCCGATGACGATGGTTAACGTCTACGCCTTTGCCCGGTATCTGGCCGCAGGGAGACGCCACTGGTGGAACAAGACATGATCCGGGCCGGACGGCCGGCGTACGCGCACCTCTCCCTGCTGTGTCTCGCAGTCGCCCTGCTGGTGGCCGCAACCCTTCAGGCTTCGCGTGCTTCCGCTGCTGAATATGTCGTCGGAGCCAGGCAACTGGCATTTGTCGACGAAACGCGGCAAGTGAAGCCCGGTCCGGGCTTTGACGGTGCTGCGACGCGTCGGCTCGACGTCATTCTCTGGTACCCTGCGGCATCCGGAGCCGACGGGCTCTCCGAGGTTGCACCATTGGCCGCTGGCGGGCCATGGCCGCTGGTGATCTACAGTCACGGAACGTTCGGACGCGCCGACAACGCTACCCATCTCGTCGCCGACCTCGTTCGCCACGGCTATGTGGTCGCTGCGCCCAATTACCCGCTGACTTCGAGCGTATCCTATACCGGCGTGAAACAGGCGCAGCTTTCCGATGTTGTCGAGCAGACCCGGGATGTCCGCTTTATCATCGACAAGCTCCTGACCGACGAGTTCATCGGTCCTGCGATCAGGGGGGCGAAGATAGGAACGACAGGTCATTCACTGGGCGGCGTGACCAGCTATTTTACCAGTTTCGGTGTGCAGACGCGCGACCCGCGAATTGCCGCGATCGCAATGATTGGGGCCGGAGACCCCGTGCAATCGGCGCTTTCGCAAGACATGGGCCTTGGCGGAACTCTCCACGCGGAGGTATCCGTGCCTGCCCTCTTCCTGTCGGCGGAGAAAGACGTTTTCGCGCGGATGACGGGACGGCCCCACGCGGCCTATTCGCGGATCGAAAAACCGAAATACGAAATCATGATCAAGGGCGGCGTTCACGTCTGGTTTCGCGACGGGAATGTGAACCTGATCGACCAGAAGAACCCGGATTGCCTGTTCTTCGAGAAATGGGCTCCCAATATGGCCGTGCCCGGTTGCGAGGAGCGGGTTCCGCTGATTGGACCGGCCAAGCAACAGCAGATCACGAGAACCGCGATCCGACTGTTCTTCGATGCCTATCTGAAAGACGACGAGAAGGCGCTTGACCGCTTGCGCGGGCTGGAAAAGGAGTATGCCGCAATCGATCTGAGCTATGACGATTAGGGTCGAATACCAATGGCGATGTCGAGATTTTTGACAAGTGAGAATTGGCTCTCCGGCGCAAAAATAACGCTGGAATTCAACGATTTTCACGACATTGTCACAATTCTTGCCGCCCTGGTAACCCGGCGTTGTAATTCTAAATTAATGCACCGAACAAATAACCCGGGCATGTCCGGGTGCACGATCCATCTTGCGTTCAGCGAGTTGCTGCAAAGAGCCTTCTGGCAAGCGTGGTCTGGAACGATGCATTCGATGCCCAATAAGCTGACAGGGAATTCTTAGTTACATGGCTGCCCCCACCAATCAGGAACAGTATCTTCTCGAGCTCATCAACGAGGCGCGACTGGATCCGCTCAAGAATGCCGAGCGGTATATCACGTCGTACACGCCCTTGATCTCGAGCGACCCGGACATCCAGTCTGCGATCAATTTCTTCAATGTGAACGGCAGTGCACTGCTTTCGGCCTATGAGGGCCTGGTCGCGGTAGGCCCGCTGGCCTGGAACAACGACCTCGCCGATGCGGCCGAAGGGCACAGCGCGGCGATGATTGCCGGTGACGAGCAATCCCATCAGGTGATCAGCATCGGTGAGTCCAACCTTGGCGATCGTGTCCAGGCGGAAGGCTACACCGGATACGTGCGGCTGGCGGAGAATGTCTACGCCTATGCGGAAAGCCTGATTCACGGCCATGCAGGGTTCATGGTCGATTGGGGCAACGGTCCCAACGGCATGCAGCTCCCTGCCGGTCACCGCAACAATATCATGTGGGGCGACCTGACCGAGGTCGGCATCGATGTTACCGAGGAAAACAATCCTTCGACTGATGTCGGCCCTATGCTCATCACGCAGGACTTCGGCGACCGGGGCGGGCTTTTCCTTGTAGGCGTCGCCTACACGGACAGCGACGGTGACGATTTCTATTCTATCGACGAAGGCCGGGGCGACCTATCGGTGAGCATTGCCGGGGGGGCGTCGACAACCACGACGTCGAGTGGCGGATACGGTCTCAGCATTTTGCCAGGCGTCCGCACGATAACCTTCAACGGTGGTGGGCTCAACGGCAGTGCCCAGGTCAAGACGAATGTGGAGTTCGACAGTGTCAAGCTGGACATCGTCGACGGCGACACGCTTCTCACCTCCGCTTCGGTCGAGGTCAGTGGCGCGATCTCGGTGATACGCGGGATCGGCACTATCACCTTCGGACTGACCCTGAGCGCGGGCGAAGGCAATCAGGAGATTTACGGTCACACCGGTCGCGATACGCTCAACGGCGGCAACGGCAACGACAAGCTCTTCGGTGGGGACAATCGCGATACCCTCAACGGTGGCTTCGGCGACGACGAACTCAATGGCGGCGCGGGTGATGATACGCTCAACGGTGGTAACGGCACCGATACCGCTGTCTACGAGGGCGACCACGACGACTATGTCGTCACCAATCCCACCGGCGGGTCACTCACAATAACCGGCCCCGGCATCGGCACCGACACGCTCAACGGGGTGGAACTGTTCCGTTTTGCCGATGGCGAGTTCGCCTGGAACTCAAGCAGCGGCCAACTGGAACTTGTCCAGCCCAACGCCGACCCAGTGGTTCCTTCGAGCCAGAGTGTGTCCACCCCTGAGGATACGTCCAAGCTTGTCACTGTCAGTGCCACCGACCCCGATGGTGATACGCTGAGCTATTCGGCAGGCTCTGCGGCGCATGGCAGCGTGACCGGTGGCTCCGGCGGGGTGTTCAACTACACTCCGGATACCGGATACGAAGGCGCGGACAGCTTCGTCGTCACCGTGAACGACGGCAAAGGCGGAAGCGCGACCCAGACTGTCAATGTCACGGTTACACCCGCCAATACCGAGCCGACGGTTGCTGCCAGCCAGGCCGTGTCCACGGACGAGGATACTGGCAAGCAATTCACCGTACTAGGCAGTGATGCCGATGGCGACACGCTCACCTACTCCGCTGGCGCCGCTTCCCATGGCACTGTCACCGGGGGTGCCGGTGGGACGTTCACCTACACGCCGGATGCCGACTACAATGGTTCGGACAGTTTCATCGTCACGGTCAGCGACGGAAAGGGTGGAACTGCCAATCAGACAGTCAATGTCACGATCTCACCCGTCAACGACGATCCTGACGTCGCCGCCGGCCAGAACGTAAGTACCCTCGAAGGTGAGGCCAAGCCCGTTTTCGTTTCGGCAAGCGATGCCGAGGGCGACACGTTGCAGTATTCCGCAAGCAGCGCTGCGAACGGCACGGTGACGGGTGGAGCTGGCGGTGTTTTCACCTACGCGCCCGACTCCGGCTTTATCGGCAGCGACAGTTTCGATGTCACCGTAGACGACGGTAACGGAGGATCGTCGATGCAGACGGTTTCGGTGACCGTCACTTCGACGGAGGAGGCACCAGCCATGCTCAGGTTCTTCGCGTCCGACGGCTTTGCTGGAAAGGTAGGCGGATCCGGAACGGTGTTCGGATCGAATGCCTTTCAGGATATTACCATTGCCGACCAGCCGGACGACATCACTTTCGACGCGTCGTTCAATCGCGGTGGGGACATCATCCGCTTCGCCAACAATGCCAGTGCCTATTCGATTGCCCTCAATGGCTCGTCGGCGATGCTCGATGATGGCGATTCCAGCTACACGCTTCCGGTTGGTACTGCCGGCATCGTGCTGGTCTTCGCTGACGGAGTGCGAACGCTACGGTTCGACGATGCGGACTCGAAGGTTAAGATCGGCACGCAGGTCGTCGATGGTGTGTTCGCCCAGATAACGGCTCCGGATGACGGTTCGTCAATTCCGACCGGAGCGGTATTCTCGGCCGATGCCCGCGTGTTTCTTTCAGAAGGTGCGGAAATCACGACCGGCGGCAATCAGAACGTCTTCGGGACTTCGGATGGTGAGGACGTCAACTACATGTACGGGGACCTCGTCCTTGACCCCTCCTTCAACAAGGGGGGAGATACGCTCCACCTGCCCAATCCGGTGAGCGAATACACGGTTTACCGTTCCGGCTCCCTGGTCATACTCATGTCGGGTGACGGCACGATCACCGTTCCTGTGGGGACGGCCGGAATGATGCTGGATTTCGACGGGGACATGCGGCTGCTCCGCTTCGACAACAGCGACGGCACGGTCAAGATCGGCGACAGCGACGTCAGCGCGACCAGCGCCGAGGACGCATTGCCGGTCGGTGTGTCGGGAGGCGGAGATGGCGGTTCGCTCGATCAGGGCGAACCAGCGACACCGTTCGTCCTCAACCTCTTGCCCGACACGTCCAATTTGCTTGTCGACAATGCCGCCGAGGACTCGAATGTTGTCATCAACGGCTTCGACGATGACGATCAGATTCTCGTGACCAACGCGTCTGCCGACGATTACAATTTCGGAACCGGTCAGGATCCAAGTGACCTCTACATCACATACGTGAACAGCAGCGCCGGCGCGTCGAACGAGATTCTGATCGATGACGTTCTGACCGGCAATTCATTCGTCCATGACTATGAGTCGGCGATCGACGCCGCGGGCTGGAACTTCATCACTTTCGCCTAGCCAGGCCGCCCAGGGGTCCTGTCGGTTCATGCTGACAGGACCCTCCGGCTCCATAGATTAATGAAAATGCCGGCGGGCATTTGCTATCGCCGGCGCTTGCCCGCACTCTCCCGCGCGTTACAGGCTCCTGTAACAACCAGTGCATCCGATTCGGATCGGGGAGAGACAATGCCGAAGGCCGATTACCTGCCGCTGCCAATCACGGTGGAGGAAATCACACCGCGATGGCTGACTGCCGCTTTGCGCCAGCGCGCGCCGGGCGTCACGATCCGCGATTGTGAAGTGGTGGACACGATCTTCACCACCTGTTCCAAGATCCGCCTGCGGCTGGATCGGGACGAAGCGGCGATAGAGGCTGGCATTCCCGAACTGATCATCGTCAAGGGTGGCTTCGAGGAACATGCGCGCGGCCTGTTCCAGATGCATGACCGCGAAGTGCGGGGATATCGCGACATCTACCCCGAAATCCCCCTGCCCCACCCGGAATGCTATTTCGCCGACAGCGACGAGGAGCGATCCCAGGGCATCATCATCATGGAGGACCTCGTCGCGCGCGGCGTCGAATTCTGCCATGCGACCAGGCCGCAAAACTTCGAGCAGGTGTCACGTCGGCTTGGTGAACTTGCGCGTTTTCACGCGGCGAGCTGGCAAAGCCCGGAGATCGGGCCGGGCGGCAAGTGGCACGACCTTCGCGATTTCTTCGAAGCGATGCAGAGCTTTTTCGACATCAAGTCATCGCCGGAAAACTGGCAGCGCTTCTGTTCCATGCCCCGCGGCGTGGCTTCGTCCGTGCGCTTCCTTGACCGTGACTGGATGATCGAGTCCTGGAAGAAGGTGATCAGCTACGGCCAGCAGTTGCCGCAGTGCATTCTTCATGGCGATATCCATCTCGGCAATCTCTACATCGATCGTGACGGTACGCCGGGATTTCTCGACACGCTCGCCAGCCGTGGCCCCGCGATGCTGGAGGTTTCCTATCACATCTCCGCGTCCGTCGACAGCGCCGACCGTCCGCGCTGGGAAGGCGCGTTGGTGCAGCATTATCTCGAGTGTGTGTCTGCGGCGGGAGCCGAACCTCCGTCTTTCGAGGAAGCCATGCACCAGTACGGAGTTTTCCTGACATATGGGCATTTCATCTGGCTCACGACCGAGTCCCATTACCAGCCCGAAGCCGTCAATACGGCGAACGCCGCGCGGGTCAGCGCCGCGATGCTCGATCACGACACGATAGGCCTCGTCGCGGCCCTGGCATGAACCGCTTGCCTTGTTGGGCGCTCCCCAGCACAATCGGCGCGGGGCTGGAGAGAGGAAGCGCAAATGGTTGTCGGAACGGGAAGCACGCAGGTCGAGGGCTTGGTCCCGGGCCTGAAACTCGTCCACGAGATTCTCACTGTTGAAGAGGAAGCCGACCTGATCTCGCTGATCGAGGCCTCGCAACCGGCCCGGTCTCCCTACGATCCCGACAATCCGCGCAGCAGCACGTCCTATGGCTGGAAATACGATTACGGCACCGACAGCTTCGTTGCCTGCGATCCGATGCCCCAGGGATTTCGTTCTGTCGCGCAGAAAGCGGCCGATCTCGCCGGGGTTCGGCCGGAGGATCTCGCGGAGTGCCTGCTCAATCGCTACGAGGCGGGTGCGATCATCCAGCCGCATTTCGACAAGCCGGTCTGGGACCATGTTATCGGCATTTCGCTGGGGGCGCCGACGACCATGCAATTCTCCCGGCAAGGTGAAGCCAGCGCCCTGGAAGTCGCCATCGCGCTGCCGCCACGCTCGATGTATCTGCTCGCAGGTGATGCGCGCCATGTCTGGCAGCACAGCCTTCCGCCGATGGCGGCGACGCGCTGGTCGATCACTTTTCGCGATTTCTCCGAAGAAGGTCGCAGGCGCCACGCGCAAGCCGCCTAGGGGAGCTCTTCTGACAATGTTCAGCGGAAAAAGGGCCAATGGAGAGGCGTAAAGGATTTGGTAAATCCACTTTCCTAACGCCTTGGTAAGGAATTTCTCGCTAGTCAGGGCGCGCGGAGGAGAAGACCTTGAAACACGAGATATTTCCGGGCGACACGGGCTGCACCCGCGAGAACAAGGTTCGCGCAAACGTCACCCTTCTTTGCGAGGTTCGCCAAGGCACGCGCCCCTGGAAACCCGTGAGGCTGGACGACATTTCACCATCAGGTTTCCGGATCGCGTGGCTTCCGGGCTGTCACAAGGATACGCCCTTGCGCATCCGCATCCCCGGCATGCAGGTGCTGACGGCAGACATTCGCTGGCAGAAGGGCGATACCATGGGCTGTGAATTCACCAGCCCACTCCATATCGCCGTCTTCGAACACATCGTTCGTCGGGCCCGGGTTTCCTAGTCAGCGGGGTTGTTCGGGAACGTAACTTCCCGAAAATTCTCCGGCATTTCCGTTCGATGCGTCGATCTTGCGCGCCTCGATGGTGGCTGCCGCGGCCAGCGAGGCATAGCCGGAAAAGCTGCAATCGCCGCCGCTACGCTCAATGCCCGCAATGCCTGCAAGGTCCTCGCCGCAGCCGGGGGCAAATTCGAGCCATTGTTGTCCCTGCGCCTTGAGCAGGCGGAAGAAGGCCAACATGTCGGGATTTTCGTCCTCGGGAATGGCCTGCAGCAAATACCAGTCGTCGTACAAGCGATCGAAGCGCAGCCAGTATCGCTGCCTTGATTCGGTGCCGTGCTCGAGAGTCAGGTGTATCTCGCCGTCTGTCACCTCGATCAGCGCCAGCCTTGCCTCGCTGCCGTCCGAATTGAGCTCGACATAGCGGCTACCCAGTTGCGGCATGTCCTTCGCCGCGTCCGGGATAAGCGGATCTTCGGAAACCCAGCAGCCGCTCAGTGTCAGGGCGACAAGCGCCGTCAGGGGGATCGTAAGACGACGCACCAGCCCTTCCGATCGCCGGTCAGATGTGCAGCGCGCGTCCGTAGGCTGCGAGAGTGGATTCGTGCATCATCTCGCTCAGCGTCGGATGCGGGAAGACAGTCTGCATCAGCTCCGCCTCGGTCGTCTCCAGCGTCTTGCCGACGACATAGCCCTGGATCAGCTCGGTAACTTCCGCGCCGATCATGTGAGCGCCCAGCAATTCGCCGGTCTTCGCGTCGAACACCGTCTTGATGAAGCCTTCCGGCTCGCCCAGCGCAATGGCCTTGCCGTTGCCGATGAAAGGGAACGTCCCAACCTTGAGTTCGTAGCCTTCGTCCTTTGCCTTGGCTTCGGTAAGCCCGACGCTCGCGATCTGCGGATGGCAATAGGTGCAGCCCGGGATGTTGCGCCGGTCGAGCGGGTGGGGATGCACGTCCTTGTTGCCCAGTTCCTGCGCAATCGCCTCGGCGGCGGTAACGCCCTCGTGGCTGGCCTTGTGCGCGAGCCACGGGCCTGCGGTGCAATCGCCAATGGCCCAGATGCCAGGAACGTTGGTGCGGCCGAAACCGTCGGCCTTGATGTGGAAGCGCTCATCCGGCTCGACGCCGACGTCTTCCAGCCCGATGTTCTCGATATTCGGCAGGATACCCACCGCGGCGATGACGTGGCTGTATTCGGCTTCGGTAACGTTGCCGTCCTTGTCCTTGATGCCGACTTTCACGCTCTTGTCGCCGGGCTCGATCGTTTCGAGCCGGGCCGAAGTGTGGATCGTCATGCCCTGCTTCCTGAGCGCCTTTTCGAGGAAGGCGGAAACGTCGGCGTCCTCGACGGGGACGATGCGGTCCACCATCTCGATCACCGTCACCTCTGCGCCGAGGTCATTGTAGAAACTGGCGAACTCGATGCCGATCGCGCCCGAGCCCACCACCAGCAGCTTGGTCGGCATTTCGGGCGGGACCATCGCGTGCCGGTAGGTCCAGATGCGCTTGCCGTCGGCCTTTCCGGTCTTCTTGGGCAATTCGCGCGCGCGCGCGCCGGTGGCGATGATGACGTGCTTGGCTTCCAGCTCGGTATCCTTGCCGTCCTCGCCCGTGACCGTGAGCTTGCCAGGAGCGGTGAGCTTGCCCTGCCCCATGTGTACGGCGATCTTGTTCTTCTTCATCAGCCCGGTGACGCCCTTGTTGAGCTGATCGGCAACACCGCGCGAGCGCTTGACGATGGCGTCCAGGTCTGCGGTGATCTTTTCTGCCGCCAGGCCGTAATCCTTGGCATGCTGCATCTGGTGGAACACTTCCGCCGAGCGCAGCAGGGCCTTGGTCGGGATGCAGCCCCAGTTGAGGCAGATGCCGCCCAGCCGTTCGCGTTCGACGATCGCGGTCTTCAGCCCCAGCTGCGCCGCGCGGATCGCCGCGACGTAGCCGCCGGGTCCGGAACCGAGAACAATCAGGTCATAGCTGTCTGCCACTTGCAAAACTCCGTTAGCCATCCACCGGGCGCGGACGCCCGTTATCGTCAATCGCGACGAAAGTGAATTTCGCTTCCGTCACCTTCACCGCGTGATCCTGGTCGCGCCGGCGCCGCCAGGCTTCCACCGCGACAATCATCGATGTCCTGCCCGTGCCCAGCAGCTCGCCATAGACCGAAACCTCGTCTCCGACGGCGACCGGCGCGTGGAACACCATCCCGTCCATCGCGACAGTCACCGAACGGCCCCGGCAGTGCTGCATGGCCACGGTTCCGGCGCCGATATCCATCTGGCTCATCAGCCAGCCGCCGAAAATGTCGCCGTGCGGATTGGTGTCGGCAGGCATCGCCACGATGCGGATCACCGGATCGCCTTGGGGCTTGGTCACGTCACGCCACCATTCCCAGCGGCGCCTCCACGTATTCCCTGAAGGCCGCCATCAGCCGTGCGCCGTCGGCACCGTCGACGGCGCGGTGATCGAAGCTGCCGGTGGCGCTCATCACCGTGGCGACGCCAAGATCACCGTCCGGCATCACCCAAGGCCGCTTGTCGCCCGCGCCGATGGCGAGGATCGTCGACTGCGGCGGGTTGATCACGGCGGTGAACTGCTTGATCCCCATCATCCCCATGTTGGAGATGCTGGCGGTGCCGCCCTGGTATTCGGTCGGCAGCAGCTTGCCTTCCTTGGCGCGGCTCGCGAGGTCCTTGGCCGCGACTGCAATCTCGGAAAGCGAACGACCGTTGGCATTCTGCACGATCGGGGTGATCAGGCCCCCCGGAATGCTCACCGCCACCGAGATGTCGGCGCGCTGGTAGCTGATCAGTTCCTTCTCCGCGAAGGTCACATTACATTCCGGCACCTCCATCAGCGCCTTGCCCAGCGCCTTGATCAGCATGTCGTTGACCGAAAGCTTGATGCCTTGCTTCTCGAGGGCGGCGTTCATCTCGCTGCGCATCGCGAGGAGCCTGTCGAGACGGATGTCGACCGTCAGGTAGATATGTGGTGCCTGCTGCATGGACTGAGCCAGGCGCTTGGCGATGGTCTTGCGCATGCCGGAGAGTTTCGAGACCGTATGCGGAATGCGGTCGTCTAGCAGGGCGCGGGTTTCCGCCGCCATATCGACGGTGGCGGGCTTTTCGGCGGCTGCGGGGGCCGGAGCCGGTTTTTCAGCAGGCGCGGCTTCCGTCGCTGGAGTTGCTTCGGCAGGTTTCGCCGTGCCGGGCTCGGCACCTTCGATGTCCGCCTTGACGATGCGTCCGTGCGGACCGCTGCCCTTGATGGCCGACAGGTCCACGCCCTTTTCCGCGGCGAGGCGCTTGGCGAGTGGCGATGCGAGGATACGTCCCTCCTTGGAATTGGTGGCTTTCGCGGCGACAGGCGGCGGCGGAGCAGGCTTCGGCGCAGGTTCGGGTTCCGACTTGGATTCCGGTTGCGATGCGGCTTTAGCGCTTCCGGACTTTGCAGGTTCGGGCGCAGGCACAGCGGAATCCTCGTCGTCGCCTGCAAGGGTCGCGATCACGGTCCCGACCTTTACGCCGTCGGTTCCCTCCGCAACGGCGATCGAGGCGATTGTGCCTTCGTCCACTGCCTCGAATTCCATCGTTGCCTTGTCGGTTTCGATTTCTGCGAGGATGTCACCCGAGCTGACCTCGTCGCCTTCCTTGACCAGCCATTTCGCAAGCTTGCCGTGCTCCATGGTTGGGGAAAGGGCTGGCATCTTGATTTCGATAGGCATGGATTCGGTTCGGCTCCCCGGGAGCTGGCTGCTGCACGTGTTCCGTTCATTGGCCAAATTGTCGGTCAGGAGCAAGCTGCTTGCGCGAAAATCGATTGTAGCAGATACGTCTTCCGTGGGGAGAAACGCATGCGCGTCTATCTTGTGATCATAGACGAGACCGAAGAAGCGCTCGTCGCCCTTCGCTTTGCCTCTCGCCGCGCCGCCGGCACGGAAGGGTCGCTCCACCTGCTGGCGCTGGTTCCGAACCAGGAATTCAACGCGTTTGCCGGTGTTCAGGCGACAATCGAGGAGGAAGCGCGGGCCAGGGCGGAAACGCTGGTGACCTCGGCGGCGGGCAGCCTGTTTTCCGAAAGCGGCAAGATGCCAATCATTTCCGTGCGTCAGGGCGAAGGCGTCAAGGTCGTGCGCGAATATCTTACCGAGCATCCGGAAGTCTCGGCATTGGTTCTCGGGGCGGCCACGGAAGGTGGGCCGGGTCCGCTCGTGACCCATTTCGCCGGTGCCCAGGCCGGTCAGCTGCCCTGCCCGGTTTTCATCGTGCCGGGATCGCTCGACGAAGAGGATATCGATCGGTTGAGCTGATGCGAACGCGCCCTATGCGCCCACTTCGCCGCGCGGCGGATAGCCATGTTCGGTCACATAACCGAGCACCTGCAGGAGCTGCGCGAATGGCGGCCGGGTAAACGGCATGGTCTGGATGCTGGCGCCGTACAATGTGCCGTCGGGATTGATCAGGAACAGGCCGGGCTCGGAAAAACGGGGCGGCTCCTTGTCGCTGATCGCGCCGGAGATATAGAGGCCCGCCGCACGCGCGTCCGCTTCGCTGAGGCCGTAGCCGATACGCAGCTCTCCAAGGCCCCATTCTTCCTGCGCCTTCCGCGCGCGTTCTTCGCCGTCCATGCTGATCGCGACGGCTTCGACGCCCAGTTCGTTGAACCGTTGCTGGCTGTCCTGGAGTTCGGCGAGCTGCGTCCGGCAGATCGGGCAATGATAGCCGCGATAGAACACCAGCATCGTCAGTGCTGCAGGCTGGCATTCTGACAGAACGAAACGCCCGCCATCCGCCGTGGGCAGGTCGAGATCGGGAAATGGCTCGCGTGGCATCGGATGCGGCATGTCAGGCTCCTCCTGGTGTCGGACATTCTAGCGGGTTTCGCGGAAAAAGCCTGTCCGGTTTCAGCGTCGCCTGCCCTGGTGGCGGATATTGCCCGGCCGGCCGCGCCTTCCCGCGAGATGTTTGCCCTTCCGTTTGAGCGGCAGCGGCTTGCCCCGCGGTTCGATGTGTGATCCGGCGCTGTCCACTGGCTCGAACTTCAGCGCGCCGGTGAGCGGATTGGCTTCGGCCAGGCGCAGGCGCAACCGGTCGCCGACTGTGTAGCGCGTCCCGGTCTCGTCCCCTTCGAGTGCCTGCGTCTTGTCATCGTAGGAAAAGCGCTCGGCGCCGAGCGTCGAGACAGGTACGAGCCCGTCACCGCCGAGCCCGACGATCGTCGCGAAAAAGCCGAATTTCTGCACCCCGGTTATGCGGGTATCGAACACCTCGCCGACGCGGCCGGCAAGCCAGGCCGCGACATAGCGGTCGATCGTGTCGCGCTCGGCTTCCATCGCCCGGCGCTCCGCAACGCTGATCGCCTCGCTTATCTGGTCGAGTCGTCGCGGTCGCGCTCAGACAGGCCGGTGCCAGTGGCAGTTTCGCTTTCGGCGCCGGTTGTTTCTAGATGGAAGGCATCGACCAAGGCGCAGTGCACGACAGGTCGGCATAGCGCCGGATCGGCGAAGTGAAATGTGCGTAGCTGCCCAGCGCCAGCCAGAAATGCCGAGATTGCGCGGCCCGTAATAGGCCTGCGTCTGGCTGCGCTTTCGCTACTGATCAGCGCCTTCTCGGCCTCGTCGCCGATGTCTTTCAACATGCGGTTGAACAGCCCTGGCGTGATAGACCTGACCGAGCGCAAGTTGCGTCCGAGTGGCGAGATAATCCTTCAGCGCCACCAGCTTTTCGCGGTTCGGCGGCTCATGGAGCCTGTGAAGACGACAGGGCGACCTTGCTTTCCAGAGCCTTGGCCGCCGCGACATTGGCGGCGATCGCCGAATCTTCCACCACCCGGTGCGCATCGAGCCGCTCGCGCATCGCGATCTCGGCGATGCGCCCCTGTTCGTCGAGCACGACACGCCGCTCCAGCAAATCCAGTTCGAGGGATCGGCTTTGCCGCGCCTTCTCGAGCGCTCGCCAGCAGGCCCACAGGTTTGCAGGTTCTCGCCCGCCTCGCCAGGATCGATCCGGGCCTGCGCGTCTTCGTAAGCGATAACCTCGCCGATCCGCACCAGCGCGCGCGCAAATGGAAACTGGAGAGCTTGCCGTCGGCGTCTATCGACAGGTGGCAGACCATGGCCGCCCGGTCTTCGTCCGGCCCGTAGCGAGCAGACGTCGGCGGAAAGCACTTCGGGTAGCATCGGTACCACGCGGTCCGGAAATAGACCGGTGCCGCGCTTCCTGGCTTCCTGTCCAGGCGCCAGCAGGACATAGAAGGACACATCGGCAATCGCCACAACCGCGTGGAAGCCGCCCTTCCGTCGGTTCTGCCAGATCGCATCGTCATGGTCGCGCGCGTCAGTGGATCGATCGCCACGATCGGCAAGTGCCGCAAGTCTTCGCGCTTTTTCCTGGCTGAGTGGTAACGGCGGCCAGCTTCGCCTCGTCAATCAAGTCTTCCGGGAAGACGCAGGGAATGCCGTGCTTGTGGATTGCGATCAGGCTGAAAGCGCGAGGCGGCAGCGGATCGCCGAGCACCTCCGGTCACTTTCACACCCGCGCGCGGTGACCTTCCCGCAGGCTCAGCCCAGCACCAGTTGACCTTCCTCGGCACCGGCCAGTTCGGCAATCGGTGCGGGTGGCGCACGCGCCGGTCGACTGGGGCCAGCCATAACTTGCCCGCGCCGTCGAGCTCGACGATACCAGCGTCTGTTCCGAGCGCACCGCCAACTTCTTCATCAGGAAGGCGCGCCAGCCGATCCGGCTTCCTCGGTGCGGGCGAGACGCGGTCGCCCTTCTTGAGGAACGCTGCCCTGCCCTTCTTCTCGACCAGCCTGAGCCGCGGCGGCGGCGTGGCGTCCTCAGGCGTCCAGTTGTCCGGAATGGCGATAGCCTCGCCGTCTTCGACGTCGACGATGCGCAGGACAGTTACCTTCGGCGAGCCGCCCATCTCGTGATACGCCGTCTTCCTGCCGTCGATCAGCCCTTCGTCAGCCATGTCGCGCAGCAGGGCCTTGGCTGGATCTTCTCCTGCGCTGATGCCGAAGGCGCAGGCAATCTCGCGTTTGCCGACGGGCGTGGGCGATTCGCCAGTGAAGTCCAGTATCTGCTGCCTGCTCAACGGCCCAGGTGCAGGCTTCGGCTTCCTCGCCAAATCAATAGGCCCTGGCGATATAGATGCGCTCGACTGCCGGCTTGCCGGTGAACATGCAGGCGCCGGAAACAGCTTCGCCGTCCATTGGCGTGTTCGCATCGTCAGCGAGGGCCTTCAGCCTTGTCACAACCTCGTCAGCTCAGCCCCGGTTGGCTGGACCAGCCAGCTCGACCCATCGGATGGCGGCGATCTTCTCCGTAGAATTCGGCAGAAGTGCTTCGAAGCTGTCGATGTTGCACAATATTGGCATCGCGGCGGGCCAGCGCTTCGGCGTGCAGCGCGCTGGATGTCCTCAAGCTCGGACGCCGCCTGCTGAAGGAAGGTGTCCTTGGTCAAGGACGCGAAGTTGGGCTTGCCGTTTTCGTTCAGAGGCGGTCGCGGCGCAGCATGGAACCTGGCCGCCCGCAGCATCGCGTCCGCCGATCTCAGGATCAGCGGCGCCTTCTTCACCGGGCCAGCGTTTTGCGTCGCCTTGCCGGGGCGCTTGTCGAGCAGGACGCGGGCAGTTCGCCCAGCGCATGCTGCGCAGCAGGGCGCGGCGCAGCTCTTCGCAATAGGCCAGCAACGCTACGTCTTCGTCGTTGTCGCGCAGCATCGGCAGGATCACCACCTGATGCGGCGCGATCTGCGGCAGAACCCGCAAGCCGTCGTCGTCGCCGTGAGGTCGCCGTAGCGCCGCCGATCAGCCGGGTGGAAACACCCCAGCTCGTCGTGTGGCAGGACTGCTGGGTTCCTCCTGTCCTGATACTGGATACCGGCGGCCTCGGCGAAACCGGTGCGGTAATGCGAGTCGCCTGCAGCGCCTTGCCGTCGCCATCATCCTTCAATCGAATAGGTGCGGCAGCGCCGGGAAACCGCTCGTTCTCCAGGGCTTTTCCCCGGCGATCACCGGCATTGCGAGGCGGGCCTTCGGCAAAGGCGCGGTACATCTCCAGCGCGCGGAGCATTTCAGCCATGGCGTCCTCGCGGTCGGCATGGGCAGTATGCCCTTCCTGCCAGAGGCTCGCTGGTGCGCAGGAACATGCGGGTGCGCATTTCCCAGCGCGACATTGGCCGATTGGTTGGTGACGGCGGCAGATCGCGCCAGCTCTACCCAACGGGCCATGGCAGCCTCGATCACCGTTTCCGAGTCGGACGCACCCTAGCGGCTCTTCAACCTGGCTTCCGGATCCGGCACCAGCGAGCCCTCACCGTCTCCGATCAGCCGGTGATGGGTGACTACCGCCATTTCTTGGCAAAGCCTTCGACGTACTCAGCTTCCTTGGCGAAATAACTCAGCGGGATGAACAGCGGGAAATAGCAGTTTTCGACGCCGGCAGCCTTGATCTCGGCATCCGCAGGCGTCTGGATGCGTTCCCGTCGTAAACCCTGGGGCTTATGACCATGCAACCGCGCACGCCGGTCCTCAGCCATCTCGGCTTCGGAGATGACTGCTGGTACCACTGGGCGAAATCGTCTTCTCGTTTGACGGACAGGGCGTGACGGATAGCGGACACGGACAAGGGCTTTCGGCTCGGCGTTGAAACGGATGCGTGGCTGGGCGCTGGCAGCTGTTGCCAGCGCGTCAAGCTTCTTTGCATTTCCGCCATCTGTTCGCGCAGGCTCGCAAGCTCGTCCTGGCGCTCCTTGGCTTCCCCGACGCTGCGGTCGGCACCCGGCATGAAAGCAGATGCAGCGGCCTTGAACATCGCCATGTTCTGCTCGGCAAGCTGGCCAGCGGAGTTGTTGCCGAGGGCTCTCTTCGAACGCCTTATGAAGCTTGGCCTGGTTGGCGCAGAAGTTCTCCATAGAACTTCGAGATAATGCGGGATCAGCGACTGCGTGGAATTGCCATACATCGAAATCAGCTGCCGCAGGCTGACCAACGCATCTGCTCGCCGCTCGATTCCTCTTCCATGATGATCTGGGTGAGGATCTGGTGCGTGATGTCCGCCCCGGTCTTGGCGTCGATTACTGCCAAGTCGACCCTTCGCGGGTCATTTCGCGAGGTGGTCAGCGTGATGTAGCTCGACGAGCGTGTTGTAGAAACCGCCTGTTGGCGTACTTCTTGATGATTACCAGTATCGCCGTTCTTGTCATCTCCGTCAGCCATCGCTGACTCCCGAATACCTTCCAGAGTCACTCGTTAGCACCTGCGATGGTTGCAATGCAACAGGTTGCTGCGCAGCAATAGCTGCGAAACCCGCGATTTACCGGGAAAAACGCCGCCCGAGCCTGTCAGAAGCTCATATTGGGACATGCCGCTGACGGCAGCCGTGCGGAAGCGAATACTCTGCTTCCACCAATCGCCTTCGGCAAGCTCCGGCACCGCGGACGGATCTATGCGTCAGGTCCCTACTGACCCGTCCGAGTACCGGAATCCGCCGGCCTTGCGACAGCATCGCACCCTTTCCGGACCAGCAGCGCAGATATCCGTCCGCATAGCCCAGTGCGATTGTCCCGACCCGCATGTGCTGCGTCGCGACGAAAGTGGCATTGTAGCCGACACTGTCGCCAGCCTCGATCTCTCGCACCTGCAAAATCGCGGCCATGGGGCGAACGACGGGTCGGATGTGTTCTTCCAGAGCCTGCCGCTGGATGCCGCCGTAAAGCGACAAGCCCGGCCGGGTGAGTTCGCCGTGATAGGCGCTGCCCAGGGCAATACCGGCGCTGTTCGCCAGGCTGGAGCGGCGCGAGGACAAGGCCGACTTGGCCTCTTCCCAGGCCTTTCGCTGACGCTCGTTGAGCGGGACATCCTCGTCCGCCGAAGCGAGGTGGGACATCAGCACGTCGATATCGAGCTTCTTGAGCGCCTCGTTGCCGATCTCGCTCATCGGCAGCCCAAGCCGGTTCATGCCCGTGTCGATCATTACGTCGCACGGCCCGCCATCGGCTTCCAGCCATAGCTTCGCCTGGTGCAGGGTATTGATAGCCGGTTTGAGACCGAGCGCCTTGCCGTAAGCGGCATCCGCCGGGGTAAGCGGACCGTGCAGCACCGACACGCTGCTCGGCTCCAGCACGTCGCGGAGATCGGCGAACTCGCGCCAGTGGGCGATGAAGAAGTCGCGGCACCCAGCTTCGGAGAGCACCTTGGCGACCCTGCGGGCGCCGACGCCGTAGCCGTCGGCCTTGATCGCAGCCCCGGCCGCAGCCTGTCCCGACAATCTGGCGAGCGCACGCCAGTTTCCGGCGAGCGCCTGGCTGTCTATCTCGAGCCTGAGCGCCGCCGCCGGGAGGTCAGGCTGCATCGTCAGCGAAATCGCGCGGAGGACCGCCCTTGATCCCCCAGGCTCCGACGACGAGCGCGATCGCCACGAAGGTCCAGCAATACCAGAGGCCTGAATAGGGGTCCCCTGTCTTTGCGACGATATAGGCGGCGATCAACGGAAGGAAGCCGCCGAAATAGCCTGCTCCGATGTGGTATGGAATCGACATCGAACTGTATCGGATCTTGGCGGGGAACATCTCCGTCAGCAGCGCCGCGACGGAACCGTATGTCGCCCCGGACAGCGCGCCGAAAGCCAGCAGAACCACAATCATGCCGATGAAGTTCATCGCGCTCGGAGTCTGCCTCTCGAAGCTGTAGCCGGCCGTTTCCAGCCAGTCGTGTATCTGCGCCTTGCGGGCAGCCGGATCGCTCCACGGAATGTCGTCGACGGGAAGCTGCCTGTCGCCGATGGTGAGTTGCAGGGTTTCGCTCTTGCCCAGTTCATAGGAAATGCCGGACGCAGTCAACGTTCCCAGCAGCTGGCCGCAGCGGGTTTGCTGTTCCTCGGCGAAGGGATCGTAAGAGCAGTCGGGGCCGGAAATTGCCACCGGTGTGCTGCGCGAATTTTCGGCGAGGCCGGGGTTGGCGAGATTGCCAAGCGCCCAGAACAGCGGGAACATCAGGAGCAGCGTAAGCACATAGCCCCAGATGATCGGCTTCTTGCGACCGATCCGGTCCGAGAGACTGCCGAAATAGACGTAGAAAACCATGGAAAGCAGGCCAGCGGAGCCGACGATGATTTCCGCCATGGTGTCGTCAACCCGCATCGGGCCTTTCAGGAAGGACAGGCTGGTGAAGAAGGCGGTGTACCAGATCGTGGTCAGGCCGCCAGTCACGCCGAACAGCGCGATGAAGATGCGCTTCTTGTTGCCGGGATAGGTAAAGCTCTCGACGAAGGGATTGCCGGCGATCTCGCCTTCAGCCTGCATCTGGCGGAACACGGGGCTTTCGTTGAGCTTCAAGCGCATCCACAGCGAAATCCCGAGCAGGATCAGCGAAAGCAGAAAGGGGAGACGCCAGCCCCACGCCTCGAACGCGTCTGCGGGTATCAGGAAACGGCAAGCCAGCACTACGGCGACGCTGAGCACGAAGCCACCGACCACGCTGGCCTGGATATAGCCGGTGTAGAGCCCGCGCTTCTCGGGCGGGGAGTGTTCGGAGACATAGATGGCCGCGCCGCCATACTCTCCGCCCAGCGCCAGTCCCTGAAGGATACGCAGCAGAATGACCAACAGTGGCGCGACGAGCCCGATTGTCGCGGCCGACGGGATCAGGCCGACCCCTGCCGTGGCGATACCCATAAGGGTGACGGTGACGAGGAAGGTGTATTTGCGTCCGAGCTTGTCGCCCAGGAAGCCGAACAGGATAGCGCCCAAAGGCCGGAAGCCGAAGCCTACGGCGAAACCGGCCCAGACCAGCAAGGTCTGCAGGGTTTCGTTGCCGGCGGGGAAAAGCCGCCGATCAGGCTCGCCAGCGTGCCGTAGATGAAGAAGTCGTACCATTCGAAGGCGGTGCCGGCGGAAGACGCCGCGATAACAGGCGGATGTCCGATGCGGTGGGTTCGGTCCTGCGGGATGCTGTGCGACGTCGGACATGAATTCTCCCCGTTTCTCGATTGACGCCCCTGTAGCGGCGCAATCAGCTGGATGGAAGAAGCTCTCGCGCCGCGTTCAGGCTAGCAGGGATCGCGCCGTGGCGCGCAGGATAGTCCCGCGCAGCGTCGGTCGCTTCGGTCCGGGCCAGTCCGGCCGCTCGCGCCTGCCGGCAAGCCAGTCCTCGATCGCCTCACTGGCTTCCCCGATTTCCTCAGCACTGCGGCCTTTGGCGGCACTCGCGAAAATGGCGGCGGCGGCCTGCCCGATCGCGCAGGCCTGCGATTTCACCGCGACCCGCTCGATTCTCCCGGATTCATCCGTTGCCAATGCAAGCTCGATGGTGCTGCCGCAGCTCTTCGAGCGCGCCGAGCTTCGCAACGGCAGGGTCTCATCCCAGGGGTAGGAGGATAGGCTGGTCGCAAGCCCAAGCACTTGCGGCGTGTAGAGCTTGGTCGCCGACACGGACGACTATTTGGGTGCGGCCCGGGCGGCCTCCGCCTGGGCAGCACCCTGCCGACGCTCGGCGATCATGGTGACAAGTGCCTCGCTCGCGGCATTCACAAAGGGGTAGGTACGCGCCTGGGTGATCCAGCTTGGCCTGCCGCCCGGTCCCCAGGTGACGTCGAAGCCGAGCACCAGGATCGAAAAGGCCAGAACGACGATGATCATGCCCTTGAGTGAGCCGAACCCGAACCCGAGCACCCGATCGATCGGACCAAGGATCGAGTTGCGGCTCTTGTTGCCGGCCCAATTCGCGATCAGCTTGAATGCCGCGTAGGGCACGAGCAGCAGCAAGGCGAACGCAAGCACGGCCGCGCCGGAGCCATTGCCCATGCTGGGTAGGAAGAACTGGGTAACCGGTTCATGCAGATAGCGGATCGCGAACAGCGAGAAGACCCAGGCCATCAGGGCCAGGAATTCCTCGACAAAACCGCGCACGAAACCGGTGATCGCGCCGAAGCCAATCACAAACAGAACCGCGATATCGAAACCTGTCATTGCGGCGGGAAACTAGGGTCACGAAAGAATGCGGTCAACGAGATTTGGCAGCATTTGCACTTCGTTATAGTGCATGCCGGATTCACCAATTGCGCCCCCCGGCGGGCCATAGGCGATGTCGAAACCGAGCTTCGCCGACTCTCGCTGGCGAATGGTGGCATGCGCGACGGGACGGATCTCTCCAGCGAGCGATATTTCGCCGAACCAGACCGCCTTTGCAGGCAGTGGCTTGTCCGACAGCGCGGAAACAAGAGCAGCGGCAACGGCCAGGTCCGCCGCCGGATCCGCCAGGCGATAGCCGCCGGCGACATTGAGATAGACTTCCGCGCTGGAGAAATTGAGCCCGCAGCGCGCTTCCAGCACGGCCAGCAGCATGGCCAGCCTGCCGCTGTCCCAGCCCACCACCGCACGCCGCGGCGTGGCTCCGCTTGCCAACCTGACAATCAGCGCCTGGATTTCGACCAGCACCGGCCTGGTTCCCTCGACTGCCGGAAACACCGCGCTTCCAGCGACCGGGTCGTCGCGCCCCGACAGGAACAGCATCGACGGATTGGCGACTTCTTCCAGGCCCTGCCCGGCCATGGCGAAAACGCCGATCTCGTCTACCGGACCAAAGCGGTTCTTGAGGGAGCGCAGGATCCGGTATTGATGGCTGCGTTCGCCTTCGAAGCTCATCACCACGTCGACCATGTGTTCCAGAACGCGGGGACCGGCGATTGCTCCGTCCTTGGTGACATGGCCGATCAGCACGAGGGCTACGCCATTTTCTTTGGCGTAGCGGATCAGTTCAAACGCGCAGCCGCGCACCTGGCTGACAGTCCCCGGCGCACCTTCGATCTGGTCGGAGTGCATGGTCTGGATGGAATCGATCACAAGCAGTCGGGGCGCGTCCATACCGCCCAGCGTCGTAAGGATGTCACGCACCGACGTCGCGGCTGCCAACCGGATCGGAGCGCTGGAAAGGCCGAGCCGTTCCGCGCGCAGGCGGACCTGGCCTGCGGCTTCCTCACCGCTCACGTAGACAGCCTCGTTTCCGGCCTGGGCGATGTGCGCCGCAGCCTGGAGCAATAATGTCGACTTGCCGATGCCGGGATCGCCTCCCATCAGGATCGCCGATCCGGGCACGAGACCACCGCCCAGCGCCCGGTCGAACTCGGCGAGGCCGGTGGTGCGCCGCGCAAGGCTTTCGCCGGGGGCGTTGAGCGGTTCGAAAGCTATTGCCCGTCCGCCCGAAGACAGATCGTGCTTCGCCGAAAAGACCGTCTGCGGAGCTTCCTCGGCCAGTGAGTTCCACTCGCCGCAGTCGGCGCATTGACCTTGCCAGCGGTTGGCGACGCTTCCGCAGGCCTGGCATACGTATCGGCGCTTGGGTTTTGCCATACCTTGCCTCTAGGAGGAACATATTGGGAACACAAGGCCCGATAGGTCAGTAGAGATTGGAATCGCTCTCTTCCGCAAAGCGGTTGAACTGCTCTTCAAGCTCCGGTTGGCTGAGCGCATCGGCATAGATCCTGCCGAAGGATATCCGCGTCGGCGCATCCCAGCTTTCCGGTTCCCACAGTTTTGCACGCCGGGCCGAGCGGACACAGTGAAACGCTGCGCGGTCGACTTCGACCTTGATGATGAGAACGGCCGGCTTGCCGCCCGCGGACAGGCGCTCGCAGACGTCGGCATCGTCCAGCAGGGTCGCGTGCCCCGATATACGCAGAACCTCGTCGGTCGCGGGCCGGATCATTGCCAACCCGATACGCGGATCGCGCAGGATGTTGGTAAGGCCGATGGCAAGGTGATTGCCGGTCCGCTCAGGAATCAGAAGCGTCCTTTCGTCGACGATTTCAACGAACCCCGGGTGGTCGCCCTTCTGGCTGACTTCGATGCCGTAGTCGCCAAAAGTCGCCATCATCAGGAAGGGGCTGCGCCGGACAAAAGCGATTCCCTGCTCGCAGATATGATCGCGAATCTTGGCAGCGCCACGTGGTCCGTAGTCGGTAATGATCTCGCGTAATCGTTCCGTCGTTTCGATCCGTGCCATGCTCACCTCCGGGAAAGTAACGACAGGATAGCGTCGGTCGGTCCGCTGACCACTGGTCCTCAAGCCGATGCCGCCGGGGCGATGGCGCGCGGCAATTTATCGCTTTTGCGATAGAGGCTGGCGATCCGGGCCAAGCTCTGCCATCCCATGCCCATGCGCCAGAAGGAATTGCGGATCGCGCTCGTCTGCTACGGCGGCATCAGCCTTGCCGTCTACATGCACGGCGTCACCAAGGAGTTGTGGAAGCTTGTAAGGGCGAGCCGGGCCTACTGGGCAGGTGAAGAGCAACTCGAGGGAACGGATGCCGTCTACGTCCGTCTCCTGCGTGCACTCGAAGAACGCCACGGCGTGCGGCTGCGCGTTCTTACGGATATTGTTACTGGTGCCAGCGCCGGGGGGATAAACGGAGTATTCCTCGCTCAGGCGATCCATTCCGGCCAGTCTCTGGAGCCGCTGACCCAGCTGTGGCTCGATCGCGCCGATGTCGACGTGCTGCTCGATCCGAAGGCGCGTCCGTGGTCCAGGTTCGCCAAGTTCTGGGCAATGCCGATCGTCTGGTTCCTGCTCACACGCCCGGGCAACGCCATTTCGGACAGCGTCGCGCCCGAGACGCGGCATGAGGTGCGCAGCAAGCTCTCGCGGCTGATCCGCTCCCGCTGGTTCGAGCCGCCTTTCGACGGGCTCGGCTTCTCGAAGCTGATCTCGGAGGCGCTCAGCGCGATGAAGGATTCCGGCGCGAGCAAGCCCCTGCTGCCGGCCGGACACCCGCTCGACCTGTTCGTGACGGCAACCGACTTCAAGGGACATCTCGAAACGCTGCGACTGCATAGCCCGCCGGTCGTCCAGGAAAGCGAGCATCGCCTGTCGATCGGCTTTCGAGCTCCTGCCCCGGCGGTTGGCGGGCAGTCGCTGGCCTCGCCGTACGAACTGGTTTTCGCGGCGCGGGCGACGGCCAGCTTTCCCGGCGCGTTCCCGGCGCTTCAGCCCATGGAGATCGACGCGCTTGCTGCCGAACACGGGCAGGACTGGGGATCGCGCGATCAGTTCTTCAAGCGCATCATGCCTGAACATGTGTCGCGAGGAGAAGTCGAGGGCGTTTCGCTGATCGATGGATCGGTGCTGGTCAACGCACCTTTCGCCGATGCCATCACTGTGCTGGCCGACAGGCCGGCCCATCGCGAAGTTGATCGTCGGTTCGTTTATATCGACCCCAGGCCGGACCGGATCGGCGGCATCATGCGAAATGACCCGCGTGCTCCGGGCTTTTTCTCGGTCATCTTCGGTTCGCTGTCATCGATTCCGCGCGAACAGCCGGTCCGCGACAACCTGGAAGTGCTTGAGCGCCAGTCGCAGGAAATGCTGACCTTGCGCTCCATCGTGAAGGCGCTCCGTCCGGAAGTCGAGGACAGCGTCGAACGTCTGTTCGGCAGGACGCTGTTCCTGGACCGGCCGACGGTGAAGCGCCTGTCTGCCTGGCGTGCAAAAGCCCAGCAGGCGGCAGCACAGCAGGCAGGGTTTGCCTACCGGGGTTACGCACAGGTCAAGTTCACCGGGATAGTCGATCGATTGGCCGGCCTCGTGAGCAGTGCCGCTCCGTCGCTGGACCAGTTCCCGCGGCAATTTATTGCGCAGCATCTGAAGGCCCATCTGGCGCGCGAGGGGCTCGATCGCCTGGCCGCGTCGCGCGGCGGGGCCTCGAAGGAAGCGGCAGAATTCTTCCGCGATCATGACCTCGCCTTTCGCATTCGCCGGCTTCGCCTGCTTGCCCGCCGCCTCACCCAGGACTGGGATGGTGGCGAGGATGTGTCGGACGAGGCGCGCGACACTGCCCGCGACGCGGTCTACGGAGCGCTTTCACTCTATATCGACCGGGAAGCCTCGGACTCTCTCGGCGCCGATTTTCCCGATCTTGCCGCAACAGTGCTGGAGGACCCTGGTGCGGTTCTGGCCGGAATCGCGGAACGACGCAGATTGCGCGAGACCGACCTGTTGGTCGACACGATGCTGGCATCCGCAATGGCGGACATGCCACAGGCGCTGCGCCGCCACACCTTGCTGAGCTATCTGGGGTTTCCTTTCTACGACACGATCACGCTGCCGCTGCTGCGGGGCGAGGAACACACCGAGTTCGATCCCGTAAAGGTCGACCGCATTTCGCCGGACGATGCCCGTTCCATCAGGTCCGGCGGAACACATGACACGCTACGCGGCGTCGAATTCTACAATTTCGGAGCCTTCTTCAGCCGCGCCTATCGCGAGAACGACTATCTCTGGGGCCGGCTGCACGGCGTCGAGCGAATGATCGACCTCGTCGCCTCGACATTGCCCGACAACGCCACCATGGCGTCGGATGAATTGCAGGCCTTCAAGCGCGAAGCTTTCCTGGCGGTACTCGACGAGGAAGAAGGGCAGCTCACTGCTGATCCCTCATTGGTCAACGGGATACGCAAGGAAGTCCTGGATATCGGTTGACCGCTGCCCGGTGCAGCCACGCGACCGCCGTGTCACTCGGTCAGGTCGCTCCAGGCGTCCTTCACCTTTTCGAAGAAGCCCTTAGACTGTGGGCACTCCTCGCCGGTTTCGGTCGCCTGCAGTTCGCGCAGCAATTCCTTCTGCCGGGATGACAGCTTGGTAGGAGTTTCGACCGCGATCTCGATGACGAGATCGCCACGCCCCTTGCCTTGCAGGACAGGCATGCCTGCACCGCGCTTCCTGAGCTGCTTGCCGGACTGGATGCCGGCCGGAATATCGATCTTGTGGCGCGCGCCTTCGAGGCCGGGGATTTCTATCTCGCCGCCGAGCGCAGCCGTCGTGAAGCTGATCGGAACGCGCGTGAACAGCATCGTTCCCTCGCGCTCGAACATCGCATGGCGACGGACGTGGATGAAGATGTAGAGATCGCCCGGTGGAGCTCCGAAAGGCCCCGCCTCGCCTTTCCCGGACAGGCGGATACGCGTGCCGGAATCGACTCCCGGTGGAACATTGACATCAAGCGACTGGGGGCGATCGACACGGCCTTCACCGCGACAGGCCCGACAGGGATGTTCGAGCACCTCACCGCGGCCATGGCAGGTCGGGCATGTCCGCTCCACCATGAAGAAACCCTGTTGCGAACGGACCTTGCCGTGGCCGCCGCACAGTGTGCAGCCGCGGGTGCCCGTGCCCGGTTCCGCACCGGAGCCGCCACAGGGATCGCAAGTCTGGGAGACTTCCACGTCGATCTTGGCCTGCTTGCCGAGGAACGCCTCGTCCAGGCTGATCTCCATGTCGTAGCGCAGGTCCGCGCCGCGCCGCGGTTGCTGTCGGCCGCCGCCGGAACCGAAGGCGCTGCCGAAAATCGATTCGAAAATGTCGCCGATGTCGGTGAACCCGGCGTTCGCTCCGCCGCCCATGCCGCCGTTTTCGAAGGCCGCGTGGCCGAAACGATCATAGGCGGCGCGTTTTTGCGGGTCCTTCAGGCAATCATAGGCCTGGCTGATGGACTTGAACTTGGCTTCGGATTCGGCGCAACCCGGGTTCTTGTCCGGATGATAGCGCATGGCGAGCTTGCGGTACGCGGACTTGATGGTCTTGTCGTCCGCGGTCCGGTCAACTTCCAGCAATTCATAGAAATCGGCTTCGACCGCCATCAGCAAACCCTCTCCCCTTCAGGGGCGAGGGTCGCATGACGGGACTTCGGGTTCGCCGTCATTTGTGAATATCCCCCACTCCCCTGCCCTTTCCCGCCGGGCTGCAGCCAGCTGCAATCCAGCGGGAGAGACGGGGTTTTCATCGTCAGCTCTTGTTGTCGTCCACTTCCGAGAACTCGGCGTCGACGACATCCTCGTCGCCGGCATCCGATGCCTCGCCACCTTCGCCACCTGGCGAAGCGGCAGCCGCCTGTTCCTGCTCGTAGATCGACTGGCCCATCTTCATGGCCTTTTCGGTCAGGGCCTGGGCCTTGGCGTTGATCTGTTCGACGTCGTCGCCTTCCAGCGCCGTCTTAGTCTCGGCGATGGCCGCTTCGACCTCCGCCTTGAGATCGGCGTCGATCTTGTCGCCATGCTCTTGGATCTGCTGCTCGGTGGCATGGACAAGGCTGTCGGCCTGGTTGCGGGCTTCCGCTGACTCACGCCGTTTCTTGTCCTCTTCGGCAAACTTCTCGGCATCCTGGACCATCTGGTCGATGTCGGTTTCGGACAGGCCGCCCGATGCCTGGATGCGGATCTGCTGTTCCTTGCCGGTGCCCTTGTCCTTGGCCGAGACGTTGACGATGCCGTTGGCGTCGATGTCGAAAGTGACCTCGATCTGCGGCACGCCGCGCCTGGCGGGCGGAATGCCGACCAGGTCGAACTGGCCGAGCAGCTTGTTGTCCGCAGCCATTTCGCGTTCGCCCTGGAAGACGCGGATGGTCACCGCCTGCTGATTGTCCTCAGCAGTCGAATAGACCTGGCTCTTCTTGGTCGGGATCGTCGTGTTGCGGTCGATCATGCGCGTGAACACGCCGCCCAGCGTCTCGATGCCGAGCGACAGCGGGGTCACGTCGAGCAGGAGAACGTCCTTGACGTCGCCCTGCAGCACGCCAGCCTGGATGGCCGCGCCCATGGCGACAACCTCGTCCGGGTTCACGCCGGTATGCGGTTCCCTGCCGAAGAATTCCTGCACGACCTGGCGGACCTTGGGCATGCGGGTCATGCCGCCGACGAGGACGACATCGTCGATGTCCGCGGCCTTGACACCGGCATCCTCAAGCGCCTTGCGGCACGGCTCGAGAGTGCGCTGGATCAGGTCGGCGACCATCTTTTCGAGGTCGGCCCGGGTCACCGTCTCCACAAGGTGAAGCGGCGTGGTGGAGCCGCCTTCCATGCGCGCGGTGATGAAAGGCAGGTTGATTTCGGTGTTGGCGGCGCTCGACAGCTCGATCTTGGCCTTTTCGGCGGCTTCCTTGAGCCGCTGCAAGGCAAGCTTGTCGGTGCGAAGGTCCATGTTCTCCTTCGCCTTGAACTTGTCGGCCAGCCACTCGACCAGCTTGGAGTCGAAGTCTTCACCGCCCAGGAAGGTGTCGCCGTTGGTCGACTTCACCTCGAACACGCCGTCGCCGATCTCGAGGATCGAGATGTCGAAGGTGCCGCCGCCAAGGTCGTAGACGGCAATGGTCTTGCCCTCATCCTTGTCGAGGCCATAGGCAAGCGCGGCCGCCGTCGGCTCGTTGATGATGCGCAGCACTTCGAGGCCGGCGATCTGGCCGGCGTCCTTCGTCGCCTGCCGCTGGGCGTCGTTGAAGTAGGCCGGAACCGTGATCACGGCCTGCTCGACCTTCTCGCCAAGGTAGCCTTCAGCGGTTTCCTTCATCTTCTGCAGGATGAAGGCGGAAATCTGCGAAGGGCTGTAGTCCTCGCCGCCGGCGTTGACCCACGCGTCGCCGTTCTTGCCCTTGGCGATCGTGTAGGGGACCAGTTCCATGTCCTTCTTGGTCATGGGATCGTCGAAGCGGCGCCCGATGAGGCGCTTCACGGCGAAGATCGTATTGTCCGGATTGGTGACTGCCTGGCGCTTGGCCGGCTGTCCGATCAGCCTTTCGCCGTCCTTGGTGAAGGCGACGATCGAAGGCGTGGTGCGTGCGCCTTCGGAGTTTTCGATAACCTTGGGTTTCCCCCCATCCATCACGGCAACGCAGCTGTTGGTCGTGCCGAGGTCGATACCGATAACCTTACTCATATTACCCCATTCCTCACGTCGATGTTGACACCGCACTGCTCGCGTCCCGAATTTCGGCAAGGCGGATCGGCGGTTCGGTGACGTTCCTTGTCGTCGAGGGCGATATAGGTGCGGTTTTGCTTGGCACAAGGGGCTCGGAACTCTAACCGGAAGGAGAAAATTTGCCCGTTCCCGAAAGGATTGCACCAGCCGTGAAAATCGCCCGTTCCCTTTCGCTTCTCGCCCTCGTTCCCTTGCTTTCGATCGCCGCCTGCCAGCGCGCGCCGGAGCAGCCGGCCGACCCAAGCCCTGATGCAAAACCGGGACTTTCCGTGAGCGACGGGACGCTTGTCCTGCCCGCGGTCAAGGGCAATCCGGGCGCAGCCTATTTTACCGTCACCAATGCCAGCGATGTGGCGACATCGCTGGCCGGGGTCCATATCGACGGGGCCGGCAATACCGAAATGCATGAAACGATTGGTGGAAGCATGTCTCCGGTTGAGTCCGTCCAGCTCGACGCCGGTGCCACCGTGAAGTTCGAACGCGGCGGAAAGCATGTCATGGCGTTCGAGCTCGCCGATACGCTTGAGCCGGGCGGGACGGCGGAAATCACGCTAACTTTCTCGGGCGGGGACAAGCTTTCCGCACCGCTGACGATCGAAGCCGCAGGAGGCTCAGGTTCGATGGGATCGATGGATCACGGCGAACATATGGAGGCCGCGCACTGAGCGGACTGCTTCACGAGCATGCCTGCCCGGTCGGAGGCAAACGGCCCCTGACCAAGGGTGAAATCGACCTGGTCAGATCCGTATTCGAGGACGCGGTCAATACCGGGCCGGTCACCGTAGTCAGGCGGAGGTGGCTCCCGTTCCAGCCGCGCGAGACGGTGATGGCGCCTTGCGGGCACATCCACTTTCACCCTCGCTCGCCGCGCTATTGCGACGACTTCAGTCAGGCCAGCATGGAATTGCAGGGGTTGTTCATCCACGAGATGACGCATGTGTGGCAGGCACAGACCAGGGGAAGGTTCTACCTTCCTCTGCATCGCCACCCCTTCTGCCGTTACGTCTACAGCCTGAGGCCGGGACGGCCCCTGTCTCGCTACGGTATCGAACAGCAGGCGGAGATCGTGCGCCACGCCTTCCTGCTCAGGAACGGTTGGAAGGTCGCCGGCGTCGCGGATGCCTCCGTTTACGACCTGCTCGTCGATTTCTCCGGTCGGGACTGACTAGCAGTCATCGTCCCAGAAGCGACGCCCGTCGCGATCATAGCGCCAGCAACCGTCACGGTCCTTGTCGACCTGGGAGCCGACCGCTGCACCTGCAGCAGCGCCGACGGCCGCCGCGGTCGCGGTATCGGCATCGGTTACCGCGCCGACGCCAGCGCCCAGCGCGCCGCCGGCCAAGGCTCCTTCGCCTGCATAATTGCTGGCACAGCCGCCGAGAGCCAAGGCTCCGGCGGCGATGGCTGGTAGGATGATGCTACGCATTGTGGTTACTCCGTTGCGATGGTTCTCCATCACCAACGGTGGAGCAGCGGGGCGGGTTCCTTGCGCAGCAACGGCCCGTCGCATGGACGCGGCCTGCCGTCGAACGGCCCGGTGAATGTCAGTGCCACCCGCCAGTCGGACGGGGTCGGGTCATCTCAGCACTGGCTGTCCCAGTACTGCTGGCCGTCGCGGTCGTAGCGATAGCAGCCGCGCCCCTCGGTCTGTTCCTGCTTCCTCTGGTTCTTCTTGATCAGCGTCCCGCCGACCGCGCCGATAGCCGCGCCGATCAGGGCGCCTTCCGCCAGATCGCCGTCATTGGCGCCGAGAATGCCGCCGACCGCGCCTCCGGCAAGGGCACCTTCGCCGGAATAGTTAGTGGCGCATCCCCCAAGGGCGAGGCTGCCTGCGGCGACTACGGAAAGGAAAATCCTGCGCATTGCACAAACTCCGTTTGGAACTGCCTGAATCTTAACGGAGAACGTTTCAGGAGGAATCCCCCTTGGAGCCGCTTCGTCGCAGCCGGAAAACTGTCCGGCGTGTCGAACGTCGAGAAAGTCGCGTCAGGTGTACCCGGGATAGCCCGGCTGCGCCGGATCGCCATGTGCGGCAAGGATGGCGTCGAACCGCGCTGCCAGCCCGTCGCGATGCTCCGGATGCGTGATGATGTGCAGTGTGTTGGTCTCCACGGCACGGGCAACCGCCCTGCCCAGCCAGACGGGTTCCATCATCGCGCGCCGCATGAATTCGGCAGCTTCTGAATCCTGGTCCGGCATCTGGCCTTCTGACATGCGGCTTCGCGTCAGGCCGGGATAGAGGATCGAAACGCCGACGCCGAACGGGGCGAGTTCCTGGCAGAGGGCTTCCGACATGCCGGCGACCGCGAACTTGCTGGCGCAATAGGTGGCGAAGGATCCGAATGGCACGAGGCCGTTGAGCGATGACGTGTTGACGATGTGGCCGGCCTTGCGTGCCTTCATCTCGGCAATGAATGTCTTGCAGCCGTTGTAAACGCCGGTGACGTTGATCGTCATCACCCGGGCGAACTCGTCGGGTTCGACATCTTCGAAAGGCTGGAACGGCAACGCGACGCCGGCATTGTTGCACAGGACATCCACCTGCCCGAATTCGGCTTCGACGGCGGATTTCACCCTCGCCCAGCTATCGAGCGAGGTCACATCGTGCTGGAGGCTGATCGCGCCTCCGCCGATGCGTTCGGCTTCCGCCCGCGCATAGTCCGGATTGACGTCCGAAAGCGCGACTTTCGCGCCCTTTTCGACGAAGGCCTCGGCGATGCCGGCGCCGATCCCCCCGCCTCCGCCGGTCACCAGCGCAACTTTGCCTGCAAGTTCCATGCTCACCCTCCCGAAAACTTCCGACAGGAATGTCGCAAAAAAGCCGGTTCAGGGAAAGGGCAAAGCGCAGCCGGTTTGTTCTACCTACGCGGAACGGCGGCCGGAGGAGTCAGTCGGGCTTTTTCGCCACACCGACCATGGCCGGACGCAGCAATCGGTCCTTGATCATGTAGCCGGGCTGCATTTCCTGAACGATCGTGCCGGGCTCGGCCTCGGTCGTCGGGATTTCCATCATCGCCTGATGCTGGTTGGGATCCAGCGGAAGCCCCATGGCGGCAATCCGGCTGATGCCGTGCTGGCCGAACACCTTTTCGATCTCGCGCGCCGTCGCCTCGATGCCCGAAATGAAGCCCTTGAGCTTCTCGTCATCGCGAAATTCCCCCGGAATCGCTTCGAGCGCGCGAGAGAGGTTGTCGGCGACCGAGAGGATGTCGCGGGCAAAGCCGGTCGCGGCGTAAGCGCGTGTGTCGGCGATGTCCTTTTCAAGGCGGCGGCGCACGTTCTGCGTTTCTGCGCGCGCATACAGCACTTCCTGTTGTGCCTCGGCCAGCTCTTCCTTCAGCTGGGCCAGCGCGCCGTCGATACCTTCGAATGTCGCGCCTTCGTTCTGTCCGATCATCTCTTCGGGTACGCCTTCCAGTTCCTTGGCAACCGCGGGATCGTCCTGCGGCCGTTTCTTTTCGTCAGTCATGTCCTGCAAAATTCCAGCTATCCGATGAGCTTGCCCAAACTCTGGGCTGTGAAATCCACCATGGGGACGACCCGCGCATAATTCAACCGCGTCGGCCCGATAACCCCCACCACGCCGACCACCCTTCCATCGCGGTCGCGATAGGGTGAAGCGATCACGGACGACCCTGAAAGCGCAAATAGCCGGTTCTCCGAACCGATGAAGATCCGCGTAGCTTCCGCCTCGCGCGCCGATTCCAGAAGTTCGGCAACCGACTGCTTGTTTTCGAGGTCCTCCAGCAGGGATCGCACCCGCTCGATGTCGCTGAGCGCCGATTCGTCAAGCAGGTTCGCCTGCCCCCGGACGATGAGCACCGGGCGCTCCATGGCGTCCTCGCTCCACACCGCCAGTCCTCGCTCCACGAGATCGCGGCTGGCTGCGTCGAGTGCGGACTTGCCCGATACGATCTCGGACCGCATCAGTTGCACCGCTTCGGCAAGCGTGCGTCCGTTCAGCTGCGCGCTGATGTAGTTGGCCGCCTCGTCAAGCGCGCCGGGACGGACGTCAGCCGGAATATCGACCAGCCGGTTCTCTATCGCGCCATCCTCGCCCACCAGCACCGCCAGAGCTCGTCCCGGCGACAAGGCAACGAGGCTGAGCTGGTTGAGACGCGGTTCGCGGCGCGGGACCATGACCACTCCCGCGCAGGCGGAAAGGTCGGAAAGGATCGCGCTTGTGGCTTCTAGCGCGGCCTCGATGGGGCCTGGTTCCGACAGGCGCCGTTCGATGGCAGCGCGTTCCTCTTGCGTAGGTTCGGCCACCTGCATCATGCCGTCGACAAAGAGCCGCAGGCCGGCTTCGGTAGGCATTCGTCCCGCGCTGGTGTGCGGAGCCGCGAGCAGGCCGAACTGTTCGAGTTCGTGCAGTACCGACCGGATCGAGGCCGGAGACAGGTTCAGTCCGCTGCCGCCCGCCAGCTTCTTGGATCCCACCGGTTGTCCGGACGCGAGGTACCCTTCCACGACGAGGCGGAATATCTCCCGGGCACGGTCTGTCAGTTCGTTGATCGGCGGAACAGTCATCGGACAATATTTAGAGCGCGGGCTTGCAGCCTCAAGCCCATTGCGCCTAACGGCGCGCAACTAGCAAGATAGGAGTCCCCATGCGACCTTCCGGCCGCGCGCCCGACGAAATGCGTGCTATCGAGTTCCAGACCGGTTTCACCAAGCATGCGGAGGGATCTGTACTGGTCTCTTTCGGCGACACCAAGGTCCTGTGCACCGCCAGCGTAGAGGAAAAGGTGCCGCCGTTCCTGCGCGGCAAGGGCGAAGGCTGGGTGACCGGCGAGTATTCCATGCTCCCGCGTGCCACGCATACGCGCGGTTCGCGCGAAGCCGCGAAAGGGAAGCAAACCGGGCGGACGCAGGAGATCCAGCGGCTGATCGGCCGGTCGCTTCGCTCGGTGACCGACATGGCCAAGCTGGGCGAGCGGCAGATCGTGCTCGATTGCGACGTCATCCAGGCCGATGGCGGCACGCGAACGGCGTCGATCTCAGGCGCATGGGTGGCGCTGCGGCTTGCCGTCAATACGCTGCTTGCGGAAGGGGCCATCACCGAAGATCCGCTGGCCGCCAAGGTCGCGGCGGTGAGCTGCGGCATCTACCAGGGCACGCCGGTGCTCGATCTCGACTATGCCGAAGACAGCGCAGCCGATGCCGACGCCAATTTCGTGTTGATCGAGGGCGGACTGATCGCCGAGGCGCAGGCAACGGCGGAAGGTGCGCCCTACGACGAAGAGGGCCTGCTGCGTCTGCTGCGCCTCGCGCGGATCGGATGCGACCGAATTTTCGCGGCGCAGGACAAGGCTGTCGCCTGACCATGCCAAGGCTCGGCACCGGAACCCTCGTGATCGCAACGCACAACGCGGGCAAGCTCAGGGAAATCTCGGCGCTGCTCGAGCTATACGGGGTGGACTGCATCTCGGCGGGCTCGCTGGGCCTGCCCGAACCGGCGGAAACCGGCACAACGTTTGTCGAGAACGCGTTGATCAAGGCGCGGGCAGCAGCCGAGGCCGCGCAACTGCCCGCGCTCGCCGACGATTCCGGCCTTTCGGTGGCCGCGCTTGACGGCAGGCCCGGTGTCTACACCGCCGACTGGGCGGAACGGCAGTGGTTCGAGGGACCCGCCGGGCGTGACTGGTACATGGCGATGGGCAAGGTCGAAGGCATGCTTTGTGAGCAGGGTGCCGATGTCGACCGGTCTTGCTGGTTCTCCTGCGTGCTCGCCATCGCCTGGCCCGGCGGCGAAAGCGCCGTTTACGAAGGCAGGATCGACGGAGTCTTCAGTTGGCCGCCACGCGGCGTAATGGGTTTCGGCTATGATCCGGTGTTCGTGCCCGAGGGCCGGACGCAGACCTTCGCCGAGATCGATCCGGAAGAAAAGCACCGCATCAGCCACCGCGCCGATGCATTCGCGAAGCTGGTAGCGGAGCAATTCGGCGGGTAGAATGCGGCGATGGCCCGCGCGCTTTACATTCACTGGCCGTTCTGCCTCGCCAAGTGCCCCTACTGCGACTTCAACAGCCATGTCCGCGAGAGCGTGGATCATGCGCAATGGGAAGGCGCGCTGCTGGCCGACATGGCCTGCGAGGCCGAAGCTGCGGGCGGAGAGCCGCTGACATCGGTGTTTTTCGGGGGTGGAACGCCCTCACTCATGCCGCCTTCGCTGGTCAGCAGGCTGCTTGAATCTGCCGAGCGGCTGTGGGGCTTTGCCCCCGAAATCGAAATCACGCTGGAAGGCAATCCGTCGTCGGTGGAGGCTGCGAATTATGCCGGACTGGCCGCCGCGGGCGTCAACCGGGTTTCGCTCGGCTTGCAGGCGCTTGACGATGAGACCCTGCTCTTCCTCGGCCGCCTGCATGATGCCGCGGAGGGTTTGGCGGCGCTGGAAGTCGCGCAGCGCCAGTTCGAGCGCGTCAGCTTTGACCTGATCTACGCGAGGCCGGGCCACACGCTCGATCAGTGGCAGGCCGAGTTGTCCCGGGCGCTGGCGTTCGGTACCGGTCATCTCTCGCTATACCAGTTGACCATCGAACTGGGCACGCGGTTCGCGACGATGGTCCGCCAGAAAGAGTTCGAGCCGCTCGATGACGATGCCTCGGCGGAAATGTTCGCCCTCACAAGGGAAATGACCTCGGCGCTTGGTCTTCCCGCCTATGAAGTCAGTAATCATGCGAGGCCCGGCGAGGAGAGCCGGCACAACCTCACCTACTGGCGATACCAGGACTACTGCGGGATCGGCCCCGGTGCACATGGCCGGCGTGGTGGTATTGCCACGGTGCGCCACCGCAAGCCCGAAAACTGGCTAAAGTCCGTTGCCGCATCGGGGAACGGCATTGCCGAAACGCACGATCTGTCCGGCAAGGAACAGGCTTTCGAAGCGATGCTCATGGGGCTGAGGCTCGCCGAGGGGGTGGACATTGGCAGCATGGCCATGCGTTTCGGCCTTCCCGGACAGGCTTTGTGTGATCCGGACAAGCTCGCATTCTACGAGCAGCAAGGCCTTGCTTGGTGCAGAGGCGAACGGATCGGCGTGACAGAACAGGGAATGCCGCTGCTTGATGCTTTGCTGGGCGAGCTGGTGCCGGCGGAACTGGTGGCGGCATGACCCGCGCCGACCTCCTCGAAGTCTGGAACGCGCATCTCGCGCTGAACCGCCGGCGCAGCCCGCATACAGTGCGGGCCTATGTGGCTACGGCCGCACGCCTGCTCGACGAGATCGGCGACACTGACTGGAGCGCCCTCGCCCGTCTGGATGCTGCGGACTTGCGCCGTCAGCTTGCCCGGCGACGCGCGGACGGCATTTCCAACGTTTCGGCTGCGCGCGAACTTTCCGCTCTCAAGGCGTTCCTTTCCTTCGCTCGCGAACAGGCAGGAATGAGCGATGTGACACCGCCCCGCATGCGCGGGCCGCGCGTGAAAAAGGGAATTCCCCGACCGGTCACGCCCGATGATGCGGTCAACCTGGCGGCAACCGTCGCCGAAGATGCGCAGGAGGAGTGGATAGGCGCGCGCGACCGCGCCGTGCTGCTGATGCTCTACGGGGCGGGAATGCGGATTGCCGAGGCGCTGTCGCTGACCGGCGCGGTACTGCCGCTGTGCGAGACGTTGACCGTGACCGGGAAAGGCAACAAGCAGCGGGTCGTTCCGCTACTGCCGATCCTGCGCGATGCGGTTACCGATTACGTCGCGAAATGTCCCTGGCCGATGGAACGCGACAAGCCGCTGTTTCGCGGTGCAAAGGGCGGCCCCCTGTCTCAGGGAATGGTGCAGAAGGCGACGGCCAAGGCGCGCGTAGCGCTCGGCTTGCCACCCAGCGCCACGCCTCACGCGCTGCGCCACAGCTTTGCGACGCATCTGCTTGGCGCGGGCGCGGATCTTCGCAGCCTCCAGGAACTGCTGGGGCATGCCAGCCTCGGCTCGACCCAGATCTACACCAGGGTCGACGCTGCCACTCTGCTCGATGTCTACCGCAACGCGCATCCGCGCGAGAGGGACTAGGCGGTGGGAGTCAACCGGCCGCCTTGCGCCGGGATTCGTCCTCGAAGAGCTGGTTTCCGGGAAGGGCCTTTCCGAAAAGGAACCCCTGCCCCTGCGCGCACCCTTCGCTGCGCAGATAGTCCCTGGCACTGTCGTGCTCGACGCCTTCCGCGGTGACGATCATGCCGAGGCTCTGGCCGAGTCCGATGATCGCGCGGATTATCTCGCGCGAATTGCCCTCTTCCTCCAGGTTCAGGATGAAGGACTTGTCGATCTTGATCTTGGTGAAGGGGTAGCTCAGCAGGTAGCTCAGCGAGCTGTAGCCGGTGCCGAAATCGTCCATCGACAGGCCGACGCCCATCGAGCGCAGGGCCCGGATCACGCTGGAGGTCTGCTGGCCCTTGTCGATCAATACGGCCTCGGTGATTTCAAGCTCCAGCCTTTCAGGCGGCAGCCCGGAGGAAGCGAGCGCCTGCATGACGATGTTCAGCAGGTTGCCGCTGCGGAACTGCAGCGGAGACACATTGACCGAAAGCGTGACGTCCGCCGGCCATTCGACCGCCTCCTCGCACGCGGTCCGGAGCACATACTGGCCGACCAGATCGATCAGCCCCATTTCCTCCGCGAGCGGAATGAAGGTTTCCGGCGAGACCGCACCCAGCTCTGGGTGGGTCCAGCGCAGCAGCGCCTCGTAACCTTCGACCTGTTCGGTCTCGAGGTTGATGAGCGGCTGGTAATGGACTTCGAGCTGGCCGCTGTGGACCGCTTCGCGAAAGTCGTTCTCCAGTTTCGAACGTTCCTGTGCAGCCGCGTCCATCTCCATGTCGAAATAGCGGAACGAACCGCGTTTCTCGGCCTTGGCCGCATACAGCGCGAGATCTGCGTAGCGCATCAGCGTTTCGGGGTCGGAACTGTCGCGAGCCGAGGTGGCGATACCGATCGTTGCGCCGATGTGCAGCGAATGGGGGCCGACCATGAAGGGCCGGGATAGCGTGGAAATGATCGACTTGGACACCAACTCGACCTGTTCGGCGCTCGCCTTGCGGAAAATGATGGCGAATTCGTCGCCGCCGATCCGGCACAGGATCGCGCGGGCGGGGATCGAATTGATCATTCGCCGTGCCGCGTCGGCAAGCAGGGCGTCGCCGACAAGGTGGCCGTAGGTGTCGTTGATCGCCTTGAAGTGATCCAGGTCGACAAGCGCGAAAGTGATGTTCTCCTTCTTGTCGCTTGCGACTAGCAGGTCCTGAAGCCATTCCCGGCAATGGGCCCGGTTGGCCAGGCCCGTCAGTTCGTCATGGCGCGCCATATGGGCCATCCGGGCTTCGACCTTCCGGCGTTCGGTGACGTCGAAAATCGAGACGATCGTGGCGATTTCCCCGCCGATCATGGACTGCCGGGTGAACAGGACCGATTCCAGTTTCGACCCGTCGCGGGTCCGCTGGTGCCAGAAGCGGTCCTTCTCGGACGATGCGGCTGACAGGGCCCGCCGCGCATCTTCCCACTCGCCCTCGGCAAAAAGTTCGCTCGCGTGAAGGCCTTCGATATCCTGTTTTTCGTAGCCGAAGTGATCCGCACCCGCCTCGTTGGCGCCGCGAACCGTCTCCGTCACCGGATCATAGACCAGCAGCGGGACGGGGTTGCCTTCGAACAGCAGGCGGAAGGATTCCTCGCGTTCCTTCAGCTCGGTGATGTCGACGCGCAGGCCGATCGTTCCGCCGTCCTGGGTCTTGCGTTCCTCGATCATGATGCAGCGGCCGTTCGAAAGCCGCTGTTCATGCCGGGTGCCCGGGTTTTCCAGCAAGGAAAGCCGGTGTGCGAGCCACTCTTCTTCCCGGCCCTCGGCTTCGGGATAGTCGCCTCTCTCGATTCCGATCTTCAGCGTGTCCGCGAGCCGTGCGCCTGGCTCCAGCAGATCCGCCGATTTCGCGTAGATTTCCGCGTATTTCTCGTTCCACAGGACGTAGCGGCCATCGGCGTCGAGAAAGACGATGCCTTCCGGCAGTGCGTCGATCGCCTCGCGCAGGCGCCGCTCTGCCAGATCGGCTGCCTCGAGCGCCGAACGAAGCGATTCACTGAGATCGTTGCCCTCCAGTGCGGACAGCAGAGATTGGTGCGACCTGGTTGCCACGGTAGTCTTGTCCCCGGAATTTCACGGATGAAATAGAGATAGCTGGTTAATATTCCGCTGCAGTGCGGCAAACCTGTCGCTGTGGCAGTGGCTCGCTCGCCTCGCGATCAGTCCATCGCCGCGTGACGGGCTTCGATCGCATCCCAGATCATACCGCCGGTGTCGCTGCCGTTGAACTTGTCTATGGCGACAATGCCGGTCGGCGATGTAACGTTGATTTCGGTCAGCCACTTGCCGCCGATGACGTCGATCCCGACGAAAACCAGTCCCAGCCTTTTCAGTTCCGGCCCCATCGCCGCGCAGATTTCCTCTTCGCGCTCGCTGAGCGTCGCCGCTTCGGCATATCCGCCGACGGCAAGGTTGGACCGGAACTCGCCCTCGCCCGGCTTGCGGTTGATGGCGCCGGCGAATTCGCCGTCGACCAGCACGATGCGCTTGTCTCCCTGCGCGACGTCCGGGAGGAAAGGCTGGACCATGAACGGTTCGACCCATGCATTCTGGAACATCTCGACTAGCGCACCAAGATTGCTTCCGTCCGCCGGAATGCGGAACACCGCCTTGCCGCCGTTGCCATGCAGGGGCTTGACCACCAGGTCGCCCGGATGGCGGGTGTGGAACTCGCGCACGTCCTCGATCCGGCGGGCAACCAGCGTCGGCGGCATGAAGCGGGCGTAATCGAGCACCATGACCTTCTCCGGTGCGTTGCGCACCGAAACCGGGTCGTTGACCACCAGCGTTCGCCCCGCCAGCCTCTCGAGCAGGTGGGTGCCGGTGATATAGCCGAGATCGAATGGCGGATCCTGGCGCATCAGGACGACGTCGATCTCCTCGCCGAGGTCTATCTTGCGATGTTCCTCAATGTCGAAGTGATCGCCGGCAACCGGCTGCACTTTCACGGGTGCCGCCCAGGCTGTGAGCCTGCCTTCGTCCAGCGCCAGCGTCTTGACGTCGTAATGCCAGAGCCGGTGCCCGCGCTGTTGCGCCGCCAGCATGATGTGGAAGGACGAATCGCCGGCGATATTGATGCTTTCCAGCGGGTCCATCTGGACGGCTACGCGCAGGCTCATGGGTAATCTCGGCTCCGTTCAGGGCATCCAGGCGTTGACGATGTGGCGCGGGAAGCTTCCCGGCGCAAGCAGCAGTACGTCGACGCGCTGAAGATCGCCGGGCCGGACGAAGCGCGAAGCGATGGCTTGCGCCGCCGCGGCGACCCGGCGCAACCGGTATTCGTCGATGGCGTGATCGAGCTCTTTTGCCGAGCCCCGCCACTTCACCTCGACGAAAGCGACCATGCGACCGCGTCGGGCGACGAGGTCCACTTCACCGCGCGGAGTCTTCACCCGTCGGGCGAGAATGCGCCAGCCCTTGAGCCGGAGATACCAGGCGGCTACTCCTTCCCCGCGCCTGCCGCGCCGTTCGGCCCGGGCACGCGCCGCTTTCACCTGAGCTCCAGCGCCCGGGCATACAGCGCCTTGCGGTCGAGCCCGGTCAGCTTCGCCACCCTGGCGGCCGCTTGCGACGGTTTCGCCCTCGCCAGTTCGGCCCGCAGAAGCGCATCGGCGTCGGCTTCGGACGGCTGCGAGGCCACCGGCGGTCCAATCATCAGCACGATTTCGCCCTTCGCCGGGCGTTCGGCAAAATGGGCGGCAAGCTCGTCGGCGGAACCCGTCCGGCATTCCTCGAATTTCTTGGTCAGTTCGCGGGAAACCGCAACCTCGCGGCCCGGCAGCGTTTCGCCGATCGCCTCCAGCGCATCGCACAGCCGCGGTGCTGTTTCGTAAAACACCAGCGTTGCCGGAACATCGCCGAGTTCGGCCAGAACGTCGCGGCGCGCCTTGTCCTTTGCGGGCAGGAATCCCGCGAACAGGAAACGGTCGTTCGGCAGGCCCGACAGTGTGAGCGCAACGATGGCGGCACTCGCTCCGGGAAGGCTGGTGACAGGGATTCCGGCCTCCCGGGCTGCGCGAACCAGTCGGAATCCGGGATCGGAAATCAACGGCGTGCCGGCGTCGCTGACCAGAGCGACCGGCTCGTCCGCCATCAGCGCCAGCAGCTTCTCGCGGTCGGCCTCGCCGGCATGGTCGTCATAGCGGATCATGCGCTTCTTGAGGCCCAGGTGGTTGAGCAGCTTGCCGGTCACGCGCGTATCCTCGCAAGCCACCGCAGCCACGCCACGCAACACCTCTATCGCGCGCAGGGTGATATCGCCGAGATTGCCAATCGGTGTCGCGACTATATAGAGGCCCGGCGAAAGCTCTTGTTCCATGCGGGAAACCATGGACCAGCAACATGCGGAGCGGCAAGTGATGTTCGGACGTGCAATCGATCGGCGCAAGCTGGTCACGATGATGGCGCTGGCTCTGCTGGCGGGCTGTAAGATGATTCCGAAAGGCCCGCCCGAAGCGCCGCCGCCCACTACCGGTCCAAGCGCAGACGTGCTTCCTACCGATACGGGCCGTCACCGCGTGGCGCTGCTAGTGCCGCTTTCCGGCAGCAATGCAGCGGTCGGCCAGTCGATCGCGAACGCTGCGACCATGGCCCTGCTCGACACCAACGCGCAGAACCTGCGGGTCACCACCTACGATACTTCGGCAAGTGCGTCGCAGGCTGCGGAAAAAGCGATCTCTGACGGCAACAAGCTGATCCTCGGGCCCCTCCTTTCGGACAACATCCCCGAGGTCGCGGTCAAGGCACGGCCGGCCAAGGTGCCGGTCATTTCCTTCTCCAACGACGAAACGGCGGCCACGAAGGATGTTTTCATCATCGGCAGCCTGCCGAGCCAGTCGGTAACGCGCACGATCGCCTACGCTCGATCGCGCGGCGTGACGAGCTTCGGCGCGCTTATCCCGAGGGGCGAGTATGGCCAGCGCGCGTCCTCGGCGCTGCTGTCTACGGCGCGGACCAGTGGCGGTTCGGTCGTCGCCATGGAAGTCTACGATCGCAGCAGTGCCTCGGTAGCGGGCGCTGCCCAGCGGTTGCGCACCAAGGGCGGCTACGAGGCCGTGCTGATCGCGGACGGCGGACGCATGGCGAGCCTCGCCGCACCCGTTCTCAAGCCCGCCGACAAGCCCAATTCCACGCAGCTTCTCGGCACCGAGTTGTGGAGCGGGGAAAGCGTGATCGGATCGACGCCGGCATTGCGCGGCGCATGGTTCGCGGCGGTGGCCGATACGCGCTTCAACCAGTTCGCCAAGAGCTACAAGTCGCGCTTCGGCGGCCAGCCCTACCGTATCGCGACGCTCGGCTATGACGCAGTCCTGCTGACTTTGCGGGTGGCCCGCGACTGGCGGCTCGGCACGATCTTCCCGACGGACCGGATGCTGGACAAGGGCGGCTTCCTCGGCCTCGATGGGCCGTTCCGCTTCGGCAGGAACGGCGTGATCGAGCGTTCGCTTGAAGTTCGCGAGGTTCGTGCCGGTGGCATCGCCGTGGTCAGCCCCGCGCCTGCCACCTTCCAGGATTGAGGATAAGCGCAAGCGCCCGCTTGCGCCCGGATTCACGCGCGTCGTATAGCTTCGAGCATGGCTGAAGACCTGTTCGAAAAGCTGCCGGACAGCGGCGGCGAAAGCTATGACGGCTCCGCGATCGAAGTGCTGGAAGGGCTCGAGCCCGTCCGGCGGCGCCCCGGCATGTATATCGGCGGCACCGATGAGCGCGCGCTGCACCATCTGGCCGCCGAGGTGATCGACAATGCGATGGACGAGGCCGTCGCCGGACATGCCACGCGGATCGAAGTGACGCTGGAGGAAGCGGAGGGCACGCCGGGCCGGCTGACGATCACTGACAACGGTCGCGGTATTCCGGTCGACGAGCATCCCAAGTTTCCCGGCAAGTCCGCGCTCGAGGTCATCCTCACGACGCTGCATTCAGGCGGCAAGTTCTCGGGCAAGGCCTATGCCACCAGCGGCGGCCTGCACGGCGTCGGCGTTTCGGTGGTGAACGCGCTGTCCAGCCACACCCGCGTGGAAGTCGCGCGCAACAAGGAAGTCTTTGCCCAGGAATTTTCCAAGGGGCTGCCGCTGGGGCCGCTCCAGAAGCTGGGTGGCACCCCCAACCGGCGCGGCACCAGCGTGTCGTTCACGCCGGACCCGGAAATCTTCGGCGCGGATGCCAAGTTCAAGCCGGCTCGCCTGTTCAAGCTGGCGCGGTCCAAGGCCTATCTGTTCGCAGGCGTGGAGATCCGCTGGAAATGCGCGGCTTCGCTGGCAAGCGACGACGTGCCGGCGGAAGCCGTGTTCCAGTTTCCCGGCGGCCTTGCCGATCACCTTGCCGAGCAGGTGGGGGAGCGCGAATGCGTGACTTCGGCGTTCTTCAGCGGCAGCCAGGACTTTCCGGGCGAGGAACAGGGGCGCGTCGAATGGGCGGTCGCCTGGCCGCTCTATTCTGACGGCGCCTACAGCTGGTACTGCAACACCATCCCCACTCCGGACGGCGGAACCCACGAACAGGGTCTGCGCGCGGCGCTCACCAAGGGCATCCGCGCCTTCGGCGAGCTGGTCGGCCAGAAGAAAGCCAAGGACATCACGCCGGAAGACATCGTCACCGGCAGCGAGATCATGCTGTCGCTGTTCCTGCGCGACCCGCAGTTCCAGAGCCAGACCAAGGACCGGCTGACCTCACCCGAGGCCGCGCGCCTCGTCGAGAACGCGCTGCGCGACCATTTCGACCACTTCCTTGCCGACAACATGGAGCGCGGCAAGGCGCTGCTCGGCCATGTCATGGAGCGCATGGAGGATCGCCTGCGCCGCAAGGCCGAGCGCGAGGTCAAGCGCAAGACCGCCACCAACGCGCGCAAGCTGCGCCTGCCCGGCAAGCTGACCGACTGCTCGGGCGAAGGGGACGGCGAGACCGAGCTGTTCATCGTCGAGGGCGACAGCGCCGGCGGCAGCGCCAAGCAGGCTCGCGACCGCAAGACCCAGGCGATCCTTCCGATCCGGGGCAAGATCCTCAATGTCGCCAGTGCCACCGCCGACAAGATCCGCGCCAACCAGGAAATCGCCGACCTCGTCCTGGCAATGGGCTGCGGCACCCGCAAGGACTGCAACCCCGACAATCTGCGCTACGACCGCATAATCATCATGACCGACGCCGATGTCGACGGCGCGCATATCGCCACGCTGCTGATGACCTTCTTCTTCCAGGAAATGCCAGAAGTGGTGCGGCGCGGTCACCTCTATCTCGCCCAGCCACCGCTATACCGGCTGACGGCGGGCAAGGAGACCGCCTATGCTCGCGACGAGGCGCATCGCGCCGAACTGGAAATGACCACGTTCAAGGGCAAGAAGGTGGAAGTGGCGCGCTTCAAGGGGCTGGGTGAGATGAACCCCCAGCAGTTGCGCGAAACGACGATGAGCCCGGCCACCCGCTCGCTGATCCGTATTACCCTGCCGCCCGAATACGAAGGCCGCGCGGCGGTGAAGGACCTTGTCGACCGGCTGATGGGCCGGAATCCCGAGCATCGCTTCATGTTCATCCAGAACCGGGCGGGAGAACTGGACCCGGACCTCATCGACGCGTGACCGCGTCTGGGGATCATCGGGCGAGGCCCGCCCTCACCGCAGCCGTTTCACGAACATCGTCCCGCCGCGCTTTTCGGTCGCGAAATTCGGCAGGGATTCGATCAGCTCCGAGAGCCTTGAGAATCCGTAGCTGCGGGCATCGAAAGAGGATCGGTTCGCAACGCGCTGTCCCAGTTCCGAGAGGCTGGCGAACCCCTCCTCGTCCCGCTTCGAGGCTTTCCATGCCTCCCCGAGGAGCTTCACCAGCTCCGCATCGACAGCTTTCTGTTCCGAAGAGCTTTCCTCGTCGTCCTCGGGCAGCGCGGTCAGGTCGATAAAACGGGTGCAGGCTTGGCGAAAGGCTTCCGGCGTCCGGTTCGTGCCGAAGCCATAGACCGGCAGCCCGTTCTGGCGGATGCGCATGGCGATCGGCATGAAGTCGCTGTCGCTCGACATGATGCCGAAGCCGTCGACACGCCCCCCGTATAGCAGGTCCATCGCGTCGATCGTCATCTTCATGTCGGTGGCGTTCTTGCCCTTGGTGAGGTCGAACTGCTGCTGCGGCTCGATCGCGTGGCTGTGGATCACCGATGCCCAGCCCTTGAGCGCAGGCTTCTTCCAGTTGCCGTAGGCGCGACGGATGTTCACCTGCCCGAGGTCGCCGAGAATGGTGAGCGCGGCATCGAGGCTCCCGGCCGAGACGTTGTCGGCGTCGATCAGCAGGGCGATATTGGGGTTCCGGCGAGATTGCTGCGTCGTCATGGATTTCCTATTCGTCGTATGCCTGAAGCTCGAATTGTTGACCGACCGCCAGCAGGCCGGTGCTGATCACGTCCGTCCAGACCCAGATCTGCTTGAGCGGCGTGTCGCTGGCGCGCGCGTCATCCAGGCTGCGTTCCATCCTGTAGCCGAGTTCGAGGCGTCCGGCGAACCTTCCCGCGGACAGCGCTCCCAGCCGATCGATCACCGCGTCGAGCGCGGCCACGCTGGGGATGCGTATGCCGACATGGGTAGCGCGGAATGCCTTCTCGCGCTGCAGCAGCCGGAACCGGTCGGCCGCCTTGCCGATGCCGGAGGCGTCGGCCGCGATCTCGCGCAGAAGGGCATCCTCCAGCGCGATCTGTTCGGGCTCCGCCTCGGACGCGAACATGTCGTTCTCGCCATGCGGAGAGCCGTCGAGGCTGACGACGATGTACTTCCCGTATGGCGGCGTATCGATGACCTCGCAGCTGCAGCCCAGCGCCTCGAACAGGGCTTGCGCCAGATCGCCCTCGCCGGGCCGGTAGGCGAATTCCACGTGGTTGAGCCGCCGTCCTCCTGTCGCCTGCTCGGCCGGCATGTCAGCCGTCCTTTCCGTGTAGGTCCATCTGCAGGTAGCTCAGTTTGGACCGGGCGATGCGCCACTTGCCGTCGTCGCAACGGACGTAGCGTTCGTGGTAGTGCCCGAAGCCGGTGTGTCCGCTGTAGCCCTTCTCCTTCGCGTCCTGCTCGGGATAGGTGTTGCGGTCCTGCATGGCCCAGATCACGTCGGCGGCGTCCGGCCCATCGAAGGCGACTTCCGGATTGTGGACGTGGTGCGTCGTGATCCAGGTCTCCACGAAGCCCCGAACGGCTTTCACCGCGGCTTCCCGGCCGTGATGGATGTTGCCCTCGGGCGGGGTATCGAGGACGAAATCCTCGGTGAAGCAGTCAGCGTAGCCGTCCCAGTCCTTGGTATCGAGACAGCGGCAATAGCGCGCCTTGCGCTCGCAAATGGCAACCCAGTCGGCAAAATTGGCGGTCATGTGTTCTTACTCCTCTCCGGCGGCCCATGATGCGCGGAATGGCTCCGCAGGCAAGCAGGAGATTTCGGGCGGGCCGCCAGGGCCTCAGGACGGGGGCGGGTTCAGGCCGACAGTCGCCCGAACGCCCCTGCCCCGGCATAGGCCGCCGCATCGCCCAGCTCTTCCTCGATGCGGATGAGCTGGTTGTATTTGGCGAGCCGGTCGGAGCGCGCGAGGCTGCCGGTCTTGATCTGGCCGCAATTGGTCGCGACCGCGAGGTCGGCGATGGTCGCGTCCTCGGTCTCGCCGGAGCGGTGCGACATGACGCAGGTGTAGCCCGCACGCTGGGCGATGGAGACAGCTTCGAGCGTCTCGGTGAGAGATCCGATCTGGTTGACCTTCACCAGCAGCGAATTGGCCATGCCCTGCTCGATGCCCATCGTCAGACGCTTCGGGTTGGTGACAAACAGGTCGTCGCCGACCAGCTGGACCTTGTCGCCGACCTTGTCGGTCACGGCTTTCCAGCCCTCGAAATCGTCCTCGGCCATGCCATCCTCGATCGAGATGATGGGATAGGCCTCGCATAGGTCGGCCAGGTAATCTGCCATTTCCGCGCCCGAAAGTGACAGGCCCTCGCCGCTGATCTCGTATTTGCCGTTCTTGAAGAATTCGGTCGAGGCGCAGTCGAGCGCCAGCGCGACTTCGCTGCCCGTCTTGAAGCCCGCCTTCTCGATCGAGGCCATGATGAAATCGAGCGCGTCGCGGGTGCTGGCAAGGTTCGGCGCGAAGCCGCCTTCGTCGCCGACCGCCGTCGCGAGGCCCTTTTCGCTCAGGCCCTTCTTGAGCGTGTGGAAGATCTCGGCGCCCCAGCGCACCGCTTCGGCAAGGCTCGGCGCGCCGACCGGCATGATCATGAATTCCTGGAAGTCGATCGGGTTGTCGGCATGCTCGCCGCCGTTGATGATGTTCATCATCGGCACCGGCAGGATATGGGCGGAAACGCCGCCGACATAGGAATAGAGCGGCAGGCCGCGCGCATTAGCCGCCGCCTTAGCGACCGCGAGGCTGGTGCCGAGGATCGCGTTGGCGCCGAGCCTGCCCTTGTTGTCCGTGCCGTCGAGCGCGATCATCGCAAGGTCCACGTCGCGCTGGTCCTCCGCGTCGAGGCCGAGCAGCGTGTCGCTGATTTCGCTGTTCACTGCGTCGACCGCCTTGAGCACGCCCTTGCCGAGATAGCGTGCCTTGTCGCCGTCGCGCAGCTCTACGGCTTCGTGCGCCCCGGTCGATGCGCCGGACGGCACTGCGGCGCGGCCGAAACTTCCGTCGTCGAGCAAAACGTCGACTTCGACGGTGGGATTGCCCCGGCTGTCGAGGATTTCGCGGCCGTGGATGTCAATGATCGCGGTCATTGCTTTGTGATCTCCGGGATGAGCATGTCTGACAGGGTTCGGGGCGGTCTTAGCAGCGGAACTTTCTCAAGCAAGTTGCGTTGCAGCAATATGCGCGAGTTGTGATATGGTAGATTGTACCCATATCGCGTTTATCAGCCCACGACGGGGCCAAACGAGGACTGTAACCATGCCCGAGACCACCACTCCGAATTCAGACACGACTCCGGAGCCCACTGCCGAAAAAGTTGCCAAGACGCATTTCGCCAAGGCCGTGGAAGAGGCCAAGGCGGGGGCGCAGGCGCTCGGCAAGGAAGCCCAGGAACGGGCGGGCGCCTATCGCGAGAAGGCGAGCCAGACCGGAAGCGAATGGGCGAACGAGGCCCGCGCCAAGAGTGGCGAGGCCAAGGAAAAGGCATTTGCATTCGCCAACGAGGGCAAGGCTGGCGCGAGCAAGGCGATTTCCACGCTTGGAAAGATGGTCGAGGACAATGCTCCGACGATCGATGACAAGCTTGGTGCGAAGTATGGCGACTATGCCCGTTCGGCCGCGCGTTCGATGCAGGACGCTGCGACCAAGCTCGATACCAAGGAGCTCAACGAACTCGGCGAGGATGCGAAGGATTTTGTCCGCAAGAGCCCCGGACTGGCTGTGGGCATGGCTGCGGTCGCGGGGTTCATGCTGGCGCGGCTGTTCAGGGGCTCCAGCGACTGACACCCGTCCCATCGAACCGGGGGCAAATAACATCCGATGAATGATAGCGAGCCGTCGACAGCTCGGGTTTCGGGCGACGCCAGAGAGCGTTCCTTGCCCGAAGACCTGCGCGAGCTTGCGGAAGACGCGCGCGCGCTTGCCGAGGCCGAGTTCGCTTACCAGAAGTCCCGCGCCGCTTTCGCCGGGCAGGAAGCCAAGCGCATCGCGATACTCGGTCTGCTTGCGGCTGCCCTGGTGTTTTTCGCCCTCATGGCGCTGACGCTCGGGTTAGTGCTTGCTCTCACGCCAATGCTGACCGCGTGGGGCGCAACTGCGGTGGTGGTCGGCGGATTGTTGCTGGTAGCGGCGATTTGCGGGATTCTCGCCGCGACAAGGTGGAGAAACATGGCCGTCACCCTGTCGGAGAAGGACCCGGAGTGATGGGGCGTCTTGCAAACCAGGTCCGGGCCGACCGTGCGATACGCGATGCAGCACGCGGCGCATTCGAGACGCGGATGTCGCAGGTGCGGCAGGATCTCGAAGCGCGGGGCATTGCCGGTCGGGTGGCGGACAGGCTCGGTGCGGAAGCGCGCGATGCAATGAACGTAGCGATGGAAGTCGCCGAACAGAACAAGGGCGTGGTCGCCGGAACAGTTGCAGCACTCGCGCTTTGGTTCCTGCGTAACCCCATAATTGCCTGGCTTGAGGGGCTGCTTGGGCAGGAAGCCGAAACAGACGAACAAGGAGATAGCCAAAGTGAGTGAGCAGGACCCCGAAATCCAACCCGAAGACGCTCCCCACGAAGATGCGACAGAGGAAGCGGCCGAAACCGCTGCTGGTCCCAACGCCATCGAGAGCGCCACCGCTTTTGTGAGGGAACATCCCGTCCTGACGGTGGCCGGTGGAATTGTGATCGGCCTTGTCGCCGGCGCTCTCCTGCCGCGCGGTGCCGGCCGCAAGGCTGCCCGTCGCGCCGTGCAGGCTGCCGAAATCGCAAGTGCAACCGGGCTCGCTTTCGGGCGAAACGCCTGGGATCGGGCGGAAGCCGCCGGTTCCGACCTTCGCGAACGGGGTTCGGCCGTTGCCGACCGCCTGGGTGGCTACGGAGAGTCCGCAGCGGATCAGGCGGGCCGTCTGCTGGGTTCCGCCGAGCAGGCGACGACAAGGGCAGGCAGGACGATCGCGAAGAAGGCGAAGGAACTCAGGTCGAAGGTGGGCCGATAGCGCTTGCAGTTCGCACCTGCACAACGCTATTGCGAATCGTTCCTCTCTCCCCAGGAGGCGATTGATATATGCAGAAACTCCACCTCGTCATGGGCGGTCGCGTCAAGGACCCGCAGGGTCTGGATTTCATAGACTTGGAAAAGCTCGACCTGGTCGGCGTCTACCCCAATTTCGACGCTGCGGAAGACGTGTGGCGCGCCAATGCCCAGCGCACCGTTGACGACGCCGAGATGAAGTATGTTATTGTGCACCTGCACAAGCTGCTGGAACCGGACCTGCCCGAGGAATGACGAGCCGGGGGCACGTCCGGTATCGCCGGATCAGATGAACTCGATCTTGTCGACGACATAGAAGCGGTCGCCCGAGGGGACCGTCACTTCGATCTCGTCATCGACCTTGCGGCCGATCAGGGCCTTGCCCAGCGGCGAATTGTAGCTGATGCGGCCCAGCTTGGCGTCAGCCTCGTAGGGGCCGACGATCTGGTACTTCACCGGCTTGTCATCGTCATCCAGCAGGGTCACGGTCGCCCCGAAGATGATCCGGTCACCCGTCAGGGTCGAGGGATCGATGATCTGGGCGCGGGTAACCTTGTCCTCGAGATCCCCGATCATGGCCTCGACCTGGCCCTGGCGTTCCTTGGCCGCGTGATATTCCGCATTTTCCGAAAGGTCGCCATGGGCGCGCGCTTCTTCGATGGCCTCGACGATGCGTGGCCGTTCCTCGCGCAGCGCTTTCAGCTCCGCGGTCAGCCGTTCATAGCCTTCCGCCAGCATCGGCAGCTTTTCGACACTTGCCATTCCAGTCCTTCCTTCAGCGCCGCCCCGGTGCTTCGCGACTAACAGGCCATCCCGTTCCGTCATGGAACAGGCCCGATGGTTCGCGATGTGGGGAGGCGAAATCAGTCTGCGCTATAATAGTCTTGTAATGAACGCACTGCAAGCTGGCTTCCACGCAGGGCCGTCATCGCCTGGCTTGCGGCCCTGCTCGCCGCTGCGGTGGTGAAGTACGGCACCTTGGCCGAAAGCGCCGAAGCCCGGATGGATTGCGAGTCCTTGAGGCTTTGCCAGCCCTCGGTCGTGTTGAAGATAACCGCGATTTCTCCGTCGATGATCTTGTCGACGATGTGTGGCCGCCCTTCCGCCACCTTGTTGACGTGCTTGACCGGCACGCCAGCATCGGCGAGGTAGCTCTGCGTCCCGCCGGTCGCGACGACCGAAAAGCCCAGTTCTACAAGCTCCCGCACCGCTTCCAGGATCTGCGGCTTGTCGCTGTCCTTCACGGAAACGAACACGGTGCCGCCTTCGGGCAGGATCGTCCCCGCCCCGATCTGCGACTTGGCGAAGGCCGTCGCGAAGTCGGAGTCGATGCCCATCACTTCTCCGGTCGACTTCATTTCCGGGCTGAGCACGGGATCGACACCGGGGAAGCGCGCGAAGGGGAACACTGCCTCCTTCACCGCCATGTAATCGAGTTTGCGCTTGAACGGCGGGAAGTCCGACAGCATCTCGCCGGCCATGACCCGCGATGCGATCTTGGCGACCGGTTGCCCGATCGCCTTGGCGACGAAGGGAACCGTCCGGCTCGCACGCGGATTCACCTCGATCAGGTAGACATCGCCGTCCTTGACCGCGAACTGCACGTTCATCAGCCCGCGCACGCCAAGTCCCATCGCCAGCAATTCGGCCTGACGCTCCATCTCGGTGACGATCTCGTCGGGCAGGCTGTAGGGCGGTAGGGTGCAGGCGCTGTCGCCCGAATGGATGCCGGCTTCCTCAATATGCTGCATTACGCCGGCGACCACCACCTGCTCGCCGTCGCACAGCGCGTCGCAGTCGCATTCCACCGCATCGCGCAGATACTGGTCGATGAGCACCGGGCTGTCGCCGGAGACCTGCACGGCAGTGGCGATGTAGTCGTCGAGCTGGTTTTCGCTGTCGACGATCTCCATGGCGCGGCCGCCGAGCACATAGCTGGGGCGCATCAGTACCGGGTAGCCGATCCGGTTGGCGACGGCGACGGCCTCGTCGCGGCTGCGCGCGATACCGTTGGCCGGCTGCTTGAGATCCAGCTTTTCGACCAGTGCCGCAAAGCGCTCGCGGTCTTCGGCAAGGTCGATTGCATCCGGCGATGTGCCGAGGATGGGAATGCCCGCATCCTCCAGCGCCTGCGCCAGCTTGAGCGGGGTCTGGCCGCCGAACTGGACGATCACCCCGTGGAGCTGGCCGTTAGACTGCTCAACGCGCAGGATCTCCAGCACGTCTTCCGCCGTGAGCGGCTCGAAATAGAGGCGGTCGGAGGTGTCGTAGTCGGTGCTGACCGTTTCCGGGTTGCAGTTGACCATGATCGTCTCGTAGCCGGCCTCGTCCAGCGCGAAGCAGGCGTGGACGCAGCAGTAGTCGAATTCGATGCCCTGGCCGATGCGGTTCGGCCCGCCACCGAGAATGACGACCTTCTTGCGGTCGGACGGCCAGGCTTCGTCTTCCGCTTCGCCGAACAGCGGCGTTTCGTAGGTCGAGTACATGTAGGGCGTGATCGCCTCGAACTCGGCCGCGCAGCTGTCGATGCGCTTGAAGACCGGCAGCACGCCCAGCTTGTGGCGCAGCGCCCGCACTTCCTCCTCGCTGGTGGCGCCGGCCATCGCCTTCAGCGCATCGTGCAGCAGGCCGGAGCGCTTCGCCTGGGTCTCCCCCATGCCGCCGGCGACATGGACCGAGCGGACCGCCAGCGTCGCCAGGCGCTTGTCGGAAAATCCCATTGCCTTGAGCCGCCGCAGCCCCGCCGCGTCGCTCGGCAGGCCGTCGGAGAGGATCTTCGTCTCTTCGGCGACGATGTCCTCGATGTGACGCAGGAACCAGCGGTCGTAGTGGGTGACGGCGTGGATCTCCTCGGTCGAGAAGCCCTCGCGGAAAGCCTGAGCCACAACCAGCAGCCGATCCGGCGTCTGCTTCGAAAGCGCCGCGGTAACCTCGTCGCGGCTCGCATCTTCCAGTTCGGTGACGCGATTGAAGCCGTCGAGGCCGGTTTCCAGCCCGCGCAGCGCCTTCTGCACCGATTCCTTGAAATTGCGGCCGATGGCCATCACCTCGCCGACCGACTTCATCGCCGTCGACAGGAAGGGTTGCGAGCCCTTGAACTTCTCGAACGCGAAACGCGGGATCTTAGTCACCACGTAGTCGATCGTCGGCTCGAAGCTGGCCGGCGTCGCGCCGGTGATCTCGTTGGTGATCTCGTCGAGCGTGTAGCCGACCGCGAGCTTGGCCGCGACACGGGCAATGGGAAAGCCTGTCGCCTTGGACGCCAGCGCCGAGGAGCGCGAAACGCGCGGGTTCATCTCGATGACGATCAGCCGCCCGTCCTTCGGGTTGACTGCGAACTGTACGTTCGAACCGCCTGTTTCAACGCCGATTTCGCGCAGCACGGCGATGCTCGCCGAGCGCATGATCTGGTATTCCTTGTCGGTCAGCGTCAGCGCCGGGGCGACGGTGATGGAATCGCCGGTGTGGACACCCATCGGATCGACATTCTCGATCGAGCAGATGATGATGGCGTTGTCGTGCCTGTCGCGCACGACTTCCATCTCGTATTCCTTCCAGCCCAGCAGGCTTTCCTCGATCAGCACCTCGGTGGTGGGCGAGGCATCGAGACCGCTGCGCACGATCTGCTCGAATTCGGCGCGGTTGTAGGCGACGCCGCCGCCGGTGCCGCCCAGCGTGAAGCTGGGGCGGATGATCGCCGGGAGGCCGGTGTGTTCGAGCACCGCGAAGGCCTCGTCCACCGTGTGGGCCTCGCCGGAGCGGGCGCTTTCCAGGCCGATCTTGTCCATCGCATCGCGGAAGCGCATGCGGTCCTCGGCCTTGTCGATGGCGTCGGCATTGGCGCCGATCATCTGCACGCCGTATTTCTCGAGAGTGCCGTCGTTGAACAGCGAAAGCGCGCAGTTGAGCGCGGTCTGTCCGCCCATCGTCGGCAGCAGCGCGTCGGGCCGCTCCTTGTCGATGATCTTGGCGACGATCTCGGGCGTAATCGGCTCGACATAGGTCGCGTCGGCCATGTCCGGATCGGTCATGATCGTCGCCGGGTTGGAGTTCACCAGCACGACCCGGTAGCCCTCTTCCTTGAGCGCCTTGATCGCCTGCGTGCCCGAATAGTCGAACTCGCAAGCCTGGCCGATGATGATCGGTCCGGCGCCGATGACGAGGATCGAGGAGATGTCTGTGCGTTTGGGCATTACGGCGGTGCTTCCCCGTGTCGTGTGTCTGTGTCGGGTATGGGCGGCGGAAAAACCGGCCCTTACGCGGCGGTCTGTCCGGTCACCTCATCGAAGGCCTTTTCCCAGAAGTCCGGCCCTCCGGCAGCGGCTTTCTGAAGGATCGGATCGCTGGCCTGCAGTGCCTTCAGCTCGGCCTTGTACTTGTCGGCCTGGAACTGGTGCATCTGCCCGCCGAATTCGTTCTGCTTGGTTGCCCAGGCGCCCTTCTCGATCATGTGGTCGAGGAAAGCGGTCGCCACGGCCTTGGCGCTGGCGCGCGGCTTGCGGCCGAACTTGCGCACCGCGACGGTGACCTTGTCGGCGATGACAAGCGTCAGCTCGCCATAGGGGTACCAGCGCGTCGCGATGTTCAGCTCATTGGCGTGCCCCGCGACGTAATAGGCGAAAACATGCTGTTCGAGTTCGGAAAGGCTCATTTCAACATCCCCACAAACTTCTCGAAGAGATAGAAACTGTCCTGCGGGCCCGGCGAGGCCTCGGGGTGGTACTGCACGCCGAATGCCTTCTTGCCTTTCACCGCGATGCCGCAGTTGGAGCCGTCGAACAGCGAGACGTGGGTTTCCTCCAGCGTATCCGGCAGGGTGGCATTGTCGACCGCGAAGCCGTGGTTCATCGAGGTGATCTCGACCAGCCCTTCGCTGTCGCCCCAGTTCCCGCCGACCCGCTGCACCGGATGGTTGGCGCCCCGGTGGCCCTGGAACATCTTGGCCGTTTTCGCACCCGCAGCAAGGGCCAGCATCTGGTGGCCGAGGCAGATGCCGAACAGCGGAATGTCGCGTTCGAGCAGGCCCTTGATCACCGGCACGGCATAGGCCCCGGTGGCCGCGGGATCGCCCGGGCCGTTGGAAAGGAATACCCCGTCGGGCTTCAGCTCGAGAATGTCCTCCAGAGAGGTCTGGGCGGGGACCACCGTGACTTTCGCTCCGGCCTTCACCAGGTTGCGGAAGATGTTGTCCTTCGCCCCGAAATCGATCGCCACGACATTCGGACGCTTGTCGTGCGGGCTGCGGCCGTAGCCCTGGCCCAGCGTCCAGGTGCTGCCTTCCCAGCCTTCCTCGTTCTGACGGCTGACGATCTTGGCAAGGTCCATGCCTTCCAGGCCCGGCCAGTCCCGGGCGCGTTTCAGGAGCGCGGGAATGTCGAAATTGCCGTCGGGATCGTGGGCGACGACCGCGTTAGGTGCGCCGCCCATGCGGATCCGGCGGGTCAGTGCCCTTGTGTCGACACCGGCGAGTCCGATCTTGCCGTGATCCTTCAGCCAGTTGCCGAATTCGCCGCGCGAGCGGAAGTTGGACGCCAGCGTCACATCCTCGCGCACGATGCAGCCGACGGCGCTGTCGACTTTCGATTCGAGGTCCTCGTCGTTGACGCCGACATTGCCGATATGGGGAAAGGTGAACGTGACGATCTGTCCGGCATAGGACGGATCGGTCATCACTTCCTGATAGCCTGTCATCGAAGTGTTGAAGCACACTTCTCCGACGGCATCGCCCACGGCGCCGAATCCCCTGCCCCAGACGACGTGGCCGTCCGCGAGCACGAGAACGCCCGTCGCACCCTCGGGCTGGGGTGCGTGCGAAGATGCGGCGTCTGCCATATGGCGCTCCGTATTGGTAAACCGACAATGGGTGCTAAGGCTCGACGGCTACAAGTCATGTTGCAGTGCGTCAACCCGCGAAAGGTGCAAAATGCGGCGCGGCTTGCTACTTTCCACCGCAATCCAATCCAACAGACAGGAAATCCGAAGAACATGCTCCGCGACTCGATCAAGGCCGCGCAAGTGGCTGCCATGAAATCCGGTGACAAGCCCCGCGTGGCCGCCGTGCGCCTCATCCTCGCCAAGCTCAAGGACCGCGACATCGAGCTGCGCACCGCTTCCAACGTACCGGACGACGACACGCTGGTGATCGAGGTGTTGCAGAAGATGGCCAAGCAAAGGCGCGAATCGATCGATCTGTTCAGGCAGGGCGGCCGCGAGGACCGTGCGGAAGCGGAACTGGCGGAGCTGGCGGTGATCGAGGAATTCCTGCCCGCGCAGATGAGCGAGGAAGAAACAAAGGCGGCGATCGCGGCGATCAAGGCCGAAGTCGGCGCAGAAGGCATGAAGGACATGGGCAAGGTGATGGCCGAGTTGAAGGCCCGTCATGGCAGCGAACTCGACATGAGCAAGGCAAGCGGCCTCGTGAAGGCGGCGCTGGCGTGAAGAAGCCCTTCCCGCCGGCGGGAGGGATTTGGGGTGGGCCAGGACGGCACTTCCCAAATTGCCCGCCCCCGGCCCCTCCCGCTTGCGGGAGGGGAAAGCCATGCTGAGTCCCCAGTGGCTGGATGAGCTGCGGTCCCGGGTGACGCTTTCGGGCGTCATCGCGCGCAGTATCCGGCTGCAGAAAGCCGGCCGCGAATTCAAGGCCTGTTGCCCGTTCCACAACGAGAAGACGCCGAGCTTCACCGTCAACGACGAGAAGGGTTTCTATCACTGCTTCGGCTGCGGCGCGCACGGCGACGTCATAAGCTGGATGACCGACCAGCGCGGGCTGACTTTCATGGACGCGGTCAAGGAACTGGCCGCCGAAGCGGGGATGGACGTTCCCGCGCCCGACCCGCGCGCCGCCGAGAAGGCGGAACAGCGCGCCGGGCTGCATGACGTCATGGAAGCCGCGCAGAAGTGGTTCGTCGCCAACCTCGCCTCGCCCGAAGGCCAACGCGCGCGAGACTACCTGGATTCGCGCGGGTTCGACCGTCACACGGTCGCCCGCTTCGGCTTCGGTTTCGCGCCCGACACCCGCAACGCCCTGAAACAGGCGCTGGGTCAGTTCGAGGAAAAGGAGCTGATCGAGACGGGCCTGCGCATCTCGGTCGAGGATCGTGAGCCCTACGATCGCTTCCGGGGCCGGCTGATGCTGCCGATCGAGGATGCGCGCGGCCGGGTGATCGCTTTCGGCGGCCGGATTCTCGATGCCGGCAAGACCGACGCTCCCAAATACCTCAATTCGCCCGACACCCCGCTGTTCGACAAGGGGCGCACGCTTTACAACCTCCACCGCGCCGGCCCGCTCGCCCGCCAGTCGGGGCAGATGGTCGTGGTCGAAGGCTACATGGATGTGATCGCGCTTTCGGCGGCCGGGATCGGAGAATGCGTCGCGCCGCTCGGCACCGCGCTCACCGAGCGGCAGATCGAGATGCTGTGGCGGATCGTCGAAGCCCCGATCCTGTGTTTCGACGGCGATGCTGCCGGACAGCGTGCGGCGATGCGGGCGATTGCCCGTGCCTTGCCGCTTCTGCGCCCGTCCCATTCGCTCAGGATCGTGCGCCTGCCCGCAGGTCTGGACCCGGACGACCTGATCAAGCGCGACGGCGTCGGCGCGATGACCAGGCTGCTCGAAGAGGCTGAAAGCCTGCTGGACACGCTGTGGCGGCACGAACGCGACGCGGCGCCGCTGACGACGCCCGAGGACAAGGCGGGACTGAAGGCGCGGCTGCTCGCCCATGTCGAGACGATCGGCGACCAGGATATCCGCGCGCTCTACCGGCGTGACCTTCTCGACCGGTTCTCCGCCTTCGCCTTTCCGCAAAGGCAGAACGAGCGCCGTTCGAACCGGGCGGTGCCGCTGCCTCAGGTGGGCCGATCACCCGAAAATGCGGGCCGTCTGCGCAGGATGAGCAGCGGCGGCGCGCGTGACAGCCTTGCTGCGGCGGTGCTGGCCGGGCTGATCCTGCGCCCCGGTGAACTGGCCCGGCATGCCGAAACGCTGGCAAGGGCGACGGACCTCGATCCGCGTTTCGCCACCCTGCTCGATTTGCACGAGATGGGCGAAGCGCTTGAAAGCAGCGATGTGCAAACCATATTGGCGAACAAAGGCCTGGCTGCACCGCTGCCCGAAGAATACTCCCGTATCCGCTATCCTTTCGTCAGCGATACGACGGAGGAGCGGACTGCGGTGGAAGCGCTCGCCGCGGCGGTTGCCAAGCTTTTCGAGGAGCCGGTGCTCGATCGGGCGATCGAACAGGCGACCGCGAAGTTCGATATCGAGGAGCAGCAGAGGCTGCTCAAACGGAAGAAGGACATCAACGAGCGCATGCGTCGATTGGCGTCCGAAACGCAAGATTTGTAGGAAAAACCTAAGAGAGAGCTGGAATTTGAGCCCTGTCTGAGGCAAAGGGCCGATTATAATAGTCGGTCTTTGCGGGCAAGGCTCCCAGTTCAGGGCGGAAGAATGGCGACGAAAAAGAAAGAAGAACCGCAGGTCGAAAAGCAGGACAGCTCGGATGCGCCGCTGATCGACCTCAACGAGGCATCGATCAAGAAGCTGATCGCCCGCGCCAAGCGCAAGGGCTATGTGACGGTCGACGAGCTCAATGAGGCCCTGCCGCAGGATCAGATGTCCTCCGAGCAGATCGAGGACATCATGTCGGCCATTTCCGAAATGGGCGTCAACATCGTCGAGAACGACGAGGACGCGCAGGAGGAAGACGATTCCGGCGTCGATGAGATCGAGGACGGCAACAACCCTCCGGGCAAGGTCGTCGTCGAAACCAAGAAGAAGGAAACCGTCGAGCGGACCGACGATCCGGTGCGCATGTACCTGCGCGAGATGGGAGCGGTCGAACTGCTCTCGCGCGAGGGCGAGATCGCCATCGCCAAGCGCATCGAGGCCGGCCGCGACATGATGATCCTGGGCCTGTGCGAAAGCCCGATCACCTTCCACGCCATCATCCTCTGGTCCGAAGCACTCAACAACGGCGAGATGCAGCTGCGCGAGATCCTCGATCTCGACGCCATGCTGTCGAAGGAGCCTCCCGTCGAGAAGATGGAAGAGGAAGGCGACGACGACAGCGGCGAGATCAGCGAGGAGACCGCCGGCCCTTCCTACAAGGAAGACGACGATATCGAGGAGGAGGAATCCGCCGACGCGGAGGAGGACGACGATCAGGTCGAACGCCGTGCCCAGCGGCCTGCCGACGACGATGACGACGACAACACGCTCAGCCTCGCCCAGATGGAAGCGGCGCTGAAGCCCGAAGCCCTCGAAAAATTCGCCGAGATCACCAAGCTTTTCAAGAAATTCGAGAAAATCCAGCTCGAGCGGCTCGACTCGCTCAGCGTCGGCAACGATTTTCCCGCCGCCAAGGAAAAGAAGTACCAGCAGCTGCGCGAAGACCTCACCGCGCAGGTGGAGAGCGTGCAGTTCCACGCCACCAAGATCGAGTACCTGGTCGACAACCTCTATGCTTTCAACCGGCGCCTCACTGCGCTGGGCGGGCAGATGCTGCGCCTGGCCGAGCGGCACAAGGTCGCGCGCAAGGATTTCCTGGAGCACTACATCGGCCGTGAGCTGGACGATGGCTGGCTCGTCGAAATGTCCAAGAAGGACAAGAAGTGGGCGGCCTTCGCCGATGCCGAGGCCGACACGGTCGAGCGCATCCGCAGCGAAGTGGCAGACATCGCCGCCGCCACCGGCATGTCGCTTCCCGAGTTCCGCCGCATCGTAAACATGGTCCAGAAGGGTGAGCGCGAGGCGCGCATCGCCAAGAAGGAAATGGTCGAAGCGAACCTCCGGCTCGTGATTTCCATCGCCAAGAAATACACCAACCGCGGCCTGCAGTTCCTCGACCTGATCCAGGAAGGCAACATCGGCCTGATGAAGGCGGTCGACAAGTTCGAATACCGCCGCGGCTACAAGTTCAGCACTTATGCGACCTGGTGGATCCGGCAGGCGATCACCCGCTCGATCGCCGACCAGGCCCGCACGATCCGCATCCCGGTGCACATGATCGAGACGATCAACAAGCTGGTGCGCACCTCTCGCCAGTTCCTCCACGAGCAGGGCCGCGAGCCCACGCCGGAGGAAATGGCCGAGCGGCTGTCGATGCCGCTCGAAAAGGTCCGCAAGGTGATGAAGATCGCCAAGGAGCCGATTTCCCTCGAAACGCCGATCGGCGACGAGGAGGATTCGCATCTGGGCGATTTCATCGAGGACAAGAACGCGATAATCCCGGTGGATGCAGCGATCCAGTCCAACCTCAAGGAAACCGTCACCCGCGTGCTGGCTTCACTGACCCCGCGCGAGGAACGCGTGCTGCGCATGCGTTTCGGCATCGGCATGAACACCGACCACACGCTCGAGGAAGTAGGCCAGCAGTTCTCGGTCACCCGTGAACGTATCCGCCAGATCGAAGCCAAGGCGTTGAGGAAGCTCAAGCACCCGAGCCGCTCGCGCAAGATGCGGTCTTTCCTCGATCAGTAAAGGCGGGGTCCCGCCGTGCCCGGGTACGCCGGGCAAAACAGCGCTATTCGAGGTGGCCTAATCGCGCACTACCGCCTATGGGGGCGCTAGCCGCGATTCACCCGCAACAGCTAGTACGAGCCCGCAAGCCATGCGCATCGCCATTGCATCCGATCACGCCGCCGTCGCCATGAAGGCGGAGCTTGTCGAATGGCTCACCGGGATGGGCCACGAAGTCGCCGATCTCGGCCCGGACGGGGACGCTTCGGTCGATTATCCCGACTACGGCTACAAGCTCGCCGATACGGTCGCTTCGGGCGAGGCGGACAGGGGCATTGCGCTGTGCGGATCGGGTGTCGGCATATCGATTGCCGTCAACCGCAATCCCGCCGTGCGCTGCGCGCTGGTGTCGGAGCCGCTTTCGGCGCAGCTGTCGCGCGAGCACAACGATGCCAACATCATCGCGATGGGCGCGCGGCTGATCGGTCCGGAGATGGCCAGGATGTGCCTTGAAGCCTTCCTGACGACCGAATTCGCGGGCGGGCGCCACCAGCGCCGCGTCGACAAGCTTTCCACCCCCCAGACATCCAAAGAATCAAGCAGGCAGACAGCATGAGCACCAGCGCAGCCACCCTGACAGACGTGCGGCCCGACGGCTTTTTCACCAAGGGCCTGGCCGAGACCGATCCCGAAATCGCGGGCTGGATCGGCAAGGAGCTCGGCCGCCAGCGCGACAAGATCGAACTGATCGCTTCTGAGAATATCTGCAGCAAGGCGGTGCTCGAGGCGACCGGATCCATCCTCACCAACAAATATGCCGAGGGCTATCCGGGCAAGCGCTATTACGGCGGATGCGAATATGTCGACGAGATCGAGACGCTCGCGATCGAGCGGGCCAAATCGCTGTTCGGCTGCAATTTCGCCAACGTCCAGCCCAATTCCGGCAGCCAGATGAACCAGGCGGTGTTCCTGGCCCTGCTGCAGCCGGGCGATACCTTCATGGGCATGGACCTTGCGTCCGGCGGCCACCTCACCCACGGTTCGCCGGTCAACATGAGCGGCAAGTGGTTCCACCCGGTGTCCTACGGCGTGCGGCCGGACGATCACCTGATCGACATGGACGACGTCGCCCGCGTCGCCCGCGAGCACAAGCCCAAGCTCATCATCTGCGGCGCGACCGCCTATTCCCGCTTCTGGGATTTCGCGCGTTTCCGCGAGATCGCCGACGAAGTCGGGGCCTATCTGGTGGCGGACATGTCGCACTTTTCCGGCCTTGTCGCCGGCGGTGTGCATCCCAGCCCCATCCCGCACGCCCACGTCACGACGACCACCACGCACAAGTCGCTGCGCGGCCCCCGCTCCGGCGTCATCCTGAGCAACGACGAAGCCATCGCCAAGAAGATCAACAGCGCGATTTTCCCGGGCATGCAGGGCGGCCCGCTGATGCATGTCATTGCCGCCAAGGCGGTCGCCTTCGCCGAGGCGATGACCCCCGAATTCAAGACCTATGCCAAGGCCGTGGCCGAAAACGCCAAGGCGCTTGCCGCCAGCCTGCAGGAACAGGGCCTCGACATCGTGTCGGGCGGCACCGACAACCACCTGATGCTGGTCGACCTTCGGCCCAAGGAGGCCAAGGGCAAGTTCGCCGAAAAGGCGCTCGATCGCGCTTCGATCACCTGCAACAAGAACGCGATCCCCAACGATCCCGAAAAGCCGTTCGTGACCTCGGGCATCCGCCTCGGCTCGCCCGCCTGCACCACCCGCGGCTTCGGCCCGGCGGAGTTCCGCCAGGTCGGCGAACTGATCGCCGAAGTCTGCGAGGGACTGCGCAAGAACGGCGAGGAAGGCGATGCGCAGGTCGAGGCGAGCGTCGCCGCCCGCGTCGAGGAACTGTGTGCCCGTTTCCCGATCTATCAGGGGATGTGACGATGACCGAGACCGAGAAGACCGGCGATTTCATCCGCGACGCGCGCGAGGAACTCGCCGATATGATCCGCGACGGGATGAAGCATCCTTCCACCCGGCCGGTGTTGACCTGGGGCGCGCTTGGCGCGGTCGTGGGCGCGGTTCTGCCCGTCGTCACGCTGCCGCTCGGGCTGGCCGCGGGCGCTGGCTACAAGTTCTACAAGCGGATTCGTCCCTGAGGCCCGATGCGCTGCCCTTTCTGCGCGAATGAACACAGCCAGGTGAAGGACAGCCGTCCCACCGAGGACAACACGGCCATCCGGCGGCGGCGGCAGTGCGAAGGCTGCGGTGCCCGCTTCACGACATTCGAGCGCGTTCAGCTGCGCGAAGTGACCGTCGTCAAGAGCGACGAGACGCGCGAGGCGTTCGACCGCGCCAAGATCGAGCAGTCGGTCGCCCTCGCCTGCCGCAAGCGGGGCATGCCGCAGGAACGGCTCGACCAGCTCGTTTCCGGCATCCAGCGCCAGATCGAAACCCTGGGCGATGCGGAAGTGCCATCCCAGGCGATCGGGGAAATGGTGATGGACGGCCTGCGCCACCTCGACAGCGTTGCCTACATCCGCTTCGCCAGCGTCTACCGCGACTTCAGCGAAGCCCGCGATTTCGAGGAATTCGCCAGCGCCGTCCAGGAGGCCGGTGGGCGCGATGCCGACCAAGACTGACGCTCCGATCATCGTCCTCGTCCGTCCGCAACTCGGTGAGAATATCGGCAAGGCTGCCCGGGCCATGCTCAATTTCGGGCTGACGGAGATGCGCCTCGTCTCTCCGCGCGACGGATGGCCCAATCCGGCGGCCGGACCGGCCGCGGCGGGCGCGGATATCTTGCTCGAACGCGCCACCGTGCACGAGACGCTGGCCGAGGCGGTTTCGGATTGCGCCAACGTCTATGCAACCACCGTACGCAAGCGCGGCGTCAGCAAGCCTGTGGTCACACCCGACGTGGCAGCCCGCGAGATCCGGGCCGCCCCCGGTGGGAGCGCAATAGTCTTCGGACCGGAACGCTCCGGGCTGGAAACCGACGATGTCGCGCTGGCCCGCGCTATCCTGACGGTGCCGGTCAATCCCGAGTTCGGATCGCTCAACCTGGCGCAGGCGGTGATCCTGTGTGCCTACGAATGGTCGAAACTCGCCCCAATGGATATCCCTACGGCTGAGGAAGAGTTGCCCCCTGCCCCGCAGGAGGAGCTCGAGGGGCTCATCGGCCATTTCGAGGCGCTGCTCGAGCCACGCAACTATTTCTGGCCGGAAAGCCGCGCCGCCGCCTCGCGGCGCACCTTGCGCAACATGCTGACCAAGCCGGGGTGGAATTCGCTGGAAGTGCGCACCATGCGCGGCGTTCTCTCCACGCTGGAGCGAAAGCCGCGAAAACCTTGACTTGTGCGGATGCGGCGGCTAGGCGCCGCGCTTCGCAATTGGCCGCGCACCCCGGTGAAGCGGCGGCCGCATTCCGAATTCGTCGGAATGGTGCGGTTCCGGGCTCGAAGCGCAGGGCATAGTGCCCAGGCGCAAGCAAATTGGAGACGACTTATGTCGAAGCGCAAGAGCGCCAAGTACAAACTCGACCGCCGCATGGGCGAGAACATCTGGGGCCGCCCGAAAAGCTCGGTTAACCGCCGCAGCTACGGCCCCGGCCAGCATGGCCAGCGGCGCAAGGGCAAGCTTTCCGACTACGGCATCCAGCTTCGCGCCAAGCAGAAGCTGAAGGGCTATTACGGCGACGTCACCGAAAAGCAGTTCAAGCGCACCTACCAGGAAGCGGCGAGCATGAAGGGCGACACCGGCCAGAACCTTATCGGCCTGCTTGAGCAGCGGCTCGACATGGTGGTCTATCGCGCCAAGTTCGCGCCGACCATCTTCGCCGCCCGCCAGATCGTCAGCCACGGCCACATCCGCGTCAACGGCGTGAAGTGCAACATCGCCAGCCGCCGCATTCGCCCGGGCGACGTGATCAGCCTCGGCGACAAGGCCAAGGAAATGGCCCTCGTTCTCGAAGCGCAGTCGCTGCCGGAACGCGAGATTCCCGATTATGTCGCTCCCGACGGCACCGACAAGGTGTCCTTCGTGCGCGTACCGACGCTTGACGAGGTGCCCTACCCGGTCCGCATGGAACCGAACCTGGTCGTCGAGTTCTACTCGCGCTGATACCCGGACGGATTTTCCGAATTCGGAAGGGCGGTCCCGCGGGGCCGCCCTTTTTCGTTTCCGTTCCGGTCGATGGTCCGTGGCTCTTCAATCCGTTCAGCGCGATCAGGCCACCCTCCGACGCCCCGCCCTTGCCGGTTCGCCAGATACCGACATTGAACTTGGTTCGAGCATCCAAACGATTGCGACCAGAGATCAACACCGAATGACATTCATCGACCGTTTCCTTCCGACTTCCTCAGACATCGCGATGGACCTGGGAACGGCGAACACCGTCGTCTACGTCAGGGGCAGAGGCATCGTCCTCGCCGAACCGTCCGTGGTCGCGCTCCAGACAGTGGACGGGATCGACCGGGTCCTCGCCGTCGGCGACGATGCGAAGCTGATGCTGGGCAAGACCCCGCAGGACATCAGGGCGGTCCGGCCCTTGCGCAACGGCGTCATTTCGGACCTCGAAGTCGCCGAGCAGATGATAAAGCACTTCATCGGCAAGGTGCGCGGCAGCGGGCGCTTCCTGTCCTCGCCCGAGATCATCGTCTGCGTCCCTTCGAATTCGACGATGGTCGAACAGCGCGCCATTCGCGACGCGGCCAGCAATGCCGGTGCGCGCCGGGTCTGGCTGATCGACGAGTGTCTCGCTGCGGCCCTGGGCGCGGACATACCGGTCTGCGAGCCGCTGGGAACGATGGTCGTGGACATCGGCGGGGGCACCACGGAAGTCGGCGTCATTGCGACCGGCGGGCTCCATCTCGCAACTTCGGTGCGGACCGGCGGCGACCATATGGACGAGGCGATCATGGCGCACGTTCGCAGGCACCACAACATGGTCATCGGCGAAGCGACCGCCGAACACATCAAGCACGATTTCGGCAGCGCGCTCGTGCCTTCCGACGAGGATTCAAGGATCGTGACGGTGAAGGGACTCGATCTCCTCAGGGGTGTGCCGAACGAAATCGAGATCACCACGCAGGAGATCGCCGAATCGCTTTCCGAGTCCGTTGCCCAGATCGTCGAGGTGGTCAGGAACGCGCTCGAGAGCGTGGCGCCGGAAATCGCCGCCGACATCGTCGAGACCGGGATCGTGATGACCGGAGGCGGATCGCTTCTCGCCGACATCGATACGGTGATCGCCGAAGCCACCGGCCTGCCGGTGATGATCGCGCAGGACCCGTTGAATTGCGTGGCGCTCGGCGCCGGCCGCGCGCTCGAAGACCCTTCCTATCGCGGCGTGCTCCAGCCGGTGTGATCCGGTTGGCCTGAATGCCGCAGCTAGGCCCGGTCGGTCGCCTTCAAGCCCGCCGGGAGCTGAAGCGCATCGTGTCGACATGCATGTCGCCGGGCATGTCGATCAGCGAACGGAACACCCACAGCACCGAATCGAAGTGCGAGACCGGCATTTTCGAGAGGTCGATGCCGCGCTCGACACAGGCCTTGTAGAACCCCTGCGCCGCTTCCTCGCCGGCCTGCATCTTCTGGTCCTCATCGTACATCGGCCCGGCGCGAACGACGGTGACGCGGATACCCTGCGGTTCCAGCTCGTCCTGGAGGTGCTTCGACATCGTCTCGATGCCGCCCTTGGTCGCCTGGTAGACGACATGGTGCGGATAGGGCGCCTCCACCGATTCGCTGCTGACGTTGATGATGTGCCCGCCCCGGTCCATCATGTTGATCGCCGCGCGGCTGCAAAGCAGGTTGCCGATCATGTTGGTGCCGACAACGCCCATGATGTGATCGTCACTGGCATCGGCGAGCGTCGCGTAGTCGATCATCGCCGCGTTGTTGATCAGCACGTCTATCCTGGGGTGCTTTTCGGCAATCTTCGCAAAGGCCGCGCGAACGGAATCGGCGTTGCCGATGTCGCAGGATACGGCCAGCGCATTGTCGCCGATCTCGTCCGCGACCTTGTCGAGCTTCGACTGCGTGCGGGCGATCAGCACCACGCTGTCCCCATCGGCGCCGAATCGCCGGGCCAGTGCCCTGCCCAGACCCGAACCTGCCCCGGTGATGACGATGACCTTGCCCATTAGCGAATCCTTTCCCGTGATGTCGTTTTCCGATGGCTGGCCGCCGACGACCGATTGCGTCAAGCCCCAAAGCCATGCTTCAATGCCGGAAAGCGCCGGACAAGCCGGCGCGGTGATCGGGATGGGGAGCCCGCGGCAATGGAATCGACAGAGAGCCTGGAGCAGGATGCGAAGGACACCTGGGCGCACAGTCTTGCGCCCAACTCGCTGGAGGATCCCTACGGCCCGACCGAGGCAGTGATTGAGGGCTGCCCTTCCCTGTTCCTTTCACCGGCATCCTTCGCCAATCTCGACGACAGCCGCATGTGGGTCGCCACGCGCTTCGAGCCGATCCGGGAGATATTCCAGAACACGGAGCGCTATTCCTCGAAATGCGTCTATCCCTATTTCCGGGCCCTGGGGATCGATCTCACCGCGATCCCGATCCAGCTCGATCCGCCGGAGCACACCGTCTACCGCAAGTTCCTCGAGCCGTGGTTCTCCCCAAAAGCCGTGATGGCGCTGGAGCCGCGGATACGCGCCAATATCGACCGGCTGATCGACGGTTTCGCGGACAAGGGCGAGTGCGATGCCGCCCATGATTTCGGCCGGATCTATCCGGTCAAGGTATTCATGGAGCTGATGGGCTTTCCCGAAGAGCGCTTCGAGGACTTCCTGTCCTGGTCGCATTGCATGCATTTCGAGCTCGACGACCAGGAACGCTACCTGTGGGGCGCCAGGAGCGCGCTCGACTACGTGCGCAGCTACATTGAGGACGTGCGCAAGGCGCCGCCGGACGAAACCGTCGCCAGCCGCATCGTCCATGGCGAGATCGATGGCCGCAAGCTTACCGATGACGAAATCGCCGGCACCGTCTTCTTCCTGTGGGACGGCGGGATGGACACGGTCGCGGCGACCAGTTCGCTGATTTTCCGCCGCCTCGCGCTTGATCCGGAACTGCAGCAACTGTTGCGCGACAACCCCGAGCGGATGGCCAATGCCGTCGAGGAATTCCTGCGCATGAATCCCACGGTCAATACAGTGCGGGTAGCCAAGGTCGATCACGAGCTTGAAGGCCAGCAGATCAGGGCGGGCGACCGGCTGCTTTGCCTCGTCGCTTCGGGCAATTTCGATCCCGACAAATACGAAAACCCTCGCGAGTTCCGGCTCGACCGCAGCCACAACCGCCATATGACCTTCGTGGCCGGTCCTCACCGCTGTCTGGGTATCAATCTTGCGCGTTTCGAATTGCGGATCGCGCTTTCCGAGTTTCTTCGGCGCATTCCCGCTTTCCGGATGAAGCCGGGGGCGGAATGCGTTGCGACACCGGGGCTTCTGGGAGCGCCGAAGGTGCCTATCGAATGGGATTTATCCGCGTGAATGTGGCGCGCAGCTCGGAAATGCAGCATTTGCACGCTAGCGGGTCTTTACGGAGATTTGATCTTGCCCAATGAAACTACCGCTGCTAATTCATATTGAGAACGTCGTTCTCGGCAAAGTCAGGCGATCCGGCTTCCGGATGATCGCATCGCCGGACCGGACGTAGAGAGGAAAAAGGGCATACGACATGAACAGTCCGTTTCTTGCTTGGCTCCATGAAAACTATCACTGGGACCTGTCCCTCTATGCCTTGATCGGCATTCTGGCACTGGGTTGGCTCGGCAAGCAGCTCGTGCTGCTGGTTCCGTCATTCAAGGAAGCACATGAGCTCAACGTCGGCGCCTACAGGGACAAGATGGAGAATCCGCGCTACGCGGCAAACCAGAAATGGAACCGCAAATGGGGACTCGTCTTCCTGGCGGTGATCTTCGGCCTGATCATGCCGTTCTGCCTGACGCTGGAGGCCCAGCCCTGGTGGCGCTACGCCGTCGACATCTTCGTCATCCTGATGTTCTACGATTTCTTCTACTACCTGACCCACCGTTTCCTGTTTCACGACAGCGGCTTTTTCGGCGGCCCGCTGAAGTGGATGCATGCCGTCCATCATCGTCAGCACAACCCCTGCCGGAACGATTCGAGCTACATCCATCCACTCGAGGTGGCGATGGGCCTTGGCCTCTACGTGGCCAGTATCGCCGTGCTGTCCCTGCTGATGGGCAAATTCCATGTCGCGACCATCATCGTCACTTGGGTCGCCTTCTCGCAGATCAACCTGCACAACCATGACCTGTGGAAGTCGGATCGTTTCCCGATCAAATATCTCAACACCATGGCGTTCATGCACCACAACCATCATGCTAGGTTCACCGGCGGCAACTTCGCGACGATCTCGCTGCTCTACGACTGGATGTTCGGGACGCTGGACTACGGCGATGGCTGGAAGAAGCAGGCAGCCAAGCAGGTGAAGTCGGTCACTGCGGACGCAGGGTGAATGCGGTGGCAATGGGCGTAGGCCGTCGGGGCGCGGTGCCCCGACGCTGTCCGGAAGGTTCAGCCTAGCTTATCTTTACGGCGAAATTCTGCGCCACCTAAGTTTCGCACTCGGCGAGGATTTCATCGCCCGGGGCTGACAGTCGCGCATTGGCCCGCACGGCATCGGCACATTGCCAGAACGCGATCGCGCTGCCTCCTCGTCACTGGAGAAGGCGACCTGCCTGGCGAAGGCCCGCAACGGCGGGAAAAGTTGCTCGGCGAACTGACTTCCCGGTTTCGCGTCAGGCCGCCCGGCGGACAGGTGAGTGACGGTTAGAGCCCGTCAACGCTGCAGGTAATCGTGCCTGAATTCGCTTGCGAAAGCCGCGAAGCGCCCTTCCCCGATCGCATCGCGCATCGCCTGCATCAGCTGCTGGTAGAAGGTCAGGTTGTGCTCGGTCATGAGCATCGCGCCCAGTATCTCGCCGGACTTGACGAGGTGGTGGAGATAGGCGCGGCTGTAGCTGGTGCAGCCCGCGCAGGGGCAGCGCTCGTCCAGCGGGCCGGTATCCTCTGCGTGGCGCGCGTTCCTGAGATTGAGCGGGCCGTTCCAGGTGAAGGCCTGCCCGTTGCGGCCCGAGCGCGTCGGCAGCACGCAGTCGAACATGTCGACGCCGCGCTCGACCGCGCCGACCAGGTCGTCGGGCTTGCCCACGCCCATCAAATAGCGCGGGGCGTCGGCGGGCAGTTGCCCGGTCGCGAAATCGAGCGTGGCGAACATCGCTTCCTGCCCCTCGCCCACCGCCAGTCCGCCGATCGCATAGCCATCAAAGCCGATCCCCGTCAGCGCTTCAGCGCTCTGCCGGCGCAGTTTCTCGTCGAGCGCGCCCTGCTGGATGCCGAACAGCGCGGCGCCTGCCGCATGCTCGCCGCCGGCATCGAACCCTTCGCGGCTGCGCTGCGCCCAGCGCATGCTCATTTCCATGGATCGCGCGATCTCGTCGCGGGGCTGGTCGATCTTCGGGCACTCGTCGAACGCCATGACGATGTCGGCGCCCAGCAGCCGCTGGACTTCCATCGACCGCTCGGGTGTCAGCAGGTGCCGCGATCCGTCCAGATGGCTCGCGAAGGTCACGCCTTCCTCGGTGATCTTGCGCAGGTCCGACAGGCTCATCACCTGGTAGCCGCCGCTGTCCGTCAGGATCGGGCGCGGCCAGTTCATGAACCTGTGCAGCCCGCCCAGCTTGGCCACCCGCTCGGCGCCGGGCCGCAGCATCAGGTGATAGGTGTTGCCGAGGATGATGTCCGCGCCTGTCTCGCGCACCGCTTCGGGCTTCATCGCCTTGACTGTCGCCGCCGTGCCCACCGGCATGAAGGCCGGCGTGCGGATTTCGCCCCGCTCCATTGCGATCGTGCCGGTGCGGGCCATGCCGTCGGCGGCGTGAACGGTGAAAGTGAAACGGGACCTCATCGCCGCCAGCGCCTAGCCGCTTCGGCCTGCGCACACCAGACGATTGCACGCCGCAGCGCGTCCGCGCCGTCGATTCCGCTGCCGTCGCGTAGTTTCATCGGTCCATTGAGTTAGGCGTGGGGCATGCTAACAATGTGATACACAATCCGGCATCGTTGCCGGCGCAAGAGGTGACGGGATGGCCGACCAGGATTTAGCGACAAAGGACAGGTTCGAGGACATCGATTTCTTCGCCGATATCGAGGTAACCCAGAGGCTGCCCGAGTATCTCGCGGCGATGCGCGACAAGAGCCCCGTGTACAAGGAGCCGTTCCACGGCGTCTACATGGTGACGGGCATGGAAGAGGCGATGCAGATCTTCCAGCAGCAGGCCGACGCGTTCTCCTCCTCGGTAGCGGTGACGGGGCCGCTTCCGCCGCTTCCCTTTGCGCCGGGCGGCGACGTTCGCGGCCAGATCGCCGATCATCGCGGGGAAATGCCCTGGACCGATCATCTCGCCACCTATGACGGAGCCGAGCACGCCGCTTTCCGCGGGATGATGAGCCAGTTGCTCACCCACAAGCGGCTCAAGGCGAACGAGGAGTATGTCCACGGTCTCGTCGAGCGTCTCGTGGACAGCGTGATCGACCGGGGCGGCTGCGAGATCACCGAGGATTTCGCCCATGCGCTCTCGACCCTGGTCATCGCCGACCTGCTCGGCGTGCCCGAGGAAGACCGGCAGTCGCTGCTGGAAGCGATGGGCCCCGATCCGACGCAGATGGAAGGCGATCAGGGCTTCAAGATCGGGCCCGACCCGCTGGTTCATCTACACGGGCGATTCCTCGGTTATCTGGAGGAACGGCTCGCCAATCCCCGTGACGACATGCTGACCGGTCTGGCGCAGGCAACGCTGCGCGACGGAACCGACCCGGGGCTGACCAGGAAGGCACGGCTTGCCTGCTTCCTGTTCGGGGCCGGCCAGGACACCTCGGCGCGATTGGTGGCCTTCTCGTTCCGGGTGCTGGGCGATTCCCCCGACGTGCAGGCGAAACTGCGCACGGAGCCGCACCGCGTGCCCGAATTCGTCGAGGAAGTCCTGCGTTTCGAACCGCCGGTAAAGACGCTGTCGCGCCTGGCCGTAAGGGATGTCGAGATCGGCGGCGTGGACATTCCCAAGGGGGCGATCGTCACCATCTGCACTGGCGGCGTCAACCGCGATCCCCGCTGTTTCACAGACCCGGACCGTTTCGACTACGACCGGCCCAACGTTCGCGACCATGTCGCCTTCAGCCGTGGTTCGCATGCCTGTCTGGGCGCTCCGCTGGCCCGCATGGAAGTGCGCGTGGCGCTGGAGCGATTCCTCCAGAAGACCTCGGACATCCGCATTTCCGAAGCGCATCACGGGGCGCCCGGAGCGCGGACCTACAGCTATGAGCCGACCTACCTGCTGCACGGCCTGCAGGCGTTGCATGTCGAGTGGGACAAGGCCTAGCTCAGGCCGCCGATGAAATCGGAGACCGCATCGTTGAAAGCGTCGTTGGCATCGCCTGCGACCATGTGATGCGCTCCGGCGATATTGGCGTATTGCGCGTGTGGGACGAGCTCCAGGAACGCGCGGGCGCCTTCCTCGGTGACCACGTTGCTCTTGCCGCCGCGAACGTAGAGCGTCGGCACTGTCAGGGTTTTCGCCGCCTGCCTGAGCGCGGCCAGCGATTTCTCGATTTGGGTGGGTGCGCCCGACATCTGGAAGAACACTTCGGGATCCCAGTGCCAGTAGTAGCGCCCGTCGCGAAAGCGCAGGTTGCGCTCGAGCCCCCTGGTGTCATTGGGGCGCGAGCGTTGCGGGAGATAGGCGGCGACCGCGTCCGCGGCTTCCTCCAGCGAGGCGAAGCCTTCCCTGGCGCTGCCCATGAAGGCCCGGACCTCGGCGATCCCCTCCATCTGCGGCGTGGGCGAGATGTCGATCAACACGGTGGCGCGGACCGGCGGTGGCGGAGAGGCCGCGACAATCATGCTCATCGTCGCGCCTGCCGAAGTTCCCACCAGCACCGGCTCACCACCAGCCTGCCTGATCACATTGCGCAGGTCGGCAACCAGCAGTTCGAGTGAATAGACGCCGTCGGGCGACCAGTCGCTGTCTCCATGTCCGCGCAGGTCCGGCGCGATCGCCCGAAAACCGCGCCGGGCGGCTTCCAGCAGCGCCTTGCGCCAGCTTCCGCGCGACTGACCGCTGCCATGCAGGAACAGGACGGTCTGCCCGTCCGTGGGGCCCGCCGCATCGGCGACCATATCGATCCCCGCTCCTCGAAAGCTCAGCCTGTCCAACTCGTCCGTCACGTCCGACTCCCGGCTCAAGCGATTACCGCCGCCGGTCTCACGGAAGCAACAGGCTTGAATCCCCGTAGCTATAGAACCGGTAACCCTGCTCGATGGCGTGGGCGTAGGCGGCCTGCATCCGCTCCAGCCCCATCAGCGCGCTGACCAGCATGAACAGGGTCGAACGCGGCAGGTGGAAGTTGGTCATCAGCCCGTCGATTGCCCTGAATTGGTACCCCGGCGTGATGAAGATGGCGGTATCGCCGTCGAACGGCCGGATCTCGCCCGTTTCGTCGACCGCGCTTTCCAGCAGCCGCAGGCTAGTTGTGCCGACGGCGATGATCCGCCCTCCTGCCGCACGCACGCGGTTGAGCCGGTCCGCTGTGGCGGCATCGATCCGGCCCCATTCGGAGTGCATCCGGTGGGCTTCGGTTTCATCGACCTTCACCGGAAGGAAGGTCCCCGCCCCGACATGCAGCGTGAGGGTTTCGTGACTGATTCCGGCCTTGTCGAGCGCAGCCATCAGCTCCGGCGTGAAATGCAGCGCGGCGGTGGGCGCGGCGACGGCGCCGTCCTGCTGCGCGAACATCGTCTGGTAGTCGCTGCGGTCGGCCTCGTCGGTCTCGCGCTTGCCTGCGATATAGGGCGGCAGCGGCATCCGGCCGGCGCGTTCGAGCAGGACTTCGACCGGCTCCTCGCCTTCGAAGCGCAAGGTCCAGCTGCCGTCGTCGTGGCGCTCTTCGGCGATCGCGGTCACCCCGGCGGGAAAGTCTATCCGGTCGCCCTGCCGCAGCCGCTTGGCATTGCGCACGAAGGCCTGCCAGCGCCGCAGGTCGAGCCGCTTGTGCAGGGTCGCGCCGATCCGAGCCTCACCCCGCCTGCCTTCGAGCTGGGCGGGAATCACGCGCGTATCGTTGAACACCAGCACGTCGCCGGCGCGCAGCAGGCCCGGCAGGTCGCTCACATGCCGGTCGGACAGGGGGGTGTCGCCTTCGACCACCAGCATCCGCGCTGCGTCGCGCGGCCGGACCGGGCGCAGCGCGATCCGTTCCGGCGGCAGTTCGAAATCGAAGAGATCAACGCGCATGGCGCGCGTCTAGCGGCAAGGCCCGGTCACTGCGACATCGAATTGATGAGGTCGTCGAGCGTGATTTCCTTTTCTTCCTCGTCGGCGGCCGGTGGCGGAGCCGGAGGAAGCGAACCCGCATCGACGGCCAGCGACGCATGCACGATCTTCGTCGGATTGGCCGGCGGCTCGCCGCGGGCGATCCGGTCGACGGCGTCCATTCCGCCGATCACCCGGCCGAACACGGTGTACTTCCGGTCAAGCGAAAAGCGCGGATAGAACACGATGAAGAACTGGCTGTTGGCGCTGTCGGGCTCGTTGGTACGCGCCATCGAAACGGTGCCGCGCAGGTGCGGCATCGAATTGAATTCGGCCTTGAGGTCCGGCAGTTCAGATCCCCCGGCGCCGGTTCCGGTCGGGTCGCCGGTCTGCGCCATGAAGCCCTCGATCACGCGGTGGAAAATGATGCCGTCGTAGAAGCCCTGCCGGACCAGCGTCTTGATCCGCTCGACATGGCCCGGCGCCCATTCCGGCATCATCCTGATGGTGACGCGTCCGCCGTGCGAAAGGTCCAGATACAGGACGTTCTCGGGGCTGTGCGCGGGATCGGGATCGACGAAAGTCGGCAGGGTGGGCTTGGGTTCCTCCTTGTCCTTCGCCAGCGCCGGCGTGGCGAGGGCCGATAGGACAAGAGCCAGGGATGCAATCAGGCGGGAAATCATCGCTTACTCTCAGCAGGAATTCGTGTGCCGGCGCGCGGCGTGCGCCAAAGAGCCGCCGCGATAGCGCTGCGGCGCTGTCGTGGCAATGAATGGAAGCGCAAGCCGGCGTTCAATAGTCGCCCAGCTTGCCGTTCTTCTCGACACGGGCGTTCACGTCGTCGCGCACGCTCGGGCTGACGAAGCCGGAAATGTCGCCGCCGAACATGGCGATTTCCTTCACCAGGCGCGATGCGATCGGCTGCAGGCTGACATCGGCCATGAGGAACACGGTCTCGATGCTGGCGTTGAGATGCTGGTTCATGCCGGCCATCTGGTATTCGTATTCGAAGTCGGCGACGGCGCGCAGGCCGCGGATGATGACGGTCGCCCCCTGCTTTTCGGCGAATTTCATCAGCAGGGCGTTGAAGCCGACCACGGTGGCATTCTCGATGCCCAGCGCCGCCACTTCGCGTTCGACCATGGCCATGCGCTCTTCGGGCGAGAACATCGGGTTCTTCGACATGTTGGTGGTGACGCCGATGATCAGCCGGTCGACCAGCTTGGCGCCGCGCCGGATGATGTCGGTATGCCCGAGCGTGATCGGATCGAAAGTGCCGGGATAGACACCGACTCTTTCGCTGCCAGGATTTGCCATCAGCGGTCCCTCTCGACGATGAAGCGGGCAAGAGCGCGAAGCAGGTCGGCCTCGCTGTCGTGATGCGCCAGGTGCGCGATCGCCTGGTCGACGAGCAGCCGGGCCTGTTCGCGCGCGCATTCCGGGCCCAGCAGGGAAACGAAAGTCTGCTTGCCGGCATCGGCGTCCTTGCGCAGGGCCTTGCCGGCCGCCGCCTCGTCGCCCTCGTGATCGAGCAGATCGTCGGCGATCTGGAAGGCGAGGCCGATGTCGCGCGAATAGCCGCGCAGATGGGTGCGGCCCTCGTGCGGCACGTGCCCCATGATCGCGCCCATCTCCACCGCCGCACCGAGCAGCGCACCGGTCTTGAGCTGCTGCAGCCTGGTCACGGTCGGCAGGTCGAATTTTCCGTCTTCGGCGACGATGTCCATCATCTGGCCGCCGGCCATGCCCTGGAAGCCGCTGGCATGGCCCAGCGCCTGAACCAACTCGGCGCGGATGAAGGGATCACCGCTGGTCGCCGGATCGGCGAGCAGTTCGAACGCGAAGGCGTGCAGCGCATCGCCGGCCAGCACCGCCGTCGCCTCGTCGAAGGCGCAATGCACGGTCGGCTTGCCGTGTCGCATTGCGTCGTCGTCCATGCATGGCAGGTCGTCATGGATCAGCGAATAGGCGTGGATGGCCTCGATCGCGACGCCTGCGCGCAGGGCCGAATCGCGATCCACGCCGTACATCTCGGCGGTCGACACCAGCAGCAGCGGGCGGATCCGCTTGCCCCCGCCGATGGTCGCGTAGCGCATCGCCTCGATCAGGCGCGCCCGCGCATCCTGCGGTACCGGCAGCAGGGCATCGAACAGGCTGTCCACCTCGCGGGCGATCTGCGAAAGGCCCTCCGCCAGAATGTCGTCAGCTATGCCGGACAGGGCCACGGTCAACCGTCCGCCTCGTCGAAGGGACGGGTCCCGGTCGGCTTGCCGTCGGGGCGGGCGACGATCTTCTCGATCCGCGCCTGCGCCGCATCGAGGCGCGCCTGGCAGTGTTTGCGCAGCTCTTCGCCGCGTTCGTAGAGCGAGATCGAATCGTCGAGCGGCACTTCGCCGCTTTCCAGCTTGCGGACCACGTCCTCGAGCGCGCGAAGCGCATCCTCGAAGGTCATCTTGGAGATATCGGGGGCTGTTTCGGCCATCGGCTAGCAATGGCGGGGCCGCGCCCACCGGTCAAGCGCAGAGCCCTCGGCGTGCACAGCGCAACGAAATCCGGATCGCAGGCGTGCCGTGCGGCGGCGATGAATCGAGGATGTGAATGGAGCGCTGCTTTCGTCCTGGCCGAGCCGCCAGAAGGCGGCGATCCGTCACCCGAACTTGTAGAGGATGCCGAAACCGCCGCGCGGGTAATTCCATTCGACTTCGCCGGTCCGGGACGTGACGATCCGGCATGTCCCGCATTCAAGGCATCCGTCGGTGACGATTTCGACCTGCCCTGCCTCGTTCTCCGAGTAACAGCCGGCCGGACACAAATGCGTGAGCGAGCGCAATTGCGGCGACGGCCTGTCATGCGGCTTCACGGCGATATGCGGCTTGCCCGCGTCCACGAGAAAGCGGTTGAAATACAGCTTTTCTTCAACTTTCGGGATGTCGGTCATCATGGTCCACGTCCGTTCGATCTGGTCTTGTCCGCAAGTCGCACAAGGGTGTTCCCGGCTTGCTGCAAGCCGGAGCAATGCCGCCGTTCCCTCGGGAAAGGCCGGATTCTAGATGTTCAGCGTCACTTTCCTGCCTTCCGCCCTCGCGGCGATCCACCGCCTGAGTTCGGCGACATGCGTGCTTTCTTCGTCCACGAAATCCCTTGCGAAGGCGATGATCTCCGGATCTGTCGCTTTCTCCAGGATCTCGGCGTAGTAGCTCAGCCCCGCCAGTTCTGCCGCGAGAGCGGTTTCAAGCGCTTCGTCGGCACCGATCAACGGGTCCGCGGCCCAGATTGCAGCGGCCTCCGGGCTCTCGGCATCCGGCCAGCTGAATTCGCCCGGCTTCAGATCGGGAATGTCGCGAAAGCCTGACCGTTGCCGCGCATCCTGCAAGTGGAGGCGCGAATAGTGGGCCAGCTGTCTGAACAGTTTTGCGACTTCCGCATTGCCGCTGCTTTCCATCGCGTCGGCCAGATGTCCGAAGCGGTCCGCTGCCTCGCGCTCCAGCTGGATCGCGTGGGCCAGAAATTCTTCAACGGTCTCCAACGTACGTCTCCGCTTGAGAGGGGAAGGTCCCGTCGGCAGCTTCGGCAGGCCGCCGACACGGTTTCCGGTTATTCCGCCGCCGTTGGTTCGTCGGCCATGTCGGCGGTGGAGATGAGCCATTCCTCGCGCGTGATCGAGGCTTCGATGATCTTCAGGTGCTCGCTCTCTTCCCGGGCGAAGGCCTTGGCCAGGTCCCGGACTTCCGCATTCTCGGAGGTCTCGGCGATCGCGAGATAGAACTCGTAACCGCGCCTTTCGCCGATCAACGCGGCTTTCAGGGCGTCGAGCTTGGTAAGCGTGGGATCGGCGGCCATCATCGAAGTGCGCTCGGGCGTTGCCTGGTCGGGCCAGACATAGTCGGGCGGGATCACGACATCGGCATCCAGCCGGGAAGCCTGCTCCCTGGCTTCGTGCAGGTGCATGCGGGAAAATCCGGCAAGCTGGTAGAAAAGCTTGGCGACTTCGGCGTTTCCGCCTTCCTTCATGCCTTCGGCAAGGCTGTAGAAATGGTCGGCGGCATCCTGCTCGATCTTCACCGCATAGCCGAGGAATTCGTCGACGGTGCCGACCTTGATACCACCTTTGAAGATCTTGGCGGCCGGGGTGATGTGGGGCTTCTGGACAGGGAGCGTCTCGTCACCGACGAACGACACCATGATGTCTTCGTTTCGGACGAAGCACTGGCAGGCGAGCCGGTAACGCGGCGGCATGTCGTTGACCTCGGCCTCGTAGATCTCGTCCTTCGTGATCTTGCCGAGCTGCCGGAGGGTTTCCTTCTCCTCTTCGGTCAGCGCAATGCCATACTTGCTGTATTTGGTCGGGGCATAGATGTGGGAGACTTCCACAACGCACGATCCGCAATTGCCGTCCTGGCAATCGAACGGGATCGGAATGTTGTTTTCCTTCGCTAGTGCGAGGATCGTTCCACGATCTCCGGCGACGGCATAAACGGTGACGTCTTTCGCCATGCGCGGAGAGGAAAATGTTACATTGGCCATGACAAACTCCTTCTGCGAGGACCGACGACGGTTTCGCCGTCCGCTCGCCGGACCAAAAGCAAAAGGCATGCCACTTGATACTTTGTGTCGATTTGGCTCCGCGTTTTGATCTGGATCAACCAATGGCCCGCACTGATGGGTGCGAGTCAGAATATTGCGGCGAGTATTGTGCGGTCTACGACAGCGTATGTCGGGCGAGTGCAGCCATGGCGACAGACCTTCGGATGGCAGCTCCGGCGGCTAGCCCTTCCGAAAGGCGCATTTCCGGTTCTCGCCCCGTCGCGCCAGTCCTGCCTGCAATCCCCGCTTGAAACGGGACGTGCGGTCAGGGCCGGAATTGGCCGCTCGGCCTAGGGAATAGCGAACAGCTTGCCATCCTCGGCAACGTCGTAGGCGATGGTATCTAGCTGCCGGAGCATGTCGTCGCTCATGTGGGTGAGCACCAGCCTCGCCGTGTCCAGTTCCGCCAGATGCTGCTCGATCGACGACAGGCTGAGATGGGTCTGGATGTGCTTGTCGCGGAAATAGGCTTCGGCGATGAACAGGTCTGTGCCCCTGGCGGCTTCGGCGAGCGCGGGCGTCCATTCGCTGTCGCCGGTGTAGCCGACCGAGCGTCCCTCCGCCTCGATCCGCACGGCATGGTAGGGGCCGCCCGGCGGGCCGTGCAGCGCCTGGAAAGCGGATATCCGCGCCTCGCCCAGCTCCAGGGTGGTTCCGGCCGCGATCTCCTTCAGGAGCAGGTCGAATTTCGGAGGCGTCGCGGAAGAGCCGGGAAATCCCGTCTCCATCACCCGCTCGTACCATTGCGGCAGTCCCGGCGGGCCGACGATGGTGAGCGGCCGGGTGCGTTTCGAAAAGAACTGCGCATCCAGCATGAAGAAGGGAATCCCGCCGAAGTGGTCGGCGTGGAAATGGGTGATCACGATCGCATCGATGGCGTTGCGGTCCGTGCCCAGCTGCTTCATCGCGATCAGCGAGGAGGCGCCGCAGTCGATCAGCAGGTTGGTCCGTTCGCCGGTGAGGTGGAAGCAGGTGTTGAACCGGCCGCCCGACCCGAACGCGTCGCCGCATCCGATGAACTGCAAGGTCAGGGTCTCCGAGCTCATGATTTTCCGCCTCCGACAGGACCGTGCCTCCCTAGAGTCGGGAAAGTCCGGCCACAAGCCGCAGCAGTGGCTAGCGCAGCGCGCATCACCTCGCTAAGGCCCGCCCATGAACACCGCTGTCTCCGGAATCACTCCCGAAGTCGTCGAGGCGCACGGCCTCAGCCCCGAGGAATACGAACGGGTGCTTCATGCGCTCGGCCGCGAGCCCAATCTGGTTGAACTCGGCATTTTCTCGGTGATGTGGTCGGAGCACTGTTCCTACAAGTCGAGCAAGCTGCATCTCAAGAAGCTGCCGACCGAAGCGCCTTGGGTGATCCAGGGACCGGGCGAGAACGCCGGCGTGATCGATATCGGCGACGGCCAGGCGGCGATCTTCAAGATGGAGAGCCACAACCACCCCTCCTACATCGAGCCCTACCAGGGCGCAGCCACGGGCGTGGGCGGCATATTGCGCGACGTTTTCACCATGGGGGCGCGGCCGGTCGCCAACATGAACGCGCTGCGCTTCGGCCGGCCCGACCATCCCAAGATGAAGCATCTCGTGCAGGGCGTGGTCGCCGGGATCGGCGGATACGGCAACTGCGTCGGCGTGCCGACGGTCGGCGGGGAGACGAACTTCCACCGGGCCTATGACGGCAACATCCTCGTCAACGCGATGACGGTGGGCGTCGCGGATACCGACCGGATCTTCTATTGCGCCGCTACCGGGCTCGGCAATCCGATCGTCTATGTCGGCTCCAAGACCGGGCGCGACGGCATCCACGGCGCGACCATGGCCAGCGCCGACTTCAGCGACGACACCGAGGAAAAGCGCCCGACCGTGCAGGTCGGCGATCCGTTCACCGAAAAGCTGCTGATCGAGGCGTGCCTGGAACTGATGGCGACCGACGCGATCGTCGCGATCCAGGACATGGGCGCGGCGGGGCTCACCTCCTCCAGCGTCGAGATGGCGTCCAAGGGCGGCGCCGGCATCCGCCTCGACATGAACCAGGTGCCCTGCCGCGAGGAGGGCATGACGCCCTACGAGATGATGCTGAGCGAGAGCCAGGAGCGGATGCTGATGGTGCTCAAGCCCGGCAAGGAACCGATGGCCGAGGAAATCTTCCGCAAGTGGGAGCTCGATTTCGCGGTGATCGGCGAAGTCACCGACACCGGCCACATGGTGCTCGAGTTCGACGGCGAGGTTGTGTGCGACATCCCGCTCGGCCCGCTGGCCGACGACGCGCCGGAATACGACCGGCCGCATGTGAAGGCGAAGGCCCCTGCCCCGCTCGCGGATGTCCCGGAAAGCGGCGACGTCTGCGCCGACCTGCTGAAGCTCATGGGCTGCCCCGACCTCGCCTCGCGGCGCTGGATCTGGGAGCAGTACGACAGCCAGGTCATGGCTGACACGCTGCAGAAGCCGGGCGGCGACGCCGCGGTGGTGCGCGTCCACGGCACCAGGAAGGCGCTGGCGATCAGCACCGACTGCACGCCGCGCTATTGCTACGCGGATCCCTACGAAGGCGGCAAGCAGGCGATCGCCGAATGTTACCGCAACATCAGCGCGGTCGGCGCGACGCCGCTTGCGGTCACCAACTGCCTCAATTTCGCCAATCCGCAGCGCCCTGAGATCATGGGCCAGTTCGTCGGCTGCCTCGAAGGCATGGGCGATGCCTGCCGCGCTCTCGATTTCCCGATCGTGAGCGGCAATGTGTCCCTTTACAACGAGAGCAAGGCCACCGGTGGCGGCAGCGCGATCCTGCCGACGCCGGCGATCGGCGGCGTCGGCTTGCTGGCCGACTACGAGAAGATGGCCTCGGCCGGCTTCAAGGCGGAAGGCGCGACCATCATCCTGATCGGCGGCGAAAGCGGCCATCTCGGCCAGTCGCTGTGGCTGCGCGAGCTGCACGGGCGCGAGGACGGCCCGCCGCCGCCGGTCGGCCTCGATCTCGAACGCGAGACCGCCGAGCACGTGCGCGCCCTGATCGCCGACGGCGTGGTGACGGCGGTGCACGATTGCTCCGACGGCGGCCTGGCGGTGACGCTGGCGGAAATGGCCCTGGCCGGCAACATGGGCTTCGAGGCGTTCACGCCCGACGACCGCATTTCCAACGCCGCCTTCTGGTTCGGCGAGGACCAGGCGCGCTACGTCGTCACGGTGAGCGAAGTGGAACCGGTGCTTGAGGCCGCGCGCGAAGCCGGCCTCGCCATGGTGGTCCTTGGCAAGACTGGCGGCGGGTTCCTGACGATCCATACCGAAGCGGGGCCGAGCTCGCTGGCGCTGGCCGATCTGCGCCAAGCCCACGAAAGCTTCTTTCGCGACTGGATGGAAAGCTGATCTGCCGCTAGGCTTCACCCCATCGGGCGGAGAGGGGTGCGGATGCAGCGCAGATGGCCGTTGGTGCTTGGCCTCGCGGCGGGATTTCTCGCCCTGCAGGCTGGCCTGCAATCGGGACTGGACCCTGCCGAAAACTGGCGGCTTGCCACCCGCTGGACGGCGCGCGCCGGTTTCTTCCTGCTGATCCTGACCTATTCGGCGTCCTCGCTGTACCGGCTCTGGCCGAACGGCGCGACGAAGGCGCTGCTGCGCGACCGGCGCTGGTGGGGCCTCGGCTTCGCCGCCTGCCACACCATCCACCTCTTTACCTTCCTCAACTTCTTTCGCGTCACCGGGGAGCCGATTCCCACCCCCGTGCTGATCGGCGGCGGCTTGGGCTACGTGTTGCTCTACGCGATGGCGCTGACATCGAACCGCACCGCCATGATGACGCTCGGCAAGAATTGGAAACGGCTGCACAGCATCGGCATCCACTACCTCTGGCTGATTTTCGCCTTCGACTACATCAGCCGCAGTTTCCGGCCCGAGACGCGCGTGATGGACATTGCCTTCTCCGCGATCGCGCTTGGGGCGCTTGGCCTGAGGATAGCAGCACGGCGCAAGGGCAAGCGCGGTTAGCGTATCGCGATCACCGCTCGAAGCAAAACTCGTCATCCCCGCGAAAGCGGGAACCCTGTTCCTGGCGAATCCCTAGTTCACGGCTTTGAGGCTGGGTTCCCGCTTTCGCGGGAATGACGATCTGGTGTGGGCCAGATGACGATGCGGTCAAATGTGAAACACCGCCCTGGCGCTCACTCCCAGACCCATTCCTCCCGCGGGATGCCTAGCAGTTGCAGGATCGCAGTCAGGTCTCCCCGGTCGATCCAGCCATCCGCGGCGGCGCGCGCCTTCGGCTTGGCGCGAAAGGCGATGCCGTAGGTCGCGGCTTCCAGCATCGGAATGTCGTTCGCCCCGTCGCCGGTCGCAAGGCTGGTGACGCCGTCGCCCAGCAGCTTCATCTCGTCCAGCAGCGTCGCCTTCTTGACCGAGCTGTCGGTGATCGGGCCGTCGAGTCCGCCGGTCAGCTTGCCGTCGGCGATCTCCAGCCGGTTGCCCACGACATGGTCGAAACCGAGATCTTCGGCGATGGGATCGGCGAACTGGTGGAAGCCGCCAGTCACCAGCACGGTGCGGCAGCCCTTGGCCTTCAGGGTCGCGACCAGCGCCTGCGCGCCGGGCATCGGCGAGATCCGCGTGCCCAGGCACTCCAGGATCGCATCTTCCGACAGGTCGCGCAGCAGCAGCACGCGCTCCCTAAGGGCGCTCTCGAAATCGAGTTCACCCTGCATCGCCCGCTCGGTGATCGCCGCGATGTGGTGCTTGATGCCCGCGAAGTCGGCCAGTTCGTCGATGCATTCGGCCGTGATCATGGTCGAATCCATGTCCGATACGAAAACCCGGGGAATCGTCGGCTCGTGATCGGCGATCAGCAGGTCCGAAGGGGCAAAGCACTCGTCGAGGATCGCCCGCAACTGGTCCGCATCGCCTTCCGGCAGCCCGAGCTGGAGCACGTCGCCGCAGAAGTCGAGCATGCTCGCCGAAGCAAGCCGCAGGCCTTTTTCCTCCATCCGCGCCTTCGCGCGTTCGAGATTTGCCGACAGTGTGTCCGGTTCTGCTATCAGCCGGGCGATGAGCACCGAAAACTCCCCTGAGAATGGATCCGCGGCGGACGAGGTCCGGCCGCCGCTGGCGCTCATTGCAGGGCCGACGGCCAGCGGCAAGAGCGATCTTGCCGTCAGGCTCGCGCTGGCGCTGGAGGAACGCGGGCGGCGCGCCGTCGTCGTCAATGCCGACAGCGCCCAGGTCTATTCCGACCTTGCCGTGCTCAGCGCCCGGCCCGGTGAAGAGGAGATGCGCGGCATCGAACATCGCCTGTTCGGCGCGTGGGACGGGGCGCAGGCCTGTTCGGCCGCAGACTGGGCAGCAGCGGCGCGCCGCGAAATTGCCGATGTCCATGCAGCGGGCGGCGTTCCGATACTGGTGGGGGGAACGGGGCTGTATATCCGCACCCTGCTGGAAGGGATCGCGCCTGTCCCAGAAATCGATCCGGACATCCGCAAGGCGGTTCGCGCCATGCCGCTCGATGAAGCCTATGCGGCCCTGACACTCGAAGACCCCGAACGCGCTGCCGTTCTCGCTCCTGCCGACAGCTCGCGGATCGCCCGCGCGCTGGAAGTGGTGCGCTCTACCGGCCGGCCGCTGTCCGCATGGCAGGCCGAGCGCAGCGGCGGTATCGCCGGCGATGTCCAGATTCACCCCGCCGTCCTGCTGCCCGACCGCGAGACGCTTTACGAGCGATGCGACCGCAGGTTCGAGAACATGTTGCAACTCGGCGCGATAGAGGAAGTCGAAACCCTGCTGGCACGCGACCTCGACCTGGCCATGCCGGTGATGCGCGCGATCGGCGTGCCGGAAATCGCCGGCTTCCTGCGTGGGGAATGGGACCTCGACGAGGCAACAATGCGCGGCGCACAAGCGACGCGGAATTATGCCAAGCGGCAGTTCACATGGCTGAGGCACCAGCCGCCGCAAGATTGGCCCAGATTGACCTCCGAACATTTCGATGAAAATGAGATATTTGGAATTTTATTACACTCGTAGGGGTTGACACGTCATTTCCTGTCTCATATTGCGCCGCACAACGCCTGTACTGCAGGTTCGTGCGAGTTCGGAGAGGTGACCCGGCACCGCCATTGCTGTGCCGGGTCGGTTCGTTTAGAGGCGCGCAGTTCGAAGAAGAGGACAAGACAGTGAGTGAAGAGCGCAGCGGCGCGGAGATTCTGGTCGACAGCCTGTCGAGGCTCGGGGTCGAATTCGTGTTCGGCTATCCCGGCGGTGCGGTGCTGCCGATTTACGACGCCCTGTTCCATGACGAGCGTATTCGCCATATCCTCGTGCGGCAGGAGGCCGGCGCGGCCCATGCCGCCGAAGGCTATGCCCGTTCCACCGGCAAGCCGGGCGTCGTGCTGGTCACCTCGGGGCCCGGTGCGACGAACGCGATCACCGGCATCACCGACGCCTTCATGGATTCGATTCCGATGGTCGTCATCACCGGCCAGGTCGCGACGGGCCTGATCGGGTCCGATGCGTTCCAGGAAGCGGATACGATCGGTATTTCCCGGCACTGCACCAAGCACAACTATCTGGTCCGCGACCCGTCCGAGCTTGCCGCGGTCGTGGACGAGGCTTTCCAGATCGCGACGACCGGCCGTCCCGGCCCTGTCCTGATCGACATCCCCAAGGACGTGCAGGTCGCGGCGGCGCCGTGGCACGAGGGCGCGCCGCAGCGCCGCAATCGCTACGACCCGCTCTATCGGGGCGGCGAGGACGAGATCGCGAAGGCGGTCGAGCTGCTGGCCAATTCACGGTCGCCGGTGTTCTACACGGGCGGCGGCGTCATCAACGCCGGTCCCCGCGCTTCGGAATCGCTGCGCAAGTTGCAGGAGCTTACCGGCGCACCGCTCACCTCCACGCTGATGGGTCTGGGCGCCTTCCCGGCCGATCATCCGGACTGGCTTGGCATGCTGGGCATGCACGGCACCTATGAATCGAACATGGCGATGAACCGTGCGGACCTCGTCGTCTGCATCGGCGCGCGTTTCGACGACCGGGTGACCGGCAGGCTCGACGCCTTCTCGCCGGATTCGACCAAGATCCACATCGATATCGACAGGTCTTCGATCAACAAGACGGTCCAGGTGGACCTGCCGATCATCGGAGATTGCGGCGCGGTGCTCGATCAGCTGATCGAGGCCTGGGGCGATCGCAAGCCCAACGACCTTTCCGAGTGGAAAGCGCGGATCGACGGGTGGCGCGCGCGCGACAGCCTCGCCTTTCCGCGGCCCAGGGACACGATCATGCCGCAGCTTGCGGTCGAGCGGCTCTATGCGCTCACCAGGGACCGCAATCCGATCATCGCGACCGAAGTCGGCCAGCACCAGATGTGGGCGGCGCAGCACTACCATTTCTTCCAGCCGAACCGCTGGCTGACCTCGGGCGGGCTCGGTACGATGGGCTATGGCCTGCCTGCCGCGATCGGTGCGCAGCTCGGCAATCCGGACGACCTCGTCATCGACATCGCCGGCGACGCCTCGATCCAGATGAACATCCAGGAACTCGGCACGGCCACGCAATACAGCCTGCCGGTCAAGGTCTTCATCCTCAACAACGAGTGGATGGGCATGGTCCGCCAGTGGCAGGAACTGACCTATGAGAGCCGCTATTCGCACTCATATTCCGACAGCCTGCCCGATTTCGTGAAGCTGGCCGAGGCCTATGGCTGGAAAGGCATCCGCATTTCCAGCCAGGCGGAGCTGGACGAAGGCATCCAGGCAATGATCGACCATGACGGCCCGGTCCTTGTCGATTGCCAGGTCCACAACGAGGCGAACTGCTTCCCGATGATTCCCTCGGGGGCTGCACATACCGAAATGATCCTCTATGGGGACGCCGTCGCCGGCACGCTCGACGACGAAGCCAAGGCGCTGGTCTGAGGAAAGCCTGACATGATGAAGATCAAGCAGCAGGCGGCGGAACGCCACGTCCTGACCATAACCGTCGACAACGAGGCCGGGATTCTCGCCAAGATCGCCGGGCTTTTCACCGCGCGCGGCTACAATATCGACAGCCTGACGGTTGCCGACATCAGCGAGAACCACGCGGTGAGCCGCATCACCATCGTCACGCACGGGCCGGAATCGGTGATCGACCAGATCCACGCCCAGCTCGAACGGCTCGTGCCCGTGCACAAGGTGACCGACCTCACCGAGATGGGGCCGCATGTCGAACGCGAACTGGCGCTGATCAAGGTTGCCGGAACCGGGGAGAAGCGGGTGGAAGCGCTGCGCCTTGCCGACGTCTTCCGCGCCAAGGTGGTCGACAGCACGACCTCCAGCTTCATTTTCGAGATCACCGGCGTGCCCGACAAGATCGACAGCTTCGTCGGCCTGATGCGCGAGCTCGGCCTCGTCGAGGTCGGCCGGACCGGCATTGTCGGCATGATGCGGGGAGCCGAAGGGGTCTGAGAATTTTTCAAGCCGCCGTCATCGCCGCGCAGGCGGGGGGCCATCTGACGATGCGTCCGGACGGCAACTTATCTGGGCCCCTGCCTTCACAGGGGCGACGAAGGGAAGAACGATGAAAGTCTATTACGACGCAGATTGCGATATCAATCTCATCACCGGCAAGAAGATCGCCATCCTCGGCTACGGCAGCCAGGGCCATGCCCATGCGCAGAACCTGCGCGATTCGGGCGTGAAGGAAGTCGCCATCGCCCTGCGCGAGGGATCGGCCACGGCCAAGAAGGCCGAAGGCGCCGGCTTCAAGGTGCTCTCCAACGCCGAAGCGGCGGCCTGGGCCGACATCCTGATGATCGTCGCGCCCGACGAGCACCAGGCGGCGATCTGGGCCGAGGACATCCAGCCCAACATCCGTGACGGCGCGGCCCTCGCCTTCGCCCACGGCCTCAACATCCACTTCGGCCTGATCGAGCCGAACCCGGGCATCGACGTGATCATGATCGCGCCCAAGGGCCCCGGCCACACCGTGCGCTCCGAATACCAGCGCGGCGGCGGCGTGCCCTGCCTCGTCGCCGTGGCCCAGGACGCGACCGGCAATGCCCACGACATCGCGCTTGCCTATGCCTCGGGCGTCGGCGGCGGCCGCTCCGGCATCATCGAGACCAATTTCCGCGAGGAATGCGAGACCGACCTGTTCGGCGAGCAGGCCGTGCTGTGCGGCGGCCTCACCCATCTGATCCAGGCCGGGTTCGAGACGCTCACCGAAGCCGGCTACGCGCCGGAGATGGCCTATTTCGAATGCCTCCACGAAGTGAAGCTGATCGTCGACCTGATGTATGAGGGCGGCATCGCCAACATGCGCTACTCGATCTCTAACACCGCCGAATACGGCGACATCACCTCGGGCCCGCGCGTCATCACGCCGGACACCAAGGCCGAGATGAAGCGCATCCTCGCCGACATCCAGTCGGGCCGGTTCGTGAAGAACTTCGTGCTCGACAACCGCGCCGGCCAGCCCGAGCTCAAGGCTTCGCGCAAGGCGGCCGCGGCCCACCCGATCGAGGAAACCGGCGCCAAGCTGCGCGCGATGATGCCCTGGATCGGCGCCAACAAGCTGGTCGACAAGGAAAAGAACTGACGGTAATCCGCCTGCCTGTTCCCCGGCGATCCTGCGCGGGGACAGGCAGGAGTTCGGGCGATGCGATCTGCTCGGTCTTTGGTTCTCGCGGGGCTCGTCCCGCTTCTCGCACTTTCGGCATGCAACCGCTCGGACGACGGCTCGGGGGAACTCGGCGCGTCGGTCGACAAGCTTGCCACCCCGGGCGCCGCGGCGCCGCAGGCCGCGCCGGTCGAGCCCGGGACCTACACCGATCCCCAGGCTTCGAGCTGCGGCGCGCCTGAAGCGGCATCCTTCGTCGGCCAGCCCGACAGCCCGGAAATCCGCGAGCAGCTGACCGCGGCGGCGAAGGCTCCCGGCGGCGTGCGTTTCGTCCGGCCCGGCGAAGCGACGACCGACGACTACCGGCCCGATCGTCTCAACGTCATGATCGACGTGACCGGGGTGATCCGCGACCTTCGCTGCGGCTAGCGCATCCGCGCGAAGCAGGTCCGCAACTCGTTCACGAAGAGCTCCGGCTGCTCCCAGGCGGCGAAATGGCCGCCCTTGTCCAGTTCGTTCCAGTGGACGATGTTCTTCATCCGCCGCTCGACCCACGCCCGCGGCGACGGCGTGATTTCCTTGGGGAACACGCTGATCCCGGACGGCAGCAGGATTTCGCTCGGCCTGATCCGGGCGAAACTCTCCCAGTAGAGCCGAGCCGCCGAAGCGCCGGTGGCCGGCAGCCAGTAGAGCATTATGTTGTCGAGCACCGCGTCGCGGCCGAGCACGGCGCAGGCATCGCCGTCGTTGTCGCTCCAGCCGTGCAGCTTCTCGTAGATCCAGCCCGCCAGCCCGACCGGCGAATCGACGAGCCCGTAGCCCAGTGACTGCGGACGGGTCTGCTGCTGCTTCGAGTATCCCGAATCCCAGTCCTGGTAGTATTGCATCCGCTCGAGCGCGTGCATTTCCTGCGGCGTCGGGTTCCTGCGCGCTTCCTCGGTCGGCCCGCCGATCGGCATGTTGAGATGGATGCCCGCACAGCCTGCCGGGGCCTGCATGCCGATCGCATAGGTGATGAGCGATCCCCAGTCGCCGCCCTGCGCCACCCAGTGCCCGTATCCCAGCCGTGTCATCAGCTCGGCCCAGGCCCGGGCGATGCGTTCCGCCCCCCAGCCCGGTTGCGTGGGTTTGCCCGAAAATGCGTAGCCGGGAAGCGAAGGCGCGATCACATGGAAGGCGTCCTGGGCCTTGCCGCCGTGGGCGACCGGATCGGTCAGCGGAGCGATAACCCGCATGAATTCGATGATCGAGCCCGGCCAGCCGTGGGTGATGAGCAGCGGCAGCGCATTCTCGTGCGGCGAACGGACATGCAGGAAATGGATGGCGAGCCCGTCCAGCTCTGTCACGAACTGGCCGAGCGAATTGAGACGCGACTCGCATTTCCGCCAGTCGTAACCCTCCCGCCAATAGGCGACGAGGTCCTGCAGCACGGCCAGAGGCGTGCCCTGCGACCAGTCGTCGACGGTTTCCCTGTCCGGCCAGCGCACGGTGTCGAGCCGGCGGTTGAGATCGTCGAGCTGGTCCTGCTCGATTGCGAGGGTGAACGGGCGAATCTCGGTCATGCCGCCACGTTAGAGCAAATCGCACCGACCGGTCATGCCTGCGGCCGCCACCGCAACAGATGCGATCGGCAAGACCGGCAGTCGCTGTTTCCGAAACCTTCGAGGGGCGTATCGAAGCTTTGCGAGTCGATCAGGCGCCGGACGATGTCGCATTCCGAACCGCCCTCGAGGGCGACGGCGTGGATCCGGGAGGCCACCGTCGTGATTCGGTCCACGTGCCAGTGCAGTTTCTTCTCACGCCTGAAATGCCTGCGCAGGCGCGCTCCCACCCCGCCCGGACCGTAGGCGCTGCCCGCATAGGCATACCAGCCCGGAGCAAGCAGATGATCGGCCTGCCGATGCGATAGGACCAGCGGTTCGTTCAAATTCATCGCCAGCGCATAGGCGCCCTTCCAGTCAGGTGCCGGGCCGACGGCCCCGTCAGAAATTTTGACCGCCTCGGGCAACAGCGAGAGGATTCGCCCAAGCAGTGCGGGTGGATTATCCGCGGGCAAGCTGCGCGCCCCTTCGGCAATTGAACTTTTTCAAACCGCAATCCCGGTGAACAGCCCGATTTTCGGGGCAAGCGAAACCCAACCACAAGAAAATGTCGAGAACGCGATTTACGATCATATAGAATACCATTAGCGGGGACACGGAACGGGACATTCGGGGCGCTTATGCAAGGCAATATGTTGTTGGACGCGTTGACGCCAGCATGCAGGGATTATTTGGACGAACGCCTTCTCATCAAGCCGATCACCGCCGGAGAAGTCCTGCTTGACGTGGGCAATCCCCTGCAAAGCCTGATTTTCCCGGAAGACGGGCTGGTTTCGGTACGCATTCAGGTTGCGGACAATCGTTTTGTCGAAGCCGTGTCCTTCGGCCACGACGGCGTTGTCGGTGGGCAGTACCTGCTCGGTGAAACCCATTTTCCGTGGCGGGCGGTTACGGTGATCTCGGGGCGCGCCGCCTGGCTGCCGCTGGAAGACTTCGTCGAGGCGATGCAGAGGTTCCCCGGCCTCGAAGCGGGCGTCAAAGGGGGGCTTGCGCGTCTCATCAGCCGCGCTACCCGTGGCGTGGTCTGTGCGTCCGTTCATACGGCCCAGCAGCGGATCTCCACCTGGCTTCGTCATGCGCATGACCGGGTTGGCGACAAGAGCTTCGATATCACCCAGATTACATTGGCCGAGATTCTCGGTCTCAGGCCGGCCACGGTCAGCGATGCGTGCAGCCGCCTCCTCTCGATCGGCGCCATCGACTATAGCCGGGGGCAGCTTCGCGTGCTGGATGCAGCGCTTCTCCAGTCGCAATGCTGCGAATGTTATGAGGCCGTGTCCCTCGACCGGTTGATGTCCGAACGGGCACGGGCCTGACAGGCCTTTCCATCTGAGAAATCGCCATCCGGCGATGTCCGCACAAGCCAGAGTTACCCGGCGGCGACGGCGGGTTCATCCGCCCAGCGGCAGTGCTTTTTCTTCCTGGGCGTCACAGGTGGAAGGCGGCTTGAAGTAAGGGCAGATCTGTTTGCCGCATGCGTCGATCAGGATCTTCATTGTCGCTTGCCATTGTTGCGGCATCAGTACGACCTGGTGGCTATTCGCTGAGTCCGGATTGAAAGACTGGATGATCAATGAGCCATCATCGAACAAGGTCAGTTTGATCTCATGCCCCTCGCCGCCGGCATCGCCGAGGTCTACGATCTCATTGATCATGGATTATCATCCGCTGGATTCCGTTATCGCGAAATTGCAATAACGCAATCATTCGGTTTCGTAATTTCAAAAGTCAATCGTTAGAATCTGGTCTGTCCAATTATACCGGCACTGGTGGTGTCATAGTTTCGTCAAATGTGGACGGACCCACATTATTGGAGCGTCAACAAGTATCTGACCACCTCTTGCCGCTTCGCCGGGTCGGATATACCCGTGAAAGGCATGCGTGTCCCCGGTACGGTCTTTTGCGGAGACGTGAGCCATCTTTCCAGGTTGGCCTCGTTCCAGGTCAGGCCGGAGTTCTTCAACGCACTGCTGTAGGAAAAGCCCGGCAGACTTCCCGCCTTGCGGCCCGCGATTCCGGCCAGGCTGGGACCGAAGATGTGCTTGCCCGGCTCGGTCGAGTGACACCCCATGCAGAGCTTGAATGCGTCGGGTCTTTCATTCTTCGCCGAACCCGGCTGTGCTGCGGACGCCGCGTCGGGACCGAAGCCGGACAGGGCCAGCACGATCCCCGCCACTGCGATCGCGAATCCGGCCATTCCCGATTTTCTCATGTCATGGTCTCCCGACGCCAGTCTTGCTTCCTACCAGAAAAATACGGCGGCGCAGGCCCACGCCGCCGTATTTCATCGTGATCGTCAGCAGGGCGGTCAGAAGCGGCCCTGGTTCATGACCTTGGTCCAGGCCGCCACAAAGTCTTCCGTGAACTTCTGGTCTGCATCATCGGAGGCATAGACCTCGGAAACCGCGCGGAGTTCGGAATTCGAGCCGAACACGAGGTCGACCGGAGTAGCCGTCCACCTGAGCTTGCCGGAGGCACGGTCATAGCCTTCGTAGAGCCCATCCATCTTCGACGACTTCGACCACTTCGTGGACATGTCCAGCAGGTTCACGAAGAAATCGTTGCTGAGCTGCCCGGGGCGGTCGGTGAACACGCCATGCGCCACCTGGCCGGTGTTGGCGTTGAGCGCCCGCATGCCGCCGACAAGGACCGTCATTTCAGGAACAGTGAGACCCAGCAGGTCGGCACGCTCGACCAGTTCCTTGGCCGGCGAAAGGAAGGCTTCCGAGCTGTAGTAGTTCCGGAAACCGTCGGCCTTGGGCTCGAGCACTTCGAAGGAAGCGACATCGGTCTGCTCCTGCGAGGCGTCCATGCGGCCGGGCGTGAAGGGCACGGTCACGTCATGTCCGGCCTGTTTCGCAGCCTGCTCGATCGCGGCAGCGCCGCCAAGCACGGCCATGTCGGCAAGCGAGATGCGCTTGTCGCCGCGCTGCCGCTTGTTGAAGCGCTCACGGACCGAATCGAGCTTGCCGAGCACGGTTGCGAGTTCCTTGGGATTGTTGACCGCCCAGTCGCGCTGCGGGGCGAGACGGATGCGTCCGCCGTCGGTGCCCCCGCGCATGTCGGAGTCGCGGTAACTGGCGGCCGCAGCCCAGGCTGTGCGCACGAGCTGGGGAACGGTCAGGCCCGAACCGAGGATGTCGCGCTTGAGCGACGCGACGTCACCCTCGTCGACCAGCGCGTGGTCGAGCTGGGGGATCGGATCCTGCCAGACCAGCGAACCTTCGGGGACATCGCTGCCGAGATAACGCCACTGCGGCCCCATGTCGCGATGGGTCAGCTTGAACCATGCGCGCGAAAAGGCGTCGGAGAATTCCTCGGGGTTCTCCTGGAAGCGTTTGGCGATCTTGCGATAGGCAGGGTCTTCCTTGAGCGCGAGGTCGGTGGTGAACATGATCGGCGCGTGGCGCTTGCCCTCGACATGGGCGTCGGGGACCATGTTGGCGGCCGATTCATCGGTCGGGATCCACTGCACGGCGCCTGCCGGGCTTTTCACCTGCTTCCATTCGAAGGCGAAAAGGTTGGTCAGGTAATCATGCGTGAAAGCGATCGGGTTGGAGGTCCATGCGCCCTCGAGGCCACTGGTGATCGTGTCTTCCGAATGACCCTTGCCGCACTTGTTGGCCCAGCCGAGACCCTGCATCTCGACGCCTGCGGCCGCCGGGTCGGCATCGAGGCAATCGGCGACCTTGTGTGCGCCGTGGGCCTTGCCGAAGGTATGGCCGCCGGCGATGAGCGCGACCGTTTCCTCGTCGTTCATGGCCATCTGGCCGAAGGCGAGCCGGATGCGCTCTGCCGCCGAGACCGGATCGTGATTGGCGTTCGGGCCTTCGGGATTGACGTAGATCAGGCCCATCATCGTCGCCGCGAGGGGACCTTTGAGCTTGCCGTCGCCATGGAACCGGTCGGCGGTGAGCCATTTGTTTTCAGGCCCCCAGAAGACGGTGTCGGCCTCCCAGTCGTCCTCGCGCCCGCCGGCGAAACCGTAGGTCTTGAAGCCCATCGATTCCATGGCGACGTTGCCGGTGAGGACCATCAGGTCGGCCCAGGATAGCTTGCGGCCATATTTCTGCTTGATCGGCCAGAGCAGGCGGCGCGCCTTGTCGAGGCTGACGTTGTCGGGCCAGCTGTTGAGCGGTTCGAAGCGTTGCTGGCCGCCGGCGGCGCCGCCGCGCCCGTCTGCCAGGCGGTAGGTGCCGGCGCTGTGCCAGGCCATGCGGATGAAGAACGGACCGTAGTGGCCGTAGTCGGCAGGCCACCAGTCCTGGGATGACGTCATCAGCGCTTCGACGTCCTTCTTCACGGCATCGAGGTCGAGCGTCTTGAACTCTTCGGCATAGTTGAAGTCGTCGCCCATGGGGTTCGACTCGGCCCCATGCTGGCGCAGCGGCTGCAGATCGAGCCGTTCGGGCCACCAGTCCTCGTTGGACATGACCTTTTCTTCGGCGAGCGCCGGGCTGGAAACGGCCAGCGGCGACATCGTCGCTGCCAGAAGTGCGATGATCGAGATAGTGTTTCTGGGCATTGGACCCTCTCCTCTACGTGACGAACTGAACTTTGCCCGGGAAAGTTACTTCGGTCGCTTGAGAAGTAGAATCGATTTTTTCGGTCAATATGATCGGAAACGTGGATTACCGGCGCGCGCCCATCGCATTGGAAGAACTTCGGCCCTCCCGCAGCACTATTAACAAGCTATTGGTTTTGCCGGATATATTATCCAACAGCTGGAGCCCCGCAGCCCACAAGCGCCAATATCGAGAAGTTCGGCAAACCCGGCTCCTGCCCCTTTACATCCCGCCCGCCAGTCCCCATAGGCAGGACATGATCATTCGGCTTGGCCTACTTCTGCGACTTACCCGCCCTTGGGCGTGAGCTGACGCGTCGTCCTGCGGCGCGCACGGCGCTCAAGGGAACCCGGCACACCACAAGACGCAGAAACCCCAAGTGAGTTACCGAAATGACCATGTTGAAAGACCCTTCGGTCAAATACCGACCTTTCCAGCCCATCAACCTGCCTGACCGGCAGTGGCCCAGCCGCGCGATCACCAAGGCGCCGCGCTGGCTCTCCACCGACCTGCGCGACGGCAACCAGGCGCTCATCGATCCGATGGGGGCCGAGAAGAAGACGCGTTTCTTCGACCTCCTGGTGAAAGTCGGCCTCAAGGAAATCGAGGTCGGTTTCCCCAGTGCCGGACAGACTGAATTCGACTTTATTCGTGGGCTCGTCGATACCGGCCGCATCCCGCAGGACGTGCTGGTCCAGGGCCTGACGCAGTCGCGCGAAGACCTGATCGTCAAGTCGTTCGAGAGCCTGGCCGGGGTGCATGGCGCGATCATCCACCTCTACAACGCGGTTTCACCGCTCTGGCGGCAAGTGGTGTTCGGCCTGGACAAGCCGGAGATCAAGCAGATCGCGATTAGCGGAGCCAAGGTGCTTCGCGACCAGGCGGCACGGTTTCCGCAGACGGAGTGGCATTTCGAATATTCGCCCGAGACCTTCTCGACCGCCGAAGTCGATTTCTCGATCGAATGCTGCGAGGCGGTGATGGACGTGCTCCAGCCCTCGCCCGAGCGGCCCATCATCCTCAATCTGCCGGCGACCGTGGAAGCGGCCACGCCCAACATCTACGCCGACCAGATCGAGTATTTCTGCCGCAACCTGCCCAATCGCGAAAGCGCGGTCATCTCGCTGCATACGCATAACGATCGCGGAACCGGCGTTGCCGCAGCCGAACTGGGTCTGATGGCGGGGGCGGATCGCATCGAAGGCTGCCTGTTCGGCAATGGCGAACGCACGGGCAATTGCTGCCTGGTGACGGTCGCGCTCAACATGTACACGCAGGGCGTCGATCCGAAGCTGGACTTCTCCGACATCGACAACGTCATCCAGACGGTCGAGTATTGTAACCAGCTTCCGGTTCCCGAGCGCCATCCCTATGGCGGCGATCTTGTCTTCACTGCGTTCTCCGGCAGCCACCAGGACGCGATCAAGAAGGGTTTCGCCGCGCAGGAGAAGCGCAACGACCAGCTGTGGTCCGTGCCCTACCTGCCGATCGACCCCGCAGACCTGGGGCGCACGTATGAAGCCGTAATCCGGGTCAACTCGCAGTCGGGCAAAGGAGGCTTTGCCTGGGTGATCGAACAGGACCAGGGCCTGAAGCTGCCCAAGCGCATGCAGGCGCATTTCTCAAAGCATGTGCAGGAACTGGCCGACGAGCTCGGCCGCGAACTTTACGCCCAGGATATCTGGGAGGTCTTCCAGCGTGTCTATCACCTCAACGGGAAGCAGCACTTCCAGCTGGTTGAATACGAAGAAACCCGTGCACCTGACCGCTCGCGGATATTCGCGGGCAAGATCAAGGTCGATGGCAAGGAGCAGTCAGCCTCGGGCCGAGGCAACGGCCTGATTTCGGCCATTCTTGCGGCTCTGGACGAGAATTTCGGCGTAAAGCTGGAAGTGCGCGACTATACCGAGCACGCAATGGGCAAAGGCTCGGATGCCCAGGCTGCCGCTTATGTCGAATGCAACTCCGCAGACGGTCGTACGATCTGGGGCGTGGGTATCCACAATGATGTGGCCACGGCCGGAGTGCGTGCGGTGCTCAGCGCAGCGAATGAGTTGGTCGCCTAGACCGGATTGCACCCCCTCCCCGCACACGGGGAGGGGGGTGCTGCAAGGCGATCAGCCAGCCTTCTTGGGAAGCTGGATTTCCGCGATACCGGTGCACATCGTCACGTCTTTCTGACTCTTCATCAGATGCTTGACCTGCACAAGATGCCGGCCTTCATCATCGACCATCTTGTCGACGACCTCTGCGGTCTGAATGGTGACGTCACCCGACAGCGCCGGACCGCGATAGTTCGCGGTGGAATGGACGACCATGCCATGCTCGCCGGCCCAGCCCGTGAGGTAGTCGGTCACCCAGGCACCCATTGAAGCGCCGTAACCGTAGGCACGCGGCATGCCGATCTTGCGCGCATATTTGGGGAACAGGTGTCCGCGCGAGGGACCGTAATAGGCGCCGTCGGTCAGTTCAGGATTGATCCGTTCCATCACCGGGTCATTCTCGTGACCGGCCATCTCGGGCGTGAATCCAAGCGCCGCCAGATCGAGATCGCGGCGGTCAAGCGTGCCCCATGTCGTGAACAGGTAGGAACGCCATTCGGTGGTGAAGCTGGCGACAGTGTGCGGGCCGAAGACACGTTCGGGAAGCTGATCGCCCACATTCACATCGTCCCACCAGCGCTCGTCATGTCCGAGTTCGTGCATCATCTGGATCCAGGCGAACTTGCGTTCCTCCAGAGCCTCCAGCTCTACGTCGCTCCATTCAGGCTCGTTGAACTCTGCCTCGTTGACTGTTTCGCCTCCGGCCGCGGCCCGATAGCGGATTGCGGTCGAACGCTGCTTGCTGATCAGCTCGCCGTGCTGGTTGCGATAGTAGTTGTCGCCGCGCTGGAAGCAGGTCGGACCGAAGCCGGTATTCTTCACGACATAGTCGAACGGAATACGTTCGTTGGAGATCGTGTCTCCGCCGAACACGCGAGGGCCGTAGTGCCAGAACTCGTCTCCGCCGAAGAGCAGGTGCGAATCCGGGATGCACCCGACGCAAGAAGGTGCGGTTCCATGTCCATCGTCCATGACGATCGGAAAACTCTGCGGTGCCACGAGCTTACCCCAGCGGCTCTCGGCAGCGTAGGCCGGATCGAAATGCAGCAGGTTGGCGTAGTGCATCGCATGCACCCAGCGGCGGATATCATTGTTGCCGAGCGGCTCGCGAAGCGGCGAGGAATCGATGACCTTCCCGAGATACTGGTCGATGTCGGAACAATCGAGTGTTTGTGCTTCTGTAGCCATGTACTTTCCCTTGGATCAGGCTGTTTTCTTGGGCAGTGCGATCTCGGCCGATCCTGATGCCATGACCACACCCTTCTGGTTCGCCATCTTGTGTTTGACGTGCACGAGGTGCCGGCCTTCGTCGTCCACCGACTTGTCGATCACTTCTGCGGTCTGGACGGTGATATCGCCGGTCAGTGCCGGGCCGCGATAGTTCGAAACGCAGTGAACGACCATGCCATGCTCGCCGGCCCATCCAGCCAGGTAGTCGATCCCCCAGGCCCCCATCGAGGCGCCGTAGCCATAGCCGCGCGGCATGCCGATCCGCCGTGCCCAGACAGGGAACAGATGCCCGCGCGACGGGCCGTAGTAGGCGCCATCAGTCAGGAAGGGATCGATCCGCATCATGTCCGGGTCGTTTTCGTAAACTCCCATCTCCTCGGAGAAGCCTACTCCAGCGAGATCCTGCTTGCGCAAGTTCATCGTGCCCCAATTGTTGACGATGTAGGCTCGCCATTCAGTGGCGAAGCTGGCGATCGAGTGCGGCCCGAAGACACGCTCCGGCAGTTCGTCGCCAATCTGCACGTCGTCCCACCAACGCTCCTTGTGTCCCAGGTCGTGCATCATCTGGACCCAGGCGAAGCGGCGTTTCTCGATCGCAGCGACTTCTTCGTCCGTCCACTGCGTTTCCTCGAATTCTTCCGTGTTGACGGTCTCTCCGCCGGCTTCGGCGAGGTAGCGGATCGAAGTCGAGCGCTGCTTCAGGATCAGTTCGCCGTTCTGGTTGGTGAAGTTGTTGTCACCGCGCTGGAAACAGGTGGGACCGGCGAACTTCGTCTCCTTGACGACATAGTCGAACGGGATGCGTTCATTCTTGATGATATCGCCGGGCTCCACACGGGGCCCGTAGAACCAGTGCTCGTCACCACCGAACAGCAGATGCGAATTGGGAATATTGCCCACGCATGCCGGTGCTGCGCCGTGACCGTCGTCGGTCGCAATACAGAAACTCTGCGGAGCGATGATCTTTCCCCAGCGGCTTTCCGCGGCATAGTCCGGGTCGTAATGCAGCAGGTTGGCATAGTGCATCGCGTGCACCCATCGCCGGATATCGTTCGTGGCGATGGGTTCGCGCAGATAGGATGAATCGACCGGTTTCCCGAGATATTGATCAATGTCGGAAGTATCGAGCGTCTGTGTGGCCATGGGTTCCTCTCAATCTTTGGTCCGGTCGGAATCGCTGAACAATTGATCAGCACGCATAGGGAAATTTCCTGCTCGGTCAAACTGAATGCCGAGTCATGCAGACGTTCTCGGTCGGAGGGCCGACCTGTCGAACTCGACACCGTGCGATGTCGGCACTAAGGGCGGTTTAATCGACCGATTAAATGGATGTGCGATGTCCCTGCCCACTCTCTTCGAAACATTGCGGCTCCCCGTCATTGCAGCGCCGATGTTCATCGTGTCGGGCCCCGAACTGGTGATCGCGCAGTGCAAGGCCGGCATTGTCGGGAGCTTCCCGGCCCTGAGTGCGAGGCCCGCTGCGCAGCTCGACGAATGGCTGCACCAGATAAACGAAGAGCTGGTGGACCATCGAAAATCCGGACAGCCAAGGCAACCGGCCCCCTTTGCAGTCAATCTGATCGTTCACAAGACGAACGCCCGTCTCGAAGAAGACCTCGCGACCTGCGAGAAATGGAAGGTCCCGCTTGTCATCACCTCTTTGGGAGCGAGGGAGGACGTTAACAAGGCGGTCCATGCATGGGGTGGCACCGTGTTCCACGATGTCATCAACAATACCTTCGCGCGCAAGGCGATCGAAAAGGGCGCTGACGGCCTTGTCCCGGTCGCTGCGGGTGCGGGCGGGCACGCCGGCTCACAATCGCCGTTCGCGCTGATGCAAGAGATACGGGACTGGTTCGAAGGTCCGGTGGCACTGTCCGGATCGATCGCATGCGGTCGATCGATAATTGCCGCGCAGGCGCTGGGTGCAGACTTTGCCTATGTGGGCAGCCCGTGGATCGCCACGCACGAGGCCAACGCGCCGAACGAATACAAGCAGGCCATCGTCGACGGAAACGCGTCCGACATCGTCTACAGTAACCTGTTCACCGGCGTGCACGGAAACTATCTGCGCGCTTCGATAACGGCTGCCGGGCTGGACCCCGACAATCTGCCGCAAAGCGATCCGGACAAGATGAATTTCGCGTCCGGCGGAAGCACCGCGGCCAAGGCCTGGAAAGACATATGGGGTTCCGGGCAGGGTATCGGCGCGGTCAAGGCTGTTTCAACCGTCGCCGAGCGTGTCGATGAGCTGGAAGCAGAATATGTAGCTGCGAAGTGTGAACTGATTTCGAGACTGGGTCTGGAAGCGAGCTAAGGTGAACCGGTTGCGCCCCACAGGGCATCGGCCATCGCGTCGAGCTCGGAAAAGTCGGCGCTTTTTCTCAAGGGATCCTTTCGATTGAGCGAAACGCGTTTTTCTCCCGGCGCCAGTATCCTTCGTCGCAGCGCGCGCTGAAGCAGCCTCAGTCTCATCAAGACCTGGTTTTCGGCGATATCGGGTGACCTAGACCGCAGGGTCGACCAGCCTTTTTCGATCTGGCCCACGCGCTCCATCACCATCGCGTTATAGTTCCGGTGCGGTCCGCGATGCAGCGGAAGGCCGAAACGCAGCGCCGTGCCGTCACTCGCCGGAAGCAACAAACCATTGCTGCGAAAATCATCGAAGCCGACACAGTCACGCCCTACTGTCTCGAACATCACGCGAAAGCAGTCCTGTGAAAGCAACTGCCGCGGCAACAGATGATGGCGTTGCATGCCGGGTGCGTATCCGGGGTGACCCCGGCGATTCACGGCGCGAAACGGTAGCCTTCGCCTCAGTGCGGGCTCGGCCACTGCCGCACTCCCTGCCAAACCCTCACTTGCCGTCCGTCAGCCGAAGGTTCTGCCAGCAAGGGCTGTCCGGAGGGGCCTTCAATTTCCTGAATCGCCGTGAGGGGACCTTGGCCGATCAGGTAGTCAATTACGCGGACAGCAGTCTTCACCGTTTCCGCTACCGTGTCGTCGGAAGCGCCCTCGACTCGAAGCTCCTGGCCTGTGAAATAGTTCAGGCCGACGCTTTCGACTGCACCTTCTGACGCTGGCGTAACCGCTGTCAGCCCGAGGGCTGGAAAGGGTCCTCCGGAAAGCCAGTTGGTCACGATACGAGAGAAGTAGTCAGGGGCCATCCAACTGGCGCTGGGGTTCCAGCAGACAGCCTTGACCGGAAAGGCAGCCACCAGGTCGGCCGCAAGCCCGGCCATGGTCCGTACGACAGGAAGCATCCCCCCAGCCCCCTCCAGATGAGGGCCGGGGGTGAGAGCGATCGCCTCCAGCGCAAAGCTGCCGATGTCGGGAGACGTGCCGAAATGGTGGCTTGCCGGTGGCGCATCCGTCCCGCCTGCAGGCGCAAGTCCTGCCAGGTCGAGCGCTAGTCCGCTGGTGAGAAGTTCAAGCCAACCGGCGGATTCTTCGGGTCGGTGAGAAATCTGGACTGCGACTTTTGCGGCCGACTCAGAATCCAGAAGACGCTCGATATCGGATGCGGATGGGCGTTCGCCAACCGCAAACATCAGGGAAAGACCGGCTCGGGGCGATGGGTTTTCCAGTACTCCTCTCTCGGCAATCCTAGCCTTGGCTGGCGAAAGTCCAGTCATCGTTGTGTCACCAGTCGCATGTCCACGTCGAGTCCCCCCGCACCGGCGATTGCACCATTTCCGAACGAATTTCTCGTGAAGCCGGTCAGAAAATGCCCAGCCGCAGTCCTTCGGCCAGACTTGCACCCAATTCGTGACATCGGCGGAGATCGTCTTGAAAAACCGTCTTGCTCGCGAGAATTGCTTCGGGCGTCTGCGCTTCGAGATTGACTATCAGCGGATCGGCAACCCGGCGCAAGCGCCAGCCGGTTACGATCCTTTCGATCTGTGCCTGGGCACCGCGGCCATCGGACCCTGCGGCAATTGCAGTTGCAAAGGCCCGGCCCTCTATCCTTCCCAACACTGGATAATAGCAGCGGTCGAACATCTCTTTCATCAGCCCGGTCATGCTCGCGAGGTTCTCGGGACAGACGAAGAGATACCCGGCCGCCGCCAGCAGGTCGTCAGGCTCGACGAGGTCTGCGCGCAGCAAGCGAGCGGCCCCTTCCGAACCTTCAGCCGCCGCAGCCGCCATGGCTTCGGCCGCGCCCGTCCTGCTGTGCCAGGCGATGAGCAACGGGGCGGTGGTTTCGTCCATTCTTGTCCAATACACGAGAACCGGCGTCAAACCTCGTCGATGCCGGAACGGATTGTGGATTTTGCCCGGTTCCGTGTGGGCCTTTGTCGGTGGATAGGTCTAGGGTATTCGCAATCATGGCTTCGCGTCCCGCATCCATCCTCGGAATCGAGTCCTCTCTCTCCGGCAAGAGCTGGCGCTGGCGCGGCGGCAACATGGCGCTCGGCGACGGGGCGCCGGGCCTCGAAGACGATATCGTCACTCAGCTGCTGCTGTCTCGCGGCGTTGATCGGCAGGATATAGAGCGCCAGCGGACTCCTTCCCTGCGCGCATTTCTGCCCGATCCGTCGGAGTTCCGCGACATGGACGTGGCAGCGGAGAGGCTCGCGCAGGCCGTACTCACCGGTGAGAACATCACGGTCTACGGCGATTATGACGTGGACGGTGCAACCAGCGCGGCCCTTCTTGTCCGGTTCCTGCGGATGCTCGGCCGCGATGCGGGATACTACATTCCGGACCGGCTGCTGGAAGGGTACGGGCCGTCGGGCGAAGCTTTGGTGCGTATCGGCGAGGAAGGCAGCAGCCTGATCGTCACGGTCGATTGCGGCGCCATGGCTCACGATGCACTCGCCATGGCGCATTCTGCGGGTGTCGACGTGATCGTCGTCGATCACCACAAATGCTCCGCCGAGCTTCCGCTGACGACCGCGCTGGTCAATCCCAACCGGCTCGACGAAGGCGAAATAGCAAGCGCTCACGGCCATCTTGCCGCTGTCGGCGTGGCCTTTCTGCTCGCCGTGGCCACCGCTCGGGAACTGCGCCAGCACGGCTACTTCGGGAATCGCCAGGAGCCCGACCTTCTCTCCCTTCTTGACCTTGTTGCGCTTGGCACCGTGGCAGATGTCGCCGCGCTCCACGGACTCAATCGCGCCATGGTGGCCCAGGGCCTCAAGGTCATGGCGCGAAGGCGCAATACCGGCCTCGCCGCGCTCATCGATGCGAGCCGGCTCAATCGTCCGCCGACATGCAGCGATCTGGGATTTGCCTTGGGACCCCGCATCAACGCCGGCGGCAGGGTCGGCGAGTCGACTCTCGGCGTCAGGCTGCTCACCACTGAAGATCCCGATGAGGCCAGGGCGATCGCCGAACAGCTATCGCGCCTCAATGACGAACGCCGGGCCATAGAGGCTGCGGTGCAGGAAGCCGCCGAAGCGTTGATCGAGAAGCAGCACAACCGCGCGGTGCTGGTGCTTGCCGGGCGTGGATGGCACCCCGGTGTGATCGGGATTGTGGCCGGCAGGATCAAGGAAAAGACTGGAAAACCGTCGCTGGTGATCGCTCTGGATGCCGACGAAGCGGGACACGGAAAGGGCTCCGGCCGTTCGATTGCAGGTGTCGACCTCGGCGCTGCCATCATCGGGGCAAGGGAGTCCGGCCTGCTCGTTGCGGGTGGCGGGCATGCCATGGCCGCGGGACTGACCGTGGCGCCTGACCGGCTCGACGCGCTTGCGGACTGGCTTGACGATCGGCTTGGAACCGACGTCATGGCCGCAATGTCCCGTCAGTCCTTGTTGCTCGATCTGGCGTTGGCACCGGGCGGGCTTACCACGGATCTTGTCTCAACCCTGGAAAGCGCAGGGCCATTCGGCATGGGGTGGCCCGGGCCTCGCGTCGCGGTTGGTCCCGTGCGCCTAGTTCGGTCCGATATTGTCGGCAGCGACCATGTCAGGCTGATCGCGCGGGGTGATGACGGCGCAAGCTTCAAGGCAATTGCCTTTCGTGCAGCCGAGAGTGAACTGGGCCAGGCGCTCCTGCACGGGGCGCGGGACAGGCGTCTGTGGCTCGCCGGCCGGGCGAAGATCGACGATTGGGCAAGCCGTCCCCAGGCAGAGCTTCATGTCGAGGACGCTGCCTGGGCCGATTGAAGCGCTGCGCATGCCAGAATCAGTCAAAGGAGACTTTCACCTAAAACGCGGAACTATGCCCTTGACCCCCCCGCATGCCTTGCCTAAACGCGCGGCCTGCCTTCGGCAGAGCCGATATGGCCCCATCGTCTAGTGGTCTAGGACGCCGCCCTTTCACGGCGGAAACACGGGTTCGAGTCCCGTTGGGGTCACCAACTGCCTTGTCCATCGGGCAATAGCGGGATCGGTCGATGCCGAACTATCGTGGCCCCTTCGTCTAGCGGTCTAGGACGCGGCCCTCTCACGGCTGAAACACGGGTTCGAGTCCCGTAGGGGTCACCACCTTTCCTCGCACGATTTCACCGGTCTCGGCTCGCGGTTGGCCGAGGATGCAATTGTCATCAGGATCGCGAGAATGCGTTCCAATCGATGGGTTCGTCGTCTTCATCGACGCCCGTGGTCTCCAGAAGCCGGCACACCATCATGTAGTTGCCGGTCACGAGGATGAGGTCGACCAGTTGTGTATCGTCGAGGTAGTTGCGGACAGCCGAAAGCGTAGCGTCGCTTGCGCGTACATTTTTCACGATGTCATCGACGAACTGGAGTACCGCTGCTTCGGCCTGATCGAGCGCATCTGCCGCAGGATCGCCTGCTTTGATCGCCGCGATCTGCTGTTCGGATAAGCCGACGAACTTGCCCAGAGCCTCGTGCTGGAAGGTCTCATAGGCTGAATCCGACAGATAGCCGACTCTCAAGATCGCAAGTTCCCTCAGCCTGGGCGGCAGGGAAGATTTGTTGATGAATGCTTTGCCGAGTTCACCGAACGCAAGGAAAACCGGTTCGGACGCCACGGCCAGCATGCGGCTCACATTGGCGGGAACGTTTCCCAGTTGTGCTTTTGCGGCCTCGGACAGTCGAGTCTCGTCTGCATAGGGGATCCGCGGCATATCCTTCTCCCAGCATTGGTCACCATTCAGCGTCCTTGTCGCGCTACTTCTCCCGCTCTCAGATGGCGGGGTCGTCCATGCCGCCGAACCGGGCCTTCCAGCGTTCCATGGCCTTCTCGCCGACGAAGGGATTCTCTTTCCGCTCATATCCGAAAGTCGAATTCGGACCGTGGCCCGGAACGAAACCGACATCGTCGCCAAGCGGGAAGAGTTTCGAGCGGATCGAATCCACCAGTAGCGGCAGATTGCCGTCAGGATGTTCCCATGCGCCGATGGTTCCTCGAAAAAGGATGTCTCCGACAAACGCCTGTCGCGCCGAGGGGCTGAAATAGGCGACGTGGCCGTGGCAGTGGCCCGGACAATGCGATACTTCTAGCACCTCTTCGCCGAACTGCACGATATCGCCGTGCTCCAGCCAGCGCGAGGGCGTGTAATTGCGAGCGCGCACGCCATACCTTTCCCCCATTTCCTCGAGACGGCCGACAACGTGCTCGTCGCCCCGGTGCGGCCCCTCGATCCGCGCCCCGGTCATTTCGGAGAATTGCGCGGCGGCCCCGCAATGGTCGAAATGCCCGTGAGTGACGACCGCGACCTCGGGTTCGAGCTCCAGAAGGTCGATATAGTTCAACAGTTCGTCGAGGTTTCCTCCCGGGTCCACGATGGCTGCTTTTCTCGTCTTCTCGCACCATAGCAGCGAGCAGTTCATCTCGTATCTTGTGACCTTGAGCGTTTCGAATTCCATACCAAGCTTATCGCACTAACCAGAGGCGGAGGGGAAGCCTTGCTTTTTGCACCGGATCACTTGGGAACTAACTTCTGAGCCACGATGGCTCGTTTCCTTTGCTTGACTGCCGGATGGGGTTATTATGGGCGGACGATGAGGAGAGGTGCGAATGCAGACGATCACCGAACTGGCGCTTCCGTATCTGCCGATGGAGGAAGCGAGTTTCGCGGAGAATCCGTGGCCCGGCCTTGAGGCGGCACGCAGGCAGCATCCCTGGCTTTCACGTTGTGCGTTCGGCTACGCGGTGCACCAGTACGATGCGATGCGCGACCTTCTGTATCTCGACCGTAGCCTGACCGGCGCTTACGAGGATGTTGTCGATGCGATGGAGGCCCATGGCACGCCCTGGGGCCGTTTCCAGCTGGAAAGCCTGCTAGCGAGCAGTGGCGAGAGCCATAAGCGGATCAGGGCGGTGCTCGCTCCCGCGTTTACGCCGCAGCAGGCGAACCGGCACCGTCCGCTGATGCGCAAGGTCATTTCCGATCTGCTCGACGAATGGGTGCCGAAGGGCGCCTTCGATTTCGAGGAATTCGCTTCCTACTTTCCTATCACGGTCATGTGCAGCCTGATCGGTGCCCCACCGGAGGTCATTCCTCGCCTGCGCTCATCCCTCGAGGCTTTTGGACTGAGCATGAGCATGGACCGGGCGTTTCTGCCCAATCTGGTGGAAGCAACCGAGACGCTCGATGCCTTTGTCCAGGACCTTGTCGCGGAGCGACGCGGCAATCGCCGTGCGAAAGGCAAGGAGGATCTGCTCGAGATCCTGGTTTCGACCCAGGAAAGCGGCGGCCTTAGCGAACGCGAGCTCTACGACTTGCTTATCTTCCTGTTCGTTGCTGGCTACGACACGTCCAAGAATGCTCTGACTCTCATGATGGATGCGTTGATCGACCGGCCCGATATCTACCGGCGCTGTGCCGAGGATATCGACTATTGCCGCAAGGTCGTCGAGGAGAGTTTCCGCTTCTTGACGACCGCCACGATCCCGCGGCGAGTGACCAGGGACATAACCTATCGCGATGTGCTGATTCCCGAAGGGACGGTCATATTCTTTCCGGTCAGCATCGCCGGGCGCGATGCCACCGCGATAGAGGAGGCCGATAGCTTCGATCCTGACCGGGAGCAGTCCAAGAAGCACCTCGCTTTCGGCATGGGCGTGCATATCTGCCTGGGACAGTTTATCGCGCGGGCGCAGATCGAGGAAGGGCTGCACCTGATCGCGCAACGCATCAGGAACCCGAAGCGGGCGGGACCATCGTCCTGGCGTCCCTTCTTCGGTGTCTGGGGGCTCAAGGGATTGCCGATCGAGTTCGATCCGGCGCCGGCACTCGAAACGGTCGATTAGCGTTCTCGATCGGCTTTGACTCGAGGTTCGGCAGATCAGTGAAAATCCCGCGATTTCGGGATGACCCGGACATTTCGCGGATGACTGCCCTGCACCGGCCGGTTGACGTGATCGGCTCGGGATATGTCATGCTCGAGCAGGTCGTCGGAGAGCCGGTGGAGTTCGCCGGTGGCGTCGACCATATGCGCGGCGATGACATGGATCACCTCGTCGTCCTGTTCGACGCGGCCACGCACTTCCATCAGCCGCGCGCCCATGACCACCTTGCGGTGCCGTTCCATCATGTCCGGCCAGACGACGACATTGGCAACGCCGGTCTCATCCTCCAGCGTGATGAAGCACACGCCCTTGGCGCTGCCCGGCCGCTGGCGGATCAGCACCACGCCGGCGACGCGGACTATTGACCGGGACTTGCGCGCGCGCAGGTCGCAGGCGCGAACAAACCCCCGTTCGGCCAGCGAAGCGCGCAGGAATGCCACCGGATGCGCCTTCAGCGACAGCCGCTGCGTCTGGTAATCGGCAACGACTTCTTCCGACAGCGGCATGGCCGGAAGCTGCGTTATCGAGGGTTCGTCTCCCTCGTCGCGCGCCTTCATCGCCGCGAACAGAGGCAGGTCCGGGGCGGCGATCAGGCTGCGTGCATCCCAAAGGGCCTGGCGCCGCGGCAGGCGGAGAGAGGAGAAGCAATCCGCCGAGGCCAGCCTTTCGATATGCGAAGGCGACAGGCCTGCCCGTTCGCGAAGTTCGGCAAGATCCGCAAAGGCGCCGCTTTCCTGGCGTGCGGCCACCAGCCTGGCAGCGGCATGTTCCGGAAAGCCGTCGATCTGCCGGAAACCGAGCCGCAGGGCGATATGGGAGTCTATTCGTTCTCCTGCCTCGCCATTCCCGCCTCCGCGGTGGCGACGGCCCTCCCCTGTTTCTTCGGCCCGCAGGTCCTCCAGCGTGCAGTCCCATCCGCTGTGGTTCACATCGGCGGGCAGGACGGTGACGCCGTGCTCGCGTGCGTCGCGCACGATCTGCGCCGGCGCGTAAAAACCCATCGGCTGCGAATTGAGCAGCGCGCAGGCGAAAGCCGCGGGGAAATGGCATTTCAGCCAGCTCGATACATAGACGAGATGGGCGAAGCTTGCCGAATGGCTCTCCGGAAAGCCGTATTCGCCGAAGCCCTTGATCTGGTTGAAGCAGCGTTGGGAGAATTCGGGATCGTAACCGCGCGCGACCATCCTGCCGACCATGAGGTCCTCCAGCTCATGCACCATGCCGCGTGAGCGGAAAGTCGCCATTGCCTTGCGCAGGTGGTTGGCTTCCGCGGAAGTGAATTTCGCCGCATCCAATGCGATCTTCATCGCCTGTTCCTGGAAGATCGGCACGCCCAGCGTGCGCCCGAGAATCGAAGTCAGCTCGTCCGGCGGACCGTGTTCCGGTCCCGGGGCCGGAATTTCCACCCTTTCGGCGCCTCGCCTGCGCTTGAGATAGGGATGCACCATATCGCCCTGGATCGGGCCGGGCCGGACAATCGCCACCTCGATGACGAGATCGTAGAAACAGCGCGGCCTGAGGCGCGGCAGCATGTTCATCTGCGCGCGGCTTTCGACCTGGAACACACCCAGCGAATCCCCCTTGCACAGCATGTCGTAGACAACCGGATCCTCGCGCGGGACGGTGGCGAGAGTGAGTTGCCGGTCATGGTGTTCGCCCAGCAGGTCGAGGCATTTCCTGATGCAGGTCAGCATGCCCAGCGCCAGCACGTCGACCTTGAGAATGCCGAGCGCGTCGATGTCGTCCTTGTCCCACTCGATAAAGCTGCGCTCGGGCATGGCGCCGTTGCCGATCGGCACGGTCTCGACAAGCGGCTTTTCGGTCAGGATGAAGCCGCCGACATGCTGCGACAAATGCCGCGGCATGCCGATCATCTGTTCGGTAAGCCTGAGGACGCGCCGCAAATGCGGGTCGGACAGGTCCATGCCGATCTCGGCTACGTGCTTTTCACCGACCTCCTTGCCGTAACTTCCCCAGACGGTGCGGGCTAGCGCGCCGGTCACATCCTCGGACAGGCCCATCGCCTTGCCGACTTCCCGGATCGCCATGCGCGGACGATAGTGGATCACCGTGGCGCACAGCCCTGCCCGCTCGCGGGTGTAGCGATTGTAGATGTACTGGATCACTTCCTCGCGTCGCTCATGCTCGAAATCGACATCGATGTCGGGCGGTTCGTTGCGTTCCTCGGAAATGAAACGGTCGAACAGCAGCGCATGCTTGGCCGGATCGACCGCCGTGATCTCAAGGCAATAGCAGACCGCCGAATTGGCCGCGCTGCCGCGACCCTGGCACAGGATCGGCGGCTCCTGATTACGCGCGAAATCGACGATATCCTTGATGGTGAGGAAATAGCGGGCAAGCCGGAGCTTGCCGATCAGCGCGAGTTCGCGCCCCAGCACCTCTCGCACGGCTTCCGGCACGCCTGAAGGATAGCGGCGATCCGCACCTTCCCAGGTGAGATGTTCGAGATGCTGCTGCGGACTGCGGCCTTCCGGATAGGTTTCCTCGGGATATTCGTAGCGCAGTTCGTCGAGGCTGAAATCGCATGCGTCGGCCACTTCGCGCGCGGCGGAAATCGCATGCGGCCAGCGCTCGAACAGCCGCGCCATCTCGTCCGGCGTTTTCAGATGCCGTTCGGCATTGGGGCGTAGCAGATGGCCTGCTTTGGCCACGGTGGTCTTGTGACGGATCGCCGTCATCACGTCCTGCAGCGGGCGCCGCTCCGGTGCGTGGTAGAGCACATCGTTGGTGGCGAGGATGGCAAGGCCGTTCGCTTTCGCGAGTGAGTCCAGGCGCTCGATCCGGGCGATGTCGCCGCCGGTATAGAGATAGCTCGCGGCAATGTGGCGCAGGGTGGGAAGCTGTTCGGTCAGGTATGGGAGGATGGCTTCCAGAGTGCCGCCCGGTGGTGGCTTGGGAACGATCCTCAATATCGGCTTCTTTTCGTCGCCCCTGCGAAGGCAGGGGGCCATCTTCGTTCGGTTGCCGAAGTCCGACAGCTCATCTGGGTCCCCGCCTGCGCGGGGATGACGATCCAGATCGAAAACCCGTTCCAGATCCCCCGGTGGGATCAGGATCAGCTGCACGTCCTCACTGTGCTCCGCCAGCATCTCCAGCGAAATCTCGCAAACGCCCTTGTCCTGCCATTCGCCGGACAGCGTGTTCATCCGCCCCGTCGAAATCAGGCGGCAAAGCCGGCCATAGGCCGCACGGCTGCGGGGATAGGCCAGGAATGCCAGCCCCTCGACCGTCTCGACGCGACAGCCGATCACCGGCCTGAGCCTGAGGGTCCTGGCTTCGGTATGGATGCGCACTACGCCCGCCATGGTGTTGGCGTCGGCAATGCCGATCGCATCATATCCCAGCATCCGGGCGGTGGTGACGAGGTCGACCGCATCGGAGGCGCCGCGCAGGAAGGAAAAACAGCTCGCCAGCCCCAGCTCGACGAATGATGCTGCCGTCGGCGGGGCGATACTGTCCGGATCGGGACAGGCCCGGCGGCGAGCGGGCGTGAGCGGCGCGTCGGGCATGGCTATCCGCACAGCCCCTGCAGGAACCATTCGGGCGCTCCGCCCCGCCCGTCGCCGGCTATGCCGTTGCGGTATATCCAGTAGCGCCGTCCCTGCCCGTCTTCGATGCGATAATAGTCGCGCAGGCGCGCCGTGGAGCGTTCCCGCCACCATTCGGGCGCGATCCGTTCCGGTCCTTCGGCCCGCGCGATCTCATGCACCTGCCCGCGCCAGCGGAACCGTCGCGGCAAGCCGTCCGGCGTCGCATAGAGTACGGCGATGGGTTCGGGGCGGTCGAGCAGCTTCAGGGGGCGTTCTTGTCCTGCCTCACGGCAGGAAGTGGGCCGGTGCCGCAAGGTCGGGACGGATGTGTCGACCGCACTCGTCAAGGATTCCCAGCGCTGGGCACGTTCGGGAACATGGCTGGCATGGGGGACCGGACGACGCACCGCATCGGCGCCCAGGCGAACCGAAAGGCGATCGATACACGAGGCAAGGCTGGTTCCATGCGCTTCCTGGGCAGCATCCAGGTCGCTCTGCGCCAGGGCCAGCGGTTCGGCCCAGGGGCTGCGCAGGCGCACAAGCTCGATACCGAACCCGGCATCGACATCGTCGAGCCGGGCCGCGAACAGCCGGGCGATATGCGCCGGATCCCGGCTCGATGCGGCCAATTCGAGGCGACGGACGGCAACATCGCCATCCACTTTCCACATGCCCAGCTCAAGCCGTCTTGCCCCTTCGCCCCGGCCTTCGAGCATGCGGGCCATGTCTTCGGCGAGGTCAGACACCACGCGATCGAGCAGGTTCCGGTGGCGGATCGGTTCCATGAGCCGGCGCTGGACAAGCGGGGTTTCCACCGGCTGTACCGGCAGCAAAGGCTCCGGCACCCGGCCCAGCAACTGGTCCATGCGCACAAGCGGGTTGGCGGCAGGCGCGCGATAGTCACGAAAACGCCGGGCCAGTGCCTTGCGGTCCATACTCCGGAGATCGCCGATCCGCTTCAGCCCCAGGCGCCTCAGCACCAGCAGCACCTCCTCGTCGAGCCGCAGCGCTGCCACGGGCAGCTCGGCCAGATGTTCGGGAATATCGCTCTCCGCTTCCAGGATCGTGCCGTTGCGGCCGTAATGGGCAAGTGCCCATGCCGCTCCCGCGGTGGGGGCGATGGCAAGCCGGGCAGCCAATCTGCGGCGTTCGAGCATTTCCCGCGCATCGGCGATCATCGGCCCTTCCCCGCCGAAGAGATGGGCAGTCCCGGTGATGTCGACGATCAGTCCGTCGGGCGGATCGAGCGCGCTCCATGGCCCCCAGCGCTGCGCCCAGAGGGCAAGCCGTTCCAGGAAGGCGAGATCGCCTGCCGGATCGGACGGTGCCACCGCCAGCGTCGGGCAAAGCGTTCGTGCGTCGGCCAGCATCATGCCGGGCCGCGCACCTGCTTCCAGCCCCGCCGCGTTGGCGGTGGTGATGCGGATTCCGCGCGCGGTTTCGGAAATCAGCGCCAGCGGAACGGCGTCGGCGCCTTCTCCCTTCGCCAGCCCTTCAGTGAGCCGCCAACGGTCGATCGCCAGCTGCCGGCACCAGATCGCCAGAATTCTCCGGCTCACCGGGTGCGCAGGACGATCGCCGGGCGGCGAGGACGTGTCCGTCATCGCGCAGTATCCATTCTCCGGGAGGGTGGTTGCGGGCGCGAAACAGCTCGGCCTGCCAGCTTGCCGTGCCGGGAGCCTGGCGGTTCCAGCGCGGCAGGGGCGAAACAGCCGAGCGTGTCCGCCAGCGCATCCGGGCGGAGGACAGGTCCGCCTCCGCATCGAGCCGCACGAGCCACAGCGGTACGCCGTGTTTCTCCACCGCCAGGCTGAGCCGGCGAGAGGCAGTGAAATCCAGCGCCCGCGGATTGCCGGCGATCTCGCCGATGACGAAGGCCAGCTCGCGGCAGCGCAATCCTTCCTCCAGCGCGAACAGCGCGTCTTGCGGGCTCTTGGCAGCGACATGGACAAGCCGGCGCCGCAGATTCTGCGGCAGGCCGGGGTGATAGGGCCGCCCGGTCAGCTTGAGCGCGACGTCGTCCTGCACCCACAGCCATGCCCGCTCGTCCGACATATCCGCCAACGGATCGGGTTTGCGCGCCCGCATCCGGTCGACAGCCAGGGCAAGGGCCATCGCCGCCCCGGCGCATTCGTGGGCGGAAGCGAAGATCTCGCCGTGCGGTACGGCATCGTCGGCCCGCCCAGGACGCCACTCGGCAAGGCGTGCCGCCTGGAAAGCGGAGAAATGTTGCAGGTCTGTAGTCATGCGAATCGCGAGTATGTTCTATTTTTGTTCTCATTTAAAGCGATTCGTGATTCCCCTCGTTCCTCATGCAAAAGGGCCGCCCATCGGACGGCCCTCCTCTCCCCAAACTCGAGACTGCGTGGAACCCGACTCAGTCAGACAATGCAGCTGAGCCGGCGCATTGCGATAATGTCAGCTCCGACCGCGGTCGGCAATACCCGGAATATCGGGCTCGATATCGGCATATTCCGGCTCGTGAATTTCGACCAGGCCAAGGCCGACATGGCTGCGACTGCGGCTGTAACCGAAGTAGATGGCGAAACCGACGAGCGCCCAGGTCGGCAGAACGATCATTGCCGCCGCCGGAAGATTCACGAACAGGAAGATGCAGCCCACAATCGTCGCCGGCCCGACGAACCACAACGCCGGGGTCCGGAACTTGCGCGGAAAATCCGGCGAGCGCTTGCGCAGGATCATCACCGCGATCGCGACCATCATGAACGCGTAAAGCGTGCCGGCATTGGAGATGTCGGCAAGCCGTCCGACCGGGAAGAACGCGGCACCCACCGCCACGACCGCGCCGGTGATCGCCGTCACCACGTAAGGCGTCTTCCACTTCGGGTGAACCGCCGCGAGTTTCTCGGGAAGCAGGCCGTCACGCGCCATGACGAAGAAGATGCGCGTCTGGCCGAACAGCAGGATCAGGATGACCGACGGCAGCGCCACGAAGGCGGCGATACCCAGCATATTGCCGATCGCGCCATGGCCGATCACACGCAGGACATGGGCCAGCGCCTCATCCGAACACACCAGATACTGGGCATATTGCGGCATAGCGCATTGGCGCGCGAGCTCTTCGGAGCCGGCCGGGAACGGTATGCCGTTCGGCCCCAGGATCGGCTGCCCGCCGATCGAACCGATCGCACCGGCGGACACGAGAATGTAGAACACCGTGCAGAACAGCAGCGAACCGACCAGGCCGATCGGGACATTGCGCTGCGGATCCTTGGTTTCCTCCGCAGCGGTCGATACCGCATCGAAGCCGACATAGGCGAAGAACATCGTCGCCGCCGCGCCGACCGCGCCGATACCGGTCCCGAACCCGCCGAAGACGCCTGCCGGAAGGAAGGGATTGAACCGCGAAGCTTCGGTCTCGGGAAGGGTCAGCATGATGAAGGCCGTAAGCGCCGTGACCTTGATCGCCACCAGCACCGCATTGAACCATGCGCTTTCGCGCGTGCCGATCATCAGCAGCCAGGTCACCAGCAGGGCGATCACGAGCGCGGGAAGGTTGATCAGGCCGCCGGGCGCGCCACCCAGAGCCAGCGGCCCCGCGCTGAGCCATGGCGGCAGATGTATTCCCAGGAACTCGTTCAGGATGGTTCCGGAGAAATAGCCCGACCAGCCCACCGAGACCGCACTTGCCGCGACGGCATATTCCAGAACCAGCGACCAGCCCACGGTCCAGGCAAGGAACTCGCCCATGGTCGCATAGGTGTAGGTATAGGCCGACCCCGCTACCGGGACCATCGCCGCGATCTCGGCATAGCACAGCGCGGCGACGATGCAGATCGCGCCGGCAATCGTGAAGGCCAGCATCAGCCCCGGCCCGGCCTTTTGCGCACCGGCCGCCGTCAGGACGAAAATGCCGGTGCCGATCACGCAGCCTATGCCGAACAGCATGAGCTGGAACGCGCCCAGCGTCCGGTGGAGCGACTTCTTCTCCGCAGTTTCGAGAATGGCGCCAAGCGGCTTCACGCGAGCGAACATGCACTTCCCCACATCAATGACCGGACGGGCGGGAAGCTAGCGGCACGCGTTGCATTGGCAAGAGCCAAACGCCGCCCTTCCCCAGCCTTGAAGCCCGGTCTAGAAGGCTCCCATGTCTACGACTTTCGAACTCGATACATCGACGAGCCGCGCCAACCCCACACCGGCGCCGATGAAGCGCCTGACCGTACCGGTCATCCGCGGGCGCAAGCAGGACGGCGTGACGGCGGAGCCGATCGTCATGCTCACCGCCTATACCGCCCGGCAGGCGCAGCTGCTTGATGAGCACTGCGACCTCCTGCTGGTGGGGGATTCGCTCGGCCAGGTCGTCTACGGCCTGCCGTCGAGCGTTCCGGTGACGCTCGACATGATGGCAGCCCACGGCGCAGCGGTCGTGCGCGGCAGCTATCATTCGGTGGTGATCGTCGACATGCCTTTCGGCGCCTATGAACAATCGCCGGAACAGGCCTTTGCCAGCGCTTCGCGGCTGCTCAAGGAAACCGGCTGCGCTGGAGTGAAGCTCGAAGGCGGCGAGGCCATGGCGGAAACCGTCACTTTCCTCGTCAGGCGCGGGATTCCGGTCATCGGCCATGTCGGCCTCACCCCGCAGGCGGTGAACGTACTGGGCGGCTACAATTCGCGCGGACGCAGCGAAGAGGAAGCGAAGAAGATCGTTGCCGACGCAATCGCCCTCGACAAGGCGGGCGCGTTCGCCATCGTCGTCGAAGGCGTGGTCGAGCCGATCGCCGTCGAGGTCACGAAAGCGGTTGCTTGCCCGACTATCGGAATCGGCGGTTCATCCCAGTGCGATGGCCAGGTGCTCGTCACCGAGGACATGGTCGGAATGTTCGAGCGTGTCCCGCGTTTCGTAAAGCGCTACGCCGAGGTGGCCGACATCATCAGCGACGCGGCTGCCCGCTATGCCGGAGAAGTGCGCGCCCGCAGTTTTCCGGGCATCGAACAGACCTACCAGCCGAAGAAGAGCTAGAGATCCGCGCGCGACAAGCGTGAAGCCACCACTGCCGCAACCACCATCTGCGCCAGATGGTAGACCAGCAGCGGCAGCATGATGATGCCGGCCTTCGCCGCCGGGAACAGCACGGTCGCAAGGGGCGCGCCCATGGCAATGCTCTTCTGCGCACCACCGAACAGCAAGGTGATCCGGTCTCCCCTGGGTAAACGCAGTACACCACCCAGCAGCCAGGCTCCGCCATAGCCGAACAGCAGCAGCGCGGCGCAGGCGACGATCAGCACGGCCCAGACCTGCATGTCCACCTGGCTCCAGATGTCCTGTTCCACGGCCCCTGAAAAGGCGACGTAGACGGCAATTCCGATCGAGCTGCGATCCATGATGGTGATGAAACGTCGGTGGCCGGCAACCCAGTTCCGGGTGAAACCCTGCAACACCTGTCCGGCAACGAACGGAAGCAGCAGCATCGTCAGCACTTTCACCAGAGTCTCACCATGGAAGGCCGTCCCGTGGCTGCCTGCGACCAGCGAAAACAGGGGCGCGCTGACAAACACGCCGGTTATGTTCACCAACGCGGCCGCAACCACCGAACTCGCGATGTTGCCACCGGCCAGCGACGTATAAACAGTCGCGGACTGGACCGTGGACGGAAGCACTCCCAGATAGAGGAAGCCGATGGCCAGTGTCGCAGGGGCGAAAGGCTGGCTGCCGCGCCAGAGGAGCCACCCGGCCAGGCCCATCGCGGCGAACACCCAGAAAGTCAGGGGAATCAGGAGGCGATGATTGCCGAGCCCGGCAAGCACTTCGCGACGCGAGAGCCGTAGTCCGTAGAAAAAGAACAGCAGGAACACCGCAGCATTCGAAACAAGCTGGGCGATTTCCCGCTTGCCGCCGGTAACGGGCAGGATCGTGGCCAGCAGGATCGCCGCAACGATCAGCTGCACCATCGGATCGATCTTGCGAAGCATCACTTGCCCTTCATCCGGACCGGCGGCGCAGGCGTTCCGAGAAAGCGCGGCGCCGGTGCCGGCTGAATGACGCCATCGGCCTCGATGAATGTCGAGCGTGCAACGTTGTGGGGGTGATGGGGAGCTTCCGACAGGCTCAGCACCGGCGCGAAGCAGATGTCGGTGTCTTCCATGAGGGCACACCACTCGTCCCGCGTTTTCGTTCGGAAGATCGCTTCGAGCCGTTCCTTCAGAACCGGCCATTTCTTCTCGTCGCCACGCTGGGCGAAATCGGGATCGCCGGTCAGCCCGAGCTTGGCGAGCAGCTCTTCATAGAATGGCCGTTCCAGCGAGCCGATCGAAATCCACTTGCCGTCGCCAGTTTCGTAAGTCTCGTAATAGGGCGCGCCGCCGTCGAGGAGGTTCACACCGCGTTCGTCCTTCCACATGCCGGAGGCGAACAGCGTGTAGGTCATCGCCGACAGGATCGCTGCGCCATCCACCATGGCGCAGTCTATCACCTGTCCCTTCCCGGTCGTTCGCGCCGAAAGGATCCCGGCAAGCAGGCCGAAGGCGAGCATCATTCCGCCACCGCCATAGTCCCCGACGACATTTGCGGGAAAAGTAGGCTTGTCGCCTTTCCTGCCGTAGGTATGCAGCGCTCCGGAAAGGGCAATGTAGTTGATGTCGTGCCCGGCAAGCTTGGCCTTCGGGCCCTCCTGGCCCCACCCCGTCATGCGACCGATCACAATCCGGGGATTCTCGGCCAACAGCACGTCCGGCCCGATGCCGAGCCGCTCGAGAACGCCGGGACGGTTCCCTTCGATGAGGGCATCCGCTTCACGCGCCAACTCGCGCAAGCGGGCGACCGCTTCCGGCTCCTTGAGGTCGAGCACCAGGATTTCGCGGTTTCGGTTCACGATGTCGTCGCCGATCGGGCCGCCGATGCGTTCGAAGTTCGGCCTTTCGATGCGGATGACGCGAGCCCCGTGGTCGGCGAGCATCATCGCGGCAAACGGACCGGGACCGATCCCCGCAAGCTCGAGCACCGTGATTCCTTCAAGAGCGCCTGACATCGTTGTCTCCCGTTGGCCTTTGCGACCCAGCGATTGCCGGAGGCGACGGGGAATGTCGAGAGTTGAAGCTGCCTAGCCCTGCTGCCTGAGCGCGAGGAGCCGGCGGCCCTCGGCCAGCAGGGGGCTGTCGCCCATGATCTGCCGCGCCTTGTCCAGCAACGCCCCTGCGTTCACCGGGCTTTGGCCGAGCGTGGCAAGGCTGAGACCAAGGGCCTGTGCCGCCACGGGACTGGAACGCTGGAGGCGATAGGCCTGATGTGCGGTCAGCGCCGCCTGCCTTGCATCACCGTCGCGCAGCTGCGCCAGGGCCAAGTCGGACATGAGGGCGACGTCTCGGGATGAACCGTTCGCTCGCAGGTGTTCCAACAGCAGGCGAGCGCGGTGCCAGTCGCGTGTGGCTGCCGCAAGGTTCGCCGAAAGCCGCATTGCCGGCTTGCTGGTCGGGTTCCAGTAAAGAAATGAGTCCGCGAGCGTTCGCGCCTGCTCCAATTCGTTGACCTGCAGATGCGCGGCAACCATGCGCGCCAGCAGGCTCTCCGAAAGGTGGATGTAAGCCGCCTTCCGGTATCGTATCAGTGCTTCGTGCCCATGCCCCATCGCCAATTGAACGTCACCGGCGAGGCCTTCGTTGCGAGCGGAGCCGGGGAATTCGACGCGATCGGCTTCGGTGATCGCCGCAGCTCTTGCCAGCTCTCCCTCGGCGATGAGCGTTCCAATGGGGGATCCGCGGAAGACCGGAACAATTCCTGCCCTGGACCGATAGGCTGCGCGGTCGAGCAACGGAGCCGCCAAATCGCGCCGGCCCAGCGTTTCGTACGAACGGGCGACGAGTGTCTGCAGATATGCGGACGCGTCTTCCCTCCTGACAACCCCGGCAAAGCGCCTGATGACTTCGCCATGCTCGCCGGACAGGAAATATGCGCGGGCCAGCAGATCCTGGACCCGGGCATTTGCCGGTTGGCTCTTCGAAAGCTTCTCCAGCGCTTCGGTCGCGAGGAAATAGTTGCCCGACCGGATCTGGAGAATGCCTTCCAGGAGCATTCCGGCCGGAAGCCCTCGATAGGCATCGCCGGCCCGGTCGAACAGGGTTCTCGCCAGTTCCGTCTTGCCGGCACGAGCCGCCAAAACCGCCTGCAGGTAGTACGCTCGCGGATTCTTGGGATCTAGGTCGAGCATCTTGCGGGTGACCGTGACCATTTCCCGGGCACGGCCCAGCTCTCCCAGCGTCGCGGCATATTCGCCCATCACCGAGAGGTCGGTCGGTGCATATTTCAGTGCGGCTTCGAACCAGGGCAATGCGGCGATGAGGCCGAGCTGATCGCGCACGATCTGGCCGCGAAATTCCAGTGCGCGAACGTTGTCCGGATCGAGATGGAGCGCGTAATCGGCAGCGTCGATGGCCAGCGTGTGTTCGGATCCCGCGTAGCGCAACCGGCCGATCTCAACCCACATGGTTGCATCGCGAGGGGTTAGCTCGATCGCGCGGTCGAAGGCTCTGCCGGCAGCGGGAAGGTTGCCTTCCTGTTGTTCGAGGCGGCCGAGTGCACGAAAGCCGATCGCCGCCGATTTCGTATCGAACTGTCCCGGTTCAAGCCAATTGCGGGCCTTGTCTGGGTTGTCCTGCTGGATGAACGCCTCGCCCATATAGGCTGCGACGGTTTCGCGAGCGGCACCGCCAGCGAGTGCCTTTCTCAGCAGTATTTCGGCGCCGATGCCATCGCCGCGCGAAAGGGCCTGTCGCGCGGCGAGAATTGACTGTGACGCTTGCGCTGACGGATCGGCGAGACCGGGGTCGGGCCAGGCCAGAGCCAGCAAGGCGCAGGCGATGGCCGCGGCCACGCGTCGCCGTGCCGGCCCGCGGCGTTCAGGCATGCAGGTCATACTGCTTCAGCAGATCGTAAAGCGTCGGGCGGCTGATCCCGAGCATCTTGGCGGTGCTGGAGATGTTGCCTTCGCTGCGAGCCAATGCATGACGAATGACCTTGCGGTCAGCCTGCTCGCGCGCGGACTTGAGGTTCAGGGCCCGCGCAGTCTCGGCATCCGGTTCCGCAAGATCGAGGTCGGCCGCGCAGACGAGCTTGCCATCCGCCATGATCACGGCCCGCTTGACCCGGTTCTCAAGCTCGCGGACGTTGCCCGGCCAATGCCAGACATCGATCGCAGCGAGCGCATCGGCGGCGAAGCCCTTGACCTTGGGATTCATGTCTGCCGCGAAGCGGGTGAGAAAGGCCTTCGCCAGCAGCACGGGATCGCCGGGCCGCGCTGCAAGGCTGGGGATCTTCACCACGATCTCGGCAAGCCGGTAGTAAAGGTCTTCACGGAAGCTGCCATCCTCGATCATTGCTTCGAGGTTCTGATGCGTCGCGCAGACGATACGCGTGTCGACCGGGATGGAGGATCGCGAACCGATCCTCTCGATCACGCGCTCCTGGAGGAAGCGCAGGAGCTTCACCTGGAGCTGGAGCGGGATGTCGCCGACCTCGTCGAGGAACAGCGTGCCGCCATTGGCCTGCTCGATCTTGCCCTCGGTCGTTTTGACAGCGCCGGTGAATGCGCCCTTTTCATGGCCGAACAGCTCGCTTTCGAGCAGGTTTTCCGGAATCGCCGCACAATTGATGGCGACGAATGCGCCGTCGGAACGGTCGCTGGCTTCGTGCAGGCCGCGGGCCAGCAGTTCCTTGCCGGTCCCGCTCGCCCCGAGGAGCATCACCGAAACATTGGTGTTGGCGACGCGCTCGATGGTGCGGGCCACCCGAATCATCTCCGGCGCGGCAGTGATCATGCGGCCGAGCACCCGTTCGTCCTTGGTCGCCTTCGCCGCCAGCTTGCGGTTTTCCTCTTCAAGCCGATGGAGTTCCATCGCGCGACGGACGATCAGCCCGATGGCTTCGATGTCGACCGGCTTCTGGTAGAAATCATAGGCTCCCTTCGCGATCGCCTGCAGCGCGCTCTCGCGTGCGCCGTGCCCGGTTGCGACCACAACCTTGGTGTCCGGCTTCACGCTCATGATTTCATCAAGCACGGCAAAGCCTTCGCTGGTGCCGTCGGGATCGGGCGGCAACCCCAGGTCCAGCGTCACCACCGGCGGCTCTTCGGCCCGCAATGCAGCCAGCGCTGACGTACGGTCGCCGGCGACGACGACTTCGAAGTCCTCATAAGCCCATTTCAGCTGGGCCTGGAGGCCGGGGTCGTCTTCCACCACGAGGAGTTTGGGTTTGGCCTCGGTCATGATGCTGTTCTCTGTTCGCTGCTGGCAAAATTGTCATAGAGGTCCGACGCGGCGGTGAGCGGCAAGCGGACGATGAAACGCGACCCCAACCCTTCCCGGGATTCCACCTCAAGCCGCCCGCGCATGGCCCTGACCAGTTCGCGCGCTTCGAAGGCGCCAAGGCCAAAGCCTCCCTGCTTCGAGGAGACGAATGGCTTGAAAAGGCGGTTGCGAACGAAGTCGGGAGACATGCCGCAGCCCGAATCGAGTACCTCGAAGCTGGCATTCAGGCCATCGCAGGTCAGGCCAAGGAAGACGGGACGGTTGTCGGGGCTGGCATCGATGCCGTTCTGGACAAGGTGGACGAGCACCTGTTCCAACGATTCCCGGTTGGCCGTGACCATGCATTCGTGGCACTCGCCAAGTACGACAGGGTGTCCGCCGCGGAAGCTGTCGACAACCGACTTCGCCACGTCGGCCGCGGGCACCTGATCCATGCTTTCGACGGAACCAGCTCCATAGCGTGAAAGCCGCGCAAGCAGGCCGTTCAGCTTGTCCGCCGAGTTCCTGAGCGTGACCAGCATGTCGTCCCGGAATTCGGGCTTGTCGGCATGAAGTTCGGCATTTCGAGCAAGGAGGCTGAGCTGGCTCGCCAGATTCTTGATGTCGTGCATCACGAAGGCGATACGACGGTGGAAATCGTCGAAACGGCTCGCTTCGGCGAGCGCTTCCTGGCTGGCATGTTCGGCGAGGTAACTCGCCAGCTGCTGCCCGACCACCCGCAGCAGGTCGAAATCCTCCCAGTCGAAGCCGCGCGGTAGCGGCGGACGGGCCAGCACGACCATGCCGACCAGCTGCTCGTAGTGGATCAGCGGCACCAGCGCCCAGGCGCGCTTGTCGACAAGCATCCACTCAGGCACGTGGGCCGCCTCGCCATGTCTTTCCTGGCCGCTGCGCAAATCATCGAGCTCTGCGATAAACCCGCCGCGCTCGAAGAATGCGAACGACGACGTCGACAATGCGACTGCCGGAACCTCGATTTCCGGCCATTGCCAGCGCGCCGCGAGGGTGAAATCGCCCTGATCGGCGGGTGCGAGCAGCAGGCCACCCGGGCTCTCGGCGATATCGGCAACGGCCTGGACGATGCGCTCGCCAAGGGGAGAGGCTTCCTTCCCGCTCTTCCCGATCGTGCGGGTGAAGCGGAGCCACTCCGCGCGATAGTCGTAGCGGTGCTGGAACAGATGCTTGGAAAGCGTGACCTTGAGCCAGCGTCGCAGCTTGGGTGACGGAAGGATGAGTATCGCAAGCACACTGGCAATTGTCAGAAATCCGAGTTCCATAAGCCGGGCGAAATTTCCCCCGGCAAAAGAGAGCCACTGCGCGATCGCGACCATCGCGATCAGGTAGGCACCGATGATCAAGAGCGAGAATGTCTGGAAGGCTACCGTGCGGGAAGGACGAAACCGCAGTTCGTCCCGATCCTTGGCGGCGCCGATAACAAGAAGGCATGCGAGCACGACCACGGCGAGTCCACGAAAGGCCGCTATTTCCTGAGGCCAGCCATTGCTGAGATAGGCGACGGTGTAGAGATTGAGATCGAATGCCCACAAGGTGCCAAGGCCGGCAGCCGGCCAGCGAAGCGAAAGCCGGGACTGGCTCGAAGCACCGGCATAGAGATTGTGTACGAGCACCAGGGCACCGACGGTCACCAGCAGCCGGAACATCACCGTCAGATCGAAGGCGATTTCCATAGCCCCGGAGCCAAGCGCGGCGCGATGCAGCAGCAGATCGACTCCGAGATGCAGCAATTCGACGAAGACCAGCGCAAGCACGACCGGCCGGATCGGAGCGACGCTGGTGTGCCGGCCGTCGCTGGCGAAAAGGTGGTAAATCACCACCAGCCAACCGAAATTGCGGATCGTTTCGGCAATGCTGCCGGCAAGGCTGCCTGTGCCGGATGCAGCAAGAGTCAGGCAGGCAGCCGCGGTAAGGAACAGAGCCGCGACGACCGGCGTACCGGCGGGGCCGAAGCGGTCGCGGCGACGCAGCAGCCAAACGCCTATCGTAGTTGCTGCAATGGCGGCGACGAGTTCGACAACCTGTCCCGCCAGAATCCAGATCTGCGCGCCTTCGACCGGCATCAGCGCGCTCCTTCATGCCAGAGCACGACACGAAGGGTCTGCAAGATGATCAGCAGATCAAGGAAAGGCGTGTAGTTCTTGGCGTAGTAGAGATCGTATTCCAGCTTGTGGCGGGAATCCGCGATCGAGGCGCCGTAAGGGTAGTTGATCTGAGCCCAGCCCGTGATCCCGGGCTTCACCATGTGCCTTTCCGCGTAATAGGGAAGCTGCTCTTCAAGGTCGGCGACGAATTCGGGCCGCTCGGGGCGCGGCCCGACGAAGCTCATCTCGCCTTTCAGGACCGTCCAGGCCTGCGGCAGCTCATCGATCCGCACCTTGCGGATGAAGCGCCCGACACGGGTCGCACGAGGATCGTCCTTGCTTGCCCATTTCGCTCCGTCCGCCTCTGCATCGACGCGCATCGACCGCAGCTTCACCACATCGAAGTTCTGGCCGTAGAGGCCGACCCGGGTCTGACGGAAGAAGGCCGGTCCCTTGCTCTCGAGCTTCACCAGAATGGCGAACAGCACGATTACCGGTGCGGCGAATACCAGCAGCACGGCGCTGGCGGCGATATCGAACATACGCTTCGCGACGCTGGAAACCGCCCTGCCCGACGAAAATCCGTCGGAGAAGATCAGCCAGCTGGGATTGACCGTATCGAGGTCGACCCGGCCGGTCTCACGCTCGAGAAAGCTTGAGAACTCGTTGACGTGCACACCTGCGGTCTTGATCCGCAGGAGATCCTTGAGAGGAAGGGCGTTGCGCCGTTCCTCAAGGGCGAGCACGACTTCGCTGACACCAAGGTTCTCGACGAACCGTGTCAGGTTGTGGATTGCGGTGCGGGCGATCGCTTCTTCGACGAGAGGGTTGCTCTCGTTCATGCCGATGTAGCCGACGATTGCGAAGCCCGCCTCGGGCTGGTCGCCCAGTTCGCGAAGACGCTGCGCCCGAGATCCGGCGCCCAGAACAAGCACCCGTCGGCGGAATGCGGCGGAACCAAGCAGGCCGCCGATGACAAGCCTGTTGGTCACCAGCAGCACGATCGCAATCACCATTCCGTAGAAGAGAGTGGAGCGCCAGAAATTCTCGCCGGCCAATACGAAGTCGACGAAGGACAGCGCGATAATGCCGAGCGAGATCGCGACGAGCAGCCTGGCGCAGGCGAACCGCATGGAGCGCAGGGAATCCGAACCATATACGCCGACAGCGATCATGGCGGTGAGCATCATCGCAGCGAAACCGAGATGCGGCCAGATACGATCGGTGAACGGACCGGGGTCCATGGCGATCTGGCTCGCACGTAGCCGCCAGGACATCTCGCCCGCCACCACGAGCAGGATCAGGTCCAGCAACCACAGCAGGATTACCGCGTGCGGGATATAATGCTTAAACAAGCGGATCATGATTGCGTTTCGACAGCCTCCAGCGCCCGGCGGACGTCGATTTCCACCTACGTCAAAGGCGTAAAATGTCGGTAAATCTGACGCAGGGAATCCTGCTGTCCGGACGTGAAGCTCTGAATTGCTTGCATATTTTCGGATAGTGCTGTCGGCGTGGTTTACACAGCTGCTGCACTATGTCCCTTCCCGACTTTTCATGGAGAAAGGACTGCATTCAGACGGCAAGGAATCGTAAACCATGATGCCCAATATTTGGGTTAACCCGGCTGGTTTATCAGGGCGTCATGTCGCGCGCCTTACCTGCCTCCGCGGTCTCTCCCGCAATGTATCGTCACTTCGCCGTGGCGACGATCGCCATAACCATTTGCCTCGCGATATTCGCAGACGGCGAATATCGCGACGTTCTGGATCAGAGACAGGCAGAAAATGAAACGCTGCAGGCTGAAAGGGCCAGGGAGGGTCAGAAGAAACTCGCCGCCAACGGTCTGAGAATGCGCGACGGAAGGTCGACACAAGGCAGCTTCGGTGCCGATCCCGGAATGCCGGTCGACACCCAGATCAATTACAGTTCGGGTTCGAATGCGCCTCCGAGGCGTCCTGCACACGGTTCTCTCGAACCTCCGGCGCCGTCGGAACGCGAGATCGGCGTTGCCTACGATACGCCGGACGTGCTCCCGCCGGATATGTCGGAAGAGGAAATGCGCAGGTTCATCCTCCTCAAGAAGGGCGAAAAAGCCAAGAAGCGCTCGACCAGCAGCGAGCTGGACACACTGGTTGCCGCGTCACGCAACCGCTCGGGTGCAGAAAACGACGATGAGGACTGAGGGCGAGCGCCGCTTAGAAACATTCCCTCGCGAGATAATTGCGTGATTCACGATTGATGACCGCGGCGTGGCCGTAATTTGGGTGGTCGATCACCAGCATGGCCGTTCCCTCATCGCTTTTCCACGCCTCGATGGCATCCGGCGTGAAATCGAAATGGAAGAAGTGGACGGCACTCGCCTTGTTGTCGTTTGCGCGTGTGCGCTCGATGTCGCCTTCCGGCCGCGCCTTGATGACATGGCTGCCAACCTGGATCGAAACATGGTTCTCGACACCGCCGATCGTGCGCAGAAACGTATCGCGGCGCACCTCATCGGCGATCTCGAAAAACAGGGTAATCGTCAGTTCGCTGCCCTTGGGGACCATCGGATCGTAGGCCGCAAGCTCATCGGCAAGTTGCTCTTCACCGCCCTTTTCGATGCGCAGCATCTCCTGAATCTGCAGCCACATGCTGTCCCAGTTCTCGAAAAGGGCAGTTGCGTTCGGTCCGACGCTGACGCGGGTCAGCCGCTTGCGCTCGATCGCTTCCTGTTTCTTTTCGGCGCGGATCAGCTCGTACTGGTCGAGCGGAAGGATGTCGTTTGCGGTGATGGTGCGCTGGTCGCGTGGCATATCTAACGTCTCTTACAATCCATAGGCCTGCGCCATCACTTCGATAGGATGGCCGATGCGCGCCGGGGGCTCGTTGCCATTGGCTTCGATGACCTGGCGCAGATGGGGCCCAGCCAGCGGGCATTCGCTGACGATCATATCAGGCTCGCCCTTGACGAGGTTGCGCGCGGCAGGCTTGCCCACCTTTACCGCCCGCTCGAAGTTTTCCTTGAAGATTCCCCACTTGCCTCCGTGTCCGGAGCAGCGTTCGGTCAACTGGGGCTTGGCCTCGGGAATCAGCCGGAGCATTTCCATCGCCTTCGGCCCCATGTTCTGCGCACGTGCATGACAGGCGAAATGGACGGCGATGGACTTCGGCATCGCCTCGATAGGTGCAAGACCGCATTCCTTCGAAAGACGCACGACATATTCGGACACGTCGAAAGTGTGCTGGCTGAGGAGCTTCACCTTCTCGTTGTCAGGCTCGATCAGCGGCCATTCGAACTTGAGCATCAGCGCGCAGCTGGTGGTGAGCGGGACGATGTCCCAGCCATCCTCCACAAGTGGAGCGAAATGCGAAGAAATCCTCTCGGCCGCGCTCGCGACCCCGGCCATGTCTCCATTCTCGAACTTCGGCATGCCGCAGCAATCCGGATATTCGATACGGACCTGCAGACCCTGGTGCGCAAATACCTTCATCGCGGCTTCGCCGGGCGTGCCGTCGTTGAAATTGTCGTGACACCCTGCATAGATCGCGACCTTGCGGCCGAACGCAGGGCCGTCGGGGTTGGGCGGCGGTACGATTGCCGGAGCCTGGTTGGTCAGCGCCGTATCCATGAACGGCGGGACATGGGCCTTGGAATCTATGCCGACGACAGCTTCCATCAGCGGACGCGTCAGGCCGTTGCCTTCCTTGGTCGCCCAATTGGCGAGCCCTGAAAAGGCAGTTCCGAGCTTGCCGTTGCGCGTCATCTTGGCAAGCTCGCGATCGGCCAGCGATGTCTCTCCCTTGCGGTTTTCAATGGCGCGGGCACGCAACATCAGATGCGGAAAATCGAGGTCGAATTCATGCGGAGGCACATAGGGGCACTTCGTCATGAAGCACATGTCGCAAAGGGTGCAGGCGTCGATGACCTCTTTGAGCTGGCCTGCGCTCAGATCCTCGACTTCCTCGTTTGGGCTTTCATCGACCGCATCGAAGAGGATCGGAAAGCTGTCGCACAGATTGAAGCAACGTCGACAGCCATGGCAGATGTCGAATACGCGGCGCAGCTCCTTTTCGAGCGCGTCCTCGTCATACCAGGCTTCATCCTGCCACGGGATATTGTGGCGAGTTGGTGCTTCAAGACTGCCTTCCATCGGTATGCCCCTCGTTCAGATCAGTCGTTCGCGCGCAATAAACGGTCCAGCGCCCGAGTGCGCGCCGGTTCATCCTGACACCGTTGCCCCCCGCCGCAAGGGCGAGGAGCAATTCGGTCGCTGTCGCTTATCAGGCGTCGAGGCTGTCGAGCGTCTTCTGGAACTTGCCGGCATGGCTCTTTTCGGCCTTGCCCAGCGTTTCGAACCAGTCGGCGATCTCGTCGAAGCCTTCGTCGCGGGCGGTCTTGGCCATGCCCGGGTACATGTCGGTGTACTCGTGGGTCTCGCCGGCAACCGCTGCCTTCAGGTTGTCGGCAGTGCCGCCGATCGCGAGGCCGGTTGCGGGATCGCCGCAAGCTTCGAGATATTCAAGATGGCCATGCGCGTGGCCGGTTTCACCTTCGGCAGTCGACCGGAAAACGGCGGCAACGTCGTTGTAGCCTTCGATGTCCGCCTTCTGTGCGAAATAGAGATAGCGGCGGTTGGCCTGACTTTCGCCGGCAAACGCGGCCTTGAGGTTGTCTTCGGTCTTCGAACCCTTGAGTTCCATGGCATCATGCTCCTTTGCTGAGAAAATTCGATGGGTTTCAGATGCGCCTTCACCCGGGGGAAAACCATCACAATTTTCCGCGGATGGAAATCGGCAAATTCGATCAAACTTCTGAGAATAATTCGCAAAAGGGATTATTGCTCCTTCGCAAGCAGACGCATGGCGGTAAGCGTCAGGGCCTGTGCTCCGCCTGCAACGACCTTGTCTGCTTCGGGCGCCCAGAAGGGACTGTGCAACGAAGGCAGCGAGCGCCCTTCGCTGCGTGCAGCCTCGAGCACCTCGGCCGGGGTGCCGCCCACCCAGAAGATCAGGGACTGGACATGGTCCTCATCGGCTCGACGGAATTCCCCGAAGTCCTCGCCTGCCATGACCGACGGTGTCAGCACGACCCGGCCTTCGCCCATCGTCTCCTTGAGGTCGGCGACGACAGATTGCGTGAATTCGGGGGAATTGAAAGTCGAGCGCGTGTAGGGATCCTTCACCGTGACCTGCGGCATGAGACCTTCCGGAAGCCCGGCGGCGATCGCCTCTCCCCGTACGATTCTGCGAATGCCATCCAGAAGCTGCGAGCGGGTTTCGTCGGAATAGCTGCGAACGGTGAGTTGAAGCTTGGCGCCGTCGGAAATGATGTTGTGCCTAGTGCCAGAGTGAAAGCTGCCGACGGTTACCACGACTGGATCGAGCGGATCGACCTCGCGACTAGCCAGTGTCTGAAGGCGCAGGACGATGGCGCTTGCTAGGACAACCGGGTCTTTTGTCCGGTGCGGATAGGCTCCGTGCCCGCCCACTCCCTTCACTTCGATATCGACGCTGTCGACATTGGCGAGCGCCCAGCCCGGCGTCGCGCCGATCACTCCCGAGGGAAGCTCGGGCGTGTCGTGGAAGGCCAGAGCGTAATCGGGTTTCGGGAAACGCGAATAGAGGCCGTCGGCGAGCATGGCCCGGGAACCCAGCCCCATTTCTTCCGCTGGCTGGGCTATCATCACCAGCGTTCCCGACCATTGTTCACGGCGAGCCGACAGCAGGCGCGCCGTTTCGATCCATGCGGTCATGTGCGTGTCGTGCCCGCAGGCATGCATGATGCCGCTCTCGACGCCCGCCGGGGAAATACCGCGCTTCTTCGAAGCAAAAGGAAGCCCGGTCTGTTCGGTAACAGGCAGCCCATCCATGTCCGCGCGGATCAGGACGGTCGCGCCCGGCCCGTTGCGCAACACCGCGACAACGCCCGTCTTCCCGACGTTTTCGGTAACCTCGAACCCGGCTTCTCGCGCTGCATGGGCCATGATCCCTGCGGTCCGTACCTCCTGGAAGCTCAGCTCCGGATTGGCGTGAAGGTCGCGGTAGATTGCCATGAGACCCGGCAAGTCGGAGTGGATGCTGTCTGCAACGGATTGGGCCCGGACAGTCGTCGCTCCTAGCGAGGCGGCTGCGGCAAAAACAAGCAGAAGTCGGATCATGCGACAAGGGATAGGCGGACGGCGGAAAGGCGGCAAGCCGTCGCTTGGTGCCCCTGGCCCGACTCGAACGGGCACTTCCGAAGAAACTCGATTTTGAGTCGAGCGCGTCTACCGATTCCGCCACAGGGGCCCTGAGCGGGCGTGACTTAGCGATCCGGCGCTAACGGTTCAAGCGCACTGTTCGCGGGGCGATCTTTCAGAAATTCCAGTCGATGGCGAGATGCACGAGGCCCGGCCGTCCCTTCTTGCCGGCGCCAAGCGCGGCAATGGCAAGCTAGGGAGCACCTTCCGACGGCTGGTAGGACCAGGACGGGCCCAGGACTTCCCGCCTGTCGAATTGTTCCGGATCCATACCTGCGGCATCGATCGACGGATCATGGTGCAGCGCGACATTCCTCTGGCCGTTCTCGGGTGCCGGGAAGGAGGCCGCGGAGGAACGCCTGCCGAGGTCGAAACTCGCCGTCCCTACAAGGTTCACAGCTTCGTATTGGACAATGCCGGTTTCCGACCACGGCGCCGTATCCGCTGCGGAAACCTGGCTCGGAACCGCACCACCAATGCACAGGACGGCGACACCAATTCCCATTGTGGAGGCTGTGTGCTTCATTGGATCCTACAACGCGTGACTGCGCGTATTGATCCTATGAATCTGGTTAAGGCGGGCCTTCCCCCTTTGGTTAACCCGAATTCAGCTTTTCAGGGCAACCGTTATCATCTTGTGCATTCGGGAGTGAACCGCATCGTTGCCGGCAAGGACCTGCGCGTCGCATATCGGCTGGGAACGACCTTGCCAGTCGGTCACGAAACCACCCGCCTCGCGAACAAGAAGACATCCCGCTGCCGTGTCCCAGGGCTTGAGCCCCGATTCCCAGAAACCCTCGTAGCGGCCTGCGGCGACCCAGGCGAGATCGAGCGCTGCCGAGCCGAACCGGCGAATACCTGCTACTTGCGGCGCCAGTGACCCGTAGATGGCCATCCATTCGGCGGGATTACCGGCCCCCGCGAAGGGAATGCCGGTGGCGATGAGGCTCTCGTCGAGGTGACGCCGGGCCGAAACCCTCAGGCGACGATCGTGAAGCCATGCCCCCCGGTTCTTCTCGGCCCAGAAACTTTCGTCGGTTATCGGCTGGTAGACGAGCCCGGCAATGACTTCGCCCCAGCCCTTGCCGTCAAGACGCGGCTCCTGGACGGCGATAGAGATCGCAAAATGCGGAAGGCCGTGCAGGAAGTTCGAAGTCCCGTCGAGCGGATCGATCACCCAGCGCGGCTGTGTCGGGTCACCGGCAATCTCCCCTGCCTCTTCCAAAAGGAAGCCCCAGTCGGGCCGCACTGCCAGCAGCTCGTCGTAGAGAGTGCGTTCCGCCGCCCGATCCGCCTTTGAGACGAAGTCGGCCGGCCCCTTGCGTGAAACCTGCAGATGCTCGACTTCGCCGAAATCGCGGCGCAGGCGTTGCCCGGCTTTGCGGGCGGCGCGTTCCATAACGCGGATCAGACCTGTGATTGTCATGAGAATTCAGCCGTGACCGCCTCAGTCCGCCTTGCGGACATATGTCCGTTCATAGACGTCCACCACGATCCGCGTGCCACTCTCGATATGCGGCGGAACCATCACGCGCACGCCATTGTCTAGCACGGCCGGCTTGTAGCTCGAAGAAGCGGTCTGCCCCTTCACAACCGCGTCCGCTTCGACGATGTCCGCCTCCACCTGTTCGGGCAACTGCACGCTGATCGGCTTCTCGTCATACATCTCCAGCATCACGGTCATGCCGTCCTGCAGGAAAGCTGCGGCATCGCCGATCAGATCGGTTTCCAGATTGATCTGTTCGAAAGTATCGGTGTCCATGAACACCAGCATGTCGCCGTCGGCATACAGGTACTGGAAATCCTTGGTGTCGAGCCGCACCTTTTCAACGGTGTCGGCGCTGCGGAAACGGACATTGGTCTTCCGGCCATCCATCAGGTTCTTCATCTCGACCTGCATGTAGGCGCCGCCCTTGCCCGGCTGGGTGTGTTGCGTCTTGGCAACCTTCCAGATGCCGCCTTCATATTCCAGGATATTGCCGGGACGAATGTCCACGCCGCTGATCTTCATGGGTCTGCCTCTGATGGGAAAGAGCGAAATTCGGGAACGGCGCGCCCATAGACGGTGCAGGCGGCTCTGGCAATCGCATGACGCCGGTGGTAGCCCGCCCGGCATGAAACCAGCAGCCTTCGCCAGCATTCTTGGCATCACAGTCTCGATCGCTGCACCAGCTGTCGCCGTGCCCGGAGGTGAACTCGGAACGCTCGAGATAGGTCGTTACATCTGCGAGCTGCCGGGCGATGCGACGGGACCGGCAGGCCGGCATGTGCCCGATGCCGATTTCACCGTGATCAGCGCCTCGAGCTATCGTGCGAATGGCAGGATCGGGAGCTACCTGCTTACCGGCGATTTTCTCGTCATGACCAGCGGCCCGCACAAGGGAAAGCGCTTCCATCGAATGAATGGGGGTTTCCTGCGAAACGTCGAGGACGACGGCAGCGACGGCCGAATGCGCTGCATTCTCGCCACACGCAACAACAGCTGAATCTCGTGAGCGTTTCGGTAGGCCAAGGCCGCAAAGCCGGAGCCACTTTTCCGACATCGGTGTTGTAAATCTTTCCCCGGTGGTTTAGTAGTTCCTGCTCGACAGATCGGAGACGAGAGGGCGATGAATATTCATTCCGGAACGATCGAGGTTACCGACGAGCCCGAGGCGCTCGGCACGGAGCCGATCCCTGCGCGATATTACTACGATCCCGAATGGTACGAGCTGGAGCGCAAGGCCGTGTGGATGCGGAGCTGGCTCAATATCGGCCACGTCTGCGAGCTGCCGGAAGCTGGCAGTTTCGTCCGCCGCGAAATCGAGTTCGCGAATGCTTCCCTGCTGATCGTCCGCGGCAAGGATGGAGAGATTCGCGCGCTGCACAACGCCTGTACCCATCGCGGAACGCAGCTTACGAGCGAACCTTGCGGCAAGAAATCAACGTTCAGCTGCCCCTATCACATGTGGACTTTCGGGACGGACGGCGCCCTGCTTTCCGCTCCCGATTTCGAGCGATTCTATGTCGAAAAGGATGACTGTGCCTTGCGGCAGGTCGCCGTCGACGTTTGCGGCGGCCTGATCTTCATCTGTTTCGAACCACAACAGTCGCTGCGGGAATATCTGGGACCGATGACGGACATGCTTGAACAGGTCGCTGTCGGTCAGGCCACCACGTATCACGAATACGTCTATGAGATCGACGCGAACTGGAAGCTGACCTACGACAATTTTCAGGAAAACTATCACCTGCGTTTCATCCATCCGCGGTCTGCCCAATCGGGCATCGGTGGGGACAACCCGTTCGGCTATCCCAGCAGCTTCAGCCTCGTTGGCAAGCACCGTACGCAGACCATCTGGACCAACCCCGACGGTGATTTCACGCCTTCGACGCTCCTCGCTTTCACGCGCGCAGTGCCGCGCCTTACGCAGGATGGGCTGATGGAGTTGCCGCACGCGCGCGACTACATGGCGCTGTTCCCGAACTTCTTCATGCTCTGCAATCCGGGCAACAACTTCCTCCACTACGTGATGCCGATCAGCGCAGAGAAGTCGCGCGGCGTGATCCGGCTTTACTGGAAAGGCGAAGACGAGACCGCCAGCGTGCGCTACGCTCGCGAATTCGGGATGGCTACGACCCGGGACATCCACAGCGAGGACGTCAATGTCATCGAAGCGGGCCAGCGCGGCCTTTCGAGCGGCGCCCTTGAGCATATCCATTTTATGGAAAAGGAGGTTCTGTGCCGTCACCTCATCAAGGTCGTTGAAGAAACCGTCGAGGCCTATAAGGAAGAGACCGGAATCTAACGCGACGGGAGAGACAAATTGGACCTTGGATTGAGCGGCAAGGTCGCGATCGTAACTGGTGCGACGGCGAATATCGGGCGCGGCATCGCACTCGAACTGGCTAGCGAAGGCGTTCGCCTGGTTGCTTCGGGACGCGACGAAGAAGCAGGCGCAAGGCTGGTGGAAGCGGCAAAGGAGAGGGGCGCGACGGACGCGGTCTTCGTGCGGGCCGACCTCCTTGATCACGGCGCCCCTGCGAAAATCCTCGCGGAAGCCGAGAAACTGGGACCAGTGGACATCCTGATCAACAATGTCGGCGGGAATGTCGATCAGGGGTTCTTTGTCGATTCCGATCCCGAGAAATGGTCCGGCGACATCGATATCAATTTCGGCACGGTCCTGCGGATGACCCACGCCGTGCTGAAGGGCATGGTCGAAAGGAAAAGCGGCAGCATCGTAAATATCGGTTCGACCGCCGGCCTTGTCGGCGATTACATGCTGCCCGTCTATTCGGCCATGAAAGGTGCGGTTCACAGTTTCACCATCGTGCTCGCCAAGGAAGTCGCGCAGCACAACATCAGGGTGAATGCGATCGCTCCCTACGCGACATTCGCCACCGACCCCGCCGCATTCAGCAAAGGTAGCCGGTTCAATCCGGAAAGCGGCATCTTCTCGAAGCTGGGCGACAGCGTGACGGAAGCGGACAAGGAACTCAGGCAGCGCCGGACTTTCGTCGGCAAACCTTTCGCGACACCGGAAGAGCTTTCGGGTATGGTGGCCTTTCTGGCTTCCGGGCGCGCCAGCTTTATCACCGGACAGGTCTATCCGATCGATGGAGGTTCGCTGCTCTAGCCAGGGAAAACCGGCATAATAAGCCGGAGGGAGAGCCGCTGATGTCCGAAACGCTGATTCAATCCAGACTCGCTCCGCAACCAACGCACGTCCCCGATGCGCTGGTCTACGAATTCGACATGTATCGCGACGAGGCGCTCAACAATGATGCGCCGGCGCGCCTGGTAGATATCGCCGCCAATGCACCGCCGATCTTCTGGACGCCGCACAACGGCGGTCACTGGATGGTCACGCGGTTCCGCCTGGTGACGTCCGCCGGCCGGGACTGGGAGCATTTCTCAAGCGAACCGTTCACGCCTGAAGAAATGGAGGCCATGCTTGCCGCGTTGCCTCCCGACGAGCAGATCTACCAACCGGTCCCGATCCTGCTGGATCCGCCGGTCCACACGAAGTTCCGCAAGCCACTCAACCTCGTCTTCGCGCCGAAGGCGATGATGGCGATGCAGGACAGCATCCGCGAACTCGCCATCGATCTGATCGAAAAGGTCAAGGATCAGGGGCGCTGTGAATTCATGTCGGCCATCGGCGAGCCGATGCCGGTCCAGGTGTTCCTTGAAATGTTCGGCCTTCCGCTCGACCGGCAGGACGAATTCCGCAAGATCGTGAGCGATCACCTTTCCGAAGATTTCGGCGAAGTTGCAGACCAGCAGCGCAAGCTGCGGGATATGGCCAAGGTGATGGAAGACACGCTGCTCGACCGGCGCGACAATCCCACCGGCGATCTCATCAGCCGGCTGTGGCAGACGACCGTCGATGGGCGGGCTTTGACGCTGGAGGACATGCAGAACTACTGCATCCTGCTGTTCATTGCCGGGCTCGACACGGTGATGAATGCCATGGGTTATGCGGTGCGCCATTTCGCAGCGAACCCGGAGTTGCAGGATGAACTGCGTGCAAATCCCTCGCTGATTCCGGAGGCAACCGAGGAATTGCTGCGTCGATACAGCTTCGTCATGTCCAACCGGCGGGCTGCCAGCGACATGACCTTCGCCGGCGCCGACATCAAGGCGGGCGAACGTGTCCTGCTCTACAACCCGGCTGCCAACGTCGATCCGGAAGAATTCCCCGATCCCGGCAGGTTCGACCTGCACCGGGAGAACAAGGCACACGTGACCTTCGCCAGCGGTCCCCACCGCTGCCTCGGGTCTCACCTCGCGAGAATCGAACTGCAGACGCTGTACGAGGAAATGCTCGCCCGGCTGCCGACGTTCCGCCTCGATCCGGACAAGCCGGTACGATACCGCTGCGGACCGGTAATCGGCCCCCGTGCCGTGCACATCGTCTGGGACAGCTGAGCTAGCGCCGGCTGCGGAAGAAGCGCCGGATATCCTCGACCAGCGCTTCGGGTTCCTCCATCGGTGCAAAATGGCCGCCGGCCTTCATCTCCGTCCATTGCTGGAGATTGTAATAGCGCTCGGCCCAGGCGCGAGCCGGATGGGCCAGCTCGGCGGGAAAGATCGCCAGTGCCGTCGGCGCATCTACCACCCGCGGTCTGTCATGCAGCGGCTTCCACGGATTGTGCGCCGCTTCATAGTAGTAGCGCGCCGAGGTGTGATAGCTCTGGGTCACCCAGTAAAGCATCACCGTGTCGATCAGCTCATCCCTGGTGAACCGCTGCTCGACATCGCCGCCGCAATCGCTCCAGCCCATGCGTTTCTCGGTGATCCAGGCAAGCAGGCCCGCAGGAGAATCGTTCAGCGCGACCGCCGGCGTTTGCGGCTTGGTTTTCTGGAGCATGAAATAGCCGGTACCTTCGGCATTGATCTCGGCCATGCGGGCCAGCTTTGACTGTTCCTGAGGCGTGTAGTCGCCCGGATCGGGGGCGCCGCCAGTCATGAAATCGAGTGGAACACTGGTGGTGAGATGCACTCCGATCATCCGCTCGGCATACTTGTGTCCGAGTTGTGCGGTAATGAAAGATCCCCAGTCCCCGCCCTGCGACGCAAAGCGCTCGTAGCCGAGCCTGTCCATGAGGCGGACCCACAAATCGGCGGTGTTCCAGAAATTGATCCCCGTTCGCCGCAAGGGAGTCGAGAACGCATAGCCCGGAAGCGAAGGGACGATCACATCGAACGCGTCGGCCGGGTCTCCCCCGTGGGAAGCGGGATCGGCAAGCGGGCCGATGACCTTGGAAAAGTCCCAGAATGTCCAGGGCCAGCCATGGTTCAGAATGATCGGCAGGGGCTCCGGCCCCTTCCCGCGCTCGTGGATGAAATGGATCGGAATTTCATCGATCTCGGTGCGGAAATGAGAAAAGCGGTTCATTAGCCTTTCGCGCGCGCGCCAGTCGTATTCCTCCAGCCAGTATTCTGCGAGTCGCTTGAGATAGGACGCATTGGTGCCGTATTCCCACCCGTCGTTGGCGAAATCGTCGGTCCAGCGGGTGGCCGAAAGCCGAGCTTTCAGGTCTTCCAGCATCGCCCCGGGGATATCGATGGCAAATGGCTCGATGATTGTCTCTCTCCCTGTCGAGGGGTTTGAGATAGCGCGATTCTGGGCAATACCAATGGCAAAGATTCCGCAAAATCTCGGGAGAACACCATGCTGGATGCCTGCGCCATCATTGCCGAGGCAGAGGAAAAAGTCGGTATCGCCGATCCGGAAGCGAACGTTCGCCGCAACCTCGAGATATTGCTCGATTCCCTCAACCGTGATGGCCAGTTGAGCGAGGAAAGCAAGGCCACGGCTCGCCAGGGCTTCGTCGGCCGGGCGGCCGACCGCATCGAGGGCCTCAAGTGGATCCAGGAGCATCCCGAAATCGCCGGGGAACAGATCGACAAGCCGGTGTTCCTCACCGGCCTGCCCCGCTCGGGAACGACCTATTTCCAGTATCTGTTCGATCGCGACCGCCGGTTTCGCCTGATCCGCACCTGGGAAGCGGTCATGCCGAACCCGCCGCCAGGCCATGACCCGGAGTCGGTTGCCATGCGCAAGGCGATCGAAGCGGAATTCAACGCCAGTATCGCGCCGAAGATCGAAGGTTTCGACGCGCTCCACCTGATCGATGAGGACGGGCCCCAGGAATGCCACGTGTTCATGGAGCAGGGCGTCGCGGCAGCAGGCTTCTTCAACCTTTACGACGTGCCCGACTTCTTCGACTTCTTGATGTCGGACCTCGATCTGAACGCAGCCTACGAAATCCACAAGCGCCAGCTCCAGCTCCTCCAGTGGAAGCTCCCCCGACCGCACTGGGCGCTCAAATATCCGAATCATGTCATTGCTATGGACTCGATTCTTCAGGTTTATCCTGATGCGCGCTTCGTCATGACCCACCGCGATCCCGTGCAGGTCCTCGCATCGATTTCCAAGATGAGCTTCACCCTGCGGACAGCGCGCCAGGCCGGACCTGTCGACCCCCATCGCGTCGGGCGACAGATGCTCGGCTTCATCCGGCGCCATATCGACCGGGTCATGGACTTCTGCACCGGCCCGGATGCGGACAGGGTAACCCATGTCGACTATTACCGACTTGCCGATGATCCCGCCGTCCTCCTCGATGAAATCCACGCCGGAATCGGCATCGATACGCCCGACGACGTTCGCGAATCCATTGCCGGCTGGCGACGCGAGAACCCCAAGGGCAAGCGGGGCGCGAACAAATACACTCTCGAGCAGTTCGGCATCGACGAGCGCGAGGCGCGCGATCTTTATTCCGATTACAGCCGCCATTTCGACATACCGAGCGAAGCCGACGGCGTGGCGGCATCGGCATGAGCAATGGTTGGGACACATTGGCGGCGGCGACTGCCCGCGCCAGGGAACTGGTCGCGGCAGAGTCACCCGATGAACAAACGTCTGCGGAAGGCGAAGCCTATGTCGCCCGCGTCCTGACCTCGCAGCTTGCCGGCGGGTTCCTAGGCCATTTGCTGACCCAGGACGGATTTGCTCGCGCTCTTCCCACGCATGGCGGGCCCAATCCGGATTACCTGATGCTTCACGCCGGCGTGAGCCATGAGGGGCGCTACAGAATAACGGGTCGGTTGAACGCTTCGGAACGGGTCGGGATCGGCCTTTATCGGTTCGACGAGGCCGGGGCGATTTTCGAAGTCGGCTATGTCGCTTTCGACAGCTCCAACACAGGCGCGGACGGGACGTTTTCTCTCGAACTTTCAGCGGATGCCGGCGGCCCTGGGACGCTGGCTATCACACCAGAGGCGAGAGTCATGCTGGTCAGGGTTCTTCATCTTGCACGCGGCGAGCCTGCTGCGCGCGTGATGCTGGATGGCCCTTCCCCGCCCCCCGGTCTTTGCCTGACAATGGGCAGTGCCGATGGCACCTTGGGTTTCGCTGCGAACGGCCTGGTCAAGACGATTGAACAGTTCCTGGAATGGACCCGAGCGACGAGTGCACGACCGAATTCCATCGGCCCCGCTCCGCCACACCTTGCCGAGGCTGTTCGGGCAGAACCGGAAACGACCTATTTCCTGGGCTATTTCGACCTTGCCGACGGCCAATGGCTTGAAGTGCTGATGCCGGAGAATCTCCCGGGCTACTGGTCGCTCCATGCCTACAACCACTGGACCGAGCATCTGCAGGTCGAGGGCGCTCATAATCGCAATGCGCAACGCGATGATGACGGCCGGGTGAGGGTTCGAATTGGCCCGGGCTTACCCGAAGCATTATCCAACCGGATCGATACGCTCAAAATATACCGCGGCATTCTTATTTGTCGTATCATCGGTGCACCCGGAGTCGCATCGCCGGTCGCCCGGCTGGTGCAGCCCAACGAGGAGAATTGAATATGGCTACCGTTGAAATGCGGAACGACACCGCCGATGTGATCCACCAGATTATCGACAAGGAAGCGATCCGGGATCTCGTGCTGTGCTATTCGCGCGCGATCGATCGCAAGGACGTCGAATTGCTGCGTGATCTCTACACCGAGGATGCGACCGACACCCACGGCGACAGTTTCGACGGCCCTGCTGACGCCTATTGCGAATTCATCGCGCAGGCGCTGCCGCACATGCAATACAGTGGACACCACGTCTGCAATCATATGATCAGCGTGGAAGGCGATGAGGGCAACGGCGAGGTCTATTGCATCGCCCTGCACTACATCCCCGACCAAGAGAATCCGGGCCAGTGGATCGAGGATTTCATGACCGTGCGCTACATCGACAACTATCGTCGCTGCGACGATGGCAAATGGCGGTTCTCCAAGCGTGTGGTCACCTATGACATGCACATCGTCCGGCCGTTCGACGGAGATGGCCTGCTTGGCTCCAGTCCGGTGGATCCCAGCTACGAAGTCTGCAAGCAGCGGCTCTTCCAGCGTGGGCCGCGGGCCTGAACGTCATGATCCTACCGAACTGACGTAATTGCGAGGCAATCCACGGCCATTGGCGGACCACCGTGGATTGCTTCCCAGGTTCACGCAGGTAAGTCAGGGCATATCACACGATATCGCCGGCAATCCTGCGAACGAGCTCCAGCGAGTGCTCCCATAGCCGCCGCGCGGTTTCCGGATCGGCGACAGAGGAATCAAAGCCCATCCACGGATGCGTGTCCGACCCGACCGGCAGCGCCTCGCCGCAATCCTCCAGAACGAGGCCTCCCCTCCCCTTGAGCTCGGGGGCAGTAGCGGCCCAGACTGACGTCGCAGCCGCCTGTGCGGTGGTCTTCACCATTTCGTTGACCGAACCATCTGCGTTGATGAAGCCGATCTTGCGCTTGAGCGCGTCGCCGTGAAAGCGCTGCAATCCCGTCAGGGCTGAGCCGGGCAGAACGGCATTCGCGAAGATACCCTCACCCGACCAGCGGCGTGTCGCTTCCTGTGCAAACAGGATGTTGGCACTTTTCGATTCCGCATAGGCGGCGCCGTCGAAGTGTTTGCGCGTTGTCCATTGAAGGTCGTCAAGTCGCACTGGCATGCCCTTGTGCGCGGCCGAACTGACGACCACGATACGCGCTCCGTGCCCAGCCATCCGTTGTTTAAGCAAATGCGCCAGCAGGAAATGACCGAGATGATTGGTCGCAAACCGGACATCGAGCCCGTTCGGCAGATGTGCGTCAGGAGTCTTGGAAACGCCGGCATTGGCAATCAGCACATCGACCGGCCCCGGAACCTGCGCAGCAAACCGGGCCACCGAGGCAAGGTCGGCAAGATCGAGCGACAGCAAGCGAACACTCGCCTTCGCTGCCGGACAAATCTCGCCCAGTGCCGCTTGGCCCTTGGCCGGATCGCGAACACCCAGAACCAGGTCCGCCCCGGCAGCACCGAGTGTGCGTGCCGTTTCCACGCCAATTCCGGACGATGCCCCCGTGAGCACCACCTGCTTTCCCGATAGATCGACATTTCGGGCTACGTCTTCGGCGGTGCTGCTCCAGCCAAAGCGCTCGCCCGACATCGCGCGTCAGTCTCTTCCGAGAGGTACGTCGAATCGCTCGGTATAGAAGCGGAAGCGCTCGCGCAGCTTGGCAGTGTCGAGCCCGTAGTCAGCAGGATTGTACTCATGGCGGCCATGCTTGTCGCGCGGCGTGCTTTCGCGCCAGGCTTTCATCCGGGCACGCGCTTCGGGCGTAAAATCCTCGCCGAGAAAATCGTAGAGCTTTCCCAGCGTCGGGAAGGGATCTTTCTGGAACGGGGCGAAATGGATGTCGAAAAAGCGGTCCTCGTTTCCCTTGTCGCGGAATTCGATCATGCGGGTCATGCCCAGCATGCAGAAATCGAGATTGATCTCGCCCATCCACTCCTTGTCGGGTGTGTCCGTATTGGGCTTGTGCATCTCGAAATAGAGGTCGGCGACGGACGGGAGGACATTGGCGACATCGCGGTGCGTCATGCAATAGCGCGCATCCGGGAAGACCTTGTCCAGCGCATCGATGAACATCGAATACGTGGGGTTCTTCAAACGCCACCGCGTCGGCGGGCAGCGCCACTGCAGCAGCTTGAGAACCCGCTTCACATAGCGAAACGTCGGTTCCAGATCGGCCCTGTGATGCAACCAGTCGGCATAGGTCGGAATGCGGAATGAAGCCTGGAACAGCTGGGAAACAAAATTGAAGCCCATCGTTATCTGGTCTTCGGTCGGCGATATCGCGGTTGAAGGCAGCATCTGCTTCATGCGCGGCGTCAGTTCGTCGCGCTGCTTCATGAAGCCTTCCATGACCGCTATTCGGGGATCGGTCTCATAGGTCGCGGCCTCCGGCGGCGGACAGGGGGTCAGGCATTCCCAATTCCGCATGACGCGAACGGCAGGGTCTTCGCCAAGCAGGCAATGCAACGCCGTCGATCCGGTCCGTGGCATCCCAAGCACCATCAGCGGAGCGGTGATTTCCTGCTCGTCGATCTCGGGGTGGCGGGAATACCAGTCCTCGATTTCCAGCCGACGGCTCAGCAGCATAATCGTCTGGCCATCGAAGGCCGCACGCCCCGCATCCTTGAGGCGTGCTTCGCGGTCGGCCGAATCAACCAGGATCTCAAGCCCCTCGCGGAAACCGTCATCGCCGAAATTCTCAAGGCCGGTTGCGGCCTTGGCCTTGTCCAGCAAGTCTGAAATCCTGCCCATCGCTCCCCCGATCGTTTGCGCCGCCCTTCCCGGCGGCCGATTCGATGCTAGGCTGATTGGAGTGCAGGCGGCAAGGAAGAGCCGCACGGTATCGCCGGGAGGATGCAGGATGGCCGAAAAGATCAGGGTAGGCGTGCTCAACGACATGGCCGACAGGCCGCCCGCGCAAGGCGACGTCACAGGAGAGCTGAAGCGCGAGGTCGATGCGGTGCGCGCCGAAGAACGGTTGGAGCCCGAAGTCGAATTCGTTCATGCGTACGGGCTGGGCTTGCCCCAGGGCAAGAGCGAGGCTGTCGTGCGCGCCTATGAGGAACTGGCCGCCAAGGACGTCTTGATGATCGTCGGCCCGGCAATCGGCGACAATGCGCTTATCGCGACGCCCCTTGCCGAGCGGCACAAGATCGCAACCATCAACTGGGCCGGCGCCGAGCGGGCGCGCGGCGAATATATGTTCCATCTGCAGGTTGGCAGCCATGAAGACGAATCGCTGGTTATCGCCCGTCATCTGAAGGCGATCGGCGCGAACCGGCTCGGCGTGGTCTATGACATGTCGCCGATCGGCACACGGCACCTCAAGTATCTCGAGGACGAGGCGCGGATCATCGGGCAGGAAATAGTCCGCAGCGAGCCGATCTCCCCCTTGTGCGAAGATGCTGGTGCAGAGGTCGATGCAGTCCTGGCGGAAAAGCCGGAGGGCTTCGTCTATCTCGGGCTGGGTCTGTCGGCGCCTGCGGTCGCCAATCCACTCGCGGCGCGGGGCTGGAAAGGTCCGCGAATCATGAACACGGCCGGTCTGAGAGGCTATCAAGAGGATTTCGCCCGGTCGATCGACGGCTGGATCTATATCGACATGCACTCCGACGGAAACCGTACGCTGACGGCCTTGCGCGAACGACTGAAGGCGCCGCCCCGGCAAGCAGTCTGGGTTGCCAAGGGATACGATCTTGGCAGGCTGGTCGCCGAAGGACTGGCCCGTTCGACGGAGTTCACCCGTGAGGGCGTGAAGACGGGACTGGAACAAATCAAATGGCTGCCCGCCGCCGAAGGCGAGGAAGGCACGCTGCTGGGGTTCGGCATTCAGGATCGCGGGGCGCTGCATGGGCGCTATCTGGTGCTGCGCCAGTGGATCGACGGAAGCACCGTGGAAGTCAGGGCACCCTAATCAGTCTGGACGTGTGGGGCGACGCCATGTTCGCCGACGATCGCGCGTTGCAGCAAGCGCTTGCCGACATGGTCCAGGTTTCCGCGTGCGTGCTGCAAGGCAATGTTGTCCCAGATGACGATGTCGCCCTTGCGCCAGCGGTGCTCCAGGACGTTCTCCTCGGCGTAGAAGTGATCGAACACCTCATGAAGCAGGTCACGGCTCGCTTCCCACTCCATGTCCAGGATGCGAACCGTCTGCAATTCGCTGACCCAAAGGCAGCTGCGACCGTTGTGTGGATTGACGTAGACCGTGGGCTTGATGCCGCGTTTCTGGGCTTCCGGCTCGCGCTGATCGCAGGTCCGTTCCCCCAGCTTCTCGTAATGGACAGCGATCATCTCCTGACCGCGGCCTTCAATGGCTTCACGCAGATTGCCGGGTAGCGCATCCAGAGCGTCCTCGGCGTTGACGAAACGGGTGGAAGAGGCATCGTCGACGACATCCAGCGCGTGCAGTGACAGCGCATCGAACGGATATTCCGTGTAAGCAGCGTCGCAATGCCATGAAAGCGCTGAAGCGGCCGGCCCACCGCCCTCATTCGACATATAGCCGTCCTCACCTTCCCGAAGTAGGATGGGGCCGAGCAAGCCGCAGATTTCCCGCTGGCGCTCCATGGAAAGCTCTTGCCCGCGGGCCAGTAACAGGCCGTGCTGGTCGAACAACTCCTTGAAGTGGTACGCCTCCGAGGGGGCGAAAGGCTCCGACAGGTCACGCTCGATCTCGACCCCGAAAGGTTCCAGCATCCGAAACGGCAGGGTTACGCCCATGTCGGCTCCTCTATCCTCTCACCCGCCGCCGACGCGTGGAAGCAGGATCACTTCCGAATCTGCGTCGAGCGGCGTCGACCAGTCCGGTACGACCACTCCATCAACGGCGAGCGTCGCTCTAACCTGTGCGACTTCGGCAAAACCCGGCCCAAGCCGGTCAAGCTCCCTCACCGCCGCGAACAGATTGGCGGCTTCCACCTCCAGCCTGTCCCTGCCACCGAAGAATTCGTCATCGAGCGGCGGCATGACGACAACACGGGCCAATCCCTACTCCGCGGCCCTGAGCGCCGCATACACCCGATCCGGTGTGAGAGGCAGGTCTGCCATGCGCACACCGGCGGCGTGAGTGACCGCATTCGCCACCGCAGCAAGCGGCGGAACGATGGGGACCTCGCCGACGCCTTTCACGCCGTAAGGGTGATCGGGATTGGCCTTTTCGATCATGACCGTGTCGATCATGGGCACGTCCGAGGCGACAGGAACGCGATAATCGAGGAAGCCGGGATTATCGAGGCGGCCATCCTTGTCATAGAGATAGGCTTCGTTGAGCGCCCAGCCAATTCCCTGGACCGCGCCGCCCTGCATCTGTCCCTCGACATAGTCGGGATGGATCGCCTGACCGACGTCCTGGATCGCGGTATAGCGCAGGATCTTCACATGCCCGGTCTCCGGGTCCACCTCGGTATCGCAAATGTGGACTCCGTAGCCCGCCAGATAGCCGCCGGGATTGATCGCGGCTTCGGCCGAGATTGGGCCGCCGGAGAAAGGAGCGCTCCCTGCTATACGCCCGATGGGCAATCGCTCGTCGGTCCGGCCTTCTGCGAGGCACACCGCCTCGCCGTCGCGCCAGTCGACCTCTGAAGGCTCGACTCCCCAGGTTCTGGCAGCGCGTTCCTTGAGGATCTCGACAACTTCTGCCGCTGCGTCGGTCACTGCCTTGCCGGTAGCGAACGTCGTTCGGCTGCCGCCGGTTACCATTGAAAATCCGATCGAGGAGGTATCGGCGATGGTCACCCTGATCTTCTCGTAGGGAATCTGCAGGGTTTCGGCCGCCATGATCGCCATGGATGCGCGGCTGCCGCCGATGTCGGGACTACCTGTCGTTACGAGCACCGAGCCGTCTTCGGCAACGCTGACTTCGGCCGTGGAAGGGCCGCCGTAGTTGCCCCAGGTACCTCCCGCCACGCCGCGTCCCTGGTTCGGTCCGAGCGGCGCCGACCAGTGAGGATGCGCCTTGGCCGCCTCGAGGCATTCGGCATAGCCGATTTCGCCGAACGGCATGCCGTTGAACTGCTTGTCGCCCGGCCGCACCGCATTCTTGAGCCGGAAGTCGACGGGATCGATCCCAAGCTTTCCGGCGAGTTCGTCAAGCGCGCATTCGACGGCGAAGATCACCTGCGGCGCGCCCGGCGCGCGATAGGCCTTGGTCGCAGGTCGGTTGCACAGGACTTCCCAGCCAACCACCCGCGAATTGGGAACCTTGTAGTGGGCAATTGCCGAACTGGCGCCCGAATGCGCGGTGATCGCGGGGTAAGCACCGGCATGGTATTTGAACTCGATGTCGGCCGCAACGAGCGTGCCATCTTCGGCGGCCCCCATCTTCAAGTCGATCACCGCGCCCGGAGCGGGTCCTGAAGCCCGGAACACTTCGGATCGGCTCATTGCGAGACGCACTGGCCGCCCGGACTTGCGGGACAGGAGAGTAGCGACGGGTTCCAGATAGATCGTCGTCTTGCCGCCGAAGCCTCCGCCGATCTCAAGCGGGGTCACCCTGATGTCGGCCTGGCTGAGACCCAGGACGCTGGCAGTCAGCGAACGGACGGCGAAATGTCCCTGGCTGGAAGTCCAGATCTGCAGCTGGCCGTCGGCGTTCCAGGAGACGACGCAGGCGTGAGGCTCGATATAGCCCTGATGAACCGGCTCGGTCGTATAGCGTCCGGAAACGACCACCGCGGCCTTGCCGAAGCCTTCCTCAAGGTCTCCCTTGGCCATCTCGACGCGCAATGCCGCGTTCGAGGGTTTGTCCGGCTTGGGATTCACGCCCTTGGTGAAAATATCTTCGTGCAAGACGGGCGCGTCTGCGCGGAGCGCCTCCTCAATATCGAGCACATGGGGCAGCACTTCATACTCGACGTCGATCAGCTTGATCGCCTGGCGCGCGATAGCACCACTGGTCGCTGCGACCGCCGCCACGGCGTGGCCGTCATAAAGCACCTTATCATACGCCATGCAGTTGCGAGAGATGTGGACGATGTCGGAAGAAGACTCGCCGACGGCCATGATCAGCGATTCTAGCGTCGGGAAATCCGCGCCGGTGACTATGGCCTTCACGCCGGGAAGGGCTTCCGCCTTCCTGAGGTCTATCGATTTGATCCGGGCATGGGCATGGGGGCTCCGAAGGATTGCCCCGTGCAACATATTGGGCGCCACGAAGTCCGGCCCATAGAGCGCCTTGCCGGTTACCTTCTCGACACCGTCCGGGCGGACCGGACGAGTGCCGACGTAGCGGAAGCTGCGCTTGTCTTGCGGTGCATTCATGCCGGTGTCCTTTCCTGCCTGAGTTCGGCGGCGGCATCCTGCACCGCCCGGACGATCTTGTCGTACCCGGTGCAGCGGCAAAGATTGCCGGCCAGCCAATAGCGGATTTCGGTCTCGCTCGGGTTCGGGTCTCGATCGAGCAGTGCCTTAGCAGCTACGATGAAGCCGGGCGTGCAAAAACCGCACTGCAGCGCCCCGAGCTCGAGGAAGTTGCTCTGCACCGGGTGCAACTCGCCGCCTTCGGCAACGCCTTCGATCGTGTTGACCTGCCGGCCCTCGGCTTCCCCTGCCAGAACCAGGCAGGAACAGACCATCTTGCCGTCCAGGATCACGGTGCAAGCGCCGCAATCTCCTGACCCGCAGCCTTCCTTGCTACCGGTCAGCCCAAGTTCTTCGCGCAGGGCGTCGAGCAAGGTCGTATCAGGGTCGCACAGGAACTCTTGCGGATCGCCATTGATCGTCGTCGATACCTGAAGTTTGCTCATGCCTTCTCTCCCGCCCTGTCGCGGGCAATAGCGACGACGCGCTTGGCCAGAACCCCGGCCATCGCGGTACGGTATTCCACAGTGCCGCGTTTATCGTCGATTGGATTGCATGCTGAACGCACGGCTTCCGCCATTTTCTCGAGGGCGGTATCGTCCAACCGGGTTCCTACCAGCGCTTCGCCGGCCTCATTTACAAGCACCACGGTGGGAGCGACCGCGCCAACCGCAATACGTGCTGCGGTGCACGTTCCGTCCGGCCCAAATGCGAGGTTTGCTCCGGCGCCCACCACGGCAATGTCCATTTCGGTTCTCGGGATCGAGCGCAGATAGGCATCCCCTTCCCCTCCAACTCGCCCCGGAAGCCGGATTTCGGCAACGACTTCGCCCGGCTTGAGCGAAGTCTTGCCCGGCCCGGTGGGAATGTCCTTGACCGGGACCTCCCGTTCGCCGCCCGTTCCTACCACCAGGCAAGTGGCTCCGGCAGCAACCAGCGCCGGGACACTGTCGGCCGCCGGCGACGCGTTGCAGAGATTGCCAGCCATGGTGGCGCGGTTGCGAACCTGGACTGAGCCGATGAGATTCGCGGCTTCCACCACGCCCGGCCATGCGGCAGCCAGCTCGGCATCCTCCTTCAACGCGGTGCAAGGTGTCGCCGCACCGATTGCGAAACCGTCGCCATGGCGTCGTACGCCGGACAGCTTTTCAATGCGCTTGAGATCGATGATTGCCGACGGCTCGAGCCGGTCGGAACGCAACTGCACGATAAGGTCGGTGCCGCCCGCCAGCGGGATCGCGCGCGGATCTACTGCAAGCAAGGCAATCGCTTCGTCGAGCGTTTTTGGTGCGTGGAAGGCAAGCGTTGCCATCATTCTCCCCTAGGACAAGTCGGAAGGCAGGGTTTCATTGCGCCGCCGGATTCGTCAACCGCCGAATTCGTCAGATCGCCATGCTGTAGCCGCCATTCAGCGGATAAGTCTGCCCGGTAATCCACGACGCGCGCTCCGAACACAGAAAAGCGGTGAGTGCGGCAACATCCTCCGGCTGGCCCCAACGGCGGATTGCGTATCGCGACATTTGCGCCTTGAACTGATCCGTCTGCTTGAAGGCCTCGTACTGCTCGTCCGTCATCATGGTCTGGATGCTCGACAGCGCGATTGCATTGCAGGTGATTCCGTAGCGCCCCACTTCCTTGGCTATCGAGCGAACGAACCCGGCGGCTCCTGCCTTGGCGGCAGAGTACACTGCTTGGCGCGGTTCGCCCACCCGGCCCGAATCCGAAACAATCGTCACGATCCGTCCGCGGCTGTCCTCCACCATCGCCGGGATCGCGGCATGGCAGCAATTGAATACGCCGTTCAGGTTCGTGCGCAGGTACTTGTCCCATTCGGAAGGGTCTTCCTCCCAGAAGTTTTTCGACAGCGTCATCTGGGCATTGGGGCCTGCCATCCCGGCGTTGTTCACCAGGATGGTGACCTTCCCGAGTTCCGCCTTGGCGCCATCGAAGGCTTGTCGCACTGCTTCGAGGTTCCCGACATCGAAAGGCACGGCCTTGGCCGGGACCCCCAAGGCGCGAATTTCATCGGCGACCGCCTCGGCTCGTTCGGCGACGAAATCATTGACGGCAATGCCGCCGGCGTTGTGCCTGGCCAGTTCCAGCGCAATACCACGGCCTGCTCCCTGTCCCGCACCGGTAACAAGCGCCACCTGGCCGTCGAGGTCGAGCACGTCTTCGCCAATCATATCCATCCCCTTGTTTACATGCCGCTTAGATAGTGCTTACCATCTAACCAAGCGAGTCCTGAAAACAACGAGGAGTCGCGGGAGAGGAGCACGCTCATGAGCACCGAAATTGGTCCGCTGTTCGATTATCTGCAGCCCCTTCAAGAGGCTGTTGACGAAATTGCCAATACCTGGCGCCCGGACGACCCGGAATATCGCGCCGACGTTTACCGCCAGATCATGATGCAGTTTTCCTATGGCTATTTCGCCTTCTTCCACGCCGATGCGGAACACCCTGACTGGTCGCCGCTGTGGAACCCGGTCTACACGTTGCAGCCGAACCCCGACGACATCTATCGCTACTGCCCCATCCGCGATGACCTGAGCTATCGCCTGCGCGGCAATCGCGGCACGGTCTACATGATCACGTTCAACACGCAGGCGGGTCTGCCCGGCCTGCCGGGACCGATCGACCATACCGGCGAATATTACTCGGACATCGATGACGGCGACTTGCAGATCGACACGGACGGAAATTTCGAAATTCTGGTCAGCAAGGAGAAGCCGGACGGCTACACAGGCAACTGGCTTCCGATAAAGCCGGGAGCCTTCGTCCTGATGACGCGCTTCCGCAGCTATGACTGGGTCAACGAGGTCGATCCCGTGATATCGGTCGAATGCCTGGACGAGGTGCCCCCTAAGAAGCGCCTGACCCCCGACGAAATCCTCGAACGCGTCAGGCAGATGGCCGCGATGCCCGTCGCAGCGACCAAGCTGTTTTACGCCATGCAGAACCAGGTCAAGGCCAACGTCGGCATCAACGTCTTCGAGCCGCAAAGGCTGGGCGGCGCCTTGTCGCGGCAGATCTACATTCCCGCCGTGTTCGAATTCGAGGACGACGAGGCACTGATCATCGAGACCGACCTGCCCGAGAAACGCCGCTACTGGAACTGGCAGCTCAACGACCCGTATTTCAACGCGGTCGAGTACGTTTATCGCATGTCGAGCACCAACGGCCATTTCGCGCATGTCGCTTCGGACGGACGGTTTTACGCGGTGCTCGCACTCAAGGATCCGGGAGTCCCGAACTGGCTGGATACGGCCGGCTACAAGCAGGGGACGATCTACGGACGTTGGTACGATTGCGACAGTCACCCGATGCCGAACCTGAAGCGGGTGAAGTTCTCCGAAATTCGCGACCACCTGCCTGCCGACACACCGGTCGTCACTCCCGCGGAGAGGGCAGAACAGCTGAGGCTCCGCGTGCAGGGGTGCCAGCGTCGCCGGAGATGGTGATGCTTCCGGAAGAATTCGATCTCAGCGGCCGCGTCGCGGTCGTCACCGGCGGAGGCACCGGTATCGGCAAGGCGACCGCGCGCCTGCTCGCCAAGCGCGGTGCCGATGTTGCGATCGCCGGCCGCAAGGCGGACGTGCTCGAGGACGCCGCGCGCGAAATCCGTGAGGAAACGGGCGGGAAGTGCCTCGCCGTGCCGACCGATGTTCGGAAGCCCGAGGCGTGCAAGGCATTGATGGAAAAGGTCGCGGAGGAATTCGGCCGCATCGATATCCTCATCAACAACGCCGGCGGCGCACACGGGCATGTGGGGCTTTCGAAAATCGACCTCGCGAAGTGGGACCGGGACGTCCAGCTGAACCTCAGCGCGGCGCAATACTGCGCGCAGGCCGCATTGCCCTGCCTGAAGAAGAGCAAGGGCTGCATCGTCAACATTTCCTCGCTTGCCGGAGTTCATGGCACGCAGGGCGTCGGGGCTTACTCCGCGGCCAAGGCAGGTTTGCAGATGCTTACCCGCGTCATGGCTGCCGAATGGGGGCCTGCGGGAATACGGGTCAATTGTGTCGCGCCGGGCATGACGGCGACCGAGAAGGCGACGGCAGGCTGGGACGAGCGCGGCTACGACGCCATGCAGGCCTGCTCGAACTTTCCCCTGCGTCGCTATGGCGAAATGGACGAGGTCGCGCAGGCTATCGCATTCTTCGCAAGTGACGCTGCCTCATACGTTACCGGAGAGACGCTGGCGGTGGGCGGCGGCCCTCAGATCGGCGGCATGATCGAGGTGGAAACCTAGCGCCGGGAGCTAGTTCCAGAGAGCATCCGCGGCTGCCAGGGCATGACGGCCCCGTCCCCCCAGTTCGGCGGTCAGGAGCTTGAGGCGATAGGTCCACAGATGCATCGGGTGCTCCAGGGTCATGCCCATGGCGCCCATCAGCTGGTGGTAGTCGTAGCCGACGCGCTTTGCGGCCTCCTGGGCAAGCAGTGCTGCCATCGCTGCATCGCCTGCATCGCCGGTGCCCGCCGCCTTCAGGGCCATCCAGTAGACACCGTTAGTTGCGACCTGTGCTTCGGCGAGCCTGTGGCGGAGCGCCTGGAAGGTGGCGAGCGGGCGGCCGAACTGCTTACGTTCCGAAACGTAGGTCTTGACGCTTTCGAGCGCGGCGGCGAGCTGGCCCGCTGCCTCGGCCGCAAGAGCCGTACGCCATTGCCGCAGGACGTCCTCAGCGCTCACGTCATGTGATCTTAGCTCCGCCGGCAGATCCTTCAGGAACGCAACCGGATAGGCATACAACGTATCATCCTGCGCAGCCGCGATCATGCCTTCATCCGCGGTGAAGCTGCGAACGCCGCTCTCGCCCACGACCACAACCGTAGCGCCGGGCCTGAGGAAACGGATCGGGCCGGCCGTCTTCCCTTCCTCGACGAGACAAAGAGGACGCGGAAGTTCCGGATCGATGATCGGCCGTACCAGCGCGGAAGCTGCAGCCTCGATTGCGAACGGCAAGCGGGCCAGCTTCTCGACGACAAGTGCCGCGGTCACGGCGCCAAGCTCTTCCATCGCCATCACGTCCAGGAACCCGTTCTCGACGAGTTCCCGGTCCAGTTCCTCGCTGGTCAGGGCCAGCGAAGTGTCGTGCATCGGGACGGTCGAATAGGGCTTGCTCAAACTGTCGATGAAATCGAGGATCTGGGTCTGGTCTTCGTTGAGGGACAGTTGCATCAGCGCGGCTCCCTCGGAAGTTCCAGAACTTCACTGGCAATGATGTTGAGCTGGATCTCGGCCGCTCCGGCGGCAACTCCGGCCACGATTCCTCTTTGATGGTGCATCTTCAGATAGGGCGAAGCCCCGGCCAGGGCCTCCGGCACGAACTCGACAACAAATTCGCACACTGCACGTTCGCACATCACGGTCGCGAAGCGGGCGGAACTCGATTCCGATCCGACCTGCAAACCATCGACGCGCTTCTGCACGATCGCGTAGCTCGCGGTTCGCGCCGCCTCGCACAATGCTGCGCAGCGCGATGCCTCGGCGCGGACGATTTCGCCCGAGAAGTCATTGCGCTCCTGCAACATGGCGACCGCCCGGTCGAGTGCGGCACGGGCAAGATAGAAGCGCGGAATTCCGAGCCTCTCGTTGCGCAAGGAATAGGCGATGATCTCCCATGCCTGACCTTCCTCGCCGAGCCGCGCGCTTTCCGGCACGGTCACGTCGTCGAAGAAGACCTCATGGATATCGCCCTCGCCGATGAGGCTGGGAATCTGACGAACGGTGATTCCCGGCGTGTCCATGGGCACGAGCAGGATGGTGATGCCGCGCTTCCGGTCGTCACTGGTTCGGGTCAGCAGGAAGCAGGTGTCGGCAAGACCGGCATAGGATGTCCAGATCTTCTGCCCGTTGATGACGTAGTTTCCGTCACTGAGCTCTGCGCGTGTCCGCAGCGAAGCAAGGTCAGACCCTGCATCCGGTTCCGAGAAGCCCTGGCACCACAGCGTCGCGCCATCGGTGATCGGCTTGAGGTACCGGGTTTTCTGCTCCTCGCTGCCGTACTTTTCCAGCGTCGGACCGATCCAGTTGACGTTCATGTACTGGCCGCCGCGAGGCTCGCCGGCGATCCACATTTCCTCGGCGAGAATCTGCTGCTCCCAGGGGCCCAGCCCCTCGCCGCCCATCTCAACCGGCCAATGCGGGAACAGCATGCCGTTCTCTGCCAGCTTTGCGCAGAACTCCCGCGCGAATTTCGTAAGTGCCGGAGACGCCGGCCCATGCTCGGAGAACTTTTCCCAGTCATCCGGCAGGTTCTCAGCCAGGAAATCTTTCAGTTTCTGGCGGAAAGCCTGCTGTTCGTCGGTCCAGGCGAAATCCACTTACTTGCGCTCCGCAAATGCCGCCTCGGGGGCCAGGTAGCGGGTCGTCGAAATGCCGCCATCGACAGCGATCGTCTGGCCGTTGACGAATCCTGCCTCATCCGAACACAGAAACGCCACCATGTGGCCGATATCGTCGGTCGTGCAGTCGCGATCGATCGGCGTCAACTCCTGGTTGACCCGCTGGAAATAGTCGGTTTCCCAATAGGCCTCGGTCATTTCGGTACGGACCACCGACGGCGCGATGTAATTTGAGCGGATACCCTTTGCGCCGTACTCTGCCGCCATCGTCTGCGTCAGCCCGATCTGCCCGGCCTTGACCACGCTGTAGGCACCGCCGCCCGGAGTGCCATATATCCCCCAGGTCGAACCGATGAACAGGAAGGATCCGCCCTTGCCGACATGGGCGACGGCTTCGCGGCAGAGGCGAAACGGAGCTCGCATGGAGATGGCGAGCACTTCGTCGAGCATCTCGTCGGTCGTTTCGTGCACGGGTCCGAAATTGAACGACCCGGCGTTGTTGACCACGATATCGAGCTTGCCGAAGGTCGAGATAGCCGCATCGACAATTTGCTTGGGCGCCTCGTCGGCGGTGACGTCGACAGCGATATGGGCGAACTCCATCGTATCACCGAGAGCCTCCTTGAGCGCTTCAAGCTTGCTCGCGGTACGGCCGGTCCCGAGGACGTTGACGCCCTTTTCGCCAAGCCGCCGGACAATCGCCTCGCCGATGCCGCCTGCCGCTCCGGTTACGATCGCAACCTTGCCCTTCATTTTCCCATGACCTCCTTGAGCCCCCCGCAGGGAGCCATGAACTCGAAATAAGCGATTCAGGCCCGCTGGTTGCCCGAACGTTCGGCGATGTCGTTAGCGGCAACGTAGCCGAATGTCATCGCCGGACCGATCGTGGCCCCTGCACCGGGATACACATCTCCGAACGGAGTACCCGAGTTGTTGCCCGCGGCGTACAGGCCGCCGATAGGATTGCCGGCCTGGTCCAGCACCCGCGCGCGCGCATCGCAGCGCAGGCCGCCCTTGGTGCCGAGATCGCCGTTGTTGATCGGCACCGCATAGAAGGGCGCTGTGTCTATCGGACCGAGGTTGGGATTCGGCGTGGAAATGGGATCACCGAACATCTGGTCATAGGCATTCATGCCCCGGCCGAATTCCGGATCGACACCGGTTTTCGAATAGTCGTTGATGTTTGCCACGGTCTGCTTGACCGCATCGTAAGGCAGATCAACCTGACGGCACAGATCCTCGATCGTGTTGGCCCTGAACACATAGTGGCCCCACCAGTCATTGGGGACCTTGTTCTCCGGCGTATGGACTGTCGGCATGAGCCCGCCGGCACTGAACTTCTTGCGGAACTTCGCGTCGAAGATCAGCCAGCAAGGCATGTTCGCGCCTGTTTTCATGTGATCCGCGACCATGGCCTGGCCGAACTGGTCGTAGCCGCAGGCTTCGTCGACGAAACGTACGCCGTTGCGGTTCACGACCACACTCCACGGGCGGCCGACATCGAACGCGGCCTGGTGTATCTCGTGGAAGTTGGATGCCTTGGGCATCGGCAAGGTCATTGTCGGAATCCACCAACCGGATTCGGTATGCTCGGTCGATGCGCCAACCTTCTCCGCCGCGATCAGCGTTTCGCCGCGATTGGCGTCTTCCGGTGTGCTTGAATGGCGGGTCAGACCGGGCACGGGATAGAACCGGTCGCGCAGTTCCTGGTTCCATTCAAAGCCGCCCGCCGAGAGCACTACGCCATGCGTCGCGTTGATCACGGAGCGGCGCCCGAACTTGCTGACCTCGACACCGGTCACGCGACCGGCGCCGTCGACAATGAGGTCTTCGAGTTTCGTTTCCATCCGCAGTTCAACACCGCGCTTGAATATCTGATTGAACATCGAGCCCATCAGCGCAGCGCCCTGGGTGAAGCGACGATCGCGATGCGAGACCTTGCGCGTCGATCGGTCGGTCCAGTAGCGGGCGATCATCTTGGCCGCGACCCCTCGCCAACCCTTCGACTGCATCATGAGCGCAAAGGTTTCGGTCAGGTCCATCGCATAGCGTCCGAACAGCTTGAACCGGTTATACTGCTCCCGCATCAGGGGATAGCGCTCGTCCCCAAGCTCGCGGCCGTCGAAAGTCGGCACCACGATCGACCGGTCGTCACGTGACCCGGGCTTGCCGGTATAGTAGTCGGGCCATGCAGCCACCGCGACTTCGACGCCGGTATCCTTCAGATAGTGCAGCATTTTCGGCGCTTCATCCACGAACGCCTCCAGGCGCTCGCGATTCACCGGCTTGCCGATGATGCTGTTGAGATATTCGAGCGCCTTCTCGCGGCTGTCGTCATTCCCGCCTTCGAGCTGGTGGTTGGGTACCCACATCACGCCACCCGACGTTGCCGAGGTGCCGCCGAATTTGTGGGCTTTCTCGATGATAAGGACCTTGAGTCCATGGTCGGCCGCACGCAGGGCCGCCATGGCCCCCGCCGAACCGGAGCCCACGACCACGACGTCGAACGTCTCGTTTTCTTGCACCCTTTCCTCCCGGCTTGATGGCATGCAGCCTCGCCTCTATCGGCGGTTGACCTTAAGGCCGGAATGACCGCCTCGGAAGGGCAATTTGCTTGGCGAGGCGTTTGGCGGCAAGCGCGGATTGCACTATGGGGCACCAAACCGCATGGCCGCGGCATATTGAGTATGGGACTTGGAATGAGCGAAAAGAGTTTTGTCGCAGTGGCGAAATTGGATGACGTGCCGGCCGGCGCCAAGAAGGTCGTCGAAGTGAACGGCATCGAAATCATCCTGTGCAACAGCAAGGACCGAATTTTCGCGGTTCGCAACCTTTGCAGCCACGCCCATGAAACGCTCGAATGCGGCCGCATGAAGAACGGTTGGATCGCATGCCCGGTCCATGGCGCCCGCTTCAATCTTGAAACCGGCGACGCGATGAATCCTCCGGCGACGATGCCTATCGATACCTACGAGGTGCGGGTCGCCGACGACACTATTGAGATCGCGGTTTAGTCGTTCGCGGCGGGACCGATGCGCACAGGGTCTGGACTGAACAAGACACGCGGTGCATGGAACTTTCATGACTGAAGGCACTGAACTCGCAGAGCTCCGGCAGGAGGTGCGTGGTTGGCTCGACGCCAATGCGCCCACAGGCTGGCGCGATTCCAATGACGACCATGAAGCGTTCGCGCAATCGCAGCGCGAATGGTTCGCCAAGCTCGTGGAAGGCGGATACGCCATCCCGCACTGGCCTGCGGAATGGCCGGGCGGTGGGCGCAACCTCGCCGAGCAGAAGGTAATCTACGAAGAGCTCGCCCGCGCTGACACACCGCGCCTGCTGCTCTCTTTCGTTTCCACCTATCACGCGGCGTCAACCTTCTTCGAGTGCGGAAGCCAGGCGCAGAAGGATCGTTACCTGCCGAAGATCCTTGAGGGCGAAACCTGGTGCCAGGGCTTTTCCGAGCCCAATGCGGGTTCGGACCTTGCAGCCCTTAAGACGAAGGCCGAACGCAAGGGCGATGTCTACGTCATCAACGGCCAGAAAGTCTGGTCGACCATGGCGCAGTATGCCGACAAGTGCCTCCTGCTCGTGCGGACCAGCAGCGATGGGCCCAAGCAGGCCGGCATCACCTATCTGCTGATGGACATGAAAGCCAAGGGCGTGTCCGTTAGGCCGATCAACCAGATCCAGGGCGACCAGGAATTCTGCGAAATCTTCCTCGACGATGTGGAAGTGCCTGTCGAGGAGCGGGTTGGCGAGGAAGGCCAGGGCTGGGCCGTTGCCCAGGCCACGCTGGCGTCCGAACGCGGCCTTACGCTGATGGAACTGTCGTACCGCATGCGAGGGGCCCTGTGGCGGATCGCCGAACTGATCCGGAAGAACGGACTGGAAGAAGATGCCGGCGTGCTGCGTGACTTCGGCCACCTCGTTGCCCGGACCGACAGCGCATGCGCAATCGCCGACCAATTCCTGCGGAATCGTATCGACGGCATCGAGCGGGTCGGCGACGCTTCGATCGTGAAGAACACCTACTCGCGCGTCCTGCGCGAATATTCGCTGCTGGGAACGAGGCTCGGCGGGATGGAAGAGCAATACCGCGCGCCCATCACATTCGGCGACCTCAACACCGGGAACTGGATGGCCGATTTCATGAACAGCTATGCCTGGACCATCGCCGGCGGCAGCGAGGAAGTTCAGCGCAACATCATCTCCGAACGCATGCTCGAAATGCAACGCGAGCCGAAGAACTGGGTGGTGTCATGATCGAGCTCAACGAACTCAAGGACGCCGCACAGAAGGCGTTTCCTGCAGACCAGCTTTCTCCGGACAGGGACGAGAGCTGGAAACTGATCGCGGAGATGGGCTGGCTGATGCTTCCCGTTCCCGAGGAACTGGGTGGCCTTGGCCTTGGCCGTGATGCCGCGACGGCGCTCCACTTCGAACTCGGCCGCGTGCTCTCGAGCGCACCGCTGATAACCGCGATGTTCAGCGTTCAGGTGCTTTGTGCGGCCGACAAGCTGGCAAACAAGGCCGAGTGGGTGGAGCGAGCCTGCTCAGGCGAATTCATCACTCTCAACATGCTCAGCAACGATGTGACGCTGAATGACGACGGCACTTTGAGCGGCCCGCTTTACGCCGTTCCCGATGCCGACATGGCTAGCCACGTCATTGTTTTCGTACCCGGGCTTTCCGTGCTTGTGCCTCTGGATACGGATGGGGTCACTGTGACGGAACGGCCGCTCTGGGACGAGAGCCGCCGGCTGTTCGAAGTCACGCTCGAGAAATGCCCGGTCGATCGGGATCTCGTCATTGCCGAAGGCGACAGATCGCAGGAGATCGGGCTTGGCTTCAAGGCGGAATCGCTGCTTGCGCTCGCGGCCGATAGCCTAGGCGGCGCGACCGCGACGCTTGAGATGACGGTGGAATATCTGAAGACCCGAAAGCAGTTCAACCGGCCGCTTGCCATGTTCCAGTCGCTCAAGCACCGCTGCGCCGATCTCAAGACGCAGATCACCGCAGCCGAGGCGCTGTTGTGGTCGCGTGCGGCAGATATGGATGCAAGCCTTGCCGACATGGGGGCACTGAAGGCACTCGCTGCCGACGTGTACCAGTTCGTCACTGAAGAGGCGATCCAGCTTCACGGCGGAATCGGCCTGACCGACGAGCACCAGTGTCACCTGTTCATGAAACGGGCGATGCTGAACCTCTCACTCGGGGGCAGCGGGGACGAACTCAAGGAGCGGACCGGCCGTCAGGCACTGGCAGCCTTCGCAGCGAAATAGCGGGCCGCTGCGGCGCTAGGGCCGCATAATGGTTCCACCGTCTACGCTGATCACCTGCCCGGTGATGAAGCTGCCCTCGTCGGACATCAGCAAGGCTCCCATTGCGGCAATATCTTCCGGAGCTCCGAGGCGTGCCTTGATGGCCTGAGCTTCCTTGAAGGCTTCTGACATCTCCTGCGGCATGACCGCCTCGAACCGCGGGTGAGTAATAACACCCGGCGCAATCACATTCGCTCTGATGCCGTCTGGGCCGAAGCGACGCGCCACATGGCGTGCGAGCGCATGCACGGCCACCTTGCTCATCGCATAGGCGAGCCGCACCGTCTCACCCATATAGGCTGCTCCCGAACTGGTGTAGACCAGCGAACCTCCCCCGCGCTCCAGCATCGCCGGCAGCGCATGACGCGTACACAGGACGTAACCGCGGGCATTGACCCGCATCATCTCGTCGTAGACGTCCATCGGCATTTCGAGAATGTCTGCGCCGCTGTCGCCGTCCTTGAAACTGGCGAAGTTGGCGTGAAGCCCGTCCAGTCCGCCAAATTCCGATCTTGCCAGCGCGACCGCCCTGCCAATGGCGTCGTCGTCGGCCCCGTCGAGCTCGATACCGACCGCGCGACCGCCCGACGACGCTATTTCCGCTGCGACTTCGGCCGCCATCGCCGCATCGATGTCACCAAGAACAACGGCCGCGCCTTCCCCGGCGTAGCGCCGCGCAAGGCCGTTGCCGATACCGCCCGCACCGGCGACGAGGATAACCTTGCCATTCAACCTGCCTTGCATCGCCCCTCTCCAGATCATCGCGCCGTTCCTGACGGCTTTGGGTCAGGCCTTTTCACTCAGACTGGCGATGGCATCAACCCGGCAGGAAGCGCCGGTGGTTCGCGGGCACGCTATTCGGCCGGCGATGTCTCGGCTTTGAGCCGCTCGGCGGCAAGGTCTCTTACGACGCTCGATTTCACCTTCTCGCTGCCGGTGATCGCATAATCCTCGTCCGTGAAGAACAGGACGCGTCGAGGGACCTTGAAGTTCGCGATCTCGGCTTTGACGAACGTGATGATCTCCTGCTCGGACAGTTCGACGCCATCAAGGGGGACAATGCAGGCCACGACCATCTCGCCAAGCAGATCGTCGGGGACGCCGACGGTCTGGGTCCGCTTGACGCCGGGAAATCTGGCAATGACGTCATCGACCTCGACCGGCGAGACATTGGCTCCCCCGGTCTTGATCATGTCTGTCAGGCGGCCTTCCCAGAAAAAGCGCCCCTCCTCATCGACATGGCCGCCATCGCCGGTGCAGTAGAAGCCCTCGGCATCGAAGCATTCTTCCGGTGCCTTGCCGAGATAACCGGTCATCAGCGTCGGCCCCTTGATGCACATCTCGCCCTTCGTATTGAGCGGAACTGTCTCGCCGGTCATCGGGTCGACGATCTTCAGGACGTTTCCGGGGAAAGGCTTGCCGAAGCTTCCGAGGTAGTATTCCGGTGGCGTATCGGCATCCATTCCGGTGCAAACCGTCATCGTTTCGGTCGTGCCGAACGCCATCGGCACCACCCAGTCCGTGTCGACTGTGGGATGTTCCCACATCAGTTCGCCGCGCGGGATGTATCTGAGGCTGGAAAGATCGGCCTTTTCCCAGTTCCTGGCAGCCTGGAGCCTGGCCCATTGATGAGGGCGGCCGTTGATAAAGCTCGCTCTTTCCAACTCCATGAGTTCCAGTGCCTCTTCGGCATCGAAATAGCGCTGGAGGATGACGGCCCCGCCCGTCGAAAAGGCCGTGCCGAGAACCATGCTGCAATTGCCCGACCAGAAAAATCCGTTGCCGGTCCAGCTGCGCACGGGTTCCCTCATGCAGAAGCTGCGCGGCCAGCGCCACCACTGGACCGTAAATGCGCGCTGCGCATGGATGATGCCCTTGGGAAGGCTTGTGGTGCCCGACGAGAAGAATATCCCGCCGGTGTCGGACGGGATCACACTGTCAGCCCGGGCCAGGACAAGCTCATCGATAACGCCACTGCCGCGAGCGAGGAATGTGTCCCAAGCTTCTACCGCGCCGCCTTGCCGGACTGCCGGTGCGCCGGCTGCTTCCCCGATATCACCGAGCGACACGAGATGCTGCAGGAAAGGATAACGCTCGGAAACGAGTGCTCCGGGCGATGCTCCAGCGATCACCGGTTCGAGCCCGACGACCATTTCATGAAAATCCTTCTTCAGCACTTGCTGCTCGAAAAGCAGCAGCGAAATCTGCGATGCCTTGAGAAGGTAATCCAGCTCCGATGGTGTGGAGAAGGTGCTGAGCGGCACAGGCACCGCGCCGGCAAGCGCGATGCCGAACAGGCTGGAGAGGAATTCCGGCCGGTTGGTCATCAGGATGCCTACACGTGCATCCTTGCCGATGCGGGAGGCGACCAGCGCCTTGGCGACGTCCATCGAGCGGGCGAGCAGGTCGTCGTAGCTCCAAGACAGGCGATAGTCTCCGCTGCGCAGTACCACCGCTTCCGCTGGACCATAGCGTGAGACGATCTCGAGCAGATATCCGCCAATGGTGTGCGCCCCCTGCCCCGGTTCGTCGGAAAGCGGCGTACCTTCGATCAGCGATAGTTGAGACTTAGCCAGCGTCCATCTCCCGGTCATACGCCACACTGACCTAGCAAGGCCGGTTGCGGTTGGAAACGCGAGCCGGAACGGTTTGGAAGCGCAGTCACGATGCTGCGCCTCTTCAGACAAGCAGAAAGTCACAAAAAAGAGGATGATGACGAGCGCGAAGATCGTCTAGGACACCGCGGAACGGATATTCGGGGAGAGCGAAGATGATGAAGCAAGCCAGAGTGCAGACCGGCAAGGGCATCGAAACGATAACCGTCAGCGAGGTTCCGATTCCCGAAGCGGGACCGGGCGAAGCGCTGGTTCGGATCAAGGCCGCTACCTTGAACTACCGCGATCTCATCATTGCCAAGGGCCTGTTCCCCGGCCTTGCCAAGGAACCCGATGTCATCCCGGTGTCCTGTTCGGCAGGAGAGGTTGCGGCGGTCGGCGCAGGCGTGACGCGGGTGAAACCGGGCGACCGCGTCGTTCCGATCTTCTCGCCGAACTGGTTGTCAGGCCCGGCCTCCGACGGAGCCATGCTCGGCGGTCCGATCGATGGCGTCGCTACGCAATACGCGGTCTTCAAGGCGGAAAGCCTGTGTCACCTGCCTGACCAGCTCGGAGATCTCGAGGCCGCTACTCTGCCTTGCGCGGCTCTCACGTCGTGGTCGGCTCTCACCGCTTTTCGCCAAACCCAACCCGATGAATGGATTCTCGCGCACGGCACGGGGGGCGTATCCATCGCGGCGCTGCAATTCGCCAAGGCCATGGGAGCCAATGTCGCCATAACGTCCTCGTCCGACGCCAAGCTGGCGCGTGCGCGCTCCTACGGCGCCGATGTAACGGTCAATTACCGTACGTCCGCGAACTGGGTCAGCGAAGTCCGCGATGCAATCGGCGGTAACAAGATCGCCAATGTCATCGATACGGTCGGCGGCACGCAGTTCGACGAGAATGTCTCACTTTCGATAGAGGGCGGCCAGATATCGGCCATTGGCATGCTCGGCTCTGAATTCAGCTGGACGAAACAGGCCTCCGGCGTGGCCAACCAGCCGATCGGCGTAGGCAATCGCGAGCAGCATGAGGCGATGACCGATTTCATCGTCAAACATGACATCAAGCCGCCGGTCGATGTCGTCTATGATCTTGACCGGATCCAGGATGCATATCGGCATCTCGAAAGCGGCAAGTTCTTCGCGAAGGTCGCGCTCAGCCTGATCTGAGCTTTTCCATCTTTTCCGGCTCGAGGATCTTGAAGATCGCATCCGCGGCGCCGACCGCCCGGCTGTCCGCCTCGATCAGCCCGCGCATGAAGACGAGTTGGGACGTCTTTCGGACGACCTCGGGGTGGCAGGTAATGAAGCTGTCCGCCCGGGCCGCCGAGGCAAACTGGAATTGAAGCTGGACGGTTGCGCAGTTTGCGCTGCCGATCACATCTGCCACGCCGGCACCCAGCGCGATGTCTGCGAAGGTCATCAGTGCACCGCCGTGAACGATGCCGATGTTCTCGTTAAGCGCGACGGGGTCGGCTAGCAGTCCCACGATCCGGTTCCCGGGTTCGCCGGTGATCCAGCTCGACCCGATGACTCCCGAGAATGCATGGGTAGGCAGCCGCGTCCAGCCCTCTGCCACAAGGGTTTCCGAATCCATCATGAGCCGAGCCTCAAACCGGCTGGTTGCTCAGCCCGGCCGCATGCTTGGCTGCGACCCAGCCGAAGGTCATCGACGGGCCGACGCTGGCGCCGGCCCCGGGGTAGACCCGCCCCATGGGAGACGCGGTCGAGATGCCGCAGGCATACAGGCCTTCGATGGGCTGCTTTTCGGCATCGAGCACACGCGCATTCACGTCGGTCACCACCCCGCCATAGGTTCCGACATCGCCGGGCACGATCGCAATGGAGTAGAAAGGTGCCTTGTCGATGCGGCCCATGGTCTTGTTCGGGCCATCGAAGAACGGATCGCCGAGGTAGTCGTCATATGCGCGCTCGCCGCGATGGAAATCCTCGTCGACGCCCTTGTCGCAAAAGCCGTTCCAACGATCCACGGTCGCCTTAAGCGTTTCGGGCGGAACATTGATGATCTTCGCAAGATCCTCGATCGTATCGGCCCGCTTGACCCAACCTGACTGGATCCAGCCATCGAGATTCCGCTTCGCACCCGATTTCCCGGCTAGCGGGTACTCGTCCATATATTGCTGGTCCATGATCGCCCAGCTCGGCACTGCAGGTACTTCCTTGTCGCGCTTCAGCATGGTCTCGCAAAAGAGCTCGTAGGATCCACCTTCATTCATGTAGCGCACGCCCGACTGGTCGACCTGGATGGCATGCGGCTTCGCCGTCGTGCCCTGCGTGCCGGGCTTGACGTAGTCAGTCTCCCAGCCCGGCGCCTCGGTCATCTGGAAACCGACCATTTCATCCATCTGGGCCAGTACGCCGCCGGCCTTCTCCATCGCGACGTGCAGGTCCCCGGTGTTCGATTCGATGCCGTTGGACCATTCCTTCCTGGTGCCCGGCATATACTTGTCCCGCATCGCCTGATTCTGGGAGAACCCGCCAGCATTCACAAGAATGCCCAGGTTGGCTCCTATCCGCCAGGGCTTGCCGTCCTTGACGGTTACGACACCTACGGCTTTCCCGCCGTCCATGATGATCTCGGAAACCGGCGATTCCAGACGAATGTCCGCTGCCTGTTTTTCGAGAACGGCCTTGAGCATGCGCCCCTGCAGTGCTGCACCCGCCGTAACCCACTGCTTGCCGGTCAACTTGCCGAGAACGACGGCAATTGCGATCTTCAGGAATATCTTCTTGATCTTCCAGCTGTGCTTCATGAACGGAAGCTTCATGCCGTCGTCGAGCCGTGCCGGGACTTCCAGGAAGCCCTGGCGAAGCTTGGTAGACCACGAGCCCAGCTCCTTCTTGTTGAACGGGAGTGCCGTCACCGTGCGACTTGTCTTACAGCCGCCCGGCAACTCATCGTAATAGTCCGGCCAGAAATGGGAGCCACGCTCCACCGCAACGCCCTGCTCGACAATGAAATCGAGCATTTTGGGTCCCTCTGTCACGTAGGCCATCCGGCGTTCCGGTGACGTTCCCGGCGAATCCGGCCCATCGGGCACGACGGCATTGAGGTAGGTGATCGCCTTCTCGTTGCTGTCTTCGCCGGGGTCCATGAAGCGGTTGTTCGGGATCCACATCACGCCACCGGATTTGCAGGTCGTGCCGCCAACCCAGGGGGCCTTTTCAAGGATCACGACGGATTTTCCGGCTTTCTTCATCAGCAGAGCCGAACTCATCGACCCCGCGCCGCTGCCGACAACAACCCAATCAAATGCCTCGTCGAAATCCGCCATGGAAAACCTCTCCGTCAATCCCCTGTGCGCAGCCATTGAGGCTGCACGAACGTTCAGCACGATAGACCGCAAGATGCCGCAATTGGCAAGTTGGAGCTGCGAGTGAAGGGACGGTCACGCATCTTATCGCCCTAGCGTCACCGGGCTGGGACCGGGCTCCGTTTTTGGGTGGCAGGAGCGCACATCAGCCTTATGAGGGACCAAGAAAGGGAGAATAGCTGCTCATGTCGACCACTGTGCCTGAATTGCCCGAATTCCGGACCATCGAGCTAAGCCGGGAAGGCCGCTTGCTTCGCATAACGCTCAACCGTCCCGATTCCTTCAATGCCGTCAATCTGGAACTGCACGACGAACTCCCCGAAGCATTGTGGTTCGCCCAGCGCGATACCGGCTCGGATCTCATCGTGATCACCGGCGCGGGGAAAGCGTTCTCCGCGGGCGGGGACATCAGCCATATCGAACGCAATGCCGCCGACCCGCGGCTGTTCGATCACGAAGCGCGGATGGCCAAGCGGCTCGTTTTCACGCTGCTGGATATAGACAAGCCGGTGGTTTGCCGAATGAACGGACACGCAGTCGGGCTCGGCTGTACCCTGGCACTGATGTGCGACATCATTTTCGCATCGGAGAAAGCGAAAATAGGCGACCCGCATGTTGGCCTCGGCCTTGTTGCAGGGGACGGCGGCGCAGCGATCTGGGCCCAGCGTATCGGCCTTGCCCGGGCCAAGGAGTTTCTGTTCACCGGTGATCTGATCACCGCGGACAAAGCCGCCGAGATCGGCCTGATCAATCATTGCGTGCCGGCCGAAGAGCTCGATCAAGCCGTAGACGAGTTCTGTCAGCGCCTGCTCAACGGAGCCATGGGTGCGATCCGATCAACCAAGATTCTCACGAACCTCGAGCTGAAGCGGATCGCCCATGCGGTCATGGATGCGGGAATCGCCTATGAATCCCTCAGCGTGCGCTCTGCCGACCATCTGGAAGGAATCGCAGCGCTCAAGGAAAAGCGGAAGCCGAATTTCGGCGGAAGCTAGCCGTTCGGTTCTACGCGCGGCCCATGTTCGATGAACAGCGCGGTATAGGTCGTCCCCATGTCCTGGGTCGTGGCGGGAGTCATCTTCCCTGACTGTGCGGCCTCTCCCATCTGCGCCAGCAGTGCGCCCGGATCATCCGTGTCGATGTCGTAAATCGCCAGATAGGGATTGCTGTCCTCACCCATCAACTTGGCGACGAGTTCGAAACGCTGTGCGCCTTCCATGTTGAACAGGTTCACCAGCTCCGGAAGGTGCGTGTTCTGATACCAGTCATGGTATTCGTCTTCCTTGCCGGGAAGCGGAGTGGTGAGAGCAACGAGCTTACATTTAGGCATTGGCATCCTCCTGAATCAGATTTCTCGTAGCATTGTGAAAAGTCCGGAGGATGCACCATCGGAAAATGTACCCGAGAGCGCAAGCATCTGTATCCGCATTCGAGTGCCTGTGCCCTTGGTCTGCGCGCAAATCGCAATCCATCCTGGTCCCAATAAATAATGCCAGTGCATTATTTAAGGCTTGCGAGAGCCTTCGCCTTTGCGCATAATTTTCGCGAATGAGCCGCACGGAGAGCATCGACATGGCAACCGCAGCAAAAGCAAAGGCATTCACCGGATTCGAGATATCTCCCATGACGCCGCGCATCGGCGCAGAGATCAGCGGCGTCTGTCTCGGTGAAGAGCTCACTGACGAGGTCATCGCCGAAATCCGGCAAGCTCTCCTGACCTACAAGGTGATTTTCTTCCGCGATCAGGACATCAGCGAAGAGCAGCACATTGCCTTCGCCCGCCGCTTCGGCGACCTTGAAATCCATCCGATCTCCGAGAACAAGGATCAGCCCCACCCTGAGATATTCCATCTCAAGACAAGGCCGGACGGCAGGACCAGTGGCGCCGACATGTGGCATTCGGATGTAACCTGGCGAGCCGAACCTTCACTGGGTTCGGTGCTGCGCGGCAGGATCATCCCCGAAGTGGGCGGCGATACCATGTGGTCGGATATGGTCGCGGCGTACGAAGGCCTTTCGCCCGCCATGAAGGATTGGGTCTGCACTCTGACCGCCATCCACGACGGAAGCGGCTTCGCAGGCTATCTCGGCATCCCGATTGACCAATGGTATGAACGGTTTCCTCTGCAGGAGCATCCCGTGGTGCGGACCCATCCCGAAACCGGGGAACGGGCGCTCTACGTCAATTGCTCCTTCACACGGTCGATCAAGGGGCTCAGCCAGAAGGAAAGCGACTGGCTGCTCGACCACCTCTACGCCCAGGCGGCCATTCCCGAGTACCAGGTCCGTTTCCGCTGGCGCGAGAATTCCATCGCGTTCTGGGACAACCGTTCCTGTCAGCACTATGCGGTCGCCGACTATTCGCCCGCAATGCGAGCGATGGAACGCGTCACCATCATTGGCGACAAGCCGTTCTTCGATCCTCAGCGCTGAGCCACAAGATCGAGGGCGGTATCGCGCCTATTGCAGCAGGTCGCTGACGTCGGGATAGCCGGCGAATGCATCTTCGGACTCGCGCGCCCCCGGGCTTGCGGCCTTCTGGCAACACTCCCCACGGAATTCCCGCGGATTGATGCCGAACACGCGCTTGAACATGCGGCTGAAATGGGCCGGACTCTTGAAGCCTACTCCATAGGCGATCTCGCTTATCGAGATGTCGCGCGGATCCGAGGTGGAAAGCCAGTTGCGCGCCTGTTCCAACCGTTGTTCCCAGACAAGCTCCGAGAAGGAAGTGCCCTTCAGCCGGAGCAGGAAAGAGAGGTAGCGAGGACTTATCCCGCAGCCCTTGGCGACCATCACCGTCGAAAGCTGAGGATCGGAAAGATGGACCTCGATAAACCGCAGCACATCCTGCAACCTGCGGTCCGCGATCGTCTGGCGCGCCGGGACCACGTCCTCGCCGGCCAGGACGGCATTGCCGATGATCGTGAGCGCCGCCTCGACGAGCGCCCGGGCCGATTCCTCCGCCAGCAGGCCACTGTCGTCGAACACATAGGTCAGGATGTTCTCGGCAATGGCGAGTTCGGGCTTGTCGGCGGCCATGAACAGGCCGGTGCTGAAATCGTTGGGAATGTGCGACCGCAGGATATGGGTCGGCACGGTCACGTGGAGAACCTCGTGGACTGAATCCTGATCGGTCTGGCATTCGATGAAGAACGGCGACATCGACCGGGTGATCGCGAAATCTCCGGGTTGCGCGACCTTGTTTCCACACTGGTTCGAAAAGGCCAGCTTGCCGCGCTTGACGAACCAGAGGATTGACAGGTCCGTCGCGTCCTCACGGATATGTTGACGCGTGCGGCGGAAGAACAGGTTCGTGGCCGAACGTTGGCGGATGATGGAGATAGCCCCGACAGCCTTGCGGTCGGAGCGTACATCGATTGCAGACGTATCTTCCACCCAGAAGTCGCCGCGGTAATATTCCTGGTCGCGCTCGCCGCGAAACACGGTCTGGCATTCCCGGAAGTTCCCCTTGTTCAAGGAGAAAAGCTTCTCAGCCATGGGCAATCTCCCTATTCCGGCCCCATGCCCACGGATCGGGCAGGTTTAGCGCCGGGCCGGATCAATCCGGTTCTATGGATACTCCCATGAAATAGTTGCGCGGGATGCGCCATGCAACCCGCGCAAGATTTTCTGCAATAGGCGCAGAACCCCTTCGTCAGAACTCCTGGCTCTCGCGGCCTTTCTTGCTCAGACGCCAATCCGCCGGGTAATTAAGGTCGTTGCCTTTGACGACACGACCGATGCCCTGCTTGAAAGTGCTGTCCTTGCCGAGGTTCACGTCTTCGGTGCCGTCGTCCTTCATCAGCGGGAGCATGCCTTCCAGCCAGCCGGTCAGCAGGCTGCCCATATATTCTCCGCGATGCTGCTTGTAGGCTTCGATGAAGGTCTTCTGCGCAACAACGACGTCGTTCGGACGTGTGATGGCGCATGCATTGGCATACTTGGCCGTCTCTTCTTCAAGCTTTTCGCGCGGAACCACGCTGTTGACGAAGCGATTGCAGGTATACATCTCCTCCGCGGTGAACGGGCGGCCGGTAAAGAGCATTTCGCTGAACGCGCGAAGACCGACGGTTTCGAGCCACTGCCACATTCGCGGTCCCCAGCCTGCATAGCGGAACGAGGGGTGGCCGAAGAGAGCATCGTCGGACGACACGATGATGTCGGCGTCAGCGCATTGATAGAAATGCCAACCGTAGCAATAGCCCTTGGCCTCAATGATGCTGATCTTCTTGAATTCCTGGAGCGGCCGGTTCCCCGAGCGCGCCTTCGCATAATAGTCGGTCAGCCCGTGAAGATAGCGAAACGTGCCGATCGGCGGGTATTTCACGTCCGGATCATCGATCTCGAGGTCAACGAGAAAGCTGTCGCCCGGTTGCGGGTTCAGATAGAGGTCGCCGTGCTCGTCAAGGTCGCCGCCGCTGCCGAGATTGTCCCCGGCACCGCGAATGACCAGCACCTTTACCTCGTCGTCGATATTCGCCTTGAAGACCAGTTCCGCAAACCGCGCGCGCATGCCGATTGTCGCAGTGTTGTGCTTCTCGAGCCGGTCGAACGTAATCGTTGCGATCTTGGTAGCCGGGTCCTTCTCGTAAAGGACGTGCTTTTCGGCGGCTTTCTTATGATCGGCTATGGTCTCCATGCATCATCTCCCAAGTCTGATTGCGGGCCTGCTGCCACAGACAAGCCAAGTGGTATTGGCATTTGACGCAGCGTTCTCGATATTGCACGCCACAGTCGCCCGCGAACGGCATCGCCGTTCTGCAGCTACGCAGAATACAATCGCAGGCGCAAGCGACGAGAGGACTGGTTCAGGTGGCACAGAATAGTTTCTTCAGCCTCGACGGACCGCTGGACGTAGCCCCGGGCGGCGGGCAGTGCCGTGCGGCCAATTTCAGCGGGCTGGCCAATGTCGCCAGGCACATGGGCCGCGACCCTCGCGGAATCGTTGAACGGCATGGCATGGAGGCGAGGGTCTTGTCGGATCCGGAAAGCCTCGTCGCACCGCAGCAGGTTGCCGACGTCTTCGAGTATTGCAGCACCCTGTTCGAAGATCCCCTTTTCGGCCTGCATATGGCAACGGTCCAGGACCCCGAAGTCTTTGGCTGCGTCACCGCTTTGTGCAGGGCCGCGCCGACCTTTCGCGCAGGCGTGCGTTGTCTCATCGATTATCTTCCGGTCGTGCATGCTCCGGATTGCGAGGTCGTACTTATCGAAGGCAGGGAAACCGCCGAACTGACCTGGCTGGTCAATACCGACATCGGCGTCAACGATCAGGCAAACTACCAGGCAGCGATGCTGAATGTGAAATTGCTGCAAGCCATCGGCGGCCCCGGTTTCAAGCCTTCGTGGGTCAGCCTTTCCGCAGAGGCCCGGCCAAGTGACATGCCTGAACTCGAACGCCTGCTGGGCTGCAAGGTTACCGGGCGCAACCCGCGCAACTCGGTGGCCTTTCCCGTTCACGCGCTGGACCAGCCGGTGCCGAGCGCGAACCGCCTGCTGTTCCGCCTGCTGGGTGGCTATCTCGAACGTGTCCGCGCCGCTCACAGCCAGTCGACGATAGACCGTGTCGAAAGTTATATTCGGGGATCGCTTGCCTCAGGCAATTGCTCGATCGACCGTTGTGCCGACAAGATTGGCATTTCGGTGCGCACGCTGCAGGCCCGGCTGTCGTCGGAAGGCGTGAAATTTTCCGAACTGGTGGAAAACCAGCGCGCCACGCTGGCAAAGGCCCACCTCTCGCAGAGGAATCTTTCGCTCGATGAAATCGCCGACAGGCTGGGCTACGGGGAGCAGACCAGCTTCGGACGCGCGTTCAAGCGCTGGACCGGGATGACACCTCAGCAATTCCGGGCGAGCTGCTAGGGATCACTCCATCACAAGCAGGACTCGGCCCGCGGCCTTGCCGGAAAAGGCCTCGTTCATCGCCTTCGCATAATCCTCGATCGGATAGCGCGCGGCGATGGCAGGACTGAAAATGCCTTCGCCCGCCAGTTCCATGACCTTGCGCCTGTTTTCCTCGGCTTCCGCAGGCCGCCTCAGCGAATGGTCGCGCATCTGTACGCCGACCAGGCTCGCGCTCTTGAGCAACGGCAGGTTGGTCTTGAGCGCGGCTATACCCGCCGGAAAACCGATCACGAGATGGCGCCCGTCATATCCAAGGTTGCGGAAGGCCAGTTCGGTCGCATCGCCACCGACGGGGTCGAACACGATATCGATGGGTTTCCCGTCATTGGCCGCCTTGACCTGATCCCGCCAGTCTTCCGCGCCCGACTGGACGACCGCATCGGCGCCGCCGGCAAGCGCGGCCTGGCGCTTTTCTTCGCTCGATGCCGAAGCGATCACCTTGAGACCCAGATGCTTGCCGACCTGGACGGCAGCGAAACCCGTGCCCCCCGCAGCGCCGAGCACAAGAAGCGTCTCCCCCAGCTTCGCCCGCCCCCGATCGGCAAGCGCGTAATAGGCCGTCATGTAATTGACTGGGAAGATCGCAGCGGCCTCGAAAGACATCGCTTCGGGAATGCGGTTCAAGCCTGCTGCCTTGAAGTTGTTCACTTCCGCGAACTCGCCTCCCATCCCGCCGCAGAACACCCGATCGCCGACCTTGAGGTTGGTGACGTCCTTGCCGACTTGCTCGACCACTCCTGCAGCCTCGCTGCCGGGTATGAACGGCAGCGGCGGATGGAATTGATACTTGCCCATGGCCGTGAGCACATCGACGTAGGACACGCCCGCCGCCTTGATAGCGACACGAACCTCATCGTCTTTCGGTGGCCCCGGATCAAATTCGCGGAGCTGGTAACTCTCCGGCGGGCCGAATTCATCGGCCATCACTGCGCGTGGCATCCTGTTCTCCCAATTTCTCTAGTGTTGTCCGCCGTCGCAGCGAACCAGCGACCCAGTGACGTTTATGGATGCCGGGCTGGCCAGAAACAGCGCAGCCGTAAGGATTTCCTCAGGTTCTGCAGCATGGCCGCGCGGAATGGGGATCGGCCCCTGCCCCTTGTCGGGCCAGGCCTGGACGATATCGGTCCGAAATGCTCCCGGCGACAGCGTATTCACTCGCACATGCGGCGCATACTCCCAGGCTAGGCTCTTCGACATGGCGTTGAGAGCCGCCTTCGACGATCCGTAGGGAACGGTGTTCGGCAACGGCATCATGGAGCCCGACGACGAGACGTTGATGATGCTTCCGCTGCCCGCGTCGTACATCCGCTTGGCAACCTGGCTGGCCAGGCGGAAGGGGCCCTTGAAATTGAGGTTCACGACGGAATCGAAAAGCTTCTCGGTTACCTCATGGCTCGGCATTGCCGGGCTCATCCCCGCGTTGTTCACAAGGATGTCCACACGTCCGAATGCGGCATAGGCCTCTTCGATCAGCCGGTCGCATTCGTCCCACCGGCCGACATGGGCCGATACGGCGAGGGCCTTGCGGCCCAGCGCGCGCATCTCGTCCGCCACCGTCTCGCAGTTCTCCAGCTTGCGCGAAGCGACGATGACGTCCGCACCGCGCTCCGCGAAGGCCTTGACCATCTGGTAGCCAAGCCCACGCGAGCCACCGGTGACAAGGGCGACCTTGCCGGTGAAGTCGAAGAGCGGGTCCATCAGTCGTCTCGCGCGTTGGGATAGCGTTCGAGAGCCTCTGCAAGCCTTGTCGGGATGTGCTCCGAGGGGAACATGCTGTCGACCGGCTTGGCCTTCTTGAGATAGGAGCGCGCGAGCTGGGAGCGGTGGACGTCGGTCGGCCCGTCGGCAAAGGCCAGCGACATGTAGCCGCCAAAAGCCTGTGCCAGCGGCATGTCGAGCGAAATACCCAGAGACCCATGGAGTTCCAGGGCGCGGCCGCAGATGTTGCCGTAGACATTGGCCATGGCCACCTTGCACATGCCGATGTGGTTACGGGAAGAGCCGTGCGGCATCCGTCCGGCCTCGATTTCGTCGATGATCCAGGCCGTCTTGAGCACCAGCATGCGGAACTGTTCTAGCTCGATGATCGAATCCGCGATCTTGCCCTGAACGAACTGGTGATCTCCGAGCATCTTGCCGCGCGTCCGCCGGGAAACCGCCCGTTCCAGCATCATATCGAGGAATCGCTGGCACTTGCCCACCGTGCGCATAGCATGGTGGATTCGGCCACCACCAAGCCGCGCTTGCGCCACCTTGAAGCCTTCACCCGGATTGCCGAGCATATAATCGAGCGGCAACCGCACCTTGTTGTAGCGCACATGGCATTGCGCCCCGTCTTCGGGATCGCTTTCGCCGGCGATCGCAACGTTGCGCAGGATCTCGAAGCCCGGCGTGTCGGTCGGCACTATGAACATGCTCATCCGCTCGGTCAGCTTCGCCTCCGGATCGGTCACCGCGATCACCAGGCAGAAGGCTGCGTAGCGAGCGTTCGAGGAGAACCACTTTTCCCCTTCGATCACCCATTCGTCGCCTTCGCGCCAGGCGCGGCAGACGAATTCGCCCGGATCTGCACCGCCCTGCGGCTCTGTCATGGAGAAGCAGGAGACGATCTCCTGCCGCATGAGCGGATCGAGGTATTTCTCCTTCTGCTCGGGCGTACCGAACAGCGCGAGGATTTCCGCATTGCCCGTATCCGGCGCGGCCGTTCCGAAGATGGTGGGAGCCCAGTTGGAGCGTCCGATGATTTCGTTCATCAGCGCCAGCTTGACCTGGCCATAGCCCGGTCCGCCCAGATTGGGGCCGAGATGGCAGGCCCACAAGCCCTTCTCCTTAACCTGCCCCTGGAGCGGCTTCAGGTGCCGGCGAGACGGCTTGTGAGTGACGTCGTAAGGAAGCCCCATGTCGGGAAACAGCAAGTCCATCGTTTCGCATTCCTCGCGAACGAACTTGTCCATCCAGTCCAGCTTTTCCTGGAATTCAGGCTCAACACTGAAATCGATCATTTCGAAATCCTCCGCACCATTTCCGCGTTCTTCTTGAAATTCTCGTCGACGATCCGGGCAAAGAAGCGCCCGGTCTCCTTGGGCAGCTTTCCGGCCTCCGCCTGGGCAACCTTGTATTCGAGGATGCAGCCCGACTTGAAACCCGCAAGCAGGCTGAAATAATCCAGTTCGGCCGGATCGCGGCCTGTTCCCGCAGCGTAGTACCGCATGAGTTCCTGGCGGGTCGGGAATTCGTTCGGATCGTTCAAACCGGCGGCGCTGTTGAGGTCGGGAAAGCGCTCGTCACGCATTCCGCCGGTGAACCAGCCCATATCCACCATCGGGTCGCCGATCGTGGACAATTCCCAGTCGATCATGGCGGCAAGACGCGCAGGCGGCCCGGCCTTGAACATCATGTTGGGCGTGCCGACGTCGCCGTGAATGATGCCCCGCACTTCGTGTTCGGGCGTATTCGCACGCAGCCATTCCTCCACGACTTCATAGCCCTCGAAATGCCTCGGCTCATAGCCCTTGTAGCGTTCCGGGTAGGATTTGAGCTGGCTTGCCCACCGGTCCACCTGCCGTTCAAGGAACTTGCCGGGCTTGCCGAAATCGCCAAGGCCAACGGCCTCATGATCGACATTGGCCAGCGCGATCAGCCCGTCGACGATGGCGAAGGGAATTCCGTAAACATACGGGAGCTTGTCGAACGGCGGTTCATTGTGGATCTTTTCGTCACGCAGGTTCGGCGCCCAGCCATCCACCATTTCCATGACGTAGAACGGTCGCCCGATAAGATCGGGATCTTCGCAGAAACCGTAACAATGCGGGTGCGGCACGTCGGTCTGGTTGAGAGCGGTCAGAACCCTCGCCTCGCGCAAGACGCCCTTTTCGGCACCGGGCGGCGGCACCGCCGGCGGGCGTCGCAGTACCATCGGCTGTTCACCGCGATTCAGGGTGAAAACGACATTCGATGTGCCGCCGTGAAGCAACTTGCGCTTGAGCGGCCCACTGCCCAGTTCGGGAATATTGGCATCAAGCCATTCCGTCAGCGGCCCGAGCGGGGCCAGTTCATCAAGGTCGGCTTCCATCAGTTCCCTTTCCTCTCCAACACGCGCAAATGGGCTTCAAGCTCCTTGCGTACGGTACGAAGGGCCCGCGTAGCGTCGCGCACACCTTCCAGGTCCATTGCATGGCAAAGTTCACCAGCGATGCCATCGGCGATGGCATCGGCTTCGCGCTTCAACGCGATGCCTTTCTCCGTCGGCTTCATCAGCTGTGCCCGCTTGTGATCGGGATTCGCGGCAGTTTCTATAAGCCCGGCTGACTTCAGGGAGTTGGCCGCGCGCTGAATGATCTGCCGCGGATGGCCCAAAGAACGCCCGATCTGCGCAACCGTCGGGGCTTTCTCCGCCTCGACAACCGCATTCAGGACCATGATCTCAGACTCTCCGAGATTTACTCCCTGGCGCGAAGGAGCAAAGGTGCTCTTCAGTCGACCGTTGAGACGGGCAACCTCATCGACAAGTCCCACCAGGGGATGGCGCGAATCGAACGGACCATGCATGTCACGATCGTGTCAACTTGACATAATCATGTCAAATGCATTCCTTCGGGGCGGCTAGTAAACCCCGCCTTGTTCCTCAGCGAAATCCCTCGGTTCGGAAGAACTCCCGACCTGCGCCCCGTGAACCGCATCGGCAGACCGGCTGCGGCGTATATCGGCAATCAATGCATCACGCTGGCTGGCAAACTCGTCTGCCTTGGCCAGCCTGCGCGGCTCCGTATCGGGCTTGAATGCCTCCCAGATTACCGCTGCCTTGGGCTCGTTGCCGGGCTCGGCTCCAAACACCCTCTTGCCCGTGACACGGTCGATACGCACCATCCTGATGCCTTCCGGTGCGACAAACGGCTGGCTTCCCCAGCTGGACTTGGTTTCCTGCACGAACTGTTTGAACACGGGCGCGGCGAACCGCCCGCCCTGGGCATAGCCTCCCAGGGACCGGGGCGTATCGTAGCCCATGTAGACGCCAGCGACATATTTCTGCGATCCCCCGACAAACCAGACGTCGGTCGGGCCGCTCGTGGTGCCGGTCTTGCCGAACAATGGCAACTTCAGGTCGCGCAATACGACAGCCGTGCCTCGGGTGACTACTCCCTCAAGCATATGCACGACCTGATACGCGGTGCCGGGATCCATGACCTGCTTGCCGCGAGGGGCCAGGCGCGGCATCGGCTTGCCGTCCCACTTCGCCATGCTGCAGCCAATGCAACGGCGCTTGTCCGCCCGCCAGATGACCTTGCCGTTCCGGTCCTGGATGTAGTCGATTAGCGTCGGCGTGAACTGCACGCCGTTGTTGGCGAGCGCCGCATACGCATTGACCATCCTGGAAACGGTTGTCTCACCCGCGCCGAGGGCGAAGGAGAGGTACGAATTGTAATCGCCGATACCGAGATTCTTGAAGGTCTTGGTCACCCGGTCCATGCCCGTGTCGTTCGCGATCCGCACCGTCATCAGGTTACGGGACTGTTCCAGTCCCCAGCGCATGGTGTGATTCCCGCCTCCGCCGCCGCCGAAGTTCCGGAAACATTTCTGGCCCAATCTGGCGCCCTGATAGACGCAGAATGTGCCGTCCAGAACCATGGTTGCGGGCGTCATCCCGAAATCGAGGCCGGTTGCATAGACGAACGGTTTGATCGTCGAGCCCGGCTGGCGCATCGCCTGGGTAGCGCGGTTGAACGCCCCCAGCCCCGCATCGAATCCGCCTTGCATGGCCAGTATGCGTCCCGAATCGACGCTTTCCACGACCATCCCGCCCGAGACCTCCGGCACGGTCCGCACGGCATACGTGCCGTTGCCCGCTGGCGCTGCCGCGATCACATTGCCAACGCGCAACTGATCGGGAAGACTCGTCAACGGTGCGGTATCGCCGTCGGAAAAACCGATGGTGGCCGAGTTGCCGTCACGCTGCAGCACGACGCCGACGCGCCAGTCCTTATAGCTGATCGACCTGTTCACCATGACAAGCTGGGAGCGCCACTGCTCCGGGTCGAGAACGATATGGGCGATCGGTCCGCGCCACCCCTTGCCGCTGTGGTAGCGGAGCAGGCCCGCCCGCAAGGCGTCCTGCGCGGCGCGCTGCATTTCCTGATTCAGCGATGTGCGGACCCACAAGCCCCCGGCATATACGCTGTTCGGACTGTCTTCGGCAGTTTCGCCATAACGATCGATCAGGCGACGGCGCACTTCTTCCGCAAAATAGCCGACCGAAGGGTCGTAGGACTGGGACCGGCGTGGAATGACACCCAGCGGCCTTGCCTTGGCGCGGTCGGCCTCGGCACGTGACGCCCAACCATTGTCGACCATCTGGTCGAGGACATAATTGCGTCTCGAGATCGCCAGCTTTTCGTGCTTGGCCCGGCCGTAGCGCTCCGGAGCCTTGGGCAGGATCGCGAGAAACGCTGTCTCATGAAGCTGGAGTTCGCCGACATCCTTGTCGAAGTAGGCCCGCGCCGCCGCCTGTACGCCGAAACTCTGACGTCCCAGCGGGATCTCGTTCAGGTAGAGTTCGAGGATCTGCTGCTTGTTCAGCGTACCTTCGATACGACGCGCCAGGATCATTTCCTTCAGCTTGCGCGTGATCGAATACTCGTCCCCGATCAGGATATTCTTGGCCACCTGCTGCGTGATGGTCGACCCGCCCTTGGCGCGCTGGCCGGAGCCGATCTTGGAAATGTAGTCGACCACTGCACCGGCCAGTCCCGTGAAATCCACACCGCCGTGGCTCCAGAACGTCTTGTCCTCTGCGGAGAGGAACGCATCGATCAGTGTCTTGGGGAAATCGACGAACCGCAATTGCACACGACGTTCGCGCGCGTAGCTGTAGATGATCTCGCCATCCATTGCGCGCACCATCGTCGGCAGCGGCGGCTGATAGTCGAGCAGCTTGTCAGCCGACGGCAGGTTGCGGGTAAGCACGATCCAGAACAGCAGAAAACCCGCGAGGAATATTCCGAGCGCCGAAGCTCCCCAGCGGAACCAGCGCTTCTCGTGCCAATTCTCACGAAACCACGCCAACGCACCGCTTGCTTCACGGCGTATCCGGTAACGCAGGTTCTCGTCTTCGGGCGAAGGGGATTCAGCCATTGCCCCGCGGCTTTAGCTCCTGCGTCCGGCAAGGGGAAGCGCCCGATTGCACATTCACGCCCCCGGGGCGCGATCACACTCCGGTTCGTCGGGCGAAATACACCCGGATTGCCTGGGCCAGCACCTGCGCGAAAATCTCTCGTCCCTTGTCCGACGAGAGGAAGGCAGCATCGTCGGGATTGCTGATGTAGCCTGACTCGAAGAGAACGGACGGAAGGTCGGGTGACTTGAGAACGGCAAACGCTGCTGATTGTACATCCGGGTCGTGAAGCCGCATCCTCCCGCCGATCTCACGCAAGATGAGGCGGGCGAACTGTTCTGAATTGATCTGCGTTTCGCGCTGCGAGAGATCGAGCAGGATATTCCCCACGGTATCGCTCGTCATCGAAAGACGAACGCCATTGACCTCGTCGGCACCATTTTCCCTTGCCGCCATCCTGGCCGCCACCTCGTTGGTGCCACGCTCCGACAATGTATAGACGCTGGCTCCCCTGGCCCCGTCGTTGTCGACACTGTCGGCATGGATCGAAAGGAAAAGGTCGGCCTTGAGCCTGCGAGCGATGCTCGATCGCTCGGCGAGCATCAGATAGCGGTCGTCGTCCCGCGTGAGCGCGACACGGATGCCGCCGTTTTCAAGCAGGGCATCGCGCAGCGCCTCCGCAAGCTGCAGGGTCAGCATCTTCTCCTTGAGGTCCCCGGTGCCCGCGCCGGGATCATGCCCGCCATGGCCGGGATCCAGGACGACCAATGGACGGCTGGCATCGGGTGGTCCCTGCACCTTGGGAAGGCCGATTCTGCCGCCAGCTGGCGGCAACTCGACACGCAGCACGTAGTCTCGCCCCCTGCCCGGTCCCCCGATGCCGAAATCGACGGCGATCATGGCGAGCAGGACGGCCACGGGCACCAACAGGACGAGGGCTAATTGAAGGCGACGATCCATGTTCGGGCCTGACTAGACCGGGACAAGTTAAAGGGGAAGCGCCAGAGATTGACCTTCAGCAAGAAACTTGCCGACTAACCTCATGGATGCTAACCCCTTTGTCACCGGAGCAAGCTCGCCCCGACCCTAGCGAAACGGCCCGCGCCCAAGGCGCCGCCATCAGCAGGCTCGCAGGACGCTGAATTCCGGCAGACTTCCGGCGATCCGTCGCCGGACCGAACAGGTTGACGCGAGACATGAAAACCCAATTGCCGTCTTCCCAGTCTTTGTCCCTGAGGGCTCAGGCTGCATGGAACAACGGCGCCGCGTGTCCGGAATCGCCGCGCATTTTCAAACTCGCAGACACATATCCGACGGCCCCGGCGCAGCTTCGCCCCGGCCCACTTCATTTTGCCGCACCCCGCACGAAGGCCCTCGGCCCAGCGCAGTCGCGCGGCATCCCTACAGAAATGCGCGCCGCCCCACCGGAATCTTCCGTGCCGCGGCGCGTTTGGAGAATTCAAAATGGCAACGCGCATGTTGATCGATGCGCGCCACCCGGAAGAAACGCGGGTGGCGGTGCTCAAAGGCAACCGTATTGAGGAATTCGATTTTGAATCTGCCGATCGCAAGCAGATCAAAGGCAATATCTACCTCGCAAAGGTAACCAGGGTCGAACCGTCGCTTCAGGCGGCGTTTGTCGATTTCGGCGGAAACCGACACGGCTTCCTCGCGTTCAGCGAAATCCACCCTGACTATTACCAGATTCCGAAGGAAGACCGCGAGGCGCTCCTTGCGGAAGAGGCGGCTCATGCAGAGGAGGAGGCGGCCCTTCTCGACGCTTCCGAAGACGATGAGGATTCGGAAAGCGAAGCGCTTGCCGACGACTATTCGGAAAACGACCTCGAGGAAGACGGCGGTGTCACGGAAATCGACACGTCCGAGAAGGACCAGGTCGCCACGATCGAGGGCGGTCACGTCGAGAACGGCTTCGAGGATGCCGAGGATGATGGCGGAAGCCAGGCCGCAGCCGATGAGGCAAGTGAGTCCGAGAGCGAGGACCGCGAATCCTACGCCGACGAAAGCGAAGAAGAAGCGGAAGCCCGGCCCCGGCGCCGCGGCCGTCGCAGGCAGGGGCGTGGCCGTTCCAAGGAAGCCGACGCGCTGCGCGACAAGCGCATGGCCCTGCGCCGCCGCTACAAGATCCAGGACGTCATCCATCGCCGGCAGGTGCTGCTTGTGCAGGTCGTCAAGGAAGAGCGCGGCAACAAGGGCGCAGCGCTGACCACCTATCTCAGCCTCGCCGGCCGGTATTGCGTATTGATGCCCAATTCCAGCCACGGCGGCGGAATTTCGCGCAAGATCAGCGCTGCAGCCGATCGCAAGCGGCTCAAGGCGATCATCAACGAACTGAACCTGCCCAAGACCATGGGCTGCATCGTACGTACCGCCGGCGTTTCCCGCACAAAGACCGAGATCAAGCGAGACTTCGATTATCTGGCGCGGCTGTGGGACGAGATCCGCGAGAGAACGCTCGGTTCGGCGGCACCGGCCCTGATCCATTCGGACAGCGACCTTATCAAGCGCGCGATCCGCGACATCTATAACCGCGATATCGAAGAAGTCGTCGTCGAGGGCGAAGAAGGCTACAAGGCGGCCAAGCAGTTCATGAAGCTGCTGATGCCGAGCCACGCCCGGCGGGTGAAGCCATACAGCGACCCGGTGCCTTTGTTCCAGCGCTACGGCGCGGAAGATCAGCTCACTGCGATGTACGACCCGGTCGTGCAGCTCAAATCCGGCGGATACATCGTCATCAACCCGACCGAGGCGCTGGTATCCATCGACATTAACTCCGGCCGCGCCACCAAGGAACACGGTATCGAGGCGACGGCGCTCAACACCAACCTGGAAGCAGCCCGCGAGATAGCCCGCCAGTTGCGCTTGCGCGACATGGCCGGTCTGGTCGTCATCGACTTCATCGACATGGAATACGGATCGAACATCCGCAAGATCGAGAAGGCGATGAAGGAGGCCCTAAAGAACGACCGTGCCCGCATCCAGGTCGGCCGTATATCAAGCTTCGGCCTGATGGAGATGAGCCGTCAACGCCTTCGCACCGGCGTGCTGGAAGCGACCACCCGGACCTGCCCTCATTGCGATGGCACCGGCCTGGTCCGCACCGCCAGTTCGGCGGGCCTTTCCGCCCTGCGCCTTATCGAGGACGAGGCGGCCAAGGGCAACGGCAGCGAGATCACTCTCTTTGCGAGCACTGAAGCGACGATCTACCTGCTGAATTCCAAGCGCGGCGATCTCGCCGAAATCGAAAGCCGTTACGGCGTGCGCGTGGAAGTCATACCCGAGGGTGAGGACGAAGGCGCCAAGATGCGCGTCGCTTCCTCCGGCCCTCGCCCCAATTTCGTTCCGGAATTCGCGCCGCTCGTGGACGAGGATTTCGAGGAGGAATTCGAAGGGCTCGAGGAAGACATCGAAGAAGAGGATGGCGATGCCCGCAAGAAGCGGAAAAAGCGCCGTCGGGGTGGCCGTGGTCGCGATCGGCGCGGCGAGCTACAAGCCGACGACCAGAACGATCTGGAGCAGGACCGCGACGACGAAGCGGCTGAAGGCCAAGGCGATGCCGATGAAGAAGGCGAAATGCCCAAGAAGCGCCGCCGGCGAGGAGGACGTCGCCGTCGCGGTGGTCGCGGGCGGAGCGAGGAAGCGGCCGGCAGCGAGACTCCGGAAGATGCAGCCATTCAGGCGCCGGAAGACGAAATCCAGGCGGAAGTCGAGGTCGTCCCTGCAGAAACCTCTGATGAAGTAGAGGTAGAGGATGAGGCTCCGGTAGAGACCGAGTCAGCTTCGACTGAGAGCGCTTCTGCCGAAACTCCCCCTGCTGACGAGGCTGCCTCCGAGGAAAAGCCCAAGTCACGCAGTCGACGCAGGAAGCCCGCAAAGCAAGCCGAGGATGCCGGCGAAGATACTGCCACGGACGCGGCCGCAGAATCGGGTGACGTCGAACAGGAGGCCAAACCCAAGCCGAAACGCACGCGGCGCAAGAAGGCCGAAGTCGAGGCCGAAGCGGAGCCCGCGAGCGAAGACGCTCCCGCCGCGGCTGCCGAGGAAGAAGCAACGCCCGCTCCTAAGCGGACCCGGCGCAGCAGGAAGCCGAAGCCTGACGGAGACGCAGTGACTGAAGCAGAGCCGCAAACGGAGGAAGCAGCCGCTGACTCTTCGAGCAGTGCCGAAGCGGTCGCCGCTACGGTCGTGGCTCAGGATTCTGCCGATGCCGAGAACGATTCCGGTTCCGAACCCAAGCGCCGCGGATGGTGGCAGCGCACGTTCGGGGCCGAACAGGAATAGGCTGAATGCAAAGGCCGGATCCCCCTGCCCGCTTGCCGCAGATACAACCCGAGGAGTTCACTGACGAAACCCGGGCTTTCTTCGCGCAGTGGACAGGGGGCATATTCAAGGATGCGGACAAGAATCCGGTCCTGCGGACTTTCGCCCATCATCCGCAGCTTGCGAACGCTTTCTCGCCGCTCAACATCCATCTGCTGAGCAACAACACATTGCCGGTCAAGCTGCGCCAGATAGCGATCATGCGCACTGCATGGCTTTGCAAGGCAACCTACATGTGGTCCAGCCATCTGCAGACCAGCGTGAGCTGTGGCCTGTCTCCGGACATGTACGGGCCGATCCAGCGCGGTGCGGACGATCCCTATTTCACCGAGTTCGAGCGTACCGTTATCCGGGCGACCGAGGACCTGGTGAACGACAGGAAGATCAGCGATGCGAACTGGGATGCGCTGATGCTCGAATGGAACGAGAAGCAGATGCTCGATTTCCTGTTTACGGTCGGCTGCTATGTCATGGTCGCAGGGGTGATGCGCTCAACCGGCGCCGAGCGTCTGCCGGACCTGCTGGAACTCGCCGACAAGTACGGCGCACCCGAATAATTCAGATCGCCCGGATGTTGACGGGTATGCCCGAGAAGCGAGGCATGAAATTGATCGCCTGAACATGGCTTGTGAGCGAGGTGAGTTCACCGACATTCGCTCCTCCATCCGCCTCGGGATCGTCCGAGCCCACCAATTGTCCGAACATATGCGTCATGGAAACCACGCCGGTCCGAAGTCGGTTCTCGGCTTTGGCGAGCGTCCTGATCGTGCCGAATTCGGAAGATATCTCGATCTTCTCACCGTCTGACAGCCCGGCTTCGCGCATGTCGTCCGGGTTCATGTAGGCGAAATTCACCGGGTAACGCCGCCGCGCCTCGCTCGAATCGACATAGGCGCCGTTGATCGCGTGCAGGATCCGCCGGCTGATCAGTTGGTGGGAAAAACCACGCTGAGGCACTTCGCTTGCCACTTCGGCAAGTTCTGCAGCCACATCGGGCGGACAGAGCTCGAGCCGGCCCGAACTGTCCGGAGCAGGCTGCACCTCTCGTGCGGCGTTCCGCGGACACACACCGCCCGGATTGGCCTTGACCTCGTCGAAAGGAACAAGGCTGTCGCTGCACAGGAAACGGCAGAGTTCCTCCGGATCCGGTTTCTCCTGCATGCTCATCGGCAAACCGTTGGCGATATCCTCGAAGCGCAGACCGTAGTTCCAGTATTTGAATGTCAGCGGAACATTCATTCGCGCAGCGACGCCCCAGAAGAACTCCCACTCGTCCATCACGCCATCGGGCTTTGGAACGACCGGCGGTGCATATTGCACGAACGGTTCGGGAAACATGGCGTCGCCGGGAATCGTGATCTCGGCACGCTCGAAAGGCGTCGTCGTCGCGATGACGTAATCCGATACCTTGCAGGTCTCGTTCATCCGCACATCGAGGGAAACCAGAAGATCCAGCTTCTCAAGAGCTGCCTTTGCAAACGCCGGATCCCCCATCGCCTTGAGCGGATCGCCGCCGAATGAGATCAAAGCGCGGATGCGGTCGGGCGAATCGGCCATGATCTCGCGCGGGATCAGCGCCGAGGGCATCTCGCCCAGCAACGTGCCGGTATCCTCGCTGACGCATTTGGGTTCCTGTTCGAAACTGCGTGTCGGCGAGACTGCCATTTCGAACGTATCCTTGGGCTTCAGCGTGCCGGGGTTGCGCACCAGATCGCCCGCGCGCCGGTATCCGCCGCAAAGGGCATTGACCACTTCGATCATGTGATCGGCGGTATTCGAATGAGCGGAAAAGGATGGTCCAGATCCGCTTCCGGCATAGGGCTTCTTGGCTTCGCCCAGCCATTTTGCGGCCTGCTCGATCTGTTCGACGGGAACGTCCGCACGCGCCGCGGCCGATTCAGGCGTGAACGGCGCGACCGCGGCGCGCAATTCGTCGAGACCATTGCACCAGCGCCCGACGAAATCTCGGTCGTAGGTCCCGTCGCGCAGCAGGATGTGGGCGATGGCGGCGAAGATTTCCGCATCGTGGCCAGGCAGCGGCTGGATCAAGAGGTCGGCGAAGCGGGCGGTTTCTGTCCGGCGCGGATCGACGATGATGATCTTGCAGCCCCTGTCCTTTGCTGCCTGGAAGGCGCGCGCGGGCGCACCGCTCTCTGACAGTGCGAATGGTGCCCCCTGGTGGGTGACGACAGGATTACCCCCGGCGAGGATCGCGACATCCACGTCGCGCATGACGTGCTTGCCGCTCGCCATTATCCCCATCCGCGCCATGGTGACCCATTTCGCCGACTGGTCGATCGTCATGGTCGAGAAGAAGTTGGGTGTTCCCAACGCAGCCACCCAGGCCCTCTCCATCAGCCCGCCAAGCACGCTGCGATAGGCGGCCGTGCCATGATACACCGCGACCGATCGGGGACCATGCTCGGCGACGAGCTGTGCGAGGCGATCTCCTATCTCATCGATTGCCGTTTGCGCGTCTACGGGCGCGAAACTGCCGTCAGGCGTCCGCTTCAGGGCGTGCCGGAGCCGTTCGCTGCCATCGCCGTGGAATTCGATCGCTGAAAGCCCCTTGGGACACATGTAGCCGCCATAGGGCGAGACACTGCCATCCGGGCGGGCGGTGACCATGCGTCCGTCCTCGACATCCACTTCCATTGAGCATAGGGCGCCGCAATTGCGGCAGAAGGTCTTGACGGTCTCTATCATTGCGAGAGGCTAATCCGGGACACACAAAAAGAAAAGTTTGCGGGAGGGGGCATTGGCGAATCCGGATCTAGACGAGGACTCCCGATCCGGGAGACTCCCGACCGGCAGGCTGATCGCCCACTCGACGCTGCACGTCCCGCTCACTTCCATCCAGCTTCCGATCTCCGTGTTCCTGCCGGCCATCTACGCGACGCAATTCGGCCTTTCGCTCACGGTACTCGGCGTGATCTTCCTCGCCGAACGGATCTGGGGCACGGTCACGGACCCGATCGTCGGCTGGCTTTGCGACAGGACCAGAAGCCGGTTCGGGCGGCGCAAGGTCTGGATCGCCGCCGGGGCCGTCCTCTACACCATATCCGCCTGGTTCCTGTTCTTCCCGGGCGAAGGCGTTACGCCCCTTTATCTGGCCGTTGCGCTCGTTGCGGTGTTCCTGGCCGTCTCGATGCTCCAGATTCCCTACTACGCGTGGTCGGGGGAACTGTCCGGGAACTATCACGAACGCACGCGGGTCACGAGCTACCAGACCATAGCGAGCGGGCTGGCCCTCTTCGCCGTGCTGGTGCTGCCGACGCTGGTTGATCGCTATTATCCCGGCAACGACGTGCTGAAGCTGAACGCGATGGGCCTGGCCATCGTCTTCCCGACAATTCCGCTCGCCCTGCTCGCGATATGGGCCTTTCCGGATCGAAGCACGGCGCCGGTTCGAAGGCCTCGCAAGAAGAAGATCCCCATCAGGCAGGCCGTCGGCCTCGTGCTCGCTGAAAAGGCGGTGTTCCGGGTCATGCTCGCCGACTTCGTGATCACCTTCGCGCAAGGCGTCCGTGGGGTGCTGTTCGTATTCTTCGTCAGCCACGTGATGGGCATGCCGCAACTCGCGAGCGCGCTGTTCCTGCTCCAGTTCCTGTTCGGAATCGTCGCCGCGCCCATCTGGCAGGCTATCGCAAGGCGGATCGGGAAGCACCAGGCTGTTGTAGTCGCCGAAATCGGCCAGGCAGCGGTGAACTTCGGCCTGCTGCTGGTCGGCGAGGGTGACCTTGCACTTTTCATCGCGCTCGCCGTCGCGCAGGGACTGATGCAGGGCTCAGGCAACCTCTTGCTGCGGGCCATGCTGGCCGACGTTGCCGACGAGCACCTGTTGCGCACCGGCGTCAATCGCACCGCGCTTCTGTTTTCGGTCTTCAGCATCTCGACCAAGGCGGGCACGGCCCTGCCCGTCGGCATCGCCCTTCCGCTCGTCGCCTGGTTCGGCTTCGATCCGGCGGCAGCGGTCAACCCGTCATCCGGCTTGCTCGCCGTTGCGCTCGTGTTCGCGCTGGGCCCGGCACTGGCCCATGTGGTGGCCGCCGCACTGGTTCGCGGCTTTTCGATAGACGAGGAGCGGCAGCAGGAGATCCGCCGTGAACTGGCAGCCCGCAACGCCGGGAGCTCGGACGGCTAGGCGCTAGGTGCGAGCCTCGGCGAACTTGCGCCGCATCGCGTCGGGCAACAGGTCTATTCCTGCTTCCAGTCCCCGCTGAACGGCCGGTCGTTGGGCAATGCGCTTGTGCCAGGAAGCGACGCCCGGGAAATCATCGAGCCCCCCACCGTTCTGGGGATACTTGTCGATCCACGTCCAGCAGCACATGTCGGCGATCGAGTAGTCGCCGCAAAGAAAGTCGCGTCCGTCCAGACCGCGTTCAAGCACGCCGAAAAGGCGTCGCGTTTCCTTGAGGAAGCGGTTCAGCGCATAGTCCACTCCCCGCGCTTCTTCCATCTCCGGCTTGTTGGATACGCGTGTGAACCAATTCGCCTGACCGGAGATCGGACCGAGCCCCGCCATCTGCCAGAACAGCCAGCTGTCGATATGGGCGCGCGTCTGTTCGTCGGCAGCGTAGAAACGGCCGGTCTTGCGCCCCAGATATTGAAGGATCGCCGCCGATTCGAACACTGTAACGGGACCGCCGTCAGCATCGGGATCGACCATTGCCGGTATGCGGCCATTGGGATTGATCGCGAGGAACTCCGGCTTGTGCTGGTCTCCTTCGAGGATGTTCACCATCACGATGTCATAGGCGAGCCCCATTTCCTCGAGGGCAATGGTCACCTTGTGACCGTTGAGCGTCGGAAAATAGTAGAGCTGCAGCGTCATTTCTTCTCGCCGAGGTCCCTGAAGCGGATCTCCATATGCGTCATCGCTTCCAGCCCGATGTCGGGGAAGATGGAACGGTCCCAGGGATCCCGGCCGCCGATGTCGTAATAGACCGCGGGTTCGTTCCCACGGTTCTGTAGGTGGTGAGCATTGGGAACACCGGCCTTGAAGCCGACACAATCACCGGGGCGCAGCACTTCCTCACCGTCGTCGGTGACGAGCGTCAGCTCACCGGAGACCACAATGACCAGTTCATCGTTGCTCTTGTGCCAATGGCGATTGGTAGACCATTTGCCGGGCGGAAGTTCCACCATGTTCACGCCGAACTGGCTGAGCTTCCACTGGCTCGTCAGCGACCAGGTCTTGCGTCCCTCGCACATCTTGTCGTGCGGTGGCGGATAGGCGCTTTGCCCAACCCGCGCCTTTTCCGGACCGATATCGCCCTTGTGCATCGTCAAACTCCCGCCGCCATGCCGCCAGTCACCCGCAGCGTCTCGCCGGTGATGAACTCGGCACGCGGTGAGGTCAGAAACAGCATGGCATCCACAATGTGATGCTCTGCCCCATCGAGGTCGAGCAGTTGCATCGCCTTGACCTTCGCTTTCGTTTCCGGCGGCAGTTCGGCTGCTATGGTTTCCGTGAGCATGAGCCCGGGCGAAATCGCGTTCACGCGGATTCCGTCCGGTGCAAGCTCCCTTGCAAAGGTGATCGTAAGCCCGGCAACCGCAAGCTTGGTGTCGCCGTAGGCTGAACCGTGCATGTGCGCTGCCGAAGAGGATATGTTGACGATGCTGGCCCCTGCCCGGCCTTTCATATGCGGCCAGGCCGAAAGCGTACAGGTGATCACACCGTTCACATTGACGTCGAAGAGCCGCCTCACTTTCGCCAGACCCATTTTCGTGATCGGCTGGCCATACTCTTCGCTGTGAAGTCCGGCATTGTTGATCAGAACATCGACGCCGCCGTTCACCTTCGCGGCCTGCGCCATGACTTCGGCCATGCGCGCCTCGTCGGTGACGTCGCCCGCGAGCCCGTCCGCCGAACCGCCCTGGGCACGTATTTCCGCAGCCGCTTCCTCGGCAGCAGCGCCATCGATATCAACCAGCACGGCGTGCGCGCTTTCCGCCGCCAAAGCGGCGCTGAACGCCTTGCCGAAGCCGCGTCCGGCGCCGGTGACCACGGCCGTCCGGCCTTTCCACTCACCCATGGAATTCCACCTCTCCTTGGTTCATGCTCGTGGCCATGCAAGCATTCTCGCCCTGAGCGGGCAAGGATGTAATGACCGCCGGGTATCGCCGGGGGGATTTGTGAAGACCGGGGGAGAAGCGAATGAACCACGATGAGACGGCCGCGCGCGAGGCTATCCGCAAGACGCTGAACGCCTACACGATCGCCGGAGACAGCCGGACGCCGGAAGCCTTCCACCCCCTGTGGACCGAGGATGCAATCCTGGAATTTGCGGGTTATCCGCCGGTTCCGGGTTTCCGCAGGGAAGGCCGTGACGCCATCCGCGCCGGAACTGCGACATGGAGCAACGTCCCCGGACAGGACCCGTCGCTGGCGCGAACCAGCTTCATCCGCCACAATTTGACCACCTGCCAGATAGAGCTGACCAGTACCGACACGGCCTGTGCCCGAACCTATTTCATCGTTTTCACGGAACTGGGGCCGGATCACATGGGCGTCTATTCGGACGAACTACGCCGGGAAGGGAGCGACTGGCTGTTCTCCCATCGCCGCATCACGCTCGACTGGCGCGCACCCGGCAGTCTTTTCCCACCGGTCTGAGTAGAAGCAAGCGCAGCTAGGCGCCGGCTTCGGCCGCCTGCCTCGCACGACCCATCGGAATGGTCATCGCACCGGTCGCATCCTGGAAAACGATCACCACGGTGCATCCCTCAGGCCCGATCGTGATCGGCCCGTAACCCGTCCCGGCCTTGGCGAAGCGGATATCGCCGGGTCCGAATTTCACCTTGCCGACCGTCTGTTCACCATCGATCACATATTCGAAGTAATTGGTGCCGTGAGTGTGCGGTTCGACCACTTCGCCCGGCTCGAACTTCGTAAGGATGATCAACGGCGAAGAGGTATCGTCCTCGTCCATCAGGAAACGGGCGTAGTCTATTCCGTCCGAAGTGCCCTTGGCCCATTCGATATCGCCGGCGAAAATATCCCTGTGACCACGTCCCGCCATGGCTCTCTCCTTTCAACTGTATGCCTAGTCCGCAGTCAGCTTCTCATTTACCCATGGCTGATGGCAAGGCAGATTTGCGAAACCGTGCAGGAAACACAATCGGGAGAATGAACAATGATCGGAAGCCATCAAGCGGGCGATGATCCTCGGCAGGCCAACATCGACCTGATGAATCGCTACGCCCACGCGCTCGATGTTCGGGACTGGGAGATGTTCGCTTCGCTGTTCACCGAGGATGCGGAATTCCGCGCCCGCCAGTATCTGGAAGATGCCGTCCCCGGCGAGGATTTCCTGGTTCAGTCGGGACGCGAAACGATCGTCTCATCGATCCGCACGATCTGGGACGGGCTTTCGGCGACCCATCACATGCTTTCGAACTACGTGGTCGAGCTGTCCGGGGACGGGCAGTCAGCCGAAACCTCGTGCTATCTGCGCGCACATCACGTCGGCAACCGCGAACGATCCCACCTGTTCGAGGAGTCGCTCGGCCGGTTCGACTTCGGCACGGTGTTGCAAGACGGTGCCTGGAGGATCCGTGAAATGCACGAGAACATCTTCATCATTCTCGGAACCGAGGAAGCCTTCGCCCCGCCACCACCATAGCTTCCTGGGCGAGCCTGATGCAGTACGCCGCGGGACCCGAAAGCAGTTCCCACGACGCCCGAAGCCTGCGAGAATGGAGGTAACGGGAGAGAACAATGCCGAAAATCATCCAGCTTCTGCTCGTGGCATTCGCCCTTGCGTGTCCGCAATCCGCAATCGCCGGCGACGCTCTTCCAGGGGTCCGCCTGGAAATCGCATCCCGTGAAACCGCGTTCGGCGGCCAGACTTTCGGCGATTACGGAACATACGAACGCATAACCGGTGTCGCCCATATGCGTATCGATCCGCAAGCGGCGGCAAACCGCGGCATTGTCGATCTCGAGCTTGCTCCCCGCGATGCGGACGGGATGGTCGCTTACGACGTCGACGTCGTCATCCTTCGGCCCTCGAACGCCGAAAAAGCACGCCGGATATTGGTCTACGAAGTGGTCAATCGCGGGATCAAGCTGTTCTCTATGTATACCGGCGGCACGCCAATGAACGACGCCGATCCCGGCGACGGCTTTCCCTTCAGACGTGGCTACACCCTGGTCTGGAGCGGTTGGCAGGGCGACATCGCCAGCCCGAAACTGCTGGGCGCAAGGTTTCCCGTAGCAACAAAGGACGGCAAGCCCGTTACCGGAACCGTTTCGACCGAGAAGATCTTCGACAGCCTCGACGGCACGGGAATGGAACTGCCCTATTCGGCGGCATCGGTCGGCCGGTCCAACGGTCTCCTTACGGTCAGCGCGCGAACCGGCGAAACGCCTACGGTTATTCCGCGTTCGCATTGGCGCTTCACCGACGATCGCCATATCGAAATCGAGCGCCCCGAAAGCATGGATGCCGGCGCGATCTACCGCTTCCAATACACTGCCCGCGATCCCAAGGTCATGGGTCTTGGTTTTGCCGCAACGCGGGACCTGGTGTCCTGGCTGCGGCATGCCTCCGCCGCCGACGGCAACCCTCTTGCCGAGCTGGCGAAAGCGCCCTGCGAACGCGGTTCCGCCGGCGATTGCGCCAATCCGGAAGGCGGGGTCTTCTCCAGCGCAATCGCATTCGGCGCTTCGCAATCCGGACGGTACCTGCGCGACTACCTGTGGCGCGGGTTCAACCGTGACCTCGCCGGCCGCCGCGTGTTCGACGGTGTGATCCCCTTCATTCCGGGCGCCCGGCAGACATTCACCAATTACCGTTTCGCCGAACCCGGTCGATTCTCGCGCCAGCACGAGGACCATCACGTTCCGGGCTTCACTTTCCCGTTCACATACGCCTCGCTTACGGATTCGGTGACCGGCAAGCGGGACGGCATCCTCCAATCCTGTTCGGAATCGGGTACCTGCCCCAAGGTCTTCCATATCGATACCAGCGGCGAGTTCTGGCAGGCGGCAGCCTCGCTTGTCGGCACCGGAGGAACCGATCACGACGTCGTTTTCCCGGCCAACGTCCGGGCCTATATGATCGCGGGCGGAGCACACGCACCGGGTATGACGATGACGGCCTGCCGGTATCCGCCGAACCCTCTGGACTACACCCCCGCCGTCCGCGCCCTTCTGGTGGCCATGATCGACTGGGCCTCCGACCAGGCCACGCCCCCCGACAGCCTCTGGCCGCGGCTTGCCGATCGCGAACTTCGGCGCATCGGCGAGCTGGACGGGCCGCAAGTGCCATCTGCTGGGCTTGTCTGGCCCAAGGTCCTCAACAGTCCGGTTCCGCCCGAAGGCAAGCCCGATTGGCCCGTTTTCGTCCCCGCAATCGATTCCGACGGAAACGACTTCCCGGGAATCCGCCTTCCGGACCTGGCTGCCCCGAAGGGCACCTACCTGAGCTGGAACCTGCGCAAGGCCGGCTACGCGGAAAACGAGTTGTGCCTGATTTTCGGCTCCTACCTACCCTTCGCGAAAGACGCCGCGGCGCGCGCCGGAGATACCCGCCCCTCTCTCGCCGAAAGATATCCCTCCGCCGGCGACCGGGAAAAACGCTTTCGCGAGGCTGTTACCACGCTGCGCGAGGATGGACTACTGCTCGAGGAGGACGCCGAGCGCCTCGAGGGAACATTGAGATAGGCATCACAGGTCTTGCGGCGATCCGCGTTTGGCCCGATGGCCGGGCCCCATGGAGGACGAATACCCGCCAGCAATGACACGACGGCTGATCACGTTATTCGTGCTCGTGTCCTCCTTCATGACCCAGCTCGACGCGACCATCGCCAATGTCGCCCTGCCGCACATGCAGGCGAGCACCTCGGCCTCCAGGGAACAGATCACCTGGGTTCTCACCTCCTACATCATCATGGCCGCCATGTTCACGCCTCTGAGCGGCTGGCTCGCCACGCGGTTCGGCCAGAAGAACGTGATGGTTGTCTCGATAAGCGGATTCACGATCGCATCGCTGCTGTGTGGTCTGGCGGCGAACTTCGAGCAATTGATCGCCTTTCGCCTGCTGCAGGGAATGATGGGGGCCGCCCTCCTGCCCATCAGCCAGGCGATCCTGCTCGATATCAATCCGCCGGAACGGCATGGCAGCGCGATGGCGGTGTGGGGCATGGGGGCGGTGCTGGGGCCTATCATCGGCCCCGTCCTGGGTGGTTATCTCACCGACTACCTGAGCTGGCGCTGGGTATTCTTCATCAACCTGCCGTTCGGGCTGATCGCAGCGGTCGGGCAGATGCTCTACATGCGGGAAAACCGGGCGGAAAGGCCGATGCGGCTCGACCTGACAGGTTTTTTCCTGCTGGCTCTGTCGGTGGGGACCTTCCAGCTTGTCCTCGATCGCGGGCAGGTGCTCGACTGGTACCAATCCCGGGAGATTTGGGTCGAGACGATCGTTTCCGCGACGGCGTTCTACCTCTTCATCGTCCATACGCTCACCGCGCGTCATCCGTTCGTCAATCTCAAGCTGTTCCGAGATTCTAATTACCTGCTGGGCAACCTCTTCGCGTTTATCCTGGGCGGGCTCCTCTACGGCACCATGGCGCTTACCCCACCCCTGCTCGCGGAGCTCATGGGCTATCCCATAAAGCTCGTCGGCCTCGTCTCGGCGCCGCGCGGGATCGCCATGATGATCTTCATGCTTATTGCCGGGCGTTTGACCGGGCTGATCGACTCCCGGTGGCTGATCATGAGCGGCCTTGTCCTGAGTGCCATCTCGATGTGGATCCTGTCGGGCATATCGCTGGAAATGGACAGCTCGCTCATCGTCATCGCCGGCATCGTTCACGGCATCGGGGCGGCCATCATGTTCGTGCCGATCGCCACCGTCGTCTTCAAGACCATTCCCGCGAAGTACCGCAACGAGGCTTCCGCCGTGAGTTCGCTGATCCGCAACATGTCCGGCGCAATCTGGATTTCGGTGTTGCACACGATGACGATTCGCAATGCGGCGACGGTTCAGTCGCACCTTGTCGAGACCGTGCGACCCGACAATCCCGTGCTGGAACTGAAACTCCCGGACATGGATTTCGGCTCCGCCGATACGATAGCGGGAATGGCGGTCGAGATACTCCGCCAGGCCCTGATGGCATCCTATGCCAACACGTTCTGGATGCTGTTCCTGGCCTGTATGCTTGCGACGCCCCTGGTGCTCCTGCTGAGGCGCTAGCCCGCCCGAATGAGCATAGGCGCGATAGCCCCCTTGCCCCGACGCGGTGAATCGCTAGAGAAAGCCAGATCGGCGGCTTGATGCTGCTTTCGAGCAACAGGGATCGGACATGGCGACCTTCACTCTTCCCGCGAACAGCAAGATCAAAGGCAAGGGCAGGCATCACAAGGCCGAAGGCGCCTCACGCGTGAAGAAGTTCACCGTCTACCGCTACGATCCCGACAGCGGAGAGAACCCCCGCTACGACACGTTCGAAATCGATCTCGACAGTTGCGGACCGATGGTGCTCGACGCCCTGATCAAGATGAAGAGCGAACAGGACCCGACGCTCACATTCCGCCGGTCGTGCCGCGAAGGCATCTGCGGTTCGTGCGCAATGAACATGAACGGGCGCAACGGCCTTGCCTGCACCACCGCGATCGAAGACCTCAGGGGCGACATCCGCATCACCCCGTTGCCGCACATGGAAGTAGTGAAGGACCTGGTTCCGGATTTCACGCATTTCTACGCGCAATACGCCTCGATCCGCCCCTGGCTGCAGACGGTTTCGACGACACCGTCCGGCAAGGAGCGCCTGCAATCGCCCGAACAGCGCGAGAAGCTGGACGGCCTCTACGAATGCATCCTGTGCGCCTGCTGCTCGACCTCGTGCCCGAGCTACTGGTGGAATTCCGACAAGTTCCTCGGCCCGGCTATCCTGCTCCAGGCCTATCGCTGGCTGGCGGACAGCCGCGACGAGATGACCGGCGAACGGCTCGATGAGCTGGAAGACCCGTTCCGGCTCTATCGCTGCCACACGATCATGAACTGCGCCAATGTCTGCCCCAAGGGCCTGTCGCCCGCGCGCGCAATCGCCGAAATCAAGAAGATGCAGGCGGAGCGCCACGTCTGAGCGAGGTTCCCTCCCCTACGCTGACCAACTTCATCTGCGAGCCCGATCCGGACAATCCGGGATGGTCGCTCTGGAAGATGAAGGATCCTTCGCGCTTCAATGAAGCGGTGCTCGGCCGGCAGATCGTCCGCGCCGAAGGGCCTGACACCTGCCGCCTGCGGCTGCATCCGCAGCACCACCACACCAACACCGCCAACAACGTGCATGGGGGGATAACGCTCGCGCTGGCCGACGTGTCGCTCTTCGCCTCGATGTATGTGCTGCGCGGCGTCGACGCGGGTAAATCGGTCACCGTAGACCTCACCGCGCAATTCATCGGCGCCGGCGATCCGGCCAAGCCGCTCGATGCGGTGGTCGAACTCCTGCGGGAAACGCGTCGCCTCGCTTTCCTCCGGGGCCTGGTAGTCCAGGACGACGCCAAGGTCGCCTCCTTCTCCGGAACCATTCGCAAGCCGTCCATCAGGAAATGACGGGGCTCATCTCCCGATACGAGGAACTCGTCGCTGCTGGCGAACTCCGGCCCGATCCCGAGCAGGCTGCCGCGGCGAAACGACTGGGGGCGCTCCAGGGGGAACTGGAAAGCGACGCGCCCGCATCGGGCCTTTTCGGCAAGCTGCTCAGGAAGAAGCGGGAGATGCCGCGCGGCGTCTACATGTGGGGCGGCGTCGGGCGCGGCAAGTCGATGCTCATGGACCTGTTCCACGACACGCTGGGCATCGCCCGCAAGCGCCGTGTCCACTTCCATGCCTTCATGATCGAAGTGCACGCGCTGCTGAGGGAAGAGCGCAAGAAGGAAGCCGGGGACCCGGTTCCGCCCGTCGCCGCCGCGATCGCAGCGCAGGTGCGATGCCTCGCCTTCGACGAGATGGTGGTCAACAATTCGGCGGACGCCATGATCATGAGCCGGCTGTTCACCGGACTGATCCTTGACCAGGGCGTCACGATCGTGACCACTTCGAACCGCGCTCCGGGCGAGCTTTACAAGGACGGTCTCAATCGCGAGCATTTCCTGCCGTTCATCGCGCTTATCGAGCGGGAACTCGACGTGATGACGCTGAACGGGCCGGTCGACTACCGTCTGGAGCGCCTGGCCGGCATGGAAACGTGGCATGCGCCGCTCGGAGACGAGGCGACGGCGCAAGTACGTGAGGCCTTCTTCCGCCTCACCGATTATCCCCCCGAAGACAGCGCGCACGTCCCGTCCTCCGAGCTCGACCTAGGCGGAGGGCGCAAGCTTTTCGTGCCGAAGAGCCTGAAGGGTGTCGCAGTGTTCAGCTTCAAGCGGCTGTGCGGCGAAGCGAGGGGGGCACCCGACTATCTCGCCATCGCCCAGACCTACCACACGGTCATCATAGTCGGCATTCCCAGGATGGGGCCGGAGAACCGCAACGATGCCGCGCGCTTCGTCACGCTGATCGATGCGCTCTACGAGAACAAGGTGAAGCTCCTCGTGACCGCGGCCGCTTCGCCGGAGGAACTCTACGAGGAGGGCCACGGCCGGTTCGAGTTCGAGCGGACCGTCAGCCGGCTAAACGAGATGCAGAGCGCGGATTACCTCGCACTGGGCCACGGCGAGGCGTAGCTCCCAGCAAGCGGGAATTACCGGAAAAGCCTCAGGAAGCCTTGATCAGCCGTTCCTGAGCACTGGCGAGACGCTGCATCAGCTTCAGGTCGTGCTCACGCAGCTGCAGCGCGGCATCGGCCCAGAGATCGACGATCTCGTAGTATTCTTCCATGCTGATCGGCGCGGAAACGCGCATCGCCTTGCGCGCATTGACCATCCCAGCATGGCGGCGGTCAGATTTCGCCATGAAGTCGCGCATCGCCTCTATGCCTTCGCCCGGCTCTGCCAGGCGGTGAACGATGCCCATGTCGAACATCTGTTCGGCAGTGAAAGTCTCGTTGCCCAGTATGAGGCGGTCGGCAACGGCAGTGCCGAGCTTGCGCGAAAGGATGGGATGGGCGCCCATGCCGGGGAACAGGCCGAAGGTGATTTCCGGCAGCCCGAAAGTCGCCCCCTTCTCCGCGACGATGAAATCGAAGGAGAGCAAGGCTTCGAAACCGCCGCCCAGCGCCTGGCCCTGAACCAGCCCGACAGTCAGCATCGGCAGGTCGAGCGAGCGGTAATTTCGGTTGAGGATTTCGACGCAGCGCCGGCCGTAGGCAACCAGCCCCTTCCGGTTGCGATCGAGGATCAGCGCATGGAAAAGCTTGAGATCGCCGCCGAAGCAGAAGACGCCCGGAGCCCGGCTACCGAGGATCAGATAGCGCAGCGGAATCTGGTCAGGACCGAAATGCCCCGCGATCAGGTCCTGCCACTGCTCGAAATCGGTGAGTATTGACGGAGTGAACGTCGGCCGGCCGCTCGGATGCATGAAGGTCCAGAGAGCGCAGTGGTCCGCGTCGTAAAGGACGTCGAGTTCTGCCAGATTGAAAAGTTTCTGGGGTACGGCAAGCCGCTGCTCCGATCTGGCAAGCAGATCATCAGCCTCATTTTTCAATGGGATAGCAGGCGCTTCATCGAAGCGCTCACCCTCATTGCCATGATCAAGATCGCCTGAAAGCCGATCCATACACACCCCTAAGTTACGACCCGTCACCGACAGAACAATGCAATTTCGGCAACACACTCAGGAATCTAGGCCAGTTGGGAGTCACTTGGCAAAGGAAATTTTTTCCTTTGCGATGAACTGAGTCCCAAAATCGGTCGGTTCGAGGCCGAATGTGACAATTGCCGGACGGAACAACAGTCAAAATGAAAACAATCATTGGCTTTCGACGGAATCGAATTGCCAAGGAAACACTGAACGGAGTGCATGGAGATGCGCTACAATCAGAATCAACAAATGCTCTTGCGAGATGTTTTCGTCCAAAACTCGCAGAACTATTCTTCGTTCGATTTCTGGCGCGCGAACAAATTGATTCCGGGAAACGGCTTCGCAGGATTTGTTCCACTTATGACAGGCGGTGAAATAATGAAAAGCATTCGGATCAATAGAGTCTTCGTCCGAGAACGCAGGTCTCTGGAGAAGCGCGCCGCCGGACCAGTGTGACCTGGAAGTCATATGGTCGGAAAAGCGTAGCGCGCCGAAGCCACTGGGTTACACGCACCCCAGGCGCGATAGAGACCGATCGAGCATCACAAGTTGCCATAGCAGCCGCGAATGGTCTGACCTGCCGGCGATGTGTGCGCCGGCCATCTCAGATATCCTCTTCGCATCGAACCACCCGGTCCGTCCCAATGCCGCGCTATCGCCGATCGCGCGCGCCGTCCCGGCGAGAGGGCCGCGAAACCACTGAGCAATCGGCGTTACGAAGCCTTGCTTGGGCCGGTACAAGATGTCGTCGGGCAGATAGCGGCGCATGGTTTGCTTCATGAGCCATTTGCCCTGCCCTTTGCGGGTCCGCATCGCTTCGGGCAACGTTGCGGCAAACTCGATCAGGCGGTGATCCAGCAAGGGTTCGCGAGCCTCAAGGCTCACCGCCATGCTCGTCCGGTCTACCTTGGTAAGGATGTCTCCCGGCAGCCAGAACTTGATATCGGCATACTGCGCGCGGTCGAGCCCGGACCGACCCGGCGCGGCGCGCATCAGGGCCTCGAGATCCGCTTCACTGCGATAGTCGCCACGAAGGCGTTGGAACTCGGGCGTGTAGAGCCTTTGGCGCAGCTCCGGAGGCGTCACCGACAGCGCTCTTGCGTAGCCTTCCTCGCTGCTGGCAGCGAGGGAGAGGAATGTGGACTTGGCCCGGAACATCCTGGGCGCCCAATCCGCCTTCGGATAGATCGCTCCCAGGGCGCTGAAAACGGGCCTGCGCAGCCCCTCCGGCAAGATGGACCGCAAGCGATCCTCGTTGCGCTGGAAAACATGGCGGCGATAGCCGGCAAAGGCCTCGTCGGCGCCGTCTCCGGACAAGGCCACGGTCACGGACTCGCGCGCAAGCTGACTCACCCGCCAGGTCGGCAGCGCGGAAGCGTCGGCGAAGGGTTCGTCGAACATCGCAGCAAGCTGGTCGATCGCATCGAAATCGTCCGGTGACACCACGCGGGATCGATGCTCGGTCGCAAACAGTTCGGCGACCTGGCTTGCGTAGGAGCTCTCATCGAGAGCGGCGACATCGAACCCGATCGAGCAGCTCTTCACCGGACTGGCGCTGGCTTCCGCCATTAACGCCACGACGCTTGAGCTGTCGACGCCGCCGGACAGGAAAGCTCCAAGCGGAACGTCCGCCAGCATCCGCGAAGTCACCGCCTGCCGCAACAGGTGGAGAAGTTCAGCCTCGAGATCGGCGGTCTTCCCCCTCCTGCGCTCGGTGAACGAGACATCCCACCACCGGACCGGGCTCGGTACGGGCGCATCGTGCCGCAACAGCAGGTAGTGACCGGCCGGAAGCTTCTCCACGCCTTTCAGGATCGAACGTGTATCGGGGACATATCCCCAGGTTAGATAGTCCTCGACCGCGAGCGGATCCGCCTCTCGCCGCAGCAGCGGATGGGCCGTGAGGGCCTTGAGCTCCGAACCGAAGATCAGGCTCCCGTCGCTCAGCGGCGCGAGGAACAGCGGTTTCACGCCAAGCCGGTCGCGAGCGAGGAACAGCGTGCGCCTGTCGAGATCATAGATGGCGAAAGCGAACATGCCGTGAAGCCGCGAAAGGCAGTCGACACCCCATTGCTGCCACGCCGCGAGGATTACCTCGCTGTCGCCATCGGTATGGAATTGGGCGCCGGCCGCTTTCAACTCGTTGCGCAGTTCCCGGAAATTGTAGATCTCGCCGTTGAACACGAGCACGGCCCGGCCGTCGCTGGAGAGCATCGGCTGGGGAGAACCGGCAAGGTCGATGATCGAAAGGCGACGATGGCCTAGGCCTACGCCGGGTGCCGTCCAGACGCCGTGCCCATCCGGCCCGCGATGCACCATGGCATCGCACATTCGTTCGACCCGGGCCGGATCGACCGGCTTCGGCGTGGAATAATGGAAAATGCCGGCGATGCCACACATGGCGGACGCGCCTAGCGGACCGCAGCCACGCGGTCCATCCACTGATCGAGCGGCCCTGCCGCGCGGCGGAATGCCTCGATCGCCTCTACGGCCGGTTTCCCTTCTCGTTCCACTGCGGAAAGAATCAGGACCGTCGTCGGATTACGGCGCAGCAACAGCCTGTCACCCATGTTGGCCAGCTTGAGACGCGCATTGCTGCCCGTGATCAACTCGCCGGTGCGGTACCAGGTGAAGGCCACGCGTTCGGTGCTGCCCTGTGCCAAAAGCCGGTCGCTCTTCGCTTCGCCGAAATCGGGCCCCGGGGACTGCCACGACCAGGCGCTTTCGGGCGGCAGGGCGCCCTGCCCGAATCCGCCTGCCTCACGGCCTTCACCCTGTGCCGAATACAGCGCCAGGAAGACATCGACTTCATGCCCCGCATCGTCCGCGTATCGGCCGAGCAGGCGATGTTCGGCGCCATCCGCACGCGGTTCCCACCACACCGATGGAACATAGTCCGCACGATGCCAGCCCGGAACCTCGGGGAGCCCGATCCGCTCCGGCATCGGCGCGACAAGCTGGTCGGCGGCGCGGGACCAAGCCTGGCTGCCGATCGTGATGGCAGCCAGCAGGACAATTGCCGGCACTGCGCTCACGCGCATCGTTTCCAGACGTCCCAGGAGCGGCGAGCTGTTGATCCTGCCGGCATCGATCATGGGATCGCCGGGCTGGCGATCGAAGAAGCGCCACGCCCCCAGAATCACCAGTGCCATCACGATGGCGAAGAAGATCCACCCGTAGACGATATGATCCACGCCGGTTGCGAGTTCGACCCCTACGAACTGCGCCGCGTAAATCGTTCCCCAGGCGCGCACGCCGTTGGCAAGGATCGGCACAACGACACAAGCGCCGAGGAAGACGAGGCGCCGCGTCCAGCTCGTGAAGCAGACATTGGCCACCAGCACGCCGAAAGCCACCATCGCGACGAGGAACCTGACGCCGGAACAGGCTTCGGCAACTTCGAACAAGGCGACCGGGGTTGAAATGAACACCCCGTCGATGACGGCCGGTATGCCGCTCAGTTCGACGAGCCAGATCGCAATCGAAGCCGTCACCATCTGCAAGCCGGGCACCAGCTCATCGCCTATCGGCACCAGAAGGAACATGTAGCCCAGCGGGAATGCAAGCGCCGCGCTCGCCCTGACTCCGATAAACGTGATCGTCGCAGCAACCAGCAGGGCTACCGCACCGAGCTGGCTGGCAGTGGCGAGGCCGCCAAAGGTTCCAAGCAGCCAGATGAACGCCGCTCCCGCAACCGCCAGCAGGCCCGGCCACCACATTGAAGGTTCGATCCGCATGAGCTCGCCGAAGCGCTGCCAGACCAGCCATGCCAGGATCGCAGGAATGAGGAGGATGTGGTTATAGCTTGAACTGTTCCACCACTGCGCCGCCATGGCGACCCAGTCGGAGGCGAACGCCGCAATCAGGAAGGCCCATATGAGGCCAAGCCGAAAAATGGCGGCGCGCCAGGCCGGCGTCAGCGGCTCAGCAAGATGCAGCCCCGAGAATGTGCCGGAAAACGCATTACGCAGCATCGCGCACGACCCGCTCCGCCTTGCCGAGGAGCTCGGGCAGAACCGTCAGCGCGGACTGCCAGCTGACGTTCTCGGTCACGAAACGGCGCGCGGCATCGCCAAGGGCGCCGGCACGGCGATGATCGACCAACAAGCCGGCCGCAGCGGCGGCAATCGCCTCGTCACTGTCGGCGATCCGGAAATGCTGCCCGTCCAGGGCGGAAATGCCCGACGCAGCGCCGCTGGTCAGCACAACGGGCAAGCCCATCGACATCGCCTCCAACACCTTGTTTTGCACACCCCGGGCGATGTCGAGCGGAACCAGCGCAAGATCGGCCGCCTTGAGAGAAGGACGGATGTCGTTCACGCGTCCCCAGACATAGGCTCCGTCCTTGCCGTTCCGCTCCAGCAGTTCCTCCGTGGGATTGCGGCCCACCACGTGGAACGTCGCTTCGGGGATTTCCTTGCGGATAAGCGGCAGGATGCGGTCCATGACGCGGATCACCGCATCGATGTTCGGGGCATAGTCCATCTGCCCGGTGAAGATCATGCGAGGCGCGGGACAATCCATCATCTTCGCATCCGGGCCGACCAGAGAGGGATCGAAATTGAAGCTGTCTATGCCGTTGGGCAGCACCTGCACATCTATCTTATTACGAACCGCGTCGCGCAGACGCGAGCGGAACAGTTGCGCTTCCGGTTCGGCCACGAACAGGCTGACGTCGGCGCGCCTGGCCAGCCTTTCCTCTTCCCGGCTGAGAAGCTTTCCTTCCCGCCCGTTGATCCAGTGGACGATACCGCCGCCCTTGGCTGCGTATGCCTCGAACTTGGCGGAATCGACGTCCACGAAATCGGCGATGACACGACCCCGGAAGCTGTCCGGGACGTATTGGCCCATCTGGCCGGAGAAAACGTAGATCGTCGAAATCCTGCGGCTGGCGAGGATGTAGTCTACATAGGCGGCAAGCGAGCGGTCGCGGAATGCCGACAGGCTAACCGGCTGCCTTGCGGCAAGCGCCTGCATGCCCGCCAGCATCAGCGGTTTCGAGCGGCGCACCAGCTTGTAGGTGTTTGACACCGCGGCCAGCTCCGCCTCCTCGGCCATGTCGAAATCGTCGTCCGCGAACGTGGCGACATGAACCTGGGCGATACGCGCCAACCCCTTGAGGATATGGTGCGAGCGAATCTTGTCTCCCCGGTCCGGCGGGAACGGGATACGGTGGCAGAGGAAGAGGATTTCCTGCATCAGCCCAGCCCCCGGGCGATGACCGGCCCCAACCGGTTCGCGATTGCCAGCGGCAAGCGCTGCCAGATCTTCACTTTGAGGGAGTGTCTTGAGCTCGTCGGGTCGGTGTCGCGGGCTACCGCACCGGGCGCTGTCCAGCACGCGTAATCCAGGGGCTCGGGCTCGAACCCCCAGTTTCGCTTGAAATGATATGCACCGCTGCCCGTTTTCGACCGGCCGAAATCGAACCGGCTGCAGCCGCGGCGACGGGCGTGGAGCATGAGTTCGTAATACATCCTGTCATTGGCCCGCAGCGGCCGCGCGAACGCCGTGCCGCCGCCCCAGTAGGGCATCACCGCCCCCCGGTGATACAGCGAGAGGACGCTCGCGACCGGCTCCCCGCGGTGCCGGACGGTAAGGATGTCGGCGCCCTCGCCAAATGAATCCAGAACGGCGTCGAACAGCGAGCGCGGGAACACCGGCGTTCCGAGATTGCGCACACTTTCACCATAGACCGCGTAATGGGCTGCCCGATCGCGATCGGACACGCCGACTTCGACTTCCAGCTCGTTGGCGAGGCTCTTGCGCACTTCGGCCCGCTGCTTGCGCGGAATCGCCTTGAGCTGGGCTTCATCGTCGGCGGCAAGATCGGCGACGAAGCCGCAATGCGAGTCGGAGCGCTGCGTCCAGCCCGACCGGTGCGAGGGGAGCACGCCGCCCCGCAGTTCGATCGACGGGCAAGAGCGCCGCAACGCCAGTTCCTCCGCTGCGGCGAAGATCGCATCGGCCTCCGCGCCTTCCGCCAGCAGCAGCCCGCCGCCGACGGCAAAGCCGGTCGACGCCAGCGAACGCCCGAAAATCGGCGAGTGAACCTCGCTGAACGGCAGATAGCCGACGATCTCGCTGTCGCGCTCGGCGATGAGGGCGATCGCCGGGTTGCCGGTGCCGCGCGCCACCGCCTCGAGCCAGGCAGGCCGGTGGAAAGGCGTGCCGCCGGGATGATCGGCGATAAAGGCCTCGATGCGGGCCCGCTCGTCGCGATTCCGAAGGTCGGCGCGGCGCAGGCTTTGCCTGGCGAGGAGGAACGGAGCGTTCATGCCGCGAGCCTTTCGGCCCTGGCCGCCTCGTGTGCGGCCAATGCGTCCATCCGGCCCCAGTCGAAGTCGCCGATGAGCTGGCGCAGCTTGCCGGCCATGCCGTCGAGGTTGGTGTAGTGACGCAGCTTCGACTTGAGCGGCGCATTGGCCACGCGCGGCTGCCCGGGATCGATTTCCCACGGATGGAAATAGAAGATCGCCGGACGGCCTTCGCGGCGGTTGACCTGGCGGATGGCCCAGCGCGAGAATCCATAGGGGAGCACCCGGAAGAAGCCCCCTCCCCCGGCAGCCAGTCGCCGGCCGGCGAATGTGGCGGTCGTCACCGGGATTTCCACCAGATCGGACCAGTCCAGCGGCTTGAACGCAAAGCGGGGAGCCTCGCGCCATCCGTAATGGTCGTGACTGATCGGCGCGACGCTGGAACTGTAGGAGAAGCCCTGTTCCGCAAGAACCTCGTAGGCCCAGGGCGTGCGCCGATCGATGGAGAAGCTGGGCGCGCGATAGCCGCTGACGGCGGCGCCGGAAGCGTCCTCGATCGCCTTGCGGCTCCGGTCCAGGTCCGCGGCGAAGCTCTCGCGGTCCATGCGGAACACGCGGGCGTGGTCCCATCCATGGCTGGCGAGCTCATGTCCCTGAGCGGCAATGCGCCGGATCAGCGAGGAATGCCGCTGTGCCACCCAGCCCAGCGTGAAGAACGTCGCCTCGACACCGGCGTCGGCGAACATCTCGAGGATGGCGTCGCAATTGCGCTCGACGCGGTCCGCAAGTGATTCCCAGCTCCCGCGCTCGATCACATGCTCGAAAGCGCCCACCTGGAACCAGTCTTCAACGTCGACTGACAGGCCATTGGTCGGCTGGATGGAAACCACTTGGACACAACTCCGGTTGCGATCATGCAGCGCGCAGGAACTCTTCGCCCTCGATCCATTCGATCAGCATGGTGAGGGTGTGACGGATCGTGCGGTCCTGCTCGGTCATCCGGCCTTCCATCATGGAAATGCGATCATCGAAAGCCGCGATGCTCTGTTCGATCGTGGCGAAACGTTCGTCCACCGAAGCCATACGCTCGTCGCTGGACGAAATGCTCTGCTCGATCGGAGCAAATCGCTCCTCGACCGAAGCGATGCGCTCGTCCCCGGTGGAGATGCGCTCATCGATCCCGGAGAAGAGGCCCTCGAACGAGGAAATCCGCTCTGAAAGCTCAAGACCTGCCCGGTCCGCCGACGCTTCGGCCCCGTTCGCAAGCTCGATCACTGCCTGCTGGAGCTCGGAAATCTGGGCGTCGCGCTCGGCAAGCGCGCTCTCGATCTGCGCAAGCGGCATCGTATCGACCGGTTCAGGCCGATGTTCCGGCTGCGACGCAGCGGCTTCGAGGTCCGCGGGTGCGGCTTCGGACTGCACCCGCTCCGGCGCCTGAGCCTTGGGAGAGAAAGTGCCGTCGCTGTCCAGTTCCGCAAGGACCTGGTGCAGCATGGAGCTGTCGATACGGCTGCGCTGGTCGACAGCGCCGAGCATCAGCAGGCGATTGGCGATCTGGTTGATCCGGCGCGGCAAGCCACTCGTGGCGGTGCCGATTTCAGCAAAGACCCGCTGGTCGAAAGAGGGATTACCCGTCCATCCGACACATTTCATGCGATGTTCGATGTAGGGCTGGACCTCGTTCGGCTCCATCGCCTGAAGATGGTGGCTGGCGATCACCCGCTGGCGCAGCTGCTCCAGCTCGGGGTGCGAGGCCAGAATGTCCCGGAATTCGGGCTGGCCGAGCAGCAGCGTCTGCAGAAGCGGATGGGCGCCGAGCTGGAAATTGGAGAGCATGCGCAGCTCTTCGAGAGCTTCGATGGACAGGTTCTGCGCCTCATCGACGATCAGCAGGCTGCGACGTCCTGCGCGCGCTTCTTCATGAAGGAACCCCTCGATAGCGCCCAGCGCGGTAGCCTTGTCGTGGCCCTCGACCATCAGGCCGAACGCCTGCGCAACGACATGGACGATCTCTTCGCCATCGAGCTTGCTCGTCACGACATGCGCGGCGGTCAGCCGCGCAGGGTCGATCGTCGCCATGAGATGGGCAACCAGAGTCGATTTGCCCGCGCCTACCTCCCCGGTGATCACCACGAAGCCTTCACCCTGAGCCAGGCCGTAGCCCAGGTACGACAGCGCCTTGCGGTGCGTCAGGCTTTCGAAATAGAAGGTCGGGTCCGGTGTGAGCTGGAACGGCCGACCGGTGAGACCATAAAATTCGTCGAACATCTTTCGTGTCCCCTCAGAAGCTGTAGCGCACGCCGAGCAGAGCCGATGCCGCCCAGAAATCGTCGTCGTTCGGATCGTCCCGGTTCACCCCGTCGAGACCCAGTGCAGCCGACGCCGAGAGGTGCCTGGTGAGCCGCCGGTAGTAGGCTGCGGTCGCGCCCATGGTCGTCACATCACCGCCAAAGCCGGCTTCGGTATCGAACCAGTTCGCGTAGACATTGGTCGAGAAGCTGGAGTTGTTGTCGATCTCACCGTCCAGATAGGCGGCCATCCAGTAGTTCTCGTCGATCACGCCGTTATAGACTTCCAGAATGGTGCCGGGCGCACCGATGAACTTGCGGCGATCGTAGCCTGCGCCGATACCCGTCTTGATGCGGTTCAGCTTCACGGCATAGCTCGCCATCACGCCGCGGGCGCGGAACGTGGACGAACGGATCGAGCCGAGCGCGCCAGTGAGGCAGGCTCCGGAATCCAGGGACGCGACACAGCTTCCGAGATCGCCGGTCAGCGGGTTGCGCACGGCCGTGAACTCCGTTGGCAGGTCGACCAGCGCGCTGTTCAGCTGCCCGCCGAAGCCGGCAACATTGTCGTAGACCGAGATGTTGATCGAACTGCGGGACGTGGGCTGGTAGGCAAAGGTGCCGTAGACGCTGGTGGAACCGTAACGGCGACCAACGTGGGCCTCGAGCGCGGTCCGGGTGCTCGGGCGCCAGAGGACACCTGCATCCCAGATCAGTCCGCTCACGTCGTAAGCAAGAGTGCGCGGTGCGCTCTTGTCCGTGACATAGCGACCGTCGGGACCAATCACGGGTTCGCCTTCGCCGTCGCGAAGCACATCGCGGCTGGAAATCTCGACATCCTCGTATCCGACGCCGCCAACCAGCGCGAGGTTGGGCGAAAGCGGAACGGTGACGTCGCCGCGCGCCATGAAGTCCTCGACGCGCTGATCAAGATTGGAGATGTCTTCGCGGACATAGCTCGCACCGGCACCCAGTCCGACGGGCAGTACCTCATAGGGCTGCACTCCGGCATGGACATCCGCGGCATGAATGGTGCTGTCGTCAAAAACGTCGATCGCCGGCCCGGCCGGGTCGGTCCTGATGGCATCGACCTGTTCGACCTTGGTGTAACCGAAGCGATAATTGGCGTTGATCCCGACGTCGCCCGCATTGGTGGAGACCGAAGGACCCGCGTAGACCGAGTAGAGCTGGGTGACCGAATCATCGTCCACCAGACCATCGATCACGGAGGCTCCGCCTGCATCGAAGCGCGCACGCTCGGCAAGGCCGCCTGCCTCGATCTGCAGGCCCGGCATGACGGTGGTGTAGCCACGAGCGACACCGCTGATCAGATCGGTGTCCTGGGCGTTGCCCCAGCCAAAGCGGCGCTCGTAGCGCAGCGACACGGAGGCTGCATTACGCAGCCCCTGGATCTCGGCATCGACGCCTGCGGCAATCACCGAATAGGTCACCACGTCGTCGCCGGGAGAAAGCTCTGCGGTCACGATCTGCTTGGCTTCGATATAGGGGCTGACGTCGGTATATTTGACCCGACCGCCGCCATTTCCGCGCGTGCTGCGTCCCTTGCCGCCGAAGTCGCCTTGCGACCCGGCCTGCGGCTCGTCTCCGCCATCTCCGACGTTGCCGTAGGCGATCGTCTGGGCAGCAGCCGACAGGGGCACCGCGCTAGCGCAGAGCAGCGAGAATGCGGCGAGTTTGCGAGGAAGACGTGACAACATGGTCACCTCCCGTATCCGTAGTACGACCCGAAACGGCGACCGCTTGGGCTGAACTGGGCCGCGTTCAGCAGAAGCTGGATGTTCGGGCAGCTCGACAGCAGCGAAATAGCATCGTCGAGAGCGCCCTGAGATGTCTGGTCCGCCCGGACCACCATGAGTACCTGGCCGACATGCTTGGCGAGCTCCGCCGCCGGAGAGGCGGCCAGGGCCGGCGGGGAATCGAAGATCACGATCCGTTGCGGGGCGCCTTCGGTCAGCCTGTTGAGGACGACGGAAGACCGCGAGGAGCCGAGATATTCGGTGTCCGTGTTGGTCGCGTTGCCGGCAGGAAGCACCCACAGGCCCGGGATGTCGGTGCCGATGACGAAATCGGCGACGTCAACGGTCTCGTCGGTCAGCGCGTCCATCAGGCCGGGACCGCCCGGCAGGCCGAGCACGCTCAGCACGGACGGCTTGGCGAAATCCGCATCGACGAGGATGACTTCGCTTTCCTTCTCCGCGGCGATCGAGAGCGCCAGATTCACCGAGCAATAGGTCTTGCCCTCCGCCGGGTGCGGCGAGCTGATCAGGACGCGCTGTGCTGCGGCGCCGCTGCCCTGGCGGCGCAGATCGGCCGCCTGCACCAGCAACTGGCGCTTCACGATGCGAAATTCCTCGAGAAGTGCGGTTACACCGCCTTCCGGGACGATCAGGCCCTGCTCGCGCAGATGATCGCGATCGACTGGATGGCGCGGCCCCTTGAACTGTGAAGGCGGCACGACCGGTTCCGGCGGCTTTTCAGCGACGGGCGCCGGCGGTGCGATATCCGGAGACGCATGTGCCGTCTGGGACTCGACCGTAACGGGCACGGACTGCTCGACAACCGGAACGAAAGCGGCCTTTTCCGGCGCGTTTTCCGCAGCAGGCTTCGGCGGCTCGCGCCGCGCGGGCTTGCGCTTGCCGGCGGGAAGCTGATCGGGAACCGGCGGAGGCGCCAGCTTGCCGAGATCGAAGGCCTTTACGGCACGCTCGATCAGCGACTTGGCTTCGTCGTCCCCGTCATCGCCGGAGGGAAGCGGAATCTTGCTTTGATCGGTCATCCGTTCCTCCTCAGGCCACCATTCCGCGCTGGACGAACTCGCTCACCAGCAGCAGGACGAAAACACCGGCGAGGGCCCCGGTACCGGCAAGGAAGTAGGTCAGGCGCCGCTTGCGCAGCTTGCGGGCGGCATCGGTCAGGTTCAGCGAGATCGAACCCAGGACCGGCAGGCCGGTAAGCCGCTCGAGCCGCGACGTGGTCGCGAAAGTCGAGCGCAGGTAGCCGACGGCGAATGCCGCACCGCCGCCTGCTCCGATGCCGAGGAAAAGCACCGCGGCAAGCAGGATCGGCCGGTTGGGCGCGATCGGCTGGCGCGGTGTCGTAGGCGGATCGACGACTTCGAACTTCACGGCGTCGCGCTCGGTCTTCACTTCGCCGCGCAGACGCAGTTCCTCGCGGTCGCGCAGCAGCTTGTCGTACTGCTGGCGAAGCACGTCGTAATCGCGGCTGATGCGCTGGGCTTCGGCGGCGACTTGCGGATTGTCGATCTGGTTGGCGGTAAGCGAGGAAATCTCTGCCTGCAGCGCGTTCCTGCGCGCCCTGAGCGCCTGAACGCTCGCCTCGCGATCGGCCAGGATCGACTGCAGCGACGAATAGGCCGGGTTGGGCATGCCGACCGCATCATCGTTGCGCTCGTGCTGCGCGGCGGCGCGCAACGTGGCGATCTGGTTCTTCACCGCGATCACGTCGGGATGACTGTCGGTCAGGCCGCGAGCGCGCATCGCCGCGAGGTCGGCGGTCGCCTGCGAGAGGGATGCTCTCGCCCCGCCGCCCCCTGCGCCGGCCACCGTCCTGGGCGTTCCGGCGAGCTGCCCCCTGATCGCTGCAACCGCGCTTTCTGCCGCGGCAATGTCCGCGTCGATGTTGCGCAGCTGGCCGCGCGATGCCTCAAGCTGGCGCCGGCTGGCTTCGCCGCCCTGGATCATTTCGGGATGGGAAGCCTCGAATACGAGCCGCCGCTGCTCGGCAGCTTCCAGCTCCTTCTCGCGCTGGGCGAGCTGCTGGTTCACGAAGTCCAGCGTTTCCGCCACTTCGCTGCGGTTGCCGGCAAGGTTCTCCTCGCGGAAGATGTCGATCATCTTCTGCACGATGTCCTGAGCCAGCTTGGCGTTCTCCGCGTCGGACATGGAGCCGTTGCTGGAGACCGCGCTGATCTTGAAGAGATTGTCTTCCTCGCTGACGACCTTGATCGCCTTGGCGAGGCCGAGGACGGTGCCTTCCATCTGCTTGGGCGTGGTTACGTTGTCGCCGATCCGGGTGGAGCGAACGACCTTCTCGAGATTGACTGCACTGGTCAGCGTCTGGCGAATCCGTTCGATATCGCGCTTGCGGTCCGCGACAATGCCGACCTGCTGGGCAAGCGCGTCGTCGAGCTGCACGTAGAGCCGCGCTTTCGATTCATAGGAATTCGGCACCATCGCCACTGCCAGCCAGCCAACCAGGCAGACGGCCCAGGTGACGCCGAGCGCCAGCCAGCGCCGGTGCCAGATGCTGTAAAGCGCGGAGAGAATTTCGTCGTAGAGCGAGTTCATCGGCGTGTCCTGGTCCTTCGCGTTCTCAGAACATGCTTTCGGGGATGATGATCACGTCGCCCGGCTCAAGCATCACGTTGGCCCTGCTCTCGCCCTGCTTCAGCAGATCGCCGAGGCGCAGCGCATATTCGCGCTGGCGGCCGCTCTGCTTGTCGAAGCGGATGAGTTTCGCACGGTTGCCCGCGGCGAACTCTGACAGGCCGCCCACCGCGATCATCGCGTCGAGCAGCGTCATGTTGGCGCGGTAGGGGATGGACGCCGGCTTTTCGGTCGCCCCGACCACCCGCACCTGCTGGCTGAAGGTTCCGGCGAACTTGTTGACGATCACCGAGACGAGCGGATCCTCGATATACTGGGAAAGCTGGAGCCGCACGTCCTCCGCCAGCATCGAGGGCGTCTTGCCCACCGCTGGCATGTCGGTGATCAGCGGCGTGGTGATGCGTCCGTCCGGCCGGACCTGCACTTTCGCGCCGAGTTCGGGGTTTCGCCAGACGAAGATCGTCAGTTCGTCGAGGGGGCCGATCACGTAGTCCTCGCCCGGGCCTTCCTGCATCGCGACGAAGGATGCGGGCGGCAATTGCGGGCCCGAACTGCTTGCGCATCCGGATAGCGCAAGGCTGGCCATCACGCTCACGGCGGTCAGGCGGACAAGGCGGCGATTGGACATTTGCACTTCCTCGACAGCGCCAGCACGCGCGAGGATGACGTCAATCCCCGAACCCACGTCTGGCAATTTCCGCCTCGGATATCGGGAAAAAGGGTGAACATTGCGTTAGCCTTGATCGCCAATCTTCGACCCGGTCCCGTTTCGGGACAGGCGAGACAGCAAACCTTAGCGATTGATTAGACCAGCAATTCTCGTGCCGGCCCCTGCCCCAGGAAGGCGGAAGGGCTGGCGCTGGCGCCGTAAGCTCCGGCACAGAAAATGGCGACCACGTCGCCCGGCTCGGCCCGCGGAAACCCGGCCTTGTCCGCCAGGCGGTCGAGCGGCGTGCACAGGCAGCCCACGATCGAGGCTTCCTCCTCGACCTCGGCGTCGAAGCGCGTGGCGATCGCTGCCGGGTAATTGCGACGCACCACCGTACCGAAATTGCCGGATGCGGCGAGTTGGTGATGCAGTCCGCCGTCCGTGATCAGGAAGACTTCGCCGTGGCTCTCCTTGCGATCGACGATGCGGGCCAGATAGACACCGGCTTCCCCGACCAGATAGCGCCCAAGCTCGATACAGAAATCGGTGTCAGCGAGCACCGGCGGCAGTTTCGCGAACTGTTCGGCGAGCAGTCTGCCCACGAGCGTGATGTCCACCGGTTGATCGCCCGGAAAATAAGGGATTCCGATGCCTCCGCCGAGGTTGCAATGTGGCAGCGGAACACCGGTTTCCTCCGCCAGCTTCGCCGCCAGCGACAGCGTTTGCGCCTGGGTTTCGGCAATCGCTTCGGCATCGAGCGCCTGACTGCCGGCGAATATATGGAAACCGCGCCATTCCGCGCCGGATTCGATCACGCGGCGGGCAAGCGCGGGAACCCGTTCGGCATCGATCCCGAACGGCTTCGCGCCGCCTCCCATCTTCATGCCGGACCCCTTGAGATCAAAATCGGGATTCACCCGTATCGCAAGCCGCGGCGAGATTCCCGCTGCCTGCGCGATGTTCAGGGCTCGCTCCGCCTCGTTCTCGGACTCCAGATTGAGCGTCACACCGGCCCTGATCGCTTCGCCAAGCTCCTCGTCGCGTTTGCCCGGTCCCGCGAAGCTGACGCGCGTACAATCGATGCCTGCCTCGCGGACCATCGCAAGTTCCCCGCCCGAGGCGATGTCGAACCCGTCGACAAGCTCGGAAAACAAGCGAAGAACCGGTATATAAGGGTTTGCTTTCATGGCATAATGAATCGCGAGCCTCTCGGGCATGGCAGTGCGCAACTCGGCCAACCGCGCCCGTATCAATCCAGTCGAATAGACGAACAGCGGCGTGCCGCCCGCACTGGCGATCAGGTCCGTCACGGGAATGCCGTCGACCGCGAGCACGCCATCGACAGCTCCGTAGCCACGGGGAATCGGGCCGAGCGGCTTCACGCCGCCAGCTCCGCGCGCAGGCCGGTCCGATCTATCTTGCCGTTAGGGCCGACAGGCATGGCTTCACGCCAGTGGATTTGCTTCGGCTGCATAAAATTAGGTAATTCCTGCATTATCTTACGTTGAAATTCTTCTTCAACATCTGAACTTCCCGAGACGGCGCGAACCACGAGGTGGATCGCCTGTCCCAGGCGCTCGTCAGGCAGGCCGAAAGCGACCGCCTCGGCAATCAGCCCTGTGGCCAGAGCCGCGTCCTCGATTTCTTGCGGACTGATGCGGTTGCCGGCGCTCTTGATCATGGCGTCGCGACGACCGACGAAATAGAGCAACCCGTCCGCATCGCGTTTCACGCGGTCGCCCGACCAGACTGCGGTTCCACCGTAGTGCGACCCTTCCGGAGCGGGCTTGAAGCGCTCTGCGGTGCGTTCGGCGTCTTTCCAGTAGCCCTGCGCCACCAGCGGCCCGCAATGGACGAGTTCGCCCTCCTCCCCCTCGGCGGCGATGGCGCCCTCGTCGTTGATCACGAGCACTTCGGCGTGAGGAATGGCCATTCCCATCGAGGTCGGATGGCTGTCGATCAGCTCGGGGTCGAGAAAGGTCGAGCGGAACGCCTCGGTCAGTCCGTACATGGCGAAAAGCCGCGCATTCGGGAACAGTTTACGCAGCTGCCTGACCAGATCCGGGGTCAGCGCTCCGCCGCTGTTGGTAAGCCGGCGCAGCTTCGCAGCCGTTTCGGGCGGCCATTCGAGCTCGGCCAGTTGCACCCAGAGCGGAGGCACGGCGGCCAGGGTCGTGACGTCATGACGATCGATCGCCTTCACCACGTCTCGCGGCGTCAGGTAGTCGAGCGGCACGACGCTGGCACCGGCGTACCAGCTGGAAAGCAGCTGGTTCTGGCCGTAGTCGAAGGACAGCGGCAACACCGCAAGCGTCCGGTCATCGGCATCCAGCCCCAGATAGGTGGCGACGCTTTCGGCCCCCAGCCACATGTTGGCGTGGCTCAGCATTACCCCCTTGGGCTTTCCGGTCGAACCACTGGTATAGAGGATTGCCGCCAGTTCGTCGGGATCAGCCGTGGACGGCTGCACCTGCGTGTCCAACGCTTCGGCTTCCTGCAGCGCATTCCCTTCCCCCACGAGAATGCAACCCGCGGGAATATCGCTGTCCTGCAAGCCCGAGAGGCGGGCGGGAGTTGCGACAAGCAGGACGGCGCCGCTATCGGCCAGAATATGCGCAACCTGTGCGTGCTTCAGCAGCGGATTGACCGGAACATGCACCAGTCCCGCCCGTGCGGCTGCGAACGGCATCAGGCAGGCAAGTTCGCCTTTCGCCACCCAGCTCGCCACGCGTGAGCCCTTCTCCGGGATCCGGTGGCTTAACCATCCGGCAAGGCGGGAGACACGCGTTCTTAAGTCCTTGAAGCTAAGGGTCGTACCGCGCAGCAGGAGTGCCGGAGCATCATCGGCTCCCATAAGCGCGAGATGGTCAAGCGGCCGGATCGTATTTTCAGCTTCGCCGCGCACGTCGTTTTGGCACTCCGGAGTGAGGAAACAGGGTCTGTGATCGCGATCGAATATCACGCCGATCTTAAGGAAGTGCAATCGGATGCACGCCTGTCTCGCCTGCTTTCCCCCGAAACGCAGTTAACACCGTTCGACAGGCTTGCCTGGTGGCAGGCACTTGCAGAATATTGCGGGCTGGACCCGCTGGTCGCGGTCGCCAGTGAGGGGGACGCCGTGGCGGTACTGCCGCTCCAGCAGGGCAACGGACATCTTTCCGGCCTGGCCAACTGGTACAACTTCCTGTTCCGCCCCGTGGTTTCCGGCGGGGCCAGGGCCGACGACCTGCTGGTCTCGCTGGCCCGCGACCTTGCGAACCGCGCGCACCGGATCACGCTTTCAGGCCTTCCGGACGAAGACGGCAGCGCGACGCTTGTCGAAAACGCCTTCCGGCATGCCGGCTGGATCGTTTCACGCGAAGAATGCGACACTAACCACGTGCTGCACGTAGGCGGACGCAGCTATGAGGAATACCTCGCATCGCGCCCAGGGCAGCTGCGCACCACGCTCAAGCGCAAGACCAGGAAGGTCGAAGCGCGGGTCCTCACACGGTTCGACGCCGATGTGTGGGCCGATTACGAGGCAATCTACCAGGAAAGCTGGAAGCCGGAAGAAGGTTCGCCGCAGTTCCTGCGGGTGTTTGCCGAGCAGGAAGGCGCGGCGGGCCGCCTGAGGCTGGGAATAGCGCATGCCGAAGGCGAGGCCGTGGCAGCTCAGATGTGGACGGTCGAAGGCAATACCGCATTTATCCACAAGCTTGCCCACAGGGAGTCCGCAAAGCCGCTGTCACCGGGATCCGTGCTGAGCGCCGCCCTGTTCCGCCACGTCATCGACGTTGACGGAGTCGACCTGGTCGATTTCGGAACGGGCAACGACGGCTACAAACGCGACTGGATGGAAGAGGTGCGCCCCCGCTTCAGGATCGACGCCATGCGCCCGCTGGCGCCGCAAAACTGGCTGATTTTCGCCAAGAGCGGCCTGCGCCGCCTTGCCGGACGGGAAAAGCATGGCTAGAGCGCCGCATTCCGCTAGCCATGAGGGGGTGATGACGAGCGATACCGACCAGCTGCTGCGCCGGATCCTGACGGACGTTCTGGGCCTCAGGCAGGGCCAGGCCGATGATTTCACGGCGGAGACAGGGCTGTTCGGCCATCTCCCCGAACTCGACTCCATGGCTGTCGCGGGCCTGCTTACCGAGATGGAAGACCGGCTCGACATAATCATCGAGGATGACGAGATCGACGGCGAATTGCTGGAAAGCTACGGCTCGCTGCTCGCATTCGCAGAGGCCAAGCGCAACGGGTCGTGACGCCGGTCTGCTGGCCATGTCCGCTCCCCGGAGGCGGAACCTCCGATGAATACGCGCTCACCTGCGATCGCGATCGGTCGCACCGGCTGCTGATCGTCCCTGCCCTGTTCGACGAGGCGAACCGACTACGCCGGCAGACGGCGGAGGTCATGCGACGGCTGGACGGCGCCGGGATTGACTGTTTCCTTCCCGACCTGCCCGGCTGTAACGAAAGCCTTCAGCCACTCGAGGTGCAGACGCCCGAGGACTGGCAGGACTATGTTTCCTTCGCAGCCATGCATTTCGGCGCGACCCACGTCCTCGGTATTCGCGGCGGCTGCCTGCTGACGCCCGCAAAGCTGACCTGCTGGCACTATGCGCCCGTGAAAGGGTCTTCGATCCTGCGGCAGATGGTCCGCGCGCGCATCCTCGCCTCGCGCGAAGCCGGGATCGACGAAACCCAGCAAGGGCTGATGGAGCAGGCGCTCGAGCAGGGGATCGAGCTGGCAGGACATCGGCTGAGCGCAGACTTCATCGCCCAGTTCCAAGCGCTGGCACCGCGGGATGGCGACGACGTGTGGGAGATCGGCCAGGACATGGTCGGCGGCGCGGGCCTGTGGCTGCGTGCCGAGCCCGACGAGAACCGCGAGCAGGCCGACGCGCTCGCCGCGATCCTCTCGATCGGCCTGACGTCATGAGCCGGCGACACCTCACTTTCACCTGCGAAGGGTCGCAGCTCTTCGGAACGCTCGACGAGGGAGAGGCAGGGACCGGCCTACTGTTGGTCACCGGGGGCAACGAGATCCGCTCGGGCGCCTGGGCCGGGCAGGCGCAGTTAGCGGCCCGCCTTGCCGGAGAAGGCTATCCCGTATTCCGCTTCGACCGGCGCGGCGTGGGTGACAGCGAGGGGCCCAATGGCGGTTTCCGGTCGAGCGGTCCCGACATCGCCGCCGCCCTGACGGCATTCCGCAACGCCTGCCCGAACCTCACCCGTGTCGTCGGCTTCGGCAATTGCGACGCCGCCAGCGCGCTGATGCTGGCCAAGGCCGAAGGGCTCGACGCGCTCGTTCTCTCCAATCCCTGGACGATAGAGACCGAAGATGCCGCCGCGCCGCCCGAGGCGGTGCGCGATCACTACAAGCGCAGGCTTTCCGATCCGGCGGCGATAAAGCGCCTGCTTACGGGCAAGGTCTCGCTGAAAAAGCTTGTTGGCGGGCTGCGCGATGCAATGCGGCCGGCGCCGGAGCCGACAACGCTCACCACCGATATGGCCGCCGAAATCGAGGGCTTCTCCGGCCCGATCGTATTCCTCGTCGCCGAACGGGATCGTACCGGGCAGGTGTTCCTCTCAGCCTGGCCGAAGGACGATCCGCGTATCCGCCGATGCGCCGATGCGACCCACAGCTATGTGGAAGCCGGTGCACGCGACTGGCTTGCGGGACAGGTTCTGGAAATGCTGCGGAGCTAGCCCGCCGCCATCGCCTTCTTCGCAGCGAATTCGCGCTCGGCCAGGAAACGTTCGGCATCCAGCGCAGCCATGCAGCCCGTGCCCGCCGCAGTGACGGCCTGGCGATAGGTGTGGTCCATCACGTCGCCGCAGGCGAAAACGCCGGGGATCGCCGTCTTGGGCGTGCCGGGCTCGACGATCAGGTAGCCGCCGTCGTCCATTTGCAGCTGCCCCTTGAACAGCTCGGTCGCCGGTGCGTGGCCGATCGCCACGAAAGCGCCGTCGACGGCAATCTCGCTGCTCTCGCCGGTTACGGTGTCGGTAAGGGCAAGGCCGGACAGTTCGCCGGTTTGCGGATCCGCAATAAAGCGTTCCACGACCTTGTTCCAGACCGTCGTGATGTTGGGATGGTCGAACAGGCGGTCCTGCAGGATCTTTTCGGCCCGCAGCGAATCACGCCGGTGGATCAGGGTGACGTCGTCGCTGTGGTTGGTGAGGTAGAGCGCTTCCTCGACCGCGGTGTTGCCTCCGCCGATGACCGCGACCTTCTTGCCGCGATAGAAGAACCCGTCGCAGGTCGCGCAGGCCGAAACGCCCTTGCCGCTCAGCTCCTGCTCACCTGCGACCCCCAGCCACTTGGCCTGCGCGCCGGTCGCGATCACCAGCGTGTCGCCTTCGTAGACGTCCCCACCGTCGCCGACCGCGCGGAACGGCGGACCGGACAGGTCGACGGACGTGATCGTGTCCCACATCATCCGCGTGCCCACGTGCTCCGCCTGGGCCTGCATTTCCTGCATCAGCCAGGGACCCTGGATGACGTCGCGAAACCCGGGATAGTTCTCGACATCGGTGGTGATGGTGAGCTGTCCGCCGGGCTGCAGTCCCTGGACCACGATCGGCTGCATGCCGGCGCGCGCTCCGTAGATCGCGGCGGAAAGGCCGGCCGGACCGGAACCGATGATGAGCATACGGGTAGTGTGGGTGGTCATGAAATCCTCCGGCGCGCGACATAGGCAAAGATGGGCTCCGATGCCAATCCGTTGTTGTTTGCATCGGCAAAGTTTCCCTTTGGGCAATTGACGCGCCACCCCGGGCCGCGCAATGGCAAGCCCATGAACCTGTACGGCCCGACCTCCTGTTCCTACATCTCGCAGCGCCTGCGGCTGCATTATGTCGATTGGGGCAACCCCGAGGCTCCGCCGCTGATCCTCCAGCACGGCGGCCGCGATCATTGCCGGAGCTGGGACTGGGTTGCGGAGGAACTCCAGCAGGACTGGCACGTCATCGCTCCGGACCTGCGGGGCCACGGCGACAGCGCCTGGTCGCCCGAGGGCCACTACGCGATGGACGCCTTCGTCTACGACTTCGCCCAGTTGGTACACACGCTCGGCTACGATCAGGTAACGATCATCGCCCATTCTCTGGGCGGTAACATCGCGTCGCGCTACTCCGGGCTCTATCCCGAAAAGGTGCGAAAGCTGGTCAATATCGAAGGCCTTGGCCCCTCGCCGGAAATCCGCGAGCAGATCGAAGCCGAAAGCCGCGCCGACCGCCTGCGCAAATGGATCGAAGATCGCCGCAAGGCCGCAGGGCGCATTCCACGTCGCTATTCAAGCATCGAGGCTGCATTCGCCCGGATGAAGGAAGAGAACGCTCATCTCAGCGACGAGCAGGCGCGCCACCTGACCGCTCACGGCACGAGCCGCAACGAGGACGGCACCTGGAGCTGGAAATTCGACAATTACCTGAACGTCTGGTCGCCCACCGACATTCCCTATGCCGACCAAGAAGCGTTGTGGGAGGCTATCACCTGCCCGATCCTGCTTCTGTACGGCACGGACAGCTGGGCCTCCAATCCTGAGAAGGACGGACGTATCCGGCATTTCCGCGATGCGCGCGTTATCGAATACGCCAACGCTGGCCACTGGCTGCACCATGACCAGTTCGACAAGTTCGTCGCCGATGTGAAAGCGTTTCTTTGACGCGATCGCCGCGCGCGACAGGCGGGGGTCAAGTCTCCACGAAATTCTCGAGGATTCTGGATCGCGCGGCAGAATCGACAGCGAGCACGTCTTCGAGATAGGCATCTACCGAGCCGTGGCTGTCGCGCATCGCGACGAATGCTGCATCGAGATATTCCGGTGAAACGCCACGCAGCGCATTGGAGGCAGCTTCGCTCAACAAGGAATACTTGTCGTTATCGGTACCGGCATTGCCCGGGATTCCACGCCCCCTGGTGGCGGCATTGGTCAACAGATAGTCCTGCATCGCATCATCATAGTGCACACCCAGCACATGGTGCGTGATCGCAACTGCGAAGCCGGTGCGGTCCTTGCCCGCAAAGCAGTGGATCAGGCTTGCCCCTTCGCGTTCGGCAATGGCGGCGAAATAGCTGCGTAGAACCGTTACGAGGTTCGGCCGGTAAGGCATCTCCGAATAGAGCCGGCACATGGCGGCGCGCGCGTCCTCTTCGGTGAGCACGCCCCTGCCCGCGTCGATATGCGAGGCGAGCCCGGCGGTTTCGCCCTCGCAGGTGAGCACTTCTGCTGAGAAGCCCTCCGGACGACGGCAGGGATTTGCCTGCCGTTCACTGTCGCCACGCAAATCGATCACCGTCGCGATGCCGATCGCAGCAATGGCTTCGAGATCTTCGTCGCTGGCGGCGACATGCTGGCCCGAGCGCCACAGTGATCCGCGCTTCACATGCCCGCCACCGGCGACGGTATAGCCGCCATAGTCGCGGAAATTGTTGACACCGGTAAGCGGCAGGATGCGATCGTCAGGCATGAATCATGGTGTCCCGTATCGGATGTGAGCGGAGATCATGGTGCACCGATGTTGCGAAAATGGGAAACTATTCGGATTCTCCGCACCACCAGCGTGATGGGCCAGTCCGATTATCCCGGCCCTAACCTTCTACCAGCGCTTCGCGCAGCTTCTCGCGCAAAGCTTCGTCGGCACCCAGAACATCGCGGAGATAGGCATCGATCGAGCCGTGTTCCTCCGCGATCTTGGCGAGTGCGGTCTCGAGATATTCCGCTTCCACGCCCATGATCACTCTGAGGACTTCCTCATCCATCTGCCCGGTGATCGCCCGGATCGTTTCCGCGCCTGACGCAATTCGTGCTTCCGTATCGCCCGCGGAGTTGGTGAGGACATAGTCTTCGATAACGTCGTCGCGATGTACGCCCGTCGCGAGATGCAGCATGGCGACGGCAATGCCGGTGCGGTCCTTGCCGGCCATGCAGTTGATGAGGCTGGCTCCCCTGCCCGCGGCAAGCTCCTCGAGATAGCTGCGCATGATGCCCACCAGTTCCGGCCGGAAGGCAATCTTGTGGTAGTTGCGGAGCATGCCCGCCCGCGTCGAGGCCGCGTCGCGCTGCCGCGTAGTCGCCGCTGCAGCGACATGCGGAGCCTGACGGACATCGCCCGGATCTTCGGGATAGTGAACCTTCGCGGAAAATCCCTCGGGGCGACGGCACGGGTGCGTCGATCGTTCCTTCGATCCGCGCAGGTCGAATACGGAGACGAGATCAAGCGCATCGATCTGCTCCAGATCCGCATCGGTGGCGCCATGGTGCTGCCCCGAGCGCCAAAGCTGGCCGCGCTTCAGGCGCCCTCCGCCACTGACCGGATATCCGCCATAGTCACGGAAGTTGTGCACACCTTCCAGGCGGAGGACGCGGTCCGGACTCATAATCTTCTTTCTCCCTATTGCCGATACTAGCCATGCTTAGTATCGGCGGTGTGAATAGCAAACAGGAATCAACATGAACGCGGAGAGCACCCAGTTCGATGAAGGCGAAGGCCTTGCCACCATCAGCCCGAGGAGACGGCGCCTCCGCGGGATCCTGATGCTGGCCGCGCCCGTCATCGTGCTGATCGGCGCCCTCTATTTCTATCTCACGGGCGGTCGTTACGAGTCGACTGAAAACGCCTCTTTGCAAACCGGCATGGTCGCGATCAGTCCTTCCGTTTCCGGAAAAGTCATTTCCATCGAAGTGCGCGAAAACCAGCGGGTCACAAAGGGCCAGGTCCTGTTCCGGATCAATCCGGCCTCCTATGAGACGGCCGTGGCCGAGGCTGAAGCCGAGCTGGCCGATGCCCGCACCGACATTGGATCGACTCAGGCAGACTACCAGGAAGCCCTCTCAGAGGTTCGCGCCGCTGAAGCCCGTTATTCATACGCAAGGAACGAGGCCGCGCGCCAACGTTCGCTTCATGAAGAAGGCATCTCCTCGAAAGCGCAGTACGATTCAGCGCAGACGGAAGCCCGGACCGCCAGAGACGCCATCGCAGCAGCCCGTGCCAAGGCCGAAAGCCTGAGGGCAAGCCTTTCGGGCAATGTCCAGGGGCCGGTGGACATGCAGCCAGACGTACGTCGCGCAGCTTCCAGGCTCGCATCGGCGCGCATCGATCTGAAAGACACGGCAGTGCGCGCACCTCAGGACGGCATCGTCACCCGGGTGAACCAGCTACAGGTAGGAAACTATGTGCAGCCCGGCCGGCCCGTCTTCATGCTCACGGGCCTAAAGTTCTGGGTCCAGGCCAACTTCAAGGAAAACCAGCTTCGCTACATGCGGGTAGGCCAGCCTGCCACGATCGAGATCGATGCCTATCCCGATCACGAACTCAAGGGCCACGTCGAAAGCTTCAGCCCGGGGACCGGCAACAGCTTCTCGATCCTCCCGGCCGAGAATGCGACCGGCAACTGGGTCAAGGTGGTACAACGCCTGCCGGTGCAAATCGCGATCGATGAGGCTCCCGGAGATATTCCCCTGTCCGCCGGCCTGAGCGTGGAAGTCGAGGTCGATACCGGCCACAAACGCAATCTGTTCGGTCCCGACACGCCTCCATCCTCTGCGAAGACCGCGAAGGCGAGCGCTGCCGCACAGCCGTGAGCCAGGCCTATCCCGATCCGGCCCGTCGTCTGCTGATCACCATACCCCTGATGATTGCGATGACGATGGTGGCGGTGGACATCACCATCGCCAATGTGGCGCTGCCGCATATGCAGTCGTCGCTGCTGGCGTCGCAGGAACAGGTCGTCTGGGTTCTGACGTCTTATCTGATTGCCGGCGCGATCGCGACGCCGCTGAGCGGCTGGCTCGCCGGACGCTTCGGCCGCAACCGGATTCTGCTCTGCTCGATCGGTGGCTTCACGATCGCTTCGGCGCTGTGCGGCATGTCCAACGATCTGGAGATGATGGTTCTTTCAAGAGCCCTGCAAGGTGCAAGCGGGGCCGCTCTTATCCCGCTCAGCCAGGCAGTCCTTCTCGATATCAATCCACCGGAAAATATCGCCAAGGCCATGGCGATCTTCTCGCTCGGATCGATGGCCGGGCCCATCATAGGGCCGACCCTGGGTGGCTATCTTACCGACGCGATTTCCTGGCGTTGGGTCTTTTTCATCAACCTGCCGTTCGGCGTACTGTCGTTCCTGGGCATGCTGATCTTCAATTTCGAAAGTCGCGACGAAAGACCGAGACGCTTCGACATGTTCGGTTTCCTGGCGCTGTCCGCAGCGTTAGCGGCATTTCAGCTCGGGCTCGACCGGGGCGAACATCTCGACTGGTTCGATTCAACCGAAATCTGGATCTACGCGGTGGTAGCCGCCGTCGCGGTCTATTTCACTTTCGTGCATCTCTTCACTGCGCGGAACACATTCGTAAGACCGGAACTGTTCAAGGACCGGAACTTCGCCATCGGTTCGCTTTTCAGCATCCTCACCGGAATTGTCGTTTTCGGAACGATACCCCTCATCGTCATCATGACGCAGACCCTGCTGGGCTACACGGCATTCAGGACCGGACTGATCGGATTGCCCCGCGCGTTGGGTACGATGGCCGCGATGATCTTCCTCCCGCGCATCATCGGCAAGGTAGACACAAGGATATTCCTGATCTTGGGCCTTGTGGTCAGTGCAATCGGCATGGCCCTCTATGCTCGCCTGGACCTGTTCGCCGACGAATGGTCCCTGATCGTAGCCGGCTTCATCCAGGGCGTGGGAGGCGGGCTCATGTTCCTTCCACTTTCGGTTATGGTTTTTTCGACCTTGCCACAGCACCTGCGAAACGAGGGTGCCGCCATGTACTCGCTGACGCGCAACCTCGGCAATGCGGTCGGGATCTCGCTCCTGCAAAGGGAGCTGATCCATTCTTCGGCGCAATCCCGGTCACACCTTGTCGAAGGTGTGCGGCCGGACAGTCAGGCGCTGCAGTACGGGATGCCCGACTTCGACTTCGGCTCCGCCGAAGCAGTTGCGCAAATGAACGCGGAAATCGGCCGTCAATCGGCAATGGTCGGTAATGTCGAAATCTACTGGCTGGTCGTCCTGATTACGTTGGCGATGATCCCTCTTGCGCTGTTCATGCGCGGTTCGGTGCGGCGTAAGGGGAATGACCCCATGCCGATCATGGAGTGAAATGATGCAGAAAGTCCTCCACCTCGCTCCGCTTGCGCTGCTGGGCGCCTGCGCAATGGGCCCCGATTTCACGCAGCCCGCACCGCCCGCGCCGGAAGCCGGCTACGCCAGCGATGGGGCCGGCCTTGTCAACCTCGCCGAAGGGCCGGAACTAACGTGGTGGACCGATTTCGCATCGCCGGAGCTCAACTCGCTCGTTGAACGTGCACTGGAGCGCAATCACAGTCTCGCCGCGAGCAAGGCAACGCTGGAAAGCGCGCGTCAGCGCGTTGCCGCGGCAGCCGGCAAGCGGCTTCCTCAGGTCGACGTCAATGGACGTGCGGACTACGAACAGGTCAATCTCTCCGCGATCGGCATAGCCGACAGGCTTCAGGCGGCCGGTCTGGGAAATCCGGAATTCGACCTCTACACGGTCGGCGGCGGCGTATCCTACGACCTCGACCTGTTCGGGCGGAACCGACGCGCGGTCGAGCAGGCTGCCGCGCAAGCCGAGGCCCAGCAGCGCCAGACCGAGGCGGCGCATCTGATCATCGCCGGACGCGTCGTCGCGCAGGTCCTGTCGATCGCCGCGCTTAACGACCGGATACAGACCGAGAAGGCGCTGCTTGCCGAGGGGGAGCGCAATGTCGCCCTCACCGAAGCACGTGAACGTGCGGGCGCGGGCACCCTGGTCGAAGTGCTGAGCGCGCGCGGACAGCTCGCCAGCGACAGGACGAGCCTGCCGGTCCTTGAGCAGCAGCTCGCCGAGGGACGCGCCATGCTCGCCGTGCTGCTCGGAATATCGCCGGCGGAGCTCGAGCCTACCGATTTTTCGCTCGACCAGTTCGCGCTGCCCGAACAGATACCGGTCGCCCTGCCCTCGACCCTGGTGCATAAGCGTCCGGACATCCTGGAAGCGGAAGCGAGGCTTCATGCCGCGGTGGCTGCCGTCGGCGTGGCGACTGCCGACCTCTACCCCGACGTCACGCTGGGGGCGACGCTCACTCAATCCACGTCCGACCCAGACAATATACTGAGCAGCCGCTATACGGGCTTCGACCTCTTTGCCGGCCTCACAGCACCGATATTCCACGGAGGCACGCTCAAGGCCCGCAAGCGCGGCGCCGAAGCCGACGCCCGTGCAGCCGCCGAAACCTACCAGCAGGTTGTGCTGGAGGCATTCGGACAGGTCTCTGGACTGCTTTCGGCCATGGATACCGACGGCAAGGCGCTCGCTGCGGAGCAGCAGGCCGCGGAAGTGGCGGAACGATCGCTCTACCTTTCCCGCCGCAGCTTCCAGGTCGGCAACAGCGGTATCCTCCAGGTCCTCGATGCGAGCCGGACATACCAGCGCGCCAAGCTTGCCGTGGTGGAAGCCCGGACGCGCCAATACTACAACATCGCCAGACTCTATGTGGCGACCGCGGGCGGCTGGACCGACGATGAAGGCGAAGACGGCAGCACAACCGGATCCTGACGCCTGAGTCCGGCTCTTAGAGCACGACCTACCCGGATCCGGCGACGCGGCGGCTGATCACGATAGGCTCCGTTACATCGACCATCATGGTCGCGCTGGACAACACTATCGCCAATGTCGCCTTGCCGCACATGCAAAGCTTGATGCTGGCAGAGCCCGAGCAGATAGTATGGGTTCACGTCCTACATCATCGCAACCGCCGTCATGACCCCGCTCAGCGGGTGGCTGGCCCAGCGCTACGGTCGGAAACGCATCATCCTGCTTTCTATAGCCGGTTTCACCCTGGCATCGCTGGCGTGCTGCCTTTCGGTGACCCTGGAACAGCCTGTCGTCTGCCGGATCATCCGGAGCTCGGCGGAGCAGGACTTGCCCTACTCACCCAGGCCACGCTTCTCGATATCAATCCTCCGGAACGGCACGGACCGGCCATGCCGCTCGTCTTCCTCATGAGGCCGGCGGCGCGCCAACGATAGCGCCCGATATACTCAGACGTTCGCGAACAGATCCGTATACCGTTCGCGCAGCAGCTTCTTCTGGATCTTGCCCATAGTGTTGCGGGGCAGTTCGTCCAGCGGGATGATCTCCTTGGGTACCTTGAACGCCGCAAGGTCGCTACGCATTTCCTCCCTGACTGCATCGGGATCGAACGCCCCCGCAGGCTTCACGACCGCGACCACCGCCTCGCCGAAATCCGGATGCGGGACACCAATCACAGCGGCTTCCGCGACATCCGACCGGTCGTCGAGCAATGCCTCCACTTCCGCCGGATAGACATTCAGCCCGCCGGAAATGATCAGATCCTTTTCACGGCCGACAAGCTGGACGTAGCCATCGCTATCGATGAAGCCCATGTCCCCGGTGATGAAGAAACCGTCCGGGCGGAACTCAGCCTCGGTCTTCTCGGGGTTTCGCCAGTAGCCCTTGAAGACGTTGGGGCCCCTTACCTCGACAATGCCGACATCGCCTTGCGGGAGCACCTTGCCGGTTTCGAACTCGGCGATGCGCAGTTCCACACCTGGCAGCGGCGGCCCGACATAGCCAGCGCGGCGCTCGCCATCGTAGGGATTGGACGTCAGCATGCCCGTCTCGGTCATCCCGTAGCGCTCCAGCACGCGATGGCCGCTGCGCTCTTCGAAGGCCCGGTGGATATCGGCGGAAAGCGGCGCCGATCCCGAGATGAACAGACGCATACCTGCCGCCGCCTTGCGCGTGAACTTCTCGTCTCCCAGCAGCCGGATGTAGAACGTCGGCACACCCATCAGGACGCTGGCGTTTCCCATTTCCCGGATGACCGCGCCGCTTTCGAACTTCGGCAGGAAGATCGTCGTGGCACCCGAAAACAGGGCGCAATGCATTGCGATGAACAGCCCATGGACGTGGAATATCGGCAGGGCGTGAATCAGGCGATCCTCGCTGGTGAAGCGCCAGAAATCGACCAGCATGTCGCCGTTGGACACGAGATTGGCGTTGGTAAGCATGGCGCCCTTGGGCTTTCCCGTGGTCCCCGACGTGTAGAGGATTGCGGCAACGTCGTCTGGCTCGCGTTGCACTGGCGCCGCTTCTTCTTCGGGCAGGCCGGTGAGAAGCGTATCGAGCGTGCGGATGGCCAGCGTGCCCTTTCCGATGCGCTCGAACAGTTCGACGCTCTGCGGCCGACACACGGCGAGAACCGGTTCGGCATCCGCGACGAAATAGTCGAGCTCCGCCTCGGTGTAATCGACATTGAGTGGGAGATAGATCGCGCCCGCCCTGATGCAGGCGAAATAGAGGATGAGCGCCTCGACAGACTTGTCGGTCTGAACGAGCAACCGCTCGCCGGGCGCAACACCCAACGCCTGCAACCGGGAGGCTAGCCGGCCAGCCTCGCGCTCGACCTCGCCATAGGTCCAGCTCCGCGATTCTTCCTCGATGAAGACCTTGTCGGAAAATCCCGAAAAGCTTTTCGCAAACCGGCTGTAGAGGTCGTTCGCCACCTGCAGATCGCTCCTTTGAGTCCCGCCGGCACATGGTGAAGCCGGACGCTATTGTTCACGCTCCCGTTGCGGGGAGTGCGCCTCCGGCGTCAAGGCCTTGCCCGTCGCCGCCGAACAGCTATTGGACTTCGTGAGCCAAGGCAAAAGGATTGGGAAGGACACCATGGGCAACAGCATAACGGTACAGACGGGCAGGAACGAATTCGACGTTGCGGAACGCGAAGCCCATGTCATCGGTGACGGCCCACGCATCCCGCCGCTCAAGCCCGACGAGATCAGCGGTGAAGCGATGGAGCTGATCCGGGAAATCCGGCAGTCGTTCAACATTCCCGAAGACGGTTCCATTCCGGAAGTCAGTCTCATCACATTGCGCCATCCGGGAATTTTCCGTTGCCAGATGGCAATGGGCATCGAACTTGTCGCCAACGGAACCATCTCGCCCCGCGAGCGCGAACTTGCGGTCTTGCGCATCGCCCGGCTTTGCCGTGCACCCTTCGAATGGAGCGAACATGTCGCAATCGGCAAGCGGTTCGGAGTGACGGCCGAGGAGATCGAACGCATTATCGAAGGCTCTTCCGCACCCGGCTGGAGCGAACACGAAGCCGCGATACTGCGCGGAGTGGAGGAACTGATCGCCGACCAGTGCCTCTCCGATCAGACCTGGGACATTCTCGCCAGGAGCTGGGACGAGAAACAGTTGCTGGAATTCCCCATGCTCGTGGGCTCCTATCTCATGACTGCCTTCCAGCAGAATACGATACGGGTTCCGATGAACAAACCGGGCGCCGGCCTCGGCGACCGATAGACCAAGCCAACAAGCCACTCTCACCCCCTGGACGGCATCGTGCGGGGGGCGATTCGCCGTTAGCAAGCGGTTTTTGAACGTTTCATGCAAAAGTCATCGAAGCGTCACGTTTGCGTCATACCGCTTCGGCAAAAGCCTTCCTTACCAATGGGGGCTGGACGCGATGCGGCATATAGATATCCTTCTTACCGGCAAGCTGGAGGGTGGCATGGCCCCCTTCATGCATGGTGAGCTGGAAATCGCTTTCCATGAGTGGACCAACTTCGGCGAACTCCCTCTGCTGGAGGGTTCGCTCTGGGCCTTTGTCGATTGGGTTCTGCCGGACACGTCGGGACTGGAGATCTGCCGCCGCCTGCGCTCCGACCCGGTGACGACCGATGCGCATATCACCATGATCCTCGAAGACGACGATCTTGAGGCCAGGCGACGCGCGCTACGTGCGGGGGCCGACGACTACATGATCGGCCCCGCCGACCGGACAGCGCTGCTGGACCGGATCATGTCGATGAAAATCCATGATCAGGAAACGATTGCCCACCGTGCGCTCCAGCAGGGCGAACTCACCATAGACCTGGCCGCTTTCCAGGCGCGCTGGAAAGGCAAGCCGATTCCGCTCATGCCGAACGAATTCAGGCTGCTGCGATATTTCGTGGAGCATCCCGGCCGCGTGTTCAGCCGCAGCCAACTGATCGCCGCCCTCGGCAAGCAGGAACCCGCCGTCGACGAAAGAACCGTCGATGTCTGGGTCGGGCGCCTCAGGCGCGCCCTGCGCGCGGCTGGCGCCGGCAATCCCCTGCGCACCGTGCGTTCGCTGGGCTACGTGTTCGACGCCCCCTGACAGACGCCACAAGCTGACCACCGGCCTGCGGCCGACGGCCGCCAATCCTTATGAGCTGGAAAAAAACGAGCCCGGCACCGCTAAGGGTAGCCGGGCTCAGTTGTTGGTCGGGAGAAGCTGACTTCTCCCCCATCAGGAACTAGAATTCGACCGACGCCGACGCGTGGAACGAGCTTCCGACATCGTATGAGTTGACATCTACCGTCCGGGTGCCGTTGCTCTGGAACTCCTTGTGGCCACGCCCGGTCAGGTTGCGAGCCTCAAACTTCAGCTCCACGTCGCGACCGAACAGCTTGACGCCCTCGCGCGCGACAAAATCGAGCCGGAAACCCGGATCCTGCACGATATCGGGAAGGCCGCTGGTGCCCCGGCTGGTCACGCGCTCGCTCTCGTAGGAAATGAGGAAGGTGAACTGCTGGAGTTTCTCGGTGTCCTCAAGTCCGAGCTGGAGATTGACCAGGTGGTCCGACTGGCCGGTAAGCGGGACGCCGTCCCGGAAGAAGTTGGTAGCCGCCTGTTCGCCACGCGGGAACACCTGCGTGACGTCATTGGCTCCGACTTTGATCTTCGAGTTGGTGAACGTGTAGTTGGCGACGACCACGGCACGCTTGGTGTCGAACCATCCGCCGAGATCATACAGGTCGTAGTTGTACTGAAGCTCGACCTCCGCACCGTAGAGCTGTGCCTTTGGCGCATTGGCGAAACTGGTGACCTGCTCGTTGTCCGAAAAGCTGGAGTAGGCTTCGATCGGGTTCTTGATGTCCTTGTAGAAGCCGGCGACCGAAACGCGATTGCCGCGACCGAAATAGTATTCGATCCGCGCTTCGGCGTTGGTCAGCTCGCTGTCCTGCAGCAACGGGTTACCGTTGAACTGGCGGTTTGTTTCCGGGTCGTAATAGGTCTGGAAGATCAACTCGCGGAACTGCGGACGGGCGATCGTCTTGGATGCGCTGACACGTGCCTGAAGACCGCTCTGGATCTCCCAGGTGATCGTTCCGGAAGGCAGGAAATAGTCGTTCGCCAGCGATGTCGCGCTGGCCGAACTGATCGGCTCCGCAAACACCAGCGCCGGGTTGACCGTCTGCTTGGCGTCTTCATAGCGCACGCCAAGATCGACACTGATCCCGTCCACGGGCTCAAGCCGCGTCTGGATATAGCCGGCGTGAATCTCGAGGCCGGCGTTGAACGCGGGATCCGCCTGCGTCGTTTCGATCAGGCCGATGCCGTAGGTGTCGATGACATCGTCGCTGAGCAGGTAATCGGGCCTGAGCGCACCGACGCCATCCGGGAAATCGGTGCTTGCATCGAACAGGAATTCGCGACGCTCGGAATATCGGTCCGTGTCGGTATAGGCATAGCCGACCGTCAGCGTCGCCCAATCCAGTATCGGGTAGCTGATGTCGATTCCGCCATAGAGCAGGTCTTCCTTGAGGTTGGAAAAGACCACCCGCGCATTGCCGCGCTGTCGATCCAGCACGTTGATGAACAGGTCTCCGTAGGGGTCGTTGGGATTGTTGGTTTTGACGTACTCGAATTCGAATTCGTACGGGGCCTTGCGCTTGGTCCGCGCAAAACCTGCCCGCAAATCGACGTCGAACTGGCCCAACTTGAGCTCACCGACGAATTGCGTATCGAGCAGTTGCCGCTCGAACCAACCGGTTTGCTGGCTCGTCTTGGTAAAATCGTTGGTCAGGTCGGTGCCGATCGCGAGCGACGACTGTTTGACGGTGTCGCGGATGTAGAGATTGGTCCACCGGAACTTGTGCTCGCCCAGCTCGAGCCCCAAGCCGAGCAGGGCATTGAACAGAACGCGGTTGTCGGTGACGAAATCCTGGAAATCGCTGTCGAGATCGAGGTCCGAGTTGAGCGCGATCTGCTTGGTGACAAGCCGGTTGCGCCAGTTGTTCTTGATGCCCGCGGTAGCCAGAATGCCGAGGCGTCCGTCGCTTCCGACATCAAGGGCCGTGCCTGCGGTGATCGACGCCGACCAGTTGGGCGGCAGGTTCGGGATCTTCTGGAGCACGATGAGATTGGGATCGATCAGGTCCTTGGCGATCGCCTGCTGATCGACACCGAGATCGCTGATGCGCGCTCCGCTGTCGAAGAACGCCTTGAGCGCCGGCGGGGTATTTCGCCGGCCGCTGTCGAAACCGATCCAGTCGGAACCGGAGCCGTAGTAGGTATAGCCGTCGAGCCCGGTCGTCTCGTTGTCGCCGCTGATTCCAGCGCTGATCTTCACGAAGGTCTCGTCAGGCACCGCCCGCGTCGTCAAGTTGATGACGCCGCCGCCGAATTCACCGGGAAAGTTGGCCGAATAGGTCTTCTGCACCAGCGAGGATGCAACGACGTTCGTCGGAAAGATGTCTAGGGGGACCACGCGGCTCAGGGGCTGCGGGCTGGGCAGCGGCAATCCGTTGAGGAGCGCGAGCGAATAGCGATCGCCCAGGCCGCGAACGTAGACGAAGCCCTGGCCCTGGACCGAAAGACCGGTCACGCGACCGAGCGCGCCAGCGATGTCGCCCTCGCCGGTACGTGCGATCTGTTCGGTGCTGAGCACCGAGACGACCTGCGTCGAACTGCGCGTCACATCGCGGATACGCCGTCCCGTAACCACGATCCCGCCACCGGGGATCGAGATTTCCGGTTCGTCGTACTCTTCTTCCTCGACCTCCGGCTCGTCTGCGACGGTCGTTCCGGAATCGACCGACTGGTCGTCGTCGGCCTCGGGGGACATCTCGTCGACTGCTTCGGCACCCGGCTCGATAGGCTCGTCATTGACTTGCGCAAGGGCGATGCCCGGGAATGTGAGCGCGGTGGATAGCAGGAGCAGCCCTGCCAGCTGCTTGCCCGTGGACATGGTAAAAGGCCCCCTCATCTTCAGGTCCGAATTTGGCCGGGCTTGCGCCCGAAAGCTTGCAGGGGGACGTCGGCCGCTACGCAGCCGGCGCCTCCCCTGCCATAGGCTGGATCAGTAGACCGGCAGCGAGGTGCAGGCGCCGGAGTTGCCGGAACCGAAGCTTGCGGTGGAGCTGTTGCAGGTCCAGCCGGCATACCAGGTGTCGGAACTGTCCTTGACCGCGCCGATGTAGTCCGTCGCGTCAAAGAAGCTCGAGAGCGTGGTCGCGTTGAATGCCGTGACGCCGTTCTCGTTGCTGCCGTTGATGAACAGGCTGCTCAACGTCGTCGTGAAGCCCGAATCGTTGTTCGAACCGCCGTTGTTGAAGGCGCTCGTGACATCGGCTTCCGACACGCCGTTGCTGCCCGACCGGAACGGATCGGCACAGGACAGAACGACCGATTCGAAGATCGGCGGGCCGACGTCATCCAGGCCCGCATTGGCGGCCCGGATGGTTTCGGTGTCGTCGATGCGCAGGCAGGTGGAATTCGGCGCGGAAACGACCGTGTTCGTCAGCGCGTAGTCCGTACCGCCGCGCAGGCGGATGACCTGCGAGGCCGAGGAATTACGGTGAATGAAGGTCGCGTTCGCGATCTGGGTGTTCTGGCGCGGAGTGTTGTCCACCGCCGCGTTGGTCGAGTCGGCCTCGATGATCGTGTCGCCGGCGCCGTCGCGCTGGACCGCGATCACATACTGCATGTTGGCCTTCACACCGGTATCCGTATCGAGATTGTCGTCCTCGGCGCCAACCACGATCAGGTACTTCAGGTTCACGAAGCCGCCGAAGAACTCGACGCCGTCGTCCGAGCTGTTGAAGGACATGATGTGGTCGATCTCAGTGCCGGTTCCGGTGCCGCCGGTGGTCAGCGACTGGAGTTCGTTGTCGCCCGAAAGGACGAAGCCCGAATAGCGGATCTGCACGTAGCTCATCCGGCCCGAGCTGTCGTCGCTGGTCGCGCCGCCGAAGATTGCCGGCTGTGCAGCACCTTCGACCTGGCGTTCGCAGTCGATCGTGCCCGGGGTGGCGTTCGGTGCGCTACAGTCGGTAACCGGCGCGCGGCCGCCGAGAACGACACCGCCCCACTGACCCGACGAACTGTCGCTGTTGAGGCCAAGCACGTTGTCGCGGCTGGTGAAAACGATCGGGCGGGCCGGAGTGCCGACAGCGTCGATCTGGTTGCCGCGATTGACCATGAGGAATGCGGAACCGCTGGCGTAGACGATGACGCCCGGATCGATGGACAAGGTGACGTCGGTGTCGTCGACACCATCGGAATTGTCCGGCGTCGGGCCGCCGTCGGTGCCGACATCGACACGTCCCGGCAGGCGATAGAGAAGGCCGTCGATGTAAGGCAGGGTGGAGGACGCGTTGATCCGGGAGGGTAGCGCGCAAACACGATAGGTTCCGGTCGGGCCGGTGATCGTGCCCTCGTCCGTGAGACCTTGAGGATCAGCAATGGTCGGACAACCGTTGGCCGGCGTCACACTGCCGCCGGTCGGCGTCGGGGTCGGCGTCGGCGTCGGCGAAGGAGCCGGATTGTTGATGATGACATTTCCGCCGGTGCCGGGCGAGGCGAGTTCGCTCGGTCCGCAACCAGCAAGCGCAAGCGCACTGCAGCCGACGAGCAGCAAGCCATGAATATTCTTCACGATGAAATCCCCCTCAAGGTCGAATCACGCGGCGACTCCGCCGACGCGACTCGCCCTCTAGAGAGGCCAGATGACAGTTTGTTTTCGGTATCATGACAGTTCCTTTGCGACAGGAATGCGACTGTCATGACAGTGTCGAGACAAGCCCCGGTGCGCCGCGGGTCGGAGCACTTCAGAGGTTGTCACAGAGGAGAGGAGATTCTTTTTGACGCGGTCGCGAATTCCATAAGCCGAGCGCGGACAACTTTTTTGCGGACGTCGACACACCCCCACCTCTTTGCCCGCGACTCGCTGGAAAACTGCGGATTCAGATCAAGATTGCAGTTTTATGACACTTGAGTCATTTTCCTTGCCTCGGCGGGGGCAATGGCAGAAAGTTTCCCAGTCGATAGGAATTGGGAGATAGACGATGATTGCATCTTTGCTTGCAGCCGGTGCTCTGTTCGCACAGCCGGCAGACGCGATGGCCGATAGCCAGACGGCAGTCGATCAGGTCGATGTGGCCTATGAGGAACTGATGGCCGAGCGCAACCGCGAGGCTGTCGAGCTTATCCTGGCATCCCAGCTGGACGATGAGGGCGATCCCGCGGCGCTGATCAATCTCGGCACCGCTTACGCGCGCCTCGGCGAAGCGGAAAAGGCGCTCCACTGCTTCGAAGCCGCAATCAACAGCGACACGCGCTACATGCTCGAGCTGGCCGACGGAAGCTGGATGGATTCCCGGCGAGCCGCTCGCAAGGCCGCCCAGGCACTCAGCAGCGGAGAAGCTCTGGCGCTGCGTTGATGGCAGCGGGCACGATCGTCTTCGGGGAACCCGGTCGCTGATCAGTCAGCCGATCCCCGCAGACGTTCGATCCGGAATGTCGAAGCAACATCTCCCTGCTCTGCAAAGGGATCGTCACAAGGCTGTCATCTAACACGCGCATCGCGCCCTCGATGGAGGGCGTGATGATTCGCATTTTTTCTCTCAACTCCAGGCTTTTCCGGCCGCTGGCCGCGGCCTGGTCGGTTCTGCTTGCATTCCTGTTCCCGCAGCTCGTCCACGCTCAAGCCGTGGCCGGCGGCTCCCCGGCCGGATCTGGGCCGATCGTGGCCGCGCTTGGCTGGCTGCAAGGTACGCTTCTGGGCAATGTGGCGACGGCCGTGGCGGTGATGGCGGTCGCAGCGGTCGGCTTCATGATGCTGACCGGTCGACTGAACTGGCGCTTCGGCGCAACCGTGATCATCGGATGCTTCATATTGTTCGGCGCCGGCGCAATCGTCTCCGGCATCCAGTCGGCGGCGGCGTGATGACATCGCAAATACGCCTCGACTTCCCGAATAAGCCGTAGGACAATCGTGGTTGTCATGACCGGGACGATTCATCCGCTGCAAGCAGAGCAGGAGAAGCAGGACACATCGCCTGCGATGCCTCGCAGCGTCTATCTTGAAGCCTATCTCGCGCCGCTGCGCCCATGGCTCGAACGAGAGAGCGTTACCGAGATTCTGGTAAACCGGCCGGGCGAACTCTGGATCGAGGACGCAGCGCATCCTGGCATGCAGCGCATCGAGCTGCCGGAAATCGACGACCGCCTGTTGCAGCGTCTTGCCGAGCAGGTTGCGCGCGTCAGCCATCAGGGCATCAACCGCGAACATCCGCTGCTCTCCGCCACGCTGCCCGACGGCGCGCGTATCCAGCTGTGCGGGCCTCCTGCAACACGACGGCACTGGACTCTCGCCATTCGGCGCCACCGTCTGCTTGAACTGCCGCTCGACGCATACGACCGGGGACCGATCGTGCAACGGCCCGAAGTGCCCATGCCCGATCCCATAGCCGAGCCGATCGCCTATCTGCGCGAAGCGATCGCGCGCCGCCGCACGATATTGATCTCCGGCGGCACTTCGACCGGCAAGACCACGTTCCTCAACGCCATGCTTCACGAAATTCCCGGCCACGAGCGCGTGGTGCTGGTGGAAGACACAGCCGAGCTCAAACTGCCGGGCGCCAACGGCGTTGGCCTGATCGCGGTCAAGGGAGAACTCGGTGAAGCAAAAGTTTCTGCCAACGACCTGCTTCAGGCCGCGCTTCGCCTCCGGCCGGACCGGATCGTTCTGGGCGAACTGCGGGGCAACGAGACGGTGAGCTTCCTGCGCGCGATCAACACCGGGCATCCGGGCTCCTTTTCCACCGTCCACGCCAATTCGCCCAGGGGGGCGCTGGAACAGATCGCTCTCATGGCGATGCAGACCAATATCGGCCTGAGCCGGGCCGAAACGCTCGAATACGCGGCCTCGGTGATCGACATCGTCGTCCAGCTCGATCGCATCGACGGCAGGCGAGGAATCGCCGAGATCGCCGAATCGCGCTCGCTCGTCTGACCCAGTTCGGGCCAACGCATCCTTGACAACGGGTCCTGGCGCGGCCCCACTCAGCCGAAGCATCACTGGGAGAGCATAGTGTCCGGCAAGTCCACGGGCGCCCGCGACGCCTTCGGCCATATCGCGCCGAAATTCGCGGAAATCACCGACACGGTCCTGTTCGACGACGTCTGGGCAAGCCCCGGTCTGTCTCCCCGCGACCGGAGCATGATTACCGTCACCACCCTGATCGCCCTGTGCCGGCAGAACGAGCTTCCGTTCCATATGCAGAAGGCGCTCGACAACGGCGTGACCCGAGACGAGATCGTCGAGATGATCACCCACCTTGCCTTCTACGCGGGCTGGCCGGCGGCGAACACGGCCATCCTGGTGGCAGATCAGGTGTTCGGAGACCCGGAGACCTAGACCGGAGGCAGGCTGAAGCTGGTGACCGGAACCGGCAACCCCGGCACCTCCGAACGGGCATGGAAGAGACTGGCCTCCTTCGGGGGAAGCTCGCCGCGCAGCATCGCATCCACTCCGACATTGCCGCCCGTCGCCACATAGAGATCGCGCCAGTCAGGGCCGCCGAAACAGAGGCTGGTCACGACCTTGCAGGGCACGTCGATGCGGCGCTCGACGCTTCCGTCCGGGCGGAAGCGCACGATCTCTCCCCCATCGAACATCGCGACCCAGACGCAACCTTCCGCATCGACAGCAAGCCCGTCGCCCTCTGCCCGATCGCTGAACAGCGCCTTGTGGCCTAGGCTTCCGTCCGGACCGACGTCGTAAGCATAGATCCCGACCAGGCTTTCGACATGGTAGAGACGCTTGCCGTCCGGACTGAGGCCGATGCCGTTGCAGAATTTCAGCCCGTCATCCTGCTTCGTTACCCTGCGGTCTGCATCGATATGGAAAATCGCGGTCGGGACCTGTTCCTGCTCATACTCTCCGCCGCTGCCGAGTGTACCGAAATAGAGGCCGCCCTTGCCGTCGGGAAAGAAGTCGTTCGTTCCGTGGAAGACTTCGCCCTCGATCCTGTCGAGGACGGGACCGGATCGCCCGGTGTCCGGATCGAGCCAGACCAACCCGCCGGGACCGCCGCAGATCACCCGGCCGTCTTCGTTGAGGCAGGCACCACCGATGTGCGTGCGATCGGGCAGGAACACGTCAATGCTGCCGTCGGGCGAGAGGCGATGCATCCCACCAAGCAGGAGGTCGGTAAACCAGACGTGTTCTCCGGCGACACGCGGTGCCTCCAGAAAGCAGTAGCCCGACGCGATTTCCTCGAATTCCATGCCTTCCTCTCCCCTCGATCGGCCAAGAATCTCTCGGCGCCTCTCGCTTGTTGAAGACAATACAGTATGTTCGTTGCAATCGTGCAAGCGAACGGGCGATCAGGAATGATCGGCGGACCGGAGGACCAGATGCAAGCCATTTCCGCGCTCGACCTGCCTGATCTGGCAATGGTCGAGCCGTCCTTCGGCGAGAACCCCTTTCCCCATTTCACGGCGGCTCGGCAGCAGCATCCCTGGCTCGCCGGTTCGAGCCTGGGGTACGTTGTTACCAACTACCACGCGGTCAGGGACTTGATGGCAATGGAAGGCAGCATGCGGATGCCTTACGATCAGATGGTCGACCTGATGGGAGCGAGGGGCACGGCATGGGGACGCTTCCAGGAAGCCCATATCCTCAGCAGGTCGGGGGCCGAACACAAACGACTTCGCGATCTGCTTGCCCCGGCGTTCACACCGCGCAGAGCCAACCTTCATCGGCCGTTGATGCGCGATGTGATCTCGCAGCTTCTCGACGAATGGGCTCCGAAAGGGGCTTTCGACTTCGAAGAGTTCGCATCCTGGTTCCCGATTACGGTCATGTGCAGGCTTATCGGTGCACCACCGGAGGACATTCCGCGCCTGCGCTCGTCGATGGAAGCGATGGGCCTGAGCGTAAGCATGGACCCACGCTACCTTCCGGCGCTGGAAGAAGCCTTCGCAGTGCTCGACAGCTTCGCCCACGAACTCGTCGTCGAGCGGGAGGCGATCTGGCGCCCGGGTAACGAGGAAGACCTGCTCGACCTCCTGATCGAGGCCAGGGCCTCCGGTGGCATGACGCTGCGCGAAATGGCGGACCTGCTCATTTTCCTGCTCGTGGCCGGCTTCGATACATCGAAGAATGTTCTGACGCTGGCGATGTACGAACTCGTCGACCACCCCGATGTTTACGAAAGGTGCGCCGCAGACCCGGGATTCTGCAGCAGGGTGCTCGACAAAACCATGCGCCTGCACAGCGTAACCACGACCAATCGGCTGCTTGTCGAGGACATCTCCTATCGCGACGTGCTGATGCCGGCCGGGACCGTATTGTGGTTTCCCTGGAGCGTCATCGGTCGCGATTCCACGACGATCGAGGATGCCGACACTTTCCGGCCGGACCGGGAACAGAAACATCCGCATGTCGGGTTCGCGCTTGGCGCACATATTTGCCTCGGCCAGCATATCGCTCGCGTCCAGCTGGCGGAGGGACTACACCTGATCGCGCGACGGATCACGAAGCCAAGGTCATCCGGCCCGTTGGGTTGGCGCCCCTTTCCCGGCGTCTGGGGCATTCGCGGGCTGCCTATCGAATTTGAACCCGCAATGGTGAAAACATGAGGGCGCAAGCACTTGCCACGGCAACTGAGTGTGTATTCAATGCCGCCGAAACTGCCGCCGTCGCTTCTTCCGGTCTGGATGGAGAACTGGCCTGGAGGATGAAGGCATAATGAGGCAGTGAAAGGCAAAGACCGGGGCGCCGAGAGCAATTGCGGGCACCGAAGTGGGAGAGGAAGATGGACATAGTCGACAGTCAGGCACATCTTGGTCCGGGCGGGGCCGCGGAAATGGTCGCCGCCCTCGATGCCCTGGGAATTGCCTCCGTTCTGATCGACGAATGGTGGATGGGAACACCGGGACATCCCTATTACGGTGTCGGCAAGGGTGGCGAGGCCATCCGGACTACCTCGCCAACTGCGGAGCTGGCCGAATGGACCTACCCCGGACGCTTTTCCCACCTCATCCGCGTCGACCAGCGCGACCCTGAACTCTACAATGTCGTGAAACTGGCAAGGGATTGCCCCAATGTCCGGGCCTTGCGCGTTTCGCCCGGCATGACCCGCGCAGATCTCAAATCCTTCGCCGATGGCGACATGGAGTGCATATTCAGCGCAGCCGACGACTTCGGGTTCCCCATCTTCATCCAGATTGCCGGAAACACCGACTTGCTCGCGCCATATCTTCAGAAGTTTCCCGACGTACGAGTGATCATCTGCCATTGCGGCATGCCGCCCGGCAAGCTGCTCTGGCCGATCTTCGCTCAGATGGAAGGGTTGCCCGACAGTCAGGACTATTGGGGCAAGGTCGGCGCGGAACCGATCAGCGAGGCCTTCGACAAGGTGCTGAGGATCGCGGACCATCCCAATGTGGCGCTGAAATGGGCTCATGCACCAACGATGTTCGATGCTGGCGGCTTCCCGAACGAAGGATCGCGCCCGTTCCTGCGCAAGGCACTGGATGCCTTCGGCGCGGAGCGGGTCATGTGGGCCAGCGACGTCTCCGCGAACCAGACTGGCGAAAGCTGGGCCGAGCTGATCTTCTCGATTCGTAACGATCCCGGCCTTTCCGAAAGCGAGAAAGAGCATGTGCTGGGGCGAACCGCCCGGAACTGGCTCAACTGGGAAAAGAGCTAGGCCCGGTCCGGACGCGAGACACTGGAGAGACTTCGATGAAGGTTGGAATTTGCTGCGAGTTTCCCGGCCCGTGTTCGAGTGGCGACTTCCTGCGCCGCTCTGCGCAGGCGGCAGAAAGAGAGGGATTTGCCTCCTACTGGTTCGGCGATCACGTGCTGCTGTTCGGTTCCTATGAATCGAAATACCCTTACGGAGGGGTATCCTCGTGGGGCAACGACGAACCCCCAATCCCAGATCCGCGCTCCTATTTCATCGACCCGGTGATGGGCATGTGCTGGGTTGCCGCCGCTACATCCAAAATCGAGTTGGGAACCTCGATACTGATCCTGCCACAGCGCAATCCCGTCGTGCTTGCCAAGGAGGTGATCTGCATCGACGAAATGAGCCAGGGCCGCGTCACGCTCGGCGTCGGCGTGGGCTGGTGCAAGGAGGAAGCAGAGGCGATCGGGGTGGACTGGTCTTCGCGCGGAAAGCTAACGGACGAATATATCGACGTCATGCGCACGCTATGGCGCGACGATGCGGCCGAATTCCATGGCCGGACGATTTCCTTCAGCGATGCCTATCTTTATCCGCGTCCAGTCAACGGCACAGTGCCCATCATGATCGGCGGCGACACCGAAATTGCGATGAAACGCGTGGCCCGGGCCGGAGACGGTTGGCTGGCCTACTCGGTTCCGGTCGACGAAATGGCGAACAAAGTCCGACGTCTGAAGGAACTGACCCGCGAACAGGGGCGCGATCCCGATGCCCTGAGAATCAGCAAGGCGATCTTCAGCTGGACCAACATGGAGGAACTGGAACGCTTCCGCGAAGCGGGCGTTACCGAATTCCTGCTCTTCAAGAGTGGCGAACTGTCTACTGAAGAGGCCGAACTCAACAACCAGTTGGCCGAGGCGGCTCACCGCTTCGTCGAGCCAGTGGCGGATTGGTAGGGTAAAAGGAAAAGTTTTGCCCTGATTCCTGAATTCGAGAGCAGCAGTTTTCCGGCACTGGCAAGCTGCCGGCAACCGGATACGCCGGGATAATTCATTGATCTAGAGGAATGTCTGCAGCAGTCTGGCATGACCTAGTTCGTCAACGCTCGAGCGCCTCGGGAGGCCTTCTTGACCAGTACAAATATTCTCTGCTGCCCTGCATGCTCGGGCGAGCTGCAAGACGAGGGCAGCAAACAAGTTTGTAGCAACTGCGGCACTGCATATGCTCTGGAAGAGGGCGTCCCTAATTTTGTCATCGACAATGGTGGCATCGACGAGAGCGAGATCAAGGAAATCCGCGAACTCATCGGCACCATGAGAGAAATGCGTGGCGAGAACCTGTCAGTGATCGACCGGACATCGCTTCCCAACAGGAAGCACACCAAAGCGAGATATCTTTCCGAACTCAAGGGGCTTGAGGATCTGATCCGCAAACACGGTGATGCTTTCAAGGATGCCAGAGTGCTCGAGTTTTCGTGTGGCGCAGGACGTGGGGCGAGGATCGCGGCGAGCCTTGGCGCACGCGAAGTCTGGATGGCCGATATTGTATCGCCGCCGGTCAGGTACTGTCTGGACGTGTTGAAGGATGCATTCCCGGATACGTCCTTTCAGGGAGTCGTGGCAGCGTCCGATACGGTTCCTTTCAGAGACGATACATTCGATGTCCTGTTCATCTACTCATCGGCCCACCATTACCCCAACTTACTGGAATTCCTTGCAAAAGGTACACAGATCAGTCGAAACGTGTTCATCATCGCCGAACCGGCTGACTTGGGGATGTGGCAGAAGATCCTGGAATTTTTCAATTTTTCGACAGAATACGGAGACGCGACCACCGACAGGATTGATGAGGCATCGATTACGGATGCGTTCAAGGGGTCGAACATCCAGGTCAAGATTCGACGCTGCAATCAGTATTTCCCAAAGTGGTTTGATCCGCTGGGAAACTTCTATCCGTTCTACAGGGCGTGGTTCGTGCTGCTGTCTGCGCTTGACCACATCCTTCCCAAGCGGTGGCAGCACAGCATGAACATCTATCTTACGCGCTCGAAATAAGGGTGCAGCCGAAGGGCGGCTCCCGCCGCCATCCGCCTATGCACAAGCTTTCTCGGAAAAATTGGCGCGCCCGGAACGATTCGAACGTCCGACCCTCAGATTCGTAGTCTGATGCTCTATCCAGCTGAGCTACGGGCGCGCGCGAGAGAGCGGCTCATAGAAAGCTCTCCCCGGGATTGCAAGCGCCTAAAACGAACCGGCATCGATCGCGGCGAGCAATGCTTCGGCCAACGGCCGATCCAGCGGCGGCATATCGAGCGCAAGAAGCTCATCAGGCAGGAGCCAACAAATTTCCTCGCCATCGCGGCATTCCATCTCACCTTGCCATTTCCGACAGGTATAGAACAATATCAGCAAGAGATCGCCTGAGCCGCTTGTATCCAAAGGGCCGCTGGCAAAGCTCAGGGGGTGCAGATCGCCCCGTTCGAGCACAATGCCGAGTTCCTCCTCGCTCTCTCTCACGATGCAATCGTCCGGGGATTCCCCGGCTTCGACCTTCCCGCCCGGGAATTCCCAAAGTCCTCCGTGATGGCCGCCCTCCCGCCTTCGCTGCATCAGGATCCGTCCGTTTCCGTCCCTCAAGGCGACTGCGGTAACCAGCAAAAGGCCGGGTAAGCGCGGCAATTCAGCTCTCCTCCGACACGATTTGTTAACTCGGCTCGCGCAATAGCGACGGACGTGGCCCGAAATGCGAGACGTTCATGAGAAAATGGACTTTCCTGAAAATTCTGCTCGGCGACAGGCGAGGCACTTCTGCCGTCGAATACGGTTTCCTGTGCGCGATGATCGTAATCGGGCTGGTCTCCGCAGTGAAGGGCGTCGGCGACGAAAACAAGGGAATCTGGGCCGTAGTGTCAAGCAAATCCGCCTCCGCTCACGGGTCGGCGCCTTAAGTATTTGTCAAGAAATATCGCTTAGGCACGAGCTTGTCCGCATAGCGAGAGCGAACGGACCGGGTAGCGATGACTGCTAATGAGGAGACTATCATGAAGTTCATCAACAAGCTGCTTCGCAATGAAGCTGGCGCCACCGCCATCGAATACGGCCTGATTGCCGCTCTGATCGCCGTTGCCGCCATCAGCGCCATGCAGGGTCTGGGCGATCAGCTCCAGACGACCTTCAATACCACTTCTTCGACGATGGCCAATCCGTAAGACGCCGTCGTTCTGACAAACGAAAGGGGCGGCAGGGATCCTGCCGCCCCTTTTTGTTTGTCCCTTGCCCAAGAAGGGTCGGAAACGCGAAACCCGCTAATAGGTAATGATCTTGATTTTCTGGCCGGCCGTCAGCTGACTGCTGGACGAGAGACCGTTCAAGACCAGGAACCGCTCCAGTTGCGCGGAATCATATGCCATCCGCCCCGCCAGCGACTGAAGCGTGTCGCCCGACTTCACCGTAACGACATCCACTTTGCGTGCACGGACTGCACCCGCCTCGCTTGCCGAAATCCGCCGGATCGAACCGAACATCGAGTTGAACACGGATGCCTGGCCCGCCTGGGATATGGTCAGGAAATGATAGGCTCGATCGTTGGCGAACTCATAGGCAAACACCACCACATCGAGCTGCCCGTTGCTGCCCTGCACGCGCGCCAGACCGTATGCGGCAGGTATTCCGTTCACAGTGGTGCGAGTGATTGATTGAGGTGTGACCGCCTGCTGCCCCTGCTCGGTCAGGCTCGCAAAGGCAGCCCGGACATATGCCTCGAGATCGCCGCTGTACTGGGCACCGGTAAACTCGGCCTTGCCGGACTGCCCGTTGATCGAGACCGAGCGAACACCATTGACCATGTAGTACCCGTCGGGAGCCTGGAAAGCCAAACGCAGCTCCGGGTGGGTGAAATCGCGACCGTCGACGATCCCCTGCTTCGGGTCGTCGCCATAGGTCAGCCCGTCGATACTGGTCATGAACCTGTCACGGTTGGTATTGCCGGCCGGATACGCTCCGGCCCGCGACGCGGCCGCCCTGACCCGCGAAGCGGGATCCGGGTGTGTGGAAGCCCATTCGGGAACGCGGTTGCTGGTACCGCGAAGGCTCGCTTCCAGAGCGTTCTGCTGCGCCAGACTCTGCAACACGGTCGACATCGCGCGCGGATCGTAGCCGGCCCTCCTCAGATACTCGATGCCGAGGTTGTCCGCTTCAATCTCTTGGGAACGGGAGTATTGCAGGGTCAAGAGCTGTGAACCCTGCGAGAAGACCTGCTGCCCCAGGCGCCCGAAGGTGCTGTCGCCCAGCAGAACGCCCGACAGGATCGTGCCGAGCACGCCGATGATCGAGTTGCGAGTTGCCGTCTTCTGGCGCTTGGCGGAATGGCGCGCAGCCACATGGCCGACTTCATGCCCGAGAACGCCCGCCAGTTCGGCTTCGTTGTTCATCAGGGCCACCAGCTGGCGCGTGACATACACATAGCCGCCGGGGATGGCGAACGCGTTGTTCACCGGCGAATTCAGGAACGTAACCGTAAAGTCGCCCCTTGCGTTGCTGAGCCCGGATTGCACGGCAATGTTCTTGCCGACGGTTTCCACGTACCCGGCCTGAGCCCCGGTTACCGCCCCTCCGAATTCCGCCACGAGTTGCGGATGGGCCTTGGCGCCCTGCTGCTTGTCCGCCTCGCTGATCGTCTGCACGGTTGCAGGAAGGCCGGTCGTGCCCTCCGCCCCGCCGGACGGGGTTGTGCACGACTGGACGGCCATCGCCGCACATGCAACCGAGGCAAGCGCAATCCATTTGCGGCGGTGGATCTTTTTGACGGACATTCGCGGCCTCCTTCTCGCAATCCTGTTTGCCCCACTCTAGCGGATCGTAACTCCCGGACTAGGCCTGTTGTTCCTTCACCCTCCAGACTCTTCGCTGCCCGAGCCCATTCCAAGCGGGTGGCGCGCGTTGACCAGGGCCACAAGGCGGGCGCTGTCGACATGCGTATAGATCTGCGTCGTGGCGATGTCGGCATGGCCGAGCAGCGTCTGCAGCACGCGCAAATCCGCGCCACCTTCAAGCAGGTGCGTCGCAAAGGCATGGCGAAGCACATGGGGAGACAGTTTTTCGGGCGGGATACCCGCTCTCGCCGCGAGCTCCCGCAGGAGCTGGAACAGCCTGATCCGCGTCAGGTGGCCTTGCTTGCCGCGGGACGGAAAGAGAAAACGCGATTTTTCCGGGCGAAGGGCAAGCCAGCGCGAGAGAGCGGATCTCGCCCGGTTGCTTACCGGGACCATTCGCTGTTGCCCGCCCTTCCCCGTGATCGCAAGGAAAGGCGCATCACGAGGCACTGCGGACAGCGGCAGGGAAACCAGTTCGGTTGCGCGCAATCCCGAACCATAGAGCAGCTCGAGCAGCGCCAGCAGCCGGACGGCGGCGGGGCTGTCGCCAACGGCCTCGTCTTCGGCCTTCGCAAACAGGGCTTCGACTTCCGCATGCGACAGCAGCCTCGGCAGGGGGCGCCCGCTGCGCGGGCGCGGGAGGGAGGAAGATGGATCGTCCGTCCTAATCCCCTCATCGACCAGAAAACCGTAGAACTGCCTCAAAGCCGAGCACCGGCGCGCAAGACTGGAAGGAGCCAGGTCCGACCACGCGGGGCCGAGCGATGCCAGCGCGGGGCCATCGGCGGTTTCAAGGTCTCCGATCTGCTGCTCGGCGGATTCCAGATCCCGCCGGTATGCCGCGATCGTATTGGCGGCAGCGCCCCGCTCGGCGGCGAGCATCGCGAGAAAGCCGTCTATCTCGCTGGCGATCGCCCTAACCTCGCGCCACGGCCTCGGCCGCAATCATGCGCGCTTCGGCCTCCAAACCGACACGACGCAGGGCCGAAACGATATGGTAAAGATACCTGGGCGTCATTTTCGACCAGTCCTCGCCCTGCATGCCCAGTCCGGCAAGCAGGGCGACGACCGCAGGGTTCTTCACATCGGCCGCCTTGTCGATCATCCGTGTCCAGCGAGTCTGGCTGCCGAGGTCGATGTCCAGCTTGCTCGCCATGTCATCGCGTGTCGATTCGCTGATCCGGCCAAGGCCCGCCAGTCCCGCGATCAGGAAGGCGGACTTGCGCGCCTCCTCGCTGTCGTCGTCACCGATGAAACTGTCGAGCGCGTCGGCCTTGACCGGCGCCGAGCGGGACGGTGCGGCGACCACCAGCAACCCCCAGCTCGTGCTGCCGACTTCCGCCACGCTCGCCCATCGCATAGCGTTCCGGTCCAGGCCGGCGGTGAGCATCGAGGCGATCAGGAGCGGGGCAGCGTCGGCGAACTGCTGATCGACCGGGAATCGGGCCGCGGCATAGGCGGTGAGGACCTGGCGCGAATAGCGCTGCTGGATACCGGCGGCACCGTTCCACAGCTCCTGCATCGCCAGCAGCCGTGCCTGCGGGTCGGCACCGAGGTAGGCGTCCTGCAGCCGCTCCGCCCGGTCGGACCAGGCGCCGGTTACGTCGCTATTCGCATAGATCTGGCTGTATAGATCGATCATGGCCCGGCTGGAGAGGATTCCGGCTCCGCCGGCCCGGTCTGCCGCAGCGGCCCTGCGTTCCAGCCCGAGCATCGGCGCAGTCGCGGCCATGTAGTCGTAACGGGCACTTGCGCCGTCCATCAGGCCCTGGGGCGGCTCGAGGCCAACGGCAATGGTCAAGGCATAACGCCAGGGAGTCATGTCGTTGACGTCGTCCCATTCGATGTTCACCGCCCGTCGTGCTTTTCCGGCGGCGCCGGTATATTTCTGAGCGAGCAACAGGTCGATCCGCGGCATCGTCTCACGCGACAAGGCGCGATCCAGTCCGGCAAGCGCCGCATTGCCTTCACCGCGAAACGCCCTGCATATCTCGCGTGAGACCTCCCATTTCGGATCCTTGCGCATGCCGCCATGGAGGAACACCGCCGGACACATCCCCGTGAAATCGGCAGTCGCCACATAGGCATCGAATGCCGCATCCACGAGGCGGGGCGTGTAATTGCCGGTATCGACATCCTGCACCAGGGCGCGTGCAGCGTCTCCCTCTCCCATGCGGTACAGCAATGCTGCGCGCATTGCCGCGAAGTCCGCGGGGTTCATGCCTTTCGGTGCGTCGAGGCGCGAAGCAAGCACCCGACGCAGCAGAATATGGCCCCAGCGCGACACAAGCTGGCCCCGGTTGCCGTCGAGAGCGGCCTTCACCAGCGAGGCGTTCTGTTTGGTGAACCCGCCCGCCTTCATCCCGCCCTCGTCGGCATCGAGAATGCCGACCCGCTTCATCGAGCGCCGGGCCGCCGGCGGGATATCGAACTTGGGTTTCACGCCCAGAGCTTCCTCGAGCTCTTCGGGCGTCAGTTTCTCGATTTCCTCGAGCGACAAACTCTCAAGCGCCTTGACAGCTTCCGCATTCGCCGGCGTTCGCGCCGCTTCGTCAGCCGACGATGCGACGGACACAGCGGACTGCCCGCCGCTCACCGGAGCCGGAGGTTCCGCAGCGCTCCTGGTCGGCCTGGCTACCGGAGCAGGCGCAGGTGCCGCCGGGGCGGGCGCGGGCTGGGAAACGGGCTCATCGAAGCCCGGGGGAAGCAGGGACTCTGGCGCATTCTGCGCCAGCGCCCACGCGGAAGTCAGGGCCAGTGCAGCGCCTACGGCCAAACGTGCCCGTTTCATCCGGCCATCTCCGGCACTTCCACGGGCTGCGAAATCGGATGCACCGGTTCGCTGCCTCCATCGATCCAGGCATAGGCGATGACCATCAGCGCCAGAGCGGCCAGCACGATCAAGATCCAACCCCTGCGCATTTCCTCGCCACCCGTATGCTCCTGGCAATCTTGCTACACCGGCCGCTTAGCAAAGGACAGCAAGCCAAATCTAGCACCTTCGCACTGGATGTGGGCCGAGGAGCGACCTATAGGCTGCCGCGCGATGAAACTCGACGACAACCAGTTATCGACCAGGGAAATCGAGGCCATTACCCGGCAGATCGATCGTCCGGTTGTGCTTGTCGGAATGATGGGCGTCGGAAAATCGAGCGTCGGCAAGCGGCTTGCATCCCTGTTGCACTGCCCGTTCCTGGATGCCGACGACGAGATCGAGAAATCCGCCCAGATGACCATCCCCGAGATCTTCGACAACTTCGGGGAAGACTATTTTCGCGATGGCGAACGCCGAGTGATCGCGCGCCTGCTGGATGGCGACCAGGGCTGCAAGGTCATCGCGACAGGAGGCGGAGCTTTCTGCAATCCCGAAACCCGGCAACTGATCCTCGACAAGGCGATCACCGTCTGGCTCGATTCCGATATCGAGACGCTGCTGGAACGTACGAGCAGGAAAGGCGACCGACCGCTCCTGAAACAGGGCGATCCGCGCGAAATCCTCACCCGCTTGCGCGAAGAGCGCCGACCCGCCTATTCGCAGGCTCCGATCCACATTCTCAGCGGTCAGGGACCGCACAGCCGGACCATTGCAAAGATAATGAGGGGCATCGAAAAATGGCTGTGATCACGGTCGACGTTGCCGGTCGACCCTATGAAGTGCGGGTCGCCGCCGGCCTTCTCGCGGAACTGGTCCAGCATTGCCGCGGACGCCTGCGCAAGCGGTCGGTTCCGATCGTCACCGATCGTAATGTTCATTCGGCCTGGGGCGACGTCGTGGAAGCCGCGTTGCGCGATTCCGGTCACGAGCCGCACTGGCGGATTCTCCCTCCCGGCGAGGCCACCAAGAGCTGGGACGAACTTTCGGCCACGGTCAACTGGCTGCTGGCTCAGGAAGTAGAGCGCGGCGACCACATCCTCGCGCTCGGTGGCGGCGTGATCGGCGACCTGACCGGTTTTGCGGCCGCCATCGTCAAGCGTGGCTGTCATTTCATCCAGCTTCCCACGACTCTCCTTGCGCAGGTTGACTCCAGCGTGGGCGGAAAGACCGCGATCAACACGCCTGCGGGCAAGAACCTTGTCGGTGCGTTCCATCAGCCGTCGCTGGTGCTGGCCGACCTGGCCGTGCTCGACACGCTGCCGGAGCGCGAATTGCTCGCCGGCTATGCCGAAGTCGTGAAGTACGGTCTCATCGGCGATGCCGATTTCTTCTCCTGGTGCGACACCAACGGCCCGGCGATGCTCGCCGGCGACCCGGCCCTGCGGGAATATGCCGTCGCGCACAGCGTGGCGCACAAGGCTCGGATCGTGGCCGAGGACGAGCGCGAAACCAGCGGCACGCGCGCCCTGCTAAACCTCGGACATACATTCGGCCATGCACTTGAGGCCGAAACCGGTTTCTCCGACCGGCTTCTTCATGGCGAGGCGGTTGCACTGGGCATGGTGCTGGCAGCACGGTTTTCCGCGCGCGTCGGACTTCTCTCCCGATCCAGCGCGAACCATGTGGCGGACCATTTCGCCTCAGTCGGACTCCCCTCCCAACTTTCGGGCCTCGGTCTCGCCTGCGACGGCCAGGCTCTCGCGGCGCACATGCTGCACGACAAGAAGATGGATGCTGGCCAGCTCCCGTTCGTATTGATGAAGGGAATCGGCGAGGCGTTCATCGCCAGGGATGTCGAGCTATCCGAGGTCGCCAAGTTCCTGGACGAAGAACTGGAAGCCTAGCTCACCCGAAAAGCGCCACCGACTGCATGCCGCTGGCAATCGGCTCTCCATCCGCGTTCCAGATGGCCATGCGCTGGCTCGAACAGCCCTGCTCGGAATAATCGCCGCTCGACCGGAGCAGCCACCAGCCATCGCGCGTGCTCGGTGTGGGCGTCAGCAGGTTGCACAGCCAGGTCATGGAACTCACCGGTACACCGGGATGCATCAGCGGGAGAACGCCGGGCGGCAGGGAATCCGCGATCAACAGGATCTCGGTCATCGGATCGAGTCCCTCGCGATCCCTTACACGAACCCACCAGCACAGTTCGGGACGCTTTTCCCCGCTTCGCGGAATGGCGAAACGGACATCGAAGTGATGGCGCAGGAAAACCGGCGAATGCTCGCGGAATTCCATGGGCTGCGCCTTATCCACAGCGATCAACGCCTCCGGTGCCGGCCGGTCGTTCAGGTGCAGTGAGCTCTCGACCGGCCCCATGAAAACGAAGCTCGCCGAAAGGCCTACCTGCCCCTCGCGAACGATCTCCGCGGAAACCCAGGTCGCATTGCGGCCGCTGCGCAATATCCGGGCGCCAGCCTCCACTTCGCCGAACAGGGGGGCAATGAAGCTCACCTGCGCGGAACGCAGGGGCGGCAGGTCGCGGCTCGTGCGCAGAGCAGCCGAATGGGCAAGGGCCGACGAAAAACCGCCATAGGCTGTGCGGCCCTGATGCCAGTCTTCGGGAATGGTGACCCGAAAGCCGTCGCCATCGGGCGCCGCAGCATCGAGGATCTCGGAAAAGCCCATGCTCAAAACAGCCGCGCTCCGTTGGGGACGGCGCGATCGGGAGAAAACAACACCACCTTCCCATCCTCGTCGGCGAAGCCGAGCGTGAGCACTTCGGACAATGCCTTGCCTACTTGTCGGGGAGGAAAATTGACGACGGCGGCGACCTGCCGGCCGATCAGCTCATCAGGCGCGTAATGCGCGGCAATCTGGGCGCAGCTCTTCTTCTCACCGACAGTCTTGCCGAAGTCGATCCTCAGCTTGAGGCTTGGCTTGCGGGCTTCCTTGTACAGCTCTGCGCCGACCACGGTACCGATGCGGATATCCACCTTCAGGAAATCCGCAAAATCGATGTTTTCGGCTGCCGGTGCCGCCGGATCGTGGTCGAGATGCATCTACTCCAGCTCGAGGATGATCGCATCCACCGCCAGACTGTCGCCCGCCTTGGCATTGACCGTCTTGACCGTGCCGGCCTTTTCGGCGCGCAGGATGTTCTCCATCTTCATGGCTTCGATCACCGCCAGCGGCTGGCCGATCTCTACCCGGTCGCCGGTATCGACGTTGAGCGAGACGAGAAGTCCGGGCATCGGGCAGATCAGGTACCGCGAGAGATCCGGCGGGATCTTCTCGATCATATGCTCGGCCAGGTGGGCGATGTGCGCGGGCAATATCTCGACAGTGTGGATTGCACCCCGTGTCGTCATCTTGAGGCCGGTGGAAGTCGTCTGGAGCTTCACGCCGAGCGTCTCCTCATCGACTTCCGCGAGTACAAGCCGGTCGCCCGGCGCGTATTCCATGGCAACGTCCACCTCTTCGCGGTCGACGGTGATTCCCTCGTCGGTCAGTTCGACCGCGTAATAGGTTCCGTCAAGCTTGACGCTCCATGCGGACGGCGGGTCGAGGCTTTCCGCAAGCTGCCCGTCGACGCGCCGCGCACGGTCTGCCCTCGCCGTTGCGATGAAGCCGGCGATCGCAGCAAGCTTCTTCTTCAGTTCAGGCGAAGCTGCCGCGCCGGCGAAGCCTTCGGGATACTCTTCGGCGATGAACCCGGTCGTCAGGTTGCCTTCGCGGAAACGCGGGTGCTGCATGATCGCGGAAACGAAGTCGATATTGTGCCCGAGTCCTTCGATCTCGAACGAGTCCAGTGCCGCAATCTGCTTGTCGGCCGCTTCGTCACGCGTCTCGCCCCAGGTGACCAGCTTGGCGATCATCGGATCGTAGAACATGGAGACTTCGCCGCCTTCATAGACGCCATCGTCCACGCGCACGCCATCGACGCCGCGTCTCGCGTTCTCGGCCCCGTCGTCGGTCCAGCCTTCCACAGGCGGGCGATAGCGGCTCAGGCGGCCGGTCGAGGGCAGGAAGCCGCGATAGGGATCTTCGGCATAGATGCGGTTTTCGATCGCCCAGCCATCGATTTTCACGTCTTCCTGCGCGATCGGGAGCTTCTCGCCCGCAGCGACGCGGATCATCTGTTCGACCAGGTCGACGCCGGTGATGCACTCGGTCACCGGATGTTCCACCTGCAGGCGGGTGTTCATTTCCAGGAAGTAGAAGCTCTCCCCGGTCTTGTCGGCACCCGACACGATCAGCTCGACCGTGCCGGCGCTGTAATAGTCGACAGCCTTGGCCAGCGCGACGCACTGCTCTCCCATCGCCTTGCGCATTTTCGGCGTGACGAAAGGCGACGGCGCCTCTTCCACGACCTTCTGGTGGCGGCGCTGGATCGAGCATTCGCGCTCGTTCAGGTAGATGATGTTGCCGTGCTTGTCGCCCAGCACCTGGATCTCGATATGGCGCGGATCCTCGATGAATTTCTCGATGAAGACGCGATCGTCGCCGAAAGAGCTGAGGCCTTCGCGCTTGGTGGCCTCGAAGCCTTCGCGCACGTCCGTGTCGCTGAAGGCCAAGCGCATGCCCTTGCCGCCACCACCGGCCGAGGCCTTCATCATCACCGGATAGCCGATCTCGTTGGAGATCTTGACCGCATGCTCGGTATCCTCGATCTCGCCGACGAAACCGGGAACGACATTGACGCCCGCATCCTTCGCCAGCTTCTTGGATTCGATCTTGTCGCCCATCGCGGCGATCGCACCCACCGGCGGGCCGATGAATTCGATGCCGGCATCGGCAAGCGCTTCGGCAAAGCTCGTGCGCTCCGAAAGGAAGCCGTAGCCGGGATGCACGGCTTCGGCGCCGGTCTGCTTGCAGGCCTCGATGATCTTGTCCGCGATCAGATAGCTCTCCGACGCCGGCGGCGGGCCGATGTGGACGGCTTCATCGGCCATCTGCACGAACGGCGCACGTGCATCGGCATCGGAATAGACGGCGACCGTCTGGATACCCATGCGGCGGGCCGTCTTGATGACACGGCAGGCGATTTCGCCGCGATTGGCAATGAGGATCTTCTTGAACATCGGGCCCCTATCGTTCGATCAGGAATTTCAATTGCTTGGTACGTTCTTCGGTCAGCCCCGTCTTGCAGGTGCTGACCATCAGCGGCTCCATCGAACCACCTCGAAACAGATAGCCCTCGCTGGCGCAATGGCTGTCGCGGAACTTGATCCAGGCCCGCTGGGCCTCGAGCAGGGTGGCGAAGTAGCCGGGCCGCTCATCGTGAGACGAATCCCATGCGGCATCCCGGCGCTTCATCTCCGCTGCGGTGACTTTCCACTGCGCGTTCAGCCCGGCGTCGGCCTTGAGGTATTCCTGATGCGCGCACCAGTTCATTTCCTGCTGCGCGACCGGATCGTCGCAGTTCCATTGCGGATCGCCGGCGGGCGCGGCCGCGGAAAGAAGCAAGGTGAGGATCATGCCGCTTCCACCGCGCGCATCGGCTCCGCGCCGGAAAGTGGCGTCAGGCCCAGCTTCGCGAACAGCGCAGCATCCTCGTCGTCGCCCGCATTGGGCGCGGTGAGCAGCGTGTCGCCGGTGAAGATCGAATTGGCGCCGGCGAGGAAACACAGCGCCTGCGTCACTTCGCTCATGCTTTCGCGACCCGCGGAGAGGCGCACCATGCTCTGCGGCATGCAGATGCGAGCTACGGCCACGGTGCGCACAAACTCAATATCGTCGATTTTCGCAGGCGGCGTATCGGAAAGCATGTCGCCCAGCGCGGTTCCCTTGACCGGCACCAGCGCGTTGACCGGCACGCTCTCGGGATGGCGCGGCAGCGTCGCCAAGGTGTGGATGAACCCGACCCGATCCTCGCGCGTCTCGCCCATGCCGACGATCCCGCCGCTGCAGACGGCGATGCCCGCCTCGCGGACGTTCTCCAGCGTCTCAAGCCGGTCCGCGAAGCTGCGCGTAGTGACGACGCGCTCGTAATATTCGGGCGAGCTGTCGATATTGTGATTGTAATAGTCGAGCCCCGCCTCGGCGAGCTGATCGGCCTGCTCTTGCGTGAGCATGCCGAGCGTCATGCAGGTCTCCAGCCCCATCGCCCGCACGCCCCTAACGATCTCGACGATCGCCGGCATGTCGCGGTCCTTGGGATTGCGCCAGGCGGCCCCCATGCAGAAGCGCTGCGAGCCCGAATCCTTCGCCCGCGCCGCCGATTGCAGGACTTCGCGCACATCCATCAGCTTTGTTGCTTCGACCCCGCTGTCGGCGTGGGAACTTTGCGAACAATAGCCGCAGTCCTCCGGGCATCCGCCGGTCTTGATCGAAAGCAGGGTGCAGACCTGGACCTCGTCCGCCGCGTGATGCCCACGATGGACCTCAGCCGCCCGGAACACCAGTTCGGTGAAAGGCAGCTCGAACAGCGCGGAGATTTCCGCGCGCGTCCAGTCCGTGCGCGTTTTGCTCACTCAGCGGCTTCCAGCTCGCCCCCGACCGGCGGCATGTTGTGGCCGAGCAGGCGCAGCATGTCGGCTGCGCATTCCACCACGTTGGACCCCGGGCCGTAGATTCCCTGCACGCCTGCATTCTTCAGGAATTCATAGTCCTGCGGCGGAATGACGCCGCCCGCGACGACCTTGATGTCCGGCCGTCCGGCTTCCTTGAGCTGCCTGATCAGCTCGGGGATCAGCGTCTTGTGCCCGGCTGCGAGCGACGAGGCGCCGACGGCGTCGACGTCATTCTCGAGCGCCAGGGCACAGGCTTCCTCGGGCGTCTGGAACAGCGGCCCACTGGTGACTTCGAAGCCCATGTCGGTGAAGGCCGAGGCGATGACGTTGGCGCCGCGATCGTGCCCGTCCTGCCCCATCTTGGCCACCAGAAGGCGCGGTTTGCGCCCCAGGCGACGCGTGACCGCCTCGACACCCTCGATCACCTGCTTGTAGCGATCGTCTGCGGCATAGGCCTTGCCATAGATGCCGGAGACCGGCTTCGGCGTGGTGTCGTAGCGGCCGAAAGCGGATTCCATCGCATCGGAAATCTCGCCGAGCGTCGCCCGCTCGCGGGCCGCCTCGACCGCAAGCGCCAGAACGTTTCCGCCCGATTTGGCGCCTTCGGTCAGCGCCTTCAGCGCATTGCGGCACCTGGCTTCGTCGCGGCTTTCGCGGACCCGCCTGATCCGGGCGATCTGCGCCTCGCGGACCTTGTGGTTGTCGACTTCCAGCGTGTCGATATGCTCTTCCTCGGCAAGGCGGTACTTGTTGACGCCGACGATGACGTCCTGCCCCTGGTCGATCCTTGCCTGCTTGGCAGCGGCCGCTTCCTCGATCCGCTGCTTGGGCATTCCGCTTTCGACCGCCTTGGTCATGCCGCCCAGCCCGTCGACTTCCTCGATGAGCTTCCAGGCGTCGTCCACCAGCTGCTGGGTCAGTGCCTCGACATAGTACGAGCCGCCCAGCGGATCGACGACCCGGGTGATGCCGCTTTCCTCGGCCAGCACGATCTGCGTGTTGCGCGCGATCCGGGCCGAGAAGTCGGTCGGGAGCGCGATCGCCTCGTCGAGCGCGTTGGTGTGCAGCGACTGGGTTCCGCCCAGCACCGCCGCCATCGCCTCGATCGTGGTGCGGATGACGTTGTTGTAGGGATCCTGTTCCTGCAGCGAGACGCCACTGGTCTGGCAGTGGGTACGCAGCATCTTGGAGCGATCCTGCTTGGCGCCAAGGCCGTCCATCACCCGCCACCACAAGGTGCGGGCGGCGCGCAGCTTGGCCACTTCCATGAAGAAGTTCATGCCGATGCCGAAGAAGAACGACAGGCGGCCGGCAAACTTGTCGATATCGAGCCCGGCGGCCATCGCCCGCTTCACATACTCCTTGCCGTCGGCGATGGTGAAGGCGAGCTCCTGCACCGCCGTCGCCCCCGCTTCGTGCATGTGATAGCCCGAAATCGAGATCGAGTTGAACTTGGGCATGTTCTCGGAGGTGTAGGCGATGATGTCCGAGACGATCCGCATCGAAGGCTCTGGCGGATAGATGTAGGTGTTGCGGACCATGAACTCCTTGAGGATGTCGTTCTGGATGGTCCCGTCGAGCTGCTCGGTCGGAACGCCCTGCTCCTGACCGGCAACGATGAAGAAGGCCATGACCGGGATCACGGCGCCGTTCATCGTCATGGAAACGGACATCTTGTCGAGCGGGATGCCGTCGAACAGTATCTTCATGTCCTCGACGCTGTCGATCGCCACGCCGGCCATGCCGACATCGCCGACGACGCGCGGATGGTCTGAATCATAGCCGCGGTGCGTTGCGAGGTCGAAAGCGACCGAAAGGCCTTTCTGCCCGGCGGCAAGGTTGCGACGATAGAAGGCGTTCGATTCCTCGGCGGTGGAGAAACCCGCATACTGGCGGATCGTCCAGGGCCTGCCGGCATACATCGAGGCACGAGGTCCACGCGTGAAAGGCGCGATACCGGGAAGGCCGGGGTCGCCTGCGTCTTCGCCCGTATAGAGCGGCTTGATCGCAAACCCCTCGGGCGTGTTCCAGGTCAGGTCCTTGCCTTTGACTTCCTTCTCGGCCAGCGCTTTCCAGTCGTCGATATCTGCCATGTGTTTACCTACCTGTTTGTTCCTGGGAGCCGCCGTAATTGTGAAACGCGGTCTCCGGCCCGATCTTCGCTCGATCCCTCCCCAAGGCGAACGGAGATTGTCTTAAGCTCAATGCGCCTTTTTGGGCGTTTCCATGATCTCGGTCAGCTGCCCGCCCATGTCCTTGGGGTGGACGAAGAAGATGAGGGTGCCGTGTGCGCCGATGCGGGGCTCGTTCAGGACACGCTTGCCGAGGCTTTCGAACCACTTCTTGGCTTCGTGAATGTCCGGAACTTCATAGCAGATGTGGTGCTGGCCGCCGAGCGGGTTCTTCTCCAGCCACTTACCGACTGCCGAATCCGGCTCGGTGGGCTCCAGCAGTTCCACTTGCGTGCCATGGGTACCGTCCTCGCCCGGCGTGTTGACGAAACAGACCTTCACCTTCTGCGATTCCAGCACGAAGGGCTCGGTAATGTCCGTCGCGCCCATCACGTCACGGTAAAAGGCAATCGAGGCTTCAAGGTCGGGCGTCGCGACGCCGACATGGTTCATCCGTCCGAGTTTCATGCGCACCTCTCGATAATCAACGCGATGCCCTGGCCACCGCCGATGCACATCGTGATCAGGCCGTATTTGCCTTCAATGCGCTTCAGTTCGTAGGCGGCCTTGATGGTGAGGATACAGCCCGTGGCGCCGACCGGGTGACCGAGCGAGACGCCCGAACCGTTGGGGTTCACCTTCTCGGGATCGAAGCCGAGCACCTTGGCGACGGCCGCGGCCTGCGCGGCAAACGCCTCGTTCGATTCGATCACGTCCATCTGGTCGAGCGACAGCCCGGCGCGCTCAAGCGCGATGGGGACGGCCTTGATCGGCCCTTCGCCCATGTATTCAGGCTCGACGCCCGCATGCCCCCAAGCGACGATCCGCGCGAGCGGCTTCATGCCCCGCTTCTCGACTTCCTCACCGGTCGCAAGCACCACGGCGGCAGCGCCGTCATTGATGCCGCTCGAATTCGCGGCGGTGACCGTGCCGTCCTTCTTGAAGGCCGGCTTCATCTTCGCCATCGCCTCGGCATCGACATCGGCTCGCGGATGCTCGTCCGTGTCGAAGACGATGGAACCCTTGCGGGTCTTCACCTCGACAGGAAGGATCTGCTCCTTGAAGCGGCCTTCGGCGATCGCCCGGGTCGCACGCTGGTGGCTGGTGACCGACAGCGCATCCATGTCTTCGCGGCTGACGCAATGGCGCTCGGCCACGTTTTCCGCCGTGATGCCCATGTGATAGCCGTCCTTGGGATCGGACAGGCCCATCGTCAGCCCGTCGACCAGCGTGGCGTTACCCATCCGCTGCCCCCAACGCGAGAACTTGTCGTAGAAGGGCACGTTCGACATCGATTCCGCACCGCCTGCTACGGTGATCGACGCTTCGCCAAGCTTCATCATCTGCGCGCAGGACACGATCGCCTGCGCCCCGGAACCGCACAGGCGATTGAGCGTCAGCGCCGGGACCCCGTAGGGAATGCCCGCCTTCAGCGCGGAAACGCGGCTGGTGCCCTCGTCCTCGGGCCCGTTGACCATGACCTGCCCCAGCACGACATGCTCAACATCATCGGCGCTGATGCCGGCACGGCTGATCGCCTCGGCCATCACCAGTCCGCCCAGATCGGACGGAGAAAAGGACTTCAGCGCGCCGCCGAAGTCGCCCACCGGCGTGCGGACCCCGCTGACGATGTAGATGTCGGGTGTACCCTGCATTTCTGATCCTTAAATTCTTACAACGGAATGTTGTCGTGCTTCTTCCACGGATTCTCGAGCTGCTTGTTGCGCAGCTTGCGCAATCCGAGCGCGATCCGCCTTCTGGTGGAATGTGGGTATATCACCTCGTCGATGAAACCCTTGGAGGCCGCCACGAACGGATTGGCGAAACGGTCCTCGTATTCCTTGGTTCTCTCGGCGATCTTGTCCGGATCTCCGATATCCTTTCGGAAGATGATTTCCACCGCGCCCTTGGCGCCCATCACCGCAATCTCCGCGGTCGGCCAGGCATAGTTGAGATCGCCGCGCAGGTGCTTCGAGCTCATGACGTCGTAGGCGCCGCCATAGGCCTTGCGGGTGATGACGGTGATCTTGGGCACGGTCGCCTCGGCATAGGCGAAAAGCAGCTTAGCGCCGTGCTTGATGATGCCGTTGTGCTCCTGGTCGGTGCCCGGAAGGAAGCCGGGAACATCGACGAAGGTGATGATGGGAATGTTGAATGCATCGCAGAAGCGCACGAAGCGAGCGGCCTTGCGGGAGGAATCGATATCGAGCACGCCGGCCAGTACCATCGGCTGGTTCGCGACGATGCCCACGGTGCGTCCTTCGACACGGCCGAACCCGATGAGGATGTTGCCCGCATAGGTCGGCTGAAGTTCGAAGAATTCCTCCTCGTCCAGCGTTTTGCGGATGACCTCGTGCATGTCGTAGGGCTGGTTCGCATTCGGCGGGATGATCGTGTCGAGGCTGTCCTCGCGCCGGTCGAACGGGTCGGCGGAAGGGCGTTCCGGCACTTCGTCCCGGTTGGACGACGGCAGGTAGTCGAAGAAATCGCGCGCCGTCAGCAGTGCGTCGATATCGTTCTCAAGCGCCAGATCGGAAACCGAGGTCTTGCTGGAATGGGTGATCGCGCCGCCCAGCTCCTCCTGGGTGACGACCTCGTTGGTGACGGTCTTCACCACGTCCGGACCGGTCACGAACATGTAGGAGCTGTCCTTCACCATGAAGATGAAGTCGGTCATCGCCGGCGAATACACTGCGCCGCCCGCGCACGGGCCCATGATCAGGCTGAGTTGCGGGATAACGCCGGAAGCCAGCACATTGCGCTGGAAGATTTCCGCATATCCGCCCAGGGAGGCCACGCCTTCCTGGATGCGGGCGCCGCCAGAATCGTTGAGCCCGATCACTGGCACGCCGACCTTCATCGCCATGTCCATGACCTTGCAGATCTTCATGGCGTGGCGCTCGGAAACGGCGCCGCCGAACACGGTGAAGTCCTGCGCGAAGACATATACCAGCCGGCCGTTGATCGTGCCCGAACCGGTGACCACGCCATCGCCGGGGATCTTCTCCTGTTCGAGCATGCCGAAATCGACGCAGTTGTGCTCGACGTAGGTGTCGAACTCCTCGAAGCTGCCCTCGTCAAGCAGGACTTCGAGCCGTTCGCGCGCGGTCAGCTTGCCTTTGCCGTGTTGGGCGTCGATGCGCTTCTGGCCCCCGCCCAGCTTTGCTGCGGCGCGGCGCCTTTCCATTTCGGCAATATTGGCTGACATGCGTGGCGATCCTTTTGAGAACGTCAGAGAAGGCTCACGCCTAAGGCATGCCCGGGCTTGAGCGTCAATAGTTTTAAGCGAGCGATTAAACCAATTTTCCCAAAATTTCCGCCAGAAACGGCGTTCTCTCCGCCGCTCAGCGCATCAGAACCAGTTCCTCGGCCATCGAGGGGTGCAGCGCGACCGTCGCGTCGAAATCGGCCTTGGTCAGCCCGGCTTTGACCGCGATCGCCGCAGCCTGCAGGATTTCCGGCGCTTCCGGCCCGATCATGTGAATGCCGAGAATGCGATCGGTCCCGGCATCGACGATCAGCTTGTAGAGGCCGCGCTCGTGCCGCTCCGCAAAAAGGTTCTTCATCGGCCGGAAATCGGAGGAATAAACCCGGATATTGCCATACTGGTTGCGCGCCTGCCCTTCGGTCAGTCCGACAGCGGCAATCGGCGGCTGCGAGAAGACGGCGCTGGGGATACAGTCATAGCCGACCGAGCGGGGAGTCTGCCCGAAAACGGTATCGGCAAAGGCATGGCCTTCGCGGATCGCAACGGGCGTCAGCGCCATGCGATCGGTCACGTCGCCGACCGCGTAGATACTGTCGCAATCGGTCTTGCTGAATTCGTCGACGGGGATCTCCCCGGCCGGGCCAAGCGTGATTCCGGCGTTTTCCGCCCCGAGCCCCGCGGTGTTGGGACTGCGGCCGGTCGCGATCAACACGACATCCGCCGGGCAGGGATCGAGCTTGCCGGGATGGACCAGGAACGACCCGTCGTCCTGCTGCTCGACCTTGGTGATGGGGCAGTGGAACTTGTATTCGATCCCGCGCGCCATCGTGATCTGCAACAGGCGATCGCGCAGCGCATCGTCATAGCCGCGCAGGATCACGTCGCTGCGGTTGACGACGGTGACATGGCTGCCGAGCGCGTTGAAAATACCGGCGAATTCCATCGCGATATAGCCCGCGCCCTGGATTACCACGCGCTTGGGCAGTTCCGGCAAATGGAACACCTCGTTCGACGTGATGCAGTGTTCCATGCCTTCGAACTCGGGCATCGCGGGCCATGCGCCGGTTGCGACGAGAATATACTTCGCACTGATCTCCCGGCCCGAAGCGAGCTTCACAGACTGCGGACCGGCAATCGTGGCGCGTTCGTGGAAATGCTCGACGTCATGGTTGTCCAGCGTCGAGGTGTAGGCGGCTTCCAGCCGGTCCACGTCGCGCAGCACCGTGTCGCGAAGCTTCGCCCAGTCGAAACTCATGCCTTCGACCGTCCAGCCGTAATGAGCGGCATCCTGGAGTTCTTCGGCGAAATGGGAGCCGTAGACGAGCAGCTTCTTGGGCACGCAACCGCGGATGACGCAGGTTCCGCCGATCCGGTGTTCCTCGGCCACGGCGACCCTGGCGCCATGGGAGGCGGCGATGCGGGCAGCGCGCACGCCTCCCGAGCCAGCACCGATAACAAAGAGATCGTAGTCGAATTCAGCCATGAAGCGCTCCTGTTTCGGAGCGCGATATGGCGCGGGTCTCTTCCGATTGCCAATCGGAATTCACTGTCAGCGTGAGCGGCAAGGCGCTCAGAACGCGGCCTGTGCCCCGATCAGGATCACTCCGGTGTCGACGCTCTGGTCGGACCAGGTCGAGCCATCGGCAAAGTTTCCGCCCGAAAGGAAATTGAGCGGAACGAAGCCGTCCACGTAAATCAACTCGCCGAACAGGTTGATGCTGGGCGACAGGAAATGGGAAAAGCCGAGCACGGTCTGCGACTGGCCTTCCCAAGGAGAACCGTCGGCGCCCGAAATGAACCGGGAAAATTCAAGGGACAGCGCATTGCGCCGGCTTTGCGGCGAATAAATCTTGCCGCCGAACTCGTAGCGACCGCCAATGGTGAAGCTCTTCGGCTTCACCGGGCCGTACACCGACAGCGGATTGGGGGCGACCGCCCAGACGACCTGTGGCGGAGTGACGAAACCGCCAAGGCGCGGGTCCACCTCGGGAACCGCGGTCCCCGGCCAGACCTTAGTCGTTTGGGCATATTCGCCAAGCAGGGTAAGACCGCCGAGCCGTGCCCGCGCATAGGCCGCGACGGCCGGAACATTGTCCGGGCACGCCGTGAAATGGAACACCGGATAGGGCTGGCAATAGGCCGTACCGTGCTGGTAGCTCGCGCCGACCATCACCGAATCCTCGCCCCAGAACGACAGGGTGTAGTTGGCGTCCAGAGCGAAATTGTTGAGCCGCGACGGCACCGCCGTTGTACCCACCGGCGTATTGGCCGAACGGAACTGCGCACCGCCCTGCACCGCCATCGCCCGCAGATGCAGGCCATTGGCGAAATAGCCGAGCTGTGCCCCGTAAGCGAGGCCGGCGAAGGCGTGGTAATTGGTCGACGTTGTAAACGGGCTGACCGTGTCGTTGAGACCGAACGGAATGTCCATCTTGCCGATCAGCGCATAGACCGGCCGCTTGTCGAGATTACCCCACAGCAGCCATCCGCGCCGTAGCTGGATCTGGTTGCGGTTGAGATCGGTCAGAGTCCCGCTCCCGAAGCTCTGCTCGGGGTCGTAAAGAAGTTCGAAGAACCCGGTCAGGTAGTCGGTCAGTCTTGCCGTCATGGCCAGCTGGGCGCTGTGGATGACAGCTTCGGAAACATGCTTGCCGATCTGGTTGGTCGCAGTCGGATGGCGCGTGAGATAGCCGAACTTCGAGGAATGATCGGTGAACTGGTAGTCGGCAATCACCGTCAGCCCGCCACTCAGCGTGATCCGGTCGGTCAGGCCGCCGGCCTGCTTCGTCCGAAGCTGGATCAGCGGCTTGGTCGTCACGTTCTCCGCAACGTCGAGAATTCGGAAGCTGTAGTCCGGATCGAGCCCGACGAACGCGGTCGAGCCGCTCCTTTCCCTGTCCCCGGCCTCAACCGGCGGCGCGGGGGGCGCATCCATGCCGGCTGTCGCCGGGGGGCGCGCCGTGGGCTCCGGAGGCGGCAGATCGCCCATCGCCGCAGAAGCCGCACTTCCCCCGGATGTAACTCCAGGCGTCGCCTGCACACTCGTGCCGTCATCCCGTTGCAGGAGCTCCATAAGCTGACGGTTCTGCGCTTCCAGCGCTTCGATCCGCGCTTCGAGTGCTTCGATCCTCGCATCGACGGCGCCGTCCTGCGCCAAGGCAGGTCCGGCCAGCATCGAAGATGCCAGGATATAGGCTATGAGCCGACCAACGGCCGGCTTCGCCAGAGTGATACGGGTCATGGCATGCCCCAGACAAAATGTAGCGGGCACTAGGCTGCCCTACCCTCTGGGTAAGAGCGGCTAACTGGCGAAAACGGCACAGGCAAGGAGTCTGGTTGCGAAAATCGCCGAACTAGGGGGTTATCCCCGACAGGCTGAGCAATGCTTCGGTTGAAGCGTCGAAGCGTTCCCCGCCTTTCTCGATCTGCTTGGCGATTTCCTTGCCGAGTTCGACACCGAACTGGTCGAACGGATTGATGCCCATCAGCACAGCATTGGCGAAGGTGCGGTGCTCGTGAAAGGCGATGAGCGCCCCGAACGATGCCGGGTTGAGCTCATCGAGCAGAATGGTCGCCGAGGGCCGGTCGCCCGCATAGGCGCGGGCGCCGTCCTTGCTTTCCTTCCCGGCCATCAGTGCCGCGCCCTGTGCGAAACAGTTCGAAAGAAGAATACGGTGGTGCGCCGGATCGAGCGCATCTCCCGGCGCGATCGCGGCGATGAAATCGACCGGCACGAGGTTGGTCCCCTGATGGAGAAGCTGGAACACGGCATGCTGGGCATCGGTTCCGACCCCACCCCAGGTGATCGGTGCAGTCGGCGCGGAAACCGGATCGCCTTCGGCGGTTACCGACTTACCGTTCGATTCCATCTCGAGCTGCTGGAGATAGTCGGGCAGGAGAGCCAATCTCTCGTCATAGGCGAATACGGCGCGGGTCTGGCATGCCCGGACGCGCGTGTAATACTGATCGGCGAAAGCAGCGCGCAAGGGCAGGTTGGCGGCACCGTCCGTATCCAGGAAATGACGGTCCATCGCCGCCGCACCCTCGAGCATTTCCGAGAATTCCTGCCAGCCCAGCGCCAAAGCGACCGGAAAGCCGATCGAGGACCACAGCGAGTAGCGACCGCCAACGCTCTCCGGGAAAGGCAGGATGCGGGTTTCGTCCACGCCCCATTCGACCGCCTTTTCCGGCGAGGCAGTCAGCGCCACCACCCTTCCAAAGCTATCGCCGACCCCGTTCTCCTCCAGCCAGCCCAGCGCGCTCTGCGCGTTGGTCATGGTCTCGATCGTGGTGAAGGTCTTGGAAGCGACGGCGATCAGGGTTGTCGCGGGGTCGCAGGCGTCGAAGGCCTGTTCCAGTGCGCAGCCGTCGATATTCGAAACAACATGCACATCCACCATGGCACCGTCACGCGAGAGCGCATCGACCACCAGTGCGGGCCCCAGTGCCGATCCGCCTATGCCGATATGGATCAGGTGCCTGACTTCGCCGAGCGCCCCCTGGTGGATCGCTTCGACGAGGGAGCGCATGCGGGCGTGCAGCGCTTGCGCTTCCTCGACGCTGGTATCCTTGCCCACGCCGCGCTGGGCGGTGTGCTCGGCAGCCCTGCCCTCGGTCGCATTGACCACGGCTCCGGAAAACAGCGCCTCACGCCGACCGGCGAAACCCTGCGTTTCGGCGAACTGAGCGAACACCTCGACAACAGCATCGTCGAGATGGGTCTTCGACCAGTCGAACAGGATTGATCCGCCCGGCAGGTCCAGACGGGCAGAGAGCTTGTCCAGGCGGCCCGTATCCTCGGCAAACAGCTCCGTCAGTCTGGGGCGCGGCAGCTTTGCCAACCGATCCCATGCCGCACTTGCCGACTCATCCATCACCTGCCCCCTTGCATGCTTGAGCGATCCTTATGCATGCTGCACCTGCGAAGGCCAAGTGGCCGATCGGCGATTCAGCTTTACGCAACACGCTTCGGGCCAGGGCAAGGCCCAACTCGATAACCAAGGCGCTTCGGGCTTGACGAGACGCCGCGCGGCCAACAAGGGAATTCGCGATGATTGAGACAGCCCCTCCCCCGGCCGAGGCCGAAACCGCGCCGGGAAAGCCGGAGAAGCAAGAAGACAATTTCTTCGTCTTCCTCCTGAAACTGGTGCTGATCGTCGTGATCTTCCGCAGTTTCCTGTTCTCGCCCTTCAACATTCCCAGTGAATCGATGCTGCCGCGTCTTCTCAACGGCGATTACCTGCTCGCGGCGAAATGGCCTTACGGATATTCGAAATACTCCCTGCCGTTCAGCCTTCCGCTCATTCCCGGACGTATTCTCGCCAGTGAACCGGAACAGGGCGACATCGCCATTTTCAAGGCACCGCCGAACAACGATGTCGACTACATCAAGCGCGTGATCGGTCTGCCCGGCGACCAGATCCAGATGATCGGCGGCCAGCTGAGCATCAACGGCAAGCTGGTGCCGAAACAGCGCATCGCGGATTTCGAAGTGCCCGTGTCGCCCAACACCGCCTGCATCGAGCCGCAATTCCTGGCGCGTGGCGCCGATGGCGGCGAGGTCTGCCGATATCCCCGCTATCGCGAAACCCTTCCGAACGGTCGCAGCTACGAAGTACTGGATCTTGGATCCACGGTGCAGGACGACACGCCTCCATTCATCGTTCCCGAAGGCCATCTGTTCCTGATGGGCGACAATCGCGACAACTCCATGGACAGCCGTTTTCCGGCAGTGCCCGGGCAAGGCATCGGCATCGTCCCGCAAGCCAACCTCGTCGGCCGCGCCAGCATCATGATGTTCTCGACCGACGGATCCGCATCATGGCTCAAGCCATGGACGTGGTTCACCGCCGCGCGCTGGAACCGGATCGGCGGGACTTTCTGAGCGCATGCTGCCAAGGGAAACCCGCGCGTTCCTTGTCCGCCTGACGGGCTACGAAATCGAAGACGAGGAGCTCTGGCTGGAGGCCGTGACCCATGGCAGTACCGGCAACGACCGCGACTACCAGCGGCTGGAATTCCTTGGTGACCGGGTGCTCGGGCTCGCGATTTCGGAATGGCTTTACGAACGCAGCGAGGCCGCCGAGGGCAAGCTTTCGCAGCGGCTGAACGCACTGGTCAGCCGTTCGACCTGCGCCCAGATAGCCCGTTCCGTCGAACTCGGGCCGCACATCCGGCTCGGCAAGCAGGCGAAGGACGACGGCGGGCAGGACAGCGACAACATCCTGGGCGACGTGATGGAAGCGCTCATCGGCGCGCTCTTCGTGGAACTCGGCTTCGAGGCTGCCCGAGAGATGGTGCGAAACTTGTGGGCAGACGCGTTCGCCGGCCAGGTCGGCAAGAGCAAGCACCCCAAGTCGGCTCTGCAGGAATGGGCGGCCGGCAATCGCCGCAAACCTCCTGAGTACAGGCTTCTCGACCGGTCCGGGCCCGATCATGCCTCGCAATTCACCGTTTCGGTCTCGGTGAAGGGTGTCGGCGAGGCCGAGGCCGCGGCATCCAGCAAACAGGAGGCGGAAACGCTCGCAGCCGCCGAATTCCTCAAGAGGTTCACATGACACAGCACTGCGGCCTGATTGCCGTGATCGGTGCGCCCAACGCCGGCAAGTCGACGCTGGTCAACGCACTGGTCGGCCAGAAGGTGGCGATCGTCTCGCCAAAGGCGCAGACGACGCGGGCCCGCCTGCTCGGTATCGCCCTCCAAGGCGACGCGCAGATCATCCTTGCCGATACGCCCGGCATCTTCGCACCCAAGCGCCGGCTCGACCGCGCGATGGTGTCGGCTGCCTGGGAAGGTGCGCACGAGGCCGATGCGATCCTGCTCGTCGTCGATAGCGTCAAGCTGCGCAGGCACGAACTCACGCCCCTGCTGGAAACGCTCAAGGCCAGACCCGAACGCAAGCTGCTCGCGCTCAACAAGGTCGATGCCAGCGCCAAGGAACCGCTGCTCGTTCTGGCCCAGGAGCTGACCGCAGCGGCCGATTTCGACGAGGTATTCTTCGTCTCGGCCCTCACCGGCGACGGGGTGCCCGAACTCAAGACGCGGCTTGCAGAGCTGATGCCGGAAGGTCCGTGGCTTTACCCGGAGGACCAGGTGTCCGACGCCAGCGAGAGGCTTCTCGCCTGCGAGATCACGCGCGAACAGCTCTATCGCCAGCTACACGACGAATTGCCCTATGACAGCGCCGTGCGCCCGGAGAGCTACACGCACCGCAAGGACGGCTCGATCGAGATCCGCCAGCAGATCGTCGTTGCCCGCGACAGCCAGAAGGCGATCATACTCGGCAAGAAGGGCGCGCGGATCAAGGCTATCGGGGAAGCGGCGCGCCAGGAACTGTCGGAACTGCTCGGCACCAAGGTGCACCTGTTCCTCCATGTCAAAGTCGAGGAAGGCTGGTCCGAGGCGCGCGACATCTACGAGGAAATCGGACTCGAGTGGGTGAAGTGAGCCTGGCGGGATGATTCCTCCGCCAACTTGATGAGCCCTGCGGTCTGCGATACCCCTGCTTCGCCGAGAGGATAGCTAGGGAGGGCATTATGAGCGCGACCATCGACACGATCGGCGGCAAGACCCTCGACATCAAGCCGATCTCGCCGGCCCTCGGGGCCGAAGTTTACGGCGTGGATCTGGGCCAGCCGCTTTCGGATGAGATCATTGCCGAAATCCGCGCCGCCGTCGTCCAGTTCAAGGTCATCTTCTTTCGCGACCAGGACATCACGCAGGACCAGCATGTCGAGCTGGGCAGGCGTTTCGGCGAGCTCGAGGTCCACCCCTCGACGACGGAAGATCAGCCCCATCCGGAAATCCTTCACCTGATCAGCGGGGCGAAGACCACGCTCAGGGCGGACATCTGGCATTCGGACGTCACTTACCGCGCCATACCGTCGTTCGGTTCGATCCTGCGCGCACGGGTGGTCCCGCCGGTGGGAGGCGACACGCTCTTCTGCAACATGGCATTGGCCTACGAGGGCCTGTCACCGAAGATGAAGGAATTCGTCTGTTCGCTCACGGCCGTGCATGACATCCTGGCGTCAGGCCGGACCGACGGCGTCGACGTCGAGAAGGTCCGCAGGGAATACCCGGTCCAGGAACACCCGGTGGTCCGCACGCACCCCGAAACCGGAGAGCGCGCGATTTTCGTCAACCGCGCCTTCACACGCGAAATCAAGGGGCTGAGCAGGAAAGAGAGCGACTGGCTGATCGACCACCTCTGCTCGCTGACCGGAGTTCCCGAATACCAGTGCCGTTTCAGGTGGCAGAAGAACTCGATCGCCTTCTGGGACAACCGGGTTACGCAGCACTATGCGTCGACCGATTACCTCCCGGCCGACCGGCATATGGAGCGCGTGACGATCATCGGCGAAAAGCCGTATTTCGAGCCATGACCGGCGCAGCAGGGCCTGCTGCATCCATCGGGCTGTCGATCAGGCGTCGGCCGCCTTTTTCTTTTTCGCCGGAGCCTTCTTGGCCGGAGCTTTCTTGCGGCCGCGCCCCTTCTTCGCGGGCCCCTTCGCCACTTTTTCGTCGATCAGGCGGATAGCCTCTTCCTCGGTCACGTCCTCCGGCTGTCGGTCGCGCGGCAAGGTGGCGTTGGTGGAGCCGTCGGTAACGTAGGGGCCGTAGCGACCGGCGAGCAGCTTCAATTCGCCACCCGATGTCGGGTGCGCGCCGAAGGTCTTGATCGGCTCCGCCTTGGCGCGCCCGCGCCCCCCGTTATTGGCCGCATCCGCAAGCTTCGCGACTGCCGCGTTCATGCCGGTGTCGAAAACCTCTGCCGTCGAGCCTAGTTTCGCGTACTTGCCGTCGTGAACCAGATAGGGACCATAGCGCCCGATGCTGGCCGCGATCGGCTTGCCGGTCTCCGGATGCTCGCCGATTTCGCGCGGCAGGCCCAGCAGCTTGACGGCCCAGTCGAAGGTGAGTTCGTCAATATCCTTGGGAATCGACGCACGCTTGGCTTCCTTGCCTTCGCCCATCTGCACATATGGTCCGAACCTTCCGGACTTGCGCATGATCACTTCGCCGGTCTCAGGATGCTTCCCGAGCTCGGTGTCCTCGCCGCCGTCCTGGCCACCGCCCGGCTGCGCGAACTTGCGCGTGTATTTGCAGTCCGGATAGTTCGAACAGGCGATAAACGCGCCGTAGCGCCCGCCGCGCAAAGCCAGCCGGCCGGTGCCGCATTTCGGGCAAAGCCGCGGATCGGAACCGTCGTCGGTGGGCGGGAACAGGTAATCCGACAGGAACTCATCGAGCACCTCGGTGACTTCGCTGGGCTTGCGCTCCATCACTTCGTCGGACTTGGGCTTGAAATCGCGCCAGAACGCGTCGAGCACGTCCTTCCATGCAGCCCGGCCGCCGGAAACGTCGTCGAGCTCTTCCTCCATTCCGGCGGTAAACTCATAGGCTACGTAGCGCGGAAAGAACCGTTCGAGAAAGGCGGTGAGCAGCCGTCCCGATTCCTCCGCGAAGAAGCGGTTCTTCTCGGTTCGCACGTAGTTGCGGTCCTTCAGGACCTGAAGCGTCGCCGCGTAGGTCGAAGGCCTGCCGATACCCAGCTCTTCGAGCCGCTTGACCAGGCTTGCCTCGGAATAACGCGGCGGCGGCTGGGTGAAGTGCTGGGTGGCATCGACACCCTTCTTCGCCGGCGTATCGCCCTTGTTCACAGTCGGCAGCAGCCCGCTTTCCTCGTCATCGGCGTTCTGCGACTGGTCGCGGCCTTCCTCATAGACCGCAAGGAAGCCGGGGAACTTCACGACCTGGCCGGTCGCGCGCAGCTCGTGCTGCCCGGTTCCGTCACGCAGGGTCACCGTCGTACGCTCGAGATTGGCGGAGGCCATCTGGCTGGCCAGCGCACGCTTCCAGATCAGCGAATAGAGCCTCGCCTCGTCCCCGCTGCCGAAATGGTCGCGCGTGAATTCGGTCGGACGGATGGCTTCGTGCGCTTCCTGGGCGTTCTTGGCCTTGGTCGCATAATGGCGCGGCTTCTCGGGCAGGTAGTGCCCATCGTAACGGTCGCTGATCGCAACCCTGGCGGCCGAGATCGCCGATGAATCCATCTGGACGCCGTCGGTACGCATGTAGGTGATCGCACCGGCCTCGTAGAGAGTCTGCGCCACACGCATCGTATGGCTTGCCGAAAAGCCCAGCTTGCGCGCGGCTTCCTGCTGAAGCGTCGAGGTCGTGAAGGGAGGTTGCGGATTTCGTCGCTGCGGCTTGGTCTCGACTTCCTCGACCTTGAAAGCGCCGGATTCCACCGCCGCCTTCGCACGCATCGCAATGCCCTCGTCACCAAGGCTCAGCTTGTCCAGCTTCTCTCCGTCGAAACGCACGAGCCGTGCCGGAAACTCTGTTCCATCCTGTTCCAGCCGGGCAATCACCGACCAGTATTCCTGCGGCTTGAAAGCCTCGATCTCGCGCTCGCGATCGACGATCAGGCGCAGCGCAACCGATTGCACGCGGCCGGCGCTCTTGGCGCCCGGGAGCTTGCGCCACAGCACGGGCGAAAGCGTGAAACCGAACAGGTAATCGAGCGCGCGCCTGGCGAGATAGGCATCGATCAGGTCCTGATCCAGCTCGCGCGGGTTCGCCATGGCGCCGGTCACGGCATCCTTGGTGATCGCGTTGAAAGTGACGCGCTGGACGTCCTTGGGCAACGCCCGCCGCTTGGCGAGCAGTTCCTGCACATGCCAGCTGATCGCCTCCCCCTCACGGTCGGGGTCGGTCGCGAGGATCAGCCGGTCCGCCTCCTTCGCCGCATCGGCAATGGCGCGAACCTGCTTCTGCTTGTCGCCATAGAGTTCCCAGTCCATCGCGAAGCCCTCGTCGGGCCGGACGGAACCGTCTTTCGGCGGAAGGTCGCGGACATGGCCGTACGAGGCGAGGACCTTGTAGTCCTTGCCCAGATACTTCTCGATAGTCTTCGCCTTGGCGGGCGATTCAACGATGACAAGTTGCATGGATGTGATCGATATTCCTTACGCGTATACGCACGCGCGAAGTTGGGGAGCAACTATCGTCCGCGTCAAGAGGATAGCGATACCCTTCCCGCCGCATGACGCACAAGCCTGCCCCCGATTTCCAGTTCGAGCAGTGCAAGCTGCACCGCCGACGCGCTCTCGCCGCTCTGGCGGATAAGCTCGTCGACCGATACCGGCGCCGTCGTGAGCAAGCCAGCAATATCGGCTGGTTCTCCGCAAGAGTCTTCATCGCCGGACTCGAACGCAGGGACCTCCTCGCGAAAGGCGGACCGCGGGGTCCCGTCGAAAGCTGACAGCAGTTCGGCCACATCCTCCGGTGACTGAACAAGCACCGCGCCGTCCCGGATAAGCTGGTTGCAGCCATGCGAGCGGGCATCGAGCGGCGAGCCGGGAATCGCCATGACCTCGCGGCCTGCCTCACCCGCCAGCCTCGCAGTGATGAGCGAACCGGATCTTGGCGCGGCCTCCACGACCAGCGTCCCTGCAGCGAGCCCCGCGATGATCCGGTTGCGGGATGGGAAATGGCGCGCCAGCGGCTCGGTTCCGGGCGGCTGCTCGGCAATCAGCAGGCCGGATTGGGCAATCTCCTCCTGCAGGTCGGCATGCTCCGGCGGATAGGTAATGTCGATTCCGCTGGCGATGACCCCGATCGTGCCTCCGCCGGTCCGGCCTGCTGACAACGCCCCACGATGCGCCGCGCCGTCGATCCCGCGGGCAAGTCCGGAGACGATCGCGAACCCGGATTCGGCGAGTGCCGCGGCGAAATCGCGCGAAAGCTTAACCGCGGCTGCCGATGCATTGCGGGCTCCGACGATCGCGATCGCGGGACGCAAAGCCGTCGCAGGGTCTCCGTGAATGGTCAGGATGGGAGGGGAACCGTCGACACGGGCCAGAAGCGGCGGGTACTCGGGCGAATCGTGAAACAGGTAACGGGCACCCGCCTGCTTCACCGCCCTGATCTCGTCCTCGATCCGCCCTTCGGCGGCAGCGCGATATGGCTTGCCGCCCCGCGCCGCGAGATCCGGCAAGGCTTCGAGAGCACTGGCAGCCTCGCCGAAGCGGCGAAGCAGTTGGGCGTAGCTGACGGGGCCGATGTTGGGCGAGCGGAGCAACCGGATGCGCGCGAAGGCTTCGTCCCGCGAAACCGTCACGACGAACCGCTCTTGCCCACTCTCGGCTCGGTTCCGGCGCGTAGCCGGGCGATGTTGGCGCGATGCAGGAACAGAAGCAGCGCCGCCAGAACGCCAAGCACGACGGCATGGTCGCCGTGGCCCATGCCCAGCGCGGCAAGCGGCGCGGCAACTGCGGCCGTCATGCCGGCGAGCGAAGAAATGCGGGTCACCGCCAGCATGCCTACCCAGGCAACAGCGTAAACCAGCCCCACCGGCCAGGCGAGGCCGAGCGAGACGCCCATCAGCGTCGCCACGCCCTTGCCTCCCCTGAAACGCAGCCAGACGGGGAAGCAATGGCCCAGCAACGCGCCTACCCCCGCGATCCCGGCAGCATCCGGAAACAGGCGCCAGGTGAGCAGCACCGCCAACAGGCCCTTGCCCATGTCCAGCAGCAGGGTCGCGGCTGCCAGGCCCTTCCTGCCTGTCCTGAGAACATTGGTGGCGCCGATATTGCCCGATCCGATCGAACGCAGATCGCCCGCGCCGGTCAGACGGGTGAGGAGCAGCCCGAAAGGCACCGAACCCAGGGCGTATCCCAGCAGCAGGGCGAACATCAACTCCATGGTTTTCCTTAACCGCTTGATCGCAAATGGCGAAGCCTCGTATCGCTTTTTGCATCCATATCGGTAGAAGGGCGTGACAGGGAGCCTCACGACTTGCAGCAGGACATCGATCCTTCAGCGCCGATATTGCTGTTCGATTCAGGCGTCGGCGGACTTTCCGTGCTGGCCGAATTGCGCAAGCTCCTGCCCGACGCACCGGTGATCTACGCGGCCGACAATGCCGGCCGGCCGTACGGCACCAAGACCGAAGCACAGGTTGCCGCCCGCGTGGCCGGGCTGCTGGGGCGAATGGCGGAGCGTTACCATCCGCGGCTCGTCTGCATCGCCTGCAACACCGCATCGACCATCGCGCTCGGCATGGTGCGCGAGGTGCTCGAAGTCCCGATTGTCGGCACCGTGCCCGCGATCAAGCCCGCCGCGGCTATGACGAAAAGCGGCGTCATCGGATTGCTGGGCACCGAAGCGACGATCCGGCAAACCTATGTCGACCGGCTGGAGCACGAGTTTGCCCGCGACAAGAAGCTTCTGCGCCAGGCCGCCCCCGAACTTGTCGAGGCGGCGGAAGCCAAGCTGCGCGGCGAAGCCGTCGATCCGCCTGTGTACGAAGCCGGAGCCCAGGGGCTGCGCGCCCAACCGGGTGGCGAAAACATCGACACGGTCGTGCTGGCATGCACCCATTTCGCCCTTGTCGAGGAGGAACTGGCCAAGGCGTTCGGTCCGGGGGTGGCCTTTGTCCATGGCGCAAAGGGCATCGCGCGCCGGATCGCCCATCTGACCGAAGGCCAGGATTTCGCGCGGAAGGCGCCCGATGTCGCGCTGTTTACCAAGAATGAAGCGATCGCTGGTACACTCGCCCCTGCACTAGCGGGTTACGGGCTGGAACAAATCGAATTTCTCTGAAACAGTGTATACCAGAACCGGCTGGCAAAGGCGGGCCAATTCCGCTAGAGGCCTAGCCAAACGGCCGTTGTCGGCCAGGAAATTGCGGGGCTTACCCTTCGTGAACTACGATCAGATTTTCGACCAGGCGATCGAGCGGCTGCATTCGGAAGGCCGCTATCGGGTATTCATCGACATCCTGCGCAACCGGGGTTCCTATCCCAACGCGCGCTGCTTTGCCGGCCATAACGGCCCCAAGCCGATCACCGTGTGGTGCTCGAACGACTATCTCGCCATGGGCCAGCATCCCAAGGTAATTTCCGCCATGGAAGAGGCGCTGCACGATGTCGGCGCCGGCTCCGGCGGCACCCGCAACATCAGCGGCAATACCCATTACCACATCGACCTCGAGCACGAACTGGCCGACCTGCACGGCAAGGAAGGCGCGCTGCTGTTCACCTCGGGCTATGTCTCGAACGACGCCACCCTGTCGACGCTCGCCAAGATCCTGCCCGGCTGCGTGATCTTCTCCGATGAACTCAATCACGCCAGCATGATCGCCGGCATCCGCAATTCCGGCTGCGAGAAGAAGGTCTTCCGCCACAACGATGTCGAGCATCTCGAGCAGCTGCTGGCCGAGACTGACCCGGAGACGCCCAAGCTCATCGCATTCGAAAGCGTCTATTCGATGGACGGCGACATCGCCCCCATCCATGCGATCTGCGACCTTGCCGACAAGTACAACGCGCTGACCTATATCGACGAGGTCCATGCGGTGGGCATGTACGGCCCGCGCGGCGGCGGCATCACCGACCGCGACGAGGCGGCGCAGCGCATCACCATCATCGAGGGCACGCTGGGCAAGGCGTTCGGCGTCATGGGCGGTTACATCACCGCCGATTCCAAAATCATCGACGTGATCCGCTCCTACGCGCCAGGCTTCATCTTCACCACGAGCCTGTCGCCGGTGCTGGTGGCCGGCGCCCTGGCGAGCGTGCGCCATCTCAAGGGGTCGAGCGAGGAACGCGAGGGCCAGCAGGCAGCCGCCGCCACGCTCAAGCGACTGTTCGCCGAAGCCGGCCTGCCGGTGATGGATTCGGTCACCCATATCGTCCCGCTGCTGGTGGGCGATCCGGTGAAGGCCAAGAAGATCAGCGATATCCTGCTCGCCGAATACGGCGTCTATGTGCAGCCGATCAATTTCCCGACCGTGCCCCGCGGTACCGAGCGCCTGCGCTTCACGCCGGGCCCCGCGCATACCGAGGAAATGATGCGCGAACTCACCGATGCCCTGGTCGAAATCTGGGAGCGGCTGGAAATGAGGAAGGCTGCCTGAGGGCAGCTCCTTCGCTTACGTCTTCTCCAGAACCGGTCGCGCCATAAGGTGACAAAGGTTACACCCTGTCACCCGGCCGCTTTTCCCTTAAGCATCTGAAATAGCGTATCTTTCAACTGGCCGCGCTGGGTGACAGATTCCCGGGAAAATTCATGCCGCCAATGTCAATGAGCATGCGGCTTCAGGTGCCGCAGACGCATCATGACTCGGGCGGGTCAGGTAGGAAAGCCCCTACCCCGCCAGTTTCGGCGTGGCGTTGTGTCTGAGCTGGTTGAACGGAACGTCGCGGTCCGACCCGGGCTCGCGCGGCAAGCCGAGATGCCGTTCGGAAACGAGATTGAGCTGCATTTCCAGCGTGCCGCCACCGATCCGGTGAGTGACCACGCGGTCCATGCCGATGTCCGGCCCATCGCCGCCGGGCGAACCGGCAACGCCGACCGGCCCGGCGAGGGCGGACATCAGCGCGGTACGGTCGATACTCGTGCGGGCGGAAAGCAGGCTGGTGACCATGCCGATCGTTGGCGGCAACGCGCCGTTTCGCGCACCGGTGGCTGCACGCTTGCTCGTGAGGTCATAGACCGCGTCCAGCACGATGGCTTCGCCGATCAGCTGCCTTGCATCGGCGTCGCCCGATACGCCCAGCTCTTCCGCGAGCCGTGCATAGCGTCTCGATATCTCGATATGCGCCGAAGCTTCGGCGCGGCGCAGTCCGTAGTGCCAGCCGCGCGCCATGCCCGCCCGCTCCGAGTTGAGCTGGGTACGGGCCACGGTCCAGCCATCGTTGACATCGCCGAGCACGTCGCAATCCGGGACGATCACGTCGTCGAGGAACTCCTGGCAGAAATCGCTACCGCCGCGCACCAGCCTGATCGGATGCACGCTCATGCCCGGCTGGTGCATGTCGACCAGGAACATCGTCAGCCCGGCGTGTTTGCGCACGGTCGGATCGGAGCGTGCAAGGCAAAGGCCCATGTCCGAGACATGGCCGCCGCTCGTCCAGACCTTCGATCCGTTGAGCACCCACTCGTCGCCGCGCTTCTCCGCGCGTGTCAGGACTCCGGCCAGGTCGGATCCGCCCGACGGCTCGGACAGAAGCTGGGCCCAGAGATGCTCGCCGCTGAGTATCCTGGGAATGTATTTCTTCTTCTGCTCCTCGGTGCCGTGCGCGAGCAGGCAGGGCAGCACGATGACGACCGCGTTGCCATAGTGCCAGGGCAGGCGGTAGGGCTCGGCCTCTTCGAAGAAGATGTCCTCGAACCGCCGGTCGAGCCCGAGCCCGCCGTATTCTTCGGGAACGGTAATACCGACGTACCCGCCAAGCCCGCCGTCGTAGAGCTTCTTCTGGATCTGCCGGTCGAGCGCGACCAGTTCGAGATCCTCGAAGGAATTGGCCGGCTGGCCGGGAATGCGCGGCGGCAGGTTGGCTGCCATGTATTCCCGTGCCTTGAGGCGGAAGGCGCGCTGCTCGTCGGTGTCGAGATGCTCACTGGTGCGGCGCTCACCGGTCGGTGCTTCGGCTGTGTTTTCCATCGTTTCGAACCCTCCCTAGATGCCGGCCAGGCGGCTGAGCCGCTCGTGATGCACGGCAGGACTGCCCCACAGCATCTCGTTCGAGACGGCGCGGCGCAGATAGAAATGGATGTCGTGCTCCCAGGTCAGGCCGATGCCGCCGTGCATCTGCAGGCAGTCCCGGATGATCTCGGTCGCGGACCGGCCGCACTGGCTTTTCGCGACGCTCACCGCGATTGCCGCATCGGGCGCTCCGGCCTGGACAGCGCGGGCCGCATGGGCGGCGGCCGCCTTGGCGCCTTCCAACTGCATGACATGGTCAGCAAGCCGGTGCTTGAGGGCCTGATAGGAGCCGATCGGCCGGCCGAACGCATGACGTTCGTTCACCCATTCCAGTGTGAATTCGAACGCGCGATCGGTAACGCCGACCGTTTCCGCGCAGTGCAGGACAAGCGCAGCCTGCAATTGGCGTTCAAATGCCTCGTCCGCCTTGCCCGCATCTCCCAGCAAGGCTTCAGGCCCCGCGACGACGCCTTCGAAACGCACCCGGGCAAGGGAACGCCCCAGATCCATCGCATCCATCGGTTCGACTGTAATTCCCGCCGTGCCGGCAGGCAGGACAAACTGGGAAAGCCCCTGGACACCCTGGGCCGTGACCAGCAGCAGGTCCGCCGCTTCGGCATATTCGGCATAGGCGGCAATGCCATCGAGGACATGGCCGTCGCCCCGGCGGCTGGCACTCACGCTGCCGGCCCGCACCCCTGCTTTCGTACCGGGGCCGGCGAAGCACCATGACGCCAGCGTCTCTCCGGCGGCAAGCCCGGGCAACCACTCCGCTCGCTGGGCTTCGGAGCCCGACTGCGCGATCGCGAAGGCGACGACGCAGGTAGAAAGAAACGGACCGGAAAAGACCACCCGGCCCAGTTCCTCCGCGACGATCGCGGCGTCAGCCACGCCTTGTGCCGATTCGGCGATGCCTCCGTTCTCTTCGGGAACGAACAGCGCGACCCAGCCGAGTTCGGCGGCCTGACGCCAGACTTCCCGGTCGAAACCTTCTCCGCCGTCGACCAGTCGCCTGAGCGCTGCGATGGGCGACCGGTCCTCAAGGAACCGCCGCGTCATCTCCTGCAGCATCGTCTGGTCTTCGTTCAGCTCAACGTCCACAATACTCTCCCATCGATCGGCTAACGGTTATGCCGATCGGGGAGCCAGGGGAAAGTCCGTTTTGGCGCGCCATGCCGATATCGCGACTGCGACATCGGTTCGGGACGGCATGCAGAACGATAGGGCGGCCCGGCAGGCGCTGTGTACGCAAACCGGCGCAGGCGGCTACTCGCCTACAGACCGGGCTGCGCTCCGGCGCTCGAAAGACGCCGCCGCCTCGGCCAGGACATTGCCGATCAGGGCGCGCCCGACCGCGCTGGGACGAATCTCGGTGAACATGCGCCAGCGGTCTTTCTTACCCTCGATAAAGCCGTCCTTCTCCAGGACCGCGAGGCAGCGAATCAGGGTCGCGTTGGGCACGTTCGGAATCGAAAGATCCTCGACCAGGCAAAGGGAGTCCCCTTCGCAGCGCAATTCCAGCTCGGTCAGGATTTCCCAGAGCAGGTCGCTCAGCGAACCGGCCGGCAGGGCACGATGGCGTGCGCCGCGCAGCGCCCTGTCAAACGACAGCAGAGATTCCCGCGAAATATCTAAATTATAAGTATAATTTGTCATCCTGCGACCACATTTCCCCGATGGTTCAATTTTTTGCTTTTCTTCGAATTGGCGCGCGCCCCTAGGCAAACGAAAGCCGCAAGAATACAAAGAACTGAGAGATTAACGGGTTCTTCATGTTCGATTTCAGCTCCCCATCGCTGCCCGGCCTTTTGGGGCAATCCGACCGCGAGTTCCTCGCAACAACCGGCATGCGCAGAAGCTATTGTAACGGCGAAGTAATTCACGAACGCGGCCAGACAAAATTCCCGATGAGCGTCGTGGTAAGCGGCAAGGTCAGATTCGAACGGCTGTTCGGCGACGGCAGGCAGGTGCTGATGGCCATCGCATCCGCCGGCCAGAACTATGGCGATCAGGGCGGGCCGGACGAAACGCAGTACACCCACCGGGCTACTGCAATCGGCGATACGGAGATCGATCATTATACGGGCGAGGCCTTTGCCGCCCTGCTGGAACGCCCGGAAATCGTCTGCGCCCTATATGACGTTGCCACCTTTCGTTACGGCAGGGCGCTGGACCTGCTGAACGATGTCCGGGCGCTTCCCGCCGAAGTGCGTGTCGCAAAGCTGCTCATGGCGATGCGCGCTTCGGCAGGAGGGGCCAACCGGCTCGAATGCGTGCAGGAGGACATCGCCAACCTGCTCGGCATGTCGACTGTCACTCTCACCAAGGCGCTCAAGGCGCTCAAGAGCGGCGGCCTGATCGAGACCGGCTACCGTCAGGTGACGATCTCCGACACCGGCAAGATGCATGACCTGATCGCCGAATGGTCCTGACAGCGTCCTAGCGCAGGCTGACGACATTGTCGCTGGTGAGCACCGGACGATCGCCGCGATACAGGCTCGCCATCGGCTCGTCCGCGACATCGACGGATGCACCCTGGCCGAAGCCGTTGAACGCCGTGCGCATCGCCGCGCCATAGGCGCCGAGCATGCCGATCTCGACATAGTCGCCCGCCCCGATATCGACGGGAAGCGCAAACGGCCCTTCCATGAAGTCGGCATCGTCGCAGGTCGGGCCATAGAAGGAGAAGTTTTCCTCTACCTCGTCCCGCTCGTCGGAAAGGCAGCGCACGGGGAAGCGCCAGCCGACATGGGCCGCATCGTAGAGCGCGCCATAGGCGCCGTCGTTGATGAACAGCTCAGCGCCGCGGCGCTTTTCGACCCTGACGATCAGCGAATTGTATTCCGCGCAAAGCGCACGCCCCGGCTCGCACCACAGCTCGGCGTTGTAGGCGATCGGCAGCGCATAGAAGTGGCGGTGGATGATATCGAAGTAATCTTCGAGCGGCGGCGGCTCCATGCCGGGATAGATCGACGGGAACCCCCCGCCGACATCGACCATGTCGATGACGACGCTGGCGTCGGCAATCGCCGCGCGCACGCGCTCGAGCGCCTGGACATAGGCGAAAGGCGTCATCGCCTGGCTGCCGACATGGAAGCACACGCCAAGCCAGTCAGCGACCTGACGGGTCGCCTGCAGCAGCGGCGCGGCATCGGCGAGATCGATGCCGAATTTCGACGCAAGGCTCAGCTCGGCGAACTCAGAGGATACGCGAAGTCGCACGCAAAGACGCAGGTCGGCGGCGGGCTCGCCCGTCTCGTCGGACGTCGCGGCCACGATCTTGTCGAGTTCCTCATGCGAATCGAGGCTGAACGTGCGCACGCCGTGCACCCGGTAGGCTTCGGCGATCGCGCTGGAGGTCTTCACCGGATGCATGAAGCACAGCACCGCTTCGGGCAGGACCGAGCGGACAAGCCGGACTTCCGCGATGGAAGCGACGTCGTAATGGGTGATTCCCGAATCCCACAGCACCCGGAGCAGGTCCGGCGAGGGATTGGCCTTCACCGCATAGAGCGACTTGCCCGGAAACTTCTCGGCAAAGAAGCGGGCGGCGCGCGCGGCAGCGTGCGGGCGATTGAGGATGACGGGTTCGTCCGGCGAAAGGTCGCGGACTACAGCCGATGCGTCAGGATAGATGTACAACTCAAGGGACCCCCAACGGTGACGTTGAACAAAGGCTGCCTTGCGGTTTGGAAGTCCCCTTGGGGCAGCGGGGGGTGCATATAGACCCGCGATCACGAACTTCAAGTGGAAATCGCAGCCGCTGCCTCAACCCCGGAAGGGATGGACCGCACTGAAACATAGACGAAATGTTCTGCAAATTACCTGCAGCGCGGCATGGCCCCGTGGGCATCAGCTCAAGCGGTCGCGGAAATCCTCGTAATCGAAGCGCCGTACGCATTCGAGGGCATCGGTATCGGAGTCCCACAGCCATATCGAAGGCAGCGGAACGCCGTTGAAAGTGGTGGTCTTGACCATCGAATAATGCGCCTGGTCGAGGAAAGCGATGCGCTGGCCCGGCTCGCAGGGCACCGGCAGCCGGTAATCGCCGATGACGTCGCCGGCGAGGCACGAAGGACCGCCGAGACGCACGGCACCGCCCTGCCCCTCATCGATCATCTCGCCTTCGACGGGCTCCTCGCCGAGCATCGCCGGGCGGTAGGGCGCTTCGAGCACGTCGGGCATGTGGCAGGTCGCCGAAATATCGGTGATCGCGACCGGCATGCCGTTCCAGTGGGCATCGAGAATCGTGCCCACCAGTATCCCGGCATCCAGCGCGACTGCTTCCCCCGGTTCGAGATAGACTTCCGCGCCGGTATCCTCCTGCACGTCGAGCAGGAACTGCACCAGCTCGTCGCGCTGGTAATCGGCCCGGGTGATGTGATGTCCCCCGCCGAAATTGATCCATTTGAACTGCCCGAAATAGGGCTCGAGGTGATCGAAGGCGACGTCCCAGGTGCGTCGGAGCGGTTCGAAGTCCTGCTCGCACAGCGTGTGCATGTGAATGCCGTCGATCAGCTCGATATGCTCATCCTCGAGCTGGTCTATCGGGAAGCCGAGCCGCGAATGCGGGGCGCAGGGATCGTAGCGCGCCACTTCGCCTTCGGGATGAAGCGGGTTCAGCCTCAGCCCGATATCGAAATCGCCACCGGTCGTGCGCGCCTGCTCCAGAATCGGCCAGCAACGCCCGATCTGCATCGGCGAGTTGAAGATGACGTGGTCGGACAGGCGGCAGATCTCTTCCAGATCGTCCGGCTTGTAGGCTGCGGAATAGGTGGCGATCTCGCCGTCGTAGAATTCGCTCGCGAGCCGAGCTTCCCAAAGGCCGGAGGTGCAAACGCCGTCGAGATATTCGCCGATTATCGGGGCGACCTTCCACATCGAGAAGGCCTTCAGCGCGGCGAGCATCTTGATCCCGGACCGGTCGCGGATATCAGCAAGGTTGCGCAGGTTCTCGCGCAGCTTCGCCGCATCGACGACAAAAGCGGGGGAATCGACGCGGGTCAGGTCGAATTGGGCGAAAGCGCCCGGATCACCGGCTCTGGTTTGCATCGGTCAGCTGCCTCGTATTTGCTTCCGCTCACGGCGTCGGCGCTTGATCCGGCTCAACGCCTGCGGAGTGATCCCCAGATACGCCGCCAAATCCGCCTGACTGAGCCAATCGGGATTTCCTCCTGATTCTTCAAGGAACAGTTCGTATCTTTCTTCCGCGCTCATGCAGAGGAGCTGGTATTCGCGCCGTTCCTTTCGGGAGGCGAGCTCGGCAAGCAGGCCAATCAGATCCCGCGCGATCTCCAGGTCCTCCGACGCAGCGCCGCGCAGCTCCCGATAAGGCAGCGCCAGCAATTCGCAGTCCTCGATCGCCGCGAGGCTGAACGTACATTCTCCGTTGCCGACAAGCGCATTGAGGCTGGCGATGAATGCGCCCGCCGGCACAATCGACTTGATGAATTCGCGGCCATCGGGCTGCGTGTAGAACGCTTTCAGCAAGCCGCGCTCCACGCCGTAGACGCTTTCGTCGCCATCCCCTTGATGGAACACGAACTCGCCCGCCGCCAAGCGGACCTTGCGGCCCCGTTCGGCCATCATCTGTTTCAGCATCGCCAGTTAACCGCGGTTCATTACTGCCCACGGCCTTCGCTGTATCACCGAGCGATGGAACTCAGAAACAGACATATCGTGGTAACCGGCGGAACGTCAGGTGTCGGCCTGGAACTGGTGCGCCTCCTCGTAGCCGAGAACCGGGTGACCGTCGTCGGCAGGACTTCGCCGCGCAGTGCAAGGCTGCGGGAAGAATTCCTCTCGGTGGGATTCATCACCGCAGACCTGTTGGAGGCTGGCGCGGCGCGAGCCGTGGTCGCCGCTCTTGCAGAGGACGAAGTGGTCGACGGGCTCATCAATTGCGCCGCGATACAATGCACGCCGCATTTCAACGATCCCGACTTCGATCCGGCATCGATCCCAAGGGAGATCGCGACCAATCTCACGGCGCCGTGCGAGCTGACGGCCGCGCTCCTTCCGCGCCTGCTCGCCGCGCCCGAGGCCTTCATCCTCAACGTCAATTCCGCACTGGCGCTCGTGCCCAAACCCGATTCGGCCGTCTACTGCGCCACCAAGGCCGCGCTGAACGCCTTTTCCCTGTCGCTGCGCGCGCAGTTGCAGGGCACGTCCGTCCGTATCCTGCAGGCTTTCCTGCCGCTCGTGGATACGCCGATGACTGCAGGGCGCGGCACAGGCAAGCTGCCTGCCGACAGGGTTGCGCGGGACATCCTCGCCGGTATCGAACGGGCGGTCGAAGACAATGACATCGGGAAAGTCGCGTTGCTTCGCAAGCTTCACCGGTTCCTGCCGGGCATTGCCCGCAAGATTGTGGCAAGAGGCTGATCCATGAAATCCATGCTCAAGATCATGATAGTCCTCGCGCTGATCTTCGCTGCGACGTTCGTTGCGGTTCGCGCGACGGGCATCGTGACCGCCGACAGCGTTTCCGCGTGGCTCAACGCCGCAGGCCAGGCCGATGCGCGATCGGTGATCCTGATCGTCGTCGTCCTGCTGGTCGCGGACCTGTTCGTGGCCGTTCCCACCCTGACTGTCATGCTGCTCGCCGGGTTCTTTCTTGGCCACGGCACGGCCTTCGCATCGGTCATGGCCGGAATCACCTTGGCGGCCTCGACCGGATATGCCCTGAGCCGCCGTTTCGGCGAGAAACTGCTACTACGGCTGCTGCGCGATCCGGCCGAACATCAAGAAATGGTCGCGGCATTCGCCGCGCACGGACCGATTCTCATGCTGTTGTCGCGCGCCGCGCCGATGTTGCCGGAAGTGACATGGTGCATGGCCGGGCTCACACGGATGCCGGTAGGGAGGTTCTACATTTGGCTGCTGCTCGGCACAGCGCCCTACGCAGTGATCGCGACCTATGCCGGTTCGGTGAGCAGTATGGACGACCCCATGCCCGCGATCTACGCCGTGTGCGGCCTTTACCTGACGATGTGGCTCGGTTTCGCGCTGGTCCGCCGCAAACTGGCGCTGCCCAGTCCCTAGAAATCCAACGGTCCGCCCAGTTCCTCGACCGTCCAGGGCAGGCCGTGCTCGTTCAGCATGTCCATGAACGGATCGGGATCGAATTCCTCCATGTTGAACACGCCCTCGCCGCGCCACGCGCCCGTCAGCATCATCGCCGCGCCGATCATCGCCGGAACGCCGGTGGTATAGCTCACCGCCTGGTTACCGGTTTCGGCATAGGCCTCTTCATGATCGCAGATGTTGCGGATGTAGAAGGTTTTCTCGCCCGAGCCGTCGAGCGCCTCACCGGTCGCGATGTCGCCGATGTTGGTCTTGCCCTTGGTCGTGGGCCCCAGCGACGCCGGCTCCGGCAACACCGCCTTGAGGAAGTGCAGCGGGATGATCTCGTGGCCCTCGTAGATCACCGGGTCGATCCGGGTCATGCCGACGTTCTGCAGCACGGTGAGGTGCTTGATGTATTCGTCGCCGAAGGTCATCCAGAAGCGGGCGCGCTGCATCTCGGGGATGAACTTCGCGAGGCTCTCCAGCTCCTCGTGATACATCAGGTACATGTTCTTGGGGCCGACGGCCGCGAAGTCGAACTCCTGCTTCACCGACATCGCCGGGGTCTCGACGAAAGCGCCGTCTTCCCAGTGCCGCGCAGGCGCCGTGACTTCGCGAATGTTGATTTCCGGATTGAAATTTGTGGCGAAGGCCTGACCGTGATCGCCCCCGTTGCAATCGAGGATGTCGAGCGTGCGGATCGTCTTGAGCCTGTGCTTCTTCAGCCACATGGCGAAGACGCTGGTCACGCCCGGATCGAAGCCCGAGCCCAGCAGCGCCATCAGCCCCTTCTCCTTGAAGCGGTCGTGCAGCGCCCATTGCCATTTGTACTCGAACCTGGCCTCGTCGCGCGGTTCGTAATTGGCGGTATCGAGATAATCGACGCCGGTCCGCAGGCAGCCTTCCATGATCGCAAGGTCCTGGTACGGGAGCGCGAGATTGACGACGAGCTTCGGCCCGATCTTCTCGATCAGCTTCACAAGCTCGGAGATTTCCTCGGCATCGAGCGAATAGGTCGCGATATCGACCCCGGTGCGAGCCTTCACCGATTCAGCGATCGCGTCACATTTGGCCTTGGTCCGGCTGGCAAGATGGATCTCGGAGAAGATGCCCGGATTCATCGCCATCTTGTGGACCGCGACCGATCCGACACCGCCCGCGCCAATCACCAGAACCTTGCTCAACGCCATTCTCCTCAGGCCTGCAAAGAGGCGCATATAATCCGCCTGTGTGACATCTCAACCGATTGCCGCAAACTCGGCAGAGACTGGATTTGACAACCGCCTGTCCCGGCAGCAGGCTTCCGACCGGGACGAGATGGAAGGGGGAAATGCATGCAGGCGCAAATGCTCGCGCCGGCCGCAGTGCTTATCGCATGGTCGCTGGTGATGTTGCTGTGGACGGCGTTCACCCGCTTCGGCGCGTTCGGTGAGGCCGGCATAGCCCTCGACCAGGCACCGCCCGGCGTGCGCGGCGGAGACCTTGAAGACAAGCTGCCGCCAAAGGTGATGTGGAAATCCCACAATTTCACCCACCTGATGGAGCAGCCCACGATCTTCTACCCAACGGTGGTGATCATTGCGATCCTGGGCGCGGGATCTGTCGATATCGTGCTTTGCTGGGCCTATGTCGCCTTGCGCGTCGTCCATTCGCTCTGGCAGGCGACAGTGAACACAATCCCCGTGCGTTTCACCCTTTTCGTGCTTTCGACGGGATGTCTTGTCGGCCTTGCTATCCGTGCGGTGCTGCTCACGCTGTCCGCCAATATGGGAGGAATCCAATGATCGGAATGACCATTCTACAGCCTGTGGTCGCGCTGGCTGCCTGGACCATGGTGATGTGGTTCTGGCTGTACGGCACGCGCATTCCCGCACTGAGCGCGGCGAAGGTCGACCCCGACGATCTGGTGCACGATCCGACCAAGAACCTGGATTCGATTCTGCCCCCACAGGTCATGTGGAAAGCCCATAACTACAATCACCTGCATGAAGCACCTACGGTATTTTATGCAGTTGCGGTAACTCTTGCGGTGATCGGTGCGGGCGATGGCCTCAACAACCAGATAGCATGGGTCTATGTCGCCCTGCGCGTGATCCATTCGATCATCCAGTCGACGGTCAACAAGGTCAACCTGCGCTTCCTGGTGTTCGCATTGTCCAGTTTCTGCCTGATGCTCCTTGTCGCCCGCGCGGCAATGGCGCTGTTCTAGGCCGCCCTCTCGAACAGGCTGGCCAGTTCCACATGGGTCGACCAGCGGAACTGGCCGACCGGCCTGACCTCGACCAGACGAAAGCCGCCCGCGACCAACGTTGCGGCATCGCGCGCCCAGCTGGAAGGATTGCAACTGACATAGACGACGCGCGGAACGGTGCTCTGCGCCAGCGTACCCACCTGCTCGCGCGCGCCGGCACGGGGCGGATCGAGCAAGACCGCGTCGAAGCGGTTCAGTTCGTCGGGCTGGAGCGGATTGCGGAACAGGTCGCGATGCATGGCATGAACCGGTCGCTGCGCATGCGCCGCCGCGCCCTTGCACGCCAGATGGGCGTCTCGCGCCGCTTCGACCGCCAGCACCTTGGCCGGACCGGCGAGGGCGAAAGCAAAGGTGCCCAGCCCGGAGAACAGGTCGGCGACAGTCGCCGCCCCATCAAGCCATTCGCGCGCGGCATCCGCCAGAGCCGCTTCTCCGTCCGCCGTCGCCTGGAGGAAGGAACCGGAGGGGAAAGGCACGCTCACGCCCGACAGCGAAACGGTCACCGGTTCCGGCACCCACATCGCCTCCGGCCCGAACCCCTGGTCGACTGACAGTCGGGCAAGGCCGTGATCGCGCGCAAAGTCGAGCATCGCCTCGGTCTGGGCGAGCCCTTCGACGGAAATGCCGCGTATCGCGACATCCACACCCTGTTCGACCAGCGTCAGCTCCAGATCCGCAGCGAGCCTGCCGCCCCGCCCGGCCAGCAACTTGCGGAGCGGCCCGACCAGCGCGAAGACCTCCGGCGACAGGACGTCGCATTCCGCCATGTCGACGATGCGGTGCGATCCGGCCTCGCGGAACCCCAGCAGCACTCTGCCGCCCGCTCTTGCCGCATGCAGCGTCGCCCGGCGGCGGCTGCGCGGTGGTGAAAGGTGCGGCTCTGCAATCCTTTGCGGCGCCAGTCCCTGCCCGGCGGCGGCGTTCGCCACCCGGTCGGCCACGAACGAGGCGAGCGCTTCCTCGTCGAGGTGCTGGAGCTGGCAGGAACCGCAAGTGCCGAAATGTCGGCAAGGCGGCGTCGCATGGTGGGGGCCACGGCGCAGGCTTCCGTCGTCCAGCAAGACATCGCCCGGCGCGGCTCCGGAAACATGCCTGCCGCTCGCCGTAACCCCGTCGCCCTTTGCAGCGATGCGGACGATTTCTTCGCCCGTCACTTTGCCCACCGCGCTGCGACCAGCCGGACCTGCCGGTCCGCCAGGTTTCGCTCCCCTCCCGCATGCGGGAGGGGCTGGGGGTGGGCATGGGTCACAAGCAGGCTGCAAAGGCCGCCGGGATTGCGTCGGCGAGCTCCCCCGCGGTGAAAGCCGGGCCGCACAAACGCGCCGCTTCGCCATGAAGCCATACGCCTTCGCAGGCAGCAGAGAAGGCTTCGCTGCCTGCCGCAACGCGGCTCGCGATCGCGCCTGCCAGCACATCGCCGGTTCCCGCAGTCGATAGCCAGCTCGAAGCACGGCGCGCGCAGGCAAGGCGCCCATCGGGGGCGGCAACCACCGTGTCAGGTCCCTTGGCGACGACAATCATGCCGCTGTCCTTAGCCAGTGCCAGCGCACGCTCCGCCTTGGTGCCAGCCCCATCGACGCCAAACGCCCGCTCCAGCGCCACCAGTTCGCCTTCGTGCGGCGTGGCAATCGTCGGCGCGCGGCGCTCGGACAACTGCCGCTCGCCGAGCAGCACCAGCGCATCGGCATCGAGCACTGCCGGTACCGGGTCGGCGAGGGCAATCGCCAGCCTCTCGCGGGCCTTGGCATGCCGGCCGAGCCCGGGACCGACCAGGATCGCAGTATTGCGGTCGTCGGTCAGCACGTCGGAGAGCTTGCCGGTGTTGACCACGAGGTCCGAGGGTGCGTTGCCGCCATTCTCGGCGAACAGCTTCACATAACCGGCTCCGGCGCCCTGTGCCGCCCGGCAGGCGAGCAGCGCCGCGCCGGGCATTTCGCCGCCGACCACGGCGAGCAGGCCGCGCCTGTACTTGTGCGCGTCTGCCAGCGGAGGAGAAAAATGCGGGCGGGCAATGACCTGCGCCGCGCCCGGAACCTGATCGCAGCCGATCCCGACGAGCCGCAGCTCGCCCATGATCGCGCTCGCCGGCATCAGGTAATGCGCAAATTTCCATGCGCCCAGGCAGATTGTCAGGTCGAACCGGGGAAGCCCGTCGTTGAGCAGCATGCCGCTGTCCGACTGCACACCGCTGGGCACATCGATGGCGACGAAATGGCGGTGATTGGCCGCCAGTTTCGCCAGCAGCCCGGCAAGATCGTCGCTGAGCGGCCGGGCAAGGCCGCTGCCGAACAGGCAATCGACCAGCACGTCGCCATGCGGATCGGCGTCGGGTCCCAGCACTTCGCCCTGGTAGAGCGAGCGGGCGTTCCTCGCCGCGTCCGTCTTGGGCTCGGTTCCGGTGACGACCGCGACTTTCCCGCCCTTTTCGCGAATGGCCTCGGCAATGACGTAACCGTCGCCGCCGTTGTTGCCCGGCCCGCACAGGACCGTGACCTTGTGGTGGCCGCCGATGCGCCAGACCCATTCAGCCGCACCGCGACCGGCGATCTGCATCAGCTTGTCGACGCTGCTGCCGGCCGCGATGAGCGCCTCCTCGGCAGCCCGCATCTGGTCGACGGACAGGATCTGGTCAGGGGCCGGTAGCATGGTCTTTGATCGTCGCGGGGAACAGGTAGTGGTCAAGGCCGACGGCCACTTCGAGCATGCCGTCATCCAGCATGGTCTCGGCGACTTCGGAGCCGTCGGCAGTCGCGAGGCCCCGGCCGTCGGTCAAGATTTCGAAGCGCCGGAATCCGCCATCTGGGTGACGCACCACGAGATAGCGCGTGCCGTCCTGTTCGGATTGCTGGACCTGGCAGACATCGGCGAAGACTTCCGAGGCCCCCAGCGCGCAGGCGACCTGATCGGGGGCGAGGTCTTCCTGTTTCACCTCTTCACGCGGCTCGGCCGGCTTTGCCTCGCCCGCGGCCTCGGGCGCCGGCTTGCACGCGGCAAGCATGAGCGCCAGGAAACCGAGACTAGATATCCGCATAGACATGGGTTTCGGCCTTCGCTCCCGGGTGGGTCACCGCGCCGTTGCGGGCCGGGCCCACATTCTGGGCATAGCGCCACAATACGCCCGAATTGTAATCTGTCCCACGCGGTTTCCACGCCTTTCGCCGCTCGGCCAGGACCGCCTCGTCGACTTCGAGATCGATCGTGCCCCGCTCGGCGTCGATAGAGATGATATCGCCGTCCTCGACCAGCCCGATCGGCCCGCCTTCGGCGGCTTCGGGCCCCACATGGCCAATGCAGAAGCCCCGCGTCGCGCCGGAAAAGCGACCGTCGGTGATAAGCGCGACCTTCTCGCCCATGCCCTGCCCGTAAAGCGCGGCGGTGGTCGACAGCATCTCACGCATGCCGGGGCCGCCCTTGGGGCCTTCGTAACGGATGATGATGACGCTGCCTTCGGCGATCTTGCGTGCCTCGACCGCGGCAAAAGCATCTTCCTCGCATTCGAACACCCGCGCCGGGCCGCTGAACTGCAGCTTCTTCATGCCGGCGACCTTCACGATAGCCCCGTCGGGTGCGAGCGTGCCTTTCAGGCCAACGACACCACCGGTAGGCGAAAGCGGAGTCTTGACGTCGTAGATCACCTTCTGGTCCGGATTCCAGGTGATCTCCTCGATGTTCTCGCCAAGCGTCTTGCCGCTCACCGTCATCGGTTCGGGATTGATGAAACCGCCGTCGAGAAGCGTCTTCATCGCCATGTAGACCCCGCCCGCCTCGTGCATGTCCTTGGCGACGTAGTTGCCGCCGGGCTTGAGGTCGGCGATGTAGGGCGTCGACTTGAAGATTTCGGCAACGTCGAACAGGTCGAATTCGATGCCGCATTCGCTTGCCATCGCCGGCAGGTGCAACGCGGCGTTGGTCGATCCGCCGGTGGCGGCGACAACGCGGGCCGCGTTCTCGAAAGCAGCTCGGGTGCAGATGTCGCGCGGACGGATGTTCTTCTCGAGCAGGTTCATGACCTGCCGCCCGGCGGCGATCGCAATTTCCTCACGTGTTTTGTAAGGAGCGGGCGCCATATTGCTGTTCGGAAGAGACAAACCGATCGCCTCGCCCACGCACGCCATGGTGTTGGCAGTGAACTGGCCGCCACAGGCGCCATGGCCCGGACAGGCCGCCTTTTCCAGCGCGGTCAGTTCCGAAAGCGGGCAGTTCCCGGCCGCGTAATTGCCGACCGCCTCGAACACGTCCAGCACGGTAACGTCCTTGTCGTGGAAGCGTCCGGGCAGGATCGAACCGCCGTAGACGAAGATCGACGGCACATTGAGGCGGAGCATCGACATCATCATGCCGGGCAGGCTCTTGTCGCAACCGGCGAAGCCGACGATCGCGTCGTAGCAGTGGCCACGCACGGAAAGTTCGACCGCATCGGCGATGTTCTCGCGGCTGACCAGCGAGTTCTTCATGCCCTGGTGTCCCATGGCGATGCCATCGGTTACCGTGATCGTGTTGAACCGGCGCGGCGTGCCGCCGCCTTCGATCACGCCGGCGCGGCAATCGTCTGCCTGGTCGTCGAGCGTGGTGTTGCATGGCGCACTGTCGTTCCCGGCCGAGACCACCGCGACGAATGGCCGGTTGATCTCCTCCTCGGTCATTCCCATCGCATAGTAGTAGGACCGGTGCGGCGCACGCTCGGGCCCCACCGAAACATGGCGGCTGGGCAGGCGCGACTTGTCGAACTTGTTGGACACGTCTTACTCCTTCTTCGCCAGCGCTTTCGCGGGGTTGGGAGAGTCGGTCAAGGGAGAAGGGATAAACCGGCATCTTAAGCCTGGCTTGCCCCGGCTCAAAGCCCCTTCACGCCAATTGCAACGCCACCCGGTTGCAGATCCTCGTCATCCGGTCGGCCCATTCGGACTGGCCTGAGCTTTCCACGATAAGGTCCTGCCTTATCTCGATATAAAGATAGGGCCTGCCCTCGCTTTCGACATGACGTTCGATCGCGGCGTTGTAGATCTTGCCCGAATAGGGAAGCTGGTCGCCGACAATCAGTCCCTCGGCCTCAAGCAGCGGAAAGGCCGCGCGGGCGCCGCGATCGTCGTTGTCGTAGAGCAGGCCGCAATGCCAGGGCCGCAAGACGTCAGGCTCGGTGGCGAGGCGGTCGGTGTAACTGTGGAGGATCAGCGTGAGCGCCGGCGGCGTGTCCTCCATCAGCTTCGTCAGCATGGCATGGAACGGCCGGTGGAAGCGGGCCAGTCGCGCCTCCCGGTCGACACCGAGATTGCCGGGGATCGGTCGACCGTCGCTCACTTCCGGGACCGACGCGGGATCGACCTCGGTGCGGTTGGTGTCGCAAACCAGCCGGCTGACATTGCCGAGCAGCGCCGCCGTCCCTTTCCTGCGCGCCATGATCTCCGCAATCCCGGCAACGCCGATGTCGACGGCGATGTGCTCGTCCATCAGCGCCGGATCGATGCCGAGATCGATGTCGTCGGGCACACGGTTGGAGGCATGATCAGCCACGACGAGGATACCGCCGAAACGTGGCGTGCCGACAAGGCGGAAGGCTTCCTCGGTCACCGCAGGCATCCTTCCATGGTCCACCAGTCCGGGTGAGCGGAGCCCAGCATCTCCCTTGCTTCGCGCATGGCGTCATGACGTTCATAGAGCGCGAAGCAACTCGCGCCTGACCCCGACATGCGGGCGAGCAGCGGGGCGGTGGACTGCAGCGCCGCCAGCACGTCTGCAATCGCCGGACACAGAGATATGGCTGGCGCCTCCAGATCATTGCGACCGTCCAACGCCATGGCCCGCGCATCGCCTTTGGGCAGTGGCCCGCGGTCGATCCCGTCCCAGGCGCGGAAAACCGGCCCTGTCTCCTGGGACAGGCCCGGATTTACGAGCAAAACAGGCATGCCGGACAGATCGCTGTCTACCGGTATCAGGTCGGTTCCTGTCCCCAGGCCAAGCGCCGTTTGGCTCTCGACGCAGGCCGGTACGTCGGCGCCCAGCCTTGCCGCCCTGTCCCGCCAGTCGTCGGGGAGCCCGTGGGTCCGCGCGACCATGCGGAAGATGGCGCCCGCATCGGCAGATCCTCCCCCCAGTCCCGCCGCTACCGGCAGGTTCTTTTCCAGCGTAACCGCCCAGCCTCTGCCATGCGGCAGGCCCGTCAGCGTCTTCGCGACAATATTTCCAAAAGGATCATGTAGTTGCCGAACGAATTCACCAGTGATTCTCAGCTCATCTCGCTCGGCCGGGGCTGCAGTAAGCCGGTCCCCCGCATCCACGAAGGCGAACAGCGTCTCGAGTTCGTGATAGCCGTCCTTGCGCCGCTTGCGGACGTGCAGCGCGAGGTTGATCTTGGCGTAGGCGGTTTCCGTGAGCGCCAAGCGCGCGCTCACATGTTGGGATAGTTGGGCCCGCCGCCGCCTTCGGGCGCCACCCAGTTGATGTTCTGGGTCGGATCCTTGATGTCGCAGGTCTTGCAGTGGACGCAGTTCTGGGCGTTGATCTGCAGCCGCATCTCGCCTTTATCCTCACCGACGAATTCATAGACACCCGCAGGGCAGTAGCGCGCTTCCGGCCCGGCATAGAGCGGCAGGTTGATCTTCGTCGGAATCTCCGGATCCTTGAGCTGCAGGTGGCAGGGCTGGTCCTCCTCGTGATTGGTGAAGGAGAAGGAGACCGATGTCAGCCGGTCGAACGTGAGCACACCGTCCGGCTTGGGATAATCGATCGGCTTGAACAGATCGGCGCGGCGCAAAGCCTCCGCATCGCTGTGATGCTTCAGCGTAATCGGCAGTCCGATCTTCAGGTAACGCATCCACATGTCGACATCGGCGAGGCCCGATCCGAACAGGTCGCCGTTGAACTTGGCCGTGAGCGGCTCGGCGTTCTTGACCAGTTCCAGTTCCTTGGCGATCCAGCTGGAGCGCACGGCCGCATCGTATTCGGCGAGTTCGTCCTTTTCCCGATCCGCAGCGATCGCAGCGGCCATGGCTTCGGCGGCGAGCATGCCGCTCTTCATCGCCGTGTGGCTGCCCTTGATGCGCGGAACGTTGACGAAGCCGGCCGAGCATCCGGCAAGCACGCCGCCGGGGAAGCACAGCCGCGGGACCGACTGCCAGCCGCCCTCGTTGATCGCGCGCGCGCCATAGGCGACGCGCTTCCCGCCTTCGAGCACCTCGCGGATCGCGGGATGGGTTTTCCAGCGCTGGAATTCCTCAAAGGGGTAGACGTAGGGGTTCGCGTAATCGAGCGCCGTGACGAAGCCGAGCGCCACCTGGTTGTTCGCCTGGTGGTAGAGGAACGCACCGCCCCAGCTGTTGCTTTCCGAAAGCGGCCAGCCCTGCGTGTGCAGCACCCGGCCGGGGAAATGCTTGGCGGGATCGATGTCCCACAGCTCCTTGATGCCGATGCCGTAGATTTGCGGCTCGCAATCGGCCTCGAGGTCGTATTTCTCCTTGAGCTCCTTGGTCAGGTGCCCGCGCGCGCCTTCGGCAAAGACGGTGTATTTCGCGTGCAGCTCCATGCCGGGCTGGTAATCGGGTTTGTGGCTGCCATCCCTCGCCACGCCCATGTCTCCGGTCGCTACGCCGTAAACCGCGCCCTTGTCGTCGTAGAGCACCTCGGCGGCGGGAAAGCCCGGGAAGATTTCGACACCCAGTTCCTCGGCCTTGCCGGCGAGCCAGCGGCACAGGCTGCCGAGCGAGCCGGTGTAGTTGCCGTGGTTCGACATGAAAGGCGGCATCAGGATATGCGGGATCGACAGCTTGTGGTTCCTGGTCAGGTACCAGTGCCAGTTGTCGGTCACCGGGGTCTCGGCCATCGGGCAGCCGTCATCGCGCCAGTCGGGCAGCAGTTCGTCGAGCGCCTTCGGGTCGACCACCGCGCCCGAAAGGATATGCGCACCGATTTCCGAACCCTTTTCCAGAATGCAGACAGCCAGGTCGGCATTGACCTGTTTCAGCCGGATCGCCGTAGCCAGACCCGCCGGGCCTCCCCCGACGATGACGACGTCATAGGGCATCGATTCGCGTTCGCTCATGACCTGGATGTCCTGTTCCTGTTGCCTGCGGATTCCTGTGGTGTTCTCAGAAGTGCCTTGATTGCTGCGATACGGCAGGTCAAGACCTCCTCTATGGACAATCAGCCGGATTCAGACCTTGTCGAGGCCTTCGCTGCCGCGCTCGATTGGTGGCGGGATGCCGGTGTCGATTGCACGTTCAGCGACGATCCGGTCGACTGGGTCCGGCCGCGCGAAGACGCAAAGCCGGTTCAGGAGCAGACGAAACCATCCTCCTCGCCATCCGCGCCGGCTGCCGTGGATTTGGAACCGCCCGCGGCCTCCATCCCGGACCGCGCCGCGTGGCCGCAGGATCTCGCCGATTTCGCGCAATGGTGGTTGAGCGAACCCTGGCTCGACGCAGGGCGCGTGGCGGAGCGCGTGGCACCCCGGGGGCGGGAAGGCGCCGAACTCATGGCGATCGTCGCCGAACCGGAAGCCGCCGACGAGGACCGTCTGCTTTCGGGGCCGCAGGGAAACCTGCTCGATGCCATCGCCGGCGCCATGGGGTTTGCCGACGACCGGATCTATGTTGCGAGCGCCCTTCCCCGCCATACGCCGATGGCCGACTGGGACGAAGTGGCACGTCGCGGAATGGGCGAAGTGCTCGCCCATCACGTCACGCTGGCCAAGCCGAAACGCATCGTTGTCTTCGGGGGCAACATTTTGCCGCTTTTCGGCAACGATCTGCCGAATTCCGCTGAAAATTTACGCCGATTTAACCATGAAGGCACCAGCATCCCGCTATTGGCTGCCACGGACCTTGCGGTGCTGCTGGCGCGACCGCGCGCCAAGGCTCGGTTGTGGCAGCTCTGGCTGGATTGGACAGGGATCGGGACGACGTGAAAAAAGCCGCCAAGGCATTGCTGTGGACCGCGGCTTGTGCCGCCGCAAGTGCCACAGCGCTCCACATACCGGCCGCTCAGGCCAACAGTGCAGCCGCAGACTATTTCCGCAACCGCGCCGAACGCAGCGCCGTGCCCGCTCTCCTCAGCGGCAGCGAGCGCGAATACTACCGCGACGTTTTCGCCGCGATCGACCGGCAGGACTGGAAGCGCGTCGAGGAACTCGTTTCACAAAGGGAAGACGGCCCGCTCCATCAGGTCGCGCTGGCCGAATATTATCTCGATGCCAACTCGCCCCGGATCGAGCTTGACCGCCTGAACGCCTGGCTTGCCAGGGGCACCGATCTGCCCATGTCGGACCAGATCGGACGGCTGGCACTGAAGCGCGGTGCAGAAGTGCTGCCGTCGATCCCGGGAGAGCAGCGTTTCGCCCGTCTTCCGGCAATGAGCAAGCGCGTGCGGCCGCGTGGTGTCAGCGACGGGACGATGCCGGCGAATGTCGCAAGCGCGATCCTCGAGCGCATCAAGAACGACGATCCGGCCGGGGCGCGACAGTTGCTAGACGGCGTGGACTCAATGCTCAGCGATGACGCGCGCGCCGAATGGCGGCAACGCGTCGCGTGGAGCTACTATATCGAAAATGACGATACTTCGGCCTATCAACTCGCCCAGCTCGCTACCCGCGGCTCGGGTGCGTGGGTCGCCGAAGGCTGGTGGACCGCCGGACTTGCTGCCTGGCGGCTTGGCGATTGCCAGGGCGCCGCCGATGCATTCGGCAGGGCCGCCGGGCAGGCGGAGAATCCCGAACTGAGCGCTGCCGCCTATTACTGGCAGAGCCGCTCCTATGTGCGCTGCGGCCTGCCGGACAAGGCGACCGAGCCCCTGCGCGGCGCTGCCCGCCTCGATGAAACGCTTTACGGCATGCTGGCGAGCGAGCAGCTCGGCCTGAGGCTGCCCGAGCAGCACGCCGAAGCCGATTTCACCCAGTCGGACTGGCAGCGCCTTCGCAACGTCGGAAATGTCCGGGTCGCCGTCCAGCTCGCCGAGATCGGTGAGGACGGACTGGCCGACGAAGTGCTTCGCCACCAGGCCGGGATCGGCGATCCGGAGCTGTTCCGTCCCCTCACCCGGCTGGCCCGCGACCTGGGGCTGCCTTCCACCCAGCTCTGGATGGCCTACAATGCGCCCTATGGCAGCAGGCCGGAGCCGGCGACACGCTTCCCGACCCCGAAATGGACTCCGGTCGGCGGCTGGAAAGTCGATCCCGCGCTGGTCTACGCCCATGCGCTCCAGGAATCCGTGTTCAAGGCCACCGTGGTCAGCCCCGCCGGAGCGCGAGGGCTGATGCAGATCATGCCGGCTACTGCCCGTCAGCACGCTTCCGCGATCGGCGTGAGTGGCAGCACCAGCGATCTCAACAAGCCGGAGGTCAACCTCGCATTCGGCCAGAGGCATCTTGAAATGCTGCGCGAATCCTCGGGGTCTCAGGGGCTGCTGCCCAAGGTCATGGCCGCCTACAACGCCGGGCTTTCGCCGGTCACCCGCTGGAACACCGAAGTGCGCGACCAGGGCGACCCCCTCCTGTGGATCGAATCCATTCCCTATTGGGAAACGCGCGGCTACGTGAATATCGTGATGCGCAATTACTGGATGTACGAACGCCAGGCAGGCGGACCGTCGGAAAGCCGCATGGCGCTTGCCCAGGGCATGTGGCCGACTTTCCCCGGACTTGCGGGTTCAGGGGGTGTGCGGATGGCATCGAACGGAGTGATACTGCGTGGCCGTTGACAAAGAGCGGACTTTCAAGCCGATCAACATCGCATTGCTGACGGTTTCGGACACGCGAGGCCCCGACGAGGATACCTCGGGCGACATCCTTGCCGAACGCATCAAGAAAGCGGGCCATCACCTGGTTGCTCGCGCGATCGAGAAGGACGACGCCACGCGCATCGTCAACCGCTTCAACAACTGGATCGACGATCCGTCGGTCGATTGCATCATCTCCACCGGCGGGACCGGCCTTACCGGGCGGGACGTCACGCCCGAAGCGCTCGAACGGGTCAAGGAAAAGGACATTCCCGGCTTCGGCGAGATATTCCGGCTGATCAGCTACAAGACCATCGGCACCTCGACCGTGCAATCGCGCGCCTGCGCCGTGGTCGCGCGCGGCACCTATATTTTCGCGCTGCCCGGCTCGAACGGCGCGGTGAAGGACGGATGGGACGGAATCCTCGCCGAGCAGCTCGACAACCGGAACCGGCCCTGCAATTTCGTGGAGCTGATGCCGCGGCTTAAGGAAGTCTAGCTTCCCCGCACTGCCAGCGCTTTCGCGCCCTCATCGCCGAGCCACTGCGCATCGACATGCCAGACCCGCGCGACGACATCTTCCGATAGCGCTTCTTTCGGCGGGCCATCGGCCGCGAGCCGCCCCCGGTCGAGCACAAGCACGCGGTCCGCATGGTTCATCGCGCTTGCGAGGTCGTGCAGCACGAGCACTACGCCCCGGCCCGCCACCGCCTGTTCACGAAAACTCCCGATCAGGGCCGCGGCGTGGCCGAGATCGAGATTTGCGAGGGGTTCGTCGGCCAGCAGCCATCGCGGACGGGTCGCGAGAACGCGGGCCATCAGCGCCCTTGCCCGCTCTCCCCCGGACAGGCGCGAGACCGGCCGATGGCGAAATTCCTCCAGGTCCATGGCGGCAATGGCCGCATCGATCGCTTCCTGCGCCTCACCGGCCGGGCCGCCGGCCCATGGGATGCGACCGAGCGAGACGAGAACCTCGACGCTGACGTCCCAGGCGACTTCGGGGGTCTGCGGCAGGTATCCGATCGATTGAGCGCGTTGGCGCGGATGCATCGTCGCGAGGTCCGCGCCGCCCAGCGAGACGCGCCCCTCGTCGGGGTCCAGCAATCCGGCAAGACAGGCCAGCAAGGTCGACTTGCCCGCTCCGTTCGGGCCGCAAATCGCAGTGACTTCGCCGGGCTGGAACAAGGCGCCGAGGTCGCGAAGCCGGCCCGCCAGCGAAAGGCTTTCCGCGCAAAGCATCAGGCAAGCCCCTGCCGCATCCTGAGCAGCAGATGGATGAAGAACGGCGCTCCGATCAGGCTGAGCGCAATGCCGAGGCGCAGTTCTCCACCCGCCAGCGGCAATATGCGACAGGCGCTGTCCGCCACCAGCAGCAGCAAGGCCCCTGCCAGGGCACTCGGCACGATCAGCGACGAAGGCCGTCGGTCCGTCAGGGGGCGGACCAGATGCGGCACGATCAGCCCGACGAAGCTGATGATGCCGGCCACCGCCACGCCCGCACCGACCGTCAGGCCGATGCCCGCGATCATCAGGCCCTGCAACCGGCGCGGATCGACGCCGAGCGAACGGGCCGCGGTTTCCCCGAGGGTCAGCGCATCGAGGCTGCGGGCAGCGGCCACAAGGAAGCCCAGCCCAGCCATCGTCAACGGCGCCGCAATCCACACGTCTCTCCAGCTGCGATCGACAAGCGCGCCCATCAGCCATGTCACGATCTCGCTGAGCGCGAAGGGAGTGGGCGACAGGCTGATCGCAAGGCTCATCAGCGCGCCGGAGAGGCTCGCGATCATCAGACCGGCGAGCGTGAACAGAGCAACGCCGCCATCGCGCCCCGCGATCAGCGCCAGCAACGCCATCGCGCCGGCCGCGCCGACCAGCGCGAAGAGCGGCAGCGCATAAGCCCCGACCGCATAGCCCAGCCACATGCTGAGCACCGCACCCAGCGCTGCCCCCGGAGCGATACCGAACAGGCCGGGGTCGGCCAGCGGATTGCGCAGATAGCCCTGCATCGCAGCGCCCGCGCCCCCCAGCCCGGCGCCGACGAAAATCGCCAGCAATGCGCGCGGCAGTCTCAGTTCGATCAGGATGACTGCCGCGTTGCGGGTCTGCTCGCCCAGCGGATCGATCCAGACTCGGCCGGCCAACAGCGACAGCGGCAAGGCAATCGCAAGGCCGATCAGGAGGAGGGGTACGGGCCGCGTCACAGCGAATTGCGAACCGCGTTCAGCCGCTCGGCGGCGCGAATGATCGTCGGCCCGCCGCACCAGAGCAGCGAGCGATCGAACCGCTCACGGCTTGTCTGGTCGAGCGCCTCGAGCGCCGGGTGGGAGAGCATCCGATCTTCATTGCTGCGAGGATCACCGGCAGAGAAGATCACCTGCGGCGGATCGGCCAGCATCGCTTCGAGAGGGAGCACATCGGCCTGGCGCATGCCCCGCGTCGCGCTCAGGTGGGCGAAACCGGTTCGTTCCAGCATATCCGCGACCAGCGTCTTCCGGCCCGGGACGATCCCCCCCGACTGCCACACGATGGCAGCGACGGGATCACCCAGCGGCGGCCTTGCTTGGGCAAGCGCAGCGTCAATGCGCGCATTGAGCGCCCTGCCCCGTTCGGGATGACCAGCCAGTCGCGCCAGATTCAATACCTGCTGCTTTGCCTGTTCGACGCTGGAAACGATCGGCAATTGCACAAGCCGCAACCCGAGATCCGCAAAGGCCGCACGGGTCGCCGCGGGCACGAATTCGTCGGCGACGATCAGGTCCGGCGACAGCGCCAGCACCTCTTCGGCCGACCCGGAAACCGCAGGGTAGCTTCGCGCATCGTCCAGCTCCATCGAACTGGACGACGGATCCTGGCTGAAATGGGAGATTGCGAGAATCTGTTCCCGGTCGGCCACTTCGGCGAGGATCGCATCGCTGCAAGGATTGAGCGAGACGATGGTGGGATGCTGGCGCGCCTCCACTTCTGCAGGCGCCTGCGAGCAGGATGCCGCCAGCAGACCGACGAGAAGCGCCAGCACCCGCATCAGAACCGCGCCCTTGCGCCTACATGAGCAGAACGCCCCGCTGTGCCGTAGCCTGCGGCGGTTTCATAGCGTTCGTCCGTCAGGTTCTCGACGCGCCCGAACAGCTCGAACTGCTCGGTCAGCGGCAGGCTCGCGCGGACCGTGCCCACCGCATAGCCGTCAATCGGGGTGAAGTTGCCGGCATCATCGAAACTGTCGCCAACCAAGCGGATATCGGCGCCCAGCTCCAGATCATGCAAGGGCGTCAGCCAGTCGAGCGCCACGGTGACGGCGTGGTGCGGACGACGTGCCAGGTCGTTGCCGCGATTGGCGTCTCCGGCGGTGCGGTTCCTGGTCCTGACATAGCTGTACACCGCCTGCGCGCGCAGGCGGTCGCTCACCTGTGCGCCCAGTTCGACTTCCACGCCTTCGGCGCGCGCCTTGCCGACATTGGCGTAGAAGCCAAAGCGTCCGTCATCGCAGAGCGGATCGCCGACCGAAAAGCACGATACGAAGTCTATGAGGCTGCGGCTGTCGCGCCGGAACGCCGTGACAGCCATGTGCAGGCCGCTGTTGCGGTCACCCGTCTCGATGCCGACGTCATAGCTGCGGCTGCGCTCGGGATTGAGCGCGGCGTTCCCGAAATCCGAAAACAGCTGGTAAAGCGTCGGAACCTTGAAGCCCTCGCCATAGGACGCCCGCAGACGCCAGCCGTCCGCGATGTCGATGCTGCCATTGGCGCCGAATGTGACATCGCTCCCGAAACGCGAATGATCATCGAGGCGGATACCGGCAGCGACATTGAAGTCCGGACCATACCAGCCGATCAGCGCATGGCCGCTGGCAAGCCTCGCCTTCTTGCGGCTGTCGGAACTCGATGAAAAGCGCGACCATTCATGATCGGCTCCGAAATCCAGGCGCAGGGAATCGGTGATGTCCCATGCGGCCTTCAGGTCGGCGCGCCTGCTGCTTCCCCTTGTTTCATACGTCGGATCCGTCCCCAGCGTGGGGTCGAAATACTCGCGACGCGTTCCCGACATCGCAAAGCCGGCGGAGAGCCTGAACCGGCTGCTCCAGTATTCCAGCCCCGCCCGGCCTGACGCCTCGCGAGTGTCCTGGAACTCCGGCGTGTCGGCGAAGACGAAGAGAGGGGCCGGGAAGCCGTCTATGTCCAGCCGGCTGTCGGCAAAGCGACCGGCGGCAAGGAACGACAGACCATCGGCGATCCGGACACTTCCCCGGCCGTTCAGCCGCCACTGACGAAAACCGTCCGGCTCAGATCCGGATGCGGCCGAGGAGACCCCGTCGGTGCGCGTGTAACCGCCTGACAGGGTGAAGTCGTGACCGCTGCGCACCAGTCCCGCAGTCACATTAGCATCGAGCGTGTCACGCGCGCCGAACTCCGCCGATGCCTCCGCGCCGTCGAGCCGGCGTGACGTCACCGCCAGCACGCCGCCAATGGCTTCGGACCCCCAGGCCACGCTGTTCGATCCACGCAGCAGCTCGATCTTGCCGATACCGCCGGTAGCTAGGTTTCCGAAGTCGTAGCCGCCGCCGGGCGATGCGACATCGGCGATCCGGATTCCATCGACAAGCACGAGGACCTGTTCGGAATTCGCGCCGCGTACGCGCAGGCCGGTGAAACCGCCAAGCCCGCCATTGCGCGTGAGGACCACGCCGGGCAAGCGCTCCAGCACCCGGGTCAGGTCCGGCCCCTGCACCTTGGCGATCTCGTCAGCTCCAATCACGCTGATCGACTGCGCGGTTTGGTTCAACGCCTGAGACTGCCCCGTCGCAACGACGGTGATATAGGTGTCGCGCACGGTGTCGGCGAAGACGACACCGTCACCTGTTTCGTTCGCCCGGGCGAGCGACGGCACGGCCGAAATGGCCAGCGGAATAGACAGGATTTTCAGATAGTTCATAAATAGACCTCCAGACATGAACGAAATGCCGTTCATGGCGAGAGGTCCGCGCCTGCCCCGAAAATCGGGCACACGGATCACGCTGCATTCCGGTACACCCCGCCCGGCGCGGAACGACCGTCGGCGGGCAGGTCTCCTGGCTCCCGGATCATCGCTTTCCGCCAGCCTTCCCGGTGGATTTTCACCAGTGGCGCTGTCGGCGGATCGCTCCCCGGTCACAGTTGCGGGGGCAGCTTCGGAATTGAACCGAATTCCCTCTTCGGCCCGGCGAACCGGGCAACCCGTGACGTGAAGAGCCCCATACTGCGAGCAGTGCGTCGCCGCAAGATCGTCAAAAATTAAGGGATTAAGCCTATCGCTTGATGGTGTGCCGGTTCGGCACGCTCTGATTTCCGAGGCTGCGTGGGGGCGCGAGCCGGACTACGCGCAAGAGCGCGTACCGGCAAGGATCAAGATGACCGCAAAATTCACCCTGCAACCAGAACCCCGGCCGCGGGATTTCTCCGCGCGGATCCGGCGTTCGCGCACGCACGGGATCTCCGCGGCGGGCCGCAGGAAGCTGGGCGGTCGCCAGGCTCTGGTCCTGATGGGAGCGGTTACCCTCCCTGCCTTCGCCGCGCCGCAGGACTGGCAGCGTTTCGAAATCGGCAACGCCGGGCAAAGCGAAGTGGTTATCGAGCCGATGCCGTTCGAAAAGCCGGGCAACAGCTTCCCCGGATCGGCCTTTTACTACCTCTCCTCGGATGAAGAGCCCCTTCCGCCATTGGCGCAGGGCATCCATTCCGATGCCGAAGACGCGCCGTCAGCGCGAACTGCATCTCCGGTGGCCCGGTCGATGTTCGTGGACAACAGCGGGGTCGACCGCAACCGTGCGCTGCAGTGCCTGACCGCCGCGATCTATTATGAAGCCGCGAGCGAGCCGGATTCCGGGCAGCGTGCGGTCGCACAGGTGGTGCTCAACCGCGTCGCTCACCCAGCCTATCCGAACACGGTTTGCGGCGTCGTATACCAGGGATCGGAACGCAGGACCGGCTGCCAGTTCAGCTTCACCTGCGACGGGTCGCTGGCGCGCAAGCCCCACCGGATGTTCTGGTCGCGCGCGGAAAACGTGGCCCGCGCAGCTCTCGGCGGTTACGTGCATGCGCCCGCCGGCCTGGCCACGCATTACCACACCATCCAGATCCACCCCTACTGGGCGGACAAGCTTTCCTACCTCGGCACGATCGGGGCCCACCGCTTCTACAGTTTCAGCGGGCCCGCAGGACGCCCCGGCACATTCCGCTTCGCCTATGCCGGCGGCGAGCCGGCCGCAGCACCCAATCCGCGCGCAGCGTCTCCGGCGGTCGCCGAAGCGCAGACTGACCCTGTCGTCCTGCAGCGCAGCTTCGAACAGACGCAGCCGATTGCTGCGAGCGCAACTCCCGCGACGCATTCGCCGGCACGCCCACCGGTCTATACACCGGAACTGGAGAAGCGCGGCGGGGACTCGCTCTATCGCGGCGACAAGCTGCCCAAGGCGACGGGAATCCGCCCCGAATATGAGAACAGCGGCCGCTGGATCGCCGACCCGGGCGCCTGACGAACAGGTCGTTTCGACGCCCGCTTCAACCGATTTCTCAATACTTCGGCAACCATAGCCCCAAACCATCGCTTAGCGGCTTCGACGGTAGTGCTTGGTCATCAGTCGACCTGCCGGAGTCCGTTTCAGCGATGACCATTCGTTTTGCCGCAGCCAATCGTGGGGGCTTCAATGCCTTCGTGGCTCCCATGTTCGTCGCGTCGATTCCGCTGCGCGCGGCGAACGACAACATGCATGGCACCTCGAACGACAAACTGCTCAAGGCAGCCCTGCGTCACTTCGCCGAACACGGGCTGTGCGCAGCCGAACATGCGCGCGAGAACGCCGAACGCGCGTTCTTCGAAGGCGACCGCCCCGGCTATCGCTGGTGGCTGGCGATATGCCACACGCTCGACCGCCGCATGGCCGATGCCGTCTCCGCACGATTTTGCTTTGAGGGCGAATCCGAAGCGGACCCGAGGCCCGCTGGCAACCTTACGTAAAGGTTCAATATTACCGTCCCGTTAACCATTCAGTGCTAGCTGTCGAGGCGACGCGCGACTGATTAACGGGAGCACCTCATCAAGCGCCTGCAATCCATTCTGCGGATGCTGTTTCGCACGAACGCACTCGATCACAGGGTCCGCAAGATCCTGGTCGAGACGCTGTACACGCAGCCTGCCAGCCTTGCGATCGGTGCATTCAACGGGATCATGACCAGCCTCGTGGCGGCTCACGTCGCGCAAAGGTACGAAGTCACGGTCACGGCGATCCTGCTCAGCATCGTAGCGGCAACGCGCGTGGCGATGGCGCATATCCTGCCGCGCATGAAGAATCTCGAAGCGCAGCGCCTCGAGCTCTTCTACGAACTCGGTGCGTTTGCCTACGCTCTCGCTCTCGGCGTGCTTGCCGCGCAAACCATCGCCTTCGACGTCGCCCCGGTCGCCCAGTTGCTGATGGCGTGCAATGCGATCGGATATGCGGTCGGCATCGCTGCGCGCAATGCAGGTCGCCCCGTGATCGCCATCGGTCAGCTTCTCCTTGTCGTGGTTCCGCTGCTGATCGTGCTCTTCATGAGCAACGAACTGGCGCTGCACGTACTGGCCATCACCATCCTGCTGCTGATCCCGGCGATGATGTCGATCACGCTCAACGTGTTCCGCACGCTTCGCAACTCCGTCGCAGCCGCCGAAACCAGCGCCCGACTGGCCGAGAAGATGCAGACGCTGGCCAGAACCGACGTGGTGACCGGCCTGCTCAACCGCGCCGGCCTCAATCATGACCTGGTGGAACGGCTGGGTTCACTCGGCCACGACCGGAAACTCGCCCTGTTCTGGATGGACCTCGACAAGTTCAAGGAAGTGAACGACGCGCTCGGGCACCAGGTCGGCGACCGGTTGCTGGCGGAAGTGGCAAGCCGGCTCCGTCAGGTAGCTCCCGAGGAGGCCACTGTCGCCCGCTTCGGCGGCGACGAGTTCATTGTCGCCTGTCCGATGGACGGCCGTGCCGAAGCCGAAATCCTCGCGCTCACGATGATGGACGAGATCACCCGGCCCATCCGCATCGACGAGGACAGGCTGGAAATCGCCAGTTCGATGGGCATCGCCATCCTTCCCGACGACGGCGAGGACCTCGACACGCTGATGCAATGCGCCGACCTCGCGCTCTATCGTTCGAAAGTGAACGGCCGCAAGCAGATCAGCTTCTACGACCCGACCATGAGCCGCAATCTCGTGCGCCGCCGCGAGATCGAGGCCGAACTGCGCCTCGCCCTGCAGCGCGACGAGTTGTCGATCTTCTTCCAGCCCATCATCGATCTCGAATCCGGCCGGGTTCGCGCCTTCGAGGCGCTGGTTCGCTGGTTCCACCCCGAAAAGGGCGAGCTGCGGCCGGATGAGTTCATCCCTGTCGCGGAGGAGACCGGCGCGATCATCACGCTGGGCAACTGGATCACGGCGCAGGCCGCCCAGGCCGCAGCACAATGGCCGGACGACGTCACCATCGCGGTCAACCTTTCACCGCTCCAGATCAAGGCGCCCGGCGCGGCAATGGGCATTCTCAAGGCGCTGCGCGAGGCGAAACTGCCGCCGTCGCGTCTGGAACTGGAAATCACCGAGACCGTGCTGCTCGATCACAGCCAGAACACCGAGAACTTCATCAACGAACTCGGCGAGGCCGGCGTGCGCTTCGCGCTCGACGATTTCGGCACCGGCTACTCTTCGCTCGGCTATCTCAACAAGTATCCCTTCAGCAAGATCAAGGTGGATCGCAGCTTCGTTTCGGGGATCAATGTCGGCAAGAAAAGCGACGCGATCATCCGCGCCGTCTCGGAAATGGGCTCGCGGCTCGGCATGGAAATCGTCGCAGAGGGCCTGGAGACCATCGACCAGGTCGAAGCCGTGCGCATGGCCGGCTGTACCCTGGGCCAGGGCTATTACTTCAGCAGGCCGATCCCCGACTATCTCGCGGCAATGCTTCTCGCCCAGGAACGCAAGGACGAGCAGTCGCAACGCAAGGCCGGCTAGGCACCGGATCTCCGCTGGCGCACGACACCATATCCACCGCGGTCCAAAACCATTGGAAAACAGCGCGCCTTCGCACCTAAATGCTATTGAGAACTATTCGCTATTATAAGCCGACTTCTTTGCCCGATTTTCGCCCTTTCGCGGTTGCAAAAGAATTCCGACCGGCTTAGGGCACCTTCCTGTCTAACCGGTGCCGGCCTTGCCGCGGGACAATGCAGGCAGCCTTCGATCGTTCGCGCTCCCGCCTCAGAGTGAAGGACATCATCACATTATGGCTCGCAAGAAGATCGCGCTGATCGGGGCAGGGAACATCGGCGGCACGCTCGCCCATCTCGCCGCGCAGAAGGAACTGGGCGACGTCGTCCTGTTCGACATCGTCGAGGGCGTTCCCGAGGGCAAGGCGCTCGACCTTGCACAGTGCGGTCCGGTCGAAGGATTCGACGTCAGCCTGAAAGGCACGAGTTCCTACCGGGATATCAAGGGCGCCGACGTCTGCATCGTCACCGCCGGCGTCGCCCGCAAGCCGGGCATGAGCCGCGACGACCTGCTCAACATCAACCTCAAGGTGATGAAGTCCGTCGGCGAGGGCATCAAGAAGTATGCTCCCAAGGCATTCGTCATCTGCATCACCAACCCGCTGGACGCCATGGTCTGGGCGCTGCGCGAATTTTCCGGCCTGCCGCAGAACATGGTCGTCGGCATGGCGGGCGTGCTCGATTCCTCGCGTTTCCGCACCTTCCTTGCCGAAGAGTTCAACGTCTCGGTCCAGGATGTGACCGCGTTCGTGCTAGGCGGCCACGGCGACACGATGGTCCCGGTGGTCGAATATTCGACCGTCGCCGGCATCCCCATTCCCGACCTCATCAAGATGGGCTGGTCGACCAAGGCCAAGATCAACGAGATCGTGAAGCGCACCCGCAATGGCGGCGGCGAGATCGTCGCGCTCCTCAAGACCGGCTCGGCCTATTACGCGCCGGCCACCAGCGCCATCGAGATGGCCGAGAGCTATCTGAAGGACAAGCGCCGGCTGCTGCCCTGCGCCACGCATCTGAAGGGCGAATACGGCGTCAAGAACCTCTATGTCGGCGTACCCGCGATCATCGGCGCAGGCGGTGTGGAGAAGGTCGTCGAGATCAAGCTCAACGCCACCGCGCAGAAGAATTTCAACGTGTCCGTCGATGCGGTGAAAGAGCTGGTCGCAGCGTGCAAGAAGATCGATCCTGGACTCAAGTGAGCGCTGCTCATTCCTCCCCTTCCCTCCCCAGGAGCACCTGAATGTCCATCCTCGTCGACAAGAATACCAAGGTCATTACCCAGGGCATGACCGGCTCGACCGGCAGCTTCCATACCCAGGCGGCACTCGATTACGGCACGCAGATGGTCGCCGGCGTCACGCCCGGCAAAGGCGGCACCACCCACCTCGGCCTGCCGAACTACGATACCGTCGCCGAAGCGAAGGCAGCGACCGGCGCGACCGCCAGCTGCATCTACGTGCCGCCGCCGTTCGCGGCGGATTCGATCCTCGAGGCGATCGATGCCGGCATGGAGCTTATCGTCTGCATCACCGAAGGCATTCCCGTGCTCGACATGATCCCGGTCAAGCGTGCGCTGCAGGGTTCGAATTCGCGGCTGATCGGCCCGAATTGCCCCGGCGTGCTGACGCCCGGCGAGTGCAAGATCGGCATCATGCCACCCGACATCTTCCAGAAGGGCTCGGTCGGCGTCGTTTCGCGCTCCGGCACGCTGACTTATGAAGCCGTCCACCAGACGACCATGGCCGGCCTCGGCCAGACCACGGCGGTCGGCATCGGCGGTGATCCGGTCAACGGAACCAACTTCATCGATTGTCTTGAGCTGTTCCTGGCCGACGACGACACCAAGTCGATCATCATGATCGGCGAGATCGGCGGCTCGGCCGAGGAAGAGGCCGCCCAGTTCCTCAAGGACGAGGCAAAGGCCGGCCGGTCGAAGCCGGTCGTGGGCTTCATCGCGGGCCGCACGGCTCCGCCGGGACGGCGCATGGGCCATGCCGGCGCTATCGTCTCGGGTGGCCAGGGCGGCGCGGAAGACAAGATCGCGGCCATGGAAGACGCGGGTATTCGCGTCTCACCGTCGCCCGCGGAGCTCGGCACGACGCTTGCCGATCTCCTCAAGGAGATGGCCTGAGGACGACGCGGGCCGATCCGGAACCGCAGATGGCCGGCTGCTTCCTCCCCAGGAACTGCAAGGCCCGGAAATAGGACGTTTCATCGCGTCGGGATAGATCTGGCGCGGTGCAAGATTCCTGATGGCAATGAAAATCAAGATTTCGTCCCCGAGGACCTGCAGCTCGGCCCCAGCTGGCAACGCGCGAATCTGGGCCGCTTGTCGACATCGATGGGGAAGACGATTCTCACTGGCACGCTTGACCTGCTGGCCCTGAAGGCCGCGATCAAGGCCTCGGCAGAGAAAGCAGCGATCCGCGCTCGATGAGGCGCGGTAGTAGCCGCAGCAGCTGGTGCTGCCCAAGGATGATGCTGATCCGACCTATTGCGTGCGCGGCCATCTGGCGCCGACCGACCTGTTAGCCCCACCTCACAGCGAGCTTCCTGCATGGATCTGGACCCCCCGGAATATCACGGTTTCGGCCCGAAGATCCGGATCGGGATAAGCTGTCGCGGCAATCTGGCTCGAATGATCACCGTCCTTCAAGATCTGGTGGAAATCCTGCGCGCGAACCATTGCGGCATGGTCGGCCTTCGAATACATGTGCACATCGCGATGGCCGAGGAGCGCTGCTTCCAGGCCCGCGATTGGCGCTGACAAGTCGATCGACTTCACCGTGATGGGCAAGTGAAGGCGATCCTTTCGGCCGTGGTCTGAGGCGAGCAGTACGAGAAGTATCTCGGCAAGAAGTATGTCGGCACCAAGCGCCGCGGGCTGGACGGCGGGGAATTCTGATGATTCCGGCGCTGAATCGGTCATCAAGTACGGCGGCCAGCTCGGCGTGAAGGAAACGTGTTCGGCATGGCGCATCGCGGCAGGCTCAACGTGCTCGCGAATGTGATGGCCAGCCCCAAGGTCATCTTCCACGAATTCCCCCGGTGGCAGCGCCAATCCGGATGACGTCGGCAGGTTCGTGACGTGAAATACCACCTCGGCACTTTGACCGATCGCGACTTCTGACGGAATCGGGCGTTCACATGTCGCCGGTGCCCAACCCCCAGCCACCTGGAAGCGGTCAATCTGATCGTGCTCGCGGCGCGGGCAACGCAGGGTTTCCATTTGACGACATGGGAGTTCCGGCAAGCACGCGCAGTGTGCCGCCTGTGCTGATCCACGGCGACGCGCCGCCTTCGCGGGCCAGGGACGTCTGGGAGTGCTTCTGGCTTCCTCGGGCATTCGCGGCTGCCAACACCGGCGGCTGCATCCATTTCATCAACAACCAGATCGGCTTCACTACCAGCCCGCACCGCACGGTCGAGCCCCTCATCCGTCGGATGCTGCGAAAGTAGCGTCCAGGGCGCCGATCCTGCACGTCAACGGCGACGATCCGGAAGCGGTGACCTTCTGCTGCAGCTGGCGATCGACTACCGCCAGCGTTTCAAGCGCGACATCGTCATCGACAGTGGTGTGCTATCGCCGCTTTCGTACAACGAAGGCGACGAACCCAGCTTCACGCAGCCGCTGATGTACTGAAGATCCGTAAGCATCTCCGGTCAGCCACCCGAGTGCAGAGGCCTACTGGCGAGGGAGTGATCGAGGACGATTTCCTGTCCGAGACGGTTTCCGCCTTCAACGCCCATTCGACGGCGCAGCCTGGAAGCCGCAAAGAGCTGCTAAGCCCAACGGAAGCCGACTGGTTCGCCGGACGCTGGAGCGGCCTCAAATAGCTGGTCAGCCTGGAAAACGGCGCGCGGCAACGTCCATGGTTTCGGGATCGAGCGCGCCGCTCGAAAGCCTGCCGGACGCTGACGACGGTACCGGACGACATCACTCATCCACAAGACGCTCCAGCGCGATCGATTTGCCGCCGGCAGACGCTGGAAAGCGGCAAGGGTATCGACTGGCGACCGCCGAACAGCTTCGCTTTCGGCGCCCTGCAGTCCGGGAGGCTGGCACGCGGCTTTCCGGCCAGGACCTGGACGCGGCACCTTCAGCCGCGCCACGCCGTCTGGGTCGATTCAGCAGGACGAGCTGGAAACACGTCCCGCTTTCCGCCGTTCCACGCCAGTTCGGTTCACGACAGTCCGCTGTCCGAGTATGGCGTGCTGCTTCGAATACGGTTTCGCCATGGCTGATCCCAAGACGCTCGTCCCGGAAGCGCAGTTCGGCGATTTTCGCCAATGGCGCGCAGATCGTCATCGACCAGCATATCGCCGCTGGCGAGCTAAATGGCCAGCGCCAACGGCTGGTGATGTTGCTGCCGCACGGCTTCGAAGGCCAGGCCGGAGCACAGCTCGGCGCGCCTCGAACGCTTCAGCGCAGTTTCAGCGGGCGACAACATCCAGGTCTGTAACATCACCACGCTGGCCAACTACTTCCACGTGCTGCGCCGGCAGAGCGCACCGTCCGTTCCGGCAAGCCGCTGATCGAATGCGACGCCCAAGTCGCTGCTGCGCCATCTGATGGGCCAAGCCGGCGCGAAGGACTCCCCACCGGCGACAGCCATCACATGCGGATCCTGGGTCCGATACCAAGGCCGCCCGCCGACGAGGACGTAAAGGCTGGTCCTGTGCTCCGGAAAGTCGCCCACGATCTGATCACCATCACGAGGCGCGATGCCGCCAAGAAGAAGGACATCGCGATCGTCCGGCCTGGAGCAGCTTCTTATCCGTTCCTGGCGAACTGTTGCACTGGTGGCTACCGCGCATGACAAATCCTTTCAAGGAAAGTGGTCTGGTGCCAGGAAGAGCCGCGCAAACAACGGCGCCTGGTTCTTCGTCGGGCCCGCCACCGAGGGTTGCGCCGCTTGAAGAAGCGGGCAGCCTGGTCGAGCGGCGCCAAGTGCCGGCGCCGTCAGCGCCCTCGCCGGCCACCGGCCTCGCCAAGCGCCGCGATCAGGAGCAGGCCGCGCGTCATCGCCGATGCGCTCGGCCTTCCGTCCGCTCCTGAACCGCCGCCGCAAGAAGGCCTGAGGTAAGAATGTCCAGCGAAGTCAAGGTTCCACCCCAGGCGAATCCACATCCGAAGCGACGATCGGCGAATGGTCAAAGCAGCCGGGCGAAGCTGTCGGCTGAGCCGATCGCCAGCCCGAAACCGACAAGGTCTCTGTCGAAGTCATGTCGCCGACAGCTGGCGTAATGGGCGAGCAGCTCGCCGAGGTCGGCGATATATGGTGTCCGTCGGCGCAGTCATCGCCAGGACGCCGGATCCGGCCAGAGCCCCAAACCCGCACTGACGCCGAAAGCGGAGCCTGGAGCTCTCGAACCGGCGGGCTGAGCCCACAGAAGACAAAGCCAGCGGGTAGCGTAGCGAAGCTGCCTGGACGAGGCGTCAGGAAGCTTCGCGGTGCGCCGCGCGGTTCTGAATACGGTATCGACCCTTCAGGCGTGAAGGGAACCGGCAAGGACGGCCGCCTGACCGCGGAGGATATCACGCTGCGGCGCAGGCCAAGAAGCAGGACAGCACTCCCGGAACCGGCAGCATCAGTACCTGCGCCCTCCCCGCCCGAGCCCTGCGCCGATGGGGGAACGCCGCGAGGAACGGTGAAGATGACCCGTCTGCGCCAGACTATCGCCAAAAGGCCTGGCGACGCGCAGGATACCGCAGGTTGCTGACCACGTTCAACGACGTCGACATGACGGCGGTGATCGCGCGCGGAACAAGTACAAGGACGTGTTCGAGAAGAAGCACGCGTTCGCCTGGGCTTCATGGGCTTTTTTCGCCAAGGCCGCCTGCCTTCGCGCTTCATGGACATCCCTGCCGTCAACGCCCAGATAGACGGCGAGGAGATCGTCTATCGTCAATTATGTCGGCCACCGTCGCGGCCCCTGCGCCCAATGGTCTGGTCGTGCCGAAATGTGCGTACGCCGACAGCACGCGCCTTTTCGCCCAGATCGAGAATGCGATCGCCGATTACGGCAAGCGCGCGCGCGCGACGGTGAGCTCACCCTGACGACACATGAAGGCGGCACCGCGATTTCCACCTGGCGGCGTGTTCGATCGCTGCTGTCGACCCTCTCATCATCAACTGCCACAGTCGGCGTGTGCTGGGGTTCCACCGGATCGAGTAATCGCCCGTCGCGGTGAACGGCGAAGTGGTGATCCGTCCGATGATGTATATCGCGTGCTGTCTCTGGTGACCACCGCCTGATCGATGGGCGCGAGGCGGTAACGCCTCAAGATCATCAAGGAAGGATCGAGGACCTGACGCGGATCCTGATCGATCTGGTGACGTAGCGTCACCCCAGCGAAGGCTGGGGCCCTTATGCGGGCACGGCAGAACCCAACAGCCTGAGATCCCGGCCTTGGCTGGGATGACGGAGTAAAGAATGGCTGATTACGATTACGACGTCCTGTCATCGGTGCCGGTCCGGCGGCTATGTCGCCGCCATCCGCGCGGCGCAGCTGGGGCTGAAGACAGCTTCTGCGCGGAAGCCGCGAGACGCTGGCGGCACCTGCCTCAACGTCGGTATTGCATTCTTCCAAGGCGCTCCTGCACGGCTCCGGATTGTTCGAGGAGGCGCATGACGGCACGCTTGGCAGTTCGGCGTGAAGTCCGCCAAGGTCGAACTGACCTGCTGGCCCTGCAGAACGAGACATGACGGCGGTCATGAACTGACCGGAAAAGGCATCGCCTTCCCTGTTCACAGCTGTCAAGGTCGACTGGTCAGCGCCCCCTGCCACCCAGACCCGCAAACGGTCGAAGTCGCGGGCAAGACCATACGGCCAGGAAACGTCGGTCGCGACCGGCTCATCGGTCACGCCCCCTGCCCGGCGTCGATGTCGACAACGACAAGGGCGTCATCGTCGATCCCACCGGCGCGCTGGCGCTGGACAGCGTGCCGAAGCATCTCGCTCGTCATCGGCGGCGGCGTCATCGGACTGGAACTTCGGGCCGGTCTGGCGACGGCTGGGCGCCATGTCACGGTCGTCGAATTCTCGACCAGCTGCTCCCGGGCACACGGCGAAATCCGTAAGGAAGCGGCCAAGATCTTCGCCAGGGCAGGGCATGGAGCTGAAGCTGTCCACCAAGGTCATCAAGGCTACGGTACGCGGTAAGACCGCCACGCTTACGCTGGAGCTCGCCAAGGGCGGCAAGGAAGAGACGCTGAAGGCAGACTGCGTGCTGGCAGCGATCGGCAGGCGGCCCAATACCGATGGACCGACAGATGCGATCGGGCTCGAGACCAACAAGCGAGGCCAGATCGAGACGGACCACGAATTCCGACTCAAGGTGACGGCGTATGGGCCATCGGCGACGTGATCCCCGGCCCGATGCTGGCCTGGCTGCTGCCGAGGACGAAGGCATCGCCGTCGCCGAGAACATCGCCGGCAGGTCGGCACGAACCACGATGATCCCGGGCGTATTCCACGATGCCGGAAATCGCCGGCGTCGGCTCACCGGAGGAAGCGCGGCCAGGAAGCCGGCCACGAAGAACGTAGGCAAGTTCCCGATGCTGGCCAACAGCCGCGCGCCAAGACTTTTCAACCGCGAACCCGACGGCTTTCAGGAAGGTCATCGCGGACGCGAAGACGGGACCCCAAAGCAGGGCGGCGGCAACGCCCCGGTCGCCGGAACGATGATCGCCCAGGCCGCACAGGCCATAATCTGGCGCGACATCTGAAGACATCGCCTGCTACCTTTTGCCACGCCGCCCAATTCGACCCATCTGGAAGCTTATCATGAAGCGGCTATGGCGGTGACGGGCAAGCCGATCCACATGTAGGAAAGGGCGCGCCCTGAGGCGCGCCCTCCATGTATCGGATGCCGGCCCCGTTCAGGGAGCTACGCGGCCTGGCCTCCGACTGTAAGCTTGCGAATCCTGCCGTCGCCGTCCAGCGAGCAGGAGAAATCCCTGCCGTCATCCATGCGTCCGTCGACGCGCCAGCCCTCGCCGTCGCGCCAGACCGAATCGACGCCGTCCACGCGGCGCTCACCGCGCTCGACCTCGCCGATGCAGCGATCGACCGCCTCCCCGATCTCGGAGGAAGAGCTGCCGTACTGGTCACGTCCTTCATAGCGCGAATCCGGATAACCGCCATAACGGCCGGAGGGCTCACGATAGTCCGGCTCCGGATAGCGGTCATCCCGCTCGCGGCGTTCCTTGTTCTTGCTGCTGGCAGCAGCGGCAACCGCCGCAATGCCGCCGATCACCAACAGTCCGGCGAAAATGTCGCCGGCATCGATGTTGTTGTGACGATGGCGATACCGGCCCCATCCGTCCGCAAGGGCGGGAGTTGCCGTCATCGAAAGGACTGCCGCCGAAGCTAGCGCGATAGCCGGTCGAGAGCTGAAGATCTTCATCGTGGAGTACCCTCCAAATTCATATGCAGCCCCATACCAGAAATTGTGGTTAACGGGACTCACACCACCCACATATGCCAGTTAGGCGGTCCCAGCTTTCTCAAGCATGAACCGCCTACCGGCCGTTAGCGCAGGCCGCGGATGCCGCTGTAGTCGATATCCGTGACCCGGCCATAACGGATCTTGCAGGTGAACTTGCCGCTGTCGTAGCCGCGAAGGTTGCGGTTCCAGCCGCGATAGTCGCCGTTCCAGCCACGTCCGTAATTGCGATCGCCCCTGTTCCAGGCACGACCATGCGAATTCACCGCGATCCGGCCCTTGATATCGTAGCCGTTGCGCCGCTCCCGCACCTTGCGGATGTCGGTCACGTCTGCCCGGCCATAGCTGTAACGGCTCGCATCGCGTTCCGCAGCGGCCACACAGCGGCTCACCGCTTCGCGGGGGTTGAGATAGTTGCCGTGGCGATATCCGGCGCGATCGTAGCGATAGTCGCGCCCGTAGCGATAGCGGTCCCGATCGTTGTTGCTGGCCGCGGCGGCAACCGCAGCGATCCCGCCGATGATCAGGGCACCGGCAATCACTTCGCCGGCGCCGATTCCGTTGTCCCTGTCGCGGGCGAATGCGGGAGTAGCCGTCGAAACCGCCATCGCACCGGCAGCGACGGTTCCGACCAGGGCTTTGGTAAGGTTTTTCATGGCTTTCCATCCTCAGCTGGTCCGGACGGGAGTGCCCGGCTTCGAGAACGGTCTAGCAATGTCGGAGTGAGACGGTCCTGAACTGCCGCGACAGCCATTGTTCAGGTTTCTGTGCTTTTATCTTAACAAGGGCGCGAGCAACCGCTACCGTGGCACATCCAGCCCGGTCCATTCGGCGAGGAAGGCCAGGACGTCCGCCCCCTCCTCTATCACCTTGTCGGTCGGCTTTCCGGACCCATGGCCGGCGCGGGTCTCGATCCGGATCAGGTGCGGTTTGTCGCCCAGATCCGCCGCCTGAAGCGCCGCGGTATATTTGAAGCTGTGTCCGGGAACCACGCGGTCGTCGGTGTCCGCCGTCGTCACCAGAAGCGCGGGATAGTCCTTGCCGGAGCGAATGTTGTGATAGGGCGAATAGGCGCGCAGCACCCGGAAATCGTCTTCGCGGTCGGGATAGCCGTAGTCGTCGACCCAATAGCGCCCGGCCGTGAACCGATCGAAGCGGAGCATGTCCATCACCCCGACCGCGGCATTGCCCGCGGCGAACAGGTCCGGCCGCTGGTTCGCCACGGCACCGACCAGCAAGCCGCCGTTGGAACCACCCTGGATGGCAAGGCCACCTTCGGTCGCAATCCCCTCCGACACGAGGAATTCGCCGGCCGCGATGAAATCGTCGAACACGTTCTGCTTGTTGTCGAGACGGCCGGCATCGTGCCATTCCCTGCCGTATTCTCCGCCTCCGCGAAGGTTCGCCAGGGCAAAGGCCCCGCCCGCTTCCAGCCAGGCCATGCGGATCGAGGAGAAGCTCGGGGTCAGGGCAATATCGAAGCCGCCGTAGCCATACAGCAGCGTCGGAACCGGCTTGCCCGCCCTGGCGATGGCCTTCTTGCGGACGATGAACATCGGCACGCGGGTGCCGTCCTTCGACAGGTAGAAGCGCTGGTCGACGTCGTAATCGCCGGGCCTGAAAATCAGCTTCGGTTCGGCGAAAGCTTCCGATTCGCCTGTCACCATGTTCATGCGATAGATCGCCGGCGGACGATTGAAGCTGGTGTAGCTGTAGAAGGTTTCCGGATCGCTCGGCTTGCCGCGAAACCCTGCCGCGCTGCCAATTCCGTTGAGCGACAGCTCACGGATCGACTTGCCGCTCAGATCGAAGATGATCGCCCGGGTGGAGGCATCCCTGAGATAGTTCAGCACCAGCTGGTTGCCGATGATGGTCGCCTGCTGGAGGATGTCCTGCTTTTCGGAGACCAGTTCCTGCCACTCCGGCGACTGCTTCGACAGATCGATGGCCACGAGGCGGAAACGCGGCGCCTGCCAGTTGGTGACGAACCACAAGACCTTGCCCATGCCGTCGACCAGTCGCCAATCGTGATCGAAACCCTTCACGAGTTCGCGCGCCTTCCAGCCCTCGCGTGACCGCCGGGTGAGATCGATGACATGCAGCTCGAAACGCGAGTCGGTGCCGATCGCGCTGGTGATGACTGCCAGCCTGCCGTCCTCGGTCACCTGCGCGGAGTGGCTGTGTTCGGGGTAATCGGGCGAGGCGAAGACCAGTTCATCCTCGTCCTGGTTCGTGCCCAGGCGGTGGAACCAGACCGCCTGATTGTAATTCAACGCCTGGAACTCTTCCTTCTCTTCGGGCTCGGGAAAGCGCGAATAGAGGAAGCCCTCGTTTCCGACCCAGGCCAGTTCGGTGAACTTGGCCCAGTGGATCTCGTCGGGAAGCGGTTCGCCGGTCTTCACGTCGATTACGCGAAGGATCCGCCAGTCGCTGCCGCCGTCCTGCACGCTGTAAAGCAGGTAGCGGCCATCTTCGGAAGGTTTCCACTCGTCGAGCGCCGTGGCGTCGTCCTCCGCCCAGGAGTTGGGATCGAGCAACAGGCGCGGCTTGCCTTTCAGCCCCTTGCGCACGAACAGCTGCGGCTGGTTGAGCAGGCCCGGGTTCCGCGTGTAGAAATAGCGCCCGCCCGCCTTCACCGGCAGGCCGAAACGTTCGTAATCGAGCAGTTCGCGAATCTTCCCCTCGAACCAGCTGCGTTGCGGCAAGGTGTCCAGATAACCGCGCGTGACGGCGTTCTGCCGCTCGACCCAGTCGGCCACTTCCGAATCGTTGCGCACGTCCTCTTCGAGCCAGCGATAGGGATCGGCGATCCGCTCGCCGAACAGCGTCTCGACCACGTCGCCGCGGCGGGTTTCCGGATAGGTGATGGGCTTCATGTCCTGCGCGACCAGCTGCGGAGAAAAGGCAAGCCCGGCGGCCGCAAGCAGCGCGCAGGCAAAGCGAAACATCCTCTTCTCCCGAAACGAATTCGGCGGCGACGTTAGCAGGGAGGCGGGACTTTGCAATTCGATGTGGCGGATCACATTCGCGCTTGGCGGACCAAGCTCTCTGAGCGCCGTGATCACCTCGTAGGGACGAAATCGCCGAAGAACGGGAAACGGTCGGGAATATTCCGGCACCTCAATCGGAGGTATTGGGAGCTCCCGCTCGCTTCCAACAAGCGCAATATCCTACGAATTCGCGAGTTCGTAGAGGCCACAATTCTCGCGACATTTATGACCCCATGCCCCTCGATCGAGTGTTCCCCGGATCGTCAAACTCTCCAGGCGGCGCAATCGTTGCGATGGCTGACAATGCCTTGGATATTACCGGACCTTCAGCAAGGTGAACCTCCGGGCTCGCCAATCCGGATGTGAACCAGCTTATCCGGCAGATCAGAGCAGTGGACCAGTTCGTATCATTGGACGCGAGTACGACACCTCAGGAACCGACCGAACCTATCGCATTGCGGATAGCAGAGTCGGAAATGTCGCATTCGACGTCTCGCTAACAAGAAAGACCGCACACACCCGCCAGGTTCGCGGCTTCTTCAATAGCGACTTCAAACCCGATGCAGTAATTATCGTGAGACCGACCCAAATAGGCGCCCAAAGCACCTATGTCATCCGTCGTCCCGGGAACTAACAATGCGAAAGCCGTGCACACTTTACATCCCGAAAGACATCAGCGAGGTCATGGATCTGTTAGGGGACATGATGCTCTCCGCACCAAAATTCGTTGATGACTCGGGGTATTTTCCCGACCAGAATATCGACTCGGAATTCTTCGCGCTGAACGAAGGCCTCAAGCTCATCCGTGAGAGGGTGGGCGAAGAAGATTATTCGGCGCTGGTCGAGCTGTCCAACCGGATGCGGGCACACTTCGAAGCCGATCCCGAGGACAAGACTGGAGACGGTATCAAGGGCCGCGATTGCATCGTCGCCATGGAAGACCTTTTGAAGGCTGCCGCCCAGCGCAAGCGGCGTTGACTACCGGTCACAATCCTATCGCAGCATACGAAAACGGCCGCGAGCAAATCACCCACGGCCGGTTTCATGTTACCTGCGCGATGCGCCCCGATCAGGCTTCCGCGAATTCTTCCATTTCGCTCATCACCGGGCCTGAGTCCTGGCCCTTGGCGTCGGTGTCGCGGTCGACGAGTTCAATCACGGCGATCGGCGCCGCATCGGAGGCGCGGATGCCGGCCTTGATGATGCGGGTGTAGCCGCCGTTGCGGCCGGCGTAGCGCTCGGCCAGCACGTCGAACAGCTTGGTGAGCTGCGTCTCGTCCATCAGCCGCGAGTGCGCGAGGCGACGGTTGCTGAGGCCGCCACGCTTCGCAAGCGTGATCAGCTTCTCGATATAGGGGCGCAGTTCACGTGCCTTCGGCAGGGTGGTGGTGATCTGCTCATGCTTGATGAGCGCCGCCGACATGTTGCGCAGCAGGGCGCGACGGTGGGACGAGGTACGCTGCAGCTTGCGGCCGCTGATCTTGTGACGCATGTTTTCTACTCCGTTCGTACGGGGGCCGTATCAGGTACCCCGGTCCTGGCGGCGCTTGGGGTGGCCGCCGTGACCCTTCTGTCCCTCACGAGCGAGGGACAGTGATCAGCCCAGCAGCTCCTGTTCGAGCTTCTTGGCCATTTCCTCGATGTTCTCGGGCGGCCAGCCCGGGATGTCCATGCCGAGGCGCAGCCCCATGCTGGACAGCACTTCCTTGATCTCGTTGAGCGACTTGCGGCCGAAATTCGGCGTACGCAGCATCTCCGCCTCGGTCTTCTGCACGAGATCGCCGATGTAGATGATGTTGTCGTTCTTGAGGCAGTTGGCCGAACGCACCGACAGCTCCAGCTCGTCGACCTTCTTGAGCAGGTAACGGTTGAGCTGGTTGGTGTCGCTCTCTTCCGGCGCAGCAGCAGCGAGGCCGATCATCTGCGGCGCCCCCACGGCGGCGATGTCCTCGAAGTGGACGAACAGCGCGAGCTGGTCCTGCAGGATGCGCGCGGCATAGGCGACGGCATCTTCCGGAGTGACCGTACCGTCGGTCTCGACCGTGAGGTTCAGCTTGTCGAAGTCCAGCTCCTGGCCGATACGCGCATTGTCTACCTTGTAGGAGACCTGGCGGACCGGCGAATAGAGCGAGTCGACCGGGATCAGACCGATCGGCGCGTCGGCCGGGCGGTTGGAAACGGCCGGGACGTAGCCTTTGCCGGTGTCGGCCGTGAGTTCCATGTTGAGCGTCGCGCCCTCATCGAGGTGGCAGATCACCAGATCCTTGTTCATCACCTCGATATCGCCGGAGACGGCAATGTCGCCCGCGGTCACTTCGCAGGGGCCGGTCGCCGAAAGCTGGAGACGCTTCGGCCCTTCACCCTGCATCTTGAGCGCGACCTGCTTGATGTTGAGGACGATGTCGGTCACATCCTCGCGCACGCCGGCGAGGCTCGAGAACTCGTGCAGCACATTCTCGATCTTGATCGAGGTGATGGCCGCGCCCTGCAGCGAGGAAAGCAGCACGCGACGCAGCGCATTGCCGAGCGTCAGGCCGAAGCCGCGCTCCAGAGGCTCGGCGACGAAGGTCGCGCGGCGCTTGGCGTCAACACCCGGCTTTACTTCCAGGCTGTTGGGCTTCTTCAGTTCCTGCCAGTTCTTGATGTTGACAGTCATGGACTTCCCCTAGGGTTATTTCTTGGCGAGAACGGCCGCAGTGCCCAAAATGAGCCGCGGCCGATCCGAAAGGGGCGGCACCGGGGCGCCGCCGGAACACTCGATCAGACGCGGCGGCGCTTGGACGGCCTCACACCATTGTGCGGGATCGGCGTGACGTCGCGGATCGAGGTGATGGTGAAACCCACCGCCTGCAGCGCACGCAGCGCGCTCTCGCGGCCCGAGCCCGGCCCCTTGACCTCGACCTCGAGCGTCCGCACGCCATGCTCTGCCGCTTTCTTACCGGCGTCGTCGGCGGCGACCTGCGCCGCGTACGGCGTGGACTTGCGGCTGCCCTTGAAGCCCATCATGCCCGCCGAGGACCAGCTGATGGCATTGCCCTGGGCGTCGGTGATGGTGATCATGGTGTTGTTGAAGCTGGCATTCACATGCGCGATGCCGCTGGTGATGTTCTTGCGTTCCCGCCTTTTGATGCGCTGGGGTTCGCGTGCCATGGTTTTTATCCTGTCGTGTATCGGAAAGGAAAGCTGTCAGACCGTCGGGCCTGAAGCTTACTTCTTCTTGCCGGCGATCGGCTTAGCCTTGCCCTTGCGGGTGCGGGCATTGGTGTGCGTACGCTGGCCGCGCACCGGAAGCCCCTTGCGATGGCGAAGGCCGCGATAGCAGGCCAGGTCCATCAGGCGCTTGATGTTCATCGCCGTCTCACGACGAAGATCGCCCTCGACCATGTGGTCTGCGTCGATCGTCTCGCGAATCTGCACGACTTCCTGGTCGCTCAGGTCCTGAACACGGCGTGCGTGATCGATGCCGAGCTTGTCGACGATCGCCTGCGCCTTGGTCCGGCCAATACCGTGGATGTAAGTGAGCGCGATGATTACGCGCTTGTTGGTGGGGATGTTTACCCCGGCAATTCGAGCCACTTAATTCTCCTGCTCCACAGAGACGACAGTCGCCTGTGGCCTCCATCTCAACGCGTTGACACTCAGATAAAACCTGGGCCGAAACAGCAAAAAGTCCGGTTGGCGCGCACGAATAGCTGACGCCTGCCGGACCAAGCCGTTTTTCTGAGTGAAGGGCGCGCTTAAGATGATTCGCAGGCGCTGTCAACGCCGCGAATAAACATAATCTCCGGCTCACCGAGCCCTAGCACGGCGAGGATCGACCCCTGCATACGGCTTTTCTAGCGAACCCCGAGGCGAAGGTCAAAGCCGGACGCCACCGGGATCGTGCGGAAACGGCGCCGCGTGACCCGATCAGGACCGGAGAATCCGCTCGATCGCCCGGGTCACATCGTCGATATCAGCCATGCCGTTCACCCGGCTGACAATGCCGCGTTCCTCGTAGATCGGCAGGATCGGTGCAGTCTTGGCCCGATACTCGGCAAGGCGCGTGCGCACCGTTTCCTCGTTGTCGTCGGGACGGCGCTTGAACTCGGTTCCGCCGCACTTGTCGCACGTTCCGGCAAGCCGGGGCTGCTCGAACTTGTCGTGATAGCCCTTGCCGCAACCGGCGCAGGTGAAACGGCCTGTAATTCGCTCGACGAGCGCATCCTCGTCCACGTCCAGCTCGATCACATGTTCCAGCTTGCGGCCGCGCTCGGCAAGAATCGCATCGAGCGATTCGGCCTGGGCCGCGGTCCGGGGATAGCCGTCGAAGATCGCGCCGGTATCGGCGCCCATCGCGTCCAGCTCTTCGCCGATCAGCGCCGAGACGATCCCGTCCGACACAAGTTCACCGCGTTCCATCACCGCCTTCGCCTGCAGTCCAACCGGCGTTCCCGCCTTCACCGCCGCGCGCAGCATGTCGCCAGTCGAAAGCTGGCGCATGCCGTGTCCTTCGACGAGCCGCTGCGCCTGCGTTCCCTTGCCCGCTCCCGGCGGTCCAAGCAGGATGATATTCACGTGGATTGCCCCCTTGCTTAGGCTGTGGCCCCGCCTTCGGACCGGCCAAGGCGCCTCAGCGCAGCCTGCCTTTCAGCTTCGCCTTCTTGATCAGGTCGCCGTACTGGTGCGCCAGCAGATGCGACTGGATCTGGGTGATGGTGTCCACCGTGACGTTGACGACGATGAGCAGGCTGGTGCCGCCCATGAACATCATCATCATGCCCGTCTGCGCCATCCAGTATTCCGGAACCACGCAAACGATGGTGAGGTAGATCGCGCCGACCACGGTGATGCGCGTCAGCACATAGTCCAGATAGGTGGCGGTGTTCTTGCCCGGCCGGATACCGGGAATGAAGCCGCCGTTCTTCTTCAGATTGTCCGCAGTGTCTTCGGGATTGAACACCACGGCCGTGTAGAAGAAGCAGAAGAAAATGATGCCCGCCGCGTAGAGCAGCATGTAGATCGGCTTGCCGTGCGCGAGATACTGGTTGAGCGAGATCACGAAGCTGCCCAGCGCCGTATCGGGCGAAAGGGAATTGCCGGCAAACTGCGAAATCGTCAGCGGCAGCAGCAGCAGCGAGCTGGCGAAGATCGGCGGGATGACGCCTGCGGTGTTGAGCTTGAGCGGCAGGTGGCTGCGATCGGCCTGCATCATGCCGCGCTGGCTGGCGCGTTTGGGATACTGAATCAGCAGCCGGCGCTGCGCCCGTTCCATGAAGCAGATGAACAGCACGAGCACGATGATTACCGCGACCAGCCCAACCACCACGAAGGGGCTGATCGAGCCGGTGCGGCCGCCTTCGAACAGGTTTGCGACGAAGGTCGGCATCTGCGCGACGATGCCGGCCATGATGATCAGCGATACGCCGTTACCGATGCCGCGCGAGGTGATCTGCTCGCCCAGCCAGAGGAGGAACATCGTGCCGCCGACAAGGCTGATCACTGCGCCGACACGGAACATGTAGCCCGGATTGACGACCGCCTGCAGACCGCTCTGCGCGCCGTAGGCCTCGAGACCCGAGGCGATGAACCAGCCCTGGATGATGCACAGGAACACGGTGCCGTAGCGTGTGTACTGGTTGAGCTTCTTGCGCCCTGCCTCGCCTTCCTTCTTCAGCGCCATCAGCGCCGGATGAAGCGAGGCGGCAAGCTGCACGACGATGGACGAGGTGATGTAGGGCATCACGCCGAGCGCGATGAGGCTCATGCGCTCAAGGCTTCCGCCCGAAAAGGTGTTGAACAGGTCGAGAATGCCGCCGCGCGTCTGCGCATAGAGCGATTCCAGGATCAGCGGATTGACGCCGGGCAGCGGCACGAAGCTCAGGAAGCGGAAGATGATAAGCGCACCGATGGTGAACCAGATGCGCTTTTTCAGCTCGGTCGCCTTCGAGAAATTGGCGAAGTTGAGCGTGCTCGCGATATTGTCGGCGCGTGATGCCATTGGGATGGGTGAGCCTCAATTCCTCGGTGTTCGACCGCCCATATAGTGTGCGATCACGGTTGTCGAACCCTGTCCCTGCAACAAAAAGGTCATTACGGCGAAAGCGGTAACCCGTGTCCGGCCAGCATCACCAGATACGTGGCCGGAAGACGGGTCGCCGCATTCGCAAGATGACGCAATTAGGTCAGGCTTCAGCCTGCGCAGCAGGTGCCTCGGGCACTTCGACGCTGCCGCCGGCCTTCTCGACCGCCTCGCGCGCGCCTTTCGACACACCGGCAACCTTGAAGTTCGCCTTGGCCTTGATTTCGCCCTTGCCGAGCAGGCGCACGCCGTCCTTGCCGCCGCGGGCCAGACCGGCCGCTTTCAGCGCGTCATGGTCGATTACCGCCTTGGCATCGAGCTTGCCGGCATCGATCGCCTTCTGCACCAGGCCGAGATTGACCTCGGCATAGTCCTTGGCGAACTTGGTGTTGTTGAAGCCGCGCTTCGGGATCCGCATGTGGAGCGGCATCTGGCCGCCCTCGAAGCCCTTGACGGCCACGCCGGAGCGGCTCTTCTGGCCCTTCTGGCCACGCCCGCCGGTCTTGCCCTTGCCCGAGCCGATACCACGGCCGATGCGCATGCGCCCTTTGCGGGCCCCCTGATTGTCACGAAGATCGTTGAGTTTCATATCGTTTGCACTCGCTTTCGCTTTGCCTGCCCTCGCGGAGGCGGGGGTTTCGCGCTTGATGGAAGGCGGCCCCTTAGGGGATGGGGACAGCGATGTCACCCCCTTTTGACACCGCCTCCTGCGATGCTAGACCGCCTTACCCTGCGATCGAGGACCCCGCTTGCTCCCGAAATTGGCCACCCATCCCGTTGTCCAGTTCGCGATCCTGCTGGTCGTAGCCCTTGTGTTGCGCATCGACACGTTCGGCGACCCCAACCTGCATGGCGACGAGGTGTTCTACCAGACGGTGGGCGTGGCGATGCATCAGGGCACCCTGCCCTATGTCGACGTGTGGGACAGGAAGCCGTTCGGCCTGTTCGCGCTGTCCTGGCTGATCGCAGCCTTTTCCTACGACATGCTCGCCTACCAGATCGCCGCGACCCTGTTTGCGGCCGGCACGGCCTGGGCAGTTTCCGCAATGGCGCGAAGCTGGGCGGGCCTGCAGGGCGCGCTGCTGGCCGGAGTGGCCTATCTCCTCTGGCTGGCGCCGCTGCAAGGTTTCGGGGGGCAGAGCCCGGTCTTCTACAACCTGTTCATAGCGGTGGCCGCGCTGCTGGTGTTCCGCGCGCTGCCCGCCCTGCGCGAGGGGCGGATGCCGGCGACGGTTCCCATTGCGATGCTGATCGCGGGAGCGGGGATCACGCTCAAGACGACGGCTTTCTTCGAGGCGGCGTTCCTCGGACTCTATTGCGTCGCCGTCCTCTGGAAATCGGGCGCGGGCGTATCGCCGACCCTGCGGAGCGCCACGCTCTGGGCGCTGATCGGTGCCTCCCCTGCCCTCGCTATCGCGGCCGGCTACTGGGCCATCGGCCACTGGGCCGAATACTGGCACGCAATGTTCGCCTCGAACCTCGACAAGCCGCCTCACTGGCCGACGTCCTGGGCGCGCCTGAAATTCATGACTCTCGCGCTTGCACCAATGGCGCCCTTCGCCCTGCTGGGGCTGATCCGGCAGGAAAGCCAAGGTCGCCGCTTCGTGATCGCCTGGCTGGCCGCCGCGGTGATCGGCCTGATCGCAGTGCCCAACTTCTACCTGCATTATGGCCTGCCGCTGCTTGTGCCGCTCTGCGTCGCCGCCAGCAGCTTCCTTGCGCGCGGCGTGATAGGATATGGAGCGATCGCAGCGCTCGCGATCCTGTCGTTCACGATCAGTCCCCCGTTCCAGTTCGAGCATGCACGGCAGTCGCAGCAGGCCATCGAAACGCTGGAGAAGGCCGTCGAAGCGCATATCGGCCAGGGGCCGTTGCTGCTCTACGATGCGCCGCCACAGCTCTATGTGCGCACCGGCCAGCCTTTCATCACCCCGCTGGTCTTCCCCACGCACCTCAGCCACCTGATCGAGAAGGACGTCAGCCATCTCTCTACGCTAGGCGAAACCAAACGGGTGCTGGCGCTGAAACCCGGCGCGGTGGTGATGGCCGTGCCGCCGCGCAACGGCCCCGTGAACGAGGAAACCCACCAGCTGGTGCTGGCCTACGTCGGCAGGAATTGCCGCCTGGAGAAGGTCGTGCCCACGCCGGAGCGGCAACGCACGGACATGATCGCGGTATGGGGGGACTGCACGCGGTAACCGGCCCCAAAGAAAAAGCCCCAGCGCAACGCCGGGGCTCCTCCTGCGATCTTTCGCTTGAATACTTCGGGCGGGCTCAGTCGACCACGGCCACCATATGCGGCAGCTTGGCGATGGCACCGCGGACTTCCGGGGTGTCCTCGACCTCGACGACCTTGTGCATCTTGCCGAGGCCCAGGCCGACGAGCATCTGCTTCTGCTTCGCCGGACGGCGGATCGGCGAGCCGATCTGCTTGATCTTGATAGTCTTCTTTGCGGACTGGGCCATGCGCCTTACTCCGTAATCGCTTCGGCTTCGGCTTCCGCCTCGGCTTCGCTTGCGCCGCCGCGGCCAAGCAGGTCAGCGACTTTCTTGCCGCGACGCTGCGCCACCGACTTGGGCGAGGTCTGGTTGATCAGCGCGTCGAACGTGGCGCGAACCATGTTGTAGGGATTGGACGTCCCCACCGACTTGGTCACGACGTCGGCGACGCCAAGGCTTTCGAACACGGCGCGCATCGGACCGCCGGCGATGATGCCGGTACCGGCCGGAGCCGTGCGGACATTGACCTTGCCGGCACCGAAGCGGCCCTTGCCGTCGTGATGCAACGTACGGCCTTCCTTGAGCGGCACGCGGATCATCTTCTTCTTGGCAGCAGCAGTCGCCTTGGTGATCGCTTCAGGCACTTCGCGGGCCTTGCCGTGGCCGAAGCCGACCCGGCCCTTGCCGTCGCCCACCACGACCAGCGCGGCGAAACCGAAGCGCTTGCCGCCCTTCACCGTCTTGGAGACGCGGTTGATGTGGACGAGCTTCTCGATCAGCTCCTCACCGCCATCGTCGTCACCGCCACGGCCGCGACGGTCGTCGCGACGGCCACGGCCACCACGGTCGCGGTCGCCTCCACGGCCACGGCCACGGCCGCGCCCTTCGCGCTGCTCCTGCGGAGCGCCACCCTGCGGATGCTCGGCCGCGATCGGCTTCTCCGCCGGTGCAGCCTCGGTCGCCGGGGCTTCCACTGCAGGCGTCTCGGCCGCCGCGTTTTCGGTTTCGGGGGTGTTGTTTTCGTCTGCCATCATCAGAACTCCAGCCCGCCTTCGCGCGCCGCATCGGCCAGCGCCTTGACGCGGCCATGGAACAGGTATCCGCCACGATCGAACACGACGGATGTCACGCCGGCCTTCTTGGCGGCAGCCGCAAGATCCTTGCCCACCTTGGTGGCGGCGTCGACATCGGCACCCTTGGCGCCCAGCGACGAGGCAGAAGCCAGCGTGCGGCCATCGCCATCATCGATAATCTGGGCGTAGATGTGCTTGCCGGTACGATGCACGGAAAGACGGGGCCGGCCATTGGCACGCGCCTTGACGGCGCTGCGCACGCGACGGCGGCGGCGATCGAAAAGGGTGAGCTTGGCCATTACTTCTTCTTCCCTTCCTTGCGGAAGATGTACTCGCCGCGATACTTGATGCCCTTGCCCTTGTAGGGCTCGGGCTTGCGCCAACGGCGGATTTCCGCGGCCACCTGGCCGACCTGCTGCTTGTCGATACCCGAGATTTCCACCGTAGTGTTGTCGGGCGTCTTGACCTCGATGCCTTCCGGCACGTCGAAATCGACGTCGTGGCTGTAGCCGAGCTGCAGCTTGAGCTTCTTGCCCTGGGCCTGCGCACGATAGCCGACGCCGGTGATTTCCAGCACCTTGGTGTAGCCTTCGGTCACGCCGGTGACGAGGTTGTCGACCAGCGTACGCTGCATGCCCCAGAAAGCGCGAGCCTGCTTGGTGTCATTGGCCGGCTTCACCAGGATGCTGCCGTCTTCCACCGTATAGCTGATCTCGTCGCGCAGGGTCAGCGTGAGCGTGCCCTTCGGGCCCTTCACCGTGAGGATGCCGTCCGCAATGTCGGCGGTGACGCCGCTCGGGATCTCGACGGGCCTTTTGCCTGTCCGGCTCATCAGAACACCTCCGCCAGCACTTCGCCGCCGACGTTCTGGGTGCGCGCTTCGTTGTCCGAAAGCACGCCCCGGGGCGTCGAGACGATGGTGATGCCAAGGCCGTTGCGGACGATCGGCAGCTCCTTGCTGCCCGAATAGACGCGGCGGCCGGGCTTGGAGACGCGAGCGAGATGCTTGATCGCGGGCTCGCCCTCGAAATATTTCAGCTCGATGCGCAGCTGCTTGTGCTTGCCGGTCTCGTCCTCGCTGTAGCCACGGATATATCCCTCGCGCTCGAGCACTTCGAGAACGCGGGTGCGCAGCTTAGAGGCCGGTGAAAGGACAGAGTCCTTCTTCGCACGCTGGCCGTTGCGGATGCGGGTGAGCATATCACCCAGGGGATCGGTCATCGCCATCCTGTCAAATCCCTTACCAGCTCGACTTGGTCACGCCGGGGATCATGCCCTTGTTGGCAAGATCGCGCAGCTCGATGCGGCACAGGCCGAACTTGCGGTAGTAGCCCCGCGGACGGCCGGTCGTGACGCAACGGTTGCGAACCCGGGTCGGGTTCGCGTTGCGCGGAATCTCGGCCATCTTGAGGCGTGCGATAAGACGCTCGGTATCGTCGAGCGACTTGTCGTTAGCCTGCTCCTTCAACCGGGCGTATTTCGCCGCGTACTTCTTGGTGAGCTTCTTGCGACGCTCATTCTTGTTGATCGAACTCAGTTTCGCCATGGACTTAAGCTCTCCTACGGCCGCTTACGCGGCCTGCTTCTCTTCTTCTTCGGTCTCTTCGACCGGGAACGGGAAACCGAACAGACGCAGCAGCTCGCGCGCCTCTTCGTCGGTGTTGGCGGTGGTGGTCACGATGATGTCCATGCCACGCACCTTCTCGATCTTGTCGTAGCTGATCTCCGGAAAGATGATCTGCTCCTTAAGACCCATCGCATAGTTGCCGCGCCCGTCGAAACTCTTCGGGTTAAGCCCGCGGAAGTCGCGGATGCGCGGCATCGCAATAGTGATCAGGCGGTCGAGGAACTCGTACATGCGCTCACGCCGCAAGGTGACCTTGCAACCGATCGCCATGCCTTCGCGCAACTTGAACTGCGCAATCGACTTCTTCGCCTTGGTGACCACCGGCTTCTGCCCGGCGATCAGCTCCATTTCCTCGACCGCGGTCGAAACCTTCTTGCGGTCCTGCGTACCTTCGCCGACGCCCATGTTGAGCGTGATCTTCTCGATCCGGGGCACCTGGAGCCGGTTTGCATAACCGAACTTCTCGGTCATCGCCTTGACGATCTCGTCGTCGTAGCGCTTCCTGAGGCGGGGCAGGTAATTGTCAGCCATCGATGGTCTCCCCGGATTTCACGGCAACACGCACCTTCTTGCCGTCCTTTTCTTCGAAACGGACGCGGGTCGGCTTGCCATCCTTGGGGTCGGCAAGGCTCACCTTGGAAATGTTCATCGACGCTTCGCGACGCTCGATCCCACCCTGCGGGTTCACCTGCGTCGGCTTGCGGTGACGCGTAGCAACATTGACGCCTTCGACGAGGATCTTGCCCTCTTTCGGCATCACCTGGAGGACAGTGCCGGTGCGTCCCTTGTCCTTGCCGGAGCGCACGACGACGCTGTCACCCTTCTTGATCTTCGCGGCAGCCATCACAGCACCTCCGGAGCAAGCGAAATGATCTTCATGAAGCCCTTGCCGCGCAGTTCGCGAACCACAGGGCCGAAGATACGGGTTCCGATGGGCTCTTCCGACTTGTTGATCAGCACCGCGGCGTTGCTGTCGAAGCGGATGACGCTGCCATCCGGACGACGGACGTCCTTCTTGGTGCGCACGATCACGGCGCGGTGCACATCGCCCTTCTTCACACGGGCGCGCGGCTGCGCTTCCTTCACCGACACCACGATGACGTCACCGACGCCCGCAGTGCGGCGCTTCGAACCGCCAAGCACCTTGATGCACTGGACGCGCTTGGCGCCACTGTTGTCAGCAACATCGAGGTTGGATTGCATCTGGATCATCGATCCGGTTCCTTCTCACTGGCTTGCCGGAACGAGTCCGGCAGTTCCAAAAAAACTATTCCTGGCCGGCGCCTGCCGCATCGACCTCGAGATCGGCCTCAAGCGCGGCGGTCTTCCCGGCCTGCACCCGGTCCAGCACTTTCCACGTCTTCGACTTGGAAATCGGCCGGGTCTCCTCGATCCGCACGCGTTCGCCGGTGCTGAACGCGTTGTCCTCGTCGTGGGCGTGGTACTTCTTCGTGCGCCGGATGATCTTCCCGTAAAGCGGGTGCTTAACCTTGCGCTCGACCAGCACGGTCACGGTCTTGTCGGTCTTGTCGGAAACCACGGTCCCGATCAGTACGCGTTTGGGCATGGTGGTCTCCTTAAGCCTTCGCGGCCGCACGAGCCCGCTCGGACTGCAGCGTCCTGATGCGGGCGATGTCGCGGCGCACTTCACGGATGCGCGCGGGACGCTCGATCTGGTTGGTCGCGGCCTGGAAGCGCAGGTTGAACTGTTCGCGCTTGAGATCGGCGAGCTCGGTGGTGAGCTCGTCGTCGCTCTTGGTGCGCAGGTCCTCGGTACGGGTACCCATCATTCGCCTCCCAGGTGCGAGCTGTCGCCGAGACGGGCGACGACCTTGGTCTTGATCGGCAGCTTCATCGCCGCACGCTCGAAAGCTTCGGCTGCAAGCGGACCGGCAACACCGTCAAGTTCGAACAGGATACGGCCCGGCTTCACGCGCGCGGCCCAGTATTCCACCGAGCCCTTGCCCTTGCCCTGACGGACTTCGGCAGGCTTCTTGGACACGGGAACGTCCGGGAACACGCGGATCCACAAACGTCCCTGACGCTTGATATGGCGGGTGATCGCACGGCGCGCGGCCTCGATCTGGCGGGCGGTGATCCGCTCCGGCTCGAGCGCCTTGAGGCCGTAGGAGCCGAAATTCAGCTCCGTGCCGCCCTTGGCGTTGCCGTGGATGCGGCCCTTGTGCGCCTTGCGGAACTTGGTTTTCTTCGGTTGCAGCATTGCTCTTACTCAGTTCCTGGCCTCAGCGTGCGGGACGCACGCCCGAAGTCTGGGCTTCCATCATCAGACGATCCTGCGCCATCGGGTCATGGCCGAGGATCTCACCCTTGAAGATCCACACCTTGATGCCGATGATGCCGTAGGCGGTACGAGCCTCTGCCTCGGCATAGTCGACATTGGCGCGCAGCGTATGCAGCGGCACACGGCCTTCGCGATACCATTCAACGCGGGCGATTTCGGCACCGCCGAGACGGCCACCGCAAGTGATCTTAATGCCTTCGGCGCCGAGACGCAGCGCCGACTGCACCGCACGCTTCATCGCGCGGCGGAAAGCGACACGGCGAACCAGCTGGTCGGCCACACCCTGGGCGACGAGCTTGGCGTCGATCTCCGGCTTGCGGATCTCGACGATGTTCAGCTTCACTTCGCTGTCGGTCATCTTCGCGAGCTTCTGGCGAAGCTTCTCGATGTCCGCGCCCTTCTTCCCTATGATGACACCGGGACGGGCTGCGTAGATCGAAACGCGGCACAGCTTGGCCGGGCGCTCGATGACAACCTTCGAGATCGCTGCCTGGGGCAGGTTCTCGATGATGTACTTGCGGATCTTGAGATCTTCCTCAAGCAGCTGCGCATAATCGCGGCCTTCCGCATACCAGCGGCTGTCCCAGGTCCGGTTGATCTGGAGGCGCAGGCCGATCGGATTTGTTTTATGACCCATCGCTCAGGCCTCCTCGACTTCGCGGACCACGATGCGCAGACGGCTGAACGGCTTGAGGATGCGGGTCGACTTGCCGCGTCCGCGCGCATGCCAGCGCTTCATGGTGATGGACTTGCCGACGCTGGCTTCTGCAACCACCAGGGCATCGACATCGAGATTGTGGTTGTTTTCCGCGTTGGCGATCGCCGAAGCGAGAACCTTGCGCGCGTCCTGCGCCATCGCCCGCTTGGAGAAAGTGAGGATGTTCATGGCATCCTCCGCCTTCTTCCCACGGATCAGACCCGCGACGAGGTTCAGCTTCTGAGCCGAACCACGGATCGTCGTGCCGACCGCGAGCGCTTCCTTGTCGCTGACGCGACGGGGTGCTGCCTGCTTGCCCATTAACGCTTACCCTTCTTGTCGGCGGCGTGGCCGTGGTAAGTCCGCGTGGGTGCGAACTCGCCGAGCTTGTGGCCGACCATGTCCTCGTTGACCGAGACGGGAATGAACTTCTGGCCATTGTGGACGCTGAACGTCAGGCCGACAAACTGCGGCAGGATCGTCGAACGACGCGACCAGGTCTTGATCGGACCGGCGCGCGTGCCAGCTTCCTGCGCGGCTTCCGCCTTCTTCAGCAGGTACAGGTCGACAAATGGGCCTTTCCAGACGGAACGTGCCATGTGGACTTACCTCTTCTTCTTCGCGTGGCGCGAACGGATGATCATCTTGTCCGTCTGCTTGTTCTTGCGGGTACGGGCACCCTTGGTCGGCTTGCCCCACGGAGTGACCGGGTGACGGCCGCCCGAAGTCCGGCCTTCACCACCACCATGGGGGTGGTCGACCGGGTTCTTGGCGACGCCGCGGGTCAGCGGACGCTTGCCCTTCCAGCGGGTGCGGCCGGCCTTGGCGAAATTCTGGTTCGAATTGTCAGGATTGGAAACCGCACCGACCGTGCCCATGCAATCGCCGCGCAGGTAACGCTGCTCACCCGAGTTGAGGCGAACGATCACCATGCCGCGGTCACGGCCGACGATCTGCACATAGGTTCCGGCGGAACGGGCGATCTGGCCACCCTTGCCCGGCTTCATCTCGACATTGTGGCAGATGGTGCCGACCGGCATCTGGCTGAGCAGCATGGCGTTGCCCGGCTTCACGTCGGTCTTCTCGCCGGCGATCACCTGGTCGCCAACGGCAAGACGCTGCGGCGCGATGATATAGGCGAGTTCGCCGTCATCATACTTGATCAGGGCAATGAAGGCCGTGCGGTTGGGATCGTATTCCATGCGCTCAACCGTCGCGGGAACATCCCACTTGCGGCGCTTGAAATCGACCGTGCGGTACTTCTGCTTGTGGCCGCCGCCCATGCCGCGAGACGTGACATGACCTTTGTTGTTGCGCCCACCGGTCTTGCGCTTGCCTTCGGTAAGAGCCTTGACCGGCTTGCCCTTCCACAGCGCCGAACGGTCGACGAGGATCAGGCCTCGCCGTGCCGGGCTGGTCGGATTGTAGTTCTTGAGTGCCATGGGTTTATCTTTCCTCTGGTCCTCAGATGCCGCTGGTGACGTCGATGGACTGGCCTTCCGCCAGCGTCACGACCGCCTTCTTCACGTCCGAGCGACGATAGGCCTTGCCCTTCCACCGCTTCGCCTTGCCCTTCTGGACAAGCGTGTTCACACCCACGACCTTCACGTCGAACAGCGCTTCGACCGCAGCCTTGATCTCCGGCTTGGTCGCTTCGCCGGCGACCTTGAAGACCACGGCATTGTTCTCGCTGAGCAGCGTCGATTTCTCGGTGATGTGGGGCGAGAGGATAACGTCGTAATGACGGGTATCCGTTTCCTGCTTCTTAGCCATTGAAACGCGCCTCCAGTTTCTCGACCGCGGCACGCGTCAGCACCAGCGTATCATGCTTCAGGATGTCGTAGACATTGGCGCCGGCGGCGGGCAGCACATTGATACCGACGAGATTGCCGGCGGCCTGGGCGAAACCGTTGTCCACCTGCTCGCCGTCGATCACCAGCACCTTGCCGCCCCAACCTGCCTTGGCAAGCTGACCCGCAAGAGTCTTCGTCTTCGCGTCCTTGAACTCGAGGCTGTCGACGACAACGAGGCCGTCCTTCGCCTTGGCCGAGAGCGCCATCTTGAGGCCGAGGGCCCGAACCTTCTTGTTCAGCGACGGATTGAAATCACGACGCCGGGGACCATGGGCCTTGCCGCCACCGATGAAAATCGGCGCCTTGCGGTCACCGTGACGGGCGGTGCCGCCGCCCTTTTGCCGGCCGAACTTCTTGCCGGTACGCGCGACATCAGAACGCTCGCGGGCAGCACGAGCCGTACCCCGGCGCTTTTCGAGCTGCCAGGTAACAACGCGATGCAGGATGTCCGCGCGCGGCTCCAGGCCGAACACGTCATCGGAAAGTTCGATGTCGCCCGACGCCTTGCCGTCGATCTTCTGGACCTTCACCTTCACGGCTCAGCCCTCCTTGCCTTCTTCGCCAGCGGCATCGTCGCCACCTGCGGAATCTTCATTGCCTGCGTCGCCAGCGGCGGCTTCAGGAGCGCTCTCGACCGGAGCCTCGGCCTGCTCTGCAGGAGCCTGCTGCTCCGCAGCGGGCGCTTCCTGTTCGGCAGCGGCTTCGTTCACGATCGTCTCTTCGGCCTGAGCTTCGGCAACGGCTTCATCGTCACTGCCGTTGGCAGCGCCCCGGATGCCGGCCGGATAAGGTGCTTCCTCGTGACGAGCGACCTTGACCGCGTCGGAGACCGTCAGCCAGCTGTTCTTCGCTCCGGGCACTGAGCCTCGCACGAAGATAAGGCCGCGATCATCGTCGACACGCACGATCTCGAGGTTCTGCTGGGTGCGCTGGCGATCGCCCATGTGGCCGGCCATCTTCTTGTTCTTGAAGACCTTGCCGGGATCCTGGCGGTTGCCGGTCGAACCGTGCGAACGGTGCGAGAGCGAAACGCCGTGCGTGGCGCGAAGACCGCCGAAACCCCAGCGCTTCATAGCACCGGCGAAACCCTTACCCTGCGTATGGCCGGCAACATCGACGAGCTGGCCGGGCACGAAATGCGATGCCGCGATCGTCGAACCCACTTCCAGAACCGCATCGTCAGCGACGCGGAACTCGACCACGCGCGCCTTGAGCGGCACTTCAGCCTTCGCGAAATGCTCGCGCTGCGGCTTGTTGACATTCTTCTGCTTGGCCGTGCCGGCGCCGAGCTGAACAGCGACGTAGCCGTCGCGCTCATCGGTGCGGACAGAGACCACCTGGCAATCGTCCAGAGACAGGACGGTTACCGGCACATGCCGGCCGTCTTCCCGGAACAGGCGGGTCATTCCCACTTTTCTTGCGATCACGCCGGTGCGCATGATCCGAACTCCTTCACAGAGGCCCCCGAAACCATTTCGGGGGCTTGCCAGCCCAAAATGTATGCATCGCCCCGTCCGGGCTGAGTGTCTCCGCAAATGCGGAAACGAGACGGGGGACGCAGCCCGGAACAATCCGGCGGTATCCCAATGTCTTCGCTCGCCTGCCCCGACTGAACCGGGCGCTTGGGCCGAAATGTTCGGCCTCGACGATCGAGGCTCCGGATCAGCTCCGGAGCGTTGCCGGCTTAAGCCAGCTTGATCTCGACGTTCACACCTGCCGCAAGGTCCAGCTTCATCAGCGCATCGACCGTCGTGGCGTTGGGCTGCACGATGTCCAGCAGCCGCTTGTAGGTGCGAACCTCGAACTGCTCACGCGACTTCTTGTCGATGTGCGGCCCGCGGTTCACGGTGAACTTCTCGATCTTGGTCGGCAGAGGAATGGGGCCCCGGATAAGTGCGCCGGTGCGGCGCGCGGTTTCCGCGATCTCGCCAGTCGCCTGGTCCAGCACGCGATGGTCGAATGCCTTCAGGCGAATGCGAATATTCTGAGCTTCCATGTCCAACTACCGATGAGAAAGAGCAAAACAAAACCGATCGACCCGCCCTCTCCCGCTAATGTGAAAGAGCGGGGCGATCGCCAAAAACCGGCCGCCGAAGGGTGATTCCCCCCGGCGGAGCGCGGCCTATATTACTTCGTGATCTTGCTGACAACCCCCGAACCGACGGTCCGGCCACCTTCGCGGATAGCGAAGCGCAGGCCGTCGTCCATGGCGATCGGCGCGATCAGCTTGACGCTGATCGTGACGTTGTCGCCGGGCATGACCATCTCGGTGCCCTCAGGCAGAATCACTTCGCCCGTCACGTCCGTCGTGCGGAAGTAGAACTGCGGACGATAGTTGGCGAAGAACGGCGTGTGGCGGCCGCCTTCGTCCTTCGAAAGCACGTAGACTTCCGCGTCGAACTCAGTGTGCGGCGTGATCGAGCCCGGCTTGCAGAGCACCTGGCCGCGCTCGACATCGTCACGGGCAACGCCGCGCAGCAGCGCACCGATATTGTCGCCGGCTTCGCCCTGATCGAGCAGCTTGCGGAACATCTCGACGCCGGTCACGACGGTCTTGGTCGTGTCCTTGAGGCCGACGATCTCGACTTCGTCGCCGACATTGACGACGCCGGTCTCGACACGGCCGGTGACGACGGTGCCGCGACCGGAGATCGAGAAGACATCCTCGACCGGCATCAGGAACGGCTTGTCGGTCGGACGCGGCGGCTGCGGGATGTACTCGTCAACAGCCTTCATCAATTCGATGATCGAGTTCTTGCCGATTTCGTCGTCGCGGCCTTCGAGCGCTGCGAGAGCCGAGCCCTTGATGATCGGAATATCGTCGCCCGGGAATTCGTAGGACGAAAGCAGCTCGCGGATTTCGAGCTCGACGAGTTCGAGGAGCTCTTCGTCGTCGACCTGGTCGACCTTGTTCATGTAGACGACCAGAGCCGGAACGCCGACCTGACGGGCAAGCAGGATGTGCTCGCGGGTCTGCGGCATCGGGCCGTCGGCAGCGTTCACCACGAGGATGGCGCCGTCCATCTGCGCCGCGCCGGTGATCATGTTCTTCACATAGTCGGCGTGGCCGGGGCAGTCGACGTGCGCATAGTGGCGGTTGGCGGTTTCGTATTCGACGTGCGCCGTCGAAATGGTGATGCCGCGCTCGCGCTCTTCGGGAGCCTTGTCGATGTTCGCGAAGTCGACGGCTTCACCGCCGTTAACTTCAGCCATAACCTTGGTGATAGCAGCAGTCAGCGTGGTCTTGCCGTGGTCGACGTGACCGATGGTGCCGATGTTGCAGTGCGGCTTGTTCCGCTCGAATTTTGCCTTCGCCATTTGTTAGAAC